>CAWIXY010000008.1:0-789213 GCA_963840185.1 uncultured Actinomycetes bacterium | reverse complement strand
GCACGATCGCGGTCTGAACGCGGTGCATGTCGTGTCCGAGCGTCACGCTCGCCGCCTCGATATCCACCGCGTCGTCGCGAGGATCGCGGTCACCATCTCGGTGCGACGAGCGAGGTCGGCGTACAGCCACACGCGGCGCTCCTGTTCGTAACGCTGCGCCAGCCGCTGGAGGTCGACCGCCTGATCGTTGGACCCGTCACGGGGCGGCGCGCGGCAGCGGGGGCGTGATCCGCCTGGGCTGGCGCACCGAGCTGCCCCTGTTCCCTGGTGACCTACGCGACCTACACGTCGGCCCGCTGGCTTTCATCGGCGATCTCGCCGACGCCCAAGAGCACGCCCGCTGGATCCGCGAGCATGGAGGCCGGCGAGGAAGGCCACGGGCACGGCACGCGCCCGCGCGAGAGGTCTCAGCTGAGGCAGAGAACGACAAGGAGCGCCGACCATGACCCGCACGATCGATGTCCCGCCGTATGCACTACACGAGCAGGTCCGCATCGACCCCGCGCGGACCGCGCTGATCGTCATCGATATGCAGAACGACTTCGTCCGCGAGGGCGGCAACCTGCTCGTGCCGGACGCCGAAGCGACGATCCCGGCGATCACCGAACTCCTCGCGCTCGCGCGGGCGCACGGGATGCACGTCGTCTACAGCCAGGACACCCACCGCGACGGCGACCCGGAGTGGCAGATCTGGCCCGCCCACGCCCGGGAGGGCAGCTGGGGCTGGGAGATCATCGACGCGCTGACGCCGGGCGAGAACGAGACCGTGCTGCGCAAGCTTCGCTACGACGCCTTCTACGGCACGCCGTTGGATCACTTGCTGCGGCTCTGGGACGTCGACACCCTCGTGATCTGCGGCACCGTGGCGAATATCTGCGTGCACTACACGGCCGCCAGCGCCGCGCTGCGCTGGTACGACGTGGTGATCCCGCGCGACGCCATCTCGGCGCTCGAGCCGTTCGACATGGAGTCATCGCTTCGCCAGACCGCTTTCCTGTTCGCGGGCCGGGTGACGACGGCAGCAGGCGTGCGCGTATGACGGCACGCCGGCTTCGCGAAGTCCGGCTGAGCTCGGCCATCTCCGGCACGCCCTTGAGCAGGTGGTCGTCCCAGACGACGCCGGGCGAGGCGACGCGCGAAGAAGTGGCACCGGTCGCCGACTCGGCTGTGCGCAGGGGGAGTTCGCGCTGGCGGCGCACGTTCACGGTCGAAGGGTGTCTGTGGCAAAACAGCCGCTTGTGCAACGACGCGGCGGAACTGCAAGCCCAATGCCGCTAGGAGCGGCAACCGCTCCCGCCGCGAAGCATGCCGGACATGAGGCTGCCCACGGGTGACCGTTGCGCTCACATGTTGATGAGGCGCCCTTATCGTCGTCCGTGACGACAAGCGGCCGAGAACTCCTTGTGCGGAGCTGCGGAACACTGGAAGCGCTCACTGGCGATCGTGGCGGTGTGCTGCTGCTGCGGTTCGCCGGCGCCTTCGTCGACTTCCCAGCTCGCGCCTAGGTCGGTGACTCGAAGGGTGACGTGGTCGAACATGGTCCTCGAGCCTTGTCACCCGACGAGGATCGGAGTGTCGGCTCCGAGATCGATGAAGTCGGTCGAGGTAGCGGTTGAACAGGTCTGTGAACTGAAAGTGCGATCCGTGGTTGGAGTCCGGGAAGAGGATCAGCTCGGCGTTTGGCAGGTTCTGCTGCAGGATGTAGGAGTTGACGGTCGGGACGACGATGTCGTTGCTGCCGTTGACCACGAGCGTCGGGTGGGGGATTCCCTTGAGGTAGTCGAAGCTGCCCGGGGCGGCCGCTCCCCACTCGCGCGGCGGCCGCTGCATGAGCGGCGACCGTGGCCTGCGAGACCGGGACGTCTCGGTCCTCGGTTCGCGCCCGGATGCGTTCCAGGAAGCGGCGACCTGCGGCCTGGCTCTCGTCCGATGGCGAGAAGAAGATCGGAAGCCACATCAGATCCTGCGGGTCATGGACCTTCCCGAACAGGGGTGCGACGTCCGGGGCGAGCTGGTCCATGCCTTCGCCGCCGCGCGGACCGGTGCCCACGAGAATCAATCGCCGCACGAGCTCGGGTCGATCGACGGCGATCTGCTGGGCGACAAATCCGCCCATCGAGAAGCCGAAGAGATCGACCTGCTCGAGGCCGCAGAGCGTCGATGAGCGAGGCGGCGTCGCGCGCCATTCCGCGGACGGTCTCCGGTGCCGCACCTGCGCTGAGTCCGACGCCGGCGTTGTCGGTGAGGATCACCTCGCGGCCCGTGGCGAGAGCGTTGGTGATCGCCGGGTCGTAGTTGTCGAGGTTGCCCATGAAGTGCTGGAGCAGCACGATCGGCGTGCCGATCGGGTTGCCGAAGCGCCGGTAGGCGAAGCGGATCCCGTCGGCCTCAACGAACCGTGTCGGCGCGGTGTTGTGCGTGTGCCCGCTGCTCATGGCTGGCTCCTTTTGGAGATCGCTCTGCGTCCGCCGTCGGCGGCGACGGTGGTGCCGGTGATGTAGCTCGCTCGCGGGGAGGCGAGGAAGGCGACGACCTCGGCGATCTCCTCGGGCTGTGAGGCGCGGTGCATCGGCGTGGTCTCTCCGAGCGCCGTGATGAACTCCGGGCCTGAGGGTGATCGGGGTGTAGACGGGTCCCGGGGCGATCGCGTTGACGCGCACCCCGCTCGCGCTGTACTCCGCGGCCCAGGCGCGCGTCATCGCCTCGAGCGATGCCTTCGTCGCGCCGTAGGCCGCGCCGCCCACGAGCCCGACGCCGCCGGCCATGCTGCTGACGCTGACGATGCTGCCGCGGCCCCTGGCGGCCATTCCGGGAGCGATCGCCGCGACGAGGAAGAACGGCGCGCGGACGTTGCTGGCGAACATCTTGTCGAACGCAGCGACGTCGAACTCTGCGGTCGGGCCGAAGAGCGCGATCCCGGCGTTGTTGATCAGGATGTCGACGTCGCCGACGTCGCTTGCCAGGCGCTGAACGTCGGCGGCGTCGCCGAGGTCGGCGGCGACGAAGCTGGCCTTGCCGCCGGCGGCAGTGATCTCCTCGACCGTCTCGGCGCCGCGCGCGGCGTCGCGGCCGTGAACCAGGACCTCGGCCCCGTCCCGGGCCAGCTGCAGCGCGACCGCGCGACCGATGCCCGACGTCGCGCCGGTGACCAGCGCCCGTTGCCCTTGCGAGATGGTTTTGGGTGATCGTTGACACTGCTGCTCCTTCGTTTCGACTAGTGAGCAGCGTGCCACCCGCCGCGCGTTCTGCGTTTAGCGAAAATTCCAACGTTCTGGCGAGTCTTATGTAGGATGCGCCCAAGCCCCATGGATGCGCATTCACGGGGCTCCGAGCCGGTCCACGTCACAGGCGATCACGCCGCAGCGATGCGCCGCGTCGGTGAGGCCGCTCGCCGGCCGGTATGTCGAGATCGGGCAGGCGATCGCCGAGCGGATCGTGGACGAGATCCCCGGCTACAGGGACGCCGCGCCGGAGCTGATCAACGACCTTCGCGCCGGCGCGACGGCGACCGTCGGAGGTGCTCGCGCGAACGCACGCCGAGGGCTCGACCGTACGCCGCGAGGACGTTGCGTTCGTGCGCGAACTGGCGGCGCGTCGCGTCCACCAAGGGCGTCAGCCTCGAGGTCTTCATCCACGCCTACCGCGTCGCGCTGCTCGCCTACTGGGACGCGTGCGCCGACGAAGCCACGCGGCTAAGGATCTCCCGAGAAGCCGGCTACGCGCTCGCACGCTCGGCGATCGACGCGATCGACACCATCACCACCCAGGCCGCAGAGGCGTATCTGCGCGAAGAAAACCGGCTGAGGACGCAGAGCGGTCGAGCGGCCCGAGACCTAGTCGAGCGCCTCATCGACGGCCAGCCGATCGACCCCGGCCGGCGCCACCCCGCCGCTCCCGGGCTGGACCCGACCGGACAGCTCCTCACCGTCGTCGGAAGGGTCGAGCAGACGACGCTCGCGGTCGGCGACGCCCTCCAACTCGCCGGGACGCGCTCGAGGAGAACATGTCGCTCGGGATCGTCAGGCCGCTCGCGACGATCCGCCACGGAGAGCTCGTCCTGATCTCGGGCGGAACCTCGCCGCGCGCCAAAATCGCAAGCCTGCGCGACGCACGGCAACGCACCGTCGAGGAACACAACATCGACGTCCGCTACGGCGTCAGCGTCCCGTCGCAAGGCTTCGCGAGCGTCCAGCAGGCCTACCGCGAAGCAGCGCTCCCTGTCCTACACCTCGGCGGGCCGGCCGATCGTCTCGCTCGACGAACTCTCGGCGCTCGAATGCGCACTGATCGGCGCGACCGCCACCACCAAGGCCATCATCGCCTCCAAGGGCAACGACCTGCGGGCACTCCCGGACGACGATCTCGCGGCGACCGTCGAGACGATCCGCGCCTTCTCCACCGCCGACCTCAACGTCGCCAACGCCGCCGAACAGATGCACGTCCACCCCAACACCGTGCGCTACCGACTCCAGCAGATCGCCACCAAGACCGGCTACGACCCACGCACCTTCGCGGGCCTCGTCGACCTGATCTGCATCCTCGAGATGACCGACACCGACCAGCAGCCGTGACGCCCTCCGGACAAACGGGGCGAGCGCAGCGTCGATGTAATACAGCTGCGCGACTAGCGTCAGGCACGAACAGCGAAAACTCGCTCGGATGCACGAGCCGGACCTCGCCCTCGACGAGCGCAACCAGGAAGGCGCCGGCCTTCCGCAGTTCGAGCACTCGCCATTCGACGAGCTCGTCGGCCTCCCAGTCCGGGTCGTCTTCGTCCTCGGAGAGGTCGGTGTCGAGGTGGTTGCAACATCCGTCCTCTTCGCGTTCGACAGCGTCTCCGATCGCGCGCTCGATGTCCTCGCGACCCAGCTCGTCGAGCAGAAGGTCGTCCCTCACGCTCGACCGTTGGGCGTCGCCTGCTAGGTCGGCAAGGACATCGCCCACGCGTTGCTTGGAAGACTCCTCCGCAGAACGAGAGTCGAGCCTAACAACGGTCGCCTGACAAGTCGCTGCGCGTTGGAGGCCGCCCGCATAGCCCTCCACACCAGCATCACCGCGATAGTCCCATGCGTAGTCCCATGGCCCTCGCTGTACGGGCTAAAGTGGCTCAACCACGCGGAATCTGCACGACTCCGCGCGAGTCTTGAAAACCGTTGGGCCGGATCACCCGGTCCCGAGGGTTCGAATCCCTCCCCCTCCGCTCAGGTACGAACGGCACATGTTCGCTCGGATTGGAGCGACATGAACCTCCGGCCGACGCTCTAGGTGGCCGTCGTCCTGGCAGGGCTCTCGGTCACCGGCTGCGCGGGCTACACGGAGTTCGCGACGGACATCGGACACAGCTCGGCGACCCTCAACGGCGGTGGCGTGGCGGGTCCCTCGGGCACGGTCGTGTACTTCGAGTACTGGCCTACCGCGGAGCCGGGGGCCAAGCTCGAAACTCCCCGCCGGGCGATCGGGGCCGCTGCCCGCGGACCCTTCGAAGCTCGCGTCACGGACCTCGACGCGGACACCTCGTACTCGTTTCGCCTCTGTGGGCAAGAAGACGCGGTGGTGATCTGCGCTCAGACCCGGAGGTTCGTGACCGGCGCCGACAACGTGTTCGCCTGGGGGAAGCACCCGCACGGCGTCCCAGCCAGCCTCCGCCCTTCACCATGGGGTCGCTCACGGCGGACACCATCACGTGCGTGAACGTGCAGGGCGACACAGCCGTGGTGGGCTTCAGGGATCCGGGCGACTACGGCGAGCAGAACTTCTCAGGCCAGCGCCATGCCGGGCGTGACCGCGACCTCGACGAGGCGCGGCTCGGGCGCCGCGAGCGCCTCGCCCAGCGTCGCGTGCAGGTCGTCGCGACCCATGGCGCGGCGTGAGCGCACGCCGTAGCTCTGCGCGGTCGCCGCGACGTCGAGGGCGGGCAGGTCGAGGCCCGGCGCGTCGCTGACGCCCTCCATCTGCGCGAACCACTTGAGGATCGCGTACTCGCCGTTGTTGAGGACGAGGAAGGTGACCGGGACGCGGTAGGCCGCGGCCGTCCACATCCCGGTGATCGCGTACTGCGCCGAGCCCTCGCCGAGCACGCACACGACCGGCCGGTCCTGGACGGCGAGCTGCACGCCGATCGCGGCGGCCAGGCCGAAGCCCAGACCGCCGGAGGCACCGAAGTAGTAGCTGGCCGGGCGCGAGATGCGCAGGCGGTTGCGCAGCGCGAGCGTGCTCGACGGGCGACTCCAGGACGACGATCGCGTCGGCGGGCAACACGTCGGCCAGCGTGCCGTGCACGTCGCCGGGGTCCATCGGGCCGTCGGTCGCGCCGTCGCTGAGCGCGGGCGGAGGCTCGCGCGGCTCGGGCGCCGGACGCTCGGCCGGGCGCAGCTCGCCCAGCAGCGCGTCGAGCGTGAGGCGCACGTCGGCGACGATCGCGTCGCCCATCGGCGCGCGGGCCGCCTCGTCGGGATCGCTCGTGATGGCGACGAGCTGCGTGTCGCTCGGTCAGCGCCGGGCCCGGGCAGGTAGGGGTAGTAGGGGAAGACCGACGAGCCGACGACGAGCACGAGATCGTAGGCGGCCAGCACCTCGCCGGCCGGGCCGATCGCCGGCGGCAGGAGGCCCTGGAAGTGCGTCGTGGTCCTCGGGGAAGCCGAGCCGTCCGCCACCGGTGGCGGGCGTGGCCCAGACCGGCAGCGCGAGCCGCTGCGCGAGCTCCACCGCCTGGTCCCACGCACCGGCCGCGTCGATGTCGGGGCCGGCGACCATCGCCGGCCTGCTCGCCGCCTCCAGCCGGCGCGCGAGCGCGTGCACCGCCGCGGGATCCGCGCCGGCGCGGCCGGTCACCGAGCGCGCCGTTGCAAGGCGCGCCGCGGTCTCGTCGGCCTCCTGCTCCCAGTCGTCCATCGGGATCGAGACGAACGCGGGGCCGCGCGGCGGCAGCGCCGCGATGTCGATGGCGCGGGCGAGCGCCGCCGGCACGTCCTGCGCGCGCGGGGGCTCGAAGCTCCACTTCACGTAGGGGTGCGGCACGCGCACGGCGTCGCGGTTGGTGAGGTTCGCCTGCGGCGTGATGTACGGGCGCACCTGCTGGCCGGCGGTGACCAGCAGCGGCGCCTTGTTGGCCTGGGCGTTGAAGATCGCGCCCATCGCGTTGCCCAGGCCCGGCGCGGTGTGCAGGTTGGCGTGGGCCACGCGGCCCGTCGCCTGCGCGTACCCGTCGGCCATCCCCACGACCACCGCCTCCTGCAGGCCGAGGACGTACCGGAAGTCCTCGGGGAAGCTCGCGAGCATCGGCAGCTCGGTCGAGCCCGGGTTGCCGAACATGGTCGTCATCCCGCGCGCGCGGAGGAGATCGAAGGCGGCGTCGCGGACGGTCGTCATGCGCTGCACCGTATGCAACGCGGCGCCCTGGGGCCGAGAACCTACGTTTCGTGTTGACACGGCCGCCGGAAGTCCTGTAGCAACGGTCCATGGCCTCCTTCGCCGAGCCGCAGTTCGAGCTGTTCGAGGACGAGGTCGACGAGCGCACGCATGTCATCGCCGTGTCGGGCGAGATCCACGTCTCGACCGCCCCGGAGTTCAGCAGCCGTCTCAACGACGCCATCGGTCAGGGCAAGACGTCGGTCGTCCTGGACCTCGCCGACGTGTCGTTCATCGACTCCACCGGGCTGAGCGTCCTGCTCAACGGGCTGCGGCGGGTCACCCGCCGCGGCGGCCGGATGGCGATCGTGTGCACCAACCCGACCGTGCTGCGCCTGTTCGAGATCACGCGCCTGGACACGACCTTCGAGATCGTCGACTCGCGCGAGGCGGCGGTCGCGGCCGTGCGGCGCGCCGGCGAGGCTCAGGACGAGCGCGACGGGACGGGCAGCTCCGACGGCGCGCCGTAGGGCACGAGCACCTCGGGCAGCGTCACCCCGCCGTCCTCGCGCTGGCCGTTCTCCAGCAGCGCGATGATCGTGCGCCCGACGGCGCAGGCCGTGCCGTTGAGCGTGTGCAGCGTCTCCGGCCGCCCGGAGCCCTCGCCCCGGAAGCGGACCTCGAGCCGGCGCGCCTGGAAGTCGGTCGTGTTCGAGCACGAGGTCAGCTCGCGGTAGCGCCCCTGGCCGGGCAGCCACGCCTCGAGGTCGAACTTGCGCGCGGCCGAGGCGCCGAGCTCGTCCACGGCGATGTCGACCACGCGGTAGGGGACGCCGAGCGCCTGCAGGATCTCCTCCTCGATCCCCAGCAGCCGCTCGTGCTCGGCCGCCGACGCGTCGGGGGTCACGAAGCTGAACATCTCGACCTTGTCGAACTGGTGCACGCGGAAGATGCCGCGCGTGTCGCGCCCGGCCGCGCCCGCCTCGCGGCGGAAGCACGGGGAGAAGCCGGCGTAGCGGCGCGGCAAGCTCGCCCGCCGTCCAGGATCTCGCCGGCGTGCAGCGAGGCCAGCGCGACCTCGCTGGTGCCGACGAGGTACAGGTCGTCCTCGGGCAGGTGGTAGATCTGCTGCTCGGTGTCGGGCAGGAAGCCGGTGCCGTAGAGGGCGTGCTCGCGCACGAGCACGGGCGGGATCACCGCCTCGAAGCCGTGGCCGCGCAGCTTCTCCAGCGTCCAGCGGACCAGCGCGAGCTCGAGGAAGACGAGCTCGGCGCGCAGGTAGGCGAAGCGCGAGCCCGACAGGCGCGCCGCGCGCTCCATGTCGATCCGCTCGCCGGCCAGCTCGAGGTGGTCGCGCGCCGGCGGGTGCACGCGCGGCTCGCCGACCTCGCGCACGACGGTGTCCTCGTCGGGCGCGCCCGGGTCGGTCAGGTTGGGCAGCGCGCTCAGCGCCGTGCTGCAGCTCGGCCTCGACGCGGGCCAGGTCGTCTGCCAGCGCCTTGGCCCGCTGGGCCACCTCGCGCATCGCGGCGATCGCCTCGCCGGCATCCTCGCCGGCCTTGCGGGCCTGCGCGATCGCGCCGCTGGCCTCGTTCTGGCGGGCGCGCAGCGCCTCGAGCTCGGGCAGGATCTCGCGCCGGCGCTCGTCGAGCTCGAGCACGCGGTCGAGCGCGCCGGCGTCGCCCCGGCGTGCGAGCGCCGCCCGCACGTGCTCCGGGTCGCGGCGGATCAGCTTGAGGTCGAGCATGGGGCCCCGGACACCGGCGGGGGCCGTGATCCTACGGCGCGCCGCCCTGGGAGGCGGGCGCCTGCGAGCCGGGCGTGCCACCGCCCGTGTCGACGTCCGTCGACTCGTTCTCGCCCCGGCCGGAGTACTTGGCCAGGAACGCCGCCACGGCCTCGGCCTCCTGGCCGACCACGATGTTCTCGGGCATGATCGCGCCCGAGTAGCCGCCGTTGCGGATCGCGTAGAGCACCTGGTCGCGCAGCTCCTTGCGCACGTTGAAGTTGGGCCCGTCGACGCGCTCGCGGTCGTTGACCTCCAGCGCGCCGCCCTCGGCGCCGACCACGTCCATCGCGTGGCAGCCGTGGCAGCGCTCGGCGAACAGCTGGGCGCCGGTCTCGATCTGCGCGGTGTCGTTCACGGAGTTGCCGCGCGACCCGCAGGCGGCCAGGACACCGGCGGCGAGGACGACCAGCAGGGCCGTGGCGAGGCGGCGCGGCATTCCGGCGGGCATCATACGAAAGGCGATGTCGGCCAAGCGTGCCACGCTCGCCGCCCTCGCAGCGGCGACCACCGTCCTGCTCTCCGCCTGCGGGGACGACGACGCCTACGTGCGCGCGCAGGAGGATGGGACGGTGCGCATGACGCTCGACGAGTTCCGCGTGGATCCCGAGCGCATCTTCACCCCCACCGGGCGGGTGCGGATCGTCGCGCGCAACGTGGGCAGGCTGACCCACAACGTGGCCGTGGTCAGCGACGACCGCTCCCCCGACGCCGTCGAGGTGGAGTACGCCCGGTCGAAGACCGCACAGCCGGGCGAGACCGTCACCGCCAGGGCGACGCTGCGCCCCGGGCGCTACCGCGTGGTCTGCACGCTGGCCAACCACGACAACCTGGGCCAGTACGGCACGCTCGTCGTGCGGCGCAGCGGCGGCTGACGCTCGCGGGCAGAGGACCCGGCGCCGGCCTGGTTGCCGCCGTGTCGAGGCGATCGCGTTGTTGGGGGGGATTGCGACCGTCTAGGGCCGGCGCCGGGTACGAGCCCTGATTCGGCGCGGCGGCCGCGGGTCCTCTCGACGGGCTGCCCTATGGTCCGCGGCCTCGATGGCCGCCGATCCGCAGCGCTACCGGGAGGTCGTGTCGCACTTCGCCACCGGGGTCGCGATCGTCACCGCGAACGGGCCCGCCGGCCCGGCGGGGCTGACGACGAACGCCGTGACCTCGCTGTCGCTGGACCCCGTCCTGCTGCTGGTGTGCTTCGACAACGGCTCGCGCACGCTCACCGCCGTCCGCGAGAGCCGGCGCTTCGCCGTCAACGTCCTGCGGGCCGGGCAGGAGGAGCTGGCGCGCGTGTTCGCCTCCAAGCGCGTCGCGCGCGAGAAGTTCCAGGCCGTCACGCACACCGTCGCCCACGGCGTGCCGGTGCTCGACGACGCGCTGGCGTGGCTGGCCTGCGACCTGGTCGAGCTGCACCCGGGCGGCGACCACACGATCGGCATCGGCGCGGTGACGCAGGTCGAAGCGCAGGACGGCGGCGACCCGCTGGTCTTCTACCGCGGCGCTTACACCACGGCGGCGTCGTAGGCGCGCCGACTCACCCCTGCTCGGGCACCATCGCCTTCACGCGCTCGGCCATCTCGGCCTCGCTGACGTCCTCGACATGGGTCGCGATCTCCCAGGCGTGGCCGTAGGGATCGATGAGGCGGCCCCAGCGATCGCCCCAGAACATGTCCTCGACAGGGCTCTGCGCCGTGGCTCCGGCGTCGAGCGCGCGCTGGAAGACGGCGTCGACGTCGTCGACGTACAGGTACAGGCCGACGCTCGGCGCGCGGCCCTTGGGCGGCTCGTACGGTGAGCCGTCGAAGACGTCGGCGAGCATGATGCGGGACTCGCCGAAGCGCAGCGAGGCGTGGCCGACGTTGCCGTCCGGCATGTCCATGCGGAACTCCTCCTCCGCGCCGAAGGCGCGGCGGTAGAAGTCGATCGCATCGGCCGCGCCGTCGACGACCAGGTACGGCATGAGGGTGTTGGCGCCCTCGGGAGGCGTCTGATCAGTCATGAGGCGACAGTACTCCTGGCCTCAGATCGTGACCAGCCCGCGCAGGGCGAGGAAGGCGATGACGGCCATGGCGACCGCCATCACGCCGATCTCGCGGCGCACGATGGCCAGCACGACGGAGCGCTGGGCGGTCCGCTCGAGCCGCCCGACCGCCTGGGCGTCCTCGATCCCGCGCGCGTCGAGCACGGTCTGCGCGCTGGCCAGCCGCAGCTGCTCGGCCACGAACGAGACCGCCACCGGCAGCAGCGCGTAGAGCCAGAACAGCCCGTCGGCCGGCTCGAAGCCCGACACGGCGAGCACGCCGGCGACCACCGCCTGCGCGCCCGCTGCCGCCTGCGCCGAGCGGGCCAGCGCCCAGAACGCTCGCGACGGCTCGACGCGGTACCAGCGCCATGCACCCACCACCGCCGCCAGGGTGCTCAGGGTGGCCAGTGCGACGGCCGCGATCTGCGCTGCCGTGGTCAAGAAACGGGGCGGGACTTGTGGCGGGGACCACTAAGTATCACGACGGCACAAACCTTGATAGAACGCTCGGTGGTGCTGCGGTCCTACCTGCCCGGTCTCGTCTTCCTGCTGCTCGGCACGGGGGTGGGCGCCGCCTTCGCAGTCCTCAACGGCTACCTCGGGCCGCGGCGCCAGATCGACCACAAGTTCGACCCCTACGAGTGCGGGCTGCCCTCGGAGATCCAGCAGGGGTTCCGCTTCGGGATCAGCTTCTACCTGATCGCGATGCTCTTCATCCTGTTCGACATCGAGGTCATCTTCCTGTACCCGGTCGCGGTCGAGCTGCGTGCGTTCGGCACCTTCGCGCTCATCGAGACGATCGTCTTCATCGCGCTGCTGGCCGTAGCGTTCGTGTACGTCTGGCGCCGAGGAGCACTGTCATGGAGATAGTCCGCAGGGACAAGCTGAGCGGCGACCGGTGGGTGGCCGGGTGGGTGGGTCCGTCTCAGAGGACTTCCGCATCCGCCAGCTGCGCGCGCAGCAGATGCTGCGCGGCGACCTCGAGGGCGAGGACCTCGAGCGCTACGTCGAGGAGCGCGTCCTGACCACGACGCTCGACCGGGCGGTCGGCTGGGCGCGCGGCAACTCGCTGTTCCCGGCCACCTTCGGGCTGGCCTGCTGCGCGATCGAGATGATGTCGATCGTCGCCGCGCGCCTGGACATCGCCCGCTTCGGCTTCGAGGCCTTCCGCGCCTCCCCGCGCCAGGCCGACATGCTGATCCTCTCCGGGCGGATCTCCATCAAGATGGCCCCGATCATCCGGCGCATCTACGACCAGATGCTCGAGCCGAAGTACGCGATCGCGATGGGCGCCTGCTCGAGCTCGATGGGCGTCTTCAACAACTACGCCATCGTCCCGGCGGACAAGTTCATGCCCGTCGACGTGCACGTGCCGGGATGCCCGCCGCGCCCCGAGGCGCTCATGCACGGGATCCTCAGGCTGCGCTGCGATGGTCCAGCACGACCCGGGGCTCGGCTGGCGCGAGCGCTACAACGCCGAGGGCACCGAGGAGCTCGTGCCGGACGAGACCGACCGCGGGACCACCGCGGCCGTCAACGTCTTCCCGCCCGGGGACACCTCCGGTGCCTGACGCGACGGGGCTCGAGCTCCTCGCCCAGGAGCTGCCGGACGCGGTGCTCGACACCGAGCACTTCCGCGGCAAGGCCGCGCTGCACGTGCGCCCCGAGGCGATCGCGCGCCACGCTGCAGTTCCTGCGCGACAAGGGCTTCGGCTTCCTGGCCAGCGTCCACGGGCTGGACTACTACCCCGAGGAGCCGCGCCTCGGCGTGCACTACGAGCTGCTGGACATGGACGCGCTGGACCGCATCACCGTGAAGCTGCGGGTGCCCACCGACGCGCCCGAGGTGGAGTCGGTCACCGCGCGACTGGCCGACCGCCGACCACCAGGAGCGCGAGGTCTACGACATGTTCGGCGTGATCTTCCGCGGCCACCACGACCTGCGGCGGATCCTGATGCCCGAGGACTACGAGGGCCACCCGCAGCGACGCGACTTCCCGATCGGCGGGGAGCCCGTGCTGTTCACCAAGGACGAGGCGCAGGACAGGGACTACACGTCATGAGCAGCGGCGTCAGCACGTACCGCCAGCAGGAGGAGAGCATCGACCTGACGGCGCAGACGCAGCGCCTGCCCGCGGTCGGCGGCGCCGAGCAGGAGCTGCTCACGCTCAACATGGGCCCGCATCACCCGGCCACCCACGGGGTGCTGCGCCTGCTGGTGACGCTCGAGGGCGAGGTCGTGCGCGACCTCAAGCCGATCATCGGCTACCTCCACACGGGCATCGAGAAGACGGCCGAGGACAAGAGCTACTGGAAGGCCATCCCCGTCATCGAGCGGATGGACTACCTGGCCTACTACTTCAACGCGATGGCCTTCTGCGGCGCCGTCGAGACGCTGCTCGACCTCGAGGTGCCCAAGCGCGCCCAGTACCTGCGCGTCATCCACCTCGAGCTCAACCGGATCATGAGCCACCTCGTGTGGCTGGGCACCAGCGCGCTGGACCTCGGCGCGATCTCGATGTTCTGGTACTGCTTCCGCGACCGCGAGCAGATCCTCGACCTGTTCGAGATGTCCTCCGGCCAGCGCATGCACACGCGCTACATCCAGGTCGGCGGCGTCTTCGAGGACATCCCGCTGGGCTTCGAGGACAAGCTGCGCGAGTTCCTGGACGGGTTCGGAGACCGCGTCGACCAGTTCGCGGCGCTGCTCAACAAGAACGAGATCGTGCTGCAGCGCCTGCGCCACGTGTGCCCGCTGGACGAGCAGACGCTGCTGGGGCTCGGCGTCACCGGGCCGCTCCTGCGCGCCGCCGGCAACCCGTGGGACCTGCGCAAGGCGATGCCCTACTCCTCCTACGACGACTTCGAGTTCCGCATCCCGGTCGGCACGATCGGCGACAACTACGACCGCTACCTGGTCCGGCTGCAGGAGATGCGCGAGTCGACCGAAGATCATCCGGCAGGCGCTCGACGGCCTGCCCGAGGGCCCGACGATCACCGACGACCGCAAGGTCGCGCTGCCCCCGCGCCACGAGCTCGCCACCTCGATGGAGGCGCTCATCCACCACTTCAAGCTCGTGACCGAGGGCTTCCGCGTGCCGCCGGGCGAGGTCTACTACCCGATCGAGTCGCCGCGCGGCGAGCTGGGCTGCTTCGTGCGCTCCGACGGCTCCTCCAAGCCCGCGCGCGTGCACATGCGCGACCCGAGCTTCGTGAACCTCCAGGCCACCGCGCCGATGACGCGCGACGCGTACATCGCCGACCTGATCGCGACGCTGGCGATGCTCGACCCGATGCTCGGCGGTGTCGACCGCTGATGGCCGCCCGATGGCGATCGACCCGCGAGCGTCCCGCGCTTCGGGCACGGCTCGCGCGTCCCCGGCTGGGACGACGCCGCCGACCTCGACGAAGGACCCCGCCGGCGTCCCGGACCCGGCGACGACCCCGGTGCCCGAGGACCTGCGCGCCGAGCATCGAGGAGTACATGGCGCGCTACCCCGACCGCCGCTCGGCGTCGATCCCGGCGCTGTTCGCCGTGCAGGACCGCTACGGCTGGTGCACGCCCGAGGGCATCGAGCAGGCGGCGTGCGTCATGCGCCTGACGCCCGGCTACCTGATCGCCGTCGCGACGTTCTACGACATGCTCGAGACGCGGCCGGTGGGCCGCAACCAGGTCTACGTGTGCACGAACATCTCGTGCTCGCTGTGCGGCGCCGACGAGCTGCTGGCCGCCGTGCAGGAGGAGGTCGGCGACGACGAGGACTTCAACGTGCGCGGCTTCGAGTGCCTCGGCGCGTGCGACATCGCGCCGATGGCCTCGGTCAACGGCGAGTACGTCGGCCCGATCGCCCTCGACGAGGTGCCGACGCTCGTGCAGCAGGTCCGCGACGGCGACCGACCCGCTCCCCGACAAGCAGCTGCGCCGGCGGCCCAGCGCCGACCCCAAGGTGGCCAAGCCGCTCATGACCGACCTCATCCTCTTCGACGACATCGACGAGCCCGGCCTGGCCACGATCGACGTCTACCGCCGGCGCGGCGGCTACGAGATGGTCCGCCGCGCGCTGGACATGACGCCCGACGAGGTCGTGCACGAGCTCGACGCTGTCGGGCCTGCGCGGGCGCGGCGGCGCCGGCTTCTCGATGGGCAAGAAGGCCTCGTTCATGCCGCACGGGACGATGGACAAGTACCTCGTCTGCAACGCCGACGAGTCCGAGCCGGGCACCTTCAAGGACCGCGAGCTCATGCAGAAGAGCCCGCACATGCTCATCGAGGGCATGATCATCGCGCGTACGCGGTGGGCGCCAACCGCGCGTTCATCTACATCCGCGGCGAGTACGAGCTGCAGGCCGACATGCTCGAGGCGGCCGTCGAGGAGGCGCGCGCCGCCGGGCTTCCTCGGCGAGCGCATCCTCGGCTCCGACCACTCGCTGACCCTGTGGGTGCACCGCGGCGCGGGCGCCTACATCTGCGGCGAGGAGACGGCGCTGCTGGACTCGCTCGAGGGCAAGCGCGGCAACCCGCGCCTCAAGCCGCCGTTCCCGGCCAACCAGGGCCTGTACCAGGGCCCGACGCTGATCAACAACGTCGAGACGCTCGCCACGGTGCCGCACATCATGCGCATGGGCGGCGAGGAGTACGCCAAGATCGGGACGCCGAGCTCGACCGGCACGAAGCTCGTCTCCGTGTCGGGCAACGTCCAGCGGCCCGGCAACTACGAGATCGAGCTGGGGATCCCCTCGCGCGAGCTCATCTACGGGCTGGCCGGCGGGCCGCCGGACGGCCGCGAGGTGAAGCTGTGGTTCCCCGGCGGCTCGAGCGCGCCGGTGCTCACGGCCGACGACCTCGACCTCCCCTACGACTTCGACACGATGGCCAAGGCCGGCTCGATGCTCGGCTCGGGCGCGATCATCGTCGTCGACGACTCGCAACTCCGTCGTCGACGTCGCGCTGAAGACGGCGAAGTTCTACCGCCACGAGTCGTGCGGCAAGTGCACGCCGTGCCGCGAGGGGACCAACTGGACGGTGCAGGATGCTCGAGCGCATCGACAACGGCGAGGCCACGCCGATGGACCTCGACATCATGGCCTCGGTCTGCACCAACATCATCGGCAACTGCCTGTGCGTGCTGGGCGACGCGATGGCGATGCCGATCGGCTCGATGATCGAGAAGTTCCGCGACGAGTTCGAGGCGCACATCGAGGCCGCGCGCGCGCGCAACGACGCGCTCACGGGCGACGAGGCGCCGCTCGAGCCGCTCATCCAGGGAGCCGCGGCCTAGCGATGCCGCGCCCGAAGGTCCGCATGATCACCTTCACGCTCGACGGCCGCGAGGTGACGGCGCCCGAGAACATGATGCTCGTCGACGCCGCCAAGTTCGGCGACGTCGAGATCCCGGTCTTCTGCTACGAGCCCAAGCTCGGCGCGCCGGTCGGCGCGTGCCGCATGTGCCTGGTCGAGATCGAGGGCATCCCCAAGCTGCAGACCGCCTGCTCGACGCCGGTCAAGGACGGCATGGTCGTCCACACGCAGACCGAGCGCGTGCGCGACGGCGCAGGAGGCGGTCGTCGAGTTCCTGCTCATCAACCACCCGCTCGACTGCCCGGTCTGCGACAAGGGCGGCGAGTGCCCGCTGCAGGACATCTCCTTCGGCTGGGGCGGCGGTCGCTCGCGCTTCATCGAGCCCAAGCGCCACTTCGTCAAGCCGCTGGCGCTGTCGCCGCTGATCGCGATCGACCGCGAGCGCTGCATCCTCTGCTACCGCTGCGTGCGCTTCAGCCAGGAGATCGCCGAGGACCACCAGCTCGTCCTGCAGGAGCGCGGCGCGCACACCTACGTCGCGACGTTCGACGGCCATCCCTACGTCGCGCCGTTCAGCGGCAACATCATCGAGCTGTGCCCGGTGGGCGCGCTGACCTCGCAGCCCTACCGCTTCCGCGCGCGCCCGTGGGACATCGAGGGCGCCGGCTCGGTCTGCACGCTGTGCCCCTCGCAGTGCAACGTCAGCTTCACCGTGCGCGACGAGCGCGTGCTGCGCGTGACCGCGCGCGACAACGCCGACGTCGACGACGGCTGGCTGTGCGACAAGGGCCGCTTCGCCTACCAGTCGGTGCACGTCGACGAGCGCATCACCGAGCCGCTGGTGCGCGACGGCGGCGAGCTGCGCCCGGTGAGCTGGGAGCGCGCGCTCGACGAGGCCGCCGGGGCCTCGGCCGGGCCAACGGGCGCGTCGGCGCGCTGGCCGGCGGACGACGCGACCAACGAGGAGGGCTTCCTCCTGCAGCGCATCGTGCGCGAGGCGCTGCGACTCGACCGACCTCGACTGCGCGCTCGGGCGGCACGCTGCCGCTGGAGCTGGCAGCGGGCGCTCGCCGCGCCGGCCGTGCAGGCGACGGTGCCCGACCTCGAGTTCGCCCACGCGGTCCTCGTCCTCGACTGCGAGCCCGTCGACGACGCGCCGATCCTCGACCTGCGCATCCGCAAGGGCGTGCGCCGCCACGGCGTGCAGCTCGCGGTCGCCACGAGCCGCCCGTCGTCGCTGGACGCCAACGCCAGGCTCAGCGTGCGCTACGCGCCCGGGCGCCGGCGAGGCCTTCGTCGCCGCGCTGGCCGGCGCGCTCTCCGGCGGCTCCGACGTCGGTGCCCTCGCGCGCGCCGCGGGCGCCGAGGAGGAGGCGGTGCGTGCGCTGGCGACGCTGCTGCGCGGCGCCGGCGAGGACGTCGTGATCCTCTGGGGCGAGCGCCTGACCTCGGGCGCCCGCGCCCCGCACGCGGCGCGCGCGCTGCTCAACCTCGCCGGCGAGCTGGGGCTCACGGCGGGCCGCGCCGGCGCGGGCCTGCTCGAGATCCCCGCCGCCGCCAACGGCCGCGGGCTGCGCGAGGCGGGCGTCCTGCCCAACGCGGGCCCCGGCTACGTCGAGGTCGAGCCGCCCACCCACGGGGCGCGCGACGCCGCGGCCATCGCCGAGGCCGCGGCCGCCGGCGAGCTGAGCGCGCTGTACCTGCTGCGCATCGACCCGGTGCGCCACCTCCCCGGCCGGGAGACCTGGGTGGCGGCGCTCGAGAAGGCGACCACCGTCGTGGCCCACGCGCCAGTTCCTCACCGAGGGGCTGCGCGAGCACGCCACCGTGGTCTTCCCGGCCGAGTCCTACGCCGAGAAGGAGGGCACGATCGTCCACCCCGACGGGCGCCTGCAGCGCCTGCGCCCGGCGATCGGCCATCCCGGCGCGGTGCGCGCCGAGTGGCAGGTCCTGGCCGAGCTCTCCAAGCGCCTGGGCCTCGACACCGGCGTGCTCACCGGGCCGATGGCTCAGCAGGCAGCTGTTCGAGGCCGTGCCGTTCTACGCCGGGCTGACGCTCGAGGAGATCGGCGGCGAGGGCGTGCGCTGGCAGGAGCGCGCCGGCGCCGAGAGCTTCCCGGAGGCCGCCCTCGGGCCGTTCGACCTCGAGCCGCCCGAGCCGGCCGCGCAGGCCAACGGGCGCCTGCGCCTGGGCACCTTCCGCTCGATCTGGGCCGCCGAGGAGGTCCACGTCTCCCCCGCGCTGCGCTTCCTGCACGCCGGCCAGCGCCTCGAGATCTCGCCGGCCGACGCCCAGCGCCTGAGCGTCTTCGAGGGTGAGCGCGTCGTCGTCGGCGCCAACGGCACGCAGATCGCCGCCACCGTCAACGTCCGCTCCGCGGTGCCGACCGGCTCGGTGTTCCTGGAGAGCGGCGTGCCCGATCAGTCCGCGTCGTCGCTGACCGGCGCGCTCGTCGAGGTGCGCAAGGCATGACAGCGCACCTCCCGCTGGCCGAGGTCGGCTACTACGAGCCCTGGTGGATCCAGATCATCAAGGGCATCGTCATCTTCGCCGTCGGCCTGCAGCTCGTGCCGGTCGTCCTGCTGGCCGAGCGCAAGATCCTCGGCCGCTTCCAGCACCGCTACGGGCCCAACCGCGTCGGCCCGTTCGGCATCGCCCAGCCGCTGGCCGACATCGTCAAGCTGCTGACCAAGGAGTCCTTCCGCCCGCGCACGTCGGTCGGCTGGCTCTTCCGGCTGGCGCCGATCATCTCGATCATGACCGCGGTCGCGGCCTTCGCGATCATCCCGTTCGGCGACACGGTCGACATCTTCGGCACGCAGGTCGGGCTCTACGGCGTCGACGTCAGCATCGGGCCGCTGTACCTCTTCGCCTTCGGCGCCGTCGCCTTCTACGGGATCATGCTCGGCGGCTGGGCCTCGGGCTCGAAGTACTCGTTCCTGGGCTCGATGCGCGCCGCCGCGCAGCTCATCTCCTACGAGGTCTCCCAGGGCCTGGCGCTGATCGGCGTGGTCATGACCGCGGGCACGCTGTCGCTGACCGAGATCGTCGAGGCCCAGGAGGGCATGTGGTACATCGTCCCGCAGTTCGTCGGCTTCATCGTCTTCCTGGTCGCGAGCTTCGCCGAGACCAACCGGCCGCCGTTCGACCTCGTCGAGGCCGACGCCGAGCTGGTCGGCGGCTACAACACCGAGTACGGCGGCGGCGGCTTCGCCTCGTACTACTTCGCCGAGTACCTCAACGTGCTCGTCGTCTCGGGCGTCGTCGCCACCGTCTTCCTGGGCGGCTGGCTGCTGCCCGTTCGGGATCGACCCGCCGACCTTCGTCGACCCGCTCGTGGTGCTCGTGAAGATGGCGTTCTTCGCGTTCTTCTTCATCTGGGTCCGCGCGACGCTCCCGCGCCTGCGCTACGACCAGCTCATGAGCCTCGGCTGGAAGATCCTGCTGCCCCTGGCCACCCTGAACGCGCTCGTCACGGCGATCGTCGTCGTGGCGACGGACTGAGGCACTGCGATGACCTGGAATCCCGGCGACGACGCGATCGCCGTCCTGCGCGGCCCGAGTCCCGGCGGCGCCGGTGGCGCCTACCGCGCCTTCGGCGAGACGCTGCGCGGTCTCAAGACCACCTTCGCGCGCGCCGTCGAGGGCCCGCACACGATCCAGTACCCCGAGGAGAAGGTGCCGGTCTACCCGCGCTTCCGCGGGCGCCACCGCCTGCACCGCTTCGAGGACACGGGCCTCGAGAAGTGCGTGGGCTGCTCGCTGTGCGCGGCGGCCTGCCCGGCGGACTGCATCCGCGTCGTCGCGGCGGAGAACACGCCCGAGCACCGCATCAGCGCGGGCGAGCGCTACGCCGCCGTCTACGAGATCAACCTGTCGCGCTGCATCTTCTGCGGCTACTGCGAGGTCGCGTGCCCGTTCGACGCGATCACGATGGGCAACGACTACGAGATGTCGGACTACGACCGGTCGGACCTCATCTTCACCAAGGAGATGCTGCTCGCCGAGCCGTTCGAGCGCACGCCGCTGCGCGCCGAGGGCGAGTAGCCTGCGCCCGCGGACGACGGATGGCTGAGCTCTTCTTCTTCCTCGCGGCCCTCGGTGCCATCGCCGGCGCGGTCGGGGTCATCGCCCTGCGCAACCCCTTCTACAGCGTCCTCGCGCTGGTCTTCCACCTGCTCTCGCTCGCCGCGCTGTTCCTGCTGCTGCGCGCGGAGTTCGTGGCCGCGGCGCAGGTCGTCGTCTACGCCGGCGCGGTGATGGTGCTCTACGTGTTCGTCGTCGCCTACGTGGGCGCGGCGGAGACGCCGCAGCTGCGCCCGCCGGTCGGCCGGGCCCAGCAGGGCGCTCGCGCTGGCCTTCGGCCTGGCGCTGTTCGCCGAGCTGGTGATCGCGTCGCTGGGCTCCGGCCTGCAGGCGCTGGACTCCGAGGGCGCGGGCTACGAACCCGGCTTCGGCACGCCCGCAGCAGATCGGCGAGCTGCTGCTGACCCGCTTCCTGCTGCCCTTCGAGGTCGCGTCGTTCCTGCTGCTGATCGCGGCCGTCGGCGCGGTGACGCTCGCGCGGCGGCGCGGCGGCATCGAGGGCGAGGAGAGCGACCGCCTGCTGCGCGCACTGGACACCACCAGGCCGCGCCCGCTGGGCACCGGCACGATGGCCGAGGCCAGCGGCATCCTGCGCGCGGGTCCGCGCCGCCCGAGCCGACGCGGAGAGCGAGCCGCCGCAGCCCGCCGGCGCCGGCCAGGAGCGCGGCTGGTGAGCATCACCTGGTACCTCGCCGTCTCGGCGCTCGTCTTCTCGATCGGCGCGGCCGGCGTGCTCACGCGGCGCAACCCGCTCGTGATCCTGCTGTGCCTCGAGCTGATGCTCAACGCGGCCAACATCGCGCTCATCGCCTTCGCGCGCATGCACGGCAACGGCGACGGCCAGATCTTCGCGATCATCGTGATGGTCGTCGCCGCCTGCGAGGTCTGCATCGGCCTCGGCGTGGTCGTGGCGCTCTACCGCCGGCGCCTGCCGATCGACGTCGACGAGCTGCGGGAGCTGCACGGCTAGTGGTCCGTCTCGTGACCATCGGCCCGCAAGGGCGTGCGGCGGCGCCGACAGGCGAGGACGCAGACCCGCAGGCATGCCTCTGGCATGTCAAGTGGTCGCCGGCACCGCCGGCCCCTAGGCCGGTGGTGGGAACGCATGTCGGTGATCGACGTGCGCCATTGCGGGTCGCTGGTCGCGGGAGGGGCCACTAGTGGAGGGCGCCGCCCCGGGGAGCGCGCCCTTCGCGGCCTGGCTCGTGCTGCTGTTCCCGCTCGCCGGCTCGATCGTCCTCGGGCTGGGCTTCCGCGTCTGGCCGGGGCGCGTAGCCGGCTACATCGGCACCGCGGCGATCGCCGGCGCGTTCGTCTGCGCGATCCTCACCTTCGTCTCGCTGCAGGACCACGCCCCCGAGGAGCGCCACCTGGTCTCGAGCGCCTGGGACTACGCCCGCACCGTCGGCGTCGACGCCGAGATGTCGATCCTCGTCGACCCGCTCTCGGTGCTGATGATGCTCGTCGTCAGCGGCGTGTCGATGCTCATCCACCTCTACTCGGTGGCCTACCTGGCCTCCGACAAGGGGTACGTGCGCTTCTTCGCCTACCTGAACTTCTTCGTCTTCTCGATGCTCGTGCTCGTGATGGCGGCGAACTTCCTGCTGCTCATCGTCGGCTGGGCGTTCGTCGGTGCGGCGTCGTACCTGCTGATCTCGTTCTGGTACCGGCGCACGACGGCGACCAAGGCCGGCATCAAGGCCTTCGTCATCAACGTGGTGGGCGACGTCGGGCTCGTGCTCGGCACGTTCTTCATCTTCCGCCACTCGGGCACGCTCGACTTCCTGGCCACCTTCGAGGGCGCCGGCGAGGCGTTCGCCGGCGAGACCACCGACCTCACGGTGGGTCTGCTGCTGATCCTCGTCGGCGCGTTCGCCAAGTCGGCCCAGATCCCGCTGCACACCTGGCTGCCCGACGCCATGGAGGGCCCGACGCCGGTCTCCGCCCTCATCCACGCGGCCACGATGGTCATCGCGGGCGTGTACCTCATCGCCCGCCTGCACCCGCTGTTCGAGCTGTCCGAGACGGCCGCCGCGGTCGGCGCGATCATCGGCTGCGCCACGCTGCTGGTGGCCGGGACGATCGGCCTGGTCGTGACCGACCTCAAGCGCGTGATCGCCTACTCGACCATGTCGCAGATCGGCTACATGGTCATGGCCGTCAGCGCCGGCGCGTACGTCGCCGGGATGTTCCACCTCATGACGCACGCCTTCTTCAAGGCGCTGCTGTTCATGGCAGCAGGCTCGCTCATCGGCGCGATGGCCGGCGAGCAGAGCCTCGACCGCATGGGCGGCTTCCGTCGCGCGATGCCCTTCACCTTCGGCTGCTTCGTCATCGGCGGGCTGGCGCTGTCGGGCGTGCCACCGTTCTCGGGCTTCTTCTCCAAGGACGAGATCCTGCTGATCCTCGGCGAGCAGGGCGGCTGGAGGTGGGGGCTCTACGTAGCGGGCTACGTCGGCGCCTTTCTGACCGCGGTCTACACCTGGCGGATGATCTTCCGCGCCTTCTGGGGCGAGCCCGTGCCCGAGGCGCGCGAGCTCGAGGAGGGCCACGTCCATCACGCCGAGGTGCCGCGCAACCCGGCGACCGGCGAGGAGGAGGACACGGACGTCGGCTTCCCCGGGCCCGAGCACCACATCGCCGAGCGCTCGCTGCCGATGAAGGTTGCGATGGGCACCCTGGCCCTGCTGGCGATCGTCGGCGGCGTGGTGCTCATCCCCAAGACGACGACCTGGTTCGACACGTTCCTCGAGCCGACCTTCGAGGGCTCGACCGTGGTGGTGGACTCCAGCGACTCGCTGCTGGCCGTCGGCCTCGTACTCGGGGCCGCGCTCGGCGTGGCCGGCATCGCCGTGGCCTACGCGGTCTGGGTGCGCCGGCCGGGGACGAGCGCCGCCCTGGAGCAGCGCTTCGCCTTCCTGCATCGGCTGTTCGTCAACAAGTGGTACTTCGACGAGCTGATCGACGCCGTCGTCGTGCGGCCCTTCGGCTGGCTCGGGCGCTTCGGCCAGCAGACCTTCGAGCGCGTGGTCGTCAACGGGACGCTCGTCGGCGGGACCACGGGGGTCGTGCGCGCCGGCTCGGCGGCGGTGCGCGCCGTGCAGAGCGGGCTGCTGCGCGGCTACGCCGCGCTGCTGCTCGTCGGGGTGCTGGGCGTCGGCCTCTACTTCCTGCTGCGGGCGGCGTGACGGCGTGACCCTGCACCTCTCGATCGTGCTGTGGCTGCCGCTCGCGGCGGGGCTGCTCGCGCTCCTGGCCGGGCCCGCGGCGCGCTGGCTGGCGCTGGCCGGCAGCGCGGCGACGCTGGCCTACGCGATCGCGATCCTCGTGGACTTCGAGAGCAGCGCCGGCCTCCAGTACGTGACCGACGAGATGTGGATCTCCGAGCTGGGCATCCACTACAAGCTCGGCATCGACGGGCTGAACCTGTTCCTCGTCGCCCTCGCCGCGCTGCTGTGGGTGGCCACGACGCTGTGGGCCGGGCGCGAGTCCTACGCGCGCCCGGGGCTCTTCTTCTTCTGGCTCGGCCTGGGCGAGACGGGCGTGCTCGGCGCGCTGATGGCCCAGGACCTCGCGCTGTTCGTCGTGTTCTTCGATCTCATGCTGATCCCGTTCTTCTTCCTGACGGGCGGCTGGGGCAGCGAGAACCGGATCCCCGCGGTGCTCAAGCTCGTGATCTACACGCTCGTGGGCTCGCTGCTGATGCTCACCGCGGCGGTCGCCACCGGCGTGCTGGCGCCCGGCGAGGGGATCTCGTTCGCGCTCAGCGACCTGAGGCGGCCCGATGCGCGGCTGCCCGAGGGCACGCAGGACTGGATCTTCCTGTGCTTCGCGGCCGCCTTCCTGGTCAAGATGCCGGCCTTCCCGCTGCACGGCTGGATGCCCGACGGCTACCGGGCGATGCCGCTGCCCGTGCTCGCGGTGTTCTCGGGCGTCCTGAGCAAGGTCGCCGCCTACGGCTTCCTGCGCATCGCCCTGCCGCTGTTCCCCGACGCCGCCGCGCAGTTCCAGGACCTCCTGCTGCTCATCGCGCTGGCCTCGATCCTGTACGGATCGGTGGTGGCCTTCACCACGACGGACGCGCGACTCGTGCTCGGCTACTCGTCGGTCGCCCAGCTCGGCTTCATCGTGCTGGGCATCTTCGCCCTGCGGCCCGAGGGCGCGCAGGGCGCGCTCCTCCAGGCCGTCAACCACGGCCTCGTGGTCGCACCGGCGTTCTTCATCCTCGCGCTGCTCGCCGTGCGGGCGGGCGGCAGCGAGGACCTGCGCGACATGGGCGGGCTGGCCATGCGCGCGCCGGTGCTCACGACGCTGTTCCTGATCGTGGCCCTGGCCAACCTGGCCATGCCCGGGTCGGCGAACTTCGTCGGCGAGTTCTTCATCCTCCTCGGCGTCTTCAACGCGAAGATCGTCATCGCGATCGTCGCCTTCACCGGCGTGGCGCTGGCCAGCGTCTACACCCTGCGGCTGTTCATCCGCGCGATGCACAACCGCCCGGGCCCCAACGTCGTGTCGCGCGAGATGAGCGTGGCCGACGGCCTCGTGCTCGTGCCGCTCGTGCTCTGCATCCTGGCCCTCGCCCTGTATCCCCAGCTCGCACTGGAGAAGGACGAGGCCGCCGTCGTTCGGGCCGTAGGGCCCGCCGCGGTGCTGGCCGACCCGGGCCAGCCCCTGCGCGGCGCCGCGACGGAGGCCGCTGCGCGCGAGGAGACGCCGTGAGGCCCGAAGCGCCGACCATCGACTGGGCCGGGCTCTCGCCGCTGCTGGCGCTGCTGGGCGGCGCCGTCGTCGTGCTCATGGTCGGGCTGCTGCGCTCGCGCTTCGCGCGCGAGCAGGTCGTGCCCGGCCTGGCGCTCGTGAGCACGCTGGCCGCCGCCGGCCTGGCCGTGTGGCAGTGGGACGAGGAGGGCGACCTGATCTCCGGCGCCCTGCGCCTCGACGCGCTGACACTGGTGCTCACCTTCGTCTTCTGCGCGGCCCTGCTCGCGGCGATCCTGCTGTCGTGGCGCGCCGTCGCGCCGCGCGAGGCCGCCCACGGCGAGTACTACGCGCTGCTGCTGACCTCGGCGGCGGGCATGGTCGTGCTGGTCGCGGCGCAGAACCTCGTGTCGGTGTTCCTCGGGTTCGAGCTGCTGTCGATCCCGCTGTACGTGCTGTGCGCCACCGAGATGCGGCGCGAGCAGTCGCTCGAGTCGGGGCTGAAGTACCTGATCATCGGCTCCGTCGGCTCGGCCGTGCTGCTCTACGGGCTGACGTTGATCTACGGCGCGACCGGCTCGACGGACTTCGCGGAGATCGCCCGCGGCGTGTCGGGCGACGCGTTCGGCGACCCGCTGCTGCTGACCGGCATCGGGCTGGCCGCGGTCGGCCTGGCCTTCAAGGCGTCGGTCGCGCCCTTCCACCAGTGGACGCCGGACGTCTACGAGGGAGCCCCCACGCCGGTGACCGCGTTCATGGCCGTCGCCACCAAGGCGGCCGCCTTCGGCGCGTTCCTGCGCCTGTTCGACGTCGCGCTGATCGACGCCCAGGCCGACTGGGGGCCGGCGCTCGCCGCGCTGGCCACGGTGACGATCATCGTCGGCAACGTCGGCGCGCTGGGCCAGACCTCGCTCAAGCGCCTGATGGCCTGGTCGTCGGTGGGCCAGGCGGGCTACATCCTGGCCGGCGTCGTCGTGGCCACGAAGCTGGGCGTGCAGGCCACGGTCTTCTACCTGATCGTCTACCTGGTGATGAACGTCGCCGCGTTCGCCGTGATCGTCGCGCGCGAGCGCGAGACCGCCCTCGGGGACGACATCGCCGCCGTGCGGGGGCTGGGCGCCGAGTCGCCGCTGCTGGCCGCCGCGCTGACGCTGAGCATGCTCGGGCTGGCCGGCATCCCGATGACCGCCGGCTTCATCGGCAAGTTCTACGTCATCGAGGCGGCCGTCGACGGGGGCTACGCCTGGCTTGGCATCGTCATCGTCGTGGGCTCGATGATCTCGCTGGGCTACTACCTGCGCGTGGTCGCGGCGATGTGGATGCAGGAGCCCGAGGCCGTGGTCGTGCGGGCGGACACCGGACGGCCGGCGCTGGCCGGCGGCGAGGCCGGGGCGGAGCGCAGCGGGCAGGACTGGGAGGTCCGCGGCACCGCGATGGTGTTCGGCGCCGCGATCCTCGTCTTCGGCATCGTGCCCTCGCCGCTGTTCGACCTCGCGGTCGAGGCCGGCGCGGGGCTGACCAACCTCGTCTGAGCAGGAGGGAGCGCCTTCGTCATGGCCGACCAGCAGGACCGTCCCGAGCCCGATCACAGCGAGGACCCGCGCGACAAGGAGGTCGGCGAGAGCGGCTACGCGGAGGAGCAGCCCGGCGATGCCGGCCCGCCTGCCGGCGGAAGCGAGGGCTCCCGCGAGCGCGCCGGCGACGACGAGGCCGCCGAGCGCGCGCCGAGCACCTCGTCGCCGTCGGAGAGCGAGCCCGGCGAGGCCAGCGGCAACCCCGGCGCCGCCGGCGGCAGCTGAGCAGCGCAGCGCGTGCGAATCTCCGCCAAGGCCGACTACGCGGTGCGCGCGATGGTCGAGCTGGCCGCCGCGGGCGACGCAACGGTGAAGGCCGAGGCGATCGCGCAGGCCCAGGGGATCCCGCTGCGGTTCC
Source organism: uncultured Actinomycetes bacterium (assembly GCA_963840185.1). GTDB lineage: Bacteria > Actinomycetota > Thermoleophilia > Solirubrobacterales > Solirubrobacteraceae > JAOPZW01. The sequence goes on along the minus strand of CAWIXY010000008.1, from coordinate 762,044 downwards.
TGGAGAACATCCTGGCCGAGCTGCGCCACGCGGGCCTGGTCCGCAGTCAGCGCGGCAGCGAGGGCGGGTACGGGCTGGGCCGCCCTGCCGCCGAGATCACGGTCGCCGACGTCGTCCGCGCGGTCGAGGGGCCGCTGGCCTCCGTGCGCGGCGAGCGGCCCGAGAGCGTGCGCTACACGGGCGCGGCCGAGCCGCTGGCGCAGGTGTGGATCGCCGTGCGGGCGAACCTGCGCGCGGTCGTGGAGCACGTGACGATCGCCGACGTCGCGGCGGGCGCGCTGCCCGCGGGCGTCGCCGCGCTGGCCGACGATCCGGACGCCTGGGTCACGCGATAACGACCCGCCCGCGAGCAGCCGGGGACGCGTCATGGCGCTGCGCAACCGCGTCACACCGCTCGGCGAGCTGATCGCCGACCCCGCGCGCGGGCTCGTCTACGGCAACCGCGGGTGCCTGCACGACGACGCCGGGCGCATCCGCCGCCGCCACGCGGGGCGCCGCTGGATCGCCTGCCGCCTCGCCTTCCGCGGCTGGCGCCGCGCGCCGCTGCTGCAGCCCGGCCGCTTCACCGAGCTGTTCTTCCTCGACGAGGTGACGGCGATGGCCGCCGGCCACCGCGCCTGCGCGCTGTGCCGGCGCGAGGACTACGCCCGCCTGGTCGCGCTGTGGGGCGAGCTGCACCGGGGGCCGACCGGCGCCGACGCGATCGACGCCCGGCTGCACGCCGAGCGCCTCGATCCGGCCACGCGCGGCAGGCGACTGCATCCAACCGCGTTCGACTCGCTGCCCGACGGCGCGTTCGTGCTGTACGACGGCGCCGCCTGGCTCGTGCTCGGCGGCCGGCTGCGGCGCTGGACGCCGGGCGGCTATGCCACGAGCGTGCCGCGGCCTGCAAGCGGGGAGGCACGCGTCATCACACCGCCCTCGCTCGTCGCCGTCCTGCGCGCGGGCTGGGAGCCGGCGGTGCCGCTGCTGCACCCGTCGGCCTAGCTCAGCCCGCCCGCACCCTCGCGACGACCGCCTTCGCGGTGGCGATCATGCCCTGGAGGTTGGGGTGCAGCGGCGCCGCGGCTGAGGCGGGCACGAGCGGCTCGTTCCAGCGCACCGCCGGGATCTTGCACGCGTCGTGCCCGATGCCGTTGCGGTAGGCGTCGACGAGCCCTGCTCCAGCCGCGGCGGCACGCTCGGCGAGCATCGCGTTGAGGTTGCGCTGCACGCTGCGCAGGTAGGGCACGTCGGCCCACGCGACGGGGATCTGCGGATAGCAGCCGACGCCGGTCTCGGGGAAGATCGGGAGGTAGTTCACGACGTAGACGCGCGCCGCGGGCGAGCGGTCGCGGATGCCCTGCAGCACCGCCGCGACCTTGGGCGCCGCCTCGTCGATGCGCGTCTGCAGCGTGTCCTGGCCGTTGACGACGTACCGGTCGCGGCACGGGTGGCCGAACGGCGAGGCCGAGAGGCAGCTCTGGGCGATGCTCGAGAAGCCGATGTCGTTGCCGCCGATGCCGACGGTGACCACGCGCGTCTCGGCGTCCAGGGCGTCGAACTGCGGCGGGTTGGGGCCGGGGGTCACGCCCTGCGGCGCGGTCATGTGGTCCGTCCGAGCCCCCGAGCAGCTCGGGTCGCGCAGCGGCAGGCCGATCCGCCCGGCCGCCAGGTGCGGGTAGTTGTTGCTCGACTTCAGGCAGCCGAACGGCTGAAGCTGGACCGGGATGAGCGGCCCGGCGGTGTAGGAGTCGCCCAGCGAGACGTACGTGGGCTGCGCCGAGGCGGAGGCCGCGGTGACGGCGAGCGCCGTCGTGAGGAGCGCGAAGAGCGCGAGGAGCCGTCGCATGGCGCGCAGGTTGCCACGTTCGTCACGAATCCAAACGCCTCGGGTAGGCTGCCGCGCGTGCTGCGCCGGACGATCACGCCCGCGACCGCGGTCGCACTGTTCGCCGTCGGCCTCGCGGCCGCGCCCGCCGCCTCGGCGCGCGACGCCGTCGTCACGTCGTTCGACGGCACGCGCATCACCACGCACTTCTACCCCGCCGACGGGCTCGCCCCGGGGCAGCGTGCCCCGACGGTCCTGCAGGGCCCGGGCTGGAGCTCGCCCGGCTCGACCGACCCGGAAGCGGCGACCGCGCCCGCGACCGGCACCGTCGGCATCGGGCCGCTGCGCCGCGCCGGCTACAACGTCGTGACCTGGGACCCGCGCGGCTTCGGCACGTCGACGGGCCTCGTCCAGATCGACTCGCCGCGCTTCGAGGGGCGCGACGTCTCCGCCCTGCTGGACTTCGTCGCGCGCCAGCCCGAGGCGCTCGTCGACCGTGGCCGCGACCCGCGCGTGGGCATGACCGGCGGCTCGTACGGCGGCGGGATCCAGCTCGTCGCCGCGGCGATCGACCGGCGCGTCGACGCGATCGTCCCGGACATCGCCTGGCACTCGCTGCGCACGAGCCTGTACCTCAACGACACCGCGAAGACCGGCTGGTCCAACCTGCTGTACGCAGCCGCGGGCCTTCGGGGCGGCCGCCTGGACCCGCGCATAGGCCAGGCCAATCGCGAGGCGAGCACGACCGGCATCGTCTCGCCCGCGAGCGTGCGCTTCTTCGCCTCGCGCGGCCCCGGGCCGCTGCTGGTCAGCCGCATCCGCGCTCCGACGCTGCTCATCCAGGGCACCGTGGACACGCTCTTCACGCTGCGCGAGGCGGTGACGAACTACCAGCTGCTGCGCAAGGCGGGCACGCCGGTCAAGATGCTGTGGTTCTGCGGCGGGCACGGCGTGTGCCTCACGCCGGCGGGTGACACGAGCCGCATCGAGCGCGCCAGCCTCGACTGGCTCGCGCGGTACCTCAAGCGCGACCGCAGCGTGCCCACCGGCCCGCGCTTCGAGTACACCGACCAGACCGGAGCCGCCCTCACCGCGCGTGACTACCCGCTTCCTGCGGGCCGCCCGCTGGTGGCCGCCGGGACCGGCACGCTGCGGCTGGTGCCCGAGGGCGGCTCGGGCCCTGCGCCGCTGACCGGAGCCGCGGTCGCCCTCGCCCCGGGCGTCGGCACGCGCGCGGCCAACGCCGTGGACGTGACCATCCGAGGCCGCACGGGCGCCCGCGTGCTCGGCGCGCCGCGCCTGAGCCTGACCTATCGCGGCACGGCGCCGCGCCCGCGCGCCCGCGTCCTCGCGCAGGTCGTCGACGAGACGACCGGCACGGTGCTGTCGAACATCGTCACCCCGGTTCCGCTGCGCCTCGACGGGCGCACGGCGCACGATCAGCCTGCCGCTCGAGATCGTGTCGGCCGCGGCGGGGCGCGCGCGGCGCTTCACGCTGCAGCTCATCGCCCAGAGCTCGCAGTACGACGTCCGGCCGGCGGGCGGCTCGGTGACGTTCTCGCGGATCCGCATCGCGCTCCCCACGGTGCGCGCCGCGGCGCGGCGCTAGGCGGCGACCTCCACGGCCGGCGCGACGCCCGGTCGCACCCACACGATGTCGCCGTGGTGCAGCTCGAGCGCCTCCGCCTCGGCGCGCGTGACCTGTGCCCACGCCGCCTCGCCGTCGTCGAGCAGCAGCTCGATGCGGACCTCGAAGCCGAGGTGCACGACGCGCTCGACCATCGCCTCGCGCGCGCCCGGGCGCCGTTCGACGCTGACGTCGAGGTCGTGGGGGCGCACGAGGCGGTCGCCCAGGCGGCTCACCGGCCCGAGGAAGCCCATGACGAACGGGTTGGCCGGCTTCTCGTAGAGCTCGCGCGGAGCGCCGACCTGCTGCGACGCGCCCGGCGTCGAGCACGGCGATGCGATCGGCGACCTCCATCGCCTCCTCCTGGTCGTGGGTGACCAGGACCGTGGTGACGTGGACCTCCTCGTGCAGGCGGCGCAGCCATGTGCGCAGCTCGGCGCGGACCTTGGCGTCCAGCGCGCCGAAGGGCTCGTCGAGCAGCAGCACGCGCGGCTCGACGGCCAGCGCGCGGGCCAGCGCCATCCGCTGCCGTTGCCCACCGGACAGCTGCGCCGGGTAGCGGCGCTGGAAGCCGTCCAGCCCGACGATGCGCAGCAGCTCGGAGACCTTCTCCTCGACCTCCGCCTTCGGGCGCTTGCGGATCGTCAGCCCGAAGGCGACGTTGTCGCGCACGGTCATGTGCTTGAACGCCGCGTAGTGCTGGAAGACGAAGCCGATCTCGCGCCGCTGGGGCGGGACGTGCGTGGCGTCGCGCCCGGCGATCTCGACGCGGCCATCGTCGGGCACCTCGAGGCCGGCGATGACGCGCAGCAGCGTCGACTTGCCCGAGCCGCTGGGGCCCAGCAGCGCCGTCAGCTCGCCGTCGGGGATCTCCAGGGAGACGTCGTCGAGTGCGGCGAAGTCGCCGTAGCGCTTGCTGAGGCCGTGGACGGTGATCACGTGGACTCCTTGCGGGGCTTGAGCAGCGTCATCGCCAGCAGCGTGGCCAGTGCGATGAGCGCCAGGAGCGCCGAGGCGGCGTACGCCCCGGCCAGGTCGAAGTTCTGGAAGCGCTTCTCGACGAGCAGCGTGAGCGTCTCGGTCTCGCCCGCCACCTTGCCCGACACGACGCTGACCGCGCCGAACTCGCCGATCGCCCGCGCCGTGGTCAGGACGACGCCGTAGGCGACGCCGTAGCGGATCGCGGGCAGCGTGACGCGCCAGAAGGTCTGCCAGCGCGAGGCGCCGAGCGTCGAGGCCGCCTGCTCCTGCTCGTCGCCGATCTCGCGCAGCACGGGCGCGACCTCGCGCACGACGAACGGCAGGCACACGAAGATCGTGGCCAGGACCATGCCGGGCAGGGCGAAGAGCACCTGGAACGGCAGCTCGACCCAGCCGTCGGCGCCGTAGATGAGGATCAGCGACAGCCCGACGACGACCGGGCGAGATCGCGAAGGGCAGGTCGATGAGCGCGTCGAGCAGCGCCTTGCCGCGGAAGCGCCCGCGCACGAGCACCAGCGCGGTGAGCACGCCGAAGATCGTGTTCAGCGGCACCGCGATCGCCGCGATCTCGAGCGTCAGCCAGAACGCGCTGATCGCCGCGGGCGTCGTGACCGACTCGATCACCGCGCCGAGGCCCGGCTCGAACGTGCGGTAGAAGACGAGCCCGACGGGCACGAGCAGCAGCACGGCGAGGTAGCCGAGCGCCGCCAGCCGCAGGGCGATGCGCGTCGGCCGGCTAGCGCTCATGCCGGGCTCCGAAGCGCCCGAGGGCGCGGATCGCCAGCAGCACGACCACCGAGAGCGCCAGCAGCACGACGGACACCGCCGCGGCGGTCGTGACCGCGTCGCTCTCGATGCGGCTGTAGACGAAGACCGAGGCGACCTGCGTGTCGAACGGGATGTTGCCCGAGATCAGGACGATCGAGCCGAACTCGCCGACCGCCCGGGCGAAGGCCAGCGCCGTGCCCGAGAGGATCGCGGGCACGAGGTTGGGCAGGATGATGCGCCGGAAGGTCGTCGCCGGCCGAGGCGCCCAGCGACGTCGACGGCCTCCTCCATCTCGCGGTCGAGCTCGATCAGCACCGGCTGCACCGAGCGCACGACGAACGGCAGCGTCACGAACAGCAGCGCGAGCACGACCGCCGCCTTCGTGGCCACGACGTTGATCGCCGACCGGGCTGTTGGGCCCGTAGAGCGCCAGCAGCGTGATGCCGGCGACGATCGTCGGCAGCGCGAAGGGCAGGTCGATGAGCGCGTTGACGAGGCCCTTGCCGCGGAAGCGGTCGCGCACGAGCACCCAGGCGATGAGCGTGCCCGTGCACGGCGTTGATCGCGGCCACGCCGATCGAGACGACCAGCGTGAAGCGCAGCGCGGCCAGCGCCGGGCGGCTGGTCACCGCGTCCCAGAACGCCGTCGAGGCCGGCGTCGGCCGAGCGCGCGACGACGGCGGCCAGCGGGAGAGGACGATGACGCTCAGCCACAGCGTGGCCACGCCGAGGCCCAGGGCCCCCGTACGGTCGGCCGCGCGGTGCGGCGGGTCGCGACTGCGGCCGCGCCAGGCGGCCGGCGCTCAGCGCGCTCACTTGGCAGTGGACACCCCCGCCTCTTCCTCGATCTTCGCGATCGAGCCGTTCTCGGGGTCGAACAGCTCGTCGTTGACCTTGCTCCAGCCGCCGAGGTCGTGGATCGTGCGCAGCTTGGGCGGCGTGGGGAACTTGTCGGCGTTGGCCTGCAGCACGGCCTCGTTGACGGGCCGGTAGCCCCACTCGGCGAAGATGCGCCTGGGCCGGCTCGGAGAGGACGTAGTCGACGAACGCCTTGGCCTGCTCGGGCGACTTGGACTTCGAGGTCACGGCGATCGGGATGTCGATCTGAGATCGTGTCGTCGGGGATGACGTAGTCGACCTCCTCGCCCTTCTTCTGGGCGGTGGTCGCCTCGTACTCGTAGGACAGCAGCACGTCGCCGGTGCCCGAGGTGAAGTTCTGCAGCGCCTCGCGGCCCGACTTGTCCTGGACCTTGACGTGGTCCTTGATCAGCTCCTCGACGTAGCGGCAGGCCCTCCGGCGCCGTAGGCGGCCAGCAGGTTCCACTTCGCCGCGCCGGAGGTGAACGGGTTGGGCGTCAGGACCTCGACGCCGGGCTTGAGCAGGTCGTCCCAGGTCTTGATGTTCTTCGGGTTGCCCTTGCGGACGATGAAGGAGACGACCGACGTCGTGACGAGGCCGTCGGTCGGCGTGTCGGCCCAGCCCGCGTCGACGAGGCCCGCCTCGACCAGACGCGTCATGTCGGGCTCGATCGAGAACGAGACGACGTCGGCCTTCAGGCCGGCCTCGACGGCGCGGCTCTGCTCGCCGGAGGCGCCGAAGGACGTGCTTGAAGCCGACGCCGCTGCCGGCCTCGGTCTTGCGTGAACGCGGGGATGATCTCGTCGTAGACGACCTGGGGCGTCGAGTAGGCGACGAGCGAGAGCTTCGCTCCGCCGCCGCCCGAGGCGCCGCCGGCGGCGGCTCGGCGTCGTCGGCGGAATCCGACGCGCCGCCGCAGCCGGCGACGAGCAGCGCGGCGAGCGACGAGCGAGCGAGCGAAGGGGAACGGAGTCGGAGCACGGTTCCTCCAGAAACAGCTTATATGCCGGTCGGGTTTCGGCAGAATACACATTCCCGACCGGACCGGTGAAGTTGGTGGGACGGGCGGCGTCCGCGGCGCGCGCTAGGCTCTGCGGCGCCGTGGACTACCCCGTCGAGACCTTCACCGCCGCCGAGCGCGCGCGGCTCGCGCCGCACGTGACGAACCTCGACCGGCCGGTCTTCGCGCTGGTCGAACCTGCCCGAGACGGTCAAGGGCGCGCTGTTCGCGCGCTACTCGCGCTACCAGGGCACGCTGCGGCGCCTGTTCCTCGACGAGTTCGCCGACTCGCTGCCCGACGAGCCGGCGGCGGCCGTGGGACGCGCGACGAGGGCAGCGCGCGCCGCCGAGCTCTACGAGCGCATCTTCGTCGGCTACGGCGACGACTCGGTCGCGCAGCTCGGCGGCGCGCACGTCGCCTGCGAGTGGGTCTCCAACGTCCTGACCAAGGTCCTGCAGCGCCCGCGCCTGGGCGCCTACCTCGAGCAGTCCACGCGCTACATCGCCTACGACGCGCCGATGCCCGGGCGGCGGCTACCGCTACTACCGCGACCCCGAGCTCGGCGCCCGACTACGAGCGCGCGATGGACGAGCTCTTCGCGATCTACGCGCGCGCCTGCCGCGCGTCATCGCCTGGGTCGACGAGACCTTCCCGTGCCCGACGGCGAGCCGCCGGCCGCGCACGCGCCGCGCGATCCAGGCCAAGGCGCTCGACCTGCTGCGCGGCCTGCTGCCCGCCGCGTCGCTGTCGCACATGGGGATCTTCGCCACCGGCCAGACCTACGAGCAGCTGATCCTGCACCTGCTCGCCCACCCGCTGCCCGAGGCGCGCGACTACGGCCGGATGATCCTCGAGGCGGTGCAGGCCGTGATGCCGAGCTTCGTCTCGCGCGTCGAGCGCCCCGACCGCGGCGGCGAGTGGGTCGCCTACCTGCGAGGCGCGCGAGCGCGCGGCCGAGCGCTGGGTCGCGCGGCTCGGGCTCGACCGGCCGCCGGACGCCGAGGCCGACGCGGCCCGTCCGTGAGGCTGCTGCACGTCGACGGCGACGAGGACGCGCTGCTGGCCGCGCTGCTGTTCGAGGCGGCGGGCGTCGAGCGAGGAGGCCACGCGCATCCGCCTGGCCGCGCTGTCGGCCGACGAGCGCGCCGCGCTGCTGGGCGACCTCGTCGGCGCGCGCGCCAACCGCCGCCACCGTCCCGGGCCGCGGCTTCGAGGCGCTGCGCTACCGCTTCGAGATCGTCTCCGACTACGGCGCGTTCCGCGACCTCCAGCGCCACCGCATGCTGACCGTGCAGTGGCAGCGCCTGACGCCCGCACCTCGGCGCCGGCGTGCCCGAGGAGGTCGACGCCGCCGGCTGCGGCGACGACGTACCGCCGCGCGCTCGACGTCTCGGCCCGCGAGTGGCGAGCGCCTGGCCGGCGACGGGCCGCGAGGGCGAGGCGCTCTACGCGCTGTGCCTGGGCTACCGCATCCGCTACGTGCTCGACCTCAACGCGCGCGAGGCGATGCAGCTCGATCGAGCTGCGCTCGGGCCGCGAGGGCCACCCGGGCTACCGCGCGGTCGCCCACGAGATGCACCGCCTGATCGGCGAGGTCCACCCGGCCGTCGCCGCGACGATGACGCACGTCGACACCGACGACCGAGCCGCGCCTGGAGCGCATCCTCAGCGAGATGCGCACGCAGGCCAAGCTCGACGCGCTGGCGGGCGGCTGAGGCCGCCGGCTACGCGGTCGCGCCGAACGCGAGCAGGCCTGGCCCGGGCTCGGGGCGCACGTCGCGTGCCGTGAGCTCCTCGCCGCAACCGGCGCAGCGGTGGACGACCTCCGTCAGGCCGCCGCACTCGTCGTGGCGGTAGACGACGAAAGGGCCCGCTGGCGACTGGTGGCGGTCGGCCCACGTCCGCAGGGCCATGAGCACGGGGTAGAGGTCCAGCCCCTTGTCGGTCAGCCGGTATTGCTCGCGCGTGCGCCCGCCGTCCCTGTAGGGCTCGCGGCGCAGGATGCCGGCCTCGACCAGCTTGTGCAGCCGGTCGGCCAGGAGCGCGCGCGAGACGTCGAGCGAGGCCTGCAGCTCGTCGAAGCGCCGCTGGCCCATGAAGGCCTGGCGCAGGACGAGCAGCGTCCATCCGTCGCCGAGAAGCGCCGCCGGGCGGGCGATGCTGCAGGGTGCGTCCGCGAAATCGGCCACGCGCATGGCGGCAGTGTAGCTTGCATTCGGATTACGAACCCAGATAGGGTCCGCACCATGCCCAAGATCGACTTCACCTACACCGCCGGCGCGCTGCCCGCCGAGGCCGCGCGGGAGCTGCCCGGGCAGCTCGCCGCCACGCTCCTGCGCTGGGAGGGCGCTCCCGACACCGAGTTCTTCCGCTCCATCTCCTGGACGCACGTGCACGAGCTGCCGGCCGGCGCCGCGCACACCGCCGACGGGCCCGCCGAGCTCGGCCAGTTCGTGCTCGACGTCACCGTGCCCCAGGGCGCGCTGAGCGATCGCCGGCGAGCCGGCCTCGTCGAGGAGACCACGCGCATGGTGCGCGAGGCGGCCGGCCTGGGCGACGAGGACGCCGTGCGCGTGTGGGTGCTCGTCCACGAGGTGGCCGAGGGCAGCTGGGGCGCCGCGGGTCAGATCGTGCGCTTCGAGCAGCTCCGCGAGGCCGCCCGCGCCCAGCGCGAGGGCGCCGGCAGCGCCGCGTGAGCGGGCTGGCGGCCTCCACCCTCGCCGTCGAGCGCGCGGGTGACGTCACGCTGCTGCGGCTGACCGACGGCGAGAACCGGTTCCGGCCGGACAGCCTGACGGCGATCGAGGCGGCGCTCGCCGAGCTCGAGGAGACGGAGGGCCCGGGCGCGCTGGTGCTCACCGGCGAGGGCAAGTTCTTCTCCAACGGGCTGGACCTCGACTGGATGGGCACCGCACCGCCGGGCGGCGCCGAGGAGGTGGTGGCGCGCGTCCACGCCCTGCTCGCGCGCGTCCTGGCCTTCCCCACGGTCACCGTCGCGGCCGTCAACGGCCACGCGTTCGCCGCCGGGGCGATGCTGGCGCTGGCCTGCGACCTGCGCGTGATGCGCGCCGACCGCGGCTTCGTGTGCCTGCCCGAGGTCGACATCGGCATCCCGTTCACGCCGGGGATGACCGCGCTGCTGCGCACGCGGATGAGCCCGGCGACCGCGACCGAGGCGATGGTCTTCGGCAAGCGCTACGGCGGGCACGACGCCCTCGCGGCCGGCCTCGTCGACGACGTGGCCGACGAGAGGCAAGTCGTCGCGGCGGCCGTCGAGCGCGCGGCCACGCTGGCGGCCAAGCCGCGCGCGACGGTGGGGGCGATCAAGCGCGGGCTCCACGCGGACGCCCTCGCGGCGCTCGAGGCGTCCGGTCCGCTCGAGATGCCCCGGTGAGCGGCACGCTCGAGGGCAAGACGCTGTTCGTGTCGGGCGGCAGCCGCGGCATCGGCCTGGCGATCGCCACGCGCGCGGCGCGCGACGGCGCGAACGTCGCGCTCGTCGCCAAGACGAGCGAGCCGCATCCCAAGCTCGAGGGGACCGTCCACACCGCCGCGGCGGCGATCGAGGCGGCCGGCGGCCGCGCGCTGGCGATCGTCGGCGACATCCGCGACGACGCGTCGGTCGTCGAGGCCGTCGCGCGGACGGTCGAGGCGTTCGGCGGCATCGACATCTGCGTCAACAACGCCAGCGCGATCAACCTGGCCGGCACGGAAGCCATGGACATGAAGCGCTACGACCTGATGCAGGACATCAACACGCGCGGGACCTACCTGGTGACGAAGGCCTGCATCCCGCACCTGCGCAGCGCGGCCAACGCCCACGTCCTCACCATGTCCCCGCCGATCAGCCTGCAGCCTCGCTGGCTGGGCCCGCACGTCGCCTACACGATCGCCAAGTACGGCATGAGCCTGTGCACGCTGGGGTTCGCCGAGGAGTTGCGCGGCGACGGCATCGCCGCCAACGCGCTGTGGCCCAGGACGCTGGTGGCCACCGCGGCGGTTCAGAACCTGCTCGGCGGCGACGAGGCGATGGCCCGCTCGCGCAGGCCCGAGATCGTCGCCGACGCCGCCCACGCGATCCTCACGCGCGACAGCACCGCGTGCACGGGCAACCTCTTCCTGGTCGAGGACGTCCTCGCGCAGGAGGGGGTGACCGACCTGAGCGCGTACTCCTACGGCGGCTCGGACGCCGAGCTGCAGGCGGACCTCTTCGTCGACTGACCCGGTTCGGCGGACGGCCGCTCAGCCGGCGACGGCCGCGGCGACGTCGGGCACGTAGAGGATCGTGGAGGCGTAGCGCATGGGGCGAGGCTACGCCGCGGGCGGGCGCAGGACGAGCCGTCCCGAGTCGAGCACGGGGCAGCTGGCGCCCGCCGGCGGCTGGTCGAACGCGGCGCAGCCGCTGCCCTGGTACGCGTTGGTCGCGAAGTACAGGCGCTCGTGGTCGTACGTCCCACCGGTCACCTCGTGATCGCCCCTGAGGCCGATCGAGCCGGCGCCGAGCAGCCGACCGCCCAGCGACCAGCGCTGGACGCCGTTGCCCTGGTCGCGCGCCTGCCGGAAGACGACGATCGAGCGCGAGGACAGCCGCGGCCCCACGAGCTCGCGGAAGCCCGACGACGCGCCGCCTGTTCGCACGCGCGCGACGAGCCGCGGCGGGCGGTCGGAGCGGTTGAGCCAGAGGTCGGACGAGGCCAGCTCCCCGGCCCGCGTGAGCGGGTAGTTCACGACGTAGGCCACGTCGTCGCCGCGCACGTCGACGGCCGCGATCTGCACCTGACGGCGGTCGATCGGCGTCCCGTCGCCCACGGTGGGATCCAGCCTGCGGGAGCCGCAGGCGACGCAGGTCGCCCGACCGGCCGGTGGTGGTTGCGTACAGACGCTGGATCCCGTCCCGGTCGCGGCGCACGAGCACCACGCGCGAGCCCCAGACGGCGCCGCGCAGGGCCCGCCCGGTGCCGGGGATCAGGCGCTCGGTCCCGGTCGCCAGCTCGGCGAAGGCCAAGCGGCAGGAGGCGCGCGCCGGTGCGGGGCAGCGGATGTAGGTGGCGACGAGGCCGCCGCGGGGGCCGATCCCGAGGGTCACCTCGAAGGAGGGCGGCCCGCCCGGCCCGCCACGACGGTCGCCCGCGAAGGCCGGCAGCGGGATCGGCAGCACGCCGACGGGACCGATCGGCGCCGGCGCGATCGCGGCGCATCAGCGTCGTCGCCCGTGTCGCGGGGTCGAAGGCGCCGAACACGGCGACGCCGCCGCGCGCGGCGACGTGCGTCGGCGCGGCGACGCGGTGCAGGACGATGCCGGGCGGGTCGGGCGCGGGCGCGCCGGCCGCGACCGCGGCGGCGGCCAGGAGAGCCGTGGTCATACCACTCACAACGGGCGTGCCCGGCGTGAGGTTGCGTCTGGCGCATTCGACACTCCCGGCCACCGGTGTCGAGAAAGGGAAACGTGCCGTCGTCGCATGGGGTGGGATGAGGCGATGGCTTCCAGCGCGCTCCTCTTCCCGGGCCAGGGCAGCCATGCCGAGGGCATGGACGAGGCCTACCGCGACCACCCGCTGCTTCGCGCGCGGGCTCGAGCTGCTCGGGCTACGACCCGTTCGAGCGCCTGGCCGAGGGCACGCGCTTCCAGCAGCCGGCGCTGTTCCTGTGCTCGGTCGCCGCCTGGGAGCAGTGGCGCGCGGAGGACGGCGAGGCCGAGGGTGCGCCGGTCGCCGCCGCCGGCCACTCGCTCGGCGAGTACGCCGCGCTCGTCGCCGCCGGGGCGCTGGCCTTCGAGGACGCCGTCGCGCTCGTCGACGAGCGCGCCGCGGCGATGGCGCGAGGCCGGCGGAGCTGGTCCCGGGCGGGATGGTCGCGATGCTCGGCGGCGACGCCGGCGCCGTGCGCGCGCTGGCCGCCCGCCTCGGCGCTGACCGTCGCCAACGACAACGCCCCCGGGCAGCTCGTCCTCTCCGGCGCGCTCGACGCGCATCGAGCAGGCCGAGCGAGGTCGCCCGCGACGAGACCGGCGCGCGGGCCCGGCGCCTGGACGTCGGCGGCGCGTTCCACTCGCCGCTCATGGAGCCCGCCGCCGCACGCCTGGCGACGGCGCTGGCCCGCACGCCCGTGCACGCAGCCCGCGATCCCCGTCTACGCCAACGGCACCGCCGCGCCGTTCGCCGACGTGCGCCGCGAGCTGGCCGAGAACCTGCTGCGCCCGGTGCGCTGGCGCGAGACGCTGCTGGCGCTGCGCGCCGCGGGCGTCGAGCGCTTCGTCGAGCTCGGGCCCGGCGTCGGTGCTGACGGGCCTGGTCAAGCGCACCCTGGCGGCCGCGTGAGGGCGTGAGCGTCGCGGTCGCAGCCCGCCCGCCGCGCGCCTGCGCCGCCCGCCGCGCGGGATGACGGCCGGCCTCTTCGGCGTCGGGGCCGCCCTGCCCGAGCAGCGCGTCACCAACGCCGACCTCGAGCAGCGCCTCGACACGACCGACGACTGGATCGTGCGGCGCACGGGCATCCGCGAGCGCCGCTACCTGCGCCGCCGGCGAGCCGCTGGCCGCCGCTGGCGGCCGAGGCGTGCGTCGCGGCGCTGGCCGACGCCGGGCGCGACCGCGGCCGAGGTCGACCACGTCATCGTCTCCACGATCACGCCGGACCGCGTCACGCCGGGCCTCGCGCCCGATGTGGCGCTGCGCGATCGGCGCCGGCGGCGCCGGCGCGCCTGCGACCTCAACGCCGCCTGCGCCGGCTTCCTCTACGCCCTGGACCAGGCGGCCGCGCTGGTCGAGAGCGGCCGCGCGCGCGTCGTGCTGGTCTGCGGCGCCGAGGCGCTGTCGCGCCTGACCGACCACGGCGACCGCGGCACCGCCGTGCTCTTCGGCGACGGCGCCGGCGCCGTCGTCGTGGCCGCCAGCCACCACGAGCGCGGCTGCGGCGCCGGCTTCGAGCTGCACGCCGACGGCACCCAGGCCGACCTGCTCTACGCCGAGGTCGACGAGCGCGCCCTGCGCATGGAGGGCCGCGAGGTCTACCGCCACGCCGTCGCCCGGATGGTGCAGGCGACGCGGGCCGCGCTCGACCGGGCGGGCATCGGCGTCGACGACGTCGACCTGTTCGTCGCCCACCAGGCCAACGCGCGCATCATCGAGGCGGCGGCGGCCGAGCTCGGCCTCGCCCGCGAGCGCGTCGCGCTGAACGTCGACCGCGTCGCCAACACGTCGTCGGCGTCGATCCCGCTGGCGCTGTGCCAGGCCGAGCGCGACGGGCGGCTGCACCCGGGTGACACGGTCGCGCTGGCCGCCTTCGGCGCGGGCTTCGTGTGGGGCGCGGGGATCGTGGGCTGGAAGGAGCGCGAGCATGTCGGCTGGCCTGAGGCACGCGCGCAACGGCGACGGCTGCGCGCTGGTCACCGGCGGCACGCGCGGGATCGGCGCGGCGATCGCCGAGCGCCTGCGCGAGGACGGCTTCACCGTCGCGACGCTCGCGCGCACGGGCGGCGACGTGCAGGCCGACGTGGCCGACGCCGGCGCCGTGCACGAGGCGTTCGCCGCCGTGCGCGAGCGCTTCGGGCCCGTGCTCGTGCTCGTCAACAACGCCGGCGTCCGCCACGACGGCCTGGCCATCCGCATGGCCGCCGAGGACTGGGACGACGGTCCTCGGCACGAACCTGTCCGGCGCCTTCCACTGCACGCGCCGCGCGCTCGACGACATGCTCTCCGCGCGCTGGGGGCGGATCGTCAACGTCTCGTCGGTCGTCGCCGAGCGGGCCAACCCGGGCCAGGCCAACTACGTCGCCGCCAAGGCCGGCCTGCTCGGCTTCACCCGCACCGTCGCCCGCGAGATGGCCCGCAAGGGCGTGACCTGCAACGCGGTGACCCCCGGGGTCATCGAGACCGACATGACCGCCGACGTGGCGGACGGCCTGGCCGGCGCGGTGCCGGCCGGGCGCGTGGGGCGGCCCGAGGAGGTCGCCGCAGCCGTCGCCTTCCTCTGTTCGGAGGAGGCGGCCTACGTGAACGGCGCCACGCTCTCCGTCGACGGCGGGCTGGGCGCATGACCAGCAGACCAGAGGAACGCAGCATGAGCACGACACCCGCAAGCGAGGACGTCCTGGCCGCCATCCGCGAGGAGCTGGCCGAGATCAAGGTGCCCGGCGCCGAGAGCGCCGAGCCGAGCAGCACGTGGAGCGACCTCGACGTCGACTCGCTCGACCTCGTCGAGGTCGTCAAGGCGCTCGAGGACCGCTACGAGGTCCAGATCGCCGACGGCCGCCTGAAGGCGATCGCCACGGTCGGCGACGCGGTCGGCCTCGTGCAGGAGCTGGTGGGCGAGCGCGAGGGCGCCCGCGCGTGACGCCGCCGCGCCACGGCGACGTCGTCGTCACCGGCCGCGGCGTCGTCTCGTCGATCGGCGAGGGCGCCGACGCGTTCTTCGACGCGCTGCTGGCCAAGCGGTCGGGCATCGCGGACGGCGTCGGCGCCTGCACGGCGTTCGACCCCGAGCACGACGATGACGCCCAAGGAGGCGCGCCGCGCCGACCGCTTCACGCAGCTCGCGGTCGCCGCGGCGGCGCAGGCCGCACGCGAGGCCGGGCTGGCGGCGACGGCGCCGTCGAGCCCGAGCGCCTCGGCGTCCTCATGGGCACCGGCGTCGGCGGGCTGATGACGCTCGAGCGCGAGTGCCGCACTGGCTGGAGGGCGGCGAGCGCGCCGTCTCGCCGCACTTCGTGCCGATGATGATGCCCAACGCCGCCGCCGGCACGATCGCGATGCGCCTGGGCGCCCACGGGCCCGGCTTCTCGGTCGCCTCGGCGTGCGCGACCGGCTCGCACGCGATCGGCGAGGCGCTGCGCATGATCCAGCGCGGCGAGGCCGACGTCGTCGTCGCCGGCGGGACCGAGGCCGCGCTGACCGGGCTCGTGCCTGGCCGCCTTCAAGCGCATGGGCGCGCTCTCGCGCGAGGGCGTCTCGCGCCCGTTCGACGCCCAGCGCGACGGCTTCGTGATGGGCGAGGGCGCGGGCGTCGCTCGTGCTCGAGCGCGACGAGCACGCCGCGCGCGCGCGGCGCGACGGTCTACGGCGCGGATCGCCGGCTACGGCGCGTCCAACGACGCGTTCCACATCACCCAGCCCGACGAGGACGGCCGCGGCGCGGTGCAGGCGATGCGCGCGGCGCTGGCCGACGCGGGCGCAGCGCCCGGCGACGTCGGCTACCTCAACGCCCACGGCACCAGCACGCCGCTACAACGACAAGATCGAGACCAGCGCGATCAAGCAGGTGTTCAACGGCGTCGGCACGCCGCCGCCGGTCAGCTCGACGAAGTCGGCGATCGGGCACCTGCTCGGCGCGGCCGGCGCGGTCGAGGCGCTCGCCTGCCTGGAGGCGGTGCGCCGCGGCGTGCTGCCGCCGACGCTCAACTACACCGAGCCCGACCCCGAGTGCGACCTCGACTACGTGCCCGAGGGCCCGCGCGAGGCGCCGGGCCTGCGAGCTGGCCCTGTCCAACTCGTTCGGCTTCGGCGGCCAGAACGCCTGCCTCGCGGTGGCGAAGGCCTAAGGGCGATGACGCGCCGTCTTCGACGTCAGGCGGCGAGGCCGGGACCGCGCTGGTCGCCCGCGCGCGGCTCGAGCTGCTGTTCGACGCCGGGCACGCTTCCGGCCGGTGCGCAGCGCGGTCGGCGACGGCGTGCTCGCGGGCAGCGGCCGCGTGCACGGGCGCGTCGTCTGCGCCTGGGCGCAGGACGGCGTCGTTCAAGGGCGGCTCGCTCGGGCGTCCGCGGCGGCGAGACGATCGCGCGCACGATCGCGCGCGCCGACGGGCGCTCGGCGTGCCCGTCGTCGGCTTCCCGCACTCGGGCGGCGCGCGGCTGCAGGAGGGCGTCGCCGCGCTCACCGCCTACGCGGCGATCTTCCGCGCCCAGTCGCTCGCCGACGTGCCGCAGATCAGCGTCATCGGCGGGCCCGTGCGCGGGCGGCGCCGCCTACTCGCCGGCGCTCGGCGACCTCGTCGTCATGGCCGGCGACGGCGCGCGCATGTTCCTCACCGGGCCCGGCAGATCGTCGAGCGGGTCACGCGCGAGCAGCATGACGGCGCCGACGAGCTCGGCGGGCCGAAGGTCCACGCCGCGCAACGGCGTCGCGCACCTCGTCGCCCGCCACGACGTCGCACGCCGCCGAGCTCGTGCGCCGCGCGCTCGCGCACCTGCCCTCGCAGGCGGGCGGCCCGCTGCCGCTGCACCCGCCGCAGGACCCGCGGCCCGGCGACCCCGGCCGACGTCCTGCCCGCGCGCGACCGCGCGGTCTACGACGTGCGCGACGTCGTCGCGCGGCTCGTCGACGGCGGCGACCTGCTCGAGCTGGCGCCGCGCTGGGCGCGCAACCTCGTCGTCGGCCTCGCGCGCATCGACGGCCGCCCGGTCGGCGTCATCGCCAACCAGCCGCGCCACCTCGGCGGCACGCTCGACGCCGACGCGCTCGCAGAAGGGCGCCTGGTTCGTCGAGCTCTGCGACCGCTTCGGCCTGCCGCTCGTCGTGCTCGTCGACACGCCCGGCTTCCTGCCGGGCGTCGCGCCAGGAGCGGGCCGGGGTGCTTCGCCACGGCGCCGCGCTGCTGCGAGCCTTCGCGCGCGCCACGACGTCCCGCGCGTCACCGTCACGCTGCGCCAGGCCTACGGCGGAGCGCACATCGTCATGAACTCGCGCGACCTCGGCGCCGACCTCACGCTCGCCTGGCCCGGCGCGCGCATCGGCGTCATGGGCGCCGCGGCAGGCCGTCGAGCTGGTGCACCGCCGCGAGATCGCCGCGGGCGCCGACGCCGAGGCGCTGGCCGCCGCCTACGCCGCCGAGCACCTGCCCGGTCCGCGTCGCCGCGGCGCGCGGGCTTCGTCGACGAGGTCATCGCGCCGGCCGAGACGCGCGAGCGCATCGCCTTCGCACTGGAGGCCGGCTCGTGACGCCCGGCCGCAGGCCGCCGCCGCGCAGGTCGCGTCCAGACGCGCAACGCGACCGAGGAGGCGATCCTCGACGCCGCGCGCGAGGCGCTGGCCGACGATCGGCTTCGAGCGCGCTGACGATGGACGCGATCGCGCGGCGCGCCTACGTCAGCCGCACCGCGGTCTACTTCTACTTCCCCAACAAGCGCGCGGTCGTCGACCGGCTGATCCAGCAGGCCTTCAGCGACGATGTACGTCGCCGCGTCGCCCTACCTCGACGGCGAGGGCGAGCCGCGCCGCGAGCTGCGCAGTCGCGCTCGCGCGGGTCGTGGGCGAGGTCAACCGCCACGCGCACGTCCTGCTGCTGGCGGCCCAGCTCTCCGGCGCCAGCAGCGAGCACCTGCCCGCCCGAGTGGGCGCCCTACATCATGCGCTTCGTCGGAGCGCGCCCAGGCGCGCATCGCGCGCGACCAGGAGCGCGGCATCGCCCCGGCGGACATCTCGCCGCGGATCTCGCGCCCAGGCGCTGCTGGCGATGGTCGAGCAGCACATCGTGCGCGAGATCGTCGCTCGGCC
Organism: uncultured Actinomycetes bacterium; assembly: GCA_963840185.1. Lineage (GTDB taxonomy): Bacteria > Actinomycetota > Thermoleophilia > Solirubrobacterales > Solirubrobacteraceae > JAOPZW01. Next base: position 743,514 of record CAWIXY010000008.1, on the reverse strand, counting down.
GCGGCGACGCCGCGGACTCGATCCGCGTGCTGGCCGAGCTGTGGTGGCGCGCCGTCTACTCGCGGCCCGACGACGTGGCCGCCTCGGTCGCGTCGGCCTCGGTCGCGTCGGCATAGCCGGCTCGAACGTCACGCGCGTCGCCGAAGAACGACACGAGTGTGACGTTGTGCCGCCTCGCCGGGTGCGGGACCTCCGCCGACGGCGGCGTCGCAGGCAAGGCCGCTTCCCTTCGATGCCGCCGTTCGTCAACCACCATGGGACGAAGAAGGCTCGCTGCGCCGCGCCAGCCACTCCGAGCCGGGCGTGTCGGTCAGCCCGTGGGCGAGGATCGAGCACACCACGACGAGCGCCGCGACGCCGAAGAGCATGTCGCCGACCGCGATACCGCTGGCCAGCACGAGCAGCGAGTAGGTCATCGTCGCCACGCCGCGCGGCCCGAACCAGGCCATGAAGGCCTTCGTCGGGGTGTCCAGCCGCGTGCCTGCGAGCGCCACCCAGACGGCCACAGGGCGGGCCACGAGCAGCGTGACGACGACGATCGCGACGGCCGCCGCGCCCTCGGCGAACAGGCCGTCCAGCGTCAGCAGCGCGCCGAACACGACGAACACGCCGAGCTTGACGATCTCGATGATGTCGTCGGCGCGCTGCTCGAAGTAGCGGCGCAGGTCGGGGCGGCGAATGCCCAGCACGATCGCGCACACGAACACGGCGATGACGCCGTTGCCGGCCGGCGGCGCGACCGTCGCGCCGTAGGCGACGAAGGCGACGCCGAGGGCGTAGAGCGCACGCTGGTGGGGCGGGATGTCGCTCTCCAGCGACCCGCGCGGCATCAGCACCGAGGCCGCGTAGCCGATCCCCACGCCGAAGAGCACGCCGAGCGTGAGGTCCTGGGCCACGAACTCCCACCACACGAAGTCCTCGTCGGCGCCGAGGACCGCGGTGAGGGCGAGCACCGGCGGCAGGGCCAGGCCGTCGTTGAGGCCCGACTCGAGGTTCAGCGAGTGGCGCACCGTGCGCGGGACGCGCGGGTTGGTGACGACCGACGAGGACAGGACCGGGTCGGTGGGCGACAGCAGCGCCCCCAGCAGGAACGCCTCCGTCCAGGACACGTCGAGCAGCGCGTGGGCGGCCAGCGCCACGATGCCCGCCGTGATCGGCATGGCGAGGACGAGCTTGCGCAGCGGCAGGCGCCACTCGCGCTGCAGCATCTCGGCCTCCACCTCGAGCCCGTCGCGGAAGAGGATGAGGATCAGCGCACACAGCGCGAGGTCCTCGACGAACCCGGACTCCGGATCGAACTGCAGCACCTCGAGCCCGCCCTCGCCCAGCGCGAAGCCGGCCAGGACGAACAGCGCGGTGAGCGACAGGAAGCTGCGCCGCGCCAGGCCCGAGACCAGCGCGCCGACCATCAGCAGGACGCCGAGGACGAGCGTCGCCGTCCCGAAGGAGGTCATGCGCCTCGCCTACGCCGGCGCCGGCGGCGCGCCGAGGGCGTGGTAGCCGCCGTCGACGTGGAGGATCTCGCCGGTGACCATGCGCGCCAGCGGCGAGAGCAGGAACAGGCACGCGTCGGCGACGGGCCCCGGATCGGCGAGGTCCCAGCCCAGCGGCGCCTGGCGCTCCCACGCCTCGGCGAGGCCTTCGAAGCCCTCGATGTTGCCGGCGGCCACCGTCTGCAGCGGCCCGGCCGCCACGAGGTTCGCGCGCACGCCGCGCGGGCCGAGGTCGCGCGCGAGGTAGCGGTTGACCGACTCCAGCGCCGCCTTGGCCACGCCGGCCCAGTCGTAGGCCGGCCAGGCGACGCGCGCGTCGAAGTCCAGGCCCACGACGCCGGCGTCGCGCCCGCGCTCGAGCAGCGGCAGGAGCGCGGCCGTCAGCCCCTTCAGCGAGAACGCGCTGGTGCGGAAGGCGGCCTCCGCCGAGGCGGCCGGGGCGGTCAGGAAGCGCCCGCCGAGCGCGTCGGCGGGCACGAAGGCGATGGCGTGCAGCAGGCCGTCGAGGCCGTCCCAGCGGCGCTCGAGCTCGGCGGCGACCGCCTCGAGCTGGTCGGGGTCGTTGACGTCGAGCTCGAGCACGTCGGGCTCCGTCGGCAGGCGGCGGGCCACCCGCTGGGTGATGCGCAGCCCGCGGCCGAAACCGGTGAGGACGACCTCGGCGCCCTCCTCCTGGGCGCGCCGGGCCACCGAGAAGGCGATCGAGCTCTCGGTCAGCACGCCGGTCACCAGCAGCCTTCGGCCGTCGAGGAGCATGTCCCTGACATACCACAGGCTCAAGGTTCGCTGCCGTTGTGACGACAAGTCCTGCATGCGGCGCCCGCGGCTGCCACGGCTCTCCCTGCTGGGTGCGTTCAGCCTCCTGAGCCTCGTGCTGATCGCCGCGCTCGCGATGGTCCTCGGCCTCGTGCTCCAGTCGCGCTTCGAGCGTCGCGCCACGCTCGACGCCAAGCGGCTGGCCGAGGTGGTGACCCGGGTCGGCGTCTACCCCCACATCAAGCCGGGTGAGCTGTTCGGCGGCCCGCTGCCCGCCGACCGCATCACCGAGCTCAACGCGCTGCTGCGCGGCTCGGTCATCGAGGACGCCCGCTTCGCCCGTGTCAAGCTCTACACGCTCCACGGCCGCGTCGCCTGGTCGGACAACCCTCGCGCGATCGGCGAGAACCACGCGGGCGACGCGAGCTTCCGCGCCGCGCGCGCCGGCCGTGTCGTCTCGGACATCTCCGAGGGCGACGACGACGCCGACGGGGTCAAGGGCCAGCGGCTGCTCGAGGTCTACGTCCCCCTGCGCCCGACCGACGGGCGCAACGTGCAGGGCGTGCTCGAGGCCTACCTCCCCTACGCGCCCGTCGCCAAGGCGATCACCGAGGACACCACGCGGTTGTCGATCGTGCTGCTGCTGGGCTTCGCCGTCCTCTACGCGAGCCTGTTCCGGATCGTGGCCGGCGCGTCGCGGCGCCTGCGCCGCCAGGCCCTGCACGACGCGCTGACCGGCCTGCCCAACCGCACGCTCCTGCACGAGCGCTGCGAGAAGGCGATCGGCGCCGCCCAGCGTCAGGGCCACACGGCCGCGCTCCTGCTGATCGACCTCGATCGCTTCAAGGAGGTCAACGACACGCTCGGCCACGACCACGGCGACGAGCTGCTGGTCGAGGTCTCGCGCCGCCTGAGCGCGATCGTCCGCCGCGGCGACCTGCTCGCCCGCCTGGGCGGCGACGAGTTCGCCGTGCTGCTGTGCAACGTCCCCCACCGCGGCGTCGTGGCCGAGGTGGCCACCCGCCTGCACAGCGCCCTGGAGCGGCCGTTCGACCTGCGCGGCGTCGCGATCAACCTCGAGGCGAGCGTCGGCGTCGCGCTGTGCCCCCTGCACGGCGACGACGTCTCGACGCTGCTGCGCCGCGCCGACGTCGCCATGTACGAGGCCAAGCAGTCCGGCGCGCGGATCGAGACCTACGACTTCGAGCGCGACCCCTACTCGCCCGAGCGCCTGTCGCTGCTGGCCGAGCTGCGCAGGGCCCTCGACGAGGACGAGCTCGTCCTGCACTACCAGCCCAAGATCTCGCTGGCCTCGGGCCGCGTGATCGGCGTGGAGGCGCTCGTGCGCTGGGAGCACCCGACGCGCGGCCTGCTGCCGCCGGTCGAGTTCATACCGCTCGCGGAGCGCACGGGCATGGTCGCCGACCTGACGCGCTGGGTGCTCGACGCGGCCGTGCGCGAGTGCGCGGGCTGGCGCGCCGCCGGGGTCGACCTCCCCGTGGCGGTCAACCTGGCGGCCGGCAACATCGTCGATGCCGGCCTGCCCGATGCCGCCCGGGCCACGCTCGAGCGCTACGGCGTCCCCGGGAACCGCCTGGAGTGCGAGATCTCCGAGCACACGGTGATGTCGGACCCGCGCCGCGCCGGCGAGGTCCTGCACCGGCTGCGCGACCTCGGCATCCGCCTGTCGCTCGACGACTTCGGCCAGGGCCAATCGTCGCTGTCCTACCTCAAGCGCCTGCCCCTGGACGAGGTGAAGATCGACCGCTCGTTCGTCCTCGGGATGGCCAACGACGACGACGACGCGGCGATCGTGCGCTCGACGATCGACCTCGCGCGGCACCTGCGCCTCGAGGTCGTCGCCGAGGGCGTCGAGACCGAGGAGGTCGCCGACGGCCTGCGCGAGCTGCGCTGCGACATCGCCCAGGGCTACCACTTCAGCCGCCCGCTGCCCGTCGACGCGCTGCGCGAGTGGCTCGTCCACCACGAGGACGCCATCACCGCCGGTTGACGGCGCCCGTCCGCGGGCAGCACCATCGTCGTGGCCGACGACGAAGCCGTGATCACCCCCTACCGCGACGGGCCGCTGCTCGTGCGCGGGCCGTTCCGCCTCGTCGACCAGGGCGGCGAGGAGATCGAGGTGGGCCGGCGCACCGTCGCGCTGTGCCGCTGCGGCAAGTCACGCATCCGGCCGTTCTGCGACGGGACGCACAAGCTCGTGCGCTTCGACGCGCCAAGCGGCGCGGAGTCGCGGTAGGCAGCGCCGCGCCTCGCGGCGGGCCGGGCTCGTGGCGGGCTCGCGGCGAGCGCCGCTTCCCCGCACCAGCCGCCGTTCGTCCCGACGCCGGCGATCAGGCACTCAAGCCGTCGCCGGCTCCGACAGCGGCACGCGCAGCGAGCTCGCGCCGTCGGCCCAGGCGCCGAGCAGGTGGGCGGCCCAGCGCGCCTCGACGTCGACGAGCGCGCGGGCGCCCCACAGGATGTCGGCGGCCAGCTCGGGCTCCTGGCGGGCGAGCCCGCCGGCCAGGTCGACCGCGGCGATGTTCTCGTGCACCGCGTCGGCGACCACGTGCTCGTCGAAGAACCCGGTCGCGCGCGGGTCGTCGAGCCCGAGGCGGCGCAGCCCGCTCGCGTAGCGGCGGTTGGGCAGCGACGACGTCATCTCGAAGAGCGCGAGGTGCCCGACGATCGCCCCGCGCAGGCGGCGATGCAGCCCCAGCAGCGACATGAGGTTGACCGTCGCCAGCGTGACGCCGGGCACCGCGTCGACGTAGGCGCCGTAACGGGCGTCGAGGCCCAGCGCCTCCATCGTGTCGGCGAACAGCCTGGCGTGGATGCGCTCGGCGCGACCGCCGCCGTACTCGTCGGCCTGGACCTCCACGAGCGCGGCCTTCGGCGGGCCCCACAGGCGCGGGATGGCCCACGAGTGCGGATCGGCCTCCTTGAGCTGGTAGGCGGAGCGGTGCACGACGAACTCCTCGAACTCCGCACGCGTGCCGCGCAGCTCGAGATGGCGCGACAGCGAGGGGCCGTCGTCGGCGTCGGCGATCGCCCGCAGCGCGAGGTCCATGTCGGCCGCGTCGGCCAGCTCGCCGCCCGCGGGCACGGCGGCGCGCAGGGCGGCCTCGAAGCGGTCCTCGAGCACCGCCCGCAGCGCGAGCAGGCTCGGCTCCCACTCCCATCCGGCGTCGACGCCGGGCAGGCCGCGGTAGTGCAGCTCGTAGCAGAGGTACAGGGCGAGGTGCAGGTCGTCGTCCACCAGCGCGTCGCCGGTCGGCGGCGGCGCGAAGGCCGGCAGGGTCGCGGGCGGGCCTGCGGCGAGCTGGGCGAGCAGGAACGCGCTCGTGTCGCCGCGCGGCGAGGGGAGGGACAGCATGCGGCCTGCGTTACCCAAGGAAGCGGTCGGCCAGCCATGCCGCGGACGCGCGTGCGCCACCTGCGCCCGCGGCGGCGCGCTGGCGCTGGGCGCCGTTGGCCTCGATCAGCGCGCGAGCCTGAGCGAGCTCAGCGCGCGCAGCCCAGCCGGGCGGCGGCAGGCTCGAGCTCGTCCAGCAGCGCGTGCAGGCGATCCGCGGTCGGCGCGGGTGCGCCGGTGTCCAGGTCGGCCATCGTCCCGCGGGTGCCGTGACGGCAGGCCGACCAGCGGTTCTCCTCGATGCGCCAGCCGGCGGTCGGGGTCCCCAGATCACCCGCGTCGTGGCGGTCGGCCAGGCGGGCGACGAGCGCATGGACGACGGCGCCGATGGCTGCCGTGTCGGCTGTCGTGGCCTGCGTGTCGGGCACGCGCACCTCGACGGTGGCGTGCACGGGATGCAGCCGCAGCTCCCACCACCACTGCGCCGGGGACGCGAGCACGCCGGCCTGCACGCCCCAGCGGTAGGCCGCGGCCAGCTCGTCGAGGCTCCCGATCGGCGGGGGCACGCCCTGACGGGGGAGCAGCTCGCTGAGCTTGGGGCGCACCGAGTCCAGGCCGCTCGCGCGGCCCTCGTAGAACGGCGCGTTGGCGCCCAGCGCCGCCAGCTCGGGGAGGTAGGAGCGCAGGGCGTTGTGGACGGCCAGCGCGCGGTCCGCGCCGCCGACCGCGACGTGGACGTGCAACCCGAACACGAGCTGGCGGCGGGCGACAGGGCCGAACTCGCGGCGGGTGTGCGCGTAGCGCTCGTGCTCGCTGAGCACGCCCTCCGCGGCGGCGAACGGATGCACGCCGCCTCCGGCGAAGCGGGCTAGGCCGTCGGTGGCCGCGACGAGCGCACGCCGGCCTGCAGCGACGTCGGCCGCGGCCTCGGCCACCGTGGCCGCCGGGCGCCCCGCGATCTCGACCTGCGCGGCCGGCAGCTCGCGCTTGAAGCGCGCATCGTCGCCGACCGCGGCCAGGACCTGCAGCGCGATGGGCGCGAGGTCCAGCGACCGGGGGTCGAGGACCATGAGCTCCTCCTCGAGCCCGACGGTGAGCGATGCGGAGCTGTCGAAGGCCGCGCGCAGGCTGTCGGCCGTGGGCAGGGGAGGCGAGATCATCGTTTGCGCAGCGGCGCAGCAGGATAGTCGCGACTCCGTGCGCATCGTGACCCCGCCTGGCGTCTTCGCGCCGATCAGCGACACCCGGATGCTCGCCGACGTGCTGCGTGCGCAGACGCTGACCTCGCGGACGACGGTGCTCGACCTGTGCACCGGCAGCGGTGCCGTGGCGGTGTGCGCCGCGCTGCGCGGCGTGCGCGACGTCACCGCCGTCGACGTGTCACGGCGCTCGGTGCTCGCCGCGCGCCTCAACGCGCGGCTCAACGGCGTCCGCGTGCGCGCCGTGCGCGGTGACCTGTTCGCCGCCGTCGGCTCGCGGCGCTTCGACGCGATCGTCGCCAACCCGCCCTACGTGCCCGCCGGAGCCGAGGCCGACGGCGAGGGGCTCCCGGCGCGCGGGCTGCGGCGCGCCTGGGAAGGCGGGCGCGACGGCCGTGCCGTGCTCGACCGGATCTGCGCCGCGGTCCCCGACCACCTGCGCCCCGGCGGCTTCGTGCTGCTCGTGCACTCGTCCGTCAACGGCCTGCAGCAGACCGTCGACCGCCTGGCACAGGGCGGCCTCGAGGTGGACGTCGTCGAACGCCGTCAGGGACCGCTCGGGCCGCTGCTGCGTGCGCGCGCCGGCGCGCTGGAGGAGCGCGGGCTGCTGCCCCGCGGGCACCGCCACGAGGAGCTGCTGGTGATCCGCGGCCGCCGGCGGTGAGGGCCGGCGGGCCGGTCAGGGCGGGTCGAACGTCGCGGTCAGCGTGAGGTCGTCATCCGCGGTGACGGCATGCGCCGCGGCGCCGCCGTCCGACCAGGACCGGAACGCGTAGGGCGTGCCGTCCAGGTCCTGGGGCGAGGACGCGCCGACGGAGCTCGTGCTGCCCTCGACCACCGTCCGGGTGAAGGGCGTCGTCGCGGCCCCGCCCCCGAGGGTCAGGCTCAGGCCCGACGGCTCGGACGTCATCGTCACGGTCACCGTCCGCGGGTCGAGGCGCATGGTCTGCGTGTCCTGCAGGCCGCCCGAGTCGGTCGCCGTGAGGCGCAGCTCGAGGTAGGACGGGTGGTCGTGGGCCGGCGCCACGAAGCTCTCCTGCGCGGTCTCGGACCAGCTCTGGATCGCATGGCTGTGGCAGGTCGCCGCGCAGTGCTGCAGCTCGAGCGTCCACGACAGCGCGGCGGCCGGCAGCGTCCCGTCCTGGTCGTCGACCGCCGCGCCCTGGAAGGTGATGGTGTCCCCCACCTTCCAGGAGAGTCCCGGGCTCGGTGCGGCGATCGTGGCCGTCGGCCGCGTGTTGCCGGCCGTGATGGTGACGGCATCGGTGGCCGTCGCGCCGCCGGCGTCCGTCACCTTCAGCTCCGCCGTGTACGTCCCCGGCGCGGTGTACGCGAACGACGGCCGCTGCGCCGTCGAGTCGTCGTGCTGCCCGTCGCCGTCCAGGTCCCAGGCGAACGAGAGCGGGCTCGCCGTGTCCGGGTCGTCGGAGGTCGAGCCGTCGAAGCCCACGCTCAGCGGGGTAGCGCCCTCCGTGCGATCGGCCGTGGCGACCGCGATCGGCGGGAGATTGCCCGCGACGTAAGTGACCCGGCGGATCGTGCCCCCGTTGTAGTCGGCGTAGAACAGCTCGCCGCTGGGCGCGACCTGGACGTCCACGGGGTTGGCCGCGGCCCGGACGAACGCGCTCACCGCCGACGGGCTGGGCAGCGCGCCGCCGTCGCGCTTCATCGCCCAGATGCAGTCGCGGGCGTAGTCGGCGAAGAACAGCGCCCCGTCGTAGTCGGCCGGGTACGGGCCGGTCGGGTAGAAGCCGAAGGCCACGCCCGCGATGCCGGAGCTCCCCGTGCTGCACCCGTCACCCTCGACGACGCTGCCCGAGTGGGGGTAGGAGTGGAACGGGGGGACGTGCTCGCCGCTCGCGTAGAGCGCCTCGCACGCGTCGAGGCCGACGGCCTCGTAGGCCGGTTGACGGCCCGGGCCCTCGAAGCAGGGCCACCCGAAGTTGTCGACGGCTCCGCCAGCGGGATCGGACAGGCGGTTGATCTCCTCGATGTCGACCCACCCGGGGTCCGCGATCCAGACCTCGCCGGTGCCGGGGCGCACGGTGATCCGGAACGGGTTGCGCAGCCCATGCGCGACGACCCTCCGGGTGTTGCGGTCCGCGCTGTCGAAGCCGGGGTTCCCCGACATGCCCTCGCCCGTCTCCGGGTCGACGCGGATGATCGAGCCGTCGAGGCCCACAGGATCGGCCGTCGTGCGCAGGTCCTGGGTGCGCAGCGCACCTCCCTCGGCTCCGGGTGCCGTCAGCGCCGTGCCGGCGTCATCGGGCGGGTCGCCGCAGGGGTTCTTGTACTGCCCGTAGTCCACGGTGAAGAACTCGGCGCCGTCGCCGCCGGACGCGTACAGCGACCCGTCCGGGCCGAAGGCGAGCGAGCCGACCGAGTGCGCCGGGTACTGCTGGCACCAGTCCTCCACGAGCACCTGCTCGGGGCCGGACATGGCGTTGCCGTCGGCCGTCAGCCGCGAGAGCCGGCCGCTCACGACGCAGCCGTCCTGGGTCAGGCCCGGCGGGTTGGGGCATCCGTCACCCCACCGCGGCGCCGTCCCGCCGATCGCGGCATCGTGGGTGTAGAGGACGTAGACGAACGGCTTCGCCGGGAAGTCGGGATCCAGGGCGAGGCCGAGCAGGCCCCGGTCCCAGACGCTCTGGACCTGCGTGCGCAGGTCGGCGAACACCTCCGGCGTGGCGTCGCCGACGCCGTCGAACACCTTGACGATGCCGCGCTTCTCGGCCACGAAGACGCGGCCGTCGGCGGCGAAGCGAAGGGCGAGCGGCTCGGTCAGGCCGCTGAAGGCGGTGCTCTCCTGGAACCCCGGCGGCAGCCGTCCCGAGGACGTCGTGAAGGTGCGGTCCGCCCCGCAGGACACCGGATCCCCCGTCCGCTGCGCGCACGTGCGGAAGTGGTAGGTCGTGCCCGGCGTGAGGCCGGTGACGCGGGAGGAGACCGGGACCAGCTCGCCCGCCGTGCCCGCGTCCAGGCGCGCGGTCTCCGAGCCGTACGCAGCCGTCTGGCCGTACTCGAACCACCAGGTCGTCGATCCGCTCCGCGGGTGGACCCGGCCGTTCAGCGTCGCGCCGTTCTCGGTGATCGACGTCGCCGGGTCGGTGACGCCGCACGCCGAGAGCCCGAGGACCACGCCCAGCGCGACGACGGCGAGCGCGAGGCGGGCGGGCGTGCGGCGCTGGCCGGCCACCTGAGATGCCCTAGACGTCCAGCTCCAGGTCGACGCGGAGCCTGACGGCCAGCTCGTCGAGCGCCGTGAGCGTGAGCTCGCCGTCGGCCTCGTCGTAGCGGCCGGTGCCGCCCGTGACGGCCAGCCGCGTGGTCGTCCCCGGCTGCGTCACCAGCCCCGCGGCCTCGATCGTCCCGCCGCCGAGCTGCGCCGTGGCGGCGCAGTGCGCCGTGAGCTCCGTGCCGGAGACCCGGACCATGGTGCACACCGCGCGTGCGTCACCCGCGCGCTCGGTCTCGGGCGCGTTCCACAGCTCGAACGCGTAGACGAGCAGGTCGCCGGGGGAGTCGCGATGGGAGCGGTCGACGTCGACCTTGGTCAGCGACGTGCGCACGGCGATCGATGGCGTGCCCGCGGTGGGCTCCGCCAGGGGGTCGGAGGCCGGCGAGGCGCTCGCGATCAGGACGGCCGCGAGGGTCGTGACGGCCGCGACCGGAAGCCAGGATGCTCGCGGCATCGGCTCACCTCACGACATCGACGCGTTGCCAGGGATGGGTCTCGGCGCCGCACTCGTAGTTGAGCACGCCGCCCCGCCAGCTCGGTGTCAGCGACCTCCCGGAGTCGATGAACGTCGTCTGGACGCCGCCGTGGGTGACGACGACCTCGGGGAGCACGGGCGCCGGGGGCCCGCTGCCGCAGTTGATGTTCTCGCCGGCCGCCTCGGACGTGTCGAAGTCGTTGCCCCCGGTCTGCGCGAGGATCAGGGTGCCGTTGGCCGGCACGACCAGCTCCGCGGGCCGCCACAGGTCGTCGTCGACGTTGTAGCGCCTCGCGCCGATCGTGACGGTGACCTTGTCGAGCGTGACGGGCGCAGCGGTGGCGTTGTCGAAGCGCAGCGCGCCGGTGTCCCACACGTGGATGTCGAAGCCGGGCACGTACTCGAGGTCACCGACGAAGGTCACCGAGCCCCTGGTGCCGCGCGACTCGGCCCAGTCCGCGGGGAAGGGCTGCGTCTCGGCGCCGTAGCTCTTGGCGTATCCGACGGAGACCTTCAGCCCCGGGACGCCCGCGTGGGTCGTGAACGCCTGCACGTTGCTGCAGGTGTCCGACGTGGCGTCGCCGTCCCTGCCGCACACGCGGTAGTAGTAGGTCGTCGCCGGCTCCAGGTCGGTGACCCGGTTGAAGAACGCCACGTCGTTGCGCACGTTCGCCGGCGCGTTGCGCGTGGGGGTGCGGCGCGCGCTCGCCGTCCCCAGAGCCGCCCGTTGCGTCGCGTACTCGAAGTAGAACGTGGCCGGCGTGCTGTCCGTGTGGCCGTGGCCGTGCAGGCGCGCCTTCCACGAGCCGACCTCGGTGGCCGGGTCGGTCACCGCGACGCAGGACCCGAGCGCAAGTGCACAGAAGACGGCGAGGGGAACGGCGAGGCGGTACGGCGACCGCATGACGCGAGCCGTACCACGCCGGGAACCGGCCCGTCAAGGCACAGCCTTCCGGCTGGTCAGCGCACGGCCACCGCGGTCGCACCCCGGGGTCTGCGCGATCTCGGGACGCACGTGCGGTAGCGCCGGGTGCCGCGCACGACCCGGCTGCTGTCCAGCAACGCCGTGATCGACACGGTGTAGCGCCCGCGCGGCAGGCCGCGCAGGTCGACCGGCGCGGTGACCCGGCGCCCGCGCCGCGTCGCCACCCGGCGCCCGTTGACGCTCACGGTGGCGGCGACGATGCGGCTGCCGCGCGGATGGCGCAGGCGGATGCGGAAGTTGCGGCGCGACCGGCAGCGCCGGTTGGATGGCGCCACGACGATGCCGCCGGGCCCGAACGCCGGCGGCGTCCGCGCGGCCGGGGGCGTCGCCTGCGACGCCGGCGGCGGCCCGGCGATGCCGGTGGGCGAGAACACGGTGAAGTGCGCGTAGGTGGCCCGCGCGCCCGGCGCCAGCGAGAAGCTCCAGCTGATCCCGGCCCCGTTGTCGACGGCCTCGGCGCAGCGGCACGTGTTGGGGAACGGCTGCTGCGTGGCGATGAACGACCACACCTCGCTGTAGCCGGCCTCCATGTAGCTGGCGCCCGCGGTGGCGGGATACCACTGCTCGATGCGTCCGGCCGGGGCGTTGTTCGCGTTGATCGCGCAGCCCGCGGCGCCCGCGCCCGCGTCTGTGAACCCGTAGCCGGTGTCGCTCTGCTGCAGGTAGCAGTCGCCTGCGCGGTACAGCACGCCGGTGAGCGCGGCGCCCCCGGTGTTCTCGAGCGTGACCTCGGTGCGGTAGGCCTCCTGCCCGGCGACGTAGGTGTCCACGTCGGTGATGCGCAGGCCCGAGCCGCCGGCGTCGGCCACCGTGGTGACCCGGAAGGGGCTGGCGGCGGTGCCCGCGCCCGTCACATCGCTCTGGCTCACGGCGCTGAACGGCGTGTAGGCGCCCAGCGAGCCGGTCGCCGAGCCGTCGTGGTTGGCGAAGTCCGGCGCGTAGAGCTGGCCGCCGGTGGCGACGAGCGTGCCGCAGCTGCCCGGCTTCGCGTCGAGGGGAACAGCTCGAGCTGCGTGTCCGCCGTGTGCGCCACCTGACAGCTCAGCTCGTTGCCGAGGGCGACCTCCTTGAGCGGCCCGCCGGACGTGATCTCCTTGAACGGCACGGCACCCGACGCGCCCGGCGCCGCCGCCAGGAGCAGCGTGACCGCAAGGCCGAGGACGCGATGCACCACGAAACGACACTACGGGCGCGCGGGCGCGCTGTGCAAGGGCAGGGACCTGCCCGGCGGCTTAGCGGTCGGCGAGCTCGCGCTCGCGCAGCTCGATCCGGCGGATCTTGCCGGTCAGCGTCTTGGGCAGGTCGGCGACGAACTCGACCTTGCGCGGGTAGGCGTAGGCCGACAGGCGCCCGCGCACGAAGGCCTGGATGTCGCGGGCGACCTCGTCGGACGGCTCGTGGCCCTCGGCGAGCACGATGAACGCCTTCACGACGTGGCCGCGGACCTCGTCGGGCGACGCGACGGCCGCCGCCTCGCGCACGGCGGGGTGCTCGAGGCACGCCGACTCCACCTCGAACGGGCCGATGCGGTAGCCGGCGGCGATGATCACGTCGTCGGCGCGCCCGGCGTACCAGACGTAGCCGTCCGCGTCCTGCGTCGCGGCGTCCTTCGTGTGGAACCACTCGCCGCCGAAGGTCTCCTCGCGTCGCCTCCTCGTTGCGCCAGTAGCCGAGCGGCCAGTGCGGGTTGGACCGCGCGCGCAGGCAGATCTCGCCGCGCTCGCCCTGGGCGACGGGCTGCTCGTCCTCGTCGAGCAGCTGCACGTCCCAGCCGGGCATCGGCTTGCCCATCGAGCCCTCGCGCACCTCCATGAACGGGAAGTTCGCGCACAGCGGATAGGACTCGGTGAGGCCGTAGTAGTCGAGCACGGTCAGCCCGTACTGCTCGCGGAACCAGCGGATCGCCTCGGGGTTCAGCGGCTCGCCGGCCGAGCAGACGCGGCGGAAGCGCTGCGGGTAGCGCGTGCCGGCGTCGCCGATGGCCATCATCGCGCGCATCGCGGTCGGCGTCGTGAAGACGTTCGTGACCTCGTGGCGCGACAGGAAGTCGAGCTGCTTGTGCGGGTCGAAGCCGCCCTCGCGCTGGTAGACGCACTGCACGGCGCCCAGCCGCCACGGCCCGAGCAGCGGCGCGATGCCCGCCGCCCACGCCCACTCGCCCATCCCGTGGAAGCGCTCGCCGTCGCTGCACCTCGTGGCAGTAGACGAACTCCTCGTGGGCGAGGATGTAGCGGTGGGCGTGGACGATGCCCTTGGCCAGGCCGGTCGTGCCCGACGTGTAGTAGAGCTGCGCGGGGTCGTCGGCGGCGGTGTCCGCCGTGTCGTGCTCGGTCGGCGCGGCCGTCGAGCAGGCCGTCGTCGAGCACGAGCACGCGCAGCGCCGCGTCGGCGAAGCGCGGCGCGTTGGCGCGCGTCGGTGACGAGCACCGTCGCGCCGGAGTCCTCGCAGGCGGTGGCGGATCCCGTCGTCGCCGTAGAGCACCGACATCGACAGCAGGATCGCGCCGAGCTTCCAGGTGCCGAAGAAGACCGCCGGCCGTCTCGGGCGTCGGCGGCAGCACGACCGCCACGCGGTCGCCGCGCTCGACGCCGGCCTCGGCGCAGCGCGTGGGCCGCCTGGCCCGCGAGGTCCTGCAGCTCGCCCCAGGTCACGTCGCGCCGCGGCGCCGTCGAAGCGCTCGTGCACCATCGCGAGCTTGTCGCGCGGGTGCTTGTCGCACACGTCGGCCGCGATGTTGTAGCGCTCGGGCACGTCCCAGCGGTGCTGGGCGCACGCCTCCTCGTAGGTCATCGCCGCGCCCGCTCCAGATAGGCCGTGCTCTGGCGGTCCACCACGTCCAGGAGGTCGCCGAGCGCGGCGTGCACGTCGAACAGGTGCAGCCCGGAGGCCGGCGACCCCGCGGGGAAGCGCAGCTCCGCGCGCGGGTCGGAGGGCGACGAGGTGACCCCCAGCCAGGTCGCCTCGCCCTGCGTGCGGCAGCGGGCACGGTAGAGGCCGGGGTACTCCGCCCATGGCGTGCGCGATCCGGAGGAGAGCGTGCGCAGGGCCGCCCGGCCGCCGCCCAGCGCGGCGGGGTTCGTGCACAGCACCCGCAGGCCCCGCGGCGCGCGCGCGCCGATCACGCGCGAGAGGCGGCCGTCGGCCCGCGGGAACCCGGCATCGGCGGGCGGCGTCGTGTCGTAGGTCGAGTACGCGATCACGCACCCGAACTGCGCCGGGCGCCGGCAGGCGGGCACGCTCGTGAAGTCACCGCCCACGTCGCTCCCGCGCCGCACCAGCACGTTGCCGCCGATCAGCAGCGCGGAGACGAGCCTGCGCCTGACCGCCGGCCGGCGCTCGATCTCGCGACTGATGAGCGCCCGTAGCATCGCCGTGCCCTGCGAGTGGCCGATGAGCACGACGCCCCGGCCGCGGTTGTCGCGGCGCAGGTACTCGAGCCACGCCGCACGGACGTCGTCGTAGGCGGTGCGGAACACCGACCGGTCGGTGAGCGCCGCCCCGAAGCCGGCCGAGGTGATCTGGCGGTACAGCGGCGCGTACATGCGACAGGCCTGCGAGAACGGGCGCGCCTGGTAGGCGGCGACGCCGATCACGGGGGGCTCGGGGGCGAGCGGGGCGTTGGTGCCCTGGGCCTGCGTGACCGTCGGGTAGACGTAGAAGCAGTCGATCGGCGCGCGCGGGTCCGACCGGCGCGCGCGGACGGTCCTGCTCCCGTCGGCCCGGACGACCGTCGTCGTCAGGTCGCCCACGCAGGGGTTGTCCGCCAGGCCGGGCCGGCACAGCCACGTCGTGGCGGCGCCCGCGGGCGCCGCACCCATCATCGCGCTGACGGCGGCCAGCGCGAGGACCAGGCGCTTCACTCCTCCCCCTGCGCCTGGCGCTCTTGGACCTTGCCCTCGAGCTCGCTCATGACCGCGGGGTCGCGCAGGGTCGTGACGTCGCCCAGCTCGCGGCCCTCGGCGATGTCGCGCAGGAGGCGGCGCATGATCTTGCCCGACCGCGTCTTGGGCAGGTCGTCGGCCCAGACGATGCGCTTGGGCCGCGCGAGCTTGCCGATGCGCCGGGCGACGTGCTCGCGGATGTCGGCGACCATCTCGTCGGTGCCGTCGAGGTCGCCCTCGAGCGTCACGAACGCGGTGACCGACTGCCCGGTGTCCTCGTCGCTCTGGCCGATCACGGCCGACTCGGCGACCTTGGGGTGCGAGACGATGGCCGACTCGATCTCGGCCGTCGACATCCGGTGCCCGGAGACGTTGAGCACGTCGTCGACCCGCCCGATGATCCAGAAGTAGCCGTCGGAGTCCTCGCGCGACGCGTCGCCCACGAGGTACGTCTCGGGCCCGAAGCGCGAGAAGTAGGTCTCGATGAAGCGGTCCTCGTCGCGGTACAGCGTGCGCAGCATGCCCGGCCACGGATCCTGCAGGGTGAGCAGGCCCTGCGTGTCGCGCGGGACCTCCTCGCCCTCCTCGTCGACGACGGCCGCCTCGACGCCCGGCAGCGGCGTGCCCGCTGAGCCGGGCTTGGCCGGCTGCGCGCCGGGCAGCGTCGTGATCATGATGTGGCCGGTCTCGGTCTGCCACCAGGTGTCGACGATCGGGCAGCGCCCGCCTCCGATCACCTTCCAGTACCACAGCCACGCCTTGGGGTTGATCGGCTCGCCGACCGTGC
This sequence comes from uncultured Actinomycetes bacterium, assembly GCA_963840185.1. Classification (GTDB taxonomy): domain Bacteria; phylum Actinomycetota; class Thermoleophilia; order Solirubrobacterales; family Solirubrobacteraceae; genus JAOPZW01. Next base: position 727,344 of record CAWIXY010000008.1, on the reverse strand, counting down.
CCAGCAGGCGCAGCTTCGACAGGTCGTGGCGCCCCGGGTGCTCGGGGCCCCACTTGATGCACGCGCGGATCGCCGTGGGGGCGGTGTAGAAGATCGTCACGCCGTAGCGCTCGCACAGCTCCCACCAGATGTCCTTGCCCGGGTAGTCGGGCGCCCCCTCGTACATGACCGACGTGCAGCCGTTCATGAGCGGGCCGTAGACGATGTAGCTGTGGCCGGTGACCCAGCCGACGTCGGCCGAGCACCAGAACACGTCGCGTTCGGGCTTGAGGTCGAAGACGTACTTGTGCGTCCAGGCCACGCCGGTGAGGTAGCCGCCCGTGGTGTGCAGGATCCCCTTGGGCTTCGCCGTCGAGCCCGAGGAGTACAGGATGTACAGCGGGTGCTCGGCGTCCAGCGGCTCGGCCGGGCACTCGGCGTCCGCCTGCTCGAGCGCCTCGTGCCACCACACGTCGCGCTCGCCCATCGGGCAGTCGGCGCCGGTGTGGCGCACGACGAACGTCGTGTCGACGTCGATGCCGACCTCGTCGACCTCCGTCTTGACCGGCGCGGTCTTGCCCTTGCGCCGCGCGCCGTCGACGGTGACGAGCGCCTTGGCGTCCGAGAAGTCCATGCGCTCCTTCACCGACTCGGCGCTGAAGCCGCCGAAGACGACGTTGTGCGGCGCGCCGATGCGCGCGCAGGCGAGCATCGCCACGACGACCTCGGGGATCATCGGCAGGTAGATCCCGACGACGTCCCCGGCGCCGATCCCGCGCGCCTTCAGGGCGTTGGCGAAGCGCTGGACGTCGGCCAGCAGCTGCGCGTAGGTGACGTCGCGCTCCTCGCCCTCCTCGCCGCGCCAGTGGAAGGCGACGCGGTCGCCCAGGCCGGCCTCGACGTGGCGGTCAAGGCAGTTGTGCGACGCGTTGAGCTTGCCGCCGGCGAACCACGTGTGGAACGGCGGGTTGCCGTCGTCCAGCGACGTCTGCGGCGCCTGGAACCAGTCGAGCGCCTGCGCCTGCTCCATCCACCACGCGGCGGGGTCGCGCGCCGCCTCCTCGTGGACCGACAGGTCGGTGATCAGCGCCTCGGCCACGAAGGACTCGGGCGGGTCGAAGCGCTCGACCTCGAGGAGCTCGCTCAGCTCCTGCTCGAGCCCGCGGTGCTCGACGTCGGCCATGCCCCAACTCCTCCCCTGGTCGGTTCTCGTCCATGCGGAATCTAGCTAACGGCCCTGGACAGCCGTTCCTAGGCGAGCCCGCCCGTGTCGAAGCGCAGGGCGGTGGCGTCCTGGAGCTTGCGGACGGCCTCGAAGGCCTCGACCAGCCGGCGGCGCTCGAGCTCGGTGAGCGCGTCGACGCGCACGCGGTTGCTCGGCTCCTCGCCGGAGCGTGCGCTCCGCAGCTGCTCCTGGAGGCGCAGGCGGACGAGGAAGCGGAAGGACTCGGCGAGGACCTCGGCGGCGCTGCGGCTGAGCGTGCCCGCCCGGGCGGCATCCGAGAGCCGCTCGAGCGTCGGCCGCGCGCCGGACCCCGCGGCGAGCCCGTAGGCGCGCGCCAGCATCACGGTCGCCGCGATCCCGCCCGCCTTGAGGTCGATCCTCCCGTCGTCGGTGCGCAGCCGGCCGCGAAAGCGCAGCGGCGGCCGGCCGCTGAGTGCCGCGCGGGCGAGGAGGGCAAGGAACAGCTCGCGGCGCCCCGCAGCCAGCAGGATCCCCTCCAGCGGCTCGAGCGACAGGTCGCCGTGGACGCTGCGGAAGTCGAAGAAGATCTGCGCCTCGAGCAGCGCCTGCGGCTCGGGCACGTCGACCCAGCCGCGGAAGAGCGTCCTCCAGTCCGCGAGCGGCCGACACCAGTTCGTCGCCATGTACCCGCCCGGGCAGGGCGGGAAGCCGGCGCGCACGAGCCCGGCGACGACCCTGGCGGCGAGCTCGGCGAAGTAGGCCCGGGCTTCGTCGGTGTCCTCGAGGTAGGCGATCGCGTTGTCCTGGTCGGTGAGCAGCACCTGCTCCATCCGTCCCTCGGAGCCGAGCACCATCCAGGCGTACGGGCAGGGCGGCGGGCCGAGCTCGAGCTCGGCGAGCGTCAGCAGCCGCCTGGCGAGCACGTCGCCGAGGCTCGCGATCGCGCCGGAGATCTGGACGACGCCGAGGCCGCCCGCGAACAGCGTCGCGGCGACTCCCATGACTTCGGCCGAGTAGCCGGACACCTCCCCCTCGTGCTGGAGGTGCTCGATCCGGGTCAGGAGCGCGAGCGGGCTGCGCGCCTGGTGGCGGAGCAGGTCGGTGTCTCCGAGCAGGGCGACGATCTCGCCGCCGCGCGTGACCGGCAGATGATGGATCTCGTGGTCGAGCATCCGGCGCAGAGCCTCGAACAGCGGCGTCTCGGCGGGCAGTGCCACGAGTGGGCGGCTCATCACCGCGCGCACGGGCGTATCCGGGCTCAGCCCCTCGGCGAGCACGCGGCTGCGCAGGTCGCGATCGGTGAGGATGCCCGGCGGCTCGGTGCCCACGAGCGCCGCGCTCGTGCCGGCCTCGCCCATCGCGCGTGCGGCCTCCGCCACGCTCGCCTCCCCGCTCACCACGAGCGGCGCCCGCGTGACGAGCGCCCCGACCGGGGTCGTGAGCTCCCGGCCGGCGCCCGAGCCCTCGAGTGAGAGCATGCTCCCGAGAGCCGGCTCGCTCTCGCTGGTCCGCTCCATGGCTCTCGGAGCGCAGTGTAGAAGCGGCGCCGCCTGCTTCCCTACCATGGGCGCCGGAACAGGCTTCGAGGAGGGCCCGGGTGAAGCACGGTCGGAGGAGCGAGCGCCTCGTCGCGTTGGCGTTCCTGGGGTTCCTGCTCTTCAATTACCCGCTGCTGTCGCTCTTCAGCACCGAGGGCACCGTGCTCGGCATCCCGGTGCTGTACGCCTACCTGTTCACGAGCTGGGCGCTCCTGATCGCGCTGGCGGCCCTCGCCGTGCGCAGGTCGGGGTGAGCCTGGACGCCTGAGGATGCTCGCGACCCCTGTCATCCTGGTCGTCTCGCTCGCCTACCTCGGGCTGCTGTTCGCGATCGCCTACTACGGCGACAAGCGCGCGGCCGCGGGCCGCAGCGTGATCGCGAGCTCGTACGTGTACGCGCTCTCGCTCGCGGTCTATGCCACGTCCTGGACCTTCTACGGCAGCGTCGGACGCGCGGCCGACACCGGCATCGGATTCCTCCCCATCTACCTGGGCCCGACGTTGATGTTCGCGCTCGGGCTGGTGGTGCTGCGCAAGATCATCCGCATCAGCAAGGCGAACCGCATCACCTCGATCGCGGACTTCGTCGCCTCGCGCTACGGCAAGAGCGCGCTGCTCGGGGGACTCGTCACGGCGATCGCGGTGGTCGGGATCGTCCCCTACATCTCGCTCCAGCTGAAGGCGATCTCGGACACGTTCAACATCGTCCAGCACCACCCCGACCTCATCTCGCCGGCCGAGCTCGAGCCGGCGTCGCTGTTCGCCGACAAGGCGTTCTACGTCGCGCTGTTGCTCGCCGCCTTCACGATCGCCTTCGGCACCCGGAAGCTCGACGTGAGCGAGCGACATGAGGGCCTGGTCGCTGCGATCGCCTTCGAGTCGGTCGTGAAGCTCGTGGCCTTCCTGTGCGTCGGGCTGTTCGTGACCTTCGGGATCTTCGGCGGCTTCGGCGACCTGTTCGAGCGGGCGGCCGCGGTGCCCGGGACGGAGCAGCTGTTCCTGGCCGGCGAGGAGGGGACCGGCTACGGCGACCTGCTGTGGCTGACGGTGCTGTCGATGCTCGCGATCCTGCTGCTGCCGCGCCAGTTCCAGATCGCGGTGGTCGAGAACGTGGACGAGCGCCACCTGGCCAGGGCGATCTGGCTGTTCCCGCTCTACCTCCTGGCGATCAACCTGTTCGTGCTGCCGATCGCCCTCGGCGGGCTCGTGCAGCTGCAGGGCACGGGCGCGCAAGCCGACTACTTCGTGCTGGCGCTGCCGATGGCCGAAGGCCAGGAGGCGCTCGCGCTGTTCGCCTACCTCGGCGGGTTGTCGGCAGCCACGGGCATGGTCATCGTCGAGACGATCGCGCTCAGCACGATGGTCTCGAACAACCTGGTCGTGCCCGCGCTGCTGCGACGCCGGGCGACGCGCCTGACCGAGCGGCGCGACGTCCGGCGCCTGATCCTCGGCATCCGGCGGGGCACGATCGTCGCGGTGCTGCTGCTCGGCTACGCCTACTTCCGCGCGGCCGGTGAGGCCACCGCGCTCGTGGCGATCGGCCTGCTCTCGTTCGCGGCGGTGGCGCAGTTCGCCCCTGCGGTGCTGGGCGGGATCTTCTGGAAGGGCGGCAGCCGCGACGGAGCGCTGGCCGGGCTCGCGGCGGGCTTCCTCGTCTGGCTCTACACGCTGCTCCTGCCGTCGTTCGCGCGCTCGGACTGGCTGCCCGCGAGCTTCCTCGAGGACGGCCCCTTCAGCATCGGGCTGCTGCGGCCCGAGGAGCTCTTCGGGCTCGCCGGCCTCGACCCGATCTCCCATGGCATGTTCTGGAGCATGCTCGTGAACGTGGGCTGCTACGTCGGCGTGTCGCTGTTCTCCCGCCAGGACGCGGCCGAGCTCGGACAGGCCGCGCGCTTCGTCGACGTGTTCCGGCAGGCGCCCGAGGGCCCGCGCTTCTGGCGCGGCACGGCCAGCGTGGCGGAGCTCGAGGCGCTGCTCGCCCGCTTCCGCGGGCCGGAGCGGGCGCGCGCGGCGATGGCCGAGTACGCGCCGGCGGGGGGCCCCGGCGGGTATGACGGAGCCGAGGCCGACGCCGGGCTCGTGAACCACGTGGAGACCGTGCTGGCCGGCTCGATCGGAGCGGTCTCGGCGCGCGTCATGGTCGCGACGGTCGTGAACGAGGAGCCGCTCGGGATCGACGAGGTGATGTCGATCCTCGACGAGGCCTCGCAGGTCATCGCCTACAGCCACCAGCTCGAGCGCAAGTCGCAGGAGCTCGAGGCGGCGACCGCGGAGCTCCAGGCAGCCAACGAGCGGCTGAAGGAGCTCGACCGGCTGAAGGACGACTTCATCTCCACGGTCACGCACGAGCTGCGCACGCCGCTGACCTCGATGCGCGCCTTCTCGGAGATCCTGCTCGACAACCCGGAGCAGCCGGCCGCCGAGCGCGAGCGGTTCCTGCGCATACTGGTGGAAGAGATCGAGCGGCTGACGCGGCTCATCAACCAGGTGCTCGACCTCTCGAAGCTCGAGTCGGGCAGAGCCGAGTGGGAGATCGGGGACGTGGACCTCGGAGAGCTCGTCAAGGACTCCGTGGCAGCCACCGCACAGCTCTTCCGCGAGCGCGAGATCGAGGTCGCGGTGCGGTTGCCGCAGGCCGTGCCGGCGGTGGCCACGGACCGCGACCGCGTCAAGCAGGTGCTGCTGAACCTGCTCTCGAACGCCGCGAAGTTCTGCGAGCCCGGCCGCGGCCGGGTGGTGGTCGAGCTGAGCGTGGACGGGGACGCCCTGCGCGTGGACGTGCGCGACAACGGCCCCGGCATCCAACCCGAGCACCAGGAGCTGATCTTCGAGAAGTTCCGCCAGGGCGACGAGGCGATGACCGAGCGACCGCCGGGCACCGGGCTCGGGCTGCCGATCTCGCGCGAGATCGTCACCTACCTCGGCGGCGTGCTCTGGGTCGAGAGCGGTCCGGGACGTGGCGCCGTGTTCTCGTTCAAGCTGCCCGTTGCACGCGCGCCGACCGCCGCGCTGAGAGGGGAGGAGTGATGGCCAGCAGGGTGCTCATCGCCGATGACGAGCCGAACATCGTGATCTCGCTCGAGTTCCTGATGAAGCAGCAGGGCTACGAGACGCACGTGGCGCGCGACGGCGACGAGGCGCTGGCGGAGGTGGAGAGCTTCCGGCCCGATCTCGTGCTGCTGGACGTGATGCTGCCGCGCAGGAACGGCTTCGAGGTCTGCCAGAAGCTACGCGCGGACGGCTGGACGGACCTGAGGATCGTGATGCTCACCGCCAAGGGGCGCGACGTCGAGATCGAGAAGGGACTGGCCGTGGGCGCCGATGCCTACGTGACCAAGCCCTTCTCCACCGGCGAGCTGGTCGAGCGGGTGGCGCGCATGCTCGAGGCCGGCGGGTGAGCCTGGGTCTGGCGCTCGGGCTGGCCGCGGCCACCGCCGCCGTCACGGCGGCGGTGCTCGTCAGGGTCTACGTGCTGCCGATCAGGCGCCTGGCGCGCGAGGCGAGCCTGATCGCGAGCGCCAACCCGGGCTACCGCATCGACACCTGGCGCCTGCCGCCGCTGCGCGGGCTCGCGGTCGCGGTCAACGAGCTCGCCGAGCGCTCGCAGGCCGCTCAGGAGGACGTCGAGGGGCAGATCGCCGCCGCCGGGGCCGAGCTCGAGCAGGAGCGAAACCGGCTGGCGGCGCTGATGTCCGAGCTCACCCTCGCCGTGCTCGTCTGCAACGTCGAGGGACAGATCCTGCTCTACAACGCCGCCGCCCGCGAGCTCTTCGGTGCGGGCGGGGCGGTCTCTGGAGTGGTCGGCCTCGGGCGCTCGATCTTCGGGATCCTCGACCGCAGCCTCTTCGCCCACGGGCTCGAGCGCGTCCGCCGCGGGGAGGAGGAGGGCGGCCAGGCGCCGGGCGTGCGCCTGACCGCCACGGCGCCGGGCGGCCGGCTCCTGGCCGTCGCGGTCGCGCCGGTGCGCGGCGCCGACGACGAGCTCGCGGGCTTCGTGCTGACGCTCGAGGACGTGACGCGCAGGGCTGAGGCCGGCGCCCGCCGCGACGCGCTGCTGCAGTCGCTCACGGAGGGCACGCGCGCTTCGGTGGGCGCCATCCGCGCGGCGATCGAGAGCATGGTCGACTACCCGGACATGGAGGCTGTCGAGCGCCGTCGCTTCATGGCGATCATCCACGAGGAGGCCGTGGGCCTCGGCGCGCGCGTGGAGGCGGCGTTGCGCGAGTCCGCGGCCCACCTGCGCTCGGAGTGGCGGCTGGCGGAGATGCTCGGTCGCGACCTCGTGGCCGCACTCCAGCAGAGGCTCGAGAGCGACGGCGGACCGGTTGCGGCGGCAGGCGAGACGGACGGCGAGCTGTGGCTGCGCGTGGACAGCCACGCCGTCGTGCAGGCCGTGGCGCACCTCGTGGCCCGCCTGCGCCGCAGCGCCGGCGTGGAGCGCCTCACGGTCGAGCTGGACGAGTCCGGCCGCCACGCGCGGCTCGACATCGCCTGGAGCGGCCCGCCGGTCGATCCCGAGGCGCTGCGCGCGTGGACCGAGGAGCCGCTCGGGGCCGGCGGCGGCGCCATGCCCTCGAGCGTGAGCGACGTGATGGAGCTGCATGGTGGCGAGGTCTGGTGCGAGGCGGACGCCGACGGCGACGGCGCCCGCGTGCGCCTGCTCCTGCCGCGGGTCGATTCGGCGCCGCCCCCCCGGCCCGCGCCGGCGCGCCGGCCCGAGGCGCGGCCGGAGTTCTACGACTTCGACCTCTTCCGCGCGGCCGAGCGGACGCAGGAGTGGGGCGAGCGCAGACTCGACGAGCTTGCCTACACGCTGTTCGACACCGAGACCACGGGCCTGAACCCCTCCGAGGGCGACGAGATCCTTGCGATCGGGGCCGTACGGATCGTCAACGGGCGGCTGCTGCGCCGCGAGACCTTCGATCAGCTCGTGGACCCGCGGCGCCCGATCTCGCCGCGGTCGGTGAGCATCCACGGCATCACGCCGGAGCTGCTCGAGGGCCAGCCGACGATCGACGAGGTCCTGCCGCTGTTCGCGCGCTACTGCGAGGACACCGTCCTCGTTGGACACAACGTCGGCTTCGACATGCGGTTCCTCGAGCTCAAGGAGGCGCAGACGGGGGTGCGCCTCACGCAGCCCGTGCTCGACACGTTGCTGCTCGACGCCGTGGCGGAACCCGACGAGCAGGACCACTCGCTCGAGGCGATGGCGGCGCGCCTCGGCGTCAGCGTCGTCGGCCGTCACACCGCGCTCGGGGACGCGATCCTCACCGGCGAGATCTTCCTCAGGCAGCTCCGCCTGCTCGCCAGGCAGGGCTTCGTGACGCTCGGAGAGACGCGCACGGCGGCCCGCAGCACGTACCTCGCACGGCGCAGCGACTCGCTCTACTCGCGCGCCTGACGTTTCCCCGGCTCGTACCGCGGGCACTAACGGGGACGGCACCGAGAGTGAGGGGAGACCATGCACGAGCCGGGGTCTGATCGCCACTCGGAGATCGACTGGGAGGCCGCGGAGCGGTCGCCCGAGTTCCAGGAGCTGATCGCCAAGCGCAGGCGCTTCGTGCTTCCGGCGACGATCTTCTTCCTGAGCTGGTACCTCGGGTTCATCCTCCTCGCGGGGTACGCCGAGGACTTCATGGGCGAATCGGTCTACGAGGGCCTGACGGTCGGGTACGTCCTCGCCCTCACCCAGTTCATCATGGTCTGGGGACTCACGGCTCTGTACCTGAGGAAGGCCGACCGTCAGTTCGACCCGCTCGCGCGCAAGGCCGCCGCCCGCGCCGTCGAGGCGGGGCGAGGCCCGCGAGGACCGGAGCTCGGCGACGCTGAGGAGGTGCCGCGATGAACGGCTTCGTGATCGCAGCCGACGTCAACGAGACCGCCCTGGCGATCTTCGGCGTCGTCGTCGCCGCCACCCTGGCCATCACGTACTGGGCCTCGAAGCGGATGACCGGGGCGCTCCAGTTCTACGCCGCCGGACGCGGGATCACGGGACCCCAGAACGGTTTCGCGATCGCCGGCGACTACATGTCGGCCGCCTCGTTCCTCGGGATCGCCGGACTGATCTTCCTGTTCGGCTTCGACGGCTTCCTGTACTCGGTCGGCTTCCTGGTCGCGTTCCTGACGGTGCTGTTCCTGCTGGCCGAGCGGATGCGCAACGCCGGCAAGTACACGATCGCGGACGTCCTGACGTTCCGCCTGAACCAGAGGCCGGCCCGGGCCGCGGCGGCGCTCGGCACGCTCTCGGTGGCCGGCTTCTACCTCATCGCCCAGATGGTCGGCGCGGGGGTGCTGATCCAGGCCCTCGTCGGGATCAAGTTCGAGGTGTCGGTGATCCTGACCGGCACGTTCATGCTCACCTACGTCGTGTTCGGCGGCATGCTGGCGACGACGTGGGTGCAGATCATCAAGGCCGTGCTGCTCATGAGCGCGACGTTCCTGATGTCGGTCCTGGTGCTCGAGAGGGTCGGCTTCAACCCGATCGAGCTCTTCAACCAGGCCGAAGGCGGAGTCCCCGGAGGGCGACGCGTACCTCGCGCCCGGGCTGTTCCTCAAGAGCCCGATCGACACGCTGTCGCTCGGCCTCGCCCTGGTGCTCGGGACGGCCGGGCTGCCGCACATCCTGATGCGCTTCTTCACCGTCCCCGACGCGAAGGCGGCGCGCTCCTCCGTGGGCTGGGCGGTGGGGCTGATCGGCGCCTTCTACATCATGACCACGTTCCTCGGGTTCGGCGCGCGGGCGCTGCTCGGCGCCGGCGGCGAGGAGGCGGCGGGCAAGGGCGGCAACCTGGCGGCTCCGCTGCTCGCGGAGGAGCTCGGCGGAGGCGCCGGAACGTTCGGCGGCGACCTGTTCCTGGCGGTGGTCGCGGCGGTGGCCTTCGCCACGATCCTCGCCGTGGTCGCGGGCCTCGTGCTCTCAGCGTCCGCTGCGATGTCTCACGACGTGTGGACGAACATCGTCCGTCGCGGCGAGAGCTCCTCGCGCGAGGAGGTCTACGTCGCGCGCATCGCGGCCGTCGCGATCGGCGCGCTCGCCATCTTCATCGCGATCCTGGGTGGAGAGGGGCTGAACGTGTCGTTCATGGTCGGCCTCGCGTTCGCGGTCGCCGCGAGCGCGAACTTCCCGGCCCTGCTGCTCGCGCTCACCTGGCGACGCTTCAACACGACCGGCGCTGTGACCGGCGTGCTGCTCGGCACGCTCAGCTCGATCCTGCTCGTGATCATCAGCCCGACCGTGTGGCCTGGCCCGGACGCCGAGGGCGGGGCGTTCGGCTTCTACGACCTCGCCAACCCGGGCATCATCTCGGTCCCGCTGGGCTTCCTCGGCTGCTGGCTCGGGACCGTGCTGAGCGGCGAGGAGGCCAAGTCCGAGCGCAACTTCGACGAGCTGTGGGTGCGCTCGGAGACCGGCCTCGGCGCCGAGGCCGCGGGCGAGGCCGGCCTGACCGGGCGGCCGGTCGCGCAGCCCGGCAAGGCCCCGGCGAGCGCCATGTGACGATCGCGACCGGGGCGCTTAGGTGCGGCGCTTGCGCCTACGCTTCTTGGAGCTCGGATGGGCCGCGGCCGTCACCGGCTCGGGGCGCCGCGCGGGTGGCGGCAGGCGGGGATCCGCGCGCTCGTCGTCGTCGTCGCCGTCCTCGGCCTGCGGCTCGGGCGGCTCCCCGGCCGCCTCGCGCCGGGCCGCCTCGCGCTGCTCGCGGATCTCCTGCTGGGTCGGCCACGGCACCGCGACGCCCTCGGCCCAGGCGCGCGGCACGCCGCTGGGCCAGCGACCGAGGATCAGCGCGCCGAGCGCGCCGATCCAGAAGACGCGGATGATGCCCTGCTGGTCGAGCGGCAGCACGAACGTCGCGCCGACGATCATGCCCAGGATGCCCATGAAGCGCGTGAGCAGCCCGGCGCGCATGGCGTTGAGGCAGATCAGGACGAAGGCGACCCCCAGCGCGAACAGGCCGACCTGCCACACCACGCCGGCGGCCTGCAACGGCGACCCGGTGAGCGCCTCGGCCGCCTCGGCGTTCGACCCGCCGTCGAAGCCGGCCGCGCCGATGTAGCGCGCCAGCTCGGCGACGGTGCGACCGACGCCGAAGGCCACCGTGCCTGCCGCGAGGAGGATCAGCGCGAGCTGGCCGAACGCCGGCCGGCGCGCGCGCGTGGCCCGGAACAGGTACGCCATCGGCGGGAAGAGCAGCAGCGTGCCGATGCCGAACAGCACCGACCCGACGATGGGGAGCGTCGCGTGGTCGCCGAGGTAGGCCGTCTGCGCCGCGAGCCGCCCCGCCGCCTCCTCCTGACCGGAGGCCGCGCGGTCGAGGGTGTCGAGGACCGACAGCGTGCGCTCGTCGTAGTCGGGCAGGCCGCTCAGGGCCAGGCCGGTGATCACGGACCCGGCGAAGGTGAACAGCGCCGCGCCCAGGGCGCTCAGGCCCGCCGTCCTGCGGCGCGCGGCCTCCCAGGCGAGCGTCTGCTCGGGCGTGTGCGTCCGCGGGTCGTCGGTCATCTCGGTGGCGCTGCTACGCCGGGTCGCCGCCGGTCACGGCGGGCAGGCGCTCGGCTGAGCGGGTGGGCGGCAGGCCGCCCGGGGCGTCGCGCTCCACGGCGCGCGCGAGCCGGTCGCCGGCGGCGAGCAGCAGGTCGAGCCCGGGCGCGACGACGCGCAACACGCCCTCGATGCGCCCGCGCCACACGAGCTGGGTTGGGGACGGCGGCACCCGGTACAGGTTATCCCTGTCACGGCCGCGGGCTGCGGATAGAGTCCCCGCGCCATGGAGATCCGCGAGCTCATGACCGAGACGGTGGTGACCGCGGCGCCGGACACGCCGGTCCGTCGCGTGGCCGAGCTGATGCGCGAGCGCAACGTCGGCTCGGTCGTGCTCGTGGACGGCGGCGGGGCGGCCGTCGGCTTCGTGACCGACCGTGACCTCGCCATGAGCGTCCTGGCCGACGGCCACACCGGTGAGCAGCCCGCCGAGGGCCATGCCTCCGCCCCGGTGGTGACCGGCCGGCCCGGCATGCACATCGAGGAGGCCACCGAGCTGATGGCCCGCCACGGCATCCGCCGCCTGCCCGTGCTCGACGACGGCCGGCTCACCGGGATCGTCACGCTGGACGACATCGCCGCGCGTACGGGCGACCTCGAGCTGGCCCACCGCCTCACCGCGCAGATCACGCGCGCCGCGCTGCCGGGCTTCTACTTCCACGACCGGGGCGGTTGAGCGGCCCGGCGTCAGCTCACAGCAGCAGACGCGTCGCCGCGGCGAGGTCGCCGTCGTCGGCGCGCGTGACGGCGGGCAGCAGCTCGGCGAGGCGCTCGGCGGCGGCCCGGATGGCGGGGGCGGTGCCCGGGGAGGTGAGCACGACCGTGGGCTGGGCCAGGGCCCGCAGCTCGCCGCGCGTGGCCGGCCAGCTCGCCAGCCCCGCGAAGTCCGCGTAGAAGCCGCGGTAGGACGCCCTGCGCGCGCTGCAGCGCCTCGCCCTGCACGCGCCCGCCCAGCCAGGCCTCGACCCCGGCCTCGGGCCCGCGCTCGCGCAGCGCCTCGTCGACCCGCTGGCGCTGGAGGCCGAGCGCCTCGGTGGCCGCGGGGACGAAGGCCAGCAGCGGCGGGTCCGCGAGGACGGCTGCCCGGGCCAGGCCCGGATGGCGGTGCAGCAGGTCGAGCGCGACGAGCGCGCCGAAGCCGTCGCCGGCGATCACCGCCTCGCCGATGCCGAGCGCCGCGAGCAGCTCGGCGGCATCCTCGGCCTGCTCCATGACGGTCGTCCCGGTGTAGGGCTCGGGGGCGCCGCTGGCGCCGTAGCCGCGCCGGTCGTAGGCTGATCACCCGGGCCTGCCCGGCGAGCGCGTCGGCGAGGACGGCGAGGTCCTGCGCGCCCGAGGCCATGCCGTGGACGAGGAGCACGGGCGGCCCCGACCCGCGCTCGGTGTAGCTGAGCAGGACGCCGGCCCCCTCGGCGAGCGGCGACATCGGGCTAGACGGCGGGCGGGGGGACGGGGCGGCGGGCGATGGGGCGGACGCTAGCGTCCCGGCGCGGGCCCGGCGGCCGGTACGATGACGGGCATGGAAGGGTTCGGAGGCCTGTTCGGCGACCCCGAGGAGTTCCAGCGGCGGATGGCGGAGTTCGCCGAGCAGCTGCAGGGCCAGCAGACGCCTGGCCTGGGCCGACAACGCGATCAAGCTCGCCGTCGACATGACCGTCGCGGCGATCAACCGCATCAACATCCAGGGCACGACGGCCGAGCAGGCCGAGCAGATCCGCTCGGTCATGGCCACCGTCTTCCCCGAGGCCGTCGCGCTCGTGCGCGAGGCGCGCCAGGGCCTGACCTAGCCGGCGCCGGCGCCGGCGGTCGCGCGCTCGGCCTCGCGCTCCTGCGCGGCCCGCGTGCGATGCACCTCGCGGAAGGAGCGGAAGCGGAAGATCACCACGAGGCGATGAAGCCCAGCGCCAGGCTGAACGCGCCGATCGCGATCTGCTGGGCCGACCGAGTAGGCCGCCACCGTGCTGGCCGCTCGCCGTCCCGCTGAAGACCTTGACCAGGAACGCCTGCTGCACGCCCGCGCCGCCGGGGGTGAAGGGCACGACCGAGGCCACGGCGTTGACGCCGAGCACGAGCAGGACGTTGCGCACCGAGCCGCCGATGTTGAAGGCCTCGAGCAGGAACCAGAACGCCGTGAAGCGGAAGCACCAGCCGGCGAGCTGCACGGCGAAGACCTCGCGGAGGTAGCGCCGGCGGTCGCGCAGGATCGTCAGGCCCTGGCGCACCCGCGCCCAGAACGCGCGCACGCGGCTGCGAGAAGACGGCGAAGGCGACCAGCGCCGCCGATGGCCAGCGCCGTCAGCAGGAAGAGCGTGAAGCGCGGATGCCCGGCGAAGAACGACAGGTCGAACGCGTTGAGCTTCGCGAAGTCCGGCGGCTTGGGGAACACGCCCTGGGTGAAGGCGAAGGTGAGGATGAGGACGCCGATCGTGAGCGTCGAAGACCGCCCTCGACGCGAACGACGGCGCCGACCGCCGGGTAGCTCGAGTTCGGGATCGACCCCTTGGCCGAGGAACAGCTTGATGACGTCGCCGCCGCGCGCCGGGATGACGTTGTTGAAGCCGTAGGCGGCGACGTAGGCGCCCCAGATCCGGCGGAAGGCGATGCGCTCGGCCGGGTAGGCGGCGCGCAGGACGTTGAAGAAGGCGCGGGCGCGCAGCGTGAGGTAGATCCCGAAGCAGGCCAGGCCGATCAGCAGCGAGCCGAAGCCGACCTCGCCGAAGCGGCTGAAGAACTCGCCGACGGCGTCGAAGAAGTTGCCGATGTCGTCGTCGAGGGCCGCCAGGGGCACCCCACGAAGCCTACGCCGGGCGCGCGCAGGATCAGGCGGCGGCGAGCAGGCCGAGCGACTCGCGCACGGCGGCGTCGGTCAGCGAGGCGACGACGAGGTCGGCCTCTCGCAGCTCGACGCCGGGGAACGACGGGACGCCGATGACGAACATCCCGGCCGCACGCGCGGCCGCGACGCCGGTCGGCGAGTCCTCCAGCGCGACGCAGGCGGCCGGATCGGCCCCGAGCGCGCGCGCCGCGGCCAGGTAGACGTCGGGCGCGGGCTTGGGCGCCGGCACGTCGTCGGCGGTGACGGTGACGTCGAAGGCGCCGATCATCCCCGCGTGCCCGAGGGCGTGCTCGACGAACTCGCGCGACGAGTTGGACGCCAGGCCGACCGGGACGCCCCGCCCGCGCAGCTCGGCCACCAGCTCGCGCGCGCCGGGCATGGGCGGGGCGCCGTTGAGGACCTCGGCCATCACGAGGTCGTGCAGCTCGTCCATGAGCGCCCGCCGCGGCCGGGGAGGTCGAGGATCCGCTCGAGCTTGGCCGCCGGCCACGGCGCGCGAGGAGCCGAGCAGGTCGCGCTTGTGGTCGTCGGTGAAGCGCGTGCCGTACCGCGAGAAGAGCGTGGCCTCGGCGCGCGTCCAGGCCTGCTCCGTGTCGAGCGTGAGCCCGTCGTGGTCGAAGATGACGGCGGCAGGGGGCATCAGGCCGACGATGATGACTCACGAGGACCCCGATGCACGTCTGGGCTCACGACCGCTTCACATTCCCGCTCCCGCAGGACCACCGCTTCCCCCTGCCCAAGTACGGGCTGCTGCGCGCGCGTGTCGTGGCCGACGGGCTCGCGCAGCCGGGCGAGGTGCACGAGCCCCTGCCGGTCGCGTGGGAGGACCTGCGACGGGTGCACGACGGCGCGCTGCTGCGGCGCATCCGCACCGGCACGCTCGCGCTGCGCGAGCAGCGCGGGCTCGGGCTGCCGTGGTCGCCCGACTTGGTGGAGCGCGCCCGACGCGCGACCGGAGGGACGCTGCTGGCCGCGCGCCATGCGCTGGAGGTGGGCGTGGCCATGAACCTGGGCGGCGGCACCCATCACGCCGGGCGCGACTTCGCGCGCGGCTACTGCCTGTTCAACGACGTCGTCTGCGCGACGCTGCGCCTGCGCGCCGACGGCGTGCTGCGCCGCGTGCTCGTCGTCGACTGCGACGTGCACCAGGGGGACGGCACCGCCCAGCTCCTGGGTCCGGATCCGGAGGCGTTCGCGCTGTCGGTGCACGCCGAGCGCAACTACCCGTTCCAGCGGATCGCCGGCGACCTCGACGTCGACCTGCCCACGGGCACCGGCGACGAGGCGTACCTGGACGCACTGGAGGCGGCGCTGGACCGCGCGATCGCGGCTTCGCGCGCGCAGCTGGCCTTCTACCTGGCCGGCGCCGACCCGTGGGAGGGCGACCGCCTCGGTCGCCTCGCGCTCACCAAGCGCGGGCTGCGCGCCCGCGACGAGCTCGTCCTCGACCGCCTCGCGGCCGCGGGGATGGCGGTGTGCGTCGTGCTGGCCGGCGGCTACGCCGAGGACGTCCGCGACACGGTCGACATCAACGCCGCGACCGCGGCCGCGGTCCACGCGCGAGCTGGAGTCACGCCGGTCCTCGACGGGTAGTCTCGCGGGCGATGAGCACGACACCCCCGCTCGACGAGCCGCCACGCCGGGGCGCCGGCCGCGGCACCGCCTCGGGCCGCGGCGACGTCACGGCGCCCAAGCGGCGCAAGCCCGACCGCAGCTTCGAGGCCAAGACGCTCGCCGCCGTGCTGCTGGCCGCGCTGCTCATCGGCTTCGCGGTGGCCAACAGCCAGGAGGTCGAGGTCGACTTCCTGGCGACATCGGCCGACGTCCCGCTCGTGCTCGTCATCCTGGGCGCGCTGCTGCTCGGCGCGGCGCTCGGCGCGTTCGCGCACTGGCGCAGCCACCGGCACGTGGGCAAGTAGCGGCGGCGCGCCGGGCGTCTCTAAGGGTCTATCGCGGTAGGAGCGTGGTCGGAGGGGGCCGGATCGTGGATGCCAGGCGCCGCCCGGCCGCGAAACGCAGGCTGTGGCCTTCGTAAGCGGCCGGGTGGTGCATGGCGCCGCGAGGCGGTCGCCTCCGGCCGCGGGCCTAGCGGGATAGGCCCTAAGATCGGGCGATGCCAGAAGGTCACGCGCTGGCGCTGTTCGTCCTGGCCAGCCTCGCCCTGATCGTCGTGCCCGGGCCCTCGGTGCTGTACATCGTCACGCGCAGCCTGGGCGACGGGCGCCGTGCCGGCCTCGTGTCCGCGCTCGGCGTGCAGGTCGGCGGGCTCGTGCACATCGCGGCCGCGACCGCCGGCGTGTCGGCCCTGCTGGCCTCGTCCGCCGGCGCGTTCTCGGTCGTCAAGTACGCCGGCGCGGCGTACCTCGTCCTGCTGGGCGTGCGGCGGCTGCTGGACAGCCGCGCGGAGGAGCCGGCCGAGCGCCGGGAGGCTGCACCGGCCCGCACGGTCTTCTGGCAGGGCGTGATCGTCAACGTGCTCAACCCCAAGACCGCGCTCTTCTTCGTCGCCTTCCTGCCGCAGTTCGCCGACCCCGCGCGCGGCGCGGTTGCGCCGCAGCTCGCCCTGCTCGGGACGATCTTCGTCGGGCTGGCGCTCGTCAGCGACAGCAGCTACGCACTGCTCGCCGGCGGCGTGCGGCGGCGGCTGGGCGCGGGCGCGGCGGCGCGGCGGCGACTGGGCCGGCTGAGCGGCGGGACCTACATCGGCCTGGGCGCGCTCGCCGCATTGACGGGCTCGAGGCCCGCCGCCAAGGCCTAGAGGTCCTCCCGCTCGACCCACTTGGCCAGCAGCGGCGCGTCCCAGCGCTCGATGCGGGCCAGCAGCGCCCCGGGATCCTCGTCGACGAGCAGCATGGCGCGATGCGCGTCGCTCAGGAACGCCTCGGCGACGGCGTGGTCCAGGAACGCTCGCAGCGGCGCGTAGAAGCCCGCGACGTCGAGCAGCGCGCACGGCTTGCGATGCAGGCCGAGCTGCGTCCAGGTGAGGACCTCGATGATCTCCTCGAGCGTGCCGATGCCGCCGGGCAGGGCGACGAAGGCGTCGGCCATGTCGGCCATCAGCATCTTGCGCTCGTGCATGCTGCCGACGACGCGCAGCTCGGTGAGCCCGCGGTGGCCGATCTCCTTGTCGACCAGCGCCTGCGGGATCACGCCCGTCACGCGGCCGCCCGCCCGCAGCGCCGTGTCGGCCAGCGCGCCCATGAGTCCGACGGCGCCACCGCCGTAGACGATCTCGATCCCGCGCCCGGCCAGCAGCCGCGCCGTCGTCTCGGCCGCGGCGCGGTAGGCCGGGTCGGCGCCCGGGTTCGAGCCGCAGTAGACGCACACCGTTCGCAGGTCGACCACCTCTTCACGGTAGTGAGCGGCCCCTGAAACGCGGCCGGGCGAGCCGTTGGCTCGCCCGTTCCGCCCGGTCATGGATCACCACTGACTTCCTACGTCCCAGGACTATTCGTGTGTCTGCCTGGGCGGCGTGACACTCCCGACCACCGGGACTGGCCGCCGGGCCGAAGCCCGGCGCGTGGCCCGGCCGGGCACGCGAGGTGCCCTGGTCGAGTGGGCGATCCGCCGGTCGGCACAGGGTAGGGCATGTGCGCCGGGTAGGTTCGGAACATGCCCGACTACACCATCGTCAATCTCGAGGACGTCGAGGACATGGCCCCGAAGTTCGGCCTGGCCCCCGGCCTGCAGTCGCGCTTTGCCAGGGTGCCGCTCGAGCTGGAGCGCTCCGGCCTGAGCCTGTACCGGATCGCGCCCGGCTTCCGCCTGCCCTTCGGCCACCGCCACGGCGAGCAGGAGGAGGTCTACGTGGTGGTCAGCGGCAGCATGCGCATGAAGGTCGACGACGAGGTCGTCGAGCTGCGCCGCTGGGACGCGCTGCGCGTGCCCGGCTCCGCCTGGCGCGCGTTCGAGGCCGGTCCCGAGGGCGCCGAGCTGCTGGCCTTCGGCGCGCCCAACACGCAGAACAAGGACACCGAGATGGAGCAGGGCTGGTGGAAGGACTGACGACCTAGCGCGCCGCCGGGCGCCACGCCGCGACCCAGCGCTCGCGCAGCGCGGCCAGCTCGCCCGCGGCGAGGCCGTAGGTCGTCAGCACGGCCGAGCCGCCGCCGGGCGCCGTGCTGACCGCAAGCAGCCCGTCGCCCCACGCGTCGACCGTGAGCCCGAGCTGGTGCTCGCTGCGAAACCACACCGTGCCCGCCAGCCGCTCGCCCGTCGGCGTGGTGGTGGCGTAGCGCTCGCCGGCGGCCAGGTCCGCGAGCCCGTCGAGCCCCAGCGGCGCGGCCGGGTCGGGGTCGCGCAGCGCGCGCCAGACGGCGGCCGCGGGCGCGGCGACGGTCATCTCGACCGCCACGCGATCGCTCATGGGATCTGGAGCCCGCGGGGCGGCACCGGTGAGGACTGCACGATCGAGGTCGTCGTCTGCCCGAGGACCGCGAAGCGGTCGATGACCTCCTCGAGGTGCAGGACGTCGCGGACGTGGGCGAGCAGCACGTAGCAGTCGTCGCCGGTGATGCGCCTGCACTCGACCACCTCGGGGGTGCGCTGGGCCAGCTCGGCGACGTTGGCCAGCTGCCCCGGCGCCGGCCGGATGCGGATGACCGAGCTGAGCGCGAGGCCCAGCGCCCTCGGGTCGATCGTCGCGCGGTAGCCCGTGATCACCCCGTCGCGCTCGAGCCGGGCGACGCGCTCGGCGACGGCCGGCGACGAGAGCCCGACGCGGCGCCCGAGCTCGGCCAGGGAGAGGCGCGCGTCGTCCTGCAGCTCGCCCAGCAGCCTGCGGTTGGTGTCGTCCAGCGGGGCGACCTCGGCGACAGCGCCGTTCTGCCTTGTCTTCGTTGCCATGAGGCTTCTTATACCTGCGATCGGCCATGTACGGCGAGCAATCCTGCGGCGATCGTGGTCCAGGTGCAAAGGGTCCCACCGCACGCCTACTTCGTCGTCAGCGCGGTCTTCCACTACCTCGGGCCGGCGTTCGCCGTGCTGCTCTTCGCGCGCGTCGACGTGCTGGGGGTCGCCTGGCTGCGGATCGCCGCGGCCGCGCTCGTCTTCGCGCTGTGGCGCCGCCCGTGGCGCGTGCTGCGCAGCGCGGACCCCGCCGCGCGGCGCCTGCTGCTGGGCTGGGGCGTCGCTGCTGGCGGTCATGAACTGCTGCTTCTACCTCGCCATCGACCGGCTGCCGCTGGGCACGGTGGCCGCCATCGAGTTCCTGCCCGTCATCGCGCTCGCCGCGCTGGGCGCCCGTTCGCCGCGCAACGCCCTGGCCCTCGCTCTGGCCGTCCCCGGCGTGTACCTGCTCACCGGCGTGCGGCTGGAGGGGGAGCCGCTCGGCGTCGCCCTTGCCCTCGCCAACGCCGTCCTCTTCGCGGCCTACATCGTGCTCGCCCACCGCGTCGCCCGGCTCGAGCAGCTCGGCGGCATCGACGGGCTCGCGGCGGCGATGCTCGTCGCCGTCGTGGCGGTCACGCCGATGGGCGGCTGGGAGGTGCTGCCGGCGCTGACCGATCCGGTCGCGCTGGTGGCCGGCATCGGCGTCGGCGTCGCGTCGTCTGTGGTCCCCTACGTCGCCGACCAGCTCGCGATGGCCCGCCTGGCCCGCGCGACCTACGCGCTGATGGTGTCGCTGCTGCCGGCGACCGCGACGGTCATCGGCGTCGTCGTCCTGGCCCAGATCCCGTCGTGGACCGAGGCCGCGGGCGTCGCGCTCGTCATCGCCGGGGTGGCGCTGCACCAGCAGCCGGCGGGCGAGGGCGATCCTCGTTCTCAGCCTGCCGCGCGGCGAGGCCGCGCACGACGCACCCTCAGCGCGCGGCCGGCAACTCGGCGAGCGCGGCGAGCACGACGTCGTCGTGGGTCTTCGGCGAGGCCTTCGGGATGACGTGGCGCACCACGCCGGCCTCGTCGAGGATGAACGTCGCGCGCAGGTTGCCGAAGGAGGTGCGGCCGTACATCGACTTCTCGGCCCACACGCCGTAGCGCTCGGCGACGGCGTGGTCCTCGTCGGCCAGCAGCGTGAAGCCGAGCGACTGCTTGTCGTGGAAGCGCTTCACCGCGGCCACGGTGTCCGGCGAGACGCCGAGGACGACGGCGCCCGCCGCGTCGTAGTCGGCGGCGTGGTCGCGGATAGCCGCAGGCCTGCGTGGTGCAGCCGGGCGTGTCGGCCCTGGGGTAGAAGTAGAGGACGACGCGACGGCCGCGCAGCTCGGAGAGGCGCACGGGCGTGCCGTCCTGGTCGGGCAGCTCGAAGTCCGGGGCCAGGTCGCCGGCGGCAGGCATCGTTCCCATCGAGGGGAGCATGACGGGTCCACGGGTCGCGCGACCATCCCTAGGGGGTGTGGCCGGGGCGGGGCGGCAGGCCGACCATGCGCGGCGACAACGCACGCCGGGCATCGCCCGGCGCTCACCAGGAGGACAGGGTGCTCGGAAGGAAGAAGATCGCACGGTCCGTCGCCGCGACGGCGGCCGCGGCCGCGGCGCTGACGTGCCTGGCCGGGCCGGCTCAGGCCTACGACCGGGGCACCTGCGAGGCCGAGTCCGGGACCTCCACGATCGTCGACGACGACAGGGTCAGCATCAACGGCGGGAAGGTCGACTTCGGCGACATCTTGCACCTGGGCGGCGCGCCGGCGGGGACCGCCGTCGTCTGCTGGAAGGCCGACGGGGGCGTCCGCGTCCGCGGACGCCTGTTCGCCGACTCCAACACGACCCTCATCACCGCCCAGGTCGAGGTCGCGGCCATCCGCACCTCGGGGACGGTCTCCACGATGGGGTTCGACTTCAACGGTCTGTACGCGCAGAACAGGGTCGTCGACTTCGGATGGTCCTCCGGGACGTTCGACCACGTCCGCATCCGGCTCTTCAAGTGGGAGCCCTTCGCCACCTCACGCGAGCGGGTCGCGAGCCTCGTCGTCTCGCGCGGCGACTGAGCGCACAAAGCAGAGCGGCCGGCACAAGAGGCCGGCCGCTCGCTCTTCCCCCCTTGCGGGACGATCGTGATCGATCAGCCGTCGGCGCCGGCCGGCGCGGGCGGCCACCACTGGTTGACGAGGTTCTCGATCTGCTTGTTGGACGCGATCGCCTTGGTCAGCGCGTCGCGGGACGCCTGGGGAACCGAGGTATCGTCGGCCGTGGCCTGCATCTGCTGGAGCTCGGCGTCGAGCAGCACGACCAGGCCCGGCATGACGGCGTCGTACGGACTTCCTGCCACGACTTCCGCACCGCTCGTGTGGGCGTGCACCCGGCCCGCGGCCGCGGGCGGCGCCGGCGGAGCGGCCGCGTGGACGATCTTCACCAGCCGGTTGCGCAGGACGATCGCGGTGCTGAGCGTGGCCTGCACCTTGGTGAGCAGCTGACCCTTCGTGTCGGGCAGCAGGCCCACCGCCGTCGTCGCGGCGTTGAACTGGCTGGTGAACACGTCGAAGGTCGCCGTCGCCGAGTCGGCGAACGCCGGTCCGGCTCCGCCTTCGGCGCCGCTCGCCTGCGCCCGGATCCAGGCGCCACGCTTGCCGCTGCGCGACGCTCGGACCGAGCGACGAGCCAGCTTGACGAACGTGCGCGTGTTCACGCTCCCGGCCGCGGCGGGCGGCGGCGGAGGGGCGTTGGCGATCAGGTACTTGGCGCCCGTGTAGGAGCGGAGCAGGTTCCGGCGCGCTGAGGTGAGCGGAGCGATGGCGTCCGCGCCCTTGCCAGCGGCGACGGCGTCCGCGGCGCTGCCGAGCGCAGACTGCGTCAGGGTCATCGGGACGCCCACGATCGGCGGGTCCACCGCCGGTCCTCCGCCGCTGCCGGCAGTGGCGGCTGCCGGCAGGGCGAGCGCCAGTCCAGCGACAAGCCCCAGCAACGGGGCGGTTCTCCTTCGGACCATGTACCGGTCTCCTTCAGCGGTCGGTTGGGGGGCGACGACCGCAAGCTACGCCCCGCCCTTCGCGCGTCCGGGCACCTCCGGGCACCCTGGAGTCTCGTGGGTGCGCTTGCGCAGGCGCCCCCATGCTCGCCCGGTGCGCTACTTCAGCAGGCGCGACAGGCGGCGGTCCTTGAGCACGCGCCCGCCGGTCTGCTCGGTCGGGCAGTAGGACATGACGTAGTCCTCGTAGTGCACGGCCTCGAGCGTCGTGCCGCAGCGCGGGCACGGCTCGCCGTGGCGGCGGTGGACGAGCAGCGGCATCGGCAGCTTGTCCGGGATCGGCAGCGTCACCACGCGCTCGTAGTGCTCGAGCGCGCCGCCGAGGCAGGAGACCATCGCCTCGCGCAGCGCGGACGCGTCGTCGTCGTCGAGGTCGTCGCCGCGCTTGAACGGCGACAGGCGGGCGGTCCACAGGATCTCGTCGACCCAGGAGCGTCCGATGCCCGCGATGACGCGCTGGTCGCGCAGCACCGCGTGCAGCGGGCGCGCGCCGTGCTCTGCGAGCAGCTCGCGCAGCGCGGGCGGGTCGGGCCAGGCGTCGGGGCCCAGCGTGGCCAGCGCCTCGTCGGCCTCGAGCTCGCCGGCGCGCAGCAGCTTCACCCACGCCGCCTGGCGGGTGCCGAACTCGCGCAGGCGCAGCTCCCGCCCGTCGGCGATGCGCACGAGCAGGCGCGACGTGCGGTCGCGCAGCGAGGCGCGCTTGTCGAAGAGCTGCAGGCGCCCGGCGGACATCAGGTGGGCCAGCAGCGCCAGGTCGCCCTCGACGTCCACGACGATGTGCTTGCCGCGGCGCCGGACGCCCTCGATCGCGCGGCCCTCGATCGCCTGCAGCGGCGGGTCGAAGGTGCGCAGCGCGTTGATCCCGGGGGTCAGCGCGGACTCGACGACCGCGCCGCGCAGGGCGTCGTCGAGCCGCCTCGCGGTGATCTCGACCTCGGGCAACTCGGGCACGAATCCATGGTAGGCACCGGTGCCTGGTGCCGCCGCCGCGGAGGACCGCGGGTCGCTGTGGCACATCCGGCGCACGTTCTCCCTCGGTGCGGCCGTGTCCGCGTGACCCGCGCGATGCTCAGCCGATGCGGGCCAGCTCGCGCGGGCGCATGACCACGATCAGCTCACCGCTGGTGCCGCCGACCTTCAGACCCGCGACGCCGCCCTTCTTGAGCGCGATGCGGCCGCCCGTGAGGTCGTGCACGACCTGGCTGAAGTCCGGCTCGTGGCCGACGATCAGCACGCGCTGGTCGTCGCCCGTCGCGGCCAGCAGCTCGAGCGCGTCGTCCCGATCGAAGCCTGCGCGCAACGGCGGGTGCTCGACCGGCTCGACGCCCAGCGCCTCGCAGGCCAGGCGTGCCGTCTCGAGCGCGCGCACCTTCGGGCTGGTGAAGACGTGCTGGAACTCGATGCCGAGCGTCGCGAGTGCGCGACCGGCGACGCGCGACTGGTCCTGCCCGCGGTCGGTCAGGCGGCGGGCGTCGTCGGCGTCGGCGTCGTGCGGCTCAGCTTCACCGTGCCGCAGGAGCCACAGGTGTCGCGCCATCGCGGCGCAAGCGTATCCCCTAGCGGTACGCGCGCATACCGGGGGATGTGAGCGTGCGCCCGTCCGGCGCCGTCCAGCGGACGCGATAGCGCCGGCCCTCGCGCAGCGACGTGGTGCGCCGCCACGAGCCGACCGACGACGTCCGCACCGTCGCGAGCCTGCGGTAGCCCGAGCCCGACGAGTACTCGACCGTGACCGACGTCGCGCCGCGTGCGGGACGCACGAGCCCCCAGAGGGACACGCGCGAGCCACGCACCCGGGCGGCCAGCGGCAAGCGGGAACGCCGCCAGCGCCGTCTTCGCGCGGCCCGACGACGTGCGCAGGCCGGACTCGAAGCCGCTGTAGCGCTGCGCCTGGGGGACGCCCTCGCGAGGCATGTCGTCGCGCAGCAGGTACTGCGAGAACCACACGACGCGCGGGTTGTCCCAGGCGATGCGCTCGGAGATCGCCCGGTACTCGGCCTGGCGCAGGAAGCTCACGCCGAAGGCCGGGTCGGGAACGCTCTGGATGCCGAACTCCGTCAGCCACACCGGCAGCCGCTGCGGGATCGCGCCCGTGCGCCCGGCGCGGTCGAGCGCGGTCGTGAGGCGCGACAGCACGCCGATCGTGACGGCGTTGGGGCTGGGCGGGCGGAACAGCGGGCCGACCTTCGTCGTGTAGGCGTGGTGGGCGTATCCGTCGACCGGCAGGCGCCCGCATCCGCGCGCCCGGCGGTAGCCCTCGCTCAGGCACAGCGTCCCGCGCAGGAAGGTCAGCGGGGCCACGACCTTCGCGGTGCCGACCGGCGAGGTCTCCCCCAGGAGCACCGTCTTGTCGCCCAGGCCCGCGCGCTCGAGCCCGCGCAGCGCTGCGAACACGAGCCCGCGGTAGATCCGCGGCGACGCCGGCCGGTTGCGGCTGTCGTACTGGGGCGCCAGGAACTGGGGCTGGTTGGGCTCGTTCCAGATCGAGAACGCCTCGACGCGCCCGCCGTAGTGGCGGCCGACGGCCTGCATGAACTGCTGGAACTCGTTGGGGCTGGGGCGGGTGACGTTGTCGCGCGCGCCGTTGGTCGCCCACCGCGGCACCGGTCCCGTGACGGTGAGGAGGACGCGCATGCCGCGGGCGCGGGCGCCGTCGATCGCGGCCTCGTAGGCCGTCCAGTCGTACGCGGCCGGGTCGGTCTCGTCGAACTGCGGCTTGACGCGCGACTGCGGGTCGGGCGCGACGTCCTGCCAGTACAGGATCACGCGCAGCGCGCCGACGCCCAGGCCGCTGATCTCGTCGAGGGCGCTGTCGCGGGTGGCGGGGTCGCGCAGGTCGCGCGGCGCCTCGAAGCTCATCGTCTGGCGGGAGCTCGCGCCGGCGGTGGCGGGCAGAGCGAGCGCGGCGAGGGCCAGGACGGCCAGCAGGGACAGGAGGGAGCGCGGCATACCCAGGACCAAACCACGCGGGACCACCGAAGGTTGCGGTCCCGTGGCGGGGGCCGCTAAGTATCCTGCGGCCCCCGTGAGCCAGGCCGTGGCCCCCGACGACATCGTCCGCACGCAGGAGCAGGGCGCCGCGAACCCCCGCGCGCCCCTGCTCGTCCTGGACCCGCTGGAGGCCTTCCTCGACGCCCACGGGCTCGGCTCGGGACCGGTGGACGCCCAGCCGGTCGGCGAGGGACACTCCAACGTGACCTACGCCGTGACCCGCGGCGAGGCGCGCTTCGTGCTGCGCCGGCCGCCACGGCCGCCGCTGCCGCCCAGCGCGCACGACGTGCTGCGTGAGGCGCGCGTCCTGCTGGCCGTGGAGCCGACGCCCGTGCGCGCCCCGCGCGTCCTGGCGACGTGCGCCGACGAGGCGGTCATCGGCGCCCCGTTCTACGTGATGGAGCTCGTCGAGGGCGAGGTGATCACGGCCTCCCTGCCCGCTGCGCTCGACACGCCGGCCGAACGGCGGCGCATCGGCGAGGAGCTCGTCGACGCGCTCGTCGAGCTGCACGCGGCGGATTGGACGCGCGCTGGGCCTGGAGGGCTTCGGCAAGCCGACCGGCTACCTCGAGCGCCAGGTGCGGCGCTTCCTCGGGCTCTGGGAGCACAACCGCACGCGCGAGATCCCGGCCGTCGAGCGCGTCGCCGGCTGGCTGCGCGACGAGATGCCCGACTCCCCGGAGGCGACCATCGTCCACGGCGACTTCCGCCTGGGCAACGCGATGTTCGCCGCCGCCGCGCCGGCCCGCCTGCTGGCCATCTTCGACTGGGAGATGGCCACGATCGGCGACCCGCTGGCCGACGTCGGCTACCTGTGCATGATGTGGAGCCAGGCCGACGACCCCGTCGGCGGCATGGCGGACCTGCACGCGGTGACGCGCGCCGAGGGCTTCCCGACGCGCGCGGAGCTCGTCGAGCGCTACGAGGCGGGCAGCGGCCGCTCCATGACCGACATCCGCTGGTACACGACGCTCGCGCTGTGGAAGGCGGTCGTCTTCATGGAGGGCAACTACAAGCGCGCGCTGGCCGGCTCCACCGACGACCCCTTCCTGAAGACGTTCGGCGCAGGGCGTCGTCGACCTCGCCCGCCGCGCCGAGGAGGTGGCCTTCGGTGGCCCGTGAGGGCCTGCTCGTCGACTGGGGCGGGGTGCTGACGACCGACCTCTTCGCCTCGTTCGCGGACTTCGCCGAGGCGGAGGGCCTGGACACCGAGCGCGTCCGCGGCCTCTTCCGCCACGACCGCGACGCCCGCCGGCTGCTCGTCGACCTCGAGACGGGCGCGATCGGGGAGGAGGAGTTCGAGCCCCGCCTCGCGCAGGCGCTCGGCGTCGCCGCGCACGCAGGCCTGATCGACCGCATGTTCGCCGGCGCGCAGGCCGACCCGGTCATGATCGCCGCCGTGCGCGCGGCCCACGACGCCGGGGTGCGCACCGGCCTGGTGTCCAACTCGTGGGGCACCCGCCGCTACCCGCGCGAGCTGCTGGACGAGCTGTTCGACGGCGTCGTGATCTCGGGCGAGGAGGGCGTGCGCAAGCCCGACCCGCGCATGTACGCGCTGGGCGCCGAGCGCGCCGGCGTCCCCGCCGACCGCTGCGTCTACGTCGACGACCTCGCCTTCAACCTCGAGCCGGCGGCGGCGCTGGGCATGGCGACCGTGCACCACGTCGACGCGGCGACGACCGTCGCGGAGCTCGAGCGGCTGCTCGAGCGCGACCTGCGCGCGCCCGCCTAGGAGGCGGGGCCGCCGGCAGAGCTCGGTGCGCGCACGCTCGAACGGCGCGTCGATCCGGTCGTGGCGCCTGAGCGCCTCCTCGAAGTGCTCCTCGAACTCTCCGTCGCCGGCCAGCAGCCCGCGGCCCCGCGCGACCGCGGCGAGCGCGCCGCGGCTGTCGGCGCTGAGGGCCAGCGCCTCGAGGTCGCCGAGGACGCGTTCGGCCGCGGCGTCATCGCCCTCGCGAACGTACGCCTCTGCGAGCTCCTGCGCCCACTCTGCGACCCCCGGTTCGCGCAGCCCCTGCTCCTCCACGAGCCGTGCGGTGGCCTCGAGCCTCGGGATGGCCTCGCGGTAGCGCCCGAGGCCGACCTCGAGAAGTCCGAGGCGCGTGCCCGCGAGGACGAGGATAGATCCGATGCACAGCCGCTCGGAGATGGACACGGCCTGCTCGACGTGCTGCCGGCAGTCCTGGACCCGACCCTGACCGGCCTCGATCGCCGCCAGCTGAACCAGGCTGTTGGAGAGCTCTGTGACCTGGCCCAACTCGCGGGCGAGCGCCACCGACTCGGCTCCCGCCGCGTAGGCAGCCGTCCAGTCGCCGAGACGGAAGCGCGCCTCGGCCAGGCACGCGAGCACGAACGGGAGTGTTGTCACATTGCCCGCGGCTCGCGCGCGCTCGGCGAACCGAGCGACCGATGCCACCGCTCCGGCGTGCTCGCCGGTCCAGATCAGGCGCTGCGCGATCCCGGCCGCTAGGACGGGCATCGCGAGCGCGGCGGGCGACTCTAGGAATTGGTCGGCAGGGCCCGCCAGGGTCGAGCCGGCCGGTCTGCGGCCGTTGAGGACCTGCGCCGTGGCCAGCAGGAGAGCGGCGGCGACGCGTAGAGGACCGCCGACGAGCTCGGCCTGTCGATGGGCCTGCTCGGCAAGCCGCAGCGCCTCAGGGCAGTCACCCAGCATGATGCAGACGTAGCCGGCGTCGACGCGCATCGCCGCGGCTCGGGAGGGATCCACCGGCTCGACCCGATCTGCCTCGCCCATCAGCAGCGCGCGGGTGGCCTCTGGAGCGATGTTCATCGTCTGCACACGGGCGCGCAGGTGGGCGACGTCAGCGCGCAGGCCTGGCTCGACGGCGGCGGGCGCCACCTCGTCCAGGAGCGCGAGCGCTCGCTCGGCGTCTCCCGCGGCGTGGAAGTCGCGCGCGGCCTCCATGACGCGCCCCAGCCGCTTTGCGCCCGGCGAAGAGATCCGGGCAGCCTCGGCGAACGCGCGGGCGGCGGCCATCGGGGCCGCTCTCGCTCGCGCCTCGCGACCCGTACGCTCGAGACCCGCGGCGGCCGGTTCGTCGGGCCCCACGGCCGCGGCGGCGAGGTGCCAGGCCGACTCGCTCGGCGCGTCGCCGGCGAGGACGTCGCCGAGCGCACGATGCGCGGCGCGGCGCTCGGCCGGCGGAGCGCAGTGGTAGGCGGCCGAGCGCATCAGGGGGTGGCGGAAGCGCAGGGCGCCGTGACCGAGGGCCACGATCCCGGCCGCCTCGACGGCCTCCAGCTCGTCCTCGGCCAGCCCGAGGGTCCCTGAAAGCCGCCACGATCTCGTCGAGCCGGCCAGAACCGCTGGCGGCAGCGAGGGCAGCAGCTCGCCGCGCGGGCTCGGACAGGGCGGCGATCTGGGTCCGGAACAGCGCCTCGACGTTGCGCCCGACCGGTAGGGGATCCTGCAGCGGCTCGGCGCCCGTCAGCTCCCCCTCGTCGAGTAGCCCGGCCAGCTCGGACAGCGCCAGAGGGTTGCCCCCGGTTGCGCGCCACAGCTCGTAGGCGACCGACTCGGCCACCGGCACCCCCGACCGCTCGGCGACCAGCGCCGCGGTCGCCGGGCGGTCGAGCCCGCCGAGGGTCAGCTCGTCCAAGTCATGCGCCTCGAAGCCCATGCCCTCGCCGATGCGCGCGGCGAACAGGATGGCGACCGGATCGCTGGCCACCCGGCGGCCAACGAAGCGCAGCGTCTCCGCGGTCGACGTGTCGAGCCAGTGGGCGTCGTCGATCAGGAGCAGGAGCGGCCGGCGCTCGGCGGCCTCGGCAATCAGCCCGAGTGCCGCCGCGTAGACGCCGAACCGGTCGTCCCCCTCCGACGAACCGAGGGCCAGCGCTCCCTCGAGCGCGGCCCGCTGTCGCGCGGGAAGCGCGAAGCGCGCCCCGACGACCGGTCCCAGCAGCTGCCCGAGCGCCGCGAACGGCAGATCGGACTCGGCCTCCACGCCGCGGACGGAGAGGGCATGCATACCCTCGGCGCGGGCGCGCGCGCCCTGCAGCAGGACGCTCTTGCCGATACCTGGCTCTCCCCAGACGACCAGGACGCCTCCCATGCCCGCCCGAGCGTCAGCGAGGAGCTGCCCGATGACCGCGAGGTCATCCTCCCGCCCGAACAGACCGGCTGTCTGGGTGCTGGTGACGAAGCCTCCCCTGGCTCACGTCGCTGAGCGGAACTGGGGAGACCGTACGCCCGCCGCGCGGCGGAACGCAAGACCGCTCGGCAGGTTGCCGCCGGCCCTACGGCCCGGACCCTCCGCCCGGCTTGCGCCCGCGTCCGGCGAAGCGTCGCCGGACGTCGTCGAGCTGCTTGCGGGTCTTCGGATCCTTCGCGAGGCGCTGGGCCTCGCTCATCGCGCGCTTGCCCTGCGGGCCGCGCGCGAACTTGGAGAGCTTGCTCATGAGGCCTGGCATGACATCGACACTACCCCAGGTGGCGTCAGGTTCACGTCAGCCGCCCTCCAGGCGCCGGCGCAGCTCGTCCCCGCGGCCGGCGGCCACCGCGCGCCCCGCGCGCTGCTCGCTGAGCTCGACCCCGCGCGCGCCGGCCAGGTCGAGCAGCTCCTGGCGCTCCTCGGACTCGCGCGCCGCCCGCGCGAACAGCCAGCCGAACAGCAGGATGGTGAGGATCGAGCCCTCGATCATCATGATCGCCCCCGCCGCGTTCTGGTCGGCCGCGGGGCTGATGCCGTGCGACGCCTCGCCGGCCGCGTACACGTCGTAGAACGGCCGCCCGCCGAAGACGAGCACGTTGCCGAGCAGGCCGCCGGCCAGGCGCACGGCGAGGATGTAGCCGAGCTTGGCCGCGTTGCCGAACCACGCCGGCTTGGGCAACGGCCCCAGCAGGGCCAGCCACGCGTTGGCACCGGCGGCGATGAAGCAGGCGTGCTGCAGTGCGTGCAGCGCCTCGCTGCGCACCGCCGCCTCGTGCGGGCCCGGGAGGTGCCAGACGAGCAGGTTGAGCAGCCACAGCCCCAGCGCGGGGACCGGATGGGCCAGCACGCGCAGGCGCCCGACGAGCGGCAGGCGCAGGACCGGCGCCAATACGGGGCCGGTCAGGCCGAGCACGAGCAGCAGCGCGCCGACGTCGGCCATCAGCAGGTGCTCGGCCATGTGCACGCTGAAGAGCTCGTCGCCGAGGTCGCCGAGGAGCGTGAGCGTGAGCACGATGATCGTCAGCCCGGCGTAGAAGCAGGCGCGCCGCCAGCCCGGCACCCGGCGCGACGTGCCCGCCAGCCGGTGGACACGCAGCGCGTAGAGGATGCCGGCGATCGTCGCCGGCAGGAGCTGCAGCGGCTCGAGCGCCACGCCCACCCCTCACCCGGCGACGATGAGCGCGACGCCCGTGAAGGCCGCGGCGACGCCCGCGGCCTGCACGGGCCGCAGGCGCTCGTGCAGGACGACGCGGGCCAGCAGCACGGTGGTGATCGGGTACAGCGACCCGACGACGGAGACGATGCTGATCGCCCCCTTCGTCGCGGCCACCGCGTACAGGCCGGTCGCCGCCACGTCCAGCGTGCCGGCCAGCACGAGCGGCATCGCGTCGCCCGCGACGGGCCGGGGCGCGCGCGCCGCGAGCACGACCGCGGCGAGCACGGGGACGACCACGATCCGCGCCAGCGCCAGCAGCCACAGGATGGACTCGTCGGCGGCGACGTCCGACAGGACGAAGTAGCTGCCGAAGCCCACCGCGGCCAGCAGCGCCAGGACGAGGCTCAGCCGGCTGGCCGCGGCTGCGTCGGCGCTCTCGTGCCGCTCGCGCGAGGCCAGCAGCACGCCGACGATGGTGATGACGAGGCCGGCCGACACGAGGAGCGAGAGCGCATCGCCCGTGGCCACGCCGACGGCGACGGGCAGGATGACGCCGGTGGCCGAGATCGGGGCCACGACGCTCATCGTGCCGATGGCCAGCGCCCGGTAGAAGCTCCCGAGCGCGATGACACCCGCCGCGCCGGCGACGAGCGAGGCCGCGACGGCGCGGCCGCTGGGCAGCGCCTCGCCGCTGGCGGCGATCGCGGCGAGCACCCACGCGAGCCCGACCCCCTCGACGAAGAGGAGGACGAGCGGGACCGGGAGGCGCTTGGTCTTCAGGCCGCCCGTGAAGTCGGCGACGCCCCAGCACCACGACGCGGCGAGCGAGAGGGCGACGGCGACCATGGCCGCGGCAGTGTGGCAGCCCGTCCGTCCGCGGCCGCGACGGGCGGTCTCACCTCAACGAGCTGAAGGAGAGGTCCCAGCCCGTGGCGTACTCGTTGGCCACGGCCTTGACGTCCTTGGAGGCGATCAGCGGCTGCTTGTCCCACAGCCACGGGACGGCCGGCGCCAGCGCCGTGACCATCCGGTCGACCTCGCCCCAGGCCCTGTTGCGCTCGGCTCCCTGAGGGAGCTTCGCGGCGCGCTCCATCGCCGCGTTGACCTCGGGGTCGTCGAGCTCGGCCCAGTTGGTGTTGTTGGCCTCGAGGATGTTCTCGCCGTTGAAGACCGGGTCGAGCATCGACTGGGGGTCGAAGAAGTCCTTGAAGAAGCCGACGTTGGGGCAGATCGCGACGTCGGCGCTCGGGCGGTTGCAGAAGCGCGTGTAGAGCGTGTCCTGGGGGACGATCCGGAAGTTGAGCTTGAAGCCGAGCTTCTCGAACTGGTTGGCGGCGACCTCCGCCGACTTCTTGCCCGGGTCGGCGTTGGTGGCCACCATGAGCAGCTTCTCGGAGCCCGTGTAGCGCCCGGTCTCGTAGCCCGCCTTCTTCATGTAGGCCGTGGCCAGCGCCATGTCGCCACCGGGCTTGGCCAGGAAGTCGGCGCCGGGACCGCGCTCGCCACCCGCCTCCTCGAACCCGGGGAAGCCCGGCGGGAGGTAGTGCGTGGGGACGTCGCCCAGGAGCTCGCCGCCGCGCGTGAGGCGCATGGCCTCGCGGTCGAAGGCGGCCAGCACCGCCTTGCGCACGTTGAGGTCGTCGAACGGCTTGACGGTCGTGTTCAGCGAGACGATGCGGTAGCCGCCGCTGGGCACGAGCACGACCTGCTCCTTGAAGCGCTCGACCGCCTGCTTGAGGACGGGGGCGGGCGGAGCGCCGTCGCCCTGCAGGAGCCCGGTCCCGTTGAGGATCCGCCGGCTGGCCACGGTGGCGTCCTCGTTGCCCTCCTCGACGACGATGCGGTCGAGGTAGGCCGGGCGGTAGTCGGTGTCCGCCTTCCAGTTGGGGTTGCGCCGCAGCTCGATGCGCTTGCCGGCCTCGCGGCCCGTGAGCTTGCCCTTCGCGTCGTTGGCGATCATGTACGGGCCGCTGAAGGCGACGTACTGGTCGTAGGTCGACGGGCTCTTGGCGTCGAACGGCCTGGCGTACTCCTCGGGCACCGGCGTGGAGATCGGCATGGCCAGCGCCTGACTGACCAGCACGGCGCTCGGCGCGCGCAGGCGGAAGACGATCGTGCGGTCATCGGGCGTCTCGATGCCGCGGATGTCGCGGATGGCCCCGGGCTTGGCGGGCGCTCCGACGATGTCCGAGAAGTAGACGCCCGCGTACGGCGACGGCACGTTGGCGCTGAACGCCCGCTCGAAGGCGTACTTGACGTCCTTGGAGGTGACCTCGCGGTCGACGGGCGGCGCGAAGCGGACGCCGGAGCGCATCCTGCACGGTGACGGAGCGCAGGTCGCGGGAGACCTCGGGCGGGCCGGTGGCGAGGTCGGGCGTCGGCTGCTCGCGGTCGCCCGGCTTGTAGGTGTACAGGCCGCGGTTGACCGCGTTGTGGATCATCAGGCCGAACACGTAGTAGGTCTGGCCCGGGTCGACGTAGTCCACGTCCCCCGCGCTCAGCACGGTGACCTCGCCGCCCTTCTTGCCCTCGGCCGAGGCCCCGGCCGCGCCCGTCCCGCTCGCGCCGTCGCTCCCGCCGTCGCCGTCGCCTCCGCAGCCGGCGGCGCCCAGCGCCAGCACAGCGGCGCTCAGGATCCCGGCCAGCCTCCTCGCGTGCGCGGCCACCATCGCGGCGCCACGGTGTCAGGCGGGGTCTAAAACCTCCGTAAGACGCAGGGCTTCTCGCTGCCTGTCGCGGCCGGAACGCTGACCCTGACCTCGAGGCCTCCCTGCTCCCGGGCGGTGAGCGTGACCGCACCGCCGTGCGCGCCGGCGACCGCACGCACGACGGCCAGGCCGAGGCCGTAGCCGCCGGTCGCGCGGGCGCGCGACGCCTCCAGCCGCCGGAACGGCTCGACCAGCAGCGGCGCCTCGTGCGGCGGCACGACCGGCCCGGGGTTCTCGACCACGAGCACCGCCGCCGCCCCCTCGACGTCGGTGCGCACGCGCACCCAGCCGAGCGCCGCGTTGTAGCGCACCGCGTTCTCGACGAGGTTCTCGGCGAGGCGCTCGAGCAGCATCGGGTCGCCCGTGACGGGCGCGCTGCGCAGCACCGCGTCGAGGCGCAGCGGCCCCTCGGGCGCGAACGCCGGCCCCCGCGCCCCGCCGGCAGCCACGCGCTCCAGCGCCGCCCGCGCCGCCGCTGCGAGGTCGGCGGGCCGCGGATGCTCGATCCCGCCCTCGCCGCGGGCCAGCGCCAGCAGGCTCGTGATGAGGCGCTCCATGCGGTCGTTGGTCTCGTGCACCACGTGGGCCATGGCGCGCAGCTCGCGCTCGCCGGCGTCGGGATCCGACAGCGTGACGTCGACCTCGGTGCGCACGATCGCCAGCGGCGTGCGCAGCTCGTGCGACGCGTTGGCCACGAACCGCCGCTGGCTGTCGAAGGCGCCCTCCAGGCGGCTGAGCATCGTGTCGAAGGTGTCGGCCAGCTCGCGCAGCTCGTCGCGCGGCCCGTCCAGCGCGATGCGCTCGTGCAGCGTGCGCTCGGACATCCCGCGGGCCGTCGCCGTGATGCGCGAGATCGGCCGCAGCGCGCGGCCGGCGAGCAGCCAACCCGCGGCCACCGAGGTCAGCGTCACGACGGCCAGCAGGCCGGCGAAGAGCACGAGCACGCGCCGCAGGCTGCGGTCGTCGGCCGCGGTCGCCGCGGCGCGGTAGCTCTGCACCGCCCGCCGGTAGGCCGCACGCTCGGCCGCCGACAGGCGCCGCACCTGCGCCGCCGTCTCGCCGGGGATGCCCGGCGCGATGCGCACGACCAGCCGCCGCGGCCGGCCCTGGGGCGTGAGCGTGGTCGACTCGTCGACGCGCACGTGGATGCGCTGGGCGCTCGAGCCGAACTCGTTGCGGACCACGGCGTAGCTGACGGCCAGCAGCACGACGCCGAGGGCTAGGAAGATGCCCGCGTAGGAGGCCGTGAGCCGCAGCCGGATCGAGGGGCGCAGGCGGGCCACGGGACGCTAAGTGGTCTCCGTCATGGGTCGCGTCGTGTTTGACGCCCGCCAAACGCGATGTGACTCATGGCGCGGGCCACTAGGCCAACCGGTAGCCGGTGGCGATGACCGTCTCGATGACGCGTGGCGCCCCGAGCTTGCGCCGCAGGTTCATCAGCGTCACGCGCACCGTGTTCGTGAACGGGTCGACCTGCTCGTCCCACACGTGCTCGCAGCAGCTGCTCGGCGCTGACCACCGCGCCCTCGGCGCGCATGAGCACCTCGAGCACGGCGAACTCCTTGGGGCTCAGCGCGATCGGCCGGCCGTCGCGCGCGACCTCCCGGCGGGCCGGGTCGAGCTCGATGCCCGCGCGGCGCAGCACCGGCGCGCGCGCGGGGCCGCCGCGACGCTGCAGGGCGTGGAGCCGCGCGACGACCTCGGCGAAGGCGAACGGCTTGGACAGGTAGTCGTCGGCTCCGAGGTTCAGCCCGGCGACGCGCTCGTCGACCGAATCGGCGGCGGTCAGCATGAGGATCCGCGGCCGCGCGGGGCCGGCGACGAGCCGCCGGCAGACCTCGTCGCCGTGCACGGCGGGCAGGTCGCGGTCCAGGACGACCGCGTCGTAGTCGACCAGCGCGGTGCGCTGCAGCGCCGACGCCCCGTCCAGCGCCACGTCGACGGCCCAGCCGTCGCGGCGCAGGCCGCGCGCGAGCGCCTGCGCAAGGCGCTGCTCGTCTTCGGCGATGAGGATCCGCATGGCGGGGGACGGCGAACGGGCCAGGCTAGAGGCAGACCCCTAACGGTGCCGTAAAGGCCGGCCCTCAGGCTCGCTTCCCGCGCCCGTACAGCAGCTTGATCAGCTTGCCGAACCTCCGGGTCATCTTCGCCGTGTAGGGGAACATGTGCAGCTCCTTCTTGGGATGGAGCCGCGACACGAGGATCGCCTGCTGCTGGGTGTACTTCCGGATCCCGCCCGCGCCGTGGCGCGAGCCGAGCCCCGACGCCTTGGCGCCGCCCATCGGCAGCTCGAGCGCCGAGTAGTTGATGAGCGCGTCGTTGACGCACACCGCGCCGGCGTCGATCCGCCTGGCGACCGCCTCGCCCCGCGCGACGTCCTTGGAGAACACGGAGGCGGCCAGGCCGTAGGGCGAGTCGTTGGCCAGCCGGATCGCCTCCTCGGTGTCGGACACCTTCATGATCGGCAGGGTCGGGCCGAAGGTCTCCTCGCGCATGCACTCCATCGTGTGGTCCACGTCGACGATCACGGTGGGCTCGTACCAGAGCCCGTCGCCCTCGCCGCGGTGGCCGCCGACCAGGACCCGGGCGCCCTTGGCCACGGCGTCCTGCACGTGCCTGTCGACGATGTCCACCTGCGGCGGGAACGTCATCGCGCCGACGTCGCTCGTGCCCGGCCCGGTCGAGCGGCCCTGGCGGATCGCACGCACCTTGTCGGTGACCTTGCCCACGAACTCGTCGTAGACCGGCGCCTCCACGTAGACGCGCTCCACGGAGATGCACGTCTGGCCGGCGTTCATCATCGCGTAGTAGGCGGCGTGGTTGGCGGCCCGCTCGAGGTCGGCGTCGCCCAGGACGATCATCGGGTCCTTGCCGCCCAGCTCGAGCGAGACGGGCGTGAGCGTCTCGGCGGCCCTCTGCATGACCTTCTTGCCGGTGGGCGTCGAGCCGGTGAACATGATCATGTCGACCTCGTCGACGAGCGCGGCGCCCGTCGCCCCGCGGCCGGTGGCGATCTGCAGGACGTGCTCGGGCAGCCCGCATTCGCGCAGGCCCTCGGCGAGCAGCAGCGACGTGAGCGGCGTGACCTCCGACGGCTTGAGGATCACGCTGTTGCCGGCGGCGAGCGCGGGGATGCAGTCCCCGAACGAGTTGGTCAGCGGGTAGTTCCAGGGCCCGATGACGCCGATCAGCCCGAGCGGGCGGTGGCGCAGGACGAGCTTCTTGCCCTTCACCATCACCGAGGACGACTTGACGTGCTCGTCGGCCAGGTACTCCTCGGCGTTCTTGGCCCAGAAGCCGAAGGCGTTGGCTCCGTAGAAGATCTCGGCGAGCTGGGCGTCCTCCCAGGTCTTGCCGGTCTCGGAGACGATCGTCTCGATCACGCGGTCCGCGTTGTCGGTGAGCCACTTCTGGGCGCGCAGAAGCACGCGCCCGCGCCCCTCGAAGCCCAGCGCCTCCCAGCCCGGCTGGGCGGCACGCGCCTTGCGCGCGAGCTCGGCGACGTCGGCCGCCGACAGGTCGGGCACCTGGGCGATCACCTCGCCGGTGGCCGGGTTGGTGACCTCGATCGCGGCGACCGATCCCCCACCCGCCGCGCTGCCGTTGCCTTGCTGGGTGACCTGCTCGTCGACGCTCGCCATAGGGGCAAGGCTACCTGAGGGAAGATGTCGTCCATGGGGATCCGCACGCCGCACGTCCAGGACCACCTCGAGGGGCTGCGGCCCGCGCGCGACGAGGTGCTCGCCGACATGGAGGAGCTCGCCGCGCGCGACGGCGTGCCGATCGTCGAGTGGGAGACGGGCCGGCTGCTGGCCACGCTGGTGGCCGCCCTGGCGCCGCGGCGCGTCGTCGAGGTGGGCACCGCGATCGGCTACTCCACGCTGCACATGGCGCGCGAGCTGCCGAGCGGCGGGCGCATCGTGACGCTCGAACGCGACCCGGGGCGCATCGCCCAGGCACGCGGCTTCTGGGAGCGGGCCGGCCTGGCCGACCGCATCGAGCTCGTCGAGGGTGACGCGCTGGAGTCGCTGGAGCGCCTCGACGGCCCGTTCGACCTCGTCTTCCTCGACGCGTCGAAGACGGAGGTCGAGCCCTACCTCGAGCTGCTGCGGGGCAAGCTCGCCGACCGCTGCCTGCTCGTCGTGGACAACCTGCTCATGGGCGGCTTCGCCGCGCTCCAGGGCACCGCGGCCGAAGGCCGTGGTCTGTGGCAGGACACGCACTGGTCGGCCGAGTCGCTGCACGCCGCCCGCGCCGCGACGCGGCGCCTCATGACGTCCGAGGAGTGGCTCTTCTCGCTGCTGCCCGTCGGCGACGGCGTCGGGCTCGGCGCGCGGCGCCGGCGCGGCTCGTGAGCACCTC
This sequence comes from uncultured Actinomycetes bacterium, assembly GCA_963840185.1. GTDB lineage: Bacteria > Actinomycetota > Thermoleophilia > Solirubrobacterales > Solirubrobacteraceae > JAOPZW01. The sequence continues at coordinate 689,971 of CAWIXY010000008.1, read as the reverse complement.
CACCCCGATCCCGGAGCCGACCGAGGCCGAGCGCACGGTCGCCGATCTGCTGCCGATCGGCGCCGATCCGGAGTCCGCGCGGCGGGTGCTCGCGCGCGTGCCGCTGTGGTTTCACACCTTCGCGCTGAACGCCGAGCACGGGCTCTACACCCCGGGCGTCGCGCGCGATCACCGCTACCGGGTGCCGTTCCTGCCGGCGTCCTTCGCCGGGCAGCGCGTCCTGGACGTCGGCACGTTCGACGGCTTCTACGCCTACCTCGCCGAGCACCGCGGCGCCTCGCGCGTGCTGGCGGTCGACAACGAGCAGTACGTCGCCTGGGTCCGGGCGCGCTGGGGCGTCGACCTGCAGGGCGGCGAGGGGTTCCGCGCAATCGGCGCGCTGCTCGGCTCACGCGTCGAGTACCGCCGCGAGGACGCCCAGGCGCTGACCGGCGACGAGCGCTTCGACGTGATCTTCTGCTTCGGCATCCTGCACCGCGTGGAGAACCCGCTCGGGCTGCTGCGCGGGCTCGGGAAGTTGCTGGCACCCGGGGGGCGGCTGCTGGTCGAGACCTACGGCGTCTCGAGCGACGGCCACGCGGATGGGGCCACGATCGAGATCAAGCAGCACGGAGAGGTCTACGCCGGCGACGACTACGTGTACTGGGGGTTCGCGGCCAGTGGCCTCGCGGCGCTCGGCCGCCTCGCGGGTCTACCCGAGATCGAGGCGGGTCCCCCCGCCGTGGTCGACGGGCACCCGCGCATCCTCGCCGCGCTCAAGCGGCCTGCGCCCTGACGGCCTCGCGCAGAGCGTGGGGCGCGTCCGTGGTCACGGCGTCGGGCCCGAAGCGCAGCACCCGGTCGAGCAGCGCCGGGTGGTTGATCGTCCCCGTGGTCACGGACAGCCCGCCGGCGCGCAAGGTGGCCACCAGCGGCGCGGAGAGCAGGAAGTGCTCCACGCAGACCCCGCCGACGCCGGCGCGACGCGCCCAGCGCGCGAGCGTCGCGGGCGCGTAGTCGGCCCAGATCACGAGTCGCGCGGGCAGCCCCAGGGCGGCCGCCCGCTCGCACGCCGCGGCGGTGAACGACAGCGCCTCGACGCGCCGGCGCCGCGCCCCGCGCACCTGTTCGGCGAGCGCGTCGACGGTGCGCAGCGCAAGCGCCGTGTCGGCGTGCGCCTTCACGTCGAGCTGGAGCACGACCGAAGCGCGGCGCCGCGTCCAGCAGGTCCTCGAGCGTCAGCAGCCCGCCCGCGCGCAGCTCGCGCCCTGTCCGCTCGTGCGCGAAGCCCTCGAGCTGCGTCGTGAGCGGCAACCACGGGTCGTGCAGCAGGACGAGCTCGCCGTCGGCGCTGAGACAGAGGTCCGCCTCGAGGCCCTCGACGCCCGCCGCCAGTGCCCCCGCCAGCGCGACCGCGGAGTTGTCCGGCCCGTAGGCCCGCCCGAGACGGTGCGCGTAGAGCGGCAGCACGCCGTCCATGACAGCGCCGCGGGCCACCGCCGCTGTGAGCAACCTGCGAACGTCGTGTGGCGATCTCGTGAAGCGCTCGTCTGGACCCTCACCTTCACGCTCATCGGCTACGCGTTCTCCGACTCGTTCACCGATGCCGGCGACACCGCCACGCGGGTCACGCTGATCGCCGTCCTGCTGGCGACCGCGGCGTTCGCGATCCGGGCGCGCCGGACGCGCCGCTAGGCCGGCACGGCGCGCACGTCGACCACGTCGATCGCGATCAGCGTCAGCGGGCGCGCGACTGCGCCGCGCGGCAGCAGGGGATGGACGCGGCGGCGGGTCGGCACGACCACGCCGGCGAACGTCCGGTGGCGGGCGCAGAGGTGCGCCGCGCGTGCCCACGGGCCCATCACCTCGGCCGTGTAGTCGAGCCGGCGGAGGACGCCCTGGGCGTCGAAGTGGAAGACCTGCTCGCGCGAGTGCGACGGGACGTCGGCCGGGAAGCGGACGCGGAGGGTGCCGTCGCCCGGGCCCTCGCGCACCTCGAAGCCGGGGGCGGCGAAGGCGAACGGCGCCGTCGCGTACTGCCACAACGCGTAGCCGTCGAAGTACAGCTCGTCGAGGTCGTCCCAAGGGCGACCGCGCGCCGACGCGCGGGCCTCGTCCGCCTCCCGGCGGGCGTCGCCGAGCGCGACGGCGCCGCGGTCGAACGTCCCCGTGCTGCGCCGGGCGCCGAAGGCATGGAAGGTCACGTGCGGCTCGTGGGCGCGGACGCGCGCGTGCAGCCGGCGCCTCCCCACGCCGCGCCCCTTCAGCGCGAACGCCGGGCCTCCGACGTCCGCCGTCACGTCGATGGCCTGCAGGTGCTCCCAGCGCTCGCGCCCGCCGTGGGCGGCGATCGCCCGCTCGAGCAGCGCGCTCACGCGATGTGCGGGCGTCCTCTTGAGGGGGCTAGGCCGTCCGCTGGGACAGCTCGACCGTCGCGATCCCCACCGGCTCGACCGGCCGGTCGCGGCCGTCGGTCTGCGTGCCGTTGAGGCGGTCGACCACGTCCATGCCGTCGGTCACCTGGCCGAACACGGTGTGCTTGCCGTCGAGCCACGGGCACGCGTCGGCGGTGACGATGAAGAACTGCGAGCCGTTGGTGTCGGGCCCGGCGTTGGCCATGGCCAGCGCACCGCGGGCGACCTTGTGGTCGTTGATCTCGTCCTCGAAGGTGTACCCGGGCCCGCCCGTGCCCGTCCCCTGCGGGCAGCCGCCCTGGACCATGAAGTCCGCGATGATGCGGTGGAACAGGAGGCCGTCGTAGAAGCCCTGCTCGGAGAGCTGTGTGAAGTTGGCGACGGTCTTCGGGGCAGCGTCGTCGAACAGCTCGAAGACGATGTCGCCCTCAGTGGTCTTCATGGTGGCTGTGCTCATGCCACCGAGGGTAGTGCGGTTAGCCCAGCAGGCGCAGCTCGGTCAGGCGGATGCTCGCGCCGTCGGCGGGCGGCGCGGTGAACCACAGCAGCACCTGGCGGTACTCGGCGCCGCCCCCGCCGCTCAGGACGATCCGCTGGGTCGCCTTGACGTCGGCCCGGTCGCGGATGTGGGCCCAGCGCGTGTCGGTGATCTCGGGCGGCGCCGTCGCCTCGTCGGTCGCGTAGACCTCGACCTTGAAGCCGGGGGTGCTGGTGCGCAGGTCGACCTCGCGGATGCCGCGTGCCTCGCCCACGTCGACGACGTAGCCGACGCCCGGCTGCAGCGGGTTGGACGACGTGACCGTCCACGAGGTGCTGCGGTTGCCGTCGAGGGCGCGCGCCGGGTCGCTGGGCTGCCGCGTGTTCGCGCGGCCCAGCGGGTCGTAGAGGGCGCCGGCGCCCTGCGCCAGCTCGATGACCTTCGCGGGCTGGATGTCGTCCGGCCCACCCTCGGTCGTGGTCGCGGGCGGCTGGCCGCCGCCCTCGCCCTCGGGCTCCTCGGCTGCCGGGGTCGGCGTGGTCTGCGTCGGGGTCACCGGAATCACGGGCTCGACGGGCTGGGCCGAGGGCGCCTGGCCGCCGGAGCCGCCGCCGGGGGTCACGGAGGGGAGGTCGCCGGTGACACCGTTCCCACCCACCTCGACGGGCGGCGCCTCGGCCGGGGGCACGCCGGGCGTCGGAGCGGCCACCGGGGCGCCGGCCTCGGCCGCGGCCACGGGCCCGGAGGCCTCGCGCGCGGCGTCGCCGCTCATCGCTGCGTACGCGGCCGCGACGGCGCCGGCCACGAGCGCCAGCGTCAGCCCCGCGACGGCCAGCGCCGAGCGCCAGCCCGCGCGATCGCCGAGGCGGCCTGCGGCGGCCGTGCCGCACCGCAGGCACCAGTCCTGGTCGCCCTCCATCGCCGCGCCGCAGGTCGCGCAGGTGCGCGCCGGCGCCGGCGGCTCGGCGGGCGCCTGCGGCTCGGCCGGGGCCTCCTGCGCGTGCTGCGGCGCGAGCGCCGGCTCTGCCTCGAGCAGCTTCATCGCGGCCAAGGGTCGCACACGCGCCCGCGCGGGGACAACCGCCCGCCGCGCACGGCGGGGTTCACCCGCGGGCGACCTCGAGGCGCAGGGCCGCGCCGTTGACCTCGGCGTCGGCCACCGCTTCCACGACGCGGTCGGCCTCGCTGCGCGGCACGGTCAGCAGCGAGAACCGCTCCAGCACGCGGACGTCGCGCACCGCCTCGCCGTCGATGCCGGCCGCCGCGGTGACCGCGTGCACGAGGTCTGCGACCTCGATCCCCGAGGCGCGGCCGCCGCTGGCGATCAGCGTGGCGTAGGGCTCGTCGCCGTTGCGCGACAGCTGGGGCTTGGTGTGCCGGCGGGGCCGCTCGGAGACCGGAGCCGGGCGCGTGTGCGCGCCGGCCGACCACGGCTCGATCGTCGTGCCGATGTGGCGCTCGATGGCCTCGAGCTCGCGCTGCTGGCGCGCCTCGACGAAGGTCACCGCGCGCCCGGAGCGCCCGACGCGGCCCGTGCGCCCGATGCGGTGCACGTACACGTCCGGCGAGACCGGGACGTCGAAGTTGATGACGTGGGTGACGGTCGAGATGTCCAGGCCGCGCGCGGCGACGTCGGTGGCCACGAGGATGGGCAGGCGCCCGCCCTTGAACGCGAGCATCACGCCGTCGCGGCTGCCCTGCGACATGTCGCCGTGCAGCGCCTTCACGTTCATCCCGCGGTCGCGCAGCTTGCGGTGCAGCTGGTCACAGCGGATCTTCGTGCGCACGAAGACGATCGCCTGGTCGGGCCGCTCGGCCGCGAGCACCTCGCCGAGGACGTCGGCCTTCTCGTTGCCCTTGACCTCGACGCGGAACTGCTCGACCGAGTCGACCGTCATCGTCGCCGACTTGACCTTGATCGTGACCGGGTCGTACAGGTAGCGGTCGGCCAGCGCGCGGATCGGCGGCGGCATCGTGGCGCTGAAGAGCGCGGTCTGCCGCGAGTTGGGGGTCAGGGAGAGGATCCGCTCGACGTCCTCCAGGAAGCCGAGGTCGAGCATCTCGTCGGCCTCGTCGAGCACGACGAAGCGACAGCTGTGGAGCATGAGCGACGCGCGCGAGATGAGATCCAGCACGCGGCCGACCGTGCCGACGACGACCTGCCCGCCCGCGCGCAGCTGCGCCTGCTGGGAGCGGATCGGCGCGCCGCCGAAGACCGCGACCACGTCGACGCCGTGGCGCTGGCCGTAGGCGCGGATGGCCTGGGTGACCTGGATGCACAGCTCGCGCGTCGGCGTGAGCACGAGCGCCTGCACCTCGTTCAGCGACGGGTCGATGCTCTCGAGCAGCGGCAGGCCGAAGGCGGCGGTCTTGCCCGAGCCGGTCTGCGCCTGGCCGATCACGTCCAGGCCCTGCAGCATCGGCGGGATGGCCTGCTCCTGGATCGGGCTGGGCTGCTCGTAGCCGACGTCCTGGAGGGCGAGGAGGCTCTGCTCGGACAGGCCGAGGTCTGCGAAGGCGGTCACGCCCTCCACTCTAGGGGCCGCGGTCGGCTATCTCACGCGCTGGGATCGAGCATGACCTTGCCCGTCGTGCGGCGACCGGCGAGGTCCTCCTGCGCGCGGGCGGCGTCGGCCAGCGGGTAGGTGGCGCCGACGACAGCGCGCAGCTCGCCGCGGGCGGCGCGGCCGAAGAGGTCGGTCAGCGCCTCGTCGATCATGTCGGGGCGGCCCATGCAGTGCATGAGCCAGAAGCCGACGACCGCCTGCGAGCGGCGCATCAGCGAGCCCTGGTTGATCGTGTTGGGCTCCCCGGACGCGATCCCGTAGGCGACCAGCCGGCCGAACGGCGCCAGCGCGGCCAGCGACTGGTCGAAGACCTCGCCGCCGGCCATCTCGAAGACGACGTCGACCTTGCGCCCGCCGTTGGCCTCCACCAGGCGCTCCTTCATCCCCTCGGGCGCGGCGTCCACGGCGACGTCGGCGCCGAGCTCGAGGGCCAGGTCGCGCTTGTCCTGGGTGGAGGCGCGTGGCGATCACGCGGCCCGCGCCCATCGGGTGCCCGAGCTGGACGGCGAGCGACCCGACGCCGCCCGCGGCGGCGTGCACGACGACCGACTCGCCCTCGCGGATGCGCGCGCACGTCCGGTAGAGGTGCCAGGCCGTGAGGCCCTGCAGCAGGATGGCCAGGGCCGTGGCGTCGTCCAGCCCGTCGGGGATCGGGAAGGTCATCGCGGCGGGAGCGGTCGCGTACTGCGCGTAGCCGCCGGTCCCGACGAGCGCGACGACGCGCTCGCCCGTGTCCTCGCGCACGCCCGCGACCTCGGCGCCCGGCACGAGCGGCAGCGACGCCTTGGCCAGGTAGCTGTTCGTGCGCTGGTGGGTGTCGGCGAAGTTCAGCCCCGCGCGCGTGACGCGGATGAGCACCTCGCCCTCCCCGGGCTGTGGCGTCGGCAGCTCGACGAGCTCGAGCACCTCCGGGCCGCCGAACTCCTGCTGCTGGATCGCTCGCATGACGCCGGACCCTACCCGGCAGGCTGAGCGAGTACCGTGCGCGCCCGGATGAGCCTCACCGTCGTCGGATCCATCGCCTTCGATGCCGTCACGACCCCCGCCGGGGACCGCGAGCGCATGCTCGGCGGCGCCGCCACCCACTTCGCGCTGGCCGCGTCGTTCTTCGACGACGTGCGCGCCGTCGGCCCCGTCGGCGACGACTTCGACGAGGACGCCTGGACGGTGCTGCGCACGCGCGGGACGATCACCGACGACGTCGAGCACGTCGCCGGCGGCAAGACGTTCTTCTGGAAGGGCGAGTACCAGGACAACCTGAACTCGCGCGAGACCCACGTCACCGACCTCAACGTGTTCGAGGACTTCAAGCCGAAGCTGTCGCAGGCCGCGCGAGACTGCGACGTCCTGTTCCTGGCCAACATCCAGCCCGACCTGCAGCGCGAGGTGCGCGAGCAGTGCGCGGCCGCGCGCTTCGTGGCCATGGACTCGATGGACCTGTGGATCAACATCGCGCACGCGTCGCTGGTGCGAGACGATCCGCGGCGTCGACTGCGTGATCCTCAACGACGAGGAGCTCGAGATGCTCACCGAGCGCCCGACGGTGCTGAGCGCCGCGCGCGAGGTGCTGTCCTGGGGCCCGACCGCCGTCGTCGCCAAGCAGGGCAAGTACGGCGCCGCGCTGATCACCGCGCGACGGCTTCTTCGCCATGCCGGCCTACCCGCTGGAGGCGGTCGTGGACCCGACCGGCGCGGGCGACAGCTTCGCGGGCGGCTTCGTCGGCTACGTCGCCGCGCACGGCCGGCGAGGAGGTCGGCCACGAGCTGCTGTCGCGGGCGATGGCCTACGGGACGGCGATCGCCTCGTTCAACGTCGAGGAGTTCGGCACGGAGCGGGTCGAGCGGCTGACCGCGCGCCGAGATCGACGAGCGCGTGACCGAGCTGCAGCGCATGACGACGTTCGCGCACGAGCCGGTCGCGCTGCGCGGCTGAGCGTCCGGTCGCGCCAGAAGCTCGAATTCATCCCGCCCGGCGGGGTAGCATCGGCCCGTGGACTGGGCCTTCGTCTACATGATGTTCGTCCTGAAGATCCCGATCATCGCCCTGCTGTGGCTCGTGTGGTGGGCCGTGCACAGCACGCCGGACACGAGCGAGGACGACTCGGAGGGCGGCGACGGCGGCTCGCGCACCCGCGTGCGCCACCCGCGCCGCCCGTTCCCGCGCCGCCCGCGCCGCGGCCCCCACGGCGACCCGCCCTGCGCGCCGCCCCCGCGCGTGCGCACCGTGGTCGCCCGCGCCAGGCGCGTCGACCGGGCCTAGGCGCTCACCCGTCGCGCGATCCGCGACCCGCCCGCCCGCCCTCGTAGCGGCTCTCGGTCGCCTCGACCTGGCTCTGGTAGTGGCTGCCCAGCTCCGGATGGCCGTAGGGCCGCTCGGCGGGGCGGTCGAGGCCGATGAACGAGAGCTGGGCGATCGGCTTGCCCGGCCACAGCACGATGGGCACGCGCGTGAGGTTCGTGATCTCCAGCGTCAGCGTGCCCTTGAACCCGGGATCGACGAAGCCGGCGGTGGCGTGGACGATGAGGCCGAGCCGGCCGAGGCTCGATTTTCCTTCGATGCGAGCCACCAGGTCGTCGGCCAGCTCGACGTGCTCCGCGGTGCGCCCCAGGACGAACTCGCCGGGGTGGATCACGAAGGACTCGTCGGGCTTGACCTCGACCCTCTCGGTGAGCCCGCTCGGCGGGTCGGCGAGGTCGATCGCCGTGACCTTGTGGTTCTCGAAGACCCGGAAGGAGCGCCCAAGGCGCAGGTCGACGCTGGCGGGCTGCAGCATGCCGGGATCCCACGGGTCGATGCGGATGCGCCCCTCCTCCACGAGGCGCCGGATCGTCCCGTCGGAGAGCACTGGCACTGGCGGCATGGCGGCATCCTCGCAGCCGGTAGGCTCGGGGCCATGCTCAGCGCGATCGTCCTCGCCGCGGTCGAGGAGGCCGAGCCCTCGAAGACCGCGTTCTACGTCGCCGGCGGGCTGTTCGCCCTGTGGGCCGTCCTGCTGGGCGCCGCCGGCCTCTCGCGGTCCGACCTGCCCGGCGCCGCCACCGCCGAGCGCGGGATCATCGGGGTCACGGCGCTGCTCATGGTGGCGACGCTGGCGGCGGCCCTGCTCACCTCGTGAGCGTCCACGAGGACGACGAGGGCCACGCGGTCTCCTACAAGGTGCTCGCACCCGGGACCGCCGTGTGGACGTCGGACGGGGTCGAGGTCGGCCGCGTGCGCGAGGTGCTCGAGAACGAGCGCGAGCACATCTTCGACGGCATCGTGGTGGACACCGCCGCCGGGCAGCGCTTCGTCGACGCGCCCGAGGTGGCGCGCATCGCCGAGCGGCGCGTGACGCTCGTGCTGGACGCCGCGGCGGCCGCCGACCTGCCCGAGCGCGACGCCAAGGGCGCCCCCGAGTTCGGCGCCGACGTGCGCGCCGGGCGTCTCGCCCGCTTCCTCGGCCGCGGGGGCTGGCGCCGCCGCTGAGACGGCCTGGAGGTCGTAGCATGGGCCCATGAGCACCGAGGCCCAGCAGAGCGGGGACGGCGGCGGCGTAGCCCAGGCGGCCGAGACCCTGTCGATCACCGACAACCGCACCGGCAAGACGCTACGAGGTCGAGATCACGGACGGCACGGTGCGGGCGACGGACCTGCGCCAGATCAAGGTCGCCGACGACGACTTCGGGCTCATGACCTACGACCCGGCGTTCATGAACACCGCGTCGTGCCGGTCGGCGATCACGTACATCGACGGCGACAAGGGCATCCTCGAGTACCGCGGCTATCCGATCGAGCAGCTCGCCGAGCACTCGACCTACCTCGAGGTGGCCTACCTGCTCATCCACGGCGAGCTGCCGACGGCCGAGCAGCTGCACGACTGGACGTGCGAGATCACGGTCCACACGTTCGTGCACGAGAACGTCAAGAGCTTCATGCAGGGCTTCCGCCACGACGCCCACCCGATGGGGATGCTGCTGGGCTCGGTCGGCGCCCTCTCGACCTTCTACCCCGACGCCAACGACATCGGCGACCCCGACAACCGGATGATGCAGACCATCCGGCTGATCGCGAAGATGCCGACGCTGGCCGCCTTCGCCTTCCGCCACTCCAACGGCCAGCCCTACGTCTATCCCGACAACGACCTCAAGTACTCGGGCAACTTCCTCGGGATGATGCGCAAGATGACCGAGCTGAAGTACGAGCCCGATCCCCGGATCGAGCGTGCGCTCGACATCCTGTTCATCCTGCACGCCGACCACGAGCAGAACTGCTCGACGAGCGCGGTGCGCAGCGTCGGCTCCTCGCAGGTCGACCCCTACTCCGCCGTGGCCGCCGGCATCGCCGCCCTCTACGGCCCGCTGCACGGCGGCGCCAACGAGGCCGTGCTGCGGATGCTGGCGCCGCATCGGCAGCACCGACGACATCCCCGCCTTCATCGAGGGCGTCAAGCGCGGCGACGAGCGCCTGATGGGCTTCGGCCACCGCGTCTACAAGAACTACGACCCGCGGGCCAAGATCATCAAGAAGGCCACCGAGGACGTCTTCGCGGTCACGGGCAAGAACCCGCTGCTCGAGATCGCCACCGAGCTCGAGCGGATCGCGCTGGAGGACGACTACTTCGTCTCGCGCAAGCTCTACCCGAACGTCGACTTCTACTCGGGCCTCATCTACGAGGCGCTCGGGCTGCCGGTGGCGATGTTCCCCGTGATGTTCGCCATCGGCCGCACGAGCGGCTGGATCGCCCAGTGGCTCGAGATGGTGCAGGACCGCGAGCAGAAGATCGCCCGCCCGCGCCAGATCTACACGGGCGAGCGCACGCGCGACTACGTGCCGATCGACCGTCGGTAGCGTGACGCAACCCACATATGGGTGACGCCTGCGCGCGTACGGTGAGCCCGTGCTCGCCCGCCTCCGTGATCGTCGCCTCGTCACCCTGCGACGCATCCGGCCGCAGGACAAGGCGATGCTCGCCGAGGGCCTGCGCAACGCCTCGCCGCAGTCGGTGCACCAGCGCTTCCTGGGGCCGAAGCCGCGCTTCACCAGCCGCGAGCTGCGCTACCTGACCGAGGTCGACTTCCGCTCGCACTACGCGCTCGTCGCCGTGGACGCCGAGGACCCCCGCCGGCTGCTGGGCGTGGGCCGCTGGATCCGCGACGTGGCCGACCCCGGCCTCGCCGAGGTCGCGGTCATCGTCGCCGACGACGTCCAGGGGCAGGGGCTGGGCACGGTGCTCGGGTTCGCGCTCGCGGACGCCGCCCGTGCGAGGGGCGTGCGTGCCTTCACCGCCACGATGCATCACGACAACCGCCGCGCCCACCGGCTGTACGACCGCGTGACGAGCGAGATGGCCCGCGGCGACGCGCAGCTCGCCGCCTGAGCAGCGGTAGGGTCGCGGCGCGATGGCCGCCTACCGGGTCACCGTCCGCCGCCGCGGCGGCACGCAGCGCGAGCGCCACGCGACCCTCCAGGAGGCGCTGCAGGCGCTCGAGGCGCACCTCGACGCGCTGGCGGCGACCGAGCGCCGCGGCACGGAGTCGGTGCTCAGCCGCGACTACGCGCCCGTCAAGCAGGTCGCGGCGCGCGGCGAGGTGGCCGGGCCCGCACGCCTGCGCGCCGGCGTCGACCTGCGCGGCGACGGCTCGACCGAGCCCTACACCGGGCGCTGGCGCAAGCAGCTCGTCGAGCGCCGCGCCGGCGAGACCGCCTACGACGCGCTGCGCCGCGTGCTCGCCGCGTGAATATGCTCGGATGATGCACGTGGCCATCACCGGAGGCGCCCGCGGGATCGGCGCCGCCACCGCCGAGCTCCTGCGCCGCCGCGGCGACCAGGTGACGCTCGGAGACGTCGACGCCGACGCCGTCGTCGCGACCGCCCAGCGCCTCGGCGCCGTCGGGCTGCCGCTCGACGTGACCGACCGCGCCTCGTTCGAGGCCTTCCTCGACCAGGCCGAGGCCCAGCAGGGGCCGCTGACCGCGCTGGTCAACAACGCCGGGATCATGCCGATCGGCCCGTTCGTCACCGAGCCCGACGAGGTCGCCCGCCGCCAGGTCGACATCAACCTGCACGGCGTGATCCTGGGCACCAAGCTCGCGACGGCGCGCTTCGTGCCGCGGGGGCAGGGCCACGTCGTCAACATCGCCTCGGCGGCCGGGCGCATCGCCTCGCTGCCGGGCGAGGCGACCTACGTCGCCACCAAGCACGCGGTCGTCGGCCTGTCGGAGGCCGTGCGCTGCGAGCTCGAGGGCACCGACGTCGACTGCTCGTGCGTGCTGCCCAACCTGGCGCAGACCGCGCTCGGCTCGGGCATGAAGCCCGCCCGCGGGGTCAAGAAGCTCACGGCCGAGGAGGTGGCCGAGGCGATCGTCTCGGCGCTGGACCGTCCGCGGCCCGAGGTCTACGTGCCGCGCAGCCTGGGCCCGCAGATCATCTTCAACACGCTCCTGCCCCGCCGCGTGCGCCGCCCCGTGCAGCGCCTGCTGGGCATGAACGACATCGCCGGCGGCTTCGATGCCCGCGAGCGCGCCGCCTACGAGCAGCGGGTGGCGCCCGAGTCCCCCACCGCGAAGGCGGGGGACGAGCTCACGGAGGCAGCTCCTCGGCGGTGAGCTGGCGGCCGTAGGGGCCGCGGCCGGTGAAGCACCAGGCGCCGCAGCGCGCGCCGATCTCCAGCGCACGATCGAGGCCGTAGCCCGCCCCGAGGCCGAAGGTGATGCCGGCGGCGAACGAGTCACCGCAGCCGTAGGCGTCGACGGGATCGCCCGGCGGCTCCACGCCCACCCACGACCCCGTGCGCCCGTCGACGGCGGTCCAGGTGCCGCCCTTCGCGCCGTGCGGTGAGCACGACGTGGCGGGGCGCAGGCCGCAGGCGCTCGGCCTCGACGCGCTCGCCCTCGTCGAGGGCGCTGGCCAGCAGCACGTCCAGCTCGACGCCGGCCTCGACGAGCGCGTCGAAGGCGCGCGTCGTGGCCACGAGGAAGCGTGCGCGCCGCGCCTCGCGCACGGCCCCCGCGTCGCCGCCGGTCAGGTAGACGGCGTCGAGGTCGTCGATGCGCTCCCAGGGCAGCGGGTCGTCGCCGTGGGGCACGAGCCGCTCGCCCATCACCGTGATCGTGCGCTCGTGCTCGGCGTCGAGGTGGGCGAAGCCGCGGCGCTGGGGCTGCTGCCGGGCCGCGACGTGCAGCTCGAGGCCGTGGCGCCCAGCCAGCTCGCGACGGGCGCGCGCGCCCGCGTCGTCGTCGCCCAGCGCGCAGAAGAACACGGCTTCGCCGCTGAGCTTGCGCAGCTGGACGGCGGCCACCGCGCCGCTGCCGGCCGCCTCCTCGAACCACTCGCTCGCCGTCGACGATCTCGCCGGGCCGCGGGTAGTGGCCGACCACGGCGAACTGCACCCACTCGACGTGGCCGACGACGCCGACGCGCGCGGCCGCGCTCACAGCACCAGCGTCGCGCCGTGCGCGCGCAGCCAGCGCGCGCTGCTCGCGGTAGCCGGGGCGGTGGTGCTCGAGCAGCGCCCAGAAGCGCGGCGAGTGGTCCATCACCACGAGGTGGCAGGCCTCGTGCCAGACGACGTAGTCGAGCACCGGCTCGGGGGCCAGCAGCAGCCGCCAGTTGAAGCTCAGCGCGCCGCTGGACGAGCAGCTGCCCCAGCGCGTCCGCTGGTTGCGGATCGGTCAGCTCGCCGCCCGGCCGGCCGAGCGCCGCGCGGCGCCTCGGCCACCCGCGGCTCGAGCTCGGCGCGCGCCTCGCGGCGGAACCAGCGCTCGAGCGCCGGCGCCGGGTCGCCGGCGGGCACGTGCAGCGCGTCGCCGCGGCGGTGCACCCGCGTGCGGCCCGCCTCGGGCACGAGCCGCAGGACGGTGCCGAGGTAGGGCACCGTGCCCGCCCGCGCGCGCGACGCGCTCGCGCACGGCGGCGGCCTCGTGCAGGCGCCGCTCGATCCACGGCCGCAGCTCGGCCACGGCCGCGGCGGCCTCGCGCTCGCGGGCGCGCGCCGGCAGCACCACCTCGACGCCGCGGTGGGCGTCGACGGTCACGCGGACCCGCCGCGCGCGCTCGGAGCGCCGCACGGTGTAGGGGATGTCGGTCGCGGTGGGCACCCGCAGAGCCTACGAAGCCGCCCGGCGGGGTCGGCCCGCGCTCACAGGACCCGCAGCGTCTCGAGGCTCGTGTCGCGCGCCACGATCGAGCCGCCCTTGTCACGCGCCTCGAGCAGGTACTCGACCGCGTCGGCGCTCACCCGGAAGCCCTCCAGGATCAGGGGGATCCCGGGCGGGTAGACCTCGACGTGCTCGGCCGCGACCTTGCCGACGGCCTCGCGCAGCGGCACCTCGTGGCCGATCGACTTGGCGTAGCGCCGCGCCGCGTAGGGGTGGATGACCGGACGGTCGTCGATCGCGCTGAAGGGGTTGCCCGCCATCGGCTCGCGCGCCCCGCCGGGCAGCACGCTGCCGCCGAGCACCTCCTCCAGGGCGGTGACGGTGTCGGGCACGGCCTCCGCGGCGAGCTGGAACGTCGTGATGAGGGTGATCGTGTGGACGCCGGCCTTCTCGATGACGATCCCGCGCTCCACGAGCGCCTCGAGCACCTCGTAGCCCGACAGCCCGTAGCGCGAGAGCCCCACGGTGGTCTTGACCAGGTCGTGGCCGGCCACGTGCGTGTCCACCGAGCTCAGCCAGCCGGCGTCGTCGAGGTGGTCGAGGTCGGGCAGGCGGGCGCGCAGCTGCGGCCTTCAGCTCGCGCGTGCGCGCGATCGCCGTGCCCAGCGCGCTCTCGCCCTGCGCCGCCAGCGTGCGCACGGCCGCGTCGGCGGAGGCCAGCAGGTGGTAGCTGGGCGAGGTGGTCACGTACTCGCGGTAGGCCTCCTCCATGAGCTCGGAGTCCACGCGGCCCTCGCGCCAGTGGATCAGCCCGGTCTGCTGCAGGCCGCCGGCCAGCTTGTGGGTGGACTGCACGCAGACGTCGGCGCCCGCCGCCATCGCGCTGCGAGGCAGCTCGGGGTGGAAGTGCAGGTGCCCGCCCCAGGCCTCGTCCACGATGACCATCGCCTGCTCCGACGTCGCGTGGACGGCCTCGGCGATGGCGGTCGTGTGCGCGGCCAGGCCCTCGTAGGTCGGGCTCGTGTAGAGCACGGCGAGGGCCTCCGGGTAGCGGGCCAGCCCGAGGCGCACCTGCTCGACGCTGGGCGGCAGCAGCGCCTCGAAGCGGGGCTCGTAGGGCGTGGGCAGGAAGCGGAAGTCCAGGCCGAAGGCCTTCAGCGCGTTGATGACCGAGTGGTGGATGTTGCGCGCCACGAGCACGAGCGCGTCCGAGCGCTCCAGCGCCAGCGCCCGCAGCACGATCCAGTTCGAGCCGCTCGAGCCGTGCACCGAGAACATCGTGCGGTCGGCGCCCTGGGCCGCGGCGGCGAAGCGCTCGGCCTCCTCGAAGATGCCCGTGTGGTCGACGAGCGTGCCGAAGAAGCCCGCCGAGATCGAGATGTCCGAGGCGTAGAAGTCCTCGACGCGCTCCTGGTCGGGCAGGATCGACGGCGTGCACCAGCGGTGGTAGCGCCCGACGTCGCGGTTGAGGACGCGGACGATCGGCGAGGCGGTCGACGCGGGCATGGACGCGCGGTGCATCATGATTGCCCAGGATGTCGCGATCCGTGGTGAAGCTGCCGGCCGCCGTGCGCCCGCCGTTCGAGGTCTACCTCAACGGGGTGCGGCAGGAGCCGGGCATCGACTTCCGCCTGGGCGACCGCGAGCTCGTCTTCGAGCGCGAGCTCAAGAAGGACCGCATCAGCGGCTGGCGCTGGGCG
This sequence comes from uncultured Actinomycetes bacterium, assembly GCA_963840185.1. Classification (GTDB taxonomy): domain Bacteria; phylum Actinomycetota; class Thermoleophilia; order Solirubrobacterales; family Solirubrobacteraceae; genus JAOPZW01. The sequence goes on along the minus strand of CAWIXY010000008.1, from coordinate 674,756 downwards.
CTGGGCGCCTGGGGCGTCGGCACGTACCGCCAGAACGACTCGGTCGACGTGCGCTACGAGCGGGCCGACGGCTCAGCCGCCGTGGCCGAGGGTCTGGAGATCCAGCCGGGCTGAGGGGTCCCACGGGCGCAGCAGCTTCAGCGCGCTGAGGATCGCGCGCGTCGCCGGGCGAGCGGTTGAGCGTGTAGAAGTGGATGCCGGGCGCGCCGCCGGCCAGCAGCTCGGCGCACTGCAGCGTCGCGTAGGCCACGCCGAAGTCGTGCACCGCCTCGGGCTGGTCGCGCGCGCAGCGTGCAGCTCGTCGAGCAGCGCCGCGGGCAGCGACGCGCCGCACATGCTGGTGATGCGCTCGAGCTGGGCGATGTTCGTGATCGGCATGATGCCCGGGCACGATCGGCACGTCGATGCCGATCGCCCGCGCGCGCGCGACGAAGTCGAAGTACGCGGCGTTGTCGAAGAACAGCTGCGTGATGAGGAAGCCGACGCCGGCGTCGACCTTCGCCTTGCAGGTAGCGCAGGTCGTCCTCGGCGCTGGTGGCGTGGATGTGCGTCTCGGGGAAGCAGGCCGCGCCGATCGAGAACGGGTAGTCGGCGCGGATCAGCTCGACGAGCTCGCGCGAGTACTCGAGGCCGCCCTCGGTCTTCGTCCACTCCTCCTGGCCCTGGGGCGGGTCGCCGCGCAGCGCGAGCACGTTGTCGAGCCCGACGTGCGCCATCGTCGTCGAGCGTCTCGCGCAGCTCGCTCGACCGTCGCCCCGACGCACGTGAAGTGCGCCATCGCCTCGAGCCCGTAGTCCTCGCGGATGCGCGAGACGATCTCGATGCGTCTTGTCGCGGGTCGTGCCGCCCGCGCCGTAGGTCACCGAGACGTAGTCGGGCTCGAGCGGGCGCAGCGCGGCGAGCGCCGTCGTAGAGGTTGCGCCTCGCCCTCCGGCGGTCTTCGGCGGGAAGAACTCGAAGGAGAAGATCGGGCGATCGTCGCGGGCGAGGATCTCGTCGATGCGCACGCGTCAATCGTAGTCAGCCCGCGGCGGCCGCCCAGCGCTCGACGCGGCCGTCGCCGTCGGGCGCGATCCGCTCGACGCGGCCGGTGACCTCGAGGTGGCGCAGGTAGCACAGCGTCTCGCTGAGCCACCAGTTCGCCGTCGCGGGGGTGATCCGCCTCGCCGTAGACGCGCGGCACCACGTCGAAGGCGCTGATCGGGCCGTCGGCGGTCACGACCTCGCAGGACACGCTGCACGCGCTCGGGCCACGAGCGTCGCGGTTGGCCGTCGATGTGGGCCTGGACGTCGGTGAACGTCCGGCCGTGGCCGGCGCAGGCACAGCCGCGCGTCGAGGGCCTCGACGACGTCCAGCGAGTGCAGGAACTCGCCGGCGGGGTCGGGCGTGTAGCCGTAGTCGTAGTAGAGGCTGACACGCGCCCGAGCAGGTGGTCGCCGGAGATCAGCAGGCGGCGCTCGGGCTGGTAGCAGGCAGACGTGCGAGGGCGCGTGGCCGGGCGTCTCGTGGACCTCCCACGGGCCGAGGTCGGTGTCGACCACGACGCCCGGCAGCAGGTCGCGATCGGGCTCGACGATCCCCGCGATGCCGTAGCCCTGGCCCTTGCGGGCCTCGGCGTAGGCGCGCAGCGGCTCCTCGGGCACGCCGCTGGTCCGCGCGACCTCGAGGCGCCGCTGCAGCGCGGCGTCGGGGTCGGCGGCGGTGCGCGTCATGTGCTCGTGGTTGGGGTGCATCCACAGCTCGCAGCCGGCGCGCTCGACGATCGTCGCGGCCTGGCCGTAGTGGTCGCTGTGCGCGTGCGTGCACACGACCAGGCGCACGTGCTCGAGCCTCAGGTTGACCATCGCCCAGCGCGCGCTCGAGGTGGGCCAGCGACCCCGGCTCGTGCATGCCCGTGTCGAACAGGACGATGCCGTCGCCGGCGGCGACCGCCCAGGCGTTGCAGTGCGGGACGCCGGGCCACGGGAGCGGGAGCCGCAGCCGCCACACGCCGGGCAGCACGCGCTCGCCGCGGCCGAGCTCGCGCTTACGAACGGGGTCGGCCATCGCGGCGCGCACGATACTTGCGGCGTAGAGTGCGGCCATGGCCGATGCCCCGAACGCAACCACCGCCACGCCGCCGGCGACGACGACCGCCGCCGTCGCGCAGGCTTACTTCGACGCGCTGACGCGCCGCGACGTCGAGGCCGCCGTCGACCTGTGGGAGCCCGGCGGCCGCGAGAACGTCCGCGGCCAGGTCGACGCCCTCGCGCCCGAGGGCGTGCGCGACTTCCTGTCGGCGCTGTTCGGCGCCTTCCCCGACCTGCGCTTCGAGGTCGTCGAGACGACGGTGCAGGACGACCGCGCCGCGGTGCGCTGGCGCGCGACCGGCACGTTCGCGGGCGAGCCGCTGCTCACGGGCATCGAGGCCACGGGCGATCGCGTCGAGCTCGAGGGCGTCGACGTGCTCGTCGTGCGCGAGGGGCGCCTCGTCGAGAACAACGCCTTCGCCGACGGGCTCGGGCTGGCCCGCCAGATCGGGCTGCTGCCGGCCGCCGCCTCGCCCACCGACCGGCGGATGACGAAGGCGTTCAACACCCGCACCCGCTTCAAGCGCCGCATGCAGGCCGCCGCGCCCGAGCCCGTCGCCGACGGCGTCTGGATCGTGCGCGGGGGGTTCCCGATCAAGGACATGAACGTGTACCTCGTGCGCGACGGCGAGGGCGTGCTCGCCTTCGACGCGGGCATCGAGGCGATGGCCGGCGAGGTGCGCGCGGCCGCGGCCGCCCTGGGCGGGCTCACCCGGATCGTGCTCAGCCACGCCCACGCCGACCACCGCGGCGTCGCGCCGTCGCTCGGCGTGCCCGTGCTGTGCCACCCCGACGAGCGCGCGGACGCCGAGGGCGACGGCGGATACCACTACTTCGACTTCACCAAGCTGAACCCGGTGAGCCGGGTGGCCTACCCGCAGCTCCTGCGCCAGTGGGACGGCGGGCCGGTGCAGATCGCCGCCACCGTGCAGGAGGGCGACGAGATCGCCGGCTTCCGCGTCGTGCACCTGCCCGGCCACGCGCCCGGGTTGATCGGCCTGTTCCGCGAGCGCGACGGCCTGGCGCTCGTGAGCGACACCTTCTACACGCTCGATCCCCAGACGACCCGCAAGGGCCCGCCGCGCGTGCCGCTCGCCGCCTTCAACCTCGACACCGAGCAGGCCCGCGCGTCGCTGCGCAAGCTGGCGGCGCTCGAGCCGCGGGCCGCCTGGCCCGGCCACGCCGATCCGGTCACCGGCGACGTCCGCGCGCAGCTCGAGACGGCCGCCGCGACGACCTGACGCGGCCGGCGGGCGATCGTGGGCAAGCGGGCTCGCGCGCGCGGGCGGGCGGAGAAGCTCTCGGCCCCGACCAGCGACTACACCGGCCCGGCCGGTGACGTCCTGACGCTGCGCGGCGCGCTGACGCCCGCCACCCGCCGGGAGTACGCCGCCACGCTGGCCGGCAGCCCGCTGTCGCAGGAGGACGCGTGGCAGCGGGCCGTCGAGTTCCTCTTCGAGCGCCTGGCCGTGCGCTGGGTCGATCGCCGGCGTCGAGACCCAGGGCCAGAAGGCGCTGCTGATGCGCTTCCGCGTCGCCACCGGCGAGGAGCGCACGTGGGTGCGCGACGTCCTGCGCGAGCACGTCGCCGAGCACTTCCCCGACGTGCAGGCGCCGTGACGGAGGACGGCCCGCCCGCCCGGGCGGGGCCGGACCCCGCCGCCTTCGCCGACCTGCTGGCCGGCTACTGCCTCGACGTCCAGCCCGACCAGCAGGTCGTCGTGCGCTCGACGCCGCTCGCCTCGCCGCTGCTGCTCGAGCTGCAGCGCGCGATCCTGCAGCGCGACGGGTGGCCGCTCGTGCGCCTCGAGCTGCCCGGCCAGGGCGCGGGCTTCTACGCGCACGCGCGCGAGCGCCACCTCGACGAGGTCGCCCCGCTCGCGCTGCACGAGGCGCGCAAGGCCGATGCCCTGCTCGCGATCCAGGCCCCGGCCGATCCGCGCGAGCTCGTCGCCGTCGATCCCGCGCTCATCGCGCGCGTGGCCCGCGCGCGCCGCCAGCTGCGCGAGGCGACGATGCGCCGGCGCTGGTGCTCGACGCTGTGGCCGACGCCCGCGCTCGCCGAGCAGGCGGGCATGGCGCAGGACGGGTACGCCGCCTTCGTCACGCGCGCGCTGTTCCTCGACCAGCCCGACCCCGTCGCGGCGTGGGGCGGTCTGGGCGCCTTCCAGGAGCGGCTCATCGCCCGCCTGGCCGGCGCCCGCGAGCTGCGCATCGAGGCGGAGGGCACCGACCTGCGCCTGCGCGTCCAGGGACGCACGTGGGTCAACTCCGACGGGCGGCGCAACATGCCCAGCGGCGAGGTCTTCACCGGCCCGCACGAGGCCAGCGCCGAGGGCAACGTGCGCTTCACCGTTCGCAGCTCGCCCGCGGGCGTCGACGTGGACGGCGTCGAGCTGGAGCTGCGCGCCGGCGAGGTCGTCGCAGCGAGGGCGCGCACCGGCGACGACTACCTGCAGCGCGCGCTGGCCACCGACGACGGCGCCCGGCGCCTGGGCGAGGTCGGCATCGGGACGAACTTCGGCATCGACCGCCCCGTCGGCACGATCCTCTTCGACGAGAAGATCGGCGGGACCGTGCACCTCGCCCTCGGCCGCTCCTACCCCGAGACGGGCGGCAAGAACGCCTCGGCCCTGCACTGGGACCTGATCTGCGACCTGCGGGCCGGGGGCCGGCTGACGGCCGACGGCGAGGTGATCCAGCAGGACGGGCGGTTCGTGGTCTGAGGCGGCCCGAGCGACTACGGTGCACCGCGATGCGCCGCACGAAGATCGTCGCCACCATCGGGCCGGCCTCGCGCGATCGTGACGTGCTGGTGCGGATGGTCGAGGCCGGGATGGACGTCGCCCGGCTGAACTTCAGCCACGGCACGCACGAGCAGCACGCCGAGACGGCGCAGCTCGTGCGCGAGGCCGCAGGGCGCGCCGGGCGGCCGGTCGCCGTGATGCAGGACCTGCCCGGGCCGAAGCTGCGCATCGGCGCGCTGCGCGACGACAGCGTCGAGCTGCGCGCGGGCGACCCGCTGACCTTCGCCTGCGGCGGCGACGAGCAGCCCGGCGACGACCGGCGGATGTGGATCTCGTGGCCGGGCCTGGCGACGTCGATCGAGGCGGGCGACGTGCTGTACCTCGCCGACGGCGCGGTGCGCATGCGCGTGACGGGCGTGCGGTCGGGCGACGGCGAGGTCGACTGCACGGTGGAGATCGGCGGCACGGTCGCCTCGCGCCAGGGGCTCAACGTGCCGGGTCCGACCGACCAGCTCCCGGCGGTCCCCGAGGAGGACCTCGAGCACCTGCGCGCGGGGCTGAAGATCGGCGTGGACCTCGTCGCGCTGAGCTTCGTGCGCCAGCCCGAGGACGTCCTCTTCGTGCGCGAGCACACGCGCATCCCGCTCATCGCCAAGATCGAGAAACCGCAGGCGGTCGAGCGCGCCCAGGAGATCATCCGCGCGGCCGACTGCGTGATGGTGGCCCGCGGCGACCTCGGGATCGAGATGCCGATCGAGGAGGTGCCGATCGTGCAGAAGCGCCTGATCGCGCTGGCCGGCTCGATGGCGCGGCCGGTGATCACGGCGACGCAGATGCTGGACTCGATGGTCGTCTCCTCCCGCCCCACGCGCGCGGAGGTCGCTGACGTCGCCAACGCCATCCTCGACGGCACGGACGCGGTGATGCTCTCCCAGGAGACCGCGGTCGGCGCCCACCCGGTGCGGGCGATCGAGGTCATGGCCGCCGTCGCCAGGACGACCGAGCGCGTGGCGCCCTACGAGCGCTGGAACGAGGAACGCGTCGCCCGTGACGCGCGCGACCCCGCCTACACCGTGGCCCACAGCGCCGTGGAGGCGGCGCGCGAGCTCGGCCTCGACGCGCTCGTCATCCCCACGCTGTCGGGACGCTCGGCGCGGCTCGTGTCGGCCCACCGGCCCGAGGTGCCGATCTACGCGCTGTCGCCCGGTCGCGAGACCGTGCGCCGCTGCGGGCTCATGTGGGGCGTGCAGGCGGCGTCGATGAAGCGCAAGGAGACGACCGAGGAGCTCATCGCCGAGGCGGCCCGCCGTGTCGTCGAGCTGGGCTGGTGCCGGCCCGGCCAGCGCGTCGGCGTCACCGCGGGGCTGCCGAGCGGTCGTCCGGGGACGACGAGCCTGGTCCAGGTCCAGCAGCTCTGAGATCGCGGCGCGCGAGCACCAGCCCGGTGATCGCCATCGTCACGATCACGCACACGGCGATGATCGCCTCGGGTGACCCGAGGTCCCCGAAGCTCCCGCCCAGGGCGGTGTAGGCGAAGGCGCGCGGGGCCACGCCGACGGCGGTCGCGGCGGCGAAGGTCCGCAGCGCGATCGGCGTGAGCCCGGCCGCGTAGTTGACCAGGTTGTACGGCACGCCCGGCGCCAGCCGGGCGTAGAGCACCGACAGGAAGCCGCGGCGCCCGACCCAGTCGCGCAGCGCCAGCAGCCGCCGGCCGGCCAGCGCGAGCACGGCGTCGTGCGCCCACCAGCGCGACAGCGAGAAGGCCAGCGACGCGCCGAGCGTCGCGGCGATGATCGACAGGGGCGTGCCCAGCGCGGTGCCGAACAGCAGCCCGCTGGCACCCGCCAGCAGCGGCCCGGGGAAGAGCGCGACGGTCAGCAGCGAGGACACGAGCACGAACGCGATCGGACCCAGGAGCCCGAACCCGTCGACCCAGTCGCGCACGCGCTCGGGTTGCAGCGATCCGGTGAGGGCGAGCACGGCGAGCACCGTGGCGAGCGTCCCGGCCAGCACGCCCAGCCGCAGGCGGGCTGAGCGGCGCGTCATGCCGGCTCCCCGAGCACGCCGGCGCAGGCGGCCAGGGGCAGCCGCGGGCTCACGCAGGGGCGCGGCGTGCGGCGTAGAAGGCGGCCTCCAGCTCGCCGAGCTCGGTGGCCGGCGGGTCTCCGTACATCCACTCGCGCGCGATGCGGTGCCAGTTGCCGCGGGCGCGCAGCTGGCTCATGACGGCGAGCGTCAGCATCTCCAGGCGCCGCCCGAAGAGGTGGTCGGGCGGCAGCGTCTCGTGGCGCATCTGCGCGAAGTAGGCCGAGCGCGGGTCGGACATCTCGATCATCACCTGCGTCGCGATCTCGGGCGTGAGCTGCACCTCGCCGTCGACCGTGTACCACCAGGTGAAGTCGCGGAACTGGTCGAGGATGCCCTCGGCCGTGTAGCGCGACGGGTCCTGCACGAAGCCGCCGCGGTGCAGCTTGTCCAGCAGCTCCTGCCCGCGGCCCTCGACGCCCAGCCGCTGCACCTCGAGCTCGAACTCCGCCACCTCGGCGGGCAGGTGCTTGAAGAGGCCGAAGTCGATGAACGCCATGCGATCGTCGTCCAGCAGCAGCGAGTTGCCCGGGTGCGGGTCGCCCGAGAACTGGTGGTGGCGGTACATGCAGCCGAAGTAGAAGCGGAAGATGATCTCGCCGAGGCGGTCACGCTCGGCCTGCGGAAGCTGCTTGAGCTCCTCGAAGCCGCGGCCCGCGACGAACTCCGAGACGATCACCTTCTCGCGGGACAGCCGCGTGACCACCGCAGGCACGACGATGAACGGGTGGTTGCGGAAGATCCGCGCCAGCGCGCGCTGGTTGGCCGCCTCCAGCTCGTAGTCGAGCTCCTCGTCGATGCGCAGGCGGATCTCCTGGGCCATCGCCTTGGGGTCGAGGCCGGGCGCCACGCGCTTCATCAGGCGCAGGATCAGGCCCAGGTTCTGCATGTCGGCCCGCACCGCGGCCGCCACGCCCGGGTACTGCACCTTCACGGCGACGTCGCGCCCGTCGTGCAGGCGCGCCTTGTAGACCTGGCCGATCGAGGCGGCGGCGATCGGCACGGGGTCGAACGTGTCGAACAGCTCGTCCAGCGGCTCGTCGAACTCCGCCTCGATGACGCGCTTCATGTCCTTGAAGGACACCTTCGGCGCCGCGTCGCGCAGCTCGGCGAGCTTGGCCTGGAAGTCCTCGCGGAACTCCTCGGGCACGAGGCCGACGTCGAGGAACGACATGACCTGGCCCAGCTTCATGGCCGCGCCCTTCATCGTGCCCAGGGCGGCGACGATCTGCTCGGCGGTCTCGAGCTGGCGGCGGGCCAGCGCCTCCTGCGCCTCCTGCTCGTCGCGCGTGAGGTTGGCCGCGCGCGTGCCCATCTGACGCGCCGCCTGCTCGGCCGCGAGCCGCCCGAGCTGCGCCGAGCGCCGCACGCGGGAGGTCGGGATGGGATCCTTACCGCGGCGGGCCATCGACGGACTGATGCTATTGACCCCTCGCCGCGGGGCCTGGTCGCGGTCCTGGGGTCGATCGAGCTGCGCGTCGCCCGCAGCACCGGCAACCGGGCCGCCGCGAACGGCAACCCGGCGCAGTGCCTCGGCGTGGCCTGTCAGTAGCGCCCGACCCGCAGGCGGCTGCGCAGGTCGCTCAGCCAGGTCGTCGCTCGCTCGGCCCGTGCCGACGGCGCCGCCGTCGACGACGCGGCGCTCACGTTCGAGGCCGGGGGGAGCGCGGGCTTGCCGGCCGTGAAGAGCCAGGTCGCGAAGAGGTCGTCCAGCTCGCGGCCCGCCACCCGCTCGGCCAGCGCGACGAACTCGGGCGTCGTCACGTTGTCGCCGCTCTGCTCAGCCGCCCAGGTCCGGATGATCCTCCAGAAGTCCTCGTCGCCGACCTCGTCGCGCAGGGCCTGCAGGGTCATGGCACCGCGCACGTACACCGGCGTTGTCGAGCAGGTGGTCCGCGCCCGGGTCGCCGATCACGAGGGACCAGAACGGGTTGTCGGCGGAGATGCCCCCGTGGAGGGCCTCGAAGATCTCGCGCGGGGTGCCCTGACCCTCGTGCTCGACCCACAGCCACTCGGCGTAGGTGGCGAAGCCCTCATTGAGCCAGATGTCCTGCCAGCGACCCAGCGCGAGGTCGTCGCCGAACCACTGGTGGGCGAGCTCGTGCACGACGACGGCGTCACCGTTCCCCGGCGGTCCGTCGGGATTCCAGAAGTACTTGGAGTACACCGGACGGGTCTGGGTCTCCAGCGCGAAGAACAGGTCGTCCTGGTTGTCGACGATCGCCCCGACGGTCGAGAACGGGTACGGGCCGAACGCCTCGCTCAGCACGTCGAGGATCTCGCCCTGGCGCGCCAGCGACGCGTCGATGACCGCGCGCAGGCCGCCGGTGATCGCGGGTCGACCGCGTCGTACACCGGGATCCCGCCGGCGGTGGTCCACCGGCGGACGTCCCACTGCCCGATGTCGATCGTCGCGAGGTAGGAGGCCATCGGCTCGCGGGCCTCCCACTCCCACGTCGTCGAGCCACCGTCGTGGTCGACGTCGCGCAGGAAGCCGTTGGCGACGACCTCGTAGCCGTCGGGGACGGTGACCTCGAAGGCGTAGGACGCCTTGTCCAGCGGGTGGTCGTTGACCGGGAACCAGAAGGCGGCGACCTCGGGCTGCCCGGCGACGGTCACGCCGTCGGGCGTCGACATGAAGCCGGACCTCGCGGGTGTCCCGGGCAGCGTGAAGTCGACCGGCACGCCGCCGTAGCGGACCTCGACCTCGAAGCGGCGCCCCTCCCGCAGCGGGCGCCGCGGTGTGACGACGAGCTCCTGGCCGAAGCGCACCCACCTCGCGCGCCGCCCGTCGACCTCGACGCGCGCGACGTCCAGCCCGACCAGGTCGAGGTTCAGGCTGCACAGGTCCTGGGTCGCCCTGGCCTCGATGTCGGCCTCGCCGTCGAGGCGGTCGGTCTGCGGGTCGTAGTCGACCTCGAGGTCGTAGGCGCGCACGTCGTAGCCGCCGTTGCCGTACCCCGGGAAGTACGCATCCCCGACGCCCGGCGAGCCCGGCGACGCACGTCCGGTCGTCGGTCGTCGTCGGCGAGCGCCGTGGCGGGAGCGCCACGAGGAGCGCGAGCCCTCCCAGCAACGCGGCAAGACTGGACTTGCTCCGGCACGTACCCAAGACGGCTCCTTCGCGAGGTCGGTGCGGCGAGCCTACCCACGGCGGCAGGACCGCGTGGGCGCAGCGCGAACCATCCCGTGGAGACGCGATGGAGCCACATCGCCGCCACGGGTTCCCGTCGGGTCCCCGCCTCGCTGCGTCGCTGGCCCTCGGGCTGGCGGTCGGCCTGACGGCGCTCGTGATGATCCCGTCCGGGCGCCCGGGCGTCCGGAGCGCCAGGGGGTCCGACGCGCAGGCCGCCCAGCAGCGGTCGCCGACGCTCACCGTCGGGTGGGCCGGCGACATCACGCCGGGCTCGTCGCACGGCACGCTGCCGGGCGACGCCCGGTCGCTCTTCGCGGATGTCCGGCGCCTGGCGCGCGAGCCGGACCTGATGATCGGCAACCTCGAGGGCACGCTCTCCAGCGGGGGCGCCGGGAAGTGCTCGGGTGGATCGGCGCCCGGCAGGTGCTTCGCCTTCCAGGCGCCGCCGGCGGCGGCCCGGGGGCTGCGCTCGGCGGGCTTCGACGTCGTGAACGTGGCCAACAACCACAGCTTCGACTTCGGCGCGGAGGGCCTCGGGCAGACCGTCACCGCGCTCGAGCGATCGGGCGTGGCCTGGACGGGCCTGCCGGGGCGCGCCGCGGTGGTCGCCCGTCGCGGCCTCGTGATCGCCGTCCTCGGCTTCGCGCCCTACCGCTGGGCCAACCAGCTGCTCGATCACGCCGGTGCGGCGCGCCAGGTCCGCAGGGCGGCGCAGGCGGTCGACCTCGTCGTCGTCACCGCGCACATCGGTGCGGAGGGCGCCGCGGCGGCGAGGACGCCGGCGGGGCCCGAGACGCATCTCGGCGAGCCCCGGGGCGACAGCCGCGCGTTCGCCAGGGCGGTGATCGACGCCGGAGCGGACCTCGTCCTGGCCTCGGGCGCGCACGTGCTGCGCGGGCTCGAGCTGTACCGCGGGCGGCTCATCGCACATGGCATGGGCAACTTCGCGGGGGTCAACAACTTCTCGACGGCCGGCGACCTCGCCCTCAGCGGCCTGCTCAGCACCCGGCTCGAGCGCCGCGGAGCCATGCGCAACGCCTGGCTGCACGGGCTGCGCCTCGACGCCTCGGGCCATCCGGCGCCCGACCGCGGGCGCACGGCCGTGCGCTTCGTCGCGACGCGCTCGCGCGAGGACTTCCCACGCTCGCCGCTGCGCGTGCTGCCGACGGGCCGCGTGCTCGCCCGCCGCGCGCCGCCGCGCTGAGCGCGCTCAGCCCTTCTGCACCTGCGACCCGGGCACGATGTCGTCCGAGCCGTCCGGCCAGCGGACCCACGCCTTGTGGCCGCCGTCGTAGTCGTCGCCCAAGAGCACGAGGGTCGCCGGGGCGCCGAGCGCCGTGCACGGCTCGTCGCCCTCGGGGTCCAGCCCTCGCCAGACGCGCACGAACGCGTTGGACTCGCGCTCGGCGGCGACCGTGGTCGGCTCGGTGTGACCCGGGCGGATCACCGTCTCGGGCGGCAGCTCGAGCAGCGTGTCCATGACCGACGCGCGCAGGTCGGCGTAGCCCGTGGACCCAGGCGCGCGCACGCCGCCGACGGAGTTCTTGAACAGCGTGTCGCCGGTGAAGACGTTGCCCTCGACCAGGAGCGACAGCATCCCGGCGGTGTGGCCGGGCGTGTGCAGCGGCGTGACCTCCAGCCCGTCGACGTCGATCGTCTCTCCGGGCGCCATCGTGCCCGTCGCCCCGTCGACGAGCTCGCGCTCGTCGGCGTGCACGAGCACCTGCAGGTCGGGCCAGTGGGCGGTCAGCCGGTCCAGCTCGGCGACGTGGTCGTGGTGGTGGTGGGTCAGCAGGACGTGGGTCGGCGTGATCTGGCGACGCTCGGCCTCGGCGATCAGCGGGGCGACCGGACCGCCGGCGTCGACGAAGAAGCCGGCGCCGCCCTCGCGGCCCACGAGGTAGGTGTTGGACAGGAACTGGGGATGCATCGAGCGCTCGATCACCATGGCTGCGAGTACTCTGCCACAGCCATGCCAGCCCTCATCCACACGTGCTACCGCATCGGCGACATCGATCGGTCCGTCGCCTTCTACGAGGCCCTCGGCTTCGAGGAGATCCGCCGGATGCCGATCCGCGACGAGGCGATCAACGTCTTCATGGGCCTGCCGGGCGACGGGCCGCGGCTCGAGCTGACCTACAACCACGGCGTCGACAGCTACGAGCTCGGCACGGGCTACAACCACGTCGCGATCACTGCCGACGACCTCGACGCGACGCTGGCGAAGCTGGGCGAGCAGGGCATCGAGCCCGAGAAGCCTCCGTACACGGTGCGCGAGGGCGGGCCGCGCCTGTGCTTCGTCCGCGATCCCGACGGCTACCGGATCGAGCTCATCGAGCGCGGCGCCTAGCGAGGGATGGCCGGCTGACCCCTACGGTCCCTGGCGTCCGCGCCGGGGGGCGCCGACCCTTCCCGGCACACGAGCGCCGAAACGGTCGGCGCTGAAAGGCCGGGAGGATGCGGATGTTCGGTTTGACCTCGAGTGCGCGGTCGGTCGCGGCGATGGTGGCGACGGTTGGGTCGCTGGCCTGCCTCGCGGGGCCGGCGCAGGCCTACGACCGGGGCAGCTGCGAGCAGAAGCTCGGCGCAGCCAACGTCGAAGAGGTGGACACCATCGGGGTCAACGTCGGCAAGGTCGACTTCGGCGACCATCTCCACCTCTCGGGGACGCCGCTGGGCGACGCGGTCGTGTGCTGGGGAGAGAACGGGAACGTCGCGATCGTCGGGCGCCTGTTCGCCGACTCCTCCACGTGGACGCTGGCCAAGGCGAGGATCACCGTGTTCACCGCCAACGGCAGCGCCTCGACCCCGCGCGACTACTCGATCCAGGGCCGGTGGGCGCAGAGCACCGTGATCTCCGAGGTCCTGGGCATGCACCCCGGCCCGGTGACCAGGGTGCAGATCCAGCTCTACTCCGACGGCGTGCTGCGGTACACGCGCGGCGAGCGCCGGGGCGCCTGACCCGACAGCGCGAGGCCCGCGGCCAGTAGCGTGCGGCTGCGTGGCGCGCGAGGAGTCTGAGTCGTTCCGCCGCGGCGTGCGGCTCGGACTGCCGTTCGCGGCAGCCGGCTTCGTCCTGTCCGGGTCGTTCGGCGTGCTCGCCGTCGACGCCGGGATGAGCGCGCTGCAGGCGGTGGTCATGTCGGCGATCGTCTTCGCCGGCTCGGCCCAGTTCGCGGCCGTGTCGATCGCGGCGGCCGGCGGCACGCTGATCGCCGCCATCGCCTCGGCCGGGCTGATGAACTCGCGCTTCCTGGCCATGGGCGCCGCGATCGGCCCGTCGCTGCCCGGCGGGCCGCTGTCGCGCGCGCTGCAGGGCCAGCCCGTGGTCGACTCGTCCTGGGTGCAGGGCAACATCGGCGACGGGCGCTTCGACCGTCACCTGATCTTCGGCTCGAGCGCGGCGCAGTACGTGACGTGGGTCGGCGGGACGGCGATCGGCGCGTTCGGCGGCGGGGCGGTCGACGCGCACGCGCTCGGCCTGGACGCCATCTTCCCGACCTTCTTCCTCGCGCTGCTGCTGCCCGAGCTGCACGACCGCACCCGCGTGGGCGTCGCGCTGGCCGCCGCCGTCGTCGCGCTGGCGCTCGTGCCGGTGGCGCCGCCCGGCGCGCCGGTGCTCGCGGCGAGCCTTGTCGCGCTGTGGGGGCTGCGCCGGTGAGCACCGGGATGGCCTGGGCCCTGATCGCCGGCTGCGCGGTGGTCACCTTCGCGATCAAGGCCGCGGGCCCGATCGCGCTGGGCGGCCGTGACCTGCCCGACTGGTTCGCGCGGGTCGTCACGCTGCTCGCCGCCGCCCTCCTGAGCGCGCTCGTCGTCACGCAGGCGCTGGCCGACGGCGAGCAGCTCGCGGCCGGCGCCGACACGGTCGGCGTGGCGACGGCCGGCGTGCTCCTGTGGCGCGGCGCGTCGATCGCCGTGGCCGTCGTCGTGGCCGCCGCGGTGACCGCCGGGCTGCGCGCCGTCTAGCGGAGGCGAGATCGCTGCGCAGCGAGGCGACGCCGGGCGCGTTGCCGTCGTCGGTGAGGCGGGCCGCGGCCCGGCGGTCATCCTTGAGGTAGCGGTCGAACCAGTCCGTGGTCGACGTGATCAGCGGGTCGAGGTAGGGCGGGGCGAACGGCGAGTGGGGGCCGCCCAGCAGCGTGACGAGCGCCTTGGGGGCGCGCGCCCGGTCGTAGGCGCCGAGGCTGCCGCCGAAGGGCACCGTGCGGTCGGCGTCCCCGTGGGCGAGCAGCAGCGGCAGGGACCGCCGGGCGACGAAGCTGCCGCCCGAGAAGGGCAGCTGGACGCCGGACCAGGCCACCGCCGCGTCGATGCGACGGTCCAGGCAGCAGCTGTTGGTCGTCACGCCAAGGGTGGTGATGGCGCCGAGCGAGTGGCCGACGGCGCCGATGCGGCGGGGGTCGATCGTCTCGCGCAGGCGGCGGTCGTTGCGCGCGCGGCGCAGCACGCGGTCCAGCACGAAGCTCACGTCGGCGGGCTGGTTGACGTAGTCGCCGAGCGACGGGCCGCCGGGGGCGCCCCCGCTCGACAGCGGGAAGGTCGGGGCGGCGACGACGTAGCCCGCGCGGGCGAAGCGCTCGAGCAGGGACTGATACGCAGGCCCGCTGGCGGTGTGCCCGTGCGAGAAGACGACGAGCGGGAACCGCTTGCGGCTGCTCCTCCGGATGGCCGGTGCGCCATCGACCGTCGCGCGGAACGCGTCGCCCTCGGCCGGGTAGAGCAGCAGCGTCGAGATCCTCCGCGTGGGAGCGCCCGCGTAGGTGCCGTTGGGCGCGGTCGGCCGGCTCGTGTCGACGAACGAGTACGTGCGCTTGCCGACGGCGTAGGGCCCGGCGGCGGCCGCGGGGGCAGCGGACGCCGTCGCGACCACGCCGAGGGCGACGAGCATGGTCGCGAACCTGGCTTTCACGCGGGCGAACCTAGCAGCGGTCCTCCCGCGACGAGCCGCTAGCGGCGCAGCCGGATCTGGGCCGTCGCGGTCGCCGCCCGCGCTCCTGGCGCGCGGACGCTCACCCGCAGCGTCGCCGTGAGCGTGGCCGAGCGGCGCAGCCTGCGCGCTGCGCTGCGCGTGGGCTTCAGCAGCAGGCGCAGCCGGCCGGCGCGCGCCCGGCTGCGGCGCGTGACCGCGATGCGCCCGAGGCGCCGCGCGGTGAGCGTGGCCGTGACGCGCGTGTTGGCAGCCGGCACCGCCACGCTGATCGGGATGCCGCGCAGCGCGCTGCGGATGCGCACCGTGCGCGGCGCGGTCAGCAGCTGCGTGCCCGGAGCGCTCGCGGGGCCGGCGCCGCCTCCGCCGGGCTGCACCACCAGCCCGACGGCCGGCGCGAGCGTCGGCGCGCCACCGGTCGCGAAGACCTGGACGGCGGCCTGCAGGAAGTCACCGGCATCCTCGCGCCGGCAGGGGCCCGCCTGGATCGCGCGCGTGGCGCACGTCGGATTGCCCGGAAGGCCGGTCAGCGGCCGCGAGGCGCGCAGCGGGACCTCGAGGTAGAGGATCTCGAGCTGCGGGCGGGCGAGATCCGGGGTGCCGGGGATCTTCCCGATGCCGGTCCAGGCGTTGTTCGGAGTGCCGCCGGGTGCGAGAGAGAACCCGCCGTGTGTCCCGGGTTGCGGGGCCTGCGGGCAGCCCTCGGTGAGCTGCGTGTCCGATCCGTCGGGAAGCGTGTAATGGCAGCGCACCGGGCTGGCTGCCGAGGCGGCCACCTCGACGCCGAGAGGAGGCACGATCTCGGGGATGACGTTCTTGGCGGCGCAGCCGCCGACCGCGGCGATCATCACGCCGCCGTAGAACACCTCTCCGACCCTCGGGATGTTCTGCGCATCGACCAGCTGGCCCGTGCGGGTCGACGTGCCGACCTCGGTCTGGGTGCCCACGAGCGGTCCCGCGCCGATCGACGTGCAGGTCAGCTCCTGCGTCTCCTCGGGCAGCCCGAAGTTCCAGTCGGGCGCCGCGGCGGCCGGCGCGGCCGCGACGGCGATGAGCGCGGGCGTGACGAGCAGTGCGGCCGCTGCGCGCACGCTCGATCTCGCCATATGGCCATCCTCCTTGAGGCCTCGCTCCGAGATCAAGTGCGCTGGTCCGCGCGCGATGCTTCAGCCGCGACGGCGCACGACGGCCGACCGGCGCAGGACCGTCCCCGCCGCGTCGAGCGCCTCGACCGCGACGTAGCGCGGCACCGTGGCCGGGCGCGTGCGCGTCTCGAGGTCGCGCCAGGGCACCTCGCGCAGCGGCGCCAGCGCGTCACGCGACGCACCGCCGAGCACGCGCCAGCGCTGCACCTCCGTGGCGCCGTTCCAGCTCATGGCCACGGTCCCGGAGCTCGCGACGACCCGTGGCGGGGCGGGCGGCGTCGCCGGCCACGGCGCGCGGTAGGCGCGGTACGTGTCGTGCCCGGGGGGCAGCAGCAGGTCGAAGAGCAGCGCGCCGTCCGGCGCCAGCTCCGACACGCGCCCGCGCGACCCCCACCCGACGAGCAGGTGGTCGCTGCCCGCAAGCGGCGCCGCGTTGCCCTGCGTGCCGGCCGACAGGCCGGTCGGGTGGCGCAGCGCCGCGACCTGCGTCGCGGTGCGCGCGCGGCGGTCCAGACGCAGGGTCAGCACGCGCGTGGCCCGGCGGTCGGGGCTGCGCACGTTGCCGTTGTCGAAGACGCGGACCACGCCCTCGCCGGCGGCCTGCGCGTCGTGCTGGAAGCCGAAGCGAGCGGCGGCGGGCACGCGGAAGTCGCTGCGCTTGCCGCCCAGGCGCCACAGCAGGCGCCCGCTGCGGCGGTCCAGCTTGTACACGGCGGACGTGTGACGGGCCGAGACCAGCACGTTGCCGTCGGTGTCCAGGGCCACCGAGTTGACGTGCACGTAGTCGTAGGTGTCGGCGACGGTGCGCGGCGCGCGCTCGTAGCTCTCGCGCAGGGAGATGTCGTCGAGGCTGCTCCAGCGCATCAGCCGGCGACCGGTCGCGACGTCGATCTCCTGCACGATGCTGTCGACCACCTGGCCGCGGCGCGGCCCGCCGATCCAGCGCAGGTCCCGCGGGCGCTCCTTGTAGATGACGACCAGCGCCGTCCCCTGCGGCGTCAGCGTGAACTCGTGCAGGTCCAGCAGCGCGCCGTCGCCGCCGCGCACGCGCTTGACGAGCCGGTAGCTGGTGTCCATCACGATGCCCTCGCCGTCGCCCTCGCCCAGGACCTGGGTGCCCTGCCACCAGGTGAGCACCGGGCGGCCGCCGTAGCTCTGCACGCGAACGTCGGCGGCGATCGTGCCCGTGGGAACGCGGCGGTGGTAGCGCACGCGCCCGCCGTCGTCGGCGAGCGTCACGCCGGGTGCCACGGGCCGGCGCGGCTTGCGACCGGGGGCGACCTTCGGTCCCAGCGCGATCAGGCCCGGGGCGAGCCCGGGCGAGGTGCGCGCGACGGTGAGGTCGGCGGGCCGCAGGTCGGGCCGCGAGCGCAGGCGATCCTGCGCCGGCGCTCCTGCCGGCAGGAGCAGCAGCGCGAGGCATGCCGCGAGCACGACTCGATGGGGAGCGGGACGCGTCACGCCGATACGGGAAGATACGCGGGCATGGCTGAGTGGCGCACCGCGGTCATCGACCTCGGGTCGAACTCCTTCCGGCTCGTGGTGTTCACGGCCGCCGACGGCTGGTGGAAGCGCACCGACGAGATCTACGAGGCGGTGCGCATCGGCGAGGGGCTCGCCGCGACCGGCCGGCTCGGCGAGGAGGGCATCGGGCGCGCCCGGGCGACGATCGAGGTCTTCGCCCACTTCTGCGCGGCGGCGGGGCTGGACCGGGGCGACGTCGACGCGGTCGCCACCAGCGCCATCCGCGACGCGGACAACGCGCAGGAGTTCCTGGTCCCCGCGCGCGAGGCGACCGGCCTGTCGATCCGGGTGCTCTCGCGCGAGGAGGAGGCCCGCTACGGCTACCTCGCCGCGGTCAACTCCACGACGCTGGCCGACGGCGCCGTGCTCGACCTCGGCGGCGGCAGCATGCAGCTCGTGAACGTGCACAGCCGCCACGCCGGCCAGCTGGCCAGCTGGCCGCTCGGCGCCGTGCGCATGACGGAGCGCTTCGTCGCGGGCGACGGCCCGGCCAAGCGCAAGCAGCTCGACGCGCTGCGCGCCCACGTCGCTGACGAGCTCGGCTCGGCCCCGTGGCTGGCGCGCGCGGGCCGGCGCCTGATCGGCATCGGCGGCACGGTGCGCAACCTCGCCGCGGCCGCGCAGCGCGCGGCGGGGTTGCCCGAGTTCGGGGTCGGCGGCTTCGTGATCCCGCGCGCGGGGCTCGACGAGCTGGTCGAGCGCCTCGCCGCGATGCCGGTGGCCGAGCGCCGCACGGTGCCGGGCATCAAGCCCGCTCGCGCCGACCTGATCCTCGCCGGCGCGGTCGTCGTGCAGACGGTGCTGGAGGCCGGCGGCTTCAAGGGCATCGAGGCGACCGAGGCGGGCCTGCGCGAGGGCGTCTTCTTCGAGCGCCACCTGGCGGGCGACCCGCCGCTGTTCGACGACGTGCGCCAGGCCAGCGTGCTCAACCTCGCCGCGCAGTACGGGCAGGCTCCGGCGACCAACCCGCACGTCGCCCACGTGGCCCGCCTCGCCCTCGGCCTGTTCGACGAGCTCGCCCAGGCCGGCCTGCACGCCGGCGACCCGCACGAGCGCGAGCTGCTGTGGGCCTCGGCCGTGCTGCACGACACCGGTATGACGATCGACTACGACGACCACCACAAGCACTCTCGCTACCTCGTGCTCAACGCCGGCCTGCCGGGCTTCACCCAGCGCGAGGTCGCGCTCGTCGGCCAGGCCGTCCGCTACCACCGCAAGGGGATGCCCGACCTCGGCCCGTTCGCCGCGCTCGGCACGGACGGCGACGGCGAGCGGCTGAACCGGATGTCGACGCTGCTGCGCCTGGCCGAGGGCCTGGAGCGCAGCCGCGACCAGCTCGTGCGCGAGGCCCACGTGGCGGCCAACGGCCGCGTCGTGCGCCTGAACCTGGTGGCCGACGGCGACGTGCGCGTGCCGGCCTGGGCGGCAGGCCGCGAGGTCGCGCTCTTCGAGCGCGCCTTCGGGCGCGGGCTCGAGGTCGCGGCGGCGGGCTAGCCGCTGGAGGGCGTGGAGCGGCCGGGCTCGGCGGGCGGGCCGCCCGGGCCGACGGGGACCTCGAGCGGCTCGAGCGGGGCGCCGATGACCTCGGTCTCCTCGATCTCGAGCTCGGGCGGCTCCATGCCGTCGCAGACGAGGCGGAACGCGCCGGTGCCGACCTTGGCGTCGGCCTCGAGCACCAGGCCCGCGATGACGTCGCCCTCCTCCCACTTCATCCGCTCGATCTCGAACGGGTTCATGCGCACCGTGTGCGGCGGGAACGGGCAGTTCGCGTTGTGCTGGGCCTTCGCCTTCGTGATGGCCTCGAAGTTCTTGCCCTCCGCGCTCACCGTTCTCAGGGTAGCCGAGCGGCCCCCGTCATAAGTCCAGGGTCGATGAGCACGCCCGGGTTGAGCATCCCGCGCGGGTCGACCGCGGCCTTGGCCGCGCGCAGGGCGGCGGCGAAGGGCTGCGGGCGCTGCTCGTCGTACCACGGCCGGTGGTCGCGCCCGACCGCGTGGTGATGGGTGATGGTGCCGCCCGCGGCGATGATCGCGTCCGACGCCGCGCGCTTCATCTCGTGCCATTGCGCGACCTCGTCGCCGCGCCGCGCCGGGGCGAAGACGGTGAAGTACGGCGCCGGGCCGTCGGGGTACACGTGCGTGAAGCGACACGCCACGCGGCAGGGCTCGCCGAGCGCCTCTCGCGTCGCCGCCGTCACCTGCGCGTGGAACGCCTCGAAGCGCTCCCAGGTGATCGCGGTCTCGAACGTGTCCAGCAGCACGCCGAGACGGGCGAGCATGTCGCGCAGGTAGGGCATGCGCAGGAAGGTCTCGCGCCAGGCGGCCGGCCGCGCCGTCGCCGCCGCCTCCGCGCGGCGCGTCGGGCACGCCGCCGTGCTCCCGGCAGATCGCCAGCGCACGCTCGAGCCGGTCGCCGACCTCGTGGTCGGTCGACTCGAAGCCGAGCACGAGGACGGCCTGCGTGCCGTCGCTCGCGCCGCTCTGGCGCGCCTCGGCCTCGTCGAGCAGCCGCAGGTTCGCGGGCTGCAGGCCCGACTGGCTGATCGCGCGCACGGCCTCGGCGCCGTGCAGGAAGCCGTCGAAGCGCACGGCGCGCCCGGCGCGGTGCTCGGGCCGCGGCTGCACGCGAACCCACGCCTCCGTGATCACGCCCAGGATGCCCTCGGAGCCCAGCAGCATCCGGTCGGGGCTCGGCCCGGCGCCCGAGCCCGGCAGCCGCCGCGACTGCCACGCGCCGGCCGGCGTGAGCGCGCGGACCGACTCGACGAGATCGTCGACGTGCGTCGGCCCGGTGGCGAAGTGCCCGCCGGCACGCGTGGCGATCCAGCCGCCGAGCGTCGAGAGCTCGAAGGACTGCGGGTAGAAGCGCATCGTCAGCCCGTGCTCCGCGAGCTGGCGCTCGAGACGCGGCCCGCTCGCGCCCGCGCCGATGCGTGCGGCGCGCGAGGCGTCGTCGACCTCGTGCAGCTGGTCCAGGGCTCCGAGATCGACGGTGACCGCCCCGTCGAAGCGCTCGGGGATCCGGGCCTCGACGCCGCCGACGACGCTGGTCCCGCCGCCGTAGGGGATGACCGCGGCGTTGGCGGCGCCGGCCCACTCGAGCACCGCCTCGAGCTCGCGCTCGTCGCGCGGGCGGGCCACGACGTCGGGGGCGTGGTCGTAGCGGCCGCGCAGCGCGCGCACGAGGTCCAGGTAGGACTTGCCGTAGGCGTGCGCGGCCCGCGTGGCGCGGTCGGCCGACGCGAATCGCCGCGAGCGCGGGCGGCACGGGCAGGCGTGCGTCGGGCAGGCGGGCGTCCGCCACCGCGACGGGCTCCTCGAGCTCGCCCGCCGGGAAGCCGAGCGCGGCCTCGACCCCTGGCGCCGCGGCCAGCGCGTCCGCCGCGGAGACGACGGCGTCCTCGAAGCCCCAGCCCCAGCGGTTGCGTGCGCGCGCCATTGGCGCTGGAAGCTAGCCTCACGGGACATGTCGAGTGCGCCCGCCCTCCTCGCCCGTGGCCCGTGGGGCACCGGAGACGTGCGCGCGCACTGGCACGACGAGCCGTTCGAGCCGCCGCCCGAGCGCGCGGCCGCGGCCGACGCGGCGATCGCCGCGCTCGCCGAGCGCGGCTCGCCGAGCCACGACGGGCTGAGCGCCCGGCTCGTCGCGCATCGCATCGACGACGACGGCGCGCTCGTCCTCGAGCTGCAGCCGGCGCGCTGGGCGCTGCGCCTGGTCGAGGGCGACGCGTCGAGCTCGATGGCCGCGCTGTGCGTGATCCGCGACGCCGACGGGCGCTGGCTCGCCGGGCGCCGGGCGCCGTGGCTGTCGTCGTGGCCGGGGCGCTGGGCGCTCGGCGCCGGCGGTGCGGTCGACGTGGGCGAGAGCCCGGCGGACACGCTCGTGCGCGAGCTCGGCGAGGAGTGGGCCGTCGCTCCCGAGCGCGTGCGCGGGGAGGCGCTCGTGCGCCTGCCCCACCAGCTCGTCATGTTCGTGGGGCTGGCCTGGCTCCCGCCCGACGCCGAGGTCACGCCCGACCACGAGCACGACGCACACGCGTGGTGGCCGGCCGAGGTGTCCGACTGGCCGGCCGAGGCCGACGAGCCGCTGCGGCGCATGGCGACCCTGCTGGCCTCCGCGTGACGCTCGCGTTCGGCACGCTGAAGGCGCTCTCGTTCGCGCACTCCGCGGTGTACGCGGTGCTGCTCGTGGTGTGGCTCGTCCCGGGCCTGCACGGCCTCGAGTTCGTCTTCGGCCTGGCCCACGGGCTGGGCTGGATCGCGATGTGCCTGCTCAGCATCGCCGCCCTGCGCGCGAGGGTGATCTCGCTGCGCCTGGCGGTCGCGGTCGCGGTCATCGGCGCGGTCGGTCCGTTCGTCGGCTCGTGGGAGTTCGTGCGCGAGGAGCGGCGTCGGCAAGCGGACGCCCACGGCACACCCGCACCCCTGCCTGCGCGCTAGGCTGGGAGCAGCCCATGGCGGTCGACACGACAGTGCAGGTCACCCTGCCCAAGATGGGCGAGTCGGTGACCGAGGGCACCGTGCTCGAGTGGCACAAGCAGGAGGGCGACACGGTCGAGGCCGACGAGACGCTCGTCGAGATCTCGACCGACAAGGTCGACGCCGAGGTCCCCGCCCCCGCCTCCGGCACCGTCGTGAAGATCCACGCCGCCGAGGGCGACACGGTCGGTGTCGGCGCCGTGCTCGCGGAGATCGCGACGGGCAACGGCGCGGCGCCGACGGTCGCGGACGAGCCGGCGGACCGGCCGGCCGCCGAGGCGCCGGCCGACGGCGACGGCACCGGCGAGCTCGTCGACATCGAGACGCCTGCGGGCGGCGAGTCGGTCTCCGAGGGCACGATCCTCGAGTGGGCCGTGAAGGTCGGCGACGTGGTGGAGGACGGCCAGACGGTCGTGGAGATCTCGACCGACAAGGTCGACATGGAGCTCCCCGCCCCCGCCGCCGGCACGATCGCCGAGATCCTCGCCGACGAGGGCGAGACGGTGACCGTCGGGCAGGTCATCGCGCGGCTGCAGACCGGGCGAAGCCCGTCGGGCGAAGCCGTGAGCGGCACCAGCGGCGCATCGGCGCCTGCGCCGGACGCCACGCGTCCCGAGGCGGGCAACGGCGCGCCCGCGCCGGCGCCGGCGCTTCCGGACGACGCCAAGGTGTCGCCCGTCGCCGCGCGCATCGCGGCCGCCGAGGGCGTCGACCTCTCCGCGATCAGCGGCACCGGCCCTGGCGGGCGCATCACGAAGGCCGACGTGCTGCAGGCGACCAACGGCGACGCACCGCCCCAGGCCGCGCCGGCGCCGCAGGCGGCCGAGCCGATCCGCGGCGGCGCGGCGATGCTCGCCCGCTACATGGACGAGAGCCGCTCGATCCCGACGGCCACCTCGTTCCGCACGGTCAGCGTGACCGCGATGGACACCCGCCGCAAGCAGCTCAAGGAGGCGGGCGAGAAGGTCTCCTTCACCCACCTCATCGCCTACGCCATCGCGCTGGCCGCGACCAACGACATGCCGGTCATGGCCCACCACTTCGCAGACGTCGACGGCAAGCCCCATCGCATCGACGACGGCGCCGTGAACCTGGGCATCGCCGTCGACGTGGAGAAGAAGGACGGCAGCCGCACCCTGATGGTCCCCGTGATCCGCGACGCCGGGCGCAAGTCCTTCCGCGACTTCAAGGCCGCCTTCGACGCGCTGATCGACAAGGCGCGCACGAACACGCTGACCGCCGACGACCTCACCGGCGCCAACGTGTCGCTGACGAACCCGGGCGGGATCGGGACGATCGCCAGCGTGCCGCGCCTGATGGTCGGCCAGGGCACGATCGTCGCGACCGGCTCGATCGCCTACCCGCCCGGCCTGCAGTCGATCGGCGCGATGATCGGCGCGGAGAAGGTCATGACGATGACCTCGACGTACGACCACCGGGTCATCCAGGGGGCCGAGTCGGGGCGCTTCCTGCAGGTCGTCGAGGGCTACCTGCAGGGCGACAACGCCTTCTACGAGGGCGTCTTCGCCTCGCTGGGCACGCAGCCCGGCCCCGTCCCGCAGCCCCCCGCAGCCGCGGCGGCAGCGGCCGCCGCGCGCGAGCCCAGGGCGCCGGCCGCCGAGGACGGCGGGCGCCGCACGGGCGACGTCGACGAGGGGCTGCTGCAGGCCGTGCAGGCGGCCACCTCGCTGCTGAAGGCGCACCGCACCCACGGCCATCTCGCCGCCCGTCTGGATCCGCTGGACACCGAGCCCGAGGGCGATCCCGCGCTGGACCCCGACACCGTCGGGCTGTCGCGCGAGGTCATGGCCCGCATCCCGGCCAAGATCCTGCGCATGTTCGTGCCGGGCGCGACGCTGGCCGACGCGCTGCCGCACCTGCGCGAGACCTACTGCGGCACGATCGCCTACGAGATCGAGCACATCTCGAGCCACCGCCAGCGCGTGTGGCTGCGCGAGCGCATCGAGGCGGGCGCGTTCCGCAAGGGCCTGACGACCGACGAGCAGCGCGCGCTGCTGCAGCGCCTGGTCGAGGTCGATGCGCTCGAGCGCTTCATGCACAAGGCGTACCTGGGCCAGAAGCAGTTCTCCATCGAGGGCCTGGACATGACCGTCCCGATGCTCGACGAGGCGATCCAGCTCTCCGCCGCGCACGGCGCGAAGGAGGTCGTGGTGGGCATGGCCCATCGCGGGCGCCTCAACGTGCTGGCCCACAACCTCGGCCGGCCCTACGAGTCGATCTTCGCCGAGTTCGAGGGCGCCTCCACGCTCGAGGCCGTCACCTCGATCCCGCAGGGCGGCACCGGCGACGTCAAGTACCACCACGGCGCCCAGGGCTCCTACGCCCTGCCCGACGGCGACGCGATCCTCGTCAACCTCGAGTCCAACCCGTCGCACCTCGAGTACGTGCACCCCGTCGTGGTCGGGGCCACGCGCGCCGCGCAGACCACGCGCAAGGGCACGCACGCCCACCGCGACACCAACCGCGCGGTGCCGATCGTCCTGCACGGCGACGCGGCCATGCCCGGCCAGGGCGTCGTCTCCGAGTCGCTGAACCTCCAGGCGCTCGACGGCTACAAGGTCGGCGGGACGCTGCACCTGATCCAGAACAACCAGGTCGGCTTCACCACCGATCCCGAGGACGCGCGCTCCACCCGCTGGGCCTCCGACGTCGCCAAGGGCTTCGACTGCCCGATCATCCACGTCAACGCCGACGACGTCGCCGCCTGCATCTCGGCCGTGCGGCTGGCCTTCGCGTTCCGCGAGGAGTTCGGCCACGACATCATCCTGGACCTCATCGGCTACCGCCGCTTCGGCCACAACGAGGC
This sequence comes from uncultured Actinomycetes bacterium, assembly GCA_963840185.1. Lineage (GTDB taxonomy): Bacteria > Actinomycetota > Thermoleophilia > Solirubrobacterales > Solirubrobacteraceae > JAOPZW01. The sequence continues at coordinate 649,814 of CAWIXY010000008.1, read as the reverse complement.
GGACGAGCCCGCGTACACCCAGCCTGAGATGTACGCGAAGATCAAGGCCAAGAAGCGCGTGAGCGAGCTGTGGGCCGAGCGCCTGGTCGAGCAGGGCGTCATCACCCAGGACGAGGTCGAGCAGCAGCGCCAGCAGGTCTGGGACCGCCTCACGAACCTGCACCAGGACCTCAAGGCGCAGATCAAGGCCGCGGGCGAGGCCGGCGAGGTCGAGCAGGCCACCGGCGAGTACACGCTCGACCGCTCGCCCAGCCCCGAGGTGCCGACCGCGGTCCCGGCCGACAAGCTGCGCGAGCTCAACGAGGCCCTGCTCGCGACGCCCGAGGGCTTCACGGTGCACCCCAAGCTCGTCAAGCAGCTCGAGAAGCGCCGCGCGGCGCTCGGCGCCGAGGGCGGCATCGACTGGGCGCACGCCGAGTCGCTGGCCTTCGCCTCGCTGCTCACCGAGGGCGTGCCGGTCCGGCTCACCGGCCAGGACGCCGAGCGCGGCACGTTCAGCCAGCGCCACATGGTGCTGCACGACGCCAAGACCGGCCAGACCATCAGCCCCATCCAGTACCTGCCGGGCGGCACCGCGCCGATGGAGCTGCACAACTCCCCGCTGAGCGAGATCGCCTGCCTGGGCTTCGAGTACGGCTACTCGCAGGAGGCGCCCGAGACGCTCGTGCTGTGGGAGGCGCAGTTCGGCGACTTCGTCAACAGCGCCCAGGTCATCGTCGACCAGTTCATCGTCTCGGGCCTGGCCAAGTGGGGGCAGACGTCGCGCCTGACCATGCTGCTGCCACACGGCTACGAGGGCTCGGGGCCCGAGCACTCCAGCGCGCGGCTCGAGCGCTTCCTGACGCTGGCCGCCGAGGGCAACATCCGGGTGGCCAACCTGACGACGCCCGCGCAGTACTTCCACCTGCTGCGCCGCCAGGCGCTGGTGGCCAAGCAGCGCCCGCTGATCGTCATGACGCCGAAGTCGCTGCTGCGCCTGCCGCAGGCCACCAACCGCGTCGAGCACCTCTCCGACACGCGCTTCTTCCAGGTGCTGGGCGAGCCGCGCGTACCGGTCGACAAGGTCCGCCGCCTGCTGCTGTGCACCGGCAAGATCTACTACGACCTCATCGGCCACCCGGCGCGCGAGGGCAACGAGGGCGTGGCGGTCGGGCGCGTCGAGCTGCTGTACCCGTTCCCGGAGGGCGAGATCCGCGAGCTGATCGACACCTACCCGAACCTGCGCGAGGTCGTGTGGGTCCAGGAGGAGCCCCGCAACATGGGCGCCCGCGCCCACATGTTCCCGCGGCTCATGCAGATCCTGCCCGAGCACGTGGCCTTCGGCTACATCGGGCGGCCCGAGCGGGCGTCGCCGGGCGAGGGCTACCCCGCCGCCCACACCGGCGAGCAGAACCGGATCCTGCGCACGGCGCTGGACCTGTCGGTGCCCGTCTCGCTGTACCCGGCCAAGACGCCGGGCGAGCGCTAGCGGGCAGGCCAGGCGGGGTCCGCGTCGAGTGCCGCGCTGACCGCGGGCGCGGCCGGCGCGATCTCCGGCGTGAGGCGGCCGAGCAGGTCCTCCCAGCCCGGGTGGATCGCGATCGCCGCGCGCACGCGATCGAGCGCCGTCGGCAGGTCGCCCGCCTGCGCGGCGGCGAGGCCGGCCCAGAACAGCAGCTCGTCGTTGCCCGGGGCGATCTCGGCGGCGGCCGCGTAGCGCCGGCCGGCCTCCTCGTGACGGCCCTCGCCGACGAGGTCGTCGCCCTCGGTGGCCAGCGCGTAGGCGTCGGAGAGGTCCAGCAGGCGATCGAGCTCGGCCAGCGGCTGCGGGTGGTCGTCGACGCGCACGTCCACGCGGTGGCGCCACGGCTCGTCGCCGGGGCGCGCGACCACCAGCGCGGCGGACTGACGCCCGCGGACGTCGCCGCCCTGACCCTCGGCGGCGTGCAGCGCGGCCTGCAGCCGCCGCGCGAGCGGGCCCGCCGCGGCGTCGTACGCGCGCGCCATCGCTCCCCAGACGGTCGCGCGGGCCATCATGTTGGCCTGCGCCGAGAAGCCGGCGCCGGTCTCGTGCCCGGCGAAGGCGATGCAGCCCTTGCCGGTGTGCACGCCGACGCCGCCACGGCTGTCGACCACGCCCACCTGGCGGAAGCGCGCGGACTCGTCCTCGGCGAGGAGCTGGTCCAGCGCCGCCCGGGCGCCGGCGCCGCCGGCGAGCAGGTCGAGGAGCCGGGGCCCGTACGCCGGCTCGGCGACGGACTGCGTGCAGACCGCGCCGACCCCGGCCCGCACCCACGGCACGACCGGGCCGACGGCGAACCAGTGCGAGTGCACCGCGGCGCCGAGCTCGCCGGTGGCGGCGTCGCGCGCGACGATCGAGTACGTGCCCGTGCGCATGCCCGGCAGGCTACGTGGCGACAAGCGCCAGCATCTCGTCCACGCTCTCGCCCAGCGGCTGCGGCGGCGCGGGCGGCCGGCGCCCAGCGGACCTCGTCGATCTCGGCCCAGCGCACCGCGAGCGCCGCAGGGTCCACGCGGGCCTCGAAGCAGTGCAGCGTCACGGTCTTGTGGTAGCCGGCGCCCTCGACGCTGCCCAGCGCCCGCAGGTCGTGCAGCTCGACGCCAAGCTCCTCACGGGCCTCGCGGCGCATTGCGGCGGCGGGGTCCTCCCGGCGGCCGAGGCCGCCGCCCGGCAGCTGCCACTCCGCCCGGTCGCCGTAGGTATGGCGGATGAAGAGCACGTCGCCGGCGCCCGGCCCGGTCGGGCGCAGCACGCCCTTCACGCCGTGCACGTGCGGGCGGCGCACGAACCACCAGGCGCGCAGCGCGCCGTGCGCCGCGCGAAAGCCCAGGCGCTCGAGCCGGATGCGCAGCGCGGGCACGGCGCGAGTGTACGGTGCAGGCGATGTGGGCCCAGCACGAGATCACCCTTCGGCCGCGCTCGCGCGGCTTCCATCTGGTGACCGACGAGGTGGTCGCCGCGGTGCCCGAGCTGCGCGACGCCCACGTCGGGCTGCTGCACCTGTTCATCCGCCACACGTCGGCGTCGCTGACGCTCAACGAGAACGCCTCGCCCGACGTGCGCCACGACTTCGAGACGTGGTTCAGCGCCGCCGTCCCCGAGCGCTTCGCCTGGACCCACACGCTCGAGGGGCCCGACGACATGCCCGCTCACGTCAAGGCCTCGCTGCTCGGCCCGTCGCTGTCGCTGCCGGTCGCCCGCGGGCGCCTGGCGCTGGGGACGTGGCAGGGGGTCTACCTGTGCGAGCACCGCAACGACGGCGGCCCGCGATCGATCCTCGCGACGCTCAGCGCGGACGCCACACCTGGATGATGTCGCGCATCGAGATGATGCCGGCGACCTCACCGTTCTGGACCACCACGAGGTGACGGAAGCCGCCCGCGGCCATCGCGTCGGCCGCCTCCTCGAGGCCCCACTCGGCGTCGGCGAACGTCGCCCTGGAGGTCAGGTGATCGCGCACCGACTCCTGGTCGGGGTCCTGCCCGGAGCCAAGGGAGCGGACGAGGTCGCGCTCGGTCACGATCCCCGGCCCGGGCTGCTCGGGGTCGATGATCACGACCGCGCCGACGTTGTGCTCGCACATGAAGCGCGCCGCCTCGCGCAGGCTGCGACCCGGCGTGATCGTGAGCACGTCCTCGGTCATGGCCTCGCGCACCTTCACGGTGCGCCGACCCTATCGCGAGCTGGGGGCGCTGTTGCGGGTCAGTCCGCGTACGCGGTGCCATAGCGCAGCTGCCGGAACTCACGGACGTCGCTGGGGATGGGACGCTCCTCGCGCTCGGCCGAGCCGAGGTAGGTGGGCAGGATCGGGGTCTCGACGACGGCGCCGTCGACCGCGTCGACGCGGTGGGCCATCGCGCGCGGGCGCGACGACACGGCGCGCACGAGCGGCGCGCCCGCGGAAGAGCAGCCCGACGCCGTCGTCGGCGGCCTAGCCGGGCGGGCAGCGCGCCGCGGCGCACGGCGTCGAGGTAGACCGGCCGGCGCTCGGGCTCGCCGTCGGCGTGCACGGTGAGCGAGCCCGGCAGCAGGCCAGGCCCGGCGTCGGCTCCGGCCGGCCGCTCGACGTCGTCATGCCGCCCTCGAACCAGCACATCGCCCCGGCGCTGAGGCCGGCGAGCACGATGCCGCGCTCCCAGCGCCTCGCGCAGCAGCTCGTCGAGCCCGTGCTCGCGCCAGATCGCGAGCAGGTTGCGCATCGAGCCGCCGCCGACGTAGACGATGTCCTGCGCGAGCACGATGTCGCGCAGCGGGTCGACGCGGGTCGTCGCCGAGGCGGAACAGCGACAGGTGCGTCGGCTCGCACGGCGCGGTCGCCGAACGTCGCGTAGAAGCGGCGCGATCTGCTCGTCGGCGTCGCCGCTCGCCGTCGGCAGGAAGCAGCATGCGCGGCTCGCGGCGCGCGGCGCAGCGACGAGGACGAACTCGTCGAGCGCCGGGTTGTCGGGCTCCATCGTGAAGCCGCCGCCGCCCATGGCGAAGATCGTCGCCTCCGTCATGCGGCGGCCAGCACGGGCGGCGCCGCGCCGAGGTACGTCCCCTCGAGCGCGTCCTCGACGACCTCGCCGCCGCGGCCTCGACGCGGTACGCGCGCGCCTTGCCCGGCCGCGAGGTGACGACGCGCGTGCAGGTCGGTGCCCGACGAAGTGCAGCGCCGCGCCGTCGTCGGCGGCGTAGCCGGCGCGCCATGCCGTCGCCGACGAAGCGCGCGGTACTCGTCGCGGCGCGCGCGGCTCGCCGTCGTAGTGCACGCAGTTGGAGTACGGCAGCAGGCCCGAGGCCCTCGACGCGCTGCGGCGCGCCGTGGAACGCCGTCACCGCCTCGGCGAACCAGCACAGCGAGCCGGCGCTCAGCGCCGCACAGCACGATGCCGCGCTGCCAGCACTCGCGCAGGACCGTCGTCGAGGCCGTGCGCGCGCCACGCGCCGAGCAGGCTGATGACGCTGCCGCCGCCGACGTAGATGAGGTCCTGGCTCGAGCAGGTGCTCGCGCGAGGTCGCCCTCGACCGCGCCGGCGCCGCGGTCGCGGCGGAACAGCGAGACGTGCGACGGCTCGCAGCGCGCCGGCCGCGAACGCGCGGTAGAAGCGCACGACGTAGTGGTCGGCGTCGCCCGACGGCGGTCGGCAGGAAGCAGACGCGCGGGCGCTCGACGCCGCGTCAGCGACGAGCACGTAGTCGTCGAGCAGCGGGTTGCCGGCCTCCATCGAGAAGCCGCCGCCGCCGAAGGCGACGATCTGCGGCAGCGCGCCGACCATGGCGCAGGGTGTCGGCGCGCGCCGCAGCGTCGCGGCGATCTTCGGACCGCCGGTCCAGACGCGGCTCGACCGCCGGTCAGCCAGCGTGCTCAGCGGCCCTTCCAGACCGGCTCGCGCTTCTCCGCGAACGCGATCGCGCCCTCGCGCGCGTCCTCGGAGCCGAAGACCGGGCCGGTGATCTCGCCCTGCTTGCGCCCAGAACTCCTCCTCGCTCCAGTCGCGCTGCTGCTGGAGGATCTCCTTGGTCGCGTCGAGCGCGAGCGGCGCCGTTGCGTGGCGATCGTGCGCCGCGAGCTCGAGCGCCGCGTCGACCGCGCCGCCCGGCTCGGCCAGGCGGTTGACGACGCCCGAGCTCGTGCGCGCGCTCGGCGGTGATCGGGTCGCCGGTGAGCGCGAGCTCCATCGCGACGCCGTAGGGCATCCGGCTGCGGCAGGCGCAGCAGCGCGCCGCCCGCGGCGACGAGCGAGCGCTTGACCTCCGGGATGCCGAGCTTCGCGCCCGCGCGCGGCGACGATGAGGTCGCAGGCCAGCGCGACCTCGAAGCCGCCGGCCACGGCGAAGCCCTCGATCGCGGCGATCGAGCGGCTTGCGCGACGGCGCGCTGCACGATGCCGGCGAAGCCGCGGTCGCCGACCCACGGGCGCTCGCCGGTGACGAACGCCTTGAGGTCCATGCCCGCGCAGAAGCCCCTGCCGGCGCCGGTGAGCACGCCGACCGGTCAGCGTCGCGGTCGCCGTCGAGCTCGTCGAGCGCGTCGGCGATGCCCTCGGCGACCGCGCAGGTTCACCGCGTTGCGCGCGTCGGGGCGGTTGAGCGTGATGAGCAGGACGCCGTCGCGGCGCTCGGTGAGGACGGCGTCGGCCTGCTGGGTCGTGTCGGTCTCGGCGGCCATGGCCGGACCATATAGTCCGCCCATGCACCAGGTCGCCGACGGCGTCTCGCAGATCCCGCTCGCGCCGCGCAACCGCGATGAACGCCTACCTCCTCGGCGACGTGCTCGTCGACGCGGGCACCCCGCAGAGCGCCAAGAAGCTCCTGCGCAGCCTGCAGGGCCACACGGTCAACGCCCACGCGCTGACCCACGGCCACCAGGATCACGCCGGCGGCTCGCGCGCCGTCGCCGATGCGCTCGCCGTGCCCGTGTGGGTCGGCGCGCTGCGACGCCGCCGACGTCGAGTCGGGCAAGCCGGTCGTCGCCGACACGGTGGCGCGGCCGGTGCTGCGGCGCGTGGCGACGCTACCCCGGCGTGCCCGTCGCCCGCCAGCTGCGCGAGGGCGACGACCTCGGCCACGGCTTCACCGTGCTCGAGGTCCCCGGGCACAGCGCCGGCCACGTCGCCTTCTGGCGCGAGTCCGACCGGGTCCTCGTGTGCGGCGACGTGTGGTTCAACGTGCACCTGACCACGCTGCGCCCGGGCCTGCGCGAGCCGCCGCGCGTCTTCACGCCCGACCCGGCCCGCAACCGCGACTCGGCCCGCCGTCTCGCCGCGCTCGAGCCCGAGCTGGTGCTCTTCGGCCACGGCCCGCCGCTGCGCGATCCCGCGCGGCTGCGGGCGTTCACGGCCGCGCTGGCCTGACCCCGGCGACGATCCCGGCGAGCCGCTCGACCGCGCGGGCCGCCTCGGGGATCGGGAGCAGCATCCAGTCGTGCAGCATGCCCGGCTCCTCGACGTACGTGACGGGCGTGCCGGCCGTCTGCAGACCGTCCCGAAGGCGCCGCGCGTCGGGCAGGAAGACGTCGCGGGTCCCGATGAGGATGGTCACGTGGCCGAGGCCGGCGAGGTCGCCGTTGACCGGGCTCGCCAGCGGCCCGGCCGGGCCGTCGGGCCCGGCGTAGAGCATGCCGGCCAGCGCGACCGCCTCGATCCCCAGCACGGGGTCGCGCGGCGCGACCGCGGTGATCCCGGGGTTCGTCATCGTGGCGTCGACCCAGGGCGAGAGGAGGACGAGCTCTCGCGGGGTGTCGCGGCCCTGCGCGCGCGCCGCCTGCGCGGCCGCGAGCGCCAGGCCGGCGCCCGCCGAGTCGCCCATCACGACCGGTGCCGCGAGCTCGCGCTGCACGCCCATGACCTCGGCCACGACCTCGCGGGCGGTGGCCCTCGGCGCGAGCGTGTAGATCGGCACGGTGATCGTCGCGCGGGCCGCGCGCGCGAGGCGCGCGAGGAAGCGCCAGTGGTGCGCGGAGCTCTCGCCCACGTACGCCCCACCGTGGAGGTAGAGCACGTGACCGCCGCCGGCCGCGCGGGGCGCACCGCCCCCGCCGTGCGGCGACAGCCGGTAGCAGCGCACGCCCGCCACCTCCCCCCGGGCGACCCGCACGCGGCGGCGCAGCCACGCCGGCGGCGCCGGCGACGCGGCCCTCGCCCCCGGCGCCACGTGGGCGCGCAACGCGTCGACGTCGCGCACGTAGCGCGACCCGCGGTCGAGCGGGACCAGCGCGGCGACGACCCGGGTGCGCAGGCTGGTCACCCGACCACTACGCCGCGAACAGCGTGAGGTCCGGCTCGCGCTCGCCGCGCAGGACGGCGAGGTCGACCTCCACGCACACGATCCCGCGGCTCTCGGCCAGGACGCGCGCCTGCGGCTTGACCTGCTGGGCCGCGAGGACGCCGCGACAGCCGTCCATCGCCGGGTCGACCCGGATGCGCTCGAGGTAGCGGCTGAGCTGCTCGACCGCGTCGATCGTCGCCACGCGCTTGATCTCCACCGCGATCCAGCCGTCGCCGTCGTCGCGACACATCAGGTCGACCGGCCCGATGTCGGTCGGCCACTCCCGGCGCACGAGCCGGAAGCCCTCGCCGCACCAGCCGGGCGCGGCGGCCAGCGCCTCCTGCAGGTCGCGCTCGACCCCGTCCTTCTCCAGCGCCGCGGCCTCGCCCATGTCGTGACGCGTGTCCGACAGCACCTCGGCGATCTCGATGTCGAGGCGGTCCTCGGTCGCCCCGGCGCGCTTGCGCACGACGATCCGCTCCAGCGGCTCGCCCTCCTCCTCGATGACCGTCGGCGGCGTCATCCAGTTCTGGGGCTTGAAGCCGCCCGTGTCGGCGTGGACCAGCACCGAGCCGTCGGCCTTGAGCATCAGCAGCCGCAGGGCCTCGGGGAGCACGGCGCTCAGGCGGCCGGAGTAGCGGACCTCGCAGCGGGCGACGATCAGGCGCATCGCGCGAAGGCTACGTCGCGCGCCCGACGGCGGCGGCCTCGGTGCCGACGGGGCCGCGCGTCAGCGCGTCGGGAGCCGGGCCACGAACACGTCGGTGCGCCCGGCGGCGGTCAGCCCGAAGCGCCCGAGCGTGGCCGGGCCGGCGTAGCGGCCGAGCACTGTGACGTTCCCGGATCCGAGCGCGAGCTCGCCGAGCGTCGTGTACGGGCCGGGGCCCGACTGGGCGACCCAGGTGAAGCGACCGCGGGACGTCAGCCGGGCGACGACGGCCGCATTGGCGCCCGCCGCCGTCAGCGTGCGATCGCCGAAGCGGGCCTGGCCGGAGAAGGTCCCGGCGAGGTGGACCGCTCCGCGCGCGTCGACCTCGATCTCGGGACCCACCTCGTCGCCCGGGCCGCCCATGCCCACGGCCCAGATGATCCGGCCGCCGCGGCCCGCCTTCGCCACGAACATGTCCCGCCCGCCCGCGCTGGTCAGGGTGGTGGCGCCGAGGCGGATCGTCCCGCTGAACTCGCCGGAGAAGTAGACGTGGCCGTCGGCGTCGGCGTCGATGCCGCGGCCGAGGTCCTGGCCCGGGCCACCGAAGCGCTGCGCCCAGAGGACCCGTCCGCGCCGCCCGAGCTTCGCCACGAAGACGTCGGGTCGTACGCCGTCGCTGCCCAGCGTGACGTCGCCGAAGCGCGTCTCGCCCCGATGCTCGCCCGTGACCAGCGTGTGGCCCTCGCGGTCCGCGCTGATCCCGTGGCTCTGCTGGAGGCCCGGGCCGCCCAGCCGCCGCGCCCAGGCCAGCCGCCCGTCGGGGCGGTAGCGCGCGGCCCACGCGTCGCGGCCACCGGTCGCCGGAAGCTCGACGGCGGGCGAGAAGCGCGTCGGGCCGTCCGAGTCGCCGAGGACGAACACGTCGCCGCCCGGACCGACCGCGACCTCGTCGCCGCCGTCGGACCCGGTTCCGCCGATCTGGCGCACCCATCGCGGTGCACCCGCGGGGTCCAGCTTGAGCAGGAAGGCGTCGCCGTACTGCGCCTGCGTGGCGCCCCGGCTCGTGAGGCTGGACGCGCCGAACGCGACGGTGTCGGCGAAGGTTCCCGTGAGCAGCGCGTTGCCGGCCGCGTCGACGTCGTTGTCGAAGGCGTGGTCGATGCCCGGCCCGCCGAAGCGCTGCACCCAGCGCACGCGCCCGCCGGCGTCGTATGCCGCCGCGAAGACGTCGTCGAACGGTGACGCGCTGGTCAGCGCGTGGGCGGGGCCGAAGCGGCTCGTACCCGCGAAGCCACCCGACGTGACGACGCCGCCGTCCGGGCTCGGCCCGATCCCGTCACCGTCGTCGGAGCCCGGGCCGCCGGCCTGCACCGCCCACGTGAACGCCTGGGACCGGTCGCGCGTCTGCGCCGCGGCCGTGGCCGGCAGGCATGCCGCGAGGGTCAGCGCGGCCGCGGTCAGGATGCCGGGCAGGGCTCGCACATGAGCATCAACCATCGCGTCAGGCCTGAGTTGCGCTCACGCCCGCGGTCCGCAGGCCGCGCTCGGCGCGGCGCGGGCCGAGCGCGAAGCGTGGGTCGGGCGGCTCGGCCGCGGTGAGCCAGGCCTCGACGTGCTCGGCGAGGGCCGGGCCGTGCTTGAAGCCGTGGCCCGAGCCGCCGCCCAGCAGCCACACGCGCCCGCCGTGCTCGGGGTGCGGCGCGACGACGAAGCCGGTGTCGGGCGTCAGCTCGTACTGGCACGTGCGCGTCCCGACGAGCGGGGCGTCCGCGAGCGCGGGAAAGCGATGGGCCAGGTACGCGCGGGCGAGGCGCTCGTGCTCGTCCAGCGCCACGCGCGGCGCGGTCTCGGCGTCGATCTCGGGGCCCTCGACGTCGGGCGAGACCTTCACGCCGCGCCCGTCGAGGTCGCCCAGGCCGTACGCCGCGCCGTCGTAGTCGACCCAGCCGGGGACGCCCGGCGTGCGCCAGGCCGCGCCCGCGCCGAAGAAGAAGACGTCCTGCTGGGTGATGCGCAGGTCGAGGACGCCCGGGAAGAGCGCGGGCAGCCAGGCGCCGCAGGCCCAGACGACGTGATCGGCCTCGAGCGTGCGCCCGCCGGCGAGCACGACCTCGGCGCCGGCGGGCCGCGCCTCGTCGAGCACCAGCTCGGCGCCCGCCTCGACGGCCTGGGCGACCAGCACGCGCGTGGCGTCGCGCGCGCGCAGGACGCCGGCGTCCGGCTCGAGCAGCGCGAAGGCGAGGTCGCCCGTCGTGACGCTCGGGAACAGCCCGCGCGCGTCCACGCGCTCGCATGTGATGCCGAGCGAGCGCAGCACGCGCTCGCTGTCGGCCTCCCAGCCGTCCTCGCGGCGGGCGAACCAGACGACGCCCGCCTCGGCGACGAGCGCCGGGTCGATCTCGCGCCACAGGTCCAGCGCGCGGCGCGCCGAGCGCGTGTGCCAGGCGTCGGCGCCGTGGGCGCAGCGGATGAGGCGCGACTCGCCGCCCGAGCCCGCGCGCACGTGACCGGGCGCGACGCGCTCGACGAGCGTCACGGCCCAGCCGGCGCGCGCGCAGTGGCGGGCCAGCGAAGCGCCGAACACGCCGGCGCCGACGACCACGAGCGAGCGCTGCGACACGCCCGCGGACGCTACCGGGGCCTGCGCTGGCCCGCGCGGTAGCGTCCGGTCCGTGTCCTCCACCGTCGCCTCGATCATCGCCGGGACCGAGCAGACCGACGCTCCGGGCGGGCGTGCGGCCTCGACCAACCCGGCCGACACCGCCGAGGTCGTCGCCGACGTGCTGCTCGGCGACGCGGGGACGTTCGTCGCGGCGTGCGAGGCCGCGCGCGTCGCGCAGCCGGGCTGGGCGGCCGTGCCGGCGCCCGTGCGCGGGCGGGCGATCCAGCAGGTCGGCCGCCTGGTCGAGGCCAACAAGGAGGCGCTCGCGCGGCTGGTGACGCAGGAGATCGGCAAGCCCTACGCGGAGGCGCTCGGCGAGGTCCAGGAGATCGTCGACACGTGCGACTTCTTCGTGGGCGAGGGCCGGCGCCTGTACGGCCAGACCGTCCCCAGCGAGATGCCCGACAAGCAGCTCTTCACCTTCCGCCAGCCGGTCGGCGTCGCGGCGATCGTCACGGCGGGCAACTTCCCGGTCGCGGTGCCGTCGTGGTACCTCGTGCCGGCGCTGCTGTGCGGCAACGCCGTCGTCTGGAAGCCCGCCGAGTACGCGCCGGCGCTCGGGGCCGCGCTCGCGCGGCTGTTCCTGGCGGGAGGGCTGCCCGACGGGGTGCTGAACCTCGTGCTCGCCGACGGCCCCCAGACCTTCGCCGGCCTCGAGCAGGCGCTCGATCGCGGCCTGGTCGACAAGGTCGGCTTCACGGGCTCGTCGGCCGTCGGCGCGCGCATCGGCGAGCTGTGCGGGCGCCACCTCCAGTCGCCGTGCCTGGAGCTCGGCGGCAAGAACCCGCTCGTCGTCATGGACGACGCCGACCTCGACCTCGCCGTCGAGGGCGCGCTGTTCAGCGGCTTCGGCACCGCAGGCCAGCGCTGCACGTCGCTGGGCACGGCGATCGTCCACGCCGGGGTCCACGACGACTTCCTGGCCAGGCTCGCCGCGCGCGGTCGAGACGGCGCCCGTCGGCGACCCGACCCAGGACGTCCTCTTCGGCCCGATGATCGACGAGCGCTTCCTGCGGCGCTTCGAGGAGGAGTGGCTGGGCCTCGTGCGCGACCACCACGCCGTGCACGGCTCGAGCGGCACGGGCCGCATCACCGCGGCCAACCCGCGTGAGGGGTTCGTGGGCGACGATCCCGAGCGCGGGCTGTACCTCCACCCCACGCTGGTCAGCGGCGTGCGCGCCGGCGACGAGCTCGCGAACACCGAGACGTTCGGCCCGCTGGTCGGCGTCGCGCGCTTCGAGGACTTCGACGAGGCGCTCGCGCTGGCCAACGGCCACGGCTACGGGCTCAGCGCCGCGATCTACACGCGCTCGCCCGAGCACGCGTTTCGCTTCCGCGCGGGCGTGACCGCCGGCATGGTGTCGGTCAACAACTCCACGTCGGGCGCCGAGGCGCACCTGCCCTTCGGCGGCAACGGCAAGTCGGGCAACGGCAGCCGCCAGTCGGGCGTGTGGGTGCTCGACCAGTTCACGCGCTGGCAGGCGCTGAACTGGGACTACGCCGGCCGCTTGCAGAAGGCGCAGATGGACACGCTCGAGCTCGAGGCCGACCTCGGCTTCAGGCTGTAGGCGAGGCCGGCCGGTACCAGCGCGGCGACGTCGTCGGCGGTGGCTGGAGCGCCGCGCGGGCGACGAGCACGGTCGGCTGGGCGTCCGCGGCGTGGTCGGCCAGGGCGGCCGCGAACGCGTCGCCCAGGCCGTCGACCGTGTCGGCGCGCAGGCCGAAGCTGCGGGCGAGGCCCGCGAAGTCCGGGGTCCGCAGGTCGACGCCGCTCTGCCGCGCGCCGCTGCGGTGCTGGTCGAAGCGCAGCATCCCGTAGCCGCCGTCGTCGACGATCACCGCGGTGAGCGGCAGGCGCTCCTGGGCCGCGGTGGCGAGCTCACCGCACGCGAAGAGGAAGCCACCGTCGCCCGAGACGGAGATCACGGGGCCGAGGCCGGCGCACGCCGCCCCCAGCGACGCCGGGAAGGCGAAGCCCAGCGTGCCCCAGCCCATCGGGTACTGCAGCCGGCGGGGGGCGGCGACGCGCCCGAGGCCGGCCAGCCAGTAGCCCGGGATGCACATGTCGGCCAGGACGATCGCGCCCTCCGGGAGCGCGGCGGTGAAGGCGTCGAGGAACGCCACCTCGTCGGGGTGCTCGGCGCGCAGCCGCGCCCAGGCCCGCTCGCGCAGCGCGGGGAGGTCGGCCCAGGGCTCACGGTCGCCGTCCTCGGCGAGCGCGCCGAGCAGCGCCTCACACGCCTCGTCCGCGTCGAGCGCGAGCACCGCGTCGGCGGCGTAGCCACCCGTCGCGTCGAGCGGGTCGACGTTCACCGCGACGTGCACGTCGGGCGCCGGCTGTCGCCAGTTCTGGGTGGTCATGCCGTCGAGGTCCGAGCCGACGCTGAGGACGAGGTCCGCCGCGTCCCACAGCGCGCCGGCCTCGGGCACGTGCGGCGGCAGGCCGACCGCCGTCGGCGCGCCGGTGAGCAGGCCGCGTGCGGCGTACGTCTCGAAGGCCGGCGCTCCCAGGCGCGCGGCCAGCGCGGCCACGGCGTCGCCGGCGCTGGCCTGCAGCGCGCCGCCGCCGGCCCAGACGAGCGGGCGTCGGGCGGCGCGCAGCAGCCTGAGCGCAGGGCCGAGATCCCAGGCGTCACGGGCGGAGGCGGTCGCCGTGACCGCGCTGCGCTGGCGACTCCTCGTCGGCCAGCAGGTCGGTCGGCACGCCGAGATACACGGGGCGAGCGGGTGCCGCTGCCGCCTGGCCCAGCGCGAGCGGCGCGAGGTCGCGGAGCGGCACGGTGCGGTCGGCAACGGCCGCGTGCTTGGTCACCGGCGCGAACATCGCGGCCTGGTCCACGCCGCCGTGCAGCGACATGCCGGCGCGCCGCAGCCCCGTCGGCACCTCGGTGGCGATCACCACGACCGGCGAGCGCGACGCGAACGCCTCGCCGACCGCGCCCAGCGTGTTGGCCGCCCCGGGCCCCGTCGTCACGAGCGCCACCCCGGGCCGCCCCGTCGCGCGCGCGTAGCCGTCGGCCGCGTACGCCGCCGCCTGCTCGTGACGCACGCCGACCAGCCGGATCGGCGACGAGGACAGCGCCTCCCAGAGCGCGAGGTTGTGCACGCCGGGCAGCCCGAACACCACCTCGACGCCCTCGGCCTCGAGCGCGGCGACGAGCGCCTGCGCGCCGGTCACCTTCAGTACCCCTCGCCCACGACGTTCAGCAGCGGCTCGCCACGGGCGCAGCGGTGCAGCTGCTCGCCGGCCAGCGCCCACGCGGCGCGGTCCGCGCCCGGCGTGTCGCCCGCGCTGTGGGGGGTGAGGACCAGGTTGGGCGCGTCCCACAGCGGATGGTCGGGCGGCAGCGGCTCGGGATCGACGACGTCGAGGACGGCGCGCAGCCGGCCGGCGCGCAGCTCAGCGAGCAGCGCGCCGGTGTCGGTCGTCGCGCCGCGGCCCGCGCTGACGTAGAGGGCGTCGTCGCGCAGGCGGGCGAGCGCTCGCGCGTCGACCAGCCCGCGCGTGGCGTCCGTGAGCGGCAGCAGGTTGACCACCGCGTCGGCGCCGGGCAGCAGCGCGTCGAGCTGGTCCAGCGCCGCCACGCCCTCAGCCGGGCGCGCGTGGCGCGCGACGCCGCGCACGGACACGCCGAACGGCTCCAGCAGCCGCGCGCTCGCGCGCCCGATCGAGCCGTGGCCCAGCACGAGGACCTCGAGGCCCGCGAGATCGCGCATCGTCACGTGCTCCCAGGCCCGGCGCGCCTGCTGGTCGGCGCACGTCCGCAGGCGCTTGGCGTCGGCCAGGACGGCGGCCGCGACCCACTCGGCCATCGCCGCGTCGCGGGCGCCGCGCGCGCTGCACAGCGTCACGCCCGGCGGCACGCGCGCGGCGATCCAGTCCACGCCCGCCGAGCGCACCTGGACGACGCGCAGGCCGGGCATCGCCTCGAAGGCGAGGCGGCTGTCGCCGCCCGGGAGTGCGAACTCGACGTCCTCGCGATCGGACGCGGAGGCCGGGTCCTCGGGCCACGGGCGCACGTCGACGCCGCGCGGCGGCGGGCCGAAGGCCTCGTCGCCGCTGTCGGCCTGGACCCAGGCGATCACGCCGCCGGCAGCACCCGCGGCGCCTCCGCGCGCAGGCGCTCCAGCAGCTCGGCGACGTCGGGATCGCGGCCGTTGAGGCTGAGCGCGCGCTCGCAGGCGGCGATGGCGTCGCGCACGCGGTCGGTGCGCGCGAGCGCGTGCGCGTAGCGGACCCATGCGTCCTGCGAGTCGGGAGCCAGGGTCACCGCCTGCTCGCACGCCGTGATCTCGCCGCCGAGGTCGCCGGCCAGGTGGTAGGCGAGCGCGAGGTCGAGCAGCCCGTCGGCGCTCGGGCCCAGCTGCCTGGCGCGCTCGAGCGCGGCCAGCGCCGCGTCGCGCTGCATGAGCCGCAGCCGCAGCCGCCCGACGCGCTCCCACGCGTCGGCGTCCTGCGGGCCGCAGGCGGCCGCGCGGTCGGCGGCCTCCGCGGCGAGGTCGATCGCGCCCATGTCCTCGTAGATGCGCGCCGCGTAGCGGTGGGCCGCCGGACGGCCCGGGTCGTTGCGCGCCCAGTCGCGCACCGCCCGCCCGGCCGCCGCGAGGTCGCCCGCCTGCCAGAAGGCCAGCGTCATGAGCCGCAGCACCGTGACGTTGCCGGGCTCGGCGTCGCGCGCGTAGATGAGCCGCTGAGCGGCGAGCGGGTAGTCGCCCTCGGCCATCGCGTGCTGGGCGGCGGTGACGAAGCGCTGCACGCGGTCGGCGCCGGGATCGGGCTTGGAGAAGTCGACGAACTGCAGGCTGCCCGCCGGCACCGTGCGCACGCCCGGGCCGAACCGCACGCGTGCCCACTGCTGCACGTCGTCGCCCTCGCCCGTGAAGTAGATGCCGGCGACCGAGCCGACGCCCCACTCGGGGTAGGACAGGCAGCGCGCGTAGCGATGCACGACCGAGTGGTCGGGCATGCGCGAGCCGAACGGATCGTACTTCTGGCGGTCCTCCTCGGCTGCGCGCCGGCGCTGCTCGTCCTCGTAGGCGCGCCGGCCCGCCTCGGCGCGCGCCGCGCGCGCGGCCGCCGCGCTGACCTTGACCGCGTTGCGTGACACGCGGCCGCCGCGCGAGCCCTCGGCGAGGCGCTCGAGCTGGTCGGCGGCCTCGTTGATCGCCTTGAGGTGACGCTCGTGCTCGAAGTGCTTGCCGGGCGGCGCGATGTCGGGGTGCCACACCTTCGCCTGGCGGCGGCGGGCGAGCTGAACCGCGCGCTTGTCGAAGGGCGGCTCGAGCTCCAGCAGGAGCAGCGCCTGTTCGATGTCCAGCACCCCGGGCATGAACCCCCGAGGGTAGCCGCGCCGGGCCTGTCAGTCGATCAGCTTGCGCTCCATGCGGGCGATCGCCACCCGCCAGGCGACGACCCCGAAGAGCACCATCACGGCGACGTGGAACAGGTCGATCCAGCCCTCGAAGCCGAAGACGGCGTGGCGCACGAGCTCGACGCAGTGGTACAGCGGGTTGATGTTCGCGGCCACGCGCGCCCACTCCGGCAGCTCGTCGATCGGGAAGTACGTGCCGGCCACGAGGAACAGCGGCGTGATGACGATGCTCGTGACGTAGCTGAAGTTGTCGATCGACTTCATGCTCGCCGCGATGAAGATCCCGAAGGACGCCCAGCCGAAGCCCGCGAGGAAGGCGATCAGGGGCACGGTGAGCATGCCCCAGCTCGGGTCGAGCCCGAAGAGCATCGCCACGACGAGCGGCATGCAGCCGTAGGTGCCCGCGCGCGCTGCGATCCACAGCGCCTCCCCGGTGACGAGCTCCTCGGTGTCCACGGGCGCGGCCAGGATCGCGTCGTAGGTGCGCTGGAACTGGTACTTGACGAACGTCCCGAACATCGAGGGGAACACCGACGAGAAGAGGACGGCGGTGGCCACGGTCCCGGTGCCCACGAACTCGACGTAGCTGAGGCCGTTGACGCGCGAGACGAGCGCCCCGAAGCCGAAGCCGAAGGCGAGCAGGTAGATCGTCGGCTCGACGGTCGAGGAGAACGTCGTCGAGCGCCAGAACGAGCCGAAGTTCACGACCTCGCGCACGAGCACGCCCGCGAGCGCGGGACGGTCGAGCCGGCCGGGCGCCGCGCGCGAGCCACTCACGCG
The DNA here is from genome assembly GCA_963840185.1 of uncultured Actinomycetes bacterium. GTDB lineage: Bacteria > Actinomycetota > Thermoleophilia > Solirubrobacterales > Solirubrobacteraceae > JAOPZW01. The sequence continues at coordinate 632,601 of CAWIXY010000008.1, read as the reverse complement.
ATCTCCTCCCCGGTGAGCAGCACGAACACGTCCTCGAGGTTGGCCACCCGGCGCTCGCCCTTCGGCGCGAGCCCGTCCAGCAGCCTCCGCGCGCAGGATCGTCACCGACGTGCCGGTGCGCCGCGTCGACCAGCCGCGGTCGCGCGCGTCAGCCTCGACCTCGCGCAGCCGCGCCGGCGGGCCGTAGACCTCGAGCGCCTCGCGGCCGGCGTGCTCGGCGACGAGCTCCGACGGCTTGCCGGTGGCCACCGCCGCGGCCCTTGGACATGACCAGCACCGTGTCGGCCAGCCGCTGGGCCTCCTCGATGTAGTGCGTGGACATCAGGATCGACGTGCCCTCCGAGCGCAGCTGGTCGATCAGCGCCCACAGCTCCTGGCGCACCTGCGGGTCCAGGCCGACGGTCGGCTCGTCGAGCAGCACCAGCCGCGGACGGTGCACGAGCGCGCGGGCGATGAGCAGCCGCCGGCGCATGCCGCCGCTGAGCTCGTCGACCTTGGCGGTGCGCCGGTCGCCCAGGTTCGCGATCTCCAGCGCCCGCTCGATCGCGGCGCGGCGCTCGTGGCGCTCCACGCGGTAGAGGTAGGTGAAGACGAGCAGGTTCTGCTCGACCGTGAGCGTCGTATCGAGGTTGTCCAGCTGGGGCGTGACGCCCATCTCCGCGCGCGCCGCCTTGGAGTCGCCGGGCAGGCGGTGGCCGAGGACCTCGAGCTCGCCCTCGTCGGCGATCGCCTGAGCGGTCAGCAGGCGCATGGTCGTACTCTTGCCTGCTCCGTTGGGTCCGAGCAGGCCGACACAGGTACCCTCCGGCACACCTAGGTCGAGTCCGTCGACCGCGGTGATGGCGCCGAAGCGCTTCACCACCCCGGACAGACGGATGGCGAGAGGGGGGGCAGGCACGGTCTTCATGGTGACGAATCCCAGAGGACTAGTCCGCGACCTTGGCGCCTGGCACGGGTTGCAGCGGCGTTATCCAAATACTTGGGAGGAAGCAGATGAGGCGAAGGACATGGCTCACGGGGGTGGGCCTGATGCTCGCGCTGGGGCCGGGGGCGAGCAGCGCGATGGCCAATGCGATCGACGTGCGCGTCGGGGCCGGGCAGCTGCTGATCTCCGAGTTCGAGCCGGTCGCGCCTGACACGACCGAGGACGGCAACGACGTCGCGGTCACGCAGATCGGGCGGCACGTTCACGATCACCGACACCAGCCAGGGCGCCGTCGCCGGCGGAGGCTGCACGCAGGGTGCCGACTTCTTCACGGTGACGTGCTCCGCGAACAGCGTCACCCGGATCACCGTCCAGCTCAAGGGCGGCGCCGACACGCTCGTGATCGCCGACACGATCACCGAGCCGGCGACGGTGGCCGGCGGACGCGATCCGGACAACATCACGACCGGCGGCGGCAACGACACGGTCACCGGTGAGGCCGGCGCCGACCGCATCATCACCGGCAGCGGCGACGACAGCATCGACACCTACGGCGAGACCAGCCCCGAGGCCGACACGATCACCTGCGGGGCGGGCACCGACAGCGCGCGGGTGGACACCCGCGACGGCTTCGAGCCCGCGGCGAGCCGCGGCGAGTGCGAGACGGTCACCAACCCCGACCAGCCGCCCCCGCCCCCGCCTCCCGCTCCGACCGGCGGCGGCGGTGGCGGTGGCCCGGTCGTCAACCCGAACCAGACCGCCGTCCAGCCGCTGGCGCCCGGCACGACCCCGCCGGCCCCGCTGCCCCCGGCGCCGAGCACGATCGCCTGCCGGTCGCAGACGTTCGTGGGCACGACCAGCGCCGACCGCTTCGTCGGCACCACCGGCGGTGACCGGATGGTCGGCCTGGCCGGCAACGACCTGATGGACGGCCTCGCGCGGCGAGGACTGCCTCTACGGCGGTGACGGCAACGACTCGATGCGCGGCGGCGAGGGCGACGACCGCCTGTCCGGCGGCAACGGCAACGACCGTGGCGACGGCGGCAACGGCGCCGACGGCCTGTACGGCTCGCGCGGGCGTCGACACGCTGTACGGCCGTGGCGGCAACGACGTGGTCAGCGGCGGCCTCGGGTCGGACAAGCTGTACGGCGAGGCCGGTACGGACCGGATGACCGGCAGCGCGGGCAACGACCGCATCAGCGCCGGTGCCGGCAACGACCGCGTCGTGGCCGGAACGGGCCGCGACCAGGTCTACGGCAGCTCGGGCAACGACCTCATCGACGTGCGCGACGGCTCGCGCGACGTCGTGAGCTGCGGCCCCGGCCGCGACACCGTGGTCCGTGACCGCCGCGACGTGCTGCGCAACTGCGAGCGCACCGCCAGCCGGCTCCCCCGCGCGGGCTGACGTGACGTGACAGCTCCGGGCGTCGTCGCACAAGCGGCGGCGCCCGGGCCGTCGTCCGGGCCTGAGTACCCTGAGGAGCCGCATGGCTCCCCAGTACGTCTTCCAGATGTACCGCCTGTCGAAGGTCTTCCCGCCCGACAGGACGGTCCTCAAGGACATCACGCTCGCGTTCCTGCCCGGCGCCAAGATCGGCGTGCTCGGCTACAACGGCGCGGGCAAGTCCACGATCCTGCGCATCATGGCGGGGCTCGACACCGAGTTCCGCGGCGACGCGATGCTGGCCGCGGGCGCCACGGTCGGCCTGCTCGAGCAGGAGCCCGCGCTGGACGAGGCCAAGGACGTGCGCGGCAACGTCGAGGACGGCATCGCCGGGACGCGCGCGCTCCTGGATCGCTTCAACGAGCTCGCCGCCGACTACTCCGACGAGACCGCCGAGGAGTTCGCCGACCTGCAGGCGCGCATCGATGCCGCCGACGCCTGGAACCTCGACACGAACGTCGAGTACGCGATGGACGCGCTGCGCCTGCCGCCGGCCGACGCCGACGTCGCGACGCTGTCCGGCGGTGAGCGCCGCCGCGTCGCGCTGTGCCGCCTGCTGCTGGGCAAGCCGGACCTGCTGCTCCTCGACGAGCCCACGAACCACCTCGACGCCGAGTCGGTCGCGTGGCTGGAGCGTCACCTGGCCGAGTACGAGGGCACGGTCGTCGCGGTGACCCACGATCGCTACTTCCTCGACAACGTCGCCGGCTGGATCCTCGAGCTGGACCGCGGCCGGGGCATCCCCTACGAGGGCAACTACTCCTCGTGGCTGGAGCAGAAGCAGAAGCGCCTGGCCCAGGAGGAGAAGACCGATCAGGCGCGCCAGCGCACGATCGCGGCCGAGCTCGAGTGGGTGCGCCAGAACCCGCGCGGGCGCCAGACGCAAGCAGAAGGCGCGCCTGCAGAACTTCGAGGCGCTCGTGGCCCAGGAGCGCAACGTCAGGCTCGACCAGGTGCAGATCCACATCCCGACCGCCACGCACCTGGGGGACGTGGTCGTGGAGGCCGAGCACCTTCGCAAGGGCTTCGGCGACCGGCTGCTGATCGACGACCTCAGCTTCTCGCTGCCCCGCGGCGGCATCGTCGGCGTGATCGGCGCAAACGGGGCGGGCAAGACGACGCTCTTCCGCATGGTCACGGGCTCCGAGCAGCCCGACGACGGCAGCCTGCGCATCGGCGAGACGGTGCAGATGTCCTACGTCGACCAGTCGCGGGACGCGCTGGACCCGGCCAAGACGGTCTGGGAGGAGATCTCCGACGGCCTGGACCAGGTGAAGGTCGGCGACCGCGTCCTGAACTCGCGCGCCTACACGGCGGGCTTCAACTTCAAGGGCTCCGACCAGCAGAAGCAGGTCGCCAAGCTCTCGGGCGGCGAGCGCAACCGCCTGCACCTGGCCAAGCTGCTGCGCAGCGGCGGCAACCTGCTGCTGCTCGACGAGCCGACCAACGACCTCGACGTCGACACGCTGCGCGCGCTGGAAGAGGCGCTCCTGGCCTACGCGGGCTGCGCGGTGATCATCTCCCACGACCGCTGGTTCCTGGACCGCGTGGCGACGCACGTCCTGGCCTTCGAGGGCGACTCGCAGGTCACGTGGTTCGAGGGCAACTTCGAGGCCTACGAGGAGCGCCGCCGCGAGCAGCTCGGCGCCGACGCCGACCGCCCGCACCGCATCACCTACAAGCGGCTCACGCGGACCTGACGGCCGGGAGCGCCGCGAGACCGTCGGCCAGCCGGTCGACCTCCTCGCGCGTCGAGTAGTGCAGCAGGCCGGCACGCAGCGCGCCGGCGGTCAGCCCGAGCGCGCGGATCGGCCCCGGCGCGTAGAACTCGCCGTCCCAGCAGAACACGCCGCCCGCGGCGAGGTGCTCGGCGACCGCGCGCGGCGCGTGGCCCTCGACGGTGAGGCAGAAGGTCGGCGTGCGCTCGGCCACCCGCGCTGGGTCGGTCAGGCCGTGCACCGTCACGCCGGGCAGCTCGCCCAGGCGCTGCAGGGCGTGGCGCGCGAGCGCCTCCTCGTGCGCGCGGATCGCACCGTAGGCGGCGTCGAGGCTGTCGCCCAGGCTCTCGAGGTAGTCCACGGCGGCGACGAGGCCGGCGAGCGCCTCGAAGGACTGCGTGCCCGTCTCGAAGCGGTGACCCGGCGGGTCCTCGGACGCGGGCGCCACGCGGTCGGCGGGCAGCGATGCCGCGAGGTCGCGGCGGACGGCGGCGATGCCCAGGTGCGGGCCGAAGATCTTGTAGGGCGAGCACAGCAGCACGTCGACCCCCAGCGCCGCGCGGTCGGGGCGGCGGTGGGGCGCGTAGTGCACGCCGTCGGCCCAGGCGAGCGCGCCCACGGCATGGGCCGCCGCCGCGATGCGCGGCGCGTCGGTGATGGAGCCCAGCGCGTTGGAGGCGAGCGTGAACGCGACGACCCTCGTGCGCGCGCCCAGGAGCGTCTCGAGCGCCGGGAGGTCGAGCGTGCCGTCCGCAGCGATCGGCGCCTCGCGCACCACGAGCCCGTGGTCCTTGGCCATCCGCCGCCACGGCGCGACGTTGGCGTCGTGGTCGAGCTGGGTGACGACGACCTCGTCGCCCGGCGCGAGCGTGCGCGCCACCGCGTGGGCCAGCAGGAAGTTGAGCGTCGTCATGTTCGGGCCGAAGGCGATCTCGTCCGGTGCGCTGCCCGTGAGGTGGGCGGCCGCGGCGCGGGCGCGCGCCACGAGCGCGGCGGTCTCGCTCGAGGTGGCGAACGCACCGCCGTCGTTGGCGGTCCCGCGGGCGAGGTGCGCCGCGATCGCCTCGATCACCGTGTCGGGCGCCTGCGACCCGCCGGGACCGTCGAGGTAGGCGACCTCGCGGCCGTCCTGGGTCCGTGCGAGGGCGGGGAAACGCTGGCGCACCGCGGTGACGTCCATCGCCGACACGCTGCCACACTGCCCGCGTGGCCGACGCTGCGAGCCGATCGCTCCTGCGAGCATCTCGCAGAATGTGCTTATTTGCAGGACATTTTATGTGATCCGGTAGGTCGGCAGGCGCGAAGATGCGGCTATGCGCCGACTCCACATCCTCCTTGCGGCCCTGGCCGCCGCCCTCGCCGCGGGCGCCCTCGCGGTGACCCTCGGCTCGGGCTCGAGCCACCGCGAGGCGCCGCTGACCTCGCAGGACCCGACGGCCGACGACACCGACCTCTACGCCTTCACCGCGCGCGACGCGCCCGGGGCGCTGACGGTGGTCGCCAACTGGCTGCCCTTCCAGGACCCCGGCGGCGGCCCGAACTTCTACAAGTTCGATCCGCGGGCTCGCTACTACATCAACATCGACAACACCGGCGACGGCGACTACGACGTGCGCTATCGCTTCACGTTCCGCACGATCGAGCCCAACAGCGCGGGCGTTGGGTACGTGGTTGCGCTGCCGCCGGTCAACTCGCTGAACGACCCCAAGCTCGAGCGCCAGCGCATGACGGTCGTGCGTGAGCGCTACAACGGCCGCGGGCGGCTGGTCTCCTCGCGGGTCGTCGGCAGTGACCTGCCCGTCGCGCCGAGCAACATCGGCCCGAAGACGATGCCCAACTACGAGGCCCTCGCGGCCCAGGCCGAACGCTCGCTACGCGGCGGCGGCAAGGTCTTCGCCGGGCAGCGCGACGACCCGTTCTTCATCCCCCTCGACCGCTTCTTCGACACGGTCAACCTCGAGGGCGCGATGACCGGCAACATCGGCGGCGGCATCGACACGCTGGCCGGCTACGGCGTGCAGTCCGTCGTCCTGCAGGTGCCCGAGGCGCAGGTGACGCGTGGTGCGCGCGCCGTGTCGTCGCCGACCGCCGACAACGCCGTGGTCGGCGTCTGGGCGTCGACGGAGCGCCGCCGCCTGCAGGTGACCAACGTCGGCGACGGGCGCGCCCGTGCCGAGCGCCGCAGCGACTACGTGCAGGTCAGCCGCCTGGGCAACCCGCTCATCAACGAGCTGGTCATCCCGCTGCGGCTCAAGGACAAGTTCAACCGCACGCAGCCGTCGGACGACCTGCGCAACTTCGGCCGGTACGCGCTGGCCCCGTTCCCGGCCGCGGCGCTGAACCAGCTGTTCGACCTCGGGATCAAGCAGACCAACCGCACGGACATCGTCCAGGCGCTGCTGACGGGCATCCCGAACGTCACCCAGATCGGCGACGACCCGGCGCCGGCCGACACGCTGAAGATCAACCTCGGCGTGCCGCCCACCGCGGCGGCGGACGAGAACCGCTTCGGCGTCATCGGCGGCGACAACGCCGGCTTCCCGAACGGCCGGCGACTGGGCGACGACGTCGTGGACATCACGCTGCGCGTCGTCGGCGGCTACCTCGTGCCGGCGGCCCAGGGCGGCAAGAAGCTGCCGCTCGGCGACGGCGTGGACCGCAACGACCAGGACTTCCTGGCCTCGTTCCCCTACGTGCCGTCGCTGAAGAACGAGATCGGCGGCTCGCCGACCGAGGACCGCGCAGAGCCGGTGCACGAGCCGACGCCGGCGGACAACCCGCGCTGACCGTCTAGGCGGCGTCGAGCAGCTCGGCGAGCTGCTCGGCGTCGCCTGCCACCGCGTCGGCGTCGCGGAGCTCGTCAGGCCCGTAGGGGCCGGTGGTCACCGCGATGCAGCGCACGCGGTCGGCCCGGGCGCAGGCGATGTCGCGCGGCGTGTCGCCGATGAGGACCGTCTGCTCGCGCGGCCAGGGCCGGCCATCCCTGCCGGCCCTGGCCCGAGCGATGGCCGGCAGCTCGGAGCGGTCCTCGTGGTCGGAGCCGAACCCGCCCTGCCCGCGGGGGAAGTAGCGCCCGAGGCCTGCGGCGCGCAGCTTCAGCCGGGCGATCGGCTCGAGGTTGCCCGTGACGAGCGAGAGCCGGTGCGCGCCACCGGCGGCCAGCCGCTCCAGCAGCGCGCCCATGCCCGGGGCCACGAGTCGCGTGATGTCGTCGGGCACCAGGCGCGCGTAGTGCGCCACGGCGGCGGCGCGGAAGTCGCCCAGCCGGGCGTCGATCGTCCGCGCGTCCACGTCGCTGAGCAGGAGGAGCCCGCGGGCGATGTCGATGTCGGTGCGCCCGGCCGCATCGAGGTGCGCGGTCGGCGGCTCGGCCACGCCGTAGACGTCGCGCAGCGCCGCCAGGACCGCCGCGGCGTGCTCGGCGCTGGCCTTCTGGACGAGCGTCCCGTCGATGTCGAAGAGCAGGAGAGACATGCGTAGGCAAACGCGGGCGCGCCTAACTGCGAATGATCCGCACAAGGGGGTTCGTGCGAAGTAGGCTGACGACCGGATACTGCTGAGGGCAGGGACCGCCCGCAACTCCCCCCGGAGGCCTGGCGGATGCACATCCCCGACGGATTCCTCGACGCAGAGGTCGCAGCGGCCGCCGCCGTCGCCGCGGCCGGGGCGGTGGCCTACGGACTGCGCCGCGCCGACCGCACGCTCGACGAGCGCGCGGTGCCGCTGCTCGGGGTGACCGGCGCCTTCGTCTTCGCCGCGCAGATGCTGAACTTCCCGGTCGCCGGCGGCACGAGCGGGCACTTCCTCGGCGCCGCCCTGGCCGCGGCGCTGCTCGGACCGTGGGTCGCCTGCGTGGTGCTCGCGGTCGTCCTGGGGCTGCAGGCGTTCGTCTTCGCCGACGGCGGCATCACCGCCCTCGGAGCCAACGTGCTGAACATGGGCGTCATCGGCGGTCTGGGCGCCGGGGTGGTCATCGCGGCCGGGCGGCGCGTGCTGCCTGGAACGCAGGCGGCGTTCGTCGGGCTCGTGGGGATCGCGGCGTGGCTTGCGGTGATGGCCGGCGCGGCGGCGACCGCGCTGCAGCTCGCGGCGTCCGGGACGGTGCCGCTGGGCACCGTGATGCCGGCGATGCTGGGCGTCCATGCCCTGATCGGCGTGGGCGAGGCGGTGGTCACCGTGGCGGCGGTGAGCGCGGTCCTGGCGAGCCGACCGGACCTGGTCGCCATGGCTCCGCCGCTCGCGCAGCCGGTGGTCCCCAACCGCGCCGCGGAGGCCTAGGTGTCGACCTCGGTGCGCCTGTTCACCGCCCTCGCCCTCGCCGTCGCCGTCGGGCTGGCGACCGCAGCCTCGCCGTTCGCGTCGTCGAGCCCCGACGGGCTCGAGAAGGTCGCCCAGGAGCAGGGCTTCCTGCAGGACGGGCGCCTCGCCGCGGCCCAGGAGGAAGCGCCGGCGCCCGGCTATGCCTTCCCGGGCGTCGAGGACGAGCGCCTGGCCACCGGCCTCGCGGGCTTCACGGGCACGCTGCTGGTCTTCGCCGTGGGCTACGGGCTGGCGCGCGTGGTCGTCCGGCGCCCGCCGCGGGCGGAGCCGCTGCCATGAGCGCCGCCTCGGTGAGCTCGATGGCCGGCGTGGCGGGCGACACGTCCAGCCCGATCCACCGCCTCGACCCGCGCGCGAAGCTGCTCGGGCTGCTCGGCGTGACGGTCGTCGCGGTGTCGGCGCCGTTGGGGGCCTGGCCGGTGTGGGCGGCGTGCGCCCTCGTGCTGCTCGTGGTCGGCGGCCTCGCTCGCGTCCCGGCGGGCGAGGTGTGGCGGCGCGCTCGGGTGGTCCTGCCCCTGGTGGTGTTCGTCGCCGCGTTCGTGCCCTTCGTGCGCCCGGGCGGGGCAACGTGGTCGCTGGGCCCGCTGACCGTGTCCGAGGCGGGGCTCACCGTGCTCGCCGCCGTGACGGCCAAGGCGACGATCGGGACGGTCAGCGCCGTGCTGCTGGGCGCCACCACGCCGTTCCCGGCCGTGCTGCGGGCGCTCGAGGCGCTGCGCGTGCCGCGCCTGCTCGTGCTCATCGCCGCCTTCACCTATCGCTACCTGTTCGTGGTCCTCGCCGAGGTCGCGCGCCTGCGCGCGGGACTCGTGTCACGCGGCTACGCGCCGCGCCACGCGCTGCAGGCGGCAGCGGTCGGCCGGGCGGCGAGCGTGCTCTTCCTGCGCACCCACGCCCGGGCCGAGCGCGTGCACATGGCGATGCTCGCGCGCGGCTTCGGCGGGTCGATGCCGCGCGCCGAGGCGCTGCGTCTGGGGCGCGCCGACGTCGCCTTCGTCGCGCTGCTCGCGCTCGCGCTGCTCCCGGCACGCGTCGTCGCCGAGGTCGTGGCGTGAGCTGCTCGGTGGACGCTCGCGGGCTGTGCTTCCGCTATCCCGACGGGCGCGTGGCGCTCGACGGCGTCTCCCTGCACGTCGCCCACGGCGAGCGCGTCGCGATCCTGGGCCCGAATGGCGCGGGCAAGACGACGCTGATGCTGCACCTCAACGGGCTGCTGCGCGGTGAGGGCGGGCTCGAGGTGGCCGGGCTCGAGGTGGCCCCCGCGACGCTGCGCGCGCTGCGCGCCCAGGTCGGGCTGGTGTTCCAGGATCCCGACGACCAGCTGTTCATGCCCACCGTGCAGGAGGACGTCGCCTTCGGCCCGCTCAACCTCGGACTGGACCGCGACACCGTCCGCGCGCGCGTTCGCGCCGCGCTCCACGCGGTCGGGATGACGGCAGCGGCCGGGCGCGCCCCGCACACGCTGTCGCTCGGCCAGCGCCGGCGCGTCGCCATCGCGACGGTGCTCGCGATGGAGCCGGCGCTGCTCGTCCTCGACGAGCCCTCGGCCAACCTCGACCCGCGGGCGCGCCGCGACCTGGTCGGCGTGCTCGAGGAGGTGGCGGGCACGATGCTGCTCGTCACACACGACCTGCCGCTGGCCGCCCAGCTGTGCGACCGCGCGGTCGTCCTCGACGTCGGGCGGATCGTCGCCGACGGACCGTGTGGCGCCGTGCTCGCCGACACCGGGCTGCTCGCTGCCCACGGCCTCGAGCTGCCCGTCGGCTTCGACCTCTCGCTCGTCCCCCGCGCTTCTTCTTCCCCGACGGAGGTGGCCGCCGCATGACCCTCGCACCCGAGACCCCGAGCTCCGGCGCGGCCGACCTGCCGTCGGCCATCGCGGCGCTGCGCGCGCGCGGGATGCGCGTGTCCGCCGCACGGCGCCTGCTGCTGGCCGCGCTGGTGGCGGCCCGCCGACCGGTGCCCGCCGACGAGCTGGCCAGCGGCCTGAGCGGCCAGCTGCCCGGCTCGGACCTCGCCTCGATCTACCGCAACCTCGAGACGCTCGAGGAGCTCGGCGTCGTCCGCCACGTGCACATCGGGCACGGTCCCGGGCTCTACGCGCTGGCGGGACCGACCGACGCCGAGTACGTCCTGTGCAACCGCTGCCACGGCTTCCGCGCCATGGAGCGCGACGAGGCTGAGCGCGTGCGCGAGGCGGTGACGGAGATCACGGGCCACGCTCCGCGCTTCGGGCACTTCCCGCTGGTGGGCGTCTGTGCGTCGTGCCGCGAGCAGGGGGTCAGGCCGCAGGCGCAATGAGCCCGTGAGCGGCGACCAGCCGCGGCACGGAGCCCATGTCCATCTCGAGCGCGTAACGCGCCCTGACGTTCCCCAGCGCGGCCGCGTCCGGCGCGCCCGGGCCGGACAGCAGGGGCTCGACCTCGGCGAAGTAGTTCTCGAAGCCCGCGGGCGTGATGACCTCGAGGAAGCGCACGGGCTCGTCGCCGGGGTTCCAGAACGCGTGGGCGATGCCGCGCGGCTTGACCACGGTGTCGCCCGGCGCCGCATGGAGCACGTCGTCGCCGATCTGCACGCCGAGCCGCCCGCTGGTCACGTGGCTGATCTCGTCCTCGCGCTCGTGGGTGTGCAGCGGCGAGCCCAGCGCATGCGGGGCGAGGTCGTGCTCGACGATCGCGAAGGCGCCCGCCGTCGCGTCGGCCGTGACGACGTAGCGGGTGCCCAGTGCGCGGAAGTGCACGCGGCGCCCGTCGGCGGCGGCGATGAGGTTGGTCGTCGCGATCATCTGGTCGGCTGCCTTTGGCTGAACGGTGTGTTTGGTCATCGAGCTGCGCCGACCGTACCGACCGGGCGACATGCCTGTCAAATCGCCGTACGCTATGTTCATTCAAATGTCCGCCGGTCCACGCCGCCGCTACGAGCTGAAGGAGCGCGCCCGCCGCCAGGACGACACGCGCCGGCGGATCGTCGACGCGACGGAGGCGCTGCACCGCGAGGTCGGCCCGGCGCGGACGACCGTGGCGGAGATCGCGCGGCGCGCCGGCGTCGGCCGGGTCACCGTCTACAACCACTTCCCCGACGAGGCGGCGCTGTTCGGCGCGTGCTCGGCGCAGTTCATCGCGGGGCATCCGCCGCCCGATCCGGCGGCATGGGCGGGCATCGAGGACGTTGAGCGGCGGCTGGCCACCGCCCTGCAGGAGGTTTACGCCTACTTCCGCGAGAACGAGGCGATGCTGGCCAACGTCGCGCGCGACGCCGCGCTCCTGCCCGCCCTGGCCGAGGTGCTGCGCAGGGGAGGCGGCGCCGCCCACCGGGAGGCGATGCGCGACGTCCTGCTCGCCGGACGCGGCGCGCGGGGGGCCCGGCGGCGCCGCGTGCGCGCCGCGATCGCGCTCGCCCTCGCGCTCCCGACCTGGCAGCGCCTCACCGGCGAGGAGGGGCTGACGGACGCCGAGGCGGTTGCGCTGATGGTCGCGGCGGTCGGCGCGGCGGGGCGGGCCGTGCCGGCGGCGCGACGCGTCGCACGGTAGGCCGGTCAGAGCGGCACGACATGAAGCGCGCGGGCGTCCGCGCAACGCGGCGCACGCTGAGCCGGTTGCGCACCGGACCGTTCCCTCATCGCCGCCGTGCAGCGCGGAGCGCCACCGCCGGCAGCGGCGCCGTCGCCGCGGGCGGCCCCGTGGATAATCGAGCGGTGCCCCTCTCCGGATCCGTGCGGCGGCGCCGAGCAGGCGTGCTCCTGGTCGGTGCCACCGAACGGGAGGTCCAGCCGTGGCTGCGCGCGGGCGGTCACGCCTCCCGCTCGGCACCCGACGCCGGCGCCGCGCTGGCGCAGCTCGACGACGCCGTGCCCGACCTCCTCATCGTCGATCGCGAGCAGGCCGGCGCGGCAGGACGCGGCCGCGGTGTGCCGGGCGCTGCGCGACGAGCCGCGGCTCGCGGACGTCTGGATGCTGGCCATCACGGTGCCCGGGCAGGGCAGGAGGGTGGCCGACGCCGTGCTGCGCGCCGGCGCCGACGACTACCTGCACCGCCCGTTCACGCGCTCCGAGCTGCTCGCACGGGTCCACGTCGGCCTGCGCGCGGCGCGCCAACGCTCGGACGACTGGCTGCTGCGAGCGCTGATGGTCAACCTTCCGGGCGCGATCTACCGGTCGGCCTGGCACGCGGGCCAGGCGCTCGAGCTGATCAGCGACGAGATCGAGCGCATCTCCGGGTACCCGCCCGAGAACTTCGTCGCCAGCGACCGGCGGACGCTGATGAGCATCGTCCACCCCGACGACCGTGGCCGCATCGCGGGCGAGATCACGCGGGCCGCCGAGGACCAGCTGCCGTTCGTCCTCGAGTACCGGATCGTGCGCTCCGACGGCGAGGAGCGCTGGGTGCTCGATCGCGGGCAGCTCGCCCACGGGACCGCCGGCCAGCTGTGGGTCGACGGCACGATCGTCGACGTCACCGAGCGCCGCGAGGCCGAACAGGCCGCCAGACGGGCGGAGGTCGAGCAGGCGCGCGCCGAGGAGCTGCGCCACTCGCGCGCGCGGATCGTCGAGGCGGCCGACGCCGCGCGGAGGCGCATCGAGCGCGACCTGCACGACGGCGCGCAGCAGCGCCTGGTCTCGCTCGCGCTGGAGGTGAGGCTCGCACGCGCGCGCCTCGACCGGGACCCGTCGTCGGCCGGCGCGTTCCTGGAGCACCTGGGCGACGAGCTCGCCGAGGCCTCGTCGGAGCTGCGCGAGCTGGCTCGCGGCATCCACCCCGCGATCCTCACCGACCGGGGCCTCGCGGCCGCGGTCGCGGCGCTCGCGGCACGAGCTCCCGTGCCGGTCGAGATCCTCGAGCTGCCCGAGGACCGGCTCGTGCCCGTCACCGAGGCGACCGCGTACTTCACCGTGGCCGAGGCCCTGACCAACGTCGCCAAGTACGCGCAGGCGACCCACGCGACGGTGCGCCTGGCCCGCCAGGCCGGCGAGCTCGTGGTGGAGGTCCGCGACGACGGCGTCGGCGGGGCACAGGCGGGCACCGGCTCGGGGCTCAGCGGCCTGGCCGACCGCGTCGGCGCCTGCGAGGGCTCGCTCAGCGTCACCAGCCCGCCCGGCGAGGGCACGCTGGTGCGGGCGGTGCTGCCGCTGCAGGCCTGACGCCGCTACATGAGGTCCGGCACCGCCTGCGCGGTGAGCACCGCGCCGGCGACGATGATGACCGCGGCGGAGATCGCCGGGAGGACGGTGACCGCGGTCTGGACGCGCGGCGGAAGGCGCAGGCGCCCGGCGAGCCCTCCGGCCCACACCACGGCCAGGCCCAGGATCGTCAGCGTCGCGGCGAGGCCCGCGCTGAAGGCGACGATGAGCGTGAGCCCCAGCGCCACCTGAGCCTGGGCGATCGCGGCGAGCAGGACGACCAGCGCGGACGGGCAGGGGATCAGGCCGGCCGAGGCGCCCATCGCGAGCAGCTCGCGCGGCGAGGAGGAGCGAGGCGGGCGGTGATCGTGGTGGTGATCGTGGTCGTGGTGGTGGTGGTGGCCGTGGTCGTGGTCGGTGGTGGTGATGATGGTCGTGCGCGTGCCCGGCCCGCGCGCCTCGGACGCGTCCGCGCAGGACGGCGACCCCGACGAGCAGCACGAGCAGGCCCGAGGCCAGGTTCAGCCACGGGTAGAGCTGCTCGGGCAGCACGTAGGCCGACAGCGCGAGCGTCACCAGCCCGAGGGCGAAGACGCCGATCGTGTGGGTCACGGTGACGATCGCCCCGAGCGCCACCGCGTCGCGCGCCGTTCCCCGCGTCCCGACGAGGTAGGCGGCGACCATCGCCTTGCCGTGTCCCGGCGAGAGCGCGTGCAGCGCGCCCCACCCGAACGCGGCCAGCAGCAGGAAGACGAGGACCCCCTGGCCGGCGGCGGCGTCGGCGAAGGCGCCGCTCAGCCCCTCGGAGATCGAGCGGCCGGGCCCGTCCGCGGAGCTGTCCTCGCCGTCGGGCGCCGTCACGGTCCCCAGGCCGGGGCTGACCGACAGGCGGGCCACCCGGCGGTCGGCCGGCTCGTCGAGCAGGTCGCCGGGGTAGGAGCGCAGGCCGCGGGTCGGGTCGGTCGACGGCACGCTCGAGCGCACGGCCGTGCCCTCGCCCGGGCGGACGACCACCGCCCGCCAGCCGACGCGGCCGGGGAAGGAGCCGTCGCGGACGACGACGGCGCCGCGGGTCGTCGACGCGCGCGGAGAACAGGATGCTCGGCGCGCGTCGTCCGCAGCCCGCCCTGGCCGATCGGGAAGCTGATGCGGCCCGGCCCGCGTGCGCGCAGCGCCACCTCGCGGCCCGCGACGCGCAGGCGCAGCCCGCCGGCGGCCTCGGCGCGCTTGCGGGCCAGCACCGTTGCCGGCGCCGTGCCCCGCTCGCGGAAGGTCGGGATCTCCGCCTGGTCGAGCACGTAGCGCACGTCGACGCGGTCGGCCGAGACGCGCACGACGGTGAGGTGGTTGGTCGAGAAGTTCCCGAGCGGGTGTGCGCTCGCGGCGCCGGCGGCGCCGAGCAGCACGCCGAGGACCAGGCCGGCGGTCGCGACCGCGCGCGCGAGCCGGCCGCGAGGGCTCACCGCAGGTCCTCCAGCGCGCTGCGCGCGGCCCGCACCCGCAGGGGGCCGAGAGCGCCGGGACGCTGTGCGGCCCGGGCCAGCCACCGCCGGGCGAGCGCCGGCCGCCGCGCCTCCCGCGCGGCCATGCCCGCGTGGAAGACGAAGCCGGCGTCGGTCGAGCCGAGCCGCAGCGCCCTGCGCGCCCAGCGCAGGCCCTCGGCGGGCCGCCCCGCGCGTGTGAGCGCCCAGCCGACAGCGTCGGCCGATCGCACGCTCGGCGCGGCCGCCCACGCCCGCCGGGCCAGCTCGAGGCCCCGGCGGGAGCTGCCGTGGTCGGCCTCGAAGAGCGCGAGCTCGACGTCGCTGTTGACGCCCGCGCGAGCGAGCAGCCGGCGCTGGACGTCGACGAGCTCGAGCGTGCGCCGGCCGGCCGCCGTCCGGCCGGCGGCGAGCTCGGCCTCGCCCAGCGCGATGACGTGCTCGGGCAGCGGCAGGCGCTCCACGACGCGGTTCAGGCGCCGGATGGCGGCGCCCAGCCGGCCCTGGGCCGCGTCCACGCGAGCCGCGCCGACCTGCGCCGGCACGTGATCCGGCAGCCGCGTGAGCGTCTCACGGTACGTCCGCCCCGCGGCGGCCGTCCTGCCCCGTGCAAGCTGCAGGTTGCCGAGCAGGCTGCGCACGTAGGCGACGTTCTCCATCGCCCCGGCTCCCGCGCTGACCGCCAGCGACATCGCGCGGAGCGCGCCGTCGAGGTCGCCGTGGAGCTCGCGGAAGTACGAGACGCGAGCGTAGGCGGCGAGATTGGGCTTGAGGTCGACCATCCGCTGCAGCGTCGTCGCGGCCTCGTCGTAGCGCCCGAGCTCGACGAGCGCGTCCACCGTCACCGCCAGCGGCTGCGTGGAGTCGGGCGCGAGCCGCTGCGCCCTGCGCCCGAGCGCGAGCCCGGCGCGGAAGTCGTGACGGGCGAGGGCGAGCCCGCCGCTCGCGGTGAGGACGCTGACGTCGCGAGGGTCGATCCGCAGCGCGCGCCGGAGGGCCTCGTCGGCCCGCGTGTACAGCGCCGGGTCACCCGTCTCGCGGACGGCCTGCAGGTAGGCCTCGGCGAGCCGCGCGTACGGGACGACGCTCTCCGGCGCAGCGCGGACGGCGGCCTGCAGGCGCCTGATGCGATCCGTCGCGGAGCCGCTCCTGGCCGCCGCTGACAGCTCCGCGGCGGCCGCGGCCGGGATCCGCCCCTGCGCGTCGGCCCGTTGAGGCGCGGACGAGTCGTTCACGACGGTCATGACGCCAAGGGCCACGGCGAAGGCCGTGGCCGCGGCGATGAGGATGGTGGGAGTGCGCATGGGGTGCGCCCGGGCCCCGCGCGGTGGCGCGCGGGGCCCGCGGCGATGGTTCAGCTAGGAGGCTGCTGCACCTCGGGGTGCGCCGGCTCGTCGCGCTTGAGCTGCGAGTCGAAGCCCGACAGCGGCGGCGCGACGTACGGGAACGAGGACAGGAACGGCTTGTCGTTCTGGTCCACCCCGTCACCCAGCGGGATCTGCTTGCCGCCCTGGTCGGCGGGCAGCAGCGCGCCCGCGATCACCCGCAGCTCGATGTCGAGGATGTCGTCGGCGAGCCGCCGGCCGTTGGGGAAGCCCGCGGTGTCACCGCCCAGGACACCGAACCGGTTCTCGGTGGCGGCGGGCGGGACGCCGAGGTTGAGCTTCAGCGTGTCCGCCGCGACGGGGTTCTTGCCGATCTGCGTCAGCCCGGGCACGCCGGTCAGCAGGGCGGTCACGATGTCGGTGCGGTCGGTCTCCTTGACGCCCAGGTTGAACAGGGCGTTCATGAGCCGCGCCGTCTCCGGGTTGAGCACGTACTTGCCGAAGTTCTTCGCGTCGTCCTTCGGCTTCGTGCGGTTGAACTTGTCCTTGTCGCCCAGCGCGATCACGACCTCGTTGATGAGAGGGTTGCCAAGGCGGCTGACCTGCACCCACTCGCTGTCGCTACTCGAGGCGCGGGCGCGGGTGCGGGCGCTGCGCACCGAGTACGCCTCGTCGTCGCCATCATCGCCGCCGTCCGGGACCAGGCGATCGGTGACCTGCAGGCGCTTGCGCTCGGTTGTCGACCACACGCCGATGGCCGCGTTGGAGGCGTTCGGCCCGCTGACGGACTTCCCGTTGCGCGTGACCGCGGACTCCGGCACCTGGAGGACGAACGAGTGCGTGTTGTAGCCCGCGACGTCATCCTTGCCGCCGCCCACGTTGCCCGTGCCGATGCCAGGGCGGCCCGGCTGGTCGATGTTCAGGCCGTCGAAGATGACGGCGAGGTCGATGAAGAACGGGTCGTCGCGGGGACCGACGAAGGTCTTGCCGCCGCCGCTCAGCGACGTGATCGCGCCCGCCGCGACCGCGCCGTAGTCCGGGAACGTCTTGGGGCCCGAGTTGTCCGGCGCGACCGGCAGGTCGTCGCCGATCCTCCTGGACGAGGTGACCTTCCCGCGGCTGTTGTAGCGCTCGCGGTAGAGGTCGTAGGTCTGGACGAAGTTGATGTTCGGGTCGTCGATGGACCGCACGGGCGGGATCGCCGCCAGGAACGTGTCCGGGTTGCGGAACCGCGACGTGAACTGCCAGCGGTAGGCGACGTCCTCGACGCCGTCACCGTCGTTGTCGATCTTGACGTAGTAGCGCGCCTTCGGATCGAGCTTGCCGAAGTTCGGGCCGCCGGAGGGATCCTCGAACGGGATCCAGTTGGCGACGACCGTCAGCGAGCCCGGCGCGTCCTTGGCCGTGAAGGCGTAGACGTCCGTGTTGTCGGCCGACGGGTCCAGCATGATCTGGGGCGCTTCGCGGTGGCTCGAGCCGACCCCGAGGGTGACGGCGAGCGCACTCGCTGCGAGTGCGGCGACGAGCGCCGCGGGGAGAGCGTGGAGTTTGCGCATGTCCGCATCTTCGCGACTGGCCGCCCGCTGGATCACATAAAATCTCCTGCAAATCCGCACATTCTGCGATCGTGTCGCAGCTACGAGGCACTCGCGCTAGCGCAGGAACGTCGCGTCCGCGGGCAGTGCCCGGGCGAAGGCGGCGATCAGCCTGGCCGCGTTGGCCACGTCGTCGAGCTGGACCATCTCGACGGGCGAGTGCATGTAGCGCAGCGGGATGCTGACGCCGCCGCTGGGCACGCCGCCGCGGCTGGCGTGGATCGCGTCGAGGTCGGTGCCGGTGTGGCGGGCGCTGGCCGCGATCGTGAACGGGATGCCCTCGGCCTCGGCGGTGTCGTGCAGGCGCTCGAACACCCCCGGGTTGACGTTCGAGCCGCGCTCGAGCACGGGCCCCGAGCCGAACGGGTGGCTGCCGATCTGGTTGGGCGAGACGCCTGGAGCGCTCGTCTCGTGGGTCACGTCGACGACGAGCGCGACGTCGGGGCGCAGCGAGTAGGCGGTCGTCGAGGAGCCGCCGAACGTCGTCTCCTCCTGCACGTTGGCGACGGCCACGACGTCGCCCTGGGGCGCCGCCGGCCTCGGCCACCAGCCGCGCCGCCTCGAAGGCGACGAAGGTGCCCAGGCGGTTGTCCATCGAGCGCGAGAGCGCACGGTCGTTGGGCAGCTCGATGGGCTCGGCGGCGAGCACGGCCACGTCTCCGATCCGCACCAGCGCGCGGGCCTCGGCCCCGTCCTTCGCGCCGACGTCGATGTGCAGGTCCTTCAGCTCGGCCACCTTCTTGCGGTCGTCGGGCTCCAGCAGGTGGATGGGCTTCTTGCCGATCGCCCCGATCACCACGCCGTCGCGGGTGGCAAGCTCGACGCGCTGGCCGACGAGGATCTGCGGGTCCCAGCCGCCGACCCCGACGAAGCGCAGGAAGCCGTCGTCGTCGATGTGCGTGACGATGAGCCCGATCTCGTCGACGTGGCCGACCACGGCGACCGTCGGGCCGCCGCCGGTGCCCGGCACGCGCGCCAGCGAGGTGCCCATGACGTCGACGCTCGTCTCGGCGAAGGCCCCGGCCTCGCGGCGGAACACGGCCGCCGGCGCCGTCTCGTAGCCGGACGGGCCGGAGGCGGTGAGCAGCGAGCGCAGGACGGGCGGGATGGGCATGACGCGGCAGGCTAGCCGCTCGCCCCGGGGCTACGCGCGCGAGCGCAGGACCGACACGCTGGAGTGCCGCGGGTCGCCGTCCGCGGGCTCGCGCGAGACGTCGACGATCGGGAAGCGGCCGGGGTCCACGCCGACGGGGAAGCTCACGCGGGCGCGTCCGCGGTCGTCGACGCGGAACGTCCCGATGCTCACGAGCTCGGTCGGCGACCTCAGCAGCCAGACCTCGTAGAAGTCGCCGTCGGCCGTCGGCTTCAGGCCCGCGACGGTGAGCGACATGCGCCGTGCCTCACCGGCCCGCAGCGTGGCCTGTGCGCTGGCGGCGGGCGGGCCCTGGCCGATCGGGGCGAGGGCGATCCGCGCGCCGGCGCCGGTCGCGGGGGCGGTGGGGACGGCGCCGTCGTCGCCACCGAACAGCACCGCGCCGCTGACGGCTCCGACGGCGAGCAGCGCGCACGCCGCGAGCGCGGCGGGCAGCGGGCGCAGGACGACGCGCAGCCGGGCGGGCGTGGCCGCGGGGGCCGGCGCGGGGGCGCGCAGCGGCGGCGGCTGCGCCGGCTCCCAGTCGGTCGCCCCGAGCGAGGCCAGGCGGCCGGTGACCGCGCGCAGGCGCCGCACCTCGGCCGCGAACGCGGGGTCGTCGTGCTCGCGGAGGCGCAGGCGCTCCTCCTCCTCGGGCGCCAGCCCGCCGAGGACGTAGGCGCTGGCGTCGCGACGGCGCCTCATCGTCGCACCCCCTCCTCGGCCTCGAGCAGGCCGCGAAGGCGGTCGAGCCCTCGCACCATGCGCGTCTTGACCGTGCCCAGCGCGATGCCCGTGCGCTCGGCGATCTCGGATTGGCTGAGCTCGGCGAAGAAGCGCAGGCGCAGCAGCTCACGCTCGTCCTCGGGGAGCAGACCGAGGTAGTGGGCCATCCGCGCGCGCTCGAGGAGCGCGTCGAGCTGGTCCTCGGCGGGCGCGTCGCGCTCGGCCAGCGCCACGGGCCCGTGCGGGTCGTGGGGCTCGGGGATGCGGCGGCGCAGGTGGTCGATGGCGCGGCTGCGGGCGATGGTCAGCACCCAGGTCAGGAGGCCGGCTCGCGCCGGGTCGTAGTCGGCCGCCCGCTTCCAGACCTCGGCGAACGTCTGCTGCTGGACGTCCTCCGCCGTCGCGCGATCGCCGAGCATCCGCACCAGCAGCCCGAAGGTCGCGTGGCCGTAGCGGTCGTACACGGCGCGCAGCGCA
Organism: uncultured Actinomycetes bacterium; assembly: GCA_963840185.1. Lineage (GTDB taxonomy): Bacteria > Actinomycetota > Thermoleophilia > Solirubrobacterales > Solirubrobacteraceae > JAOPZW01. The sequence goes on along the minus strand of CAWIXY010000008.1, from coordinate 612,340 downwards.
TCGTCGTCGCGGGCGCGCAGGCGCGCCGCGAGCCGGCGCTCGGCGCGATCGGGTCGGCGGGCGGGGACGGGCGCGGAGGCGTCAAGCCTGACCGATGGCGCCGCGGGCGTATAGGCGATGGCCTCGGCCGGCATCTCGTCCATGTCTACGGCTACGGGCGACGAGCGGTTGTGGCGCACCCAAGCTCAACCACCACCCTGCGCGGCCACGGATGACGGGCGATCCGTTTTTCCCAACCCCCGGAGGGTCGCAGCACATGCACGTATCCACGAAGACCAGGACCGCGGCCTTCGCCGCAACGGCCCTGACGGCGCTGGCCGCCGCGGGACCCGCGAGCGCGGCGACCGTGGAGGTCGACGGCGGCGCCACCACCCTGAAGCTCGCGTCGAGCACCGCCCGCGCGCTCGACGGGCTGGGCGTCGCCGTGTCGCCGCTCTCGCCGGCCAAGGCCGGGCGCAGCGGCGTCTCGTTCCCGGTCAGCGGCGGGTCCGTCGACCCCGCCACCGGCGCCGGCACCATCGAGCACCGCGGAGGCCTGCGCCTTCGTGCCGGCTCCACGAAGGTCGACCTGCGCAGCTTCAAGATCAACGCCGGCTCGACGAACACGATCGGCGTGCGCGTCGGCCGCTCGAACCTGCACGCGTTCCGCATCTCGCTGAGCGACGCCCGGGTCGTGCGCCGCGGGTTCCAGACGATCGTCAGCGGCGTCGAGGTCAGCCTCTCGCGACGGGGCGCCACCGCGCTCAACCGCGCGTTCGGCGTGCGCGCGTTCACGGCCGGCCTGCGCATCGGCACCGCGAGCGTCCGCGTGCGGCCGGCCGAGCTGGCGTTCACGGGCGGCAGCACCGCGCTGGCGCTCGACGCGGGCACAGCCGCGGCGCTGCGCAGCCTGAACGTGGCGGTCGCGCCGGCGGCGCCGGCCACGGCGAACCCCGACGGCGCCATCGCCTTCCCGATCACCGAGGGCAAGGTGAACGCCGAGACGCTCGCGGGATCGATCAGCCACAGCGGAGGGCTGACCCTCAGCTCTGGCTCGACCAGCGTCACGGTCAGCGACTTCGTGATCGAGACGGCGCCGTCGCCGAAGCTCACGGCGGCGCTGGGCGGGTCGCGCGTCGACCTGCTGACGCTCGACCTCGACGGCCTGCGCCAAGAGGTCGACGGGCGCGAGGTCACGCTGGGCGGCGTCGTCGCCAGCCTGACCCAGGGCGCCGCGGACGCGCTCAACGCGGCGTTCGGCACGACGGCCTTCCGGGCCGGGCTCGTCATCGGGACGGCCACGGTCACGGCAGCCGGCGCCTGACGGTGCTCCCGCCACGGCGGCCCCCGTCCCGCGTGCGGGCCGGGGGCCAGCCGTACCACACGTGTGCGCCGGCGGTGAAAGGATCGTGCCCGCCATGATCCGCGTCCTGGTCGTCGACGACCACCCGGTCCTGCGCGCCGGCCTCGAGGCCGTGCTGCGGGCGGAGCCCGGCTTCCTGGCGGTCGGGGGCGCGGCCGACGGCCGCGAGCTGCACGAGCTGCTCGGCCGCACCGAGCCGGACGTGGTGGTCCTCGACCGCTACCTCGACGAGGAGGACGGCCTGGAGCTGTGCCGCGGGCTGCGGGCGAAGGTCGGCGCGCCGGAGGTCGTCCTCTACACCTCGAGCACCGATCCGGACCTCGAGGGCGCCGCCCGCACCGCCGGCGCCTATGCCGTGGTCGAGAAGGGCGCCGACGTCGATCAGCTCTTCGACGCCGTCCGGCTCGCCGCCCGCGCAGGCCGGGCCGTGGCCTGAGGTTCGTGCGGCGGCACCCGGCGACCGCGCTCGCAACGCTCGCGCTGCTCGCGCTCGCCCCCACGGGCTGCGGGGACGACGACGAGGGTGCCGGGCAGCCCGAGCTGCCCGCCGGCGTGACCGCCGCGTGCGCGCGCGTGGCGGGCGAGGCGCGCGTGGCGGTGCTGTGCCCGCCCGCGGGCGACGCGGGCGAGGACGGGCTCGCCGTCGTCCACGAGGACCTCGATCCCGACCCGTGCGCTTACGTCCTCAACCTCCAGCAGCCCGACCACGACGCCGCCGGCCGCAGCGCCAGCCACGTCGTGCTCGGCGGCTCGTGCGCGCCGCTGCCGCTGACCGCCCCGGGCGCGCGCTGGCCGATCGACCCGCTGAAGAGCCTGCGCGCCGTGGCCACCCCGCCGTTGCAGTCCGGCCAGACGCCCGACCAGGTCACGCTGCGCCGCCCCATGGTCCTGCGCGCCGTGCGGGTGCGCGGGCAGACCGGGCGGCTGCTGCAGTTCGACCCGCGCCCGCCCGGCGGCCTGCACGGCGGCCACTACGGGCTGGCCTGGAACGAGGGCGGGCACGGCTACCTGCTCAGCCTGCACTACGAGACGCGCGACGAGCGCCGGCGGCCCCGCGCCGACGAGGTCGCCGCGCTGACGCGCTTCGCCGAGAGCCTGCGCCCGGCTACGCGGGAGCCGAGCTGAGGAGCTGGCGCAGCACGTAGGGCAGGATGCCGCCGTGGCGGAAGTACTCCGCCTCCTTGGGCGTGTCGATGCGCACGCGCGCCTCGAACTCGACGTCGCCCGCGCGCACGCTCGCCGTCCGCGGCAGCTCGCCGTCGTCCAGCGGACCGGCCACGCCGGTGATCGTGAACTCCTCCTCACCCGTCAGCCCCAGCGACTCGGCGCTGTCGCCGTCGGCGAACTGCAGCGGGATCACGCCCATGCCGACCAGGTTCGAGCGGTGGATGCGCTCGTAGCTCTCCGCGATCACCGCGCGCACGCCGAGCAGCCGCGTGCCCTTGGCCGCCCAGTCGCGCGACGAGCCCGAGCCGTACTCCTTGCCGCCCAGCACGACGAGCGGCACGCCCTCGGACTGGTAGCGCATCGCGGCGTCGTAGATCGACATCTCCTCGTCGTCCGGCAGGTGCCGCGTCACGCCGCCCTCCGGAAGCGGACCCGGCCACCGCCAGCTGGTTGCGCAGGCGGATGTTGGCGAACGTGCCGCGCATCATCACCTCGTGGTTGCCGCGCCGTGACCCGTAGGAGTTGAACTCGCGCGGCTCCACGCCGTGCTCCATCAGGTAGCGCCCGGCCGGCGAGTCCTTCTTGATCGAGCCCGCCGGTGAGATGTGGTCGGTGGTCACCGAGTCGCCGAGCCTGGCCAGCACGCGCGCGCCCTCCACGTCCTGCAGGGGCTCGGGCTCGCGCCCCATGCCCTCGAAGTAGGGCGGCAGGCGCACGTACGTCGAGCCCTCGGCCCAGGCGAAGCGGTCGCCGGTCGGCACGTCGAGCCCGTTCCAGCGCTCGTCGCCCTCGAACACCTCGCTGTAGCTGGAGCGGAACATCTCCGAGCGCACGGCCTCCTCGATGGTGCGCCCGACCTCCTCGCCGGACGGCCAGATGTCGCGCAGGTACACGTCCTCGCCGTCGGACCCCGTGCCGATCGGGTCGTTGACGAGGTCGGCGTCCATCGAGCCGGCCAGCGCGTAGGCCACGACCAGCGGCGGCGAGGCCAGGTAGTTCATCTTCACGTCGGGGTTGATGCGCCCCTCGAAGTTGCGGTTCCCCGACAGCACGGAGACGACGGCGAGGTCGTGCTCGCCGACCGCCTGCGGAGACCTCGTCGGGCAGCGGGCCCGAGTTGCCGATGCACGTCGTGCAGCCGTAGCCGACGAGGTGGAAGCCCAGCGCCTCGAGGTCGTCGGTGAGGCCGGCCTGCCCGAGGTACTCGGTGACCACCTTCGAGCCGGGCGCCAGCGACGTCTTGACCCAGGGCTTGCTCTGCAGCCCGCGGGCCACCGCGTTGCGCGCGAGCAGGCCCGCGGCGAGCATCACCGACGGGTTGGAGGTGTTGGTGCAGCTCGTGATCGCCGCGATCACGACGTGACCGTGGTCGAGCTCGGTCTCGGTGCCGTCGGCGAGCGTCAGCGGGACCGCCGTGCGGGTCCGCTGCGCGACGCTGGAGTGGTCGTGCTCACGCGCCGGCTCGCCCGTTGGCGTCGCGCGCGCCGTCGCCGTTGACCGGCTCGGTGGAGGAGGGCGGGTCGCTCGCGGGGAACGACAGCGACGAGCCCTCGTCGGGCTGCGCGGCGGCCTTGGGGTCGTCGCCGCCGTCGTCGGGCAGGTAGGCCTGCAGCGCCTCGCGGAACTCGATCTGCGAGGACGCCAGCGGGACCCGGTCCTGAGGGCGCTTGGGGCCCGCCAGGGAGGGCTCCACCTCGCCGAGGTCCAGCTCGATCGTGTCCGAGAAGGTCGGCTCCTCGGCGTGCTCGTCGTGCCACAGCCCCTGCTCCTTGGCGTAGGCCTCGACGAGGTCGATGAGCTCCTGCGGTCTCCCGGAGAAGGCCAGGTAGCGCAGCGTCTCGGCGTCGATCGGGAAGATCGCGCAGGTCGATCCGAACTCCGGGCTCATGTTGCCGATCGTGGCCCGGTCGGCGAGCGGGAGTGCGGACACGCCCGGGCCGTAGAACTCGACGAACTGCCCGACGACGCCCTTCTGGCGCAGGCGTCTCGGTGACCGTCAGGACGAGGTCGGTCGCCGTGGCACCCTCGCGCAGCTCGCCGCGCAGCCGGAAGCCGAGCACGCGCGGGATCAGCATCGACATCGGCTGGCCGAGCATCGCGGCCTCCGCCTCGATGCCCCCGACCCCCCAGCCCAGAACGCCCAGCCCGTTGATCATCGTCGTGTGCGAGTCGGTGCCGACGAGCGTGTCGGGGTACGCGAGGCCGCGCTCCTCGTCCACGAAGACCACGCGCGCGAGGTACTCGAGGTTGACCTGGTGCACGATCCCCGTGTCGGGCGGCACGACGGCGAAGTTGTCGAACGCATCCTGGCCCCAGCGCAGGAAGGCGTAGCGCTCCTCGTTGCGCTCGAACTCGCGCTCGGCGTTGACCTGGAAGGCGTCGCGCGAGCCGAACGCGTCGACCTGCACCGAGTGATCGATCACCAGCTCGGCGGGCACGAGCGGGTTGATGCGCGCCGGGATCGCCGTCCAGGTCGGCCATCGCGTCGCGCATGGCGGCGAGGTCGACGACGGCGGGCACGCCGGTGAAGTCCTGCATGACGACGCGCGCCGGGGTGAACGCGATCTCGTCGGCCGGCTCGGCCTTGGCGTCCCACGACGCCAGCGCCTCGACGTCCGCGGCGGTCACGCTGCCGTTGCCCTCGGTGCGCAGCAGGTTCTCGAGCAGCACCTTCAGCGAGAACGGCAGGCGCGCCACGTCGTACTTCGCCTGCAGCGCGTCGAGCCGGAAGATCTCCACGGAGCGGTCGCCGACGGTCAGGGTGTCACGGGCCGAGAAGCTGTTGGTCGAGGGCATGGACCTATGGTGGCAGGCGCGCGCCGGCGCGCACGACCCGCAGGCAGGTCACCACGGCCAGCAGCGTGAGCAGCACGGCGCTGACCACGCACCAGCTGCAGATCGCCTCGATCGTGAACAGCTCGCGATAGGTGAGGTAGGCGCTGAAGCCGAAGCCGATCAGCGAGAGCGCGGCCCCGCCCACGAGCCCGGCGTCGCCGGGCACGAACAGCGACGCGAGGATGAGCGCGTAGCCGGCGAGCCCCAGGAGGGCCACCGGCACGCCGGCGACCTCGGCGTAGACGGAGGTCTGGACGCGCTCGCAGTCGCCGCCCAGCCCGCACAGCGGCTCCAGCTCGGCGTAGTGGACGTAGGTCAGGTAGCCCGCGACGGCGAGGCCCGCGAGCGCCAGGACCAGCGCGGTGCGGCGCAGCCGGCGGTCGCTCACCGCGCGGCGAGCCGGTCGAGCTCGCTGCGGAACGTCTCGTAGCCCAGGCTGTCGATGCCCAGCAGCTCCTGCTGCCCGCCGGTGGGCCCGGCGGCGAAGGCCGGCGTCCCGTCGATCCCGTAGCGGTCGGCGAGGCGCTTGGCCTCGGCCAGCTCCTCGCGCCCCGCGCCGCGCGCGGCCGCAGCCTTGGCCTTCGCGACGTCGAGGCCCTCGATCGAGCGGAAGATGCGGTCCAGGAACGCGTCGGTGACATAGCCCGAGTTCTCCTCGCCCTGGCTGGCGAAGAAGCGCTCGACGAACTGCCACAGCCTGTCCTGCTCGCCGGCCGCGTAGGCGGCGTGCGCCGCCTTCTCGGAGTCCGGCCCGAGGAAGGCGAGGTCGTGGTAGACCATCCGGACCTTGCCGGGGCGGACGTAGTCGCGCACGATGCTGGGGAACGTCTGCACGGCGAAGTCGCGGCAGAAGGGGCACTGCAGGTCGGCGAACTCGCGCAGCGTGAGCGGGGCCTTCGGGTCGCCCAGGGCGGCGCCGTCCTGAGGGATCCCGTCGAGCAGGTCGCGGGCCGCCGAGGGCTGCCCGTCCGTCGTGGCGGTGCCGCCGTCGTCGCCTCCGCCCGAGCTGGCCACCACCAGGACGACGACCACGACGAGCGCGATCGCCAGGGCGACGCCGAGCAGCACGAGCGGGTTGCGGCGGGAGGGGCTCATCGGCGATCGATGGTGACCGATCGCCGATCCCTTCGACGCGCTCGCGCGTAGCTCCTGCCGTGGAGTCCGTCTGGGACTACCCGCGCCCACCGAGGGTCGAGCCGTGCGCTCGCCGCGTGCGCGTCGTGCTCGGCGGCGCGACCATCGTCGACACGACCGCCGCCCTGCGCGTGCTGGAGACGAGCCACCCGCCGGGGATCTACGTGCCGCCGGCCGCCGTGACTGCAGGCGCGCTGCGACCGGTCGGGCGGCGCACGGTGTGCGAGTTCAAGGGCACGGCCGTGTTCTTCGACGTCGCCGGCGGCGACCGTGTCGCGCGGGGCGCGGCGTGGGCCTACCCCGACCCGCGCCCCGGCTTCGAGGCGATCCGCGACCACCTGTCCTTCTACCCCGCCGCGATGGACCGCTGCCTGCTCGACGAGGAGCCCGTCGCCGCGCAGGAGGGCGGCTTCTACGGCGGCTGGATCACCGTCGACGTGCAGGGGCCGTTCAAGGGAGGGCGGGGGACTCTGGGCTGGTAGCCGCGCGGTCGAAGCGCCCCCTGCGACGGTCGACCTCGAACCACACCTTGCAGCCGCGCTCGCGGTCGACCCCCCAGCGCGCGGCGAGCTTGCCCAGCAGCCGCAGGCCGAAGCCGTTGGTGCCGACCAGATCGGGATCGAAGCCGCGGCCCGGATCGGCGACCTCCACCCGCGCGAAGTCCGGTTGCAGGCGGGCGAAGAAGACGATCCGCTGGTCGGCGTCGAGGTTCGCATGGCGCACGGCGTTGCCGACGATCTCGGTGGACAGCAGCAGCACCGTGTGCGCGATGTCCTCGGGGATCTCGTGCTCGTCGAGCGCGCGACGTACGAGCCGCGCCGACTCGGCCCTCGGCTCGAGTGCCAGCAACAGCTCCGTGCCCCGTGCCGTCTGCGCCATGTGGATGGCGTGCCCCGCAGAGCCCGCGCTCATGCATCACCCGCTGGTCCGCGCGGGGACGAGCTTCGGCTCCAGCGGCCGTGTCGCGGGGCCCTGGAGGACCTTCCCGTCGGGGTCGAAGCGCGACCCGTGGCACGGGCAGTCCCACGAGCGCTCGGCCACGTTGAAGCTCACGCGGCAGCCCAGGTGGGTGCAGACCGGGGACACGGCATGCACGGCGCCGGCGTCGTCGCGATGGGCGGCGACGAGCTCGCCGTCGAGCTGCAGCAGCTTGCCCTCGCCGGGGGCGAGGTCGTCGAGCGAGCGGCCCTCGGGGCCCTTCAGGCGGTCCCACACCAGGTGGCGCGCGGTCTGCACGCCGCCCTCGGCCAGCCCGGCCGCCGAGCGCAGCGGGGTGAAGCGCCAGGGGTCGAACAGGCGGGCGAAGCGGTTCGGGGTGCCCTGCACGAGGTCGGCCAGCAGGAGGCCGGCGACCGTCCCGTTGGAGAGCCCCCACTTGCGGTAGCCGGTGCCCGTCCAGACGCGCGAGCTCGTGGGCAGCAGCTTGCCGACGTAGGGCAGGCCGTCCACCGACTTGAGGTCGTGCGACGACCAGCGGTGGGTCACGTCGGTGGCGCCGAAGCGCTCGGCCGCGAACGCCGCGAGGCGGCGGTAGCGCGCGGCGGTCGTGTCGCCCTGCTCGCCGGTTGGGTGGCCCTCGCCGCCGATGATCAGCAGCTCGCCGTCCGCGTCCGCCGCGGGGTGGGCCCGGATCGAGCGGGTGGGGCTGTCGGCGGAGATGAACATGCCGGCGGGGACGGCGCCGGCGGCGCGGACCGCGATCGCGTAGGAGCGCATCGCGCGCAGGCGCGCGAAGAACAGCCCGCGGTCGAGGAAGGGGAACAGCGTCGCCACGACGACGTGATCGGCGCGGACGTCGTGCCCGGCCGCGGTGTGCAGGACCGGGCCACCGCGCTCGGTCAGCCCGGTCGCCGTCGTGTGCTCGTGGATCGTGCCGCCGGCGGCCTCGAGCGCCTCGGCCAGCCCGAGCAGGTAGCTGCGGGGCTGCAGCTCGGCCTGCTCGTCGAGGCGGATCGCCCCGGCCACCGGGAAGGGCAGGTCCGTGTCCTGGACGAGCCGGGCGTCGAGGCCCGCGTCGCGGGCGGCCGTCGTCTCGCGCTGCAGCGTGCCGAGCGAGTCCGGCGACTCCGCGTACGTGAAAGCCGGGCGGCGGCGAAAGGCGCACTCGATCTGCAGCTCGTCGACCCAGGCTGCGACCTGGGCCAGGCCCGCCTCCTGGGCGGCCGCGTAGGCGCGCGCGCCGTCCGCGCCGAAGCGCCCGCGCAGCTCGGCGTAGACGAGCTGGTGCAGCGAGGTGATCTTGGCCGTCGTGTGGCCGGACACGCCGGCGCCGACCTCGTGCGCCGTCGAGCACGAGCACGCGCGCGCCGGCGCGCGCGAGCGCCAGCCCGGCGGTGAGGCCGGTGAAGCCGGCGCCCACGACGCACACGTCGGTGCTCGCCGCCGCCGCCAGCGGCGGGCGGGGCGGGGCGGGGGCGGTGGCGGTCCACAGGGAGACGCCCGTGCCAGGGAGGTCGGTCATCTGCCGGGACTACCCGGGGCGCGGCACTCCTCCCGCATACTTGCGCCATGCGGCGCGCCGGCATCATCGCGGTCCTCCTCGCCCTCGGCGCGCCCGCGTGCGGGTCCGACGAGCAGGTGCGCGCGGTGCGCGCCTGGCCCAGCGAGCCGCCGTACCTGCCGCCGCCGGACCCCGCGTCCGCGCGCGCGCAGGCGCCGGCCGCGCAGGACGACGGCGACGCGCCCGCCGCCCCGACCAGCGACGGCCCGCCGAGCGACGCCGAGGTCGAGAGCGACCTGCGCGAGGCCTACGGCCTCGAGGACGGCGCCAGCGCGGCCGACCTGGTCGACGCCGCCACGCTGACCAGCGACGGCGAGGCGACCGTGCCGCCCGGTGCGCCCGCGCGCGTCGCGCGGATCATCCGCGGGGCCAACGAGGTCGCGCGCAAGCCCTACGTGTACGGCGGCGGGCACGGGCGCCTGGCGGAGGAGACGTGGATCGACACCGCCTACGACTGCTCGGGCTCGATCTCCTTCGCCCTGGCCACCGCGGGCCTCATCGACGCGCCGATGGCCTCGGGCGCGCTGGCGCGCTGGGGGAGCCCCGGGCCGGGCCGCTGGGTGACGATCTACGCCAACGACGGCCATGCGTTCATGACCGTCGCCGGCCTGCGCTTCGACACCAGCGGGCGGCGCCAGACCGGCACGCGCTGGCAGGCCGCCGGGCGCCGCGCGGGCGGTTTCACCGCGCGGCATCCGCCGGGCCTGTAGGTGGAGGCCTCAGCCGGCGACGCGGCGCGCGAGCGCGTGGACGGTGCCGGCGGCGATCTGCGCGCAGCGGCCGGCGCAGTCGAGGTCGACGGCCGCGGGGACGTCGGTGGGATGGTGGTAGCCGGGGAAGTAGCCGGGCCCCATCGACAGCAGCGAGACCGCCGGCAGGCCCGCGTGGCGCGCGAGCACGGGGTCGGTCCAGCCGCCCAGGCGCCAGCGCTCGGGCGGGGGCAGGCCGGCCAGCGCGGCACCCTCGTCGGCAACGGCGAGATCGGCCTCGCGGTAGCGGTGCGTGACCACCGAGCCCTCCGCAGCGGCGACGATCGGCGTGCCCGAGCCCAGTGTGTCGAGGCCGACGACGAGCGTGGAGGCCGGGTCCAGCGAGCTCGCCCTGGCGCGCAGGAAGGCGGCGAAGCCGCCCATCCCGGACTCCTCGCCGCCGGGGCAGACCGCCACCACCTCGACGTGCTCGAGCGGGTCGGCGGCCAGCGCCCGGACGAGGTCGAGCAGCACCGCGACGCCCGTCGCGTTGTCGTTGGCGCCCGGGACGGTGGCGCTGCGGGCGATGTCGAGGTTCAGCGCCGCGGCGAGGGCGAGCACGCCGGCGGCGCCGGCGCGCACGCGCCGGCCGCGGGGCGAGCCCGGCAGCCCGGCCGCGCTGCCGGCGAGCAGCGCGGCGGCGACCGGTGCCAGGAACGGGTCGACGCTGTGGCGGCGCAGGCGGCGGTGCGCGCCGGCGCGCGTGACGGCCGGGTGCCATGCGAGGCCGGTGTGCGCCGCGTCGAGGTGGGCGACCAGCACGACCGTCGCGCGCCGCGCGCCACGGGCGGGCACGCGCGCCGCGGCGTTGGCGCCGCGGTCACCGCCCAGGGCGCGACGGCGCCAGGGCGCGCGGCCGCTCGCGTCGCGCTCGAGCGACCACAGCGCGCCCAGCGCGGCGGCGGCGCCGAGCGGCCCGCCGCGCGCGATCGCGGCCACGCCCGCGGCCGCGTGGCCGGCGAAGCTCCAGCCGTACGTGGCGCGGCCGCGATAGGGCTGGACGTGCGCGTCGGCGCCGCCCGCCTGCGCGAGGCGCGCTGCGACCCACCGCGCGGCCGCGCGCTCTCCCGCGCCGGCGGTGTCGCGGCGCATCGCGGCGAGCGCCTCGACGTCGGCGCGGATCGCCGCAGGGTCGGGCGCGTAGCCGCCCACGGTCGCGCCGGCCGGCTGCGTGACGAGGCGCAGGGCTCCGGGCGTCATTCCAGCTGCTCCAGCACGGCGCTCGCGGCGCGCTCGCCCGAGCGCACCGCCCCGTCCATGTAGCCGCTCCAGCGCGTGGCGGTCTCGGCGCCCGCCCAGTGCAGGCGCCCGACCGGCGCGCGCAGGGCGTGACCGTGCGCGGTCCAGGCTCCCGGCGGCAGGTAGCAGCCGTAGCACCCGCGCGTGAACTCCTCGTCGGCCCAGGAGCGCTCGACGTAGTCGACGGGCCGCCCGGCGCGCGGCCCGAACAGCCGCCGGAAGCCGTCGACGACCGCGTGGCGGCGAGCGGCGGGGTCCCACGCGCCGAGCTCGCGCGCGCCGCGTCCCTCGAGGAACCCGAGGAGCACGCCGCGGCTGTCGTCGGGCGGTGAGTTGTCGAAGACGATCCGCGTCGGCCCGCGCACCGACAGGCCCTGGCCGCTCAACCCCTCCTCGCGCCAGAACGGCTCGTCGTAGACCGCCATGCACTTCGCGACGGTGCCCTGCGGCATGCGCTGCACGAGCTGGTCGCGTGCCGCGGGCAGCGCGGGGGCGTAGGCGATGCGCGCCGTGAGCGTCGGCGGCAGCGCGACGATCGCGGCCCTTGCCCGCGCGCTGTGGCCGTCGGCGCGCACGGTGACGCCGCCGGCGTCCTGGTCGATGGCGCGCACCGGCGCCTCGAGCACGAGCGGTCCGCGCAGTCGGTCGGCCAGGCGCAGGGCGACGAGCTGCGATCCGCCGACGAAGCGGTCCTGCTGGGCGCCGCCCTCGGTGCCGATGAGCGCGTCGAACGAGCCGGCCGACGCGACGTAGAAGAGGACGTGCAGCAGCGAGAGGTCGGCGGGCTCCGCGGCCCACACCGCCTCGACGGCGATCTCCAGGAGCGTCGCGGCGCCGCGCGTCGCGGTGTTGCGTGCGATCCAGGTCGCGCAGGTCTGCGCGTCCCAGCGCTCGGCCTTCGCCGCCTGCCACGGGGCCTCGGGGTCGACCTTGCGCGCCATGCGGTCCAGCCGCGCCTGCGCCTGCGCGACGTCGGCGAGCACGGCGGGGCTGATGCGCGGGATCGGCCCGCGGTAGCGCACGAGCCGGCCCTGCCACTCGACGAGGTTGTCGCCCTTCGCGTGGGTCGGGAACGTCTGGACCCCGAGCTCGTCCGCCAGCGCGGCGAGGCGGTCCTGCGTCGGCCCGATCCACTGGCCGCCGACCTCGACGACGTGATCGGTGCCGGGCAGCGGATGGTTCAGCAGGCGCCCGCCGACGCGGTCGCGCGCCTCGAGCACCACGACCGAGGCGCCGCCGGCCTCCAGGTCGCGCGCCGCGGTGAGCCCGGCCAGGCCGGCGCCCACGACGCAGACATCGGCCTCGTGGTCGCGTGTCGATCGGGCCATGGGGCACTTCTATCCGAGATGGCCGATTCGGGCGAAGCACGAGCGCGCGCACCGCGCCACCATCACCCCATGACCACGACGACCGCCCCCAGCGCGCTGCAGCGCGGCAACGCGCGCTTCTACGACGCCTTCCTCGCCCTCTCCGAGCGGCGCGGCATGCGCACGCGCCGGCGCGCGCTGCTGGCCGGCGCGCACGGCCGCGTCCTCGAGATCGGCGCCGGCACCGGCCTGAACATCGACCACTACCCGGCCGCCGTCGACGAGCTGGTGCTCACCGAGCCCGAGCCGGGCATGTGCTGGCGCCTGCAGCAGCGCGCCACCGCCTCGGGTCGCGACGCCACGGTCGTCCAGGCCGGCGCCGAGCAGCTGCCCTTCCCCGACGGATCGTTCGACGCGGTCGTGTCGACGATGGTGCTGTGCACGGTGCCCGACCCCGCAGCCGCGATGGCCGAGATCCGCCGCGTCCTGCGCCCCGACGGCAGGCTGCTGTTCATCGAGCACGTCCGTGCCGACGAGGAGCCCCGCCTGGCCCGCTGGCAGGATCGCCTCGAGGCCCCGTGGCGCGCGTTCGGCGAGGGCTGCCGCTGCAATCAGCCCACGCTGCGCCTGCTCGACGAAGCCGGCCTGCGCCCGACGCGCCTGGGCCACGACCGCTGGCGCGGCATGCCGCGCATCGTCGCCCCGCTGGTGATCGGGGAGGCGGCGTAACCGCCCCCCACGGCTCAGTGCTCGACGAAGTAGGAGCCGTGGCCCTGGCCACTGGAGAAGAAGCGGCTGGTGACGGTCTTCTTGCGCGTGTAGAACTCCACCGCATCGGGCCCGTGGGCGTGCAGGTCGCCGAGGAAGCTGTCCTTCCAGCCGCTGAACGGGAAGAACGCCACCGGCGCCGCGACGCCGATGTTGACGCCGATCATGCCGGCCTCGACGTCGTGGCGGTAGCGGCGAACCGCGGCGCCCGACTCGGTGAAGATCGAGGTGCCGTTGCCGAACCGGCTGCGGTTGACGATGGCGATCGCGTCGTCGAGCGAGTCGGCCTTCACGATCGCGAGCACCGGCCCGAAGACCTCCTCCTGCACGATCGCGCTGTCGGGCGCGACGTCGTCGAGGATCGTCGGGCCGACGAATGCACCATCCGGGTGCGTGTCGTCGTGGGCGCTGCGCCCGTCGACGGCGACCTTGCCGCCGTCGGCGATGCCGCGGTCGATCCACTCGCGGATGCGGTCACGCGCCGCGCACGAGACCACCGGCCCGACGTCGGTCGAGTCCTCGAGCCCGTCGCCGACGCTGAGCCGCTCGGTCGCCTCGACCAGCGGCGGCATCAGCCGCTCGTGGGCGTCCCCGACGGTGACGACCACCGAGCCCGCCATGCAGCGCTGCCCGGCAGCCCCGAACGCCGAGCCGATGATGCCGCTGACCGTCTGGTCGATCACTGCGTCGGGCATGACGACCATGTGGTTCTTCGCGCCGCCGAGCGCCTGCACGCGCTTGCCGGCCTTGGCCGAGCGCTCGTAGACGATCCTCGCGACCGGTGCCGACCCGACGAACGAGACGGCATCGATCCCCGGGTGATCGAGGATCCCCTCGACGACCTCGCGGCCGCCGTTGACGAGGTTCACGACGCCGTCGGGAAGCCCGAGCGCGTCGAGTTCCTCGAAGGCGATCTGCTGCGTCAGCGGAACCTGCTCGGACGGCTTCAGGATGAAGGTGTTGCCGCACGCGATCGCGAACGGCAGGAACCACCACGGCACCATCGCCGGGAAGTTGAAGGGGACGATCGCCGCGCACACGCCGACCGGCTGCCGGATCGTCTCGGCGTCGATGTTCCTGGAGACGTCCTCGAGCACGCGTCCCTGCATGGTCGTCGGGATCGCGCACGCGGCCTCGACCATCTCGATCATGCGCGCGACCTCGGCGCGGGCGTCGTCGATCGTCTTGCCCATCTCGGTGGTCACGGAGCGGGCGAGATCCTCGCGACGGGCCACGAGGCGCTCGCGCAGGTCGAACAGCTTCCGGGCGCGGGCGATGGTGCTCACATCACGCCACGCCGGCAGCGCCTCGCGGGCGGCGCGCACGGCGGCGTCGAGGTCCGCGGCGCCCGACAGCGGCACGCGGGTGAGGACCTCGCCGGTGGCCGGGTTCGTGACGTCGAGCGCGTCGGACGCCGCCATCGCAGGCGTCCACCGGCCGCCGACGTAGTTGTCGAGCAGGCGCGTGGCGGTGGTTGACATGGGGTGCTCCTGAGGTTCGGGTCAGGGGGACGCGGCCGCGGGGGCCAGCATCCATTCGTGGTCGGGGTCGTTGGCGAAGATCCAGCTGCGGGTGGGGCCCGCCATCACGTTGAGGTAGTAGAGGTCATAGCCGGGCGGCGCCGAGACCGTGTGGTAGCCACGCGGCACGAGCACGCAGTCACGATCGCCGAACGCGAACGACTCGTCGAGCGAGCGGTCGTCGGTGTAGACGCGCTGCAGGCCGAAGCCCTGCGCGGGCGCGATGCGGTGGTAGTAGGTCTCCTCGAGCAGCGTCTCGCGCGGCGGATCGTCGCGGTCGTGCTTGTGGGGCGGATATGAGGACCAGTGCCCGCCCGGTGTCAGCACCTCGACGACGAGCAGCGACTCCGCCTCGCGGTCGCCCATGAGGATGGGGTGGACGTAGCGCTCCCGGCTGCCGTGCCCGCGGGTCTCGACCTCGATCTCGGCGCCGGGCAGGACGCGCGCGCGGCCGCCGCCGCCGGGTGCAGGCCCCCAGCACAGGCCGACCTCGGCGCCGTCGCCGGCCGCCTCGACCATCACGCGTGCGCCGGGCGGCAGGTACGCCGAGTCGGGGCGGCCCGACCACGGGTCGGGCCGGCCGCCGAGGTCGCGCCAGTCGCCGTGCTCGGAGCGGACGTGGACCTTGCCGGCCACGACGACGACACACAGCTCGCGGTCGCCGGTCTCCCGCTCGGCGACCGCGCCGGGGCCGAGCGCGAGGACCTCGAAGCCGACGTGGCCCCAGCCCGCCGACTCCGGGGTGACGCGAAGGATGGCGCCGTCGGGGCCGGCGGTCGCAGAGGGACGGATGAGCAGGTCGCTCATGGCCGCTCCAGGTGGATGCGCTGCGCCTCGCGAGCGCTCTCGTAGGCCTCGCGGGCGTCGCGCACCGAGGCCTGGTCGCTGACCTCCGCGACGGGCACGTCCCACCAGCTCTCGTAGCTCGGCACGCCCGCATAGCGGTCGGCCTCGATGTGGACGACGACGGGGCCGTCCGCGCCGCGCGCCTCGGCCAGCGCCTGCCGCAGCTCCGAGACGGTCGTCGTGCGGATCACATGGGCGCCGAGGCTCTCGGCATTGGCCGCCAGGTCGATCGGCAGGGGCTCGGCGGCCCCCGCGAGCGCCGAGCCGTCCGCGGCGTCGAGCGGAAGCGACCCGTTCGCGGAACGCCGGTAGTGCGTGCCGAAGCCGGCGGAGCCGACCGACCGCGAGAGCGCGCCGATGGAGGCATAGCCATGGTTGTCGACGAGCACGACGACGATGGGAATCCGCTCCGCGACCGCGGTGGCGAGCTCGCCCGGGAGCATCAGGTAGGAGCCGTCGCCGACGAAGACGTACACCTCGCGCTCCGGCGCGGCGAGCTTGGCCCCCATCCCGCCGGGGATCTCGTAGCCCATGCACGAGTAGCCGTACTCGACGTGGTAGCCCTTGCCGGCGGGATCGCGGGCGTGCCACAGCTTGTGCAGGTCGCCGGGCGCTGAGCCGGCGGCGCAGACGACCACACCGGTCTCGCCGGCGGCGTCGTTGATCGCCCCGATGATCGCCGACTGCGGCGGCAGCGGGCCGTCCTCCTCCGGGGGCGCGACGAGGCGCTGCACCTCGGCCGCCCAGGCGGCCGCCTCCTCGGCCGCCCGGTGCTCCCACGCCGCGTCGACGCGGCTCCCGGCGAGCTCGTGGTGCAGCGACTCGAGCGCCACGCGCGCGTCTGCCACGACCGGCAGGCCGCTGTGCTTCGCAGCGTCGAACGACGTGACGTTGATGTTGACGAAGCGCACGCCCGGGTCCTGGAACGCCGACTTCGACGCGGTCGTGAAGTCGCTCCAGCGCGTGCCGACGCCGATCACGACGTCCGCGTCGCGCGCCAGCCGGTTGGCGGCCGCGGTGCCGGTCGCCCCGACGGCGCCGAGGCTCAGCGGGTGGTCGGAGACGAGCGCCCCCCGGCCGGCCTGCGTCTCGCAGACCGGGATGCCGGTCGCGTCGACGAGCTCACGCAGCTCGGCGGTCGCCTCGCCGTAGATCACGCCGCCGCCGGCGACGATCAGCGGCCGCCGCGCGCCGCGGATCAGCTCCGCCGCGCGCGCCAGCGCCTCGGGGGCCGGCGGCTGCCGGTAGATCGTCCACACTCGCTGCTCGAGGAACGCCTCCGGCCAGTCGAAGGCCTCGGCCTGCACGTCCTCCGGCAGCGCCAGGGTCACGGCGCCCGTGTCGCCCGGGTCGGTCAGGACGCGCATCGCCTCGAGCGCCGCAGGGATCAGCTGCTCGGGCCGCTCGACGCGCTCGTAGAAGCGCGACACCGGCCGGAAGCAGTCGTTGACCGACACGGTCGCGTCGTGGGGGACCTCGAGCTGCTGCAGCACCGGGTGCGGCCTCCGCGTCGCGAACGTGTCGCCGGGCAGGAGCAGCACCGGCAGGCGGTTGACCGTCGCGAGGGCGGCGCCGGTGACCATGTTCGTCGCCCCCGGCCCGACCGACGTCGTGCACGCGAACGTGCCGAGACGGTTGCGCTGGCGCGCGTAGCCGGCGGCCAGATGCACCATCGCCTGCTCGTTGCGCGCCGGGTGGTACGGGAGCAGGTCGGCGTGCTGCTGGAGCGCCTGGCCCACACCGGCGACGTTGCCGTGGCCGAAGATCCCGAAGCAGCCGGCGAAGAACCGCGAGCGCGCGCCGTCGCGCTCGACCTCCTGCGCGGCGAGGAAGCGGACCAGCGCCTGCGCCACCGTGAGACGGGTCATGCCGTCGCCCCCTCGCCCACGAGCGGCTCGAGGTCGCCGATCGCCGGCATGGCGTCCGCGCACGCGAGCCGGCCGGCGACGAACGCCCCGGCGGCGTTGGCCAGCCGGACCGTGCGCTCGATGTCCCAGCCCTCGAGCAGCCCGTGCACGAGTGCGCCGCCGAACGCGTCGCCCGCGCCCAGGCCGTTGACCACGTCGACGGGCACGGGTGGGATCTCCATCAGCGTGCCGGGCGTCCGTACGAGCACGCCGGCCGGCCCCTGCTTGACGATCGCGATCCGCACACCGAGATCGAGCAGCGCCGCCGACGCCTCGTGCGGGTCGCGCGCCCCGACGGCCATCGCGACCTCGTCGCGGTTGCCGACCGCGACCGTGGCATGGCGCAGCGCCTCGCGGGCGAGGCGACCGGGCTCCGACTCGTCGGACCAGAACATCGGCCGGTGGTCGAGGTCGTGGATCGTGATCGCCGTCTCGGGGGCGTCGGCCCGGGCCTCCAGGGCGGCGAGCGTCGCGTCGCGCGACGGCTGCGCGCTCAGCCCGGTGCCCGTCGTCCAGAAGACGCGGGCCCCGCGGATGGCCTCCAGGTCGAGCTCGTCCACAGCGATCGTCATGTCCGGCGCGGTCGGCTCGCGGTAGAACAGCAGCGGGAAGTCGTCCGGCGGGTGGATCTCGCAGAAGACCACAGGTGTGCGGAGCGTCGGGTGCGTCCCGACCCAGCGGTCGTCGACGCCGAAGTCGCGCAGCGCGCGGCGCACGTAGGGCCCGAACGGGTCGTCGCCCACCTTCGTGATGACCGCCGCGCGGGCGCCGAGGCGCGCGGCGGCGACGGCGACGTTCGTCGCGCTGCCGCCGAGCGACTTCGCGAACGTGCGGACGTCGGCGAGCGCCACGCCGATCTGCTCCGGGTAGAGGTCGACGCCCACGCGCCCCATCGTGATCAGGTCGTACGGCTCGGTCATGCGGCGCTCCAGCAGCTCTCGAGCTCGGCGCGCAGGCGCGCGAGCATCGTGTCCAGGTCGGGGAGGTCGGCGTCCAGCGCGGCGGCGGTCGCCGTTGCGTCCAGGCGCGTGTCGAAGGGGACGGCGCCCGATGAGCCCAGCGCGCTCGGGTCCGGCGGCCCGACGTCGAGGAGCTCCTCGTCGAGGCCGAAGGCGGCGATCGCGCGTCGCGCGAGGCCGACGCGGTCGGTGTGCTCGCCGCCACAGCAGTGCAGCACGCCCGTCGTCCCCCGCTCGAGCACGCGCCACAGCAGCTCGGCGGCGTCGGAGGCGAGCGTCGGCGTGGCCAGCGTGTTCAGCCGCGGGTCGTCCCACACCGTGAAGCGCCGGCCCTTGCGCAGGGCGTCGACGAGCGAGGCGACGAGGTAGCCGAAGCCCGCGTCCTGCGCACGCGGGAATCCGCCCCACCGCCCCGCGCCCAGTGGACGCCCTGGACGCCGGCGATCCGCGCCACGGTGCCGCGCTCGGCCCGCTGGGTGACGACCAGCTCGGACGCGGCCTTGAGGAACCCGTAGGCGTTGACCGGGTTCGGCGGCTCGTCCTCGCGCGCGGGCGCCTGCGTTCCGTCGAAGACCCAGTCCGTCGAGACCAGCACGACCTGGGCCCCGGCGGCGTTGGCGGCGTCGACGAGGTGCCGCGTGGCGCCCACGTACGAGGCCCAGGCCCGGCGGCGGTCCGAGAGCAGGCCGGCGGGGTCGTTCCAGATCGCGCAGTGCACGATCGCGTCGGGGCGCGTCGCCGCGACGCTGTCTGCGACGAGCGTCGGATCCGTGAGGTCGACGTCCTCGTGGCGGGGGCAGATGAGCTCGGCCCCGCGGTGCTCGAAGACGCGCGCCACGTTGGACCCCACGAACCCGGACGCACCCGTCAGGAACACCCTCACGCGGTCACCTTCTCGCGGATCGGGTCCGTCGCTCATGCGGCCTCGATCTCCTCGACCCGCACCGGACGCCCCTCGCGGAACGATCGCCAGGCCGCCAGCCCGATCACGAGCGGGGCGCGCGCGTCGCGCGTGGTCACCGGTGGCGTGGTGTCGGTCGTCACGGCCTGCACGAACGCCTCCCACTCGCGCACGTAGCTCGGCACGTAGCGGTCGAGGAAGAAGTAGGGCAGCGCCGAGCTGCTGGTGCCGTGGGCCGTGCGGACGAGCGTCGTGTGGGCGAGCGGGTTCTCGGAGGCCGCCATCCCGGCCGAGCCGAAGACCTCGACGCGCTGGTCGTAGCCGTAGACGGCGCGGCGCGAGTTGTCGATCGCCGTCAGGCAGCCGTCCTCGTGGACGAGCGTGACGAGCGCGGTGTCGACGTCGCCGACCTCCGTGAGGCCCGGTTCGACGCGCACCGCGCCACGCGCGAAGACCTCGACGACCTCCCTGCCCGTGACGAACCGGGCCATGTCGAAGTCATGGATCGTCATGTCGAGGAACAGCCCACCGGAGTGACGCACGTACTCCAGCGGCGGGGGCGCCGGATCGCGGCTCGAGATCCGGACGAGGTGCGGCTCGCCGATCGCCCCGGAAGCCACCGCGTCATGGACCGACGCGTGCGCGGGGTCGAAGCGCCGGTTGAAGCCGATCTGGAACGGCACGCCGGCGGCCTCGACGGCTTCGAGCGCCCGGTCGACCTCGGCGAGGTCCAGGGAGATCGGCTTCTCGCAGAACACCGCCTTGCCGGCCTGCGCCGCGGCGACGAGCAGGTCCGCGTGCGTGTCCGTGCTCGAGCAGATCGCGACGGCGTCCACATCCGAGGCGAGCAGCTCCTCCACGCTGCCCGCAGCCGGGACGCCGAGCTCGCCGGCGATCTCGCGCGCCGCGGGGTCGTGGGCGTCGTAGACCGCGGCCACCGCCGCGCCCGGCACCTGGCGCTCGAGAAGCTCCGCGTGCATTCGCCCGATCCGGCCGACGCCGATGATGCCGATGCGCAGAGGCGCGACGGCCGCGACGGTCGCCTCCATCAGGCCTGCACCTCTCGGGGCAGCAGGTCGACGACGTCCTCCCAGCCGCCGCTGTGGACCGAGCGGAAGAGCGCGTCCTGCACCGCGGCCCAGGCCAGCGCCTGATCGAAGCCGGGCGCGTACGGCCGGTCCTCCGCGACGGCGCGGCAGAACTCGTAGTCCTCGATGACGACGAGGTCCTCGAAGCCGATCGGGTTGCCCCCGCCGGGCACGAACGCGCCGTGGTGGCCGAAGCGCTCGCCGCCGAGCACCTTCGTGTAACCGGATCCGCGGTCGTCGGTCGCGCGGTAGAGCCGCAGCTCGTTGAGCTGCTCCAGGCTCCAGCCCGCGGCGCCCTTCGTCCCGTAGACGTCGAAGGCCATCTGGCTCTCGGGGCCGACGATCGTGCGGCTGGCCTCGAAGGTCCCCCGCGCCCCGCTCGCGAACTCGCACAGCATCCCGGCGTAGTCCTCGTTCGTGACGGTGCCGGTCGGGTCGCCCGCCGCGCCGCGGCCGTAGTGGGAGGCGCGCCCAGGCCGTGACAGCGGGCGCTCGCCGATGAAGGTCGCCGTGGTGCCCATGACGCGCGCGATCGGGCCGAGCAGCATGTGGCCAAGGTCGACGGCGTGGCTGAGCAGGTCGCTCGTGACGCCGTAGCCACCCTCGTCCTGCTTGAACCGCCATGACAGCAGCCCGAGCGGGTCGCTGCCGTACATCGAGAAGAAGCGGCCCCGGTAGTTGGTGATCCCGCCGAGCTCGCCCGCGGCGATCAGCTCGCGCGTGTACTGCACGAGCGGCGCCCAGCGGTAGTTGAAGCCCACGCCGCTGATCACGCCGGCCTCTCGCGCGGCGCGCGCGGCGCGGACGACGTGCGCGGGCGTGCCGCCCACGGGCTTCTCGCAGAAGACGGCCTTGCCGGCCTGCGCGACCGCCTCGACGAGCTCGACGTGGAGCATGTTCGGCGCGGCGATGACGACGAGGTCGACCTCCGGATCGTCGACGACCCGCTGCCACGCTGCGCCGCTGCGCCGGAACCCGAACGAGCTGACCGCCTCGTCGGCGAGCGCCGGCACCGGGTCGCTGCACGCCACGAGCACCGGGTCGAAGTCGCGGTGGCCGAACAGCGTCGGAATCCGCAGCATCGACCGCGAGTGGGCCTGGCCGAGCCACCCGAACCCGACGACGCCGACCCCGAGGGGCCGCCGCGCCCGGGCGGCCGCCCCCACGGGCTGAGCCTGGGTCGCGCTCATGTGGTGGCGCCCGGGCCGAGCACGCGCCCCAGCTCGTGTTCGAGGGCGTCGAGCTCGGCGCCGCCGGACATCATCTTGATCAGCTCGTCGCGGCTGATGTCGCCCTTGTTCCACGCGCCCAGGAGCTTGCCGCGGTTGAGGACCACGAAGCGGTCGCCGACCGGGTAGGCGTGGTGGGGGTTGTGCGTGATGAAGATGACGCCGAGTCCGCGCTGCCGCGCCTGCGCCACGTAGCGCAGGACCACGCCGGACTGCTTGACGCCGAGCGCCGAGGTCGGCTCGTCCAGGATCAGGACCTTCGCCCCGAAGTACACGGCCCGGGCGATCGCGACGGCCTGCCGCTCGCCCCCGGACAGCGTGCCGACCGGCTGCTCGGGGTCGCGCACGTCGATCCCCATCTTCTTGAGCTCGGCGACCATCGTCTCCTGTGCGAACCGCACGTCGACGCGCCGCAGCGGGCCCGATCCCTTCGTCGGCTCGGAGCCGAGGAAGAAGTTGCGCCAGATCGACATCAGGGGCACCGTGGCGAGGTCCTGGAAGACCGTCGCGATCCCGCGCTCCTTCGCCTCGCGGGGCGAGTTGAAGTGCGTCTCCTCGCCCTCGACGAGCAGCTGTCCCTCGTCGTGGCGGTGGACGCCGGAGAGGATCTTGATGAACGTGGACTTGCCGGCGCCG
The DNA here is from genome assembly GCA_963840185.1 of uncultured Actinomycetes bacterium. Lineage (GTDB taxonomy): Bacteria > Actinomycetota > Thermoleophilia > Solirubrobacterales > Solirubrobacteraceae > JAOPZW01. Next base: position 590,213 of record CAWIXY010000008.1, on the reverse strand, counting down.
TTGTCGCCCAGCACGCAGGTCACCTCGTTCGGGCCGACCTGCACGCTGACGTCCTTGAGCGCGACGACGTTGCCGAAGTACTTCGAGACGTCGCGCACCTCCAGCAGCGGCGTGCCGCCGTCGGCCGGCGCCGCCGGAACCGTGTTCTCCGTGGCGCTCATCACCGAACCCCCTCCGCGCGCTTGCGGATGTAGTTGTTGACCAGGACCGCGACGAGCAGGATCACGCCGAGGAAGAGGAACCGCCAGTCCGTGTTCCAGCCGGAGAACTGGATCCCGATGAAGGCCATGCCGATGATCAGCGCGCCGAGTGCGGCGCCGACCGCGGAGCCGAAGCCGCCCGTCAGCACGCAGCCGCCGACCACCGCGGCGATGATGTACTGGAACTCGTCGCCCACGCCCTGGCCGGCCTGCGTCGAGGCGAGCCGCAGCGCGATCATGATCCCGGTGAGGGCGCAGACGAACGACGTCGTCATGAACAGCCCGATCTTGACCTTGCGCACCGGGACGCCGACGTTGCGGGCGGCGTTCGCGTCGCCGCCCACGCCGAAGATCCAGTTCCCCACGCGCGTGCGCGCGAGGACCCAGGTCGCCAGCACCGTTATGGCGATCCACCACAGCACGGTGAGCCGGAAGCCGTGCGACGTGAAGCTGTCGCCGAAGATGTTGTTGGCGCTCTCGTAGCCGGCCGCGGTGTCGAGGCCGCTGACCGCCACCTGGTCGGTGATCGCTTTGGTCACGCCGAGGTTGACTCCCTGCAGGATGAAGAACGTCGCCAGGGTGACGATGAAGCTCGGCAGCTTGGTCGTCATGACCATGTAGCCGTTGACGAACCCGATGCTCGTCGCCGCGGCGAGCGTCAGGAGGATCGCCAGCCAGATGTTCATGCCGACCTCCGTGGCCAGGATGCCCATCATCAGGCCCGCGGAGCCGGTCATGACGCCGGCCGACAGGTCGAACTCACCGCCGATCATCAGGAGCGCGACGACGACCGCGGGGATCCCGATCGTCGAAGCGACGTCGGTCCAGTTCGCGATGCCGTCGAGCTTCAGGAACAGCGAGTTCTGCGTCCAGAAGAAGATCGCCACGACGACCGCCGCGAGCAGCGCGCCGATCTCGGGGCGTCGCAGCAGCCGGGCCATCGGGCTGATCTGGGCGAGCCGCTCGTCGGCGAGCGGCTCCGGCGGCGGCGCGGCCGCCGCCGGCGATGTGGCGGCCGGGACCGCGGGCGGGCCGGCCGAGCTCATGCCGTGCTTGCTGATCACGTCTCTCTCCTCGGATGCGAGAGCGGGGGGCGGCCGGCCGGCGGAGAGGCCGGCCGCCCCGGGCGGGTCGTTATCGGGTGCCGTCCGCGGCGAGCTTCTCCACCGTGGCGGCGTTGGACTTGTCGACGAAGCCGGGGCCCGTGAGGACCGGCAGGCCGCCGCCGACCGTGTTGGCGTTCTGCTTGAACAGCTTCAGGAACACGATGGGCAGGTAGCCCTGCAGGTACTGCTGCTGGTCCACCGCGAACAGCGTGCTCCCGCTCTTGATGTCCTTGATCAGCGCCGGGCTGAGGTCGAACGTCGCCAGCTTGGCGTCCGAGCTCGCGCCCTTGATGGCGGTCTTGGCCGCGGCCGCGATGTCCGGGTTCAGCGCGATGACGCCGTCGTAGGACTTGTCGGCCTGCAGCTTGGACTTGATCTCGGTCTGCGTCGTGGCGACGTCCTCGGTGCCCTTGACCTGCTGGTTGGTCACGGTGCCGCCAAGGCCCTGCTTGACGCCGGCGCAGCGCTCCTGGAGGCCGATGTTGTTCTGCTCGTGGACCACGCAGAGCACCTTCTTGAGGCCCGCGGCCTTGAGCTTCTCGCCGGCGGCCACGCCCGCGATCTTCTCGGTCTGCCCGACGTGCGTGATCGCGCCGAGCTCCTTGAACTGGTCCGCCCCCGAGTTCAGCGTGATGATCGGGATCCCGGCCGACTTGGCCTTGGCCAGCGAGCCCTTGATGGCGTCGGCGTTCGGGACCGAGACCGCGAGGCCGTCGACCTTCTGGGAGATCGCGGCGTCGATCAGCTGCGCCTCCTTCTGCGGGTCGTTGTTCGAGGGACTCCAGACGAGCTTGACGCCCTGGTCCTTGGCCGCCTGCTCGGCGCCCTTCTTGACCACCGACCAGAACGAGCCCTCGTCGCTGTGGGTGACCATCGCGAACGTCAGGCCGCTGCCCTCCGTGAGGTCGACGTTCGCTGCCCCGCCGCCGGACGACGTGCTGGTTTTCTCGTTCCCGGACGAGTCCTTGTTGTCGTTCCCACCGCAGCCCGCCGCGACGAGCGCGCCGAACACCAACAACGCAGCCAGCAGGCTGCCCACGAGACGCTTCATGTGCGTGACACCTCTCTCCTCGGAGCCCTGGTGGACAGGAACTCGATGCTCTTCTTCACATCGAGCGCAGGGCCGCTCTCCACCGTGGGCTCCGGCCCGGTGATGGCGACGTCCTGCTCGAGCACGAGCCAGCGCCCGTACCCGGCCTCATCGAGGAGGCGGATGACCTCGTCGATCCCCGCGTCCCCGTCTCCCAGCGGCCGGAACAGGCCCTCCCGCACGGCGTGTACCAGCGACAGCTCGCCGACGCGGACCTTCGCCGCCAGCAAGGCGTCCACGTCCTTGAGGTGGACGTGGGCGATGCGGTCCGCGTGGCGCCGGACGAAGCCTTGAGGCTCGACACCCCCGATCAGCAGGTGGCCGGTGTCGAGCACCCACCCGGCGTCGGTGACCATGAGCGCACGGTCGACGTCGGCGGCGGTCTCGACGAGCGTCCCGACGTGCGGGTGGATCAGCAGCTCGAGCCCGTGACCGGCCGCGAGCTCGGCCATCGCGGCGTAGTTCGTGCCCACGCGCGCCCAGCCCTCGTCGTCGAGCTCGATCCGGGGCGACCAGTCCTCGTCGACGACGATCGCCGCATTGATGAGCTCGGCGCCCGCCGCCGCGAGGGCGACCGCAACGCGCTCGAGGTGCTCGCGCGTCGGCGCCAGGTCCGCCTCGTGGAGCACGAGCGGAGCGAAGCCGCCGACGAGGCGCAGGTCGTGGCGGTCGAGCTCGGCGCGCACCTGCGGGCCGTCGAGCGGCAGCCAGCCGAGCGCGCCGAGCTCCGTGGCGCGCAGGCCGAGCTCGGCCATCTCGCGCAGGACACGCCCGGGATCGAGCTGCCGCCCCCACCCGGGGACCTCGCAGACGCCCCACGAGATCGGGGCCGCCGCCAGCCGGGGCATGAGCCCGGCCGCCTCGTGCTGCTCGTTCACGCTCTCCGTCTCCTCCAAGCCGGCGTTGTTAGAGCGCTCCAAGCGTGACCGTAACGAGTCTCGAGGAGCGATGTCAAGTCTATGCATTAGAGCGCTCCAGTGGCAGGATGTGCACGTGGCCCGCGCAGACATGAACGGCGTGGTCGCGACCGCGCGGACGCGGCGCTCGCCGTACGTCACGATGGACGACGTCGCGCGCGAGGCCGGCGTCTCGCGGGCGCTGGTGTCGCTCGTCATGCGCCAGAGCGACAAGGTGAGCCCGCAGCGGCGTGAGCTGGTGCTGGACACCGCCCGGCGTCTCGGCTATCGCCCCAACGCCAACGCCCGCAGCCTCGCCAGCCACCGGACCGACACCGTCGGCGTGCTCCTCAACGACCTGCACAACCCGTTCTTCGCCGAGATCGCCAACGGGATCGAGGACCTCGCCTCGGACCTCGGCTATCGCCTGCTGATCATCACCGGGGGACGTCGCGAGCAGCGCGAGCGGGCGATGCTCGAGGCGCTGCTCGAGTACCGCACCGACGGCCTGATCCTCGTGTCGCCGCGCATGACCGGCACCCAGATCGCCGCGGCCGTCGCCGGGATCCCGTGTGTCGTCGTCGGCCGCCGACTGCGCGGCGGCATCGACTGCGTGATGACCAGACGAGGGAGGGGGCGCGCATCTGGCGGTCGAGCACCTCGCCGGCCTGGGCCACGAGCGGATCGTGCACGTCGACGGCGGTCAGGGCGCAGGCGCGGTCCCGCGCCGGGCGGGGTACGTCAAGGCGATGGAGGAGGCCGGGCTACGGCGGCGGACGATCGTCATCCCGGGCGAGTTCACCGAGGACGCCGGGATCGCCGCGGCAGAGAAGCTGCTGGCCGGGGCGGAGCTGCCGACCGCCGTGTTCGCCGCCAACGACCTCGTCGCCCTCGGCCTGATCGACCGGCTGGAGCAGGACGGCGTGCGGATCCCCGAGGACGTCTCGGTCGTGGGCTACGACAACACGTTCATCGCGGCGCTGAACCACATCCAGCTGACCACGATCAACCAGCCGCGCCACGAGATGGGCCGCGAGGCGCTGCAGCTCGTGCTCGAGCGGGGCGAGGGCCGGACGAGGGCCGCCACGCGGCTGCACCAGCCGGTGCTGGTCGAGCGCTCGACGACCACGGCGCCGCGATGACACGGTGGCGCACGCTGGCCGGTCCGGCCGCGGTCGCCGCCGTCCCGCTCTGCGTGCTGGGGGCCGGCTGCGGCGCCGGCGACGCCGGCCCCCCGGCGCCGCCGCGCGTCGTCGGCGTCAGCGTGACCGGCGACGGCCGCGTCCCGCAGGTGGCGACCGGCGTCGCCGTCGGGGGCGGACGGGTCCTCACGGTCGCGCACGTGCTCGCCGGCGACCGCCAGGCCACCGTGCTCGGCCGGCCGGCGCGCGTCCTGCGGATCGACCGCCGTGCGGACCTGGCGCTGCTCAGCGTCCCGGCGCTGCGCGGCCCGGCGCTGAGGCTGGCCGATGGCACGGGCCCGGTGAGCGTCCGCGTCCTGCGCGACGGCCGCCTGCAGGCGCTGCCGGGGACGATCAGGCGCCGCGTCAACGCCCGCGTCCGCGCGGCACCCGGTGACCGGCCGTTGCTCCGGCCCGCCATCGAGCTCGCAGCCGGCGTCGCCGCGGGCGACTCGGGCGCGCCGGTGCTCGATCGCAACGGCCGCGTGCTGGGGATCGTCTTCGCCCGGGCCAGCGACGGCGCGCCCACCGCCTGGGCCGTCGACCGGGGCGCGGTGCGCGCGCTGCTCGCGCGGTCGGGCTGACCCCTCGGTTGGTGGCGGTCGGCGGGCGGCGGGCGGTCCACGGGGCCCCGCGCCCGTAGGATCCGCCCCATGGTCGCCCTCATCACCGGCGCGTCGAGCGGGATCGGCGAGGCCACCGCACGACGACTCGCCTACGAGCCGGGCTCGAAGCTCGTCCTCGTCGCGCGGCGCAAGGACCGGCTGCAGGCGCTGGCGGACTCGCTCGGCGGCGCGCTGGTGCTGGCCGAGGATCTGACCGACGACGGCGCGCCCGCCCGCATCGCGGCGGCGGTCGAGGCCGAGCACGGCCGCCTCGATCTGCTCGTCAACAACGCCGGCGCCGCCTGGCGCGGGCGCTTCGCCGACCACGGCTGGGAGGGCGTCCAGCGCCACATGGCGCTCAACTTCGACGCCACGGTCCGGATGACCGAGGCGCTGCTGCCGCTGCTGCGCCGCTCCACGCCCAGCGCGATCGTCAACGTGTCGAGCGTGGCCGGGCGCGTCGCCCGCGGCAGCTCGGGCGGCTACTCGGCGAGCAAGTTCGCGCTGGCCGGCTGGAGCGACGCGCTGTACGCCGAGGAGCGCGCGAACGGCGTGCACGTCGGCCTCGTCCTGCCCGGCTTCGTGACGACCGAGGGGTTTCCGCAGGCCGAGCTGCACGCGAAGGCGCTGACGAGCCGCCTCGTCTCGACCCCCGACAAGGTCGCCGAGGCGATCGTCGACGCGGGCCTGCGGGGCAAGCCCGAGCGCTACGTCCCGCGCTGGTACGGCGTGGTGCCGGCGCTGCGGGTCCTGGCCCCGCGGCTCGTGCGCCGCGCGACGGCCGGCGGCGGTGCGATGACGCCCGCGACCGCGGGCGACGCCGCCAAGCGCGACTAGAGACAGCGCCGCAGCCGCCGCTCGCCATCACGGGGGATGGCCGCGGGCCAGGTCCCGACGACGGTCCCACGCCGGGCGATCACCGTCGCGTCGAGTCGGCCGGCCGCCCGCACCAGCCGTTCGACGTTGCGGGCGTGGGCCGCCGCGGCACGCTCGGTGACGAACACGAGGACCCGCGCCCGCTCGCCGCTGCTGAGCTCCACCGTGAGCTCGGACGCCCCCGGCTGCGCGCCAGGGTCGCCGCGCGTCGCGGTGAGGCCCGCCGCCTCGAGGCACACCTCGACCCGTCGCGCCCTGCCGTCGGGCCGGGTCAGCCGCCACAGGGTCTGATCGCGGGCAGGGTCCTTCCAGAGCGCCTCGGCCGGTTGCTCAGGATGGTCTCGGGGCCAGCGGCCGGTGCTCACGACCGATCGCGACGGCGGCCGCGTGGTGCGCCCGTCGAAGCGCACGACCACCGCCGACGTGATCAGCCACGGGTAGATGTCCCCGGCCTCGCGGTCGGCGCCATCCACGTCGAACGCGACGGTCTCGATGTTCTCGGCGCTCACCACCGGCTCGGGGCTCGTCCACCCCGATGGGTAGACGTCCCGCGAGCGCTCGAGCAGGATCTGCTCGAAGTACGCGGTCGTCGGCAGGAACAAGAGGAGCAGCAGGGGCACGACGGCTCCCGATGACCTCCGGGCGACTGCGAGCAGGGCGAGCGCGCACGCCGACGCCACGACCCCCGCTCCGAGCAGCGAGGACGGTCCCAGCGACCCCACGCGGAAGGGCAGGCTCGTGACGTTCAGGGATCCCACCGGCCCCCGGAAGTCCAGCCCCGCGCGCAGGACGGCGACCACGCCCGCCAGGCCGAGGAGCACCGCGGCCACGCCCCAGGCCCGGCGCGGAAGCCGCCCGGCCGCGAGCGCGGTGAGGCCGACGGCGAGCAACGGCGGCACCATCACCTCGACGTACCGGCCGTAGACGATCTGATCGGGCCGGGCGGGATCCGGGAACGACAGCGCCGACAGCACGAGGATCCCGGCCGTCGTGACGAGGAGCACCGTCAGCACGACGTCGGACGTGTCGGCTGTCCGCGACGCCACGCGCGACGCCAGCCGGCGGCCGTCGACCACGAGCAGCACCAGGACGACCCCCAGCGTGGCGACGAGCAGGTACCAGCTGTGCCCCACGAGGTTGCGCGCGACCGACAGGACACCGTCCAGGTCCTCGAGGCTCGACACCCGTTCCTCGGCGTCGTCGAAGCGGCGGTCGCCGTAGTTCTCCCTGATCAGGAAGTCGTTGAGCGCGCGCACCGCCACGAGACCACAGGCCAGCACGAGCAGGCCGCAGGCTGCGGGCCACACGGCGGGCCGCCGCCGCACGACGACCAAGCCGACGAGGACGGCGGCCGAGACCGCAACCACGACCACCATCCGGCCGTGCGCCGCCCACAGCACCGCCGCGCAGCACGCCATCGCGGCGGCCCAGGCGGCGCCGGCTCGCGCGGTCGCGGCGGTCAGCGTCCCGGAGACCGTCAACAGCCACGCGACGACGAGCGGCAGCAGCAGGTTCTCCGACATCGCCATACCGGAGGTGAGCGTCACGCTGGGGTAGCACGCGGCTCCGATCGCCGGCCAGACGGCAGCCCGCGGCGCGACGCGCAGGGAGCGCGTCAGGAACAGGTAGAGCAGCGGGACGAGGGACGCCGCCAGCAGCGCGTTGACGACCAGCACCAGCCTGTACTCCGCGGCAGGGTCGCCGGCCAGCGCCAGGACGGGGGTCAGCAGCAGCGAGTAGCCGCCCCGGAAGTACGACGTGTGCAGCAGGTCCGCGCCGAGCCCGCCGCCGAGAACCCTCGCGTTGGTCAGGTAGCCGACCTCGTCGGCCAGGTAGACCGGGCCGGGCCGTGGCAGGCCCAGGAGGAGGCGGGCGACGAGGAGCCCGGCGGTCCCCACCAGGAGCTGTCGCCGCAGCCGGCGGGCCTCGCCGGACGGCGACCTGATGACCATCGCGGGAGCCTAGAAGACGACCGTCTCGAGCCGTCCACGAGCACCCTCCTCCAGGTTGGCGGGACGGAGCTGACGCGGGAAGGACGAGCGGCCGGCGCGGTGAACCTGATGCCGCAGTACCCGGGCCACGTTCCGGCCCGGGGCCGTCGCGGTCGCCTAGGTCCGGCGGTAGCGCAGGTAGACCACGCGCGACGCGAACGTCCGCGTCTCCACCAGCTCGAGCGGGATGCGGTGGTCCAGCGGGCCGAAGAACGGCGTCCCCGCACCGAGAACGATCGGGGAGACGAACAGGAGGTACTCGTCGATCAGCCCGAGATCGCTGAAGGCGGCGGCCAGCGTCGCGCCGCCGATCCCGATGTCGCCGTCGGTCTGTGCCTTCAGCGCCGCGAGTTCGTCGCCGATCGAGCCGGTGGCGAGCCGCGTGTTGCCCTCGACGGCGGTCAGCGTCGAGGAGAACACGACCTTGGGGAGCGCCTGCCACAGCGCGGCGAACTCCTGCTCGACGGAGTCGAGCGACGGGTCCTGGTCGGCCGTCTCCCAGTAGACCATCGTCTCGTAGAGCTTGCGCCCGCAGATCTGCGCGCCCTGCGCGCGCACCCGGTCGTTGTGGAACTGGTGCAGCTCGGCGTCGGGCACCGTCCAGTCGATCGTGTCGCCCGGCCCGGCCACGAAGCCATCCACCGACACGCCCATCGAGAAGATCACGCTCACAGGAACGAATGATGACGCGGGAGCCGCCCCGAGGCGGCTCCCGCGTCATCCGCACTCAGCGCACGTCGACGTCGTCGATGTAGAAAGTCGTCGCGAGGCCGATGGTGTCCAGCGACCACACGGGAGAGGGGTGTAGCCGGGTCCAGCAGGCCGGGGCTACGGAGCGGGAGCGACGGGACTCGAACCCGCGACCTCCGGCGTGACAGGCCGGCGCTCTAACCGACTGAGCTACGCCCCCGTGGGCGACGGCCCAGAGTATGGCAACTCGTGGGTGGCCGGCCCAGCCCGCCGCAACTCCGCCCGCACGGTCGGGTTCCAGTCGCCGGACGAGTCGACCCCGACGCTCAGCAAGGAGGCGTCAACACCCATGAAGCACCTTTCGCGCATCACCGCCGTGGCGCTGGCGGCACTCGCCGCGCTGGCCCTCACGACGGCGGTGGCCCTCGCGGCCACGATCGACGGTGGTCCCCGCGGCGAGCGGCTGCGAGGCACCAACCAGGCGGACACGATCAACGGCAACGGCGGTCATGACCGCATCCGCGCCTACGCCGGCGCCGACGTGGTCACCGGCGGCCACGGCTACGACCGCGTGCACGGTGGCAAGGACAACGATCGGATCGACGGCGGCCGCGGTCGCGACCGCCTGTTCGGCGAGGCCGGAGCGGACACGATCACCGGCAACGCCGGGAACGATCTGATCATCGGCGGCCTGGGCGACGACACGCTGTCGGGCGATGCCCCGAACGCCGGCGACCGCACGTCCTACGACCGCGTCTTCGGCGCGGCCGGCAACGACACCATCACGGGCGGCGACAGCCGCGACCGCCTGCACGGCGGCGACGGCAACGACACGATCGCCGGCAACGGCGGTCGCGACCTGATGGCCGGCGGCACCGGCGACGACCGGCAGGACGGCGGCCCCGGGAACGACCGGATCTTCGCCAACCTGGGCGTCGACGAGACGTTCGGCGGCGACGGGAACGACGACCTGTGGGCGCTGGCCCGCAAGGACGTGACCCCCGGGCCGAACGGCGAGCTCGACACGGTCGCCGACTTCCTGCACGGCGGCGCCGGCAACGACCGCTTCCACCTTCGCGACGGCGAGGCCGACCGCGTGGAGTGCGGCGAGGGCCACGACGTCGCGCTGCTGGACACCGTCGACGTCATCGTCGACGCGACCGCGGAGAACGCGAACGGCTCGTGCGAGCGTGTCGTCCGCGCGGCACCGTCGCCGCGCGAGGCCGCCGCCGAGGAGGTCCAGCAGTCGCCGGAGGCCGAGAAGGTCACGGAGTAGCCGGCATCCAACCGGCGGACCGCGAGGGGCCCCGCGGCGGGGCCCCTCGTCGTGGGGCGAGCAAGCAACCCGAGTGCGTGCGGACCCGCGCGCTCGTCGTGCACGAACGCCGGCTGGTGAGCACCAGAGGGTGATCGCGGGCGCCCGCGTGCACATAAGCACGCCATAGGGGCTCAAGTGCACGTGCGCGGGCGCACGGCGCCCGCCGGGGGTAGGCTCGGCGGGCTCGCATGTCGCTCGCCGGCCCCGCCCCCGTCTCGTCCAACCCGTTCGTGCGCCTGGCCGGCGACCTGCGCGCGGAGCGCGAGGCGACCGTCCCCTTCCCGCCGGGCCAGACGCGCCCGAGCCTGGCCCGCACGCAGCGCTTCGCGCGCGACCCGCTGCCGCTGCTGCTCGACCTCTACGAGCGGTTCGGCCCGGTCTTCACCGTGCGGATCTTCCACGGCAACAACGTCTTCGCGCTGGGGCCCGAGGCCAACCACCACATCACCGTCTCCCACGCGGCCAACTACTCGTGGCGCGACGGGGGCATGGGCGACCTGATGCCACTGCTGGGCGACGGGCTGCTCACCGATCGACGGCGACTTCCACCGCAGCTCGCGCAGGATCATGCTGCCCGCCTTCCACCGCGAGCGCATCGAAGCCGCCCACGCGACCATGGAGGCCGAGACGGACGCCGCCCTCGCGCGCGTGCGCGCCGGTGAGTCCTTCGACCTCTACGCGTGGACGCGCGAGCTGGCACTGCGCATCGCCATGCGCGCGCTGTTCGGGCTGGACCCCGATCGCGCGCGGGCGGGAGGCCTGAACGCCGCCGCCGAGTTCGAGGCCGCGCTGAGCTTCTACGCGCGCGACTACGCGCTGCAGGTGCTGCGCGGGCCGCGCACGCCGTGGGCGCGCATGTGGGAGGCCCGCGGCCGCCTCGACCGCCTGATCCTTGGCGAGATCGCCGACCGCCGGGCGAGCGGCGACCGCGGCGAGGACGTCCTCAGCCTGCTCCTGGACGCGCGCGACGAGGACGGCGAGGCGCTGTCGGACCGCCACGTGCGCGACGAGGTCGTGACGCTGCTGTTCGCCGGCCACGACACCACGACCTCGACCGTCGCCTTCCTCTTCTACGAGCTCGCGCGCCACCCGCAGCTGGTCGACGACGAAGCGTTCGACCTCGACCTGGCCATGGACGAGACGCTGCGCCTGTACCCCGCCGCCTGGATCGGACCGCGCCGCTCGATCGCTCCCGCGGTGATCGCCGGCGTCCCCGTGCCCGGCGGCGTGCCCGTCAACTACTGCTCCTGGGCGAGCCACCGCCTGCCCGACGTGTGGGACGAGCCCGAGGCCTTCCGCCCCGAGCGCTTTGCCCCCGGCAACCGCGAGCGCATCCCCAAGGGCGCCTACGTGCCGTTCGGAGGCGGGTCGCGGACGTGCCTGGGAATGCGCTTCGGCCAGGCCGAGATCCGCGTCATCGCCTCGCGCATCCTCGAGCGCTTCCGGCTCGACCTGGCGAGCGACGCGACGCTGGAGATCCGGCAGATGCCGACGATCAGCCCGCGGCGAGGGCTGATCGTCACCCCCCGACCCGCACGCTGAGCACCGGCGAGCCGTCGCCCGCGCTGCGGAAGTCGCCGGCCCACTGGGCGACGAAGCGGCTCGTGCCCCGGCGCACGTCCCAGCTCGTGGTGTACGCGCCGTTGGCGGCCACCTTCACCGTCTGCGCGCGCCAGCGGGTGCTGCCCGCCGCCCGGTGGCTGACGGTCACGCGCTCGTTGCCGGCCGCGGGGGTCAGGCGGCCGGTGACCGTGATCCGCCCGGCCCGGCGCAGGCTGCGGCGCGCCGTCGTCGCGGTCAGCGCGCTGCGCGTGCCGGCGTCGCCGCCCGTCGTGCTGGCCAGCAGGCTCGACGGGCCGCCGAGCAGGTAGTCGGTGCCTCCGGACGCCGCGGCGACGCCGGCGCCGGCGATCGGCGTGGACACGACGAACTGCGGGTACCAGGTTGCGCCGCCGTCGCGCGTGCGCAGCAGGAAGCCCGAGCGCTGCGCCACGTCGCCGAAGCGCTCGATGACGAGGTAGCCGCTGCGCCTGCCCGAGAAGCTCATGCCCAGTGCGGTGTGGGTGCCGACCCCGGGCAGCGCGGTGTAGTTGCGCCCCGCGTTGTCGGTGCGATACAGCGTGCCGTCGGCGGCCAGGACGAACCCCGTGCGCGCGTCGACGAAGTCGACGTCGGCGACCAGCTTGCCCGCCGAACGGCGGTCGGCGCCCGGCCGCGGGACCCGAAGCCAGGTGCGACCGCGGTCGACCGAGCGCAGGATCGCCGCGGGCCCGTGGGCGATGGCGGCCGAGCCGGCGCGATCCAGGCCGCGCAGCCGGGCGGTGCTCACGAGCCGCCCACCGATGGCGTCGAACGTGGTGCCCGCGTCGGTCGAGCGGCGCATGCCGCGGGGCCCGGCGAGCAGCACCACGGTGCTTGTCGGCGCATCGACGGCGGCGGGCCGCGCCGTGGTCCCCGTGTCGAGCGTCCTCCAGGTGTCGCCGGCGTCGGTCGTGCGGAACAGGCCGCCGGCCGTGTCCAGGGCGAAGCCGGTCGTCGCCGTCGGGAAGGCCACGTCGAGGACGTCCTCGGAGGTCGACACGTTGCCGCGCCTCCACGTGCGCCCGGCGTCGGTCGTGCGGGCGAGCGTGCCGTTGGCTCCGGGTGCGAATGCCGTGCCCTGCTGCAGGCCGGCGACCATCCGCGAGAACGCGCCGCTCAGGCGCCCGCCGACGGCGGTGAAGTTCATCCCCGCGTCGTCGGACAGCGCCGTCGAGCCGAGCTCGCCGCCCGCGACGATCCGGGTCGGCGAGGCGAAGGCTGCCGCGTGGATCGGGTCCGGGCTCGGGGTCACGAGCGTCGCGCTCTCGCCGCCGTCGTTCGTGCGCACGAGCTGTCCGCCGCCCTCGGTGGTCATCACGCACAGCGCGGGCGACGCGCAGCGGATCGAGGTCAGCGCCGCGCCCGAGCCGGCGAGGCCGCGTGCGGCCCAGGTCGCGCCGCCGTCGTTGGTGCGCAGGACGAGCGAGCCGTCGCCGACCGCGTAGCCGACGGTGGCGTCGAGGAAGACGACGGTGCGCACCGCTCGCTCGGTGGCGCTGACCAGCGCCCACGACGTGCCGCCGTCCGTCGTGCGGTAGAGCCGCCCGTCGGACGTCGCCGCGACGCCTGTCGTCGCCGTGGTGAAGACGACGTCGTTGGGTCGTGCGCCGCCGCCCTGGGCGCGGGTGCCGGGGAGGGCGGTGACCTGCGCGAAGGTGTCGCCGTTCGTGTCGGTGCGCAACACGGTCCCGTCGGTGAGCACGAGGTAGCCGGTGCGCTCGTCGACGAACCAGCCCGTGGCGAGTTGCTCGCTGCAGCTCGACTCGACGGGCGTGAACGCGACGCGCGTGAACGTGCGCCCGCCGTCGTCCGAGCGCCGCGCGACGCAGCCGCCCGCGGCGAACAGGGAGTCCGCGTCGATGGCCTGCACCTCGCTGAGGCCGGTGTGCGTGCCGGCCGGCAGGCCGGTCCAGGAGGCGCCGGCGTCGTCCGTGCGCAGCAGGGTGCCGAAGTCACCGGCCGCGTAGCCCTGGCCGCCGGCGAACGACATCGCCCGGATCGTGTTGCCCTGCGGCAGCGGGGTCCCCCACTCCCAGCCCGAGGAGCCGACCTGCACCCCGGCCGAGGCGGGCGGCCCGCCGGTGGTCAGCAACGCCGCCGCACAGGCGGCGGTCCCGAGGGTCCTGCGGCCGAGTCGCATGGACCCGGAACGAGCCCATGCGACAGAAGTGACGATCGAGCCGGACGAGGGCGCTAGCTAGCGCACGGCGCGCAGGTGCCGCGCAGCCGGCGCGCGGGGACCGTCGGAAGCCTCCGGCCGGCCCGTCCAGGCGCGCTCGCGCAGGCCGCCGGCCAGCTCGAGCAGCTCCTCGCGGCGGCGGCCCGCGCAGGTGTCGGCAATCGCCTCGAGGCCGACGGCCGCCCGCATGAGCTGGCTGCGCGTCACCCCTGGGCGCCACATCGCAGCGTCGGTCATCACCGATCCGTTCATAACTCGAAAGCCCCCCTCCAGAAGCCACCGATAAACGCTCTCGAACCTCCACGTGTCGAGGCGCCAGCGGGCGAGTGTAAAGCACGAGCGCCAATGCGTCGATGACGCAGACATGGGAGGAAATGCGCCACATTCCTGGCTATGCCGCACCGAGGCGCAGCGTGAGCGCATGGTCGACATGGAGAGCCGCCTGCAGCGTCCGAGGGCAATCGCGTTCGCGATCCTCGCCATCGCGCTGCTGGGCAGCGGACCGTGGCTCGGATGGTGGACGCTGGCACCGATGGCGCTGGCGACGGCCGGCTTCGCCGTCGCCGGCCGGCTCGCCGCGGGCAGCCGCAAGCCCGAGCGGGCCTTCGCCGGCGCGTGGCTCGTCGCCCAGATCGCGATCGCCAGCTCGATCGCGCTCACCGGCGGGCCCGACAGCCCGGCTGTCTCCTGGCTGGCCATCCCGATCGTCACGCTGTCCGCGCGCTTCGACGGCCGGGGCGTGGCCGCCGGGCTCGTCGTGACGGTGCTGCTCATGATCGCGGCCACCTTCGGCGTCGACCCGGCCGCGACCCTGGAGGACCCGCAGAACCTGATCCTCCCCCTGGCCCTGGTGCTGGCCGTCGCGTTCCTGTCCACCGCGCTCATGCGCTCCGATCTCGAGCACCGCAGCGAGTCGGTCCTCGACGGGCTGACCGGGATGCTCAACCGTCGCTCCCTCGACGCCCGCTTCGCCGAGCTCGAGCAGCAGGCCGCCGTGACCGGCGAGACGATCGGCCTGATCGTCGGCGACATCGACTGCTTCAAGGCCGTCAACGACGCCCACGGCCACGCTCAGGGCGACGCCGTCCTCGTCGACGTGGCCTACACGCTGCGCAAGGAGCTGCGCGCGTTCGACCTCGCCTACCGCATCGGCGGCGAGGAGTTCCTCGTCGTGCTCCCGGGCGCCGGGCAGCAGGACGCCGCCGACGTGGCCGAGCGCCTGCGCCTTGCGGTCGAGCTGTCGCCCGCGGGCGGACTGCAGGTCACGATGTCCTTCGGCGTCGCGACCTCCTCGGGTGGGCCGTTCGCGTTCGCAGAGCTGTTCGGCGCAGCCGATGCCGCGCTCTTCGAGGCCAAGCGCGCGGGGCGCAACCGCGTCGTCACGGCCGACACGGACGCGCTGGCGCCGGCGCCCGCGTAAGACCCAGGAACAGCCCAGCGCACTCCCAGGCGGGCGCGCCACCCTGGCCGCATGCACCGCTTCGCGCGCTTCGCGACGATCGGCGTGGTCTCGACGCTCGCGCACGCGTGCCTGTTCCTGGCGCTGCGCGGGCCGCTGGGCGCCGGCGCGGCGAACGTGGTCGCGCTCGCGCTCTGCGCCGTCGCCAACACGCACGCGAACCGCTCGCTGACCTTCGGCGTCCGCGGCCGCCGCGGGCTGGTGGGCCAGCACGCGCGGGCCGGCCTCGTGTTCGCCTTCACGGTCACGCTCACCTCGGCCGCGCTCGGGGCGCTGCACCTGATCGCGCCGCAGGCGGCACCCGGGATGCAGCTCGCCGTGCTCGTCGTGGCCGGTGTCGTGGCCACCGTCGCCCGCTACGCCGCGCTGCGCTGGTGGGTCTTCCCTGGTTCCATCCCAGGAACCTCTCAGGCTTCTCCCAGGCTCAGCTCCGATGCTGGATGAGCGATGACCGATCAGCAGACCACCCACCGCGTGCTCGTCGTCGACGACGAGCCCAACATCGCCGACGTCGTGTCGATGGCCCTGCGCTACCAGGGCTTCGAGGTCGAGACGGCCGGTGACGGCACCGCCGCGCTCATGGCCGTCGACCGCTTCCGGCCGGAGCTGATCGTGCTCGACATCATGCTGCCCGACATCGAGGGCTTCGAGGTGGCCGACCGGCTGCGCGGGCGCGGCAACGACGTGCCGATCATCTTCCTGACGGCGCGCGACGCCAGCGAGGACAAGCTGCGCGGCCTGACGATGGGCGGCGACGACTACGTCACCAAGCCGTTCAGCCTCGAGGAGCTCGTCGCCCGGATCCGCAACCTGCTGCGCCGCACGGGGCTGGCCGCGCCCGAGACGAGCACGCTCGCCTTCGAGGACCTCCTGCTCGACGAGGACACGCGCGAGGTCAGCCGTGCCGGCGAGCCGGTGGACCTGACCGCCACCGAGTACCGGCTGCTGCGCTACCTGATGCTCAACCCGCGGCGCGTCCTGACCCGCGAGCAGATCCTCAACCACGTGTGGGACTACGACTTCGGGGGCGACGCGCGCGTGCTCGAGACCTACGTCAGCTACCTGCGCAAGAAGCTCGACCGCCACGGCCCGTCGCTCATCCACACGAGCCGCGGCGTCGGGTACGCGCTGCGGGTGCCGCGCACGCGATGACCCTCCGCGCCCGCCTCGTCGCGGGCCTGCTCGTCGTTGCGGCGGCGGGGCTGCTGCTGCTGGGCGGGATCACCTACGCCGAGCAGCGCTCGTTCCAGTTCGAGCGCGCCGACGACCAGGCCCGGGCCGCGCTGCCGTTCGTCGGCAGGGCACTGGACGAGGGCGACGGGAAGGACGGGCGGCCGGGCCCGCCTGGCGGTCCGCCGCGCCGCGACCCGATCAACCTGCCGACGGGGACCTTCGGCCAGGAGCGCGACGCCAAGGGCACGCCGGTCGGCGACCCGGTCGTCCTGGGCAGCTTCGGCGAGACGGACCCGGCGGCGCCCGCGCTGCCCGCCGACCTGCCCGTGGGCGAGATCCGCACCGTGGGCGCCGTGGGCGACGGCGAGCTGCGCTACCGCGCGCTGGCCGTCGCATCGGCCGACGGGACGGGCACGACGGTCGTCGCGGTGCCGCTCAGCGAGGTGGACCGCACGCTCGACCGTCTGCTGCTCGTCGAGAGCGTCGTCATCGGCGGCGTCCTGCTCGTGCTCGGGCTGGTGGGCTGGCTGCTGGTCGGCCTCGGGTTGCGGCCGTTGGACCGCATGGGAGAGACCGCCGGGGCGATCGCCGCAGGCGACCTCGACCGCCGCGTCAGCCCGGCGGAGGAGCGCACCGAGGTCGGGCGCCTCGGCCTGGCGCTCAACGCCATGCTCGAGCGCCTGGAGCGCGCCTTCGGCCAGCGCGAGGCCAGCGAGCAGCGCCTGCGCCGGTTCATCGCCGACGCCTCGCACGAGCTGCGCACGCCGCTGGCGGCGATCCGCGGCTACGCCGAGCTGTTCCGCATGGGCGCCGCGCGCCGGCCCGAGGACACCGAGAAGGCGATGCGACGCATCGAGGAGGAGGCCGCGCGCATGGGCGTGCTCGTCGACGACCTGCTCACGCTGGCGCGCCTGGACGAGGTTCGCGAGCGCCCGCACGCGCCGGTCGACCTGCTGGCGCTGGCCCGCGACGCCGTGCACGACGCGCGCGCGACCGACGGCGGGCGGCGCATCGCCCTGCACCACGACGAGCGGGCCGACGCGATCGTGCTCGGCGACGAGGACCAGCTGAGGCAGGTGCTGGCCAACCTCGTGCGCAACGCGCTCGTGCACACGCCCGCAGGCACCGCGGTGGACGTCACCGTGCGCGCCGGCAGCGGGCAGGTCGAGCTCGAGGTCAGCGACGAGGGGCCGGGCCTCCCCACCGACGAGCCCGAGGCGCTGTTCGAGCGCTTCTGGCGCGCCGAGGCCGGGCGCGAGCGCGGGCGCGCCGGCTCGGGCCTGGGCCTGGCGATCGTGGCCGGGATCATCGAGGCCCACGGCGGCAAGGTCCACGCGGGCACGGCGCAGGGCGGCGGGGCGCGCTTCGTGGTGACCCTGCCGAGCATGCCGGCCGAGGCCGGCAAGGCGCCGCAGAGCGCCTGATCGGCGCCGCGGCCTCAGCGTGCGCTGCGTGCGAGGACCGTCACGGTGCCGCCGCAGGACGGCTCGCGCGGTCCCGAGCACGGCCCGTCGGGACGTGAGAAGCGGCCGATCGGCGCGAAGCCGTGGCGGTCCAGCTCGGCGCGGAAGCCCTTCGGGTCGATCGGGACGCGCTCGCTGTCGAAGACCGCGAGCCGCGCCTTCGCGGCGAGCGGCGACGCCGGTGTCACGAAGCGGTAGCGCCCGCCGTCGTCCTCGAGCATGAGCCGCAGGACCAGGTACGAGCCCGGGCTCAGGATGACCATGTCGCGACCGTTCCCCCGACGGCGGATGAGGTCTGCGGCATCCTGCCAGGGGCCGCCCGCGGGCCATCCCGCGACGTACTGCCAGTAGTCAAGCCCCGGGTAGTGCGCCGTGGCCGGACGGGAGAGCGCGCGCACGTCGAGGAGCGCTGCGGGCGCCATCACCAACACCGCGCCCAGCGTGCACACGCCGACCGCGGCTCCAGGGGCGAGCCTACGCTGGGCGAGCGTCGTCGCGCGCACCAGCGCGTACGCGCTGAGCACGAGGAGCGGCGGCGTCAGCGACATCGCATGCCGTGGATAGGGCCGCAGCTGGAAGAGCAGCGCAACCGCCAGGAAGACGAGGAACGAGGCGACGAGGAAGGCGGCCGTCCTGGGCCTGTCGCGCCAGGCCAGGACCGCCCCGACGACGGCGAGCGCCAGTATCGGGACGGTCACGTACCCGCCGAGCGCGGCTGAGTACGACTCCCAGTTCACCTCGACGACTGCGAACGGGTCGTCCAGCACGGCCGTCACCGTCCGGGCGGGCCAGAGCAGGAGACTGTTCCGAGTCGCTTCCAGCTGGACGTAGTAGCTCGACGAGCGCTGCAGCAGATATGCGGCGACGACGATCGCCGTCGCCACGGCGGTGCCCTGCAGCCAGCGGGTCATGCGACGGCGACGGCCCGGACCCGACCAGTCGAAGCAGAGCAGGCTGACGGGCAAGAGCACGAGCGCCGGCAGCGTGTTGAGCTTGGTGAGCACGCCCGCGGCCAGCACGACGCCGAGCAGCCCCGCCAGCCAGAGACGCGGCCGGCGGGCGAACTCGATCTGCAGGTACAGGGAGGCGGCCACGATGAGCGTGACCAGCGGCTCGTAGACCCCGATCCCGTCATGGACGACGTAGAAGGGGAGCACCACGCACAGCCCCGCGGCGACCCAGCCCACCGCGGGCCCCAGGACCGATCGTGCGAGGAGGCCGACGACGCCGACGGTCAGCAGGCCCGCCAGCAACGACACGAGGCGCACGGAGGTCAGCGGGGCGAAGCCCAGCTCCACCCACGCGACCGCCAGCCACGTCATGAGCGGTCCCTGGCCGAACTCCAGGGCCACGAACGCGTCCGTATGGGACCGGGCCACCAGCTGCGCGTGGCCCGCGTAGAGCGCCTCGTCGAAGAAGTAGGGGAAGCGGTCGGCGAGCGACAGGCGGGTGGCGAGGTAGGTCACGACCAGGGCGGCAGCGGCGCCGGCGGACCACGGCCAGGCGAGCTCCCGGCCTCGCGGCCTCGTCTCGGGCCGCAGGCGGACAGCGGGCATGGCTCTCGGGTCGCGCGCGGTGGCCTCGTGCTCGCGCGCGACCAGTCCGGCCCCGACCGTGACGGCGAGGACGCCGGCCAGGCCGACGTAGCCGCCGGCTCCCACCTCGGTCACGTCCGGCGCGGGCCGCTCGACGAACAGCCGATCGACCAGGAGCGCCGCGACGAGCACGCCCGAGCCCGCGGTCGCCCACGCGACGCGCCGGCGCAGCCGGTGCGCGGTGACGGACAGCGCGACCGCCACCACGGCGAGGACCACGAGCCCGAGCACGACGACGGAGGTCAGCGGCAGCGACCTCCACAGCGGCCCGGTGGCGGGGACCGCCTCCCCGCGGAGCTCGAGCAGCGCCCGCGCGTAGGCGCCGCCCGGGATGCTGCACCACGGCAGGACCATGGCCAGGGCGACCACGGCGGCACCGGCAGCAGTCGTCACGGCCCCGGCCGTCGGACGCCACGGGACGGGCGCTTCCGCCCGAACGTCCGGCGGGCTCGCCGGGCTCGGCGCGTCTACGCTCATCGCGGCGATCCTCCGCGGAACCGCGGCTGCCGTCAAGGGAGACCCGTGCCTATCCCCCGTTTTCCGGACCTGGCGCTCCATCGTCGCCGGCCAAGCGGGCGAGCAGTGTGTCGACGGCCGCCCGGCCCGCGGCGAGGGCCGCCTCCTGGTCCTCGGCACGGACGATCAGCAGCGCCGCCTCGTTCACCGCCGCGAGGACCATGTGCGCCAGCGCGTCGACCTGGCCGGCCGGAACGCGGCCGTCTGCGGCCAGCCGCAGGAGGGCGGCGCGCACGCCGCCGAGCGCGTGGCGCTCGTCGAGCTCGCGGCCGCGCGCCCACCCGACGGCCGCCGGCGGATCGATGATCGCGATGCGCTGGATCGCGGGATCGAGTGCCATCTCGAGCCACGCGTGGCACCCCGCGCGCAGGCTTCGCGAGCGCGTCGTCCCCGGCGGCGACGTCGGCGACACGGCCGGCGATCTCGGCCAGCGTGCGGTCCAGGACGGCGTCGAAGAGCTGCTGCTTGTCCGCGAAGTGGTGGTACAGCGCACCCTTCGCCACGCCCGCCTCGCCGAGGATCGCGTCGATCGAGGTCGCCTCGTAGCCGCGCTCGCCGAAGAGCCGGCGCCCGCTGTCGAGCAGCCGTGCGCGCGTCGCCCTGCCCTTCTCGATGCGGCGGTCCACCATGGAGGTCGGATTGTAGACCGACCGTTGGTCTGCTAACTTCCCGACCTTTGGTCGGTTTGTTGAGCGAGCACTCGAGGAGCAACGCCATGTCCGTCACCACGACGGTGCAGAAGGTCCATGTGGACGGTCTCGACATCGGCTACCGCGAGCTCGGTGGCTCGGGCCCGCCCGTGCTGCTGATCCACGGCTGGCCCACCTCGTCCTTCCTGTGGCGCAACGTCATGCCCGCGATCGCCGAGCGCAACCGCGTCGTCGCGATCGACCTGCCGGGCTTCGGCGCCTCCGACAAGCCGCTGGGCACGCGCTACGACTTCGCCTTCTTCGCGACCGCGATCGACGGGCTGCTCGACGCGCTCGCGATCGATCGCGTCGCGCTTGCCGTGCACGACCTCGGAGGGCCGGTCGGGGTGCACTGGGCGCTGCGCAACCGCGACCGGCTCACCCGGCTGGCGCTCCTGAACACGCTGCTCTACCCCGAGTTCTCCAAGGCCGTCCAGGAGTTCGTCACGGCCGCGGCGACGCCCGGGCTGCGCGAGCGGCTGACCAGCCCGGACGGCCTCGAGGAGGCGCTGCGCCTCGGGCTGGCCGATCCGGCGAACCTGACCGACGAGGCGCTCGCCGGCGTGCTCGAGCCGTTCGGGCCTGCCGAGGCGCGGCGAGCGCTGGCCGACGCCGGCATCGGCCTGCAGCTCGAGGGGTTCACGGAGATCGCCACGGAGCTGCCGTCGCTCGACGTGCCGGTGCGGATCGTCTACGGCGCCGAGGACCGCATCCTGCCCGACGCCGCGCAGACGATGGCCCGCGTCGCCGCGGATCTCCCGCAGGCGGTCGTCACCGCCCTCCCGGGCTGCGGGCACTTCCTGCAGGAGGAGGCCCCCGGCGAGGTGGGGGCGCTGCTGGCTGCGTTCTTCGCCGCCGAGCCGGGGATCTAGGCGACGCCGACGGTGGGGCGCCCGGGCCGGCGGCCGGCGCCCCGGTGCGCCCGCCATGCGAGTGCGCCGGCCGTCAGCGTGGCCAGCGCGAGCGCGCCGTGGGTCAGGGTGTCGGCCGCCGAGCTGAACGACCGGTTGAAGGCAAAGCCGATCAGGGTGAAGGTCGTCGCCCATGCGGCGGTGCCGATCAGGCTCCAGGGCAGGAAGGCCCGCAGGCGCATGCCCGAGGCGCCGGCCAGGAACGGGGCGACGGCGCGCACGATCCCGATGAACCGGCCCACGAGGATCGCCTTGCCGCCGTGGCGCGCGAAGAACCCCTCCACGCGCTCCAGGCGCGGCGGCGTGATGCCCAGGCGCGGGCCGCGCTCGAGCAGGAACCGGCGCCCCAGCCGCCTGCCGAGCGCGAAGCTGACGAGGTCGCCGAGCGCGGCGGCCAGCCAGGCGAGCACGAGCACCACGGCAAGGTCGACGTCGCCCTGCGCGGCCACGACGCCCCCGAGCACGATCGCCGTCTCGCCCGGTGCGATGAGCCCGACGAAGGCCCCCGTCTCCAGGAAGGCCAGCCCGGCGACCAGGAGGTAGGTCCAGGGGCCGAGCCTCTCCGACAGGTCGGTGAGCGCAGCCTCGAGGTCGGGCGGCTGTACGACCCCGGCGGTCACGGCGGCGAACGCCGCGGCGGTCAGCGCTGCCACCGCCAGCAGAGCACCGCGGGGCAACGCGACGCCGTGCGCGGTCACGTCGCCGCCTGCTCAGTCCAGCGCGCGACGGTCCGGCGCAGGCGCCCGAGTGCGGCGAGGCCGATCGGAGCGGGCAGCCAGATCGCCACGGCGCGGTAGCCGAGCACCGAGGCGAGGGCCAGGTCGGCGTCGACGCCGAAGGCCAGCAGGATGCCGACCATCCCGCTGCTCACCGCCCCGGGGACGGGCAGCGTGTTGGCGACCTGGCCGACGAAGTACGCGAGGACGACAACCGCGAGCGCCGGAGGCGCGCCCAGCGCCTGCAGCATCGCCCACAGCACGGCGACGTCGAGGCCCCACCAGACCAGCGCTCCGAGCAGGCGAGGGTCGCCTGAGCGCACGAGCACGATGGCGTCGCGCACGGCGACGCCGAGGGTCCCGGGCGCCCGCCGCAGGCCGGCCCGCGCACGCGCCGATCGGCCCGCCCCGACCGCCGCGTCCGCGAGCGGCGCGCGGCGCACGGGCGACCGCACGCCGAGCGCCAGCGCGCCGAGGATGGCGAGCGCCGCACCAGCCGCCGGGACCGCACTGAGCGCAAGCGGACCGCCGCCGGGAGCGAGCCCCAGCGCCAGCATCCCGCCGGCCGTCACGATCGATGCCAGGAAGATCGAGTAGAGCACGACGAGGAAGGCGAGCAGCGTGCGCGTCGCGTCGCGCGCCCCCAGGCCGGCGCGGCGCAGCGCCCAGATCGTCAGCGCGACACCTCCGATGCCGCCGGTCGGCAGCAGGCGCGTCGCGGCCGCCCCGCCGAACGTGAGGTCCGCGCTCGCGCGCAGCCCGAGCCGCGGCGTCGCGCGACCAGCGACCAGCCACAGCAGCGCGACGTACCCGGCGAAGGACAGCAGCTCGAACGCGGCGGCCGCCACGACCCATCGCGGATCGGCGTTGAACGCCCGCGCGACGGCATCGGCGAAGGCCTGCAGCGGCCCACCCGCAACGGCCACCGCCGTCGCTGCGGCGCCGGCGACGGCGGCCGGCAGCGCCGCCCGGCGCGCCAGCGCACGCACGTCGAGCACCGGAAAGGCGATCTCCGGGGCGGTGGCCTGTGAAGCGGGCATGGCTGACGCCTATTTCGCGGCTGCGCCGCGATCGGATGTGTGCATCGCGACACACGGCGGCGGGGCGGGCCCGGGCTCGCCGCCCCTACGCTGCCAGCGACCCCTGCCAGATCCCGGTCGCCGCGGCGTCGCGCGCGTACTGCGCGAGGTCGCGCGGCTCGCGGCCGAGCGCCTGCCGGACGCCGTCGGCGACGTCTGCGTTGGCGTCGACGAGGACCTCCGTGAAGAGGTAGCTCAGGAGGCTCACGATATCGGGC
Source organism: uncultured Actinomycetes bacterium (assembly GCA_963840185.1). Taxonomy (GTDB): domain Bacteria; phylum Actinomycetota; class Thermoleophilia; order Solirubrobacterales; family Solirubrobacteraceae; genus JAOPZW01. Next base: position 566,681 of record CAWIXY010000008.1, on the reverse strand, counting down.
GGGACGCCCCCGGCGACCGCGTTCGACACGAAGGCGTCCATCGGGATCCGGACGTAGCGCAGCTCGCGCCCGGCGGCGCGGCCGATCTCGGCGACCGCCTCGGCGAAGGTGAGCGCACGCGGGCCGGTCAGCTCGTAGACGCGACCGGCGTGCCCCTCCTCGGTGAGCGCCGCGACGGCGACCTCGGCGATGTCGTCGACGTCGACGAACGGCACGGGCACCTCGCCGGCGGGCAGGGCGAGCTCGCCCTCCAGCAGCTGGTCGAGGAAGGCGCCCTCGCTGAAGTTCTGCATGAACCAGCTGCAGCGCACGACCGTCCACGCGGCGCCGGACTCCTGCAGCGCGCGCTCGGCGCGCTGCGCCTCGACCTCGCCGCGGCCCGACAGCAGGACGACGCGCTCCAGGCCGTGCTCGACGGCCAGCGCCGCCAGCGTCGCGATCGCGTCGGTGGAGCCCGGCACGGCAATGTCGGGGTAGAAGGAGATGTAGGCGGCCGACGTGCCCCGCACCGCGGGCGCCCACGTGGCGCGGTCCTCCCAGTCGAACGGCGGCATGCCCGTGCGCGAGCCGGCGCGCACCGGCAGGCCGCGAGCGCGCAGCCCCTGGGCCACACGCCGGCCCGTCTTGCCGTTGGCTCCCAGCACCAGGATCGGTTGCTTGGTGGTCATCGCTTCATCCCTTCGTCGGTCGAATGCACTGCGTCCAGTCTGCGCGGCGCTCCGACGACCGTCTATGACCTCATGTCGCCGATTCATGCTCGTCCGTCCACGATGCGGAGACGGCGAACCGGCCTGGGCGATACTGGGCGGATGGAGGCGACCGCGACGTGGCCCCCGCCGGACCCGCTGGGCGAGGCGCTGCACCTGCTGCGGATGAGCGGGGCCTTCTACTGCCGGTCGGAGCTGAGCGCGCCCTGGGGCATGACGCTGCACCCGATGCCCGGCTACCTGTGGTTCCACGTCGTCACGACGGGCCGCGTCCTGCTCGAGATCGACGAGACGCACACCAGGTGGCTGCAGCCCGGCGACCTCGCGCTCGTGCCCCACGGCAACGGCCACCGCCTGCGCAGCGAGCCGGGAGCCGAGGCGCCGGAGATCCTGGACCTCGACCTCGAGCAGCTCAGCGACCGCTACGAGGTCGTCCGCCACGGCGGCGGTGGAGCGCCGACGACGCTGATCTGCGGTGCGGTGCGCTTCGACCATCCCGCCGCCCGCAACCTCGTCGGCATCCTGCCCGGCTTCATCGCCATCGATGCCTCCGACGCGCCGCGCGCGGCGTGGATGCAGGGCGTGTTCGGGCTGATGGCGATGGAAGCCCGCGAGTTCCGCCCCGGCGGCGAGGCCGTCATCACGCGCCTGGCCGACGTGCTCGTCATCCAGGCCATCCGCGCCTGGATCGAGACGGCGCCGGCCGCGCGCACGGGCTGGCTGGGCGCGCTCCAGGACCCCGACATCGGCCGCGCGCTCGCGCTCATCCACCGCGACCCCGCGCGCGCGTGGACGGTGGCGTCGCTCGCGAGCGAGCTCTCGATGTCGCGCTCGGCCTTCGCCGCCCGCTTCACGGAGCTGGTCGGCGAGCCGGCGATGCAGTACGTCACGCGCTGGCGCATGCACGTGGCCCTGAGCACGCTGGAGACGGAGGGAGCCACGGTGGCCGAGCTGGCGGACCGGCTCGGCTACCGCTCGGAGGCCGCGTTCGCGCGCGCGTTCAAGCGCGTCGTCGGCATCCCACCTGGCGCCGTCAGGTACGCCGTGACGCTCAGGTCATCTCCTTGAGGATGCTATGGACCATCGTGTCGTCGTCGCGGGCCGGCGGGCGGACCTCGCCCAGCAGCCGCTCGACGATGTCGTCGGTCCAGTCGTTGGTCTGCAGCAGCAGGTAGCGCAGCTGGGCGATGCGCAGGTAGCGCTCGGTCTCGGTGCCGGCCCCTCCCACCTGCGCCTCGAGCAGCACCGCGACGACCGGCTCGTACTCCTCGCGGAACCACGACTCGGCGATCTCGCGGCGCGACAGCAGCTGCTCGCGCGCGTAGCTTGCCCGCAGGCCCCAGGCCTCGATGAGATTGGCCAGCTGCGCATAGCGCCACTCGTCGGACAGCTGGATGCGCTCCCGCATCGCCTCGGGCAGCGGCACACGCTCGCGGAACACGCGCTCGTGGCGCTTGAGGGGGAGGTCGCGCAGGCGCAGCTCGCGGCCCGCGCCGAGGTCGGTGATGACCTCCCTGACGTGGGCTTCGATGTGGGTGTCGCCGTGGGCGCGGGCGACGGACACGCGATGGTGGCCGTCCTGCACGAAGTGCAGCTCGCCGATGCGGGACACGTCGATCGGCGGCATCGACTCGCCCCGGCGCCGCGCCGTGGCGATGCGCTCCCAGCGTCCGCGCGTGCCGCCGGAGATCGGTCGGAAGTCCCGGTCGAACTCGCCGCGGCGGCGGTCCATGGTCCCGACGATCGAGTCCAGCCGGATGCTGTGGACGCCGAGGTCGCGCTCGCCGCGGCGGCCGAGCGCGGCGACGACCTCCTCGAACGGCAGCATGGCCGACACGTCGTCGGGCTCGTGGCGCAGGCGCGCGGCGATGCTCGCGAGCGCGCGGCGGCGGCGCTCGCGCGTGAAGTCCGAACGCGCGTCCTCGCTCGGGAGTCCGGTGCTGCTCATCATCGACCTCAGGCAATCTGTATCGGAGGGGCCCAGACCCAGCTTGAGGATACGCGCCGAAGTTGTCTGGCCCGAGGCGGCGGAGTAGCCTCGCAGCACATGCTCGTCGTGGGTCTGGTGCACAGCAGGGGATGGGAGCCACCCGAGGACGCGCCCGCGCCCCGGCGGTTACCGGTCTGGCGCGTGCTGTGGCGGCCGCTGGCCTGGATCGCGGCGTTCTGCGTGCTGATGGCGCTCGTGCCGGTCGCCGAGGACGCGCTCGGCGCGCTGGCCGGATACGGCGTCCTGCTGCTGGCGATCGCCATGGGCTTCTGGCGCGTGGAGCGCTGGTGCTCACGGCAGTACTGGCAGGGCTTGCGCGAGTACCAGGCCTGACCCACCGCCCACCTCCGAGGAGACCATGGAATCGCAGACCCCCCGCAACACGCTCATCGTGGCCAACCTCACCGCGTCGACGCCGATCCTCCTGCAGGAGGTCAAGCGCCGCGCCGATGCGGGCCCCACGAACTTCACGCTGCTCGTCCCGAACGCCAAGAAGGCCAACGACTGGGCGCTGGGGACCGCCGTCGAGCTGATGGAGCGTGCGGCCGGCAAGCCGGTGAAGGGCATCCTGGGCGAGACCGACCCGTTCGAGTCCGTCAAGCACGCCCTCGCCGACGGGAACTTCGACGACGTGATCATCTCCACCCTGCCCAGGCGCGCGTCCGAGTGGCTGCAGAAGGACCTGCCGACACGCGTCGAGGCGCTCGACGTCCCGGTGACGGTCATCACGCCGCCCGAGGAGCTGAGCCCACTCAAGGCCTTCACCGAGCAGTTCTCGGCCAAGAACCCGCCGACGACCGCGACGTAGGCACGGGCGGCCCCTGGCCCCCGGTCCCTGCCGGGCTTGCGCCCGCGGTCGGGCGGCCTACGTCGTTCGGCACGGCGCTCTTGGACGCGCCGCATCCGACTCGGTTGTACGACGAAGGAGTGAGCCTACATGTCGTCTGGGCCGTTCACGGACACCTTGGGCGTCGCGGCGGCGTTCGTGATGAGGAGCTTGCTCGAGCATCCCGACCGCCAGACCCCCGACGAGATCGCCGCCACGCAGGAGGGTGACGCGATCGACGCCGACGGGGCGCGAGCAGGGCTCGGCGAGCTCGAGGCGCGCGGCCTCGCCACCCAGAGTCCGGACGGCCGCTGGCAGCTCACGGACGCCGGCCGCAGCGCGCAGCAGTCAGCCTGACTGCGCGAGCGGCCCGGCGTCGGGTCAGCTCTTGTAGGTCAGCGACTCGCCGGACTCGGCGTCGAAGAACTGCAGCTTGGTCAGGTCGACCCAGAGCTCCGCGCGCTGGTTGGCGCGGGCCTTGCTCATCGGGCTGAGCCGCGCGACGACGATGGTCTCGCCGCTCGGCAGGCCTTCCTCGCCGCCGGTCGTGTCGTCGCGCAGGTCATCCAGGTCTGCCGACGCGAGCCCGCCTCCGCCGACGGAGAAGTGCGCGTAGTACTCGGCGCCCATCGCCTCCACGAGGTCGAGGTCGACGGCGAAGGTCTGACCGTCGGGGCGCTGCTCGGCGCTCACGGCCGCCGCGTCCTCGAAGTCCTCGGGCCGGATGCCCGCGATCAGGTTGCGGCCGTCCTGACGGCCCGATGCGCTCGCGCAGGTCCTGCGGCAGGCGGACGTCGACCATCGGGAGGTGGGCGACGTCGCCCTCGATCGTCACGGGCAGGAAGTTCATGCCCGGCGAGCCGATGAACCCGGCGACGAACAGGTTCGCGGGGTTGTTGTAGAGCTCCATCGGGGAGCCGACCTGCTGCAGGTAGCCGCCGCGCATGACCGCCACGCGGTCGCCGAGCGTCATGGCCTCGGTCTGGTCGTGGGTGACGTAGACCGTCGTGGTGTTCAGCCGGCTCTGGATGCGCGACACCTCGGCGCGCATCTGCACGCGCAGCTTCGCGTCGAGGTTGGAGAGCGGCTCGTCCATGAGGAACGCCTTCGGGTTGCGCACGATCGCGCGGCCCATCGCGACGCGCTGGCGCTGGCCGCCGGAGAGGTTCGCCGGCTTGCGCTCGAGGTGCTCGAGCAGGTCGAGGATCTGCGCCGCCTCGTTGACCTTGCGGTCGACCTCCTCCTTCGGGGCCTTCGCGAGCTTCAGCGCGAAGGCCATGTTGTCGCGCACGGTCATGTGCGGGTACAGCGCGTAGCTCTGGAACACCATCGCGATGTCGCGGTCGCGCGGGGCCTTCTGGTTGACCACCTCGCCGCCGATCCGCAGCTCGCCCTCCGAGATGTCCTCGAGGCCGGCGATCATGTTCAGCGCCGTCGACTTGCCGCAGCCCGAGGGCCCGACGAGGATCATGAACTCGCCGTCGGCGATGTCCAGGTTGAGGTCCTTGACGGCCTCGAAGCCGTCGGGGTAGCGCTTGACGACCCCGTCGAGCACGATGTCGGCCATGTGCTGCTCCTTTATCCCTTGACCGCGCCGGCGGTGAGGCCGGAGACGATGCGTCGCTGGAAGATCAGCACCATGATCAGAATCGGGATGGTCACGACGACCGCCCCGGCGGCGATCGCGCCGCTCGGGTCGGTGAACTGCGAGGCGCCGCGGAAGAACGCCAGCGCGACCGGCGCCGTGCGCGACGCGTCGGTCGAGGTCAGCACGTTGGCGAACAGGAAGTCGTTCCACGCGGCGATGAACACGAGGATCCCGGCGGTGAAGACGCCGGGCATGGCGAGCGGCAGGATCACCTTGCGGAACGCCTGCATCGGCGTCGCCCCGTCCATCTGCGCCGCCTTCTCCAGGTCCCACGGGATCTCCCTGAAGAACGCCGACAGGATGTAGATCGACAGCGGCAGCGAGAACGACAGGTAGGGCAGGATCAGCCCGAGCCAGGTGTCGAACAGGCCGATCCGGCGCCACACGTCGAAGAGCCCGCCGACGATCGAGATCGCCGGGAACATCGAGATCGCCAGCGCGCCCGCGAGGATCACGGCCTTGCCCGGGAAGTCCAGCCGGGTGATGGCGTAGGCCGCCATCGACGCGAACGCCAGCGCGATCAGCGTCGCGATCAGCGCGATGCCGATCGAGTTGCGCAGCGCCGCGGTGAAGAACCCCGTGTTGAACACCGAGTCGTAGTTGTCCAGCGTCCACTCGCTCGGGATGAAGCGGCCGTCGCCGATCGTCTCCGGCGTCTTCAGCGACAGCGAGATGATCCAGATGACGGGGATCAGCGCGTAGGTGAGGACCGCGATCGTCGCCAGCGTCCACAGCGTCTTCTCGCGAGGTGTGTGCTCCTCCATGGTCCGCCTACCTCCTCTGCTGCGGGCTGGCGCCCAGGAGTCGTGGTGAACGCGATCGCGATCAGGATCACGCAGAAGAAGATCAGGATCGACACCGCCGATCCGAACCCGAGGTTCAATCGGTTGATCAGCTGCTGGTAGCCGAGGACCGACACCGTCTCGGTGTCGTTGGCGCCGCGGGTCATGATGAACACCGTGTCGTAGATCCGGAACGCGTCGAGCGTGCGGAACAGCAGCGCGACCATCAGCGCCGGCCTGATCAGCGGCAGCGTGATCCTGAAGAAGCGCTGCCAGGCCGGTCGCGCCGTCGACCTTCGCCGCCTTGTAGAGGTCGTCGGGGACGAGCGCGAGGCCGCCGAGCAACAGCAGCGCGATGAACGGCGTCGTCTTCCAGACCTCGGCGAAGATGATCACGATCATCGATCCCGTCGCGCGTCGTGAACGGCGGCGTGTCGAGCGACAGCAGCTGGACGACGAAGCCCGTCGCCGGGTCGAAGGCCAGGCGCCACGCGAACGCGGCGACGACGGTGACGGCGCCGTAGGGCACGAGCACCGACGCCCGGATCGCCGTGCGGGCGAAGATCGCGCGGTACATCGCCTGCGCGATGAGCATCCCGATGATGAGCTCGAGCGTGACCGAGCACACGGTGATGATCAGCGTGCTCTCGACGTCCTTCCACCACGTGCTCGACGTCAGCACGGCGCTCGTAGTTCGTCGAGCCCGACGAACTCGCTGTCGTCCGGGAAGCGCAGGTCGGCGCGCCGCAGCGACAGCCAGAACGCGTAGACGATCGGGAAGCCCGCGACGAGCAGCATCACGAACACGGCCGGCGCGCAGAGCAGCCAGGCCGAGCTTGCGCTCTGCCTTCGCGCGATCGGTCATGCCCGCCTTCTTGGCCGGGGGCGCCGACGTTGCCCGTTCGGTGCCGACGGCGACGTCGCTCATCAGTACAGCCCGCCGTCGGCCAGCGTGTTCAGCCGGTCACGCAGCGTGTCGATCGCCGACTGCGGGCTCGACGCTCGCCGGCGGGTGCAGCGTCTGCCTGGATCGCGAGCGTCACGTCGGAGTAGTTGGGCGTCTTCGGGCGCGGCACCGAGTCCTCGAGCTGCTCGCGCAGCAGGTCGGCGAACGGGTAGGCCTCGCGGACCTTCGGGTCGTCGTAGGACGGCGTTCATGACCGGCGGCAGGCCCTCGGTGATCGCCTCCTGCGTCCTGGTACTTGCGCTGGGTCATGCACAGCGCGGCCTGCGGTCGCCAGCTCGGGTTCTGGCCGTACACCGAGATGCCGATGTTGGCGCCGCCGATCGACACGCGGCTCGGCTCGCCCTTCTCGACCCCGGGCCAGCGCGCCCAGCCCATGTTCTCGAACACCTTCTTGGTCACCGGGCTGGTCTCCGCGGCGGCCCGGGCGGTGGCGTAGACGAACGGCCAGTTGAGCATGAAGGCGCCCCTGCCCGCCTCGAAGGCGAGGCGCGCCTGGTCCTCCTGGTTGGTGGACAGCGACGGGTCCGCGCGGCCGGAGGTCGCGACGTCCCTGATGATCTGCGCCGCCTTGACGGACGCCTCGTCGAGCGACGGATCGCCCTTCTCGTCGACGATCGCTGCCGCCGGCCGAGGCGACGAGGTTGTTGAACCACACGACGTAGCCCTCGTAGCGGTTGCCCTGCTCCTGGATGAGGCCCTCGCGGGCCGGGAGCTCCTTGGCCATCGCGATCATCTCGTCCCACGTCTCGGGCGGGCTCTGGACGAGGTCCTTGCGGTACCAGAGCAGCTGCGCGTTCGTGTTCAGCGGCACGCCGTAGACGTCTTGCCCTCCCACTCCACGGAGTCCGCCGGGCCCTCGAGCACGTCGTCGAGCGCGTCGGCCTTCTCGGCGCCCTTCGAGCTCGCGCAGCCAGCCCGCCTCGGCGAACTCCGGCGTCCAGATCGTGTCCATGTTGATCAGGTCGATGTCGGAGTCCTCGGCGGCCAGGCGCCGGACGAGCAGCTCGCGCGACGCGTCGGCGCTGTTGGCCAGCGGGACGAGCTCGATCGTGTACTTGCCCGTCCGACGCGGCGCTGCACTCCTTCGCGGCCTTCACGTTCGTCCCGCCCGGGTCGAGCGGCGAATAGAACTTGAGGTTCGCGGCACCGGAGTCGTCAGACCCGCCGCAGCCAGCGGCGGCGAACAGGCCCAGCGTCACGGCAACGACCAGCGACCAACGCGTGCAACCCATGCGTCCCTCTCCTCCAAGGAGACCACACTGCGCGTTTCAGACTTACCCCGTGCGGGCGTTCGCGAACGTATCTGATCGGCGAGATTCGCACAACGCGCACACGACGTCGCCCGACACGACGCCCGTTCGTGTCAACTTTCCCGGCCTCATGAGCCTTCGACTGCCCGACCACTGGCTGTGGGACTTCTGGTTCGCGCAGCCCCGCGACGACGAGGTCCACGCCTTCTACCTGCAGGCCCCCCGGGCCCTGGGCGACCCTGACGCGCGCCACCACAACGCGACGATCGGCCACGCCGTGTCGAGCGACCTGCGCACGTGGCGGGTGCTGCCCGACGCCCTCGGCACCGGGCCACCCGGCGCGTTCGACGACCTGGCGACGTGGACCGGCAGCGTGGTGCGCCACGACGGGCGCTGGCACCTCCTCTACACCGGTGCCTCGCGCGCGGAGGCCGGCGGCGTGCAGCGCGTCGGCCTGGCCAGCTCCCACGACCTCGTGACGTGGGAGCGCCACGGGCTGGTGAGCGAGGCCGACCCCGCCTGGTACGGGACGCTGGAGTGGCGCGACCCGTGGGTCGTGTGGGACGACGACACGCAGCGCTTCCACATGCTCGTCACGGCGGCCGCCGCGAGCGGACCCGCGGACGCGCGCGGCGTCATCGGCCACGCGTGGTCGCGCGACCTGCGCTCGTGGGAGGCCGGGCCGCCGCTCTTCGGGCCGGGCGAGTTCCGCCAGCTCGAGGTGCCCCAGCTCGTGCGCCTGGGCGGCGCCTGGCGCATCCTGTTCTCGGCGACGCAGGACGACCACGGCGCCGAGCGCCTGCGCCGGACCGGCGTCGCACAGTGCGGCACGCACTACCTGAGCTCCGCCGAGAAGTTCGGCGCGTACACGCTGGACGGCGACGACTTCCTCGTCGGTGACGAGGCCGGCCGCTTCTACGCCGGACGGCTGCTGCGCCGTCGTCGCGGGTGGGCGTTCCTCGCCTGGCGGCTGCGCGACGAGCGCGGGCGCTTCGTCGGCGAGCTGTCGGATCCGATGCCCGTGACGGTCGCCGCCGACGGCGCGCTCTCGGTGGACGTGCCCGCGGAGCTGGTCCCGTGACGGCGTGGTGGCAGCGGGGCGCGATCTACCAGATCTACCCGCGCTCGTTCGCCGACGGCGACGGCGACGGCGTCGGCGACCTGCGCGGCATCGCAGCGCGCCTGGACCACCTCTCCGAGCTCGGCGTGGCCGCGATCTGGCTGTCGCCGATCTACACGTCGCCGATGGCCGACTTCGGCTACGACGTCGCCGACTACCGCGACGTCGATCCGACCTTCGGCACGCTGGCCGACTTCGACGAGCTGGTCGCCGCCTGCCACGCGCGCGACATCCGCGTGGTGATCGACTGGGTCCCCAACCACTCCTCCGATGAGCACCCCTGGTTCCGCGCCTCGCGCTCCAGCCGCGACGACCCCAAGCGCGACTGGTACGTCTGGCACGACGGCGCGGGCGGGCGGGCCGAAGTCGGGCCCGCCCGCCCGCCGAACGACTGGCGCTCGGAGTTCCGCGCGGTCGGCCCGGCGTGGACGTTCGACGAGCACACCGGGCAGTGGTACCTGCACTCGTTCCTGCCCCAGCAGCCGGACCTCAACTGGGACAACCCCGCCGTCGAGGCGGCCATGCACGACGTGCTGCGCTTCTGGCTGCGGCGGGGCGTCGACGGCTTCCGCATCGACGCGCTGCAGCGCCTCGCCCACGATCCGCTGCTGCGCGACAACGCGGGGGCCGCGCGCCGCCGCGACCAGGACTGGGAGACCGCCAACGACCGCGTCCGGGGGATCCGGCGCGTCGTGGAGGAGTTCGACGACCGGATGATCGTGGGCGAGGTCGCCCTGCTCGACCTGCCCCGCGTCGTCAGCTACCTCGGAGCCGGCGACCAGCTGCACCTGGTGCACAACTTCGTGTTCCTCGAGCTGCCGTGGGACGCCGCGGCGTTCCGGGTCGCGATCGACGAGTTCGAGGCGCTGGCCGAGCACACGGCCTGGCCGGCCTGGATGCCGGCCAGCCACGACCACTCGCGTGTGGCGACCCGCTACGACGGCGACGGCCGCGGACCCGCGCGTGCGCGCGCGATGGCCGTGCTCCTCTATGGGCTGCGCGGGACGCCGTTCGTCTACCAGGGCGAGGAGCTCGGCCTGCCCGACGCGGAGATCCCGCCCGAGCGCGTCGTCGACGTCGACGGCCGCGACCCCGAGCGTGCGCCGATCCCGTGGCGACCGCCGTCGGCCGCCGGGCCGGGCGCCGGGTTCACCAGCGGCGAGCCGTGGCTGCCGCTCGTCGCCGGCGCCGAGGACCTGTGCGTCGAGCGCCAGGCCGCCGACCCACGGTCCACGCTGGCCCTCTACCGCCGTGCGGCCGCGCTGCGCGCGGCCACGCCGGCCCTGCAGACGGGCGCGCAGCGGATGCTCGACGCGGGCGAGAACGTGCTCGCGTGGCTGCGCGAGGAGGCCGGCGAGCGCGTCGTCGTGGCCCTGAACTTCGCCGCCGCCGAAGCCTCGCTCGCGCTGTCGTCCGACGGGACCCTGCTGCTCTCGACGGACCCCGCGCGCGCGGTGGGCCGTCTGCAGCCGGCGGGCGCGCTCCGGCTGGGACCCGAGGAGGCCGTCGTCCTGCGGCTGGCCGCGGTCAGCGCGGCGCCATCCCCTCCACCGTCGTCGTGAGCCGCTGCGTCGTCCCGGTCGCCGCGGCCCGGTACGCGGCGTCGACGATGTCGATCACGTGCCGGGCGTGCTCGGCGGTTGCGATGCTCGGCTTCCCGTCGCGGATCCAGTCGACGAGCTGCATGACGTCCTCGAAGACGTGCTGCTCGGGGAGCGCGCGGTGGGCCTCGGTGACGTGCGGGAGCAGCCAGCCGGCGCGCTCGCCCGGGTCCCGCCGCGGCTCGGCGGCCGGGTCCGTCACGAGGTCGCGGCCGGGGTAGTCGAACGGGGCGCCGTCGAGCAGCAGGCCGGTGATGCGCCCGCGCGTGCCGTAGTAGCTGCCGCTGGGGTCCCAGGCGACGCCGTCGGTGAGGACGCCGGCCGCCGTGCCGTAGGCCAGCGCGAGCAGGCCGCTGCCGAAGTCGAGCAGGACGAGCGTGTTGTCGTGGGCGTCGGCGGTGATGCGACGCCCGGCGATCTCGCGCTCGCGGATGCGCGTGCCCGACAGGGCCGTCACGCGCTCGACGCTGCCGAGGATGCCCGTCAGCCCGTGCAGGGCGTACACGGTCATGTCGTAGAGCGGGCCGCCGCCGGGCGAGCGGAAGTACCAGCTGGGGTCGATGTTCTCGAGCGGGCCGGTGCCCTGGCGCTCGGGCTCCTCGACGTGGTAGTCGCCGAACGCCGCGCCGCAGGCCGCCCAGCACACCGTGCCGATGACGCCCTCGGCGAGCATCGCCTTGACGCGCTGGTTGTGGGGGCGCAGCATCTCGCCGGGCGAGGCCACGAGGTGCAGGCCGGCGGTGCGCGCCGTCTCGATGAGCTCCGTCGCCTGCTCCGTCGTCAGGGCCATCGTCTTGTTGAAGTGCACGTGCTTGGCGGCGCGGATCGCGGCCATCCCCTGCTCGTGGTGCAGCGGGATCGGCGAGGCGATGGTCACCGCGTCGACCGCCGGGTCCTCGAGCAGCCGCTCGAGCGAGCGCGACCAGCGGGCGACTCCGAACCTCCCGGCCGCGGCCTCGGCCCGCCCGTCCGCGGGATCGCAGACGTGGGTGACCCGCACGGCGCCCTGGACGTCGGGCAGCGCGAGGTGCGCCAGCACGCGCAGCCCGAGCGCGCCCGCGCCCACGACCCCGAGCCGCACCGGCGCCGCGGGATCGCGTTGCCCGGGTGCCGCGCGCGGAGTAGCGTCGGTGGTGGGGGCGGGCGGGTCCGCATCCCCCACGTCCGAGGAAAGGAGCGCATCGTGCATGCGATGGTCAGGCGGTACCACGTCGGCGAGCGCGACATCGACGAGGTCGCGCACCGCGTCGACACGGAGTTCGCGGAGATGATCAGCCGGGAGCCCGGCTTCGTCGACTACCAGGTGATCGACTGCGGCGACGGGACGATCTGCTCCATGACGATCTTCGACACGGAGGATGGGGCGCGCCGCTCGAACGAGCTGGCCGGGCGGTGGGTCGAGGAGAGCCTCGTCGACCTGCGGCTCGAGCGCACGCAGGCCTTCGGCGGGGAGGTCATGGTCAGCCGCGCGGCGGACGCGGTGCTCGAACCCGCGCACCACTGAGCCGCTAGCGAACCGCGACGCGTCCCGCCGGGTCGAGGTCGACCGTCAGGTGCGTGACGGGGATCTCGAGCTCGTCGCGCAGGCGCTCGACGATCCCGGTCTCCAGCCAGTTCGACTTGCCGGGTGGATGCGTCGAGATGATCACCTCGTCCGCACCGAACAGGCGCAGCTCGTCCTCGATCGCACCGAGGGCCGTGCTCGGGTCGCCGACCTTGCCGGTGGCGTCGAGGCCCTCGTCCTGCGCCCAGGCGAGCGCGGCGGCCAGGCGCGCGTGGGCCTCTTCGAGCTCCCGGTCGACGTCCGAGGCGAAGTAGTGGATGCGCGAGGACAGGATCGGCGCCACGAGGCGCAGCTCGGCGCCGCCGTCGGCACGTCGGCGCAGCTCGTCGCGCAGCTCTTGCCCCGCCAGCGTGCGGTTCGCGATGACGAGCACCCGTCTGCGGCCCTCGGGCCCGGGCCGGCGCCCGGCGGCCGCCTCCCGCAGCGGCCGGCGGCGATCGGGGTCCTTGGTCGCGATCTCCCAGACCAGCGCACCGACGACCGCACCCGCGAACAGCGCGGCGCCGACAAGCGGGTCGAGGAGCGCGCCGAGCGCCACCGAGACGCCGATGAGCACCGCGCCGCCGCAGGCGACGTAGAACGCGTCGGTCTCGCTGCGGATGGGGTTGCGCACGGAACCTCCTTCCGACGGTCGTCGTGCAGACGTTGACCCGCTCGCGACGGGTTGTCAACGCCTAGCGGGCCGCGCCGGCGTCCAGCGGCGCGAAGGCCTGTGCGCGGGCGTAGAGCTTGTACAGGCGCAGCCGATCCGAGCCGTCGGTGGCGCAGCTGCTCTGGAAGATCCGGTAGGCGGACTGATCGGAGAGGTCGGACTCCTCGCTGTCCAGGCTCTGCGGGGTGAGCTGCCCCCTGATGTCCTCGATCGTCGCGTAGCGCTGGGCGACGGTGCCCCGCCGCCAGTCCAGGCAACTCGCGAACTGGGCGGTGGAGCCGGCCACGACCAGCCCGACGCCCTCGCCCGCGGCGCGATCGCCGCCGGCCTTGTCCTCGGCGCCGCAGGCCCCGAGGACGAGCACGACGGCGAGGAGCGCCAGCGCCGGCCGGCTGTGGCGGCCGGCGCCCATCAGTGGGTGTGCCCGGCGTGACTGTGCCCGGCGCCGTGCTCGTGCGGCTCCTCGGCCGCCGTCGGGCTGGCCGCGGCGGCGATCGCCCGCGGCTTGGCCGCGCGGCGCGCCGCGCCGCTGCCCGGCCGCGGCGGCAGCGTCCACCAGTCGCAGTCGTTGGGGCCGGTGTCCTCGTCGGGGCCGTTGCCGCACTCGGCCAGGTAGGCGAGCTTGGCGGGGTCGTTGCTGCCGAGGCTCGTGCCGCAGTTCGACGGCAGCACCTGCGGCTGCGCGGCCAGGCTGCCGCCCGGCCGCACCCGGGCCGGTGACGCTCGCCGCGGTCCCGTCGGATCCGCGGTTGTCGAACCAGCAGTTCCCGGTGTTCTCCGGGAAGAACTCGCCCCACCAGAAGTCGGTGCCGTTGGGCTTCGCCCGCTTCCCGTCGTCGGGGGCGTGGACGTTGCCGAACATGTCGACCGCGTCGGGGAACCGGAAGCCGCGGGGCGCCCTGCCGACCTGGTTGTCGAAGAAGCGGTTGCCGCACGACGTCGAGATGCCGTTCTGCGGCGCTCCCGGGCAGGACACGCCGGGGAAGATGTCGCCCTCGGCGCCGCCGCCGTTCGTGAACGCGTCGGGGATCGAGAACAGCATCGCGCCGTCGCGCCAGTTGTCGAAGATCCAGTTGTCGTGCACGCGGGCGTCGTTCATCCCCGCGTACAGGATCCCGGTCCCGATCGGCACCGCCGACGAGCGGCTCGACGGGCGGGTTCGGGACGTAGAGGTCGAGGTTGTTGGAGTAGATGTAGTTGTGGTCGATCTGGGAGCTGTCGGCGGGGAAGCCGGGATGGCCGGCCGCCGAGAGCGTGTCGCTCGAGATCCCGGTCGTGTTGCCGTAGACGTGGTTGTTGGTGATCCGCACGGCGTTGCCCATCGAGCCCGAGTAGCCGAGCGCCGAGCCGTGCAGGTCGCAGTCCTTGATGACGGTGTTCGGGCGCGGCGCGTCGGGGTAGAAGTCGGTCGCCTGCGACCCGGTCTCGGGCGCGGCGCCCGGGTAGACGACGGCGTCCCCGGCGCCGAAGCCCTCGCAGTTCTTGACCACGTTGTGGTCGGAGGTGAAGCTCAGGTGGCCGTAGTCGGCGCGCCCAGAAGAACTTGACCTTGTCGAGCAGGACGCCGTCGACCTCCTCGTTGTAGAAGCCGTGCTCCCTCGCCCCGCGCAGTGAGGAAGTTGCGCCCGACGAAGCCGTCGGCGCGGTCCACGCGCAGGACGACGTGCTTGGCGTAGCCGCCGGGCTTCGCCGTCGGGCCCCTCGCCCTGGTAGTCCTTGCCCCCGTCGAGGATCACGTCCTCGGGCTTGGGCCCGGTGCCCTCGATCTGCAGGTTGCAGCGCACGCACGGCCCGAGCTCCTGGGCCGGGATCCCGCGGCGGTTGGTCAGCGGCGGCACGGGCGGCTTGCCCGTCGACCGCGCGGCCCTGCACGTAGATCAGGTTCTGGTCGTTGGGGCAGGTGACCTGGTACTCGTAGCTCGGCGTCAGGTCGCCGCTGGCGTCCCCTGGAGCAGGCTGGGGTTGCACTTCGGGTCGTTCTCGGGCGCGCTGCGCGACTGCGGCTCGTCGTAGAGGCCGGGCATGATCACGATGCGGTCGTTGTTGCCGGCGTCGTTCACGGCCTTCTGGACCGAGTCGTACTCGCAGTCGCTCCGCGAGGTCCCGGTTGATCTCGAGCAGGCGGCTCGCCTGGCGCCTGGAGAGGCGGATCTTCGGCTGGCTCGGGCGCAGGTGGAAGCCCTTGCTCCGGGCCTCGCGCAGGGACGAGCGCAGGGCGTCCAGCGACTCCTCGCCGTCATCGCCCTGGCAGACGACCAGGACCTTGCCCGGCCCGCGGCCGCTGACCGCCGACGCCAGCGAGCGCGCGTCGGGCACCTCGCCGCCGGCGGCGGGGCTGACCGTGGTGTCCGGAGCAGGGTCGGGCCAGTAGGACGGCCGCTCGAGATGGGCGAAGGCAAGCGCTGGAAGCCCCAGCACCGCTGCCGCCGCGGCCGCCGTGATCGACACCGAACGCCGCTTCAGCAATGCCTTCGCCACCATGCCGGACCTCTCTCGCCCCTCGAACCGATGGTCAACCTTCTGGGAGCCGCACGCTACCAGCGGGGCGCAGGCCGATGTCGACGGTCCGCGTCCGAGCCGTGCGGGCGCTGCCGCGAGTCCCATGGGCGGTCGCGGACTCGAACCGCGGACCCCCTGCTTGTAAGGCAGGTGCTCTAGCCAGCTGAGCTAACCGCCCGCCGGAGCGATGGTAGCCCTGGCGTGGGCGGTCACAATGGGCGCATGGACCGGTCGGTCATGTGGCGCGCGGGGCTGATCCAGGCGGTCGCGGTCGGCATCGTCGCCGTCGCGCTCGGCGCGGCGCTGCCCACCTCGTTCTTCGAGGAGTGGGGCTGGCTGGCGGGGCCCGCGGCGTGGCTGGCCTGCGCGCTGCTCACCGCGCAGGTCGTCCACCTGTCCTGGGCGCCGGTCCTCGCCGGCGCCGCGCTGGCGGGCCTGCCGGCGCTCGTCGGCGTGGCGCTGGACGTGCACTGGCTGGGCGCCGCCATCGGCATCCCGCTCTTCGCGGCGTGGTGCGGGCGCCTGGCGCGCGACCGCGACCTGCTGCGCGAGGTGGTGTGACATGGACCTCGGGATCACCGGACGGGTCGCGCTCGTCACCGGCGCGTCGAAGGGGATCGGCCGCGGGATCGCGGCGCAGCTCGCGGCCGAGGGCGCGCGGGTGGCGATCAGCTCGCGCTCGCACGAGCGCATCACGGCGACGGCCGGCGAGATCGGCGCGACGGGCTTCGTGCACGACAGCTCGGACCTCGACGACGCGCCGCGGTTGCTGGGCGACGTCGAGGACGCGCTCGGCCCGGTCGAGATCCTCGTGTGCAACACCGGCGGCCCGCCCGCCGGGCCCGACGCGCTCGCCTTCACGCGCGAGCAATGGGAGGCCGCCTACGCCGAGCTCGTGCTCGCGCCGATGGCGCTGGTCGAACGCGTGCTGCCCGGGATGCGCGACCGCGGGTGGGGCCGCGTGCTCAACGTCGTGTCGACCTCCGTGCGCGAGCCGTTGCCGCACCTCATGCTCTCCAACAGCCACCGCGCGGCGATGATCACCGCGTTCAAGACGCTCGCGCGCCAGGTCGCCGCCGACGGCGTGACGCTCAACAGCGTCCTGCCCGGCCGCATCGCGACCGACCGCATCTTCGAGATGTCGGGCTCGCGCGAGGCGGCGGAGGCATCCGCCCGCGAGCAGGTCCCTGCAGGCCGGATGGGCACGGTCGAGGAGATGGCCGCGGCGGCTGCGTTCCTGTGCTCGGCGCGCGCGGGCTACGTCACCGGCGAGACGCTCACCGTCGACGGCGGGCTGACGCGCTCGGTCTAGACTCAAGCGGCGCGCGCCCCCATGGTCTAGCGGTCTAGGACGCGGCCCTTTCACGGCTGAGATCGCGGGTTCGAATCCCGCTGGGGGTATCTCGGAACCCGGCCAGGGGACGTGCGACACTGCCGCCGCGCCCCTAACTCAACTGGTCAGAGTTCCGGTCTTTTAAACCGGCGGTCCGGGTTCGAGTCCCGGGGGGCGCATCGGGAGCGATGCCTGCTCACGCCGGTGCCGGGGCCACCGCCGCCTCGGGGTCGCGGGCGTGGACGCGACCCAGGCCGAGGGCGACGAGGCCCGCCGCGGTCGCCGGGATCGCCATCAGCGTCCACGCGCGGTGGAAGGCGTCGAGCGCCTCGGCCGGTGCGGGCGTGCCGACCACGGCGATGAGGACGGCGATGCCCAGGACCGCGCCGATCTGGCGCGCGCACGCCGCCACCGCGCTGCCGGTCGCGTAGCGCGCCGGTGGGAGCTCGGCGACGGCCGCGCTGCCCCACGCCGCGAAGCTGAGGCCCACGCCCGCGCCGGTCAGCAGCGTCGCGGGCAGGAACTCGGTCGCGTACGCGGGCTCGGTGCCGGTGTTGGCCGCGAACAGCAGGCAGCCCGCCGCGAACAGCAGCCCGCCGGGCAGGGCGACCACGCGCTGGCCGAAGCGATCGGAGATCGCGCCGCCGAGCGGCGCGGTGACGGCGGCCATCAGCGGCCCCGGGGTCAGCGCGAAGCCGGCGGTCAGGATCGACCAGCCCCAGACCTGCGTCAGGAACAGCACGTTGCCCAGCAGGAGCGCGTAGAAGCCCAGGGCGAACAGCGCGACCCCGCCGCTGGCCACGGCGAACGAGCGCACCCGGAAGAGCGACAGCTCTACCACGGGCGCGGGGTGACGCGCCGAGCGCAGCGCGCACAGCGCGACGAGCGCCACACCGGCGGCCAGGGAGCCGAGCACCGCTGGGCCGCCCCAGCCCCAGTCCTCGCCCTTGACGATCCCGAGCGACACGAGCGCGACGCCGGCGATCAGCAGACCGACGCCCAGCGCGTCGGGCAGCGGGCCCGGGTCGGGCTCGCGGGTCTCGCGCAGCAGCCGGCGCGCCGGCACGAGCGCGGCGAGTCCGAAGGCGAGGTTGACGAAGAACACGAGCCGCCAGCCCGTCGCATCCACGAGCACGCCCCCGAGCGACGGCCCGGTCGCCGCCGCGACGGCGCCGGTCGCACCCCAGATCGCGGTCGCCGTCGCGCGCTGCTCCAGCGGGAACTCCGGGAGCAGCAGCGCAAGCGAGGTCGGCACCAGCGCCGCCGCGCCCGCCGCCTGCACGACGCGCGCGGCCACGAGCACCTCGGCCGACGGGGCCAGCCCGCAGGCGGCCGACGCGGCGAGGAACGTCCACAGCCCGGCGAAGAACAGGCGCCGGCGCCCGACGCGATCCGCGAGCCGTCCCGCCGGGACGAGCAGCGCGGCGAAGACGATGTTGTAGGCGTTGAGCACCCACGACAGGCCCGCCAGCGAGGTGTCGTCGAACGACGCCCGGATGTCCGGGAACGCGATGTTCACGATCGTCACGTCGAGGAAGCTCATGAACACGGCGACCGACGTGGCGAGCAGGACGAGCCATTTGCGTTGCATGACGCAACGCACCGTAGCCGGGTTGGTGGCATCACGCAACCCAGCGCGCTAGACTGCCGCCACGATGCTGCCGCGGACGTACGACCAGCAGGAGTGCTCGATCGCGCGCGCGCTCGAGGTGCTGGGCGATCGCTGGACGCTGCTCGTGATCCGCGACGCGTTCCTCGGCGTTCGCCGCTTCGACGACTTCCAGCGCGACCTCGGCGTCGCGCGCAACGTGCTGACCGACCGCCTCCAGCGCCTGGTCGGGGAGGGCATCCTCGAGCGTCGGCGCTACCAGGAGCGCCCCGAGCGCTACGAGTACCGGCTCACCGAGAAGGGCCTCGGCCTGTGGCCGGTCACGATCTCGCTCCTGCACTGGGGCGACCGGCACTACGCCGCCGGGCGCCGCCCGACCATCGTCCGCCACCGCGACTGCGGCGGCGAGGTCACGAAGCACCTCACGTGCGACCGCTGCGGCGCAGAGCTGGGCCCGCGCGACGTCGTCGCCGAGCTCACACCGCGGGCGAGCGGCCGGCCCGCCGCCGTCGCGGCGGCGGCGCGCGGCGGCGGGCTAGCGTCAGCGGCGGCGGGCACTCAGCTCGGCGAGCAGCAGCTCGACCGATCGCTCGAGCTGGGCGATCGTCGCGTCCTCGACGCGCCGGATGCCGCTGGCGCGGTTGACCCACAGGTTGATCTCCGCGTGCGAGCGGTCGTCACGGCGGCGCAGGTCGGCCACGAGGCGGTGGCGCTTGTCGCGCAGCAGGCCGCGGCGCTCGAACGCGGGTGGCTCGAGCTCGGGGTCCTCGGCTGCGCCCGGCGCTCGTATCGAGGGCGCGAACGCGGGAGCAGGCGGGCCGCCGCCGAACAGCGCCATCTGCGGTGCGACGTCCGCAGCGACGGGCACGAACGACTCGACGTCGCCGGGCTCGGAGCGCACGCGCTCGCCGGGGTCGTCGAAGGCGTCCGGATCGCCCGCGTCGCCCGCCGCGGCGAGGACGTGGCGCAGCTCGCTCTCGACGTCCGCCGCGTGCGCGCCGAGCACCGGATCCGCAGGCAGGTACAGCCAGCTGCGGTCCAGCGGCCGCCCGGGGATCGTGCGGACGAAGCGCCCGACGATCTGGCGGAAGACGAGCGGCGTCTTGGCCGCGGTCGCGTACACGCCCACGCGCAGGCGCGGGATGTCGACCCCCTCGGAGACCATGTTCACGGCCACGAGCCAGGGGTCGGACGCGCGGGTGAAGGCGGCGAGCTTCTCGGCCGCGCGGGCCTCGGTGTGCAGGACCACGAGCGGCGCCGCGCCGGTGACCGCGCGCAGCTGAGCGGCGATGGCCCGGGCATGGCTTCCGTCAGCGGCGACGACGAGCCCGCCGGCGTCGCGGTGGCCCTCGGCGCGCACGCGTCCCAGGCGCTCGTGCGCGGCGGCCAGGATCCGCGGGAGGCCGTCGGGCAGCTCGGTCGAGATGGCCGTGCGGTAGCGGCGCGCCGCGTCGCGCCCGGCGAGCGCGTCGCCGAAGGACGCCTCGACGACGTCCTCGCCGCTGCGCCACTGCAGGACGCCGTCGTAGGGCACGAAGGTGACCGGCCGGCAGATCGCGTCGCGCACCGCGTCGGCGTAGGTGTAGGTGACGTCGGGCACGGCGACGCCGTCGTCGTAGCGCACGCCCGGGATCGGCGTGGCGTCGCTGCGAAACGGCGTGCCCGACAGCAGCAGCCGGCGGCCGGCCGTCGCGAACGCCTCCGCGAAGCCCTCGCCCCACGCGAGCTCCTCGCCGAGATGGTGGGCCTCGTCGGCGATGACGAGCGTCGCCCCCGAGCACTGTCGCGCCCAGCGGCTCGCCGCGCTCGCCACGCGCGCATAGGTGACCGCGACGCCGTCGAAGTCCCTCGGCGGGCGCAGCTCGCTCGCGTCGGGGAGCAGGTGCACGCCCATCCGCCCGGCCGCCGCGGCCCACTGGCGCGTCAGCGGGGTCGTCGGGCAGACGACGGCGACGCGGCGCACGGCGCCGGCGCGCAGGAGCTCGCGGGCCAGCTCCAGCGCCGGGCGCGTCTTGCCCGCGCCCGGCGCCGCCGAGATGAGGAACGGCCCGCACTGCCAAGCGCGCATTGCCACGAGTGCCCGCTCCTGCCACCCCCGCAGCGCGGCGGAGGACGGTGGCGGGGCGGCGTGCACGAGCGCGGCATCCTGCGCGACGCGGCGGACGGATGGCCGTGGCGGCGCCCGCCCACGTGCACTTGAGCCCCTATGCCGTGCTTATGTGCACGCGGGCGCGGCGCGGGCGCCGGCGCTCGCGGCGTCCGCGCCACCGCCCAACCACGCCTCGGCCTCGATCTCCACGAGCATGCGGGGGTCCAGGAGGGCCGAGACCTCGACCATCGCGGTGACCGGGCGCACGTCGCCGAAGGCCTCGGCGTGCGCGCGACCGGCCTCCTCCCACGCGCTGATGTCGGTCACGTAGATGCGCGTGCGCACGACGTCGGCCAGCGTCGCGCCCACCTGGGCCAGCGCCGTCGCGACGTTCTCGATCGCCTGGCGGGTCTGCAGGTACGGGTCGCCCAGCCCGGCGATCGCCCCGTCGGGCATCGTGGCCGTCGTGCCCGCGACGAGGACGAGGTCGCCGGCGCGGACGACGCGGCTGTAGCCGACGGTTGCCTCCCAGGGCGCACCCGAGCCGTGGCGCTCGACGGGCATCCGCGCGCCGGCCTAGTGGCGGAAGTGCCGCCGCCTCGTGAGGACCATCGCGACGCCGGCCTCGTTGGCCGCGGTCACGACCTCGTCGTCGCGCACCGAGCCGCCGGGCTGGATGATGGCGGTGACCCCCGCCTCGAGGGCGAGCGCGGGCCCGTCGGCGAACGGGAAGAACGCGTCGGAGGCCATGACCGCGCCCTCCAGCGAGTCGAGGCGGCACTTCTCCACGGCCAGGCGGACGGAGTCGACGCGGCTCATCTGGCCCGCGCCGATGCCGGCCGTCGCGCGGTCGCGCGCGAGGACGATCGCGTTGGACTTCACGTGGCGGCAGACGCGCCAGGCGAACAGCAGGTCGGCCCACTCCTCCTCGGTGGGCGCGCGCTCGGTCACGACCTCCATGGCCTCGCGCTCGGGCACGATCCTGTCGCGGTCCTGCACCAGCAGGCCCCCGTCGACCTGCGTCACGCGGGGCTCGGCTCCGGGGTCGCGCCGCTCGGTGTCCTCGAGGATGCGGACGTTCGGCTTGCGCATGAGGATCTCGAGCGCGGTCTCCTCGTAGGCCGGCGCGAACAGAACCTCGACGAACTGCTGCGAGAGGGCCTCGGCCGTCGCCACGTCGACGGGACGGTTGAGGGCGATCACGCCGCCGAAGGCGCTCAGCGGATCGCAGGCGAAGGCGCGCCGGTAGGCGGCCAGGCCGTCGTCCGCCACGGCGACACCGGACGGGTTGTTGTGCTTGACGATCGCGCAGGCCGGCTCCGCGAACTCCCCGACAAGGCTGCGCGCGGCGTCGAGGTCGAGGATGTTGTTGTAGGAGATCTCCTTGCCGTGGTGCTGCTGGACCTGCGAGAGCACGTGGCGGCGCGCGCCGACCTGGGCGTAGTAGGCGGCGCGCTGGTGGGGGTTCTCGCCGTAGCGCAGGTCGGTGACCTTCTCGAAGGCACGCACGAACAGCGCGGGGAAGCCCTCGCCGCCCTCCTGGAACCAGCGCGAGATCGCCGTGTCGTAGCGCGCCGTGTAGGCGAACGCCTCGGCGGCGAGCCAGCGCCGCGTCGGCACGGACAGCAGGCCGTCCGCCTCGCGCAGCTCGTCGAGCACGGCGTCGTAGGACTCGGGCGAGACCACGACCGCGGTGAACGCGTGGTTCTTGGCCGCCGCGCGGATCATCGTCGGCCCGCCGATGTCGATGTTCTCGATGACCTCGGCCTCGCTCACCCCGCGGCGGGCGGCGGTCCGCTCGAACGGGTACAGGTTCACGCAGACGAGGTCGACGTACTCGATGTCGTGCTCGGCCGCCGCGCGCACGTGGCCGGGGTCGCTGCGCACCGCGAGCAGGCCCGCGTACAGCCGCGGGTGCAGCGTCTTGACGCGGCCGTCCATGATCTCGGGGAAGCCGGTGAAGTCCTCGACGCTGCGCACCCCGAGGCCCGCCTCGCGCAGCTCGGTCGCCGTGCCTCCGGTCGACACGACCTCGATTCCCAGCTCGGCCAAGCCGCGGCCGAACTCGACGATGCCGCGCTTGTCGGAGACCGACAGGAGCGCCCGGCGCACCCGCACGGCGCCCGGCTCGGTCAGCGCTGCGCCGGGATCGGTGGTGGACGGCTCGGCGATGTCACGAGGATAATCGAGGCCGCGCCCGGGAAGCCTCGCGCCATGGAGCATCCCCACACGGAATCCGAGCGCGACCTGGAGCGCAGCCGCGACGAGCTCGAGGAGCGCCTCGAGCGCCTCGACGACCGCATCGACGAGGCCAAGGAAGAGCTCGAGGAGCGCCGGGAGGACGCGGCGAAGCCCGGCGAGGAGGTCGCCGGGGACTGGGAGGACGAGTCCTCGGGCGCCCAGCGCGCGGGCTAGGCCGGCGCGTCGATCAGGACCCGCCGCCCGTCGCGGCGCACGCGGCCGGCGGCGACGAGCCGCACGGCCTCGGGCAGCAGGCGGTGCTCGACCGGCCGCAGCGCGGCGTGCAGGCGCTCGGCGTCGGCGCCCGGGGGGATGGCGATCGCCTCCTGCAGGATGATCGGCCCGGTGTCCACGCCGTCGTCGACGAGGTGCACCGTGACGCCGGCGACCCGCACCCCGTGCTCGAGCGCCTGCTCGATCGCGCGCAGCCCCGGGAAGGCAGGCAGCAGCGACGGGTGCACGTTGACGATCCGGTCGGGGAAGCGCGCGATGAACGCGGGGCTGAGCAGCGCCATGTAGCCGGCCAGGACGACGAGCCCGACGCCCTCCTGCTCGAGCCAGCCGGCGATCGCGGCGTCGCGGGCCGCGCGGTCGGCGTGGTCGGCGAGCGGGAAGGCGCTCGCCGGGATCGCCGGCGGCACGGGCCCGCTCGAGTGCGGCACAGCCGGGCTGGTCCGAAGCGACGGCGACGACCCGGGCCTCGCGCCCGTGGACGGTGTCGATCAGCGCCTGGAGGTTCGTCCCCGCCCCCGAGGCGAGGACGCCGACGCGCAACGGGACCGGCGCCGTCACGCCGCGCGCGACCGGCGGGCCGGTTCGAGCTTGGGGTAGTGCCCACCGGTCGAGACGATCCGCCCGTCGGCGAGCAGGCCGTCGACGCGCTCGAGCACCTCGGCCGAGCTGAGGTGGGCGTAGGCGCCGTAGCCCGGAAGCCCGTCGTAGGCGTACCTGGCGACGACCTTCGAGCGGCCGCCGCGCAGGATCTCGACGGCGCGCGTGCGGCCCACCGGCGGGCTCGCGGCGTCGACGATCTCCACGATCGCGCCGTCGAGGTCGCCCGCGAGCGCCGGCGCCAGGCGCGCCGGCGCCGCCGGCGCCGGCACGAGCTCGGGCGCGCAGACGTCGCAGCAGGCGACCGCCGGCGCCGGAGCGCCCGTGTCGCCGAAGTGCCGCAGGATCGTGGCGCGCCGGCAGCCGTCGCCCTCGACGAACGCCCAGACCGACCGGTACTGGCGCCAGCGCGCGCGCTGCGCCTCGGCGGCCGACGCGCGACAGGCGGCGCGCGCGCGGCCGTCGAACGGCGCGGCGATCCGCCCCCGCAGGCGGTCGGCCGGCGCGGGGGCGGGCACCAGCACGCCCGCGCGCGCGAGGTGCCCCACGATCGCCCGCACGGCGTCGGGCTCGTCCCCCAGCTCGTCGAGGCCGACGTCGTAGCGCCCGTCCGCGCCGCGCAGCGCGAGGCGCTCGGCGACGGAGGCGATCGCCGCGTCGCCGACCTCCGCGCGCTGGATGAAGAAGACGTGCAGGCCCTTGTCGCGCGCCTCGGCGAGCAGCAGCGCTCGCGCCGGCGC
This sequence comes from uncultured Actinomycetes bacterium, assembly GCA_963840185.1. GTDB lineage: Bacteria > Actinomycetota > Thermoleophilia > Solirubrobacterales > Solirubrobacteraceae > JAOPZW01. The sequence continues at coordinate 542,232 of CAWIXY010000008.1, read as the reverse complement.
GCCGTCGCGGCCGGCGCGGCCGGCCTCCTGGTAGAAGGCCTCGACCGAGCCGGGGACGCCGGCGTGGGCCACGGTGCGCACGTCGGCCTTGTCGACGCCCATGCCGAAGGCGTTCGTCGCCACGACGACCTCGACCTCGCCGGCCATGAAGCGCTCCTGCGCTGCCGCGCGCTGGTCGCGGCGCAGGCCGGCGTGGTAGGCGAGCGCCTCCAGCCCCAGCTCGCGGCTCAGCTCGGCAGCCAGGCGCTCGGTCTCGCCGCGGGTGCCGGCGTAGACGATGGCCGGGCGGGCCGCCGGGTCAGCCAGCGCGGCGACCAGGCGCCGTCGCTTGTCGGCCGCCCCGCCGCAGCGCACGACGGCGAAGCTCAGGTTCGGGCGGTCGAAGCCGGTGGACACGCGCACCGGGTCGCGCAGCCCGAGGCGGGCGACGATGTCCCCCGCGACCTGGGTCGTGGCCGTGGCCGTCGATGCCACGATCGCGCCCGCGCCGAGCCAGCGGGCCGCGTCGCCCAGGCGGAAGTAGTCGGGGCGGAAGTCGTGCCCCCACTGCGACACGCAGTGCGCCTCGTCGACGACGAACAGGCCCACGCGCGCCTCGCGGATCTGCTCGACGAAGGCGGGCGACGAGAAGCGCTCGGGCGCGACGTACAGCAGCTTCAGCTCGCCGCGGGCCGCGCGCGCGACCGCCGCGCGGTTGATGCCCGCGTCCTGCTGGGCGTTGACGAGCGCCGCGCTGCCGGGCGCGACGCGCTCGAGCGCCTCGACCTGGTCCTGCATGAGCGAGACGAGCGGGGACACGACGACGGTGAGGTCCTCCCGCATGAGCGCCGGGAGCTGGTAGCACAGCGACTTGCCCGCGCCGGTGGGCATCACGACGAGCACGTCGCGCGGTGCCGCGGGGCCCGTGACCGCCGCGACCGCCTCGGCCTGGCCGGGGCGGAACCGCTCGAAGCCGAAGTGCTCGCGCAGCGCGCGGCGCGCATCGTCGATCACGCGCCGACCCTAGCGGCGGCCACGGCGGGGACGCAGGCGCCGTTGCAGAGATGTCACGCCTGCCGCAGCTCCCACAGCCCGAAGCGCCCGAGCCGCCGGTATCCCAGGCGCGCGTAGACCCCCTCGCCGCGGCTGGAGGACTCGAGGCCGGTCGTCACCGCACCGGCGGCACGCGCCTCGCGCAGCCCGTGGCGCATGAGCTCGGCGCCGAGCCCGCGACCCTGGGCCCGGGGCACGGTCGCCACGAAGACCACCTCGCAGCCGCCGTCCTCGACGAGCATCCCGGCCGCCGCGACGGGCTCGCCCGCTTCCAGCGCGACGTAGGCACGGGCGCCCGGGTGAGTCACGCCGTCAAGCGCGCCCGCGAACCCCTCGCCGGGCGGAAGCCCGTAGGCGGCGTCGTTGCAGCGGGCCAGCGCCGGCCATCCGTCGCCGGGCGCGAGATCGAGCTCCATCCGCGGCTCGAGGTCGAGGTCGTCGATCGCCGCCGCCATGCGCATCGGCGTGCCGTCGAGCGTGTGGCCGCGCCCGGCGAGCGCCCGGCCGGTCGCGTCGTCGCCGGGCGGCGCCCACACCGTCCACGCGTACACGCCGGCCGCGGCGTAGACGGCCGCGAGCTCGTCGTAGCCGGCGAGCAGCACCGCGGGATCGTCGTAGACGACCGCGTTCAGGATCGAGCGTCCGGGTCGCTCGGGCACGACGCTCGCCTGCACGCCCGGTGCCGGCTCGACCGCGCGGCCGCGCGGGGAGGCCATCGCGAGCATCCGGTAGGCCGCCCGCTGGCCGCGCGCCTGGTGCTGGGCGAGCGCGGCGTCGTCCATCACGCGCTCAAGGGGCCGCTCAGCGGCGCACGACCTCGCAGCCGCGCGCGCGGTCGCCGGGGCCGAGGATCGCGGTGTCGCGGCCCGCCCCGCAGTCGACCGACTCGCCGCGGTTGCCGAAGCCGGGGCTCAGGCGGTCGTTGCCCGGCCCGCCGCTGAGGATGTCGCGGTCGTAGCCGCCGCTGAGCTGGTCGTCGCCGGAACCGCCGCTCATGCGGTCCGCGCCGCGGCCCCCTTCGAGCTCATCGTCGCCGGAACCGCCGCGTATGCGGTCATCGCCGAAGCGCCCGAAGATGCGATCGTCGCCGGCGCCACCGTCGAGCAGGTCGTCGCCGGCGGCGCCCTCGAAGTCGTCGTTGCCGCCGCGGCCGAGGCACGTGTCGGCGCCCGGGGTGCCCAGGAGCGTCTCACCGGCCTCGGTGCCGCCCTGCGCGCAGGTGCGCGACGCGACGTCCTCCTCCTCGCGGACGACCTCGCAGCCGCTGCTGCGCGCTCGCTCGGAGCGCAGGTTGAAGTACACGGTGTCGCGACCGGGGCCGCAGTCGATCGTGTCGGGGGCCGACCCGCCGTAGATCGTGTCGTCGCCGGCGCCGCCGGAGATGCGGTCGGTGCCGCGGCCGGCGCGGATGAGGTCGTCGCCGACGCCGCCCTGGATCCTGTCCTCGCCGAAGCGCTCCTCGACGATGCGGTCGTCGCCCGGCCCACCGTCGATCGAGTCGTCGCCGTCGCCGCCGTCGATCGCGTCGACGCCCGTCCCGCCCGTGATGCGGTCGTTGCCGTCGCCCCCGCTGAGGCGATCGGCGCCACCGAGGCCCGTGAGCGTGTCGTTGCCGCCGAGCCCGTAGAGCTGATCCGCCCCGCCGGTTCCCGTCAGACGGTCGACGCCGGCGCTGCCCTCCTTCTTGACGGCGAGCGCCGTCGCGGTGACGACCAGCACGAGGCAGAGGGCGGCGATGAAGGCGCGCAGGCTCGTCGGCATCCCGCGACCGTACCCGACCGCGGCGATCGATGCCTAGGCGCGGACGAGCGGCAGCGCCCGCTCGAAAGCGAACTTGTCGCTCGTCTCCTTCGTCCCGGCGAGCGGGTACTCCCCGGAGAAGCAGGCGTCGCAGTGCGACGCCGCGCTCGCCGCGGACGGCCTCGTAGACGCCGTCGAGCGAGAGGTAGGCCAGCGAGTCCGCGCCGAGCTCGGCGGCGATCTCCTCCTGCGTGCGGTCGTGCGCGATCATCTCCTCGCGCGTCGACATGTCGATGCCGTAGTGGCAGGGGTGCTTGATCGGCGGCGCCGTGATCCGCATGTGCACCTCGCGCGCGCCCGCGTCGCGCAGCATGTGCACGATCTGGCGGGTCGTGTTGCCGCGCACGATCGAGTCGTCGACGACGACCAGGTTGCGGCCGCCGACGATCTCGGGCAGCGGGTTGAACTTCAGGCGCAGGCCGTGCTTGCGCAGCTCCTGCCCCGGCTGGATGAAGGTGCGCGCGACGTAGCGGTTCTTGATGATGCCGTCGTCCTGGGGCAGGCCGCTGGCGCGGGCGAAGCCGCGAGCGCCCGGCACGCCGGAGTCGGGCACCGGGATCACCAGGTCGCCCGTCGGGGCCGGCGCCTCGCGGGCGAGGATCTCGCCCATGCGCCCGCGCGCGGCCTGCAGCACGGTGCCCTGCATGCGCGAGTCGGGCCGGGCGAAGTAGATGTACTCGAAGACGCAGAAGGCCTTGCGCGCGCCGTCGACGATCTGGCGCGTGCGGATGCCGTCGGCACCCAGCGACACCAGCTCGCCGGGGCGCACGTCGCGCAGCGTCTGCGCGCCGATGATGTCGAACGCGCTGGTCTCGCTGGCGACGCAGTAGCGCTCGCCGAGCTTGCCGAGCACCAGCGGGCGCACGCCGGCGGGATCGCGGAAGGCGTACACGCGGTCCTTCGTCATGACCACGGTCGAGAAGGCGCCCTGCAACCGCGGGAGCACCGCGGCGATCGCGTCCTCGACGTCGTCGGCCGGATGCGTGGCCAGCAGCGCGGCGATGATCTCCGAGTCCGAGGTCGAGGAGAACGTGACGCCGAGCGCGCGCAGCTCGGCGTGCAGCTCGACGGCGTTGATGAGGTTGCCGTTGTGGGCCAGCGCGATCTCGCGCCGGTTGCCGCCGCCGGCACCGGCCGACCGGTGCACGGGCTGGGAGTTCTCCCACTCGTTGGAGCCGGTGGTCGAGTAGCGGACGTGCCCGATGGCCAGGTCGCCGCCCAGCGCGCGGAGGTCGTGCTCCTTGAACACCTGGCTCACGAGGCCCAGCGCGCGCTGGGTGATGATGTAGCCGCCCACGTCGGCGGCGGCGATGCCGGCAGACTCCTGCCCGCGGTGCTGCAGGGCGTACAGCGCGAAGTAGGCCAGGCGCGACACGTCGTGCTCCGGCCCGTAGATGCCGAAGACGCCGCACTCGTCCCGCGGACCGTCGCGGTGATCGGTGAGGGGCTGGTCTGCCGTCATGGAGGGCCCCGGACCGGTGGGACCCAGCGAGGGTAGCAGCGGGTCCGGCGGGCCCGGAGGCCTCAAGTCCCGGAGGTTGCGGGCCGATGCTAGGGCGATGTCCGGCCCCCTCGACGCCCCCGCGCTCGACTGGCCCGTCCTGCTGGCCGGGGTCTGCGCCGACCCGGCGCGCGTCCGGCCGGCGTTCCAGCCGATCGTCGACCTGCAGCGCGGCGCCATCTGCGGCTACGAGGCGCTGACGCGCTTCGCCTCCGACGCGCAGGCCTCGCCGTCGGAGTGGTTCGGCGCGGCGGCGCTCTACGGCTGCGCGTCGCAGCTCGAGGCGCACGCCCTGCGCGCCGTGCTCGACGCCCGGCGCGACCTGCCGCCCGGCTGCTTCCTGTCGTTGAACGTCAGTCCCGAGGCGCTCGCCTCCGACGAGGTCGCGGGCGTCCTGCTCGACGCGGGCGACCTCACCGGGATCGTCTTCGAGGTGACCGAGCAGACGCCGGTCGAGGACTACGACTGCCTGCGCCGCCGCCTGGACGGGCTGCGCGCCTCCGGCGCCCGCGTGGCGATCGACGACGCCGGGGCCGGCCACTCGAGCCTCAGCCACATCCTGGCCCTCGAGCCGCAGTTCGTGAAGCTCGACCGCAGCCTCGTGACCGACGTCGACCTCGACCCCCGGCGCGCGACCGCGGTGTCCGCGATCGCCGGCTTCGCCGGCCGGCTGCACGCCGGCGTGGTGGCCGAGGGCGTGGAGCGACCCGGTGAGCTCGAGCGCCTGATGGAGCTCGGTGTCCCGCTCGCCCAGGGCTACCTGCTGGCCAAGCCCGCGCCGATGTTCGGCGGCGTCGCGCCGGCCGCCCGGCGCCTGCTGCGCGCCGCCACGCGCGGTGACCGCGAGGGGAGCCTCGGGCCGCTGGTGGAGCCCGCCCCGACGGTGGCGCTCGGAGGCGACGCCCGCGACGACCGCTGCACGGTGACCGTCGACGAGCACGGGCGCCCCGAGGAGGTCCTCGTCCGCGAGCCCAACGGACGGCGAGGGCTCCGCGGCGCGGCGATGCGCGTCCTGGCCTGCGACCGCGCGGCCGACGTCGCCACGCGCGCCATCGCGCGCCCGCTGGCCGAGCGCTTCCTGCCCGTGACGTGCTGCGACGAGCAGGGCGGCCTCGTGGGCATCGTCCGCCTGGAGCGCCTGGTCGAGGCGCTCGCCGCCCCCCGCTAGGACCGGCTCAGGGAAACAGCGTCGCGAGGGCGCCGTGCGCGGTGCGCAGCTCGCCGAGGTCGACCGAGAGCGCCGCGCCGCCGGCCGTCACCGAGAGCGCGTCGCCGCCGACGGTGCCGACGACCAGCGCACCGAGGTCGTCGAGCGCGGCCCGCGGGCCCGACACGACGAAGCCGCCCGGGCCCTCGCCGAAGAGGCTCACCAGGGGGTCGTCGCCGGCCGCAGGCCCGAGGTCGAGCGTGGCGCCGCGTCCGCCGGCCAGGCAGCACTCGGCCACCGCGACGAGCAGGCCGCCCTCGGCGACGTCGTGCGCGCTGGAGAGCGCGCCCGCGCGGACGGCCTCGCGCACCGCCTCCTGGGCGGCGCGGACCGCCGGAAGGTCGATCGGGTCCAGCCCCTCGGGCAGCGGCTCTCCGCGCAGCTTCGCCAGCTCGCTCGCGCCCAGCGACGGCGCGAAAGGCCCGACGACGCCGATCGCGTCGCCGTCCTGCCCGAACCCGAGGCGGCCGGCGCGGCGCGCGTCGGGCAGGCGGCCGACCATCCCGACGACGGGCGTCGGGTAGATCGGGCCGGCGGCGCCCTCGTTGTACAGCGACACGTTGCCGCCGACGATCGGCGCGTCGAGCGCGCGGCACGCGTCGCCCAGGCCGCGCACGGCCTCGGTCAGCTGCCAGGCGATGTGCGGCTTCTCGGGGTTGCCGAAGTTGAGGTTGTTCGTCGTGCCCAGCGGCTCGGCGCCGACGCACGCCAGGTTCGCCGCGCACTCGAGCACGGCCGCGATCGTGCCCCAGTAGGGGTCGGCGGCCACGCGGCGGCCGTTGCCGTCGATGCTGACGCCGAGCGCGCACCCGTCGGGCAGCGCGAGCACCGCCGCGTCGGCCTCCTCCGGGCGGCGCACGGTGCGCGACTGCACGAGCCAGTCGTACTGCTCGAACAGCGGCCGGCGCGAGGCGAGGTTCGGCGAGGCGAGCAGGGCCAGCAGCGCCTCGCGCGGGCCGGCGCCGCGGTCGAGCACGGCGGCCGGCGGCGGGTAGAGCGCCGCCGCCGGGCGCTCGGGGGCGAGGTCGTAGAGCGGGCAGTCGTCGACGAGCGCGGCGACGGGCATGTCGCCCACGACCTCGTCGCCGCGCAGCACGCGCATGCGCCCCGTGTCGGTGACCTCGCCGATCGCCGTGCCGTGGACCTCCCACGTCGCGCACACCGCGAGCACGGCGTCGACCTGCTCGGGCGTGCAGACGCACAGCATGCGCTCCTGCGACTCGGAGACCATGATCTCGAAGGGCTCCATGTCGGCCTCGCGCAGCGGCACGCGCGCGACGTCGAGGTCGATGCCCACGCCGCCCTTGGACGCCATCTCCGACGCCGACGAGGTCAGGCCGGCCGCGCCGAGGTCCTGCAGCGCGACGAGCAGCCCGCGGTCCAGCAGCTCGAGCGAGCACTCCAGCAGCTTCTTCTCCGCGAACGGATCGCCGACCTGGACGGTCGGCCGCTTGTCCGCGTCGCCCTCCCCCAGCTCCGCCGACGCGAGCACCGACGCGCCGCCGATCCCGTCGCGCCCGGTCGACGCGCCGAACAGCACGAGCGACGTTGCCGACCCCCGCGGCCGCGCTGCGCACGAGCGCGTCGCGCGGCGCCAGGCCGAGCGCCATCGCGTTGACCAGGCAGTTGGCCTCGTAGGGCGCCTCGAAGTAGACCTCGCCGCCGACGGTCGGCACGCCGATCGAGTTGCCGTAATGACCGATGCCCGCGACCGCGTGGTCGAGCAGGTAGCGCGAGCGCTCCGAGGCCGGCTCGCCGAAGCGCAGCGAGTCGAGCACCGCGATCGGCCGGGCGCCGATGGCGAAGATGTCGCGCAGGATGCCGCCGACGCCGGTGGCCGCGCCCTGGAACGGCTCGACGGCGCTGGGGTGGTTGTGCGACTCGACCTTGAACGCGCAGACCAGCCCGCCGCCGACGTCGACCGCGCCCGGCGTTCTCGCCCGGCCCCATGACCACCGCCGCGCCCTCGGTGGGCAGCGTGCGCAGCAGGCGCTTGGAGTGCTTGTAGGCGCAGTGCTCGCTCCACAGCAGCGAGAACATGGCCAGCTCGACGCCGTTGGGCGGCCGCTCGAGCTTCTCGCAGACGAGCTCGTACTCGGCGCGCGTGAGCCCGAGGGCGATCGCGTCCTGCGCCGTGGGCAGCGCTTCGGTGCTAGACGCCGGCACCGGCGCCCGCCAGCGTCAGCGACTCGAAGAGCGCCAGCCCGTCGGCGGAGCCCAGGAGCTCGTCGACGGCGTGCTCGGGGTGGGGCATGAGGCCGACGACGTTGCGCTCCGCGCTGCAGACGCCGGCCACGTCGCGCGTGCGAGCCGTTGGGGTTGTGCCCGGCCGCGTAGCGCAGGACGACGCGGTCGTCGGCCTCGAGCGCCTCGACCTCGTCGGCCGGCGCCCACCAGCGGCCGGTCGTGTGCTTGGCCGGGATCGACAGCCGGTCGCCGGGCGCGCACGCGCGGGTGAACGGCGTGTCGGCGCTGACGACCTCGACGTCGACCTGGCGGCACACGAAGCGCAGCGAGGTGTTGGGGAGCAGCGCGCCCGGCAGCACACCCGCCTCGCACAGGATCTGGAAGCCGTTGCAGATCCCCAGCACCGGGCCGCCCTCGCGTGCGAAGCGCAGGACCTCGCCCATGATCGGCGCGAAGCGTGCGATCGCGCCGACGCGCAGGTAGTCGCCGTAGGAGAAGCCGCCGGGGATCACGATCGCGTCGACGCCCTGCAGGTCGGTGTCCTGGTGCCACAGGAGCACGGCGTCGCCCACGCGCTCCGCGGCCTGCAGCGCGTCGACGTCGTCGCAGGTGCCCGGGAACCTGACCACGCCGGTCCTCACGTCAGCACCTCGTAGTCCTCGATGAGCGGGTTGGCCAGCAGGCTGCGGCACATCGCGTCGAGCTGACCGGGGTCCTCCACGTCGAGCTCGACCAGCCGCCCGACGTGGACGTTGCTCACGCCCTCGAAGCCGAGCGCGGGCAGGGCCCGCTCGACGGCGATGCCCTGGGGGTCCAGGATCCCCGCCTTGGGCCGGATCAGGACCCGGGCGCGCACTAGCCGGCCGGCGCCCCCGTGCGCTGCAGCCACGCGGCCAGCGGCTCACCGGTGATCGTCTCGTAGGCCTCGAGGTAGCGGGCGCGGGTGCCCTGGACGACGTCGTCGGGGAGCGCCGGGGCCGGCGGCGCCTTGTCCCAGCCGCTGCCGGCGGCCCAGTCGCGCACGTACTGCTTGTCGAAGCTGGGGGCCGCGGCACCCGGTTGCCATCGATCCAGCGGCCAGAAGCGCGAGGAGTCGGGCGTGAGCACCTCGTCGCCGACGACGAGCCGGCCGCCGGCGTCGAGGCCCAGCTCGAACTTCGTGTCGGCCAGGATGACGCCGCGCCCGCGCGCGTGGTCGGCGGCGAAGGCGTACAGCGCGACCGACACGTCGCGCACGCGCTCCATCAGCTCGCGATCCCCGACGAGGTCGGTCGCCGCCGCGAAGTCGATCGCCTCGTCGTGGCCCTCCTCGGCCTTGGTCGACGGGGTGAAGATCGGCGTGGGCAGGCGGTCGGACTCGCGCAGGCCCGGCGGCAGCTCGACCCCGGAGACGCGGCCGGTGGCCTGGTAGTCCTTCCAGCCCGAGCCGGTGATGTACCCGCGCACGACGCACTCGACGGGGAGCATCCGCAGCTTGCGCACGGTGATCGCGCGGCCGCGGACGTCCTCGGGCACGTCCTCGGTGGCGGAGACGTAGTGGTTGGGGACGATGTGGCCCGTGCGCCCGAACCAGAACACCGACAGCGCGGTGAGGACGGTGCCCTTGCCGGGGATCGGCGTCGGGTGGACGGCGTCGTAGGTCGAGATGCGGTCGCTGGCGACCATGAGCAGGCGGTCGCCCAGGTCGTAGAGCTCGCGGACCTTGCCGCTGGCGACGAGCGGCAGGTCGGCGACGGCGGCGGTCACGGCGTTGACCCTAGCAACGGGTGTCGACGGGATTCGGGTCCGCGAGCTGCTCGTGCGACGATGGCCGCAGCATGCTCGCACGGCTCGCAGCGGCGCTCGCCGCGGTGCTCCTGGCGGGGGGCGCGACGGCGGCGACGGCGGGTGACGGCGGTGGCCCTCGCGTGGGCGGCTGCCCGGTGTTCCCTGCGTCCAACGCCTGGAACCGCGACGTCTCGCGCGCGCCCGTCGATCCGCGCTCGGCGGCGTACGTCCGGTCGATCGGCGCGGGCGATCTGCACCCCGACTTCGCCTCGCGGCGCTACGGCATCCCGATCACCGTCGTGGGGCGCGGGCAGCGGCGCGTGCCGATCCGCTTCACCGACTACGGCGACGAGAGCGACCCCGGCCCCTACCCGGTGCCGCTGCGGCGCCCGCATCGAGGGCGGCTCGGACCGTCACGTCGTCGTCGTGCAACGCGGCACGTGTCGCCTGTACGAGCTGTTCGGCGCGCGGCGCACCGAGCGGGGCTGGGCCGCCGCCAGCGGCGCGACGTGGGACCTGCGCTCCAACCGCCGGCGGCCCGCGGGCTGGACGTCGGCCGACGCCGCCGGCCTGCCGATCCTCCCCGGGCTCGCGCGCGCGGGCGAGGCGCGCGCGGGCGCCATCCACCACGCGCTGCGCGTCACCGTCCCGCGCTCCCAGCGCGCCTACGTCGCGCCCGCGCGGCACTTCGCGTCCTCCGACCGCGACCGCGACCTGCCGCCGATGGGGCTGCGCCTGCGCCTGAAGGCCTCCTACGACCTGCGGCCCTTCCGCGGGCAGGCGCTCGTGATCCTGCGGGCGCTCAAGCGCTACGGGATGATCGTCGCCGACAACGGGTCGGGCTGGTTCATCACCGGCGCGCCCGACCCGCGCTGGGACGACGAGCAGCTCGAGCAGCTCAAGCGCGTCCCGGGCACGGCGTTCGAGGCGGTGCGCTCCGGCCCGCTCACGCGGGGCTGACGGCCTCCCGCGTCGCGGCGCCCAGCGGCGCTCGGCCCGCGATCAGGTCCGCGGCGCGCTCGGCGAGTGCGATCGTCGGCGCGTTGGTGTTGCCGCGCGGGACGCTCGGCATGACCGACGCGTCCACGACCCGCAGGCCCTCGGTGCCGCGCACGCGCAGCCGGGTGTCGACGACGGCGCCGTCGTCGGCGCCCATGCGGCACGTGCCCACGGGGTGGTAGATCGTCTGCATCTTCGCCCGCACGTGGGCCTCCAGGTCGGCGTCCGAGTCGCCCGCGGGCACCATGTTGGGCGTCTCGGCGTAGCGCGCGAGCGGCTGCGTGCGGCACAGCTCCAGCACGTGGCGCATGCCGGCCACCATCGAGCGCAGGTCGTCGGGCTCGGCCAGGTAGTTGTGGACGATGAACGGCTTGGCCGTGGGGTCGGGCGAGGCGACCGCGACCATGCCGCGGGACTGCGGCTTGAGCGCGCACACCGACAGCGTGAAGCCGTGTGCCGGCGGCGCGACGAGCCCCTCCTGCTCGAACACCGCGGGCAGCATGTGGAACTGCACGTCGGGGGCCGGGAGGCCGTCGCGCGTGCGCGCGAAGCCGCCGACCTCGGCGAGGTTGGAGGTCAGCGGGCCCTGGCCCTGCATCCACTCGGCGAGGTTGGCGTCGTTCAGCGCGTCCTTCAGCGACACCTCGTCCTGGCAGAAGAAGGTCACGCCCGCGGTGGGGTGGTCCGACAGGTTCATCCCGACCTGGGCGCTCTCGGCGACCAGCGGGATCTGCAGCAGCTCGAGCTCCTCGGGGCGGCCGATGCCCGAGAGCATCAGCAGCTGCGGCGAGTTGTAGGTGCCGCCCGAGACGATGACCTCGCGCTCGGCGCGCCACTCGAGTGCGTCCCCCGCGCGCGCCGCCTCCACGCCCACGGCGCGCGTGCCCTCGAAGAGCACCTTGAGGACGTGCGCGTGGGTCTCGACGGTGAGGTTCGGCCGGTCCATGACCGGGTGCAGGTAGGCGACGGCGGCGCTCGCGCGCTTGCCGTCGCGCTGGGTGAGCTGGTAGGCGCCGAAGCCGTCCTGCTCGCCGTCGTTGAAGTCCTCGTTGCGCGGTAGCCCGAGCGCGTCGGCCGCCTGCAGGAAGGCGTCGCACATCGCCGAGTTCGCGCGCCGGTCGGACACGGGCAGCGGGCCGCCCGCACCGTGGACCTCGCTCGCGCCGCGCTCGTTGTCCTCGGCCCGCACGAAGTAGGGCAGCAGGTCGCTCCAGCCCCAGCCCTGACAGCCGCCGTCGCGCCACTCGTCGTAGTCGACCGGGTTGCCGCGGATGTAGATCATCGCGTTGAGCGACGAGGAGCCGCCGAGCATGCGCCCGCGCGGCAGGTAGACGCGGCGGTTGTCGGCGTGCGGCTCGTAGCCGGTCATGTGGTCCCAGTCGTGCTGGGTTCGGAACAGCGCGCTGAAAGCGGCCGGGATGTGGATGAGGTCCGCCGTGTCCGGAGGCCCGGCCTCCACGAGGAGGACCTCGACGTCGGGGTCCTCGGTGAGCCGGTTGGCCAGCACGCAGCCCGCGGAGCCGGCGCCGACGATCACGTAGTCGTACATGCGGCGACTCTCCCCCCGCCGCAGGGGCCGCGTCAAGCCTCGGCGCGCGTCATGGTCGCCTCGTAGCCGCCGCCCGGCCACCGCCAGCGGCCGGTGAGCGTCGCGCGGTCGTCGCTGAACCGCCCGGTGAAGATCGCCGGCGAGCCCGCGGAGCCGCCCCAGATGGTGACGGTCGACTCGTCGACCTCCCACACGCAGTCGAGCGCGAACCCGCCGAACGGCCCGGGGCCCTCGTCGCTGAAGAAGTACGACTGCAGGCTGTCGCTCTCGCGGTCGTAGCCGACGTACTCGGTCCCCGTGATGCGCAGGCCGGCGTGGTCGAGATCCACACGCTGCACGAGGAACTGGCCGCCGTCCAGCCACCTGAAGGTGACGTATCCCTGGATCGCTGCGCCGGTGGCGCTATCGCGCCCGTCCACCTGCCACGTGCCGACCATGACATCGAGGCTGTGCAGTGCGGATGACACGGACTGCGCACCTTCCCCTGTGCTGTGGTGTGTGTCAACGTCCAATCCGGCGATGGCTCAGCAGACCAATCTCGGCGACGGCGGGTTCCCCGGCGACCTGCTCGTGGACCTCCGGCGCGAGAACGGCCGCGGGCTTCGCGAGCGCCTGGAGCACAGCCTCCGTCGTGCCATCCAGGATCGCCGGCTGGTCGACGGGACGCCGCTGCCCGCGACGCGCGTGCTGGCCGCCGAGCTCGGCATCTCGCGCAGCGTCGTGGTCGCGGCCTACGTCAACCTCACGGCCGACGGCTACCTCGAGGCCCGCCAGGGGGCCGGGACGCGGGTGCGCGCCGACCGTCAGCAGCAGCCTCGGCCGGCGCCGGCCGACCCGCGCCCCGACGCCGTGGCCGCGTTCTTCACCCGCCCGCGCCAGGCCTCGCCGCTCGGCGGGCCGCCGATCCGGATGCTCGGCGGGCTGCCCGACCCGGCGCTCTTCCCCCGCGCCCGCTGGGCTCACCACTACCGCACGGCGCTGGCGGAGCTGCCCGATCCGGAGCTGACCTACCCCAGCACGCTGGGCGCCCTTCCCCTGCGCGCTGCGCTCGCCGCCTACCTCGGACGGGTCCGCGGCGTGGCGACCACACCCGACACGATGCTCGTCTGTACCGGCGCCACCCAGGGCCTGACGCTCATCGCCCGCGCGCTGCGCCGGCGCGGCGCGCGCCGGATGGCGGTCGAGGACCCGTGCTTCGGCCTGCACCGCAAGGCCATCGCGATGGCCGGGCTCGAACCCGTGCCCGTCCCCGTCGACGACCACGGCCTCGACCTCGCCGCGCTCGACGGCCTCGACGTGGACGCCGTCCTCGTCGCCCCCGCCCACTCCTACCCGACCGGCGGGACGCTCGACGCCCGGCGACGGCGCGACCTCGTCGACTGGGCGCACCGCCACGACGCCCTGATCGTCGAGGACGACTACGACGCCGAGTTCCGCTACGACCGCGTGCCGATCGGGGCGCTGCAAGGCCTCGCGCCGGAGCGCGTCGCCTACGTCGGCTCGGCGAGCAAGACGGTCAGCCCGGCCCTGCGCCTCGCCTGGGTGGCCGTCCCCTCACACATGCTCCACGGACTGGAGCGCGAGAAGCGCTTCGACGACATGGGCTCCGGCCTGCTGGAGCAGCTCGCCTTCGCGCGCTTCGTCGCGAGCGGCGACCTCGCGCGCTACCTGCGCCGCGTGCGCCCGATCTACCGGCGCCGTCGCGATGCGACCATCGACGCCCTCGCTGAGCTGCTGCCCGACGTGCGGTGGTCCGGCGCCGCTGCCGGCCTGCACTTGCACGTCACGCTGCCCGCCGACGTCGACGAGCAGGCACTGGTGCGCGCGGCCTACGAGCACGGCGTCCTGGTCGAGGACGCCGCCTGGCATTGGGCGCACCCGCGGGACGCCCCGCCCTCGCTCGTGCTCGGCTACGGCTCGCTCGGCGAGCCCGCGATCCGCCGCGGGATCGCGACGCTCGCCGAGGCGATGACCGGCATGGCCCGGTAGTGCGCCGCGCTAGGTGAACGCGTCGAGCCGCGCGACGATCTCGGCGGCGTGACGGGTGTGCGCGCGCGGGTCGAAGATCGCGTCGAGGTCGATGCCGAGGTCGCGGCCAGCGAGCAGCTCCCGCATCTGGGTGCCCGTGTCCCATGCGCGCTGGGCCTCCTCCTGGACGATGCGGTAGGCCTCGTCGCGCGACCGGCCCGCCTCCACGAGCGCCAGCAGCACGCGCTGGGAGTAGATCGCGCCGTGCGTGAGCTCGAGGTTCGCCCGCATGCGGTCGGGGTGGACGACGAGCCCGCGCACCAGACGCAGCGCGAGGTGCTGCAGGTAGTCCAGCAGGATCGTCGAGTCGGGCAGGATCACCCGCTCGGCGCCCGAGTGCGAGATGTCGCGCTCGTGCCACAGCGCGACGTTCTCGAGGGCGGCCGTCGCGTTGCCGCGCAGCACGCGGGCCAGCCCGGTGATGCGCTCGCTGGTGATCGGGTTGCGCTTGTGGGGCATCGCGCTGGAGCCCTTCTGGCCCGCCCGGAAGGGCTCCTCCGCCTCGCGCACCTCGGTGCGCTGGAGGTGGCGGATCTCGACGGCAAGGCGCTCGAGGCCTGCGCCGGCCAGCGCGATCGCCTGCAGCAGCTCGGCGTGGCGGTCGCGCGGCACGACCTGCGTGGAGACCGGCTCGGGCTCGACGCCCAGGCGCGAGAGCACGCGCGCCTCGAAGGCCGGGTCGGTGGCCGAGTACGTGCCGACCGCGCCGCTCATGGCGCCGGTCGCGACCTGGGTGAACGCGCCGCGCAGGCGGTCGAGGTTGCGGTGGGCCTCGGCGGCGAAGCCCGCCAGCTTCACCCCGAACGTGGTCGGCTCGGCGTGGACCCCGTGGGTGCGCCCGATGCAGACCGTGTCGACGTGCTCGCGGGCGCGCTCGGCCAGGGCGGCGACCAGCGCCTCGGCCCCCTCGAGCACGATCTCGCCGGCGCCGCGCAGCTGCAGCGCGAGCGCGGTGTCGAGCACGTCGGAGGAGGTCAGGCCGAAGTGGATCCAGCGCCCGGCCGGGCCGGCGCTCGCCGCGAGCACGTCCACGAACGCGGCGACGTCGTGGTCGGTCACGCGCTCGCGCTCGCGGACGGCCTCGACCGTGAACGTCGCCGAGCGGATCGCCTCGAGCTCTTCCTCCGTCGGCCCGTCCATCTCCTCGCACGCCGCCACCTCGACCCGCCGCCACGCCTCCATGCGCGCCGCATCGGTCCACAGGGCGCCCATGGCCGGGCGGGTGTAGCGGGCGATCACGCGGTGCCGAAGGGGTTCTCGGGCGCCTCGGGCCGCGGCAGCGCGGTGCCCTCCCAGGGCAGCTCGCGGCGCGCGCGCAGGTCGAAGAAGAGCAGCGTGCCGAAGATCGCGGTGAGCGACAGGCTGATCGCCTGCACGACGATGACGGTCGCCACGTACAGCGCGCCGCTGGCCTCCGAGGCCAGCACGCCGATGAGTGCGCCGGGCAGGCCGACGACCAGCGTGAACACGATGCCGGCGACGATCAGGTAGCCGAACGTGCGCCACCAGCGCCCCTTGACCAGCTCGGCGCTGCGGCGGAGGGCGGCGACGGGCGGCAGGCCGTCGACCACCGCGGCCTGCGCCCCGAGGTACCAGCGCACGCCCAGCCAGATGCCGGGCACGACGAGCGCGAGCAGCCCCAGCGCCACGCCGAGCGCGGCCAGGACGACGGTGCCGAGGGCAGGGAGGAAGCGCTCGGAGGCCGCACGCAGGGCGCCGCCGACCGTGGGCTCCTCCCCGCGCGCGATCCCCATCACGATGACGACGTGCAGCGCGGTGATGAGCGGCGGGATGACGATCGCCTGCAGGAACGTGCTCGTGATGTCCACCGCGAGCGGCGCGTCGGCGTCGACGCCGTCGGCCAGCGCCCTGCCCCAGATCCCGTCCACGATGAGCACGACGGGCGTGACGATCAGCAGCGTGACGCTGAGGAAGACCGCGAGGTGGTTGAGGAAGAGGCGGACCGTGCCGCCGATCAGGTCGCCGAGCTCGCGATGGCGCGAGAGGTCCAGGCGCTCGTTCACGCCGTGCTCAGGATGCGCGCCGCGAGGTGCCCGGCGTTCTTGGCGTTGTCGAGGCCGACCGCGGCGACGGGCACGCCGGGCGGCATCTGGGTGACCGAGAGGATCGCGTCGAGGCCGCCCATGGCGCTCAGCCTGCTCGACAGCGGGACGCCGATGACCGGCAGGTCGGTGTGCGCGGCGGCGACGCCCGGCAGCGCGGCGGACAGGCCCGCGCCGGCGATGATGACCTGCAGCCCCCGCATCTGCGCGTTGCGGCAGTAGTCCGCGACGACGTCGGGCTGGCGGTGGGCGGACATGACGCGCATCTCGTAGCGGATCCCGCGCTCCTCCAGCACCTTGCCCGCCTGCTCCATGACCTCCATGTCGGACTTCGAGCCCATGATGATCCCGACGCGCGGGCTGTCGGTCTCGAGGCCGGCGAACACCGCCTCCGCCTCCTCCATCGTGTCGGGGCCGGCCTCCGGCTCGGCGGCCGGCGTCGCCACGCCGCGCTCGAGCCCGCCGCCCTCCGTCCCTTCCGTCATGTGCCGCGCTCCACGGCCCGCAGGGCGATGTCGCGTCGCAGCTGCCGGCCCTCGAAGGTGATCAGGTCCGCGGCAGCATAGGCGCCGTCGCGGGCGTCGGCGGGCGTCGCGCCCAGCGCGGTGACGTTGAGGACCCGGCCACCGGCGGTGACCAGGGCGCCATGTGCGTCGCGCGCCGTGCCCGCGTGCGTGACCTCGACCTCGCCGGGCACGCCGTCCAGGCCGCCGATCGGGTCGCCGGTCGAGGCCGACGCCGGATACCCGGCGCTGGCCAGGACGACGGTCACGGCCGTGCGCTCGTCCCATCGAAGCGCGACCGCGTCGAGGCCGCCCGGCGCGGCGCAGCGCAGCAGCAGGTCGAGCAGGTCCGAGCGCAGGCGGGGCAGCACGGCCTGCGTCTCGGGATCGCCGAAGCGCGCGTTGAACTCGAGCACGCGGGGACCGGCCGCTGTGAGCATGAGCCCGGCGTAGAGCACGCCGCTGAACGGGGTGCCGCGGCGGCGCAGCTCGTCGACGACGGGCTGGTGCACGCTGGCCGCGATGGCGTCGGCCGTGCTCGCGTCGACGCCCGGCACGGGCGAGTAGGAGCCCATGCCGCCGGTGTTCGGCCCCTCGTCGCCGTCGAAGATGCGCTTGTAGTCCTGGGCGGGCGCCATCGGCAGCGCGGTCTCGCCGTCGCACAGGGCCAGCAGCGACAGCTCCTCGCCCTCGAGGTGCTCCTCCACGACGACGCGGCCCCGGCCGAAGCGGCGGGCCACGAGGAACTCGTGCAGCGCGGCTCGCGCCTCGGCCTCGCCGGCGGCGATGACGACGCCCTTGCCCGCGGCGAGGCCGTCGAACTTCAGGACGACCGGGTAGCGCTCGATCGCGGCCATCCCCTCGGGGACGGTGTCGACGGCCCGCCACGCGGCGGTGGGAACGCCGGCGGCCTCCATGACCTCCTTCGCGAAGGCCTTGGAGCCCTCGAGGACGGCGGCCGCCCGCGTCGGACCGAAGGCGGCCCGTCCGCGCTCGTGCAGCGCGTCGACCAGCCCGGCGACCAGCGGCGCCTCGGGGCCGACGACGGTCAGGCCGGCGTCCTCGCGCTCGGCGAGCGCGACGAGCCCCTCGACGTCGTCGGCGGCGACGGCGACGGCGCGCGCGTCGGCCGCGATGCCCGGGTTGCCGGGCGCGCACAGGACCTCGGGGCGCTGGGGCGAGCGCAGCAGGGCGCGGACGATCGCGTGCTCGCGCCCGCCGCCGCCGACGACGAGGACCTTCAGAGCGCCGCGATGAAGTCGTCGATGGGAATCGCGGAGAGCGTCTCGAAGCGTGCGGTCCCGCGCGAGCCCAGCTCCAGCGACACGCGCGCCATCGTGGTCTCGTCGGGCGCCTCGACGATGTTGACGAAGTCGTAGCGCCCCAGCGTCGACCACTGCGCCTTGACCGACGCCCCGAGCTGTTCGAGCTCCTTGTTGACCTCGCGGATGCGCTGCGGGTTGTTCTTGACCGTCTGCACGCCCTCGGGCGTCAGCGTCGAGAGCATGATGTAGGTCGGCATGGGCGGTGTTCTACCCGATCGCCCCGACCGGCTCGCCGACCGCGAGGACGAGCTCGCCCTCGAGCGCGTCGACGCGGACCGTGTCGCCCTCGCGGAACTCGCCCTCGAGGATCGCCAGCGCGAGGCGGTCGACGAGATGCTTCTGGATGACCCGCTTGAGCGGCCGCGCCCCGTAGGTCGGGTCGTAGCCCAGGTCGCCCAGCAGCGTGCGCGCGGCGTCGGTCAGCACGACCTCGATCCCGCGCTGCCTGACCCGCGTCACGAGCCGCTGCACCTGCAGGTCGACGATCGCGCCGATCTGCGCGCGGTCCAGCGCGTCGAACTCGACGATGTCGTCCAGGCGGTTGATGAACTCGGGCTTGAAGTGCAGCTCCGCCTCGGCCTGGAAATCCGTCCCACCCGACCCGATGTTCGAGGTCATGATCAGCACGACGTTCTTGAAGTCGACGGTGCGGCCCTGGCCGTCGGTCAGGCGGCCGTCGTCCATGACCTGCAGGAGCACGTTGAAGACGTCGGGGTGGGCCTTCTCGATCTCGTCGAGCAGGACGACGGAGTACGGCCGGCGGCGCACGGCCTCCGTCAGCTGGCCGCCCTCGTCGTAGCCGACGTAGCCGGGCGGCGCGCCGAGGAGGCGCGAGACCGCGTGCTTCTCCATGTACTCCGACATGTCGATGCGGACCATCGCGTCCTGCGTGTCGAACATGAACTCGGCCAGCGCGCGGGCCAGCTCGGTCTTGCCGACGCCGGTGGGGCCGAGGAACAGGAAGGTGCCGATCGGGCGGTCGGGGTCCTGCAGCCCGGCGCGCGAGCGCCGGATCGCGTTGGACACGGCGCCGACCGCCTCGTCCTGGCCGACGACGCGCTCGTGCAGGCGCTCCTCCATGTGGACGAGCTTGGCGACCTCGCCCTCGAGCAGGCGTGACACGGGGATGCCGGTCCAGCGACCGACGACCTCGGCGACGTCCTCGGCGTCGACCTCGTCCTTGAAGAAGCGCATCTCGCCGTGGTCGCGGGCCTCGAGCTCCGCCAGCCTGGCCTCGAGCTCCGGGATGCGGCCGTACTGCAGCTCGGCGGCGCGGCCGAGGTCGGACTCGCGCTGGGCGCGCTCGAGGTCGGTGCGGGCCTCGTCGAGCTCGGCCCGAACCGCGCTGACGCCCTCGATCGACTCCTTCTCGCGCTGCCACTCGGCGGTCATCGCGGCGAGCTGCTCCTCGCGGTCGGCCAGCTCGGCCTCGATCGCCTCGCGGCGTGACCGCGACGCGTCGTCCTTCTCCTTGCGCAGCGCCTGGTGCTCGATCTGCAGCTGCATGACGCGGCGCTTGACCTCGTCGATCTCGGTCGGGACGGAGTCGACCTCGATGCGCAGCCGCGAGGCGGACTCGTCGATGAGGTCGATGGCCTTGTCGGGCAGGAAGCGGTCGGCGATGTAGCGGGCCGACAGCGTGGCGGCCGCGACGACGGCCGAGTCCTGGATGCGCACCTTGTGGTGACCCTCGTAGCGCTCCTTGAGCCCGCGCAGGATCGCGATCGCGTCCTCGACGGAGGGCTCGCCGACGAGCACGGGCTGGAAGCGGCGCTCGAGCGCGGCGTCCTTCTCGATGTGCTTGCGGTACTCGTCCAGCGTGGTCGCGCCGACGGCGCGCAGCTCGCCGCGGGCGAGCATCGGCTTGAGCAGGTTCGCGGCGTCGACGGCGCCCTCGGCGGCGCCCGCGCCGACGATCGTGTGCAGCTCGTCCATGAAGAGGATGACCTGGCCGCCCGCGTCGGCGATCTCCTTGAGGACCGCCTTCAGGCGCTCCTCGAACTCGCCGCGGTACTTCGAGCCGGCCAGCAGCGCGCCGATGTCGAGCGCCATGACGCGCCGGTCGCGCAGCGACTCGGGGACGTCGCCGTCGACGATGCGCTGGGCGAGGCCCTCGACGATCGCCGTCTTGCCGACGCCGGGCTCGCCGATGAGGACCGGGTTGTTCTTCGTACGGCGCGACAGGACCTGCACGACGCGGCGGATCTCGTCGTCGCGGCCGATGACCGGGTCGAGCTTGCCGTCCTCCGCGGCCTGCGTGAGGTCGCGGCCGAACTTCTCGAGCGCCTGGTACTTGGCCTCGGCGTCGGGGTCGGTGACGCGGTGGGGCCCGCGGACCTCGGCGATGGCCTTGACCAGCGCGTCGTGGGCGGCGCCGGCGGCGCGCAGCGCCTCGCCGGCCTTCGACGCGTGCCGGGACAGCGCGAGCAGGACGTGCTCGGTGGAGACGTACTCGTCCTTGAGCGCGCGCATCTCGTCCTCGCCGCGGCGCAGGACCTGCACGAGGTCGCTGGACGGGCCGGCGGTCTCCCCGCCCGAGCCCATCGCGGGCAGCTGCGCCACGGCGGCGTCCAGCGCGGAGCGCACGGCGGCCGCGTCGGCGCCGACCTTGGCCAGCACGGGAGCGGCCACGCCGCCCTCCTGCTCGAGCAGGGCGAGCAGCAGGTGCTCGGGCATGGCCTGCGGGTTGTTGCGCTGGTGGGCGAGCGACACCGCGGCCTGGACGGCCTCCTGGGTCTTGATCGTCAAGCGGTCGGGTTGCATACGGATCTCAGTGTAGCGGACTTAGATCTTCTGCTCATTGGAGTTGAGTCTGTACGGGTAGGTCCACGCCATGTCAGAGCATGATCATCACGCACCGCCGCACGACGACGAGGCCGACGAGCCGCTCGGGCCCGCGACGCCCGACGACGAGACGCCGCTGGGCGACACGCCGGAGGCCCACGACGAGATCAGCCCGCACGACCTGCCCAAGGACCACCCCGGCCGCCAGGAGGCCGAGCGCCAGGCCGGCGGTGAAGGCGGCACGACGCGCGGGAACCGCTAGCCGCGCGATCTCCGGCGCCGTCGCGCGCGTACGTGACTGAGATGCCCTCCGTCACGCCGAAGACGCTCGGCCTGGGCCTGGCGGCCCTGCTCGCCGTGCTCGTCCTGACCTCGCTGCTGACCGGCGAGTCCGAGCTCGTGCTCCCCGTCGTCCTGTTCGCGATCGTGATCGCCGCTGCCGTGGCCGTGGTCGTGGCGGTCGGCCGCAGCAAGCAGCGCAACCACGGCTCGGTGCGCGAGGCGAGCGCCGACGCGGACGACGCCGTGCCCGGGACCCAGTTCCTGCCGGACGACAGCGCGCCGCTCGGCGCGAGCGCGGAAGTGCACGAGGAGCTGGGCGAGCACGACCTGCCGCCGGGCAGCGCGGCACGCTCGCGGGCGCGCTCGTGGTGATTCAGCGCTCGTCGCGCTCCACCGGGATGCGGCGGGACGACGGCTCGCCCGCACGGCGGGCTGCTGGTGGCGGGACCGGCACGAGGTCGGTCTTCGTGGCGCGGTAGGGCACGAGCTCCGCGCGGAAGGAGGCGCGGACCGCCTCCATCTCGGCCTGCATCGCCTCGCGCATCTCCGCGCTGCGGCGCTCGAGCGCCTCGAGGCGGCGGGAGGCGCGCTCGAGCTGCTCCTCGAGCTCGAGGACGCGCTCGACGCCGGCGAGGTTGAGGCCGAGCTCGTTGGTCATCTCCTGGATGCGGCGCAGCTTCTCCACGTCGGACTGGGAGTACAGGCGCGTGCCCTTGGGCGAGCGCTTGGGCTCGATGAGCCCCCGCGTCTCGTACATGCGCAGCGTCTGGGGGTGCATCTCGGCCAGCTCGGCGGCGACCGAGATCATGAACACGCCGCGCTCGGCGCTCACCGTGATGCGCGTCGCCGAGCGCCTGCGCGAGGCCATCAGCGATCGCCTCCGGCGAAGAGGCGCGCGCGCGGGTTGCCGTTCATGACCTCGGACAGCTTCTCGACCGCCTCGGACTGCTCGGCCGACAGGCTGGCGGGGACGTCGATGACGAAGCGGTAGTGGATGTCGCCGCGCGGCGGGCGGGCCGAGCGGTCGAGCTTGGGCGGGCCCTCGCCGCGCAGGCGCTGGACCGTGCCGTGCTTCGTGCCCGCGGGCACGCGCAGGCGCTTGCGGCCGTTGAGCGTCGGCACCTCCACCTCGGCGCCGCGGATCGCCTCGGGGATGGTCAGCGGCACCTCGACCTCGAGGTGCTCGCCCTTGCGCTCGAAGACCGGCGAGGGCTGCACGCGGGTGACGACGTACAGGTCGCCGGGCGGGCCGCCGTTGCGGCCGGGCTCGCCCTTGCCCGCGAGCCGCACGCGCGAGCCGTCGCGCACGCCGGCGGGGATGTTCACGCGGTAGTTCTTGATGGTGCGCACGGCGCCCTCGCCCTGGCAGGTGGGGCAGGGGTCCTCGATGACCGTGCCGGAGCCGCCGCAGCGCGAGCACGGCTGGGAGATCGAGAACAGGCCCTGGCCCTGGGACTCGATCCCGCGGCCCTGGCAGCGGGGGCAGATCTTCGGCGTGGTGCCCGGCCGCGCGCCCGTGCCGTGGCACGTGGTGCAGGTCGCCGACGTGGGCACCGACAGCGGGATCTGCGCGCCGTTCATCGCCTGCTGGAAGCCGATCGTGACCTCGGCCTCGAGGTCACGGCCGCGGTCGGGACGGGGGCCGCGCGGAGTGCCGCCCGCGGCATCGCCGCCGCGACCGCCGCGGCCGAACAGGTCGGACAGGATGTCGCCGAAGCTGGAGGGGTCGAAGCCGCCCGGGCCACCGGGCCCTCCGGGGCCACCCGGCCTCCCGCCACCGAACAGGGTCCCGCGGTCGTACTGCTTGCGCTTGTCGGCGTCCCCCAGGATGTCGTAGGCGGCCGAGACCTCCTTGAAGCGCTCCTCGGCCTGCGCGTTGCCCGGGTTGCGGTCGGGGTGGTACTGGCGCGCGAGCTTGCGGTAGGCCTTCTTGATCTCGTCTGCCGGCGCCTTCTTGTCGACGCCCAGGACGCGGTAGAGGTCCTTCCCGGCCACGATGCCCCCTAGGCGGCCACGACGACCTTGGCGGGGCGCAGCAGCGCCTCGCCGTGGCGGTAGCCGGACTGGAAGACCTCGACGATGACGCCCGACTCGGTGCCGGGCACCGGCTGCTGGGCGACCGCCTCGTGGCGATGGGGGTCGAAGGTCTCGCCCTTGGGCGAGTCCGGCTCGATCCCCACGCGCGCGAGCGCGCCGAGCAGCTCGGCCTGCACGAGCCTGATGCCGTCGGTGAGGTGGTGGTCGGCGTTCTCGGGCATGCTCTCGGCCGCGGCCAGCGCGCGCTCGAAGTTGTCCAGAGCGGGCAGCAGCTCGCGCGCGAGGCGCGCGATGCCGCGCGACTCGGCCACGGCCACGTCGCGCCGCGCGCGCTTGCGCACGTTCTCGAGCTCGGCGGCCGAGCGCAGGTAGCGGTCGCGGAAGTCGCCGGGCTCGGCCGGCGACGCCTCGGCGGGCGGCGCCTCGGCGGGCTCCGCCGCCTCGGAGGCCGTCTCGCCCGCAGGGACGGGCTCGTCGAGCGGCTCCGGGGAGCCGGCGTCGACAGCCTCAGGGGTCTCGACGGGCTCCGACGCCTCGGCGGCGACCTCCTCGGCCGCCGCCTGCGTTGTCTGGCGCTCGGTCACCGGACTACTTCCCCTCGTCCACGACCTCGGCGTCGACGACGTCCTCCTCCTCGGAGGCCGCGCTCGCGCCGTTGGGCCCCGCGCCGTCGCCGTCGGCCTGCTGTGCCGACTGCTGCTGCTGCGCGCGCTCGTACATGGCCTCGGAGACCTTGTGGAACGCGACCTGCAGCGCCTCGGCCTTGGCGTTGATCTCGGCCGCGTCGGTCGAGGTCTCGGCCGCCTCGCGCGCCGCCTTGATGGCCGCCTCGATCTCCTCGCGGGAGGAGGCGTCCACCTGCTCGCCCAGGTCCTTGAGCTGGCGCTCGGCCTGGTGGGCGGCGTTGTCGGCGTTGTTCTTGGCCTCGGCCAGCTCGCGCGCGCGCCGGTCCTCGTCGGCGTGCGTCTCGGCGTCCGACACCATCCGCTTGATGTCCTCGTCGGACAGGCCGCCGCCGGCGCGGATCTCGATCTTCTGCTCCTTGCCCGTGCCGAGGTCCTTGGCGCTCACGTTGAGGATGCCGTTGGCGTCGATGTCGAAGCCGACCTCCACCTGCGGGATGCCCCGCGGGGCCGGCGGGATGCCGGTGAGCTGGAACTTGCCCAGCGACTTGTTGTAGGTCGCCATCTCGCGCTCGCCCTGCAGGACGTGGATCTCGACCGACGGCTGGTTGTCCTCGGCCGTCGAGAAGATCTCCGACTTGCGGGTCGGGATCGTCGTGTTGCGCTCGATGAGCTTGGTCATGACGCCGCCCTTGGTCTCGATGCCCAGCGTCAGCGGGGTCACGTCGAGCAGCAGGACGTCCTTGACGTCGCCGGCGAGCACGCCGGCCTGGATGGCGGCGCCGACGGCCACGACCTCGTCCGGGTTGACGCCGCGGTGGGGCTCCTTGCCCGTCAGCTCCTTGACCTTCTCCTGGACGGAGGGCATGCGCGTCATGCCGCCGACGAGGACGACGTGGTCGATCGCCGAGGCGCCCTTCTCCTTGGCGTCGTCCAGCGCCTGGCGCACCGGCGCCACGACGCGGTCGAGGAGGTCTGCGGTGAGCTCGTTGAGCCGGGCGCGCGTGAGGCGCACGTCCAGGTGCTTCGGCCCTGACTGGTCGGCGGTGATGAAGGGCAGGTTGATCTGCGTCTCCTGCGCCGAGGACAGCTCGATCTTGGCCTTCTCGGCCGCCTCGTAGAGGCGCTGGAGCGCCATCGGGTCCTGCGTGAGGTCGATGCCCTGGTCGCGGCGGAACTCGGCCGCCAGCCAGTCGACGACCGCCTTGTCGAAGTTGTCGCCGCCGAGGTGGTTGTCACCGGCGGTCGACTTGACCTCGAAGACGCCGTCGCCGATCTCGAGCACGGACACGTCGAACGTGCCGCCGCCGAGGTCGAAGACGAGGATCGTCTGGTCGGACTCCTTGTCGAGCCCGTACGCCAGCGAGGCGGCGGTCGGCTCGTTGATGATGCGCTTGACGTCGAGGCCGGCGACCCTGCCGGCGTCCTTCGTGGCCTGGCGCTGGTCGTCGTTGAAGTACGCCGGGACGGTGATGACCGCGGCGTCGACCGTGTCGCCCAGGTACGCCTCGGCGTCGGCCTTCAGCTTCTGCAGGATCATCGCGCTGATCTCCGGCGGCGAGTACTCCTTGCCGGCCGCCGTCACGCGCGCATCGCCGTTCTGCCCGGCGATGACCTTGTAGGGCACGATCGACTCCTCCTCGCGCACCTCGGCCTCCTTGCGGCCCATGAAGCGCTTGATCGAGAAGATCGTGTTCTGCGGGTTCGTCACGGCCTGGCGCTTGGCGACCGTGCCGACGAGGCGCTCGCCGCCCTTCGTGAAGGCCACGACGGATGGAGTGGTGCGACCGCCCTCGGCGTTCTCGATGACGGTCGGCTCGCCGCCCTCCAGGACGGCCATGCACGAGTTGGTCGTGCCGAGGTCGATGCCGATGGTCTTGCCCATGAAGTCTTGTGTCTCCTTGTGTCCGTGCGGGGATGCCTTCGCGGAAGGCACGTGAGAAATCTTAGCGTCTTTCGCTCAGATCTGCCGCGAGGGGCACATCCGCCGCAACGAGCACTCGGGGCAGGCAGGCCGCAGGGCGTGGCACGTTCGCCGCCCGTGGCGCAGGAGGTTGACGTGCAGCTCGAGCTCCGCCCCGCGCGGGGTCGCCGCGAGCATGGCGTCGTGCTGCTCGCCGGACGAGGCTCCGGGCCGCAGCAGCCGCAGCCGCGTGGCCACCCGCGAGACGTGCGTGTCCACGGGCACGTCGCGCCGGCCGAAGGAGAAGAGCAGGACGCACGCGGCCGTCTTGCGGCCCACGCCGGGGAGCGAGCACAGCAGCGCGCGGCCCGCGGCCACCGGGGCCGTGGCCAGCCAGGACAGGTCGAGATCGTCGGACAGCGCGGCGAGCATCGCCTGGAGGCGACGTGACTTCTGCACGTGCAGCCCGCCGGGCTGGATGGCCTCCTCGATCTCCTGCACGGGGGCGTCACGGACGCCTTCCCAGCTCGGGAAGCGCTCGCGCAGGCGCAGGTACGCGACGTCGCGGTTGCGGTCGTTGGTGGACTGCGACAGGACCGTGAGCACGAGCTCCGCCAGCGGCTCGCCGTGCGGGGCCATGACCGGGGTCCCGTAGGTCGCTCGCAGCCGCTCGCGCAGCGCTCGGACGCGGGCTTGCGACGGCGGCAGCCATGCGCTGCGCGGGACCGGCGCGAGGTCCATGACGCCCGAGCCTACCGGGGTCGGAGAGGGCGATTCCTGCCCGACGGCGGGCGGCGCACGTCCGCTAGGTTTCGCCGTCCGCATGGACGCCCAGCGCCCGCAACGACCCCTGCACATCCTCGTCCTGGCCGACCGCGACTGGACGCACCCGCAGACCGGCGGCAACGGGGCGAACATCTGGAACCAGGTCAGCCGCTGGGTCGCCTGGGGGCACCGCGTGACCGTCGTCGCCGGCATGTACCCGGGGGCCGCCGCCTTCGAGCAGGTGTCGCCCCAGATCGCCATCCACCGCATGGGCGGCCGGGCCACCGTGTTCCCGCGCGCGATCTGGTCGGTGCTGCGCGGCGTCGGCCGCGACGCCGACGTCGTGCTCGAGGTCATCAACGGCATCACGTTCCTGACCCCGCTGTGGCTGCGCAAGCCGCGCGTGGCGCTCGTGCACCACGTCCACCGCGAGCTCTACATCGGCGAGTTCGGCCGCAAGGGGCACCTCCTGGCCTGGGTCCTGGAGACGCTGCCGATGCGCTACCTGTACCGGCACACGCGCTTCCTCACGATCTCGCGGTCGGCCCGCGACGACCTCGTCCGGGTCGGCATCCCGCGCGACCAGATCACGGTCTCCTACCTCGGGGTGGACCGCGGGCGCTACCGCCGTGGGACGCGCGCCGAGGAGCCGCAGCTCATCTACGTCGGGCGCCTGAAGGCCTACAAGCGCATCGAGCTGGTGCTCGACGTGCTCGAGGCGGTGCCCGGCGCGAAGCTCGACATCGTCGGCGACGGCGACCACCGCGAGGCGCTGGAGGCCGAGATCGCGCGGCGCGGCCTGGTCGAGCGCGTGCTGATGCACGGCCACGTCTCGGAGGAGCGCAAGGTCGAGCTCTACGGGCGCGCCTGGGTGTCGCTGACCGCGTCGTCGTCCGAGGGCTGGTCGCTCACCGTCATGGAGGCCGCCCTGTGCGGCACGCCGAGCGGCGCGATGGCCATCGGCGGGCTGCCCGAGTCGGTCGTCGACGGGGAGACGGGCGTGCTCGCCCACGACACCGACGAGCTCAAGCGCCGGGTCAGCCAGGTCGTCGAGCGGCCGGAGCTGCGCGAGCAGATGGGCGCCGCCGCCGAGCGCCGCGCGCTGACCTTCACGTGGGACCGCTCCGCGCGCGCCTACCTCGAGGTCATCGAGGACGAGGCGGCGCACGGCCCGACCGCGCTGGGCGCCGTGCTGGCGGGCAGCGACGGCGCGCGCTCGGCCGCGCTGGCCGCGGTGACGCTGGCCAACCACGCGATCGGCGTCGTCTTCGCCGTCACCTTCGCGCGGCTGCTCGGCGCGACCGACTACGGGTCGCTGGCCGCGCTGCTCAGCGCGTTCATCATCCTCGCCATCCCGGGCTCGGCGCTGCAGGTCGCCACCGCGCGCGAGGCGACCGTGTCCGGGATCGGGTCGCGCGTCGTGCGCGGGTGGACGCGCACGCTGGCCGCCGCCTGCGTCGGCCTGGCCGCGCTCGGCGCCGTCCTGCGCGAGCCGCTGGCCGGCGTGCTGGGCGTCGACGAGGCGTGGGCGGCCGCCGCCCTGGCGCCGACCCTCGGGCTGTGGCTCCTGGTCTCCGTCCAGCGCGGCGCGCTGCAGGGGCTGGGCGCCCACCGCGAGGTCGGGTGGAGCATCCTGGCCGAGGGCACCGGGCGCCTCGCCCTGGCCGGCGTCCTCGTCCTCGCGGGCGCGGGCGTGACCGGCGCGTTCGTGGCCGCGCCGCTGTCGCTGGTGCTGGTGGCCGCCGGGCTGACGGTCGCGCTGGCGCGGCTGGACGCGCGCGAGGCGGGACTGCCGAGCGCATCCCGGCGGGCGGGCAGCCCACGGCGCCTGCGTGAGCTGCTGGACGCGGCGCGGCTGCCGGTCGTCGCGCTCACGCTGCTCGCGCTGCTGTCCAACCTCGACGTGATCCTGGCGCGCCACGCCGTCGACGGCCCCGACGCCGGCTCCTACGCCGCGGCGGCGCTGGCCGCCAAGACGCTCGTGTGGGTGGCCATCGGCGTCGGGCTGTACCTGCTGCCGGAGGCCACGCGGCTCGCCGCCGCGGGCCACGACCCGCGCGCGGCGCTGCAGCGGGCGCTCGCCGTCGTGGCCACCCTGTGCGCACCGCTGCTCGCCGTCTTCATGCTCGTCCCGGAGCCGCTGCTGCGCGTCGCCTTCGGCAGCGAGCTGGCGGGCGCCGCCGGCCAGCTGCGGGTGCTCGCCCTCGCCATGGCGCTGCTCGCCGTCGCCTGCCTGGCCGTGCAGTACATGCTCGCGCTGGGGCGCACGGCCTTCCTGCCCGTGCTGGGCGCCGTCGCGGCCGCCGAGCCGCTCGTCCTCGCCCAGGTCGACGACCTGTCGGGCTTCGCCACCGTCGTGCTCGCGCTGCAGTCGGTGGCGGCGCTGAGCCTCCTCGCCATCAGCCTGCGCCGGCCACCGGAGATCGCCACCGCATGAGCACGCAGACCACAGCGCCGGACTTCGGCGAGACCCTGTCCTCCGTCAGCGACGTCGAGGGCTGGATGACCGACGCGCAGGCCCGCCGCCTGTGGGACGCCGCCTCGCGTGTCGGCGCGCCGGGACGGATCGTCGAGATCGGCTCCTTCCGCGGCCGCTCGACGATCGTCCTCGCCCGCGCCGCGGCCGACGGCGTCGAGGTCGTCGCCATCGACCCCCACGGCGGCGGCGACCGCGGCCCGCAGGAGATCACCCCCGACGCCGCGCGCGGCGAGGAGGACTTCCGCACCTTCCACGCCAACCTGCAGCGCGCCGGGGTGGACGGCGCGGTGCGCCACGTGCGGCGGATGTCCGACGACGCGCTCGGCGAGGTGCAGCCGCCCATCGACATGCTCTACGTCGACGGTGCGCACCGCTACGGCCCGGCGCGCGCCGACATCGAGCGCTACGGCGCGCGCGTGCGGCCCGGCGGCAGCCTGCTGGTGCATGACTCGTACAACGCGATCGGGGTCATGCTCGCCCAGCTGCGCCTGCTCTTCGGGTCCTCGGAGTACCGCTACGTCGGGCGTTCGGGCTCGCTGGCCGAGTACCGGCGCGAGCGCCTCACGGGCGTCGACCGCGTGCGCAACGCCCTGCACCAGGCGGGCGGGATCCCGTACTTCGTCCGCAACGGCTTCATCAAGGTCGCGATCGTGGCCAAGCAGCCGCGGCTGGCCCGCCTCTTCGGCCACGACACGGGCCACTGGCCGTACTAGCGCAGGCGCTCGAGGATCCGCCGGCAGACCGGCGCGGTCGCCTCGACGGCGCGCACGCCGCGCCCGAGGACGCGCCTTGCGCGCCGGACGTACGGCGCCTGCGCGGTGACGGCGTTGCGCCCGCCGGCGCGCACCCCGAGGTAGGACCGCTGCAGGTAGGGGTCGAAGGCGGCGACCACCCGCGCCACCCGGCCGCCGAGGCCGGCAAGCGGCGCGCCGCGGGTCACCGTGCGCCCGCCGACGAGCACCGCGAAGGCCGGGCCCCCGGCCGTGCCGCGGACGGTCAGGGTCACCGCCCGCCCACCGTCGCCGAGCGTGAGCACGGGCTGCGGCGGGCCGGCGGCGGCGGGCAGGCGCACGTCGAGGACGTGGTGCCCCGAGCGCGGGGTGCGCTCGACCGGCAGCCACTCGCCCTCGAGCCCGCGGGCGTACAGCGCGGCGCACGCGTCGAGCACGAACAGGTCGCCCACGGCGCCGTCGCCGCCGGGCGGCGGCAGCGCCGCGCCGGTCTCCACGCCGCGCGGGCTGCGGCCCAGCGCCCGGTCGACGTCGTCCTGGGTGCGCACGAAGGCGGCGCGCTCGGCCAGCGGCGGAGTCGGCGTGCACGAGCCGCTGGCTCACGATGCCGACGGCGCCGTTGACGATCAGCCCCGCGAAGGCGAGCGCGCCCGCGAGCGCGAGCACGCCCCGGCGGCGCCCGGGCCGGGCGGCGCCCAGCAGGAGGGGCAGCCCGATGGCGGCCCCGAGCAGCAGGCTGGGCAGCAGGTCGGCGAGGTAGCGGGTCGTGACGTAGGCGATCGTCAGCGTGACCGCGAAGCCGCCCGCGCTGGCGATCAGCACGCCCAGCAGCGCGCCGTGGCGCCTGCGACGCACGAGCGCGACCACCGCCACGACCGTCAGCAGGCAGAACAGCGGCATCGAGGTCGGCGCGCTGAGGCTGCGCTCGATCGTGTCGAAGCGCACGTCGCCGAACACGTGGGCGGGGCTGTGCGGCAGGCCGACGAACGGGTAGCCGCGCACCGTGCCGAGCGCGTCCGGGCGCACGGCCTGCACGAGCGTCGTGGGCACGAACTTCGCGCCGAAGAGCCCGTCCGGGTTGGCCGCCAGCGCCGCCTGGCGCTGCGCGCTGACGCGCGAGGCGACCTGCCGCTCGAGCGGGATCCCGAACGGGCGGTCGAACTTGGCGATGTTGATCGCCGCGGAGAGGGCCAGCGGCACCGCCGCAGCCGCCAGCAGCGCGACGACGGTGCGCCGCCCGCCGCGCCGGACCGGCGCGGCCGGTGGCCAGCGCCACGGCGTGCCAGGCGGCCAGGAAGCCCAGCGCGAGGATCGGCCCCAGCCCGACCGACACGCGCGTGTTGACCGCGAGCGCCGCGAGGCCGCCGGCCAGCGCGATCGCGCCGGTTGTGGGCCGCCGGACGACGCCGACGATCGCCGCCAGCGCCGCCACGGCGAAGGCGGCGCCCCACAGCTCGGCCTCGTGGTAGACGACGGGCCAGCTCGCCAGGTACAGCGGGATCGCCCCCGCGCCGAGCGCCAGCTGCAGCACGAAGGCACCCGCGACGTCGGTCCGGCCGACCGGCGCGCCGGGGAGCAGCAGGCGTCGCACGGCCCACTGCAGCCACGCCCCGGCGGCCAGCAGGACGATCGCGGCAAGCAGCATCGAGAGCTGCGTGAGGCGCTCGTCGAGGTCGTCGGTGACCAGCAGCACGGGCAGGCGCAGCAACGCCGGCACCGGGCCGAAGTACAGGTACGTGCGCCCGCCGACCTCGAAGCCCTCGATCGCCGCGCGGTCCGGGTCGACGGCCAGGCGCCCGTCGAGGAGCGCGTGGCCCTGGGCGTCGTAGAAGCCGCCGAGCAGGCCGCCGTCGCGCACGAGCGAGCCGTCCGGCCCGATCAGCATCGCGACGAACACGACCAGCCCGCAGATCGAGCCCAGCAGCGCCCCGCGCGCGAAGCGGGCGCGGTCGTCAGGGCCGGGGAGAGCCCCCTGCGCCGCCCCGCGGGCAGGCGCGGCGTGGGACTCGACGGCCATGGCGGAAGGATAGGTGCGACCCGGCGCGCGGGCGGTGAGTACAGGCCCGCCCGCCCGCCCTCCCGCCCGCTCCGCGTAGTCTTCTCCGCCGCATGACGCGCTCGTTTGTAGAGCAGGACGGGCCCCTGGCCCGCTGTCGCATCTGCCGCGGTGACCTCGAGCTCGCCCGCACCGGCACGGCGGGCGCACACGACGGCGCCGCGTTCGCCCCGTCCTGCCACGCGCCCGGGCGCCCACGGCGACCTCTTCCGCTGCCGCGAGTGCGGGACCGTGCAGCAGCCGTCGCTGCCGCGCGGCGCCGCGCTGCACGAGCTCTACCGCGACATGCGCGACGACGACTACCTCGCCGAGGAGGCCGGCCGGCGCGAGACGGCCCGGCGGCTGCTGGACCTGCTCGTCCGGCCAGGTCGCGTCCGGCCGCCTGCTGGACGTGGGCTGCGGCCACGGGCTGCTGCTCGACGAGGCCCGCCGCCGCGGCTACGACGTCGAGGGCCTGGAGCTCTCGCGCGACGCCGCGCGCCACGCGCGCGAGCGCCTGGACCTCAGCGTGCGCGAGCACCCGCTCGAGGACGCCGCCCTCGACGACGAGCGCTACGACGCGATCGTCCTCACCGACGTGCTCGAGCACCTCGAGGACCCGGTCGGCGCGCTGGCGCGCTGCGCGCGGCTGCTGGCCCCCGGCGGCGCGCTGCTCGTGGTCACGCCCGATCCGGCGTCGCTCACCGCGCGCCTGGCGGGCCGGCGCTGGTGGGGCTACCTGCCGGCGCACCTGTGCCTGCTGCCGCGCGTCACGCTGCGCGAGCTGATGACCGCCGGCGGCCTGGTCCTGGCCCACGACGTGCCCTTCGTGCGCTCGTTCTCGGCCGGCTACTGGCTGCGTGGGCTGGGCGAGCGCGGCGGCCGGCTGGGCCGGGCGCTCGACGCCGTCGCCCGGCGGCTGCCGGCCACGGCGACGCTGTCGCTCTCGCTCGGCGACGAGCGGGTCATCGTCGCCACCAAGACGCCGGTCGCCCGCCCCGGGCGACCCGTGGCGACCGACCGCGGCGCGCCGGCTGTCGTGCACGCTGTGCTGCCCGCCTACAAGGCCGAGCGCACGATCGCGCGCGTGGCCGACGGCGCTGCCCACCGGCGCGCTCGACCGCGCGCTGCTGGTCGACGACGCCAGCCCGGACGGCACGCGCGCCGCGGCCCTGGCTGCCGGGCTCGAGGTGCTCGTGCACCCCGTCAACCGCGGCTACGGGGCCAACCAGAAGACGTGCTACGTGCGCGCCGCGCTCGACGGCGCCGACGTCGTCGTCATGGTCCACGGCGACAACCAGTACGACCCGTCGCTCGTGGCCGAGATGGTCAAGCCGATCGAGGAAGGGCGCGCCGACGTCGTGATCGGCTCGCGCCTGCTGCAGGACGAGACGATCGCCGGTGGGATGCCGCGCTGGAAGTGGGTGGGCAACCGCGCGCTGACCTGGGTCGAGAACCGCGCCTTCCGCCGCTCGTTCTCCGAGTACCACACCGGGTACCGCGCCTTCTCGGTCGACTTCCTGCGCACGATCGCCTTCCTGCGCAACGACGACGGCTTCGTCTTCGACCAGGAGATCTTCGCCCAGATCGTCGCCGCCGACGCGCGGGTCGTGGAGCTCGCGATCCCGACGCGGTACTTCCTGGAGGCCTCGAGCGTGTCGTTCTCGCGCAGCGTCGAGTACGGCCTGCGCACGCTCGCCGTGCTCGCGCGCTTCCGGCTGGACGAGCGGCGCGGGCGCTGGCTGCTGCTGCGCCGCCCCGCCACCGACCTGCGCGGCCTGGCCGACGAGGCCCAGCCCGCCGCCACGAGCCCATGGTGACGCGCGCCGCCGTCGCCCTGGTGGCCGTGCTGGCCATCGGCTGGCTCGGCGTCCTGCTGCGCGACGAGCGCGTCGGCGCGTCCGCCGCCGACCGGATCTTCTACGCCCCGGAGCTGCCGCCGGCCGAGCTCGGGCGCCAGCTCGACCGCATGGAGAGCGCACGGTTGCTGGACCCCGACCCCAAGGTCGACCTCAACCGCGCGGGCCTGCTGCTGCTGCGCGGCCGTCGCCAGGAGGCGGCCGCCATCGCCGGGGCACGGGCGCGCCGCGAGCCGGCGAACCTCGAGGCCTGGCGGATCGTCTACCAGGCCACGCGCGACTCGGACCCCGCTCGCGCCGGGCAGGCACTGGCCGCGATCAGGCGGCTGAACCCGCTGGGCTCGCGGCCTGCTCCGGCGGGGTCGTAGGCGCTGCGCTCGCGGCGACCGCGCCGTCCTGGCGGCACCGCTCCGGGTCCGCGCACGGCGGCAGGTGAGGGAGGGGTAGCGACGGGGCGAGCAACCGGCTCAACGTGAGACCCGTCGCCGATCGGGTCGCGGTACGCGACGCCCCGTCGCGCGACCCGAACGTACGCGTGGCCCCTTCCTCATCGCCGCAGCTCAGCCGGCCGGGCGCGGGCGCGAACCGGCCGCCCGCCGCGTGCGCGCCAGCCCCGCCGCTACGGTCGCCGCCAGCCCGGCGAGGGCGACCAGCGAGACGATCCAGCCGATCCGCCAGCTCAGCGGCTCGTAGCGGAACTCGACGGTGTGCGTGCCGGGGCCGATCGGCACGCCCTTGAAGACGTAGTCGACCGGCCGCACGTCGACCTCGCGGCCGTCGACGGTCGCCTTCCACCCGGGGAAGTGCGTGTCGCCCAGGACCAGGATGCCCCGGCGCTGCGCGCGGGCGCGGACGACCACGCGCTCGTCGGAGCGCGAGACGAGCGTCGCGGTGCCGGCGGGGGCGCCGGAGGCGGGTCGGGCTGGGACGCCCGGGACGCGCTCCTCGGTGATCGCCTCGCGCCGAGCGTCGAAGCCGGCGCCGGTCACCGCCGCCAGCGCGGCGTCGTCGCTGCCCACCACGCGCTGGGCGCCGACGACCCAGGCGCGGGGCATCGCGCCGGCGACCCGGTACACCCGCGCGTCGGCCCCCTCGTAGGCCGGCGTGAGCCCCGGGACCTCGAGCGGCGGGTAGGGGACGAGGCGGTCGAACGGCGGGGCGTCGGGCCACACCGACGTCGCGCGGAGGATGTGGCGCACGCCGAGCAGACGCAGCGTGCGCAGCGCGCGCGGCGTGACCTCGCCGAGGCGCAGCGGGATGTCGAGGAAGCCCTGGGCGACCGACGTGCCGGGGGCGATCTCGCTGCGCCACAGCCGGTCGTAGCGCCGGATGATCGGCAGGTCGTAGCCGCGCGCCTCGTCGATGCGGAAGTCCATCGGGATGACGTTCTGGGGGATCTCGTCGGTGCTGGCGAAGCGCGCGGGCCGCTGGCGCTCGAGGAAGCGGATGGCGCCGGTCCGGGGCAGCTCGGCGACGTCGCGGTCGATCGCGGGGTTGAGCCCCACCCCGGCGCGGAACAGGTCGGCGCACGCCAGCGCCACGGCCAGCGCCGCGAACGCGCTCGCGCCCACGCGGCCGCCGAGGCGCAGGAGGAGCAGCGCGAGGCCCGCTGCGGCGAAGGTCAGCCACACGATCAGCGAGGAGAGCGCGATCTCCGCCGCTCCCTGGACGTCGCGGTAGGAGCCCGGCGGGTCGGCGAACAGCCAGGCGATCTCGAGCGCCCCGCGCAGCGCGCCCAGGCCGGTCTCGCCCGCGGCGGCGACGGCGATCACGGGCACGACCAGCAGCACGCCGGCCGCCGCGAGCACGCGCCGGCCGCGGGCGCCGGCGGTGCGCTCGCGCGAGGTCAGCTCGTCGAGCCCCCAGCCCGCCAGCAGCGCCAGGGCGAAGACGGTCAGCACCGCCAGGCGGGTGTTGTGGCCCGAGCTGAAGACGGGCAGGCGGGTGACGACCTGCACGAACGGCGGGACCCCGAGGACGACGGCGAGCCACAGGCCGCCGAACAGCGCCACGGCGACGCGCGTGAGCGTCGGGCGCACGAGCAGCGCGGCGGCACCGAGCATCAGCGGCAGCGCACCCACGTAGAAGGTGCTCTCCAGCAGGATGCGCCGCACGGGGGTCTGGGTGGGCCTGCCCCAGTAGTCGGGCAGGAAGATGGCCAGCGCGTCCTTGGCGGGCAGGTGGCGGTCGATGGACTCGCCCGCGCGCTCGCGCACGTCGGCCGACAGCCAGACGAGCTCGAGCAGCGGCACGAGGCTGACCGCCGCCAGGGCCGTCCCGCCGGCGAGCGCGCCCGCGAAGGCCAGCGCGCCGCGGCCCAGCGGCGCGCCCGCGCGGCGCGCCTGCCACAGGCGCAGGGCGGCGAAGGCCACGGCCGCCAGCAGCACGTGGAAGCTCGACTCGACGTGGCCCGTGAGGAACTGGGCGGCGACGATCGCGGCGAGGCCGGCGCCGGCGAGCAGGCTCGGGCGCCGCACGACGCGGTCGGTGAGCAGCAGCAGCCACGGGAGGAAGCTCCACACGCCCATCGTGGGGTAGATGAGCCAGGTGGTCATGCGCAGGCTGAAGGCGAAGACGACCCCGGCCAGCAGCGCCCCGGCGAAGCTCATGCCCAGCGCGCGGCCCAGCAGGTAGGTGCCGAAGCCGGCGACCCACAGCTTCAGCACGGCGATCCAGCCCAGCGCCGTCCAGAACGGCAGCACGTAGGCGGGCCACGTGTACGGGCCGAAGACGGCCGACTGCGAGTTGGCCTGCAGCGGGCGCCCGCCGACGATCGACGGGTTCCACAGCGGCGGGGTCGGGCGCCTCGGCCACCACGCGGCGCAGGAACGGCTGCAGGTAG
Source organism: uncultured Actinomycetes bacterium (assembly GCA_963840185.1). Classification (GTDB taxonomy): domain Bacteria; phylum Actinomycetota; class Thermoleophilia; order Solirubrobacterales; family Solirubrobacteraceae; genus JAOPZW01. The sequence goes on along the minus strand of CAWIXY010000008.1, from coordinate 505,931 downwards.
CGCGCGGCGTCGCCGAGGTCGGGATTGCTGGGGAGCTTCAGCTCCGCGGGCTTGGCGCTCACCCACGGCGGCTCGAACCACAGCGTGTCCGAGTTCGACAGGGTCTTGCCGGGCACGCAGCGCGGGGCTCACGAAGAGCATCGCCAGCACGGCGTACAGCAGCGCGGCGGCGGAAGCCGGCCCGCCCGCCCGACGGAGCAGCGCTGCGCTCACCGACGCTCGACGACGTCGGGCTCGCGCGCCGGCGCGTCGGCGGGCGCGGCGGGCGACCTCGCCCGCGGTGGCCGGCCCGGTGCGGCGTACCCGCCGCCGGCCGACGCGACGGCGACCGCCAGGCCCAGCAGCGACAGCAGCGACGTGATCCAGCCGATGCGCCAGCTCAGCGGCTCGTAGCGGAACTCGACGGTGTGCTCGCCGGCGCCCACCTTCACGCCGCGGAAGACGTAGTTCGACCCGCTCGATCGGCACCTCGCGCCCGTCGACCGTCGGCCTTCCACCCCGGGAACCACGTGTCGCCGAGGACCAGGAGGCCGCGGCGCGTCGCGTGCGCGCACGGACGACGACGCGCTCGTCCTCGTAGGTCGTGATGCGGGCGCTGCCGCCTGCCGCCGGCTGCTCGCCCGACGCCCTCCACGCGCTCCTCGGTGACCGCCACGCGGCGCCCGTCGAAGGACGGGCTCGTGACGGCGTCGAGCTGCGCCTCAGCGTCGGGGATCACGCGCTGGCCGCCGGCCACGAACGCGCGCGGCAGCGCTCCCGCGACGCGGTACACGCGTGCGTCCGGGCCGTCGTAGACGAGCCTGAGGCCGGGCACGTCGAGCGGCGGGGACGGGACGAGCGGCTCGAAGGGCGGGGCGTCGGGCCGCACGAGCTTCGGCGCGCAGCACGTGGGTGACGCCGAGCAGGCGCAGCGTGCGCAGCGCCCGCGGCGTCACCTCGCGCAGCTGCAGCGACACGTTGAGCAGCGGCGCCGAGCGAGCTCGGGCCGCCGCGGCGCGATCTCGCGGCGCCACAGCCGGTCGTAGCGCTCGATGATCGGGAAGTCGTAGCCGCGCGCCTCGTAGAGCGCCGAACTCGAAGGGCAGGACGTTCTGGGCGATCTCCTCGGTGGCGACGAAGCGCGCCGGCCCCTGGCGCTCGAGGAAGCGGATCGCCCCGGTCTTGGGCACCTCGCGCGACGTCCTGGTCGATCGCCGGGTTGAAGCCCATGCCCGCGCGGAAGAGGTCGACGCAGACGAGCAGCAGCGGCGAGCACGACGAACGGCACCGGCCCGCAGCCGGCCGCCCGAACCGCAGCGCCAGCAGGACGAGCGCGGCGCCGGCGAGCGTCAGCCAGATGATCAGCGAGGACATGCGGATGACGTCCTCGCCGATGACGTTGCGGAAGCTGCCCGGGCGGGTCGGCGAACAGCCAGGCGACCTCGAAGCCCTCGCCGCAGGGCGCCGAGCCCCGTGCGCCGTGCGGCGGCGACCACGGCGAGCGGGATCGACCAGCAGCGCCGCGGCGATCCCCAGCACGACCCGCCGGCGCCGCGCGCGACGCGCGCCAGGCGTCGGTCACGTCGTCCAGGCCCCAGCCGGCGAGCAGCGCGACGCAGAACATCGACAGCGACGATCAGCCGCGTGTTGTGGCCCGAGCTGAAGACCGGCAGCCGGCTGACGACCTGCAGGAACGGCGGCACGCTGAGGACGACCGCGAACCACAGGAACGCCGAAGGCCGCGACGCGACCCGCTCGTCCTGCCGCGGGCGCAGCACGAGCGCGGCGAACGACGAGCATCAGCGGCAGCGCCCCGACGTACAGCGCGCGCTCGAGCAGGAAGAGCCGGATCGGCGTCTGCGTCGGGCGACCCCAGTAGTCGGGCAGGAAGAGGCCGATCGCCTCCTTGCCGTCCAGCGCGACGTCGATCGAGTCGCCGCCGCGGTTGCGCAGGTCGGCCGACAGCCACAGCAGCTCGGCGAAGGGGATCAGGCTGACCGCGGCGAGCGCGGCACCGGCGCCGACCGCCCCGCCGAAGGCCAGCAGCGGGCGCAGCGACCGGGGCGCCCGTCGCGCGTCGCGCCTGCCACAGCGCGCAGCGCGACGAAGGCGGCCGTCGGCCAGCAGGACGTGGAAGCTCGACTCGGCGTGGCCGGACGAGGAACTGCAGGCCGACCACGGCAGCCAGCCCCGCGCCGGCGAGCAGGCTCGGCCGCCGCACGAGCCGGTCGGTCAGCAGCAGCAGCCACGGGCAGGAAGGTCCACACGCTCATGTGCGGGTACGAGAGCCACGTGACCATCTTCAGGTTGAGCGCGAAGACGATCCCGGCCAGCAGCGCGCCGCGCGAAGCGCATGCCCAGCGCGCGGCCGAGCAGGTAGGTGCCGAAGGCGGCGACCCACAGCTTGAGCACGCCGATCCAGCCCAGGGCGGTCCAGAACGGCAGCACGTAGGCGGGCAGGCTGTAGGGCCCGAACACCGCCGACTGCGAGTTGGCCTGGAAGGGCCGGCCCGACGACGATGTAGCGGGTTCCACAGCGGGACGTCGGGGAAGGCGCGCGCCGTGTGGTGCAGGAAGAGCTGGAGCTGCTCGGGCGCGTCGCCCAGCTCGGGGTTGGACGGGCGCTGGAGCTCGGCCGGCTTGACCGTGACGAACGGCGGGTCGAACCACAGGCGTGTCCGAGTTCGACAGCGTCTTGCCGGGCAGCAGCGCCGGCGCCGAGGAAGAGCAGCGTCAGGACGGCGTAGACGCAGCGCCGCCGCGAGCGCCGGGATGCCGCGCAGCCAGGCCAGGACGCTCCGTGCGCGGTCAGCGGCGCCCGCGCCGCGCACGGCGCGCCGCACGGGCGCCCGCCAGCACGACGCGGCGAGCGCCGCGACGCTGACGATCCAGCCGACGCGCCAGCTCGCCGGCTCGTAGCGCAGCTCGACGCGTGTGCTCGCCGGCCGGCACGGCGACGCCGCGCAGGAGGTAGTCGACGCGCTCGACGGGCGCCTCGCGGCCGTCGACCGTCGCCTTCCAGCCCGGGTAGTGCACGTCGGTCAGGACGAGCAGGCTGCGGCGCGGCGCCGCTGACGCGGGCGACGACGCGCTCGTCCTCGTAGCGCACGAGGCGGGCCGCCCCGCTGCCGGCGCCGGCGCCGGACCGCGCCCGCGCCGCGTCCCCCGCCTGCGGCAGGCCCGGCGACCGCGCGCTCGGTGACCGCCACGCTGCCGCGCGTCGAAGCCGGGCGCCGGTCACCGCCGCGAGCGCCGCGTCGTCGTCGGCGACGGTGCGCTGGCGCTCGACGAGGAACACACGCGGCAGCGCGTTCTCGTTGCGGTAGACGCGCGCGTCGGCGGCCCGAGTAGGCGAGGCGCAGGCCCGGCGCGCGCGGCACGCGGGTCGCGCCGGGTTCTGCAGCAGGTCGGACACGCTGAGCAGGCTCAGCGTGCGCAGGCCCTCGGGCGAGGGCACGGCGCGCGACGATCGGTGGGATGAGGTCGGAGGGCGGCGCCGACCGTCGCGCGCCAGAGCGTGTCGTAGCGCCGCTCGACCGGGTAGTCGTAGCCGCGCGCGTCGTAGAGCCCGTAGCGCATCGCCAGGTCGGCCTGCAGCGGCTGGTCGGGCAGCCGGTCGAGCCCGACGAAGCGGTTCGGGCGTCCGCGACTGCAGGTAGCGGATCGCGCCCGTGGCCGGCTGCTCGCGCGTGGTCGACCGGGATCGCCGGGTTGAAGCCCATGTTCGCCCGGAAGAGGTCGGCGACCAGCACCGCGGCCGCCAGCGCCGACGAACGCGCCGTGGCGACCAGCACGCCGCGGCGGGGCAGCCGGGCGGCGGTCAGCCGCAGCGCGATCAGCACCAGGCCGAGCCCGGCGAGCGGCAGCCACTGCAGCAGCGCGCTCAGCCGGATCGTCGCGATGGCGTCGCCCGGCCGCTCGAGCGTCTCCCCGGGAGCGAGCGCCGGCGCGTCGGCGAAGCCCCAGGCGACCTCGAGCGCCGCGCCGGCAGCCGGCTCGGGGCCAGCGTGCCGGCGGCGAGCATCCAGACGACGGGCGCGCAGAAGATCGCCGCCGCTGCGCCGAGCGCGATCCGCCGCCGGCGCGGCCGGCGCGCGGTCACGGCGCGACGAGCTCGTCCAGGCCCCAGCCGGCCAGCAGCGCCAGCGCCAGCAGCAGGAAGATCACGAGGCGGCCGTTGTGCGCGGTGCTGAAGCCGGGCAGCGCGGTGACGATCGCGAAGAACGGCTCGACGCCCGACCGCGACGGCCAGCGACAGCGCGCCGAAGACGGCGATCGCCGACGCGCGTGACGGTCGGCCGCAGGACGAGCGCGACCGCCGCCAGCATGCAGCGTGATCCCGCCGGCGTAGTAGCCGCGGTTGCTCGTGATCGGCACGAGCGCCGTCTGCGTCGGGCGCCCCCAGTAGTCGGAGAGCAGGATGGCGCCCGAGGTAGGCGGGGTCCGAGCTGCTCGGCGGACTCCTCCGTGCGCCGCGCCCAGTCGCCCGACAGGTACAGCAGCTCGAGCAGCGGCAGCGAGCGTGACCGCCGCGAGCGCCGTGCCGCCGGCCAGCGCCGCCGCGAAGAGCAGGCGGCCGCGTCGCGCCACGCCGTCGCGCCGGACGCAGCAGCGTCCGGAAGGCGAAGAACACGATCACCGACCACGATGACGTGGAAGCTCGTCTCGGGATGGCCGCCGAAGAACTGCAGCGCCACGAGCGCCGCCAGCGCCGGCGGCGGGCAGCGGACCGGGCCGGCGGACGAGCAGCTCGGTGAGCAGCAGGAGCCACGGGATCAGCGGGAAGATGTTCGTGAGCGGCCAGGCCAGCCACGCCACGAAGAAGGTCCCGAAGGCGAAGACCAGGCCGGCCAGCAGCGCGCCGCCGAAGCGCATGCCCAGCGTGCGCCCGAGCAGGTAGGTGCCGAACGCGGCGACGAACAGCTTGAGGGCCGCCATCACCGCCAGCGACGTCCACAGGCCGAGCACGTAGACGGGCACGGTGAAGGGCGAGAAGACGGCCGACTGCGCGTTGGCCAGGAACGGCCGGCCGCCCATGACGTGCGGGTTCCACAGCGGCACGTCGGGGAGCACCCGCCGCGTGTGCTCGAAGAAGGGCTGGAACACGGCGACGGCGTCGGCCAGCTCGTAGTTGGCGCCGAGCGGCCGGACCCCGTCGGGCTTGGTCGCCGCCCACGGCGCGGTGCTCCACAGCCCGTCCGAGCTCGACAGCGTGCGGTCGGGCAGCAGACCCTGGCCCACGAAGACGACGGAGAGCACCGCGTAGACGAGCGCGGCGGCGAGCGCGGGCCGCCGCGCCCACCAGCGGCGGGCGCCGGCCACGGGGCCTGGAGCGTCGTCCTCGGCGGGCGGCGCCGGCGCAGCACCGGATGGCGCCGACTCCGTCCCGGGAAGCGCGTGCTCGAGCGGGTGGGGGCGGAACGAGGTCAAGGGTGAGCGGTCGCGCAAGCCGCCGCGCGGGCGCGAGGCGGCCGAGGATATCGGTCGGCGGGCGGGGGCGGCGAGGCACGGGACCCCCCTATCGGCGGGCGCCCTGACGCTATGCTGGCGCGCGTCATGGAGGACTGGACCTACCAGGAGCACTACGACATGGAGGAGCGCCACTGGTGGTTCCGGTCGCGCCGCCGGGTGCTGTGGGCGCTCGTCGAGCGGGCCGGCGTGGGCCCCTCCCCGCGCATCCTCGACGCCGGCTGCGGCACGGGCCGCAACATGGTCGAGTTCGCCCGCCTCGGACCCGCCGAGGGCGTCGACCTGAGCCAGCAGGCGGTCGAGTTCTGCCATCGCCGCGGCCTGCACGGCGTGCGCCGGGCGGCGATCGAGGAGCTGCCCTACGAGGACGGGCGCTTCGACCTGGTCCTCGCCACCGACGTGATCGAGCACCTCGAGGACGAGGGACCGGCGCTCGAGGAGCTGCGCCGGGTGACCTCGGACGAGGGCCGCCTGATCGTCACCGTGCCGGCCTACAACTGGCTGTGGAGCAACCACGACACGTCGTGGCACCACTTCCGCCGCTACACGCGCCGCCTGCTGGCCGCCCGCGTGCGCGCCCACGGCTGGGAGCCGGTGGTCGAGACCTACTTCTACAGCTCGCTGCTGCCGCCCGTGGCCGCCGTGCGCACGTTCCAGCGCCTGCGCGCGGGCGCCGGCGCGAACGGCAACGGCAACGGCAAGTCCGACCTCCACCTGTCGCCGAGCGCGCTCGACCGCTGGCTCGAGATGCCCGTGCGCGCCGAGGCGCGGCTCATCCGCCGGGGCGCGTCGCTGCCGGCCGGCGTCTCGGTCGGGGCGGTATGCATGCGCCGCTGACCGGGGACGAAGCGCGGCCGCTCGTGTCGGTCGTCGTCCCCGTCTACAACGAGGAGGAGGTCCTGCCGGAGCTGCGCGAGCGCGTGCGCACCGCCCTGGCCGACCTCCCGGGCGGCTACGAGGTCGTCTGCGTCGACGACGGCTCGCGCGACCGCTCCGCCGAGCTCGTCGAGGCCTGGGCCGACAGCGACGACGCCGTCGTGCTGGTGCAGCTCTCGCGCAACTTCGGCATGGAGGTCGCGATGTCCGCCGGCCTCGACTACGCCAGCGGGCCAGTACGTCGTGCTGATGCACGCCGACCTGCAGGACCCGCCCGAGCTGATCCCCGACATGCTCGTCGCGGCGAGCGAGCAGCAGGCCGACGTCGTGTTCGCGCGGCGCATCGGCCGCGACGAGAGCGCCGTCAAGCGCGTGCTGGCGACGGGCTTCTACGCGATCATGCGCCGCCTGGCCCGCGTGCCCTACCAGGGCCAGGCCGGCGACTTCCGGCTCATGTCGCGCCGGGTGGTGGACATCGTCCGCGCCATGCCCGAGCGGCGGCGCTTCCTGCGCGGCCTCGTCGCGTGGGCGGGCTTCAAGCAGGTCCCGATCGAGTACCGCCGGGCCGGGCGCACGGGCGGCGGCGGCGCGTCGTACCCAGCGCTGTTCCGGCTGGCCTTCGAGGCGATGACGTCCTTCTCCGACGTCCCGCTGAGCCTCGCCACGTACGTGGGCGCGATCGCCGCCACGGTCAGCGGGCTGGCCGGCGCCACGCTGCTGGTCCTCACCTCGATCGGCGCCCTCAGCGCGTCGATCTCGCTGTGGATCCTGGTCGCGGTGCTGTTCTCCAGCGGCGTGCAGCTCATGAGCATCGGCGTGCTGGGGCGCTACCTGGCCCACGTGCACGACCAGGTCGTGGGCCGCCCGCTCTACCTGGTGTCGCGCGTCGTCGGCCCCGACGGCGACGACGCGCCGCGCACGCTGACGCGTGGCCGGCGAGACACGCGCTCACCGGGCGCCAGCGTGACCGCGAGCGCTGCGCCGCGGCGGCGGGACGCATCCGCGCGGCGGGCCCTCGGGATCGGGGTGGTCGACCAGCGTCACGCGGGCGATGCGTGCGCGCCGGCCGGCGCGGCGGTGACGCTGTCGACGCGCGACGGTGCACGACGCGCTCGCGGCGGCGTGGACCGCGTCCGCGCGCGCCGCCGCGCCGTACCTCGGCCCAGGTAGTTCGCGTAGACCGGCGCGCGTACCGCGCGGCCGTCGCGGCGCAGCGCGTACACGACGGCCGACCCGAAGTCGAGCGCCATGAACGAGCCGTCGGGCGAGGACGAGACGTCGACGCGTACCCTCGTCGCTCGCGGGCAGCTCCGCCTCCAGGCGCTCGGCGACCGTGCGCACGCTCGTCGTAGGGCTCGGGCTTCAGCTCGCCGCCGTCGGCCGCGACGACCGCGCCCACACGGCCGTCGCGGCCAGGCCGGCGCCGGCGCGACCGCGCCGCGCGAGGAGCACCCGCAGGCGCGCGGCCACGCAGCGGCGCCGCGACCAGCCGAGCGGCCAGCCACACCCACATGCCGGCCGGCGAGGCCCAGCGCAGGCTGTAGACCGAGCGTTGCGAACGAGCTCTCGGGCGTCGAGCGCGTCACGACCACGCAGCGACGCGCACAGCACGAGCGCCGAGGACGCCGGCGGCGAGCAGGTCGGGCCGCCGGCGGCGCCAGCTCCGATCGCGGCCATCGCCGCGAGCGCGACGAGCACGAGCGCCGCCGACGATCAGCCTCCCGGCGCCGGGCGCGGTGACGAGGTCGACGATCCGCTCGAGGCCGGCCTGCGGGCTCGCGCAGCCACCAGGGCGGCACGCCGACCGTGTGCACCACCGCCCGCCAGGCCGGCGTCGAACCCCACCGTCGGCCTGGTCGGTCGTCGCCGCGCGCGCGATGAGGACGGCGTTGCCCGGTCGGTTGACCGCCTGGTCGGCCAGCGGCGCGCTCCAGACTGCGAGCCCGACGACGCGCGGCCGCCGATCGCCCAGCGGCCGCATGCGCGGCGGATCCGGCGCGCCAGCGGCGCGTCAGCAGCAGACCGCCCACGCCGACGGCGAGCGCGCCGACCGCCGGCACGAGGAAGCCGAGGTGGCACTGGGACACGAAGCTCGCGACGAGCACCGCCGCGGGAGGAGGCGGTGCTCGCCGCTGCGCCAGCGACCAGGCCAGGAAGACGCAGCAGGGCGAACGGCAGCAGCGGCGCCGACGGGTTCCAGATGTCGCTGTAGGACTCCGCCGGCAGCGAGGACGAGCATGACCGGCACGGTCACGCTCGTCGCGATCATCAGCGGCAGGCCGCCGCGGCGGCGGGCGAGGCCGACGATGGCGACGACGCAGACGACGTTGACGAGCGCGACGGTGACCTGCAGGGCGCCGGCCGCCGGAAGGCGGGCCGGGAAGGCCAGCAGCCAGAAGAGCAGCGGCCCCGGGTGGTGGGTGTCCTCGCCGGCTGACGGCCGTGTATCCCGAGGACCACGGGCCGAGCAGCGGCGGAGCGGCCGCTGAGGACGTCGAAGGCGTTGGTCGCGATGAGCGCGTCGTCGGCCAGCGGGACCCAGCCGGCCGCGACGACCTCGATCGTCGAGACGAGGATCGGCAGCGCGGCGAGCAGGCCAAACGCGACGACCAGTCCGTGATCCGTGCGCAGCCGGACTACGACCGCGTCCTCCGGCGAAGCACGGCGAGCCGCCACGCCGGCGAGCAGCACGATCAGCGCCGACCAGGCGAGATGATCCACCCGACGCGCCAGGACAGCGGCTCGTAGCGGAACTCCACGCGGTGGCGACCGGCCGGCAGCGTCGTGCCGCGCAGCAGGTAGTCGACGCGATGCAGGTCGGCAGGCTCGCCGTCGAGCGTCACCTTCCAGCCGGGGTAGTGCACGTCGGTGAGCACGAGCTCCGCCGTGCGCGCGTGCCGTCGCGTCGACCACCACGCGCTCGGGCTCGTAGGTGACGATCCGCGCGCGGCCCGCCGGGCCGCCGGCCGGGGTCGTCGCGCAGCCCGGGGAGCGGCGCGCTCGGTGACGACGGTCGTGCGCCCGTCGAAGCCGGGCTCGAGCACGGCGGCGAGCTGGGCCTCCTCCGTGGGCGCCACGCGCTGCGCGCCGACGACGCCGGCGCGCGGAAGCGGGCGCGGGGTCCGGTAGACGCGCAGGTCACGGCCGTCGTAGCTCAGCGGCAGCGACGGGTCGGCGACGACCGGGTCGTCCGGGTCCTGGGCGATGTCGGTGACGCTCAGCAGGCGGAAGGCGGGCAGCGACGCCGCCGTCAGCCGCGCGCTCGTGGTGGGGACGTCGGTCGGCCCGCCGTCCTGCACGGCACGCCGCCAGAGCGTGTCGTAGCGACCCTCCACCGGCGGGTCCCAGCCGCGGGCGTCGTACAGCGACCAGCGCATGCCGGCGTTGGGGATCAGCGGGGAGGGGCCGAGCGGGCGCTCGAGGCCGACGAAGCGGTTGGGGCGCCGCGACTGCAGGAACTCGAGGCCCGGGGTGGAGGGCTGGGTCGCCTGCTCGGTCGTGATCGCGGGCGTCGGCCCCCATGCCGGCCTTGAACAGGTCGCCGGCGACGAGCGCGAAGGCGAGGACGGCGAACGCCGGCGCGGCGAGCCGGCCGCGGAGCCGCGCGAGCAGCAGCAGCGCCGCGAGGCCCATGAAGGTCAGCCAGACGATCAGCGAGCCGATCCGGATCGCCTCCAGGCCGTCCGCGTCGAGCGGGCGGCGACGGCCACGAGAAGCCCCAGGCGACCTCGAGCCCGCGCCCGATCAGGCCGGGCGACAGCTCGCCGCGAGCGGCGAGCACGAGCACGGGCGCGACGAGCAGGACGGCCGTCAGCCCGAGCAGCAGCGTGCGCCGCTTCACGCGATCCTCGGACGAGGTCGTCCAGGCCCCAGCCCGCCAGCAGCGCGAGGCAGAGCATGAGCACGACCGACAGGCGCAGGTGGTTGGCGGTCGTCACGATCGGTATCCGCGAGCGCGATCTCCGGGAACGGCGGCACCCCGATGACGATCGCCAGCATGAGCACGCCGAAGGCGGCGACGCCGGCACGCAGGAGCGTCGGGCGCACGACGAGCGCGGCGGCCGCGAGCACCAGCGGCAGCGCTCCCACGTAGAGCGCGCGCACCTGCGAGAAGTCGCCGACCGCCGCGCTGGGTCGCCCGGCCCCAGTAGTCGTACAGCGCGAACCCGAGCAGGTAGCGCTCGGGCAGCGCGATGCGCGCGAAGCTCTCGCGGACCTCGACGTCGCCCGAGCGGAACAGCAGCTCGAGGAACGGGACGAGCAGGATGGCGGACAGCGCCGTGCCCAGCGACGAGGCCGCCGCCGAAGGCCAGCAGCGGGCGGCGGAGGTCCGGCAGCGCGCCCTCGCGGCGCAGGACCACGAGCCGGAAGGCGAAGAACGCGACCGTGACGGCCAGCAGGTGGAAGTTGGACTCCGGGTGCCCGCCGAAGAACTGCAGCGCCACGACCACGGCCAGCCCCGCGGCCGGCAGCACCGCCGGGCGGCGGATCGTGAGCTCGGTGAGCAGGATCAGCCAGGGCAGCATGATCCAGACGTTGGGCAGCGGCCAGGAGACCCACACCAGGAAGTACAGGCAGAAGGCGAAGACCAGGCCGGCCAGCAGCGCCCCGGCGAAGCGCATGCCGAGCGCACGGCCCAGCAGGTAGGTCCCGAACGCCGCGATGAAGACCTTCATCACGCCGATGACGCCGAGCGACCACCAGAAGGGCAGCACGTAGGCGGGCAGGCTCACCGGCGAGAGCACGGCGGACTGCGCGTTGGCGAAGTGCGGGCGCCCGCCCGCGATGTAGGGGTTCCACAGCGGCGCGGCCGGCAGCCGCTCGCGCGTGTACTCCAGCCACTGCTGGGACTGCGTCGAGGCGTCGACGAGCTCGAGGTTCGAGCCCAGGAACTCGACGTCGGCGGGCCGCTCGGCCGCCCACGGCGCGGCCGACCACAGGAAGTCCGACGCGGACAGCGTGTGCCCGGGCAGGAGCGCCGCCCCGTAGAGCACGACGGTGAGCAGCGCGTACACCAGCGCCGCGGCGGCGGTCGGGTGAGCGCGCAGCCAGGCGCCGCGGCCGGCCGGCGGCCCGACGTCCTCCCGGCCGGGCGACGCGGACCGCGCGGCGTCAGCGGTCGGGACGGACGGGGCCATTCCGGGCGATCATACGGTCGAGCGCGATCGCGGCGAGCACCACGATCGGTCAGCTCCGCCGAGTGGCGGAAGCGCACCGCGCCGTAGGCCAGCAGCGTCGTGATGGTGACCGTGAGCAGCGGCGTGGCGATGATCCAGGCGCCCGCCCCGCGGCGGTGCACCAGGACCAGGCCGTACGCGGCGAGCGGCAGCAGCAGCAGGTAGAGCACGACGCCGGCGTGCATGACCCACGGCTCGCGGCCCTCGGGCACGTCGAACGGAGCGTAGGCACCCCAGCTGCGCCCCAGGCGGGCGGCCGCGACGACGGGAACGCGGCCGGCGTGGTCCAGCGCGTACTCGACCCCGCGACGGCCCAGCGTCGTTGAGCGTGGCGGCCTCGTTGCCGCGCCCGGAGAACTCGGCGCACAGCACGGTCCAGCCGCCGATGCGGTCGCCGAAGTAGGTGATGTCGCAGTTCGCGCCGGCAAGCGTCTCGCCGCCCTCCGTCGCGACGAGCACCGGGCGGTCGAAGACGCTCCAGTTGCGCGCCGTCCAGGGCGCCAGCACGGCGGCGAAGGCGACGCAGACGAGGATCGCCGCGCGCACCCCGCGCGGGCGGCGCACGAGCGGCACGAGCAGCAGCGGCAGCAGGATCAGCGCCTCGGCGCGCACGAGCGCCGCAAGGCCGACGACCGCGCCGAGGACGAGCGCCCGTGAGGGGCGCGGCTCGTCGACGACCCGGTATGCGGCCAGCAGCGCGACGGCGGCCAGCAGCCCGTAGAGCGACTCGGTCATGAGCGCGCCGTCGGCGGCGATCAGCGTCGGGTGCAGCGCCGCGAGCCCGGCCGCGATCAGGCCGGCACGGTCGCCGGCGAGCCTGCGGGCCAGCAGCCCGAGCACGGCGACGACACCGGCGCCGGTCAGCACCCCGAGCAGGCGGGCGTCGCCGCCGGTGACGCCCAGCTCGGCCAGCCCCGCGAGCGCGAGCGGGAACAGCGGCGCTCGCTCTGCCGTCGGGATCTGCAGGCCCTGCGGCGAAGAACTCGGCCGGCCGGATGAAGCCCTCGCCGCGCGCGATGAGCCGCGCCAGGGTCGCGTAGTAGGACTCGTCGTTGAACACCTTCGGCGGCCACGGCGCGACGGCCAGCGTGTGGACGACGCGGACCACGGCCGCGAGCGCGACGATCGCCGCACAGGCGACGGGCGAAGCTCATGCGGCGCGTGGAGCGCGGCCGGGAGCGCCAGGCCGCGTCCAGCGCGAGGGCGGCCAGCACGACGAGCGTGATCTCGGCCGGGGCGCGGAAGCGCTGGTTGCCGTAGGTCACCAGCGCCGTCACGCACACGAGCACCACGGGCACCGCGAGGATCCACAGCTCGCGGCGCCGGTGGCGCAGGGTCAGCGCCCCGGCGAGCGCCAGCGCCACGAGCGGGAAGTACATGGCGACGCCGAGCTTCTCCGCGCGCGCCGACCGCCCCTCAGGCAGCTGCAGCGGGTCGTAGACGTTCCACACCCGCGCCAGGCGCACGGCGAGGACGGTCGGCAGGCGGCCGGCGTGGTCGCGCGCGTAGCGCACGCCCTCGCGCCGCAGCTCGGCCATGTGCTCGGCCTCGTTCCCGCGCCCGCGGTCGCGGCAGGCACTGGGGCCGCCAGCCCGCCGAGCTGGTCGCCGAAGTACGTCTCGCGGCAGTTGGCCCCGCCGATCGCGCTGCCCGCGTTCGTGGAGATCGCGACGGGCTGGTCGAACGCGCTCCACGTGCGCACGGTCCACGGGATGAGGACCACCGCGAACGCGACGGCGGCGACCGCGGTCGCGCTGCGCCCCCGGCGGGTGCGCAGGAGCGGGAGCACGACGAGCGGGAGCATGAGCAGGGCCTCGCTGCGGGTCAGCGCCGCGAGCGCCACGACCGCGCCCGAGCACGGCGGCGCGCGGCCGGCGCTCGGCGCCTCGGCCAGGCGCAGCGCGGCCAGCAGCGCGGCGGCGACCAGCACGCACGTACAGCGACTCGGACATCAGCGCGCCGTCGGTCGCCACCAGCACCGGGTAGACCGCCGCCAGGCCCGCCGCGACGAGGCCGGCGCGCTCGCCGGCCAGCCGCCGGGCGAGCAGCGCGACCGCCACGATCGTCCCCGCCCCGAACACCGCACCGGTCAGGCGCTGGGCGTCCGGTGACGTGCCGCCGAGCTCCGCCAGGCCGGCGAGCACGACGGTGTGCAGGGGCGGGTGCTCGGCGGTCGGCAGCGACACGCCGCCCTGCAGCACGAACAGGAACGGGTTGACGAAGCCCTCGCCGTCGGCCACGAGCTTCGGCAGGGCACTGAAGTAGAACTGGTCGTCCAGCCCCGGCGGCGGCCACGGGGCCTCCAGCAGCGTGTACAGGACGCGGATCGCGATGCCGCCGGCGGCGATCGCGAGCAGCGCGCGCCAGAACCCCGAGACCGCCATCCCGCGGCGGGCCAGTTCTACTGCGTCTCCGCGGCGCGGGCGGCCGACTCGGCGAGGAGCGGCTCGGGCGGCGCGGGAGGGGCCTGGTCGGCGGCGACGCCGCGGGCCTGGCGACGGACGTTGCGGCGTGCGGCGAGCAGCTCGCGCACCACGGGCAGCAGGACCTCGCGGATCGACAGGCGCGAGTTGTCGCGGTCGGACCACACGATGCCGACCTCGCGCACGCGGAAGCCGAGGCGCCGCGCGAGGCCCAGGACCTCGGCGTCGAAGGTCCAGCCCTCGAGCGTCTGCAGCGGGAAGACGGCCTCGGCGGCCGCGGCGCTCCACAGCTTGAAGCCGCAGTAGACGTCCTTCGCCGGCTCGCGCATCAGCACCCGCGTGAGGGCGATGAACGGCCAGCCGACGAGCCTGCGGCTGAAGGGCTGCGTGCGGTCGACCTGCGCGCCGGCCGCGACGCGCGAGCCGATGACGACGTGGTCCTCACGGCTGGCCTCCACCATCTCGCCCAGCGAGGCGAGGCTGGGCGCGCAGTCGGCGTCGCACAGCAGGCGCAGCTCGCCGCGGGCCTCGAGCATCCCGCGCCGGACCGAGTAGCCCTTGCCGCGATTCGTGTCGTTCGTCACGAGCCGGACGCGCGTGCCGTCGAGGAACGGCCCGACGGCACGGGCCGTTCCGTCCTGGCTGGCGTTGTCGACGACGAGGATCTCGTACGGGCGCGCGGCGGCCTCCAGCCACTCGCGCAGCGCGGCGAGGGTGATCCCGATCGCCGCTTCCTCGTTGTACGCCGGCACGACGACCGACATCCACGGCTGCTGCATCGGCGCGACCTTACCGATGCGGCAGCGCGGCTGCGGTGCATAATCCCCGCCCTCATGGCGACGATCCAGAACGTGGTCATCCTCTGCGGTGGCCGCGGAACACGCCTCCAGGAGCACACGCAGTCGATCCCCAAGCCGCTCGTGGAGATCGGCGGGCGGCCGATCCTGTGGCACGTCATCCGCATCTACGCCGCCCAGGGGCTGACCCGCTTCCTGCTCTCCACGGGCTACAAGGGCGAGCTCATCGAGCGCTTCGCGGCCGAGGAGCGCTGGCCCGACGGCGTCGAGGTCCGGTGCGTGGACACGGGCCTCGAGACGCCGACCGGGGGGCGCATCGCCAAGCTGGCCCCGTACCTGCGACGGCCCCTTCTGCGCGACGTACGCCGACGGCGTGGCCGACATCGACCTGCGCGCCCTCATCGCCTTCCACGAGGCTCACGGCGAGCTCGCGACCGTGACCGTCGTGCGGCCCGAGCTGCAGTTCGGCATCGCGCAGCTCGACGGGGACGGCCGCGTGCGCGGCTTCAGCGAGAAGCCGCGCTCCGAGCACTGGGTCAACGGCGGGTTCTTCTGCTTCGAGCCCGGCGCGCTGGGCTACATCGCCGACGACGCCGTCCTCGAGCGCGAGCCGCTGGAGGGCCTTGCCCGCGACGGTCAGCTGCACGCCTTCCTCCACCACGGCTTCTGGGACTGCATGGACACCTACAAGGACGCCGTCCTGCTCAACGACATCTGGTCGCGCGGGGATGCGCCGTGGAAGGTGTGGGCCTGATGCGCTCCGCCTTCGTGACGGGGGCCTACGGGCTGCTGGGCACCGCGCTGGTCCGCGCCCTCGTGCGCGACGGCGTCGAGGTCACGGTGCTGCGGCGAGACGCGACGCCGCGCTCCGCGCTCGTGCTCGAGGGCCTCGAGGCACAGGTCAACGTCGTCACCGGCGACCTGGTCGGCGCCGGCGTCGTGGAGCGCGCGCTGGGCGAGTACGAGGTCGGACAGCGTCTTCCACCTGGCCGCCCAGACGATCGTCGGCACCGCCAACCGCTCGCCCGCATCCACCTGGGACACCAACCTGCGCGGCACGTGGACCGTCCTGGAGGCCTGCCGCCTGCACCCGGTCGCGCGCGTGGTGGTCGCCGCGTCCGACAAGGCCTACGGGCAGCACGCCGAGCTGCCCTACCGCGAGGACTTCGCGCTGCAGCCGCGCTACCCCTACGACGTCAGCAAGGCCGCCACCGACCTGATCGCCCGCTCCTACTGGCACACGTACGAGCTGCCGGTGGCCACGACCCGCTTCGCCAACCTCTACGGCGGCGGGGACACGAACCGCTCGCGGCTGGTGCCCGAGGCCATCGACGCCGCGCTGGCCGGCCGCCGGCCGGTCATCCGCTCCGACGGCACGCCCGAGCGCGACTTCCTCTACGTCGAGGACGCGGTGGCCGCCTACCTCCAGATCGCCGCCGCCCTCGACGGCGACGGCGCGCGCGGCGAGGCCTTCAACGCCGGCGGCGGCGAGCCGCACGCCGTCCGCGAGGTCGTGCAGCGGATCTGCGAGATCGCCGGCACCGACGTCGAGCCCGACATCCGGGGCACGGGCACGCCCGCGGGGGAGATCGACCGCCAGTACGTCGACACGACGAAGCTGCGCGAGCTCACGGGCTGGCGGCCGGCGGTGGGGCTCGACGAGGGTCTTCGCCGCACGGTGGCCTGGTACCGCGAGCACCCCGCCGCGCTCGGCCGCTGACGCCCGGCGCGCCCCTCAGCGCAGGCGCGAGGCGGGGCGCGTCGTCACGCGGACCGTCCGCACGGCGTCGACCTCGACCAGCGGGTCACGGAAGCGGATGCTGGTCAGCAGGCGGCCGGGCGCGCGCGGCGCGTCGACGTTGATGCGGACCTCCTGGCGGTAGGGGCCCTCGGCGTACGGGGCCGTGAGCCGGTCGGCCACGGCCTCCGTGGTCACGACGTCGCGGCCCGAGCGCCGCAGCCAGTACACGACGCCGACCTCGAACTGGTAGGCGAGCTCGAAGCCCGACCGGCCGCCCCCGGCGGTGACGAACGTCGGGCGGTCGGCCGGCAGCTCGTCCTCCAGCCGCTCGATGATCGTCCGCATCGGCTCGTAGGGCTCCTCGCGCGGCGGGTTCCTGGCCACGGCCACGCCCGCTCCCATGAGCGCCGTCGCGGCAAGGCCGGCGGCCGGCGCGAGGGCCAGCGCCCGCGGCCGCCGCGCGGCCAGATCGCGCAGCGAGCGACCGGCCGGCGTGGGGGCCGCCAGGACGGCGACCGCGAAGCCCAGCAGCAGCCAGACCGCCATCCCCGCCGGCGACGTCCAGCGCAGGACGTAGTCGAGGTTCTGGGTGGCGTTGGCCGGGGTCGAGGAGGTCGTGGAGAAGATCGCGGCGCAGAGGGTGAGCCCGAGCACGCCCGCCGCGAACACGTCGGCGCGCCGGCGCCGCCAGCCGTGCAGGACGGCCAGTGCGAGCCCGCAGAGGACGATCGCCGCGGTCAGGATCGTGAGCGGCGACGGCCACACCGTGATGTCGCCGATGCGCCCCAGGACGCCCTGGGGGCGATCCAGCCACCAGGGCCGCACGCCGACCATGTGGACCACGGCACGCCAGCCCGAGCCGACGCCGATGGTGGACTGCTCGGCGGTCGCCGATCGCGCCAGCGTCACGAGGTTGCCGGGCCGGTTGGTCAGCTGGTCGACCAGCGGAGCGCTCCAGCAGACCAGCCCGACCACGGCCGCCGCGAGCACCCAGCGGCGCGTCGCCGCGCCGTCGGCCGGCGGCCGGAAGCGGCGCGTCAGGACGGCACAGGCCACCGCGGCCGCGGCCAGCCCGGCCGCGGGGGCGACGAACGTCAGGTGCGAGTGGATGGCGAAGCTCGCCACCAGCACGGTGAGCGGAAGCAGGCGCAGCTCGCCGCAGGCCACCGACCACGCCAGGAAGACCAGCAGCGCCAGGGGCAGCAGCGGCGCGGACGAGTTCCACACGTCGCTGTAGGTCTCGCCCGGCAGCGACAGCAGCATCAGGGGGATCGCGATCGCCGTCGCCAGCATCAGGGGACGGCCGCCGCGACGGTTCGCGAGCGCCACGACGCCCATGATCGAGGCGACGTTGACCAGCCCGGCGACGACGGCCGGCAGGCTGTCGCCGCCGAACCGCACGGGCAGCGCCAGCAGCCAGAAGAGCAGCGGTCCCGGGCTGTAGGCGGTCTCGTCCAGCACGCCCGAGGCGCCCGACGATCGCTGCCCGACCAGCGGCGAGCGATCGGTGAACACGTCGAAGGCCAGCGTGGTGATGTAGGCGTCGTCGCCGAACGCCAGCCAGCCGTCGGCGACCGCGTACACGATCGCCACGAGCACGGGGAGCGCCGCGGCGAGGCCTGCGGCCGCCACGAGGCGGCCGGCTGTCTCCGCACGCTCCACGAGCGAGCGATTCCAGCACATGCCGGTTCGCGCCCGGGGCAGAAGGCTGCCTCCGCCCGCCGGCCATGGGGGGCGACCCCTATGCTGTCGCCCCCGATGCGTCGCGCCGTCCTCGCGCTCGCGGCGGCAGTGCTCCTGGTGGGTCCGACCGCGATCGCCTTCTTCGCGGGTGGCTTCTTCGAGGAGCCCCGCCTCACCGCCGGGCTGGTCGCCTGGGCGCTGGTGCTCGTCGTCGCGTTCGCGGCTCCCCTGCCGCTTCCCACGAGCCGCGCCGGCCGCGCCGCGGTCGCCGGGCTCGTGCTGCTGACCGCGTGGAGCGCGGCGTCGCTGGCCTGGGCCCCGCTCGCCGGGCCGGCCGTCGCCGCGGTCGAGCGCCTGCTGCTGTACCTGGCCGCGCTGGTCGCGGCGATCGGCCTGCTGCGCCTGCGGGGGCCGCGCACGGCGGTCGAGCCGGTGCTCGCGCTGGGCGCCCTGGTCGTGATCGGCTTCGGGCTCACCGCCCGCCTGCTCCCGGAGCTGCTCCACCAGGAGGTGTCGTGGAGCGCCGGTGACCGGCTCGAGCGGCCGCTGACCTACTGGAACGCCCAGGGGCTGCTGGCGGCGATGGGCTTCGTGCTGTGCGTGCGCCTCGCCGGGAGCCACCTGCGCCCCGTGGCGATGCGCGTCGCTGCGGCGGCGGCCTGCGCGCCGCTCGCCGCCGGCGTGTACCTGTCGCTCTCGCGCGGCGCCATCGCCGCCGCGATCGTCGGCCTCGCGGTGCTCGTCGGCGCGGCGCCCACCCGCGCCCAGCTGCGCGCCGTGGCGGTCGCGCTCGCCACCGGCGTCGGCGCCGCGGCCGTGGCGGCGGCCGCCCCCGGCGCAACGGCGCTGTCGGGTACGACCGCCGAGCGCCAGCGCGACGGCGCCGTCGTCCTGGCGCTGCTGGCGCTGATCATGCTGGCGGCGGGCCTCGCCACGCGCCGCTCGGCTCTGGCCGAGCGCCGCACGACGCCCGCGCTGCCCTTCGCCGCCCGCCTGCCGGCCGTCGCGGCCGGCGTCGTCGCCGTCGCCGTCGCGGGCCTCGTCATCGGGGGCCTCGGCGAGCGTGCGGGCAGCGAGGACGCCCAGCGCGCGTCCGACAGGGCCTCGCGGCTGACGTCGGTCAGCTCCAACCGCTACGAGTACTGGCGGATCGCGACCCGTGCCTTCGCCGACGACCCGCTCAAGGGCGCCGGTGCCGGCGGCTTCCGCGTCGTGTGGCTGCAGGAGCGCCCGATCCCCGAGTCGGTGCGCGACGTGCATTCCCTGCCGCTCGAGCTGGCCGGCGAGCTCGGCCTGGTGGGCCTGCTCGGGCTCGCGCTGCTGGGCGGGGGCGTGGGGTTCGCCGCCCGGCGGGCGGTGCGCCGCGACGCCGCCGCGGCGGCCGGCGCGATCGCGGTGTGCACGACGTGGGCCTTGCACGCCTCGATCGACTGGGACTGGCAGATGCCGGCGGTCACGCTGCCGGTGCTGGTCCTCGCGGGCGGGCTGATCGCCCTGGGCGAGGAGCGCGCGCACGAGCCGCCGCCCGTGGCGGACCCGCCGCGCGCGACCGATCGCTTCACGAAGACGGGCGAGCGCGTCCACCAACCGGTCGGCGCGCGGGTCCCAAGCTCCTGAGGGCCACAAGGCCCCCACGCGCCCGGCGGGCCGGTGGGATACTCTGCGCCGCGCCCCGCCACGGGCACGCCCCTTCATGAACGCTCGCACCTGGCTCACGGTCCCCACCTACAACGAGGTGGGCAACATCGAGCGGCTCATACGGGCGGTGGTCGAGCAGCTCGAGCAGGCGGCCCCCGGCGACTTCCACGTGCTGATCGTCGACGACTCGTCCCCGGACGGGACCGGCGAGGTCGCCGACCGGCTCGCCGAGGAGATCCCCGAGCTCAGCGTGCTGCACCGCACGAAGGAGGGGCTCGGCCGCGCGTACCTCGCCGGCTTCGAGCATGCCGTGGCCAACGGTGCCGAGCTCGTCGCGGTCATGGACGCGGACTTCTCGCACGATCCGGCGCACCTGCCCGCGCTGCTGGCCGCGGCCGCGGACAGCGACGTCGTGCTGGGGTCGCGCTACGTCGAGGGCGGCCAGATCGCCGACTGGCCGCCGATGCGGCGGCTGCTCAGCCGCGGCGGGTCGATCTACGCGCGCACCCTGCTCGGCGTGCACGTGCGCGACCTCACCGGCGGGTACAAGTGCTTTCACCGCGAGGTGCTCGAGTCCATCGACCCCGGCAGCCTGCGCTCGCAGGGGTACGTGTTCAACATCGAGCTGACCTACCGCGCGCTGCTGCTGGGCTATCGCGTCACGGAGATCCCGATCGTCTTCCGCGACCGCACCGAGGGCCGCAGCAAGATGTCGCTGCCCGTGGCGATCGAGGCGCTGTGGCTGGTGCCTCGCCTGCGGCGCCTGCGCGGCCGTGCCGAGGCGCGCGCGGCCCAGGCCCCCGCCTAGGCGACGGGCTGCGCGCGCCCGCTGAGGACGTGCGCGTGCGGGGTCGCGCGCAGCGCGGTCGGCAGCGTGGCGGCGACGCCCAGGGCCTGCGCGCCGAGCACGACGACGGCGAAGCTGACCAGCGAGTCGCCGCTGGCCACGATCAGCAGCAGCGGGTCGGCGATCGCCACCGCCGCGAGCACGAGCAGGAAGCGGTGGTGGCCCAGCGCCAGCAGGTACTGCACGGCGAGGTAGGTGACCGCCAGCATGGTCATGGCCAGCCCCATGACGATGAGCGCGTCGGACGCGCCGGTGTACTCCGAGCCGAAGGCCAGGCGCAGGAGCAGCTCGGGGACGACGGCGAAGATGGCCATCGCCGGGACGGCGAGCGCGACGACGACCAGCAGCGAGCGCAGCAGCACCTTGCGCGGACCGAGGCCGCCGGCCGCGCGGCGGGTGGCCTCGGGCACGAGGTAGAAGCCGACGCCGATCGCGACCCACACGATCGCCTTGGCCGCCACGGCGGCCGCGGCGTAGGCGCCCGCATCGTCGCCGTTGAAGTGGTGCTTGGCGATGATCACGTCCACGTTCTGCAGCACCGCGATCAGCGTGAGGCCGACCGCGGCGGCCCACGCGACGCGGGTGAGCTCGCGCAGCGACTCGCGCGCGTCCTCGTGCGGCGGCGGCCCCAGCCGGCGCCGGATGACCCAGGCCAGCGCGAGCGCGACGATCACGAACGTCACCGGCGTGCCCAGGTAGGCGCCGGTCACGCCGAGGCCGGCGGCGGCGAGCACCAGGCCCACCATCAGTCGCCCGCTCTCCTGGGACACGATGCTCCAGGCCACCCCGCTGTAGGCCCCGATGCCCTGCAGCGCGCCGCGCTGCACGCAGAGGATGAGCCACAGGAACGCCGTCGGCACGACGGCCGCCGCGGCGAAGGTCTCGTCGACGTTGACGACGGCGGCGATCGGCTCGCGCAGGAGCACGGCCAGCAGCGTGGCCAGCGCGGCGACGACGGCGATCCGCTGCGCCCAGCGCCACAGCGTCGCGGCCAGCGCGCCGCCCTCGCCGAGGCGGCCCAGCGCCGTCTCGCGGGCCGCCGCGACCTGCAGCGCGTTGCCCGGGACCGAGACCACGAGGAACGCCGCGAGGAGCGCGGCCAGCGAGCCGTAGTCCGTGCGCCCGAGCAGGCGCGCGAAGACGATCGTGAAGACGAGCGCGATCGCGTTGGCCGCGAGCTGCGCCGACGCCATGCCCGCCGCGCGGACCGTGTCGGACTGGCGCAGGCGGTTGCGACGGGAGAGCGGCACGTCCACCGCGTCGACGCCGACCGGCTCGAGCTCGGGCGCCCCCAGCGGTGCGGGCAGGGGCGGAGAGGCCGGTTCGGGCACCACGCCACGCTAGCGCACTCTTGTCGAGCCGAGGCGCTGGCGGGGAGGGAGTTCACCCGCCGGTATCGTGCCCGCGCGTGCCCGAGATCCGCGAGCACCGCGGCGCGCTCGATGGTCAGCCCATCTTCTGGCGCAGCGCGACCCGGGCCGACGGCGTCGCGGTCGCCCCGCTCTACCTCCACGGCGTACCGACGAGCTCCGACGACTGGCTCGGCTTCCTCGCGCGTACCGGCGGCCTGGCGCCCGACCTGCCCGGCTTCGGCCGCAGCTCCAAGCGCGGCGACCTCGACTACTCGATGGAGGGCTACGAGCGCTTCGTCGGCGCCTTCCTCGACCTGGCGGAGGTCGAGCGCGTCCAGCTGCTCGTCCACGACTGGGGCGCCGCCGGCCTGCTGTGGGCCCAGCGCAACCCCGAGCGCGTCGAGCGCCTCGTCGTGCTCTCGAGCATCCCGTTCCTGGCCGGCTACCGCTGGCACCGGATAGCCCGCGCGTGGCGCACGCCCGTGCTCGGCGAGGTCACGATGGGCGCCACGACGCGCTGGTCGCTCGGCCGCGTGCTGCCGCGGCCCGTGCGCGACGCGGCCTGGCCGCACTTCGACCAGGGCACGCAGCGGGCGATCCTGCGCCTGTACCGCTCGAGCCCCGAGGACAGGCTGGCCGGCGCGGGGGCGGACCTCGGCCGGATCGACTGCGCCGCGCTCGTCATCTGGTCGGATCGCGACCCCTTCATCCCGGCCCGCTTCGGCGACGGCTACGCCGCGGTGCTCGGCGACGCGCGCGTCGTGCACCTGGCCGACGCCGGCCACTGGCCGTGGATCGACCGCCCCGACGTCGTCGACGCCGTGGCGGCGTTCTTCGCCGGCGCGCCGCTGCCCGCGGCATACGCCTAGTGATGGCTCGGGTGGCGGGCGGCCGTGCGCCCGTGCTCGTCGCGGCGGCGCTGGCGGTGCTCTACCTCGTCGCGGATCCACCGAGCGCCGACCTTGCCGCCCAGGAGTACCGCGTCGACCTGTTCGCCGCCGAGGGCGTCGGCCTCTGGGACAACGGCTGGTACTCCGGCCACCACCTCCCGGGCTACAGCGTGCTGTTCCCGCCGCTGGGCTCGCTGCTCGGGGTGGGCCTGGCCGGCGCGGTCACGGCCGTGGCCGCCGCCTGGCTCTTCGCCCGCCTCGCGGCCGAGCACGCCGGCGACGGCGCACGGGCCGGCGCACTGTGGTTCGGGGCGGGGACGGCGACGCTGCTCGTCACGGGCAGGCTGACCTTCGCGCTCGGCGTCGCGGTCGGGCTGGCCGCCTTGCTCGTGGCGGCAGGGGGCGGCCTGCGCGCGGGCGAGCGGCGCCCGCCCGCCGCCCGCCGCACCGCGGCCGCCGTCGCGCTCGCCGCGCTGACCGCGCTCGCCAGCCCGATCGCTGCGCTGTTCCTCGCCCTGGCGGCAAGCGCGTGGTGGCTCGTCCGCAGGGAGGCCGTCGCGGCGTGGGTCGCCGCCGGCGCGCTGGCGCCCGTCGCCGCGCTCGTCGTCGCCTTCCCCGAGGGCGGGATCGAGCCCTTCTCGGCCTCGGCGTTCTGGCCGGCGCTGGCGGCGACCGTCGCCGTCGGCGTGGCCGTCGGCCGCGAGCAGCGCGTCGTGCGCACGGCGTGCGCGCTGTACGCGCTCGCCCTCGTCGCGAGCTTCGTGCTGGAGACGCCGATGGGCGGCAACGCCACGCGGCTGGGCTCGCTGGCGGCCGGGCCGGTCCTGCTCGCCGCGCTCAGCCGCCGCCCGGCCGGGCGGGCCGGCGCTGGTTCCCGCGGGCTCTCGGCGGGCCGGGGGCTGCTGCTCGCCGCGCTCGTCGTGGGCCTGGCCTACTGGCAGCTCTACCCGCCGGCCCGCGACTGGCTGCGCGCGCGCGGCGACCCCTCGGTCGAGGCCGCCTACCACGCCCCGCTGCTGGCCCGCCTGCAGGCCGAGCGCGCGCGCCGCGGCCCGTTCCGCCTGGAGATCCCGTTCACGCGCAACCACTGGGAGGCGCGCCACGTGGCGCTGCACGTGCCGCTGGCGCGCGGCTGGCAGCGACAGCTCGACGTCGCGCGCAACCAGCTGTTCTACGAGGGCCGCCTCACGCCGCTGCGCTACCGCCGCTGGCTGGCGCGCGAGGCCGTCGCCTTCGTCGCGGTTCCCGGCGTGCCGCTCGACAGCTCGGCCGTGGAGGAGGCCCGCCTCGTCACGCAGGGGCGCGTCCCCGGCCTGCGCGAGGTCTGGCGAGGCGGCGACTGGCGGCTCTACGCGGTGGCGGGCGCCGCGCCGCTGGCGCGCGGTCCCGCACGCGTCACGGCGATCGGCCCCGACGAGATCACGCTGCGCGCCGCCGCGGCGGGGACCGTCGACCTGGCCGTGCGCTTCACGCCCTACTGGCGCCTGGCGCAGGGCCGCGGCTGCGTCGAGCGCAGCCCCGCAGACCGTGTCCGGCTGCGCCTGCGCACGGCCGGGATGGTGCGCCTGGTCACCACCTTCGCCCTCAGCCGGGTCGCCGCGCGCACGCCCCGGTGCACCTGACGCCGGTGCGGCGGAAGTACGGCTGCCCGCCCTATGCGCCGTCGGCCCGCTCGCTAGGATCGCGACTTCCCCCATGCTGGTGCGCCTCCGTTCCCTCCCGGCGCAGCTCCTGCCACATGGCCCGCTCGACGCCGCCCGGCAGTTGCTGCTCTTCGCCGCGGCCTACTACGCCTACCGCCTCTCGCGCGGCGTGGTCAACGACCCCCAGGCGGCGACCGTCGCCTTCGAGAACGCGCGCGAGCTCATCTACATCGAGCAGGCGCTGGGCGTCTTCGTCGAGCCCTCGGTCCAGGCGTGGACGTCGGGCATCCCGGCGCTGCTGGACTTCTCGAGCTGGATGTACATCAACGCGCAGAGCTCGGTCACGCTCGGCGCCATCGTGTACCTCTACCTGTTCCACAACGCGAGCTTCTACTTCGTCCGCAACATGTTCATGGTCGCCTGGGGGATCGCGATCGTGGGTTACATCGTGTACCCGACCGCCCCGCCCCGCTTCATGCCGGAGTGGGGCTTCGTCGACTCGGTGGCCGAGTTCACCGGGGTCTCGCACGACAGCACGGCGGTCAACGCGCTGTTCAACCCCTACGCGGCAGTGCCCTCGATGCACGTCGGCTTCGCCCTGATGATCGGCATCCCGCTCGCCCGTCTGTGCAGGCATCGTGTAACCAGGATCGCCTGGGCGCTGTACCCCTTGCTCGTGACCTTCGTGATCGTGGCCACCGCCAACCACTTCATCGCCGACGCCGTCCTGGGAGCAGCCGTCGTCGGCGCTGCGGCCTGGGCGGCCGCCTGGCTCGCCCGGGCCCGCCCTGGCGCGTGGGCGTTCAGCCCCGCCAAGGCCTCAGGCACCGCCTGATGAGCAGCGCGCCCCCCGGGCCGGGACCCACTCGTGGAGCGGGTGGCCGTCGCGCGCCGATCTCGGTCGCCGAGCGCCGCGCGCTGGTGCGCAACCGCCTCATCGACTCGCGCCTGACCCCCAACGCGATCTCGCTGACGGGGCTGGTGCTGAACCTCGTCGCCGCCGCGCTCATCATCGACGAGCGCTTCATCCTCGGCGGGATCGCGTTCATCGTCGGCTCGGTCATGGACACGCTCGACGGGCGCTACTCGCGCATGTCGGGCAAGGGCACGCAGTTCGGCGCGTTCCTGGACTCGACGCTCGATCGCATCGAGGAGGGCATCGTGCTGGCCGCGGTGGCCTGGGTCTTCGCCGAGCGCGGCGAGTCGTTCGCCGCCGCCGCCGTCGTCGTCGCCGTGCTCGCCTCGCTGATGGTCAGCTACACCCGCGCCCGCGCCGAGGCGCTGGGCGTGGAGTGCAAGGTCGGCCTGGCCACGAGGGCCGTCCGCGTGGTCATCCTGTCCGCCGGCCTCCTGCTGGCCGACCTCGAGCTGCTGGCCCCGGCCGTCTACGTGCTGGCCGGGTTGGGTAGCTTCACGGTGCTGCAGCGCATCCTCCACGTGCGCCGCGAGCTCTCCGCTCCGGCTCCTCCGGTCGCCGAGCTGTAACCGAGTGGCCCTCGCGGGGTCCCTCCCCGCGGAACTTCGAGAAGGGAATCACCTTGACCACCAATGGAAACGGGTCGGCGGTCGCAAGCGGCGCCGCCACCAACGGAAGCGCCCGCTATCAGCGGGACAAGGTCCGCGTCGCCATCATCGGCGTGGGCAACTGCGCCAACTCGTTCGTGCAGGGCGTCCACCACTACCGCGACGCCGATCCGGCGGCCGAGGTCCCCGGCCTGATGCACGTCGATCTCGGCGGCTACCACGTGCGCGACATCGAGTTCACCTGCGCCTTCGACATCAACGAGACGAAGGTCGGCAAGGACCTCGGCGAGGCGATCTGGGCCGAGCCGAACAACACGATCAAGTTCACCGAGGTGCCGAAGGACCTGGGCGTGCAGGTCCATCGCGGCATGACCCACGACGGCCTGGGCAAGTACCTCAAGCAGCGCATCACCAAGGCGCCCGGCAAGACCGCCGACATCGTCCAGATCCTCAAGGACACCCACACCGACGTCGTCGTCTCCTACCTGCCGGTGGGCTCCGAGAACGCCACGAAGTGGTACGTCGAGCAGATCCTCGAGGCCGGCTGCGCCTTCGTGAACTGCATCCCGGTGTTCATCGCCCGCGAGGACTACTGGATCGAGCGCTTCCAGAAGGCCGGCCTGCCGGTCATCGGCGACGACATCAAGAGCCAGGTCGGGGCGACCATCACCCACCGCGCGCTGGCCCGCCTGTTCCACGACCGCGGCGTGAAGATGCTGCGCACCTCGCAGCTCAACGTCGGCGGCAACATGGACTTCTTCAACATGCTCGAGCGCGAGCGCCTGGAGTCCAAGAAGATCTCCAAGACCAACGCCGTCACCTCGATCATGGGCCACACGCTCCCCGAGGACGACGTCTACATCG
This sequence comes from uncultured Actinomycetes bacterium, assembly GCA_963840185.1. Lineage (GTDB taxonomy): Bacteria > Actinomycetota > Thermoleophilia > Solirubrobacterales > Solirubrobacteraceae > JAOPZW01. The sequence continues at coordinate 479,028 of CAWIXY010000008.1, read as the reverse complement.
GCCCGTCGGACTACGTGCCGTGGCTGACGGACCGCAAGTGGGCGCACATCCGGCTTGAGGGCCAGGCCTTCGGCGACGTGCCGCTGACCGCGGAGCTGAAGCTCGAGGTCTGGGATTCGCCGAACTCGGCGGGCATCGTCATCGACGCGGTGCGCTGCCTCAAGCTCGCGCTGAACCACGGCGTCTCCGGCCAGCTCGACGGGCCGAGCTCCTACCTCATGAAGTCGCCCCACACCCAGCGCCCGGACGACGAGGCGCGGGTCGCGACGGAGGAGTTCATCGCCGCCCACGAGGGCGTGCCCGGCACGTCGCCCAGCGCGGCGCCGGCCCCGGCCGCGGAGAGCACCGGCTCCTAGCCGTCGTATCCTGCGGCCACGGTGGCCGCCCCGCTCGCACTCGCGCAGGTCACGCCGTACCCATGGGAGGAGGGCGGGCACGAGCGCAACGCCGAGATCCAGCGCCTCGCGACCGAGCTCGCGGGGCGCGGGCATCGCGTCCTGATCGTCGCGCCGTCCTCGTCGCACGCCCTCGTGCGCGAGGGCCGGCGCGCGATCCGGGCCGGCGGCGACGCGCTGCTGCCCGCCCCGGCCGACGCCCCGCGCGTACTGGCCGTCGGCGAGGCCCTGCCGGGCCGCACGCGGGCGGCCGCGCTGCCGATCGACGTCACCCGCACGCTCGAGGAGCTGTTCGCGGCCGCCCCGCTGGACCTCTGCCACGTGCACGAGCCGATCGGGCTCAACGTGGCGACGGCGGCGCTGCGCCACTCGCGCGCGCTCAACGTCGGCACGTTCCACACGCCGCTCGAGCGCGTGGTGGCCACGCAGGTCGCCCGGCGCTTCGCCGAGCGGGTCCTCGGGCGCCTCGACGCACGGCTGACCTCCTACGCGGCCACGCGCGACCTCATGCAGCGCTACTTCCCGGCCGAGTACCGCGTCGTGGCACCCGCGATCGAGGCGCCCGGCGCCCCGGAGGCGCGGACGGCTCCCGCCGGGGTGACGCGGCTGCTGTTCGTCGAGCACGAGGAGCGCCCGGCGCTGCGGCTGTTCCTGCGTGCGCTGCGTCTGCTCGAGCCGGTCGAGGGCTGGGAGGCCGTCGTCGTGGGCCATCGCGGCCCGTCGTCGTCGACCCCACTGCGCGCCTCCGTGCGCGAGCGCGTGCGCTTCGCCACGCCCGACGAGCTGGCCGAGGATGAGGCGCTGCGCGGCGCCGACGTGCTCGTCGCCGCCTCCGACGGGGCCGCTCCTGCGCCCGGTCTCGTCGGGCGGGCGCTCGGCGCCGGCGCCGTGCCGGTCTGCTCGCGCCTCGCGGTGTACGAGGAGGTCGTCGAGGACGGCCGCCTCGGCCTGCTCTTCGAGCCGCGCGACGAGGCGACGCTCGCCGCCCAGCTCGAGCGCGTGATCCTGGACGCCCCGTTGCGGGCCCGGCTGGCCGAGCGCGTCGTCCTGCGGCCGACGGCCACGGTGGCGGCCGAGCTCGAGGACGTCTACGGCGAGGTGGTCTCCCGCCGCCACGACGGCCGCGGGGACCCGGCCGCGCGCAAGCGGCTGGCGGGCCGGCGGCTGATCGACGTCGACCTGCACATGCACACCGACCACTCCAGCGACTGCGCGACCCCGGTCGAGGCGCTGCTCGGCGCCGCCCGCGAGCAGGGGCTGGGCGCGATCGCGGTGACCGACCACAACGAGATCTCCGGGGCGTTCGAGGCGCAGTCCAAGGGCGCCGAGTTCGGCGTGAAGGTCATCGTCGGCGAGGAGGTCAAGACGGCCAGCCAGGGCGAGGTCATCGGCCTGTTCCTGACCGAGCGCATCCCGCGCGGCATGACGCTGGCCGAGACGGTGGCCGAGATCCGCCGCCAGGGAGGGCTCGTCTACGTGCCCCACCCGTTCGACCGCATGCACGCCGTGCCCGACTACGAGCACCTGCTGACGATCGTGCCGGACGTCGACGCCATCGAGGTCTACAACCCGCGGGTCGCGATCGGCTCCTTCAACGAGGAGGCCGTGCGCTTCGCCGCCAAGTACCGGATCGTGGCGGGCGCAGGGTCGGACTCCCACGTGACCCAGGGGCTCGGCTCGGTCCGCATCCGGATGCGCGACTTCGACGGGCCGCAGGAGTTCCTCGAGTCGCTGCGCGAGGCGGACATCATCATGAAGCCGTCGAGCCTGCTCTACGTCCAGGCGCTGAAGTTCCTCGAGACCAAGGCGACGCCGCCGGCCGCGCGGCGAGCCGTGCGCGAGCGTCGCGTTCGCCGCGCGACTCGCAAGCCCTGATGCAGGGGCAAGGACAACCCGGCGAGCCGTCAAACCTCACCGGACCGATGCCCGCGACCGACGACGAGATCCGCGAGAAGTACCTCGAGCGCGCGATCCGAGAGATCAACCACCTGACCCGCGACCTGCAGAGCTGCCGGCACTGCCCACGCGGCAACCTCATGCCCGTCCTCGGCTCGGGGCACCCCCAGGCCGACGTCTTCCTGCTGAAGTTCGCCCCCCAGGCCAGCGAGGTCGAGGAGGGCGTCGCGTTCTACGGGCGCAGCGGCGCGGCGCTCATGAAGTCGTTCAAGCGGCTGGGCATCGACCCGCTCGCCGTCTACGGCACGCTGTGCGTGAAGTGCCCGGTGGCGGAGGCGGGGCTGGCCGATCCCGCGTGCGTGGCCCGCGTGATCGAGGAGCTGGCGATCGTGGTCCCGCGCATGGTGGTCGTCATGGGCGAGGACGCGCTGCACACGCTCAACGACCTCGCGGTGCCGCTCGCACGGCCGCTGGACGCCACGCCGGGCGTCGTGCAGCAGCTCACGCCGTCGATGGACGCGCTGTTCGTTCCCAACATCGACGAGGCGCTCGACGAGGAGGAGGCCAAGCGCGAGTTCTGGGCCGCCTTCCGCGTGCTCGGCGACTGGTACGCGGAGCTGCCGCCGTACTGAGCGGAGGCGTACTCTCCGGGGCATGGACCTCGAGGAGCACACGCTGGAGAGCGCCGGCGAGCGCTGCGAGGAGTGCGGCGCGAAGCTCACGCCGCGCGAGCTGGAGCTCGTCATCGAGTCGGGCGGCCCGACGCTCTGCTCGATCCACGCCGCCGACGTGGTGGCGACCGACCAGGAGCCCGACGCCGGCGACCAGCCGGTCGCCTGACGCCGAGCCCCGGGTTGGTCCGGCGGCTACGCGTCGATCGGCGTCTGCGATCGGATCACTCCGGAGCGCGAGGCGCCAGCTCGAGCACGACCTTCCCGAGCTTGGCGCCGGCGGCGAAGCGCTCGTAGGCCTCGTGCACCGCGTCCAGCGGGTACGTGGCCGCGACCGGAACGCGCAGGCGCCCCGCCGCCAGCAGCGGGAGGACGTGCCGCTCCATCGCGCGCGCGGTCATCGCCTTCTCCTCGAGCGGGCGCGCGCGCAGGGTCGAGGCCATGACGCGGGCGCGCTTGCCCATGAGCGCGAGCAGGTTCAGCTCGGCCTTCGCGCCGGCGCCGACACCGATCACGACGATGCGCCCGCCGGCGGCCAGCGCGGCGAGGTCGCCCGGCAGGTTCGGCGCGCCGACCAGCTCGAGGACGACATCGAACGGCCCGCGCTCGGAGAAGCCCTCGGGCTCGAGCACCTCGTGCGCGCCGAGCTCGAGCACCCCGTCGCGGGCGCCCGGGTCGCGGACGGTGGCGGTGACGCGGGCGCCGGCGGCGGCGCCGAGCTGCACGGCCGCGGTGCCCACGCCGCCCGCCGCGCCGTGCACGAGCAGGCGCTCGCCGGCGCCCAGGCCCGCCTGCGTGAACAGCGCGTCGTGAGCGGTGGTGAAGACCTCGGGCGTGCCGCCGGCCTCCGGCCAGGCCAGACCGTCGGGGACCGGCATGAGCTGGCGCTCGTGGACGACGGCGAGCTCGGCCTGGCCGCCCCCGCCGACGATCGCCATCACGCGGTCACCCTTCGTGAAGCGCGCGGCGCCCGGCCCGAGGGCGGCGACCTCGCCGGCGAGCTCGAGCCCGGGGATGTCCGCCGGCGAGCCGGGCGGCGCCGGGTAGGCGCCCTTGCGCTGCAGGAGGTCCGCCCCGTTGATGCCCGCCGCGTGCACCCGCACGAGCACCTCGCCGGCGCCGGGCACCGGGTCCGGCCGCTCCGCGACGCGCACCTGCCCGTCGCCGATGACCGCCGCGCGCATGGCGGGGCAGTCTAAGCGCGCCCGCTTTGCGTTGCCGGCGCCGGCGCGGGGAAACGGGCCGGTCATGACCGAGTTCAAGAAGGGCGACAGGGTGGAGTGGAGCTCGCACGGCGGCAAGGGCGTCGGCGAGGTGCTGGAGAAGATCACCTCCGACACGCAGGCCGGCGGGCGCCAGGTGCGCGCGTCCAACGACGAGCCCCAGTACCTCGTCAAGAGCGAGAAGTCGGGCGGCACCGCCGTGCACAAGCCGTCCGCGCTGACGCGGCGCAGCTGACGTCGCCGGGCGACGAAGGGCCGACCGGGGCGCGTTAGGCTGCGGCCCGGTGGACCTCACCGCGCCCGAGATCCGCGTGCTGGGCTGCCTGCTGGAGAAGCAGCGCACGACGCCCGACGCCTACCCGCTGTCGCTCAACGCGCTGCGCCTGGCCTGCAACCAGGCCACCAACCGCGACCCCGTCGTGGACTACGACGAGGCCACGATCCGCGACGCGCTGCAGCGCCTGAGCCGCCGGCGCTGGGCGCGCCTGGCCAGCGGCCACTCGAGCCGCGCCTCGAAGTACCGCCACCTGCTCGACGACGCGCTCGGCCTCGCCCCCGACGAGCAGGCGGTGCTCGCCGTGCTGATGCTCCGCGGCCCCCAGACCCCCGGTGAGCTCAAGCAGCGCAGCGAGCGACTGGCGCCCTTCGCCGACCTCGAGGCCATCCACGCCACGCTGGAGCGCCTGATCGACCGCGACCTCGTGGCGCGGCTGCAGCGCCGCCCGGGGCAGAAGGAGGAGCGCTACGAGCAGCAGCTCGGCGAGGAGCGCGAGGAGGCGACGGAAGCCGAACCCGGTCCACCTGTCGCGACGGCATCCCCCTCAGCGCCGGCGCCGGACCGAGGCGATGCGGAAAGGGTGGCCCGCCTCGAGGACGAGGTGGCCGCGCTGCGCGACGAGCTCGCGGCCCTGCGCGATCGCCTGGACGCCGTCGGCGCCTGAGCGCTCGTCGCAACCGTCCTGACCTACGGGCGTCTGGCAACCACGAGCCAGGACAGCTCGTCAGGTCGTCGCGTACATCGTCCATCGCCACCGGCTTCCAGGTTCGTCCCGCGCCCATGCGCCGTGACACACTGGCGGCCATGACGCTGCCCGCCGGTGCGTACCAGCTCGAGGGGATCTCGCCGCGGGCCTTCCAGCACCCCGCCGACCGCGCGGCGACCGCGGCGCTGCGCCAGGTGCCCTACCTCGACACCGTCGTGCGCAAGCTGATCGAGCTGGGCTACGAGCGCGCGCTGCGCCAGGCCTACCTCGGCTCGGCCGTGCGCCTGGGCCAGGAGCAGCTCCCGCACATCTGGGTGCTCGAGCGCGAGGTGTTCAACGTCCTGGACCTCCCGGACGTGCCCGACCTGTACCTCACGCAGTTCCCGCTGGCCAACGCCGCGACGATCGGCTCGGGGCGCCCGATCATCGTCCTCAACTCCGAGCTGGTGCGCATCCTCGACACCGAGGGGCTGCGGGCGGTGGTCGCGCACGAGGCCGCCCACGTCCTCGCCGACCATGTCCTCTACCGCACCGCGCTGCTGATCCTCCTGCAGCTCGGCACGTCGGTGCGCCTGCCGATCTTCGCCGGCCTGCCGCTGCTGGCCGTCCGCGCGGCGCTGCTGGAGTGGTCGCGGGCCGCCGAGCTGAGCTGCGACCGCGCCGCCGCACTGGTGACCCGCGACCCGCTGGCGGTCTGCCGCGCGCTCATGACCATCTCCGCGGGCGAGGCCGCCGACCAGCTCAACCTCGACGCCTTCATGCGCCAGGGCCTCGACTACGAGGAGGGCGGGCGCGGCCTGGAGCGCCTCTCGCGGCTGCTCACGCACCTCAACATCACCCACCCGATGCCCGTGCGGCGCACGCACGAGCTGCTGCGCTGGGTGCAGCACGGCGACTACGACCGGATCATCGACGGCGAGTACGTGCGCCGCGGAGCCGAGCCGCCACCGCGCGAGGAGGCCGACGCGGCTGCGGCGCACTACGGCCAGCGCGTGCGCGACGCGTTCAAGGACGCCGGCGACTCGATCAACGACGCCGGGCAGCAGCTGGGCGACTGGATAAACCGCCAGCGGGGCGCGGGTTAGATGAACCTCACGCTGGTCAGCCTCGACGAGCCCGCCGAGGTGCGGACCTTCGACAAGGGCCGGTTCGAGCTGTACCGGGTCGGGCCCATGACGATCGGCCGTGCGACCTACGAGCCCGGCTGGAGGTGGTCGGAGCACGTCGGTCCGGCCACCGGCGAGCGCTCGTGCCAGGTCGAGCACGTCGGCCTCGTCCTCGGCGGGCAGGCGGTCGCGAGGATGGACGACGGCACGGAGAGGGTCATGCGCCCGGGCGACTTCTTCCACGTCCCGCCCGGCCACGACAGCTGGGTGGTCGGCGACGAGCCCTACGTCTCGCTGCACATCATGGGCGGCGAGGACTACGCCGCCGGCGAGCGCTGACGTGGACGCCGAGGAGCTCGAGCGCCTGCGCGCCGACGCCCGCTACCACCGCGAGCGCCTGGAGCTGTACCGCGCGAAGGCCTATGGGCAGCGACCAACGTCGGCCACCCGGCTGCGCGAGCTGGAGCGCGCCCACGAGGGGGCGCAGGAGCGCCTCGCGCACGCGCTGCGCGAGCGGGAACGCGAGGACGAGGGCTAGCGGCAGGTCACGGTGCCCGGGTCGATCCGCCAGCGCCCGCGAGGCCGGGTGAGCGCCAGGCGCCCGGTGCAGCGCTCGCGCCCGCCCGCCCCGGCGATGACGACGTCGATGTCGGCGCCCGCGCGATCATCCGCCAGGCGCTGCACGCCGACGCTGCGCACGTCGACGCGCTGCACATCGCGGCGGCGCGCCGCGTACTCGGCCAGGGTCGCCCGGGCGCGGAAGTCCTCACCCACCAGCGCGTAGAGCGCGTCGAAGCGCCGCTCGCCGAGGCGGCGGTAGAAGCGCCGGACCGTGGCCTCGGGGCCGAGGCGGGCCGGGGTCGCGGGCGGCGTCGCCGCGGAGGGCGGCAGTGCCCGCGTGATGGTCGCCTCGCGCGAGCGGTCGGCCGAGGGCTCCGAGGCCGGGCCGCCGACCACCAGCGTTGCGAGGACCGCGCCGATCACCACGCCGCCGACGATCGCGACGACGGTGGGCGTCGCCCAGATCGATCCGGCGGGACCCTCGCCGCGCCCCCACATCGCCCACAGCGTGCCTGACCGGGGCGCGGCGCACGCCGCTTCGACGCACTCGATGCCGCGCGGCGCAAGCCCAGGACGGTGGATCAGATCAGCGCCGACAGCGCGTCAGGTCGTACGGTCGCTGGCGGCCCGGGGGCTCGTCGTAGGCGACGTCGTAGACGATCCTCCAGCGCCCGTCGCGCGGGCAGGTCCGCGGGGTGCGCAGGTACGGGCGCCTGCGGGTTCCCGCGGCGCGGATGTTGAGCCGGAACGAGGTGAGCGCCGCCTCGCGGCCCCCCGCGAGCGGAACCCGCGGGAGTCGCACCCGGACCACGGCGCCGCCGATGCGCGCCTTCAGCACCCGCAGGACGCTGCCGCTCTCGGTCTGGAGCACGATCCGTAGTCCGTTGCGAACGTTGATCGCCGTCGCCCGCGCCACGACCTCCTCCGCAGTGCCGATGAAGATCGTGGCGCGTCCGATGCCGAGGATGCTGCCGGCGGCGCACGCGCGCGGGCCTCGCCGGGTGAGCTCGTCATCGGCGGCCGTGCACTCGCGGATCACGCGGGTGTCGAACCGGGTCCCGGCGTGGAAGCGGAAGGCGACGCTGCGCACGGGCGGCGGCTGTGTTCCCGCCGGTACCGGGCGCTGGCGCACGGCGTAGATCACGCCGCTGCGCGTGCCGGGCTCGTGCGCGGTGTAGCGCAGGCGGACGCTTTCGTAGACCTCGGACTCCCCCTGCTGCGGGGCCGGCGAGCCCGACCCGGCGAGTGCCGAGCCGGATGCGACTGCGACGGCGACGCTCACGACGCCCGCGATCCGGCTCGGATGACGTCCCGGCCACGCCATCACAGGACGACGCTACCGGAAACGGTCATCCACGACTGGGTGTCGTCGCGGACAGGAGGACGCTGGCTATTGCCGGCTTCGCTACGCGCGCTCGAGCAGCGCGACGCACTCGATGTGCGGCGTCTGCGGGAACATGTCGACGGGACGCACGCTGCGCAGCGCGTACCCCGCCTCCGTGAGCTGCGCCGCGTTGGGCGCGAGCGTCGTCGGGTTGCAGGAGACGTAGACGATGCGCTTGGGCGCCGCCTCGACGATCCTGCGCACGACCTTCTGCGAAAGGCCCGCGCGCGGGGGATCGACGACCAGGACGTCCGGGCGGCCGGCGCGCTCGACGAGCTCGCGCATGGCGAGGCGCACGTCGCCGGCGAAGAACTGCGCGTTGGTGACCTGGTTGCGCCGCGCGTTCTCGATGGCGTCGGCCACCGCGTCCTCGACGATCTCCAGGCCCCACAGCTCGCCGGCGCGCGCCGCCAGGGCGAGCGAGATCGTGCCGATTCCGCAGAAGAGGTCGTAGACGCGCTCCCAGCTCTGCAACCCGGCGAACTCGGTGGCGATCGCGTACAGGCGCTCGGCCATCTCGGTGTTGGTCTGGAAGAAGGCGTCCGCGCTGACCCGGAAGCGCAGGCCGGCGAGCTCCTCCTCGATCGCGTCGGTGCCGTGCAGCACCGACGTCTGGCCGCCCTGCGTGGTCTCGGCGACGCCGGCCGCCCGCGTCCACAGGACGCTGTCGGCGCCCACGGCCTCGGGGAAGCCGTCGAGGTCCACGTCGTGGTCGGAGGTGACCAGGCGCACCTGCAGCTCGCCGGTGCGCCGGCCCTCGCGCACGACGAGGTTGCGCAGCAGCCCGGTCTGACTGCGGCGGTCGTAGGCGCTCAGGCCCGCGGTCGCGACACCACGTGAGCGCCGCACGGCGAGCCGCGTTGCCGCGCTCGGACTGCAGCAGGCAGTCCTCCACGTGCTCGATGCGCTCCCACGACCCGGGCGCGTGGAAGCCGCAGACGAGCGCGCTCGCAGCATCCGTGCCGAAGGAGAACTCGAGCTTGTTGCGGTAGCGCCAGGTTTCCTGCGCGGGCACGATCGGCTGCAGCTCGAAGCCCTCGAGCCGGCCGATGCGCTGCAGGGCGTCGCCGACCTGCGCCGCCTTGACCTCGAGCTGGCGCTCGTAGGGCAGCACCTGCCACGGTGCGCCGGGATGGTCGGCCACGGGCTCCACGCGGTCGGGCGACGGCTCGAGGACCTCGACGGTGCGGGCCTCGGCGTAAGCGCGCTTGCGCTTGGTGACGACGGCGCGCACGCGGTCGCCCGGGACCGCGCCGGCGACGAACACGACGTAGCCCTCGTGCCGGGCGACGCCGTTGCCGCCGAACGCGAGGCTGTCGACGCGAAGCTCGAGCTCCTGGCCCTTGTGGACGCGAGCAGGACTGGTGGAGGCCTCCATCGCGCCCAGTGTCGCAGCCCGTGACGGGCGGGCCCGGCGCAGGCGGCGCGAGCCGCGCTACTTGAGCTGCTTCTCGACCGCCGCCAGGACGGACTTGCGCTTGTCGTTGCGCTGCTCGTAGTCGCGCACCTTGCGCAGCTCGGGCTTCTTGAGGTCGCCCAGGCGCTCGGTGATCTGCGCCGCCGTCAGCGAGTCGTAGCCGAGGATCGGGAACGAGCTGCCGATGCGTGCGGTGCGGCGGGCGCGGTCGACCTCGCGCACGACGCGGTCACCCGTCGTCGAGGCGCGCTTGCGCGCCTGCGTCGCGGCCGACTCGACCTCGGCGCGACCGCGGCCGAGCAGGCGCTCGACCTCGGCCAGGAAGTCCTCGGCCTGACGGCGACCGCGGACGACGAGGTCGTTGGCGAGGTCGGTCGCGTCGTCACGTGTCATGCGGCCGCGTGCGACGGCGTCGTCGACGGCCTCCTGGATCGCCTCGGCGGTGACGACGACGCCACGCGTGAGGCGCTCGCGCATCGCGGCCAGAGCCTCCTGCGTCTGGTCCTGCGCGCGCTCGGCGGCCTGCGCGGTCTGCGGGGCCGCGCGGCGCGAGCTCGCCGCGGAGCGCGCGCGCGACGTCGCGGGCTTGCGCGCCGCGGTCTTGCGGCCTGAGGAGGCGGCGGGCTTGCGGGCCGACGAGGCGCGTGAGGCCGACGCCGGCTTGCGGGACGACGACGCCGACGAGGCGCGCGCGGAGGACGCCGCCGGCTTGCGCGACGAGGACGCCGCGGGCTTGCGCGCGGACGACGCGGTCTTGCGCGTCGACGCCGCGGGCTTGCGCGCGGAGGACGCGGTCGTCTTGCGCGACGACGACCCACCCGACGCTCGCGACGCGGTGGGCTTGCTGGATGTGCTGCGGCGCCGGGCGGAACCGCCGGACCCCGAGGATGACTTGGGCTGCGGCATGCGCGCCAGCCTACCCCGCGAGCAACCATTCCAGCAGCGCCTTCTGCGCGTGCCGGCGATTCTCGGCCTGATCCCAGATGCGCTGGCGGTCGCCGTAGAGCACCTCGGCCGTGATCTCCTCGCCCGGATGGGCCGGCAGGCAGTGCAGCGCGAACGCGCCCGGCGCAGCGAGGTCCAGCAGCGCGTCGTCGAGACGGTAGGGCTCCAGCGCGCGCCTGCGCTCGCCGGTACCGCCGTCCTCGTCGCCCATCGACACCCACACGTCCGTGTACACGGCGTGCGCGCCCGCGACGGCGCTACGCGGGTCGCGTTCGAGCCGCGCCCCCGCCACCGGCTCGAGCTGGAAGCCGTCCGGCGCGGCGACGACCACCTCGACGCCCGCCTTCGCTCCCAGGATGGCGAGCGAGCGGGCGACGTTGTTGCCGTCGCCCACGTAGACCAGGCGCAGGCCCTCGAGCCGGCCGAACGCCTCGCGCAGCGTGAGCAGGTCGGCGAGCGCCTGGCAGGGATGGTGCCCGGCCGTGAGCATGTTGAAGACGGGCAGCACGTTCTCCGCCGCCAGCTCGCCGAGCACCTCGTCGGGCCCGGTGCGCACGCCGACGGCCTGCACCTGGCGTGACAGGATGCGCGCGGTGTCCCTGGCCGACTCGCCGCGCGACAGCTGCATCTCCCCCGGCCGCAGGACGACGGGATGGCCGCCGAGCTCGACCACCCCGACCTCGAACGACAGGCGGGTGCGGGTCGAGGGCTTCTCGAAGAGCAGCGCGACGGCCCGCCCGGCGAGCGCGTCTGACGAGCGCGGGGCGGCCTTCAACGCGAGCGCGCGGTCGAGCAGCGCACGCAGGTCGTCGCCCGTCAGCTCCTCGCCGGTGAGGAAGTGCCGCGTCAAGGCGGGCATCCTACGGGCGGCGTGCGCGTCCTGACCTGGAACATCTTCCACGGCCGCGCGGTCCCCGACCGCCGCGGCTCGCTGTTGCGCGCCTTCGGAGCGACGCTGGCCTCCTGGGAGTGGGACGTGGCGCTGCTGCAGGAGGTCCCGCCGTGGTGGGGGGCCGACCTCGGCGCGGCGACCCACGCCAGCGCACGCACCGCGCGGACCTCGCGCAACTGGCTGCTGCCGCTACGGCGCCTCGTGGCCGACCGCCGCCCGGAGCTGCTGGGCTCCTGGGGCGGCGGAGCCAACGTCATCCTCGTGCGCGGCCAGGCGATCGCCGAGCACCGCACGCGCGTGTTGCGGCTGGTCCCTGAGCGCCGCGTCGTGCACGCGGTGCGCGTGGCCGACGGCGCCTGGCTGGGCAACTTCCACGGCCAGGTGCACTCCGAGGCCCGCGCGCAGACCGACCTGCGCCAGGCGGCGCGCGCGGTGCTGGCCTGGGCCGGGCCGCGGGCGCCCGTGGTCCTGGGCGGCGACACCAACACGTTCAGGCCCGCCGATCCCGTCGGCCTGCGGCGCGCCGGCGGCCACCGCGTGGACCACGTGTTCGCCCGCGGCCTGCGGCCCGCGGGCAGGGCGCAGCGGCTCGAGCGCGGCGGCCTCTCCGACCATGCGGCCATCCTCGTCGACCTGGTGCGGGAAGATGCGCGCGCGCACGACGTCATGCGCTGAGGACGTTCACACCCGAGGAGGACCATCGACATGAAGCGACTGCTGATTCTGCTGTTGGCCTGCACCGCCCTCGTGGCCGCCGGCTGCGGCGGCGACGAGGAGGAGGACTCGACGCCTGCCGGGGGCGGCGGTGCAGCCACCCAGGAGGACACGAGCACAGGCGAGGCCTCGGGCGAGGGCCTCACGATCGCCATGAAGGACTTCAAGTTCGACCCCAAGAACGCGACCGTGAAGGTCGGTCAGACGGTCACCTGGACCAACGAGGACTCGGCCCCCCACAACGCCGTCGACGAGAAGGGCGGCGCCTTCAAGTCCGAGCTCTTCAACAAGGGCGAGACGTATGAGTTCACGGCCGAGAAGGCCGGGAAGATCGACTACGTGTGCACGATCCACCCGGGCATGGAGGGCACGCTCACCGTCACCGAGTAGTGCGACCGGGCGCCGCGCTCACGAGCGCGAGCGCAGCCCGAAGCCGCGCAGCATGAGCAGCGCCCGCTCGCCGAGGGTCCCGCGGGCGGGCAGCACGCCGAGCTGGACCGCGGCGTCGTAGGCGTCGAGGAACGACCGCGCGCGCAGCACCCTGCTGCCGCGCGCGTCGAGCTCGAGGTAGCAGACGAGATGGACGACCACGAAGCGACCGCTCGCGGGGAGCCCCTCCAGCTCGCCGCGGTGCGTGCCGAGCACCTTGCACGGCGCAGCCACGAACGGCCCGCCGGCCAGGCGCTCGCCCGTGCGCTCGACGCGGGCGTCGGGGAACGTGGCCCACAGCCGCGCGGCGTGGTCGGCCAGCGCGTCGGGGCCCTCCAGCGGCTCCCCGCACAGCGGGTCCTCGTAGTGGACGTCCGGCGCGCAGATCTCGTGGAAGGCGCGGCGCTCGCGGCCCGTCCACGCGGCCTGCCAGCGGTCGACGAGCTGCTCGACGCTCGCTGAGGCCATCAGGACGCCGGCGGCGTCACCGACAGGTCGGCGAGGCCCTCCGCGGGGGACGACGCCTCGGCGTACAGGCGCCGCGGGATGCGCCCAGCGCCGCGGGCCAGCACGCCGGCCTCGACGGCGAGCCGGATCGCGCGGGCCATCGCCACGGGCTCCTCGGCGCGGGCGATGGCCGAGGCGCACAGCACGCCGTCGCAGCCGAGCTCCATGGCCAGCGCCGCGTCGCTCGCCGTGCCGACGCCGGCGTCGAGGATCACGGGCACGCCCGCGCGCTCGACGATCAGCGACAGGTTGTAGGGGTTGCGGATCCCCATGCCCGAGCCGATCGGCGAGCCCAACGGCATGACCGCCGCGCAGCCGGCGTCCTCCAGCCGGCGGGCCATGATCGGGTCGTCGTTGGTGTAGGGCAGCACGACGAACCCGTCGGCCACCAGCTCCTCGGCGGCGACGAGCAGCTCGGGCGCGTCGGGCAGCAGCGTGCGCTCGTCGCCGATGACCTCGAGCTTCACCCAGTCGGTGCCGAACGCCTCGCGCGCGAGCTTCGCCGTGAGCACCGCGTCGCGCGCCGTGTAGCAGCCGGCCGTGTTGGGCAGCAGCTCGACGCCGCAGCCGTCGAGCACGTCGACGAGCGAGCCCTGTGCCGCCGGATCGATGCGCCGCAGCGCGACGGTGACCAGCTCCGCCCCGCGCGGCGTCGATCGCCTCGGCCAGCGTCTCCAGCCGCGGGAAGCCGCCCGTGCCGAGCAGCAGGCGCGAGCGCAGCGGACGTCCCGCGATGGTCAGCGGCATCCCCTCAGCCTCCCTGCATCGCGGTGAGGGCCTCGACGTGCGCGCCCGCGGGCACGGCGCGCGCCGGCCACTCGCCGCGGGGCACGATCTCGCCGTCGACGGCGACCGCCACGCCGCGTGCGCCGGCGTCGATCCCCAGCGCCTCGAGCAGGTCGGCGACCGTCGCCCCGTCGCGGCCCTCGGTCGGGGTCCCGTTGACGCGGATCATCGGGCCGCCTCGGCGACGCGCGCGAAGCGCGCGGGCCCGAACGCGTGCGCCGGCGCCTCGCCTGCCAGCCCGGCGGCGACGAGCTCGCCGGTCACGGGCGCGAGCAGGATCCCGTTGCGGTGGTGACCGGTCGCCCAGTGCAGCCCCTCGAGCGCCGGGCTCGGGCCGAGCACCGGCGCGTTGTCCGGCGTGGCGGGCCGCAGCCCCGCGACCAGCTCGTCGATCTGCAGCTCGAGCACGCCCGGGACGAGCTCGGCCGCGTCGCGCAGCAGGTCGTGGACGGCGCCGGCGGTGATCGTCGTGTCGAAGCCGCGCTCCTCCATCGTGGCGCCGAGCACGTAGCGCCCGTCGCCGCGGGGCACGAGGTAGCCGGGGGTGGGCGGGCCCCAGCGCACCACGCGCGTCAGCAGGCCGGGGCCCTCCGGATCGCGCAGGCGCAGCGTCTGGCCCTTGACCGGGCGCACGGGCACGCGCGCCTCCTCGGGCAGGCCGATCGGCGCCCCCGACCACGCGCCGGCGGCGACGACGACCTGCGCAGCCGTGACGCGCTCGCCGCCCGCGAGCGCGACGCCCGTCACCCGGCCACCGTCGTGCTCCACGCGCTCGACGGCGATACCGGGGCGCAGCACCGCGCCGGCGCCCTCGGCCGCGCGCGCGAGGGCCGCGACCAGCAGCCGGGGGTCGACGGCGTGGTCGCCGGGGACGTCGAGGGCCAGGCGCAGCGCGGGCGCGAGCGCGGGCTCCAGCCGGCGCGCCGCCGAGGGCAGCAGGCGCTCGGCGCTCAGCCCCAGCCGCTCGCGCAGCTCGAGCTCGCGCTCCAGCGCCTCGGCCTCGTCGCGGTCGCGTGCGACCACGAGCGTGCCGCAGGCGACGTGACCGACGTCGATGCCCGTCAGCCCGTGCAGCTCGGCGGCGAACGCGGGCCAGCGCCGCGCGCTGCGCAGCCCGAGCTCGAGCAGCGCGCGCTCGCCCGGGTCGGCCTCGGTCACGGGGGCGAGCATGCCCGCGGCCACCGACGACGCCGCGGCGCCGAGGTCGCCGCGGTCGAGCACGACGACGCTCAGCCCGCGCGCGCGAGCGCGCCACGCGACGGCCAGCCCGGCGACCCCTCCGCCGAGGACGGCCACGTCGTGGGACTGCTGCTGGTGACGGTGGATGTGAGCTCCTCGCTTCGCCGGCATGACCCGGATCAGCTTCTGACGGTCGGCGGCTGCGTGCCGCCCTCTCAGCCCCGGACTGGAGGGCTCCCGTGCCGGCCATGCTAGCGCGCGGGCGCTGCCACACTGTCCACCGGATGGACCCGCTGACCGACCGTCGCGCACGCCTGGCGCAGGCCCGCCTGTACTTCGTCTGCGACGGCCGCCCCGGAGGCCGGGCGCTGCGCGACGTGCTGCCCGCGGCGCTGGCCGGCGGCGTCGACGTCTTCCAGCTGCGCGACAAGCTCGCCGGCGACGACGAGCTGCTGCGCGTCGCGGCCCAGGCCCGCGCGCTGTGCCACGACGCGGGCGCGCTGTTCGTGCTCAACGACCGGCCCGACCTCGCGGTGGCGGCCGGCGCCGACGGCGTCCACGTCGGCCAGGACGACCAGCCCGTGGCCGCGGCGCGCGCGGTCGTCGGGCCCGACCGCCTGGTCGGCCTGTCCACGCACGGCGTCGCACAGGCCGACGCCGCCGCGGCGCTCGACGTCGACTACATCGCCGTCGGCCCCGTGCACGCGACGCCGACCAAGCTCGGCCGGCCCGCCATCGGGCTGGAGCCCGTGCGCCACGCGGCGCGCACGGTCGCCCGTGCCGTGGTTCGCGATCGGGGGCATCGACGGCCGCACGGTCGGGGCGGTCGCCGCGGCGGGCGCCTCGCGCGTCGTCGTCGTCCGCGCCATCGCCGAGGCCGACGACCCGGAGCGGGCCGCGCGCGACCTGCGCGCCGCGCTCGAGCGGCCCGTCCGCGGAGCGGTGGTCGGTGGGGCGGCGTAGCCGCAAGCGCCGGCCCGGCGAGGAGCGCGCGGCTCCCGTGCCGCGCGCGTCACGCACCGCCCCGCCCGAGGCGGCGCCCGCGCCGGCGCCGCGCGTCTCGCGCAGCGAGGCGCGCAACGCCGAGGTCCGCGCGCGGCTGCAGCCGTTCGCCCCGGACGAGCGGCCCGTCTCGCTGCGCATCGCCGCCGGCCTCGCCGTCGCGATCGGCCTGGGCAACCTCGTCGCCTTCCTCGCCGGCGCGGAGGTCAGCGGCCGCCGGCCCGACACGATCTCGGTCGTGTTCCTGGCCGTGCTGTTCCTGATCGCGGGCTACGGGATGTGGCAGAAGCGCTACTGGGCGGTGATCGGCTTCCAGGTGATCCTCGGCTTCACGATCGTGTTCGCGTCGCTGGCGCTGCTGGTCGCCTCCAACGTCCCGAGCGCCGCTGCTGTGCGTCGCGCTCATCGGCCTCGGCGGGTGGCTGTTCTGGAAGCTCGTGCGCGTCATGTCGCGCATCCAGGTGCCGCGGCCCGGCGGCCGGCAGGGCACCGGCCTCCGCTGAGGGGCTCTTAGTAGCCTCCTCGGCCCCATGGCTTCCTCCTCCTATGACTGCGTCGTGATCGGTTCGGGTCCTGGTGGCTACGTCGCCGCGATCAGGGCCGCACAGCTCGGGTTGAAGACGGCGGTCGTGGAGTCCGACCGTGTCGGCGGGCGCTGCCTCAACTACGCGTGCATCCCGGCCAAGGCCGTGCTGCGTGTCGCCGACGTGCTGCAGGAGGTCCGCGAGGCCGACGACTTCGGCATCAAGGTCGGCGAGCCGGAGGTCGACTTCGGTGCGGTGACGCAGCGGCGCCTGAAGGTCGTCAAGACGCTGACCGGCGGCGTCAGCGGCCTGTTCAAGAAGAACGGGATCGACGTCATCGAGGGCCACGGCTCGGTGACCTCCGACGGCAACGTGAAGGTCGGCGGGAACTTCGACGGCGACGAGATCGAGGTCGCCAAGGGCGTCATCCTCGCGACCGGCTCCGTGCCCAAGCCGATCCCGGGCACGCGCTTCGGCGGTCGCATCATCGGCACCGAGGAGGCCTGGGGCTTCGACGAGCTGCCCGGGTCGCTCGCCGTCGTCGGCGCCGGCGCGTCGGGCACCGAGATCGCCAGCGCGTACGCGCGCATGGGCGTGAGCGTGTCGCTCTTCGAGGGCATCGACCGCGTGCTGCCGCTGGAGGACGCCGACGTCTCCAAGCTCGCCGAGCGCGGCTTCAAGAAGCAGGGCATCAAGGTGCACACGTCGACGCTCGTCGAGCACGTCGAGAGCTCCGACTCGGGCGTGCGCTTCACCTACGGCGACGAGACGGCCGAGGTCGACTTCCTGGTCATCGCCGCGGGCCGCGGCCCCGACGTCGAGGGGCTCGGCCTCGACGAGGCGGGCGTCAAGCTCGACGACGCCGGGCTCGTCGGCGTCGACGGCGCGATGCGCACGTCGGCCGAGGGCGTGTGGGCGATCGGCGACCTCGTGCACGGGCCCGCGCTCGCGCACAAGGCCTCCGACGAGGGCATCATCGCCGTCGAGGCGATCGCGGGCGGCGAGACGCACCCGCTGGAGTACGTCGACATCCCGCGCGCGACGTTCTGCTCGCCCGAACGTCGGCGAGCTTCGGCCTCACCGAGGAGCAGGCCAAGGAGGCCGGGCACGACGTCGTCGTGGGCAAGCTGCAGTACGGCGCGGTCGGCGCGGGGACCGTCTACGGCGATCGCACCGGCCTCGTGAAGATCGTCGGCGACAAGCAGTACGGCGAGCTGCTCGGCGGGCACATCGTCGGCACGCGCGCCACCGAGCTCATCCAGGAGCTCGTCAACGTCAAGAACCTCGAGGGGGGCTTCCCCGAGGTCGCGCGGATCGTGCACGGACACCCGACGCTGTCGGAGGCCGTCATGGAGGCCGCACGCGCGGCCGACGGCTGGCTCATCCACGGGTGAGCGGCGAAGCCCCCGCCTTCTACTTCGATCTCTCGAGCCCCGAGGCCTACCTCGTCGCCGAGCGGATCCTGCAGGTCATGCCGGTGGCGACCGAGTGGGTGCCGGTGCTCGCGCGCGACCTTCCCGGTGGTGACCCCTTCGACGGGTTCCGCTGCGCGGACGAGCGCGACATCGCGCTCGCGCGGATCGAGCGCGCGGCCGCCGCGCGCGGTCTGCAGCCGGTGCGCTGGCCCGACCCGTTCCCGTTCGACAGCGAGCTGGCCATGCGCGCGGCGACGTTCGCCCGCCAGATCGGGCGCAGCGTCGCCTTCGGGCTTGCCGCGTTCCGCCAGGCCTACGCCGGCGGGCGCTCGCTCGCAGAGGCGGACAACGTGCTGATCGCCGCGTCGGCGTGCGAGATGCACCCGGCGGCGATCCTGCGCAGCGTGCACACGCGCTCGGTGACCGGCGCGCTGGAGGCCGCGACGGCCGCGGCCGTCGCGCGCGGCGCGCGCGGCGCCCCGGCGATCGCCGTCGGCGACCGCGTCTTCCACGGCGACGGCGGCCTGGACGAGGCGGCGGCGTTCGCCCGCATCGGCGCGGGGACGGCGTGAAGGCCAAGGCGCGCTACCGCCTGATCGTCCGCAAGGGCAGCCACACGCCGGCGCTGGCCAACCCCGACCGCGTGGACCACGTCGAGGTCGTCGACGTCGACGACGGCGAGGCCGTCTTCTACTGGGACCTGACCGCCGCCGACGCCAAGCGCGTCGTGCGCGCCCTGCGCGAGGACCTCGACCGCCTCGACGCCCGCGAGTTCTTCGAGGCCTGGGCCTCGTTCGAGGGCGGCGAGGACCTGCACCGCTAGGCCTTCGACCCACGGGGGCGCACCACGTTCGAGACCTTCCGCGGGTTCTGGCCCGAGCAGACGGACGACCCGACCGGGGTGTCCGACTACCCGGCCGGCGATCGATGAGTCTCACGGGCGGGTCGGCGCCGCGGCCCGGCCGAAGCGCCCGGCCAGCGCGCGGCAGCGCTCGACGAGCTCAGGTGGCTCGTGGACGTCGAAGTCGACCCCGTGCATCGCGATGCGCACGGCGAGCCAGTCGAGCGAGTCGTCGCTGGTGCGGTACTCGCAGCTCGTCGCGTCGATCGCACGGATCGTGCCGCCGAGGTAGGGCGAGCGGCCCTCGAGCTCGGCGGCCGGTGCGTGCATCGTCACGCGGGCCGCGTACCGCGACGGCGTCCCGGACAGGTTCGCCGCGACGTAGGCCGCCGGGTCCGACCCGGGCAGCGTCCGCGGCGTGAAGCGCCCGCCCGCCGGCGAGGGGCGGTCGAGGCGGTCCACGCGGAACGTGCGCCAGTCCTCGCGCTCGCAGTCGAAGGCGACGAGGTACCAGCGGCGGCCCAGGTTCACGAGGCTGTGCGGCTCGACGAGCCGCCGGCTGTCGGTGCCGTCGCGGCTGCGGTAGGCGAAGCGCAGGCGCTCGCGGTCGCGGCAGGCACCGGCGATCGTGGTCAGGCACTCGGGGTCGATCGTCGGCCCGCTGGGCGGCAGCGTCGCCGTGACCGATTGCAGGGTGTTGACGCGGCGGCGCAAGTGCGAGGGGAGGACCTGCTCGAGCTTCACCAGCGCCCGCACCGAGGTCTCCTCGATGCCGGTCACCGACGCGCCGGCGGCGGTGCGCAGGCCGACGGCGATCGCGACGGCCTCGTCGTCGTCGAGCAGCAGCGGCGGCATCGCGGTGCCCGCCTCCAGGCGGTAGCCGCCGGCCGGGCCGGTGACGGCGTCGACCGGATAGCCGAGCTCACGCAACCTTTCCACGTCGCGCCGTATCGTCCGGCCGGACACGCCCAGCCGCCGGGCGAGCTCCTCACCCGGCCAGTCGCGCCGCGTCTGCAGCAGGGACAGCAGCTTCAGCAGCCTGCCTGAGGTCTGGCTCATCGTGGTCGCAACCTTGCCAGGAATTGCGGCCATGAACTGGCCTAGATGCCTCATAGCCTTCCGACCATGCCACGACAGAGCACCCAGGAGATGACCTTGGAGCGAACCCAGGAACGGCCCCGCCTGCGATCCGGCCAGGCCGCGATCGCAGTCGAGGGCCTCGTCAAGCACTTCGGCGACGTGCACGCGCTGGACGGCGTCGACCTCGACGCGCGACCGGGCACCGTGCTCGGCCTGCTGGGCCCCAACGGCGCCGGCAAGACGACCGCGGTGCGCGTCCTCGCGACGCTGATCAAGGCGGACGCGGGCACCGCGCGCGTCGCGGGGCTCGACGTCGAGCGCGACGCGGGCGCCCTGCGCCAGCGGATCGGGCTGGCCGGCCAGTACGCGGCCATCGACGAGAACCTGACCGGCCTGGAGAACCTCGTGATGGTCGGGCGCCTGTACGGGCTCAGCCGCGCCGCCGCCACCCGGCGCGGCCAGGAGCTGCTCGAGCGCTTCGACCTGGTCGACGCGGCCAAGCGCCCGGCGAAGACGTACTCGGGCGGCATGCGCCGGCGCCTGGACCTCGCGGCCGCGCTGGTGGCCAAGCCGCCGGTGCTCTTCCTCGACGAGCCCACGACCGGCCTGGACCCGCGCAGCCGCCTGGCCCTCTGGGAGACGATCGAGGGCCTCGTGGCCGACGGCACGACGGTGCTGCTGACCACGCAGTACCTCGACGAGGCCGACCGCCTGGCCGACACGATCGCCGTCATCGACCACGGCCGGGTGATCGCCGAGGGCACGCCGGACGAGCTGAAGGACCGCGTCGGCGGCGAGCGGCTCGAGGTGCGCCTCGGCGACGCCGCGATGGCGCCCGCGGCGGTGCGCGCGCTCGCGCCGCTGTCCGACGAGCCGCCGGCGACCGAGGGCGACAGCGTGCTGCTCAGCGTCCGCCGGCGCACCGGCACGATCGTCGAGGCCGTCCGCCGGCTCGACGAGGCGGGCGTCGACGTCGACGACCTCGCGCTGCGCCGCCCGACCCTGGACGACGTGTTCCTGACGCTGACCGGCCACGCGGCCGAGACGACCGACGACGACGAGGAGAAGGCCGCATGAGGCGACTGGTGACCGACACGATGGTGGTGGCGGAGCGCAACCTCGTGCGCCTGCCGCGCGCGCCCGACCTGCTGCTCGCCTTCACGGTGCAGCCGGTCATGTTCGTGCTGCTGTTCGTCTACGTCTTCGGCGGGGCGATCCAGACCCCGGGCTACGAGTACGTCGACTTCCTGATCCCCGGCATCATCGTGCAGAACATCGCCTTCGGCGGGTTCGTGACGGCGCTGGGGCTCAACGAGGACCTCAACAAGGGCCTGATCGACCGCTTCCGCTCGCTGCCCATGGCCCGGCCGGCCGTGCTCGCCGGGCGCACCCTGGCCGACGTCGTGACGAACTTCCTCTCGGTGATCGTGCTGCTGGTCACCGGGCTGATCATCGGCTTCTCGTTCGACGCGGGCATCGGGGAGATCGTCGGGGGCCTCGCCCTGCTGCTGCTCTTCGGCTACGCGTTCTCGTGGGTCTTCGCGCTGCTGGGCCTGCTCGTCTCCTCGCCGGAGTCGGCGAACTCGGTCGGCTTCATCGCCGTGTTCCCGCTGACCTTCATCTCGTCGGCCTTCGTGCCCGTGGAGTCGATGCCCTCGGCGCTGCAGTGGTTCGCCGAGATCAACCCGTTCACGGTCACGGTCGACGCGATGCGAGCGCTGTGGCTGGGCGCGCCCGCGGGCGACAGCGTCTGGGGCGCGGTCGTCTGGTCGCTGGTGATCATCGCCGTGTTCGCGCCGCTGGCCGTCGCGCGCTACCGCAGGACCGCCGCCCGCTGACGAAGGGCACCGCCCACGGGTTGCCATCGGCCTCGCGGGATGCGAACGTCTGTTCGTGTCCCGCGAGGCCACGATCCTGCACGCCGACCTCGACGCCTTCTTCGCGTCGGTCGCCCAGCGCGACGATCCGCGGCTGCTCGGCAAGCCCGTGATCGTGGGGCCGGGCGTCGTGCTCGCGGCCAGCTACGAGGCCCGCGCATACGGCGTCCGGTCGGCGATGGGCGCGGGGCAGGCCCGGCGCCTGTGTCCCCAGGCGGTTGTCGTGCCGGCGCAGTTCAAGGCGTACGTGGAAGCGAGCAGAGCGGTGTTCGAGGTGTTCGCCCAGACGTCGCCGCGCGTCGAGAAGCTGTCGATCGACGAGGCGTTCCTGGACGTGCGCGGGCTGCAGCGGATCTCGGGCTCGCCGGAGGAGATCGCGGTGCGCCTGCGCCGCGAGGTCCGCGAGCGCGTGCGCTTGCCGATCACCGTCGGCGTCGCCAGCACGAGGGCGCTGGCCAAGGTGGCCAGCACGATGGCCAAGCCCGACGGCCTGCTCGTGGTGCCGCCCGAGCACGAGCTGGCCTTCCTGCACCCGCTCCCGGTGGAGCGGCTGTGGGGCGTCGGCCCGGCCACCGCCGCCAGGCTGCACGCCCGCGCGATCCTCACCGTCGGCGACGCCGCGGGCGCCGGCGAGGGCGCGCTGGCCGCGATCCTCGGGCCGGCGGCCGGCCGCCACATCCACGCGCTGGCCCACAACCGCGACCCCAGGCCGGTGCGCGCCGGGCGGCGGCGGCGCTCGATCGGGTCGCAGTGCGCCCTCGGCCGTGGCCGGCACACGCCCCAGACCCTCGACACCGTGCTCGTCGGCCTGGTCGATCGCGTGACCCGCCGGATGCGGGCCGCCGGCCGGGCCGGGCGCACCGTCGTGCTGCGCCTGCGCTTCGGCGACTTCACGCGCGCGACGCGCTCGCACACGCTGCCGACGCCGACGGCGGCCACCCGGGCGGTCCTGGTCACGGCGCGCGCGCTGCTTGCCGCGGCCCTCCCGGCGGTCGAGCGCCGCGGCGTGACGCTCGTCGGGCTGACGGTCACCAACCTCGACGACGCGGGTGGCGCGCAGCTCGCGCTGCCGCTCGACGGGGTGGGCGGCGACGACCTCGACGCCGTGCTCGACGCCGTCCGCGATCGCTTCGGCGCCCAGGCCATACACCGCGCGGCGCTGCTGCACCGCGGCCCGCGGCCGTCGCCGTGGCTGCTCGAGGGCGACGAGCTCGGCTGAGGCGCGCCTGGGACACTGCGAAGGCCATGCGCCCGCTCGCCCAGCGCACCGCCGGCGCCGACGGCGCGCTCGCCGCCTGCCTGCTGACGCTGCTCGAGCACGGGTGGGCCGACACGCCCTTCGACGCTCCCCTGGCCCGTTGGCAGGAGTGGCTCGCCGCCCGCAACCTGCGCGCCGTCGCACCGGCAGAGCTGCCCGCGACCGGCTTCTGGATCGCGGCCGTGGAGCGCGACGGCGCCGCCCACCACGTCGTCATGTTCGGCGCCCCGCCCGACGTGGTCCACGACCCCGCCGGCGACGGCGCCGCGCTCGGCCCGCCGCGGGGCGCGCTCGTGCTGGCCCCGCTGGATCCCGCACTCGCGGCCGGGCGGCTGCCCGGCCCTTCGCAGGCGGCCGGCACGGTGGAGGGCCTCTACCTCGCACCGACGGCTGAGGCGCCGTGCGAGGCGGTCGAGGCCGTCGAGGCGGTGGTGGGCCGCGGCCTGCGCGGCGACCGCTACTTCGACGGGCGCGGCACGTTCAGCCGGCCGGGCGCGACGGGGCACGAGCTGACGCTGATCGAGGCCGAGGCGCTCGAGGCGCTGGCCGGCGAGCGGGGCATCGCCCTGGACCCGGCCGACGCCCGGCGCAACGTCGTGACGCGCGGCGTCGACCTCAACGCGCTGGCCGGCCGGCGCTTCGCCATCGGCGAGACCGAGATCGTCGGGCGCCGCTGGTGCGAGCCGTGCGCGCACCTGCAGCGCCTGACCGTCCCGGGCGTCCTGGGCGGTCTCGTGCACCGCGGTGGCCTGCGCGCCGACGTCGTGCGCGGGGGCACGATCGGGCTGGGCGACGAGGTCCGCCCGCTGCCCGGCTAGGCGCGAGCGAGACCGCGGCTCGACTTCACGGGAGCACACTGTCGAAGGTACGGGCGCGACGGCGGACCGGCCTGCGACGCGCGCTAGTCTGCGCGCCAGATGGCCGACCGTGAGCTTCCCGAGCCCGACGTCGCACGCGAGTGGCTCGAGACGATGGTGCTCATCCGCCGCTTCGAGGAGCGCGCCGGCGAGATGTACGCGAAGGCCAAGGTGGGCGGCTTCCTGCATCTCGCGATCGGCGAGGAGGCGACGATCGTCGGCTCGGTGCGCGCGATGCGCGACGACGACTACCTGATCTCCACCTACCGCTCGCACGGCCACGCGCTGGCCCGCGGAACGCGCGCCGAGAACGTCATGGCCGAGCTCTTCGGCCGGGTCGACGGCTGCTCGAAGGGCCGCGGCGGTTCGATGCACATGTTCGACCTCGAGAAGCGCTTCATGGGCGGCTACGGCATCGTCGGCGGCAACCTGCCCCTCGCCGCGGGGATGGGGATGGCCTCGGACTACCTGGGCAAGGACGAGGTCACCCTCTGCCAGTTCGGCGACGGCGCGTCCAACCAGGGCACGTTCGGCGAGACCATGAACCTCGCGGCGCTGTGGAAGCTGCCCGTCGTCTTCATGGTCACCAACAACCAGTACGGCATGGGCACGTCGCTCGAGCGCCACTCCGCGGTCACCGACCTGCAGGTCAAGGGCGAGGGCTTCGGCGTGCCCGGGATGGAGTGCGACGGGATGGACGCCGTCGACACCTACGAGGTCACGCGCGAGGCGTTGCGCATCGCGCGCGAGGAGCGCCGCCCGATCCTCGTGGAGGCCATCACCTACCGCTTCCGCGGCCACTCGATGGCCGATCCTGAGGAGTACCGCACGAAGGAGCAGGTCGAGGAGTGGCGGCGCAAGGACCCGATCGAGACGCTCGGCAAGCGCCTGGTCGACGAGGGCGTGCTCACCGCCGAGCAGCGTGAGGAGATCGACCAGGCCGCGATCGCGCGCGTCGACGAGGCCGTGGCGTTCGCCGACGCCTCGCCGCACCCTCCGCCCGAGTCGCTCTACGACGACATCTACGTGCTCGGCGGCCAGGTGCAGGGCTGGTACTCGCTGGACGAGCGCACGCCGTCGCCGCACCGCGGCGAGGACGAGCGCGACATGGCCGCATCGGAGCTCGGCGCCGAGGGATCCTACGAGGAGGCGGTCGAGAGCATGGAGGGCGACGTCGGCACGGCCGGCGCGGGCCCGTCCGACGCTGCCCAGACCGGCCAGGACGGCGGGCGCCCGGCGACGTCACGCGAGGAGGCCTGACCCCGTGGCCACCATGCGCTACCGCGAGGCGCTGAACCAGGCTCTGCGCGAGGAGCTGCAGCGCGACGAGAAGGTCATGCTCATGGGCGAGGACATCGGCGTCTTCAACGGGGCGTTCAAGGTCACGCAGGGGCTGCTGGAGGAGTTCGGCGAGAAGCGCGTGCGCGACACGCCGATCTCCGAGAACACGATCGTCGGCATGGGCATCGGCGCGGCCATGACCGGCCTGCGGCCCGTCGTCGAGCTCATGACGATCAACTTCTCGCTGCTGGCGATGGACCAGATCGTCAACCACGCCGCCGCCATCCACTACATGTTCGGCGGGCAGGTCACCGTGCCGCTCGTCGTGCGCATGCCCCAGGGCGCCGGCCATCAGCTCGGGCCGACGCACTCGCACTGCTTCGAGGCCCTGTACCTGCACGTCCCCGGGCTGCTCGTCGCCGTCCCCTCCACCGCCGCCGACGCCAAGGGCCTGCTCAAGGCGGCCATCCGCGACGACAACCCGGTCGTCTTCATCGAGCACGAGTACCTCTACGGGCAGCGCGGCGAGGTCCCCGAGGACGACGACCACGTGCTCGACTTCGGCAAGGCGGCCATCCGCCGCGAGGGCGACGACGTGACGATCGTCGGCGTGTCGCGCATGGCGGTGACCGCCGAGAAGGCGGCGAAGGTCCTCTCCGAGGAGCACGAGGTCGAGGCCGAGGTCATCGACCCGCGCACGCTGCGCCCGCTGGACCTCGACACGATCCTCGCCTCGGTGCGCAAGACGAACCGCTGCGTCATCGTCGAGGAGGGCTGGCCGCACGGCGGCGTCGGCGCGAACCTGGCCGCGCTCGTCCAGGAGCAGGCCTTCGACGACCTCGACGCGCCCGTCGCCCGCGTGACCGGCGCCGACCTGCCGATGCCCTACGCCAAGCCGCTCGAGCAGATCGCCTTCCCGCACGAGCCCCAGGTCGTGCGCGCCGTCCTCGCCACCTTCCGCGATCTCTAGCCCCCAGGAGCCGCCCGGCCATGCCCGACATCACCATGCCGCGCCTGTCGGACTCGATGGAGGAGGGCACGATCCTCAAGTGGCTCAAGGGCGACGGCGACGAGGTGGCCAAGGGCGACGAGCTGGTCGAGATCGAGACCGACAAGGCGACGATGACCTACGAGGCCGACGCGGCGGGCGTGCTGAAGATCGTCGCCCAGGAGGGCGACACGCTGCCGATCGGCCAGACGATCGCGACGATCGGGGACGGCGCGTCGGGCAACGGCGGCGCACCGGCCGAGACAGCCGAGGAGGAGCAGGCCGAGGAGCCGGCGGGCGACGAGCAGGAGACGGCCTCGCCCGCCGCCGCGGAGGCGCAGGGCGGCGCCGAGCAGGCCGCCCCGGAGCGCGCCGCTCCGGCCGCGGCCGCGCCGGCCGCCGACCGCGCCC
The DNA here is from genome assembly GCA_963840185.1 of uncultured Actinomycetes bacterium. Classification (GTDB taxonomy): domain Bacteria; phylum Actinomycetota; class Thermoleophilia; order Solirubrobacterales; family Solirubrobacteraceae; genus JAOPZW01. Next base: position 452,406 of record CAWIXY010000008.1, on the reverse strand, counting down.
CCGACACCGCCGGCAACGGCGGGCGCCCGAAGGCCTCGCCCGTCGCGCGGCGCATCGCCCGCGAGCGCGGCGTCGACCTCGGCGCCTTGCAGGGCAGCGGGCCCGGCGGGCGGATCGTCAAGGCGGACGTCGAGGCCGCGGCGACGTCGGGCGGGGCCGCACCGGCGGCGCCCGCCGAACCCGCTGCACCCGCCGAGGCTCCCGAGCGCGAGGCGGAGCAGCCCGCGGCGGCCGCGGCCGCGGTCCCACCGGCGCCCGCCACGCCCGGCGAGCGCGGCACGGCCAAGGGCGACGTCGAGATCCAGGAGCCCACGCGCACACAGCAGCTCATCGCGCGGCGCATGGCCGAGTCGAAGGCGACCGTCCCGGAGTTCACGCTGCAGGCCGACATCGACATGGAGGCCTGCGTCGAGCTGCGCGCGCAGCTCAAGGGCCTGGCCACCGACGAGCGGCCCGCGCCCTCCTACAACGACATGGTCGTCAAGGCCTGCGCGATCGCCCTGCGCGAGTTCCCCAAGGCCAACGGCGCCTACCGCGACGGGCACTTCGAGCTGTACTCGCGCGTGAACGTCGGCGTCGCCGTCGCCGCGCAGGACTCGCTGGTCGTGCCCACCGTCTTCGACGCCGACCGCAAGGGCCTGGGCGAGATCGCCCGCGACACGCGTGCGCTCGCCGAGCGCGTCCGGGCGGGTGCCGTCACGCCGCCCGAACTGAGCGGAGGCACGTTCACGGTGTCCAACCTCGGGATGTTCGGGATCACCAACTTCACGGCGGTCATCAACCCGCCGCAGGCGGCGATCCTCGCCGTCGGCGCGATGGCGCCGCGCGCGGTGGCCCGCGACGGCCGCGTCGTCGTGCGCAACGTCATGAGCGTGACGCTCGCCTGCGACCACCGCATCCTCTACGGCGCGCCCGCCGCCGAGTTCCTCAGCCGCATCCGGGCGCTGCTCGAGCAGCCCATCGGGCTGGCGCTGTAGGGCACCCGATGGCCCGCGACGGCGTCGCCGTGACGGTGCAGGGCCAGGCCCGCGCCCCGGTCGAGCGGACCTTCGCGACCATCACGCCCATCGACCTGGCGACGATCTTCCGCGGCTTCGGGCCGCTGCCGGCGGTCGTCGCCACGCGCGAGCAGACGGGTGACTGGGACCACGTCGGCGCGAGCCGCGTCGTCGAGCTGGCCGACGGCAGCGAGGCCGGTGAGCGGCTCACGGCCTATGACGCACCCGGCCACTTCGCGTACCGCCTCGGCCCGTTCACCGGCCCCCTTCGCCGGCTGGTCGACCACGCAGACGGCGCGTGGTGGTTCACGGCGGCAGGCGACGGCACCACGGGCGTGCGGTGGACGTACGTGTTCCGGCCGCGCAGCCGGCTCACGGCGCCGGTCGTGCGCCTCGCCATCGCCCCCCTCTGGCGGGCCTACGCGCGGCGCACCCTCGCCCTCGCGATCCGCCACGCGGAAGGCGAGCCGGCGGAGGCCGGCTGAGCCTCAGCGGTCCCGGCGGCCCGGGTTGTCCGGGCCGGCCACGCGGCTGTTGGGCCGCTGGTCGGGGTCGACGGTGACGCCCGGCGGCGACTGGTCGGTCGTGACGATCAGGCACAGCGCGCGGCGCGGGTCGGCGCCCGGCACGCACGTGCGGAAGAGGTCGGGGCCCTGGCGCCAGGTGTCGGCGCGGTCGACGTTGCCTCGGTACTCGGCCGTGCCCGAGGCCGCGACGTAGTCGCGCACGGCCTGCGACTGCGCCTCGAAGTCGTCCTCCTCGGCCACGAGCGCCGGGCGATGGACGAGCCCGAGCGCCAGCAGCGCGACCGCGAGCAGTGCGAGCAGCACCGTGCCGGCCTGGTCGTCGGCGACGACCTTGGGCGTCCCCGGGCGGCGCTTGCGCAGCCGGTTGCCGGCCAGCGGCGCGAGCACGGCGACGGTGACGAGGTTGAAGAAGACCGCCAGCAGGAACGCGCCGACGGCGTCGGGGCGGCCCTCGCCGGCGATCGGGAGCACCTGCAAGAGCACCGTGTCGAGCGCGACGGCCAGCGCGAACGCGGGCCACAGCATCGCCCCGCGCAGGCGCCAGCGCAAACGGCTGCGCCAGACGGCCTTCGTGCTGTGCGACGGCATCGAGGCGCAGGGTAGACGGCCATCCGAGTGCCGCGCGGCGGCGCGTCGGGTACCCTCGCCCCCCAGGAGAGAGCGCGCGAGGAACCGGAGATCCCGGGCCCGGGCGCCGGGACAGCGGACCTCGGGCGGGCGATCCCCTCCGGCGGTCCACGACCACGAGGGACTGAACGCCACATGGCCACGAACGCCGCTGCCGCGGAGGGGGCCGACGAGCCGGGAGCCGTACCCGCCCGCCCGCCCGCCCACCCGCCCGAGCACCTCACGCTCGACGATCGCGTCGCGCTCCTGCGCTCCATGCTCCTCATGCGGGGCATCGAGGAGCGCGCGATGAACCTCTACCGCCAGGGCAAGGTGCCCGGCTCCTTCTACGACGGCTTCGGCCAGGAGGCCGTCTCCGTCGGCTCCGCCTTCGCGATGGCCGCACAGGACCGGCTGTGCGTGCTGCACCGCGACCTCGGCGCCCACCTCGTGCGCGGCGTGACGCCCGCGCGCATCCTCGGGCAGTACATGGGCCGGGCCGGCGGCGTCACCGGCGGGCGCGACGGCAACATCCACTTCGGCGACCACCGCGTCGGCTGCGTCGGGATGGTCTCGATGCTGCCCGACATGATGCTCGTCGCCACCGGCATGGCCATGGCCTTCAAGCTGCGCGGCGAGGCGCGCTGTGCGATCACGTGGTTCGGCGACGGGTCGACCTCGCGCGGCGACTTCCACGAGGCGATGAACTGGGCGGGCGTGCAGCGTCTGCCGGTCGTCTTCGTGCTGGAGAACAACCAGTACGCCTACTCGACGCCGATCGACCAGCAGTTCGCGGTGAACCCGGTCGAGCGCGCGCGGGCCTACGGCTTCCCGGGCCTGAAGGTCGACGGCAACGACGCGGAGGCGATGTTCGAGGCCACACGCGTCGCACGCGAGCGCGCCCTGGCCGGCGACGGCCCGACGCTGCTGGAGGCGGTGACCATGCGAATGCACGGCCACGCCGCTCACGACGACATGAAGTACGTGCCGGTCGAGCAGGTCGAGGAGTGGCGCCGCAAGGACCCGATCGACCGCCAGGAGGCGCGGCTGCGCGCGCTCGGCGTCGACTGCGACGCGCTGCGCGAGGAGGTCAGGACGGCGATCGACGAGGGCACGCAGGAGGCGCTGGCGATGCCGATGCCCGACCCCGCGACGGCCACCGACGGTGTCTTCTACGACGGCGACGAGGACCTGCTGCTGGGCGACGGGCTCGCCCCGTGGAGCGGCTTCGCGTCGAGCGAGCGGGTGGCCTAGATGGCGACGATGACCTACCTGCAGGCGATCTCCGACGCCATGCGCAGCGAGATGCGCGCCGACGAGCGCGTGCTCGTCATGGGCGAGGACATCGGCGTCTTCGGCGGGGCCTTCAAGGTCACCGACGGCTTCATCGAGGAGTTCGGCGAGGCGCGCGTGATGGACACCCCGCTGGCCGAGGCCGGGATCATCGGGACGGCCGTCGGGGCCGCGGTCGTCGGCTTGCGGCCGATCTGCGAGATGCAGTTCGCGGACTTCGTGGCGTGCGGCTTCGACCAGCTCGTGAACGTCGCGGGCAAGATGTACTACCGCCAGGGGCTGCCCGTGAACATCACGGTGCGCCTGCCCTCCGGCGGCGGCTTCTCCGGCGGGCCGTTCCACTCGCAGAACCCGGAGGCGTGGTTCATGCACTCGCCCGGTCTGAAGGTCGTGGCGCCGTCGACCGCGCACGACGCCAAGGGCCTGCTGATCTCCGCCGTGCGCGACCGCAACCCCGTGGTCTTCCTGGAGCACAAGCACCTCTACCGCCGCGTGAAGGGCGACGTGCCCGAGGGCGGCTACGAGACGCCGTTCACCGCGCGCCTCGCGCGCGAGGGCGAGGACCTCACGATCGTGGCCTACGGCGCGATGGTGCACACCGCGCTCGAGGCCACCGAGGACCTCGACGGCGCGTCGGTCGAGGTGCTCGACCTGCGCTCGCTCGTGCCGCTGGACGAGGAGGCGATCCTCGCCTCGGTGCGCAAGACGTCGAAGGTGCTGGTCGTCGACGAGGCCAACCAGACCTGCGCGGCCGGCGCCCAGGTCGCCGCGCTGGTCGCCGACCGCGCGTTCGAGGACCTCGACGGGCCGGTGCGGCGCATCGCGACGCCCGACGTCCCCATCCCGTTCTCCCCTCCGCTCGAGCAGGCCGTCCTCCCGAGCGTCGACCGCGTGAAGGAGGCAGCGCGTGAGCTCCTCGAGTACTGACCGCACCGCGACCGTCGACGTGACGATGCCCCAGATGGGCGTCTCGGTGAGCGAGGGCACCATCGTGGCGTGGCGCAAGGAGGTGGGCGACTGGGTCGCCTACGAGGAGACGATCTGCGAGATCTCGACCGACAAGATCGACACCGAGGTCCCGTCGCCCGCGGCGGGGCGCCTGGAGGAGATCGTCGTGGAGGTCGGCGCCACGGTCGACGTGGGCACGGTGCTGGCGCGGCTCGCGACGGACGCCAAGCCCGGCGAGGCGCACGCGAGCGAGGCGGGCGCCCCGCCGACATCGGAGGCCGCGGCGGCCAAGGGCGAGACGCCCGCGCCGGCCACCGACACGCCGTCGCCCGAGCCGGCCACCGCGGCACCCGCCGACGCGCCGAGGATGGCCAACGGCCGCCGCTACAGCCCGGTGGTGAGCCGCATCGCGGCCGAGCACGGCGTGGACCTCTCACAGGTGCAGGGCACGGGCCGCGGCGGTCGCGTCCGCAAGCAGGACGTCCTGGCCTTCCTCGAGTCCGGCGGCGGTGAGGCGGCGCCCGAGCCGCCGATGCACATCGAGAGCCCGTACCGGCCCGATCCCGAGGTGCCGTCGGCGGCGCCCGCGCGCGCCGGCGCCACGCCGGCTGCAGCGGGCGAGCCGCTCTCGCGCATGCGCCAGTCGATCGGCGAGCACATGAAGCGCTCGCTCGAGCTGGCCGCCCACTGCACGACGATCGTGGAGTGCGACATGTCGGGCGTCGAGCGCCGCCGCCGCCAGATCGGCACGACGTACCTGCCCGTCGTCGCGCGCTGCGCGGTCGAGACGCTGCGCGAGTTCGGAGCGCTCAACGCGTGGCTGGAGGGCACCACGTTCACCCAGCACGAGGGGGTGCACCTCGGCATCGCGGTCTCGCTGGGCGACGGCGGCCTCATGGTCCCGGTCGTCCATGACGCGCAGGACCTCTCCGACGAGGGCTTGGCCAAGCGCGTGAAGGACCTCGCCCGGCGCGCCCGCGCGAAGGAGCTCACCCCGGACGACGTCCGCGGCGGCACCTTCACGATCACCAACCCGGGCGCCTTCGGCGCCGTCGCCGCGACGCCGATCATCAACCAGCCGCAGGTCGCGATCCTCGACCTCGAGGCGGTCGTGAAGCGCCCCGTCGTCATCACCGACGCCGACGGCAACGACGCGATCGCCATCCGCCCGATGACGAACCTCTGCATGTCCTGGGACCACCGCGCGCTCGACGGCGCGTACGCGGCGCAGTTCCTCACGGCGCTGCGCAAGCGGATCGAGGCGCTCTAGGCGCTGCGCTGACCCCTCAGGTCTGCGGGTTCTCGAGGCGCAGGTGCTCGGCCCAGGAGGGGTCGACCGCCTCCAGCTCGGCCTCCGCGTCGATCGCGTGGCCGGCGCCCTCGAGCTGGAAGATCGCGCGCTCATCGCCATCGGACGCAGCCAGGCCCGTGCGCCGGGCGAAGGCCGCCAGGATCCGGTCGGCCTCGCCGGTGAGCTTGGTGAAGATGAGCGTCTTGGGCATGCTCGGCCAGCCTGCCACACTCGACCGGTGACCGCGGAGCTGTGGACCTGCCGCCTGGGGCTCGTGGAGTACCGCGAGGCCTACGCCCTGCAGGAGCGGGTGCGCGCCGCGCGCCAGGAGGACCGCATCCCCGACACGCTGCTGCTGCTCGAGCACCCGCCGGTGTACACGCGCGGCCGGCGCTCGGAGCCCGGCGAGCTCCCCATGGGCGAGGCCTGGTACGCGGCGCAGGGCATCGACGTCGTCGACGTCGACCGCGGCGGCAAGGTGACCTACCACGGGCCCGGGCAGCTCGTCGGGTACCCGATCATGCGCGTCGGCGACGTCGTCGGCTTCGTGCGCACGATGGAGCGCGCGATCGTCGCCGCGCTTGCCGACGAGGGGGTCGAGGCGCGCACGCGCACGCCCGAGGGCCGCGACTACACCGGCGTGTGGACGGGCGAGCGCAAGATCGCGTCGATCGGCGTGCACGTCGCCCACGGCGTGACGACGCACGGCTTCGCGGTCAACGCCGACAACGACCTGCAGCCCTTCGGCTGGGTCGTCGCCTGCGGACTGCCCGAGGTGCGCATGACGTCGCTGGCCGCGGAGACCGCGCGAGCGGCCACGCTTCCGTGCCTCACCAAGCGCATGGCGCACCGCTTCGCCGAGGCGCACGGCGTGCGCCAGCGGCTCGTCACCCCGGCGCGGCTGGAGCGGGCGCTGGTCAGCCCTCCTGCTCCGGCGGCACGAAGAAGGCCCGCGATCGCGCGGCCAGGAACAGGTCGCCCGTCGCCTTCAGGCGCCCGAACATGAACAGCTCTCCGGGGTCGGCCATGCCGGCCACCATCCGCAGGAAGTCGACCCCGTCGATGGTGAAGACGACGTCCGCCCGGTGTCCGGCCGCCGCGTCGAGCGTGCACGTGCCGCCGCCGATGACCAGCTGGTAGCGGCGCGGCGGCTCGTCGGGGCCGGTGGCGATCTGCCACTCGAGCACGGCGTTCGTGTCGCCGGCCGCCTCCGCGTCGAGGTTCTGCGACATCCGCCCGAAGACGCCGGCGAGGATCGCGTCGCCGTTGGCGGCCAGCCCGGCGGCGAGCTGCTCGTCGGTGGCCCGCGTGACCAGGGCCACGAGCTCGGCGCGCGATGCCGGCGTCGCGGTCACGTCCGCGCCTCCGGCGGCGGCGGGAACCACAGGTGCCCCTGCTGCAGGTCGCCCAGGCCCTGCCACAGGAGGTTCATCAGGCGCAGCGCGTGCATCTCCTTGGACTCCTCCGGATGGCCGAGCCACCATTCGATCATGCCCTCGACGGCCGAGAACAGGGCGTAGGCCACACCCTCGCCCCGTGCGGCGATGTCGGGGGACACCCCGCCGCGCAGCGACGACTGCGCGAACATGCGGGCGGACGTCGCGGCGACGACCGCCCGCGAGCGGGCCCGCGCGGGCGCGAGGCCCGGCGGCCCACCGGGGTCGTTGAGGTACAGAAACGACCAGGCGCGCTGGTTGTCCTGCACCCAGTCGAACAGCGCCAGCAGACTGTGCCAGAACGCGACGTCGTCGTTGCCCCGCCGGCCCCCGGCCTCGAGCACCTCGACGAGCTCCCGCGTGACCTGGTCCAGGCAGGTCTCGTAGAGCCCTTGCTTGGAGCCGAAGTAGGCGTACAGCATGGGCTTGGTGATCCCCGCCGCCGCCGCGATCTCGTCCATCGACGCGTCCTGGTAGCCGCGCTCCTCGAACGCGCGGCGCGCTGCCACGAGCATGAGCGCCTCGCGCTCGGCGCGCGGCACACGGCGGCGGGCAGGAGCAGCCTCCACGCCGCCAGCCTACGCGGTCCTACCGCCGAAAGGTTACCCGTGGTAATGTCGCGGGCGTCCGGCCACTGAGGAGAGGTCCGCCGCCATGTCCCGCGCCCGTGCCACCGTCGTCCTGCTCATCGCGACGTCGGCGCTCCTGCTGACCGCACCGGCAGCCGGTGCCGCGGAGCGGCTCCTCACCCTGTACTCGCCGCAGCTCACCTCGCTGCCCTACGTGCACAAGGTCCACGAGGTCGACCTGCGGCCCGACAACCAGCAGGCCCCCGCCGAGCCTGGCTTCGTGACCGGCATCGCCGAGCAGGTGCTCGTCGACTCCAAGGACCCCGACGCCAAGCCGCTGCCCGTGGCCAAGATGATGGTCCATCACTTCCTGTACTTCGCCCGGGGCCGGATCAACGACTCGCCCGCGGGCTGCTTCGCGAACTTCGGCTTCATCACCGGCCGCGGCGAGGAGCACCCCGACGGGCGCTTCGGCAAGCTGTTCCCGTCGGTCTTCCGCGACCGCTACGGCATCGACAACCGCACCGCCGAGGGCCGGGCACCGCAGTGGAGGCTGACCGCGATGGTCATGAACCACTACCAGCGGGTCAAGCGCTTCTACGTGCGCACGAAGGTCTGGTACACGACCGAGCCGCGCACGCCGATCTACCCGACGGTCGTCGGCGACTGCAGCAAGCTCGGCAACGGCATGAGCTACGACGTCCCCGGCGGCGGCAAGCCGGGCTCCACGTTCGTCAACCGCACGCGCTTCACCGTGCCCCCCGGCCTCAACGGCCGCATCCTCGGCGCGCACTCCCACCACCACGGCGGGGCCCTGCACCACACGCTGTCCAGCGTCAGCTGCGGGCGCCGGCTCTACAAGGCGGCCGCCTACCACGGCATGCCCGACCACCCCTACAACGCCATCCGCCCGATCCTCCACGAGCCCGGGCCGATCGCCAACGGCACCTTCGGCTCGCTGACCGGCGTGCCGATCCGCGAGGGCGAGGTGCTCGAGCGCGCCGCGGTGCACGAGAACGCGACGCTGCACGTCGCGGCGATGGGCTTCTGGACGCTGATGATCGCGCCCGACGACGGCGCCGACCGCTGCGGGCCGATGCCCCAGGACGTCGTCGAGCTGTCCAAGCCGGCGCGCTACGACCGCACGCCGAACCACGGGCGGCTCGTGCCGCAGCTCGCGCGGCCGGGTGGGACGCCGCGCACGCTGGGAGGCAACCCGCTGGCCGTGGGCGACCAGTTCTTCCGTCCCGCGAGGATCGTCGCCCGGCGCGGCCAGGAGGTGACGTGGCGCTTCTCGAGCGTCGAGCCCCACTCGGTGACCGTGGCCAACGGGCCGCGCGGCTTCTCGTCGGTCTACTGGGGCCAGACGCAGGGCGAGTACAAGGTCACGCCCACGGTGCGCGGCACCTACCGCCTGACCTGCCTCGTGCACCCGACGACGATGGCGCAGACGCTGGTGGTGCGGTAGAAGCCGTCCTGGGGTTTACGCTCCCTGCATGGGAGAGGAGGTCGCCGCCAGGACCTTCACGCGCGAGGACCGCCAGCGCTACCGCCAGAAGGTCAAGCGCTCGCTGGACGTGTTCGCACAGATGCTCGCCGGATCGCGCTTCGACGCCGAGCGCCGCTCGTTCGGCCTCGAGATCGAGCTGAACCTCACCGACGACCGCGGCGACCCGGCCCACGTCAACGCCGAGGTCCTCGCGTCGATCGCCAACGCCGACTTCCAGACCGAGCTCGCGCGCTTCAACGTCGAGATCAACGTTCCGCCGCGGCTGCTGGGCGGCGCGGTGCTCGCCGAGCTCGAGCGGGAGGTCCGCGACAGCCTCAACCACGCCGAGGAGCGCTCGCGCACGGTCGGTGCCCACATGGTGCTCACCGGGATCCTGCCGACGATCACGCCCGAGCACCTCACCCAGGACAGCTTCAGCGACAACGACCGCTACCGGCTGCTCAACGAGGCGATCTTCACCGCCCGCGGCGAGGACCTCGAGCTGGCCATCGACGGCGTCGAGCGCCTGGCCACGTTCGCGGACACGATCGCCCCCGAGGCGGCGTGCACCAGCGTCCAGCTGCACGGCATGGTCGAGCCCGAGCTGTACGCCACCCGCTGGAACGCGGCGCAGGCGATCGCGGGCGTGCAGCTCGCGCTCGGCGCCAACTCGCCGTTCTTCTTCGGCAAGGAGCTGTGGCGCGAGACGCGCATCGCCCTCTTCGAGCAGGCCACGGACACGCGGCCCGAGGAGCTCAAGGCGCAGGGCGTGCGCCCGCGCGTGTGGTTCGGCGAGCGCTGGATCACCTCGATCTTCGATCTCTTCGAGGAGAACGTCCGCTACTTCGGAGCGCTGCTGCCGGTCTGCGACGACGAGGACCCCGAGGCCACGCTCCAGCGGGGCGACGTGCCGCGCCTCGCGGAGCTGCGCCTGCACAACGGCACCGTCTACCGCTGGAACCGCCCGGTGTACGACGTCGTCGGCGACCGCCCCCACCTGCGCGTCGAGAACCGCGTGCTGCCGGCCGGCCCGACCGTCGCCGACGTCATGGCCAACGCCGCCTTCTACTACGGCCTGATCAAGGTGCTCTGCGAGCAGGACCGGCCGATCTGGACGCAGATGTCGTTCTCCGCCGCCGAGGAGAACTTCCACTCGGGCGCGCGCGAGGGCATCGACGCCCGGCTGTACTGGCCCGGCGTGGGCGAGGCGCCGGCGACCGAGCTGGTCCTGCGCCGTCTGCTGCCGATGGCCCACCAGGGCCTCGAGGAGCTCGGCATCGACAGCAGCGACCGCGAGCGGCTGCTGGGCATCATCGAGGACCGCTGCCTGACCGTCCGCAACGGCGCGTCGTGGCAGGCCGCGACCTTCCACCGTCTGTACGACGGCGGCATGGACCGCCTGGAGGCACTGCGGCAGATGACGCTGCGCTACCGCGAGCTCATGCACGCCAACGAGCCCGTGCACGCCTGGCCGCTTGGCTAGCCGCCTGAGCGCCGGCCGGCGGGCGCCGCGGCGCAGCACAACCCGGGTTGTAGCCTGTCTCTCGTGAGCACGCGATCGCGGGCGAACCCCGGCGGCATGGACGTCCTCAAGGTGCTCGGCGCCGACGTCCGGCCGATCCGCGAGCGCAAGCCGCCGTGGTTCAAGGTGCCCGCGCCAGGCGGCCGGCGGTACCGTGAGCTGTCCGCGCTGATCGCCGGCGAGAACCTCCACACCGTCTGCCAGGAGGCCGCCTGCCCCAACGTCGGCGAATGCTGGGAGCGCGGCACGGCGACGTTCATGATCCTCGGCGACACATGCACGCGGCGCTGTGGCTTCTGCAACGTCAAGACCGGCAAGCCGACCTGGAACGACCCGCTCGAGCCGGCCCGCGTCGCCCGCTCCATCGCGAAGATGGGCCTGCGCCACGCGGTCATCACGTCGGTCGACCGCGACGACCTGCCCGACTACGGCGCCGGTATCTGGGCAGCCACCATCCGTATGTGCCGCCGCCAGGCGCCGAGCTGCAAGGTCGAGGTCCTCACGCCGGACTTCCGCGGGCAGGAGATGCCGCTGGCCAAGGTGCTCGCCGAGCGCCCCGACGTGTTCAACCACAACGTCGAGGTCGTCCCGCGCCTGTATCCCGTGGCGCGCCGGGGATCGCGCTGGGAGCGCTCTCTGCGGGTGCTGCGCAACGCCAAGGCGATGGCGGGTGACGAGGTCGTCACCAAGTCGGGGCTGATGGTCGGCCTGGGCGAGACCCACGACGAGATCGTCGCCGCCTTCGAGGACCTGCGCGCCCACGACGTGCAGGTGCTCACGGTCGGTCAGTACCTGCGCCCGACGGAGCGCCACCTGCCGGTCGTGCGCTACTGGCACCCGGACGAGTTCAAGGCCCTCGAGGCCGCCGCATACGCGCTCGGGTTCGACCACATCGCCGCCGGTCCGCTCGTCCGGTCGAGCTACCACGCCGACCAGCACGTGCCCCAGGAGCAGCCGGGCACGGGACCGCTGGCCGCTGCCGGCGCGTAGCGTCGTTGTTCCCGCTGAAGGACAACATCCCGACGGACCGGACGCCGTGGGTCACCATCGCGCTGATCGTGGCCAACGTCGTCGTGTTCTTGCTGCAGCTGCGCGGCGGCGGGTCGATCCTCGAGGGTCCGACCACCCAGACGGTCGTCGACTGGGGCGTCATCCCCTACGAGGTCACCCACCCCGGCGACGAGTGCGCGGTCTCTCAGAACAACGTCGTGTGCGGCGGCGACCGCGGCGACCAGCCGCCCACCTGGGCGACCGTCTTCAGCTCGATGTTCATGCACGGCGGCATCCTGCACATCGGCGGCAACATGCTGTTCCTGTGGATCTTCGGCAACAACGTCGAGGACGCGATGGGCCCGGTGCGCTTCATCGTCTTCTACCTGCTCGGCGGCATCGCCGCGGTGGCGCTGCAGACGGCAGTGGACCCCAACGCCGCGATCCCGAGCATCGGCGCCTCCGGGGCGGTCGCGGCGGTGCTGGGCGGCTACCTGCTGCTGTATCCGCGCGCGAAGGTGCTGACGCTCGTCTTCCTGTTCGTGTTCTTCGCCTTCATCCAGCTCCCGGCGCTGCTGTTCCTGGCCATCTGGTTCGCCCAGCAGGCGCTCTTCGGCATCGCCGACCTGACCAACCCGACGGGCGGTGGCGGCGGCGTCGCGTACTTCGCCCACATCGGCGGCTTCGTCTTCGGGCTGGCGGCGATCAAGCTGTTCGCCAACCGCCAGAAGCACGACTACGTGCAGCCGAAGTACCCCGTGTACTGATGGGGCGCGGGATCCTCGCCGTGGCGGTCGCGTTCATCGCCACGCTGCTGGGGCTGACCGTGTTCGCGGCCGTCGACGGCGGCGTGAGCGTGCTGACCGTGGTGTCGGCGCTCGTGCTGGCCATGCTGCTGTTCGGCATCGTCGGCGCGTTGCGGCATCCTCCCGAGGCGTGAGACGGCTGCGCACGAGCGCCGCCGGGGTCGCCGCGGCGCTCGCCGTGGCCGCCGCGAGCGGCTGCGGCGGATCCGAGGGGACCGCCCCGGCGGGGGCGGCGAGCGCCGGGGGGAGCGGACCCGCGCTCGCGCGCACGGCGGCGCTGCAGGTCAGCAACGGCCCGGTCGCGCAGCCGCGGGCGCCGACGCGCGCCGCCCTCGCCCTGCGCATGGCCGGCACGAGCGACCGGGTGGCGCTGCGCTTCGGCCGCCAGCCGCGGGCGGGCCTGCTGTTCGACCTCGACACCGGCGAGGTGCTGTGGCGCCACAACCCGACGCGCCGCCTGCCCATCGCGAGCCTGACGAAGATGATGACGGCGCTCGTCGTCGCCGGCCGGCTGGGCGCTTCGGAGCGCGTCCGCGTCCCGCGCGAGGCGCTGCGCTACCGCGGCTCGGGCATGGGCGTGCTGCGCGCCGGCAAGGCGACGAGGGTCGAGACCCTGCTGCACGGGCTGCTGCTGCCCTCGGGCAACGACGCCGCGATCGCACTGGCCGTGCGCACGAGCGGCAGCCAGCGCGCCTTCGTGGCCAGGATGAACGCCGAGGCGCGGCGGATGGGCCTGACCTGCACGCGCTTCACCTCGCCCAGCGGCATCGTGAACCGCGGCAACCACGCGTGCGCGGCGGACCTCGCGGTGCTCGGCCGCGCGGTCCTCGATCGCCCGCGGCTGGCCAGGATCGTCGCGCGGCGCCGCGCGGTGCTGCCCTTCGCGATCAAGGGTGGCCGCATCCACCTGGCCAACCACAACCCGCTGCTGCGAAGCGGCTACCCGGGCACGCTGGGGATCAAGACCGGTTACACGCGCGCCGCCGGACGCTGCATCGTCGCCGCCGCGCGGCGCGGCGGGCGGCGGCTGGGCGTGGTCCTGCTCCACTCCCCCGACCCGGGGCGCCAAGCGCGCAAGCTGCTCGGCCGCGGCTTCGCGCTGCGCTGAGTCCGAGTCAACCTCTCCGGCCTCACGCCCGTATCCCCTGAACCGATGTCCGTGGCCAAGACCCCGATCCCGCCTGCGCGCGAGCCCTCCGGCGCCCGCAAGGCCGATCACCTGCGGATCGCCGCGGGCGCCGGCGTCGTGCACGGTCGCGGCACGGGCCTGGACGCGATCCGCCTGCGCCACCGTGCGCTGCCGGGCCGCGACCTCGACGACGTCGCGCTCGAGGTCGAGCTGCTCGGCGCGCGCCTGGCCGCGCCGCTGTTCGTCTCGGCGATGACCGGGGGCACGCGCGAGGCGCGGGTCATCAACGACCGCCTGGCCCGCGCGGCGGCCGAGCACGGCATCGCGATGACGCTCGGCTCGGGTCGCGCGCTGCTCGACGACCCCTCGCTGCTGCGCACCTACCGCTCCCGCGACCGCCCGCCGCTGCTGCTGGCCAACCTCGGCGCCGTGCAGCTCGCCGCCCGCGACGGCGCGCAGCGCGCGCTGGCGCTCGTCGACCTGCTCGAGCGCCGACGGGCTGTCCGTGCATCTCAACCCGGTGCAGGAGGCGGTGCAGCCCGAGGGCGAGACCGCCTTCGGCGGCGTGGCCGAGGCCGATCGCCGGCGTCGCGGCCGGCTCGCGCCGCTGCCCGTGGTCGTCAAGGAGGTCGGCTTCGGCATGGACGTCGCCGACGTCGCGCTGCTCGCCGACGCCGGCGTGGCCGCGGTCGACGTGGCCGGCGCCGGCGGCACGAACTGGGCGCTCGTCGAGGGGCGGCGCGATCCCGCGGCGGGGGCGGTGGCCGCGGCCTTCGCCGACTGGGGCGTCGGCACGGTCGACGCCCTGCGCGGCAGCGCTGGTCGCCGCACCCGGGCTGCCGGTCATCGCCAGCGGCGGCCTGCGCGACGGCGTCGAGGCGGCCAAGTGCCTGGCGCTCGGCGCGTCCGCGGCCGGCCTCGCCCGGCCGCTGCTGCTGGCCGCGCAGGACGACCGCGCCGGCGAGGCGCTGGCGACGCTGCTGCGCCAGCTGCGCATCGCGACGTGGGCCGCCGGGGCGCCGTCGGTGGCCGCGCTCGGACCAGGGCACCTGGCCGGGGAAGGCGTGGCGTGAGGGTCGTCGTCATCGGCGCCGGCCTCGGCGGCCTGGGCGCGGCGCTGCGCCTGCAGGGCGCGGGCCACGACGTCGTCGTCGTCGAGGGCCGCGAGCGCCCCGGCGGCCGCGCCTACCAGCTGCGCGACGCGCGGCTTCACGTGGGACACCGGGCCCTCGCTCGTGACGATGCCGTGGGTGCTGGAGGAGACGTTCGCCGCGGGCGGCCTCGACCTGCACGCCGAGGTCGCAGCTCGAGCGCCTCGATCCCTTCTACCGGATCCGCTGGGCGGGCGAGGACGCAGCACCTGGACTTCGTCGCCGACCGCGAGCGCATGCGCGAGCGAGATCGCGAAGTTCTCCGCGCGCGACGCCGCCGCGCTTCGACGGCTTCATGGCCGCGCTGAAGCCGATCTACGAGGACGGGCATCCTCGGCGCCGGGCGCCGCCCGTTCCTGCGCGCCGCGCGACCTCGCGCGCTTCACGCCGCGGATCGCTGCGCCTCGGCGCCGCGCTGCCGCTGTACCGGCTGGTCGGCCAGCACTTCGAGCACCCGCGCATCCGCGAGGCGTTCTCGTTCCACTCGCTGTTCATCGGCGGCGACCCGTTCCGCGTGCCCGCGATCTACGGCGCGCTCGTCTACCTGCAGTTCCTCGACGACGTCTGGTACGCGCGCGGCGGCGTCTACGCGATCGTCGAGGCGATGGCCGCGCGCGCTCGACGTGCGCTGCGGCGCGCGCGTCGAGCGCATCGAGCACCGGGCCGGCGCCGTCGACGGCGTCGTGCTGGAGGGCGGCGAGCGGATCGCGGCCGACGTCGTCGTCTCCAACGCCGACGTGCTGCGCACGCACGAGCTGCTCGGCCGGCGCGCGCCCGCTGCGGCGCCTGCGCCCGACGATGTCGTGCTTCCTGCTGTACCTCGGCACCGACCGGCGCTTCGAGGCGCTGCGAGCACCACACGCTGCTCGTCGGCCGCGGCTACCGGCGCTTCATCCGCGACGTCACGCGCGGCGGCCGCCTGCCCGCCGACGCTACTCGACGTACGTCCACGTGCCGTCGCGCACCGAGCCGGGGATGGCGCCGCCCGGCGGCGACTCGATCTGCGTGCTGCTGCCCGTGCCGAACCTGCGCGCGCGGCGTCGACTGGGCAGCGCGAGGGCGACCGCGTGCGCGACGCGCTCGTCGAGGACCTCGAGACGACGTTCGGGCTGCGAGGCCTGGGCGACGCCGATCGCCGTCGAGCACCGCATGACGCCGCGACGACTTCGCGCGCGACCTCGGCGCGCGTCGACGGCAACGCGTTCGCGGTCGAGCCGACGCTGCACCAGTCGCGCCTGGTTGCGCCAGCCCAACCGCGACCGGCGCGTGCGCGGCCTGTACCACGTCGGCGGCGGCACGCACCCCGGCGCCGGGCATCCCGGGCGTGCTGCTCGGCGCGGAGGTCACGGCCGGCCTCGATCGCCGCCGACCACCCGCGCCCGCGGACGACGAGGAGGCCGCATGCTGCTGCACCGCGCTGACGCGACGCGGACGCCTGCTGCTCGAGGCGCGCACCACGACGCGGCGCGTCGCGCGCACCTTCGCGCTCGCCTGCCGGATGCTGCCGCGCGACGTGCGCGACGACGTCTACCGCCTGTACCTCGTGTTCCGCACGCTCGACGACCTCGTCGACGACGGCGACCCCGGCGCCGCACGACGCGATCGCCGCCGTCGAGGCCTGGTGCGCCGGCGGCGCCGTGACGACGCGCGAGACCGCGCTGCTCGACGACCTCGCCGCGCGCCACCCGCTGCCGCGCGACGCGCTGCGCGACTTCTGCCTGGGCATGCGCGACGACCTCGGCGCGCGACGCCGATCCTCACCGAGGACGAGCTCGACCGCTACTGCTACCGCGTCGCCGGCACGGTCGGCATCGTCATGGCGGCGCTGCTCGGCACGACGATCCCGGCGCGCCGACGCGCACGCGGCCGCGCTCGGCAAGGCGATGCAGCGCACGAACATCCTGCGCGACATCGACGAGGACTCCGCCAACGGCCGCGTCTACCTCGCGCGCGAGACGCTCGAGCGCTTCGGCGGCCGCCTGAGCCCCGGCGGGCGCGAGGCGCTGCTGCGCGACCAGATCGCGCGCGCCGACGCGCTCTACGACGACGGGCGTGGCCGGCATCCGCGCTGCTGCGCAGCGGGCGCTGCGCGATCGCCGCGGCCGGCCGCGATGTACCGCGAGATCCTGCGCCAGATCGAGCGCGAGGGCTACGGCGCGCAGCCGGGTCGCGCCGTCGTCCCGGGGCCGCGCAAGCTGCTCGTCGCGGCGCGCAGCCGCGCGTCGCGCCGGTCGGGCCCGTGCGCCCGCGTCTACGGCGTGCCGGCTAGGCTCGCCACGCGATGCGCCCGTCCCGCCTGCTGCTCGGCGCGCTCGCCGGCGCACAGCTCGCCTACCCGCGGCTGCCGCGCGCGCGCCAGGAGCCGGCGACGCGCGGGATCGTCGCGCTGATGCTCGCGACGTCGGTGGCCGACGCGCGTCGAGGCGCGCGGGCCGCGGCGCGCGGCGGCGCTCGTCGGGCAGCGCGGCGGCGCTCGGCTTCGCGGCCGAGCTGGCCGGCGTCGCCACCGGGCGGCCGTTCGGCCACTACGCCTACGGCCCGGCGCTCGGGCCGCCAGGTCGGCGGCGTGCCGCTCGCTGGCGGCGGCCGCGTGGACGATGATGGCGCGCCCGTCGTGGGTCGTCGCCGGGCTCGTCGACGCCGCCGTCGCGCTGGCCGCGGGTCGCGCTCGCGGCCGGCGCGCTGACCGCGTGGGACGTCTTCCTCGACCCGCGGATGGTCCGCGAGGGCTACTGGTCGTGGCCCGGCGGCGGGCGCTACGAGGGCGTCCCGCTGTCGAACTTCGCCGGCTGGCTCGCGACCGGCGGCGGGCGTCTTCGCGCTCTGGGCGGTGATCGACGCGGCGACGACCCGACGCCCGGCGGCGCGCTGCGCACGGCGACGGCGCGCTCGCGCTCTACGCGTGGACGCTGGGTCGGCGAGACGGTCGCGAACCTCGTCTTCTGGCGGCGCCCGCGCGTGGCCGCCGCCGGCGGCGGTCGCGATGGGCGCGTTCGCGGGCCCGGCCGTGGCGCGGCGGCTGCGGGCGCGCCCGGCCCACCCTGCGCGATGGCCGCGCGGGCGGCGGTCGTGAGGGTCGTCGTCGTCGGCGCGGGGGTCGGCGGGCTCGCCGCGGCCGTGCGGCTGGCCGCCGCCGGGCACGCGCGTCACGGTGCTCGAGCAGGGCGCCGCGCCGGGCGGCAAGGCCGGGCGGCGGGTGCTCGACCGCCGGCGGGCGTCTACCGCTTCGACACCGGGCCGTCGCTGCTGACGATGCCGTGGGTCCTGCGCGACCTCTTCGCGCAGACCGGCGCGCCGCCGGCGAGGCGGGCGTCGAGCTCGTGCGCGTCGAGCCGGTCACGCGCTACCGCTTCGCCGACGGCAGCGCCGTCGACGCTGAGCGCCGACCTGCCGCGCGCGATGCGAGGCGCTCGAGGCGTGGTCGCCGGGCGCGGGCGCCGACTGGGCGCGCTTCCTCGGCATGTGCGCGGCGATGTGGCGCGCGTCCGAGCCGTTCCTCACCGGCCCGCCGCCGTGGCCGCCGCGACCTGCGCGCGGCCGCCACGCCGCCCGACCCGCGCGACCTGCTGCGCGTGCGCCCGTGGCAGACGCTGCGCGACGCTCGCCCGCGCGCACGTGCGCGACCCGCGGCTGCGGATGGTCATCGAGCGCTTCGCGACCTACGCCGGGCGCCGACCCGCGGCGCGCGCCGGCGGCGCTGGCGGTCGCCGGCTACGTCGAGCACGCCTTCGGCGCCTGGCACGTGCGCGGCGGGCTGCTACCGGCATCGTCGAGGCGCTCGTCGCGGCGCCTCGCCGCCGCTCGGCGGGGACCTGCGCCTCGAGACCCGTGCGGTGGCGATCGAGCGGGCAGGCGGACGCGCCACCGGTGTCCGCACGGCGACAGGCACGGTCTCGGCCGACGCCGTCGTGTGGAACGGCGACGCGCTCGCGCTCGAGCGCGTCCTGCGCGGCGGCGCGCCGGCGGCGGCGCGCGCGCCGAGCGCTCGCTCTCCGGCCTCGCGCTGATGCTCGGCGCTGCGCGGTCGCGCCGACGACCTCGTCCACCACGAGATCCGCTTTCCCGCCGACTACGACGCCGAGTTCGACGACGTCTTCGCCGCGCGCCGGCCGGTGCGCGACCCGACGCTCTACGTCAGCGCGTCGTGCGTGACCGACGCCGGCGAGGCGCCGGCGGCCGGCGAGAACTGGTTCGTGCTCGTCAACGCGCCCGGCCGGCGTCGCCGCCGACTGGGAGGCCGAGGCCGACCGCATCGTCGACGCGCCTCGGCGTGGGCGACCGCGCTCGTCGCGCGCGCGCGTGCGCTCGCCGGCCGACCTCGAGCGCGAGACGGGCGCCGTCGGCGGCGCGATCTACGGCGCCGCGCCGCACGGCCGGCTCGGGACGCTGCGCCGCCCGGGGCACCGCGTGCGCGGCGTGCGCGGCCTCCTGCGCGTCGGCGGGACCGCGCATCCCGGCGGCGGCCTCCCGCTCGTGATGCTCGGCGGCGCGCTCGTCGCACGCGAGCTCGAGCGGTCAGCGGGCTGACCGCGGCTCACGCGCGGGTGAGCGCGAGCGGGTCGGCGCCGTCCCACGTGCCCGTCGTGCCGTAGGGGCGAAAGCGGGCGAACAGCTCCTCGGAGTACCAGCGCTCGTCGCGCGTGCGCCGCACGACCTCGCGGTGGCGCGGGCGGCGGTAGGCGTAGGCCTGCACGTCGTCGAGCGAGCGCCACAGCGAGAACGTGGCCTGGCGCGCGACCGGCCACTCGCCGATGCCGACCGAGGCCAGCAGACCCGGGCGGCCGGCGAGGTCGCCGGCGGGCCGGCGATCGAGCGGTAGAAGGCCGCCAGCCGCGCGGGGCGGATCGTGGCGCGCGTGAGGACGGCGACGGCATCGCCGCCGGGATCGGGCAGCGCCGGCCCGTCCAGCGGATCGCGCCCGCCCCACGCGCCGTGCGAGCGCAGCGGCGCGAGGCGCACGTGGTAGGCCTCGCGGGCCAGCTCCTGCCAGCGGCGCGCGACCGGAGACGCGGCCAGGAACGCGTCGAGCGCCGCCTCGTCCTCCCAGACGGCGAACAGCGCCCAGCGCCGCAGGTCGGCGCTCAGCGTCATCGTGCGTCCCCGGCCGGTGCCGAGCAGGCGCCAGAAGCGCAGCCCGCCGGTCCGGCGCAGGACGGGCCGGTCGAGCCCCATCCGCGACAATCCCTGCGGGGCGGTGGCGCGCGGATAGCGGACGAGATGGAAGGAGGCGAGCACTGACATGACGTACGTCGTGGCCTGCATCGTCGCCTACCTGCTCGGCTCGATTCCCGTCAGCGCTGCTGGTCGCCCGCCGCCACGGCGTCGACCTGTACGCCACGGGCGACGGCAACCCCGGCGCCTGGAACGCCCTGGAGCAGCTCGGGCCGCGACGCGCCTGGCCGGCCTTCGCCGGCGACGCGGCCAAGGGCCTGGTCGCGGGGCTGCTCGGCGTGGCGCTCGGCGGCGTCTGGGTCGGCTACGCGGCCGTGGCGGCGGCCATGGTCGGCCACGCCTTCCCGCTCTTCGCACGCCTGCGCGGCGGCAAGTCGGTCATGACCTTCGCGGGCGGGATGCTCGCCGTCGCCCCGCTCCCGGCGGCGGTCGCGCTCGGCGCCTGCGTGCTCGTGAGCGTCCTCGCGCGCTCGTTCGCCCTCGGCGCCCGGGTCGGGATCTTCGGCTTCCCGCTCGTGCAGCTCGCCCTCGACCCCGGCGAGCCCGAGCGCGTGGCCGCCACCGGCGGCCTCATGTGCCTGATCGGGGCGCGCTTCCTACTCAGTGGTCGCCGTCATGGGTCGCGTCGTGGTTGGCGCGCGGATCGTCGTCCGTGGCAAGGACGCAGAACATGATGCGTGCCTCTGGCACGTGAATGTTCGAGGACACCGCCACGGACGGCGAGACGCCCGCCAAACGCGACGGGACTCGTGGCGGGGGCCACCTAGTCCGCGGGCGCCAGGCGCTCCAGCATCGCCGGCATCGCCTCGCGGAAGTTCGCCTCGACGGTGAGCGCCGCGGCGTCGCGGTCATCGCGCTCCAACGCGTCGGCGATCGCCGCGTGCTGGTCGGCCGAGTGGGCGACCCTCGCCGGGTCGGCCATGTAGGCGAACTCGTAGCGCAGGAGCTGGCGCTTGAGCGGGCGCAGCGTGTCCAGGAGCTGCTCGTTGCCACAGGCGCGCACGAGCTCCTCGTGGAACTCCCAGTCGCACGTGGCGGCGGTCATGGGGTCCTCGATCGCGGCGACCATACGGTCGTTGATCTCGCGCAGGCACGCGACCCGCGCCGCCTCGAAGCCCGGCGCGCTGCGCACCGCCAGGCCCTCGAGCAGCAGGACGACCGGGTACAGCTCGCGCAGCTCGACCTCGTCGAGCGGGGCCACGCTGAAGCCGCCGTCGCCCTCGGTGCGCGTGAAGTTGTCGCGCTCGAGGCAGGCCAGCGCCTCGCGCACGACGGCCCGCTCGACCTCGAGCTCGCCCGCGAGCGACCCCTCGTCGAGGCGCAGGCCACCGGGGAGATCGCCGCGCACGATGCGCGCCTCGATCACCTCGCACGCCGTCTGCC
The DNA here is from genome assembly GCA_963840185.1 of uncultured Actinomycetes bacterium. Taxonomy (GTDB): domain Bacteria; phylum Actinomycetota; class Thermoleophilia; order Solirubrobacterales; family Solirubrobacteraceae; genus JAOPZW01. Next base: position 431,096 of record CAWIXY010000008.1, on the reverse strand, counting down.
GGGCGTCGTGCATGATTCGAGACTAGTACGTCCTCCCGCGCCATTCACGGGTTGGGCGCAGCACGGAGAGCGTGAGCCGCACGAGCGCCGGGACGTCGGCCAGCGGCGAGAGCCAGAAGGCGGCGCCACGCGGGCGGTAGAAACGGGCCAGCGCAGCCAGCAGCCCGAGGCGCACCGCGAGCAGCACGGCGTCCAGCGGCGTCCCGCGGCGCGCGAGCAGCCGCGGCAGCGGGAGCGCCATCGTCAGCCACAGCGTCGCGAGGTCCTCCGCCAGGCGTCCCGGCGAGTTGACGTCGGCGCCCATCAGCGAGCGGCCCCAACCCGTCCACGTCTCGCGGGCCGACTCGTACATGCGCACCTCGAGCAGGTCGGCGGCGTCGACGAACGCCACCGTCCGCCCGTCGCCGCGCACCGCCCGGGCCAGCGCCACGTCCTCCGTGAGGTGCCCGCGCACGCGGCCCCAGCCGCCGGCGGCGAGCAGCGTCGCCCGGCGCACGGCCAGGCACTGGCCGTTGACGATCGCCCGGCGCGCCGGCGGCTGCCAGCCGTCCACGTCCTGAGGCCCGGCGCGGTAGGGGATCGTGACGGCCATCGCGGCGTGCAGCAGGCGCTCGGCCGTGCCCTCGCAGACGAACCGCGGCGCGGCGGAGACGAGGTCGGCCTGGGTCGCGGCGACGGCGGCCACCGCGCGCACGAGACCCGGCGCCGGGCGGGTGTCCGCGTCGAGGAAGACGAGCAGCTCGCCGCTCGCCGCCCGCGCGCCCTGCTCGAGCGCCCACGGCTTGCCCGCCCACCCGGCCGGCAGCGGAGCCCCGGCCACGACGCGGGCGCCCCCCTCCCTGGCGACCGCCGCCGTGGCGTCCGTCGAGCAGTCGTCGACCACGATCAGCTCGCCGACGTCGGGGTCCTCCCGCAGCGCGGACAGGCACGGACCCAGGCGCCGGGCCTCGTCGCGGGCGGGGATGACGACGCTCACACCGCCCGGCGGCAGCTCGGCGCGCGCCCCCGCGGCCAGCGGCGCGCGACGCCGCCGCCCGCGCGCCAGTCTCGACAGCACCGCGACGGCCGCGAGCGCCTGTGCCGCGGTGAACGCTCGTCCCGGACCCATCACGCCCCGTATATTCCCTTGACTGGCCGGTCAGTCAGCCGAAGGAGCGACGTGGACCTCAACGACACCCCCGAGCAGGCCGAGTACCGCGAGCGCGTGCGCGCCTGGCTCCAGGAGCACAAGCAGGAGGCGCCTGCGCGCGCCGGGCAGATGGAGGGCGAGTACCTCGACGCCCGCCGCGCCTGGCAGGGCAAGCTGGCCGAGGGAGGCCTCGCCGGAGTGACCTGGCCCGCCGAGGTCGGCGGCCAGGGACTCGGGCCGATCGAGCAGGTCATCACCCAGCAGGAGATCGGCAAGGCGGGCGTCCCCGGCATCCTCGACGTCATCGGCGTCGGCATGCTCGGCCCGACGATCATCGCCAACGGCAGCGACGAGCAGAAGAGCCGCTACCTGGCGCCGATGCTGCACGGCGACGAGGTGTGGTGCCAGCTCTTCTCCGAGCCCGCCGCCGGCTCGGACCTCGCCGCCGTCCAGACCCGCGCCGTCCAGCAGGAGGACGGGAGCTGGGTGCTCAACGGCCAGAAGGTGTGGACGACCAACGCCCAGTTCGCGTCGTTCGGCCTGCTGCTCGCCCGCACCGATCCCGAGCAGCACAAGCACAAGGGCCTCACGATGTTCATCGTCCCGATGGACGCGCGACGGCGTCACGGTGCGCGGCCTGCGCCAGATCTCGGGCGAGGCCGAGTTCAACGAGGTCTTCTTCGACGACGTCCGCCTGCCGGCCGACGCGGTGGTCGGCGCGGTCAACGGCGGCTGGATCACCGCGCTGACCACGCTGATGTTCGAGCGGGTCACGATCGGCCTGGGCTCCGAGGGCCTCGGCTACCAGGAGGGCCGCTTCGCGCGGGCGCTGGCCGACGACGCCGAGGCGGCCGCCGACCCGGACGTGCGCAAGCGCCTGGGCGAGATCGGCACCGACCTGCTGGCCATCAAGTTCATCGGCTACCGGATGCTGACCGCCCTGCAGAAGGGCCAGATCCCCGGCCCCGAGGCCGGGCTGGCCAAGATCACGACGGTCAACGCGGCGATCGCCGCGGGCGACCTGCTCGCCGACGTCGTCGGACCGGACGCCCTCGCCGAGGACTCCGAGTGGGCCTACATGATCTCGTTCCTGCCCGGCCTGAAGTCGGCGGGCGGCACCGAGGAGATCCTGCGCAACACGGTCGGCGAGCGGGTGCTGGGGCTGCCGCCGGAGCCGCGCCTGGACAAGGGGATCCCGTTCTCGGAGCTGCGGGCGAAGGAGAAGGAGGCGACGCCGGCGTGACAGCGCGTCATTGCTCGACCACCGCAGCGTTCCAACCGGAAGGCAGGTCCTCGCGATGAACCTCGCACTGTCGGACGAGCAGGAGTTCCTGCGCGAGGCCGCGCGTGGCGCGCTGTCGCGCTTCAAGACCGTCGAGGCGGCGCGCGACGCGCTCGAGGGCGGCGAGCTGCCCGACCTGTGGCCGACCGCCCGCGAGGCGGGCTGGCCCGGCCTGCTCGTCTCCGAGGAGCACGGCGGCGCTGGCCTCGGCGCGTTCGACGCGATGCTCGTCGCCCAGGAGTGCGGCCGCGTGCTGGCCGGCGTGCCGCTCGTCGGCCTGCTGCCGGCGACGGCGATCCTCGACGCGGCCGGCTACGACGGCCTGCAGGCGATCGCTGCCGGCGAGCAGCGCGCGACCTGGCTGCCCGCCCGCCCTCCGGCGAGCGCGGGCGGCGACTGGACCGTCGACGCCACACGCGGCAAGGCCCGACCCGCCGCCCCCCGGGCGGTCGTCGACGGCGACAGCGTGCGCCTCACCGGCACGGTCGCCTTCGTCCCCGACGCCCCGGGCGCCGACCTGCTCGTGGCGGTCGGCGTGACCGAGGGCGGCGAGGCTGTCGCGGCGGCCGTCGAGGCGGCGGCCGGCGGCGTCTCGATCGAGCCCGTGACGCGCTACGACACGACGCGCGCGCTGGCGCACGTCGTGCTCGACGATGCGCAGGGCACGCGGCTGGCGGTCAGCGCCGAGCAGCTGCAGCGCGCGTGGTACATGACGCAGGCGCTGATCGCGGCCGAGTCGGTCGGCACCGTGGAGACGACCCTCGAGATGAGCGTGCAGTACGCCAAGGAGCGCTTCACCTTCGGGCGCCCGATCGGCTCCTACCAGGCCATCAAGCACGGGCTGACCGAGATCCTGCGCCGCCAGGAGAACGCCCGCTCGCTGCTGTACTACGCCGGCTGGGCCTGGCAGGACAAGCCCGAGGAGTTCGCGCTCGCAGCCAGCGCCGCGCGTTCGGCCGCCGGGCAGGCGCTCGACTTCGCCGCGCGCCAGAACATCGTCACCCACGGCGGCATCGGCGCGACCTGGGAGCACGACGCCCCGCTGTACTTCCGCCGCGCGCAGCTCTCGCGGCGGCTGGTCGGCGGAACGGCCGACGCGACCGACCGCGTCGCCGACGAGCTCCTGCGGGAGGCAGCGGCTGCGTAGCGCCGGGGCGATGCGGTTCAGGGTCGAGCCGAGCCCGGCCGGCGGGTGGCACGTCAAGCTCGCCGGCCACGACGCGCCGGTGTCCCGTCACGACACCGAGGACGAGGCGCTCGCCCGTGCGGGCGCCTACGAGCGGGGCGCCGCCGCCCAGGGCGAGCGGGTCACGCTGCGCGACGGGTCGCGGATCGTCGTGCGGCCGGTCGTGCCCGAGGACCGGCCGCTGTTCGTGGCGGGCTGGGAGCGCTTCGGCGACCTCTCTCGCCAGCGGCGCTTCATGGGCGTCAAGCAGGGGCTGACGCTCGACGACCTGGCGTTCTTCACCGAGCTCGACCACGACACGCACGAGGCCCTCGGCGCGCTGGACCCGGCCACCGGCGACGGCCTGGGCGTCGCGCGGTACATCCGCGATCCGGAGCGCCCGGACGTCGCCGAGGCGGCCGTCTCGGTGATCGACCCGTGGCAGGGCCGGGGGCTGGGCGGCGTCCTGCTCGAGCGCCTGTGCCGTCGTGCGCGCGATCGAGGCATCACGCGCTTCAGCGCCGAGCTGCGCGCAGACAACCGGGCCATGCTCGAGCTCTTCCGGCGCCTCGGCGACACCCACCTGCGCCGTGACGCCGGCGAGATCGAGCTCGACGTCGAGCTCCCGCTCGAGGGCGACGACTGCCTGCGCGACGCCCTGCGCAGCGCGGCCGCCGGCGACGTCGCGCCGCGCTAGCGTCAGTACAGGTTCTCGAGGTTGAGCGTGCAGGCGACCGTGGCGCGGTTGTGGCCGGGCTGCCGCACGCCGTTGCACTGGACCGACGCCGACTGCCCGCCGCGGATGTGGACGAGATCCTCGGTGCGGCACCAGTTCGCGTTGTCGCAGCTGACGTCGCGGTACCAGATCACGTTGCCGGAGCTGCTGAAGGCGCGCAGCCGCGAGTTGAGCGTCACGCGGGGCATCATGCGCCCGCACGCGCCGCCTCATTCCCACCCCGAGGCGTGGTCGGGCCACCCCAGGTGGAGCCAGCCGGGCTCGAACCGGCGACCTCTTCCGTGCAAGGGAAGCGCTCTCCCAGCTGAGCTATGGCCCCGCGGCGCCCGAGTCTAGCGACGGCCGTGGGCTACCTGCGATAGTCGCCGTCATGCCAAGCGACGGGCAGCGCGTGGGCACCGCTGAGCATTCGGACGCGTCAGCGCGCGCGGCCACCCGCGGGCCGGACAGCGGAGCGGCGGAGGTCTCCAGCTACGACATCGTCGCGCACTACTTCACCCGGGCCGCCGAGCAGCTCGAGCTCGAGGAGGACGTCCGGGCGGTCCTGCGCTCGAACTACCGCGAGGTGCAGGTGCAGATCCCGGTCCGGGAATCCGACGGCCGGATCCACGTCTACGCGGGCTACCGGGTGCAGCACAACGGCGCGCGCGGGCCCTACAAGGGCGGGATGCGCTTCCACCCCGAGGTCGACCTCGACGAGGTCCGCGCGCTCGCGCAGCTCATGTCGTGGAAGACCGCGATCGTCGGCGTGCCGTTCGGCGGCGCGAAGGGCGGCATCGACTGCGACCCGACGAAGCTGTCGGCGGCCGAGACGCAGGCGATCACGCGCTCCTTCATCGACAAGGCCGACAGGGTCCTGGGCCCCACGCGCGACATCCCGGCGCCGGACGTCAACACCAACGCGCAGGTCATGGCCTGGATGATGGACGAGTACGGCAAGCTCCACGGCCACTCGCCGGCGATCGTGACGGGGAAGCCGATCTCGCTGGGCGGCTCCCACGGCCGCGAGGCGGCGACCGGCCGCGGGGTCGTGCTGTGCTTCCGCGAGGCGGCGCCCGCGCTGGGCCTCACGCCGTCCGGCGCGCGCGTCGTTGTCCAGGGCTTCGGCAACGTCGGGTCGTGGGCAGCGCGCATCATCCAGGACCTCGGGGCCAAGATCGTCGGCGTGTCCGACGCCTGGGGCGCGATCCACCGCGAGGCGGGCCTGGACGCCCACGACCTGCACCGCCACGTGGCCGCGGGCGGCAAGCTGACCGAGTTCCCCGGCGCCGACGTCATCGACCCGGCCGAGCTGCTGGGCGTTGCGTGCGAGGTCTTCATCCCCGCGGCCCTGGGCGGCATGATCCATCGCGGCAACGCCGACGACCTCAACGCCCGCGTCGTCATCGAGGGGGCCAACAGCCCCACCACGCCGGAGGCCGACGAGATCCTGGCCGACAAGGGCGTGCACATCGTGCCCGACGTGCTGGCCAACGCGGGCGGCGTCGTCGTGTCCTACTACGAGTGGGTGCAGAACATGCAGCACTTCTCGTGGGACGAGCGCGAGGTCAACGACCGGCTCGGCACGCGCATGCGGCGCGCCTACCGCGAGGTGGCACACCGCGCCAAGGAGGACGTCGTGTCGATGCGCGTCGCCGCGTATGAGCTCGGGATCGAGCGCGTCGTGGAGGCGGCGCGCATCCGCGGCTACATCTGAGCATCCGGTGTCCGAGCGACACCGCGTGCGGGAAGGGGGCTTGCGGACGCGCCCCGGCGATCCAGGTCGAAGCGCGCCCGCGATGTCCTAGCCCACTGGGCAAACGGTGTGTGGACGCGTTCTCCCGTTCCCCAACTGGAGGACGCGCGGCCGTTGCCCCCATGGTGTCGGCGCGCGGGCGGGCGGCGTGAGCGCGGACCGGTCGAACCTGGACGTCCGTCGTAGGTCAGAGGTGCAAGCGCCCCTCGGCGAGGATGACCGCCTCCCCGCCGACGCGCACGCGATCGCCCTCGACCGCGCACTCCATGCGACTGGGGCGGCCCATGGCCACCCCCTGGTCGATCGTGACCGACGCGGCGCCTGCGCGTGCGTGCAGGTAGGCCATGAGCGGGCCGGCGGCCGAGCCCGTCGCCGGGTCCTCGGTGACCGACTGTGGCTCGGGCATCCAGGACCGCGCGAGGGCGCGCGCGCTCCCGGCCTCCCAGTGGGCGAGGAAGAGGGTCACGGCGCCGTGCTCGCCCAGCAGCGCGGCCAGCGGCTCGCGTCGCGTGGCCGCCGCGCGGTCCAGCGCCGCCGCGTCGCCGACGGGCACCACCAGCTGAGGCACGCCGGTGGCCACGACCTGGGGCACCAGCTCCGGGTGGGCGTCGGCCTCGGTGAGGCCGACCAGGCCGAAGACGTGGGCAGCGTCGAGCTCGGGGCCGAACACGGCGGGCTCCTGGAGCATGGAGGCGTGCGCGGCGCGACCGTCCAGCTCGACGTCGACGGGCTGCAGGCCGGCGGGCGTCTCCTGGACGTAGCTCGCCCGGCGCTCGCCCCGGGCGTGGGCCACGGCAACCGCGGTGCCCAGCGAGGGGTGCCCTGCGAAGGCCAGCTCGCGGACCATCGTGAAGATGCGGTTGCGGTAGTCGGCCCCCGCCGCGCCGGGGGCCTGGACGAACGTGGTCTCGCTCAGGCGGGTCTCGCGCGCGAAGCGCAGCATCGTCCCGTCATCGAGCCCGTCGGCGTCGTGGACGACGGCCAGCTGGTTGCCCGCGAGCGGCGTGGCGGTGAAGACGTCGAGCCAGGTGAGCGCCAGGCCGCCGGTGCTCAGAAGTCGAAGTCCTTGGGCGGCTTCTGCTCGAACCAGAGCCGGTCGTGCTCGGGCGTCTCCTGCAGGAACTCGGGGGTCTCCTCGAGCTCGTCGTGCTCGCCCTCGGGCGACTCGGCCTCTCCGGCCCGCTCCGGATCCTCCGGCTGGGTCACGTCGAAGGCCACGGTCGGCTGGTCGGCCTCGGTGACCGCCGGCGGAGGCTCCTCCTCCTCGCCGAGCAGGTCCTCGTCGTAGACGGGCTCCTCGTCCTCGACGAGCGCCTCGACGTGCTCGTCCTCGTCGCTGGGGAGGTAGGTGTCGGGCTCGCCCGGCACCTCGTCGCCTGCGGGCTCGGGGTCGTCGTCGACCGCGTCCTCGCCGGGCGCGACCGGGGCCGCCTCGCGGCGGGCAGGGCCAAGCGCCTCGTGCTCGAGCCTGGCGACCTCCCCGGGATCGGCGCCGTGGCGGCGCTTGAGCTCGAGGTGCTCACGGATCGCTTCGTCCAGCACTCCCATCGCGCCCTGGAGCCTAGCGAGCGCGGGTGCTAGGGATTGCGCTCGGTGCGGTTCTTGCCCAGCCGCTTGGCGCGGTACAGGGCGTCGTCGGCCGCCTCGACGAGCGAGCGGGCGTCATACCCGGCACCGGGGAGCGTGGCGACGCCGAGGCTCGCGGTGATGCGCAGCGCCCTGCCGTTGCCCGCGGCGCTGAGCTCGAGCTGCTCGATGCCGTGCCGCACGCGCTCGGCCAGGTTGACGGCACCCTCGAGATCGGTGCCGGGCAGCACCACCGCGAGCTCCTCGCCTCCGTAGCGCGCGGGCTCGTCGACCTCGCGCGAGGTCTCGCGCAGCACGCGCGCCACCTCCTGCAGCACGACGTCGCCCTGCTGGTGGCCGTGGGTGTCGTTGACGGACTTGAAGTTGTCGATGTCGAGCATCACGAGGCCGACGGGCTGGCCGAAGCGGCGGAAGCGCTCGACCTCGCTCTCCAGCGCCTCCTCGAAGCGCCGCCGGTTCGAGAGGCCGGTGAGCTCGTCGGTGACGGCCTGGCGCTCGACCGTCTCGTGCAGGCCCACGTTGTCGATCGACACGGCGGCCTGGCGGGCCAGGTAGTGGAACAGCTCGCGCTCGGCCGCGGCGAAGCGCCGCCCGTCGCGGGCGACGGACACCACGCCGGCGACAGGCCCCGCGCCCTCGCTCTCGCGGATCGGGTGGGCCAGCGCGGTCACCCCGTCGAGCGTCAGCTCGACCGGATGGGCGCTCTCGACGACCTCGTGCTCGGCCGCGCGGATCGCCGCCTGCACGCCGTCGTAGCCGCCGGCGGCGGCCACCTGCTCGAGCGGCTCGGAGGCGGACCGGCGCAGGGAGGCCCGGCCACCGTCCGCGCTGACGCCGTCGACGGCCGTGCGCACGACGATCTCCAGCAGGCGGTCGCGGTTGAGGTTGGAGGCGAACGTCTCGCCGATGCGGTCCATGGCCTCGCGCAGGCGCTCGCGCTCGAGCCGCAGCTCGCCCAGGCGCGACTCGAGCTGGCGCGACATCTTGTTGAACTCGTCACCAAGCGCCGCGAACTCGTCGCGCCCTGTGATCGGCACGGTGGCCGTGAAATCGCCGCTGCCCAGGCGCCGGGCGGCGTCCAGGAAGGCCTGGATCTGCCGCTGCAGGGAGCGCGACACCATCACCGCGAAGGTGAAGGCCAGGATGAAGAAGCCGAGCAGGATCCCGCCGGCGAGCAGGCGGCTGCGCGAGGCGTCGGTCGTCTCGGCCGCCTTGGGCTGCAGCACCGTCACGCGCAGCGGCTGGCCCTGGAAGCCGCTCGCGTTGAACGACGCCGCGCGGTACGCCTGTCCGTCGGCCTCGAGCTCGCCCTGCTTGGCGGGCAGGTCCTGGGGATCGACGTTCGGCACCGTCGTCGCGAGGATCTCGTTGCCGCGGCGCACGACGACCTCCACGCCGGTGAGGCTGCGCACGCGCTGGGCGTAGGTCGTCGCCCGCACCACGGAGACCTGGAGCCGCGCGACGTCCTCCCCGCTGTCGCTGGACACCAGGCGCCGCGTGACCGGCAGCGTGGCGTCGGGCGCGCCGACGTCGGCCAGGGTGCGCGAGCCGCGGTGAAGGACGATGCGCGTCGCGCCCTCCCTCCTGCGCAGCTCCTCCACGCGCGCCCGGATCGCCGTCTCGTCGTCGTCGCGCAGCGCGGCGGCCAGCTGCACGTCGCCGGCCACGGCGACCGCGACGCGCAGCGTCCGCTCGCGGATCTCGGTCAGCGCGAGGTTGCGCGCGACGCCCTGTGCGCTGGCCAGCCGCGCCTCCGCCTTGCCCTGCTCGTTGTTGCTGATGAGCACGAACAGCACGAAGGCGACCGCCACCATCGGGACGACGACGATGAGGACGAAGAACAGCGTCAGCCGGTTGCGGAAGCTCATGGTGCCGGCTGGAAGCGTAGTGACGGCCCTCCGCGCACGAGTCGGCTGCAACGAGCGTGCCGGTACACTCGTTGGCCACCTCGGGGCTATAGCTCAGTTGGGAGAGCGCCTGGATCGCACCCAGGAGGTCGGGGGTTCGAGTCCCCCTAGCTCCATCCGAAGTCCCTGGAAAGCCGGCTGCTTCGTCCGCGGAAGCGGCATCTCCCGCCAGGTCGCCCACGCGGAGCCGGCGTAGACTCGAACGTGCACGAAGGCTTCTCGTGTCACACGCCCTCACCGACCTCGCCGGGCTGGACGTCACTGCCGAGGACTTCCTCGCCGGTGTGCTCGAGGCGGCTGCGCAGCCGATCTGGGTCGTGGATCGCGACGACGTGATCCGGTTCGCCAACCCTGCCGCGATCGCGGCGCTCGGCTACGAGCTCGCGGACGAGCTGTTCGGGCGACGTAGCCACGAGACGATCCACTACCAGCACCGCGACGGCACGCCCTATCCGGCCGCGGAGTGCCCGATGCTGCTCCCGCGGACCACCGGCGAGACGGTCGCGAGCGACCTGGACTGGTTCTTCCGCCGCGACGGCTCGACGTTCCCCGTCTCCTACGTCTCGGTTCCGCTCGAGATGCGCGACGGTCGCGGCGCGGTGGTCGCCTTCACCGACATCGAGGACCGCCTCTCCGCCGAACGCGTGCTGCGCAAGCACGACGCGACCCTGGCAGCGCAGCAGGCGTCGCTGCAGCGGGTCGCGACGCTCGTGGCCGGCGGGGCGGCGTCGGCGGACGTGTTCGCCACCGTTGCCGAGGAGGTCGGCCACGTCACCGGCCTGCCCCTGGTCGCGGTGTGGCGCTACGAGCCCGACGAGACGGCGACCGTGCTCGGCGCCTGGAGCGATCGACAGCACCCGTTCCAGGCCGGCACGCGCTGGCCGCTCGACGGGCCGACCGTCACCGCCCGGGTCCGGAACACCGGCCGCCCGGCGAGGATCGACGACTTCGCCGACCTCCCCGGCACGATCGCCCAGGTCGCCCGCGAAACCGGGATCCGCGCCTGCGCGGGCGCCCCGATCATCGTGGACGGCGAGATCTGGGGTGCGATGTCGACGGACTCGACCGACGCCACGCCGCTGCCGGACGACCTCGAGGATCGGCTCGTCGAGTTCACCGAGCTGCTCGCCGCGACGTTCTCGACCACCGCCAGGCAGGACGAGCTCGCCCAGCGTGCGAACGAGCAGGCCGCGTTGCGGCGCGTCGCGACGCTTGTCGCTCGCGGCGTCGCCCCGGCCGAGCTCTTCGCAGCGGTCGTCCGCGAGGTCGCCCAGCACCTGGATGTGAGCGCGGCGCACATGGGGCGCTACGACGCCGACGGCACCGTCACGGCGGTCAGCAGCTGGAGCCGAGACGGGACCGACCTGCCGCTGGGCACCTCGAGTCCGCTCGACGTCACCAGTGTCTCGGGGCTGGTGTTCACGACCGGCCGGCCGGCGCGAAAGGACAGCTACGACGACGCCTCCCCCCACACCGCAGCCGTGACGCGAGCGGTCGGGATCAGGTCGTCGGTCGCCGCACCGATCGTCGTCGACGGGAAGCTGTGGGGCGTGATGATCGCGTCCTCGAACGAGGACGCACCGCTGGCGCGCGACACGGAAGGGAGGATCGCCGCCTTCACGGAGCTCGTCGCCACGGCGATCTCGAACAGCGAGGCTCGGACCGAGACGGCGCGGCTCGCGAAGGAGCAGGCGGCGTTGCGGCGCGTGGCGACCCTGGTCGCGCACGCGGTCCCCCCGAGCGAGCTCTTCGCCGCCGTCGCCGAGGAGGTCGGGACGCTGCTCGACGCAGACCTCTCCGGAATGATCCGCTTCGAGGCCGACGACACGGTGACTCCGGTGGCCACCTGGGCGGCATCGGGCGACCACCCGGACGTTCCGGATCGCTGGCCGACCGAGGAAGGCGACCCGGCGACGCTGATCGCACAGACGCGCGCGCCCGCCCGGATAGACGACTGGAGCCGCGTGCCCGGGCCGCTCGCTGCCTTCGCCCGGGACGAGCTCGGGATCCGGTCCTCGGTCGGCAGCCCGATCCTCGTCGAGGGGCGCCTCTGGGGCGCCCTGGCCGTCCACTCCAGACAGGCGAGGCCGCTCCCGGCGACCACCGAGTCGCGCCTCTTGAACTTCACCGATCTCGTCGGCACAGCGGTGGCGAACGCCCAGGCGCGTTCGGAGCTGGCGGCGTCCCGCGCGCGGATCGTGGCCGCGACCGATGAGGAGCGCCGGCGGGTGGTGCGCGACCTGCACGACGGCGCGCAGCAGCGCCTCGTCCACACGATCATCACCCTGCAGCTGGCCAACCAGGCGCTCGAGCCGGACCCGGTAGGCGCGTCCGAGCTCATGGGCGAGGCGCTGGCCCACGCCCAGCACGCGAACGTCGAGCTGCGCGAGCTGGCGCACGGCATCCTTCCGTCCGTCCTCACGCAGGGCGGCCTGCGCGCGGCGGTGGAGGCGCTGGCCTCACGGACGCCGGTGCCGGTCGAGGTCAGCGTGTCCGTGGACCGGCTCCCCGCGCCGGTCGAGGCGACGGCGTACTTCGTCGCAGCCGAGGCGCTGACCAACCTCGCAAAGCACGCCAACGCCACAGGTGCCACGGTGCGGGCGCACATCGAGGATGGCACGCTCCAGCTCCGGGTGCGCGACGACGGCGTCGGCGGCGCGCGGTCCGAGGGCAGCGGCCTCGTCGGGCTGGCGGACCGGCTGGCGGCCCTCGACGGCCGGCTCCGGATCGACAGCCCAGCCGACGGCGGCACACTCGTCGCCGCCGACATCCCGCTTGCCGGCCAGCCCCAGCGCGCCGCTCCTTGATCAGCTCTCGAAGCGGGAGCTCTGGATGTAGTGGCAGAAGTTGGGCCGCACGTACCCGGTCACGGTCGCCTCGAGGATGTCGGTGTTCATCGTCCCGAACGCCGTTTCGGGCTTGTCGCGCATGCCGGCCGAGAAGGCCTCGACGATCCCGGCCTTGAAGCCCGTCCGCGGATGGGCGGACAGGACCTGTTCGCGCTGGTCTTCGGACAGCTCGTCGAAGTGCAGACCGAGGACGTCGTACTCCACGCCGAGGGTCACCAGCCGCACCTCGGGCTGCTTGTAGCGCGGGACCTCGGGCGTCGTGTGCAGGGCGATCGACTCCCAGACGGTCATGACGCGCTCCTCGGGCAGGCCGTGGCTCTCCAGGAAGGCGCGGGCGGCGTTGGCCCCGTCGATCTCGAAGCGCTCGTGCTCGGAGCGGTGGCCCTCGACGAGGCCGACGTCGTGGAACATGGCGCCGACGTAGAGGAGCTCGGGGTCGTAGTCGAGACCGAGCTGCTCGCCCTGCAGCGAGGCCCAGAGGAACACCCGCCGCGAGTGGTCGAACAGGAGCTGCGTCGAGACGTCCTGCACGAACTCGGTCGCCTCGCGCGCGAGCGCGCTGTCAGGGATCGGAATGCCGGCGACGGTGGTGCGGAGTGCGCGCATGCGATCCAGCATGCGGTCGTCGCCGGTGCCCGGCAAGAGGCTCGCCGGCACCGCTGATCGCCTTGCGCGATCACGCGCCTTCGAAGGTCGCCTGACCGGGACCCTTCTCGAGCAGCGTGCGAGCGCCGTTCTGGAGGTCGTCGCTGGCCATGACCGTCGCTCCCACCTCAGGCAGCGCGGCGTCGGCGGCCGCGACCCCCTCGTCCACGGTGAGCCGGATCATGCGCTTCGTGGCGGCGTGGGCGATGGTCGGGCCCGCGGCCAGCCGGCCGACGAACGCGCGCGCCTTCTCGTGGAGGTCGTCGGGCGCCACCACGCGGTTGACGACCCCCCAGTCGCGCATCGTCTCAGCCGGGTACGGCCGGGCGGTCAGCACGGCTTCCGCCGCCCGTCCCGCTCCTGCCCTGGCGACGAGGCGCTGCGTCCCGCCGCCGAACGGCGTGGCCCCGATCACCGCCTCGACCAGGCCGAGCTGGGCTCCCTGCGCGGCCCAGATCAGGTCGCAGCTGAGCGCGACCTCCAGCCCCGCGGCGAGGCAGAGTCCCTGGACGGCCGCGACGGTCGGCACTTCGATCTCCGCGAAGCGCCTGATCGCCGGCATGAACTCCTCGATCAGCTCGCGTGCCGCGGCCTCGTCACGGCCGAGGAAGATCTCCACGTTCGCGCCGGCGGAGAAGTTGTCGCCCTCGGCGCGTAAGAGGACCGCGCGCGCAGCGCTGTCGCGCGCCTCCTCCACCGCGCGCGCAAGGTCGCGCGCGAGCTCGAGCCCGAAGAGGTTCAACGGCGGGTCGGCGATCACGATCTCGCCGACGTCCCCCTCCAGCGTGAAGCGCGCCCTGGTCATCGCCCGAACCCTAGACCGGCGAGGCCTCGGTCGTGACGCGGTGAGAGAGTGCGCCCGTGAGCGATCCGCTTCCGCTGCCCGAGGGCTTCGCGGTCGGACACTGGACCGGCCTGGAGTCCGAGACGGGGTGCACCGTGGTCATCGCTCCCGCCGGAACCCGCGGCGGCGTGGACGTGCGCGGCGGCGGCACGGGGACCCGCGAGCTCGAGGGGCTCGCGCCGCTCGCGAACGCCGAGGGGCCGACCGCCGTCCTGCTCACCGGCGGGAGCGCTTTCGGGCTCGCAGCCGCGGATGGCGTGATCCGCTGGCTCGAAGAGCGCGGGCTCGGACGACCGACGCCCGTCGGCCCCATCCCCCTCGTGTCCGCCGCCGTCGTGTTCGATGCCGCCGCCGGCCATCCGGGAAGGCGACCGGGGGCGGACCAGGGCTACGCCGCGTGCGAGGCGGCGACCGGCGGCGTGCCCGTGCGCGGGGGCGTCGGGGCCGGCACCGGTGCCGCCGTCGGGAAGCTGTTGGGGCGCGAGGGCGCCACGCGAGGCGGCGTGGGGTACGCCGCGACGCGGCTCGGCGGCGGCGAGACGCTTGCGGCGATCGCGGTCGCCAACGCCTGGGGAGATGTGATCGACGAGGACGGCGACGTGCTGGGCGGGCCGCGCGGCGAGCGCGGCGAGTCGCTTCGCACCGCCGAGCAGATCCGCGACATGCCCGAGCTCCCCGGCTGGGCCGTCCCGCCCGGCCAGAGCACGACGCTGGCCTGCGTGTGCACCGACGCTGCGCTCGACAAGCGCGGCTGCGGGATCGTCGCGCGCATCGCGGCCGGCGGGATCGCGCGAGCGGTCGATCCCGCCTTCACGCCGTTCGACGGGGACATCGCGTTCTGCCTGGCCGCGGGCGCGGCGGCGCCCGCCCAGCCGGGACCCGCCGCGTCATGGTCGCTGACCGTGGTGGGGACGGCGGCGGCGACGGTGACCGCGGCGGCGATCCGCGACGCGGTGGGCTCAAGCCGCCGCGCAGCGGCCCCGCTGACGCTCAGAGCAGCTCGAGCGGCCGCGGCCGGGTCGGCGGCGGACGGTCCGTCACGGATACCCGGCGCCCTCGGCGGGGCGTCCCGGAACCGTGCCCTTGCGCGGCCGGCGCGCCGGCTCGGCGGGGCGGTCCTCGTCGTGGAGCTCACCCTCGAGCGAGATCCGCGGGAGCACGCGGTCCAGCCAGGCGGGCAGCGTCCAGGCGCGGTCGCCGAGCAGCGTCATGACGGCCGGGGCGACGACCATGCGGACGATCAGCACGTCGATGAGGATCGCCGCTGCGAGGCCCAGGCCGATCGTCTTGACGACGACGTCGGGGTCGGTGACGAAGCCCAGGAACACGCTGGTCATGATCACGCCCGCCGCGAGGATGATCCTGCCGACGCGCGACATGGCCCGCACGACGCTCTGCTCGGGCCCTGCGCCGCGCAGGTACTCCTCGCGGATGCGCGACTGCAGGAAGACGTTGTAGTCCATCGAGAGGCCGAACAGGATCGCGAACATGAACAGCGGGACGAAGGACACGATCGGCACCTCGCCGTCCACGCCGAGCAGGCTCGATCCGACGCCCTGCTGGAAGACGAGCACCACGACGCCGTAGGCGGCGGCGATCGACAGCAGGTTGAACGCGGCGGACACGAGCGGCACCCAGAGCGAGCGGAACACGGCCATCAGCAGCAGCACGCTGAGCCCGACGACCATGGCGATGAAGATCGGCAGCCGGCCGGCGATCTTGTCGGCCAGGTCCTGGAGCGTCGCCGTGGCGCCGCCCACGTAGACGTCGACCTGCGAGCCGCGCGTGGCGGCGGGGAGCACGTCGTCACGCAGGCGGTCGACCAGCTGCGTCGTGCGCTCGTCCTGGGGCGAGCTCTTCGGGATCACGGTGACGATCGCGGCGTCGCGGCCGGGCGAGGGCTGCGCCGCGGACACGACGGCCACGTCGGGGTCCTGCGCCACCGCCTGCCGGACCCGGTTCAGGGTGGTCTGGCCAGAGCCGTCGGCGGGGGTGGTGGCGGCCAGGACGAGCGGTCCGTTGAAGCCCGGGCCGAAGCCCTCCGCGAGGCGGTCGTAGGCGATGCGGGTGGTCGAGCCGGGCCTGTCGTTGCCGTCGTCGGGCTGGCCGAGGCGCAGCGAGGCGAACGGCGCGGCGAGCAGGACGAGCGCGAGCCCGCCGACGATCGTGGCCACGAGCGGGCGGCGCGTGATCATCCCGGCCCACCTCGCGAAGCGCTGCGAGGGCTCCACGTGCTCGGGCCGCTTGGGGCGCAGCCGGCGGGCGAAGGCGCCCATCAGCGTGGGCAGCACGGTGACCGCCCCCACGGCGACCATCGCGATGATGATCGCCGAGCCGATCCCCATCCGGCCGACGAAGGGAATGCCGGTGGCCAGCAGGCCGGCGATCGCCACCACGACGATCGCTCCTGCGGCCACCACGGACGTGCCTGCGGTGGCGTTGGCCACGCGCGCGGCGTGGGCGACGGTGTCACCGCCGGCCAGCTGCTCGCGATAGCGCCCGACGATCAGCAGGGCGTAGTCGATGCCCGCGCCGAGCCCGAGCATGACGCCGAGCGTCGGCGCGAAGCTGGGGAAGTCGACGAAGGCGCCGGCGAACTGCAGCAGCAGCAGGCCGCCGGCCAGTGCGATCAGAGCCGACACCAGCGTGAGGGTCATCGCGGCCACCGAGCGGAACACGAGCGTCAACACGATGATCGCCACCGCGACCCCGATCAGCTCGCCGATCGGGGCGGTGGTCTGCTCGGCCTGGTCGACGACCGCCCCGTTGCGGGACACCTCGAGACCCGTGCGATCGCCGAGCTCGGAGACCTGCGCGAGCCGCTCGCCCGGCTCCTTGCCGAGCGCGGCGGCGGTGTCGTCGTACTGGACCGGCACGTAGGCGATGCGCGCGTCCCGCGAGAGCTGGCCACTGCCCTGGGCGAACGGGTTCGGCGCCGAGGTCACGTGCGGCTGGGAGCGGATCTCCTGCACGGTCCGCTCGATCGCGGCCCGCCGTGCGGGCTCGCGAAGCGTGCCCGAGTCCACCGCGAAGACGACGTTGGCCGTATCGCCCGACGCCGCCGGGAAGCGCTTGTCGAGGACGTCGATCGCGCGCTGCGACTCCGTGCCGGGGGTCCTGAAGTCATCGACGAACGAGCCGCCGGCGGCGCCCGCCGCGAGGCCGATCGCAGCGAGGACGACCGCCACGATCGCCAGTGAGCGCTTCCAGTGTCCCGCCGCGCGGGCGGCCAGTGTGCCGAGCAGGTGTGCCATCCCCACAGGGAAGCACAGTGCCTGCGACTTTGCAACAACTGCAGAGTTACCTTTCGTGTTTCTTTACATGCCCTGCACGTTCGCTACCATCGCCACATGCCCGAGGGTCTGCGGGAACGCAAGAAGCAGCGCACACGCGAGCAGATCATCGAAGCGGCGATGGGCCTCTTCGCCGAGCGCGGCTACCACGCCACCACGATCGCCGACATCGCGGCCGCCGCCGACGTCGCGCCGCGCACGTTCTTCTCCTACTTCCCGTCGAAGGAGGCGGTCGTCTTCCACACCATCGACCGCGACCTCGACGGCCTGGCGAGCGCTCTGCGGGACCGCCTGCAGGGCGAGACCGCCTTCGACGCGCTGCGGCGGTGGATCGACGCGAAGTTCGACGATTGGATGGGAGACGAGGACGAGGCGCTCCTGCGCAAGCGGCTGTGCCGCGAGGACGAGGGACTGGCCAACTTCCAGGGCGGCGTGATGGCTCGCATGCACGAGCTGCTGCTCGAGGCGATCGCGGACGATCTCGGCGAGCCGCCGGACGCGCTGCGTCCGCGGCTCGTGGCCGCCGCGGCGGCGGCGGCGCTGACCTCGCTCGGCGACACCTTCGACGAGAAGGCCGAGCAGCGCTTGCCTGTGGCCAAGGCCGAGGCGCTCGCCGTGCTCGACGACGCCATGGTCTTCCTGCGCGGCGGGATCGACGCGCTTCAGGACACGTAGCGCACGAAGGTCACGCGCCGGCCCCGGCCTTCGCCCGCGTCCGCGCCATGCGCACCGCGCGGGTGAGCGTCGCCACGTCGTACGCCCCCTGGTGCCTGCGGCCGTTGATGAAGAAGCTCGGCGTGCCCGCCACGCCGCTGGCGTCGGCGCTGCCGACGTCCTCGGCGATGCGTTCCGCGCCCCGCCGCCGTCGCACGTCCTCCCAGAAGCGCTCGACGTCGAGCCCGAGCTCCTCGGCGTAGCGGCCGAGGTCCTTCGGCGTCAGCTCGTCCTGGTGGGTGAGCAGCGCGTCGTGCATCGGCCAGAACGCGTCCTGCGCGGCAGCGGCCTCGGCGGCCTCGGCCGCCATCTGGGCGTTGGCGTGGACATCGTTCAGCGGGAGGTGACGCCAGACGTAGCGCAGGTCGTCGCCGAAGGAGCTGAGGAGCTCGCGGATGGCGATCTCCGCCTGACCGCAGTACGGGCACTCGTAGTCGCCGTACTCGACGAGGGTGACCGGGGCGTCCTCCGCGCCGCGGGCGTGGTCGCGCGCGGGGTCGACCTCGTCCGAGAGGTCGACGATCTCGTCCGCGGTGCGGCTGAGCTGGCGGGCGCGGACCGGGGCGGGGAGGCGGCGGATCACCTGGAAGACCGCCCAGCTGCCCAGCGACGCGAGGATCGCCGCCGCCAGGACGCCGAGCTTGGCCTCCTCCAGCAGCCGCCCCTCGAACGCGATGCTCGCGATCAGCAGGGACACGGTGAAGGGGATGCCCGCGACGACCCCGCCGCCCAGCCCCACCGGCCAGCTCAGCGCAAGGCGCACCTCGCCCGGCCAGATGCGCGAGGCCAGCCAGACCGCGCCGGCGATGCCCAGCGGCTTGCCCACGACGAAGCCGACCACGATCCCCCACGTGATGGGCGAGCTCACCGCGTCGCCGATCAGCTCGCCGTCCAGATGGATGCCCGCGTTGGCGAGCGCGAACAGCGGCACGATCGCGAAGCTGGTCCAGGGGTGCAGCCGGTACTGGAGGCGGTCGTTTGCGGAGATGGCGGAGGCCACGCCGAGCTGGGCCGAGCGCGCCAGCTCGGGCGTCGGCTGCTCGCGGAACGACCGCGCCAGCTGGGTCACCTGCTCGAGGTCGGCGCGCCCGGGCGGGTAGGCGCCCGTCACCAGGCCGACCGCCAGGCCGGCGATGATCGGATCGACCCCGGACTCGTGCAGCGCGACCCACACGCCCACGCCGAGGATCACGGCCGGCGGCGTGCGCCACCTCATGGGCGCGAAGCGCAGCGCGATGAGCGCGCCGAACAGGCCGGCGGCCACCGCGAGCGGGACCAGCGCGACGTCCTCGGTGTACACGGTGGCGATCACGACCAGCGCCACGAGGTCGTCGACCACCGCGATGGTGAGCAGGCGCACGCGCAGGCGCGTGCCGCCCGGCGCGACCAGCGCGAGGACGCCCAGCGCGAACGCCGTGTCGGACGACATGGCCGCGCCCCAGCCGCGAGCGCCCGGGCCACCGGCGTTGAAGAGCAGGTAGATCGCCACCGCCGTCGCCATGCCGCCCAGCGCCGCGAGCACGGGGAGCGCCAGGCGCCGGCGCTCGCGCAGCTGGCCGACGTCGAGCTCGCGCTTGGCCTCGAGCCCGACGACCAGGAAGAAGAACGTCATCAGGCCCTGGTTGACCCACTCCCGCAGGTCCAGGGCGAGCCCCCACTCGCCGAGCCGGACCGAGAGCTGCGTGCCCCAGACCGACTCGTAGGAGTCCGACCAGGGCGAGTTGGCCCACAGCAGCGCGGCGACCGTCGCCGCGAGCAGGAAGACCGCGCCGCTCGTCTCCGTACGCAGGAAGTCGCGGATCGGCGCGGCGAGGTTGCGCGCCCACGCGGTGCGCCCGCTCAACGCGCCCGCGACGGGAGCCTCGTCGGACACGGCCGAACGGTACAGCGCGCGGACGGTGCGGCCCGGCATCCGCGTGCGCTTCCCGGCTCAGCGCTCGATCGCCACCGGCGCGTCCAGCAGCGCCAGGTACCGATGCAGCAGCAGCACGGCCATCGCGCCCTCGCCCACCGCCGAGGCGACGCGCTTGATCGAGCCGGAGCGCACGTCGCCGACGGCGAAGACCCCTGGGCGGCTGGTCTCCAGCGGGAGCGGCGCGCGCTGGCGACCGTCGCCCGCGGGGTCGAGATGCGACAACGCCAGGTCGTCGCCGGTGACGACGAAACCGTCGTCGTCGGTCACGAGCGCGTCGCCGAGCCAGCCCGTGCAGGGGTCGGCGCCGATGAACACGAACGCAGCGGCGACAGCCAGGGTCCGGGTGGTCCCGGCGCCCGCGTCGTGCACCGTCACCGCCTCGAGCTCACCGTCGCCGAGAAGCGCGCTGAGCTCGGCGTGGACGTGCGGCTCGATGCGCGGCGACGCCTCCACCTGATCCACGAGGTAGCGCGACATCCCGGCCGCCAGGTCACCGCCGCGGACGACGAGATCCACCCGGCTGACGTGCTGTGCCAGGAACACCGCGGCCTGTCCCGCGGAGTTGCCCCCACCGACGACGACGACCGGGTCGCCGGCGCACATCTGCGCCTCCACCTGCGTGGCCGCGTAGTAGACGCC
Organism: uncultured Actinomycetes bacterium; assembly: GCA_963840185.1. Taxonomy (GTDB): domain Bacteria; phylum Actinomycetota; class Thermoleophilia; order Solirubrobacterales; family Solirubrobacteraceae; genus JAOPZW01. The sequence continues at coordinate 410,656 of CAWIXY010000008.1, read as the reverse complement.
GGCGCCCTCGAACTCGGCGAGGTTCGCGACGGCGAGGCGGCGGTAGCTCGCGCCGGTGGCGACCACGACGGTACGGGCGCGCACGCGCTCGCCGCGTTCGAGCTCGACGACGTGATGGCCGTCCTCGAAGGAGAGCGAGCTCGCCGTCTCGGGCACGGCGCTGCGCGCACCGAAGCGCGACGCCTGCACGGCGGCGCGCTCGGCGAGGTCTGCGCCTGAGATGCCGGCCGGGAAGCCGAGGTAGTTCTCGATCCGCGATGACGTGCTGGCCTGCCCGCCGATCGCGACCGAGTCGACGAGCACCGTGCTCAGGCCCTCCGACGCCGCGTACACCGCCGTTCCGAGCCCGGCCGGACCCGCGCCGACCACCACGACGTCGCAGACGTCCTCCGATGCCGTCGACGTCCTGAGGTTCAGCGCCTCGGCGACCTCGGCGTTGCTCGGGTTCCTCAGGGCAAGCGACCCACCCAGGACGAGCGGCGTCTCGCGCGGATCGATCGAGAGCCAGCGCAGCAGCAGATCGGCTTGTGCGTCGGTCTCGAGGTCGAGGAAGCCGTGCGGTATCCGGTTGCGTGTCAGGAACTCGCGGAGGCGGCGGCTGTCCGGCGCGAGGTGCGATCCGATGAGCCGCAGGCCCGAGCCCCTGCCGATCAGGAGCCCGCGCCGGGCGATGAACGCGTTGACGATCACATCGCCGAGCTGCTGGTTGGCCGAGACCACCGCCTTGAGCTCGTCACGGGTGAGCACGATGGCCTCGCCGGCCTCCTGCACGACGGCCGTGAGATAGGCCGGCTGGCCGGTGACCAGGCTCAACTCGCCGACGAAGCGCAGGTCGCCGTGCACGCCGATCACGCGCTCTGCCGGAGACCCGAAGTCGTCGATGACCGCGACGCGTCCGTGCAGGACGACGAAGAAGTCGGTCGCGGGGTCGCCGGCGCGGTAGAGGACCTCGCCGGCCGCGAGCCGCCGCCGGCCGCCGGCCGCCTCGAGCACTGCCACGACGTCCTCGCCGAGACGCGGGAACGCCGCATCGCTGTCGAACGGGTCCTCCGCGATGCTCTTCGGCGGCCTAGTGCGTGACATCGGAGAGCCGGGGCACGACGGGCTCGACCGGCCAGAACACGAGCGTATCGAAGCCGTCATGGGTCAAGCCGGCGAGGATGCGGCCGGGCGGGTGGGGCTCGCATCCGCCGGTGGCCAGTGGTCGGCACCGGATCGGGGGGGTGTAACGTCGGGTGGCGGGCAGATGGCCACCTCCTCCTCAACCCGAGGACGCGCGGCGGAGCTCCAGGGCCGCGGCAGCGAACGCGGCGTGCTCGATCGGCTCATCGAAGCCGTTCGCGCAGGCGAGAGCCGGGCACTGGTGGTGCGCGGCGAGCCGGGTGTGGGCAAGACGGCGCTGCTGGAGTACGTGGTCGAGCAGGCGGCGGGCTGCCGCGTGGAACGCGCTGCCGGCGTCCAGTCGGAGATGGAGCTTCCGTTCGCCGGTGTGCATCAGCTGGTGGGCCCGATGCTCGATCGCCTCGAGCGCCTCCCGCCTCCGCAGCGCGACGCGCTGCGCACCGCGTTCGGCGTCAGCACCGGGTCGGCGCCGGATCGCCTGTTCGTCGCGCTGGCGGTCCTGAGCCTGCTCTCCGACGTGGCCGAGGAGCAGCCGCTGATCTGCGTGGTGGACGACGCGCACTGGCTCGATCGCGCCTCGGCGCAGGCGCTCGCCTTCGTCGCGCGTCGCTTGGAGGCCGAGTCGGTCGGCCTGGTCTTCGCAGCGCGCGGCGCGAGCGCCGAGCTGGCGGGATTGCCGCAGCTCGCGGTCGAGGGTCTGGGTGAGCGCGACGCGCTCGCCCTGCTGGACTCGACGCTCACCGGGCCGCTGGACGCGCGCGTCCGCGAGCAGATCGTCAGCGAGACGTGCGGCAACCCGCTCGCGCTGCTGGAGCTGGTCCGGGGGTACACGCCCGCGGAGCTGGCCGGCGGATTCGGCCTTCCCGGCGGCGTGCCGCTCTCGAGGAGCATCGAGGAGAGCTTCCGGCGGAGGCTCGACGCGCTCCCGGCCGACACGCGGCGGCTGCTGCGGCTCGCGGCGGCCGATCCCGTCGGAGACCCGCTGCTGGTGTGGCGGGCCGCCGAGCGGCTCGGCGTCGCGACGGAGGCCGCGACGCCGGCAGCCGAGGCGGGCCTGCTCGAGCTCGGCACGCGGGTGTGGTTCCGCCATCCGCTGGTGCGCTCGGCGGCCTACCGGTCGGCCACGGTCCAGGAGCGACAGGAGGTGCACGGCGCGCTGGCCGAGGCCACCGATCCGGGCGTCGATCCGGACCGCCGCGCCTGGCACCGCGCCCAGGCCGCCCCAGGTCACGACGAGAGCGTCGCGTCTGAGCTCGAGCGCTCTGCCGGGCGTGCGCAGGCACGCGGCGGCCTGGCCGCGGCAGCCGCGTTCCTCGAGCGCGCGGCGACGCTGACGGCCGCACCCGGTCGCCGTGCCCAGCGCCTGCTCGCCGCTGCCGAAGCGAAGCGCGACGCCGGCGCGCTCGACGAGGCACTCGGGCTGCTGGTCGCGGTCGAGGCCCGGCCCCTCGACGCCCTGCGCAGCGCCGAGGTCGAGCACCTGCGCGGGCAGATCGCGCTGGAGCAACAACGCGGCGACGACGCCGCCTCGCTGCTCGTCAGCGCCGCCAGGCGCTTCGAACCGCTCGATGCCGGCCTGGCGCGCGAGACGCACCTCGAAGCGCTGGTCGCGGCGATGTGGGCCGGCGACCCGAACAGCCCCGGCGGCGTGCTCGACGCCGCCCAGGCCGCGCGCGACGCCCCGCCCGGCCACGAACCGCCGCGGGCCGTAGACGTCCTGCTCGACGCGCTCGCGATCCGCGCAACGGAGGGATACGCAGCGGCCGCGCCGACGATGATCCGAGCACTCGAGCTCGTGCTCGCCCCCGAGGCCGGTGCAGACGAGGTCCTCCGGCTCGCCGGTTCGAGACCCAGCATCGCGGTCGCCGCGGAGCTGTGGGACGACGAGTCCTGGCATTTCCTGGCCACTCGCCAGGCACAGCTCGCCCGCGCGACGGGGGCGCTCGTGCAGTTGCGCCTCGCGCTGAACTTCGTGGCCGGCAGCCACATCCTCGCGGGCGAGTTGACCACGGCGGCGCTGATGCTCGAGGAGGATCACCTGATCGCGGAGGCGACCGGGAACTCGCCGATCGCGTACAGCGACATGCTGCTCGCCGCCTGGCGTGGCCGTGAAGCGCAGGCCTCTGAGCTGATCGAGGCCGCCTTGAGCCAAGCGACCGCACGCGGCCTGGGCCGGTTCGTCACCTTCGCGACCTACGCGAGCGCGGTGCTCTCCAACGGCCTCGGTGACCACGCTGCCGCGCGCGACGCCGCCGCACGAGCGTTCGAGGGCGATCAGGTGGCGCGCGACGCCCTCCTCATGCCCGAGCTGGCCGAGGCGGCGTCCAAGACCGGCGATGTGGCGCTTCTCAGGACCGCACTCGAGTGGCTGTCAGAACGCACGCGCGTGACGCCGACCGACTGGGTGCTGGGGATCGAAGCCCGTGTCCGCGCCCTGCTCAGCGAGGGCGACGTCGCGGACGGCTTCCACCGCGAGTCGATCGCGCGCCTCGGCCGGACCCGCGTGCGCGTCGAGCTCGCCCGCGGGCACCTGCTCTACGGCGAGTGGCTGCGGCGCGAGCGCCGGCGCGTCGACGCACGCGAGCAGTTGCGCACGGCCCACGACCTGCTGGACGCCATGGGCATCGAGGCGTTCGCCGCGCGCGCCAGGCGCGAGCTGTCGGCTACGGGCGAGACCGTGCGCAAGCGCACCGTCGAGACGCGCGACGAGCTCACCGCCCAGGAGGCGCTGATCGCGCGACTCGCCCGCGACGGGTTCTCGAACCCCGAGATCGGCACCCGGCTGTTCATCAGCCCGCGCACGGTCAAGTACCACCTGCGCAAGGTCTTCACCAAGCTCGACATCAGCTCGCGCAACCAGCTCGACCGCGTCCTGCCGCCCTAGCCGGACCGGTCACCGCACTGTCCAGTGGCGGATGCGAGGCGCGGCGCTCGGCGCGCATCCTCCCGGCATGAGCACGATCCAAGCATCTGAGCGCTTCACCGCGCTGCCTGACGACCAGACGCTCGCGACGACCGTCGTCGCGCTGGAAGAGCACGGCTTCAGCGTCGATGTCGTCGACGACCTCGACGCCGCGCGCGAGACCGTCCTCGCCCTCATCCCCGAAGGCGCCTCCGTGATGACCAACACCTCGGTGACGCTGCAGGAGACCGGCATCGCTGACGCGATCGACGGCGGCGAGCCGTACGACTCGGCGCGCACCAGGATGTCCGCGCTCGACTACGCGACGCAACTGCAGGAGATGAAGGCGATCGCCGGCCAGCCCGACTACGCGCTCGGCAGCGTCCACGCCATCACGCCCGAGGGAACGCTCGTGATCGCCTCGGCCTCGGGCAGTCAGCTCGCCTCCTACGGCTGGGGCGCCGCCAACGTCATCTTCGTCGTCGGCGCGCAGAAGCTGGTGCCGAGCCTCGAGGCGGCGCGCGAGCGGATCGTCGAGCACAGCCTGAAGCTCGAGGACGCACGCGCGTATGCCGCCTACGGGCAGAACAGCTATGTCGGAAAGGTCCTCGAGATCCACCAGGAGCAGCCCGGGCGCATCCACGTCGTCCTCATCCGACAGTCGATCGGCTTCTGAGGACGCATGGACTACGGCCACTCGCTGCAGTTCGGGTACTTCCTGATCCCAGACGCGGGTGACCCGCCGGGGGTGCTCGAGGCCGCGCGCCTGGCCGACCGGCTCGGCTATGACCTGCTCGCCGTCCAGGACCACCCCTACCAGCCGCGGCACCTCGACGCGCTCGCGCTCGCCGGCGTGATCCTCGCTCAGACCGAGCAGATCCGCGTGTTCCAGGACGTCGGCAACCTGCCGCTGCGCCCGCCCGCGGTGTTCGCAAAGGCGGCGGCGACACTCGACGTCCTCAGCGGCGGGCGCTTCGAGGCCGGCCTCGGCGGCGGCGGGTACCTGCAGGCCGCCGAGGCGATGGGCGCCCCGGCGCTCACTCCGGGCGAGAGCCTCGAGGCACTCGAGGAGGCCGTCTCGATCCTGCGCGCAAGCTGGGGCGACGGCCGCTCGTTGCGCTTCGACGGCCGCCACTACCGTCTCGCGGGGTCACGACCCGGCCCCAAGCCGGAGCACCAGATCGGCATCTGGCTTGGCGCCGCAAGGCCGCGCGCGCTCGCGCTCACCGGGCGCGTGGCCGACGGCTGGGCCGCCCCGCTGATGAACTACTACCCTCCGGCTGCCGTTGCCGAGTCGCAGACCGTCATCGACCGCGCCGCGCGCGAGGCCGGCCGCGATCCCGCCGAGATCCGCCGCATCTACAACGTTCCCGGTGCGTTCACCGCGACGGCTCCCGCGCCTGCCCGCGACACCGACGAGGCGATCGTCGGCCCGCCCGACCGCTGGGTGGAGGTCCTCACACACCTCGCGCTCGACATCGGGTTCGACACCTTGATCCTCATCGCGCCGCCCGAAGCCGGCACGCTGCGGACCTTCATCGAGAACGTCGCCCCTGAGGTACGCGACCGCGTCGCGACGGCACGTGTCGGCTGAGGCGGAGACCGCTCGTGGCAGGGCGATCTTCGCGGAGCTGCTCTGGGTCCATTCGATGATCCGCCGCGACCTGCAGATCGTCGAGCAGCTCGCAGCTGATGTGGGCGACGGGCTTCCGGGCGAGGCGGTCCAGGACACGCTTGGAGAGCTCAAGACCAGCGGACCGCTGTGGCAGCTGAAGGTGAACTGCCTGCGGTACTGCCGCTTCGTCCACGCTCACCATGGCGCCGAGGACGTGCTGCTGCTCCCCGCCCTCCGCACCGTCGACCCCTCGATCGGCCCCGTCGTGGAGCGCTTGGAGGCCGACCATGCGCGCGTCTCCGACCTGCTCGACGTCGTCGAAGCCGCCGCCCGCTCGCTGACTGACACCGACGGCGACGACGCACGGCGGCAGGTCATCGACGGCCTGCTGGGCCTCCGCGTCCACCTTCTGGAGCACCTCGACTACGAGGAGCGCCACGCCGGGCCGACGATCCGCCGCCTCGATCACCTTGCGAGCTCATGACCGCGATACGGAGATAGGGTCGGGTGAGGACCATGACGCTGCCGGAGCTGCATCTGGCCGACTGGCGCGCGACGAGGGACACGCTGCATCTCTACAGCCAGATCGTCGGCAAGATCCGGCTGGCCACGACGGCGCCGCGCAACCACTGGTGGAACGTCCCTCTGTACGTCGACGTGCGAGGGCTCACGACGCGGCGGTTGCATCACCACCACACCACGTTCGAGATCACGATCGACTTCGTCGATCACGCGGTGGTCGTCCGGACGGCTGACGGTCGCACCAGGTCGTTCGAGCTGCGTGGCGGACTGCCCGTCGCGGAGTTCGACGCCCGCCTCCACGCGCTGCTCGGCGAGCTCGACATCGACGTCGAGATCTCCGAGCAACCGTTCGGCGTCCCCATGACGACGCCGTTTCCCCAGGATCTCGAGCACGCGTCCTGGGATCGCGACGCGATCGCGCGCTTCGGGCGGATCCTCGACTGGTCCGACTCGGTGTTCGAGGAGTTCAGCGGCTGGTTCACCGGCAAGACGAGCCCCGTGCACCTCTTCTGGCACGGCCTCGACCTCGCCGTGACCCGCTTCTCCGGCCGGCCCGGCGCGCCGATGGACGCCGACCCGGTCACCCAGGAGGCCTACTCGCAGGAGGTCATCTCGTTCGGCTTCTGGGCCGGCGACGACAACGTCGGCGACGCCGCGTACTACTCCTACACCGCCCCGGAGCCCGCGGGGCTGCGCGACCAGCAGCTGTCCGCGGGCGAGTGGATCGAGTTCGGCTCGGGCTCGCTGGCGATCCTTCCCTACGAGACCGTGCGCACGGCGCGCGACCCCAGACAGGGACTGCTCGCGTTCTGCCAGAGCGCCTACGAGGCGGGGCTCGCCTCGCCGGCTGGGACACGGCCGGCCTCGAGTCGAGCTGGTGCCCCAGCCCGGCGCAACTCCAGGAGCTCCACGCCGGCGCCGCCGCCACGTTCGGGCGCGCGCAGGAGAAGGGCGAAGCGCCGAACCGCACATAAGCGCCCAGCGGGGGATGGGCGAGGCCACCCTTGGGTGTGTTCCGAGATCCGTCGCGGGCCACGACGCTGCACCCATGCACGAGCTCGCGACGTGGCTTGCCGCCCCCGATCCCCGGACGTTCCCCTACGACCCGGTCGTGGCCGAGCTGCGGCGTGCCGGCAAGCACTTCGCGCCGCGCGAGCTGCTCGCGGCGCTGGACCGGGCGCGCGCCGCGCTTCCCGGCACAGCGGGACGACGCCGAACGGGTGCTCGCGCGGTTCCTGGGCACCGCGCTGGACAAGTGGGACGGGCGCTTCGACAACCCGAGCTACCTCGCGGTCGACCAGCTCCCGCTGCCGGGGACCGGTCATCGCGGCGACGACCCCCGGCACGCCGGGCGACAGCGGGACCGCCTCTTCACCCTGCTCGTCGCGGACACCCTGCGCTTCGAGCTCGCGGCCGCGGCCGGCACGACGAGCCTGCTGCCGGAGCTGCGGCCCGAGGCCAGGATCACGGCGAAGCGCTGCCGGCTGGGCGTGCGCGCCGTCGGGCCCGCGCTCGCACGGCTGGGGCTCCCCGCCGGCGTCACGACGACCGACCCCCTCGCCGAGGCGCGGCGGGTGTGCCGGGCGGTCGCCGGCGACATGACCGCTGCGGAGCGCCGGATGCTCCAGCTGACCCTCCTGCCCGTGTACGTCGCCCACGACGAGTACATGTTCATCCGCATGCTGCAGTCCTACGAGACGACCTTCGCGCTCGTCGGCGTCCAGCTCGAGGCCGCCATCGCGGCGATCGCGGACGGCCGGGCCGCGGTGGCGACGCGGGCCATCACCGGCGCCGAGCGCGCGATGCGCGAGGCGGCGGCGCTGTTCTCGCTCGTCGCGACCATGCAGCCGCAGGCGTTCCTGACCTTCCGCGAGTACACCGAGGGCGCGAGCGCCATCCAGTCGCGCAGCTACAAGACGGTGGAGAGCCTGTGCCGGGCGCCGGACCGCGAGCGCCTGGACTCCCCCGCCTACCGCTCGGTGCCCGAGGTCCGCGAGCGGGTGCTCGCCGGCCAGGCGACGCTGTCCGAGACGCTGGCGCGCGCGCGCGCGTCAGGGCAGCTGACCGAGGCCATGCACGACGACGTCCGCTCGGCGCTGGCCCGGTTCGAGGCCGCCGTCCTCAAGTGGCGCCAGACCCACTACCGGCTCGCCGTGCGCATGCTCGGACAGCGCCGCGGGACGGGATACACGGAGGGTGTCCCCTACCTCCAGCAGGCCCGCGCCGTCCCGCTCTTCCGGCCCGCTTCCGCTGCCGCCTGAGCCGGCGGTCAGACCTCGGCCTCGACCAGCATGCGGATGGCGTCCAGCGTCGCGGCGACGTCGTGGTCGCTCTCCGACCCGTGCAGGGTGTTGAGGAACAGCGTCAGCCGCGAGCCACCGCTGTCGGCCTCGACCTGCATCCAGCCGCGGTAGCCGCTGGGCGCGCTCCATTCGATGCGGCGGCGCTTCTCGTCCGCGTGGAAGGAGACCTCGCCGTGCTGCTCGTGCCCGTGGTAGCGGGCGTCGACCTCGACGCGGTCGTCGCCCGCGCGGCGCGCCCCGGTCAGCTGGGGGACGAAGCGCGGGAGGTTGCCGACGTCGGAGATCGCGGCGAACACCGCATCCGGCGGCGCCGCGATGTGCTCGGTGTGCTCGTGCTGCATCTCGACTGCTCCTTCGAGAAGACGCTCCCCGCAACGCTACTCCGCCCGACGGGCCGGTGTCAGGACCGGCCCGAGGCTCCGCCGAGCGCGACGCGCTCGACGTCCAGGCGCGGCAGGATCCGCTCCAGCCAGTTCGGGATCCACCAGTTGCGGCTGCCGAGCAGCTGCATCACCGCGGGCACGAGCACCATCCGCACGACCGTGGCGTCGAGGAAGATCGCCGAGGCCAGGCCGATCCCGAACAGCTTGAGGAACGTGTCCGGGGCCGCCAGGAAGGCGAGGAAGACGACGACCATGATCGCCGCGGCCGCGGTGATCACGCGCGCCGTCTTGGCCAGGCCGTCGGCGACGGCCCGCCGCGTGTCGCCGTCCTTGAGGTACTCCTCGCGGATCCGCGAGATCAGGAAGACCTCGTAGTCCATCGAGAGGCCGAAGAGGATCGCGAACATCATCACCGGCATGAACGGCGCGATCGGCACCTCGTCGTCGATGCCGATCAGCTCGCCGACCGCGCCGCCCTTCGCCACCATCGTCATCACGCCGTAGGCCGGCGCCGACCGACAGCAGGTTCATGATCCCCGCCTTCAGCGAGATCAGCGGCGAGTGGAAGGCGACGAGCAGCAGCAGGAACGACAGGCCGACGACGCCGGCGATGAACAGCGGCATGCGGTCGGTGATGTAGTCGCTCTGGTCCTCGAGCGCCGCGGTGACGCCGCCGATCTCCGCGGTGATGCCGGACGTGCCGAGCGCCTCGGGCACGACGTCCTCGCGCAGCCGGCTGCACGAGGTCCTCCGTCTCCGCGTCCTGCGGCGACGTGGTCGGGATCACGGTGAGGAGCGCCGCGTCGCCCGCCTCGTTGACCTGCGGATCGGCGACGAAGGCGACGCCCGTCCTCGCTCGCGGAGCCGCTGCGCGAGCGAGTCGACCTGCGCCCTCGGCCTGCCGCGACCGGGCAGCTCGGCGGCGATCACCAGCGGCCCGTTCGTGCCGGGCCCGAAGCCCTCCGTGTTGAGGTCGTAGGCCTGGCGGGTCATGGTGTCCGGCGGGTCGTTGCCGGCGTCGGGGAAGCCGAGGCGCATGTCGAGCGCCGGGCGCGGCCAGCGCGAGCAGGAGCGCCGTCGCGGCGATCGCGGCCGGCCACGGGCGCCGCTGCACCGCGTGGCTCCAGCGCGCCGCGGGCGACTCGCCGTCGCCCTCCGCCTTGAGCGCCCCGGCCGAGGAACGGGAGCCGCGAGCCGGTCGACCTTCGGCCCGAGGTACGAGAGCAGCGCGGGCAGCAGCGTGACCGCGGCGAGCATCACGACGAGCACGGCGAGCGAGGCCGAGATCGCGACGCCGTACATGTACGGCAGGCCGGTCAGGAAGAGGCCGAGGACGGCGATCACCACGGTGCCGCCGGCGATGATCACGCTGCGCCCGGCGGTCGTGACGGCCTCGACCACCGCGTCGTGACGGTCCTTGCCGTCGTGCAGCGCCGCGCGGAAGCGGGTCAGGACGAGCAGCGCGTAGTCGATGCCGACGCCGATCCCGATCAGGCCGGAGACCGCCGTCGTCCAGTCGGGCACGTCGACGACGTTGGCCAGCAGCACGATCAGGCCGCCCGACGAGATGCCCAGGCCGACGAGCGCGATCACCAGCGGCAGGCCGGCGGCGACCACCGAGCCGAAGGCGATCAGGAGCACGATCGCGGCGCCGAGGAAGCCGATCCCCTCCGGGCTGGTCTGCCTCCTGCGCGGCGTAGATCGGGTCACCGCCCAGCTTGATCTCCAGCCCGTCGCCGCTGTGCTTCTCGGCCGCGGCGATCAGCTTCTCGCCGTCCTCCTTGGGCACGTCCCAGCCCGCGACCGTCAGCGGGAGCGTGGTCGCGCCGATCGTGCCGTCCTGCGAGACCCGCGTGGGGGTCTGCTCGGCGATGTGGTCGACCCGCCTGGCCTCGGCGAGGAACGCGTCGACGCGCCTCTGCGCGGCCGGGCTCGTCGGCGCCGGCCTCGTCCTTCCAGACGACGTAGATCTCCTGGCCCGAGTAGCCGCCGAAGCGCTCCTCGGTGAGGTCGCTCGCCGCCTTGGACTCCGAGCCGGGCGTGTTGTAGTCGGCGTTGTACTCGCCCGCCAGCGAGGAGCCCGACCCCGATGATCACGACCGTGGCGGCGAGCCAGGCCAGCACCATGCGGCCGCGGCGGCGGTATGCGAGGTCGGCGAGGCGGGCGAGGAAGCGCGTCATACGGGGTCCTTTCTGATGGGCGGCCGCTGCGGGCAGAGCACGGGCTCAAGGTAACGAGGTCGCCCGCGGCGGGCTTCTCCGGAACTGCTGGATCGCGTGACGCTCATGGCTTGGGCTGCCAGACCGCGATCTCGCCGCCCGCCGGGGTGAGCAGGACGCTGCGCCAGCCCGCGGGGCCCTCGCGGGGCTCGAGCGTCACCGCGGCGCCCAGCAGCCGCGCGCGGGCGACGGCAGCGGCGACGTCGGCGACCTCGACGTACGGGATCCACCCGCCGTCCTCGCGCTCGTGCTCGACGATGCCGCCCTCGATCCCCTCGGCGAGCCCGAGGGCGACGTAGGCCGCCGACCCCCAGTGCAGCGTCTCCGCGCGCCAGCCGAACAGGCGCGCGTAGAAGGCGCACGCCCGCGCGACGTCGCGGGTGCGGAGCTCCAGATGCACGACCGGGTTGAGGATCTCGTCCTCCATGTCCTTGGTTGACCGATGGCGGCTGCGAAACTCATCGCAGCGGCGGTGAGTTCGGGCCGCGCGCCGCGTCTAACCGAACAAGGGCATGTGCGCCGCACTCGAGAGCTCGACGACGGACGACCAGGACCACGCAGCCTTCGGGCGCCTCGTCGAGGCGCACCGCTCGGAGCTGCACGCGCACTGCTACCGGATGGTCGGCTCGCTCCACGACGCCGACGACGCGCTCCAGGACACCCTGCTGCGCGCCTGGCGCGCGCTTCCGCGGTTCCGCGGCCGCAGCTCGCATCGGACCTGGCTGTACCGGATCGCGACGAACGTCTGCCTGGACCTCATCGCGCGCAGGCCCAGGAGGGTGCTGCCGATCGACTACGGGCCGCCGGGCGGGGACGACCATGCGGTGCCGCTGCGACAGTCCCTGTGGATCGAGCCCTACCCCGAAGGAACGCTGGCCGTGGAGGACGCGGACGCAACGCCAGAGGCGCGCTACGAGCAGCGTGAGGCGGTCGAGCTGGCCTTCATCGCTGCGCTGCAGCACCTGCCGGCGCGACAGCGCGCCGCGCTGATCCTCCGCGACGTGCTGGGCTTCTCCGCCAGGGAGGCCGCGGCCTGCCTCGAGGCCACGGTCCCGTCGGTCAACGGCGCGCTGCAGCGGGCCCGCAGGGCGGTGGGCGAGCGCCTGCCGCCGCACAGCCAGCAGACGACGCTCCGCGCGCTGGGCGACCAGCGCCTGCGCGAGCTGGTCGAGCGCTTCGCCGACGCGTTCGAGCGCGGCGACGTCGACGCGATCCTCTCGCTGCTGACCGAGGACGCGACGTTCGCGATGCCGCCGTATCCCGACTGGTGCCGGGGCCGCGAGGCGATCGCCGGGTCATGGCTCATGCCCGGCGGGCCGCCGCCGCGACTGCGCTACGTCGCGACGTGCGCGAACGGCCAGCCGGCGGTCGGCGTCTACCTCATCGACGCGGACGCCGGCTGCTACAAGCCGCTCGCGCTCGATGTCCTCACGCTGCGCGGACCGCTGATCGCCGCCGTGACCGCCTTCCGCATGCCGGCCATCTTCGCCCGCTTCGGCCTGCCGGCCGAGCTCTCACGCACGTCGGCGAGGCCTTCCCCCGTCCGGGCTCGCGTTTCCACGAGCCCGGACTTCGGGGAGGGGAGGATGCGGGGCTGAGCCGACGGTCAGGACCGTGGGTACAGACCGGTCCGGGCTGTCCGCCGGGCCACCCCCGTAAACACCCCGGTCAGCTTGCGGACCGGGCGCAGGCGGGCGGATCGTGAGGCACTAGCCTCACTGCGGGCTCAATCGCTGCGCACGCTCGTTCGCCGGCGCCCCGCCCTCCTCGCCGCCGCATCTTGCCGTTCGCGCGGTGACTCACCCCATCGATTGGATTCTCGTGGAAACGTCTCAACAGAAGGTCCTGCAGTACCTCAACGAGGCCCGGGCCAGCGAGCACGCGCTCGTGCGCGTGCTGCAGTCGCAGATCGCCATGACCCCGCGCGGCCCCTACCGCACCGGGCTGGAGCAGCACCTCAGGGAGACCCGCAGTCATGCGGACCGCCTGTCCGCCCGGCTCGGCGAGCTGGGGAACGGCGGGAACCCGCTGACCGCCGCTGTCGGTGTCGTCGAGAGCGTCGTCGGGCAGATGCTGGCGCTCGGCAAGACCCCGATCGACCTCGTGCGCGGCTCCGGCGGCGAGGAGAAGGTGCTCAAGAACGCCAAGGACGCCTGCGCGACCGAGGCCCTGGAGATCGCGACCTACACCGCGCTCGAGCGGCTCGCGACAGCCGTCGGTGATCAGGCGACGGCGAAGCTCGCCGCCTCGATTCGCGCCGATGAGGAGAAGATGCTCCAGCGCGTCCTGCGCGAGATCCCCAGGCTGGCCGCCGCGGTCGTGCGCGCCGACGTCGATGGCGATCCGTCCTACGACATCACGACCACCGGAGCGGCCGACGCCGTCCGCGAGACCGCAGAGACGGTCGCCACCTCGGCCCGCAAGACGACCGCGACGACCAAGCGCACCGCCCGCCGGGCGCGCAAGGTCCCCGGCGTCGCCCAGGTCGAGGGCCAGGTCAAGGGCGCGCTGGCGTCCGAGGACGATCTCGCGATCGCCGACTACGACGCGCTGACCGGCGACCAGATCGTGGCCAAGCTCGCCCAGCTGTCGCAGGTCGATCTCGCCAAGGTCGACGCCTACGAGCGCAAGCACGACAACCGCACGACCGTCCTCGCCCGCATCACCACGCTGCGGGGCGACGAGCCGTGGCCGGGCTACGACGAGCTGACCGCCGCCGAGGTCGGGGCCGTTCTGAGCGAGGGCGACGACGAGCGCGCGCAGCAGGTGCGTTCCTACGAGCGCACACACAAGAACCGCGCAGGCGTCCTCAAGAGCCGCCGAGCGCGAGCGCGCCAACGCCTGACCCGGCGCCTCACGACCTACCTCACCCATTCAAGGAGAAAGCACATGAGCATCAGCAACACCGCACGCAAGATCCCCGGCGTCGCAGCCGTCGAGGGGGCCGTCACCGGCGCCGTCGCAACCGAGGAGGACCTGCCGATCCGCGACTACGACAGGCAGACGGCCGAGGACATCGCCGCCAAGCTCAAGGGCTTCAGCCAGCGCGAGCTGCGGATGATCGGCGCGTACGAGGCCAAGCGCCAGAACCGCGCCACGATCATCGACAGGATCGGCAAGCTGACCGGCGACGAGCCGTGGTCGGGCTACGACGAGCAGAGCGTCGACGAGATCCGCGCCGCCCTCGGCAACTCCGCCGCCGACGTTGCCCGCGCCGTGCGCTCGTACGAGCGTGACCACAAGGACCGTGCCGGCGTCATCGAAGCCGCCGACAAGCAGCTCGACCGCTCGTAGCCGACGCTCACCCCTGGGGGAGCTCAGCTTCCCCAGGGTGTGCGGACCCCTCGCGCTCCCCCACCCACGCGTCGAGCGTCCGCCACCAGCCGAAGAGCCAGTCGATGCGGGCGTCGCGCTCGGTGGGGATCTCGTCCGCGCCGACCACCCAGAGGCGCAGCTCCACGACCTGGCGATCGGGCAACCGGCGCCAGAGGTCGGCCAGGGAGGTGGGGAAGCCGACGTGGCCGACGAAGACCACGTCGGCCTGCGGCGCGGCGTCGAGCGCTGCGAGCGCTCCTCCGGGCCTCGGGGCGGCGACGTTGCTCATGCCTCGCGCCCACGCGGCCTCCTCGTCGTGCCCGGCGCGCTCGAGCCGCTCGATGCCCCTCCGGCGCCGGGCGTCAGAGAAGTTGCCGCCCTCCGGGAAGATGAGGACCGCTCCCGCGCGGTCGAGGTCCCGGGTCATCGCGGCGATCTCGACCTCGGTGTCGCCCCCGCGCGGATCGACGAAGCGGTTGGGCAGACGGTGGCCGAGGACGTCGATCAGCGGGTCCAGTCGCAGCGCGTCGTGCATGACGACCCTCGGCCGTCGCCCGTGGCGGCACAGCAGGTGATGGAGGACCAGGAACGAGTCGCCCTCGCCCGCGTGACGGCTCAGGACCACCGCCGGCCGGCCGCCCGACGACAGGACCTCCTCGGCGCGCGAGGACTCGACGACGCGCACCTCCACGCGCGCGACGCCCAGCACGGCGCGATGGATGCCGTCGATGAACCAGCGCAACACCGCGTAGTGGGCACGCTGCAGGCGCTCGGGATCCCCGGTGCGCCCGAACCCGCTGGCCAGCCACAGGCCCAGGCAGGCGATCGTGGCCGCGAAGTGGCGGGCGGCGAACACGAGCGCGATCCACACCAGCCGCACGGGCCGCCAGCCGCCGTAGAGCGGTGAGGCGATCGCGGCCAGCAGCAGGAGCACCGGCCCGGCGACGACGAGCACGACGTCCACCGCGAGGATCAGGGGTGCCAGGACCAGGCGCCGCACCAGCGTCGGCGGGACGGGCATCAGGAGGGGCCGAGGCCGTGGCGGTCGAGGTAGCGCAGGGAGGCCTCGTGGGCGCGCTCGATGCGCTCGTGGCCGCGCGACGCGTCGCGGTAGCGGAACTGCGAGAGGTCGCTGTAGCGGGCAGGCCTCTGCTGGCCGGTGGGCATGACGTGCACCTCGACGTCCCCGGACAGCGAGGCCAGGTCGCCGACGAAGCGGTGCCGGCGCGCGATCTCGAAGGCGACCAGGGCGACCTCCCAGGGCCAGCGCGGCGGATCGAGCGCCCGGTCGAGGCGGCCGACGTGCAGGACGAAGATGCGCCGCGCGCCGAGCTCGACCGCCCGCCTCACGGGGATGCTGTTGACCACGCCCCCGTCGATGAAGTGCTCGCCGCCGACCTGCGACCGGCGGCAGCAGCCCTGGCACCGCGGCGGAGGCGAGCACGGCGTCGACGAGCGGTCCCTCGGTGAACCAGTGCTCGCGAGCCCCCTCGATGCTCGCGGCGACGCACTGGAACGGCACGGCGAGATCCTCGATCCGCTGGACGGGCAACGCCTCGGTCAGCAGCGCCCGCAGCGAGTCGTTGCCGTGCAGATGCGTGCGCGTGCGGGCGAGCGTGGCCAGCCGGCCGACGATCGAGCCCTCGAACACGTCGCTGCGATCGATCTCCGACCACATGCTCGTCAGCCGCTCGACGCCGGCCTCGGTCGGGTCGGCGGCCACCGCCACACCGTTGATCGCGCCGATCGAGGTCCCGACGACCAGCCCGGGCACGATGCCGCGCTGCAGCAGCGCCCGCAGCATCCCCACCTCGTGCGCGCCCAGTGGCCCGCCCCCGCCGCCCAGCACGAAGGCGTCACGATCCGCGGCGTCTCCCGGCGGCTCAGCCGAGGTTGATGACACCCAGGATCAGCAGCAGCACGAGGGTGCCGACGGCCGAGATCAGCAGCGATCCGAGGCAGCCCAGCCGGTTGGAGAAGAACAGCATCATGGGGAGTGAGCGCGCCGGTATGCGCCTCGCAGCGCGACCGAGCCGAGGACCACCACCCCGAGCGGGATGGGCAGGCAGCAGCCGCAGCCCCGGACCTGGACCCTGCTGCTGCGGCGAGCGGCCCGCCTGCCGAAGGCCATCAGATCGTGGAGACGTCGTCGAGCAAGAGCACCGATCGTGGCTACCCGGCAGGCGCCCGGCCGACGCGCTGTCACCCTGGGACGCGTGACCACCCTTGCGCCCGACCCCATCGACGCGGCCGCGCTGGACCGCCTGCGCCAGCTGACGGGCGATCCGGCCGCGGCGTTCCGGGAGGATCAGCTCGCCGCGATCCGCGACCTGGTGGCCGACCGCTCGCGGGTGCTCTGCGTGCAGCGGACCGGGTGGGGCAAGTCCGCCGTCTACTTCGTCGCCACAGCGCTGCTGCGCGCGGCGGGTGCGGGCCCGACGCTGATCGTCAGCCCGCTGCTGGCGCTGATGCGCAACCAGATCGCCGCGGCGGAGCGGCTCGGGCTGCGTGCGCACACCGTCAACAGCACCAACCGCGACGACTGGGACGCCGTGCGCGAGCTGCTGGCGAGCGGAGGCGGTCGACCTGCTGCTCATCAGCCCCGAGCGGCTGAACAACCCGCGCTTCCGCGAGGACATGCTTCCGCTGTTCGCGGCCTCGGTCGGGCTGCTGGTGATCGACGAGGCGCACTGCATCTCGGACTGGGGACACGACTTCCGCCCCGACTACCGGCGCGTGAAGGACATGCTCGACGCGCTGGCCCCCGACGTCGCCGTGCTGGGGACGACGGCGACGGCCAACGATCGCGTGGTCGACGACGTGCTCGAGCAGCTCGGCCGCGAGGACGGCGCCGGCGGCGACCGGCGGCTGCGCGCCTACCGGGGCCCGCTCGCGCGCACGAGCCTGCGCCTCGAGGCGCTCGAGCTTCCGCGTCCGGCACAGCGGCTCGCCTGGCTCGTCGAGCACCTCCCGGAGCTGCCGGGCTCGGGCATCGTCTACACGCTGACCAAGCGCGATGCCGAGCAGGTCGCGGAGTTCCTCGTCGCGAACGGGATCACCGCCGTCGCCTACAGCGGTGAGCAGGACAACGAGCAGCGGGTCGCCACGGAGGAGCGCCTGCTGCGCAACGAGGTCAAGGCGGTCGTGGCCACGAGCGCCCTGGGGATGGGCTACGACAAGGCCGACCTGTCCTTCGTCGTGCACTTCCAGGCGCCGGGCTCGGTCGTGTCGTACTACCAGCAGGTCGGTCGCGCGGGCCGCGGGGTCGAGCACGCCGACGTCGTCCTCCTGCGCGGCGGCGAGGACCGGCGCATCCAGGACTTCTTCATCGAGCAGGCGTTCCCCGCGCGCGAGCGGGTCACCGCGGTGCTCGAGGAGCTGCGAGCGGCCGGGGAGCAGGGCCGCAGCACGCGCGAGCTCATGGGCGTCGTGAACCTCGGGCCCGGACGGATCGAGGCGATGCTGAAGATCCTCGACGTCGAGGGTGCCGTGCGCCGTGCGGGGTCGCGCTGGGCGGCCGTCCCGGGGAGCACGTGGGCCTACGACGCCGAGCGCTACGCGCAGGTCACCGGGTTGCGCCGGGCCGAGCAGGCCGCGATGGCCGCGTACGGGACCGACGGGCGCTGCCTGATGCGGGTGCTGCAGGAAGAGCTGGACGACCCGAGGCCCGAGGACTGCGGGCGCTGCTCGGTGTGCACGTCACCGCGCTTCGCCGAGCCCCCGCCCGCAGAGCTCGTGGAGCTGGCCCAGCGTCACCTGCGCTCGCGCCCGCTGGAGCTCGAGGTGCGCAAGATGGCCCCGGACGCCGGCGGGACGATGCGCAAGATCCCCGAGGACGCCCGGACCGAGCCGGGCTGGGCGCTCGCGCGCCGCGGCGACGGCGGCTGGTGGCCGGCCATCGCGCGGGGCATGCAGGCCGGGGAGCTGGACGACGAGGTGATCGTCGCCCTGGCCGACGCCCTGCGGCGCGCCGGGACGGATGTCGCGTGGCTGACCGGCGTCCCGTCGGTGCGCCTGCCCGGTCTCTGCGCCTCGACGGCGGCCCGCCTGGCCTCCGAGCTCGGCGTCGCGCACGTGGAGCTGGTCGCGCGCACCGAGGACCGCCCGCCCCAGCGCGAGATGGCCAACGCCGTGCAGCAGGCCGCCAACGTCCGCGGCGCGTTCAGGATCACGGCGCCACCGCCCGCCGGCACGGGCGTCCTGCTCGACGACGAGCGCCGCTCTGGATGGACGCTCGCCATGGTCGGCGGGCAGCTGCGCCGCGCGGGCGCTGATGCCGTGGTGCCGGTCACCCTGGCGACGCTGCTGTGAGCCGCCGCGCCCGAGCGCCGCTCAGGACGCCTCGACGGCCTGCTTGATCGCCCTGGCGAAGTCGTCGGCGCCCTTGCGGGCCGAGCGCAGCGCCAGCGGCGCGAGCAGCTTGCCCGGGCCGTGCCCCTCGAGGACGTTGTAGACCGTGAGTCGGGTGCCGGTGCCCTCGGGGGCGAGGTCGTACCCGCCCTCGGGAGCGGTGACGAGGTTCTTGGAGATCTCCGCCCAGCGGATGCGGGTCGGAGGCTGGAACTCGGTGAGCCTGAACTCGCGCTTGGTCTTCATGCCGGCGTCCTTGACGGTGCTGGCGTACACGGTGCCGACGCCCGGCGGCCCGTCGGTCGTCTTGGCCATCTCCTGCACCCTCGGGCTGAACGTCGGATCGTTCTCGCCGTCGGCGAGGAAGGCGAACACCTCCTCGATCGGACGCTCGATCACGACCGTCCCCTCGAACCGACCCGCCATGCGGCCTCCTCTGGATGGAGCGTTGCCGTCGACCGCCGGGGATCATCTCACGCGGTCACCACGACCCGCGCGATGGTGGTCAGCGACTGGTAGTAGACGTCGCGCCCGAAGCCCGGCGCGGGGAACATGAAGGCCTGCGAGGGCGAGGGGACCGCCGTGCGCGCCTTCGGCGCACCGCTGTCGAGGTCGAGCACGACGAGCGCGTCGTGGCCGGTGGCCAGCGACGCCCGCCGGACGGCCGCCGACTGCGCCAGCAGCTGGAAGGCGGGGCGCAGCGCGCGCCGCACGAGCGGCCGGCGCAGCGCGGCGCTGTCCGTCCAGTCCTGCACGACGAGCTCGCGCGTGTCGGGGTAGACGATCAGGTGCCCCGCGTGGGCCAGGCCGTCGCGGCGCCACAGCGGCTGCAGCTCGTCGCCGGCCAGGCGCCAGGCGCGGAGCACCGCGTTGCCGGCGTCGTAGGCCACGACGATCCTCCCGTCGGGGTCCCAGGCCGGGGGGTTGGACTGGGTCCCGTACGGCCTGCCGCTGATCGGCACCGACCACGCCTCGCCGCCGTCGTGACGCGCCCACCACAGGCGCACGGGGCCCGCCCGGTCGCCCGACCCGAGCATCGTCCGGTCGACGCGGTTGCGCCCGTTGTCCATCCACAGGACGTGCTCGCCGGTCAGGACCGGGTCCCAGCCGAAGCTGCGGTCGGGCGCGGGCCCGTAGCGCGGGCGCCAGTGCTCGTCGACCACCAGCCGCCCGGCGTCGGCCTCCAGCCGCAACCGGAAGACCGTGGTCGTGCCCACGGCGACCACGCTCTCGCCGTCACACGACAGCCGGGCGATGCACGGCTCGGGCAGCCGCAGCGCCGGCGCGACCGGCAGCAGCGTCCCAGGGTCCAGCACCGACACGGTCGCGGGCTCGCGGCCCGCCGGAGCGTCGCAGTCCTTGGTGACCAGCTGGCCGCCGTCGAGCACGACGAACGAGTTGTGCGGGCGCTCGACGGGCAGCCGGTGCGACGCCAGCACGTCCAGACCGGCGCTCAGGCGATGCGCCCAGCGACCGAGCACCATGTGCAGGTCGCCGCTCGCGTGCGCCGCGATCCCGCCGGGCCAGTACGCCCCACCCGGCAGGCGCGGGGTCGACGCGGTCACGGCGAGGGTCGCGGGATCCAGGCGCTCCACCCACCCCTCGACCGGCGTCGACTGCGGTCCGCGCACCGGCATGTCGTGGCGCAGCGCGTACAGCTCCCCCGGGCTGCGGCGAACCAGCGCATCGGTCGCGAACGCGTCCCTGACAGCCGCCACCTCGAGCCGCTCGCCGGGCCGGATCCCCAGGCCCGGCTGCCCGGTCGCACAGCACCAGCGGCGCGGCCCGCCGTCCTCGCACGTCCACGGCGCGGGCCAGTACGCGCCGGCCACCTAGGCCGGGCGCCCGAACGCCGCGTGCATGGCCTCGACGATCTCCGCGCCCCGGTCCTCCTGCAGGAAGTGCGCGGCGCCCTCGATCCTGACCTGGCTGCCCGCCGTCGGGATCATGGCGGTGAACCGCTCGCCGGCTCGAGGGAAGGGGAAGACCGGATCGCTGTCGGAGAACGCGACGAGCGCCGGCTTGTCCCAGCGGCCCAGGGCCTCCTGCGTGGCGCGCATCTCGGCGACGCCCGGATCGTCCTCGCTCAGCGGCACGAGCAGCGGGAAGCGCTGCGCGCCGGCCTTGCTCTCGGGAGTCGGGAAGGGCGCCTCGTAGGCCGCGACGACCTCGGCCGGGAGATCGGTCGTCGTGGCGCCCTGGATGATCATCCCGATCGGCAGGTCGGGGGTGCGCTCGGCGAACTCGCGCCACGCCGTGAAGCCCTTGCTGACCCTGCCCGTGAACAGGCCGGTGTTGAGCACCACGAGCCGGGCGACGCGGTCGGCGTGCTCGACCGCCCAGCGCAGGCCGATCGGGCCACCCCAGTCCTGCACGACGACCGTGACGTCCCGGAGGTCGAGCTGCTCGAGGTGGCGGGTGACCACGTCGACGTGGCGCGCGTAGGTGTACCAGGCCTGATCGGTCGGCTTGTCGGAGCGGCCGAAGCCGACGAGGTCGGGGCAGACGACGCGGTGCCCGCTCTCGACGAGCCTGTCCAGCATGTGCCGGTACAGGTAGCTCCAGCTCGGCTCTCCGTGGAAGCACAGCACCGTCGGCCCGCTGCCCTCGTCGAGGTGATGCAGGCGCAGGCCGTCCACCTGCGCGTAGTGGGGCTCGTAGGCGTAGCCGGGCAGGCGCTCGAAGCGCTCGTCGGGGGTGCGGAACACGTCCATCGGGCCAGGCCTCCCGTCAGCGGTGGATGACCGCGTCCCAGACCTCGGTGAGGGTCTGCACGGCGGTCTCGGGCGAGACGCGCGGCTCGCGGCCGAACGCGTCGAGCAGGTAGCTCTCGTTCATCAGGTTCAGCGCATGCGCGGTCTCCGCGACGTCGGCGAGCGGGGTCCCGGCCAGCTCGGCGAGGCCGCGCAGGGACTCCTCGACGAAGTCGTCGAAGCGCCTGCGCAGCTCGACGTAGTCGCGTGCGATCTGCTCGTCGCCCGGCGCCGCCTCGGCCACGGCGCGCAGCAGGGGGCCGTGGCGGTGATAGACGGTCACCGCGGCGCGCAGCGCCCGGGGCAGCGCCTCCGGCTCCTCGTCGGGCCGGGCGTGCCCCAGCCTGCGCTGGGCGTCGTAGAGCTCCTCGATCGCCTCGCGGCTCGCGCGCAGCAGCAGGTCTGCGAGGTCGTCGAAATGCCGGTAGAAGATCGTGCGACCCATCCCGGCGTCGCGCATGACCTCGTCCACGCTGAGCTCGGCGTAGGCGCGCCGGCGGACCAGCTCGGTCGCCGCTTCGACGATCCGCTGCCGGCTCTGCTGCCGGGTCTGGCGCGCTCGGGTCTGGCGCTGGGCCATCGGCGGACACGATACACGGAAGTTGACACCGTGTGACACGCGTTGTACGTTCGGCCCATGCGATGGGGAATGGTCACCTTCGTCGCGCTGGCGGTTCTCGCTGTCACGAGCCCCGCCGACGCACGGCCCGTCGCGGCGGCGAAGGACGGGCGCCCGAACATCCTCGTCGTGATGACCGACGACCAGGCGGCGACGGACGTCGCCAAGATGCCGAACGTCAGGCGCCTGCTCGCCGAGCGCGGCACGACGTTCGCCAACGCGGTCGACTCGTTCCCGCTGTGCTGCCCGGCGCGCGCGACGTTCATCACCGGCCAGTACGCCCACAACCACGGGGTGCTCGGCAACTTCCACCCCTACGGCTGGTACGGCATGAAGCAGCGCGGGAACATCCTCCCGGCGTGGCTGCAGAGGGTCGGCTACCGCACCGCGCTCGTCGGGAAGTGGCTGAACGGCTACGGCGCGCGCGACGCGCACGGCGAGGTGCCCGGCCGGCTTCGACATCTGGCGCGGCCTGCTCGACGTCTCCGCCTACGACTACTTCAACTTCGTGATGAACCACGACGGCGAGCTGAGGTCGTGGGGCGACCCCGTGTTCGCGCGCAAGCTGGTCGAGTTCGCGAAGATCGAGGTCATCCCCAACCCGAGCGGCATCGCCGGCGTGCTCGCCCGCCTGACCGACGTCTTCGGACCCCCGCCCTACACCGACTTCGGGACGCGAGGACGCCGGAGGACTACTCGCCCGACGTCACCGGCCGGATCACCGAGGGCCTCGTCCGCGCCGAGCGCCGATCCCGGAAGCCGTTCTTCATCTGGTGGACGCCGGCCGCGCCGCACCGCGAGGACGTCGCGACGACGCTCATGGGCCGCCCG
Source organism: uncultured Actinomycetes bacterium (assembly GCA_963840185.1). Taxonomy (GTDB): domain Bacteria; phylum Actinomycetota; class Thermoleophilia; order Solirubrobacterales; family Solirubrobacteraceae; genus JAOPZW01. The sequence goes on along the minus strand of CAWIXY010000008.1, from coordinate 387,721 downwards.
GGCCGCGACCCGCGCCCGCCGCCGCGCCACGAGGCCGCCAGCGCGCGCCAGCGCCTGCCGCGCCCGGCCAGCTTCAACGAGCCCGACCTCGCCGACAAGCCGTCGAACATGCGCGACCTTCGCGCCCTCGCTGACCGAGGAGCAGATCCAGCAGCTCCAGCTCGACTACGAGGGGCGGATCGGCTCGCTGCTGGCCGTCGACGACCACGTGAAGCGGCTGGTCGACACCCTGCGCGCCACCGACCAGCTCGAGAACACGCTGATCGTCTTCCTCTCCGACAACGGCTGGCTGCAGGGCGAGCACCGGATCCCCGGCGACAAGTTCCTGCCCTACGACGAGTCGCTGCGCGTCCCGCTGATCATGCGCGGCCCCGGCGTGCCCGCGGGCCGCGATCGTGCGCGGGCAGGTCTCGAACATCGACTTCGCCCCGACGCTGCTGGACGTCGCCCGGGCCAGGGCGGGGCGCACGATCGACGGCGTGTCGCTCGTGCCGACGCTCCGCGACGCGCGCGGGCGTCCCGACCGGGCCCTGCAGATCGAGGCGCCGCGGCCGCTGTTCGAGGACCCCGTTCCCGCCAACCAATGGGACCGGCCGTACAAGGGCGTGCGCACCGACCGCTACACGTACGTCGTCTACACCGAGACCGGCGAGCAGGAGCTGTACGACCGTCGCCGGGACCCCGCCCAGCTGCGCAACGTCGCCGCCGAGCGCGCGCTACGCGCGCGTCAAGGCGCAGGCTCGCCGCCAGGCTCGAGCGGCTCGACGACTGCAAGGGCCGCACGTGCGACGTCAGGCCATGAGGCGGCCGCTCGCCACCGTCCTGGTCGCGACCGCGGCGACCGCCGCCGGCCCGGGACCGGCGTCCGCCGCGACCCGCGACGGCCTCGGGCCTGCACGACGCGCGCTACTGCGAGATCATCGAGCTGCGCGGCGCGCCGCCCGACGCGACCGCCACGGTCTGGAACACGATCGGGCTGAACCGCTGCCCGCCGGCGTGGTGGAAGGCCCTCGACGCCGGCGCGCTCGCCCGCGAGCTGGGCGCCACCGTGGTCGTGCTCAACGGCCCGCGGCACTTCCTCATGGACTGCCGCCCGGGCGGAGACCGGCGGCGTGCGCTCCTTCCACGGCGTGCGGCTGCGCAAGGTCGCGACGATCCCGATCCGCACGACGGCCGACCTGGCCCAGACGCCGTACACCGACCGCACGATCGCGCGGCGCAACACGTGGCACTGGGCCCGCGGGCGGCGTGTCTTCGAGCTCGTCGCCCCTGGCGGCGACACCTACGTCATGCAGAGCTACGCCCAGATCCGCGACCCGCGGCTGACGCTCGACCGGCTGCGCTCGCTCGGGCGCCGGCTCGACCTGCCCTCCGGCTGGCGCTACCGCACGCGACGGCTGCGCCGCGACCTCGTGCTGCGCGCGACCGGGACGGCGACGATCATCCAGGACGACCTGCTCAACACCTACCAGCTGGCGACCACGACCCGCCGCCCCGGAGCGTAGGAGGAACTCATGTCGCGCAAGCTCACCCTCGCCCTGCTCGCCTTCGTACCTCTGCTCGCCGCGCCGGCCGCGGCCGACGCGGGGCGCGGCACCGAGCGGCCGAACGTCGTCGTGATCATGACCGACGACCAGGACTTCCGCTCGATGGGGGTGCTCCCGAAGACCCGGCGGCTGCTCAGCGCCCGCGGCACGACGTTCGCGCAGTCGATCGTGAACTTCCCGCTGTGCTGCCCGTCGCGAGCGACGTTCTACACCGGCGAGTACGCGCACAACCACGAGGTGCTGTGGAACACCCCACCGGAGGGCGGCTACCGCAAGCTCGACGCCGAGCGGACGCTGCCGGTCTGGCTGCGCGCGGCCGGGTACCGCACGATCCACATCGGCAAGTACCTCAACGGCTACGGCGAGGACCGCCCGGAGGAGGTGCCGCGCGGATGGGACGACTGGTACGGCGGCGTGGACCCGTCGACCTACGACTACTACGGCTACACGATCAACCACAACGGCCGGCTGCGCACCTACGGCAGCGCGCCGTCGGACTACTCGACCGACGTCTACGCCGGCCTGGCCGAGACCGCGATCCGGTCCGCGGCCCGCCGCGACCGGCCGTTCTTCATGAGCCTCGCCCCGCTCGCGCCGCACACCGCGGCCGCCGAGGCGCGCGCCCGCGTCGAGGGCACCCCCGCAGTGCCGGCACCGCGCCACGCGGACCGCTTCGCGAACGCGCCGATGCCCCGCCTGCCCAACTTCAACGAGGCCGACCTCTCCGACAAGCCGGGCGTCCAGGCCTTCTTCCCCAACCCGCTGACCGGCGACGAGATCGCGGCGCTGCAGGATCACTACCGCGGCCGCATGGGGTCGCTGCTGGCCGTCGACGACCTCGTCGAGCGTGTGGTGAGGGCGCTGAAGCGCACGCGGGAGTACCGCGACACGGTGATCGTCTTCACCTCGGACAACGGCTGGATCCTCGGCGAGCACCGGCTGCGCGACCCGATCAGCTTCGACGGGCGCGCCACCGGCGTGAAGTACCTGCCCTTCGAGGGCTCCTCGCGCGTGCCGCTCGTGATCGCGGGGCCCGGCTTCCCCGGCGGACGCACCGTGCGCGGCGTCGCGAGCAACGCCGACCTGTCGCCGACGATCCTCGACCTCGCCGGCGCGCGGGCGACGCTGCCCCAGGACGGCGTCTCGTTGCTGAAGGCGGCACGCGACCCGTCGCGGCTGAACCGCCGCGGCGTCCTGATCCAGACGGCCGCCAACCCGCGCAACGTCCCTCCCTACGCCGCGATCCGCACGCAGCGCTACCGCTACGAGACGACGACGAACGGCACCGGCGTCGAGGGCCTGTACGACCTGCGCCGCGACCCCTGGGAGCTGCAGAGCAAGCACGCCGACCCCGCCTACGCGCGCGTCAAGGCGATCCTCGCCGCCGCGCTCGAGCGGCTGCGCAGCTGCCGTGGCGCCTCCTGCCACGCGCGCGTGCCGCGGCTGCCCGAGCCCGCCGGGTAGGGGTGGGCCGGGTGGCGGCCTAGCGGGCCGTCGCCACCACGGGCGTGCCCGTCCTGGGGGAGAACGTGACGTTGCGCCGGGCGACCCGCTCGGCGGTGCGCGCGACCCCCGTGAGCGTGCGCCGGCGCAGGATCTCGGCCAGCGCCACGCGCATCTCCATCTCGGCGAAGGCGGCACCGAGGCAGCGCCGGACGCCGCCGCCGAACGGGACCCAGGCGTACGTCGCGGGCGCGCTCGCGAGGAAGCGCTCGGGGCGGAAGGCGAACGGCTCCGGGTAGCGGTCGGCGCGGGTGTGGGTGAGCCAGATCGCCGGCGTGACGTCGGTTCCCGCCGGGAGCACGTGCCCGTCGACGGGCAGCTCGGAGCCCAGACGCCGGCCGGCGAAGGGGACGACCGGGCGCAGGCGCAGCGACTCGGCGACGACGGCGCGCAGGTAGGGCTCCTCGCCGGCGTCGACCTCCGCCACCAGGCGCGCCATCGCCGCCGGGTGGCGCAGCAGCAGGTCGAAGGTCCAGGCGAGCCCCGTGGCCGTCGTCTCGTGACCGGCGAGCAGCAGCGTCATGAGCTGGTCGCGGATCTCCGCGTCGTCCATCGGCTCGCCGTCCTCGAAGCGCGCGGCGATCAGCAGCGAGAGGATGTCCTCGCCCGGCTCGGCACGGCGCACGGTGATCTCCTCGGCCAGCAGCACGTCGATCTCCCCGCGCAGCGCCCGCAGGCGCGCCAGCGGGTCGGGGCCGCCGAGGCGGCGGGCGAGCATGACGCTGAGCTGCAGGCCGCCCGAGGCCGTGTCGGCGAGCAGGCGCACGAGGCTCGTGGCGAGCCGCGCGCGGCGGGCGGGATCGGTCATGCCGAACACGGCGCGCAGGATCACCTCGAGCGTCACGGCCTGCATGCGCGGGTGCAGCGCGAAGGCCCGCCGCTCCGGCCAGTCCTCGACCTCACGTGCGACGACCTCGCGCACGGTCGCCTCATAGGCCCGCATGCGCTCCCCGTGGAACGGGGGCAGCATGACGCGGCGACGTGCGAGGTGCTCGCGCCCCTCCAGCAGCAGCAGCGAGCGTGCGCCCATGATGGGGCGCAGCGTGGCCGCGCGCCCGGGAGGCAGCCGGTGCTGGGGCTCCGTGTAGAGGGCGCGTATCGCGTCGGGGTCCGAGAGCATGACCGTCGGCGTCTGGAACCCCAGGAAGCGAATGCTGAAGACGTCGCCGAACCGCCGCCGGCAGGACTCCATGAACGAGATCGGCCGCAGCAGCCAGTGCAGCGTCTGGACGATGGGCGCCTCCCCGGGGCCGGGCGGCAGCGTGCTCACGCCAGCTCGTAGGCGCCCGGCTCGAGCTGCGCCGTGCGCCGGCGGTACGTGCTCCACAGCCACGGCCACTGGTTGGGGTCGTTGCCCCGCTCGTCGACGTACCAGTTCGTGCAGCCCGTGTGCCAGACCGTCTCGCGCAGCGCCTCGCGCAGCTCGCGGTCGAAGGCCTGCGCCGTCTGGTCCCGCACCTCGATGCGGCGCGCGTCCGCGCGCGCGAGCTCGTCGAGCGCAGCGATCACGTGCGCGACGCCCGCCTCGATCGTGTAGATCACCGAGCCGCTGCCGCCGTTGGTGTTCGGCCCGTAGAGCAGGAACATGTTCGGGAAGCCGGGGACGCTCATCCCGAGGTACGCGCGCGGCACGCCCGCCCACGCCTGCGCGAGCGTGGCGCCGCCGGCGCCCGCGATGTCCATCGGCGCGACGAAGCCGTGGGTCGCGAAGCCGGTGGCCAGGACGAGCACGTCGGCGGGGCGGTCCGTGCCGTCCTGCGTGCGGATGCCGGTCGGCGTGACCTCGGCGATGCGGTCGGTCACGAGCTCCACGTTGGGCCGGGTCAGCGCCGGATACCAGTCGTCGGTCAGCATCACCCGCTTGCACCCGAGCTCGTCGGTGGGGGTGACCTTGCGCCGCAGCTCGGGATCCTTGATCGCCCGGTTGATCTGCAGCCGGCCGAGCGCGCGGAACGGGCCCAGCAGCCGGCGGTGGCGCGTCATCCCCGCGGCGGCGAGCTCCTGGAAGGCGAACACCGCGTTGCGGTCCAGCCGCTGGAGGGCGGGGAAACGCGCGAAGAGCCGCTGCGTGGCGCGGCGATAGGCGAAGTCCATCCGCGGGATCGTCCAGCCCGGCGAGCGCTGGTAGACGTCGACGTGGCCCGCGACCGGCTGGATGGACGGGACGACCTGGATCGCGCTGCAGCCGGTCCCGACGACGGCGACGCGCTCGCCCGCCAGGTCGACGTCATGGCGCCAGCGCGCCGTGTGGAACGCCGGGCCCTCGAAGCGGTCGAGGCCGGCGATCGGCGGGACGGCCGGGACGTTGAGCTGGCCGCAGGCGGTGATCAGGACGTCGGCCTCGTGCTTGCCCGCGCTCGTCGTCAGCACCCACCGGCCCCTCTCCTCGTCCCAGTCGGCGCGCTGGACGTCGGTGCCCGTGCGGATGCGGTCGAGCACCCCGTGCCGGCGCGCCACGTCCTCCACGTAGGCCTGGATCTCCGCCTGCGGGGCGTAGCGGCGCGACCACCAGGGGTTGGGGGCGAACGAGAACTCGTAGAGGTGCGACGGGATGTCGCAGGCGGCGCCCGGGTAGGTGTTGTGGTGCCAGACGCCGCCGATGCGCTCGCCGCGCTCGAACACGGTGACGTCGTGGTGGCCGGCCCTCCGCAGCATCACGGCGGCGCCGACACCGGCGAATCCCCCACCCACCACGGCGATCGATCGCGTGCTCGGGGTCACAGCGCCGACCATACTCCGGCGCGGGTCGCCGGGGTCCGCGCGTCGACTGCCCCTGAATCCGGTGTGAACTCTTCGCCGTCCCGGACGTTGGAGTCATATGGGCACCCCCCTCCCGTGCCCGGGCCTCCTCTCCCCCTGCCGGCTCGCCGCCGTCGCAGTCGCCGCCGCGATGCTCGCCTTCGCCGCCGCCCCGTCCGGGGCCGCCGCGCAGGACCCGGTCGTGATGGCCGCGGGCGACATCGCGTGCGCGTCGCCGGGCAGCGCGAGCCCGGGGGACTGCAGCCAGACGTACACGTCGAATCTCGCGCTCGCGCAGCAGGCGAAGGCGGGCGAGGGCCTCGCCGCGCTGCTCGCCGCCGGTGACACGCAGTACGAGAACGGCACGCTGCGCGAGTACCAGCAGTACTTCACGCCCTCCTGGGGGCGCGCCGCGCTGCGCGGCGTGCTGCGCCCGGCGCTGGGCAACCACGAGTACCAGACCAGCGGTGCGGCCGGCTACTTCGACTACTTCAGGAGCATCGGCGTCAACGTCGGTGCCCGCGGCCAGGGCTGGTACAGCTTCGATGTCGGCGCCTGGCACCTGATCGCGCTGAACTCGAGCGACGAGTGCCGCATCGTGAGCTGCGCCGCAGGCTCGGCACAGGAGACGTGGCTGCGCGCCGACCTGGCCGCCACCCAGAAGTCGTGCGTGCTCGCCTATTGGCACCACCCGATCGAGACCATGCCCCGTGGGCGTCCGATCTTCTCGACGCTCTACAGCGCAGGCGTCGACATCGTGCTCGCGGGCCATACCCACACCTACCGGTCGCCCAGGCGGGTCGACGCCGACGGGGCGAACGACGCCGGCGGCCCCTACCAGGTGGTCGTCGGCACGGGCGGCAAGAGCGGCGGCGCGTACGGCCTGCTGAAGCTGACGCTGCACAGCGGCTCGGCCGACTACCGGTTCGTGGGCAGCGGCGCGTCGAGCAGCGGCTCGATCCCCTGCCGCGGAGCCGCGCCCCCGCCCCCGCCGCCACCTCCGCCGCCGCCACCGGTCGCCGCGTTCGGCGTGACGACCTCGGGCCTGACCGCACGCTTCACCGACACGTCGACGAACACGCCGACGAGCTGGTCCTGGACGTTCGGCGACGGCACCGGCGTCGGCGACTCGGACCCGACGCCCGACCCGGTCCACACCTACGCGCGGGCGGGCACGTACACCGTGCAGCTGACCGCGGGGAACCGCGGGGGCAGCACCACGACGCGCAGGACGATCACGGTGGCGCCCGCACCGGCGGTCACGCCGACGCCGGTGACGCCAGTCGACACGGGCGACCCGTTCCCGGCCGCCGGCCCGGCTCCGCCCATCCTCGGCCCGCCGACCCCGGTGGTGGCCTCCGACCGGCGCATCAGCTCCGTGACGCCCCGGCGCGCCCGGTCGATCGTCCGCGCCGCCGCGCGAGCGCGCCTGCGCCGCTGGACGCTCACGTCGGTCACCTGCCGGAACGCGGGCACGCGCAAGGCCACGTGCCGGTTCAGCGCGAAGCTCGGAGGCAGGCGGCTCTCGGCCACCGGCACGGTGACGCTGTCATCGACCGGCCGGTCGCTGGGCTACCGCTTCACGGTTCGCTACGTGAAGGGACCGCGGCGCACGTCGACCTGGGTCGGCCGGTCGTCGGTGAGCGCGGTCAGCCGCTCGTCCTGAACGGGGTCTCGGTGATCGTCTGGTTGCCGCTGCGTTCGCGGGCGATCACCTCGACCGCGTACCTGGTTCGCGGCTCCAGGAAGCCGGGCGGGATCGTCGCGGTCGTGATCGACGGCCCCAGGTCCATGCTCAGCGTTCGCTCGGTCTCCTCGGCGGTCACGATCACCTGGTAGCGGACGATCCGGATGCCGCTCGGCCGCGTCACCGGCTCCCAGCGCACAGCGAGCCCGGCGGGGTCCACGACCGCATCCTCCGCGGGCGCGAGCACGTTGGGGCGTGACGGGATGTCGTGCGTGAGGCGATCGGAGCCGACGATCCTGCGGCCCCGGGGGGTCGTCCCGCTGAAGCTGTAGCGCCCCTCGGGGAACCTGGCCTTGAAGCGCGAGAGGGGCACCTCGTCGAACGGCGGCTCGGCGCTCTCGAAGAACAGGTCGGCGATCCCGTAGTTGCGCAGGCGGCCCTCACCGCGTATGTCCACGATGATCCTGCCCCTCGGGTCGCGGACCGTCAGGCGCCGCCAGACCGCGCCCCCGAGGTCCATCTGCAGGCCGGCGTCGCCATCCGTGCCGTTGATCTCGACGAAGAGGTCGGACTTCACGAAGCGAAGTGGCTGCTGGCCCGCCGCCGCGTTCTGAGCGCTGAAGCCGACGAGCAGCGCTGCGGTGGTCGCGAGGGTGATGTGCGAACGACGTGCCCTGCCTGCCATGACCAACCTCCGTGATGGATCGCCGAGTTCGCGAGCGACCGTATCCGGCCGAGGTGAGGGCGCGCTGAGCCCGGCGACCGCCTCCTGGGCCGCGCCGGCGCGGATGGCGCCTCAGGCCGCGTCGCGCGCGGCGGTCGCCGCACCGGCGAGGGTGCGGGCGTAGCCCGCAGCCAGCCGCTCGAGCGAGGCCTGCCACGTGCGGTCGCGCACCGCGGCCAACCCCCCGCGGGCCAGGCGCTCGCGGGCGGCGCGCGAGGCGGCGAGACCGACGGCGGCCGCGGCCAGGTGGTCGGCGTCGGCGGGGCACAGCAGCCCGGAGCGCCCATCCGCCACGAGCTCTGCCGGCCCGCCGGCGTCGACTGCGACGACCGGGAGTCCTGACGCCTGCGCCTCGAGCACGACCTGCCCGAAGGTGTCGGTCGCCGACGCGAACAGGAAGAGGTCGGCCGACGCGTAGGTCGCGGCGAGCTCATCTCCCTCCAGCCAGCCCAGGAACGTCGCGTGCTGACCGAGGCTCCCGCGCAAAGCCTCCTCCTCAGGGCCGCCGCCGGCCAGCAGCAGGTGCAGCCGCGGATCGCGCTCTCGGGCAAGGCGAAATGCCTCGGCCAGCAGCTCGACGCCCTTCTCGCGGGCCAGGCGGCCGGCGTACAGGACGTTGACCCGGCCGTCGCGCGCGAAGCGGTCGTCGCGCAGGCCCGGGTCGAAGCGCGCGACGTCCACGCCCCGGTCCCAGCGTGCGACGCGCTCGGCGGGAACGCCGAGCTCGGCCAGCCGGGCGTCGGCCGCGGCGCTGGGCGACAGGACCTCGGCGCACTGCCCGTAGAAGGCCCCCAGGCCGGCGCGCATGGCCAGCGCGAGCTGCGGGTCGCCCGAGCGCAGGGCGGCGTAGGCCGCGAGCTCGGTGTGGTAGGAGCCGAGCGTCGGCAGCGCCAGGATCCGGCCGACCAGCGCGGCGAGGACGCCGCACGGCCCCGGTGACACGAGGTGCAGGAGGTCGAAGCCGCCCTCGGCGATCGCCTCGACGACCGCGGGCAGCGCGGGGACGCCGACCTGCAGGCCCGGGTAGAAGGGGACGTCGACGTCGGCCACCGCGCCGAGGCGGCGGTCGACGTTGCGGTCGGTGCCGACGACCTCGACCTCGAAGCCCGGGACGCCGCGGTCGCGGATCTCGTCGAGGGTGTGCGTGACCCCGTGCATCGCGCCGATGCCGTCGGCCACCAGCGCGACGCGCACCGGTCCGTGCTCGCGGGCGACGAGCCGGCGCTTCTCGCGCCCCAGGAAGGCGCCCGCCGGCGCGTAGGGGACCGCGGCGACGCAGGCGTCGAACAGGCCGAACGCGGCCGCCGCGAGCGGGGCCGGCCCGCCCGCGTCACCTGTCGCGGCGACAGCCCGGCCGACCGCGGCCGCCAGCTTGCGCTCGTGGACGCGCCGGGCCCGGCGGAAGAGGTCGGCGTGCGAGAAGCCGTCGGACTGCATCCAGGCGATCAGCTCGGGCCCGCCGAGGTGCCCGAGGTCGACGGAGGCCAGCCACGCCCGCAGCAGGGCCCGCGCGTCGCCCGGCTCGAGGTCGGCGCCGATCGCGCCCGCGCGCGCGTCGCCCTCGGCCATGATGCGCTCGATCATGCGCAGGACGGCGGTCGGGTCGGGCGCGGCGTCGTCGTCGCCGGCGCCGAGCGTCCGGACGGCGAGCGCCATCGCGGCGTGCACCCACTTGGCCGCCGAGCCCTGCTCGCCGCGCGCCGCGACCCGGCCCGCGCGCACCTCGGCCAGGAACGCCTCCGGCGTCGCCACCTTCGCGGTCTCCGACCAGGTGCGCCCGACGTCGACGCCGGCGTGGTCGTCCGTGCCGCCGATGCCGGTGCCCCCGTGCGTGTCGACGTAGATGGCCGCCGGCCGGTTGAGCTCCTCGGCGCGCGTGCCGTTGCGCACCTCCCAGACGTCGAACAGCTCGGCGAGCCGGCGTCGGTGGCGGGCGGTGAGCGGCGCCGCCACCGCGTAGAACGGGTGGGCCAGGGCGCACGCGATGCGATGCTCGTGGAGGTAGCCGGCCACGTCCTCGACGTCGGCGCTGTGGGCCTGCAGCCACTCGTGGTCGCCGGGCGTTATGCCGTAGCAGAGGACGTGCACGGCCTGCGGCTCACCGCGGAACGAGGCCGTGAGCTCCTCGGACACGAAGACGTCCTCGCGGTCGGCGATGGCGAGCGCGCCGTCGATCGTGTCGTGGTCGGTGATCGTCACGAAGTCCATGCCGCGGCGCTTGGCCAGGGCGTAGACCTCCTCGGGGGGCGTCGCGCACTCCGGCAGGCCCAGCGCGCGCTGCACGCCGAGCCTGCTGAGCTGCGAGGCGGTCGAGTGGCAGTGCAGGTCGACCCGGCTCATGTCGCTCATCGACCCGCAGAATCCCTGCAAAGCGGACCAATCTCGTGAACCTTCGGGAACCGAGCGGTGACCGGGCTGTGAAGCGGAGCGGTACGGTGGGCGCGATGTCGATCAGGACGGCCGAGGAGCTCGCGGGAATGCGGCGCGCGGGTGCGCTCGTGGCGCGCACCCTGCGCGTCCTCGCCGGTCACGTGCGTCCGGGCATCACGACGGGCGAGCTCGACACGGTCGCCGCGCGCGAGTTCGCGCGGGCCGGCGCCGTGTCGGCGCCGGCCACGCTCGTGGGCTTCCCGGGCACGATCTGCGTGTCGGTGAACGAGGAGGTCGTGCACGGCGTGCCGGGGGCCAGGCGCCTGCGCGAGGGCGACCTCGTGACGCTCGACGTCACGCCGATCCTCGACGGCTTCTGCGCCGACGCTGCCGTATCCGTGCCCGTCGGGCCGCCCGGACCCGCCGCCCGGCGGCTGCTGCGGGCCGCGCACGCGTGCCTGCGCGAGGCCGTCGGCGCGGCCGTCGCGGGAGCGCCGTTGCACGCGATCGGACGGGCCACGGAGCGCGTCGCGCTCGAGCATGGGGGCACCGTGTACCCCGAGCTCCACGGCCACGGCGTGGGCAGGACGATGCACGAGCCCCCCGCGGTCCCGAACGTCTTCGTCGCCCAGTTGCGCCAGCCGCTCGGCGAGGGGCTCGTGCTCGCGATCGAGCCCATGCTCGGTCTCGGCGGGTCGGAGCTCGTCATGCGCGAGGATGGCTGGACCGTCGCGACCGCGGACGGCTCACTCGCCGCGCACGTTGAGCACACGGTGGTCGTCGCCGCCGGCGGACCACTCGTGCTCACCGCCTGACGAGGTGCGCGGGGAGAGGAAGCGGGTCGCCCTCGCGGGACTGCTGATCGTGGCGGCGGCGCTCGCCCTGCGGCTGGGCTACGTGGCGGCCACGCCCGACTACGAGCTGCGCCACGACGCGCGCGACTACGACGTCCACGCGCTCTCGATCGCCCGCGGCGAGGGCTTCTCGGACACGATCGCCTACGGCCGCCCGACCGCGTTCCGCCCGCCGGGCTATCCATATTTCCTGGCCGGCGTGTACCTGCTCGCGGGCGTCGAGGAGGCGGACGTCGACCGGCGTGAGCAGGCGGCGCGCGTCGCCGGGGCGGTCGTGGGCGCCGCCGCCGTCGCGCTGCTGGGCGTGCTCGCGTGGCAGCTGCTCGGCGCGGGCATCGCGCTGCTGAGCGCGGCCCTGGCGGCCGTTTACGTCCCGCTCGTGCTGGTCGGCGCCGCCGTCATGTCGGAGGCGCTGTTCGTCGTGTTCATGCTCGCCGCGCTCGTCGCGGCCATGGCGTACCGCCGGTCGGCGCGCAGGCTGCCCTTCGCCGTCGCCGCGGGCGTGCTCGCGGGCCTGGCGATCCTGACCCGGGCGAACGCGCTCGTGCTGCTCCTGCCGCTGGCCGTCGCCGTGTGGGACGGGCGCCCGCGTTGGGCGTGGCGCTCGTTGCTGCCGCCCGCGGCGCTCGTCGCCGCCGCCGTCCTCACCGTCGCGCCGTGGACCGTGCGCAACGCGGTGGAGCTGGACGCGTTCGTGCCCGTCTCGACCCAGCTCGGGTCGGCGCTGGCCGGCACCTACAACGACGCCGCCCGCACCGACGAGGAGAACCCCGCCTCCTGGCGCTCGCTCAAGCGCGTGCCCGACTACGCCGAGCTGTTCGCGCGGGTCCGCGAGACGCCCGAGGCGGAGCTCGAGCGCGAGCTGCGCCGCGAGGCGCTGCGCTACGCCGCCGACCATCCCGGCTACGTGGCCGAGGTCGCCTTCTGGAGCGGGCTGCGCACGCTGGACCTCGCCGGCCGCGACCGCTCGCGCGCGACGGCAGCCACGATCAGCATCGAGCGCGACTGGGCCGACGCCGGCGTCGTGTGCTTCTGGGCGTTCGCGCTCGCCGCCCTTGGCGGCGCGTTCACGCGGCGGGCGCGCGAGGTCCCGGGCTTCGTGTGGGCCGTCCCGGTGCTCCTGCTGCTCAGCGTGATCTTCCTGGTCGTCGAGACGCCGCGCTACCGCACGGCGCTCGACCCCTTCGTCGTGCTGCTCGCCGCGCTGGGGCTGGCGGCCGCCGCGTCGCTCGGGCGGCGGCGCCTTACCAAGTCCTAACCCGGCGCTGGCCCGCCGCTGCACAGCCGCCGTCCATCCTGGCGCCATGTCCAGACTCCTGTTCACCCTCACAGCGCTGGCCGCCATCGCGATGACGACGGCCGCCACCGCCACAGCAGCACCGACCCTCCGTCAGTACGAGGGCACCGTCGTCTCCGTCGATCGCGACGCGCGCACGTTCCGACTGCGCGACAGCGAGCGCGGGACGGTCACGATCCGCGTCACCCGGACCACCCGCTTCGAGCGCGTCGGCGGCTTCGCCGGGTTGCGCCGTGGCCTGACGAGCATCGAGTCCACCGTCCGCCGCGCGAACGGGGCGTGGGTCGCCCGCTCGGTGGAGCGCTCGGGCGGCGGCGGCGAGCACGGCGGCCGCGGCGGGCGCGACGACCGCGGGAGCGACGACTGATGCGCGGCATGCTCATCCTGGTCCTGCTCGCACTGGGCCTCGTCGCGGCGACGGCGGTCGCCGCCTCGCAGGGCGGCGACGACACGCGAACGTCGACCACCCCCGCCCCGGTCACGACGCCGGCACCGGCGCGCAGCGATGACGCCGGCCGCAACGACGACAGCCGCGAGCGCAGCTCGAGCACGTCGCGCTCGAGCACGCCGCGCAGCACGCGGGGCTCCTCCGACGACGGCGCCGGCGACGACAGCCGCCGCGAGGCGGGCGAGGACGTCAGCGGGCCGTGTGACGAGGCCGAGCACGCGAACGATCCGCGCTGCACCGGCGCTGCCGCGGCCGGCTCGGTCGGCTCGGTCGGCTCGGTCGACGACGACGACCACCGCGGTCGCCGCGGTGGCGGCGACGACGACCACAGCGGCCGCGGCCGCGGTGGGGACGACGACCACAGCGGTCGCGGCGGTGGCGGCGACGACGATCACGACGACGACGACGGCGGCGGGGACGACTCCGGCCGCGACGACGACTGACGAGCGCGACCGCCGGCCGGCAGCCCATGGCGATCTACGATGTCGAGATGGCAGCCGGCCGGCGGACGATCCTCCTCGTCGAGGACGAGCCCGCCATCACCGAGCCCCTCGCCGAGTCGCTTGAACGCGAGGGGTTCGACCTCCGCATCGCGGGCACCGTCGCCGAGGCGCTCGATGCGGCTGCGCGCGTCCAGCCGGACCTGATCCTCCTCGACCTGATGCTGCCCGACGGATCGGGCTTCGACGTCTGCCGTCGCGTCCGCGACTCGTCGCAGGTGCCGATCATCATGCTCACGGCGAGAGGCGACGAGGCCGACCGCATCGTGGGCCTCGAGCTCGGCGCCGACGACTACGTCGTCAAGCCGTTCAGCGCCCGCGAGGTCGTGGCGCGCGTGCGCGCCGTCCTGCGGCGGACCAGCGCCGCCGCCGCGGGACCGTCCGGCGACGAGCCGCTGATCCTCGGGGACCTGCGGCTCGACCGGGCCGCCCGCGCCGTGACCATCGCGGGCCGGCCGCTCGACGTGACCCGCAAGGAGTTCGACCTGCTCGAGCTGCTCATGAGCCACGCCGGAGCGGTGGTCAGCCGCGAGCGGCTCATCGACGAGGTCTGGGACGTCAACTGGTTCGGGTCGACCAAGACGCTCGACGTCCACATCAGCGGACTGCGGCGCAAGCTCGGCGACGACTCGGCCGCGCCGCGCTACATCCACACGGTGCGGGGCGTCGGCTTTCGCTTCGCCGCCCAGGACGCATGAGCGTCCGCGTCCTCCAGCTCGCGGCGTTCGCCTACGTGCTCGTGCTCATGCTCGTCGCGCTCGAGGTTCCGCTGGCGCTCAACCTCTCCAAGCGCGTCAACGCCGAGGTCGAGGCGGAGGCCGCCAACCAGGCGCAGCTCGTCGCGGCCAGCGCCGCCGGGCGACTCGACCGGCGCGACGAGCTCGCCGCGCTCACCCGCACGGCCGCCCGCTCGGTGGGCGGGCGCGTGATCGTCGTCGACGTCCGCGGGCGCCTGCTGGGCGACTCGGCCGCCACGACCGCCGCGGCCGGCGCGTACGGCAGCCGCCCCGAGATCGCCGAGGCGCTGCGCGGCGGCGTCGCCCAGGGCACGCGCTACAGCGAGTCGCTGGACCAGGAGCTGCTGGTCACCGCCGTCCCCATCCTGGACGAGGGCCGGCGGGCCGGCGCGGTCCGCGTGTCGCAGTCGGTGGACGCCGTGCGCACGGAGACGCGGGGGGACATCCTCGCGCTGGTCGGCCTGGGGCTCGCCGCCCTCGTCCTCGGGCTCGGCGTGGCCTGGCTGCTGGCCGGCTTCCTGACGCGACCGCTGCGCGGGCTGACCGCGGCCGCGCGACGGGTCGGCGCGGGCGACCTCGCCGCACGCGCCGACGAGCGCGGCGCGCGCGAGCACCGCGACGTCGCCCACGCCTTCAACGACATGACGGACCGGCTCGGCCGGTCGCTCGTCGCCCAGCGCGAGTTCGTCGCCAACGCGGCGCACCAGCTGCGCACGCCGCTGACCGGGCTGCGCCTGCGCCTCGAATCGGCCGGCCTGAAGACCGAGGACCCGGCGCTGCGCCGGGACCTCGCGGCCGCCGAGCGCGAGGCCGACCGGCTCGCGCGCACCGTGACCGACCTGCTCACGCTTGCCCGCGAGGGCCAGCCACCGGCCGACGTCGCGCCGCTGGCGCTCGCCGACGCCGCCCGCGCGGCGCTCGAGCGCTGGGAGGCAGTGGCCGCCGAGCGCCCCTGCGAGCTGCGCCTCGATGCCGCAGCCGAGCCGGGCGCGCGCATCTCGGCCGAGGATGCGGCCGTGATCCTCGACAACCTCGTCGAGAACGCCGTGGAGCACACCGCCCCGGGCACGACCGTCACCGTGGTCGTCACGGCGCAGGACGGTTGGGCCGGCGTCGCCGTGGACGACGAGGGCCCGGGACCCGCGCCGGGCGAGGAGGAGCAGGCCTTCGAGCGCTTCTTCCGGGGCAGCTCGCGCGCGCGGCGGCCGCGCGGGAGCGGCCTCGGCCTGACCATCGTGCGCGCGCTCGCGCGCCGCTGGGGCGGCGAGGCGACGCTCGCGGCCCGGCCGCAGGGCGGTGCGCGGGCCCAGCTGCGCCTGCCGCTCGCAGCCGGCGGGGCTGCGCGCACCGAGGAGCATCCGCTGCGGGAGACGACCATCGTGGAGGGAGCATCGTGAACACGGCCCGCAGGACCCTGGTCATCGCCGGCCTCGCCGTGCTCGGCGTGCTCGCGGCGGCGGGGATCGGCCTGGCGGCCAACGCGATCTCGGGGGACTCGATCGGCCTGTCCGCCGAGCCGCTGCGCGCCGGCGAGTCGCTCGCGCCCGACGAGGGCTCGCGCCAGGACGCCGCCGACGCGCGAGCGCGAGCACGGGCGCTCGCCCAGCGGCGCGCCCGCGCGGAGCGCAGGCGGGCACGCGAGCGGGCGCGCCGGGCGGCCGACCGCGCGCGCCGGCGCTCGCAGGCCGCGGGTGGCTCGAGCAGCTCCGGCGCGAGCGGGTCGGGCGACGACTCGTCGGGCAGCGGGTCGGGCGACGATCCCGCGGGCGATGATTCCTCGAGCTCGGGCTCGGGCTCGGACGACTCGGGGCGCGGGCGCGGCCGCGGGCGCGGGGGCGACGAGCCGGAGGACGACTGATCTCGTGCGTCAGGCAGCCGCGGGGTGGGCCCTGGCCCACGCGACGATCCCGGCCGAGCCGGCCACCGCGCTGCCGTCGTCGAGCTCGAGCACCGGAAGCTCCGACGAGCCGGTGAGCTGCTTGGCGCGGCGGCGGCCCGGGGTCTGGTTGAACGGCGTGTCGGGCAGCGCGCGCCAGCCCAGCGAGTGCACGACGTCGGGGCGGTGGCCCGTCTCGCGCAGCGCCGCGTGGGCGGTGCCGCAGGCGTGCCACCCCTCGCCGCGGGTCGTCCAGCACACGTAGAGCTTCATGGCCGCGCACTCTGCCACGACGGCGGGACGCGGTGGGGCATAGAGTCGCGACCATGGCCGCATCCGCACAGCGCCCGCTCGAGCTCATCCTCGCGCGCAACCTGCTCTCGGCCCTGTCGACGCCGGCGGTGCTCGTCAACCATCAGGGCGACGTCCTGTTCTACAACGAGGCGGCCGGGGCGCTGCTCGGGCGGCGCTTCGAGGACACGGGAACGCTCACCGCACAGGAGTGGACCTCGGCCTTCGGCCCGCTGGACGGGGACGGCCGGCCCATCCCCGTGGAGCAGCAACCGCTGACCGGCGCGCTGCGGGCCAACCGTGCGGGGCACGCGCCGCACCGCATCCGCTCGATCAGCGGCACGGAGCACCTCGTGCACGTCAGCGGTGTGCCGATCATGGGCTCCGGGGACTTCCATGGTGCGATGCTGTTCTTCTGGCCCGCCGAGGAGGACGAGGAGGCGACGGCGTGAAGCTCAAGGTGTGGGGTGCGCGCGGCTCGATCCCGGCACCCGGGCCCGAGACCACGCGCTACGGCGGCAACACGTCGTGCGTCCAGGTCAAGCTGGACGACGGCAGCACGATCGTGCTCGACGCCGGGACGGGCATCCGCAGCCTGGGGCTGGGCCTGGTGGTGGAGGGCCCGCTCCACATCCTGCTGACCCACCTGCACCTCGACCACATCCAGGGGCTGATGTTCTTCGCGCCGCTCTTCCGGCCCGACGCGCAGATCACCGTCTGGGGCCCGGCGTCGCCGGAGGCCACGCTGCTGGACCGGATCGCGCGCTACATCTCGGCGCCGCTGGCCCCGATCGAGGTCCGCCAGCTCCCGTGCGACGTGTCCTTCCGCGCCGCGGAGGCGACCGAGTGGCAGATCGGCTCCGCGCGGATCCGCGCCGACTCGGTGACCCACCGCGGGCCGACGCTGGGTTACCGCATCGACTGCGACGGGACGTCGATGTGCTACCTCCCCGACCACGAGCCCGGGCTCGGCGCGCCGCTCGCCGACCTCGAGCCCGAGTGGATGTCCGGCTTCGACCTGGCCTGCGGCGCGGACGTGCTGGTGCACGACTGCCAGTACACCGACGACGAGTACCCCGCGCACATGGGCTGGGGGCACTCCCCGCTGGAGGACGCGCTCGTCTTCGCGCGGCGCACCGAGGCGCAGCGGCTCATCCTGTTCCACCACGACCCGCTGCACAGCGACGACTTCCTGGACGCGTTCGCCGGCCGCGCCGCATCGCGCTGGCAGGAGCTCGGCGGCAGTCCGGACCGCGTCGAGCTCGCTACGGAGCGCCGCGAGATCGAGGTCGGTGCCCCCGCGCCCGCCGATCTCGGCCTGGCCGGCCGGACCGCTTAGCCCCAGCGGCGCCGGCCGAAGCCCGGGCCCGGGCCCCCGTGGCGGCCACCGCGGCCGTCGCCGAGGCCCGGGCCGCGCTCGTCGCTGGGGCACACGCCGACTGCGAAGCAGAGGGCGGGTCCGGCCTCCTCCACCTTGTCGGCGGTGATGCCGAGCTTCGCGGCGAGCTGCCGCGCGAACTCGGCCCGCTCACGCTCGTGCTCGGCCTGCTTGGCCTTGCGGATTGCCTCGAGGCCGGCACGGACCTTCGCGACGTCGACGTTCAGCTCGTCGGCGAGCGCGGCGTCCAGGCGGCGGCGGGCGCCGTCGCGCCGGCCGGTCACGCTGTCGCGCAGCTTCTCGATCGCGGCCTCGACCCTGGCGGCGTCGACGCCGATCTCCTTGGCCAGCGCGGCCGCCAGCTCGTCCTCGTGCGCCTCATGGGCCGCCTCGTGCGCGTCCTGCAACGCGCGCCGGACGTCCGCCGCGTCCTTCCCGAGCTCCCTGGCCAGCGCGGCGGCGAGCCCACCGCCGCGGTCGCCGCGACGGCCGCGCGCGGCGGCGCTGCCGTGGACGGCCTCGAAGGCCTCGCGGAGCCTGGCGGCCTCGACGCCGAGCTCCTTGGCCACGGCCGCGATGAGGTCCTCGTGGCGCTCGCCCTTCGGGCGGTCGCCCGCGGCGCGGAGCTCCTGGAGCGCGGTGCGCAGCTTCTCCTCGCTGACGCCGAGGGCCGACGCGAGACCCGAGAGGTCCCGCCGCTCTCCGCGCTGCTCGCGCGCACCGCCGCCCGGACTCCGCCAGTACCCGCCGTAGCCCGCGGCCGTGGCCGAGGCTCCGCCGCGGGCGGCGACGGCCGAGCCGTCACGCGAGCCGCCGACGGTGGAAGCGGCGAACGCGGCAGCGGCGGCGGCAGCGACGGCGGCGAGGGTCAGGGGAAGGGGGCGCTTGAGCATCGGTGCTCCTCGGGTCGGGACCAGGGCAGGCATCGTGGCCGCCAAAGCGCAGCGTTTCGTAAGAACCGCGGACTCTTACGCTCTTCTTCATCGAGACCGCCGATCCTCACCGCGTGCCCGGCACCCCGACCATCCTCGTCGTCGACGACGAGCCGAGCGTGCGCGAGTCGCTCAAGGTCGCGCTCGAGCTCGAGGGCTACCGCGTGCGCAGCGTCGACAACGGGCTGAAGGCGGTCATGCAGGTGGCCGACGGCGCCGTCGACGCGGTGGTGCTCGACGTCGCGATGCCGTTCGTCGACGGCCTCGAGGCGTGCCGTCGCATCCGGGCCGCCGGCAACCGCGTGCCGATCCTCATGCTCACCGCGCGCGATGCGGTCGACGACCGCGTCGCGGGGCTCGAGGCGGGCGCCGACGACTACCTGCCCAAGCCCTTCGCGCTGCGCGAGCTCGTCGCCCGCCTTCGCGCGATCCTCCGCCGCTCGCTCGAGGACACCAGGCCGAACGGCGACGTGCTCGCCTTCCAGGACGTGCGCCTCGACCGGCGCGCACACCGCGCCACCCGCGCCGAGCGCACGCTCGAGCTCACGCGCACCGAGTTCCTGCTGCTGGAGTGCTTCCTCGAGCACCCGCGGCAGGTGCTCGAGCGCTCGCAGATCCTGCTGCGCGTCTGGGGCTACGACTTCGGCTCGGAGTCCAACTCCCTGGGCGTGTACATCGGCTACCTGCGGCGCAAGCTCGAGGCGGGCGGCGAGCCGCGCCTGATCCACACCGTGCGCTCGGTCGGCTACGTGCTGCGCGCCGAGCCGTGAGCTTTCGCCGGCGCCTGACCCTCCTCGCCGGGGCAGCCGTGGCGGTGGCCATCCTGCTGGCCTCGACCCTCGCGTACGTCACGATCGGCGAGGAGCTGCGCGACCAGGTCGACGCCTCGCTGCTGGACCGCGGCGCCGAGTACGTGGAGCGCCGGGCAGGTGGGCCGTCCGGCCGCGGGGCGGGCGGGCCGTTCGGCAGGCCGGATCGCTTCGGCCGGCCCTACCGGCAGCCGCCGCCGCGGCGGCGCGGCGGCTTCGACTTCTACGAGCAGGTCGTGAGCGCCGACGGCGAGGCGGTGGCCTTCGACGGCGTCGAGGCGCTGCCCGTCGACGCCGACGTCCGCGCGGTCGCGGCGGGCGAGCGTGACGCCTTCGTGCGCGACGCGACGCTCGACGGCGACAACGTGCGCCTGCTCGTCGCTCCGCTGCAGGGCGGTGGCGCCGTGCAGATCGCCCGCTCGCTGGCCGAGGTCGACAGCGCGCTGGACCGCATCCGGCTGATCCTGGTCCTGGTGGCGCTGGGCGGCGTGGCGGTCGCCGCGCTGCTCGGGCGCCTCGTCGCCGGCAGCGCGGTCGCGCCGCTGCGCCGCCTGACGGCCGCGGCGGAGCACGTCGCCGAGACGCAGGACCTGAGCCAGCGCATCGACGCGCGGGGCAGCGACGAGATCTCGCGCCTGGCGCTGCGCTTCAACGAGATGCTCGACGCGTTGCAGGGCTCCATGCGCGCGCAGCGCCAGCTCATCGCCGACGCCTCCCACGAGCTGCGCACCCCGGTGACGAGCCTGCGCACGAACATCGAGGTGCTGCAGCGCTACCCCGACCTCGAGCCCGGCCGCCGCGCTGCGCTGCTGGACCGCGCCACCGCCCAGGCGGAGGAGCTCAGCGTCCTCATGAACGACCTGATCGACCTCGCGCGCGGCGACGAGCCCGAGGAGGAGCGCGAGCCCGTGCGCCTGGACGAGCTGGTGGAGGAGGCCGTCGAGCGGGCCTGGCGCCACGCTGCGCATCAGCGCTTCGACGTCGACCTCGCCGAGGTGACGATGCTGGGCTCGCCGCGCCGCCTGGCGCGCGCGGTGAACAACCTGCTCGACAACGCGGTGGCCTTCAGCCCCGACGGCGCCCCGATCGTCGTGCGCCTGCGGGACGACGGCACGCTCACCGTCCGCGACCACGGCCCGGGCTTCGCCGACGGCGAGATCGAGCACGTCTTCGACCGCTTCTTCCGCGGCGCGCACACGCGCGAGCGCAGCGGCTCCGGCCTCGGCCTGGCCATCGTGCGCCAGGTGGCCGCCAGCCACGGTGGTACCGCGACCGCAGCGGCCGCGCCGGGCGGCGGCGCGCTGCTGACCCTGCGCCTGCCGCGCCGCTGACCGCGCCGCTCTGGTTGCCTGTCCGGCGATGCCGCGCCGCCCGCTCCTCGTCATCGTCGCGCTGCTCGCCGCGCTCGCGGTGGCCTGGCTGGTCGCGGGCGGCGACGACCCGGGCGAGCGCGGGCCGGCCGGGGTCTTCCCCGGCGCCGGCGTCAGCGACGCGACGCTGGACCCGATCGCCTACGACGATGGCCGTCGCGAGGAGCTCGAGGCGCGCGCTGCGGCGGGCTACAGCCACGTCCTCTACGCCAAGAGCCCGGGCGGCGCCATCGCCTCGGCGCGGCGCACGGCCGCCTTCCGCCCGCTCGTCGATGCGGCCGCCGAGCGCCACGGCGTCGACGCCGACACGCTCGAGGCGCTGGTCCTGCTCGAGAGCGCCGGGCGGCCGGACGCGCGCGCCTCCGACGACCTCGACGGCGCCGTCGGGCTCACCCAGATCCTCGCCGAGACGGGCCGCAACCTGCTCGGCCTGCGCATCGACGTGCGGGCCAGCGAGCGCCTCACGCGCGGCATCGCGCGGGGCCGGCGGGTGCGTGCGCGCGAGGCGCGCCGGCGCGTGGTCGACGAGCGCTTCGACCCGGCCAAGGCGCTCGACGCCGCCGCGCGCTACCTCGTCTTCGCCCGCGAGCGCCTGGCGCGCGACGACCTCGCCGTCGCGGCCTACCACATGGGCGTCGGCAACCTGCAGGGCGTGCTCGCCGCCTACGGCGAGGCGGACGTCCCGTACGCGCAGCTCTTCTTCGACAGCTCGCCGCTGCGCCATGCCGCGGCATGGCAGCGCCTGTCGCGCCTGGGCGACGACTCCTCGACGTACCTGTGGCGCATCGGCGCGGCGCGCGAGATCATGCGCCTGCACCGCTCCGACCCCGGTGAGCTGGAGCGCCTCGAGGCCCTGCACTCCCACAAGAACTCCGCCGAGGAGGTGCTGCACCCTCCCGACGGCGCCGAGCGCTTCGGCGACCCCTTCGCCGTGGGCCGCGCGCGCGAGGCGGGCGAGCTCGGCGCGCTGCGCGCCGCCCAGCTGCGCGCCCACGGCCTGCGCATCGACCCGCGGATGGGCGAGCTCGCACGGCGCCTGCGCCAGTCGCCGCGCCTGTACCGGGCGCTGCGCCCGGCGGCGCTCTCGACGCTGCTGACGATCGGCGCGGGCGTGCGCGAGATCAGCCGCGGCGGCGGCGCGCTGACGGTCACCAGCACCGTCCGCGACGAGCGCTACCAGCGCGCCCTCGTGCGCCGCAACGCGGAGGCCACGCGCGGCTTCTCGCTGCACACCACCGGCTGGGCCTTCGACGTCGCGCGCGACTACGCGAGCCGGCGCCAGGCGATGGCCTTCCAGTTCATGCTCGACCGCCTCACCGCCCTGAACCTGATCGCCTGGGTGCGCGAGCCGGCCGCCATCCACGTGACGGTGGCGCCCGACGCGGCACAGCTGCTCGGCTAGGCGGTCTGCACCGCGGCGAGCAGCTCGCGGACCGCGTCGGCCGTCGCCTGCGGCGTGATGCCGAGCTTCTCGAGCACCTCGGCGCCCGGCGCGCGAGGCGCCGAAGCGCTCGATCGACACCGAGCGCGTCGACCCAGCGCGCCCAGCCCATGCGAGATGCCGGCCTCGACGCGAGACCTTCGGCAGGCCGGCGCGGCAGGACCTCCTCGCGGTAGGCCTCGTCCTGCGGCGGCGAACAGCTCCCAGCTCGGCATCGAGACGACGCGCGCGGCGATGCCGTCGGCGGCCAGCAGGTCGGCGGCGGCCACCGCCGTGGTCAGACCTCGCGAGCCGGTGCCGACGATCACGGCCTGCGCGTCGTCGGCCGTCGCGCAGCACGTAGGCGCCGCGGGCGACGCCGTCCCGGTCGACGCGCCGTCCAGCACGGGCAGGTCCTGGCGCGACAGGACGAGCACGGCCGGCGCCGTCGAGGTCCTCGAGGATCACGCGCCAGGCCGCGGCGGTCTCGCTGCGCGTCGCCGGGCCGCAGGACACGTCAGGCCCGGGATCGCGCGCAGCGCGGCGAGGTGCTCGACCGGCTGGTGGGTCGGGCCGTCCTCGCCGAGCGCGACCGAGTCGTGGGTGTAGACCCACGCGACGTCGAGGCCCGGTCAGCGCGCGACAGCCGGATCGAGCCGCGCATGTAGTCGGCGAACTGCAGGAACGTCGAGCCGTACGGGCGCACGATGCCGCCGTGGGCGGCCATGCCGTTGACGGCGCCGCCCATGCCGTGCTCGCGCACGCCGAAGAAGACGTTGCGCCCGGCGCGTCTCGCGCGTGTAGCGCTCGTCGTCGCCCGGGAACTCGGTCTTGGTCGACTCCGAGAGGTCGGCGGCGCCGCCGACCATCGTCGGCACGAGGTCCGCGAAGGCCGCCATGACCTTCTGGCCGGCCGCGCGCGTGGCGAGCTTGTCCTTGCCGCCAGTCGATGTCGCGCAGCGCGTCGGCGAGGCCGGGCAGCGGCCGGCCCGCCCAGGCGGCGTCCCACTCGGCGCGCGCGGTCGGCGATCGCCGCTCGCGCCAGGCGTCGAAGCGCTGCTGCCACTCGGCCTGCAGCGCGCCGCGCCGCGCTCGGCCGGCCGAACGTGCTCGTAGACGCCGTCGGGGACGAGGAACGTGCTTGTCGGGATCCCAGCCCAGCGCCTCCTTGGTCGCGCGCACCTCGTCCTCGCCGAGCGGCGCGCCGTGGGCCTTGCTGGTGCCCTGCTTGTTGGGCGACGGGTAGCCGATGATCGACTTCACGCGGATGAGCGTCGGGCGGTCCTCGCTCGGCCTGGCCGGCGTCGATCGCGCGCCGCGAGCGCGTCGAGGTCGTTGGCGTCGTCGACCGCGAGCGACGTGCCAGCCGTAGGCCTCGAAGCGCTTGGTGACGTCCTCGGCGGTGAAGCTCAGCGACGGTCGGGCCGTCGAGCGAGATGTCGTTGTCGTCGTAGAGGTAGACGAGGCGGCCGAGCCCGAGGTGGCCGGCCAGCGACGCGGCCTCGGAGGCGATGCCCTCCATCAGGTCGCCGTCGGAGACGATCGCGAAGACGTGGTGGTCCTGGACCTCGGCGCCGTAGCGCTCGCGCAGGAAGTGCTCGGCCATCGCCATGCCGACGCCGTTGGCGAAGCCCTGGCCGAGCGGGCCGGTGGTGACCTCGACGCCGGGCGTGACGTGCACGCGGTCGCGCTCGGGGTGGCCGGGCGTCAGCGAGCCCCACTGGCGGAAGCTCTTGAGCTCGTCGAGCGACAGGTCGTAGCCGGAGAGGTGCAGCGCCGCTGTAGAGCAGCATCGAGCCGTGGCCGGCGGAGAGGACGAAGCGGTCGCGGTCGGGCCAGTGCGGGTCGCGCGGGTTGTGCTTCATGACCTCGCGCGAAGAGCAGGTAGGCGGCGGGGGCCATCGCCATCGGCATGCCGGGGTGGCCGCTGTTGGCCTTCTGCACCGCGTCCATCGACAGCGTGCGGATGGTGTCGATGCAGAGCTGGGGGTCTGCCTTCGTGCGTCGGTCGCCATGCATGGAGAATGCCACGGCATGACCGACGCCATCCGTACGCCCGACGAGCTGACTCGAGGGCCTGCCGGACTTCCCGTTCGAGCCGCACTTCCGCGAGGTCGACGGCCTGCGCGTCGCCCACGTCGACGAGGGCGACGGGCCGCCGGTCGTCTTCTGGCACGGCGAGCCGACGTGGTCGTTCCTCTGGCGCAAGGTCATCCCGCCCGTGCGCGACGCCGGCTTCCGCTGCATCGCGCCCGACCTGCCGGGCTTCGGGCGCTCGGACAAGCCGGCCGACCTCGGCTGGTACTCCTACGACCGCCACACCGAGCTGCGTGCGCGTCGCTGTTCGACGACGCTCGACCTGCGCGACGCGACGTTCGTCGTCCACGACTGGGGCGGGCCGATCGGGCTGCGCGTCGCCGTCGAGCAGCCCGACCGCGTCGACCGGCATCGTCATCCTCGACACCGGCCTCTTCACCGGCCACCAGAGGATGAGCGACGCGTGGATCGCGTTCCGCGACTTCGTCGAGCGCACCGAGGACCTGCCGATCGGCTTCCTCGTCGACGGCGCGTGCGCGACGCGACCTGCGCCGACGAGGTCGATCGCCGCCTACGACGCGCCGTTCCCCAACGCCGGCGTCGAAGGCCGGCGCGCGCGCCTTCCCGCTGATGCTCCCGACGACGCCCGACGCGCCCGGGCGCCGCGGCGGGCCAGCGGGTGCTCGACGCGCTGCGCGACGACGAGCGGCCGATGCTGATGCTGTGGGCCGACTCCGACCCGATCATCCCGCTCGACGACCGGCCGGCGCTTCGCCGAGGCGCTCGGCCGCCCGGAGCCCGAGGTGATCGCCGACGCCTCGCACTTCCTGCAGGAGGACGCGGGCGAGCAGATCGGGCGGCGGATCGCCGAGTGGCTGGCGTCGGCCTACGTACTCTCGGTGAGCTGCTTCGGCTCGTCGCCGGGCTCGAGGCCCGGCTCGGAGTGCGCGGCGCGCAGCTCGTAGCCGCGCCGCGCGTTCGGGTCGGCCTCGGCGAGGACCTGGTCGGCCTTCAGCGCGCGGGCGATGCCCTCGCGGCCGCGCGCGCGGGCAGGACGCTCATGACGCTGGTTGATCGGCCCGATCGAGCGCGGGCACGAAGACGTCGAAGCGCGGGTGCTTGAGCGCCTCGACGATCGCGTCGGCGACCTCCGTCGGGCTCGAGCGTTCTTGAAGCCGCGGGCCTCGACTGAGGCCGGCGCCCAGCTCGGTGTTGACGCGTCGGGCATGACGTAGCGAGACCTCGACGTCGGCGTCCTCGTGGCGCAGCTCGCCGCGGACCGCCTCGGTGAGGCCGATGACGACGTGCTTGGTCGCCGCAGTAGGTCGCGCCGCCGGGGACGCCGTAGCTGCCCGGCCTGCGAGGAGATGTTGACGACGTGGCCGCGGTTGCGCGGCGATCATCCGCGGCAGCACGACCTTCATCCCCCAGATGACGCCGTGCACGTTGATGTCGATCTGGCGCTGGGCGGTCGCGTCGTCCTCGTCGAGGAAGCGGCCCGAGGGGCATGATCCCCGCGTTGTTGACGAGCACGTCGACGGGCCCGAGCTGCTGCTCGGCCTCGTCGACGAAGCGCTCGAACGAGTCGCGGTCGGTGACGTCCAGCTCGAAGCGGCGACGTTGCCGGCGCCGAGCTCGGTCGGCGGTCGTGCGCGCGAGCTCGAGGTCGAGGTCGCCGATCGCGACCTTCATGCCCTCGCGCAGCGAACGCCCGGGCGGTCTCGCGGCCGATGCCGCGCGCGCCGCCGGTGATCGGCGGCGACCTGGCCGACGAGGATGCGGGGCTGCTTGGCCATGGCGCGGGCCCTCATGTTGCGTCTGTGAGGCGCGGCCCGCCAGCTGACGGCGCTCATCGCGGCGGCTCGGGCCCGGTGGAGCCGTAGAAGCGCGGCGCGCTCAGGCGGCAGCGGCCGTCGCGGGTGTCGCACTCGCGGTTGACGACCCTGCGGGCCAGGCCGTTGCCCGACACCGGCTCGACCGACAGGAGGTCGACGGCCTGCAGGCCGGGTTCCCGCGGCGAGAAGTGCAGGTCGGCCAGCCCGACCGAGTCCTGCCCGACGCCGGCGATCCCGCCCGCGCCCAGCGTGCCCGCGTCCACCACGACGTGCGGGCCGTAGCGGTCGACGTGCTGGCGGTGGTCGTGGCCGGTGAGGATCGTCAGGGCCTGGTCGTCGCCGCGCTCCTGCAGCCGCCGGGCCAGGTACAGCGCCAGGCCGTTCTGGTGCAGCAGCACGACGTCGGGGCGGCGCGGCAGGCCGTCGAACCAGGCCACGAGCTCCCTGCGCGCGCGGTCCTCGGCGGCCCGCGGATCGAACATCTCGGCGAAGCTGTAGATCCGCCGCGGGTCGTCCGCCCGCCGCCCGCGCCACTCCAGCGGGTCGTCGAAGCCCGCCACGACGAGCCCGTCGACCTCGATCGTCGCCGGGCCGTGTCGGCCGTCGGGCCGCAGGACGCCGTCGCGCTCGAGCACCGTCACGCCACGACGGGCCAGCGCGCGCATGAAGCGCGCCGAGTCGTGGTTGCCCGAGACGGCCACGACGCGCGAGCCCAGGCGCGCGATGCCGGGGACCAGCAGCTGCGCCTCGGCGAGGCTGCCCGACGCGCCGAAGTCGCCGACGAAGAACACCGGCTTGCCCTCGGCGTAGGGCTCCAGCGAGGCCAGCGCGAAGCCGTTGTCGTGCAGGTCGGAGCCGAGGATCGCCCGCCGGCCCTCGTCCACGCGCCCCGACGTCGGGTCGGACAGGAGCGTCGCGAAGCTGCGCACGGCGCCCTCGACCTTGTCCGCGTAGCCCTCGCCCGCCTGGCGGGCGTTCTCGGCGGCGTCCACGAGCTGGACGAGCTCGGCGCCGCGGGCGAAGTACGTCGGCCGCTCCAGGGCGCGCTCGTCGAAGGTGGCGGCCGCGCGCAGGAAGACGGCGAGGCAGGCCAGCGCCGCCAGCGCGAGCACGAGCACGGGCGCGCCGACGAGCAGCTCGCGCCGGCGCACGCGACCGGCCAGGAGCACGAGGCCCAGCAGCAGGGCGGCCGCGGCCGCGCCCCCCAGCCCGAAGCGCACGGAGCGCAGGACGGCGCTGATGACGGCGTCGCGCAGGTCCTCCTCGGCGGCGCCCAGGAGCTGGCGGTCGCCGCGCGCGGCGCGCAGCGCTGCGTCGCGCTCGAGCGTGCGCGGCTCGACCCGGATGTCGACCGGCGCCGCGAACGGCCGCGTGCGCACACCCCAGTCGGCGAGCGGCACGTAGGCCGTCACCTCGCCGTGCCTGGCGATCGACACGCCCACGGACACGCGGCCGAGCGGGGTGTCGTACTCGCCCGGCGTCGCCAGCCGGACGCCGAGCCACAGACCCCCCAGGGCGAGGGCCAGGCACAGCAGGAGGGCAAGCAGCACCCTCGGCGCGCGTCCATGCACCCGGATATTCTCGCGCGATGCCGTTTCTGAAGCATCAGGGGCACCGGCTCGCCTACACGAGCTTCGGCGAGGGCCCGCGGACGTGCGTCTTCGTCCATGGCCTGCTCCTGTCCCAGAAGATGCATCGCGCCCTGGCGCTCGAGCTGGCCGCGCGCGGCAACCGCGTCCTCACGCTCGACACCCTCGGCCACGGGCGGTCGGACCGCCCGCGCGACATGACGCAGTACTCGATGCCGCTCTTCGGCGAGCAGATCGTCGCGCTGCTGGACCACCTCGAGATCGAGGAGGCGGTCATCGGCGGGACGTCGCTGGGAGCCAACGCGGCGCTCGAGGTCGCCGACTCCGCCCCCGACCGCGTGCGCGGCCTGGTCGTCGAGATGCCGGTGCTCGACAACGCGCTGCTGGCCTGCGCGCTGGTGTTCACGCCGCTGCTGGTGGCGCTGACCTTCGGCGCCCCGGTCATGCGCGTCGTCGCGGCCGTCGCCCGCCGCGTGCCCACGTCCGACGGGCCGGCGCTCGTCGACCTCGCACTCGACACCGTGCGGCAGGACCCGGGCCCGAGCTCCGCCGTCCTGCAGGGGCTGTTCTTCGGGCGCACCGCACCGCCGAAGGACCGCAGGCGGCTGATCGAGGCGCCTTCGC
Organism: uncultured Actinomycetes bacterium; assembly: GCA_963840185.1. Lineage (GTDB taxonomy): Bacteria > Actinomycetota > Thermoleophilia > Solirubrobacterales > Solirubrobacteraceae > JAOPZW01. The sequence goes on along the minus strand of CAWIXY010000008.1, from coordinate 359,154 downwards.
TCATCATCGGGCACGACCGCGACCCGGTGCACCCGTTCTCCGACGCCGACGCGCTCCTGGACGAGCTGCGCGACGCCCGCCTGCTGCGCGCGGACTCGATCCTCGAGCTGCGCCTGGAGCCCGAGCGCCTCACCGGCGAGATCGCCGCCTTCCTGGACGAGTGCTGGCTCCCGCGCCGCGCGGAGAGCTCGACCCGCCCGCCCACGGGGCGCCGGCGACGCGTCGCCTGACCAGGCTTTCTAAGCTCACTCGCGCATGTCATCCCGAGCCGAGGAGAAAGAGCGCCGCCGCCGCGAGCGCGAGGAGCAGGAGCAGGCCGCCCAGCGCGCCGCTTCGCGCAAGCGCGCGTTTCAGGTCGGCGGCGGGGCGCTGGCCGTCATCGCGGTGATCGCCGTCGTGGCGCTGCTCGTGCTGGGCGGCGGCGACGATGGCGAGAGCACCGCCGCCGACGCAAGCGCCGTCCGCGAGCAGGCGCAGGCCGCCGGCTGCACGTTCAGGCAGTTCCCCTCCGAGGGCCGCGACCACACGAACGATCCGGTGACGAACTACCGCACCAACCCGCCCACCTCGGGCCCGCACAACCCGCTCGCCGCCCAGGACGGCATCTACGCGCCGGGCAACGAGCCCAACAAGGAGAACCTGGTCCACGCGCTCGAGCACGGGCGGATCCTGTTCGAGTACAAGCCCGGAACGCCGCAGGCCACGATCAACCGGCTCAGGTCGCTTGCCCAGGAGGAGCTCGAGGGATCGGCCGGCTACCACACGCTCGTGCTGCAGAACAACACCCGCATGACCCCGGCCGTCGCCGCGGTCGCCTGGACGCGGTCGCTGACCTGCCCGCGCCTGAACGACGCGGCCGTGGACGCCATGCGCACCTTCCGCACGGCCTACACGGACAAGGCGCCCGAGTTCGTCCCGTAGGCCGCCTCCGCTAGGCGTGCGGGCCGGCCGGCGGGTCTCGCCAGGCGGGCGCCTCGCCGCGGTACAGGCCCTCGCCGCCGAGCACCATGCGCGCCGTACGCCACAGGATCAGCAGGTCCAGCCGCCAGGAGCGGTGCTCGAGGTACCAGAGGTCGAGCTCGATGCGCTCGTCCCAGGGCAGCTCGGTCCGGCCGTTGACCTGCGCCCAGCCGGTGATCCCCGGCTTGACCGCCAGGCGGCCGAGCTGGCGCTCGGTGTAGCGGTCGACCTGCACCGGCACCGTCGGGCGGGGGCCGATGATCGCCATCTCGCCGCGCAGCACGTTGACGAGGTTGGGCATCTCGTCCAGCGACGTGCGGCGCAGCACGCGCCCGACGCGCGTGATGCGCGCGTCGCCCTCCGACACGGCCAGCCCGGCGCCGAGGTGCTCGGCGCCGCTGACCATCGTGCGCAGCTTGAGCACGTCGAAGGGCCGGCCGTCCAGGCCGACGCGCCGCTGGCGGTAGATCGGGCTGCCCGGCGACTCGAGCCGGATGGCCGCCATCGCCACGAGCAGGAAGGGCGAGCAGACGGCCAGCGCGGTGCCGGCGACCACGATGTCGAAGAGCCTGCGCATCAGCGCGTGCCCTCCGGCGGCGACCAGCCCGCCGGCGTGCCGTGGCGCAGGTGGTCCCACAGGCCGGCCGCGATCGACGCCGTGGTCAGCACGTAGTAGCGCGCCACCAGCAGCGGCCGGGCACGGAGGCGCCCGCCCGCGGCGGCGGCGGCCAGCACGGCGAGCTGCGCGCCCAGCGCGGCGCGCGCGGAGCGGCTGCGCGGCGCGGCCGCGGCCGCGGCGGCCAGGGCCACGAGGTGCAGGCCCGGGGAGGCGTAGCGCAGCAGCCGGTGGGAGGCGATCATGAGCGCGTAGAGCGGCGGGTAGCCGCGCGGGGACAGCAGCCCGCCGCGCAGGACGATCGGCCAGGCGTGGCTCATCATCCGCCGCTTGCGGGCGAACTCGCCCTCGATGGTGGGCACCATCTTCTCGGTCGCCCTGGCCCCGGGCACGTACACCGCCCGCCAGCCGCGCTTGACGAGCGTGAAGGGCAGCGACAGGTCGTGGCCCATCACGGGGTCCACGCGGACGTAGGCCTGCGGGCGCACGGCGTAGATGGCGCCGTTGCCCGCGGTGACCGAGTGCAGGCGCGACTCGAGGCCGCGGATCGCCATCTCGTAGCGCCAGTAGAGGCCCTCCTGGTTCGTGCCGTCGTCGCCGACGAAGCGCACGCGCCCGCAGGCGTAGCCCACGCGCTCGTCGGCGAAGCGCGCCGCCAGCGCCCGCAGCGCGCCCGGCTCCCAGCGCGCGTTGGCGTCCGAGAAGGCCAGCAGCTCGCCGCCGGCGCGCTCGACGGCCGCGTCCTGCGCCCGGACCTTGCCGCCCCACGGCAGCTCCAGCACGAGGTCGGCGCCCGCCTCGCGGGCGCGCTGCGCCGTCGCGTCCGGCGAGCCGTCGCAGGCCACGATGACCTCGAGGCGGTCGGCGGGCCAGTCGAGCGCGCGCGCATTGGCGACGCGTCCCGCGATCACCTCCGCCTCGCGGTGGGCCGCGACGATGAGCGACACGCGCGGCTCGGCGGCGGCCGGCGCCTCCGGCAGCGGACCCCGCGCGTCGGGCGACTCGCGCAGGCGGGCGAGGACGGCCAGCAGCAGCGGGTAGCCGGCCTGCGCGTAGGCGAGCAGCGCGACCGAGCCCCACAGGGCGGCCGCGACCGGCCTCATGCCGCCTCCGCGGCCAGCGCGCGGTACAGCTCGAGATGCCTGCGGGCGATCGCGTCCCAGCCGAAGCGCTCGGCGGCCGCCGCGCGCGCCCCGCGGCCAGCCGCTCGCGGGCGGCCGGGTCGGCCAGCAGCGCGCGCAGCGCGTCGTGCAGCGCGCCGGGGTCGCCGGGCGGCACGAGCTGGGCCGCGCCGGCCGCGGCGAGCTCGGGGAAGCCGCCGACGGCGCTGAGCAGCAGCGGGCGGCCGAAGGCCAGCGCGCTGAAGGCGACACCCGACTGCTCGACCTCGTGGTAGGGCAGCACGACGAGGTCGGCTCGGCGCAGCAGCGCCGGCAGCTCCGCGTCGGCCACGAAGCGCTCGACGAAGCGCACGCCCGGGCCCGCGGCTGCGCGCAGCGGCGCGGTGTCCATCCTGGGCATCCCGACCACCCACAGCTCGGCGCCGTCCATCCCGTGCCAGGCGCGCAGCAGCACGTCGATCCCCTTGTAGGGACGCAGCAGCCCGAGGAAGAGCACGACCGGCCCCTGCACCGCGGCGAGCTCGGGCGCGAGCGCGCGCTCCTGCGGCAGCTCGCGCAGGTGCGTGAACGCGCCGTGCGGGATCACGTGCACGCGCTCGGCGGGCAGGCCGAGCTCGGCCACGAGCCGCCGCCGGCCGGCGTCGGTGTGGACGACGACCGCATCGACGCGCCGGTACAGGCGCGCCAGCGCCGCGCGCTGCCCGCGGCGTGGCTCGCGGGGCAGCACGTCGTGGGCGGTGAGCACGAGGGGACGCCCGCGCGGCAGCAGCGCGGCGTCGACCTCGGGGACGGTGAGCCACTGCAGGTGGACGACGTCCGCCCGGCGCGCTGCGCGCGCGTAGCGCAGCATGTCCCGGCACGTGCCCGGCCGCGCGGGCCACGCGTCGCGGCCGGCCGGCGGGCAGTCGCGCCGCGAGCCGGTAGAAGCGCTCGTCCAGCGCGTAGCCCGCTGGTGCGGGCACGTCGCCGTAGGCGAACGGGCTGGTCACCAGGCGCACGTCGGCGCCGGCGCGGGCCAGCGCGGTGCACAGCGCATGGTCGTAGGGCCGCGTGAACGCCGGAGGGTCGACGACGTCGACGCGCATCGGCCGGGACAATACGAGCGGCGTGGGCGTCGAGGTCTCCTTCTGCGTGGTCAACACCCGGCAGCGCGAGCTGCTCGTGCGCTGCCTGGACGCGATCGCGGCCGAGCGCGACCAGCTGCCCTACGAGACCGAGGTGCTCGTGCTCGACAACGCCTCAGGCGACGGGTCGGCGGGCGCAGCGCGGGCGCATCCGGTGACGACGGAGCTCATCGCGCTGGAGCGCAGGCGGGGCAAGGGCGAGAACGACAGCGCGCTGCTGCAGCGCTCGCGCGGGCGCTTCGCCCTGCTGCTCAACGAGGACTCCGAGCTGCAGCCGGGCGCGACCGAGGCGCTGCGCGCGGCGCTGCTCGAGCACGAGCGCGCCGGCGCGGCGGGTGCGGCGCTGCTGCGCCCCGACGGCAGCTCGCAGCCCTCGGCGTGGCGCTTCCCGACGCCGGGCGCCGCGCTGGCGGGGGCGCTGCTGCTGGGCCGCGCGACTGCTCGTGCAGAGCCGCGGCGAGCACACGCGCGAGGTCGACTGGGCGCAGTCGGCGGCGCTGCATGGTGCGCGTCGAGGCGGCGCGCGACGATCGGCTGGTTCGACCCGCAGTTCTTCGTCTACTCCGACGAGGTCGACTTCTGCCGGCGCCTGCGCGACGCCGGCTGGGCGACGCTGTACGTCCCCGCCGCGGTGGCCGTCCACCACGAGCAGCTCTCGACCGGACCGGTGCCCGCGCGGCGGATCGTCGAGCTCTCGCGCAACCGCGACCGCTACATGCACAAGCACCACTCGCCCGGCGCGGCGGCGGCGGTGCGCTGGCTGACGGCCTGGACGTACGCGCTGCGCGCCGCTCGCCGCGCTCGTGCTGCCCGGCCACAGCCCGCGGCGCTACTGGCGCCACGTGATCGGCGACGCTGCGCCCGGATCGTGGCGAGGGGCTGCGCGAGGCGGCGGCGGACTACAACCGCGGCCGGCGGCTGTAGGGGCGCGCGCGGGCCAGCTCGCGCAGGCGGCGGGCCTCCTCCGGCGCCAGGAAGCCGGCGGCGAGCAGCAGCAGCGGGATCGCGGCGAGCGCCAGCGTCCGCAGCCCCAGTCCGAGTGCCCCCGAGTCGGGCAGCAGCAGCTCGCCGGCGACGGCCACGCCGGCGATCACGGCGACCAGCAGGGCGAGCCGGCCGCGCTCGAACGGCACCGCGAACAGGCGCCGGGTGAGCAGGTGGGCGACGAGCAGCATCGCCAGGTGCGCGGCGCACAGGGCGATCCCCGCGCCCGCGATGCCCAGCGGCTCGACGAGCACGACGAGCGCCACGACGTTGACCACGAGGCCGGCCGCCGCCGCCGGGAACGTGCGCGTGGTGACGCGGGCGCGGCCGGCGATGGTGACGAAGACCAGAAAGAGGCCGTAGAGGGCCCAGCCGAGCCCGACCCAGGGCAGCGCCTCGTAGGCGTCGGCGAACGCGTCGGCCGCCAGCAGGTCGACGATCCAGCGGCCGAGCAGCGTGAGGCCGGCGACGACGAGCCCCGTGACCAGCACGTAGTAGGTGGTCACCGTCGCGTAGAGGCGCCTGGCCTGCGCCTCGTCGGTCACCGAGTAGGCCAGCGGCGGCCACGCGGCCTGGAAGCCGCGCACCGCGATGATGACGATCGTGGCCAGCTTGACGGAGACGGCGTACACGCCGGCCGCGGCCGGGCTCTCGACGCGCAGCAGGTAGGCGCGATCGACGACGTTGAGCGCGAAGACGGTGGCGTCGGCGGGGACCGTCGGGGCGCCGAAGCGCAGCAGCGCACCGCCCGCGAGGGCGCGCAGCGCGGCGGGCCCGGCAACCCGGTCAGTGTGCGCAGCGGCCCGGCCCACAGGCCGGCGAGCACCGCCGTGGACGCCGCGTAGTTGCCCAGCACGTAGCCGCGCGCGCCCTCGTCGAGGACGACCACGAGCGTGACCGTGAGCGCGACCGTCAGCAGCACGTTGGCCAGCGACGCCGCGAGGTAGGTGCGCCGGCGCTCCTGGACGCGCAGCAGCGCGTAGGCCACCTCGAGGTTCGTGAAGGCCCACAGCCCCAGGACGCCGTAGGACAGCAGCGTCGCGTCGCGGGTGTCGAGCAGCAGCTCGGACAGCGGCCCGGCGAGGGCGAGCGCCACCAACGCGGCGAGCGTCGAGAGGCCGAGCACGACACCGGTGACGCTGCGCGCCAGCCGCGTGCGGCGCACCGGGTCGTCGTCGTCGAACCAGAAGCGCACGAGCGCCTCGCCGATCCCCAGGCGCAGCAGGATCGAGGCGAGGATGATCGCCGTCAGCAGCGTCTCCGCGTAGCCCAGCTCCGCACGGGTCAGCGAGCGCGTGTAGAGCGGGAGCGTGAAGAGGGCGAGCAGCCCGGCCACGAGGCTCGACGCCTGGTAGGCGGCACCGGACGCCGCCAGGCGCTTGAGGAGCCCGAACACGCCGCCGGACGGTATCGGCGCATCCGGCCGTGGGCGCTGTGGCGCGCCGCCCGGTGCCTCAGCGGTCGCCGGGCCTTTGACGGGTCATCGAGGGGAAGCGGCCGCAGCGGGGTACGATCGCTTGGGGAGGTTCCTCACCCTTCGAGGCGGCGGAACGTGTTCGTCTACCGGGGGCGTCAGGCCAGCGCCTCCGGGCCGAGCTCGGCGAGCGAGGCGTGCCCGGTCAGCGCCAGCGCCAGGTCGAGCTCGGCCAGGAACGCGCGCAGCACGCGCGCGGCGCCCTCCTCGCCGTCGAGCGCCAGGCCCCACATGACGGGCCGGCCGAGCAGCACGGCACGGGCGCCGAGCGCGAGCGCCTTCAGCGCGTCCGAGCCGGAGCGCACGCCGCTGTCCAGGAGCACCGGCAGGTCGGCGCCGACCGCCTCCACGACTCCCGGGAGCGCGTCGAGCGCGGCGATGGCCCCGTCGACCTGGCGCCCGCCGTGGTTGGACACGATCACGCCGTCCATGCCGTGCTCGCGCGCCTTGCGGGCATCAGCGGGATGCAGGATCCCCTTGAGAAGGATCGGCAGGCGGGTGGTCGAGCGCAGGAAGGCCAGGTCCTCCCACGTGACCTCGGGGTTCGAGAAGACGCCGACGAAGTGGCCCACCGCCGCCTGCGGGTCGTCCTCGGGCGCTGCGGGCAGGGCGGCGCGGAAGACGGGGTCGGCCAGGTAGTTGGCGATGCCGATGCCCTGCAGGAACGGCAGGTAGGCGAGCTGCAGGTCGCGGGGGCGCCAGCCCAGGAGCCACGTGTCGAGCGTCACCACGATGGCCGCGTAGCCGGCGAGCTCGGCACGCGCCACGAGGCTCGCCGCAAGCTCTTCGCCACGCGGCCAGTAGAGCTGAAACCAGCGGGGCGCGTCGCCCGCCGCCCCGGCGATCTCCTCCAGCGAGAACGACGATGCCGTGCTCGCCACGTAGGGCACGCCGAGCGCCGCGGCCGCGCGAGCGGTCGCCAGCTCGCCGTCGGGGTGGACGATCGACTGCACGCCGACGGGCGCGACCATCACCGGGGCCGGCATGGCGGTCCCCAGCACGCTGGTCGACAGGTCGCGCTGGGCGACGTCGCGCAGCATCCGCGGCACGATGCGCCGCCGGCGGAACGCGTCGAGGTTCGCCCGCATCGTGTCCTCGGTGCCGGCGCCGCCGAACAGGTAGCCGCGTGGCTCGGGCGCGAGCGCCTTGCGCGCGGCCTCCTCGAGATCCGCCCAGCCGACGGGATGGCCCGGCCGCTCGCCGGCCATGCCGCGCAGGTAGAACTCGTACTGGTGGTTGGCGAACGGGGTCGCCTGGTCCTCGGGGGTCGCGGCCATCGGCCGGAGGCTACGCTCCCCCGCCGTGGGCCCGCCGACCGCCCCCGCGGACACGCCGCTGTGCGTCCTGCTGCTCCCGCGCCCGCTCGAGCGGTTCATCCTGCGCGACCAGGCCGACGACCTGCTGCGCGCGCTGGGGGTCGTCGCGGTCGACCCGCCGCGCATGCCCTACGGCGTCTACGGCCGTCTGCCCGGGGCGCTGGCCGACGCGGTGGCCGCCCGCGCAGCGCGGCGGCTGGCGCGGGCGCTCGGCCGCACGCGTGGCACGCCGCGGGCGGTCGTGATGTTCCACCCGCTGCAGTACCCCCTGGCGCGCGCGCTCGTGGCGCAGGCCGGCGAGGGCTGCGAGCTGTGGTACGGGCGCTGGGACCGCTACGAGCACGCCTACGACGCCGGCGAGCCGCTGCGCCGGCGCCTGACCGAGCTGCACGAGCAGGCGGCCTCGCGCGCTGCGCTGACCTTCGTCGCCTCCGACCGCCTGGCCGAGCTCGAGCGCGAGGCCGGCCGCGAGGCGACGCTCGTACCGCTCGCCGCCGATCGCTTCCCGGCGCCCGACCCGGCGCCCCCGGGCGGCACGGTCGTCGCGGTCTCGCTCGGGCACCTGGGCTGGCGCACCGACTGGGCGCTGCTGCGGGCGGTGGCCGACGAGCTGGGCGATGCGCTCGTGCTGCTGCTCATCGGCGCCTGGCACGACGACGAGTGCGCGGCCGACCCCGACTACGCCGCGTGCCGCGCCCACCCGAGCCTCGTGTGGCTGGGCCACCGCGACGACGAGGAGGCCGCGCGGCTGATCCTGGCCGCGGACGTCGGCGTCGTTGCGTTCAAGCGCGAGCCCTTCAACGACGCCGGCCTGCCGTACCGCATCCTCAAGTACGCGCGCCTGGGCCGGCGCACCGTCGCGCCGCCGCTGGCCGGGGCGCGCACCTGGGGCCGGGCCGTGACCTTCGCCGAGGGACCCGAGGCCTACGCCGTCGCGCTGCGCGAGCACGCCGGCGCGCGGGCGCGTCCCGACCTCGAGCTGCGCGCCTGGGCGCTCGAGCAGACCGCCCGCTCCCAGAACGATCCGCTGTGGGAGCGCCTGCGCGAGCTGGGCATCGACACGCGGGTGTCGCGCTAGGAGGTCCTGGTGTAGGTGAGGTCGAAGTCGTGCTCCCACGTCTTGCCGTCGTGGCAGATCTCCCAGGCGCCGTGCGATCGTCCTGGCGTCATCCGCGAAGGTGCCGCTGTAGCGCTGCGCGAAGTCGAGTGGCGAGAAGTCCGGCTCGTCTCGCCACAGCTTCCAGATGCCGTCCGCGACGCTCATCCTGTAGACGCGAGCGACGCCACGCGAGTCGAAGTAGTGCTGCAGGAAGTCGCCGTCGTTGTGAGGATCGGCGCCGATGATCGCTATCCCGTCGGGCGCCTGCGGAACCGGGACCTCCCAGCGCTCGACGAGGAACCGCTCTCCCGCCAGCCACTCGAACGTGACGCGGGCGTCGCCATCGGCGGGCGGCATGTCCTTGAAGGTGGCCGACAGGCTCCACTCGCCCACGAACGGCTCGAGGGCCTGCCGTGCGTCGTCGCTGCTCATCATCTGCCGCAGGTTGACGGATGATGCCGCGCACGGCGTAGGGTTGGCCTGATGCCGGAGAGCGGCGAGCAGCCCTCGACCACGGCCGCGAGCGCACCTCCGCCGCGATCCAACTGGACCGCGGGCCGCGTGATCGGGCTGGTCTTCGCCGGCATCGGCGGGCTGATCGGCCTGGCGCTCCTGCTGGGCGGCATCGCCGTGCTCGTCGCGTACGCCTCAGAGCGCGATGACGACGGCTACTTCACGTCCGATCGCAAGCAGCTCCGCAGTGCCACCTACGCGATCACCACGCAGGACATCGACCTCGGCGTGGACGAGGTCGGCTGGGCCCCGGACGCGGTCCTCGGCGATGTCCGGATCCAGGTCGAGGGCCGGAGGCCGGTGTTCGTCGGCATCGGGCCCGACGACGAGGTCGACCGCTACCTCGGTGAGGTCGCCCACGACGAGCTGATCGACTTCGACGGCGACGACCCCGAGCTCGACCGGCGCCCGGGCGGCGCGCCGCCGAGGCCTCCGGGCGAACAGCGCTTCTGGGTCGCCAAGGCCGAGGGCGCGGGAGCGAGAGCGCTCACCTGGGATGCCGAGTTCGGTCGCTGGACCGCGGTCGTGATGAACGCCGATGCAGCCCGGGGCATCGACGTCGACGCCGACGTCGGGGTCAAGCTGGGCTGGGCGATCTGGGCCGGCCTGGGCATGGTCGTGGTGGGTCTGCTGATGAGCGTCGGCGCCGTGGTCGTGATCCTGCTCCTCGGCCGGCGTGCCAGCCAGGACGCGACCACGGCCTGACCGCGCCTACGCCGGCGGGCACGCCGCGTAGGCCACGAAGCGCCCGCGCCGCGCGACGGGCACGAAGCCCGGGTCGGGCGCGTTCGTCGACGGGCTGGCGCCGTCGGCGAAGCCGTAGCGGCGCAGCGACTTCTCGCCGATCACGAACAGGGCCACGCCCGACGTGCGCCGCAGGGCGCTGCGCGCGCCGACGCGCTCGCGCGGCAGGTCGAGGATCCAGCGGGCGTCGGGGACGAGCCGGTAGTTGGGGAACGTCAGCGGCCCGCAGGCGAGGCCGCGCCGCACCTCGGGCGCAGCGAGGATGGCGACCAGGTCGTCGTGCGTGCCGCGGATGAAGGCCAGCTCGTCGGCCAGGCGCTCGACCACGGGGGCGCGCGCCACCGCGAAGGCGATCCCGAGCACGCCGAGCACGGCCGCCACGCGCATCCAGGTCAGGCGGGCCGGGCTGCCGCGCTGCAGCGTCGTGAAGCCGAGCAGCCCGTAGCCGGCCAGCAGGCACAGCCCGATCGCCGGCACCGTGAGGTAGCGGGGCAGGATCGACAGACCGGCCAGCCCGGTGATGAGGAAGGTCAGGGCGCCCGCCCCGAGCAGGCCGACGACGACGTGCAGCGAGCGCCCGGCCCGCATCCGCCAGGCCAGCACGCCCCCGGCCAGGCCGGCGAGCGCGACCGGAGGGCGCGCCGTGTCGGCCAGGAACGTCACGAACGCGCCGGGCACGCGGCCCACGCCGCGCTCGCGCCCGAGCTCGTCGGCCAGGTCGCTCGTGGCGTGCAGCGAGAACAGCGGGTCCCCGGTCACGGCCAGGTCGACGAGCGCCCACACGACGGGCGCGGCGGCGGCGAGCGCGAGCAGGTCGAGGCGGCGGGGGCCGCACCACAGCCAGTACGCGCCGGCGAGCACCCACGCCTCGGGGCGCAGCAGCCCCGCCACCGCCAGGAGCGCCATGACGCTGCGCCCACGGCGCGGCCGTCGGGCCTCGAGCGCGGCGGCCCAGAGGACCAGCGCCAGGAACGGCACGTCGACGTAGGCGCGCGCGGCATAGAGCAGGAAGGCGAAGCTCGATGCGGTGAAGGCGGCCGCCGCGAGCCCCGGCCAGAGGCCGAAGACGGCGTCGCCCACGCGGAACACGGCCCAGGCCAGCGCGACCAGCGACAGCACGCACAGCAGCACGAGCGCGCGGTCCGCGTCCTGGCCGATCGGCGTCAGCGCAGCGCACACCGCCAGGTACAGGGGGTGCTGGGTCGGCGCCTGGTACGCCTCGAAGCTCGGCCGCACGCCGTCGAGCAGCTCGCGGCCCCAGACCAGGTGGTAGTAGGCGTCGTAGTTCGGATAGGTCGGCACCAGCAGCGCCGCCACCAGCGCCACGACCGCCGCGGCGCCGGCGACCGCCGGCTCCAGCGTGCGCCGCGTCATGAAGGCGAGGGAGCCGCCCGCGCCGTGGCCCGCGGCGAGGGGGTCACGCGGACGCGCCTGGCCGGCGCGGTCCGCAGCGCGAGCGCGCTGCCCACGCCCGCCAGCGCCCACGTCAGCGGGTCCTCCAGGAACGCGGCGTACAGCAGCGAGTGCACGACGAGCGCGGCGAAGGCCGCGGCGATCGCCGCGCGCCACGGGCTCTCGCGGGCACGGCCGAAGAGGCGCGCCACCGCCAGCCCCACCAGCGCGAGGTAGGCCAGCAGACCGGGGATGCCCTGCTCGGCCGCGATCGTGACCGGGATCGTGTGCGAGGCGGACGTCGCGCGCTCGGCCGACACGTCCTCGGCGCGGCGGTACTGCCGCGCGAAGGCCCCCGACCCCCACCCCTGCAGCGGGCGCTCGGCGAACAGCTCCACGCCGCCCTTGACCAGGTCATAGCGCCCGCTGGTCGCCGCGTCGGCGGACTCCGAGCTGCCGAGGTCGACCCGGATGGTGTCCGGTGCCAGCGCCACGAAGGCGGCGCCTGCGGCCACCGTGACCAGCGCCGCGACCACCGCGCGACGCACGCGCCAGCGCAGCCCGCCCAGCACGGCGAGGCCGGCCAGCAGCGCGGCGAAGCTCGACTGCGAGAAGGTCAGCACGAGCGCGGCCCACAGCACGAGCAGCAGCGCCCCGGCGGCGAGGACGTCGCGGCGCCGCGCGCTCCACAGCAGCCACGCCGCCGCCAGCAGCATGGTGACGGCCAGGAAGCGTCCGTAGATGTTGGGGTCGAAGAACATCGAGTTGACCCGGAAGTAGTCCTCGAGCTGGTTGGAGGCGATGACCTTCGGGTTGAGGAACAGGTGGCGCGTGGCGTACTCGACGAAGCCGACCGCGGCCAGCGCGACCGCCACGCCGAAGAGCACCCCCAGCGAGACGCGCAGGATGCGCGGGGTCCACCCGCGGCGGCGCAGGAGCACGAACAGCAGCGCGAAGGGAACGTAGAAGAAGACGACGTTCTCCAGCGCGCGGTCGAAGTCGACCGAGTACGTCGCCTGCGCCGCGTAGAGCGCGAGGTAGGCGGCGAGCGCCCACTCGAGGAGACCAGGCCGCGCCGCGGGCTCTTCGCCGGGGTCGGTGTCGACCGCCGGCGACCTCCGCAGGCGGGGGATGGCGAAGGCGAGCGTGCCCGCCGCCACGACGAGGTAGAGCGGGACGAGCAGGTTGGCGGTCGACCCGCCCGATGCGATCGGCACGCGGAACGGCAGCGTGCCGATGGCTGCGACGAGCAGCACGCCCGGGCGGCGGGCGAACAGCAGCGCGAGCAGTGCCAGCACGACGACGCCCGCCGCCACGGCGCCCGCCAGGAGCGCGGGATCGTCGCGCAGCGGCCGCACCTGGTCGGTGTCCCAGATGTGGGCGACGAGGATGGCGGGCGCGAGGACGAGCGCGCCGAGCATCGTCCAGGCGCGCGCGCGATCGGAGCGCAGCACGAGCGCGGCGGCCGCCAGCAGCGCGACGGCGATCAGCGGGACAGGAGCGTCCACGTGCGCGCCATGAGGGCCTGGGCCTGAGCCGCGTCGTCGTCGTCACCGAGGCGGCGGGTCAGCTCCGGCAGGCCGAAGCGGATGACCAGCCCGCGGCCAGAGCGCGTCGCGGCGATGACGGGCCGGGCGCTCGTGGGCGCGTTCTCCGGCACGGCGCTCGCAACGAGGCGCGACCCTGCCGGCAGCGCCTCGACAGGCTCGAACAAGCCGAAGCCGGCGAACGCGCCGCTCGTGCCCTCGAACAGCCCGATCTCATCGAGCTCGTTGACCAGGGTCACACCGGCGGCCCGCCGCAGCGGCCCGGGGCGTGCGCCGAAGATGTCGGTGGTCGCGGGGGGCGTGGGCTCCACCAGGCGCCCGCCGCGGGTGAGGCGCACCTGGCGGCGCAGCGAGTCGATGCCGAGCGAGGCCACGCGCCCGCCGCGGCGCACGAAGCGCCGCAGCCGCTGCTGCACGCCACGGGTCAGCCAGCGCGTGTCGCCCGGCAGCAGCACGCCGCTGTGCTCCTCCAGGCGCGGGCCCTGGTTGCGGGCCAGGGCGACGTCGGTCGTCACGTCGAAGCGTCGCTTCGTGCGCGCCAGCCAGGCCAGCAGCGGCGCCTCGCGCTCGGCGAACCCGGTGGGCAGCCCGCGGCCCGCGTAGACGCGGTCCAGGCGCACCCCGACGCCGCCGGTCGAGCAGGTTCGGCGCGCCGTCGCCGTCGTCGTCGACGGGATTGCGGCCCTGCCACGTCATGACGGGCAGCACGACGAGCACGTCGCGCGGTACGCTCGCCCTGGACCGCGAACGGCACCGTCGTGCGCCGATCGGCGGTGGTCACGTCGAACAGGAAGACGCCCGAGGTCGTGCCCGGCGCACGCACGCGCAGCGGACCGCCGCGCGTGCGGGAGCTGCGCCGCGCCGCGCGCGCGGCGCCGACACGGCGGATGCGCCACTGGAAGCGCTTGCCGCGCGCGTCGACGCCGAAGGTCGCCGGCTCGCCGGTCCGCGTCGGCGTGGCCGGCGGCGCGGCACCGAGGTAGCGGACGGTGATGCCGCCCTTGCCGGGGAGGCGCTCGCCGTAGCCGGGAGCGGGCACGCCGGCGTCGTTCAGCGCGGGCGAGCGGCCGATGTTGCCCGCGACGTCGCGCGTCTCGACACCGACGACGTACGTGCCCGGCGAAGCGGCGCGGCCGTCGTCCAGGCGCCCGTCCCAGCGGGCCTTCGTCGTCGCCGTCGGAGACCCGCAGCCGCTCGACGACGGTGCGCGGCCGCCCGGGCGCGAGCTTGTGGATCGACACCTTCAGGCGGCCGCCCGGCGCGTACAGGCGGATCGTCGCCTCGCCACCGCCCGGCACCGGCAGCAGCTCCGGCCGCGGGACCGGGCTCCCGATCGGTCCGATGGAGAGCACGCGCGGGCGCGGCGGGCGCGTGTCGAGGCGCACGGCGCGCGGGAAGATCAGGCTGCGCCCCTGCTCCTGCAGCGTGATGCGATAGCGGTAGATGCCGTCGGCCACGCGCTCGCCGTCGTCGTCGCGGCCGTCCCACGTGGCGCGGACCTCGCGGTAGGCCGGGGTCTCGGTGGAGAGCAGCTCGCGCACCTCGTCGCCGTCACGGTCGACGACGGCGATGGTCACGGTGTCGGCCCGCTTGAGCAGGAAGCGCACCCGCGCGCGGTCCTTGCGCCCGTCCTGATTCGGCGAGAGCACCGGATCCGCACGGAACTCCTGGAGGAGCGTCGGCGAGTTCTTGAGGCGCTGCGCCACGAAGAAGGCGGCGAACGTCGCGACGACGAGCACGGCGAAGAGGGCGGTGGCGAGCCGCGTCACAGCGCCACCAGCTGCGCGTTGGGGATCTCGCCGCCCGCGTGCCTCCTCGTCGCCGTGCTCGGCGACGAGCGCGAGGCGGATCGAGCCGCCGTGGCAGACGACCAGCGCGGGCAGCGCGTCCGGCTCAGCGCGGATCGCGCGCAGGCCGTCGGTCACGCGGGCGAGGTGCTCGGCGTAGGACTCGCCGCCGGGGAAGCGCGAAGCCGGCGGCCGTCGCCTGGAAGGCGGCGAAGGCCGCGGGGTCCTCGGCCCGGACGTCGGCGAACGACCGGCCCGACCAGTCGCCGGTGTCGGTCTCGGCGAAGCGTGCGTCGAAGCGGGGCTCGAGGCCGATCCGCTCCGCCACCACCGCCGTCGTCTCGCGCGCGCGGTCGAGCGTGCTGCTCCACAGCGAGGCCCATCGGTGGCCGGCGGCGACGTCGGCCAGCGCGGCCGCCTGGCGCCGGCCCGTCTCGTCGAGCGGGACCGGCAGGTGGCCCTGGAACCTGCCCTCGTGGTTGTAGGCCGTCTGCCCGTGCCGGGCGAGGTGGATCATGCGGCCGGGCGCTACTGCGCCTGGTCCTGGCCGACGCTCACGATGACGTCGGCGTCCTCGCCGGCCAGGAGCACGAGGCCCTGCTCCGTCGGGTCGCTCGGGTTCAGCGGCCGGACGGCGCTCGAGCGCACCTTGATGAGCCGCGCGACGTCCAGCGCAGCCGGACGTGCCCCCTCGGCGTGGTAGATGACGGTCGCGTCGCGGGCCTGGTTCGTCGTGTCGTTGGTGACCGGGCCTTCGACGTAGCCGGCATCCGCGATCTTGTTCGCCGCGCCGCGGGCCAGGTTGGTGATCGTCGTGCCGTTCAGGACGGCGACCGTGAAGTCGCCGCGGTTCACCCGGGTGCCGCCCGCCGGCGCCGTGCCGCCGTCCTCGCCGGCGCTCGAGGCGGGGCGCTCGCCGACCGTGTTCGGGGTGGACGGCGCCGTGCCGTCCCCGCCGCCGTCGAAGACCTGCGTCGCGAGCACGACGAGCACGATGCCGATGAGCACGACCCCGCCCGCGATGGCGGCGATCATGCGCGCCGCGCGACTCGCCGCCGCCGCGGCCGTCGCCGGCACGCGCGGCCGCCGCAGGCGTCCGTCCGGCCGCGGTGGCCGGCACGCGCAGCGGGGCCGGCCGCGGCGACGCCGAGGCGGGCCCGGTCGCCGCGGCCGCCGCCGCGCGCGCGGGTGCGCCGCTGCCCGGGCCGGCTGCGGATCCTTGTCCGCCCTGCGCCGGAGCGGGTCTCGCGGGAGCCGGCGGCGCACCGGCCGATGCTGCCGCCGCGGCGGCCGCGGGCGCCGGCGCCGCCGGCTTGGCGCCGGGCGCCGCGGGCTGAGCGGGGACGGCGCCGGCGCCCCCGGCCGGCCCGGCGCGGCGGCGGGTGCGGGCGCGGCGGGCTGGCCCGGTGTCGCGGCGGGCGTGGCGGGGGCCGAAGCCGGGGGGGCCGGCTGACCGGGGACGGCGGGCGGCCCCGGCTTGGCGGCGGGCTGGGCCGGTGCCGCGGCGGGCTGGCCCGGCGTCGCCGCAGGCTGCCCGGCTTGGCGACGGGCTGCCCCGGCTTGGCGGCCGGCTGGCCCGGCGTCGCCGCGGGCTGACCGGGCGCGCCGGCTGGCGGCGGCTGCTGGCCGGGCTTGGCGGCGGGCGCGGCAGGCTGGCCCGGCGTCGCGGCGGGCTGACCGGGCGCGCCGGTGGCCGGCGCCGGCTGGCCGGGCGCGGTGGGCGCGGGCACGGCGGTGTCGGAGCCCGTGCCGTTGGTCGGTGCGCCGGCCGCCGGGATCTCGCCCGGGCGCGCGCCCGCGGATGCGGAGGCTGCCGCCGCGGCCGCCGTGGCCGGCCCGCCCACCCTCGCTGCCGTCACCGGCGCCGCGCCGAGACCGGGCACACCCACCGGCTGGCCCGGCGCGCCGCCGGCGGGCGCTGGTGCGGGCGGCGTCGTGGCGGGCACGGCCAGGCCGTCCGGCGGCGCCGGCTGGCGCGCACGCGCGGTCGTCGACACGCGCTCCTCCATCTCGGCCGCGCGCTCGGGGGCGCGGCCCGCCCACTCGCGCAGGCGCTTGACCTCGCGGGCCTGGGCGAAGTAGAGCAGCGACGAGCACCGCCAGGCCGATCACGGCGGCGAGCCCGGCGTACGCGCCGTACTTCTCGATCTGCCCGGAGAGCGAGAGGGCGATGACGGCCGTCGTCATGGACGGCTCATGCTAGGGAACCACCCGGCCACCCGGCTCGACAGCCGGGGCGCGCGGCGGCGTCGCCGGCCCGTCCGGCTCGCCCGCGCGGCGGCGCTCGGCGCCCATCTCGGCGACCTTCGCCGCCAGCCCGGCAGCGTCGCCCTCCAGGACCAGCAGCGCGATCTCGTCGAACATCGTCTCGACCACGTGGGGGTCGAGCGGCTCGCGCTCGGCGAGCATGATCTTCTCGGCGGGCGTCGGCTGGGGCCGCTCGCCGTGATTGAAGAGCTCCTCGTGCAGCTTCTCCCCCGGCCGGCGCCCGACGACCTCGATCGCGACGTCGCGGTCGGGCTCCAGGCCCGACAGCTCGATCATGTCGCGCGCGAGCTGCATGATCGACACCGGCTCGCCCATCTCGAGCACGAAGACCTCGCCGCCCTCGCCCAGCGACCCGGTCCGGATCACGAGCTGCACCGCCTCCGGGATCGTCATGAAGTAGCGCGTCATGCGCGCGTCGGTCACGGTGACCGGCCCGCCGAGCTGGATCTGACGGCGGAAGATCGGCACGACCGACCCGGACGACCCGAGCACGTTGCCGAAGCGCACGGTGGCGAAGCGCGTCTGCGGCCACGTGGCGCTCGCCGCCTCGACGGCGTACTCGGCCAGCGCCTTGGACGCCCCCATGACGGTCGCCGGCTCCACGGCCTTGTCGGTCGAGATGAGCACGAACCGCGCCACAGCGGTCTCGCCCGCGATGCGCGCCAGCAGGCGCGTGGCCAGCGCGTTGTTGCGCACCGCCTCGACGGCGTTGCTCTCCATCAGGCCCGACGTGCTTGTACGCCGCGGCGTGGAACACGACGGTCGGGCGATGCTCGGCGAACACCTCGCGCATGCGCTCGCCCTCCTTGCAGTCGGCCAGCACGGCGGCCAGCGTCGAGGGGTGCACGTGGCGGTCGTCCTCCAGCTCGCGCTGGATGCGGAAGAGGTTGTCCTCGGCGTGGTCGATGAGGACGAGGCGCCGCGGCGCCACGCGGGCGATCTGGCGGCACAGCTCCGAGCCGATCGAGCCGCCCGCGCCGGTGATCATCACGACCTCGCCGCCGAGGTAGGCGCCGACGCGGTCGAGCTCCATGCGCACCGGCTCGCGCCCGAGCACGTCCTCGACCTGCACCTCGCGCACCTGCCGCACCATGCGGCCCGGCCCGCTGCGCAGCAGCTCGAAGACGGTCGGCAGCGTGCGCACCGGGATGCCGCGCTCGCGGGCAGCGCGCACGACGCGCGCGCGCAGCGAGCCCGGCGCCGAGGGGATCGCGATGATCAGCTCGTCCGGCTCGGCCTCGTCGAGGATCCGCGCCAGCTCCGAGGTCGGCCCGAGCACCCGCACGCCGTCGATGCGCAGGCCCTGCTTGGTCGGGTCGTCGTCGACGAAGCCGACGGGGTTGAGGCGCAGCTCGGGGTTGCGCAGGATCTCGCGCAGCACGAGCCGCCCGCCGTCGCCGGCGCCGACGACGAGCACGCGCCGCGCGTCACGCCGCGCCCGGAAGCCGCTCAGCGGGCGCTCGTAGATCGTCGCGCGCGACGAACCGAGCGCCGCCGTTGAGGACCAGCATCAGCAGCGCGAACAGCACGAGCACGCCGGTCGGCGCGGTGACGCCGATGTCGCCGGTGGTGGAGCGCACGGTGACCGGCTTGGTCAGCGCGATGATGCCGGCGACCGACAGCGTCGTGACGACGACGGCCTGCCCGATGGCGACGTAGTCGCGATGGCCGGTGTAGCGCCACTGCTTCTGCTCGAGGCGGAAGAGCGTGAAGACGACGAGCGCGATGCCCACCGCCCACGGCAGCGTCGCCTCGAGCAGCCGCTCGTACTGCGCGGGCACGCCGGCGGAGGTGTCGAAGCGCAGCCAGGTAGGCGAGCACGTAGGCGACGGCCACGAGCACGCCGTCGATCGCGAGCTGGCCGAGCGAGTGGCGGTGCACGGGGAAGGCCGCCGAGCGCATGCGTCGGCGCATCGGCGCAGTGTAGTGCGGACGTGGGACGCTCAGCCGGCCGGCGGGCGCCGCGCGGCGAGGGTCGCGGCGAGGCGCTTGGGCGCGACCAGCCGGTAGCTGTCGGTGACCAGCTCGCCGACCTCGTCCCAGTCGACCTCGCCCAGGTCGAGGCGCAGCGTCAGCCAGCCGCGCCCGCCGGTGTACGACGACCGCGCGACGCGCTGCGGGTCGGCGGCCAGCAGCGTCTCGGCCTGCTCGGGCACCACCTTGCACGACACCGCCACGATGCCGTCGCCGTGGTGGTCGTCCATGAACCACGCGAACGTCCGGTCCCGGACGGCGAAGCGCGCGTGGCGTCCGGCCAGCTCGCGCGTGGCCTCGGGGAGCCCGCGGCAGATGCGCGACAGCCGGGTCAGCCGCGGGTCCTGGGCCGCCACGTCAGCGCACCGGCGCGGTCAGCAGGTCGACGAGCAGCGCCGGATCGCGGCGAACACGAGGTCGGGCGACGTCGTCGTCGCGGTCGCGCTTGCGCAGCTCGAGCTGCTCCGGGCGCTCGAGGCGGCGCAGCCGGCCCTCGGCGATCAGCTCCTCGTCGACCGCGCCGAGGCGGCCCTCGAAGGTCGTGTACACGGGCGTGCCGAGCGCGACGGCCTCGCGGTTCATCGTGCCGCCCGCGGAGACCACGAGGTCGGCGCAGCGCGACGAGCGACTGGGCGTCGATCGCCCGCTCGGGCACGACGAAGCCGCCGGCGCGCGCCAGCTCCGCGCGCTGCTCGGGCGTGCGCGGGAGCACGACGACCTGGCCGTCGGACGCGCAGCCGCTGAAGCACGCCGGCGAAGCGGTCGTTCTCGAAGCGGTGGTACAGCGACACGGCGGGCGGCGTGCGCACGACGGCGATCGGCTCGCGCGGGTCGAGCCCGAGCTCGTCGAGGACGGCGTCGTCGGGCTCGAAGTCGTGCAGGTAGTACTCCTCCTTGAGCCCCGGGTAGCGCCCGAGCTTGCCGCGGGCGCCGTAGCGGTCCAGGCGCTCGGGCGGGATCGCCTCGGGCACGACGACGGCGTCGGCGAGGCGGCAGTTGACCGTGTGCTGGACCGTCGCCCACTCGTAGTCGAACATCGTCGAGCGCGGGACGCGCAGCGCCCAGGCGGCGACCGTCACGTCGTTGGAGCCGTGGCCGAGCGCGAGGTCGAAGCGCCGGCCGCGGGCCCAGCGGGCCAGCGCCACCGAGCGCGACACCAGCCCGACGCCCTTGGCGGCCAGCCGTCCGCCGCGATGGTGGCCGATCACCTCGCAGTCGAGCCCGAGGCGCTCGCACAGCCCGACGGTCTGCGCGAAGTCGCGCGCGGTGACGCGCACCTCGGCGCCGCGCTCGCGCAGCAGCGCGATGACCGGCCGCAGCACGAGCACGTGCGGGCTGTTGGTGAGGTCAACCCAGACGCGCATCGCGCAGGGCGCCGACGACCTCGTCGACCTGGCGCCGGTGATCGCCGCGCTCACGGGCAGCGCGAGATGGGTGCGGGCCGCCTCGTCGGTGCCGGGCAGCACGCCCTCGGGCGGCGGGTCGAAGCGGGCCATCGCGGGCTGGCGGTGGATCGGCGTGCGGTAGTAGGCGCGCGCGCCGATGCCCGCCGCGCCGAGCGCCGCGATCGCGTCGTCGGCCCGCTCGTGGCGCACCACGTAGAGGTGCCACGCCGGCCGAGCGCCGGGCGCCGGGGTGCGGCAGGACCGCCAGCTCGCCCAGGCCCGCCTCGGCGTACCAGTCGCCGGCCGTCGCGCCGGTGCGGCGGCCCAGCCGTCGAGGTGCGGCAGCATCACGCGCAGGACCGCGGC
Organism: uncultured Actinomycetes bacterium; assembly: GCA_963840185.1. Taxonomy (GTDB): domain Bacteria; phylum Actinomycetota; class Thermoleophilia; order Solirubrobacterales; family Solirubrobacteraceae; genus JAOPZW01. Next base: position 338,484 of record CAWIXY010000008.1, on the reverse strand, counting down.
CTGCAGCTCGTCGAGGCGCGAGTTGTAGCCGACCTCGGTGTAGGTGACCTTGTCGCGCGAGCCGTGGAAGCGCAGCGTGCGGACGCGCGTCGGCGAGCGTCGCGTCGCGCGTGGTGACCGCGCCGCCGTCGCCGAAGGCGCCGAGGTTCTTCGACGGGTAGAAGGAGAAGGTCGCGATCGTGCCGAGCGCGCCCGGGCGGCCGTCGCGCCGACGTCGTGCCCGCGGCCTGCGCGGCGTCCTCGACGACGGGCAGGCCGAGCGCCTCGATCTCCGCCACGGGCGCGACGTTGCCGAACAGGTGCACCGCGACGACCGCCTTCGTGCGCGGGCGTGAGCGCCGCGCGCACGGTGTCGGGCGTGACGCAGAACGTCGTCCGGATCGACGTCGCAGAAGACGGGCCGGGCGCCGGTCGGCGGGATCGCCTCGGCGCTGGCGTAGAAGGTGAAGCTGGGCACGACGACCTCGTCGCCGGGGCCGACGCCGAGCGCGCGCAGCGCGATCGTGATCGCCTCGGTGCCGTTGGCCACGCCGATCGCCTCGGGCACGCCGAGGTGGCCGCGCGAGCTCGCGCCTCGAAGGCCGCGACCTCGGGCCCGAGGATGAACGCGCCGCTGTCCAGGACGCGGTCCACGGCCGCCCGCAGGTCGGCGCGCAGCGGTTCGCAGCGGCGTGCTGGGGTCGAAGAGCGGCACCGGCACGGGCGGCAGACTATCCCCATGGGCGAGGTACCTCAGCCGCTACCCTGCGCCGCTCTTCATGTCGCCGACGCTCCTGCCCCTCGCCTCGATCACCGACCCGCTCGTCGAGTTCGCCACGAACGTCGTGGGCGATCTCGGGCTCGTCGGGATCTTCATCCTGATGGCGCCGAGAGCGCCTGCATCCCGATCCCCAGCGAGGCCGACGATGCTCTTCGCCGGGTTCAACGTCGACCGCGGCGAGTACTCGCTGTTCGCGGCGACGCTGGTCGCCTCGCTGGCCAACGTCGTCGGCTCCTGGATCGCCTACGCCGTCGGCTACTACGGCCGGGTGGACCTCATCGAGAAGCACGGCCACCGCCTCTTCATCAGCAAGCACCACCTCGCACGTGGCCGACCGCTGGTTCGAGCGCCACGGCGACGCGACCGTCTTCTTCACCCGCCTGCTGCCGATCGTGCGCACGTTCATCTCGCTGCCGGCGGGCGTCGCCAGGATGCCGTTCTGGCGCTTCACGATCTTCACCTTCCTGGGCTGCGTGCCGTGGATGTTCATGCTCACCTACATCGGGCTGCAGGTCGGCTCGCGCTGGGAGGAGTGGAAGGACAGCCTGCACTACGTCGACTACGCGGTCGCCGCGATCATCGTGCTGACCGCGGTCTACCTGTTCGTCAAGTGGCGGCGCGGCGGCGGTCGCGGCGGCGACCGCGAGGCGACCCGATCGACGCGCACGCAGAGGCGCGCCGGGACGACCCCGGCCGCATCGAGCCGGCCGCGGATGCCCGCGGCTTGACCCGCGACCGCGCTCCCCCTCCGCCACGCGCTCGCGCTCGGCGCCCTGCACGGGCCGGCCGAGCTGCTGCCGATCTCCTCGTCGGCGCACGTGACGCTCGTCCCGTGGCTCGCTGGGCTGGCCCTACGGCGGGCTGGACCCGGAGCTGCGCAAGGCCTTCGAGGTCGCGCTGCACGCCGGGACGGCGCTCGCGCTGCTCGTCGGCCTGCGCGACGAGGTCGCCGAGGCCGTCGCCGGCTTCGACCGGCGCCGCGCCGGGCTCGTGGCCGCCTCGTTCGTGCCGCCGGCGGTCGTCGGCCTCGCGCTCGAGCGCCCGATCGAGCGCCGGCTGGGCGACGCCGCGCAGCATCGCGCTGGGCCTGCTGGCCGGCTCGGCGGCGATGGCGGTCGCCGACCTCCGCCGGCGCGGTCCGCCCGCCCGCGCCGGCGCGAGGACGCGGGCGCCGTCGACGCGCTGCTGCTCGGCCTGGCGCAGGCCTGCGCGCTGGTGCCGGGCGCCTCGCGCAACGGCATGACGCTCGCCGCCGCCCGGGCGCGCGGCTTCGGCGCGCGAGGACGCGAACGTCGCTCTCGCGCCACGTCGCGCTGCCGGTGATCGTCGGCGCCACCGCGCTGAAGGGCGCGCGGCTGGCCCGCCGCGGCCTCCCGGCGGCGCTGCGCGCGCCGTTCGCGGCCGGCGTGGGCGCGGCGTTCGCCTCGACGCTGGCCTCGACCTGGCTCATCCGCCAGGTGGAGCGCGACCGCTCGCTGCTGCCCTACGCGGCCTACCGCGCGGCGCTGGCCGCGGTGGTGCTCGCCCGGCGCCGCGCCTGACCGCGCGGTCCGCGACAATGGCGGCGATGAGCTGACGCGTACGCCGCCGCCGGCGTCGACACCTCGCAGGCCGATCGCGGGGTCGACGCGCTCGTCGGCGTCCTGCGCACGATCGAGCTCGACCGGCCGTCGGCCTCGGTGCTCGGCAGCGGCCACTACGCCAGCGTCCTGCGGGTCGCGCCGAGCCTCGGGCATCGCGATGTCCACCGACGGCGTCGGCTCGAAGATCGTCGTCGCCGAGCAGGCCGACCGGCTCGAGACGGTCGGCATCGACTGCGTCGCGATGAACGTCAACGACGTCATCTGCGTCGGGCGCCGAGCCGATCGCGATGCTCGACTACCTCGCCGTCGAGCAGGCCGACCCGGCGGCGCTGGCGCGGATCGCGACGGGGCTGAAGGCCGGCGCGGAGGCGGCGAACGTCGAGATCCCCGGCGGCGAGCTGGCGATCCTGCCCGAGCTGATCCGCGGCCACCCGTCGCCGCACGGCTTCGACCTGTGCGGCACGGCGATCGGCACCGTCGCGCTCGACGCGATCGTCACCGGCGAGGCCGCCTCGCCCGGCGACGCGCTGATCGGCCTGCCGTCCTCGGGCCTGCACTCCAACGGCTACACGCTCGCGCGCCGCGCTCTGCTCGACGACGCCGGCCTGGCCCTCGACGCGACGCCCCCGGGCCTGGGCGGCGCCACCGTCGCCGACGCGCTGCTCGAGCCGACCGTGATCTACGTCCGCGCCGTGCTCGAGCTGCTGCGCTCGACGGTGCCGGTCCACGGCCTGGCCCACATCACCGGCGGCGGCCTGCTGAACCTGCTGCGCCTCGACGGCGGCGCGGCTGGGCTACGCGATCGAGGCGCCGCTGCCCGTCCCGCCCGTCTTCGCCCTGATCGCCGAGGCGGCGGCGTGCCGGACGCGGAGATGTGGGAGGTCTTCAACATGGGCTGCGGCTTCGTCGCGGTCGTGCCGGCCGAGCGCGCCGACGACGCCGTCGGCCCTGCTCGCCGCCCGCCATCCGGGCGCCGCGCGGATCGGCACCGTGACCGACCGCGCAGGTCGCGTCAGCGCCCCCGGCGTCGAGCTGGGCCCCGGAGGCTGACCGCTCGATGTTGCAATGTAGCGAGGCATTGATACATTGCCGCGCATGGCCGACGTCGACGAAGCCACCGCCTGGGCGCGGGCCCACGGACTCGAGCTGACCCCGGAGACGCGGCCGGTCGTCGGCCGCTACCTGGCCGCCGCGCGCCGGCTGCGCACGCTCGGCGCGCTGTGCGGCGCGGTGCTCCCCACGCTGGTGGACCTCGTGGTCAACGGCCGCGTGCAGGTGCTCGGCTTCGGCGCCGACGGGAACCACGCGCCGTTCCAGGGCCCGATCACCATCCTGCTCGGGTACCTGGTCGGTGCGCTGTGGGCGGAGGTGTCGCTCGCCCGGCCACTCGCGGCCGACCGCCGGCAGGCGAGCCTCGTGCCCCGCGAGCTGCACGACTACCTGCCGCGCCGGCTGCTGTACGCCCAGCGCGCACTCGGCGCGACCGCGGTGCTCGGCATCCTGCTCGCCGGCCTCGTGCCGTTCGATCCCGCGCGCGCCGCCGAGCCGAGCTGGGACGGCCTCCTCGCGGGCGCCGCCATCGTCGCCGCCTTCACGGCAGGGCTGGAGCTTCTGGAGCGCTGGCTGGTGCGCCGCGCGCAGCCGTTCACCAGCGCCGCCCTGGTCGCGGCCGACGACGCGATCCGCGCGCAGTCGGTGCACTCGCTGGCCGGCAGCGGCATCGCGCTCCTGCTGTTCACGTGCAGCGGCCTCGCCCTGGCGCTGACGCAAGCCGACGTCGACGCCCTGCGGCTGACGATGTGGTTCCCGGCCGCGGTGGCCTTCGGGCTCGGCCTGCGCGCCTGCGGCGACGTCGCCGGGCGGGCCTGGCGCGTGCGCCGCGACGCCCCCGCGGAGCCGGGCGCCACGACCTGATGCTCGTCGTGGACCCCGGCTCGCCGGTCCCGCCCTACGAGCAGCTTCGCGAGCAGGTGACCGCACTCGTGCTCGCCGGCGCCCTGGGCGCCGGCGACCGGCTCCCATCGATCCGCCAGCTCGCCGGCGACCTCGGCCTCGCCGGCGGCACGGTCGCCCGCGCCTACCGCGAGCTCGAGGCCGACGGCGTCGTCACCACCCGCGGCCGGCACGGCACGACGGTCGCCGGCCCGCCCACGGGGGCGGGCCCACCACCCGAGCTGCTGGCCGCCGCCCGCCGCTACGCCGTCCAGGCCGCGCGCACCGGGACCAGCCTCGACGAGGCGCTCACGGCCGTCCGGGTGGCCTTCGCCGCCACCCGGCCCGGCTGAGGCCTCAGGCCGCCGCCGACCACAGCTCGCCGGTCAGCAGCCGCTCGGGACGAGCCCGGAACTCGGCGGCCAGGCGCCACAGCTCGGCCGGCGCGCGCGGGCCGGGGAGGTCGCAGGCGGCGGCGACCTCGGGCGTGGCGAGCGTGCTGAAGCGCCGCAGCGCCTCCTCGGGTCCCGGGAGGCCGCCCGCAGCCGGGCTCGCGCCGGCGGCCAGCGCGGCCGCGCGCACCGCCGCCGGGGACCCCTCGTCGCGGGCCCAGTGCCCGACCCCGTCCTCACCGCGGAAGGCGAAGGACGGGAAGGCGACGCGCGGCTCGCCGTCCTGGCGCGGCGGCCCGCGCGCGGTCGAGGTCGGCAGCGAACGCCTCGACGATCGCGCTGGACTGCAGGTCGACCGCGAAGCGCGCGACGTCCATCCCCGGCACCTCGCGCGCGGCCGCCGTCAGCGCGTCGGCCGTGTCGAGCTTCCGGCGGCGGGCCATCAGGCCCTCGCGCACGACGCGCAGGTACGGGCCGTCGAGGCCCTGCTCGGCGGCCGCCTTGACCGCCTGGCAGGCCGGATAGGAGCTGCGCGGGGGGTGGTCGAGCCACAGCCGCGGGTCGACGGGCATGCCGCTCGCCTCGCCGGCGTCGAGAACGTGGCGCATGGTCTCCAGCGGACGGCTGAACTCGCGGGCGAGACCGCCCATGACGTAGGTGATGCGCAGGTCGGCGCCGAACTCCGCCTGCAGGCGGCGCAGCGCCGGCTCGGCCGCCCATGACCACGGACACGCCGGGTCCGTGTAGTACGAGACATGAACCGTCGCCCACCGGCCACAATGACAGCATGAGGACGCCGGTCGGCACCCTCCTGTCGCAGCGCTACCGCCTGGACGCCCAGATCGGCGCACGGCGGCATGTCGACGGTCTACCGCGCCTTCGACACCGTGCTCGAGCGCCAGGTCGCGATCAAGCTGATGCACCGCGAGATCGCGTCGGACTCCGACCAGCTCGAGCGCTTCCGCCGCGAGGCGCGCGCCGTCGCCCAGCTCAACCACCCGCACGTCGTCGGGCGTCATCGACGCCGGCGAGGACGACGGCACGCCCTACATCGTCTTCGAGTACGTCGAGGGCGAGACGCTCAAGGACCGCATCCGCCGCCACGGCCGCCTGCCGATCCCCGAGGCGGTCGCCTACGCCATCGAGATCGCCCGCGCGCCTCGGCGCCGCCCACGAGCGCCACATCGTCCACCGCGACGTCAAGCCCCAGAACGTCCTCATCGACGAGGAGGGCTCGGCCAAGGTCACCGACTTCGGCATCGCGCGCTCGCTCGACCAGGAGGGGCTCACCGCCGACGGCCGCGTGCTGGGCACCACCGACTACGTCTCGCCCGAGCAGGCGCTCGGCCACGCCGTCACGCGGCCAGTCCGACCTCTACTCGCTCGGCGTCGTCCTCTTCGAGATGCTCACCGGCGACGTCCCGTTCCACGGCGAGAACCAGGTCGCCGTCGCGATGAAGCACGTCCGCGAGGAGCTGCCCGACGTGCAGCTGCGCCGGCCCGAGGTCTCCAGCGCGCTGGCCGCCGTCCTCGACCGGGCGACCGCGAAGGACCTCGACCGCCGCTACGCCACCGCCGAGGAGCTGATGCGCCGACCTCGAGGAGGTCCTGGCGATCGAGACCGCGCGCAGCGGCCAGGCGACCGGCGAGGTCACGACCGTCCTGCGCACGCTGCCGCCCGAGCGCCCAGCGCCGCCTGCCCGCTGCGCATGCGCCACCCGATGCGGCTGCTGACCGGCGTGATCGCCGTCGCTCGCCGCCGCGGCCGCCGCCTTCGTACCTCGCCGCCGACCGCGCCGAGCGCGGCGCCGGGCACGCGCAACGTCACCCCGCCGCCCGGGCCTGCGAGGCCGTCTCGCTCGGCCAGGGCCGGGCCAACGACTTCGACCCCTTCGGCGGACAACGGCGGGAGCACCCCGAGCGAGGCCAAGCTGGTCCTCGACCGCGAACCCGGCGACCTCTGGGACACCGAGAGCTACACGCTCAGGCACGCTGCAGAAGCCGGGCGTCGGGCTCTACGTCGACGCCCAGCCCGACGTCGCGGCGCGCGCGATCGAGGTCGTCACGCCCGCGACCGCGGCTGGCGCGGCGCGATCTACGTGGCCACGAACGGCGACGCCCGCCAAGAGCCTCGACGGCTGACGAGCGCCTGACGTCGTTCACGGCGACGCAGGCGCAGCAACGCGCATCCAGCTCGACACGGCGACCAACCGCTACCGCTACTACCTGGTGTGGATCACGAAGCTGCCGCCCGAGGAGGAGCGCGTCGGCGATCTCCGAGATCTGGCTCTTCCGCTCAGTAGCGAGTAGCGCGCGCTCGGCGGCGTGGCGCTCGACGGCCAGCGCGACGAGCCGGTCGACGAGCTCGGCGTAGGGCAGCCCGCTGGCCGCCCAGAGCTTCCCGTACACGCTCGTCTGCGTGAAGCCGGGCATCGTGTTGAGCTCGTTGAGCAGCACCGTCGTCGCCGTCGACGAAGAAGTCGGCGCGGGCCAGCCCGCTGCAGCCGGCGCGCCGTGAACGCGGCTCGCGGCCAGCTCCCGCACGCGGTCGCGCGCGCGCTCGCCGAGATCCGCGCCGGCACCCGAGCTCCATGCCGCCCGGCGTCGTACTTGGCCTCGTAGTCGTACCAGCCGGCCCCGCGCAGCAGGACGATCTCGCCGGGCTCGCTCGCGCGCGGCTCGGCGGTGTGGCCGAGGACGGAGCACTCGACCTCGAGGCCCGCCGCGCTCGCCTCGACGATGACGCGCGGGTCGTGGGCGAACGCCGTCTCCAGCGCGTCGGCGAGCTCGTCGGGGCCGGCGACGCGGACGATGCCGACCGACGAGCCCAGGCGCGCGGGCTTGACCCAGCAGGGGAGCCGAGCCGCTCGACCGCCGCGGCCGCGTCCGCGCCGCCCGAGCCCCGCCGCGCAGCGCGACGTAGCCGACCTGCGGCAGGCCCGCCTGCGCCCATGAGGTCCTTGAAGACGACCTTGTCCATGCACAGCGGCGCTGGCCAGCACGCCCGAGCCGACGTAGGGGACGTCGAGCAGCTCGAGCAGGCCCTGCACCGTGCCGTCCTCGCCGAACGGCCCGTGCAGGACGGGGAACGCGACGTCGGCGCCGAGCAGGCCGCGGCCCGGCGCGCAGGTCCACCTCCTCGCCGTCGTGGCGCCACGTCCCGTCGCGCTCGAGGCGCACGTCGAGCACCTCGTGGCCGGCGTCCGCGAGCCCGTCGCGCACCGAGGCGCCCGAGGCCAGCGAGACCTCGTGCTCGGACGAGCGCCCGCCGGCCAGGACGGCGACCCTCACGGCGGCGGTCGTCGTGCGGCCGTCGGGCGGGGTCGTCGTCCGGCGGCGGCGTCTGCCGGTCGTCGGCGCGTGAAGCGCGCCGACGGTGATCGTCACCGTCGAGCCGCGCGGCCGCGTTGCCGCCCGGCCGGGTCCTGGCTGATGACGACGCCGTCGCCGTCCTCGGAGTCGACGGGCTGCGTGCGCTGGCGGATGCGGAAGCCGTCGTCGGACAGGCGCGCCGACGGCGTCGGCCTGCGTCTCGCCGGTGACGTCGGGCACGGCGACCTCGCTGCGGCTCCCGGGCGACGGTGAGCGTGACGCGTGGAGCCCGTCGTCGACCTCCCGGCCCGCGGCGCGGGTCCTGGCGCAGCACCGTGCCCGGCTCCTCGTCCTGGGAGGCCTCGCGGCGGACGGTCACGCGCAGCCCCGCGTCGCCCGAGCCTGGAGCGGCGCCTCGTCCTCGGTCGAGCCGACGACGTCGGGCACGGTGACCTGCTCGGGCCCGTGGAGACGACGAGCGTCACCGTCGCTGCCGCGCTCGGCCTCGGCCGCCCTCGGCCGGGGTCGAGGAGATCACGCGCCCGTGCTCGACGCTGTCGGACGCCTGCTCGCGGCGCTCGACCTTGAAGCCCGCGCGCTCGAGCCGCGGCCTGCGCGGCTTGGAAGGTGAGGCCGTCGACGGCCGGGCACGCGCGCGACGGCCGGGCCCGTCGGAGACGTCAGCGTCACCGTCGAGCCCTCCTCGGCGCGGCTGCCCGCCGGCGGGTCCTGGCCGATGACCGTGCCGCGCGGCTCGTCGTCGTTGCGCGTGTTCGTCTCGATCTCGAAGCCCGCGCGGCGCAGCGCGAGCTCGGCGGCGGCGACGGTCGGCGCCGACGACGTTGGGGACCTGCGACCTCGTCGCCGCCGACCAGCAGCGCGGCGCCCGCGATGACCGCGCCGACGACGAGCAGCAGCGCCAGCGCCCAGATCCACCAGGCGACGCCCCGGCGGCGCTCGTCCTCGGCGGCGGCGCCTCGACGAGCGCGCGCCGTTCGTGCACCTGCCTCGACGGGCGCCGCAGCGGGCATCGGGACGACCGGCGGCGGGCACGAAGGCGGTCGTCGGCTCCGGCGCCGCGCCGGAGCGGGCGGCCTCGAGCGCGGCGATGAACTCGTCGGCGTCGGCGAAGCGGCGGGCCGGGTCCTTCTCCAGCGCGCGCAGCACGACGGCCTCGAGCGCGGGCGTGACGGCGGGTTCGACGGCGCTCGGCGGCAGCGGCGTCTCCGACACCTGCTTGAGCGCGATCGTCACCGCGCTCTCGCCGTCGAACGGGCACGCGCCCGGTGAGCAGCTCGTAGAGCATGATCCCGATCGAGTACAGGTCCGACGCGGCGCTGACGGCGTGGCCCTGGGCCTGCTCGGGCGACAGGTACTGCGCGGTGCCCATGATCGAGCCGGTCTGCGTCATGTCCGACGCGCCGGCGCGGGCGATGCCGAAGTCCGTGACCTTCGCGCGGTCCTCGCCGTCGACGATGACGTTGTGGGGCTTGAGGTCGCGGTGGATGATCCCGCGCCGGTGGGCGAAGCGCGCGGCGCGCAGCACCTGGATGGTCAGGTCGATCGCGCGCGCTCGGGGGCCAGCGGGGCCTCCTCCTCGACGATCCGCTTGAGCGAGCGTCCCTCGAGGTACTCCATCGCGATGTAGTAGGTGCCGTCGCACTCGCCGCGGTCGTAGACCGACACGACGTGCTGGTGCTGCAGGCCGGCGGCCGAGGACGCCTCGCGCCGGAAGCGCTCGACGAACTCCTGGTCCTCGGCGAAGCGGCGGTAGAGCAGCTTCAGCGCGACCTGGCGGCCGAGCTGCAGGTCCTCGGCGCAGTAGACGTCGGCCATGCCGCCCGAGCCGAGGCGCTGCAGGATCGCGGTAGCGGCCGTCGACGATCTGTCTCGGCGTCGAGGCGCTCGGTCATCGCAGCGCCGCCTGCATGACGGCCTTGGCGATCGGCGCGGCGTCCACGCCGCCCGTGCCCTCGGTGCACTCGATCGTCGCGGCGACGGCGATCCGCGGGTTGCGCGCCGGCGCGAAGCCGATGAACCACGCCTGGTTGGGCCCGCAGGGCCGGTCGACCTCGGCGGTGCCGGTCTTGCCGGCGACGTCGATGCCCGCCAGCGCGGCCGCGGTGCCCGTGCCCTCGCGCACGACGCTGCGCATCATCGCGTTGACCTTCTGGGCGCTCTCGGCGGACATCACCCGCGAGAGCTCGTCGGGCTCGACTTGCGGTCGACGGCGCGCCCGTCGCGGTCGACGACGCGCTCGACGAGGCGCGGGCGCATGAGCCGCCCGTCGTTGGCGACCGACGCGGCGACCATCGCCATCTGCAGCGGCGTGACGTTCAGCTTGTCCTGGCCGATGGCCATGCGCCCGACGTCGACGGCGCCGTTCGTCGGCGCGATGAGCCGCCCTTCCGAGAACTCGCCGCTGGCGCGGCGCTCGTCGGGCGGCAGGTCGACGGCGACCTGCTCGCCGAAGCCCAGGCGGTCCATGTAGCGTCTTCATCGTCTCCTTGCCGAGCTTCTCGCCGACCTCGGCCCACACGGTGTTCACCGATTGCGTCAGCGCCTGCGTCAGCGTGATGTCCCCGAAGTCCGCGCCGCCGAAGTTGTTCAGCGGCACGCCGGAGATCGCGCTTGCCGTTGCGGCCGTTGACCGTCGACTCGGGCTGGTAGCGCCCGGTGTCCATCGCCGCGATCGCCGTGACGACCTTGAACGTCGAGCCGGGCGGGTAGCCGGACTGCGTCGTGCGGTTGAGCAGCGGCGCGTTGTCGTCGTCCTGGTTGAGGCGCGTGAACAGGCGCCCGTCGGGCAGGTCGTTCGGGTCGAAGCCCGGGACCGAGACCATCGCCTTCACCGCGCCGGTGGACGGGTCGAGCGCCACGACGGCGCCCTTGCGGCCGTTCAGCCCGCTGATGCGCGGCCCGCTGCGCGCCCGGGTCGAGCGTCGTCTCGACGTCGTCGCCCTCGCGCTCGGTCCCGGCGAGCTCGTCGACGAGCGAGCCCAGCTCGCCGTCGAAGCCCGTCAGCTCGTCGTTGTAGGAGCGCTCGAGGCCGGCGCGGCCGAAGCGCGTGAACGAGTAGCCGACCGCGTGGGCGAAGAGCCCGCCGGCGGGTACGTGCGGCTGAACGTCTCGTCGGGGTTGCGCACGGAGCGGGCGAGCACCGTGCCGTCGGCCGCGCGGATCAGGCCGCGGCGGATCTTGCGCTCGGCCAGCAGCGTGCGCTGGTTCTTCGAGTTGGCGCGCAGCTCGTCGGCCCCGAAGCACCGTCCAGCGCGAGGTGAACACGACGAGCACGCCGAAGAGCAGCGCGAACACGACGAACAGGCGGGCGATGGGCGCGTTCACCGGCCGTACTCCCGCCGTGCGCGGTCGGAGACGAGCAGCAGCAGCGCCAGCAGCACGAAGTTGGCCAGGATCGACGAGCCGCCGTAGGAGATGAAGGGCAGCGTCACGCCGGTGAGCGGGATGACGCGCGTGACGCCGCCGACGATGACGAAGACCTGCAGCGCGAACACCGCGGTCAGGCCGGTGGCCAGCAGCTTGGAGAACGAGTCGCCCGCCAGCATCGCGATCTTGAAGCCGCGCTCGACGACCAGCAGGTACACGCAGATCACCGCGCCCGCGCCGAGCAGGCCGAGCTCGTTGGTGATCACGGCGTAGATGAGGTCGGTCTGCGCCGCGGGCAGCAGCGGCACCTGGTCCCCCTCGGGGCCGGTGACCGACAGCAGCGCCTGCCCGAAGCCCTCCCCGAAGACGCCGCCGTCGGCCTGGGCGAACAGCGACTGCGCGACCTGGTAGCTGCCGCCCGACGCGGTCGTAGAGGTCGTTGTCGAACGGGTGCAGCCACGCGTCGACGCGGTTCTGGATGGTGGGCCGGACCTGGTACAGCAGCCACGAGCCGGCGGCGAACAGCGCCAGCCCGATGACGGCGAACGACAGCCGGTTCGTCGCGACGTAGAGCACGGCGAGGAAGCCGCCGAAGAACATCAGCGACGAGCCGATGTCCTGGATGACGAACAGCATCAGCATCGCCGCGCCCCACACGACCAGCAGCGGGCCGAGGTACTTCAGCGGCGGGATGGTGATGCCCGCGAAGCGCCGCGCCGCCGATGACCAGCAGCTGGCGCGTGTCGCGCAGGTAGCTGGCCAGGAAGATGATGATCGCGATCTTCGCGAACTCCGCCGGCTGGAAGGACAACGGCCCGATGCTCACGCCGAGGTACGCGCCGTTGACCTGCTCGCCGATGCCGGGCAGGCGCGGCAGCAGGAGCAGCGCGATGCCCGCGGCGGCGATCGTGTAGCGATAGCGCTCGAGCACGCGGTAGTCGTCGCGCAGGAGCACGATCGTCGCGGCGAAGAGCAGCAGCCCGATGACGAACCACTGCGCCTGCTCGCGCGCCAGCTCGTCGTCGATGCGGTAGATCATCACCAGGCCGAAGCAGGCCAGCACCGCGAACAGCGGGAACAGGTAGGGGTCGGCGTCGGGCAGCGTGGCGCGCAGCAGCAGGTGCGCCGCGAGGCACAGCCCGAGGAAGATCGCCCCGTAGGTCAGCGACAGGTCGGACACGACGTCGTCGCGCTCCAGGAAGATCGCCGTGAAGCCGGCGGTCAGCAGCAACGTCGGCGCGACGAGCGCCAGCAGCTCGCGGTTGCGGGCCCTCACGTGCCGAGCTTCCCGGTCTCGAGCTGGCGGACCAGGTCGTTGGCGTCGTCGCGCGAGCGCAGCTTGTGCTCGGCGATGACGCGCCGCTGGCGCGGCGCTGAGGTCGCTGGCCGGCACGCCGGACTCGTAGTTCTCGGTGTAGAGGTCCAGGCCGAGCGGCAGCTCGTAGGGCAGCCCGCGGTAGACGCTCACGAAGCCGTCGGGGCTGGTCCCGACGAAGTAGACGGCCTGGCTGGCGAACCAGAAGCCCAGCAGGACGAACACGCAGGCCACGAGCCCGGCGATGGCGGCGCCGGGGATGCGCAGCCGGCGCTTGCGCTTGGGCGCGGCCGCCGGGGGCGGCGTGCCGGACGGCGGGCGGGCCGGGCGCGGGCGGCGCGGTGCGACGGTGTGCTGTGCCGTCGGCTCGGCGGCCCGCGTCGGCGCCGGCTCGGCCGCGGGCTCGCCGGTGATCGCGCTGCGGACCTCGTCGGCCCGCGGCGCCGCCGCGCCCACTGCGGTCGCCTGCTCGGTCGACGGCGCGGACCGCCGGCGTGTGCCGGCTCGACCTCCTCGAGGCGGAACAGGATGACGGTGATGTTGTCGCGCCCGCCGGCGTGGTTGGCCGCCTCGATGAGCCCGCGCCCCGCGGCCGCCAGGTCGGGGGCGGTGCGGACGACCTCGCCGACGCGCTCCTCGTGCACCATCGAGGTCAGGCCGTCGCTGCACAGCAGGTACACGTCGCCCGCACGGGCGGGCCACGTGCGCGAGTCCGGCTCGACCCCCGCCTCGGGGCCGAGCGCCCGGGTGATGATCGAGCGCTGCGGGTGCTCGTCGGCCTCCCGCGGGGTGAGCCGGCCCTGGCGGACGAGCTCCTCGACGAGCGAGTGGTCGTCGGTGAGGCGCTCGAAGCGGCCGTCGCGCAGCCGGTACAGGCGGCTGTCGCCGACGTGGGCGACCGCCAGCTCGTCCTCGCCGACGTAGGCGGCGGTCAGCGTCGTGCCCATCCCGGCGCGCTCGTCGTCGGAGCGCGACAGCTCGTTGATGCGCGCGTTGGCCTCCCGCACGCGCTCGGCCAGGCGCTCCTCCATGCTGCCCGGCCCGTCGGGGAGGCCCTGCTCGAGGACCTCGACCGCGAGGTGCGAGGCGACCTCGCCGGCCTGCGCGCCGCCCATGCCGTCGGCGACCGCGAACAGCGGCGAGCGGGCGAAGAACGCGTCCTCGTTGGCCTTGCGCTGGCGCCCGGTGTCGGTGCGCTCGAAGTGCTCGGCGACGCGCAGCACCGCTACGGACCCTCGACGTAGGTGAACTCGCTGTCGCCGATGCGCACGCGGTCGCCGCCGTGCAGCGGCTGGGGGCCGGTGAGCAGCTCCTCGTTGAGGTAGGTGCCGTTCGTGGAGCCCATGTCCTCGAGCACGACGATCGGCCCCTGGCGCAGCAGGCGCGCGTGGCGCGTGGAGGCGAACGGGTCCTCGAGGCGGATCTCGGCCTGGTCGCCGCGGCCGAGGACCGCGCCCTCGCCGATGTCGTACTCCATGCCCGGCGAGTGCCCGGGCGCGCTCTGCACGACCAGGCGCGGGTCCAGCTCGCCCGCGTCGCCGTGCACCGCGCGCGAGGCCGTGTGCACCCCGGTCGCGTCGGCGGGGCGTCCCGACGGCGGCCGCCGAGGCGATCGTCCCGTGATCGCGGCGCCGCAGGTCCTTCAGCGCGCTGCGCGTGACCCACACGAGGAACAGGTAGAGCACCGCGAGGAAGCCGAACTGCAGCGCGACCGAGACGGGCTCGAGCATCAGTGGTCGGTCCGGCGCACTAGAGGACCTCGAAGCGCACGTCGACGGTGCCGACCTCGATGCGGTCGCCCGGCGCGACGGGGGCGGGCCCGCGCACCGGCGTGCCGTTGACCCTCACGCCGTTGGTCGAGCCGAGGTCGGCGATCGTCCAGCCGCCGTCGGCCGGGCGCAGCTCGGCGTGGCGGCGCGAGACGTTGGAGTCGGCGAGCACGACGTCGCACTCGCGGCTGCGGCCGATCACGGCGCCGGCGGGGCCGATGGCGAGGCGCTTGCCCTCGGCCACGAGCACCGGCCGCCCGCGCGGAGCGCCGGGGTGCTCGGAGAGCTCCTCCTGCTTGCGGGCGGCGGTCGAGTAGACCATCGTGTGGCCGTGGGAGGCCTGCTCGGCGTGAACGCCGTCGCGCCCGTCCCCGGCCGCCGGGCGGACGAGGCGGGCCTGGATGCCGAACTCGCCGAGCTGCAGCGCGTCGTCGGTGCGAAAGCCGATCTGCGGGCGTGACACGAGCGCGAGGCGCTCGCGCCGGGCGTGCTCGAGCAGGTAGGCGCCCAGCTCGTCGATGACCTCCTGCTCGACGCCCTCGAAGCGGCGGCGGTCCTCGGTGGACAGCCAGACGACGTACTCGTTGGGCACGTACGTGCGCGACACCGAGACCGTCTTGTGCTCGTCCATCTCCCTCGCGAGCTTGCGCGCGATCTCGACCGGCCGCACCTGCGCGCGGAAGACACGGCCGAACGTGCCTTCGACGAGGTCGGCGATCCTGCTCTCGAGGTTGCGAAGGACGCTCATTCCGTTGGGCCCGCGGCCATGCTACGCAAGCGAAACGGGGGGAAGGGCCTATCCCTTACGCCTCCCCCCGTGACGCCCGGGCCGCGACCGCGACGGCGCCCGCGGCCACCGCTCCGGCGACGAGCCCGCGCATGGACACCGGGACGTCGGGCGAGGAGAGCGCGGCGGCCACGGCCTCGGTCGCGGAGCCCAGCGCCGCGGCCCACATGGTGGCACCCACGAGATCGACCGCGAACGACCGGCCGCGGACGACGACGGGGAGCAGCAGCGCCGCCACGGCCCAGACGGCGGCGAGGGCGAGCGCCCCGCCCGTGAGCGCCGGGCCGATCGCGTCGCGCAGCGCGGCCGTCGCCGAGCCTTCCCAGGCCGGCCGCGCGGCGACGTCCGGCACGGGCCCGAAGGCCAGGCGCGAGCCGGTCAGCGACCTCGGCGAGGACGAGCCACCACAGGCCGAGGGCGCCGAGTGCCGCCCGGTGCCACGCCCGGGCGGCCTGGCCGGCCAGCGCGGGCCACGCCCCGGCCAGCGCCACCGCGCCCGAGCAGCGGGGCGAGCGCCGGGGCCGACCACAGCGTCCCGGCGCGGCGCAGCAGCGCGGCGGTCGGCAGCGCCGGCCGCCGCGACGAGCACGGCGATCCCTCCCTCGCCGGCCGCGGCCGCCCAGACCGCGACGGCCGCCGCCAGCGCGAGCCAGCCGAGACGCGGCAGGACCCCGACGCCCAGCAGCGCGGCCGTCGCCGCCGCCGCGGGCGGGACCGCGGGCGCCGGCAGGAGCCACGCTGCCGCGCCGGCCGCGAGCGCGGCCGCCGCCACCGCGCCGCCCGCCCGGGCGCCCGGGCTGACGCGCGCGGCCTGCCCCTCACCAGCGGGCGCCGCGTCGCCGTCGCGGAGGCCGGGCGCGCGATGCGGCGCGACCGGCCCCCGGGCCTCGCCGTCGCCGGCCGAAGCGTCATCCAGCTCGCCGTCGCGGGCGAAGCGGCGCGCGGGCGCGGCGGGATCGCCTCCGTTCTGCATGGCGTCCGGAAGGTCGGGCAGCGCGGCCGTGTCGTCGCCGGCCCAGGCGCCCGCCCGGTCTTGCACGACGGTGCCCGGCTCGTCGCTGAGCTCCCCGCCGTCGAGGGCCGCGGCAAGCGCCTGGCGCAGGTCGCACAGCCCGCCGCGCAGCTCGGGTCGCGGGAGCACCGCGCGGTCGACCGCCGCGCACAGCTCCTCGGACAGGTCCGGGCGCAGGCGCTCGAGCGGCGGCAGGCGCCGGCCGACGCGGCGGGCGGTCGCGGCGGCGCCCGCCCCGCGCACCGGGTTGACGCCGGCCAGGCCCTCGAAGACGACGAGCCCGAGCGCGTACAGGTCGGCCGCGGCGTCCGCCGCGCGACCGGCCGCCTGCTCGGGCGCCATGTAGGCGAGCGTGCCGACCACGTCGCCGGTGCGCGTCAGTGCCTCGTCGCCGGCCATCCGCGCGACGCCGAAGTCGGTCAGCTTGGCCACGCCCGCGCCGTCGCGCGAGCTCTCGGGCACGAGCACGTTGCCGGGCTTGACGTCGCGGTGGACCACGCCGCGCGCGTGGGCGTGAGCGAGCGCGTCGCACAGCGCCACGCCGACCTGGACGACGTCGCGATCCGACAGCGCGCCGTCCGCCATCAGCTCCGCCAGCGGCCGGCCGCGCACGAGCTCGGAGACCAGGTACACCGCGTCCTCGTCGCGACCGGCCTCGTACAGGGCGACGATGCCCGGGTGCCCGAGCTGGGCGGCCACGAGGCCCTCGCGCTCGGCGCGCGCGGCGGTCGCCGCGTCGTGCATCGGGATGCGCTTGACGGCGACGGCCCGCCCCAGGCGCTCGTCCTCGGCCAGCCAGACGACGCCGAAGCCGCCCGCGCCGAGGCGCTCCACGAGCCGGTAGCGCCTGAGCACGACCGTGCCCGCCGCCACGGGCGCTGACGGGCCGCGGCCCGATCCCGCGGTGGTCTGGTCGACGGTCCGCACCGCCTCCCTCGTTCGTCGCCGCGCACCTGCCGTCCTGCCGTCGCGGGCAGGGACCTGGGCGTTGAGCGCGAAGTTGCAGCGACGGTCGCAGCGACTCGGAACCCCGTCAGCCGTCTGCCCGGCGGGTCATACTGGCCCATCGGCTGTCCGCAAGGAGCGAAGGTTGTCGTTCTTCGACGAGGGTGACGAGCCCACACGAGTGACCCGTCCGGCACGCCCCCGGCGTCCGTCGGCGGGCGCGCGCGGGGGAGGCGGCGGCGGTGGCGGCCACGCCCCCGACCAGCACACCGCGAGGATCCGCCAGGCCGTGGCCGCGGGTGTCGCGCTCGTCCTGATCGTCCTCATCGTGCTGGGCGTCAACAGCTGCCGCGCCAACCAGCAGGAGAACGCGCGCAAGGACTACAACCGCGACGTCACCGCCGTCGTCACCCAATCCGACCGCGAGGTCGCGGCCCCCTACTTCGAGCTGCTCTCCAACGGCGCGCGCGAGGGCCAGGACCTGCAGGTGCAGGTCAACCAGCTGCGCCAGGCCGCCGACGACAGCGTCGAGCAGGCCGAGGGCTTCGACGTGCCCGACGACATGGCGGAGGCCCAGGACAACCTGCTGCTGACGCTCAACCTGCGCGCCGGCGCCATCCGCCGCGTCGCGGAGAAGATCCCCGCCGCCCAGGGCCGGGGCCAGCCGGCCCAGCAGGCCGTGGAGCAGATCGCCGGCCAGCACCAGGCGTTCCTCGCCTCCGACGTCGTGTACTCCCAGCGCGTGGCCCCGCTCATCAAGCAGGCGCTCGACGAGGCCGGCATCGCCGGCCAGACGATCGCGACCAGCCGGTCCCTGCGCGACCTGGCCTGGCTGAGCCCCGACGTCGTCGCCGAGCGCCTGGGCTCGTCGGGCGGCTCGGGCAGCGGCGGCGCCGACGACAGCGTCGCCCCGGGCCTGCACGGCCACGGCCTCGAGAGCGTGTCGGTCGGCGAGACGACGCTGCAGCCGGAGGGGACGAACCGCATCCCGGTCGCCGGCGGGGTCACGTTCCGCGTCGCCGTGGCCAACCAGGGCGACAACAACGAGCGCAACGTCCGCGTCACGATCACCGTCCGCGGGTCCGGCCGGCCGATCACCGTCAACCGCACGGTCCCGTCGACCGAGGCCAAGCAGACGGCCGAGGTCTCGATCCCGCTCGGCCAGACGCCGCCCATCGGACAGGCCGCCACCGTCGAGGTCGCGATCGCCCGCGTCCCCGGCGAGGAGAAGACGGACAACAACCGCCAGCGCTACACGGTGCTCTTCACGCGCTAGCCGCGCCTATCCTTCGCAGCGCACCGTGGAGGATCTCACCACCACCACCGGCATCGTCGCCCTGGTGGCGGCAGCGCTGGCACTGGTCGCCCTCGCGGGGATCGCGATCCTCGCGCCGCAACCTGCGGCGCCTGCGCGCCCAGCAGCGCGCCGTGCTCGGCGACGGAGAGCGTGACCTCGTGGCCCACGCCGCGGGGCTGCAGCACGAGTTCGCGGCGCTGAGCACCTACGTCGAGGACGTCGCGACCCGGCTCGAGGCTCGCCTCGGGGGCGCCGAGGCGCGGCTGGACGGCGCGATCGCCTACCGCAGCATCGTGCGCTACGACGCCTACAACGAGATGTCCGGCCGCCAGTCGACCTCGATCGCGCTGCTCGACACGCATCGCTCGGGGGTCGTGCTGTCGACGATCCACCACCGCGACCAGGCGCGCATGTACGCCAAGCAGATCGTCGACGGCGCGGGGCTGCTGCAGCTCTCCCCGGAGGAGGAGGAGGCCGTCCGCCTCGCGCTGGCGGGCGAGGTCCCGGACGCCGCCGAGCGGGCCTAGTGGCCGTCCTGTGATCCGCAGGATGGGCCACTAGATGCGGCTGGGCTACCTGGGCCCGCCAGGCACGTTCAGCGAGCAGGCCCTGCGGGCGGCGACCGATGCGCGCGGCGATGAGCTCGTCCCGTTCACGACCATCCTCGACACCGTGCTCGCGGTGCAGGACGGCGCCGTCGACCGCGCGCTCGTCCCGATCGAGAACGCGCTGGAGGGCGCGGTGGACGCGACGCTCGACGCGCTCGCCGTCGAGACGCGCGACGTGGCGATCGTGGGCGAGTCGATCCTGCGCATCCGCACCTGCCTGATCGCCCGCGCCGGGGTGGACGTGCCGCAGATCTCGGTCGTCGTCTCCCATCCCCAGCCCCTGGCCCAGTGCGCGCGCTTCCTGCGCGGCGAGCTGCCGGACGCCCAGGTGCGCGCGGCCACCTCGACGGCGGAGGCGGTGCGGGCCGTGGCCGGCGTCGGCGAGCCGTGGGCCGCGCTGGGCACGCGCACGGCCGCGGAGCTCTACGGCTGTCGCGTGCTGCGCGAGGGCGTCGACGACGATCCCGACAACGCGACGCGCTTCGTCTGGCTCGCCCGGGCCGGCAGCGCGCCCACCGACCCGGGCGCAGCGCGCTGGAAGACCTCGCTCGTGTTCGCGGGCGCCGGGGACTCGGCGCCCGGCTGGCTCGTGCGCTGCCTGTGGGAGTTCGCCCAGCGCGGCGTGAACCTCACGAAGATCGAGTCGCGCCCGCGACGTGCACGGCTGGGGCACTACCTGTTCCTCGCCGACGTGGACGGCCGCGTCGACGAGGCGCCGGTCGCCGACGCCGTCGCGCGCCTGCACGCCCACTGCGAGGAAGTGCGCGTCCTGGGCTCGTATCCCGCGGCGCCACCGGGCTGAACCGGCCCGGCCGACCGCTACACTGCGCCGCGAGGCAGCACCTTGAGGACCGTCACGCCACCAGGCTCAGCGGGGTCCGCGCCGGTCTTCGAGCACCGGCCGCGCGGACGCGACGCTGGCCGGGTGCTCGTCCTCAACGCCACGTACGAGCCGATCAACGTGTGCTCCGTGCGCCGGGCCGCCGTCCTGCTCATCAAGGCGAAGGCCGAGATCCTCGAGCACGCCACGTGGGAGCTGCGCTCCGAGCACACGGCGTTACCGCGCCCGGTCGTCATCCGCCTGGTCAGCTACGTGCGCGTGCCGCGCGACACCCACCGCCGCAAGATCACCCGGCGCGCCGTCTTCGCCCGCGACGGATGGACCTGCCAGTACTGCGGCGCCCGCTCGAACCTCACCGTCGACCACGTCATCCCGCGCTCGAAAGGGGGTTCGTCGGACTGGGAGAACATCGTCGCCTCGTGCGCACCGTGCAACCGGCGCAAGGGCGACCACCTCCCGGCCCAGGCGAACATGCACCCCCGCCGGCGCCCGTCGGCGCCGAGCCCGCACGTCTTCATCCACGTCGCCAGCCCGAGCATCCCGGCGGCCTGGCGGCAGTGGCTGCCCGAGGCGGCCTGAGCACCCCGCCAGCGCTGCGGCGCAACGCCTTTCCTCACCTGCGGGCCGCGGCCTACCATCTGGCCGTGCCGATCACCAGCATCGGGCCCGTGTGCGCGAGGCGCGGCTGCAGCTTCCCGCTGTGGAAGGACACGCTGTGCAACCGCTGCTGGCGCCTGGCCTCCATGTTCGGCAAGGACCCGCTGCTGTTCGCCTACCAGCCGCTGGACGGCTACCGCGACGAGCGCGACGCGGTCGAGCTCCCGTGGGAGGCCCTGACCGGCCTGCTCGCCGACCCGCCGCCGCGCGAGGCCTGAGGACGGGACGATGGCCGGCTTCACCCTGCCGATCGGCGACGCGGTGCTCGCGGGCGAGCGCTGGGCCGGCGGGCCTGCGTCGCCGGCGATCGTCCTGCTGCACGCCGGCGTCGCCGACCGTCGCGCCTGGAGCGACGTCGCCCCGGCGCTCACCGCGCTCGGCGCGGACGTCGTCGCCTACGACCGGCGCGGCTTCGGCGAGACGTCAGCGCGCTCGCCGGACTTCCGCCACGTCGACGACCTGCTCGCCGTGCTCGACGAGACGACGGACGGCCCCGCGTGGCTCGTCGGCAGCTCGCAGGGCGGCCTCGTGGCGCTCGACCTCGCGCTGAGCGATCCTGAGCGCGTCGCCGGCCTCGTCCTGCTGCAGCCCGCCGTGAGCGGCGCCCCCGAGCCCGAGGACGACGATCTCGACCCGGCGACGCGACGCCTGTCCGAGGCGATCGACGAGGCCTACGAGGCGGGGCGTCTCGACGAGCTCAACCGCCTGGAGGTGGCGCTGTGGCTCGACGGCCCGGCCGCCGCGGAGGGCCGGGTGGGTGGTGCGGCGCGGGCGCTGGCCCTCGACATGAACGCGATCGCGCTCCGCAGCGACGTCCCGGACGACGCCGGCACCTCGGGCCTGGACGCCTGGAGCCGCCTGGAGGAGATCGACGTCCCGGCGACGGTGGTCTGGGGCGACCTCGACCTGCCGATCGTCATCGACCGCTGCCGCGAGCTGGCCGAGCGCCTGCCCGCCGTGCGCGAGACGCGCGTGCTGGCGGGCACGGCCCACCTCCCGTACCTCGAGCAGCCTCAGGTCGTCGCGGAGCTCATCCGCGATGCCGTCGGGCTGCCCGCCCGCTGATCGACGGCGCCGGAGACGCCGGCCCGCTCAGCGCTCGGCGACCGCCTTGAGCCGCGCGAGGCCCTTCTCGAAGTCCTTGCCGACGATCTTGTCCATGCTCGTGAAGATGCCCATCACCCTGGTCATGAGCGTCTTCGGACCGGTCATGGTCCACGTCACCTCGGAGCCCTCGCCGCTCGGGCGGAGCGCGAAGACGGTGCTGTTGTGCGCCTTCCAGGGCTTCTCGAAGACCAGGTCGATGTCGATCTGCGACGGCTCCGACGCGCGGGTGATCTCCATACGGCCCTGCCCCGCCTTGCGGTTGCCCGACCAGGCGTAGACGGCGCCCGCGCCGGCGTCGGCGCCCGAGTAGGTGCGCCGCAGGTCGGGGTCGATGTCCTCCCACGGCGACCACGCCCTCCAGCGGTGGAAGTCGACGATCTGCTCGTAGACCCGCTCCGGTGGGGCGTCGATCCGCTCGGACCGCTCGACGGTGTAGGTGTCCTCAGCCACGTGATCCCTCCTTCGACGCGCGCAGGCTAGCCCCCGGACGCACGAAGCGCCCCGGCAAGGAAACCGGGGCGCTTCGCGAAGCACTTCGACTGGACAAGCACCAGAGGCACACACTGCGCCGGGGGGACCACTTCCCAGCATGCCTCAGGCGGGTGGCCCGGGTTGGATTCCGCCAAGCGGCTCCAGCCATCCGACCTAGCGGCCGGTCACCTCCAGGGTCCCGCAAGAACTGTGACTACAGATACGGACCACCTCCTTTCTCTGGTGGCCGAAATGTAGCAAGCGTCCGCGACGGGAATCTACGCCGGCCCGGCCCCGTCGCCCGAGGCCTCCGGGGGCACCGACTCGCCGCTGTCGGCGGACATGTCGACCGGGTGGTCGGCGGCCTCCTCGAGCACCTTGGCGGCCGTGGCGCCCTCGGACTCGACGACCACCGCGACGGCCGACACGCGGTCGTCGTCGCGCACGTTCATGACGCGCACGCCCGTCGCCGAGCGGCCCTGCTGGCTGATGCCGCGCACGGCCGTGCGCTGCACCATCCCGTGCTCGGAGATGAACACGAGCTCCTGGTGGGGGCGCACGACGAGCGCGGCCGATCAGGCCGCCCTTGGCCTCGGTGAAGCCGATCGTCTTGACGCCCTTCGCGCCGCGGCTCGTCTTGCGGTACTGGCCGCCGATCTGGCGTGCGCTTGCCGTAGCCGTTCTCGGTCACGACGAGCAGCTCCATCTCGTCGCGGGCGACGTCCATCGCGATGACCTCGTTGCCCGACGCGCCGGACCGACGTCCATCCCGCGCACGCCGCTCGTGTCGCGGCCCATGGCGCGCGCGTCGCCCTCGGCGAAGCGCACCGCCAGCCCGGCCTTGGAGACCATGATGATCTCCTCGCCGGGATCGACGCGGCGCACCGCCACGAGCTCGTCGTCGTCGCGGATGTTGATCGCGATGATGCCGTCGGCCTTGATCGGCGTGTTGTAGGCGACGAACGTCGTCTTCTTGACCGTGCCGCGCCGCGTGGCGAAGACGAGGTACTCCGACTCGCTGAAGTCGCGCGTCGAGAGCACGGACTGGATCCGCTCGCCCTCGCGCAGCGGCAGCACGTTGACCAGCGCACGGCCCTTCGCCGTGCGCTGCGCCTCGGGCAGCTCGTAGACCTTCGAGCGGTAGACCTTGCCGCGGTTGGAGAAGAACAGCAGGTAGTCGTGCGACGAGCACACGAAGAGGTGCTCGATGTAGTCGCCGTCCTTCATGTCCATCCCGGTGACGCCGACGCCGCCGCGCTGCTGCTGGCGGTAGGTGGCCAGCGGCAGCGACTTGATGTAGCCGGACTTCGTGATCGTGATGACCATCTGCTGGTCGGCGATCAGGTCCTCGATGTCGAGCTCGTCCTCGGAGGCCGTGATCTCCGTGCGCCGCTCGTCGCCGAAGCGCTCGCGCGATCTCGCGCCAGCTCCTCCTTGATGAGGCCCGAGCACGCGCGACTCGTCGCCGAGGATCGCGCGCAGCTCGCGGATGCGCTCGATCACGTCGGCGTGCTCCTGCTTGATCGCGTCGGACTCCAGCGCGGTGAGCTGCGACAGGCGCAGGTCGAGGATCGCCGTGGCCTGGATCAGCGACAGGCCGAAGCGCTCCATCAGCTCGCCGCGCGCGGTCTCGCGGTCGCGCGAGGCGCGGATCAGCTCGATGATCGCGTCGAGGTTGTCCAGCGCGATGAGCAGGCCCTCGAGGACGTGCGCGCGCGCCTCCTTCTGGGCCAGCTCGTACTTCGTGCGGCGCACGATGACCTCGCGCTGGTGCTGCACGTACGCGACGATCACCTCGCGCAGCGACAGCGTGCGCGGGACGCCGTCGACGAGCGCGACCATGTTCACGCCGAACGTCGACTGCATCGGCGTGTGCTTGTAGAGCTTGTTCAGCACGACCTTGGGCAGCGCGTCGCGCTTGAGCTCGATGACCAGGCGCATGCCGTGGCGGTCGGTCTCGTCGCGCAGGTCGGTGATCTCGGGGATCTTCTTGTCGTGGACGAGGTCGGCGATCTTCTGGATCAGCCCGCCGTCGCCGCCCTTCTTCACCTGGTAGGGCAGCTCGGTGACGATGATCGCCTCCTTGCCCTGGGTCAGCGGCTCGATGTGGGCCCGCGCGCGCACGCGCACGCGGCCGCGGCCGGTCTCGTAGGCGTCGCGGATGCCCGCGCGCCCGAGGATCGCGCCGCCGGTCGGGAAGTCGGGGCCCTTGACGTGGCCCATCAGCGTCTCGACCGAGACGTCCGGGTCGTCGATGCAGGGCGATCGTCGCGTCGATGACCTCGCGCAGGTTGTGCGGCGGGATGTTCGTCGCCATGCCGACGGCGATGCCCGAGGAGCCGTTGACGAGCAGGTTGGGGAAGCGCGCCGGCAGCACGACGGGCTCCTGCTTGCGCCCGTCGTAGTTGGGCACGAAGTCGACCGTGTCCATGTCGAGGTCGCGCAGCATCTCCATGGCCAGCCGCGTGAGGCGGGCCTCGGTGTAGCGCATGGCCGCGGCGGGGTCGTCGTCGACCGAGCCGAAGTTGCCCTGCCCGTCGACGAGCGGGTAGCGCATCGAGAAGTCCTGCGCCATGCGCACGAGCGTGTCGTAGATCGCCGTGTCGCCGTGCGGGTGGTAGTTGCCCATCACGTCGCCGACGATGCGCGCGCGACTTCGAGTAGCCGCCGCGTCGGGCCCATGCCGCTCTCCGACATCGCGTAGAGCACGCGCCGGTGCACCGGCTTGAGCCCGTCGCGCACGTCGGGCAGCGCGCGGCCCGACGATGACCGACATCGCGTAGTCGAGGTACGCCGAGCGCATCTCGTCCTCGAGCGCGCGCGGCTCGATGTTGCCGCCGCCGATCACGTCGGTGGATGCCATCCGCTAGCTCACCTCCCTCGTGGTCTCCACGACTAGACGTCGATCTGCGCAGCGAGCGCGTTGTCCTCGATGAACTGCCGGCGGAACTCGACCACGTCGCCCATGAGCATCGAGAAGATGCGGTCGGCGGCGGCGGCGTCCTCCATCGTCACCTGCGGCCAGCGTGCGGGTGGCCGGGTCCATCGTCGTCTCGCGCAGCTGCTCGGCGTTCATCTCGCCCAGGCCCTTGAAGCGGTTGAGCGTGCACGCCGCGCTGGGCGACGCCGAGCACCGTGGCGCGCAGCGCCTCGAACGACGGCGCCTCCTCGGTCCTGTCGCCGAGCGTCACGCGTGAACGGCGGCGTGCCGGCCAGCTCGACGAGCTGCCGGTGGACGCGTGACGAAGCTGCGGTACTCGGCCGACTCGAACAGCGAGCGGGCGACCCGGTGCGTCTGGGCCAGGCCCGTCTTCTTCTCGATCGCCTTGACGTGCAGGCGCTCGGCGTCCTGGTCGACGAGCTCGGTCGAGAGGACCTCGTCCTCGTTGCCCGCCGCGACGTGGCGCATCGGCGTCCTCCGGCGGAGGTGATCTCCTCGTCGAGGATCGAGGACTCCTCCAGGAAGCGCACGACGCCGTGGCCGTGCTCGGCGCGCAGCGCGCTGGCCCAGCCCTCGTACTGCTTGCGCAGGCGCGTGTACTTCTGCCAGCGCGCCTCGGTGAGCTTGAACTGGGCGTTGAACGGTCGAAGATCTCGCAGCGGTCGAACTTGTCGGAGAGCAGGACCTCCTCGAGCTCGGACTCCTTCTCGATGTAGCGCTCCTGGCTGCCCTGCTTGAGCTTGTACAGCGGCGGCTTGGCGATGTAGACGTAGCCGGCCTCGATCAGCTCCTGCATCTCGCGGAACAGCAGCGTCAGGACGAGCGTGCGGATGTGCGCGCCGTCGACGTCGGCGTCGGTCATGAGGATGACCTTGTGGTAGCGGGCGCGCTCGAGGTCGAACTCGTCGCGCACGCCGGTGCCGATCGCCGTGATGAGCGCCTGGACCTCCGTGTTCTGCAGGACCTTGTCGATGCGCGCCTTCTCGACGTTCAGGATCTTGCCGCGCAGGGGCAGGATCGCCTGCGTGTTGCGGTCGCGGCCCTGCTTGGCCGAGCCGCCGGCGGAGTCGCCCTCGACGATGAAGATCTCGCTCAGCGACGGGTCCTTGATCGAGCAGTCGGCGAGCTTGCCCGGCAGGCGCGAGTTCTCCAGCGCGCTCTTGCGGCGCGTCAGGTCGCGTGCCTTGCGCGCGGCGGAGCGCGCCTGCGCGGCCTGCACGGCCTTGCGGATGACCTGGCCGGCCTCCGAGGGGTTCTCCTCGAGGAACTCGGCCAGGCGCGCGTTGACGATCGAGGCGACGAAGCCCTCCATGCCGGGGTTGCCGAGCTTGGTCTTCGTCTGGCCCTCGAACTGCGGGTCGGCGAGCTTGGCCGAGATGACGGCGGTGAGACCCTCGCGCACGTCCTCGCCCGAGAGGTTGTCGTCCTTCTCCTTGAGCAGGCCCTTGTCGCGCGCGTAGCGGTTGAGCGTGCGCGTGAGCGCGGAGCGGAAGCCCGACAGGTGCGAGCCGCCCTCGTGCGTGTTGATGTTGTTGGCGAACGAGAAGACGGACTCCTGGTAGGAGCCGTTCCACTGCATCGCCACCTCGACGGCGCCCTCGTCGCTCTCGCCCTCGAAGAAGACGACCTTCTTGTGCACGGGCTCCTTGCCCTCGTTGAGGTAGCGCACGAAGTCCTCGATGCCGCCCTCGTAGTGGAACTCGGACCGGTGGCCCTCGCCGCGCTCGTCGGTGAGCGCGATGCGCAGGCCGCGCGTGAGGAAGGCGGTCTCGCGCAGGCGCTGCTCGAGCGTGGAGAAGTCGAACTCGGTCGCCTCGAAGATCTCGGCGTCGGGCACGAAGCGGATGGTCGTGCCCGTCTCGCGGGCCTTCTCGCCCTGCTCGAGCGGCCCCTGCGGCGCGCCGCGCTCGTAGGCCTGGCGCCAGACGTGGCCGTCGCGGCGGACCTCGACCTCGAGGCGCTCGCTGAGGGCGTTGACGACCGACACGCCGACGCCGTGCAGGCCGCCGGAGACCTTGTAGCCGCCGCCGTCGCCGAACTTGCCGCCGGCGTGCAGCACGGTGAGGACGACCTCGACGGCCGGGCGGTTCTCCTTCTCCATGATGGCCACGGGGATGCCGCGGCCGTCGTCGACGACGGTCACCGAGTTGTCGGGGTGGATCGTCACGTCGACGCGCGAGCAGAAGCCCGCGAGCGCCTCGTCGACCGAGTTGTCGACGACCTCGTAGACGAGGTGGTGCAGACCGCGGACGCCGGTCGAGCCGATGTACATGCCCGGGCGCTTGCGCACGGCCTCGAGGCCCTCGAGGACGGTGATGTCCTGGGCGTCGTAGCCGGCCGACGGGCTGCGGCCGTTCTGGGGTTCCTTGTCCTTCGCCATGAGCCTCCGACGAACGTGAAAAACCCCGGCCTCGGGTCAGTGCGCTCCCGGCCGGGGCAGGGGCAACTGGGAGCTCACATGGTAGCACAAGCCACCCGTTTCCGCCGGTCCAGGCTGTCACGAAAGACCTGCAAATCGCCCGAAACGGTGCCGGTCTGCACCGCGCTCAGCCGCCCTGCCGAGACCAGCCCCGCGCCGGGGTCGCCTGGCACCGCAGCGCGCGCACGATCTCGCCCCGAAGCGCCGCGTTGAGACGGGCCACCAGCTCGGGCGCCATGAGGTCGAGCTCCTGCGCCCAGACCGCCGACTCGCAGCTCACGACGATCACGCCGTCGCGCTCGCCCGTGGGCGTTGCGCGGGCCGCGATCGCGTCGCCGACGGCTGCCGGCCAGACGCGCTGGACCGCCGCCAGCGGCGTCTGCGGCGCGAGGCGGTCGGCGAGCGCGGCGACGGCCGTGGCCGCCGGCCGGGGGCGGGCGGCGGGCGGTCACCGGGGCGCCCCGGCCGTGCTCACGGTAGCCCGCGTGCACATAAGCCCGTCATGGGCTTATGCGCACGCGCGCGTCTCCGCCCACTCCCGCCCCCCTCGGTGCCGTGCGCTGCCGGCAGGTCGAAGGCCCTCACGCCGCCGCCTCGAGCGCACCACCGGCGGCGCCGTCCGCCGTCACGCTGCCGGGCTCCACGCGCAGGCGCACGACGCCCGCGCCGTCGCCGCCCGGGACGTGGGCGAGGTCGGTCGTCGTGACGACGCTCTGCCCGGGCCCTGCCAGGCGCGCGACGAGACGCTCGCGGCGGGTCGGCGTCGAGCTCGCTCATGACGTCGTCGAGCAGCAGCAGCGGCGGGGCGCCGCGCTCCTGCGTCGAGCGTCTCGCGCTCGGCCAGCAGCAGCGCCAGCAGGGCGAGGCGCTGCTCGCCCTGCGAGCCGAAGGCGCGCAGCTCGCGCCCGTCGCGCAGGAGCGCGAGGTCGTCGCGGTGCGGGCCGTGGCCGGTGAAGCCGCGCTCGAGGTCGGCGTCCACGCGCTCGGCCAGCTCGGCGGCGAGCGCCTCCGGCGTCTGCCGCGCGGCTGCGCGGGCCGGTAGCGCAGCTCCACCGCGCCGGCCAGGCCGAGCTCCGCGGCGGCGTCCGCGGCGCGGCTCGGCGAGCAGCGCGACGGCGTGCGCGCGGTCGTCGCGCAGCGCCACCCCGTGGCGGGCCAGCTCGAGGTCCCACGCGCCGAGCGCCGTGCGCGTCCCCGCCCCGGCCCGCACGCGCCCGAGCAGCGCGTTGCGCTGGGCGAGCGCCTGGGCGTAGGCGCGGCGCGTCGCCGCGCGCGCCGGCCACAGCGCGGCGACGACCTGGTCGAGGTGCGAGCGCCGCAGCGCCGGCGGGCCCTTCACGAGCTCGAGGCGGTCGGGCAGGAACACGCTCACCAGCGGGCGCGCCGCGACGTCCAGCAGGCGCTCGACCGGCGCCCCGTCGGCCGTCAGGCGCTTGGCCTCGCCGGGCTGGAAGCCGACCGCGAGCTCGTGGTCGCCGTCCCGGTCGCGCCCGTCCACGGTCACGCGGGTCGCCTGCGCGTCGAAGCGCACCACCTCGCGCTCGTTCGTCGTGCGGCAGGAGCGGCCGGTGCAGCCGAAGTAGAGCGCCTCGAGCAGGTTCGTCTTGCCCGCCCCGTTGGCGCCGTGCAGCACCGTCAGCCCGGCGCCCAGCGCGACGTCGGCCGTCGCGTAGCTGCGGAAGTCGCGCACGCGCAGGCGGGTGACGAGCATGGTGGCGGCCGCACCCCGCCGTCGCTCAGACGTTGAGGCGGATCGGCATGATCAGGTAGACGAAGCCGCTGCCGTCGGCGGCCTCGATCAGGCCCGGGCGCAGCGGGCTGATCAGCTTGAGCACGACGTCGCCCGACGACGACGCTCTCGAGCCCGTCGCGCAGGAAGTCCGGGTTGAAGCCGATCTCGAACGGTTCGCCCGCGAACGGCACGGGCAGCGGCTCGGACGCCTCGCCGACGTCGGGCGTCTGCGCCGAGACGGTGAGCTCGCCCTCGGTGAAGGACAGGCGCAGCGGCGCGTTCTTCTGGGCCATGAGGCTCACGCGGCGCACGACGCCTGCGAGCTCCTCGCCCGGGACGTGCAGCTCGTGCTCGAAGGACTCGGGCAGCAGCTGGCGGTAGTTCGGGAACTGACCGTCGATCAGCCGCGAAGACAGCGCGTCGCCGCCGGCCTGGAAGACGACCTGGTTGGAGCGCACGCCGATCTCGATCGTGTCGACGGCCACGCTCTGCACGACGCGTGCGAGCTCCTCGAGCGCACGAGCCGGCACGTTGGCCTCGAAGCCGCCGTCCAGCGGGCTCTCGAGCCGCGTCTCCTTGACGCTCAGGCGGTAGGAGTCCGTGGCGACCATCCGCAGCTCGTCGCCGGAGGCCGACACGAGGATGCCGGTGAGGATCGGGCGCGTCTCGTCCTTGGAGGCCGAGCGGGCCACCTTGCCGACGGTCTCGACGAACGCCGCGGCCGGCATCGAGACGATCGAGTCGCCGCCCGGCTCGGGCAGCGGCGGGAAGTCCTCGGCGCGCAGGGTGCGCAGGTGGAAGCGAGCCGTCCCGGAGACGATCTCGACGTCTCCCTCCGCCGGGCGGAGCTCGAGCGACACGTCGGAGCCGGGCAGCTGGCGGACGACCTCGAGCAGTCAGGCGCGCCGGGAGGACGACGTCGCCCGGTCGCGCGACGTCGGCGCGCAGCGGCACGCGCAGGCCCATCTCCATGTCCGTCGCGCGCAGCTCCACGCCCTCCGGCGTGGCCGCGAGCTGGACGCCGGACAGCGCCTGGACGGCGCTGCGCGTCGACGCGACGCGGGACACCGTCTGCAGCTGCGCCAGGAGCTCGGCGGTCGTCGTCGACAGCTTCACGATGGATACCTCAGAGAAGATCAGAGTCATAGGGGGTGTCGATGTGTGCAGTGCGACGGGCGAGCGCTGCAAGCTCCGGGGATCGGGCGCACATCGGGTGGGGAGGGGACGTGTGGAGTCTGTCAGCCGCGCCGGTCGGGTCCATCGCGGTGAGGCGGTCGGTCAAGTGCCGAACGGTCTCGACGGCCTCGGGGTCGCCGGCGAGGCGCTCGGCGGTGCGCCGGCAGGCGTGGAGCACGGTCGTGTGGTTGCGACCGCCGAAGCGGGCGCCGATGGCCGGAAGCGTCTCCTGCGTGTGCTCGCGGGCGAGGTACATGGCGACCTGACGCGGCCACGTGAGCCGCGCCGCGCGGCCGGGGCCGAGGAGGTCGTCGCGCGTGACGCCGAAGGCCTCGGCCGTGAGGTCCTGGATGCGGTCGACGGCCTCGAGGCCGCCGGGCGCGCCGGTGCGTCCGCGTCGCGTCGGGATAGAGCTCGTCGAGCACCGCGCGGGCGAGCTCCGGCGTCAGCCGCTTGTCGCGGAGGGAGGCGAAGGCCACGACGCGGATGAGCGCGCCCTCGAGGGCGCGCACGTTGACGCGCACGCGACCGGCGATCAGCTCGAGCACGGCGTCGTCGACGTCGCGGATGTCGTCGTGCAGCACGCGCTTGCGCAGGACGGTCACGCGGGTGGAGAGGTCCGGGGGCTCGATCGCGGTGACGAGCCCGGCCTGGAAGCGGTCGCGCAGGCGGTCCTCGACCGTGCCGAGGTCGCGCGGGAGGCGGTCGGAGGTCAGGACGAGCTGGCTGCCGGCGTCGTGCAGGGCGTTGAAGGTGTGGAAGAACTCGTCCTCGGTCTTGGCCTTCGAGGCGAGAAACTGGACGTCGTCGATCAGCAGGACGTCGACGTGGCGGTAGCGGTCCTTGAAGCGGTCCATGTCCGCCGCCGCGCAGTGCGGCGACGAACTCGTTGGTGAAGGTCTCGACGGTCGTGTAGCGGACGCTCAGGCCCTCGCCGTACGCGCGCACGTAGTTGCCGATGGAGTGCAGGAGGTGGGTCTTGCCGACGCCGGGAGGCCCGTAGACGAAGAGCGGGTTGTAGGCCTGCCCGGGCAGCTCCGCGACCGCCAGGGCCGCGGCGTGGGCGAAGCGGTTGGCGTCGCCGATGACGAACTGGTCGAACGTGTACTTGGGGTTGAGGTCGTCGGGCGTGCCGGTGAGCGCGGGGGCGCGAGCACCGGGCGCGGCCGGCCCGCGGTCGTCGTCGACCTCGCGGGCCGACATCACGCGCACGCGTGCGCCGGCGCCGAGCACGTGGACGGCCGACGCGTCGAGCGGGCGCGCGTAGCGCTCGGCGATCCAGGCGTGCAGCTCGTGCGGCGCGGCGACCACCAGCGCGCCGGGGTCCACGCGGACGAGGCGCAGGCGGGCGAGCCAGATCTCGTAGGCCGAGGTCGCGACGACGCTGCGCAGGTGCGCCTCGAAGCGCTCCCAGATGTGGTCGGGATCCTCGGTCACGGCAGGGCTGAGCGTCTCCTCCCAGAGCGCTGTGCGACGACTGGCGACGGGGGCCCGAGGACCCCGGAGGCGGCGACTATACCAACGGGTGGACGGCCTTCCCGGGAGGCTCAGCAGGTGCCTGGGACGCACGCCGCAAAACGCGGAGGAAACCGCCCCGAGCGCCCATGCACACGGCCGTCGACGGCGTGTGCACGGCCGTGCACGACCACGCCGGCCCGACGGACGGCGGGCCCGCGGCGCTACACTGCGGCACCGGTCACCCGGCCCTTCTCGTCATGAAGCGCACCTACCAGCCCAAGAAGCGCAAGCGCGCCCGCGCGCACGGATTTCGTGCGCGGATGCAGACGCGCGCCGGCCGCCTCACGCTGAAGCGCCGCCGCACCAAGGGCCGCAAGCGCCTGTCGGTCTGACGATGGCCCGGCGCGGCCGCCTGTCGCGCAGCGCGGAGTTCGACCGCGTGTACCGCCAGGGCCGCTCCGTCGGCAACCGTCACCTGGTCGTCTACGCCTTCCCGCGCGACGGCGCGGCGGGCGGGCCCGACCGTGGGGACGGCTCTCCCCGGCTCGGCGTGTCCGTGTCGCGCAAGGTCGGCGGTGCCGTCGAGCGCAACCGGGTCAAGCGCCTGCTGCGTGAGGCCTTCGACGCAGCCGCGCCCACGCTCCCGCCCGACCACGACGTCGTGGTCGTCGCCCGCCCCGACGCGCGCGACCTGGCCGAGCGCGAGGGGCTGCCGGGCGTGCAGGCCGCGCTCGACGAGCTCCTGGCCAAGGCGCTCGTCCCCGGGGGCGGTCGATGACCGCGCGACGCCTGGTCATCGCTCCGATCCGGGTGTACCAGCGCGTGCTCTCGCCGGCGCTCCCGAGCCGCTGTCGCTACGAGCCGTCGTGCTCGCGCTACGCCGCGCAGGCCATCGAGGAGTTCGGCATACTGCGCGGCCTGGTCCTCGCAGGCTGGCGCCTGCTGCGCTGCAACCCGTTCAGCCACGGTGGGTTCGACCCGGTCGAGGCCCAGCGGCTGTTCCGGCCCAGGCCCGCGCCCGCAAGCCATCCCTGATCGACGATGCCGCTCGCGAACATCCTCCAGCCGCTGATCGATGTCTTCGACGCGGTCCTCGTCTTCTTCCACGACTCCGCGGGGCTGAGCTGGGGCACGTCGATCATCGCGCTGACGGTTGCGGTGCGGCTGCTGATCCTGCCGCTGGCCATCCGCCAGTTCCACTCGATGCAGGGCCTGGTCAAGCTCGCCCCGGAGATGAAGGCGCTGCAGGAGAAGTACAAGGAGGACCGCCAGCGCCTCAACCAGGAGATGATGAAGCTCTACCAGGAGCACAAGGTCAACCCGTTCGGGTCGTGCCTGCCCCTGGTGCTGCAGATGCCGGTCTTCTTCGCGCTGTTCTACCTGCTGCGGGCGGACCTTCGCGAGGACATCTGCGGGCAGACGGCCAAGCCGTGCGACGAGATCGCGAGCGGCTCCGCCGGCTGGTTCTTCATCCCGGACATCACCGACAACGCCACGGGCGGCGTGCTCGTCTTGCTGCTCGTGCTCTACATCGGCTCGCAGCTGCTGTCGAGCGTCCTGATGTCGGTGACGGCGGACCGCAACCAGCGCCTGCTGATCATCGCGCTGCCGATCGTCTTCGTCCCGTTCATCTACACGTTCCCGGCCGGCCTGCTCCTGTACTGGATCACCACGAACCTCTGGACGGTCGTGCAGCAGACCGTCATTCGCAAGCGCGCCGGCATGCCGGTCGGGATCCGCAGCCGCGACGCCACGCCGGTCCCCGTGGCGGCGGCGGTCGACAATCCGGCGAAGGGCGCCGCGTCGGGCGGTCGCGCGTCCGGCGGCAAGACGGGCGACAAGGACGCCGCTCCGGCCGGGAACGGCGGTTCGCCCGAGCGGGCGCGGCGTGCCAGCGCGCCGCCGCCTCCGCCGCGGCGCAAGAAGAAGCAGCGCTCCGGGCGCAGACGCTGATGGCGCTGCACGAGGACAGCGCGGATCTGCTCCAGGAGCTGATCGAGGAGGTCATCGACGCGCTGGGCCTCGACGCCGAGGTGCAGGTGGACGCGGAGGGCGACGATGCCCTGACCGCGGTCGTCCACGGTGAGGAGGTCGGCCTGTTCATCGGGCGTCACGGGCAGACGATCGACGCCGTGCAGCACCTCGCCCAGCGCATCGTGCTCGCCGACTACGACGGCCGTGGCCCCCGCGTGACGGTCGACGCCGCCGGCTACCGCGCGCGGCGCGAGGAGACGCTGCAGCGCCTCGCCGACGACGCCGCCGACGAGGCGGTCCGTGGGGCGCGCGCCGTGCACCTCGAGGCGATGCCCGCCGCCGAGCGCCGCCTCGTCCACGAGCACCTGCGCGAGCGGGGCGACGTGGAGACGCACAGCGAGGGGGACGAGCCGCAGCGCCACCTGGTCGTCGAGCCGCTGCAGGACTGACCCCTCGGGGCGAGGTTTCACGTTGAACACCGCGCCGGTCGCGGAGCGGCTCGCGGAGTTGACCGGCCGCCATGGACTGCCGCCCGGAGCGGTCACGCCGCTGCTCGAGCTGCTCGGGCTGCTGGCCCGGGAGCCGATCGCGCTGACCACCGTGCGCGACCCCCTGGCGGCGGCCGACGTGCACGTCGCCGACTCCCTGGTCGCCCTCGAGCTCGAGGAGGTTCGCACGGCGCGCGCGATCGCCGACCTGGGCGCGGGCGGCGGCTTCCCCGGACTCGCCCTTGCCGTGGCCCTGCCGCAGGCGCGCGTCGCGCTCGTCGAGAGCGTCCGGAAGAAGTGCGCCTTCCTGCAGCGGGCGGTCGAGGGCGCCCGCCTGTCCAACGTCGACGTCGTGTGCTCGCGAGCCGAGGAGTGGGCCGACGGGCTCGGGCGTGCGGACCTCGTGACCGCGCGAGCGCTGGCGCCGCTGCCCGTCGTGCTCGAGTACGCGGCGCCGCTGCTGCGCGCGGGCGGATCCGTCGTCGCCTGGAAGGGCGCGCTCGATCGTGCCGAGCAGGCCGATGGCGCCGCCGCCGCCCGGCAGCTCGGCCTCAGCGAGCCCCGCGCGATCCGCGTGCACCCCTTCGAGGGCGCCGGTGAGCGCCACCTCCACCTGAGCTCCAAGGTCAGCGCGACCCCGCCGCGCTTTCCTCGGCGGGCGGGAAGAGCCCGCAAACGACCTCTCGGACCGTCGACCACAGCCTGAGGTTCGGACGCGAACCGAACGATCAGACCGGGCACGGCGCTAGCGTCCTGGCGCGATGGGCACCGTCTACGCGATCGCGAACCAGAAGGGCGGCGTCGGCAAGACGACCACCGCGGTCAACGTGGCCGCCTGCATCGCCGAGGCCGGCTATCGCACGCTCCTGGTCGACATGGACGCGCAGGCCAACGCGACGGTCGGCCTCGGCGTCCCCAAGGACCTGCACCCCAACGTCTACGACGTGCTCGCCGGCACCGCGACCGCGGCCGAGGCGCTCGTGCCCAGCGGGATCGACGGCCTCAGCCTCCTGCCCGCCCATCCCGACCTCGCGGGGGCGTCCATGGAGCTGCCGCGCGAGCCCGGCTCCGAGACCCGCCTGCGTGACGCGCTCGCCGGCGTGCGCGAGGGCTTCGCCTACACGCTGCTGGACTGCCCGCCGTCGCTCGGCCCGCTGACCGTCAACGCGCTCGTCGCGGCGGACCGCGTCATCGTGCCGGTGCAGACGGAGTACTTCGCGCTCGAGGGGCTCGCCGGCCTGCTCGACACCCTCGGCCTCGTCCAGCGTGAGCTGAACCCCCGCCTCGCCGTGGCGGGGATGCTGCTGACGATGCACGACGGCCGCACGCGGCTGGCCCGCGACGTCGAGCGCGAGGTCCGCCAGCACTTCCCCGATCTCGTCTTCGACACCGTGATCCCGCGCAACATCCGGGTCGGCGAGGCGCCGAGCTTCGGCCTGCCCGTCATCCACCACGATCCGCACAGCGCCGGCGCCGGCGCGTACTTCGAGCTCGCCAAGGAGGTGGCCGCCCGTGGCTGACAACCGTGGGATGGGCCGCGGCCTCGCCGCGATCCTGTCCGTGTCGCGCGACGATGCCGACGGCGCCGGGCCCGAGCTGCGCGAGCTCGCCGTCGAGCTCGTGGCTCCCAACCCCTCCCAGCCGCGGCGGCGCTTCGACGAAGAGGCGCTGGAGGGGCTCGCGGCCTCGCTGCGCGAGCGCGGCGTCCTGCAGCCGGTGCTCGTGCGCCCCCGTCCCGGCGGCCGCTACGAGCTCGTCGCGGGCGAGCGCAGGTGGCGTGCCGCGAAGCTCGCCGGGCTGGACACCATCCCGGCGCTCGTGCAGGCCCACGACGACGCGACCTCGCTCGAGGTGGCGCTCGTCGAGAACATGGCCCGCGAGGACCTCAACCCCGTCGAGGAGGCCCGCGCGGTGGCCGCCCTGGTCGAGGAGCTCGGGCTCACGCGCGAGGAGGTCGGGCGCCGCGTCGGGCGCAGCCGCGTCGCCATCTCGAACCTGCTGCGCGTGCTCGACCTGCCCGACGAGGCGCTGGCCCTCATGGAGGAGGGCCGACTGACCGAGGGCCACGGCCGCGCGCTGCTGCTCGCCGCCGGCCACGCCGACCGCCGCCGCCTGGCTCGCGCCGCCGCCGACGGCGGCTGGTCGGTCCGCGTCACCGAGGCCCGCGCCCGCGAGGCCGCGTCAGGCACCCCGCGCCCGGCGACGCGCGGCCGCGCGGCCATCCATCCCGACCAGGAGGAGGCCGCCGCGCAGATCGCCGACGCGCTCGGCGCCGCCCTCGGAGCCGACGTCCGCGTGCGCCCGCGCGGGGCGGGCTTCAAGGCCGAGGTCGCCTTCGCCAGCGCCGAGGAGGCCCTCGCCCTGGCCCGCCGCCTGCGCCCCCGCGCGGTCGCCTGACGCCGCCTCGCCGCCGGCCGCCGGACCCCTCGCGCCGCACCGGCGCCGCGCTACGATGCGTCGTCCGGCCGCACGGCCGGCGCGGGCGATTAGCTCAGTCGGTTAGAGCGCTTCTCTGATAAGGAAGAGGTCCCTGGTTCGAGTCCAGGATCGCCCACTGGGACCTCTGGAGTTCTTCCGAGGCGACGAGGAACGAACCGACGTCAGCTGTGGCGAGCGGCGTGCAGGATCAGCTCGGTGATCTGTCGCGGATGCGTGATCGGCGAGAGGTGGCCGGAGTCGAGCTCGATCGTCGTGGCCTTCATGCGCTTGGCGAGGAAGCGCTCGAGTTCCGGTGAGGTGGTGCGATCGCGCTTGGAGACGGCGTACCAGGACGGCTTCGAACGCCAGGCCGCCGTCGTCGTCCTGTCACCGAACAAGGTGGCCGAGACGTGCCCCTGGACGGCGTAGAGCAGCCGCGCCCGGCTGCGGTCGACGCCGTTGGCGAAGTCGTGCAGGAACGCGTGCTTGGTCAGGCTGCCGAATCCGTTTCGGTAGACGAGGCCGGCGTTGGCCGGTGGCGTCGGGAACGTCTTGGTGAGCGCCGCATAGTCCTCGCCCGCGTCGGGCGCGCGGGCCGCGACGTAGACCAGGCCGACGACGTGAGGGTCGGCGCCCGCCTCGGTGATCACGGTGCCGCCGTAGGAGTGACCCACCAGGATCGTCGGCGTGGCATGCCGCGCGAGGATGCGGCGGGTTGCCGCCACGTCGTCGGCCAGAGAGCTCAGCGGGTTCTGCACCGCGGTCGCGGTGACCCCGGCGGCCTGCAGGCGCCTGATCACCTCCGACCAGCACGACCCGTCGGCGTAGGCGCCATGGACCAGGACGACGTTGCGAACCCTGCCTCTGAACACGCGCGGGGCGCGGAGGCTTTCGGCGGCCTGCACCTTGTCGGCACCGCTCATCAGGGTCGCGGCAGCCCCGGCGGCGAGGCCTTTGACGATCAGGCTGCGACGGTCCATGCCGTTTCCGCTGTCATCGCGCATTCGGGGATCTCCTCACCGGCGACACGCGGCCTGCATGCGCCCGCAGCCAAGCCTCACCTGATCGACGCCTCAGTTGACGACGAGCGTCCCGTGCATGAAGGGATGGATGGTGCAGTGGTAGGGGTAGCTCCCGGGCCTGCTCACCGAGATCGTCTGCGACGCTCCGTCGGCGAGTGTTCCGGTGTCGAAGCTATGTCCGTCGTCCGCGGTGGCGGTGTGCGCGGTGCTGTCCTGGTTGGTCACGGTGACGCGAGCGCCCTGCCTGACCACGACGCTGGCCGGCGAGAACTTGAAGTTGCTGATCTTCACCCCGCTCGAGCTCCCGCCGGACGCCGCCTGCGATGACGGCCGGCTCGAGTCCGCCGACGCGCTCGGGCTGTCCTTGTCTCCGCAGCCGGCGAACAGCAGAGCCGTACCGGCTATGACGACCAGCGAGCGCATGGCGTGGCGGGGCTTCACGGCGATCTCCGTTCGGTGTGAGCGTTCGAGAGCAGAACCTCATCGACCGTACGAACGTCGGCGGGTCGCACAATCGGAAAACGCGCATGCGTGATCGCCCGACGCGATGGACGCGCCTCACCCCTGGGGAACACGCGCCAGCACCGCTCCAACGGCCGGTGGAGCGACGGCGTGCCGATCGCGCCGCTGAAGATCCAGGACGCCGCGCCGAGTCACGCGCGGCGCCGGCGGCGCGTCGTCGTCGCCCTCACCGCGCGCACCTCGTCGCCGTCCGCGCGCCCGCGGCCAGGCAGGACTCGGTGCGCAGCGGCGCCTGGCGCGGGCGCAGCGCGTAGC
Source organism: uncultured Actinomycetes bacterium (assembly GCA_963840185.1). Classification (GTDB taxonomy): domain Bacteria; phylum Actinomycetota; class Thermoleophilia; order Solirubrobacterales; family Solirubrobacteraceae; genus JAOPZW01. The sequence goes on along the minus strand of CAWIXY010000008.1, from coordinate 299,904 downwards.
GCACGATCGTGCCGACCGTGCCCCGGCGCGTCGCCCAGATCTCGATCGTCGTCGTCCGGCGGAAGGTGCGCTCCAGGCGCTTGATGCGCAGCGGGTTCGACGAGCTCGCCTGGCGGATGATCGACGACCTGGGGCAGCCCTGACCGCGGCAGCGCACGCTCACGCGCCACCCGCGGCGCGCGGTCACGCGCAGGCGGACGATCCGCGTCCGCGTGCCCGTGCGGCGGGTCTGCAGCGAGACGCGCGGGCGGAAGCTGCGGCGCAGGCCGGCGACGGCCCGCGGCAGCACCACGGGCCGCCCTGCGACGACCGGACCCGTCGTCGGACCGCTGCCCAGCACGGCCGGGGAGATGCCCGAGGCCGGTGAGCCGAGCGGCGGCGGCACCGCGGCGCTCGGGGCGCGGTAGGCGAACACGCCGCGGTTGCCGGTGAACACGACGTAGCCGGCGCCGGCCGCGGGCTGCCCGCGGCTGAACAGCGAGCCGGCGTTGCCCGCCGCCTGCGTGAACGTGCCCGCCGGGACCGGCTGGGCGGTCTCGCGGTCCAGCACCAGCTGCGTCCCGTCGTCGCGCGCGACGTAGATGCGCCCGCCGGCGATCACCGGCGACGTGGCCCGGAAGCCCGTCTGCGAGGGCGGCGGCGGCGTGCAGGGCGCGTCGCAGCCCCGCTGCAGGTCGGTCGGGCTGAGCTTGGCGACGAGTCCGAGATCGCTCACCCGCAGCACGTAGAGGTTCGTGCTCGCCGCGACGACCACACGGCCCTCGGCCGGTGCGCCCGGCCCGGCCAGGGCGTCGGTGGCCAGCGCCGGCGAGGCCTCGCCCGGGAACTCGGCCGAGGCGTCGACGACCAGCTTGGAGCCCTGCTGCACGAGCTTGTAGGTGCGCGCGGTCCCGCCGGCGGCGCCGGTGGCCACGAGCAGGTAGGGCGTCGTGGCGAGGCCGCTGCCGGGCGCGCCGGCGCGCAGGCCGCTCGCGGTGCTCGGCGTGCTGATGCTCTGCATCCAGCCCCGCAGGCCGTCCGTCGCCGGGTCCGTGCTCGGCCCCGGCTCGAGCGTCGGCAGCTTGAAGGTGCGCACCTCCTGGAAGCCGGAGGGCTTCGACGTCCCCATGGCGACGAAGGTCGACGGCGCGCCGCCGTCGGCGGGGTCGGCGAGTGTCACGAGCGCCGGGCTCGTCCGCGACGTGGCGTAGAAGTTCGGCGTCGACCGGTGGTTGGCCGTGTCGATCACGGCCGAGCGCGAGCGGGCGTTGCGGATCGGCACCGTGTGCACGCGTTCGATGCGATCGACGAGCGGCGGGTCGGCGGTCGGGTTCAGCGGATCGGCGGGACCGTAGAGCGGCTGTCCTGTGCGGAAGACGAGGTGCCCGTCGCCGGCGGCGTCGAGCTCGAGCAGCGGGGCGGAGCTGACGTCGGTGCCGTTGGGGCCCGGGGCCGAGAGGGCGTTCGTGTGCGGCGTGTCGGGGACGGGCACGTCGTTGACGAGCTGGCCGGTCGCGAGGTCGAACTGCGCGATGGCGACGTCGTTGCCGGACCCCTGGCTGTTGTCGTCGTTGTAGACGATGAACACCTGGCCGGGGAGGCCGCCGGGCGCCGACGTGTCCACGAACGACAGCGATGCCTTGTTGCCGCCGCCCATGGTGTCGCCGTCGCCGGGGGACTCGTCGACGCTCGTGCCGTTCGCCGGTCCGACGGCGAGCCCGGTGACGAGGTCGCGGACGTGCACGCGACCGTTGCTCGCGCCGGCCTGCTGGGTGCCGTACACGACCAGCGGGCGCGCCCCGCGCGTGATCAGGGGGGTCGTGAGGACGCCCTGGTTGGGGGCGTCGGTCACCGTCCAGCTCGACGGCAGCGCCCCGGTCGAAGGCTCCCCGAGCGCGAAGCTCGAGCGCCCCGGCCCTCCACCGAACATCGGCCACGACGCCGCCGAGGCGGCCTGCGCGACGCCGAGCGCGAGCATCATCGTGAGCGCCGCGCCGAGCGCGCCCCTGGTCCGTCCCTGCATCGAGCGTGCTCCCCTTGCCGTTGGTCCAAGCGAGGGCCTCCCGGGTAGAGAACCCCTCCACCCGTGCAACGCGGCATGGGTGGCGATCACCACGCGCGCCGGCCGACGGTCACCGAACGACAACATCTCGCTCCGTGCGGGCGGCCGGGCGACGGCCCCCTCGGAGCCGCGCACCGCACCGGCGAACCGAGTTACAGTGCGCGTGTGGTGGGGGCGACGTGCATGCGGGGGGCCGCGGGCCTGACGGCCGGCCTCGGCGCGCTGCTCGCGCTCGCCCTCGCGGCGCCGGCCACGGCGCTCGCGGACAACCCGCCGGTGGCCGCCTTCGACCTGCAGCCAGAGGTCGCCGAGGTGGGCGAGCAGGTCTTCTTCACCGATCGATCGACCGACGACGGGGAGATCGTGCTCCGCGGCTGGGACACGAACGGCGACGGGCTGGTCTTCGACCCGGACGGCCCGGTCGAGCAGTGGCAGATCTACACCCAGCCGGCCTGCCTCGAGGTCTTCATCAACGTGACCGACGACGCGCTGCAGACCACGCGCGCCACCAAGATCCTCACCATCGTCGCGCCCGGTGCGCCGCGGGTCCCGTGCCGCGTGCTGCCGCCGCCGCCCGCGCCGAACGCGGCGCCGCAGGCGTCCTTCGGCTTCTCGCCGTCATCCCCGCGCGTCGGCGAGCCCGTCACCTTCACCTCGACGTCGACGGACTCCGACGGCACCCTCGCCGAGCAAGCGTGGGACCTCGACGGCGACGGCGCCTTCGACGACGCGACCGGCGCGGCCGCGCAGGTCAGCTACGCGACGGCCGGCCAGCGCACCGTGAGCCTGCGCGTCAGCGACGACGAGGGCGAGACCGCCACGACGTTCACGACCGTGGACGTGCTCGCTCCCCCCGCGCTCGACCCGCCCCGGGGCCCCGACCCACCCGGCGGGGGCGGTGGCGGCGGCAGCGGGGTGAACCGCGTCACCGTCCGATCGCCGGCCCCGCGCCTCGACGCGACCGTCCGCATCCGCGGCATGGTCTACCCCGACCGCGTGCGCGTGCGGCTGCTGAGCGTCACCTCGCTGCGCGGCGCCCAGGTGCGCGTGAGCTGCGCCGGGCGCGGCTGCCCGTTCAGCGCGGCGACGGTCAGGGTCCGCGCGACCGGCCGGACCGTGCGCATCCGGCGGCTCGAGCGCTGGCTACGACCCGGCACGGTGATCCGCGTCATGGTCACCCGGTCGGGTCGCGTGGGCAAGTACACGCGCTTCCGGATCCGCCGCGGGGCGCCGCCCGAGCGCGCTGACAGCTGCGCTCGCCATGGGTCCGCGCGCCCGATACGGTGCCCGTAGGGATGAAGATCTCCTCCTGGAGCCCGGCGGGGGCAGCGCTCGTGGCGCTCTGCGCCGGGCTCGTCGCACCCGCGGCGGCCTCGGCCGACGCCCCTCCCACCGCCAGGATCCGCGTCGCTCCCGCGCCCTTCGCCCAGTTCGTCCCCGTCGGGCAGCCCGTGGCCTTCGTCGACCGCTCGACGGACGCCGACGGCCTGATCGTGCGGCGCGCATGGGACGTCGACGAGGACGGCGTGTTCGGCGAGCACCTCGATCAGCAGCGCTTCCGCCGCGCGTTCGCGATGGCGCGCTGCGTGGCCGTCCGGTTGCGCGTCACCGACAACGGGGGCAACGTGAGCGAGGCCGTGGTCGGCCTCACGGTCTACGCCCCCGGCCAGCTCCCAACCCCGTGCGCGGACCCGCCGCCCCCGCCGCCACCGTTCATCAACAGCCCGCCGAGGGCCGCCTTCTCCTTCACGCCCGCGGCCCCGCGGGCCGGCGACGCCGTGAGCTTCGTGTCCGGGGCGACGGACCCCGACGGCCCGGTCGCCGGCCACGAGTGGGACCTCGACGGGGACGGCGCCTTCGACGACGCCGCCGGGCCGACGGCGAGCTTCACGTACGCGACCGCCGGCGAGCGCACGGTGAGCCTGCGCGTCGTGGATGACGCGGGCGTCCCCGCGGTCGCATCGCAGACCGTCGCCGTGCAGGCGGCGTCCGCCCCCTCGCCGGGCCCGACGCCGCCGCAGCCCGATCCGCCAACCCGGAACGAGGTGCTCCAGGAGCGTCGCCGCGAGCCCACGCCGCTGCTCTCGGGCGTCGTGGTGCGCATCCGCGGCGTGGCGGGAGGCGGCCGCGTCCGCGTGGCGCTCCTGAGCGTCCAGGCCCCGCGCGGATCGATGATCAGGGTGCGCTGCGCGGGCCGTGGCTGCCCCATCCGCGAGACGACCTCGCTCTCGCGCTCAGCCCGCAGCGTGGTGCGCTTCGCGCGCTTCGAGCGCAATCTGCGGGTCGGCACGGTGATCCGGGTCCTCGTCACACGGTCCGGGCGCATCGGGAAGTACACCCGCTTCGCGCTGGTCCGCAATCGGTCGCCCTCGCGCGCCGACCAGTGCGTCCGCCACGGCCGGACGAAGCCGTTCCCCTGCCCCGACGACGGCGGCTGAGATCAGCCCTCGGAGGCCTCGGTCCTACGGCCGGGAGCGCCGGGACCGGTGCCTATACTGAGGCTCTCCCGGATTCCTGGAGCAACTCTGTGCAGGAAATGGTCATCTACGGCGTGAGCTTCGACATGGTCGGCAAACAGCCGATCGTGCTGCTCAAGACCGTCGACAGCAACAAGTTCCTGCCCATCTGGATCGGCCATCCCGAGGCGGCGGCGATCCTCATGAAGCTGCAGGGCGCCTCCACGCCGCGGCCCATGACGCACGACCTGCTCGTCGACATGCTCGGCGAGCTGGAGGTCCGCTGCACGCAGGTCGCGGTCACCGAGCTGCGCGACAACACGTTCTTCGCCTCGATCACGCTGGCCGTCAACGGCCGCGAGATGGAGATCGACTCCCGCCCGAGCGACGCGCTGGCGCTCGCCGTGCGCTCCGGCGCCCCGATCTTCGCCGCCGAGGAGGTCATCGCCGAGTCGGCGATCGAGTTCGAGCACGAGGTCGAGGACACCGAGGAGGTCGTCGACCGGTTCAAGGAGTTCCTCGACCAGGTCACCCCGGAGGACTTCAAGGGCGACGGCTAGCGAGCGGCTCGGCTAGGCGCGCGTGCGCGGGGCCGGCGCGAGCGGGGCGCCGGCCAGCTCCAGGATGCGCCCGACGAGGGCGTCGAAGCCGATCCCCGCCGCTTCCGCCGCCTGCGGCACGAGGCTCGTGTCGGTCAGGCCCGGGATGACGTTGGCCTCCAGCACGTAGAGGTCCTCCGTGTCGTCCTCGAGCATGAGGTCGACGCGCGCGAACCCGCGGCAGCCCAGCAGCCGGAAGACGGCCAGGGCCAGCTCCTGCGCCTCGCGCGTGAGCGCCGCCGGCAGCTCGGCGGGGCACACGAACGACGTGCGCCCGATCGTGTAGCGCGACTCGAAGTCGTAGAAGTCCTCCTCGCGCGGCACGGCCTCGACGATCGGCAGCGGCTCGTCGCCGAGGATGGCCACGGCCAGCTCGCGCCCGCGCACGTGGCGCTCGAGCAGGACCTGCCCCGAGTAGGAGAAGGCGGCCAGGATCGCGGGCGGGACGTCGGCGGGCGAGCGCGCGAAGCGGATCCCCAGCGCGCTGCCCTGGTCGGCGGGCTTCACGACGATCGGGAAGGCCAGGCGCTCCTCGATGGCGCCGAGCGCGTCGGCGGCCCCGAGATCCTTGAACGCCGCCTCGGCGAACGGCTGGAAGTCGGGCGTGGGCAGCCCGGCGTCGAGCATCGCGTGCTTGGCCACGATCTTGTTCGAGCACCGCATGCAGGCCGACACGCGCGACCCCGTGTAGGGGATGCCGAGCACCTCGAGCAGGCTCTGGACGGTCCCGTCCTCGCCGTCGCGGCCGTGCAACGCGACGAAGGCGGCGTCGGGCGCCGAGGCCTGCAGCCTGGCGACGAGGTCGTGCGACACGTCGATGCCCTCGACCTCGTGGCCGAGGCGCTCGAGCGCGTCCTCGACCCGGGCGCCCGAGCGCAGCGACACCTGGCGCTCCAGCGAGCGCCCGCCCTTCAGCACGGCGACGCGGCTCATCGGGAGTCCGCCCGCCGCGGCGGCGTGGCGGTGCCCTCCCGCCCCGCCATCGGGACGACGTCGGCGAGCCGGCCCGGCGGGCCCTGCTCGCCCCCGGGACCGCCGGACGGCGGACCGTCCTCGGGCGCCGACCCCGAGGCGGCGCCTGCCCCCGAGCCGGTCAGCGTGCCGTACAGCGCGAGCTGCTCGCGCACGACCTCGCCGATGCGCCGCACGCCCTCGCGGATCGCCTCGTCGGTCACGCCGGAGAAGTTCAGGCGCAGCGACGAGCCTCCGCGGCCGTCGAGGAACGCCGCGCGCCCGGGCACGAAGGCCACGTCGCGCGACAGCGCCCGGGCCAGGAGATCGGTCGTGTCGAGGTAGTCGGGCAGCGTGGCCCAGACGAACAGGCCGCCCTGCGGCCTGGTCCAGCTCGCCTGGGGCGGGAAGTGCTCCTCGAGCGCGTCGAGCATCGCGTCGCGCCGCCGGCGGTACAGCTCGCGCAGCGACGCGACGTAGTCCTGCCAGCGCGCCTGCTCGAAGTAGGCCGCGACGAGGTACTGGGTGAACGTCGAGGAGCACAGGTCGGCCGCCTGCTTGCCGAGGTTGAGCTTCTCGAGCACCGGCGCCGGCGCGACGGCCCAGCCGAGGCGCAGGCCCGGGGCGAGGATCTTCGAGAACGTGCCGAGGTAGATCACGAAGCGCCCGCCGTCCAGAGCCAGCAGGGTGGGGAGCGGATCGCCCTCGTAGCGCAGCAGGCCATAGGGGTTGTCCTCGAGCACCAGCAGCTCGCGCTCGCGCGCGATCTGCACGAGGCGCCGGCGCCGCGGCAACGACATGGTCACGCCCGCCGGGTTCTGGAAGGTCGGCACGGTGTAGATGAACTTCGGGCGCCGGCCCTCGGCCTCGAGCCGGTCCAGCGTGGCCTCGAGCTCGTCGACGCGCATGCCGTCGGCGTCCAGGGCGATCTGCACGACGTCGGCCTGGTAGGCCGAGAAGGCGGGCACGGCGCCGGGGTAGGTCGGCGCCTCGGCCACGATCACGTCGCCCGGGTCGACGAGCGTCTTGCAGACCAGGTCGATGACCTGCTGGCCGCCGGCGGTCACGAGCAGGTCCTGCGGGTCCACGGCCATGCCCTCGGCGGCCATGACCTGCGCGATGCAGTCCTTGACGGCGGCGATGCCCTCGGTCGGGCCGTACTGCAGGGCGCGCGTGGCGTGCGTCGAGGCCATGCCGGCGGTGATGGCGGCGAGTCGCTGGGCCCCGAACGTGGAGGTGTCGGGGAGGCCGCCGGCCAGCGAGATGACCTCGGGCCGCTCCGTGATCGCCATCAGGTCGCGCATCGCCGACGAGCGCATCACCGTGGTCCGCGCAGCGAACAGGGCCGCGTAGCGCTCGAGGTCGCGGCTGGTGGCCCGTCCGGGCGGCGCGCCGTGCGCCGCCGCTCCCCGCTGCGCTCCGGACCCTGGGCCCCCGTCGTCTACAGTCATGGCCGCCCAGACCGTAGCGGACCATGGACTACGTCCTCGACATCCTCCAAGGCGCCGGACTGGCGCTCGCGTGCGGGCTCAACCCGTTCCTCACCGCGCTGCTGGCCGGCGCGCTCGCCTCGGCCGACCTCGGACTCGACTTCGACGGCACGGCGTTCGCCTTCCTGGAGGCGAGCTGGTTCCTCGCGGTCATGGCACTCGCGCTCGTCGCCTCGTTCCTGCTGCGCGCACGGTTCGAGCAGCCACCCGTCGAAGCGGCCATCGGCGGCCTCGCGATCGGCCTGGGCGCTCTGCTGTGCGCCGGCTCGCTCGACGACCGCTCGGACGTGTGGTGGCCCGGGCTGCTCGTCGGCGCCGCCTGCGGTGCGCTGACGGCCGCCGCGGCACGCTCGATCCTGCAGCGCACGCGACGCCGCCTCGACGCCCAGGCCGCGGCCGCGCTGCCGCTGTACTCGGCCGGGGCAGCGGTCGTCGTCGCCGGTCTCAGCGTGGCGGCCCCGCCGCTGGCGCTCCTGGCGCTCGCCTTCTTCGCCCGCCTGGTGGCGGGCGGCAAGCGGCGCGAGGGCGAGAAGTACGCCGGCCTGCGCATCCTGCGGTAGATGACCGATCGCTCGGAGCGGCCCCCGAAGCTCGTCCTCGCGGTGATCGACGGGCTCAAGCCGTCGATGCTCGAGCGCGCGGTCAAGACCGGCCGCGCACCGGCGCTCCAGGCGGTGATGGAGCGCGGCACCTACGTCGACAGCTGCTGCGCCGCCTTCCCCTCGGTGACCCCGGTGTGCGCCGCGACGATCGCCACCGGGACGCGGCAGGACCGCCACCGGATCCCGTCGATGAACTGGTACCACCGCGAGGAGGAGCGCTACGTCGAGTACGGCTCGAGCTTCAGCGCGGCGCGGCGCTTCGGCGTCGTCCAGCAGCTGACCGACACCGTCTACAACATGAACTCCGAGCACCTGCCGGCCGACGTGCCGACCGTGTTCGAGACGCTCGACGACCGCGACGTGCGCACGGCGGGCACGACGTACCTGATGTACCGCGGCCGCCACCAGCACCAGGTCTCGCGCGAGACGGCGCTCACCCGGCTGGCCTCGACCGTCGTGCGCCGGCCCGTGATGGGCCCGCGCGAGCTGTTCTACGCCGACCTCTTCGCCAGCCGGCACACGGGATGCCGCTCGCAGTTCGGCCTGCCGGGCATCCGCGACCAGCACGCGGGCTGCGTCGGGGCCTACCTCGTGGAGCACGACCTCTTCGACTTCCTGCTGCTGTCACTGCCCGACAACGACACGCACTCGCACACCAACGGCCCTCACGCGCAGGTCACCTCGATCGCACTGGCCGACCGCCAGCTCGAGCGGCTCATGCACGCCGGCGGGGGCACCGAGGCGTTCCTCGACGACCACGCGGTGATCGTCGTCGCCGACCACTCGCACGCGCCGGTCGAGCAGCGCATCGACCTCGGGGCGGCGTTCGAGGGCTGGGGCCTGCTGGCCCCCAGCGGCGCGCGGCGCCAGGAGGCCGAGATCGCGCTGTGTCCTGCGCAGCGCTCGGCGATGGTCTACGCCCTGGTCCCCGAGGGGCGCGCGACGCTCGTGCCGCGCGCCGTCGACACCGCGCTGGCGGCCGAGGGGGTCGACCTCGTCATGTGGCGCCCGGCCCCGCGCGAGGGCGCCATCGCGCGCCGGGGGCCGGACGGCGAGCGCGAGGAGCTGCGCTTCGCCCCCGGCGGCGACCTGCGCGACGAGCGCGGCGCGCGCTGGTCGCTGCAGGGTCCGCTCGACGTGCTGCGCGCGCGCGTCGACGACGGCGTCCTGCGCACGCCGGAGTACCCCGACGCGCTGGCGCGCGTGTGGGCCGCCCTGTCCTGCGAGACGTCGGGCGACGTGCTGCTGTCGGCGGCGCCCGGCTTCGAGTTCCCCGACTGGGGCGGCGTCGACCACGTGGGCGGCGGCAGCCACGGGTCGCTGCACCGCGTCGACTCGCTCGGCGCGCTGGCCTTCTGCGGCGTCGAGCCGCCCGCCGCCAGAGCCGCCGGCGCCTGGTCGATCGCCGACGTCGCGCCGATGGTGGTGGGTCATTTCGCGGCGGGCGGATAGCCTGCTGAGATGAGCGAGGAGGTCGCCACCGTCGCAAGGGGCCACCGGCGGGTGCGCGCGGGGCTCCGCAAACCGGGAAATTGGCTGCAACTGCTGCGCTTCGGGCTCGTCGGCGCCAGCGGCTACGCGGTCAACCTCGCGGTGTTCGCCGGCTGCGTGACCGCCGCGGGGATGGGCCACCGGCCGGCAGCCGTGCTGGCCTTCGTCGTCGCGCTGGCCAACAACTTCGCGTGGAACCGCCGCTGGACCTTCGCGGCGACCGACCGCCGCGCGCACACGCAGGCGGCGCGCTTCTTCGTGGTCAGCGTGGCCGCGTTCGCGTGCTCGTTCGCCCTGCTGGAGCTGCTGGTCGCCGGGCTCGGTGTCGACGAGGTGGCGGCGCAGGCGATCGCGATCGCCACGGCGACCCCGCTGAACTTCATCGGCAACAAGCTCTGGACGTTCGACCGCTGACGACCACGGCGGCGCTGGTCGCCGCCCTCGTCCTCCTCGCCGTGCCGCCGGCCGGCCGGCGCGCAGGACCTGGTCCGGGTGCAGCGCCTCGACGTCGCTCCCGCGGGCCATCGGCTCACCGGGCGCCAGGTGCTGAACATCGCCGGTCGGGTGCAGCGGACGGCCGTCGAGCGCCGCCGGCATCCGGGCGCCTTCGTCAACGTCTGGCTGAAGGGAGCCGATCGCTGGCAGGTCTCGTGGTACACCCGCTCCAAGCCTCCGCGCGAGGTCGCGCAGGTGATCGTCGGCGACGCGTCGGGCCGCGTGCTGGAAGCGTGGACGGGGCCGCAGGTGCGCTGGACGATGGCCCGCGGCTACTCCGGCGCGTTCGGCCGGGCGGTGAACGCCCCGTGGCTGTGGCTCGGGCTGACGGTCCTGTTCGTGGCGCCGTTCGTCAGCCTGCGCCGCGGCCGGCGCCTGCTCGCCGTGGACCTCGCCGCGATCGCCGCGCTCGGCGTGTCGCTGGCCTGGTTCAACGCCGCGCGGATCGACCTGTCGGTGCCGCTGGCCTACCCGCCGCTGCTGTACCTGCTGGGCCGCATGCTCTGGATCGGGTTGAGGCCCCGCCCGCCCGGCGCGGCGGTGACGCAGGCGCGCGTGCTGGTCCCAGTGCGCTGGCTGCTCGCGATGACCGTCTTCCTCATCGGCTTTCGCATCTCGCTCAACGTGCTGGACGCCAACGTGATCGACGTCGGCTACTCCGGCGTCATCGGGGCCGACCGGCTGGCCGACGGCGCGACGCTGTGGGGGACGTTCCCGCCCGACAACGACCACGGCGACACCTACGGGCCGGTCGCCTACGCCGCCTACCTGCCCTTCGAGCAGATCCTGCCGTGGGACGGCGGCTGGAGCAGCCTCCATGCGGCCCACGCCGGCGCGATCGTCTGGGACCTGGTGTGCCTGTCCCTCCTGTTCCGCATCGGCTCACGCCTGGGCGGCGCCGCCCTGGGTGTCGTGCTGGCCTACGCCTGGGCCGCCTGCCCGTTCACGCTGTACGTGCTGAACACGAACGGCAACGACGGGCTGGTCGCCGCGCTCGTCCTGGCGGCGCTCGCCGCCGCGACCTCACCGGCGGCGAGCGGGGTGCTCGTCGGGCTCGCCGCCTGGGCGAAGTTCGCGCCGCTCGCGCTCGCCCCGCTGCTGGCCACCGCGCGGGAGGACGGCCGGCCCGGCCATGCCGCGCGCTTCGGCGCGGGCCTCGCGCTGGTGAGCGTGCTGGCCGGCGCCCTCGCGCTGGCCTCGGGCGGCGCCGGGACGTTCCTCGACCGCACGCTCGGCTTCCAGCTCGGGCGCGACTCGCCGTTCTCGATCTGGGGGCAGTGGGACGGCCTCGGGGTGGTCCAGGTGGCCGTGCAGGCTGGGGCGGTGCTGCTCGCCGTGGCGGTCGCCTTCGTCCCGCGGCGGCGCGATCTCGTCGGCTTGAGCGCGCTGGCCGCCGCGGTCCTGATCGCCACGCAGCTCGGCGTCTCGCACTGGTTCTACCTCTACGTGGCCTGGTTCCTGGGCCCTGCGCTCGTGGCGCTGTTCGGGCGCCACGGCTGGAGCACCTGGTCGATGGCCTCCGCCCGCATCGCCTCCGAGCAGCGGACGGCCACCGCCATGAGCCAGGGGTCGTCCTCGGACGTGTCGAAGCGCACCGACATATGGGTGGCCAGCGAGCGGATGGCCTGCTCCTTGCGCACGCCGATGACGCCGCCGCGCGGCCCGGTCATCCCCACGTCCGTGATGTAGGCAGTCCCGGACGGCAGCACGCGCGCGTCCGCCGTCGGCACGTGGGTGTGGGTGCCGACGACCGCCGTCGCGCGCCCGTCGAGGTACCAGCCCATCGCCACCTTCTCGCTCGTCGCCTCGGCGTGGAAGTCGACGAGCACGTGGTCGCAGCGCCCGGACAGCGACGCGAGGACGGCGTCGATCTCGGCGAAGGCGTGGCGACCCGAGCGCAGGAAGACGTTGCCCTGCAGGTTGACCACGCCCAGGCGCACGCCGCCGCGCTCCACGATGCACGAGCCGTGGCCGGGCTGGGAGGCCAGGAAGTTCGCCGGGCGCAGGATCCGGTCGTGGTCGTCGAGGTAGGGCGCGATCTCCGAGCGGTGGTAGGTGTGGTTGCCCAGCGTGATGACGTCGACGCCGACCGCGAACAGCTCGTCGGCGATCTTCGGCGTGATCCCGAGACCGCCCGCGACGTTCTCGCCGTTGACGATCACGAACGGGTCGCCGTGCGCCTCGCGCAGCCCGGGCAGCAGGGCCAGCAGGGTGCGGCGGCCCAGGCCGCCGACCAGGTCGCCGACGAACAGCAGGGTCGCGGGGGCGGCGGGCACGTCGCATACTCTCGCGCAGAGAGGCGATGAGCGACGAGCGGCCGCATACGGGCGAGACGAGGGCGGTCGTGACCGCCCGGCGGGTGGTCGTCCCGCGCTGGGTGCAGCTCGTCGGCCTGCCGCTGCTCGTGCTGGCGCTGTACGTCGTGGCGCGCGCCGCCGGCCCCGTGCTGCTGATCTTCACGATCGCCGCCGTCATCGCGCTGATCCTCACCCCGCTCGTCACCTTCGTGCAGCGCGGCCGGATGCCGCGCGGCGTGGCGATCTTCGTCGTGTACGCGGGCTTCTTCGCCGTGCTCGCCCTCGCGGGCTTCCTGCTCGCCAACCCGATCTCCGAGCAGGTCAGCGCCTTCCGCAAGGACGTCCCGTCGATCGTCGACTCCGCCAACGAGCGCCTGGCCGACCTCCAGCGCACGTTCGACGACCGCGGCATCGACATCCAGCTGCAGGATCAGGGGCGCACCGCGCTGGAGACCCTGCAGGACCGCGTCGCGGAGGGCACCGGGGAGATCATCTCGTTCGGGACCGCGTTGCTGGAGACGCTCGTGACCGCCTCGTTCGGGCTGATCCTCGTGTTCGTGCTCTCGATCTACATGCTGCTCTACGGGCAGCGCATCGGGAACGTCGTGCGCGCGGTGATGCCGCCCGGCGACGGGACGCAGGCCGACGACTACCCGGCGCGCATCGTGCGCGCGGTCGCCGGCTACGTGCGCGGGCAGCTGCTGTTCAGCCTGGCCATGGGCGCGGGCGCGGGGGTCGGCCTGTACCTCTACGGCGTCCTGGGGATCTTCCCCGAGGGCAAGACGTACGCCCTGGCCTTCGCGACCTTCTTCGGCCTGATGGAGCTGATCCCCTACGTCGGGCCGTTCCTCGGCGCGGCCCCGCCGACGCTCGTGGCCTTCTTCGGCGATCCGCTCACCGGGCTGTGGGTCGCGCTGCTGTTCGTGGCCCTGCAGCAGATCGAGGGGCACGTCGTCGCGCCCGCCATCTTCGGGCACACGCTGCGCATCAACCCGCTGTTCGTGATCTTCGCCCTGCTGCTCGGCGCGGAGGTGTACGGCATCGTCGGAGCGCTCGTGGCGCTCCCGATGCTCGCCGTCGTGCGCGAGACGGTCGTGTACCTCGTCGAGCACCTCGAGCTCGAGCCGTGGGGCACGACCGAGCCGATGACGCTGCTGGCCGGAGCGCCGCCACCCGAGCCCTGCCCCGAGTGCGGCGCCGAGCCCGCCCCGGGCGACGGCTTCTGCCGGCGCTGCGGGGAGGGCCTGGAGCGCGCGGAGGTGGCGTCGGGGCGATGAGCGTCCCGCGCATCCGCCTCGACCAGGGCCCGACCGCGATCAGGCCGACGTCGGCGGACGACCTCGACGAGCTCGTCGCCCTGCGCCGCGCCAACCGCGCCCACACCGGGCCGTGGGAGCCCTCCCGCGACGATGCCTTCTACAGCCCGGCCGGCCAGCGCATCGAGCTCGACCTCGACGCGCAGGCCTGGGCGGTCGGCTCCGCCTACCCGTTCTCCGTGCTCGACGCCGGCGACGGGGACCGTCTCGTCGGGCGCGTCGCCCTGGCCAACATCGTGCGCGGGGCATGGCAGAACGCGACGCTCGGCTACTGGATCGCGCACGCCGCCGGCGGCCGCGGGCACGCCACGCGGGCGGTCGCGCTGGCGCTGCGCTTCGCCTTCGAGCACGCCCACCTGCACCGCGTGCAGCCGGCCGTGATCCCGCGCAACACCGCCTCGATACGGGTCGTCGAGCGCAACGGCTTCCGTCGTGAGGGCTACGCCGAGCGCTACCTGCAGATCAACGGCGTCTGGGAGGATCACACGATCTTCGCCCTGACCGCAGAGGAGTGGCGCGCGCGCAACGGCCACTAGTCCGCGCTCTACCATCTCCCCAGGTGCCCTTCCCCTCGACCCGCCTGCGCCGCCTGCGCCGCACCTCGCCGCTCCGCGACCTGGTCCGCGAGACGCGGCTGACCCCCGCCGAGCTCGTCATGCCGATGTTCGTCGAGGCGGGCCTCGACGGGGCGGCCGAGATCCAGTCCATGCCCGGCGTGCAGAGACTGTCGATCTCGCGCGCGGTGCGCGAGGCGGGTGAGATCGCGGCGCGCGGCATCCCCGCCGTGCTGCTGTTCGGGATCCCGGCCGACAAGGACGCCGAGGGGTCGGGGGCCTGGGACGACGAGGGCGTCGTGCAGCTCGCCACGCGCGCGATCAAGGAGGCCCACCCCGAGCTGCTGGTCGTCACCGACGTCTGCCTGTGCGAGTACACCGACCACGGGCACTGCGGCCTGCTGCGCCCGGACGGCGAGGTGGACAACGACGCCTCGGTCGAGCTGCTGGCCCGCACCGCGGTCAGCCAGGCCCGGGCCGGCGCCGACGTCGTGGCGCCCAGCGACATGATGGACGGGCGCGTCGGCGCGCTGCGCGCAGCCCTCGACGACGAGGGCCTGACCGACACGCCGATCATGGCCTACAGCGCCAAGTTCGCCTCGGCCTTCTACGGCCCGTTCCGCGAGGCCGCGGGCTCGACGCCGGCCTTCGGCGACCGCCGCGCCTACCAGCTCGACCCGGCCAACGCGGCCGAGGCCCTGCGCGAGGTGCGCCTCGACGTGCAGGAGGGCGCCGACGTGGTCATGGTCAAGCCGGCCCTGCCCTACCTCGACGTGATCCGGCGCGTGAAGGATGAGACCGGCATGCCCGTCGCCGCGTACAACGTGAGCGGCGAGTACGCGATGGTCAAGGCCGCTGCGGCGGCCGGCGCCCTGGACGAGCGCGCCGCCGTGCTCGAGGCGCTGACCGCCATCTCGCGGGCCGGCGCCGACATCGTCATCACCTACCACGCCAAGGACGCCGCCCAGTGGCTTCAGAGCTGACCCGCGCCACGCCCAAGATCCGCTCGCGCAAGGAGGGCGCGGCCGTCCCGCTGTCCGCGCAGGACAAGCGCCTGCTCAACCTGATGCAGGGCTCGTTCCCGCTGGACACGCGCCCCTACGCGGGCGTGGCGGCCGAGGCGGGCATGACCGAGGAGGCCGTCCTGGGCACGGTCCAGCGCCTGCTCGACGCGCGCATCATCCGCCAGGTCACACCGATCTTCGACACGCGCGCGCTCGGCTACGGGTCGATGCTCGTGGCCGCCAAGGTCGACCCCGAGCACCCGTGGCGCGCCGCCACGATCGTCAACGGACACCCCGGCGTGAGCCACAACTACCTGCGCAACCACGAGTTCAACATGTGGTTCACGATCGCGGTGGAGGAGGACTCCAAGCTCGGCCTGCAGGGCACCCTCGACGTGCTGCAGGAGCTCACGGGCGCCGAGTCGATCCGCCAGCTCCCGACGCTGAAGCTGTTCAAGATCCGCATGGACCTCGAGATGGAGGGCGACACCGACGCGCTCGCCCGCTCGGGCGTGGCCGAGGACCCCGTCGAGCTGGACAAGCAGCCCTACGACGAGCGCGACCGCGAGGTCATCCGCGCCACGCAGGGCGACCTGCCCGTGGTGAGCGAGCCCTACGCGCAGGCCGCCGACCGCCTGGGGATGGGCCAGGACGAGCTCGTCGCCCACCTCGCGGGCATGCGCGAGCGCGGGATCCTGCGGCGCGTCGCGGCGATCCTGTTCCACCGGCGTGCGGGCTTCAGCGCCAACGGCATGGGCGTCTGGCAGGTCCCTTCCGACCGCATCCTCGAGGTCGGCCCGCGGATGGCCGCCTTCCGGGGCATCAGCCACTGCTACCAGCGGCCCACCTACGCCGACTGGCCCTACTCGATCTTCACGATGGCCCACGGCCGCTCCAAGGAGGAGTGCGACGCCATCCTCGACGCGGTCGCGGCCGAGGTCGACTGCATCGAGGGCCGGGCGACGCTCTACTCGAGCACCGAGTTCAAGAAGATCCGCCTCCTGTACTTCACCGACGACTTCAGGGCCTGGGAACGCGAGCACGCGGGTGCCTGACGGCCGGGCCGGCGGGCCGGCAGCGGCGGTCTCCTCGCTGAGGGACAGGCGCTCGGCCGAGCTGTACGAGCGCGCGGTCCGCGTGCTGCCCGGCGGGGTCAACTCCCCGGTGCGCGCCATGCGCGCCATCGGCCGCGACCCGCTGTTCGTCGACCGGGCGCACGGGGCCGAGCTGATCGACGCCGACGGCAACCGCTATGTCGACTGGGTCTGCTCGTGGGGGCCGCTGATCCACGGCCACGCCCACCCGGAGATCCTCGCCGCGATCGCGGCCGCCGCCCAGCGCGGCACGACCTTCGGCGCGCCCACCCAGCCCGAGGTCGAGCTGGCCGAGGAGGTCGCGCGGCGGATGCCGGGCGTCGACATGCTGCGCATGACCTCCTCCGGCACGGAGGCCGCGATGAGCGCGATCCGCCTGGCCCGCGCGGCCACCGGGCGCGAGAAGCTCCTGAAGTTCGCGGGCTCCTACCACGGCCATGTCGACGGGCTGCTGGCCGAGGCGGGCAGCGGACTGGCCACGCAGGCCATCCCCGCCAGCCCCGGCGTCCCGGCGGCGGCCACGGCCAACACCGTGATCGTGGGCTGGAACGACAGGGACGCGGTTGCGGCGGCGACGGCCGAGCACGAGTTCGCGGCGATCCTGGCCGAGCCGTGGCCGGCCAACATGGGCCTCGTGCCGCCCGAGCCCGGCTTCCTGGACCTGCTGCGCGAGCGCGCGACCGCCACCGGCGCGCTGCTCGTCTTCGACGAGGTCATCACCGGCTTCCGCCTCGGCCGCGGCGGGGCGCAGGAGCGCAGCGGGGTCACGCCCGACCTGACGGTGCTGGGCAAGATCATCGGCGGCGGGCTGCCCGCCGCGGCCTACGGCGGCCCGCGACGGCTGCTCGAGCTCGTCGCACCCGCGGGCGACGTCTACCAGGCGGGCACGCTGAGCGGCAACCCGCTCGCCGTCGCCGCCGGCCTGCGGGCGCTGTCGCTGCTGGACGAGGCCGCCTACCTGCGCCTGGCCCGGACCACCGAGGCGCTGGCCACCGGGCTGCGCGAGGCTGCCGGCGACCGCGCGGTGCACGTCGTCAGCGTGCCCGGGCTCGTGACGCCGTTCTTCTCCCCGGGCCCGGTGCGCGACTACGCGGACGCGCGCGCGTGCGACCTCGACCGTCACGCGGCATGGTGCCGCGCGCTGCTGGCCCGCGGCGTCTACCCGCCGCCGTCGCAGTTCGAGGCCTGGTTCCCCTCGCTGGCCCACACCCCCGAGCACGTCGAGCGCACGGTGGAGGCGGCCGCGGCCGCGTTCGCCGAGGTCGACGGGTGAGCACCCTCACCCGCCTGGCCGCGGTGATCCGTGACGAGGGCGGGTTGCTGGCCGGGGCGCTGCGCGCGGACGGCTCGCGCGGCGGCGAGGAGCTGGGCGCGCTGGCTGCAGCCGGGCCGAGGGCCGAGGGCCGTCGCGACGAGCTGGCGCTCGTCGTCGAGGCCGTCCACGAGGGCTACCTCCTGCACTACGGCGAGCCCCGCCTGTTCGACCCCGGCGACCGCGACCTCGCCCTGCTGGCCGGCGACCGCCTGTACGCGCTCGGGCTGGCCCGCCTGGCGGCCCTCGGCGACCTGGACGCGGTGACCGAGCTGGCCGACGTCATCTCGCTGAGCGCGCGGGCCCACGCCGAGCGCGACCCGGCGCTCGCCGAGGCCGCCTGGGAGGCCGGAGCGACCGCCGTCGGATGGGGCGCGAGCCCGGCGCTCGAACGCGCCAAGACCGCCGCGGGGCGCGGTGACGAGGGCGCGTGCGCCGGGCTGCGAGCCGCGGCGCGCCAGCTCCGCGGCGGGGCGCCCGGTGCCGCCTAGACTCCGCCCCCGATAAGGTTTCGGAGCGCATGGCAGACCGCAGAGCGACCAAGTCCAAGTACACGGCAGATCGTCAGATCCCGGGCGCCTTCGAGGGTGAGACGGTCAACCGGCGGCGCTTCATGACGGGCACTGCGCACGTCGCCGGAGCGGTCGCGATCTCCGCCATCGCGCTCCCCGCGGTCGCCTTCGCGCTGGGGCCGCTGTTCGAGGAGCAGGAGCAGCCCTGGAACGCCGTCGGCGCCCCCGGCGACTTCCCGCAGGACACCTACATCCCGAAGGTCGTCACGACGACGTCGGGCATCGGCCAGTCGGGCAAGACCACGGTCTACGTGCGCAAGCGCAACCCCGACATCGACAAGGAGCCGGCCGACGAGTACAACCAGTACATCGCGATCTCGACGCGCTGCATGCACCTGGGCTGCCCGGTGCGCTTCGTCGAGGCGGCCGGGCGCTTCATCTGCCCGTGCCATGGCGGCGTCTACGACTTCAGCGGCAAGGTCGACGGCGGCCCGCCGGTTCGTCCGCTCGACCGCTTCTACACGCGCGTGCGCGGCGGCCAGCTCGAGGTCGGCCCGCGCTTCTCGGTCAACGACGAGCTGCAGCGCTTCTCCCCGCGCGACCCGGGCGAGCCGCTGGACGGCGTCGGCCAGTACCTCTACCCCTCACGCCCCACGATCCGCAAGATCGACGAGACCTAGCGTCATGCCCAAGCTCAAGCTCCCAGTCCCTGACGCGCTGCGGCCCGCGCCGCGGCGCCCGGGCGTGGGCAACGGCAAGGCCGGCCCGCTGGACTCCGCCAAGGAGGCGGGGATCACCGCGGTGGACTGGGTGGACGAGCGCACCTCGCTGACGGGCGTCGGGCGCTGGCTGATGTTCCGCAAGATCCCCAGGGGGACGAACTGGTTCTACACCCTGGGCTCGGCGACGATGTTCGCCTTCCTCAACCAGGCGGTCACCGGCGTCTTCCTGGCGATGTACTACGACCCGTCGCCCACCCGCGCCTACGAGTCGACGCGCTACATCACCAACGAGGCGTTCCTGGGCGAGCTCGTGCGCGCGCATGCACAAGTGGGGCGCCACGGTCATGACCGTGCTGATCTTCCTGCACATGGGGCGCACCTTCTTCTTCGGCGCCTACAAGTACCCGCGCGAGCTCAACTGGATCATCGGCGTCGTGCTGGTCATCCTGACCTTCGTCATGGGCCTGACGGGCTACCTGCTGCCCTTCGACCAGCGGTCCTACTGGGCCACGATCGTCGCGTCGAACATCACCGCCTCGGGCCCGTTCGTCGGCCCCTACCTGGCCGACTTCCTGCGCGGCGGCCCCGACTTCGGCGCCACGACCCTGTCGCGCTTCTACTCGATCCACATGCTCCTGGTCCCAGGGCTCATGGCCGCCCTGATCGGCGCGCACCTGTACCTCGTGGCCAAGCACGGCACCACGGCGCCCCCGTGGCTGAAGGCCGACGAGCCCGAGAGCCTGCGGGAGGAGCGGGCGTGAACCGCCAGGAGAAGGAGCAGTACCTCCGCGAGTACTCGATCCTGAAGTCCCAGGGCAAGCCGTTCTGGCCCTACGCCGTGGCGAAGGACGGCCTGATGGCGTGCGTCACGCTCGCGGCGATCATCACGATGGCGATCGTGCTGGGCGCGGAGCTGGGCCCCAAGGCCGACCCGACGACGACGACCTACACGCCCCGGCCGGAGTGGTACTTCTTCTTCCTGTTCGAGCTGCTGCGCGTCATCAAGCCGCCGGAGCTCGTCGCGCTCGCGACGATCGGGATCCCGACCATCTGCATGATCCTGCTGTTCCTGCTGCCGTTCTACGACCGCAGCCCCGAGCGCCGGCCCGAGCGCAGGCCGATCGCCACGACGGCCGGCATCTTCACGATCGCGGCCATGGGCTACCTGACCTACCTCGGCGCGGCGGCCGGCTCGCCGACCACGATCGAGGAGCCGACGCCGGCGCGGATCGTCGCCCAGGGCGGTGACATGCTGCGCCAGTACGAGCAGGGCAAGCAGGTCGTGGCGCAGTCCGGCTGCCTGGCCTGCCACAAGATCGGCGAGAACGGCAACGACGGCCCCGGCCCGGAGCTCGGCGACATCGCCGACCGCCTGCCCGCTCAGGGCATCGCCCGGACGCTCATCAACCCGACCGCTCCCATGCCGTCCTTCGCGGCGCTGCAGGAGAACCAGCCCGAGAAGTTCGACGCGATGGTGACGTACCTCGGGCAGCTCAAGAGCGACGAGTAGCGGCGCGGTGGCCAGCCGCGGCCCCGGCCCGCAGTCGGGCACGCTCCCCGAGCAGCAGGTGCGGGCGATGTTCGACCGCATCGCCTCCTTCTACGACGTCATGAACTCCGTCATGACGGCGGGGCTGCACCACCGCTGGCGCGCTCGCGCGGCCGACCTGGCCCGCGTCGGCCCGGGCGCGCGCGTGCTGGACGTCGCCACCGGCACCGGCGACCTCGCCCTGGAGCTCGCCCGGCGCGTCGGCCCGGGCGGCGAGGTCGTGGCCTCGGACTTCGCCGAGGCGATGCTCGCCCGCGCACGGGAGAAGGCCCGCACGGCGGGCGCGAGCATCGCGTTCGAGTGGGGCAACGCGCTCGAGCTGCCCTACCCCGTCGATCGCTTCGACGCGGCCACCGTCGGCTTCGGGGCGCGCAACTTCGCCGACCTCCCGCGCGGCCTCGCGGAGATGACCCGCGTGGTCCGGCCCGGCGGCCGCGTGGTCGTCCTCGAGATCACGACCCCGACCCGCCCGCCGCTGTCCACCTTCTTCCGGGTGTGGTTCGACCGCGTCGTGCCCGTGATCGGCCGCCTGACCGGGGAGAGCGACGCGTACACCTACCTCCCGAGCTCGGTCAAGCGCTTTCCGGGCCCCGCGGAGCTCGCGGCCACCATGTCCGACGCGGGGCTGCGCGACATCAGCTACGTCCTGACCGCCGGCGGCATCATCGCCATCCACGCGGGTACCAAGGGCTGATGCACCGGATGGAGCACTGATGGCCGCGGTCGCCGAGATCGTCGAGGTGGCAGGGGGCCACGTGCCCGACCTGCTGCGTCGGGTCGAGGAGCGCCTGACCGCGCTGGCCGGCGGCTACGGGCCGGAATTGACGAGGCACTCCGGCGCGACGATCGCCGCGGGCGGCAAGCGGCTGCGCCCGCTGCTCGTCGTGCTCGCGGCCGGGGGCGAGACGGGCGAGGGCGTGGTCCGCGCGGGCGCCGCGGTCGAGCTCGTGCACAGCGCCACGCTCGTGCACGACGACGTCCTCGACGCCGCGGCGCTGCGCCGCGGGCGCCCGACCGTCGTCGCCGCCGCCGGGCGCGCGATGGCGACCGCCGCCGGCGACCATCTCTTCGCGCGGGCCTTCGCCGAGCTGGCCGCCGGCGGCCGCGCCGCCGCCGTGGCCGCGCTGAGCACGGCCGGGTCGGCGCTCGCCCGGGGCGAGCTCCTGCAGCGCGAGGACGCCTGGAACGCCGAGGTCCCGGTCGAGCGCTACCTGCACCGCTGCGAGCTGAAGACCGCGTGCCTCTTCGAGGCGGCCGGCCGCCTCGGCGCGCTGGAGGCCGGCGCCCACGCCGACGCGCTGGGCGCGTTCGGCCGGCGCATCGGCCTGGCCTTCCAGGTCCTCGACGACGTGCTGGACGTGTCGGGCCCCGCCGACCGCACGGGAAAGCACCGCGGCGCCGACCTGCTCGACGGGACGGTGACGCTGCCGTTCATCCTGGCGCGCCGGCGTGACCCCGAGCTGGCAGCGCTCGACCCGCGGACGGTCGACACGCCGATGGCGGCGGAGGACGTCTGCCGGCGCATCGCGGCGACCGGTGCGCTGGAGGAGTCGCGCACGCGCGCGCTCGAGATGGTCGGCGAGGCGAAGGTCTCGCTGCCGCCCGAGCTGCCGACGGCCCAGCGCCGCGCGCTGGACCTCGTCGCGGACGGCGTCGTCGAGCGCTACGCCTAGCGCGGGGCCTAGAAGTCCTCGGGCACGATGTGCCCGGCTTCCAGCGCACGGACGAAGCGGCCGACCTCGTCCTCCATGTTGGTCTGCATGATGTGCTTGAGGTCGGCGACGAGCGCGTCGGTGCCCTCGTCGAGGACCTCGTCGAAGCGCTCGACCGTCTCCTGGTCGAACACGCCGACGCCGATCGTCTCGCAGTCGGGGCAGCGCAGGGTGACCTCCCAGTGGCGGGGCCCCGCCTCCTCCCACTCCAGCGGGTAGACCAGGCGGGAGCCGCAGGCGTCGCAGACGTGCAGGTCACCGTCAATGAGGGGAAGCGCCGTGGGCCGAGCGGCCTCGTCGAAGTAGACGACGTCGATCGCCTTGCCCGAGGGCAGGACGATGCGGCGGACGTGCTGGTTGTTGTGGGAGTCGTGTGCCATGGTGATTGCCTCTAGGCGGCGTAATCGGCACGGCCCTCAGCCAACTTGAACGGTTCCGTGTGCGGTCGGCACGGACTCGACGAAGGTACCCTCCACCCATGCCCAACATCGGACCCCTCGAGCTGGCCATCGTGCTGGTGATCGTGCTGCTGATCTTCGGCCCGAAGCGGTTGCCCGGGCTCGGTCGGCAGCTCGGCTCCGGCATGCGCGAGTTCAAGGACTCGATCACCGGCAGGCAGGTCTGACGACGACGATCACGACGACGCGGCGCGCAAGCCCCGACTCGATCCGGCCGACGACCGCGACCGTGCCGAGGCCGGCGCCCGCTCGGCGACGACCGAGCCCGAGGTCGTGACCGGCGAGCCCGAGCCGGCCGAGCCGCGAGTCGCTCGCCGCGACACCTAGGCGTTGCCCGCCATCCGGCCGATCGGGCACGACGATCGGCTGAGCCTCATCGAGCACCTCGACGAGCTGCGCACGCGGCTCATCTGGTGCATCGCCGTCTTCATGGTCGCCTTCGCGTTCTGCTACTGGCAGAACGACGCGATCCTCGAGATCGTCAACGGGCCGATCGAGTCCACGCAGAACCTCGACGGCTGCAACAAGGGGAGCGAGGACCCGCTCGAGCAGAGCGCGTGCTCGCAGATCAGGCAGGGCCAGGCGATGACCGCGCTGGCCGCCGCGCTGGCGGCGGTCAACGACTCGGTGGGCCGGCTGGCCGGCGCCGAGGGCATCTCCGCCGCGGACCGCGCGGCGATCGCGCGCGACGCGCGCGCCGTCGCCGAGGCGGCGCGCGCGGCGAAGGTCGCCGCCGAGGCCGTGCCCAGCAACCGTGAGCGCCAGCCGGTCACGCTCGGCGTCACCGAGCCGTTCGTGACCACGTTCACGGTCGCCGGCTACGCGGCGCTGCTGCTGTGCCTGCCCTTCCTCCTGTACCAGGCCTACGCCTTCGTGCTGCCCGCCTTCAGCCCGGCGGAGCGCCGCATCGCGGTCCCGCTGATGGCGATGGTCCCGGTGCTGTTCGTGGCGGGCGTCGCCTTCGGCTTCTTCGTGGCGTTGCCGCGGGCCGTCGACTTCCTGCAGAACTTCAACGACGACTCGTTCGACATCCTGCTGCAGGCGCGCGACTACTACCGCTTCTCGATCGTCTTCCTGGCCGTCGTCGGGTTCCTCTTCCAGATCCCGGTCGGCGTGCTCGCGGTCACGCGGCTGGGCGTCGTGAGCGCGGTCACGCTGCAGCGCAACCGCGGCTACGTGATCCTCGGCATCGCGGTCGTCGCGGCGGTCGCCACCCCGACGCCGGATCCGGTGACCATGCTGCTGGCCATGGGCCCGCTCGTGGTGCTCTTCGAGCTGAGCGTGGCGCTCGCACGCGTGTTCGAGAAGCGCCGCCTCCTGGAGCCCGACGACTGGGACGTCGAGGACGACGACGCGCCCCTATCCTGAACCACATGCTGTTCGACCTCAGAGGCCGCGGCCGGCGCCGCACGATCCAGGTGATCTACGCCACCCTCGCCCTGCTCATGGGCGGCGGCCTCGTGTTCTTCGGCATCGGCGGCAACACCTCCGGCGGCCTCTTCGACGCCTTCCAGAGCAACTCGGGGGTCAGCGCGGACGAGACGCTCACCAAGCGCCTGGACCAGCTCGAGGAGCGCACCGCCACCAACCCGCGCGACGCAGCGGCCTGGGCCGAGCTCACGCGCGTGCGCGTGCAGACGGCCGGCAGCGGCGAGAACTACAACCAGGCCACCCAGACCTTCACCGACGAGGGCAAGGCCGAGCTTCGCAGTGCAGCCGCAGCCTGGCAGCGCTACCTCGCGCTCGACCCGCCCAAGCCCGACGCCAACGTGGCCAACCAGATGGTGCGCGCCTACGGGCCCGACGGCCTGGCCAACTACCCGGAGGCGGTCCGGGCCATGGAGATCGTGATCGAGGCCCGCGGCGACCAGGCGACGCCGGCGCTCTACGCGCAGCTCGCGATCCTCGCCCACGGCGCCAAGCAGGAGCGCAAGAGCACGCTCGCCCAGGCCAAGGCGGTCGAGCTCGCGCCGAAGGCCGACCGCGAGCAGGTGAAGTCCCAGATCGAGCTCGCCAAGAACCAGCTCGACGGCAACACGGGCCAGGGCACGCCCGAGCCCTCGAGCGGCTGAGCTACCATCCGCCGCCCGCCCCTGTAGCTCAACTGGCAGAGCAGCGGACTCTTAATCCGAAGGTTGAAGGTTCGATTCCTTCCGGGGGCACCTGAAGGCGCTGCAAAGCGGGCCCACGGATCGAACCCCGGTTCAGTCTGTGTGCCCAGCGTGTTCCAGGACGAGCATCCGTGAGGCTCCTGGACGAGGCGGAGGCGGCGCGGGTCCTGGGCGTCAGCCCACAGCGGGTGAGGGTGCTGGCGCGGTCCGGCGCGCTCGCTGGTCACTGGATGGGTTCGTCCCCTCGCTGCCACCTGTCGACGCTGGAGCGGTACCGGGACGGCGGGCCCGCGCCGCGGCGTCGTCGGGTGGCCGTCGGCCCACGGCCCCGCGAGGAGCGGGGTGCCGAGGCGCCGGCCCCGGCCGCGGTGGTCCGGGCGAGTCTCGAGCGGGCCCGCCGTGACGGCCTGGGGTTCGACGCCGCGTGGGAGGTGGCTCTGGCCGGGGTCCCGCGTGGCCGGACGAGCAGGCGGGGTGTGCCTGACGCGGCGGCGGGGTGGCGTGCGGCGATCGTCCACGCTGAGGCGTCGTTCCGGCGCGCGTACGAGCGCCGGCCGCCGACGCGCCGTGACCAGGCGGTGGCCCTGGTCGCGTCGTGGTGGGCGTAGGCTCAAGACGAGCGCCGTGGCCGTAGCGGCCTGGACCGGGCTGTGCGACGAGACAGGAGGTCCGATGGGTACGAACCCTACGGACTGCAGCGCCGTTGGCTGTCGCTTCTGCGCCTCAAGGCGATAGCGCGGACCGGCGCCCGCGGGCGTCAGCTCTGGCGCGAGATCCAGGCCAGGATGGCGCGAGAGTGGGTGATGATCGTCCCGTCCGGCAGCTTGAGCGCCGGCAGCTTCGTGTCTCCGGTCGCCTCGCGCAGTGCTTCTCGCGAGCCCTTGCGGAGGAACGGGATCGGATGCCCGTGGGCGGCGATCACCTTCTCGTAGTCGATTCCCGCGGCCCGAAGTGCCTCTTGCACCCGGCGACATGGATGCACCCGCGGGCCCTCGTCATCGCCATGGCACACGTACAGCGTCGGCGTTTCGGCCATCATCGGTCCTCCTGTCCTCTTGCAGCTCATGCTCGCCGTCGGTGGGAAGGACGCGGCCTCGCAGAGCCGGCTCCCGAACACCGCTGAGCCTCTACCGCTAGTGCTCGCGCAGGGCGACCGGGCACCGCGTCCTGCTCTTGGCGACAAGCACGTCGCGGATCAACGCCGCCGACACCTGCTCTCACGTTTGCGCGGGTACTCGCGGCTTGGCGTGACCCGGAGAATCTCAGGCTCAGACCGAGGGCGGGCCTGATCGTCGTCCACCGACCGCGGATCTCAAAAGACGGGACGCACGACGAGCATCCCCCGGTTCGAGACGAGATGCGCCAAGTCGTCCGCCAAGCGTTGGATGTGTTCGCTTGCCTGTCGCTCGAAGCGCTCCACTTCGACGATCTCGGCGATCAGCACGTAGTCGGCTTGACCGATGGCCTGTCCGGGCACGTCCGCCGGCCGCGTAAGCCGCCAATCCGAGACCGTGTCCAGCGACCCGCGGACGATGTCGCGATCCTCCTTCATCAGACGCTCAAAGTCCTCGGCCAGCTCCGGCGAACGCAGCTGAAACCACATGAGAAGGGTCGCCGGAGGACTCATCGACGAAGCGTAGTGGACCATCGCGACATGCCGAACGGATGCTACGGCCTCACACGGTGTCAAGGTCAAGGCACCATCTCGACGCCGGTCGAGGCTTCGGCCGGCTCCCGCTTTCATCGCCCAAGACGCACCTAAATCCCGCGCACCTGAGACTTGCTGAGCGCGGCAAGCTTTGCGCGGCATGCAGCCCCCGATCGCTGCCAAGCGGACGTACGATCGATGAATGCGTGTGCTGATGCCGCTGCCTGATCGCGACTTCGACACAACCGAGGTTGCGGTTCCCTGGCGCGTGCTGCGCGACCGCGGCCATGAGGTGGTGTTTGCCACCGAGCGCGGCGGCCGCGCTCCCGCGTGCGATCCACGACTGCTGACCGGCGTGCTCTTCGGCCACCTCGGGGCGGAAGCCGAGCCGATCGCGTTCTACGAGCAACTCCTCGGGGCGGCGGAGTTCCGCGATCCGATCGCGTGGAGCGAGATCGAGCCGGAGGACTTCGACGGGCTGGTCCTGGCCGGAGGGCACGCTCCCGGCATGCGCCAATATCTGGCAAGCACGGCGCTGCGCGACAAGGTGACCGCCTTCTGGCAACTCGAGCGACCCGTCGGCGCGATCTGTCACGGCGTCGTCGTCCTGGCCCGTGCGGTTGACCCGGCCACCGGCCGCAGCGTGATCGCTGACAGGCGCACCACGTGCTTGCCCAAGGCCATGGAGCGCGCGGCGTTCTACGTCACCGCCTGGAGACTCGGGCGCTACTACCGCACCTACCCCGCATACGTCGAAGACGAGGTCACCGCGGCGCTCGACGACGCGGGACAGTTCCTACGCGGTCCCAGAAGCACCAAGCGCGGCCACGCCGGCGACCATCGCCATGCGTTCGTGGTCCAGGACGGGCACTACCTGTCGGCGCGTTGGCCCGGCGATGCGTACCTGTTCGCCGAGCGGTTCGTCGAGCTGCTCAGTTTCGCTGACCGAAGGGCTCCCGCCGAGAGATCCCCCGGCTAGCGGAAGCTGTGCCGCGTTCCCGCCTTGCGCGAAAGGGCGCAGCGCGGTCAGTTCAAAGTCCACGTCGGAGCTCGGGGGGGTGCGTCATCTCCGACCGCGGCGCGCGGCCGATCGTCTGTGGGCGTGGCTGTGATCAGTCGTGCTCCACGACCACGGGTCGCGAAGCTGATCGACCAGCGGACGAAGACGAGGATCCGGTTCTGGAAGCCGACCAGGTAGAAGAGATGGACGACCAGCCACGTCAACCACGCGGGCATCCCGCTGAGGTGGATGCCCTTGATGTCGGCGACGGCCGCGGCCCGGCCGATCGTCGCCAGGTTCCCCTTGTCCCGGTAGCGGAAGGGTGCACTCTCCTCCCCCCGCAGTCGTGCGCGCACCACGCGCGCGGCGTAGCGCCCTTGCTGCATGGCGACCGGTGCGACGCCCGGAAGCACGACGGCGCTTCCGTCGGCGTTGCGCACGCGAACCATGTCGCCGATCGCGAAGACCTCCGGGTGTCCGGGCAGCGTCAGGTCGGGCTCGACCGTCACGCGGCCGGCGTGGTCGCGCTCGGCGCCGGCCAGCTCACCCAGCCTGCCCGCCACGCCCGAGGCCGTGACCCCTGCCGCCCACACGACCACCCGGCTGGCGACCCGCTCGCGTTGACCGTTTCGCGCTTCGAGCGTGACGCCCTCTTCGTCGACTCCCGTCACCGTGCTGCCGGTGAGCACCGTCGCGCCGAGCCGCTCCAGCGCTCGTTCGGCCTTCGCCGACAGGGAGGCCGGGAATGTCGTCAGCACGCGATCGGCGGCCTCGACGAGCAGGATGCGCGCCCCCCGCGGGTCGATGACGCGGAAGTCGCGCCGGAGGGTGTCGCGCGCGAGCTCCGCGATCTGCCCGGCCATCTCGACGCCGGTCGGGCCGGCGCCTACGACGACGAACGTGAGCCAGGCGGCGCGGCGGCCGGGATCGGGCTCTGCCTCCGCGGCCTCGAAGGCGCGGAGCAGGTTGGTGCGCACGACGAGCGCGCTCTCGAGCGACTTCACCTCCGCGGCGTGCTCCCGCCACTCGTCGTGGCCGAAGTACGAGTAGCGCGAGCCGCCGCCGACGATCAGCGTGTCGTAGCCCAGGCGCTGCGGCGCCGGCACCCCGGCGACCGGGCGCAGGTGCAGCTCATGCCCCTCGAGGTCGAAGTCGGCGACCTCGGCCAAGACGACGCGGACGTTGCCGTTGCGCTTGAAGACGGCGCGCAAGGGATACGCGATCTCTCCAGGTGACAGCGCGCCGGTCGCGACCTGGTAGGTGAGCGGCTGGAACAGATGGAAGTTCCGCCGGTCGACCAGCGTGATCTCCACCGCCGCGCGCCGGAGTCCCAGAGCGGCCTGCAGGCCGGCGAAGCCACCACCGACCACCACGACGCGGTGCGGAGAGCCGACACGATGCTGGCGACCGAGACCGCTCACAACGGCATCGGCAGTGGATGTCGACGGTGACCGTCTCGGACGGGAGGGCGAGGAACTCGTCCCACGCGCACTGTCGCGGCGCGTCGACGTCCCCGTCGATGGTCAGGCTGCACTGATCGAGCGGCGTCCGCGGTGTCGGCGGCGGGATCCGCGACGGATCAGCCCCGCGGCACGTCGCCGCTGGAAGCCCCGGCTGACAGGAGGCATGAGGCGACCGTACGCCCCTCCGCCTGCCGCGTGCAAGGGGTGGAGACGGCAGTCGACACTTGCATCTTGACCCGTCCGCGTAGGCTCACCGCGGAGCGCCGACGATGTCCGAGCCTGAGTTCACGAACCTTCTCGTCATCGTCGCGGCAGGATTCGCTGCGCCGTTCCTGCTCGGGCTCGTGCCCCGGCTGCGGCTGCCGGCGGTGGTCGTCGAGATCCTCGCGGGAATCGCCCTCGGCCCCTCCGGGTTCGGCTGGGTCGAGATCGACGACAGCGTCGAGGTCATCGCCATCATCGGCCTCGCCTTCCTGCTCTTCCTCGCGGGGCTCGAAATCGAGTTCGACCGCCTGCGCGGGCGCCTGCTGCGCCTCGCGGCCGGCGGCTTCGCGCTGTCGTTCGCCCTGTCGGTGATCGTCGCCTTCGCGCTCGGGGCCGCCGGGGTCGTCGAGACGCCGCTGTTGGTGGCGATCATCCTCTGCGCGACATCGCTCGGGGTGATCATCCCCGTGCTCAAGGACGCGGGTCAGGTATCGACTCGGTTCGGGCAGTTGGTCCTCGCCGCCGGCTCGATCGCCGACTTCGCGGCGATCATCCTGTTGTCGCTGTTCTTCTCCGGCGAGGGTGGGATCGGCTCGACCCTGATCCTGATCGCCGGCCTCGTGCTGCTGGCCTTCGTGACCTTGATCGCGACACGAGCAGCCGAGCACTCGGGGCGGATCTCGGCCGACCTGCTGCGCCTTCAGAACACCACCGCACAGATCCGCATCCGCGGCGCGATCGTGCTGCTGATCGGATTCGCCGCGGCAGCGCAAGCGCTCGGCCTCGAGGTCATCCTCGGCACGTTCATCGCGGGTGCGGTGCTCACCCTCAGCGACCGCGACGAGGCGATGACCCACCCCGATTTTCGCCCAAAGCTCAACGCGATCGGGTTCGGCTTCTTCATCCCCGTGTTCTTCGTCGCCAGCGGCGTTCGCTTCGACCTCGACGCGCTCTTCGCCGAGGCCTCGACCCTGGTCATGGTGCCGATCTTCCTCGCGGCCCTGCTCGTGGTCCGCGGGGTGCCGAGCCTGCTCTACCGCGCCTATCTGACCAGGCGCCAGGTGCCGATCGCCGGCCTGCTCCAGGCGACCTCGCTGCCGTTCATCGTCGCGGCCACGGCGATCGGCTCGGACCTCGGGCTGATCGACCGGGCCGAGAGCGCGGCGCTGATCGCCGCCGGCCTGCTCTCGGTCATGGTGTTTCCGCTTGCCGCAGTGATGCTGCTTCGCCGGAGCGGGGCCGCAGGAGGTGGTGAAGAAGCGGCGTCGGTGTCCACCGGCGAGCACTCCGAGAGGGCGATGTAGGTCTGGAAATCAGGACATCGCGTTGACGGCGGCTCGCCCGTTCGGAGATAGTGCGCCCATGTTGCAGAGATTCAGTGCGATGGCAGCGATCGCCATCGCCGTGCTCGCCATCGCGCCGGTGAGTGCGGAGGCGGTTGACATGACCCTCAGGGGCCGCTTCACCTGCAACGACGGCCAGCCGCTGGCGGACATGCGCGTCGAGCTCATGCGCACCCGCACCCGCCTGCTGCCCGAGATCTGGCCCAACCAGACGGTCCAGGCGGCGGGCCGCACGGGGCCCAACGGCGAGTGGGAATGGCGGGTCACCGGCGGTGAGACGAACTGGCGCGTCCGTGCGGTGCTCGTCAACAACGACGTCGGGGTCAAGAACTTCCCGACCACCTGGCACCACTACCACGACACGCTGCGAACGCAGAACAACCGTCCGCTGGCCGACTACGGGACGCAGGTGGTCCCAGGAGCCGAATGCCGCCTGTGGGCGGCGTTCAAGTCGGCCGCCGATGGCTACCGAGCGGACACCGGGACCTCGAGCCCGGCCGGGAAGGTCACGGTGCTCGACAACGCCCCGACCTCCGGCGTGCCGTTCACGCCCTACACCGACGTGTTCTGGCCTGGGAACTACGCGCCGATACGCGACATCAGCACGACCAGCACCCCGATGATGCGCTCCGTCGCGCAGCACGAGTTCGCGCACTCGTTCCGCCACCAGCTCGACGGGGACAAGGCGCACTTCACCTACGACAGCGCCCGCTTCTGGTACCTGCGCTCGCATTCCTCGACGTCGTGCTCTTCGACGAACCACGGCTTCGCCTTCAACGAGGGGTGGGCCGAGTACTGGGCCGACGAGGTACCGGCGACCGCGTGCTCCAACGCGCAGGACTTCAGCATCGAGCGCAACGTGGGGGTCGAGCTCAAGCGCCTGCAATCCGCATGCGTCGGCGTGACTCGTGGGCGGATGGTCCAGGTCCTCGCCCAGAACCGTGGCCGGATCCACTCGATGTCCGATTTCAGCAACGCGCTCGGGTGTCAGCCGCGCAGGCCGCCCATCAGATCGACCGGCAGGGCGCCGCGTCCGGCGAGCGCGGTGTCATCCCTGGTCACGGCGCGGCTCCGAGCAGGCAGAGCCCTGCTGTCCGACATCAGCCGGCTCATCACGCGGACGACCTCGGCGCTGTCGCGGACGAGCGGCTTCGCGGACCGGGCGCTTCTCCGCGCCCGGCTCGAGCAGGCGCGGTCGCTGCGCTCGACGCTGTCCTACCTCGCCAGCCGAATCGAGCAGCTGCGGATCGCGCGCCTGTCGGATCGGCAGCAGGTGGACCTGCTCGCGGCGAGGCAGCGCGAGCACATGAGGCGGGTGCGGGCGATCGCGGCTGCAGCCCTGCGGTCGGTCGCCGACCGTCTGAGACGCGACGGCAACCGCGAGGGCGCGCAGCTGATGGAGCGGGCAGGCGCGGGGGCGGCCGCCGGCCGGCTCGACGTGCTCCAGGTGGCCGGGCGGCCGCTGGACGCTGCGCCTCAGACCGGCGGGCCCGACTCGCAGAGCCCCGCGCCGGGCGTGACTCCTCCGGGCGCTCCCGGCATCCCGGCGCCCACGACGCCGGGCACGCCGGTGCCCGCGCCCATCCCCACGTTGCCGACCCTGCCGCCGACGCCCGGCCCTCCCAAGCCGGATCTGGTCGTGCCCCTTGTCGTGTCGCTGGTCTACCGACCGGATCCCGGCGTCGTCGGGTGCACGGTGAGCTACCGGCGCGCCAACGAAGGGACGGTGGCTGCCGGCGCATCGACCACGAGCGTCCAGCTGGAGTCGCCGGGCCTTCCGACCCTGACGAGCACGATCGCGGCCGTACCCCTGAGTCCCGGGCAGAGCCAGCAGGAGGCGATCGTGTTCCCGGGCGTCAACTGCGATCCCGATGTGTACCGGGTGACGGCCACCGTGACCGCCGACTCCGAGAACGCCGTGGACGAGTCCAGCGAGACCAACAACTCGACGAGTCGGACATTCGCGCCGGCGCCGGCCACGGCCCGCGACGCTCTGGCGGCGATCAGCCGGCCGGGAAGAGCGTCGCGCGCGCCGCGTCACCGTTCTGCGGGACGTCGTCGGCCAGCTTCCTGAGGTCGGTCACGACGGACCGGTCCAGCGTCGTGACGTCGGGCCAGTCGACCTCGACGAGGTTGCCGGCAGGATCGCGCAGGTACAGCTGCACGGAGCCGTCCGGCAGCTCGTAGATGTGCGACGACCAGCTTTCGTCGTCAAGGATCCCGAGCGCCTTCGCCTTGACGTAGACCGCTTCGAAGTCGTCGACGCTCAACGCGAAGTGCTGGAGGGCAGGCGCGGGCGTGTCCGACTCGAAGAGATGCAGCTCCTGCTCGCCGACGAGCAGCCAGGCGACCGGTTGGCGAAAGACCGGGTGTGGGATCTGCTTCATCCCGAAGACGTTTCTGTAGAAGGCCACCGAGTCGTCGATGCTCTTCGCGTGGATGCTGACGTGATTGAAGGTCGTGCCGCGCATGGTGTCCTGTCCGTGGCGTCAACCCTAGGCAGGGCAGCGAGACCTCCGAGCGGTAAACGTGCTCGCTCGATAGGTGTTCGAATGAGCGCGGCGGCCCGATAGCGAACCCCGATCGGGCCATCGCAGGGGCGTATCGCGCATCACCGCCGCCAGGCCAGGCTGACTGCATGAGGAGCGACCAGAACCACGTCCCCCAGCCGGTCCGCGGCGACGACGGCGCGCCGATCATGGGGCCGCGCAACGTGCCGATCGAGCGCGAGAACCCTGACATGGTGGCGGCGCCGCGGACCGACTCGGGAACGGTCCCGAACATGAAGTACTCCTTCGCCGCGGCGCACAATCGTCTGCTGCCCGGCGGCTGGGCGCGCGAGATCACGGTGCGCGAGCTGCCGGTCGCGACGGAGCTTGCGGGGGTGAACATGCGCCTCAAGCCGGGCGGCGATCCGCGAGCTGCACTGGCACAAGGAGGCCGAGTGGGCGTACATGCTCGCCGGCAGCGCGCGGATCGCTGCGATCGATGCCGAGGGCCGTAGCTTCATCGACGACGTCGCCGAGGGCGACCTGTGGTACTTCCCGGCCGGGCTGCCGCATTCGATCCAGGCGCTCGAGGACGGCTGCGAGTTCCTGCTCGTGTTCGACAACGGCGAACTTCTCCGAGAACGAGACGTTCCTGATCACCGACTGGTTCGAGCACACCGAGCCCGCCGTGCTGGCGAAGAACTTCGGCGTCCCGGAGTCGGCGTTCGCGGACATCCCGGTCGACATCGAGCACGAGCGCTACATCTTCCCCGGGCCGATGCCGGGGCCGATCGACGCCGACGCAGAAGCGGTCGCGTCGCCGGCAGGCGCCGTGCCCGAGAGCTTCAGCCACCGCCTGCTGGCCCAGGAGCCGGTCAAGGCGGCGGGCGGCCAGGTACGGATCGTCGACTCGACGAACTTCGCCGCGTCGAAGACGATCGCCGCGGCGCTCGTCGAGGTCGAGCCGGGCGCCATGCGCGAGCTGCACTGGCACCCGAACACCGACGAGTGGCAGTACTACATCTCCGGGCAGGGCCGCATGACCGTGTTCGCCTCGGGCGGCAAGGCGCGGACGTTCGACTACCAGGCGGGCGACGTCGGCTACGTCCCGTTCGCGATGGGCCACTACGTCGAGAACACGGGCGACGAGCCGCTGCGCTTCCTCGAGATGTTCCGCAGCGACCGCTTCGCCGACCTGTCGCTCACCCAGTGGATGGCGCTCACCCTGCCCGCGCTCGTGCGCGCCCACCTCAACCTCGACCAGAACGCGATCGCCGCGCTTTCCAAGACCAAGCGGATCATCGTCCGGTAGGGAGCGCGAGTCGTGGCAACAGCTGACCGCTCCCGAGCCGGCGGGACGTTCCGCGCGCGTGAGGGCATCGCCCCCGCCGCGCGCTCCCTGGCCCCCACGACCGTTCGCGACCTGCTGCTCGTCGCGCTGACGTTCTCCTCCGGAGCCGTCGACGCGATCAGCTTCATCGCGCTGGGCAAGGTCTTCACCGCCTTCATGACCGGCAACGTCGTCTTCCTCGGCCTTGGTCTGGCAGACGCCGGCGGCCCCGACGTCCTCCGCGTCCTGATCGCGATCGCCGCGTTCGCGGCCGGGATCTCCGCGGCCACCAGGCTCATCAACGCCGTGAAGGGCTCCGGCCTGTGGCCGCGCGGCGTGACGGTGGCACTCGGCGTCGCCGTGGTCCTGCAGGCAGCCTTCCTGGCCGTCTGGGCGGCCACGTCCGGCCGGCCGGGGACTGGCTCCGGCGACGTGCTGACGGCCGTCATGGCGCTGTCCATGGGCGTGCAGAGCGGAGCCATCCTGACGCTCAACGTGAAGGGCGTGTTCACGACGGCCGCGACGGCAACGGTGATGTTCCTCATGAGAGACGTCGCGGCCCGATCGGACTCGGCAGCCGCAGAACCGACGCGCCTGGCAGGAGTGCTCGTCGCCCTGGCCGCGGGCGCGACCGCGGGAGGACTGCTGCTGGTGCACGCGCGCACCTACGCGCCCGTCCTGCCGCTGGTCGTGACCGCCCTGGTCGTCGCCATCGCAGCTCGCCCGGTCCGACGCGACGCGGCGCGTAGCGCCCCCGCGTCGCGTCGCTAGCGCGGCGTCGCGACGAACACGGGGATCTGACGCTCGGCGCGCTCCTGGTACTCGGCGTACGGCGGATAGGCCGCGACCGCCCGCTCCCACCACCCGGCCCGCTCGTCTTCGGTGACCTCGCGGACGCGGACGTCGAAGGGCTGCGGACCGTCCTGGATCGTCACGGCCTCGGGATCGGCCTTGAGGTTGTGGTACCAGACGGGGTGTCGCGGCAGACCGCCCTGCGACGCCACGAGCGCATACTCGCCGCCGTGCTCGACGCGCATGAGCGGCGTCTTGCGCAGCTTGCCGGTCTTGTTCCCGCGCGTCGTCACGACGACGATCGGCAGCCCCGTGTCGCGCAACGTGTTCGCGCGCTGGCCACCGGAGGCCTCGTATTCCGCCACCTGGTCGCGCACCCAGCCGTAGGGGCTGGGGGCGTAGTCACCTTCAAGCGGGCACATGCAGTCGAGCTACCCGGGATCGGGCTTCGGTGTGCGCGAGCCAGGCCTCGCTCCTCTTGCGGCGCGGATGCGTATAGGTTCAGCCGCGGTGTGATCCGTCCCTCTGACCACGCGGACGTCTTCTCCATCGTCCTCGCCGGCGGCGAGGGCAAGCGGCTGGCGCCGCTCACGCTGGATCGCGCCAAGCCGGCGGTGCCGTTCGGCGGCAACTTCCGCCTGATCGACTTCGCGCTGTCGAACCTCGTCAACGCCGGGTACCGGCGTGTGGTGGTGCTGACGCAGTACAAGAGCCACTCGCTGGACCGCCACCTCTCGACGACGTGGAGGCTGTCGCCGCTGCTCGGCAACTACGTCGCCCCCGTCCCCGCGCAGATGCGCCGCGGGCCGCACTGGTTCCAGGGCTCGGCCGACGCGATCTACCAGAACCTCAACCTGCTGCGCGACGAGCGCCCCCAGATCGTCTGTGTGTTCGGCGCCGACCACATCTACCGGATGGACCCGAGCCAGATGGTCGCCCAGCACCTCGAGTCCGGCGCCGGCGTCACGGTCGCCGCGCTGCGCGTCCCCATCGAGCAGGCCGACCAGTTCGGTGTGATCGAGACCGGCGCGGACGGTCGCGTGATCACCGCCTTCCGCGAGAAGCCCAAGGACGCCGTCGGGCTCGCCGACGCGCCCGAGCTCGTCTACGCCTCCATGGGCAACTACGTGTTCAGCGTCGACACGCTGGTCGACGCGGTCAACGCGGACGCCGAGGCCCGCGGGTCCGGGCACGACATGGGCGGCGACATCGTCCCGAGCCTGGTAGGGAGCGGCCAGGCGCACGTGTACGACTTCGCGCGCAACGAGATCCCCGGCGCCACCGACCGCGACCGCGGCTACTGGCGCGACGTCGGGACGCTCGACGCGTTCTACGACGCGCACATGGACCTGATCTCCGTCCACCCGGTGTTCAACCTCTACAACCGCGACTGGCCGATCCTCACGCTGCCCGAGCCGCTGCCGCCCGCGAAGTTCGTCTTCGAGGAGGAGGGACGCACCGGCCACGCGCTGGACTCGATGGTCTGCGCGGGCGTGGTCATCTCGGGCGCGACCGTGCGCCGCTCGGTGCTGTCGCCCAGCGTGCTCGCGCACTCCTACGCCGACGTCGAGGGGTCGGTCCTGTTCTCGGGCGTCGAGGTCGGCCGCGGCGCGGTCGTGCACAACGCGATCCTCGACAAGGACGTGGTGGTCGAGCCGGGGGCCACGGTCGGCGTTGACCTCGACGCCGACCGCCGCCGCTGGACGGTCTCCGAACGCGGCGTCGTCGTCGTCCCCAAGGGCGAGCGCGTCGAGGCCCGGTAGACGACGCCCGTGCGCGTTTCCCTGCTCACCCGCGAGTACCCGCCCGAGGTCTACGGCGGCGCCGGCGTGCACGTCGAGTACCTGGGCCGCGAGCTCGAGCGGCTCGTCGAGCTGACCGTCCACGCGTGGGGAGCCGACCGCGGTCGCCCGGACGTCCGCTCCTACCAGCCCTGGGAGGCGCTGGCCGGCACGGCGCCGCACATGGCGGCGCTGCAGGCCATGTCCGTCGACCTGGCGATGGCGGCGGGCGCGGAGGGTGCCGAGGTCGCCCACAGCCACACCTGGTACGCCAACTTCGCCGGGCACCTGGCCAAGCTCGTCTACCGCATTCCGCACGTGGCCACGGTCCACTCGCTCGAGCCGAGGCGCCCGTGGAAGGCGGAGCAGCTCGGTGGCGGCTACGCGCTGTCGAGCTTCTGCGAGCAGGTCTCGCTCGAGGCGGCCGACGCGATCATCGCCGTCTCGAAGGGCTCGCGGCGCGACATCCTCGAGTGCTACCCGGCCGTCGACCCCGAGCGCGTGGAGGTGATCTACAACGGCATCGACACGGACGAGTACAAGCCGGACCCGCGGACCGACGTGCTGGAGCGCTTCGGGGTCGATCCGGGCCGCCCCTCGGTGGTCTTCGTCGGGCGCATCACCCGCCAGAAGGGGGTCGCGCACCTGCTGCGCGCCGCGCTGGACTTCGACCCCTCCGCGCAGCTCGTCCTGTGTGCCGGGGCCCCGGACACGCCGGAGATCGGCGCCGAGGTGGAGGCGGGCGTCGAGCGCCTGCGCGCGGCCCGTGACGGCGTCGTCTGGATCGACCAGATGCTCCCCAAGCCCGACGTCATCCAGCTCCTGTCCCACGCCACCGTCTTCGCCTGCCCGTCCATCTACGAGCCGCTGGGCATCGTCAACCTGGAGGCGATGGCCTGCGAGGCCGCCGTCGTCGCGACGGCGACGGGCGGGATCGTCGAGGTCGTCGTCGACGGCGAGACGGGCCTGCTCGTGCCCTTCGAGCCCGCGGGCGGCGGCTCGATCGAGCCGGCCGACCCGGAGGGCTTCGCGGCCGGCATCGCCGAGCGCGTCAACGCGCTGATCGCCGATCCCGACCGCGCCGCGCAGATGGGCGTCGCGGGCCGCCGCCGGGCGGTGGAGTCCTTCGCCTGGCCGGCCATCGCCGAGCAGACCGCCGCCGTGTACGCCCGGCTGGCCGGATCGGCCTCCTGACGCACGAAGAGCCCCGGCGGGTGCCGGGGCTCTTCGACGGCGTGGTCTGGGCGCTCAGTAGACGACGGGCGTCTTGATCTCGACCTTGCACCTGATCTGGCCGAGGTTGTCCCAGGTGTTGGAGCGCACCCCGTTGCACTGCACCGACGCGGACTGCCCGCCGGCGATGGTCGTGGAGTCGGTGGACGTGCACGAGCCGTAGCCCGCGCAGCTGCGGTCACGCCATCCGGTGACCTGGCCCGCGCTGTTGAAGGTGCGGATGCGCCCGTTGAGGGTGACGTAGTCGCCGCGGGGGATCGACGTGGTGATCCGGTTCTCGCTGTTGACGACGCAGTAGCGCACCGCCCGCCCGATGTGGGTCGCGGGGCAGCCCCGCGTCACGGTGCAGCCGTCCAGGAAGTAGCCCGCGGCGCCGTACTGGCCCAGGACGCCGGGCTTCATCTGGGTCTCACAGGAGGTGTAGTTCGAACCGCCCAGGGTGCCGCCCTGCGAGTAGCGGACGTTCGGGTCGTCGGCGGCCGCCGGGCCGGCGCTCACACCGGCGACGGCGAGGGCGGCGAAGGCAGAAACGGTGGCGATGGTCTTGCGCATGATCTCTCTCTCCTCAGGTGGGTGCTGGACGAGGGGGATCCTCTTGCGCGGTTGCCATGGGCACAGCACCCCACAGGGGTGGACGCACCAACCCGGTCCCGGGCACGGGGCTCTGGCAGACTGACGCCCCATGCTCGCGAGCCTCGACGGGACCGTGATGGACGCCGCCGACGTGCTCATCCCCGCCACCGACGAGGGGCTGCTGCGCGGCGACGGCGTGTTCGAGGTCATCCGGCTGTACGCCGGCCGGCCGTTCGCGCTGGACGACCACCTGGCGCGCATGCGGCGCTCGGCGGACAACCTGCGCCTGGCGATCGACACCGACGCTGGTGCGCGCCGACATCGAGGCGCTGCTGGCCGAGGCCGGCGAGCCCGACGCGGCGCTGCGCGTGCTGTGGACGCGCGGCGGGCGCCGCCTGGCCTTCGTCGAGCCGCTCAAGGAGCTGCCGCCGACGCTCGCCCTGGCCAGCGTCACCTTCGCGCCGACGCGCATCCTCGACGGCGTCAAGTCGCTGTCCTACGCGGGCAACATGCTCGCTGGGCGCGTGGCCCGCGAGCGCGGCGCCGACGAGGCGCTGCTCGTGACGCCGCACGGTCGCGTGCTCGAGGGCCCGACCTGCTCGTTCTTCTGCTCGCTCGACGGCGAGACGCTCGTCACGCCGCCGCTGGAGGACCACATCCTCGACTCGATCACCCGCCGGCGACTGCTCGGTCTCACCGGGGCTCGCGAGGCGATCGTCGCCGCCGACGAGCTCGCCGGCGTGCGAGAGGCGTTCATGGCCTCGACGCTGCGCGAGGTCCACCCGGTCCACGCGATCGACGGGGCCGCGCTGCCCGCGGCGCCCGGGCCGCTCACCGAGGCCGCCGCGGCGGCCATGCGCGCGCACGTCGAGCAGGAGCTCGGCCTGCCCGCCGCGCGCCGGTGAGGGTCGTCACGGTCATCGGCAACCGGCCGCAGTTCGTCAAGGCGGCCGCGGTCTCGCGACCGCTGCGCGCGCGTGCACGACGAGCTGCTCGTCCACACCGGCCAGCACTACGACGACGAGCTCTCGACGGTCTTCGTGCAGGAGCTCGGGATCCCGCGGCCCGAGCGCGAGCTGGGGCTCGGCACGCGGCACGAACACCGAGCAGACCGCGCGGATGCTGGCGGCGCTCGGCCGCTGCTGGCCGACGCGCGTCCCGACGTCGTGCTCGTCTACGGCGACACGAACTCGACGCTGGCCGGCGCGCCTCGCCGCGGCGCAGGCGCGGATACCGGTCGCCCACGTCGAGGCCGGCATGCGCTCGTTCGACCGGGCGATGCCCGAGGAGCTCAACCGCGTGCTCACCGACCACGCTCGCCGACCTCCTGCTGTGCCCGTCGCCGACGGCGGTGGAGAACCTCGCGCGCGAGCACGTCGCCGGGCCGCGTCGAGCTCGTGGGCGACGTGATGGTCGACGTCGCGATGCTCGTCCAGCCGCGCGCCCGCGCCGACGACGCGGCGCTGGAGCGGGCGGGCGTGCGGCCCGGCGCCTACGTGCTCGCGACCGCCCACCGCGCCGGCAACGTCGACGACCCGGCGCGCCTGCGGCGACTGGTCGACCTGCTGCTCGCCGTGCCCCACGACGTCGTCCTGCCGCTGCACCCGCGGACGCGGGCGCGACTGCGATGCCGCCGGCCTCGCTCGACGCGCTGGCCGGTGCCGCGCACGTCGAACCTGCGCCCGCCGCTCGGCTACCTCGAGTTCACCGCGCTGCTGTGCCGCGCGCGGGCGGTGCTGACCGACTCCGGCGGCGTGCAGAAGGAGGCCTACCTCGCGGGCGTGCCGTGCGTGACGCTGCGCGACAGCACCGAGTGGGTCGAGACCGTGCGCGCGGGCTGGAACGTGCTCGTCGACCTCGACGCGGACGCCGCGCTCGCGGCGCTCGCGCAGCGGCCGCCCGCGGCGCGGCCCGAGCTCTACGGCGACGGGCGCGCGGCCGAGCGCGTCGTCGCGGCGCTGGTACTACCAGGGCCGCCGTAGGGCGGCCGGGTCACCGTCACCGTCGGCGAGTCTGCCCCGTGGACATCGTCCACGCTGCCGTCGGCGTCGTCGTCGTTCCCGTTGCCGACGCGCTCGTCCGGGTTGCCCCGGAGGTTCGGCGCGTGGTCGGGGTGCTCGAGGTCGAGCCCGGTGTCGCCCATGGCGACGGTGATGCCCAGCCGTCCGCCCGCCGCCAGGCCGACGTCCTCCCCCCGGGGACGTCGGCCTCCTGCGACGACGAGAAGCACGCCAGATACGACCGCGTTGACGACGAGAGCCCCCACTCCCGGACGCCTTCCGTGGCGACGCGGCGATGCATGGACGTAGGGTGACGTTCCCACCCAACGCCTGCAATCAACCGTTCGTCCAGCGTCTCCCGCCGTTCGGCGGCGGACGAGCGGTCGGCTACCGGTGGCCGATGCCGAGCAGCCGCATGCCCGCCGCGGCGAAGCGCGCGGGGTCGAGCAGGCGCCGCCCGTCGACGACGACGCGCGCGCCCGGCAGGTCCTCGGGCCCGAGGTCGCGGTAGGCGGCGTGGTCGGCCTGCAGGACGGCGCCGGCGACGGCAGCGCCGTCCCACGGCACGAAGCCCAGGGCGCGCAGCTCGTCGTCGTCGTAGAGCGGGTCGGCGGCCAGCGGCTGCGCGCCGTGGCGGGCCAGCTCGTCGCGCAGCGCGAAGGCGCCCGAGAACGCGGTCTCCTTCACGTTGCCGCGATAGGCGACGCCGAGCACCAGCACGCGCTCGCCCGCCAGGCGCTCCGCTCCGCCCAGCTCGGCGGCCAGCAGCTCGACGGCGTAGGCGGGCATCGCCTCGTTGACCTCGCGCGCGACCGCGGGCAGGCGCGCGTGGGGGTCGCCGTGCAGGTAGAAGCGCGGGTAGACCGGGATGCAGTGCCCGCCGACGGCGACGCCCGGACGGTGGATGTGGCTGAACGGCTGGCTGTTGGCGGCGTCGATCACGCGCTGCACGTCGACGCCGGCACCGTCGGCGAAGCGCGCGAGCTCGTTGGCGAACGCGATGTTGACGTCGCGGTAGGTCGTCTCGGCCAGCTTGGTCAGCTCGGCCGCCTCGGCCGAGCCCAGCCGCCAGACCTCGGCCTGCAGGAACGCCTCGTAGAGCCGGGCGCCGCGCTCCTCGCCCTCGGCGCTGAGCCCGCCGACGAGCTTCGGGTAGGTCGCCAGATCGGCGAACACGCGGCCGCTGAACACGCGCTCGGGGCTGAACACGCAGAAGAAGTCCTCCTCGGCGCGCAGGCCGCTGCGGGCGGCGAGCGCCGGAGCGACCCGCCCGCGCGTCGTGCCGACCGGCAGCGTCGTCTCGACCGAGACGACCACCGGCCCGTCCGTCCTCGGCGTCGGCGAGCCCGGCGCCGATGTCGTCGAGCACGGCGTCGAGGACGCGCCAGTCCGGCCGCGCCTGCGCGTCGACGACGAGCGGCGGCACCGCGACCACGAGGTCGGCGCCCTCGGCCACCGCGGCGCGTCGTGTCGGTCGTGCGCGCGCAGGCGGCCGTCGCCCACGACCTCGGCGAGCGCCTCCTCCAGGCCGGCCTCGCCCGGGAACGGCGGGCGCCCGTCGTTGACCAGCTCGACGACGCGCGGGTCGATGTCGCAGCCCACGACCTCGTGACCGGCGCGCGCGATCGCCGCGGCCAGCGGCAGCCCGATCTTGCCCAGCGCGACGACGACGGCTCTCACGTCAGCGGCCGGCGACAGGCAACCGTCTCGCCCGCCTGCCGCGCTGGCCAGCACCGCCTCGGCGCAGATCGACCGTCTCGAGGCCCTCGACGAGGGTCACGACGCCGGCCTCGTCGTCGCCGGCGACGTAGGCGCACGAACGTCTCGAGCTCGACGAGCAGCGGCTCGCGGCGGGCGAGCGCGTAGCGCGTCATGTCGCCCTCGCTGACGCCGCGCAGCGACTGCGACGCGTCCCACTCCGAGGCGACCTCGCCGTTCTCGTAGAAGGTCAGGTCGGCGGTGAGCGTGTCGGCGACGAGCATCCCGCGCTCGCCGAGGATGCGCGTGCGGCGGACCTTCGTCGGCGACAGCCAGTCGACCACGCAGTTGAAGCTCACGCCGCTGCCCAGGCGGCCGGTGACCAGGACGAGGTCCTCGTGACGGCGGCCCATGCGGTGCTGGGTCTGGGCGGCGACGCGGTCGACCGGCGCGCCGCCGAGCCAGCGCACGAGGTCGAGGTCGTGGGTGGCCAGGTCCTTGACCACGCCGACGTCGCGGACGCGGTCGGGGAACGGGCCGATGCGCTCGGTGGCGATCAGGAAGACCTGGCCGAGCTGGCCGTCGCGCACGCGCCGGCGCAGCTCCAGCAGCGCCGGGTTGAAGCGCTCGACGTGGCCGACGGCCGCGCGCACGCCCGCCCGCTCGCACACCTCGAACAGCTCGCGGGCGTCGGCGGAGGTCGCGGCCAGCGGCTTCTCGACCAGCACGGCGACGCCGGCGGCCGCCAGCTCGGCGCACGGCGGCGAGGTGCTCCTCGGTCGGCACGGCGATGACGGCGAAGTCGATCGGGCCCTTGGCCAGCAGCTCGTGCGTCGTGGAGAAGAGCTGCCCGGGATCGCGCAGGACCCCGAAGCGGTCGCCGCCGGGGTCGACGGCGCCGGCGAACGCGACGCCCGGCATCGCCTGCAGCAGCCGGGCGTGATGGCGCCCGATCATGCCCAGGCCGAGCACGGCGCCGCGGAGCACCCGGGTGTCGGTGGTGGCGCCCACGGCGCCACTAGGGTATCCGCCATGGCCGATCCCGCCGCTCCCGGGCTGGTCCTCAGCCCGACGGCGTCGGTGGGGCGCGACGTCGTCTTCGGCGCCACACGTCGTCGTCCACGACGGGGTCGTGATCGGCGACGGCGTCGTCGTCCAGGACGGCGCGATCCTCGGCAAGCCGCCGACGCTGGCCGCCCGCTCGACCGCGCCGCGCGAGCAGCTCGAGGCGCTCGTCATCGAGCAGGGTGCGGCGATCTGCGCCCAGGCCATCGTCTTCGCCGGCGCGCACGTCGGCCGCGGGCGCGATCGTCGGCGACCAGGCCTGCGTGCGCGAGCGTGCCCGGGTCGGCTCGGGCGCGGTCGTCGGGCGCGGAGCGATGGTCGACAACGACGTCCGCATCGGCGAGCGCGTGCGCCTGCAGTCCAACGTCTACCTGACCGCCTACAGCGTGGTCGAGGACGACGTCTTCGTCGGGCCCTGCGCCATGACGACCAACGACGACACGATGGCCCGCCACCCGCCGGGCGAGCGCCTGCGCGGGCGCGATCCTGCGCCGCGCCTGCCGGATCGGCGGCGGGGCGGTGCTCGTGCCCGGCGTCGAGGTCGGCGAGGAGGCGTTCGTCGCCGCGGGCGCGGTGGTGACCAACGACGTGGCCGCGCGGGCCGTCGTGATGGGCGTCCCGGCCCGCCAGGTGCGCCAGGTGCCCGACGAGGACCTGCTCGCGCGATGGAGCTGACGATCGGGGCGCGGAGGGCGATGCTGCGCCCGCGCGGCCTGCCCGGCGCGATCGAGCGCCCGCGGGCCTGGCGCCGGCGGCTGCGCGCCGAGCGGCGCACGCTCGTGCTCGGCAGCGCCGCGCTCGTCGCCGTCGGCGCGGTGGCGATCACCGAGGTCG
This sequence comes from uncultured Actinomycetes bacterium, assembly GCA_963840185.1. GTDB lineage: Bacteria > Actinomycetota > Thermoleophilia > Solirubrobacterales > Solirubrobacteraceae > JAOPZW01. Next base: position 255,685 of record CAWIXY010000008.1, on the reverse strand, counting down.
TGCGCATCTGGCGGCGCGGCTCGGCGCCGCTGCCCGTGGAGCCCGCGGATGTGCTCGACGCCGGCGCCGAGGCGCTGGGCCAGACGGTCGAGGTCGCGATCGAGGGGTACCGCAGGCGGCAGCACCGCCGAGAACGCGATGCTCAACCTGCTGGGCGCGTTCACCCTCACCTGGGGGCTGACCCGCGGCTCCACGCACCTGATCCGCCACCACGGCCCCACCGGCCCGTTCCGCAACCTCGTGTGGGGCGGCGGGCACATCCACCACTTCGTGCCCGGCATCGGCCTCGCCTTCGCGACGGGCGGGCTGGCGGTCGTCTCGCGCCGGGAGGAGCTGCACCCCTGGCTGGCGCTGCCGTTCGGCGCCGGCGTCGCCCTGACGCTCGACGAGTCGGCGCTGCTGCTCAAGCTCGACGACGTCTACTGGACCGAGGAGGGCATCGTCAGCGTCCAGATCGGCTTCGCGACGCTGGCGATCCTGTCGGCGCTGGCGCTCGCGCTGCGGGTCCTGCGACGCGGCGAGGCCGTGGTGCTCGAGGGGGCGACCTCCCCGGACGACTCGGCGGGCGGTGCACCCCCGCCGCCTCCCGCGCTAGCTTCCCCGCATGGCTGACCAGCACGGCTCCGGCCCGCTCAAGCCCGGCGACCCGCTGCAGGGCGGCGGCACGCCGCCGCCGCGGCCGCCAGAGCCGCCGCCCACCGAGCCGCGCCGCGAGCCCGCGCCCGGCGAGCCCGGCGGCCTCGGCGGGCCACCGCTCGATCCGCCGCGACCGCCAGAGCCTGCACCGCCCGAAGAGGCCCCGCCGGGCCGCGAGTGGCTCGGCGGCTCGCCGGCCGAGCCACCACCCGTTCGCGAGCGTGAGCGCTCAGCCCCGCCCGTCGCCCCGCCCGCACCCGACGAGCCCGCGGCGGCCCCCGGATCGCTCGCGCCTCCCGGCTACGGCACGAGCCCGGTCCCGCCCGGCGCCTTCGCCGCGCCCGCCACCGCGAGCGCGCGTGACCCGTGGGTGCTGGCCGAGTGGTGGCGCCGCGTCGTCGCGGCGATCATCGACGGCGTCATCGTGAGCGTCGTGGCCTCGCTCCTGCTCATCCCCCTCGTGCTCGTCGGGCTCTCGGTCGACACCGACGGCGGCGCGGTCGCCTTCTGGGCCGGCCTCCTCGTCTTCCTGCTGCTGCTCGTCATCGCGAGCTTCCTGTACGCGCCGGTGCTCATGGCGCGGACGAACGGCCAGACGATCGGCAAGATGGCGGTGGGCATCCGCGTCGTCCGGGCCAACGGGCGCGCCGTGGAGTTCGGCTGGGCGTTCCTCCGCGAGGTCGTCATCAAGACGCTCCTCTTCGGTGTCCTGTCGAGCTTCACCTTCGGGCTCGCCTCGCTGCTGGACTGGCTGTGGCCCCTGTGGGACAGCGAGAACCGCGCGCTGCACGACATGATGGTCGACTCGCGCGTGATCCGCGCGTAGGGGCGCCGCGGGGTCCCGCTCAGGCGGCCTGGCTGGTCTGCGGCGCCGACGGCATCTCGGCGCCGTCGCCCCAGACGACCTGCTCGCGCCCGGGCCCGACGCCGATCAGCGTGATCGGGACCCCGATCGCGTCGCTGATGTAGCGCAGGTAGTCGCGGGCGGTCGGCCGGGAGGTCGCTCTCGGTGCGGCACTCGGTGAGGTCCTCGCGCCAGCCCGGCAGCTCGTCGTACTCCGCCGTCGCGTGGTGCAGCACCGACTGGTGGTAGGGGAAGCTGTCGAAGGTCGGCCTCCTCCGCGCCGCGGTAGCGCGTGCCGACGCAGATCGAGTCGAAGCCGCTGAGCACGTCGAGCTTCGTGATGACCAGGCCGGACAGCGTGTTGAGCGGGCGGCGTAGCGCAGGGCGACGAGGTCCATCCAGCCGGTGCGCCGCGGCCGGCCGGTCGTGGTGCCGAACTCGCCGCCGCGGCGGCGGATCTCCTCGCCGGTCTCGTCGTGCAGCTCGGTCGGGAAGGGGCCGGCGCCCGACGCGCGTGGTGTAGGCCTTGGCGACGCCCCAGACCTCCTCGATGTCGCGCGGCCCGACGCCCGCGCCGACGCAGGCCGCGCCCGCGACCGGGTTCGACGAGGTCACGAACGGATAGGTGCCGTGGTCGATGTCGAGCATCGTCGCCTGGGCGCCCTCGAAGACCACCTGGCCGCCGCTCGTCGAGCGTGCGCTGGGCGAGCGTCGCCGTGTCGGCGATGTGCTGCTCGAGGCGGTGGCCGTAGGTCAGGTACTCCTCGGTCATCGCCTGCAGGTCGAGCCGCGGGTCGCGCGCGAACGGGCGCAGGCTGAGGCGCTTGGGCTCGAGCGCGGCGGTGATCTTCTTCTTGAGGATCTTCTCGTCGAGCATGTCCTGCACGCGGATGCCCAGGCGAGCGGCCTTGTCGGCGTAGCAGGGGCCGATGCCGCGCTTCGTCGTGCCGATCTGCAGCTTGCCGAGCTTCGCCTCGCCCGCGTGGTCGAGCAGCAGGTGGTAGGGCATGATCAGGTGCGCGTTGGCGCTGACCTTCAGGCCGCTGACGTCGACGCCGCGGCCGCGCAGCCCGTCGATCTCCTCGGTCAGGACGCGCGGGTCGACGACCACGCCGTTGCCGATGATGCAGGTCTTGCCCGGGTACAGGATCCCGCTCGGGATCAGGTGGAACTTCCACGTCTCGCCGTCGCGGACGATCGTGTGGCCGGCGTTGTTGCCGCCCTGGAAGCGGACGACCATGTCCGCGTTCTCGGCGAGGAGGTCGACGACCTTGCCCTTGCCCTCGTCGCCCCACTGGGCGCCGACGATGACGATTCCCGGCATGCGCAGCGGAGTCTAGGGTGCGGGCGTGCCCTGCCGGCCGGCGCCGTCTACGCCGAGCGCAGCTGCGCGCGCGCGTCGGCGCCGTAGAGCGGGAGCACCTCGCACATCTCCTTCAGCCGGGAGACCGTGCGCTCGGTGATCTGCTCGGCGAGCTCCTCGCGCCGCAGGTTCGTGGTGATGACGATCGAGCGCTCCTCCTCGTAGCGGGCGTTGACGATCGCGTAGAGCTGCTCGAGCACCCACGGGCTCGTCTTCTCGGCGCCGACGTCGTCGACGTGCAGCAGGTCGACGCCGGCGAGCCGGTCCAGGAAGTCCGACGTAGGAGCCCTCGCTGTCGGCCGTCGAACGTCGCGCGGATCTCGGCCAGCAGGCGCGGCAGCGAGTAGATCGCCACCGAACGACCGGCGTCGAGCGCCGCGCTGCGACACGAGCATGGCGAGCGTCGTCTTGCCCGTGCCCGACGTCGCCGTAGAGCCACAGCCCGCGCCCGCGTCGAGGTGCTCGTCGATGTCGCGGACGTAGCCGCCGGACCGCGCGCACCGACGGGCTCGGCGATCTCGGTGACCGGCGGCCGGTCGAACGACACGCCCCGGTACTTCCTCGGGATCACCGCGCGACGGCTCGCGCGCCCGCCGGCGCTCGACCACGCTGCGGCCGGCAGCGGCACGGGCGTCGCGACGCGCGTCGCCTCGTCGACGACGAACCCCGAGCCGTCGCACACGCCGAGCGCGCAGGGCTCCTCGTCGGCGCCGCCGGCCACGCTCACGCCGCCCGCTGAAGGCTGAGGAACCGCGGGTACTCGCTCTGGAAGGTGAGCGGCACCTCGCCGAGGCCGCCGTTGCGGTGCTTGGCGATGATCAGCTCCGCCTCGCCCGGCCGGTCGGTGGTCTCCTTGTTGTAGTACTCGTCGCGGTAGATGAACATGACGAGGTCGGCGTCCTGCTCGATCTGGCCCGATTCGCGCAGGTCGGAGAGCATCGGGCGCTTGTCGGTGCGCGACTCGACGCCGCGGCTGAGCTGCGAGAGGGCGATGACCGGGACGGCGAGCTCGCGCGCGAGGATCTTCAGGCCGCGGCTCATCTCGCCGACCTGCTGGACGCGGCTCTCGATGCGGCTGTCGGCGCGCATGAGCTGCAGGTAGTCGACGATGATCAGCCCGAGACCGCCGTACTCGCCACGCGTCTGCTGGTGCAGGCGCCGCGCCTTGGCGCGGATCTCGAGGATCCCGATGTCCGAGGAGTCGTCGACGAACAGCGGCGCGGCGTCGTACTCGCCGGCCACCTTCAGCACGCGCTTCCACTTGCGCCTCGTCCTTGCAGCCGGCCCTTGCGCAGGTCGTCGCCCTTGATCGACGCCTGCGAGGCGATGAAGCGCTGGGCGAGCTCGGCCTCCGCCATCTCGAGCGAGAACAGCGCGACCGGCCGCGGCCGCTCGCGGTGCAGCGCGACGTTCTCGGCCATGTTGGTGACGAGCGCCGACTTCCCCATCGACGGGCGCGCCGCGATGATGATCAGGTTGCCCGGCTGGAAGCCGCCCGTGATCGTCGTCGAGGTCGGTGAAGCCCGACGGCGTGCCGGTGAGCGAGCGGCCCTCGACGGACAGCTGCTGCCACTTGTCGATCTCCTCGTGGAGGACGTCGCCGACGCGGCGGAAGTCCTTCTGCTCGTCGTCGTGGGCGACCTCGAGCATCGAGCTCTCGGCGCGCTCGACGATCTCGCGGGGCGGCGCGTCGTGGTTGTGGACGCTGGCCTGGATCTCGTACGTCGCGGTGAGCACGCGGCGCAGGAGCGAGTGCTCCTTGACGATCTGGCCGTAGCGGCGCAGGTTGCCGACGGCGGGCACGGCGCCGGTGAGCGCGTCGATCTCGGCCGCGCCGCCCGCCTCCTCGAGCTTCCCGCGCGAGCGCAGGTGCTCGGTGACGGTGAGGACGTCGATCGGCTCGCTCTCGGTGTAGAGGTCGAGCATCGACTCGTAGATGACCCGGTGGCGCTCGCGGTAGAAGTCCTCGGGCCGCAGGCCCTCCTCGATGACGAACGCGTAGTGGACGCGGTCGGAGAGCAGGACCGCGCCGAGCACCGACTGCTCCGCCTCGATCGAGTGCGGCGGCGCCGCGGGCGAGGCGCCCCCGGTGCCGTTGCCGTTGGTGAACGCGGGCGTGCTCATCCGACGCCGAAGCTAGCAACGGCCCCGGCGCGCTCGGGCGCCGCCCTGCACCGACATCGCGCAATTGGCGACAGAATCCACGCCGCGCCTCTGCGAGCCCTGCGCGAGCTGCCGGCGGCGCGAGCGCCCGGCGGCGCCTGGCGTGCAGCCGGTGCCCGCCGCCAGGCGGGCTACTGCTCGACGACCATGGTCTTGATCGTGGCGGTCACGCCGTCGGCGACCTCGACGACGACCATGTAGGTGCCGACGTGCTTGATCGGCTCCTCGAGGTGGACCTTGCGCTTGTCGACGCGGATGCCGCGCGCCTCGCGGATCGCGTCGGCGATGTCCTGGTTGGTGACCGAGCCGAACAGGCGGCCGTCGTCGCCGGCCTGCTGGGAGATCGTCAGGACCGTGCTGGTTGAGCAGGTCGGCGTACTCCTGGGCGCGGGTGACCGCGTCGCTGCGCGGCGCGCTCGTCGGCGTCGGCCTTGCGGCGGGCGGCGTCGACGGCGTCGCTGCGTCGCCGGCTGGGCGAGCTTGCGCGGGATGAGGAAGTTGCGCAGGTAGCCCTTGGAGACGTCGACGACGGTGCCCTTCTCGCCGACGCCCTCGACGTCCTTGAGGAGGATGGCCTCGGGCATCGCCTAGCGCTCCCGGTCGCGGTCGCGGTCGCGATCGCCGCGGCCGCCCCGGTCGCCGCGCTCGTCGCGCGCCTCGGCGACGTAGGGCAGCAGCGCGAGCTCGCGGGCGCGCTTGACCGCGGTGGCGACCTGGCTCTGGTGGCGGCGGCAGGCGCCGCGTGATGCGGCGCGAGCGGATCTTGCCCCGCTCGGAGACGAACTTGCGCAGCGTCGTCGACGTCCTTGTAGTCGACCTGCTCGACCTTGTCCTTGCAGAACAGGCACGGCTTGCGGCGGCCGCTGCCGGGGCCGCCCTTCTTGTCGCGCCGTCGCGCGGGCTTACGGTTGCGCTGCTTCGCCACGGTGGGGAGATCCTCGCTTCAGGGAGTGCGTCGTGCTGCTCGATACGGGTCGTGCGCCGTCAGCGGGCGCACGGACGCGCCGCGCAGGGCGGCGCCGGCCTCCATTGTGGCAGCTTGCGCACGAACGGGCCTCCGCGTGGCGGAGGCCCGTGATCCGCGTCGGACCCCGCAGGCCCGCGGGCGTGCGGCCTAGAACGGGATGTCGTCGTCGGCGGCCGACGACGAGGAGGTTCCGCCGCCCCCGCTGGGCGCGGCGGCGAAGTCGTTCGTGTCGACGGGGATGTCGGACCGCGGCGTGAACCCGTTGCCGCCGGCGGGGGCGTCGTCACGCCCGCCGAGGAACTGCACCGAGTCGGCGATGATGTCGATCGCCTGGCGCTTCTGGCCCTCGGACGACTCCCACTCGCGCCACTCGAGGCGACCGTCGACCGCGACAGGGCGGCCCTTGGACAGGTAGCGCGCGCAGTTCTCGCCCTGCGCCCCCCAGACGGTGACGTCGAAGTAGTTGGGCTTGTCGACCCACTCGCCCGTGGAGTTGTCCTTGCGGCGCGTGTTGCAGGCGACGCGCAGCTTGCACACGGACGTGCCGCTCGGCAGGGAGCGGAGCTCGGGATCGGACGTCAGGTTGCCGGTGATGATCACGCGGTTGATGTTCGTGGCGGCCACGGTGGCGGCTCCTTTCGGGAGCGAACGGATGGCTTCAGCAGAGTTCGGCCGAGTCTAGACCTGGGTCCGGCTGCCACCGGGGACGAGCCCGGAACCTGCGCTGATTTGTTGCGCGGCCGGCGCTGGACCGTCCCGGACCGCGGCTGCGCCTACGAGGAGGCCGGCTCGGGAACGGCTGCCGGAGGCGGCGTCGGCGTCCCCGTCTCGACCGGGGCGGCGGCGCGCTGGTCGGGCGGATCGGGCGTGCCGGGGGCGAGCTTGATGATGCGAAAGCGCGTGATGCCGTCCGTGATGCGCAGGGTGCGATGAAGGTCGGCCAGCAGGTCGGCGTCGCCGTGGAACTGCAGGAGGTGGTACTCCGCCTCGCCCTTGTGGCGGATCTCGTAGGCCATCGGGCGGGTGCCCCAGTCGTGCTTGCTCACCAGCTCGCCGGCGCGCGTGATCATGGCCTCGGCATCGGCGACGATCTTGGCCCGCTGCTCGTCCGCACCGGTCGGATCGAGGAGCAGCACGAGGTCGTACGTGGGTGCAGGCGCGGCCATGGCCGGGAGAAGGTAGCAGGGGGCGAATCCGCGTCGCCCGGAGCCTCCGGGGGCCATGGAGACCGAGCGCCTGCGCTCCGTGCTGGCCCGCGTGCGCTGGGCGAACGTCGCCCGCCTGCTCGCCATCACCGCGGTCGTGGTGGCCGTCGTCGGATGGGCGCGCACCGACTCGGCGCCGCCCGCGCTGCCCGACGCGGCGCCCCGCCCGGTCGTCGCCTCCCCGCCGTCGCCGGCCGAGCGGCGCGGACGCGCGGGTGTGGAGCGGCGCGGACCCGCGAGGGCGGAGGGTCGCCGCCGGGCGGGTCCGACGCGGCGCGGTGACGCCGGACCGCGGCCGCAGGCGAAGCCGGGTCGGCCGCGTGCGGCGGTGCGGCGCGCGGCGGCGGTGCGGCGGAGCGAGGCGGTGCGGCGGAGCGCGGGTGCGGTCGGACGGCGAGGTGAAGCGATGAAGCGGCGGCGGGTCGCGACGAGCGCGCCCGCTCGGGCGTGGCCGCGGTGGACGCCGGCCCCGGCCGCCCCGCCGGACCCGGTCGCGGACGAGTTCGGCGCGCCCTGACGCCGCCCCTAGCCGGGCCGCACGCCGCCCTTCTCGTGGATGTCCGCGAGCTGCTCGTCGATCCAGTCGCCGGGGTCGCGGGCCGTCACGATGCGCAGCAGGCCCTCGTGACGCGAGCGGCGCTCGTCTTCGCCCATGGTCAGCGCCGCGTGGATCGAGTCGGCCATCTCCTGGATGTCGAACGGGTTGACGCTGAGGGCGAACTCGCCGAGCTCCTCGTGCGCGCCGGTGTTCTCCGACAGCACGGAGACCCCGGAGCGCTCGTTGACCAGCGGGCCCTCCTTGGCGACGAGGTTCATCCCGTCGAACATCGCGTTGACCACGAGCACGTCGTAGTGCTTGTAGGAGGCCACGGCCTCCTCGAGGTCGTCGCGCAGCTTGAGCTGGATCGGCATCCAGTCGGGCGTGCCGTGGCGGTGGTTGACGACCGCCACGAGCGCCTCGATGCGCTCCAGGTACTCGGCGTACTCCGCCACGTCGGTCCGCGAGGGCATGAGCTGGGCCATGAAGGTCACGCGCTCGGCCCACTCGGGGTGCTGCTCGAGGAACAGGTCGAAGGCGCTGAAGCCGCGCAGCACGTTCTTCGAGAGGTCGGCGCGGTCCACGCGCAGGACGAGGTGCGTCGCGGCGACGGCGCAGCAGCTGGCGCTCGAACTCCTGCGTGCGCTCCGACGACGCCACCGCGCGCGTCGCGCGCGCGTCGATCGGCAGCGGGTAGCTGCGCACCCACACCTCGCGGTCCTCGTAGCGGACGACGCCGCGGTCGAAGTCGACCTCGAGGTCCATCAGGTCGCGGCAGCACTGCAGGAAGTTGCGCCGGTAGCTCTGGGTGTGGAAGCCGATGATGTCGTTGGCCAGCAGGCCCGCGTAGAGCTCCTCGCGGATGCGGTTGGGGAGGACCCGCCACGCGTCGGACTGCGTCCACGGGATGTGGATGAAGTGGTGCAGGAAGACGTCGGGACGTGCGCGGCGCACGAGCGCCGGCAGCGTGTAGAGGTGGTAGTCGTGGACCATCACCACGGGCTCGTCGGTGCCCTCGATCTCCTCGACGACCGCCGTGGCCAGGTCCTCGTTGACGACGTTGTAGCCGTACTCGAAGGCCTCGATCTCGTTGCGCCGGATGTCCGGCGCGTTGGAGAGGTCCCACAGGTAGTGCTGGATGAACCACAGCATCGGGTTCGCGAAGACGTTGTAGAAGCGGTCGTAGGCCTCCTCCTCGGAGACCACGAGGCGCACCTGGTACTCGCCGCCGGCCGGCGAGCGCACGCTGAACGGCCGCCCCTGCTCCTCCTCGGCCTTGCGCGCGTCGCCGTCGGTCAGCGGCGCTGGCGATCCACACCGCGTCGCGGTGGGAGGCCAGGCCGGTGAGGGCGGTCACGAGGCCGCCCGTGCCGCGCTTGACCGACCCGTCGTCCTCGAACGTGACCGGCCCGCGGTTGGAAACCAGGACGAGCGGGGCAGCCGGCTCGGTGCGCTCCACGCGCGGGAATCTAGCGCCGGGGCGCTTCGAGCGGGCGCTCGCCGAGCTCTACGTCGATGCGCTCGCGGTCGCCGTCGCGCAGGATGTCGAGCCGGACGCGCTGACCCGGGCTGAACGCGAGCAGCGCCACGGCGAGGTCGTTCTCCTCGCGCACCCTCTGACCGGCGACGTGCGTGACGATGTCGCCGCCGGTCTTGAACTCGCGCTCCTGGAAGCGCACGGTGTCCTCGCCGGCGCGCAGGCCCGCCTCGTCGGCGGGGCCGCCCTCGGTGACCTCCTGGACCAGCGCGCCGTGCTCCACCGGGAGGTCCAGGCGGTCGGCGAGCTGCGGATAGAGGGCGGCCGTCGCCACGCCGAGGTAGGCGTAGCGGGCGCGGCCGCTGGAGCGCAGCTGGTCGATCGAGCGCTTCACGGTGTCCACCGGGATGGCGAAGCCCACACCGGAGCCCTCGCCGCTGGTCGTCCGGATCTGCGCGTTGATGCCGAGCACGCGCCCGCGCGCGTCGAGCAGCGGACCGCCGGAGTTGCCTCGGTTGATCGCCGCGTCGGTCTGCACGGCGCCGGTGGTCTCGAAGCCGGTCAGCGACTGGATGTCGCGGTCCAGCGCGGAGACCACGCCGATCGAGAGCGACTGCTCCTCGCCGAAGGGGCTGCCGATCGCGGCGACCGGCGCGCCGACCGCGACACCGTTGCTGGAGCCGAGCGGCAGCGGGCGCAGCGTGAGCCCGGTGGGGTCGATCTTCAGCAGTGCGACGTCGGAGAAGGGGTCGAAGCCCACGATGCGGGCCGGCACCTGGTTGGCGTCCTGGAAGCGGACGTAGACGTTCTCGGCCTTGCGGATCGCACGGCCCTCGCCGCTGGTGACGACATGGGCGTTGGTCACGACCTCGCCGTCAGCGTTGATGACGAAGCCCGAGCCCTGCCCCGAGCCCTGCCCCGCCTCGCCCGGCAGGCCGGCGCTGATGATCGTGACCACGCCGGCGCCCTCGCGGCGGTAGATGCCCTCCGGGTCGAAGCCCTCGGCCTCGCCGCTCTCCTTGACCACCTCCACGCGCGTGCTGCGCTCGACGGTGCGCGTCTCGCCGGTGTCGGTGCCTGCCGCAGGCGAGCCGTCGTCGCCCGAGGACGAGTCGCGCCCGCAGGCGCCCAGCGCGAGCGCGCACAGCACGCACAGGAGCGTCGCCGCGGCGCGCGTCATCCCGGGAACTCGAGGGCGAAGGTGGTGCGGCCGGGCATGCTCTCGACCGTCAGCTCGCCGCGCATGCGCTCGGCCAGCTCGTGTGCGATCGCCAGCCCGAGGCCGGAGCCCTGGGCGTCGTCGGAGGTGTAGAAGGGCTCGAAGATGCGGTCCATGGCGCTGCGCTTGATGCCGGTGCCGAAGTCCGTGACGGCGAGTCGGACGTGCCCGTCGCGTCGCGAGGCGGCGACGACGACGTCGGTCCCTGCCGGCGTGTGACTCAGCGCGTTGTCGACCAGGATACGGATGATCTGGGCGACCCGCTCTGGGTCGCAGGTGGCCTCCAGCGGCTCGTCGCCCACCCGCACCTCCAGGTGCGAGTCGTGCGCGGCGAGCGCCGGCAGGAACTCGGCGGCGACGTCCTCGGCGAGCTGGCTGACGTCGGTCGGCTCGGGGCGCAGCTCGAGCGAGCCGGCCTCCAGGCGCGACAGGTCGAGCAGGCCCGTCGTGAGCTTGCCCAGCCGGTCGACCTGCTCGCGCAGCTGGCCCGTGAAGCGCACGCGCGTGTCGGGGTCGAGGTCCTCGTCCTCCAGCAGCTCCAGGAAGCCCCCCAGCGAGAAGATCGGCGTGCGCAGCTCGTGCGACGCGGTGGCGATGAAGCGCTTGCGCGCGGTCTCGAGCTGGGCGAGCTGGCCCTGCATGTCGTCGAGCGCGCGGGCGAGCTGCGCGAGCTCGTCCTGGGAGCCGAGCTCGAAGCGCCGCGAGAAGTCGCCGGCGGCGACCCGGCGCGCCACCCCCTCCATGCGTCGCACGCGGCGGCTGAAGCCACGGCCCGCGAGCACGCCGGCCAGGACCGCGATGATGAGCGCCGACCCGGCGGACAGGGCGAGCTTGCGCTCGACGGCGTCCGCGCTCTCCCGCAGGGCGCGCAGCGGCTCGGACACGACCAGCACGTAGTCGGCGGCCGGGCGCCGCCGGCCCTCGACCGCGAGGACGAGCGGGCGCGCCACCTCGCCGATCGCGCCGCCCCCGGCCGCCTCGCTGCCGCGCTGGGTCCGCCCGCTGCGCGCGGCGTCGAGCGCGACCTCGAAGCGCAGGTCGCGGATCTCGACCTGGGCGGTGGAGTCGGTCGCGACGTACACCTGCACGCCCTCGGAGCCGCGGGTGACGCCGAACAGCGTCACCCGCGAGCCGGTCGCGTCGGCCGTGCGTCGCACGAGGTCGTCCAGCCGGCGGCGGTCGGCGCTGCGGTTCAGGGCGTCGGTGACCGGCCGGGCGACGCGCTCGGCCTGGGTCTCGAGGGCGTCCAGGCGCTGGTCGCGCAACGTCGACTCGAGCGCCTGCGACACGCCGAACCACACGATCGCCAGCGCCGCCGCGGTGATGCCCGCGACGAGCAGCGCGAGGCGGACGGTGAGGGAGCGCAGCTCAGGCCTCCGTGTCGCGGAACCGGTAGCCGACCCCGCGCACGGTGAACAGGTACTCCGGGTCCTTCGCGTCGCGCTCGAGCTTCTCGCGCAGGTGCCGGATGTGGACGTCGATGGTGCGCGGGTCGCGGTAAGCGCTGTCACCCCAGATCCGCTCCAGCAGCATGTCGCGCGTCCACACGCGCCCGGGCGCGGTGGCCAGCGCGGCGAGCAGCTCGAACTCGACGAACGTGGTGGCCACATCGTCGCCGCGCACGCGCACGGTGCGCTTGGCCAGGTCGACGCGCAGGTCCAGCACCTCGAGGGGCTCCTCGCCGTCGGCCGGGTCGGCGTGGCTGGCCATGTGTGCCCGGCGCAGCGCGGCCTTGACGCGGCTGCGGAACTCGCGCAGCGAGAAGGGCTTGGTGATGTAGTCGTCGGCCCCGAGCTCGAGGCCCAGGACCTTGTCGATCTCCTCGGCCTTCGCGGTGAGCATGATGATCGGCACCGCGCTGCGCGCACGGAGGCGACGGCAGACCTCCAGGCCGTCGAGGCGGGGCATCATCACGTCGAGGACGACCAGGTCGAACGAGCCCTCGCCGAAGCGCGTGAGCGCCTCGCGGCCGTCGAAGGCCTGCACGACCTCGTAGCCCTCCTTGCGCAGCGGGTAGGAGAGCAGTGTCTGCACCGACTGCTCGTCGTCGACGAGGAGGATGCGCGGAGGACGTTCGACCATCGGTTGAGTGATCCAGAGGGTAGGCGGTCTACCCTGGGGCCCACGCATGCTCGACCCGCGGATCTACCGCGCCGCGCTCGCGGCCGTCCTGCTCGGGGTCATCGTCTGCGCCTTCTCGCTCGGCGACCAGCCGGCGCCCGTCCGCACCACGCTGGCGCCCGACGCCTTCACCGGCCAGCGTGCGACGCAGGAGCTGAACGGCCTCGCCTCGCGCTATCGGCTGCGCCGGCCCGGCGACGTGCAGGACGAGGCGCTCGCGCGCGAGATCGCCGCGACGTTCCGCTCGATCTCCGAGGGCTTCTCGGTCAGCAGCTCGCGCGCGCTGGGCGAGACGATCGACGGGGAGCGGCGCCTGACCACCGTGATCGCGCGCCAGGCGGGCGCGCCCGGCGGCGGCCTGGTCGTCGTCGCCCATCGCGATGCAGCCGGCCGCGGCGCGCGCGCCGAGCTGTCGGGCACAGCGGCGATGCTCGAGCTCGCCCGTGTCGTGTCGGGCCAGCTGCGGCGCAGCATCACCTTCGCCTCGACGAGCGGCGGCTCGGGTGGGGCGGCCGGCGCGAGCCAGCTCGCCGGACGCCTGGCCGGGCGCACCGACGCCGTGCTGGTGCTCGGCGACCTGGCCGGCGAGCGCCTGGACCGCCCGCTCGTGACCGGCTGGTCCAACGAGGCCCGCTTCGCGCCGCTGCAGCTGCGCCGCACGGTCGAGGCCGCGGTGCGCGCCGAGGCGGGGACCGACCCGGGCAAGACCCGCGCCTCGACGCAGTGGGCGCGCCTCGCCTTCCCGTTCACGATGGGCGAGCAGGGACCGCTCGTCGATGCCGGGCTGCCCGCGGTCCTGCTGTCGGTGAGCGGGGAGCGCGGCCCCGGGGCGGACGACGCGGTCACCCCCGGGCGCATGCAGGCCTTCGGCCGGTCGGCGTTGCGCACGATCCAGGCGCTCGACGCGGCACCCACGCTGGACCGCGCCCCGGAGCGCGGCATCGTGACGGCGGAGAAGGTCCTGCCGGCCTGGGCCGTGCGCCTGCTCGTCGCGGCGCTGCTGCTCGCGCCCCTGGTCACCGTCGTCGACGCCTTCGCGCGCGCCCGCCGCCGTGGCCAGCCCGTGGTCCCGTGGTTGCGCTGGCTGGCCGCGACCGCCGTCCCCTTCCTGGCCGCCGCGGTGTTCGCCGCGCTCCTCGGGCTGGCCGACCTGGTGCCCGCCGCGCCCCGCCAGCCCGCGCCGCCGGACGCGCTGCCGTTCGACGGGCAGGCGCGGATCGCGCTGGCGTCCGTGGGGCTGGTCTTCGTACTCGCCTGGATGCTCGCGCGCCGCCCGCTGGTACGGGCGTGGGGCGTCGTCCGCGCCGGCGGGCCGGACGGTCGCGGCCGCGGCGACGACGGTGCGGTCGTCGCCCTCCTGCTGGGCGTCGTCGGGCTGGCGGTCGCGACCTGGATCGCCAACCCGTGGGCGGGCGCGCTGTTCGTGCCGGCCGCCCATCTGTGGCTGCTCTTCGGTGCGCCCGAGCTGCGGCTGCGACGCGCGGCCGGGCTCGCGGTCGTCCTGGTCGGCGCGCTGCCCTTCGGCCTGCTGCTGCTGTCGGTGGCCGGCCAGCTCGGGATGGGCCCGGGCGAGGCGCTGTGGTTCTGCCTGCTGCTGGTCGCCGGCGGGCACGCCTCCCCGGTGCTGTGGCTGCTGTGGAGCCTCGTCGCCGCGTGCTTCGTGCTGGCCGCGGCGGTGGCCTGGCGCGTGCGCCCGCCCGAGCCGGAGGTCCCGATCACGCGGCCGACGCTGCGCGGACCACTCACCTACGCCGGCCCCGGCTCGCTGGGCGGCACGGAGTCGGCGCTGCGGCGATGAGGCGATCGTTGCTCGCGCGGCTGGTCACGAGGGTGCTGCTGGTCGCCGGTGCGCTCGTGCTCGCGGAGCGAGGCGGGCGCAGGGCAGCGCGGCACCGGCGCGTCGACCACCCGCCGGCCGACGCCACGACGAGCGCGTCGGGCGCGGGGACGTCGCTGCACTCCGTCGTCGCGCCGCGTCGGCCCGACCACCCGCCCGCCCAGGCCCATCGCCCTCGCCCTCGCGGGTCCCGGCCTGCTGCGCCTGACGGGGTCGGGGTCACAGCGGTGCGCGGGCGCCGGCGCCTGAGGATGGTGTCCAACGTGCTGCTGCTCGCGGGCGTGCTCGTGCTGGCCGACGCGGCGCTCACGGTCGCCTGGATGGAGCCGGTGACCGCGCTGCGGACGAAGCTCAGCCAGGACGGGCTCGCGCGTGATCTGCAGAGCCTGGAAGCCGCCGGGCCGACGAACGCCGACCTGCTGGCGCTGCGACGCGCGGGGGTCGCCGCGCAGGCGGACGACGATGGCCGCCGCGCGAGCCGCAAGGCCGCCCGCCGGGTGGCGCTGCTCGCCCGCGCGCTGCGTCGCCGCACGGCCGACGGCGAGGCGGTCGGGCGCCTGCGGATACCGCGACTGGACCTCAGCTCGGTGATCGTCAAGGGGTCGAGTCCGGCGCCCCTGCGGAAGGGACCCGGCACCTTCGACCAGGCGCCGTGGCCGGGCGAGCGCGGCACGGCGGCGATCGCGGGTCACCGCTCCACCTATGGCGCGCCGTTCCGTGACATCGATGCGCTGCGCAAGGGCGACACGGTGACCGCCGAGATGCCCTACGGGACCGTCCGCTACCGCGTCGAGGGCCACCGCATCGTCCAGCCCGACGAGCTGAGCGTCCTGCGTCGCGTCGGGCACGACCGCATCGTCCTGTCGGCGTGCCATCCGCGCTTCAGCGCGTCGCAGCGGATCGTGGTCTTCGCGCGCACCGTCGACGTCCTCCCGCGCTCGTGACCGCTCGCCGCGTCAGGTCAGCCGGTGCTCGAAGCCGCGCAGCTCCACCGGGCGGCCGCCGGCCCTGAGCTCGACGCCCGGCTCGCCGGCCGTCACCTCGCCCACCCAGGTCAGGTCCACCTCGCCCGCGGCCGCCGCCGGCACGCACGCGCACAGCTCGAAGTCCTCGCCGCCGGCGGCGGCCAGCTCGCGGGGCTCGACGCCGAGCTGCACGGCGACCTCCGCCACGCCGTCGGCGAGCGGGAGGCGCTCGAGGTCCACGACGAGGCGCGCGCCGCTGCGCCGCCCGACGTGCGCCGCGTCCGTCGCCAGGCCGTCGGAGAGGTCGATGAGCGCGCTCGCGCCGGCGGCGGCCAGCGCACGGCCGGCGGCCAGGCGCGGCCGCGGCCGCAGGTGGGCGGCGACGAGCTCGGGCGGCCCGTCGGCGCGGCCGTCCAGGATCGCCAGGCCGGCGGCGGATGCGCCCAGCGCGCCGGTGACCCCCACGCGGTCACCGGGGCGCGCGCCGTCGCGGCCGACGAGGTCCTCCTGCGCGTCGGCCCAGCCGACCACCGTCACCGCGATCGTCAGGGCGGGCGCCGCGACGAGGTCGCCCCCGGCGATCGTCGTGGAGGCGCTCTCCGCGAGCGCCTCCATGCGCGCCGACGAGCTCGAGCACGGCCTCCTGGGCCAGGCCGTCGGGCACACCCAGCACCACGTACGCCTCGCCGGGGTCGGCGCCCATCGCGGCCAGATCCGACAGGGCCGCGGCGAGCGCGCGATGGCCGGCGTCGGCCGGCGTGACGCCGGGGTGGTCCAGGCGGAAGTGCACGCCGTCGACCATCGCGTCCACGCTGGTCACCGCGTAGGCGCGCGCGCGCACGACCGCGGCGTCGTCGCCCAGCCAGCGCACGACGCGCTCGGACCGGCGCTGCAGCAGCGTCTCGAAGGCGGCGATCAGCGAGAGCTCGCCCACGCCGGCTGCGCGTCCGGGCTAGCGGTGGCGGTAGACGATGCGGGCGCGGTCGAGGTCGTACGGCGACAGCTCGACGCGCACGCGGTCACCCGGGAGGATGCGGATGCGGAAGCGGCGCATCTTGCCGGCGACGTGGCCGAGGACCATGTGATCGTTGTCGAGCTTCACGCGGAACATCGCGTTGGGCAGGGCCTCGACGACCTCGCCCTCGAACTCGACCTTCTCTTCCTTGCTCATGTGGCCCAGACGGTAGCAGCGGGGGGTCAGCCCGGCGGCGGCGCGGCGGCGCCGCCACCCGGGCCGCCCGGCAGTGGAACGGGCGCCTCCTGGGGCGGTGAGTCGTACTGCTCCGGAGGGAAGCGCCTCCCGCTGTCGCTGTCGCCGGCCTCGCCGTCGTCGTCCGTCCCCGGAGTGCCGACGCCGTTCCCGCCCGTCCCGTCGTCGGTCTGGCCGCCCGCGCCCTCGGGCGCCGTGCCGCCGAAGGCGTCGGGATCGGCCGGGTCGGTGCCCAGATCGTCGCGCGTGCCGCCGCTCGACGAGTAGTCGCCGAAGAACGGCCGGGCCTGGAACGACCCGTCCGGGTCCTTGAAGTCGCCGCAGTAGGTCCCCCGGGCGACCTTCATGTACCGACCCCAGATCTTCGCGGGGATCGTGCCGCCCGTGATCCCCGGCATCTCCACGCGCGAGCGCGCATGCCCCAGCCAGACCGCGGTGGCGAGGTGCGGCGTGAAGCCCACGAACCACGCGTCGACGTTCTTGTCGGTCGTGCCCGTCTTGCCCGCTGCCGGGCAGCCGATGGCCTTCGCGTTGGGGAAGCCGGTGCCCGACTCGACGTTCTGCTCGAGGATCTTGCGGGCCTCGTTCGTCACGGCCGTCGTCGAAGGCCTTGTGCTTGCGCGGCTTGCCGACGTTCTGGACCCTGCCGTCGGGGAACGTGATGCGCGTGATCGCGATCGGCCGGTAGCGCCAGCCGCCCGAGGCGATCGTGGCGTAGGCGTTGGCCATCTCGAGCGGCGTGACGCCGATGCGCAGGCCGCCCAGGCGCCTCGGCCGGGTAGCCGTCGAGCTTGGTCTTGATGCCCATGTCCTGCGCGGTCTGCTTGACCGCCTCGGGGCCGAGGTCGGCGGCCGAGCTGGGCGTAGACGCTGTTGTCGGAGCGCAGCGTCGCGCGCACCAGGTCCATGCGGCCGGGGTAGTCGTCGGAGTAGGTCTTGACCTCGTAGTCGGGCGCGGTCGGCAGCCAGCCCTTGCGCAGCGGCTTGGAGGTGTAGGTCGTGCGCGTCGGCGAGACGCCGCGGCGCAGCGCCGCCATCAGCACCATCGTCTTGAACGTCGAGCCCGGCTGGCGGTGGCCCTGGGCGGCGAGGTTGAACTTCGAGTCGCCGTAGCGCGACGACGACGCCATCGCCTTGATGTAGCCGGTGCGCGGGTCGATCGTGACGACCGCCGCCGAGCGGTTGGGATCGCCGAGCTGGCCGTCCATCGCCTTGCGCGCCGCCTTCTGCATGCGCAGGTCGATCGTCGTGTCGATGCGCAGGCCGCCACGCCGCACGCCGTCCAGGCCGATGTCCGGGTCGTCGATGAGCTGCTGCTTGACGTAGTCGAAGAAGTAGCTCTCGCGGCGGGCGGTGAAGTAGCGGTTGGACTTCACGCCGAGGTCCATCGCCTTCGTGCGGTCGGCCGTCTCCTGCTTGATGTAGCCCTGGTCGGCCATGCGCTGGAGGACGTCGTTGCGCCGGCGCGCGCGGCCTTCTCGACGGCCAGGAACGGGTTGTACTGCGAGGGCGCCTGCGGGAGGCCGGCGAGCAGCGCGGCCTCGTGGACCCTCAGGTCGGCCGCCGACTTGTCGAAGAAGATGCGCGCCGCGGCCTGGATGCCGAGCGCCGTCTGTCCGCCGACGGTGCCGTAGGGCACGCTGTTGAGGTACTTGTTGAGGATCCACTGCTTGCCGCGCCGGCCGGGGTGGCGGTTCTCGAGGTCCTCGGCGAGCTTGGCCTCGCGGATCTTGCGCTTGAAGGTGCGGTCGCGCTCGCCCGTGTAGAGGTTGCGCACGAGCTGCATGGTCAGGGTCGAGCCGCCCTGCACCTCGTCGCCGGACTCGAGGTTCTTGATCGCCGCGCGGACGACGCCCTCGAAGTCGACGCCCTCGTGCTGGTAGAAGCGGCGGTCCTCGACGGCGACGGTGGCGTCCTTGATGTTCTGCGGGATGTCCTTGGTGGCGATCGGCAGGCGCAGCTCGTTGGCCTGGATGAACCCGAGCCGCTGGCCGTCGGCGGCGTACACGCGCGACGTGGCGCCGAGGTTGATCGGCGTGCGCGCGTCGAGCGACGGGCCGGACGTGGCGACGCTGACGATCCAGGCCACGAGCGCGATGGCGCCGATCGCGACGCCGGTGACGAGCACCCCGAGACCGAGGAACAGGATCCGATGCGCGCCGCCCCTCCCGCGGGCGCGGCGCCGCTGTCGTTCGCAGGCGGGACATGGCGGAGGCTCGGGCGAGTGTAGAGGCCTTCGACGGGAGCTCGCGCAGGCCTCCGGCTGGGATCGATCGTGCGTGGAGCGGCGGTTTCACGCGCACGCGCCCGCGCTCAGGCGGTCGCGCCCGCGCGTGGGATGCCGGCCTCGCGCAGCGTGCGCAGCGCGTCGGCGCGCAGGGCGGCCTCGCGGGCCAGGCGCTCGGACGGGGCCACGGCCGGGCCCGCGACGACGCACGCGCACGCCCTGCTCGGTGACCTCGGCGATCCGCACGACCCGGCTGTCGGGCAGCGCCTCGAGCGCGCGCACGGCCGCCTCCTCGTCGGCGTCGGGGGCCAGCCACAGCGCGACCTCGAGCGCGACCGTGGGCGAGCGGATCGAGTCGTTGCGCAGGACCCCGGAGGCCAGGCGCTCGTTCGGGATGATCATCCGCGCGTCGCTGCCGGTGCGCAGCCACGTGTAGGTCAGGCTGACGTCCTCGACCGTGCCGGTCTGGTCCTCGAAGGTGACCAGGTCGCCGATGCGCAGCGGCTGGGTGATGGCGAGCACGAACCCCGCGATCGCGTTGGCGAGCACCTGGCGCGCCGCGAAGCCGATGACCGCCGCGGCGATGGCGCTGGACGCGAGCACGGTGCTGGCGAGGCGATCCAGCTCGGTGAACTGCGCGACGCGCCAGCGCCAGGCCGATGACGACGATCACCGCCTCCACCGCGCGGCGCAGGAAGCGCAGGCGCGTGTCGGCGACCGCGCTGAGCTCCTCGCCGCCGAGCGCCTCGACCAGCCGCCGGCCCCGGCCGCGCAGCGCGCGATGGACGACGACGAGCAGGCCGAGGGCGAGCAGCAGCGTGAGCGCCGCGGTGATCGCGTTGCCGTAGCGGTCGAGGAAGGTCTCGGCTGCCAGGATGGTCGCCGGCATGCGGGCGGACGGTATCCGAGCGGTCCTCCTCGACGCGCTCGGGACGCTCGTCGAGCTCGTGCCGCCGTGGCCGGCGCTGGTGCGCGAGCTGGACGTGCGCGGCGTGCAGGTCCCCGAGGCGCTCGCGCGCGAGGCGATGCTCGCCGAGATGGCCTACTACCGCGCCCACCACGCCGAGGCGGGCGACGCCGCGGGCCTCGCGGACCTGCGCGCCCGCTGCGCCCGCGTGCTCGGCGGCGCCCTGGGCGAACCGGCGCGCGGGCTCGGGGCCGCCGATCTCCTGGCGGCGATGATGGCGTCGCTGCGCTTCGTCGCTTACCCCGAGGCGGAGCGCGTGCTGGGCGAGCTGCGCGGGCGCGGCGTGCGGCTGGTCGTCGTCAGCAACTGGGACGTCTCGCTGCACGAGGTGCTGGCCCGCACCGGCCTGGCGGCGCTCGTCGACGGCGCGGTCACCTCGGCCGAGGTCGGCGTGGCCAAGCCCGACCCCGCGATCTTCGCGGCCGGGCTCGAGGTGGCCGGCGGCGTGGCGCCTGGCGACGCCCTGCACGCGGGCGACAGCCTCGACGCCGACGTGGCCGGCGCGCGCGCCGCGGGCCTGCGAGCCGTGCTGGTCCGGCGCGAGGGCGACGCGGTGCAGGTCGATCCGTCCGTTCGCGTCATCGCTTCGCTCGACGGGCTCCTAGACTCGTAGGGACGCATGGACGCCGTCTCGCCCGCTCGCTTCCCCTACGCGCACCCCGACCCGGTGGGCGAGCACCCGGAGCTGCCGCCCGGCATCGAGCCGCGCAGGGGCAGGCCGCGCTGGAGGCCCTGGACCGCGGTCCTGGGCCTGGTCGACGGGCTTCGCGGGGGCCATCGCCGGGGCGATCGTCATCGGCCTCGTCGCGGCGATCTTCGGAGCCGACTTCGACGACCCGCCGCCCGCCGTGACGATCCTCGGGACGATCGTGCAGGACGCGTCCCTGCATCGGCGCTGCGCTGCTGCTTCGCGCAAGATGGCCGAGCGCCCGCTGCCGTGGCACTTCGGCCTGCGGCGCACGCGCCTGTGGCCGGCCGTCGGCTGGTCGCTGGTGGCCTGGTTCGGCGTTCTACGCGTTCACCGCGGCGTTCATCGCGATCTTCGGGCTCGACCCGGCCGAGGACGACGCTGCCCGCAGGAGCTCGGCGTCGACGACAGCACCGTCGCGCTGGTCGGCGGTGGCCTTCCTCGTCGCCGTCGTCGCGCCGATCGCCGAGGAGTTCTTCTTCCGCGGGTTCTTCTTCGGCGCGCTGCGCAACTGGCGCGGCATGTGGCCGGCGGCGGTCATCACGGGCCTCGTCTTCGGTGCGATCCACGCGGGCTCGTCGGACCCGGCCTACCTCGCTGCCGCTCGCCGTCTTCGGCTTCGCGCTGTGCCTGCTGTACGTGCGGACCGGCTCGCTGTACCCCTGCATCGGGCTGCACTGCGCGAACAACTCGGTGGCCTTCGGCGTCTCCCAGGACTGGACGTGGGGCATCCCCGTGCTGTTCATCGCCTCGATGGCGACGATCACGCTGGCCATGCTGGCGGTCGAGCGGTTCTGGAACCCCGCCGCCCGCCGTCGGGCATCGGGCGCGCCCGCGCTCGGCTGATCGTCGAGATCGTCGAGATCCACACGGCTTCGGCGTACGATGCCGCGGCCGATGTCCGCCCGCGCCCTGTGGCCCGCCGCCGTGCCTGCCGTCGCGGCGGTCCTCCTCGCGCTGCCCGCGGGTGCCGGTGCCCAGGAGCCGCCGCCGGTCACGCCGCCCGCGGCCCCGCCGCCGCCGGCCGCCGCGCCTGCCCCCGCCGCGCCAGCCGCTGCGGGCCGGCTGTCGCTCGTCCCAGAGCGGGTCGGCGGCCGCCGCCGCCGCGCGCTCGTCGGCAGCCAGTGGCGGGTGCGCGGCGCGGTGCGCCCCTACGTCGACGGCCAGCAGGTGGTGGTGCGCTTCTACCGTCGCGAGCGCAAGCTGCGCGCGGTGCGGGTGGCCGTGCAGCGCAGCCGCACGGGGCGCTCGGGGACCTTCGTCGTCGGCTTCGCGAGCAGGCGCCCGGGCCGGATCGTCGTCCGCGCGTCGCACCGCGCGACGCCACAGCAGCGCACCTTCCGCGCGCGGCGCGGTCGTGGTGCGCGTCGTCGAGCCTTCGGCGAGGCCGGGCTCGCGCGGGCCGGTCGTGCGGCTGCTCCAGGCCAGGCTCGCCCAGATGGGCTACGTCGTCGGCGCGCGCGGGCGCTACGACGAGCGCACCGCACGCGCGGTCCTCGCCTTCCGCAAGGTCGTCGGGATGCGTCGTACGCCGCTCGCCTCGGCGGAGGTGTTCCGCCGCCTGGGCCGTGGCCAGGGCCGTTTCCGGGTGCGCTTTCCCGGCCACGGCAAGCACGTCGAGGCCGACCTCTCGCGCCAGGTGCTCGCGCTGATCCGCGGCGGCCGCGTCGAGCGCCTGTACCCGACGAGCACCGGCACCCCGGCCACGCCCACGATCCTCGGCTCCTTCCGCGTGTACCGCAAGGACCTGGGGACGAACGCGAAGGGCATGGTCCACTCGAGCTACTTCATCCGCGGCTACGCGATCCACGGCTACGCGTCGGTGCCGATCTACCCAGCCAGCCACGGCTGCCTGCGCGTGCCGATCCCCGAGGCGCTGTCGATCTTCTCGTGGCTGTCCTACGGCGACCGCGTGGACGTCTACGCCTAGCGCCTAGGTGCGGGCCATCCGGGCGAGGAACCCGAGGCCCACGCCGTACACGAGCAGCGCGACGAGCGTGGGGATGCCGCGACGGGCCCAGGCGTCGTCCGTGTCGGGCTCGGCGAAGGCGAACGGGGCCAGCAGCACGTCGTTGACGTCGTCGACTGCCTCGCGCGCGCTCGAGTGCGCGCGCTCGCGGGCGCGCTCCTGTCGGGGCGAGGGATCCGTGGTGCGCGACGCGCTGCGCCCGGCGATCGCCTCCTGGCTGGAGCGCGAGGCCTCGCGCGACTCGTCGATGGCGAAGAGCACGAAACCGAGGATCAGGCAGCCGCTCGTCAGGAACGCGGCCAGCCGGAGGGGGCCTTCCAACACGGCGGATACAGTACGCGGCGCGGATGTCAGCCCGTGAGCGCCTCATCGCCGAGCTGCGCGCGCACGCGCTCGTCCTGGGCGAGGTGACCCTCACCAGCGGCGCCACCGCCGCGTACTACGTCGACGCCAAGCGCGCGATCCTGCGCCCTGCCGGCTTTCGCGCCCTGGGCGAGCTCGTCGCCGAGCGCGCCCGCGCGTGGGACGCGACCGCCGTCGGCGGCACGACGATGGGCGCCGACCCGATCGCCTGCGCCGCGCTGGCGGGCGGCGCCGACGTCAAGGCGTTCTTCGTGCGCAAGGAGACCAAGGCCCACGGGCTGCAGCGCCGCGTGGAGGGACCGCCGCTCGACGCCGAGGATCGCTGCGTGGTCGTCGAGGACGTGGTCACCACCGGCGGGTCGACGCTGCTCGCCCTGGACGCGCTGCGCGAGGCGGGCCACGAGGTCGTCGGCGTGGTCAGCGTGCTGGATCGCCTGGCCGGCGGTGCGGCCCGCATCGAGCAGGCGGCGGGCGCACCCTACGTCGCCCTCGCGACGATCGACGACGTCTACCCCGACCGGCCGGACCGGGCCCCGTGATGTTCACCACCATCTTCCCGATCATCAGCACGCGCGACCTCCGCGCCGCGCTGGCGTTCTACCGCGACCTGCTCGGAGCGACGGTGGGCTACGAGTTCCCCGGACCGGACGGCGAGCCCGGGTACGTGGGCCTCGAGCTCGGCGCGGCCCACCTGGGCATCGCCCGTGACCCCGCCGCGGGCCGGGAGACGGACGCGCGCATCAGCCTGTGGGTGTACGCCGACGACTGCGATGCGGCGGTCGAGCGCCTGCGCTCGGCGGGGGTGAGGATCGTCGAGGAGCCGGCGGACCAGCCGTGGGGTGAACGGGTCGCGCGCGTCGCCGACCCGGACGGCAACCACGTCATCATCGGCCAGGCCTAGAGGACCAGCTGGGCGATGGCCGACGAGGCCGACGACGACGACCACCGCGCGCAGGGCCTCCGCGGACAGGCGGCGTCCCAGGGCCGCGCCGAGGTAGCCGCCCGCGATCGAGCCGGCCGCGATGACGCCCGCGACGTCCCAGGCGACGTCGGCGACGAGCGCGAAGACGATGCCGGCCACGAGGTTCACCATGCCCGCCAGCACCACCTTGAGGGCGTTGATGCGTTGCAGGTCGTCGCGCAGCGAGAGGCCCAGCACCGCGAGCAGCAGGATGCCCTGCGCCGCGCCGAAGTAGCCGCCGTACACGCCGGCGCCGAAGATGCCGGCGGTGCCCCACGGCCCCGCCTGCCGCGTCGCGGCGTGCGGGTCGGCGGCCAGCGCCCCCGTCAGCCGCGGCTGGGCGACGACGAGCACGAGCGCGACGGCGATGAACACGGGCACGATCGCCTCGAACCACGCGTCCGGCAGCACCAGCAGCGCGACCGCGCCGGTGACGCCGCCGGCCAGCGACCATGGTGCCACCCGCGCCAGCCGCGCCCGCTGCCCCTCGAGCTCGCGCCGGTAGCCCACGGCGCCCGACACCGAGCCGGGTACGAGCCCGATCGTGTTGGACACGTTGGCGACGACGGGCGAGTAGCCGAAGGCGAGCAGCACGGGGAAGGTGATGAGCGTCCCGCTGCCGACGACCGCGTTGATGGCGCCGGCCGCCATCCCTGCCGCGAGGATGGCGACGATCTCGAGGGCGCCCATCAGCGCCCCGAGCTGGATTCGAACCAGCGGCCTACTCCTTAGGAGGGAGTCGCTCTATCCGGCTGAGCTATCGGGGCCCGCGGCGCAGGATACGCCCGCTCGGGGCCGAACTCCCAGCGGGCTTGCACTGGCCGCCCCGCGGGAACAAAGGAGTAAAGTCGCCGCTTCGGCTCGCGGAGCGGGCCGCTGTCGTACGGACGGAACTGGAGCCTCCATCACCCATCGGGACCATATGACGCCGGGCGTCGGCGCGTGAGCACAGGCGCTGCCGAGCTGCTGCAGGACAGCGGCGGGACGGTCACCGACCACCCTGCCGCGGCGACTGGCGAGATCGCCGCGCGCTCACCGCTGCAGCTCTTCTGGCGGCGTCTGCGTCACGACAAGATCGCCCTCACGGCGCTCGGCTTCATCGGCGTCCTGGTCCTCGTCGCGATCTTCGGCGACCTCGTCATCAGCATCACCGGTCAGCGTCCGCCCAACGAGCAGTCCACCCAGTACCTCGACGAGTTCGGCTCGGCCAGCGGGCCGAGCAGCGCGAACTGGTTCGGGACCGACTCGCTGGGTCGCAGCGTCTTCAGCCGGGTGGTCGACGGCGCCCGCATCTCGCTGCTCGTCGCGCTCATCGCGACGACCATCATCGTCGTGGTCGGCGTCACCCTGGGCATGGTGGCCGGCTACTTCCGCGGCGGGATCGACACCGCGCTGTCGCGCACGATGGACGTCATCCTCGCCTTCCCGGTGCTCCTGCTGGCGCTCGGCCTCGGCGCCGCGTGCTCGTTCGGCAACGGCTGCATCCAGATGAACTTCGACCGCGTCGGCCTGATCGTGACCGTCGTCGGGATCCTGGGCGCCGCGGGCTCCACGGCCTGGCGCGCCGCTGCGCCCGCTGCCCGAGGGCGCCGCGCGCGAGCCGACGTCCGACCTCGTCATCGGCGCCGCTGCCGTGGGCGCTGCTGATCGTGCCGGGGCTCGTCCTGTGGCTCGTGGCCGAGGACCAGGGCGCGCTCATCCAGCCGGGCCTCAACGTCGTCATCTTCATCATCGCCCTGGCCGGCGTGCCCTACATGGCGCGCATCATCCGCGGGCAGGTCCTCTCGCTGCGCGAGAAGGAGTTCGTCGAGGCGGCGCGCTCACTCGGCGCCTCGGACACGCGGATCCTCTTCCGCCACGTCCTGCCCAACCTCGTCGCGCCGATCATCGTCTACACGACGCTCATCATCCCGACGAACATCCTCTTCGAGGCGGCGCTCTCGTTCCTCGGCGTCGGCGTCAACCCACCCCAGGCGAGCTGGGGCGCGATGATCGCCGACGCGATCGAGATCTTCGACACCGCCTGGTGGTACATGACCTTCCCGGGCCTTGCGCTCCTGCTCACCGTGCTGGCATTCAACCTCGTCGGCGACGGCCTGCAGGACGCGCTCAACCCGAGGACGGGACGCTGAACATGGCGTTCCTGGAAGCAGGGAGGAAGCAGTGCACTACGTTCCGCAACAAGGAGGAGCACGAATGAAGAGGTCCATGCGCTGGACCTTGCTCGCCGCGATGCTGACGGCGTTCGCGCTG
This sequence comes from uncultured Actinomycetes bacterium, assembly GCA_963840185.1. Taxonomy (GTDB): domain Bacteria; phylum Actinomycetota; class Thermoleophilia; order Solirubrobacterales; family Solirubrobacteraceae; genus JAOPZW01. Next base: position 229,712 of record CAWIXY010000008.1, on the reverse strand, counting down.
TTCGTCGCCGCGTGCGGCGGCGACGACGACGAGGGCAGTGGTGGCGGTACGGCCACGACCGCCACCGGCGATGAGCAGGGTATTCCCGAGGGTAAGAAGGGCGGCTCGATCACCTATCTGGCCGCGGGCGACGTCGACTATCTCGATACCGGCCAGACGTATTACACGTTCGGGTTCATGGTGACCAACGCCACGAATCGCGCGCTGTACTCGTTCAAGCCCGACGACGCCACGACGCCGGTTCCCGACCTCGCCGAGGGTGAGCCGGAGATCGCGTCGGACAACAAGTCGATCACGGTGAAGATCCGCACGGGCGTGAAGTACGCGCCGCCGGTGGATCGCGAGGTGACGACGAAGGACATCAAGTACGCGATCGAGCGGGCGTTCTCCAAGCAGGTGCCCAGCGGCTACGCGGGCACGTACTTCGGCTCGATCGTCGGCACGCCTGAGGAGCCCAACTCGGGTGACATCAAGCCGATCTCCGGCATCGAGACGCCGGATGACCAGACGATCGTGTTCCGACTGAAGACGGCCTCAGCGCAGCTGGTCAGCCAGGCGCTGGTGCTGCCGATCACGGTCCCGGTGCCCGAGGAGTACGCCAAGGAGTTCGACGCCAAGACCCCGTCGACGTTCGACTCGTATCAGACGTTCACGGGCCCGTACATGGTCAAGAACGACGCCCAGGGCAAGGTCGTGGGGCGCTCGCCGGGCAAGCGGATCGAGCTCGTGCGCAACCCCAACTGGGTCGCGGACACCGACTACCGGCCCGCCTACCTCGACAGCATCATCATCGAGGAGGGCAACGACGACCTGACGGTCGCCAGCCGCCGGGCGCTCAACGGCTCGAAGGCGCTGTGCTGCGACGCAGGCTCGCCGCCGGCGCCGGTGCTCAAGCAGGCCCTGAGCCGCTTCAAGGAGCAGGTGCTGTTCGTGCCCAGCGGTGGGACGCGCTACATCGCGTTCGACACGACGCAGAAGCCGTTCGACAACATCAACGTCCGCAAGGCGGTCATCGCCGCGTCGGATCGCAACGCCCTGCGCCTGACGCGTGGCGGCGAGGTGCTGGGTGACATCGCCACCGGCTGGATCCCGCCGGGCATCCCCGGGTTCGAGGAGGCCGGTGGGCTCAAGCAGAACACCGACCTGGACTTCCTGGCCAAGCCCGAGGGTGACCCCGCGCTGTCCAAGAAGTACATGCTCGCGGCCAAGGCCGAGGGCGTGCCGGTCAGCGCTGACGGCAAGTACGCCGGCAACGAGAAGGTCCTGACCGTCGCCACCAACGCCGACCCAGGCAAGAAGACCGCAGAGGTCTTCGCGGGGCAGATGGAGGCCCTCGGGTTCACCCTGAACCTCCGGATCGTCCCGCAGGACACGCTCTACACGAAGTTCTGCGGCGTGCCCAAGCAGCAGCCGGCGCTGTGCCCGAACGTCGGGTGGTTCAAGGACTTCCCCGACCCCCAGTCGATGCTCGACGCGACGTTCAACGGAGACAACATCCTCCAGCAGGGCAACGTCAACTGGCCCCAGCTGGACGTCCCCGCGATCAACGAGGCCATGAAGAAGGCCGCGCTGCTCGACATCGGCAAGGAGCGCAACGAGGCCTGGGCTCAGATCAACAAGCAGATCGCCGAGCAGGCCCCGGCGATCCCGTGGATCTGGGACAAGACCGCGATCGTCGGCTCCAAGGACGTGCAGCAGGTGGCGAACGCCTACTCGACCACCCACGACCTGAACTACACGTCGCTGAAGTAGCAACCCGCCCGACCGCCCCGCCGCCACGCGCGGCGGGGCGGACCGGGTGATCGATCGCAAGCGCACCCATGGTCGCCTTCATCATCCGCCGCCTGCTCTGGATGGTCGTCCTGCTGCTGGTGATCAGCGCGCTGACCTTCCTGATCTTCTACGAGCTGCCGTCCGCCGATCCCGCGCTCCTGCGGGCCGGCCGGCAGCCCACGCCCGAGCTCGTGGCCTCGATCCGCCAGACGCTCGGCCTCGACGACCCGGTCTACGTGCAGTACGCGAAGTACCTCGAGAAGCTCGTCTTCCACTTCGACTTCGGCTACAGCTACCAGAACAACGTCTCGGTCCGCGAGCAGATCTTCGACCGGATCCCCGCAACCCTGTCGCTCGCCTTCGGCGCGATGATCTGCTGGCTGCTGATCGGCCTGCCGATCGGCATCTTCGCCGCGCTGCGCGCGGGCCGGCTGCCAGACAAGCTCGCCATGGGGCTCGCGCTGGTCGCGATCTCGGCCCCCGTGTACTGGCTCGGACTGGTGTCGCTGTACCTCTTCTCGGAGGAGCTCGGCAAGATCCCGCTGCTCCCCGGCCAGGGCGCGTACCCGTCGCAGGGCAACATCTTCACCGATCCGGGGACGGTGATCCCGGCGCTGATCATGCCGTGCCTCGTGCTGTCGGCCTCCTTCGCGGCGATCTACGCGCGCTTCCTGCGAGGCAACCTCATGGAGGTCATGTCGGAGGACTACGTCCGCACGGCGCGGGCCAAGGGCCTGCGCGAGCGGCGCGTGGTCTACCGCCACGGCGTGCGCTCGGCGATCACGCCGATCGTGACGATCCTCGGCCTCGACCTCGGCATCCTGCTCGGCGGGGCGATCCTCACCGAGACCGTGTTCAACATCCCCGGCGTCGGGCGGCTGGCCTTCGACGCCATCCAGAAGAGCGACCTGCCCACCGTGCAGGGCACCGTGCTGATGGGCGCGTTCTTCATCATCCTGCTCAACCTGGTCGTGGACGTCGTGTACGCCTTCCTCGACCCGCGTGTGAGGTACTGACGCCTTGGCCCTGCTCGAGGTCCGCGACCTGAAGGTCCACTTCCAGACCGAGGACGGCATCGTCAAGGCCGTCGACGGCGTGTCCTACGACGTCGAGAGGGGGCGGGCGCTCGGCATCGTCGGCGAGTCGGGCTCGGGCAAGAGCGTCTCGTCGCTGTCGGTGATGGGGCTCACGCGCTTCTCCGGCAACGCGGAGATCACCGGCTCGATCACCTTCGACGGCAAGGACCTGCTCAGCGCATCCGACGAGGAGCTGCGCAGGCTGCGCGGCGACGACATCGCGATGATCTTCCAGGACCCGCTGTCGTCGCTGCACCCCTTCTACAAGATCGGCGACCAGCTCGTCGAGGCGGTGCAGGCCCACCGCGACACGCCGAAGGCGCAGGCCTACGACCGGGCCGTGGAGATGCTCGGCCTGGTCGGCATCCCCGAGCCGCGCCGGCGCGCGGAGGCCTACCCGCACGAGTTCTCCGGCGGCATGCGCCAGCGCGTGATGATCGCCATGGCGCTGATCAACGAGCCCAAGCTGCTGATCGCCGACGAGCCGACGACGGCGCTGGACGTGACCGTGCAGGCCCAGATCCTCGAGCTGCTCCAGCGACTGCAGACAGAGCTCGGCACGGCCATCGTGCATGATCACCCACGACCTCGGCGTCGTGGCCGAGGTGGCGGACGAGATCGGCGTCATGTACGCCGGGCGCATCGTCGAGCACGCCGACAAGGACACGATCTTCGCGTCGCCCGAGCACCCGTACACCTGGGGCCTGCTCAAGTCGATCCCGCGCCTGGACCTCGGCCGCCACGAGGCGCTGGTGCCGATCCCCGGGCGCCCGCCGTCGCTCATCCTCAAGCCGCCGGGCTGCAGCTTCCATCCGCGCTGCCCCTACGTGCGCGAGAGCCACAAGCGCATCGACCCCGAGCTCGCCGCGACCGGGGCCGGCGGCCACCGCGTGGCCTGCCTGCTGCCGCCCCAGACCCGGCGCTCGCTGTGGAGCGCGCTCAGCCAGGGCGCGACGCCGCAGGAGGCGCGCGACCGCGTGGGCATCCCCGAAGAGGACGCCGTCGACGAGCAGGCCGTGCCGCGATGAGCACGAACGGCCGGACCAAGCTGATCGAGGTGCGCGACCTCGTCAAGCACTTCCCGCTGCACCAGCGGCATCATCCTGCAGCGCCAGGTGGGCGCCGTGCGCGCCGTGGACGGCGTCAGCTTCGACGTCTTCGAGGGCGAGACGCTCGGGCTGGTCGGCGAGTCGGGCTGCGGCAAGTCGACGACCGCGCGGCTCATGACGCGGCTGCTGGAGCCCACCGGCGGCGAGATCATCTACCGCGGCGACGACATCGCCCACCGCTCCCGGCGCGAGCTCAAGCCGCTGCGCCGCGACATGCAGATGATCTTCCAGGACCCGTACTCGTCGCTGAACCCGCGCAAGACCGTCGGCTCGATCATCGGCGAGCCGTTCGTCATCCACGCGATCGAGCACGACGAGGGCAAGCGCAAGCGGCGCGTGCAGGACCTGATGGAGCAGGTCGGTCTGAACCCCGAGCACTACAACCGCTACCCGCACGAGTTCTCGGGCGGCCAGCGCCAGCGCATCGGCGTCGCGCGGGCGATCGCGCTGAAGCCCAAGCTGGTGGTGGCCGACGAGCCCGTCTCCGCGCTCGACGTGTCGATCCAGGCCCAGATCATCAACCTGCTCTCCGAGCTGCAGCGCGAGCTCGGCCTGACGATCATCTTCATCGCCCACGACCTCAGCGTCGTGCGCCACATGTGCGACCGCGTCGCCGTCATGTACCTCGGCAAGATCGTCGAGCTGGCCGACGGCCGACCAGCTCTTCGAGCACCCCCGCCATCCCTACACGGGGGCGCTGCTCAGCGCGGTCCCGGTGCCCGACCCGCGCCTGGCCCGCCAGAAGCAGCGCCAGGTGCTCGGCGGCGACGTGCCCTCGCCGACCAACCCGCCGCCGGCGTGCCGCTTCCACACGCGCTGCCCCAAGGCGCGCGACGGCGTCTGCAACGTCGAGGAGCCGCTGCTCGAGGTCAAGGACGGCGGCAACGTCGCCGCCTGCCACTTCCCGCTGACCGACGAGGAGATCGCCTCGCGCGTGCCGACGGCCGCGGCCTGAGGGTGAGGCGCCCTCAGTCGAGGTACCGCACGACCTCGGCGGCGGACACGCGCTCGGGCGTGCGCTGCTCCTGCCGCGCGGGACCGAGGTGCAGCAGGCCGATCGGGCGCTCGTCGTCGCCGATGCCCAGCGCGGCGCGGCCCGCCGGCGCGCGCAGGACGGCCGGCGTGCGCCAGTAGCCGGCCAGGCCGCGGTCGTGGGCGGCCAGCAGCACGATGTAGGCGGCGGCCGCCGAGGCGAGCAGGTCCTCCTCGTCGGCGACGGCGTCCTCGCCGCACTGCGCCGCGGACACGGCGACCAGCGTCGGCGCGCGGTCGAGCTTGGCCCCCGACCCGGGGTCGAGCGCGTCGGCCGCCTGCTTGAGGCGCGCGAGCGCCTGCGGGCCGAGGACGCGGAAGCGCCAGGGGTTGGTCAGGTGGTGGTTGGGTGCCCAGCGCGCCAGCTCGAACAGCTCGTCGAGCGTCGCGCGGTCGACGGGCTCGGCGCCGTAGGCCTTGTGCGTGCGGCGCGTGCGGATGGCCTCGTCGACCTCCACCGGCTCACCCGTCTTCCCGCTGGTCCTCGCCGTCGTCCTCGCCGTCGCCGTCGTCCTCGTACAGCGACTCGCGCGCCAGCTCGCGGCCGCGGGCGTCGAACAGCTTCACGTCGAGCGTGTCGCCGCGGTAGTCGTCGGGCGCGATGCAGGGTGAAGCGGCCCTCGACCAGCGGGCACTGGTCGACGGCCAGGTCGGCCAGCTCGGCGGTCACGATCGCGCCGCCGTCGACCAGCGGCCGGCCCCACACGAGCGTCATCGCCGCGCGCCGGTTCTGCTCGCCGCGCCACACGCCGACGACCTCGTCGCACAGGTCGATGCTCCAGTCGGGGTTGGCCTCCGCGGTCTCCGCGGTGAAGTCGGCGGTCGCGTGGAAGTCGCCCGCCTCCTCGGCCCGGTCGCCGGCGCGAAGCTGACGTAGCCGAACAGCTCGAAGCCGGCCGACGTGCGCGTCGTCACCGGCACGAAGGTGCGCCCGTGCCAGGTGCGGTCGGGGTACCAGACGAGGTCGCCGGGCTCGCCGAGCTCCTCGCCCTCGGCGTCCACGTGCAGGCAGGCGGCGAGGAACTCGGCGCGCAGGCGTCTCGGCCCAGCGGCCGTAGGGCAGCAGGTCCTGCGGCGGCTCGGCGGCGAAGCGGGGGACCAGGCGTTCGGAGGGCGGCATCGGGCGCCAGACTAGTGGCTGCCCGGGGCGGGCAGCTCGAGCATGATCGTGACCGGGCCGTCGTTGACCAGCTCGACCTCCATGTGCGCGCCGAACACGCCGCGCGGCGCGCCGAGGCGCTCGCACACGCGCTCGTACAGCGGCTCGGCCAGCTCGGGCGGCGCGGCGTCCACGTAGCTCGGGCGGTTGCCCGCGGCGCGTGTCGCCGTAGAGCGTGAACTGGCTGACGCACAGCACCTCGCGGTCGCCGAGCGGCTCGTTCATGCGCCCGTCGTCGTCGGGGAAGACGCGCAGCGCGCGCACCTTGTCGGCCAGCCGGTCGGCCGTCGCCGCGTCGTCGTCGTGGGTCACGCCGAGCAGCACGAGCAGCCCGGCGCCGATCGGCGCCGGTCACCTCGCCCTCGACGCGCACGGCCGCTCGGCTCACCCGCTGGACCAGCGCGCGCATGTCAGACGTCGCGCAGCTCGGCGGCGGCCCGCTCGGGGGCGACGATGTTCAGGTGCAGGCCGGCGCCGAGCTCCAGCCCGGCGAGGTTGGCCAGGCGCGGCACGACGTCGATGCGCCAGCAGAAGTGCTCGGCGTCGGCGGCGCGGTGCGCACCCACAGGTTCAGCGGAGGCACGTTGCCCAGCAGCCGCGCGAGGCGGTTGAGCGCGTCGTGCAGCAGCGCGGCGCCGGTGGGGCCGTCGTCCTCGAAGCGCAGGCGCGGGCGCCGCGGCGCGAGCAGCAGCTGGTAGGGCATGCGCGACGCGTAGGGGGTCAGCAGCACCGCCTCGTCGTCGATGGCGACGACCCGCTCGCGGCGCTTGACCTCCTCCTGGACGAGGTCCTGCAAGAGGTTGCCGCCCATCGTCCGCACCGCGTACGCGCCGAAGCGCTCGCGCTCGCGGGCGACCTGGGCGGGCACGACGTGCAGCGCGTAGAGCTGCGCGTGGGTGTGGTGCAGCGACGCGCCGCCCTCGCGGCGCTCGTTGACGATCACGTGCACGTAGTGCGGCGCCCGCCGCGGTGTGCACGCGCATGCGCTCGCGCCAGACGTCGACGGCCGCGGCGACCTGCGCCGACCTCGAGCTGGCTCAGCGACACGACCGGGTCGGGCGCGTTGACGATGACCTCGTGGGCACCGGTGGCGGGCATCGCCGTGAACAGCTCGGGCCGCGCCTCGGGCTTGGGCTCCGGGCTGTCCGCGGTGAGCGCCGGGTACAGGTTGGGCACGACGCGCACCGTCCAGCCCGGCGTGTCCGGCGCCCCGCCGCCGGAGCGCACCGCGTGCAGCTCGGGCGGCGTCTGCTGCTCGTGGCCTGCGGCGAACGGGTCGGCCTGCGGGGTCGATCGGCTCGGGCGGCGAGGCGCGCAGGCCGGCGTTGGGCCGCGTCGCGCGATCGGCGGCGATGATGCTGCGCAGGCCGGTGAGCGGATCGACGCGCACCTCAGGCAAGGGGCTTCTCCATCATCTGGTGCTCGATGCCGGCGTCGAGGAAGCGGTCACCGACGGCACGGTAGCCCGCGCGCTCGTAGAGGCCGGTGGCGCGGAGCTGGGCGGCGAGCGCGATCCGCCGCGCGCCGAGGCCGGCGGCACGCGCGTCGGCCTCGCCGAGCAGCCGTGCGGCGACGCCGCGCCCGCGCTCGGCCGGCGCGACCGCCATGCGCCCGAGCTTGACGGTGTCGCCGGAGGCGACGCAGGCGGCAGGTGCCGACGACGGCGCCGTCGCGCACGGCCACGAGATGCAGCGCGGAGCCGTCGTGGTGGTCGAGCTCCTCGTGCAGCGGCACGCCCTGCTCGCCGACGAACACCGTCGTGGCGCAGGTCGCGAGCGCCGCGCCGCATCCTCGCGCGGCGCACCCGTCGCGCCGGCGGCGCACCTCGGCCGCGGTCACGCGCGCTCGTCACGAGCGGCCGAGCGCGTAGCGGCGCAGGTCGGCCTCGAGGTCGGCGCGCTCGTAGTAGGGCCCCTGGTGCACGAACGCGGGCTCGCCGCCGCGCGCGTCGTAGAACAGCGTGCTGGGCACGCCCTGCAAGCCGAGGTCCTGGAAGAGCCGCCCGTCGGGATCCTCGACGCTCGGGATAGCTCACCGGGAAGCGGCGCAGCAGGCGCTCCGCGGCGGCGCGATCGTCGCGCAGGTCGACGCCGAGGAAGGCGACGCGCTTGCCGTAGGCCACGCGAGACGTCCTGGAAGACCGGCAGCTCCTCGCGGCAGGGCCCGCACCACGAGGCCCAGATGTTCACGACGACGGGCCGGCCGCGCAGCCGCCGCAGCTCGCGCCGCAGAGCCTCGTTGCCCTCGCCGGGCAGGAAGTCGTTGGCCTGGCGCGTGCAGGCGCGCCAGCTCCGGCGGCGCTCCCGCGAGCTTGGCCCGGACCGCCTCCTGGTCGAGCCGGCGCTCGGCGGGCGCGGGCGGGGTGGACCCCTCCTCGGCCTGGGACAGCCCGATGACGACGACCGCCACCAGGGCGACGGCGGCGAGCACGATCAGGGCGCGACGGCGCATCGCAGCAAGGGTGGCAGAGTCGCGGTCGCGCGGCGCATCACTGCGTGGCGTAGCGACCCGCGCATGGGGTATCCTCTTCGTACCGGGACGTGAGGGTCACCGCTGAGAGGTCCCTCATGTCACATGCTCGGCCGCTGGCCGACGCTCCGAGTCGCGCGAACGCCTGACCTCCCGCGTCTCCCCCTTCACACGTAAGCCACAGATGGCTCGAACCACTTCGGCGGTCGTAGAGGCCGCACCCGTCCCCGAGCCCGCCACCATCGAGCGGGTCGAGCGCTTCACCCTCGAGCGCTACGTCCACGCGGGCGAGACCGCCGCGGACGCGCTGGCGCCCGGCAGCGCGCGCCGGCGCGCGCTCGACGAGGCGCTGCGCGAGCTCGAGGAGGGCGCGCAAGGTCCCCTCGACGCAGTGGCGCCGGCGCTACTCGCTGCTGCTCGGGCTCGAGCGGCTGCTCAGCGAGGACGAGCCGACACCTGCTCGACGGCACCACGCTCAACCCGCACCAGGTCGACGCGCTCTCGGGCACGCTGACCGCGCTGCTCGCCGCCGCCCAGAACGGCAGCGCCGCGCCGGCCGAGGACGCGCTGCCGGCCCCCGTCCTGGCCGTCGACGAGGAGGAGCCCGACGACGAGGCGGACGACGAGGAGGGCCTCGACGCCGAGCTCTCCGCGCTCGACCTCGACCTCGAGGACGACGAGGACGACGAGGACGAGGAGGACGACGCCCGAGCCGGCCGCCTTCGAGGACTTCGACGAGGCGCCCGAGGACATCGACGAGGACGTCGCCGAGGGCGCTGCCGACGATCCGAACGCCCACAAGCGCTTCTGGTTCGAGCACGCGACCGGCGCCGGCAAGACCGTCGCCGCGATGGGCTTCGTCGAGGCCTCGCGCACCGGCGGCATCCTGATCCTCACCCACCGCCGCAACCTCGTCGACCAGTTCCTCGGCGAGCTGCGCACGCGCGGCTACGCCGACCGCGAGTCGCCGGCGCTGCTCGACGGGGCCGGGCACGAGGCCCGTCGGGCCCGGTGACGGTCGAGACCTACCAGTGGTTCGTGCGCAACGCCGGGCGCATCTCCGACGCGTACACGATCGTCATCTGCGACGAGGCGCACACCGCGCTGGGCGAGAAGACCAGCGCCGCGATCCGCGCCTGGACCGGCCCGATCTTCATCGGCATGACCGCGACGGGCGCGCTCATCGCCCGCCACGTCACCGACCTCTTCCCGACGCAGACGTCGCGCTTCGACCTCGCGCAGGCCGCGCGCCGCGGCGTCATCGCGCCGCTGCGCTGCCTGCGCATCCCGCCCGGGCCCGGCGTGCGCACGATCGCCAAGGTGCCGCTGCGCCGCGGCGACGTCGACGTCGAGTTCGACCAGGAGATGCTGGCCGAGCTGCTGGACCAGCTGCCGTTCAACCTGGCGATCGCCGACCTCTACAAGACGCGCTTCAACGGCGTGCCCGGCGTCGTCTACGCCGCCGGCGTGCGCCACGCCTACAACGTCGCCGAGGCCTTCCGCGAGGTCGGCATCAAGCGCCGAGGGCGTGTCGGGCGAGACGCCCAAGCGCGAGCTGGCCGAGATCCTCGCGCGCTACGAGCGCGGCGACATCGACGTGCTCGTCAACGCGCAGCTGCTGGCCGAGGGCTGGAACTCGCCGCGCGCGACGGTCTGCATGCACCTGGCGCCGACGGCCTCCAAGCGCATCTACCAGCAGCGCGTCGGCCGCGTGACGCGCCGCCACCCGGGCAAGGAGGCCGGCGTCGTCGTCGACTTCGTGCACCCGGCGACCAAGCACGACGACCCGGTCGTGACGCTGCACTCGCTGCTGGACCGCGACGTCTACCGCGGCGGCGCGATCGTCGTCGGGCCGGTGCGCCGCGGCCGCGGCCGGCGGGTGCGCGTCGAGCGCCGCGTCATCCCCGTATGCGCCGACGAGGAGCGCCGGCACGAGGTCTTCGAGCGCGAGCTGTGGCGCATCGCCGTCGAGCACCTGGACTACGGCGAGCAGCACATGTGGGCCGCGCTCGCCGGCGCGCGCGTCGCCGCCAGCGGCTGGCGCCGCGCGCGGGCGATGCTGCACTTCGACCGCAGCGGCGAGCTCAAGCGCCGCTTCCTGCTCACCGCGGTCGAGCGCAACAAGAACGCGCAGCTGCGCCTGCGCGCGCTGCAGGAGATCGCCGCGTCGCGCGACGCCGAGGCCTTCGACCTGCTCGATCGACGTCATCGGCGGCTGGTCGCGCGACGAGCGCCGCGAGGCGGCGAAGGTGATGCTGCAGGCGCTGGCCGAGAAGCGCATCGGGCGCCGCGACCAGGCCAACGCCTGGATCTGGCGCCTGGCCGAGTACACGCGCGAGGTCCACGAGGAGTACGCCGTCCAGCGCTGGCCCGAGACCAAGCGCCTGCTCGGGCTGCTGGTCAACTCGTCGGGCGGCGCGCACGCGCGCAACGCGCGCCGGCTCGTGCACGCCTCGCGCAAGCAGGACCGCCGCCTCAGCGCCGCGCTGCTCGCCGCGGCCGTCGCGCACACGCCCGAGGCCGAGGAGGTCCTGCGCGGCGCGCGGACGCGGATGGCCCGCAAGCCGAGCGCGCTCTCGCGCGAGCTGCTGCGCAACTTCCCCAAGGGCCGCCGCGGGCGCAACCGGCGCCGGCGCAAGAAGGGGGATCCGGAGACGGTGGGCGTCGCGCCGGTGGAGGCCACCGCGGCGGCGCTCGACCTGATCGAGACACCCGAGGGATCGGATGCTCCGGACGCGGCCCCCGAAGCCGAGCCCGCGCCGGCCGAAGCGATCGACGCCGCCGCCGAGGTCGCCGCCGCAGCGGACACGCTGCCGAAGCCCAAGCGCCGCCGCGCGCGCAGCCGCAAGGCCGCGGCCGCGCCCGTCGACGCGCCGCCGGCGGAGCCGGCTGGGGCGGAGGAGGCGCAGGGCGCCGGGCAGGAGAGGGAGAGCGAGGAGGAGGCGGCCGCCAAGCCGCCGCCTCGCGCGCGCCGCTCGCGGGCGAAGCGAGCCGCGGCCGCCGGAGGGCAGCCCGCCGGGGAGCAGGCCGCCGGGGAGCAGCCCGCCGGAGCAGCCCGCCGCCGAACAGCCCGCCGCCGAACAGTCAGCCGCCGATCAGCCCGCCGACGAGCAGGCCGCTGCCGAACAGCCCGCCGACGCGGACGCTCCCGCCGCGAAGCCGTCCAGGCCGGCTCGGCCGCGGCGCTCTCGCGCGAAGGCCGCCTCGGCCGACGGTGGCGCGGCGACGTCCCCGGCCGAGGACGCTCCGCAGCCCGATGCTTCGGGGCCGAACGGCAAGGCCCGCGCGCCTCGCCGGCGCGCACCTCGCGCGCCGTCTCGTCGCGGTCGCGCCGCCGCCGGCGGGCCCGACGAGCGCGCTGTCGCAGAGGCCATGCGGGCCGAGAAGAACGGCGACGACGCCGCGCCGCTGGACGACGACAGCCGCGAGCGGCTCGAGGCGCGCGTCGCCGACACGCTGGACGACGACCCCGGCGCGGCGGCGGCCTAGCGGCCCTGAGCGCCGCGCGCGGCGCGCGTGCACTTGAGCCCCTATGGCGGGCTTATGTGCGCTCAGGCGCCCGGGCGAGGGGGTGCCGGCGTGAGGTGGACCTCGCCTGCGTCGAGGGCCGTCCGCCCGCCGCCGGGCAGCTCGACCACCAGGCGTCCCTCGGCGTCGACGCCCGCCGCCCGACCGCGGCCCGCCGCCCAGGCGACGTCGTGCCCGGCGAGGGCGTCGCGCGCGCGCCAGGCCTCGAGCGTCTCCGCCGGCTCGGCCGCCAGCCAGCGCTCGAGGCTCGCGAGCAGGCGAGCGAGCAGATCCTCGATCGCAGAGGGCGTCGAGGCCCAGCGTCCCGGCGGTTGCGCGCAGCTCCGGCGGGAGGTCCGCGGTCTCGACGGCGACGTTCACGCCGATGCCCAGCACGGCCCAACCCTCCTGGGGACGGCCCTCGGCGAGGATGCCGGCGACCTTGCGCCCGTCCACCAGCACGTCGTTGGGCCACTTGATCGCAGCGGCATGGGAGGCGGCGGGCTCGACCGTCTCCGCGACCGCGACGGCAGCGGCGAGCGGCAGGAGCGCCGGCGGCTCGCGCACCACGAGCGACGCAAGCAGGGCGCTGCCAGCGGGCGCTGACCACGAGCGGCCCTGACGCCCGCGGCCCGCGGTCTGCTCGCCGGCGGTGACGAGCGTCCCGTGCGGCGCGCCGGCGACCGCCAGCTCGCGCGCGCGATCGTTCGTCGAGCCCGTGCGCCGCAGGTGCACGCGGGGGAGCCCGAGGCGCGGGGGCCCCGGGCGACCACCGCTCATACCGCCGTGATCCGCACCTCGTCGTCGAGGTGCAGCCCCAGGCGATCGGCCGCGGAGCCGCGGTTGACCGCCAGCGACAGCGCGCGGTAGGCGTCCTCGTAGAGCAGCAGCGCGCCCGGCGCGACGTCGACGAACGTCGTCGTGTAGCGAGCGAGCTCGCCGTCGATGACCACCCCGTGGCCCAGGCGGAGGCCGAGGCCGGTGACCTGCTCGTGGTCGACGTCGAGCATGACGTTGCCGAAGCGGTCGAAGGCGAGCGCGTGCGCGACGAGGTCGCCGTCCTCCACGCGGCCCAGCGGCATCTCGAGGGGAAGCAGCTGGTCGGGCTCCACGGGGTCGCCGGCCTCGGCGAGCGGGACGCCGGCGGCGAGCCGCGCCGCGACCGGCGCGAAGATGTCGCGGCCGTGGAAGGTGGCCGACACCGGCTCGAGGCGCAGCGGGGAGCGCACGAGGTCGACGGCCTCGACGATGCCGCCGAAGCGCCCGGCTGCGAGCGCCAGCAGCCCGTTGTCGGGTCCGACCAGGACACGGTCCTCCTCCGCGGTGCGCGCCGCGACCGGGCGCCGCTCGCCGCCGACCTCCGGGTCGACGACGGCCAGATGCACACCGGGCGGGAAGTACGGGAGCGCGCGGCGCAGGATCAGCGCGCCCGTGCGCACGTCGTGGCGTGGGATCCCGTGGGTGATGTCGAGGACGCGGGCCTCGGGCGCCAGGCGCGCGATGACGCCGTGGCACACGCCGACGAACTCGTCGTCGAGGCCGTAGTCCGACAGGAACGTGAGGACCGGCGGCATGGCGCGACGATATCCGGGTAGGGACAGCGCATGATCGCAGCCGAGACAGATCCCGGCGAGAACGCGCCGAGCGGCCTGCCCGACGACGCGCCCGAACCCGATCCGCTCGGCACACCCGACGTGCGACCCGAGGGTGATGACGAGCCCGAGCCCGAGCGCGGGCCGGAGGCGATGCCGGGCATCCCCACCGAGGGCGAGCCGCCGAGCGGCGGGTGACGCGGGCGACCGGGCTCAGCGCCGGCGAGGCGGGTCGGCCGGGTCGCGCTCGTCGTGCCCGTGCGGGGCACCGAGCTCGGCCAGCAGCGCGAGGAAGGGAGCCGCAGGGAAGGCCTCGGGGCCGAGCACGCCGGTGCCCGACCACGCGCCCTCGGCCAGCAGCTCGAGCGCGACGACGGGGTTGATCGCCGTCTGCCAGACGACGGCCTGAGCGCCGTCCTCGCGCATCGTCCGCTCGTTGTCGACGACGTGATGCAGGTACACCGCGCGCGGCCCGTCGTCGAGGCCCGTGCCGGTCACCAGCGTCCCCGCGCACGTGCGGCCGGTCATGCGGTCGCCCAGTCGCGCGGGGTCGGGCAGCGCGGCGGCCACCACGTCGCGCGGCGCCACCGGCGTGCCGCGGACGTCGACGGGCTCGGTGCGGTCCAGCCCGAGCTTGTGCAGCGTCTGCAGGACGCCGATGAACTCCTCGCCGAGGCCGTACTTGAACGTCACGCGCCGGCAGTCCACCCAGCGCGGGATGAGGACCACCTCCTCGTGCTCGACGTTGACGCACTCGACCGGACCGATCCCCTCGGGGAACTCGAAGACCTCGGGCTCCGAGAACGGTGGCGTGGTGAAGAAGCCGCGCTCGCGCTCCCAGACGAGCGGCGGGTTGAGGCACTCCTCGATCGTCGTCCAGATGGAGAACGTCGGGGCGAAGTCGTAGCCGGCGACCTGCAGGTCGGCGCCGTCGCGCACGCCGATCTCGTCGATCTCGGCGAACAGCTCGTCGGCAGCGTGGCGCGCGAACACGTCCGACAGGCCGGGCTCGACCCCGATCCCCACGAGCGCCAGCAGGCCCGCCTCCTCCCACTGCGCCGCCGCGGCGAACTGGTCGTCGCCGAGCATGACCCCGGGCAGCTCGTGCGGGCGCTCGGGATGCGGCCGCGAGAGGGTCATCGCCATGTCCAGGTAGGTGCAGCGCGCCATCAGCGCGGCCCGGAAGATCGGCGGGTTCAGCCGCGGGTCGCAGGCGTTGAGGATGACGTCGGCGTGCTCGGCGCGGGCGAGCTCGACGATCGCGGCCTCGTCGCTCGCGTCGAGCGCGGCGGCGGCCATCCGCGGGTCGTCGTGGGGCTCGACGGCGGCGCGCGCCCGTGCCCCGTCGAGGTCGGTCATCACGAGGCGTTCGAAGAAGCTGCGGCGGCGGGCGATGGCCGCGAAGGCGGAGCCGACGCCGCCCGCGCCCAGGACGAGGATGCGCACCGCGCCGACCCTACGGCCTGGCGTCCGCCACGAGCGCCGCCACCAGCCCCTCCGGCGTGTGCTCGCTCGCCTCGACGTGCGGCTCGGCGCCCAGCCGCCGCAGCTCGGCGCTGGTCACCGGGCCGATCGACACGATCCGCGGACCCTCGAGCGAGCCCGCCGCCTCGTGGAAGAAGCGCACCGCCGACGCCGAGGCGAAGGTCAGGTAGTGGGCCCCCAGCGCGGCCGCGCGCCCCTCGGGGTGCAGCGGCTCGCGCACCGTGCGGTACAGCGCGGCGACGTCGACCGCGGCACCGCGGGCGCGCAGTGCGTCGGGCAGCACGTCGCGGGCCTCCTGCGCCCGGACGATCAGGGCGCGCGACACGTCGACCGTCTCGAGGGCCTCGACGAGCGCCTCGGCCACCGCCCGCTCAGGGACGACGTCGGCCTGGACGCCGCCCGCCCGCAGGGCGCGGGCGGTGCCCGGTCCGATGGCCGCGATGCGCGGGCCGGCCAGCGCGCGGGCGTCGCGCACCGCCTCGAGCAGCAGCTCGGCGCCGTTGGGGCTCGTGACGCACACCAGGTCGTAGGCCGCGATCTCGGGCAGCTCGACGGCCAGCGGCTCGATGCGGATGACCGGCGTCTCCACGACGGTGGCGCCCAGCGCGCGCAGGCGGCCCGCCAGCGTGCCCGCCTGAGCGCGCGCGCGGGTGACGGTCACGCTCACGCCGCCCAGCGGGCGGGCCGCGTCCAGCCAGGCCAGCTCGTCGTGCAGCGCCGCGACCGGCCCGACGACCGTGATCGCCGGGGCGGTGATCCCGGCCTCGGCCGCGGCCGCGGCGATCGTGCCCAGCGTCGCCCGCACCGAGCGCTGGTCGCCGAACGTGCCGCGCATCACGACCGCGGCGGGCTCGCCGGCGTCGCGCCCGGCGGCGGTCAGGCGCTCGGCGATGTGCGCCAGCCGGCGGACGCCCATGTAGAAGACCAGCGTGCCCGGGAAGCCGGCCAGCCCGGGCCAGTCGATCTGGGTCTCCTCCTTGGCCGGGTCCTCGTGGCCGGTCACGAACGCGACCGCGCTGGCCTGCCCGCGCTGGGTGACGGGGATCCCGGCGTACGCCGCTGCCGCGATGCCCGCCGTGACGCCAGGCACGACCTCGAACGCGAGCCCGGCGGCGCGCAGCGCCTGGGCCTCCTCGCCGCCGCGGCCGAAGACGAACGGGTCGCCGCCCTTCAGGCGCACGACCGAGCGCCCCGCGCGGGTGTGCTCGACGAGCAGGCGCGTCGTCTCGTCCTGCGGGACCTGCTCGCCACCGCCGACCTTGCCGACGTCGACCACCTCGGCGTCGGCGCGCACGCCGGCCAGCGCCTCGGCTGGGATGAGCCGGTCGTGCAGGATCACGTCCGCGCCGGCCAGCAGCTCCAGCGCGCGCGCCGTGAGCAGCCCGGCGTCGCCGGGCCCCGCCCCGACGAGGTAGGCGACGCCCGGTCGCGCGCTCACGGCGCGCGCTCCAGGATCTCCTCGGCGCCCGCCGCGAGCAGGCGCTGCGCCACCGCCGCCCCGAGCGCCTCGGGATCCTCGCCGGTCAGCTCGTCGCGCAGCCAGGCCGACCCGTCGGCGCGCCCGACGAACGCGCGCAGGGCCAGCGCGCCGCCGTCGGCGGCCTCGGCGTGCACGCCGACCGGGGTGTGGCAGTCGGCCTGCAGCACCCGAACGACGGCGCGCTCGGCGCGCAGCGCCCGCAGCGTCGGCGCGTCGGCCACCGGCGCGAGCCGCGGCGGCGGTGCCGTCGTCGCCGGCGCGGACCTCGAGGACGAGCGTCCCCTGGCCCGCGGCGGGCACCATGGCCTGTACGTCGACCACGCCGGTCACGCGATCGTCGCAGCCCCAGGCGCTGCAGCCCCGCCCGCGCCAGGACGATCGCGTCGAAGCCGCCCTCGGCCAGGCGGCGCAGGCGTGTGTCCACGTTGCCGCGCAGCTCGACGACCTCGACGTCCTCGCGCCGCGCGTGGAGCTGGGCCGTGCGTCGCAGGCTGCTCGTCCCCACGCGGGCGCCGCGCGGCAGGGCGTCGAGCGAGGCGGCTCCGCACAGGGCGTCGCGCGGGTCGGCGCGCCGCGGGGTCGCGGCGATCACCACGCCGTCCGGAAGGTGGGCGGGCACGTCCTTGGCCGAGTGCACGGCGAGGTCGATGTCGCCGGCGCAGCAGCGCCTCGTCGATCTCCTTGACCCAGCGCTCCTTGTCGCCGGCGCCGCGGGCGCGGTCGCCCGTCGTCGTGATCGGGACCAGCTCGGCGCCGCCGAGCGCCTGCGCCACCTGCCCGGCCTGCGCGAGCGCCAGCGCGCTCCCGCGCGTGCCGATCCTCACCCGCTGCCGCGGCGCCTGAGCGGGCGGACCGTGCCGGGCGCGGCGTCGCCGGCCCGAGCATCCGTGCCCGGCGCCTCCAGCAGCCCGAACAGCTCGCGCAGGATCTGCTGGCGCCCGTGGCCGCCCTCGTCCTCGACGGCCTTCAGCCGGATCGTCGGCTCGTGCAGCAGGCGCTGCATCACGGCACGGGCGACGGCCTCGATGCGCGCGGCGTCGCGCGGCGACAGGCTCTCCCAGCGCTCGGCGTTCTCGGCCAGGACCTGCTCCACGATGGCCTGCCCGTGCGCGCGCAGGGCCGTGATCGTGGGCGTCACGTCCAGCTCGGCCATCCAGCGCGCGAAGCCCTGGATCTCCTGCTCGACGATCGTCTCGGCCCCGGCCTGCTCGCCCCCGCGCACCTCGAGGTTGCGCGCCACGACGCGCTGCAGGTCGTCGATGTCGTAGACCGTCACGCCGGGGAGCTCGGCGCAGGCGTGCTCGATGTCGCGCGGCACCGCGATGTCGATGAAGAGCAGCGGGCGGTGGTCGCGCGCGCGCATGACGACCTCGAGGTCGTCCGCCTCGATCAGCGTGTGCGGCGACGACGTCGAGGAGACGACGATGTCGGCCTCGGCCAGGCGGTCGGGCAGCTCCTGCAGCGACGCGACCCGGCCCCCGAAGCGCTCCGCCAGCGAGAGCGCGCGCTCGGCGTGGCGGTTGGCGACGAAGATCGTGCTCACGCCCTGGTCGGCCAGCGCGCGGGCGGTCAGCTCGCTCGTCTCGCCCGCGCCGATGATCACGACGTTGCGCTGCGCGAGGTCGCCCATGACGTCGCGCGCCAGCTCGACGGCGACGGTCGAGATGCTCGCGCGGCCCGCGCCGAGCGCCGTCTCGGTGCGCACGCGCTTGCCGGTCTGCAGCGCGGCGCGGAAGAGGCGATTCGTCAGCGGGCCGGTGGTGCCGCCCGCCAGCGCGTGCTCGTAGGCGCGCTTGACCTGGCCCTGCACCTCGGCCTCGCCGACGATCATCGACTCCAGGCCGCTGGTCACGCGGAAGAGCTGGCGCGCCGCGTCGCAGTTGCGCGGCGAGTAGACGATGCCGGCGAGCTCGGTCGGCCGGATGGCCGCGCGCCGCGCCAGCCGGCCGAGCAGCTCGGCCTCGGCCTGGACGGGGTCGGACGCGACGAGGTAGATCTCGGTGCGGTTGCACGTCGAGATGGCGACGGCCTCGTGCGACCTCGTCGCGCGCGACCATCTCGCGCATGAGCTGGCCGGCCTGGGCGTCGGTGAGCGCCAGGCGCTCGCGCAGGGCGACCGGCGCGGTCTTGTGGGAGATGCCGAGGGCGAGGACCTCGCTCATACCGACTCGTGCTCGCGATCGGGCGCCGCAGGACGGGGACGGTCGGCGAGCTCGTCGAGCTCGCTGAGGTCGCGCTCGAGGCGCGTGAGCTTCACGGCCATGATCGCCACGTAGACCAGCACGAGCGCGAGGAACACGAGGTAGGCGGCGGCGACGTAGCCGGTGTTGTCCGGCAGGGTGTCGTTCACGAGGCGGGGAGGCTCGGGGCCGCCGTGCGCCCGCGCTGGGCGACGGCATCGTCGCCGCCGAGCTTGCGCCGCAGCGACCGCACGCGGCCGGAGGCGAGCTTCGCAGCCATCTCGTAGCGCCACAGCGTCACGTACAGCAGCGCCATGCCGACCAGGCAGACCAGGAAGGCGAGCCGCATGTCGGCGGGCAGGCCGCCCTCGGCGGTCGCGAACACGCGCGGATGGATGACGGCCTCGGCGAGGCGCACCGCGATGAAGTTCAGCGGGACGAAGGCGCCGGCCACGACCGCGAACACGCTCGCGTAGCGCGCCTGCCTCTCGGGGTCCTCGATCGAGAAGCGCAGCGGCTGGTAGCAGGCGTAGAGCAGGAAGACGATCAGGAACGACACGAGCGTCGGCTCGTCCCACACCCACCAGCTGCCCCACGACGCCTTGGCCCAGATCGAGCCCGTGACGAGCACGCCGACACCGAGCACGAGCGACAGGTGGATGGCGACGTAGCTGCGCAGGTCGTAGCGCCGCTCACCGGTGCGCAGGTGCTTGATCGCCATCACGCCGCCGAGCACGAAGCCGCACAGCGCGACGATCCCCAGCGGCACGTGCACGTAGAAGATCTTCTGCATGAAGCCCTGGTCGGCGTCCATGGGGGCGTAGAAGAAGGCGAGGCCGAAGCCGGCCGTCAACGTCGCGGCGGTGGCGGTGGAGAGGAGGCGCATCAGTCCTCGACGAGGTAGTCGAACAGTGCGTAGGCGAGTAACGCGAAGGTCAGATCATAGAGCGACAGCACCAGCAGCCACCGGCCTGGAAGCGAGCCTGCGCCCGCTTCCAGGAAGAGTGGCGTCGCGCCCCTCGCCAGCCCGATGACGACCGGGATCAGCAGCGGCAGGCCCAGCAGCGGGACCAGCAGATCGCGCGCACGCGTCTGCACCGCGATCGCGCCGACGAGCGTGCCGATCACGGCGATGCCAGCGTCCACCAGCACGAGCAGCAGGGCGAGCTGGGCGAAGCCGCCTGCGTCGAGCGTGGGACCGAGCAGCAGCAGCACGAAGGCGGGGACGAGCACGAGCTCGACGGCGGCGAGGAAGCAGAACAGCCCCGTGGCCTTGGCGACGAGCAGCGCCGTGCGGTCGACGGGGGCGAGCAGGAAGCCGTCGAGCCCGCCCTCCTCGCGCTCGGCCACGAACAGGCGCGACACGCCGAGCATGGCCGCGAACAGCAGCGTCACGGCGAGCACGCCGGCCGCCAGCTCGCCCTCGACCGAGTTGCGCTGCAGCGCGAAGTGGAAGACGACGAGCGTCGTGACGCTGAACAGCGCCATGGCCGGCACCGCCTGCGGGGCACGCAGCTCCAGGCGCAGGTCCTTGCGCAGGACGGCCGCCACCGCGTGCCTCATCGCGAGCGCTCGCTGCCGGGGACAGCGACTGCCGCCATCGAGCAATGACGCGCTGTCATGCGGGCGCCGCTGTCATGCGTACAGCGCGGCCACGCGCGGCGGCCCGACCTCGGCGGCCGGGGCCATCAGGGCCGCCCGGCCGGCGCGCAGGCCGAGCGCCAGATCGGCCTCGGCCAGGCCGCCGGCGGGGTCGTGGCTCGTGATCACGCGGGTGCGGCCACTCGCGGCGCCGATGAGCGGCTCGATGAGGTCCGCGGCGGCTGGGTCGAGATTGGCGCGGGGCTCGTCGAGCAGCAGCAGCTCGGGTTCGTGCAGCACCGTGCGGGCCACCGACAGGCGCTGGACCATCCCCCGCGAGTAGGTGTGGACGCGGTCGTCGGCGCGGCGGCGCAGGCCGACGAGCTCGAGCAGCTCCTCGACCCGCGCCGGCGCGACCCGATGCAGGCGCGCGTGGAAGCGCAGGTTCTCGCGCCCGGACAGGTCGCCGAAGACGAGCGGCTCGTGGCCGAGCAGCCCGACCCGCCCGCGCACCGCCCAGCCGTCGCCGGGGAGCTCGTGGCCGAGAACGCGCGCGCTGCCCGCATGCGGGCGCAGCAGCGTGGCCAGCACGCGCAGCAGCGTCGACTTGCCCGCCCCGTTGGGACCGAACACGACGAGCGTCGCGCCCGTGGGCACGCGCAGGGTGACCTCGTCCAGCGCGACCCGCTCGCCGTAGCGGCGGGTCAGGCCGTCGAGCTCAATGGCCGCCGGCGCGTCCACCCTCGCGGTCGAGCGTCGCGGCGGCGTGGCTGAGCACCGGCGCGACGACCCCGAACAGCTGGTCGACCGCGCGCGGGTTGCCGGGGAAGTTGACGATCAGCGTGCGCCCGGCGATGCCGGACACGCCGCGGGCGAGCATCCCCATCGGCGTGTGCTGCAGGCTTGTGGCCCGCATCGCCTCGGCGATCCCGGGAGCGTCGCGCGTGATGACGGCGCGCGTGGCCTCGGGCGTCACGTCGTCGGGCGTGAGCCCCGTGCCGCCGGTGGTGAAGATGAAGGAGACCTCCTCGGCCACGTAGTGATGCAGCCTGTCCTCGATCAGCGCGGCGTCATCGGGCACGACCTCCATGGCCACGATCTCCGCACCCGCCTCGTCGGCGAGATGCGCGAGCCGCGGCCCCGCCTCGTCGTCGGCGGCACGGCGGGCGACCGACGTGGAGACGGTGAGGACGACCGTGCGCACGCGGTGCAGGCTAGCCGGGCGGCGTTGGGGCCGTGGCGCCGGCCGTCGTGTCCCCCGACGGACGGCCGGCGCCTGGTGGCTCCCCCGGTGGTTGGGCGCGGCCGCTCAGGTTCCGCGCCCCTGCGTGTCGTCGCGCCCGGTGTTGTGGGTGGGGGCGACGGCCGCGGTCGGAGGCTGGTCGTGGTGGTCGGGTTGGCCGTCGATCTGGTGGACGGCGGCGGCGGTCCAGGTGTCGTGTCCTGGGGGTGGCGGGATCTGCTCGTCGCTGAGCAGGTCGGCGATCGCTTCGGGGGGCATCCCCAGCGAGCGAAACCAGGTGACGCGGCGTTGCAGGTGCGACGCCCCCTGGGTGCGCCGGCGTGTCAGCGCCGCGGCGCGCCGCGAGCGGCTGGCGGGCCGGGCAAAGCGTCCGCCGCGCGCGGCGGCGGGGTGGCCGGCCAGCGCGCCGGCCGCCTGACGGCGCTGGCGCTCGTCGAGGTCACGCGACTCGCGGATGTCCTGCGGCGACACCCACACCGGCGTGCCGCGCTGCTCATCGATCACGCAGTAGCGGATCGCCGGCTCGTCATCCGAGCCGCTCGGGGGCGACACGTGCAGCGCCGCGGCGCTGCCGGCAAACGGCCCGACCGTCGGGTCCGCACTGACGCCGGCCACCCACAACGGCCGCGCCAACGACACCACCGTCCCCTCCGTGGGGCGACGGTTGCGACGCACCAACAACCCCACCAGGATCGCGGCCAGGATCACCCCGACGGCGATCGCCGCCACCAACCAGCGCTCACCCGGATCGGCCGACCGCGCCGTCACCGGGCCGGCCGGCCGCGGCGCCTGCACGTCATCCGGAACCGACGCCTGCGGATCAGCCTGCGCCTGGGGCTGGCTGTCGGTGGTGGTGGAGTCGACGCGCTGGCGCTCACGCAGACGCTCGAGCGTGCGCGGGCCGGCGATGCCGTCGACGCTCAGGCCGTGCTTGTGCTGAAACCAGCCGACGGCCGACCGCGTCCTGGGGCCAAAGCGCCCATCGACCCGGCCGACGCCATAGCCCAGCTCACGCAGCGCACGCTGCACACGCCGCACCGCCGGCGAGCCGTTCGCGCCGGCCAACCCGCTGCCGACCGACACCGTCTGGGTCGACGTGGAGGCGCTGACGGCACGCGCCGTCGGCGCCAGTGGACGCTCGATCGCGCGGCCATGCCAGCCGGCCTGGCGATCAAGCCATGAAGGGGTCGCCGCCGTGGCGGCGTTGGGGGACAGCAACACCAGCAGGAAGGCGGCGATCGCCAAAGCGACCGGCCTCCTGCCACTGCGCTGCCCACGAATGTGGGGGACCATCGTGTTTCTCCTGAGCGTTCGAGCGGAAAGCGCCACGCCCAACACATGGGCGCACGCACGGGTGGTCTGAAAAGCCCCGGAGGACTAGCCAGGCCGCTCGAGCAGCCAGCAGAACGCCACCGGCCGACACACGGCCGCGGCGACAACAAGACGGAACAAACGCTGAACGGCAAACCCACCCAGCGCCACAAACAACACAGCCACAAGACCGCCACCAAAACCAGACACCCCACCAGCACCAGCCACACCAACACCAAACGGAGCACCCGGAGGCACCGGAGGCACCGAGTCAGCCGGTGCTCCAGAGCTCAGAGGGCCGCCATCCGCCGTCGTGCCGGTCGGCGCGGAAGGCGTCCCGGCGATGCTTGCGAACCGCGGCAGCATCTCGGCGGGCACGCCGTGATCCCGCCCGGCCGCAAGGCTCAGGCCGGCCGGGGCGGCGGTGGGGACATCGCTCCCAGCGATGCGGGGCGCGGCGATCTCGGTCGGCGCCGTGGTCCTGGCGACCACACCATCGGCGAGGAGAGGCGACCCGAGCGCAGCCGCGCCGGTTCCCGAGGAGGCCGGGAGAACCGCGTCCGTCGTCGGGGTGAGCCGGCCGGCGGGCGCAGTGACGAGCGAGTCTGCCGGGCGCTCCGCGGGCGACGCTGCCGACGGCAGGGTCGGCGGAGCCGGCGGCCGGGCGACGACCCCGAGGACCTGCTGCGCGAGCGAACCGGTCGACCCTGCGGCGGGCGGCGCGGGAGGCGCGGGGCCATCCAGGGGTGACGTGATCAGCGCGACGGCGGACTCGACGGCCTGACCGACCGAAGCGAGCGGAGCCGGCGCGACCGGCGGCGCAGGCCCGGAAGGAAGCCCGAGCACGGTGGGCAGCTGGATCGCCGGTGCGGCGATGGTGGGCAGCTTGGTGGGCAGCTGGATCGCCGGTGCGGTGATGGTGGGCAGCTTGATGGCCGGTGCGGTGATGGTGGGCAGCTTGATCGCCGGTGCGGTGATGGTGGGCAGCTTGATCGCCGGTGCGGTGATGGTGGGCAGCTTGATCGCCGGTGCGGTGATGGTGGGCAGCTTGATCGCCGGTGCGGCGAGGGCGGGCGCCTGGATCGCCGGTGCCGTGACCTCCGGCGTCTTGACGGCGGGCGCCTTGATGGCCGGTGCGGCGACGGCGGGCGTCTTGACGGTGGGCAGCTTGATGGCCGGTGCGGTGACCGTGGGCGTCTGGATCGCCGGTGCCGTGACCTGCGGCGTCTTGACGGCGGGCGCCTTGATGGCCGGTGCGGTAACGGCGGGCGCCTTGATGGCCGGTGCGGCGACGGCGGGCGCCTTGACGGCGGGAGCCGCGACCTGCGGCGTCTTGACGGCGGGCGCCTCGATGGTCGGCGCGGCGACGGTGGGCGCCTTGACCTGCGGGGCCTCGACAGCTGGGGCCTTGACCGACGGGGCGGGCGGGGTGGGCGGCTTCGGAGCGGGCAGCTTCGGGGCCGGCGGCGGCTGCGTCGCCTGGATCTTCGGGGCCGGCGGCGTCGGCGGCGTGGGCGGCTTCGGTGCGGGCAGCGGCTGCGTCGCCTGGATCTTCGGGGCCGGCGACGTCGGCTTGGGGGCAGGCGGCGGCTGCGCGGCCTCGATCTTGGCGGCCGGCGGCTCGGGCGCGGTCGGCGGGGCCGGGGCGACGACCGGGGTGGATGCGGCGGTCGTCTCAGGCGCGGCGGCCGTCTCAGGCGCCGGGGCGGGCGGCTCGACCGAGGGGGCGGCCGGCTTCGGTGCGGCGGGCGGCTCGGGCGCGGGGGCCGGTGCCTTCGGTGCGGCCACCGGCTCGGGCGTGGCGGCCGGCTTGGGCGCGGGAGCGGGAGGCTCGGGCGCGGCGGGGGCCTTGGGCGACGCGGCGACCGGCTTCGGTGCGGGAGCGGCCGGCTTGGGCGCGGGAGCGGGAGGCTTGGGCGCGGGAGCCGCTGCCTTCGGTGCGGGAGCGGCCGGCTTGGGTGCAGCGGGAGCCTTCGGGGCGGGAGCGGTCGCCTTCGGTGCGGCGGGCGGCTTTGGCGGCGCGACCGGCAGCGGGGTCTGGGCTGCCGCCGCGCTCGCCAGGCACCCGAGCAGGAGGAGCAGCGCCGCCATCAGGGCGGCGACCAGGTGGACCGGGGGGTGGTTGTGGCTCCGTGGCATGGAGCGCGCTTGCGCGGAGCGCCAGAGGGCTGGCGCGATCGAACTCCTCGAGCAGGGATTGCCCCGCCCCCGCCGGCATCACACCCGATTCGTGACCGCTGTCCGCGCGCTGACAGCCTCCTGGCGCGCAGAACCTACCGCTGGTCGTGCGAGAGCAGCCGTTCGGCCGTCCGCGGCGTGTCGGTCACCCGCTTGCTCCGGCGCGATGTGATCTTCGCGGCTGCACAACGATCTGCCGGTCCGTCCCGCTGCACGAGCGCCGCGGTCGGCGGTCACGCAACGATCCGCCGCATCTCCAGCGCCACAGGACGACGCGCCGAGAAGTGACGGACGGCTACTGCCCGGGGGACTCCGACGCCGTCGGCCGCACCCACGTCCCGCTGCGCCCACCCGACTTCTCCAACAGCGCGACCTCGCCGATCGTGACGCCGCGCTCCACGCCCTTGACCATGTCGTAGACCGTGAGCGCGGCGACCGCGGCGGCGGTCATGGCCTCCATCTCCACACCGGTGCGGGCAGAGACGCGGGCCTCCGCGGTGATGCTCACCGTCCCCGCGGCGGTGTCCACGACGGCCTGCACGTCGACGTGGTCGAGGCCGAGCGGGTGACACAGCGGGATGAGCTCGCCGGTGCGCTTCGCGGCCTGGATGCCGGCGATGCGCGCGGTCCCCAGCACGTCGCCCTTGGGCGCGTTCCCGGCGGCGACGACGGCGGCCGTCTCGGGCGTCATGCGCACGACGGCCCGGGCGACGGCGCGGCGGTCGCTGATCTCCTTGTCGCCGACGTCGACCATCCGCGCACTGCCCTCGTCGTCGAGGTGGGTCAGCCGGCTCACGCCGGCTGGTACGACCGCTGCGCTGCCGCGATCAGGTCGCGCACCGCGCCGGCGTCGCCGGCGCGCAGGAGGTCGATCGGGTCGGGCTCGCCGTTGACGATGCCCTCGAAGAACGCCTTGCGGTCCTGGTAGGTCGGCAGCGTGCCCTTGGCCCAGCCGCGCACGTCGTTGAGCAGCACGGCGAGCTGGGCGTACTCCTCCCCGAACAGCTCGGAGACCTCGGCCTTCATGCGCTTGGCCAGCGCGGGCGAGGCGCCGGCCGTCGAGATCGCGATGGCCAGCGGGCCGGTGCGGACGATCGCGGGCAGGATGAAGTTGCACAGCGGGGGCACGTCGACGACGTTGACCAGCATCGCGCGGCGCTCGGCGTCGTCGTAGACGCCGATGTTCACGTCGGTGTCGTCGGTGCGAGGCGATGACCATGAACGTGCCCTCGAGGTCCTCGGGCCGGTACTCGCGCCGCTCCCAGGCGATGGAGCCCTCGCGCGCCAGCTCCTGCAGCGCGGGCACCGCCTCGGGCGCGATCAGCACGACGTCGCCGCCGCAGGCCAGCAGGCCCTCGACCTTCTCCAGCCCGATCTCCCCGCCGCCGACCACGACGCAGCGCCGGCCGCTGAGCTTCAGGCAGGCGATGTAGAACGGCGTCGCCAGCATGTCCCGGACGCACGTCTGGTCGCAGATGCCGCGGCGGAACTGGCAGACGCACTCCTTCCCGGCGTAGGCGGCGGCTGGCATGGTCCCGACAGGGTAGAGCCACGTACAGGCACAGAGCGGATGACGGCGCGCGACAGCTTCTTCACGGACGACTCGATGGTGCGCCGCGTGCACCGCGAGCAGATGGTGGCCTTCGGCGGGTCCCGTGCGCTGCTCATGCAGGCCACGCACCCGGTCGCCTTCGCCGGCTTCTTCGCCCACACGGGCGCGCTCGACGAGCCCTACGAGCGCCTGGCCCGCACGGCCCAGGTCATGGACACGATCACGTTCGGCGAGCGTGCCGAGGCCGAGCGGCTGACGCGGCGCGTGCGCGCCATGCACCGCCGCGTGCGCGGTGAGCTGGCCGAGGCGGCGGGACGCTTCCCCGCCGGTACGCCCTACGCCGCCGACGACCCTGTGCTGCTGCTGTGGATCCTCGCCACGCTGGCCGACTCGTCGCTGGTGGCCTACGAGCGCTACGTCGGCCCCCTCACCCGCGACGAGCGCGACGCCTACTGGCAGGACTACAAGGTCATCGGCCGCCTGTTCGCGCTGCGCGACGAGGACATGCCCGCCGAGATCGAGGACTTCGACCTGTACATGGCCGAGATGGTCGAGGGCGACACGCTGCACGTGAGCGATGGTGCGCGCGAGCTGGCCATCCAGATCGTCATGCGCCCGCCCGTGCCACTGCAGCTGCGCCCGGTGCTCGAGATGGCGAACTTCGTGACCGTCGGCCTCATGCCGCCGCGCATCCGCCGGCTCTACGGCTTCTCGTGGGACCCGGCCCGCGCGATCGCGCTGCGCACCGGGGCGGAGTACGCGCGCCGCGTCGTGGTGCCGCTGCTGCCCGAGCGCGTGCGGCTCGTGAGCAGCGCCCGCCGCCGGGCGGCCTAGTCCTCAGGCGGCTCTCGACGTCGGCTCCCCCGCCGGCGGGACGTTCTGGTTGAGGCGGAACACGTTGTCCGGGTCGTAGCGGGCCTTGATCGCCGCGAGCCGGTCCCACGTCGGCCCGGGGTAGGCGGCGCGGACGCGCTCCTCGCCCTCGTCGGCGAGGAAGCCCACGTAGGCGCCGGTGTTGCCGTCGGCGAGCTCGGTGGCCAGACCGGCCACCCACGCCGCGTGCCTCGGGCGGTCGCCGGGGCGCTCGTAGACCGCGGCGACGTTGACCATGATGGCGCTCCGGCGGTGCGCGAAGGCCGTCGCCCCTTCCGGCACGCGGGCCATGGCGCCGCCCAGCACCCTCAGCTGCGCGACCGCCGTCGAAGCGCTCGACGCCTCGAGCTGCTCGACGATCGCCTCGGCCGCCCGACGATCGACGCGACCGGCGAACATCGTGCGCGACACGGCGACGGGGTGGTAGTCCTCGGGCTCGGGGCCGTAGATCTCCGGGTAGGGCATCGGCCGCACCATGTCGGCGAGCGGGGTCGCCAGCGCGCGGAAGCGATCCACCGCGCGCTCGCCGGCCTCGACGGGCCCGCTGTAGGCCAGCAGCGCCATGACGACCGGGCGTCCGTGATGCTCCGGGGCGAGGAACGGCAGCGGCGGCGCGGTCATGACGTTGGCGACCGTCGAGAGCTCCTCCGGCGCGGCGTGGGCCTCGGCGACGAACGCCGCGATCACGTCGGCCGTCGCGGGGAGGATCAGCATGCCGCCCACGATCGTGTCGACGCGGTGCAGGCGGAACTGCAGGCGGGTCACGACGCCGAAGTTGCCACCGCCGCCGCGGATCGCCCAGAACAGGTCGGGATGGTGCTCGGCGTCCGCGCGCACGAGCTCGCCGTCTGCCGTGACGACATCGGCGGCCAGGAGATGGTCGATCGTGAGGCCGTGCTTGCGGACGAGGAACCCGAGACCGCCGCTCAGCGTGATCCCGCCGATCCCGACCGAGCCCGCGTCGCCGAAGCCGGTGGCGAGCCCGTGCGCTCCCGCCGCGGACGTGTACGCACTCGCGGTCAGGCCCGTCTCGGCCCACGCCGTGCGCCGCTGCGCGTCGATCTGCAGCGCGCGCAGGTCGGTGAGGTCCAGCACGATGCCGCCGTCGCTGACGCCGTGTCCCGCCGGGCTGTGGCCGCCGCTGCGCACGGCCAGCTCGAGCCCCCGCTCGCGGGCGTACGCGACGACACGCGCGGCGTCCGCCGCGTCGGCGACCCGGGCGATCATGGCGGGGCGGCGGTCGATCGCGCCTGAGAAGACGGTCCGCGCCGTGTCGTACTGCGCATCGCCCGGGGTGATCAGGCGTCCGTTGAGGGTGTCGGCGAGGCTCGAGGCAGAGGACATGGCATCGAGGCTGGCAGCCCGTTCCACGCGCACCGGTACGGCTCTCCCGCATCTCGGCGGGCGGGTACCCGGACCGCCAGCCGGTGCGTGGGTCGCTCAGCGCGCGCGCAGCGAGCGAAGCCAGCGCCCGGTCGTGCGCACCAGCGGCCCGGCGCCCTCCTTCAGCCCGCGCTCGCGGTCCGCGTCGCGCGCTGAGCGCAGCTGGGCGACCGCGTGGGCGGCCCGGGCCAGGCCCGCGTCGTAGGGGAACCACCAGGCGTTGAGCCCGACGGGCGGATCCCAGGTGACCACCTTGGTCTCGGCGCACGTGCGCAGCGCGACGGCGCCGCGGGCCCGGCCGATGCCCGAGCCGCGCACGCCGCCCCATGGCACCTGGGGCGCGCTGCGCGCGACGAGGTGGTCGTTCATCCAGACCATCCCGACGCGCAGCTCGCTGGCGATGCGCGCGCCCTTGTAGCGATCGGCCGTCCACACGGAGGCGCCAAGCCCCGTGTCGCTGTCGTTGGCGCGCACGATGAGCTCGTCCTCGGACTCGACGGTCTCCACGAGGGCGACGGGACCGGGCACCTCCTCGCGCGCGATGCGCATCGCCGAGGTGACGCCGGTGAGCACGGCCGGGGCGAAGAAGGCGCCGGCGAGCCCGGCGACCTCGACGGTGCCACCGCAGTGCAGGGTCGCGCCCGCCCGCATCGCCTCGCGGACGAGCTCGGCCGCGCGCTCGGCGCGCTCGCGCGTGATGAGCGGCCCGATCTCGGTCGCCGCGTCGAGCGGATCGCCGACGCGCAGGCTGCGCGCCGCGTCGACCAGCCGTGTGAGAAACGGACCCGCGACCGCCGCGTGGCAGAGCACGCGCTGGACACTGCCGCCGCACTGCCCGGCGTTGGCGAAAGCGGCCCAGGCGACACCCTGCGCGGCACGCGCGAGGTTCGCGTCGGCGAGGACGAGCGCGGCGTCCTTGCCGCCGAGCTCGAGGACGCTGCGCTTGAGGCCGCGGGCGCAGGCCTCGCCGACCTGTCGCCCGGCGCGCGTGGAGCCCGTGAAGCGCACCTGGGCCACGCGCGGCGCCTCGACGAGCGCCGCGCCGGTGTCCGTGTGGCCGTGGACCACCGCCAGCAGGCCCTCGGGCAGCCCGGCGCGGGCGAAGACGCGCTCGATGCGGGCGCCGCTGAGCATCGCGTGCGGCGACGGCTTGAAGACGACCCCGTTGCCGGCCATCAGCGCAACCGCGACGTCGCCCAGCGGCGTCGCGAACGGCTCTGTGGCCGGGCCCAGGACGGCCACGACGCCGAGCGGCTCGTAGGTCCAGCGGCCGCGCTTGATCGGGTGCTGGCTGCGCGAGAAGCCGATGCGCTCGCCCTCGAGGATCTCAGGGCCGTAGTCGGCCAGCCACTGCAGCGTCCCGATGGCGGGCAGCAGCTCCATGATCTCGGCCTCGGCTCGCGGGCGCCCCTGCTCGCGCCCGACGAGGGCCACGATCTCGTCGGCCTCGTCGATGACCGCCTGGGCCGCGCGGGCCATGTAGCGGGCC
Organism: uncultured Actinomycetes bacterium; assembly: GCA_963840185.1. Taxonomy (GTDB): domain Bacteria; phylum Actinomycetota; class Thermoleophilia; order Solirubrobacterales; family Solirubrobacteraceae; genus JAOPZW01. The sequence continues at coordinate 199,240 of CAWIXY010000008.1, read as the reverse complement.
CGGTCCTCGAGGCGGAGCTGCGCCCAGAGCCGCTGGACGCTCGCGGCGGCCGTCACGGCCGCGGCGACCTCCCTGGGCCCGCCGGCGGGCACCGAGCCGAGCGGCTCCCCGGTCACCGGGCTCTGCGACTCGAGCCGCGCGGGAGCCTCGACCTGTTCGCTCGCAGCCATCGCCGGGCGATCATGGCAGGCGCGGCTGAGCGGCCCCTGCGCCGCGCCGAGGCGTCAGGCCACGCGCGCGCGCTCCTGCTCAGCCAGCGCGGCGAGCAGGAGGCCCGAGACGCCGGGAGCGCGATCCTCGTCGGCCACGAGCGCGTCGGGCGTCGGATCGCCGTCGTGTGGCGTCGTCGCGATCCCGACGAGCGTCTCGGCCCCGTCCAGCCAGGCCACGGCGACCACGGTTCGCCGGCGGCGCAGGTCGAAGGAGAGGAGGCGCCGCAGGTCCAGCTCGTCGCAGCGAAGGCCGAGCCGGCGATGGAACTCGCCCACGCGCGACGCTATCCCGGCGATGCGGGAAGCGCACACGGACCAGCAGTCCGTTGCCGAGGCGATGTGAGGTCGTCAGAAGCACCATGTCCAGCGTAGGCGAACTCCTGTTCGCCCAGATGAAGGATCGGTAACTTGGCGCTCAAGCTTGAGTGCGAGCGCGGCGTATCTCCTCCAAGCGCTCGGCGAAGGCCCGCTCGGCGTCGTCGGGGGCGTAGAAGCGCTCCCCGATGAGGCGGTCCGGGAGCAGCTCCTGCTCGGAGACGTGCCCCGGGCGATCGTGGGGATAGTCGTAGCCCTGGCCGCGGCCGAGCGCCGCCGCCCCAGGGTAGGCCGCGGAGCGCAGGTGGGCCGGCGGCGGCTGGGCGCCGTGGTGGCGGACGTGCTCGCGTGCCGCGGAGATGGCGCGGTAGGCGGCGTTGGACTTCGGCGCGAGCGCGAGGTAGATCGCGCACTGGGCCAGCGCGTGCTGGCCCTCGGGCATCCCGACGTGCTCGACGGCCTGCGCGGCGGCGACGGCCACCTGGAGGGCCTGGGGATCGGCATTGCCGACGTCTTCGCTGGCCAGGATCACCATCCTGCGGGCGATGAAGCGCGGGTCCTCGCCGCCCTCGATCATCACGGCGAGGTAGTAGAGCGAGGCGTCGGGGTCCGAGCCACGCGTGGCCTTGATCCAGGCCGAGATCGTGTCGTAGTGCTGGTCGCCCGCCCTGTCGTAGCGCAGCGCGCGCCGCTGCAGGGCGTCCTCGGCGATGTCGAGCGTCACGGCGCCGCCGTCGCCCGCGGTCTCGCAGGCGAGCTCGAGCGCGGCGAGCGCCGTGCGGGCGTCGCCGCCCGCACGGCCCGCGAGGAAGGCGAGCACCTCGTCGTCGATCGCGTGATCGCCGCACTCGCCCCGGTCGACGGCGCGGCGCAGCAGGACCTCGACGTGCGGCGGCCTCGAGCTCGTGCAGCTCGTAGACCTGGGTGCGCGAGAGCAGCGCCGCGTTGACCTCGAAGTAGGGGTTCTCCGTCGTGGCGCCGATGAGCGTCACGAGCCCCTCCTCCACGGCGGGCAGCAGGGCGTCCTGCTGGGCCTTGTTGAAGCGGTGGATCTCGTCGAGGAAGAACACCGTGCCCTCGCCCGTGGACTGGCGGCGGTGGGCGGCCCGCTCCAGCACCTTCCGCACCTCGGCACGGCCCGCCTCGACCGCGCTCAGCTCCTCGAACGCCGCCCGCGCGCCGGCGGCCACGATCCGCGCGAGCGTCGTCTTGCCCGACCCGGGCGGGCCGTAGAGCACCATCGAGTGCGGCCGCCCGCGCTCGATCGCCAGCCGCAGCGCGCTGCCCCCGGCGAGCAGGTGCTCCTGCCCGACGACCTCGTCGAGCGTCCGCGGGCGCATCCGCGCCGCCAGCGGCCCCTCGTCGGGCGGCACCGGCGTGCGGCCGCGGGGGATGTCGCCGCCGGTGTCGAAGAGCTGGTCGGTCATCCCATGCGACACAGTAGGCCCGCGCGAGGACGCCCGGCCCTCCTAGGGAAGCGGCGCGCCGGCCAGCGCCGCGACGGTGCCCGCCGCGGCAGCGCTCAGCAGCACCGGCACGGTGCCGAGGCGCACGAGCAGCAGGGCGATCGCGGCGACGACCAGCAGGGCGACCTGCCAGGGCTCGCGCACGGCGTCGACGAGCACCACGCCGGCCCCGAGGATCGCGCCGACCGCCGCCGGGCCCGCGCCGTCGAGGAACGCGCGGGCACCGGGGCTCGAGCGCAGGCGCGCGAAGCGCTCCGCGCCGATCGCGACGACCAGGAACGACGGTGCGAAGGCCACCGCGGCCGCGAGCAGCCCGCCGCCGAGCCCCGCTGCGGCGTAGCCGACGCCGGCCACCGTCTGGACCAGTGGGCCCGGCGTGAGCTGACCGAGCGCGACGACGTTGAGGAACTCGCCCTGGGTCATCCAGTCGTGCACGCGAACCGCGTCGGCCTCCATCAGCGGCACGATCACGAAGCCGCCGCCGTAGCTCAGCGCGCCGACCTTCAGCGCCGTCCAGGCCAGCGCGGGAAGCTCGCCGGCGCCCTGCGCGGCGAGCACCAGCACCGCGGGCCAGGCGTGCACGGCGGCCCCCGGCGGGCGGGGCAGGGCGCGGCGCACCGCGAGCTCCGCAAGCCCGCAGCCCAGCAGTGCCAGCACCACCCAGGGGCCGACCGCGAGCGCCGCGGCCGCGCCGGCGGCCAGGTACGCGGCGGCGCGCACGAGCGCGGCACCCGGCCGGTCGCGCGAGGCTGGCCCGCGCCAGGTCGAAGCCGGCGCGCGCGACGACGGCGACGACGGCCGCGCCCGCGCCGGCGCTGAGCCCGCGCACCCAGTCGGGCGGCGCGTCCTGCAGCGTGACCGCCGCGAGCGCGAGCAGCAGCACCAGCCCGGGCAGGATGAAGGCGAGGCCACCGACGACCGCGCCGCGCCGCCCCGCGACGCGCTCGGCGCACAGGATCGCGAGCTGCGTCGAGGCCGGGCCCGGGCAGCAGCCCGCGTCACGGCGTTGGCGTCCTCGAACTCGCGCGCGTCGATCCAGCCGCGACGCTCGACGCACAGCTCGCGCAGCAGCGCGACGTGGGCGGGCGGCCCGCCGAAGCCGATGGTGCCGATGCGGCCCCACTCGCGCAGCACCTCGTGGAGTCCGACGGCCGCCATCGGCGCGCGATCCTGCCACAGGCGTGGGTCCCCGACAGCGCGCCGTAGCATCTGCGTCACATGGCCGACGAGCTCCAGCACGAGGCGACGGCGCTGCTGCAGCGCCTCGTGCGCCACAACACCGTGAACCCGCCGGGCGACGAGCGGGCGCTCCAGGAGGAGCTGGCCGCGCTGCTGCGCGAGGCCGGCTTCGAGGTCGAGCTCCTCGGGCGCACCGAGCAGCGCCCCAACCTGATCGCCCGCCTGCGCGGCCGCGGCGACGGGCCCGACGCTGTGCCTGCTCTCGCACGTCGACACGGTCCTGGCCACGCCCGCCGAGTGGGCCGCACGACCCCTGGTCGGGCGACCTCGAGGACGGGTACGTGTGGGGCCGCGGCGCGATCGACATGAAGTCGCAGACCGCCGCCGAGGTCACCGCCGCGGTGTCGCTGGCGCGCGAGGGCTGGCGGCCGGCGGCGCGGCGACCTGCTCGTGCTCGTCGTCGTGGACGAGGAGGTCGGCGGCGCACGAGGGGGCGATCTGGCTCACCGAGCACCATCCCGAGAAGGTGCGCTGCGACGAGCTGCTCAACGAGGGCGGCGGGCTCGGTGATCCCCTTCGACGGCGGGCCGCTCTACGGCGTGTGCGTCGCCGAGAAGGGCGTCTTCCGCTTCACGCTCACGACGACCGGCACAGCCGGCCACGCGTCGATGCCGCGCATCGCCGACAACGCGCTGCTGAAGCTCGCGCCGCTGCTGGACGCGATGCGCCCGGGCCGCGCCGGGCTTCGACGTGACCGAGGGCCCGCGCGCTGCTGCTCGAGGGCCTCGGCCTCCAGCTCGACGCGGGGGTGGGCGCGGTCGAGTCGCGCTGGACGCGCTGCGCGCGCGCGACCCCGGGCTGGCCGTGCTCGTCGAGCCGATGCTCGGCGTGACGCTGGCCCCGACGATCGTCAGCGCGAGCGAGAAGATCAACGTGATCCCCTCCCGCGCGGAGCTCAAGGTCGACTGCCGCACGCCGCCCGGGCATGGGCCGCGGCGCGCCGCGCGCGAGCGCATCGAGGCGGTCCTCGCGGGCGCCGGCGTCGACGGCTGGTCGATCGCCTTCGACGAGGAGGTCGTCGGCAACGGGTCGCCGGCCGACACGCCGCTGATGGACGCGATCCGCGGCTGGGTCGGCCGCGAGGTGCCGGAGGCGACCGTCGTGCCGACGATGCTGCCCGCGTTCACCGACTCGCGCACCTTCCGCGCCGCGTTCCCGGAGCTGCGTCGCCTACGGCTTCTTCCCCCACCGCCACATGACCGTGTACGAGACCGCCTCGCTGCTGCACGCCAAGGACGAGCGCATCGACGTGCGCGACCTCGGCTTCGCCACGCGCTTCTTCCGCGACATCGCCCGGGAGCGCCTCGGTGGCTGAGACGCGACGAAGCTCCGCCTCGGCGGCATGGCCCTGGCCAACGGGCTGCTCGTGCACGGACCGACCCACTGGGCCGCCGCGGTGCGTCGCGCCGACGGCACGATCGGCGTGGCCTCGGGGCGCAAGCCGCGCGTGCGCGGGCGCGTCGAGCGCGTGCCCGGGGCGCGCGGCGTGGTGCGCCTGGGCGAGGCGATGGTCGGTCATCCCGCTGGTCAAGCGCGCGCTGCCCGAGGCGCGGCTGCCCTTCCAGGACGGGCGCGTGGTGGCCACGGCCGTCGCCGCGTCGGTGGGCGGCGCCGCTGCTGCGCAAGCGCGCCGGCGGGCGGCTGGGCGGCGAGGTCGCGGTCGCGGCGCTCTCCGTGGTCCCCTCGCTCGTCGCGCTGCGGGCGGGTGACGTCGCCGCCTACCACGGCGTCGAGCACAAGGCGATCGCCGCCTACGAGCACGACGACGCCGACGCGCGCGACGCCGCCAAGGAGCACGACCGCTGCGGCTCGCACCTCATGGCGCCGCTGCTGGCCGCCAACCTCGCGGGCGCCGCCCTGCTGCGCCGGATCGCTGGAGCGGCCCTCGAAGCTCGCCGACGCCGCGATGTCCGTCGTGTCGGTCGGCGCCGCGGTCGAGGTCTTCGCCTGGTCCGAGCGCCATGCCGGCTCGCGCACGGCGGCGCTGCTGCGCCGGCCGGGCCACGAGCTGCAGCGGGCCGTCGGCACGCGCGAGCCGTCCGAGACCCAGCTCGAGGTCGGCCGCGCCGCGCTCGCCGAGATCCTGCGCGTGGAGTCGACGTGACCGGCGCTCTGCACATCACCAACGGCGACTGCGCAGAGGACGTCATCCGCGCAACCGGCCTGGCCCGCGAGACGCTGTCCTGGCGCGACGTGCTCCACGAGGGGCCGGTGCCCGCCGTGCCGGACGACGAGCTGCGCCACGTGCGCGCCGCGTTCCTCGCGGAGCACGGCGCGGCCGACATGGGTGCGCTCGACGACCTCGCCGAACGCGACAGGAGGCTCGAGGACCACCGCGACGGCGACTACGTGCTGTGGTTCGAGGCCGACCTCTACGACCAGCTGCAGATCGTCCAGATCCTGGCGACGCTCGCGGCCCTCGATGTCGCACCGGCCCGCATCACGCTGATCTGCATCGGCGAGTACCCGGGCATCGCCCACTTCGGCGGCCTCGGCGAGCTGACCGCGCAGCAGCTTCGCGGACTGCCGGCTGTCGCCGCCACGCCACTGACCGCCGCCGCGCTGAAGGCCGCGACGCACGCCTGGGCTGCGCTGCGGGCCGCCGAGCCGACCGGCTTGGACGCGGTCGTCGCGAGCCCGTCGCCCGAGCTGCGCTTCGTCGCCGAGGCCTTCGACCGCCTGGGCCGCGAGTACCCGTCCACCCGCGACGGGCTCTCGCTGACCGAACGACGGATCCTCGCCGCGGTCGCCGCGGGTGCAGGGACGCGGGAGCGGGCCTTCGTGGCCGCCGCGGCGCGCGAGATGCGCCCGTTCCTCGGGGACACGTGGTGCTTCGCCGCCATCGACCGCCTGGCCGGCGGGCCTGCGCCACTGCTCGAGGCGACCAACGGCGCCGGCACCCTGCGGCTCACCGCCACGGGGCGCAGCGTGCTCGACGGCGAGCAGGACCACGTGGCGCTCAACGGCATCGACCGCTGGATCGGCGGCGTGCACCTGCAGGGGCGCGACGTCGCCTGGCGCTGGCACGAGGGCGAGGAGGCGATCACCGGACACCTCGACTAGCCCTTCGGGTAGTTCGCTGGCCAACTCGGCCAGGAAGGGTCGAGATCCGAAGCGCGCTCCCTGATACTGGAGCGGTCATGGCCACGCCGCTCGCCCAGCTCGCCCAGCAGCCCGATCCGGGCGTGGTCGCGTCCAAGACGGAGCTGACCAAGGCGCTCGACACGTTCCACCAGGGCCTCGCCACCGTGCAGCTCGTGCCCCTGGAGAACGCGAGCATGTCGTTCACCGAGCGCATCCAGGACTTCGCCGCCGACTGGGGCGGCGTGCTGGGCCTCCTGTTCATGGCGGCGATCGTCTACGTGCTGTGGCGCACGCTGAAGCTCATGCCGCGCACCAAGCCGGTGCAGATCAAGCCGCAGGCCGGGCAGGACATCGGCTGGGAGCGAGATCGCCGGCGTCGACGAGGCCAAGGAGGAGCTGCGCGAGGTCGTCGACTTCCTGCGCGAGCCCAAGCGCTTCCGCCAGCTCGGCGCGCGCGTGCCGAAGGGCGATCCTGCTGCACGGTCCGCCCGGCACCGGCAAGACGCTGCTGGCCAAGGCCGTCGCCCACGAGTCCGGCGCGCAGTTCTTCTCGCAGTCGGCGTCGTCGTTCGTCGAGATGTTCGCCGGCCTCGGCGCCGCCCGCATCCGGCGCCTGTTCGACGAGGCGCGCAAGCACGCGCCGGCGATCATCTTCATCGACGAGCTCGACGCGGTCGGCGCGCGCCGCGGCTCGGACAACAACTCCGAGCGCGAGCAGACGCTCAACCAGCTGCTGGTCGAGATGGACGGCTTCTCGAACTCCGGCCAGATCGTCGTGATGGCCGCCTCCAACCTGCTCGAGAAGCTCGACCCCGCGCTGCTGCGCCCGGGCCGCTTCGACCGCCAGGTGTTCGTCTCGCCGCCCGACGTGGGCGGTCGCGAGCACATCCTCGAGGTCCACACGCGCGACAAGCCGCTGCGCGAGGACGTCGAGCTCGGGCGTCGTGGCCCAGCAGACCAGCGGCCTGACCGGTGCCGACCTGGCCAACATCTGCAACGAGGCGGCGATCTTCTGCGCGCGCCGCGGCGGCGTCGCCATCGGCGCCAGGGACTTCGACGACGCGCTGGAGCGCGTGATCGCCGGCGTGCAGTCCTCGACGACGCTCAACGACCACGAGCGCCGCGTCGTCGCCTACCACGAGGCCGGGCACGCGCTGTGCCGCGAGCTCCTGGTCACGACCGACCGCGTGCACAAGATCTCGATCGTGCCCCGCGGGCGGGCGCTGGGCTACGTCATGAACCTCCCCGACGAGGACTCCTACCTCAAGACGCGCGACGAGCTCGTCGACCAGATGACCGTCCTGCTCGGCGGGCGCGTCGCCGAGCAGGTCGTGTTCGGCGCCGTCACGACCGGTGCGGCCGACGACCTGCGCCGCGTCGCCGACATCACGCACGCGATGGTCCACGAGTACGCGATGGGCACCGCGCCCGAGACCTCCAGCCGCGCGATCATCGACCCCGAGGCGGTGTCCGACCTGACGCGGCGCATCGGCGACGAGGAGCAGCAGCACCTGGCCTTCGAGGCCCATCGCGCGGCCTTCGACGCTCATCACGCGCCATCGCGACGCTGCTGGAGAGCTTCGCCCGGGCGCTGCTGGAGCGCGAGGTGCTCGAGCGCTCGGACATCGACCGCCTCATGGACGGCGTGCCGCGCATCGACCGCAGGGTCGGGGCTCCGGGCCTGCGCGTCGCCGCCGCGTCGCGCATCGACCTCGCGCCCGGCTCGTAGGGCGCACGGCGCCGGCGCGCCGTGCGCACCCTCGTCGTCTCGGACCTGCACCTCGGGGCGCGCCTGCACCGCGACGTGCTGCGCCGCCCCGTCGCCCTCGACGCGCTGCTCGGCGCGCTGGACGGGGTCGACCGGCTGGTGCTCCTCGGGGACGTCGTCGAGCTGCTGGAGGGCCGCCCGCGCCAGGCGCTGCGGGCGGCCGAGCCCGTGCTGCGCGCCCTCGGCGCGCGGCTGGGCGCGGGCGGCGAGATCGTGGTCGTGCCCGGCAACCACGACGCCGCGCTGGTGCGGCCCTGGCTGCTGGCCAACGGCGTGTCGCAGGCGCTCGACGCGCCCGTCCCGCACGACGCGACGCCGGCCCTCGCGCGTGTGACCGCGTGGCTGGGGCCGGCGCGGGTGGAGGTCCGCTCGCCCGGCGTGTGGCTGGGCGACGGCGCGTGGGCCACCCACGGCCACTACCTCGATCGCCACCTGCTGCCGGAGTCGGCCTTCGGCATCGCCCGCGGCCTGCTCGGGCGCCTGCCGCGCGACGGCGCGACGCCGGCCGACTACGAGCGCGCCGGCGGCCCGTCGCTGACCCACCTGGAGGCGCTGCTCACGCGCTGGCTGCCGCGCCCGCTGGCCGTGCTGGCCGACGACCTGGCCGAGGTGCTGCGCGCCGCGACGATGCCCGGCGTGCCGCTGCGCGTGCTCAGCCACCGCCACGCGCCGCTCACCGCCCGCCTGCTGGGCGTGCAGATGCGCCGAGCCAGCCTGCCCGCCCTGGCCCGCGTCGTCCACCGCCTGCGCGTCGGCGCTCAGCACGTGATCTTCGGGCACGTCCACCGCCGCGGACCGCTCGAGGGCGACGACGCCAGGCGCTGGGTGGGGCTGCTGGGGACCCCGAGCATCCTCAACACCGGCTCCTGGGTCTACGAGCCGCTGCTGCTGCACCGGGCACGTCCCCCGCACCCCTACTGGCCGGGCGGCGCGGTGCTCCTCGAGGGCGGCCGCCCCCCGCGAGCCATCGGCCTGCTCGACCACCTCCAGGCGTCCGACCTGCACTGATCGATGGCGGACTAAACTCCGGCGCCGCATGTTCGCCCGCGTGGATCACATCGGCGTGGCCGTCGAGGACCTCGACGGCGCGCTCGCGCTGTACGGCGACACCTTCGGGATGACCGTCGCGCACCGCGAGGTGGTCGAGCAGCAGGGCGTCGAGGCCGTGCTGCTCGACGTCGGCGAGAACCACGTCGAGCTGCTGCGGCCGCTGGGGCCCGACACGCCCGTCGGGCGCTTCCTCGCCGGCCGCGGCCCCGGCCTGCACCACGTCGCCTACCAGGTCGGCGACGTGCAGGCGGCGCTGTCGCGCCTGCGCGAGCAGGGGGTGGCGCTCATCGACGCAGAGCCGCGGATCGGAATCCGCGGCTCGCGGGTGGCCTTCGTCCACCCGAAGGCGACCGGCGGCGTGCTGACCGAGATCGTCGAGCCGGCCGAGGGGATTCACTGACATGGCAGAGCGCATCAGCATCGGCTTCCAGGCCAGCCCGCCGCTGGCACTGCGCGTCTCCGAGGCGGAGCTCACCAAGCTGCGCGACGCGCTCGGCGGCGAGGGCTGGCACGACGTCGCCGGTGAGGACGGCAGCATCCGCCTCAACCTGCAGCACGTGCTCTGGCTGCGCGTCGAGCGCGACGAGCACCGCGTGGGCTTCGGCGCGACGTAGCCGCCACGGTCCGCACCGCGCACACCGCCGACCTCGACCGCGCGACCCTCGCGGCGGCCCGCGCCCTGCTCGACGAGGCCTTCCGCGGCGACTTCGACGCCGAGGACTGGGACCACGCGCTGGGCGGCGTGCACGCGCTCGCCTGGGAGGGCACGGAGCTCGTCGGCCACGCATCGGTCGTCCAGCGGCGGTTGGTCCACGGCGGCCGGGCGCTGCGGGCCGGCTACGTCGAGGGCGTCGGCGTGCGCGCCGACCGCCGGCGCCGCGGGCACGCCGCCGCGCTCATGGAGGCCCTGGAACGGGTGGTGCGCGGCGCCTACGACCTCGGCGCGCTTGGCGCGAGCGACGACGCCGTGGCGCTCTATGAGGCGCGCGGCTGGCGCCCCTGGCGGGGGCCGACGTCGGCGCTCACGCCGGACGGCGTCGTGCCCACCCACGACACCGTCCACGTCCTGCAGCTGGCCGTCCCGCTCGACCTCGCCGGCGAGCTGACGTGCGACTGGCGCGACGGCGACGTCTGGTAGCGCCGCGCCGCCCTACAGCTCGCGCCGCGCCAGCCCGAGCAGCGCCTCGGTCGCGCGCTGGTGGCGCGGGCGGTCCTCCCAGCGGCCGTCCTCGATCGCGTCGGAGACCTCGAGGTCGCGCTCGAGCTGCTCGGTCAGCTCGCTCGCGAAGCGCTCGCTCTGGACGCAGAGGGTCGCCTCGTCGTGCAGCTGGAAGGAGCGGTTGTCGAAGTTGACCGAGCCGACCGACGACCACACGCCGTCCACGACGAGGCTCTTGGCGTGCAGCATGGTCGGCTGGTACTCGAAGATGCGCACGCCGCAGGCCAGCAGCTGCTCGTAGGCCCGCCGGCCGGCGACGCGGACGAACTCCTTGTCGATGTGCGGGCCCGGCACGAGCACGCGGACCTCCACGCCGCGGTCGGCCGCGTCGCACAGTGCCTCGATGAACGCCGGGCGCGGGGCGAAGTACGCGGCGGTGAGGTCCAGCGTGCGCCTGGCCGAGGCGATGGCCAGGAAGTACAGCGCCTCGACGTTCGTGTCGCCGACGCCCGCGCGGGAGCGCACCGCCTGCATCGGCGCGCCGTCCGGGAGCGGCTCGAGCTCGGGCAGGTACTCCTCGCCGACGAGCGCGTCGCCGGTGGCCTCGAGCCAGTTCTCGGCGAACGCCCCCTGGAGGCTGCGGACCACGGGCCCGCGCACGCGGACGTGCGTATCGCGCCAGTGCTCGGGGTCCTGCGCGTCGCCGGTCCACTCCTCGGCGATGCCGACGCCGCCGATCATCCCAACCCGCCCGTCGGCGATCAGCAGCTTGCGGTGCGTGCGGTTGTTCAGGCGCCGCCACGCGTAGGGCTTGGGCGGGCGGAAGCGCGCGACGCACACGCCGGCATCGCGCATCTGGTCGATCAGCGTGCTGTCCATCTTGAAGCTGCCGACCCAGTCCAGCAGCACGTTCACCGTGATGCCCTCACGGGCGCGCTCGGCCAGCAGCCCGGCCACGTCGCGGGCGATGTCGCCCTGCCAGTAGACGTAGGTGAGCAGGTTGACCGTCCGCTGCGCGCTGCGGATGGTGTCGAGGAACGCGGGGAAGATGCGGTCGCCGTTGATCAGCAGCTCGGCGTCGTTGCCACGCGAGATGGCGGCCCCCGTCAGCGCCTCGGCGGCGACCATGAACTCGAGCTCGCGCGGGTCGATGGCCTCGCCCCGCAGCTGGTAGCCGTGACCCTGCTCGCGGCGATGGCGCAGCGAGTCCGACGCGTACCACAGCGCGCCCGTGACGGCGAGCCCGGCCGGCCAGGCCCAGGTGCTGACCGGCCGTCGCGGCGGGTCCTGCCACGGCGCTCTCAGGGACCGGCTCATCCGACCACCACGCGCACGCGCTCACGGCCGGTCTCGAAGCGCGCAGGGCGCAGCCTGCAGACCTCGCCGTCGACGTTGAAGGCGTCGATCTCGTCGCCGTGCACCTCGATCACGCGGCCGCGGCCGTGACGCACGCCGTCCTGCTCGACGAGCCCGCCGCGGCGCATGCCCCAGGCGCGGCGCACGAGCACCGGGCGCGGGCCGCCCTCGAGCACCGCGACGTCGAGCAGCCCGTCGCCGGCGTCGGCCGCATCGACCTCGGCACCACCACCGAACGCGCCCGTGCCGGCGACGATGACCTGCCATGCCGGGCCCTCGTAGAGCGGCTCGCCGTCGACGAGGACGCGGCACTGCAGCGGCTGCGCGGTGATGCCCGCGCGCAGCGCGCCGACGGCGTAGGCGAGCGGCCCCAGCGACGGCTTGAGCGGGCGCGCGCGGTCGGCGGCCAGCACCGACAGGCCGGCGCTGGCGGCGTTCAGGAACGGGCGCCCGTCGGCGCGGGCGAGGTCGAAGGCGCGCTCGCGGGCGGTGGGCGAGGCGGCCAGCGCGCACGCCTCGTCGAGCTCGAGCGGGATGCCGAGCGACCGGGCGAAGTCGTTGGCCGTGCCGGTCGGGACGACGGCCAGCGGCAGGTCCCTCGCCGCCGCGACCTCGGCGGCGGGTCCGATGGAGCCGTCGCCGCCGGCCACGACCATGCGCTCGGGAGCGGCCTCGGCGGCCGCCTGCGGCTCGCTCACGTCGTGAACCGTGACCTCCGCGCCGGCCGCGCGCAGGCAGCGGGCGACGCCGTCCGCCCCCGACCCGGCAGCGTCGTTGACCACGAGGGCGAGCCGCATCCGCGCGAGTCTGCCCATACCCTGCCGATCGTGCGCGCCGACCCCCTCCAACCCGACGTCAGCATCCCGACCACGTGGCCCCGCCACGGGTCCCGCCGCGTTTGGCGGACTCATGACGGAGACCATTAAGGCCGATCCCGGCGCGCGCCGCTCGCTGCGCCGTCGCCTGGCCGGCGGCCCGATCGCGCGGGCGATCGGCCGGGCCGACGTGCGCCTCTACCGCGTCGTGCGCACCGCGGCCCGGCCACAGCGCGCCGTGCGCTGGGTGCGGCGCTACTCGAGCCTCGGCGAGCACGCGGGCCTGTGGCTCGCACTCGGCCTCGCGGGCGCCGCCGCCGACCGCAACCGCCGCCGGCGCTGGCTGGCGGCCAGCGAGTCGGTCGCCTCCGCCTACCTGCTCAACACCCTGTTCAAGGTCCTCTTCCGCCGCAGCCGCCCGGCGCTCGATGAGCTGCCCGCCCTGATCGCGACGCCGACGGCGCTCAGCTTCCCCAGCGCTCACTCGACCTCGTCGTTCGCCGCGGCGCGCGCGTTCTCCGCGCTGGCGCCGGCCGGGCCGCTGTATGCGGCGGCGGGCGCGATGGCGCTGTCGCGCGTCTACCTGGGCGTGCACTACCCCTCGGACATCGCGGTCGGCGCGGCGATCGGGACGCTCATCGGGAGCGCCGGGCGGTGAAGGTCGGCATCGTCGGGATGCCCAACGCGGGCAAGTCGTCGCTGTTCAACGCGCTCACCCGTGCGGGCGCCCAGGCCGCCAACTACCCCTTCACCACCATCGAGCCGAACGTCGCCATCGTGCCCGTGCGCGACGAGCGTCTGGACCGCGTCGGCGCGACGATCGGCACGTCCGAGCTCGTGCACGACACGATCGCCTTCCACGACATCGCGGGCCTGGTGGCGGGGGCGCACAAGGGCGAGGGGCTGGGCAACCAGTTCCTGGCCAACATCCGCGAGGTCGACGCGATCGTGCACGTCGTCCGTGCGCACCACGACGACGGCGTGATCCATCCCGAGGGCCGGGTCGACCCGACGGCGGACATCGAGACGATCGAGACGGAGCTCGTCTTCGCCGACCTCGAGCAGGCCGAGCGCCGCCACGCCCGCGTCGTGCGCGAGGCGCGCGGCGGCGATCGCGCGACGGTGGCCGAGGAGCGCTGGCTGGGCGAGGTCGTCGCCGCGCTGCAGGCGGGGCGCCCCGCGCGCACGGTGCCCGTCCCGCACGATGCGCCCGACGCGCTGCGCAACCTGAGCCCGCTCACCGCCAAGCCGGTGCTGTTCGTGGCCAACGTCGACGAGGGCTCCGGCGAGGTCCCCGCCGAGGTCGCGGCCCACGCCGCGGCGCAGGGCGCCGGCGCCGTGGCGGTGTCCGCCCGCCTGGAGGCCGAGCTGGCGGAGCTCGACGACGAGGACGCCGCCGCCATGCGCGAGGACCTCGGCATCACCGAGTCCGGCCTGCAGCGCGTGGTCGACGGAGCCTTCGCGCTGCTCGAGCTGATCGCGTTCTTCACGGCCGGCGAGGACAAGCCCGGGCAGTCGTGGCACCTGCGGCGCGGGCTGAGCGCGTGGCACGCGGCGGGCGAGATCCACAGCGACATCCAGCGCGGCTTCGTGCGCGCGGAGGTCATCGGCTGGGACGAGCTCGTGGACGCCGGCGGCTACGCCGGCGCCCGCGAGCGTGGGACGCTGCGCCTCGAGGGGCGCGACTACGTGATGCGCGACGGAGACGTGCTGACGGTCAAGTTCACCCCGTGAGCGCCTCGCGGTCGACGCGGCGGTGGAAGCGCTCGCCCAGCTTGCCGCCCAGCATCGCGGCGACCAGCGAGGTCAGGAGCGCCGCGGCGAGCGCGACGGCGCCGCCGGTCGTGAGCGTCTCCTCGCCGACCGGGATGCGCGGCAGGTTGAGCTGCTCGAGCAGGTCGTACTCGCGGCCGCCGATGGCGGCCAGCAGCGCGACGGCGATCACCGCGACGATCGTCCACAGCCAGACGCCGACGCCCTGGCGTGCGCCGTCGAAGCGGGCCATGCGCCCGGCGACGTAGCCGCCGGCGAACCAGGCGATCGCCAGCACCACCAGCAGCAGGATGCCCCCGGTGAGCGAGACCGTCTCGACCGTCTCCTGGGCCGCGGCGTCCTCGACCTCCGACAGGCCGATGGCTGCGCCGGCCGCGACGAGCAGCGTCGTCAGGATGGAGGCCAGGCCGACCGCCGTCAGCCAGCCGAAGAAGTCGCTGCCCCAGCTGAAGCCGCCGAAGCGGTCGCGCTGGCGGGCGCGCATCGCCCGCAGGTCGTCGCGATCGAGCGACGGGCCGGCGAGGTGGTCGCGCTCGACGTCGCGCTCGGGGACGTGCTCGCGGGGCGGCGTCGCCACGGCCGTGCGCTCAGCGCTCGCGCTGTCCGGATCGTGCGTGTAGCGCTCCTCGTGCAGCCGCTCGTCCGCGGCGTGCGACTCGCCTGCCGCACGCGCCTCGCGCTCGCGCAGCGAAGCGGCCTGCAGCTCGCGATCGCGCTCACCCACGGCGACCGCTCCGCGGCCGTTGTCACCGCGGTCCTTCCTGAACCGCTCGAACATCGTCCTCGCACCTCCGTCTCGGGGTCGTCGGGAGGGTTCCCGCCGAACCCGGCGGTCATGTGTCCGAACGCAGACCTTCCAGGCGCGTGGCGAGACGGTTCATCCCGCGCTCGCGCGCCGCGTCGGCGGCGCGGGGGCCGTCGGTCGGGCGCGTCGGGCGGGCGCTCGACGTCCACGTGGCGCAGCGTGGCGATCTCACGGAAGGCGCGCAGCTCGTCCGCCTGCTCGCGCAGCGTCTGCGCGACCCGCGGGCGCAGGCCGCCGCGCACGGAGCCGGCGGCCTCGAGCAGCCCCTCGAGCGTGCCGTGCTCGCGCAGCAGGTCGCGCGCGGTCTTCTCGCCGATGCCCCTGGCCCCGGGCAACCCGTCGGAGGGGTCGCCGCGCAGGGCGATGAAGTCGGGGACCTGGGCCGGCTCGATCCCGTAGCGCTTGCGCACCTCGGCGGGCCCGATCGTCTCGGGCCCCCTGGCGCCGCGGCCGGCCGGGAACAGCACGACGGTGCGCTCGCTCACGCACTGGAACATGTCGCGGTCGCCGGTGAACAGCTGCGCGGTGCCGCCGGCGGCCTCCTCGACGGTGGCCAGGCTGCCGAGCAGGTCGTCGGCCTCGAGCTGCTCGTGGGCAGCGCACCAGCCAGCCGAACGCCCCGAAGAAGGCTGCGGCGTCGGCCCACTGCCCGGCCAGCTCGTCGGGCATCGGGGGGCGGTCGGCGTGGTAGGGCGCGAACAGCTCGACGCGGTACTCGGCCGCCTCGGCGCCGAAGCACAGCACGACCGCCCGCGGCGCGTCTCGCGCTCGATCGACCTGCAGGACCAGGTTCGCCGTGCCCAGCAGCGCGTTGACCGGCTGGCCGTCGGCGTCCGGTGATCGACTTCGGCAGCGCGAAGAAGGCCCGGTAGAGCAGCGACGGGGCGTCGACGGCGAGCAGCGGTGCGGACACGGAGGCAACCGTATGGCCTGCGGCCGCCGCGAGGGCCGTACCGTGATGAGCATGCCTCGCATCCCCACCTCGCGCCTCGGGCGCTCCGCGAAGTTCGGCGGGCTCGTCGCCGGCCAGGGCGCGCGCTGGGTCGGGACCCGCGCCGCCAACGCCGTCCGGACCCCGAGCGGGCCGAGCGCGCCCGCGGCGAGTGGGCGATGCAGGTGGCCGACGAGCTCGTGACCCAGCTCGGCCAGATGAAGGGCGCCGCCATGAAGGTCGGCCAGGTGCTCTCGACGGTCGACTTCGACCTCGTGCCCGAGGGCGAGCGCGAGCGCGTTCAAGGAGCGCCTCGCCGCGCTGCGCGACGACGTCCCGGCCGCCGACTTCGAGCAGGTGCGGCGGGTCGCCGAGGCCGACCTCGGCGGGCCGCTGGAGGAGCACTTCGCCGACTTCTCCGAGCAGCCGGTGGCCGCCGCCTCGATCGGGCAGGTCCATCGCGCGACGACCCACGACGGCCGCGACGTGGCCGTGAAGGTGCAGTACCCGGGGATCGCCGAGGCGGTCGAGACCGACCTGCGCAACCTCAACATGCTCTTCCCGCTCGTCAAGCGCCTGGCTCCCGGGCTCGACGTCAAGGCCGTCGCCCGCGAGCTGCGCGACCGCATCGGCGAGGAGCTCGACTACGAGGTCGAGGCCCAGCACCAGCGCACGCGTCGCGCGCGCCTTCCGCGGCCACCCGTTCGTGCGCATCCCCGAGGTCGACACGCGCATGTCCACCCGCCGCGTGCTGGTCAGCGAGTTCGTCGAGGGCGAGGGCTTCGCCGAGGTGAAGGCCCGTCCCGAGGCCGAGCGCGACCGCTTCGGCGAGATCGCCTTCCGCTTCTTCTACGGCCTGCTCATGCGCGAGCGCCTGTGCGCCGGCGACCCGCACCCGGGCAACTACCTCCTGTGCGCCGACGGCCGCGTCTGCTTCCTGGACTTCGGCCTCATGCGCAAGGTGCCGGAAGAGTACCTCGAGGGCGAGCGCGCGCTGGCCCGCGCGGTCACCGAGCGCGACGCCGAGGCCGTGCACCGCGGCCTGGCCCACCTCGGCTACCTGCCGGATCCCGAGGCGTTCGAGCCCCAGCTCGTCCTGGACCAGCTGCGCACCGCCGGCGAGTGGTACTTCGAGCCCGGCTTCCGCCGGCTGGACCCCGAGTACGTGCGCAACGCGCTGGAGGTCGGCAGCTCGCCGCGCTCGCCCGTACTTCGAGCAGATGCGCCGCCAGACGGTGCCGCCCGAGGCGCTGCTGCATCCGCCGTATGGAGGGCCTGCTGTTCGCCGTGCTGGGCGAGCTGCGCGCCGGCGCCGACTGGGGCGCCATGGCCCAGGAGTACATCGCGGGCGCGCCGCCCACGACGCCGCTGGGCCGCGAGGAGGCCGGGGAGGACCTGGACCGGGCCGCGTAGCTACGCTGCGCGCCATGCGCACGCTGACCGGCATCGAGGAGATCAAGACCACCGTCGGCCAGGAGCTGGGCGTCAGCGACTGGTACGAGGTCACGCAGGAGGCCGTCGACGCGTTCGCGCAGGCCACGCAGGACTTCCAGTGGATCCACGTGGATCCCGAGCGTGCGAAGGCCACGCCCTTCGGCGGCACGATCGCGCACGGCCTGTTCACGCTGTCGCTCGGGCCGATGTTCAGCTACGCGATGTTCTCGCTGGCCGGCATCGACTTCGGTCTGAACTACGGCTACGACAAGGTGCGCTTCCCGGCTCCGGTGCCGGTCGGCTCGCGGCTGCGCATGCGGGCGACGCTCGCCGCGGCCGACGAGATCCCCGGCGGGCTGCAGATCACGATCGTCCAGACGTTCGAGGTCGAGGGCTCCGAGAAGCCCGTCTGCGTCGCCGAGTCGCTGTCGCGCGTCTACGGCGGCGGGTGAGACCGCCGCCGGCGAGCAGCACGGCCCGGGCGGCCACCGCCGCGGCGCTGGCGATCGCGGGTGCCGCCCTGTGGTGGCGCCGCCACCCGTCGGCGTGCCCCTACGGCCAGCGCTTCTGGGTCGAGGCGCCGCACCCGCTCGTCACCCGTGCGCGGCTGCACGAGGCGCTCGGGCCCGTCGCGGGCCTGCGCCTGCTGGAGGTGGGGCCGGGCACCGGCTACTACGCCGTCGACACCGCCGATCGCGTCGGCGAGGCAGGTCACCTCGACCTCCTGGACCTGCAGCCCGAGATGCTCGACCACACGCTGCGCGAGGCCGGCCGTCGCGGCCTGGCCGTCCGCATGACGGCGACGCAGGGCGACGCGCAGGCGCTGCCCTACCCCGACGCCGCGTTCGACGGGGCGTACATCGCGCTCGCCCTCGGCGAGGTGCCCGACCAGGTCGCCGCTCTGCGCGAGCTCGCGCGGGTCGTGCGGCGGGGCGGGCCGGTGGTGGTGGGCGAGCTCTTCGGCGACCCCCACATGGTCACGTCGCGCCGGCTGCGCGAGCGCGCGCTGCTCGCCGGCCTCGAGGTGCAGCGCCGCATCGGTCCGTGGGCGGGCTCGTTCACCGTCCTGCGCCACGCGCCGGGGTAGCCTGGACTGGTGATCTCGGTGCTCGCGCACACCGGCCATTGGTGGCACTCCGTGCTGTACCTCGCTCCGGTCCTGGTGGTCGGTGTCGTGCTGGCGATCTCCGAGCGGCGGGCGAAGCGGCGGTCCGATGCACCCCCCGAGCGCTGACGCCCACCAGCACGACGCCGGCCATGGCGGCCACGCCCACAGCCACGCGGTCTCGCCGGACGCCGACCGCCGCTGGCTGACCGCGG
Organism: uncultured Actinomycetes bacterium; assembly: GCA_963840185.1. Classification (GTDB taxonomy): domain Bacteria; phylum Actinomycetota; class Thermoleophilia; order Solirubrobacterales; family Solirubrobacteraceae; genus JAOPZW01. The sequence continues at coordinate 180,513 of CAWIXY010000008.1, read as the reverse complement.
CCCTCGCGCTGATCCTCGGCTTCATGGCCGTCGAGGTCGCGGCCGGCCTGCTCGCCGGCTCGCTGGCGCTGCTGTCGGACGCCGCCCACATGCTCACCGACGCGGCAGCCATCGGGCTCGCCCTCGTGGCGGCGCGGCTCGCCGCGCGGCCACCGTCGGCGCGCTTCACCTTCGGCCTGGGCCGGGCGGAGATCCTCTCCGCACAGGTCAACGGCGCCGCGCTGCTCGTGCTGGCCGGCGTCATCGCGGTCGAGGCCCTGTCGCGGCTGTCGGACCCGCCCGACGTCGACGGCGGGGTCGTGGTCGCCGTCGGCGCGCTCGGCGCGCTGGTGAACGTCGTGGCCGCGTGGGCCCTGTCGCGCGCCGAGCGCCGCAGCCTCAACGTCGAGGGCGCCCGCGCCCACGTGCTCACCGACCTCTACGCGTCGCTCGCCGCGGCGACGGCCGGAGTCGTGATCCTCGCCACCGGCTTCGGCGCTGCCGACGGCATCGCGGCGCTGGCGGTTGCCGCGCTCATGGTGCTGTCGGGCTGGCGCCTGCTGCGCGCCTCGGCGCTCATCCTGCTCGAGGCCGCGCCCGAGGGCGTGGACCCGGGTGCGATCGGCCGCGCGATGGCCGCCCACCCCGGCATCGCCGAGATCCACGACCTCCACGTCTGGGAGGTCACGTCGGGCTTCCCGGCGCTCGCCGCGCACGTCCTCGTCGCGCCCAGCGACGACTGCCACGCGCTGCGCCGCGACCTCGAGCGCCTCGTCGCCGATCGCTTCGGCATCGTGCACACCACGCTGCAGGTCGAGCACGAGCACCACGACGAGCTGCTCGAGATCGCCCAGCGGCGGGAGCGGCCGCCGGGCGAGGGATAGCTCGCCCGGGCGCGGCGCCCTTGCGGCGTTGCGAACAGCGGCGATGAGGGGAGCGAGCCCGCGCGCTCGCGGCCCATGCAACCGGTCGAACGTCACAGTCGCGCCCGTCGGTGCCACGAGTGTGACGTTGAGCCGGTTGACCTCCGCGCTCCGGACCGTCCTCCCTCGTCGCCGCTGTCAGGGCGCGGAGCAGCGCCACCGGCGGTGGCGCGTGACCACCCGCGCTACCACTACGCCGGGTGCGCCAGCCCGAGCCGGGCGCCGAGGGTGAGCAGGACGGCGCCCACGGTCCCGTTGACCGCTCGTGCGCTGCGGCGCCGCCGCAGCGCGTGGCTCAGGCGGGCCGCGAGGTGCGCGTACACGCTCAGCCAGGCGAAGACCAGCGCGCCCATCGCGACGACCATGGCCAGCGGCAGAAGCGGGCCGCTGCCGGCGGTGACGAACTGCGGCACGAGCGCGGTCCAGAACAGGCCGACCTTCACGTTGAGCAGGTCGCTCGCCAGGCCGCGGCGGAAGGCCGCCGCGGCTGAAGCCTCCTCGTGCTCGCCCTCCTCCGCCGCGAGTGCGTCGCCGCGCGCCGCCGCGCGCAGCGCCTGCACGCCGAGGACGACGAGGTAGGCGGCGCCCGCCAGCTTGAGCGCTGAGAACGCGGCTCCGGACGCGGCCAGCACGGCGGCCACCCCGAGCGCGGACGCGGCGCCCCAGACCAGGTTGCCGGCGGCCGAGCCCGCGGCCGCCCACGTCCCCGCTCGCGGGCCCTCGGCCAGGGCGGTGCGCAGGACGACGAAGGTGTCGGGCCCCGGAACGAGGACGGCGACGGCGGCGACGGCGAGGAAGCTGACGAAGGGTTCCATGCACGCCATGCTCTCGCGGCGCATCGGTGCAGCACAAGCGATGGTTTCTGTCGCTTATTGTTGAGAGACTCTTACACGATGCTCGCCCCGCGCCGACTGGTGGTCCTGCGCGCCTTCGCCACCGAGGGAACGATCGCGGCCGCGGCGGAGGCCCTGGCCTTCACGCCCTCGGCGGTGTCCCAGCAGCTCGCCCAGCTGCAGCGCGAGGCGGGCGTGCGGCTCTTCCGCCGGGTGGGGCGTCGCCTCGAGCTGACCGACGCCGGGCACACGCTCGTAACCCGCGCGGGCGAGCTGCTGGCCCACGTCGAGCAGGTCGAGGCCGAGCTCGCAGCCGAGGCCGGTGACGTGCGCGGCACGGTCCGCGTCGCAGCCTTCCAGACCGCCGCGGCCGGTCTCGTCATGCCCGTCCTCGGCGGCCTCGCGGCCGACCATCCGCGCCTGCGCGTGGAGCTCTACGAGGCCGAGGCCGAGGAGTCGCTGCCCCTGCTCGCCCGCGGCGGGCTCGACGTCGCCGTCGCCGAGGAGTACGAGCACGCACCACGCCCGCGGCTGCGCGAGCTGCGGCGCGACTCCCTGAAGCCCGACGAGCTGCTGCTCGCGCTCCCCCGCAGGCACCCCGCTGCCGCGGGCGACGGCCCGGTTGCGCTGGCCTCGCTGCACGCGAGCGCGTGGGCGGCCACGCGGTCGGGCACCGCCTACGCCGACATGTTCGCGCGGGTCTGCCGGTCGGTCGGCGGCTTCGAGCCGGACGTCCGCCACCGCGTGAACGACCTGCGGCTGCTGCTCGAGCTCGTCGGCGGCGGTGGCGTCGCGGCGCTCGTGCCCGCCCTCGGCCACCCCGAGCGCGACGGGCGCGTGGTCATCCGCCCGCTCGCCGAGGGACGCGTCAGCCGCGGGCTGTTCGTCGCCACCAGGGTCAGCGACCGCTCGCGTCCGTCCACGAACGCTGTGGTCGCGGCGCTGCGTCAGCGGACGACGACGCTCGGGCCGGCGTCCTCGCCGACCACGACGCGGTAGGTCCCGCGCGCCGGAGCGGTGATCGCGTAGCGGCCCGAGGCGCCGAGGCGGGTCTCGGCGACCGTCTGCCAGTCACCGCCCTCGAGCCGCTGCAGACGCAGCCAGGCGCCGCGGGGCGCCGGCGACACCGTCCCGGCGACGCGCGGGACCGTGGCCCGTGCGGCCAACGCGCGCAGCCCGTCGGGTGACGCGCCACCCGTCGAAGGGTCGCCGGGCAGGGTCGCGGGCGGCGGCGTGCGGCGGGCCTTCTCGGTCGCCGTGGCGATCGTGCGGAAGTAGGCCCAGGTGTCGTTCAGGCCGAAGGCGCGGCGCAGCTGCGGGCCCGTGACAGCGGTCGTGCCCCGCGTGCCCACGACGAGCGCGCGCACGACGCGCGGGGAGGCGCCGCGCTGGGTGACCCTGATGCGCTTGAAGCGGCCCGGGACCAGGCGCCCGAGCCTGCGCTGCACCTGGGCGGCGGTGAAGCGCACCGGGCCCCAGCGGTGCTTGGGCGAGAGCCGGTCGAAAGGGTCCTCGACGCCCTTCAGCCACGGCTTGGGGTCGGCGCCCACGAACGAGTTCTCGACGTTCTCCGTGCGCCCGCCCGAGGTCGAGAAGAAGTAGGTCGTCACCGGGCGCCCGCCGTAGGTGACCACCTGACCGCGCGTGGCTGCCACGGCGGCGTCGGTGGTGGGGAACTCGGCCAGCGCACCCTTGTACACCTGCGAGCGCACGTCGGCGAACTGGTCGAACCCGTCGCCCGCCTTGCTCGTCGTGATGGCGTACGTGCGCGCGGCGACGGCCTGCGCCTTCAGCGCCTCGGCCGGCCACGTCGGCGGGCTCTCGGCGCTCACCACGCCCCGCACGTAGTCCTCGAGGTTCACCGCGTTGATCACGTTGAGGTCGCGGCCGGCCGGCCGCAGCTCGAGCGCGCCGCGGTAGCGCCCGTCGCGGACGCCGGGCACCGAGGTCCCGCCCAGGCGCAGCGCCCCGGCGCGCGGGGCCTCGAGGCGCATCGGGACCGGCGTCGTGAAGAGGTCCTTGCCGCGGTCGTCGCGCAGGAGGACGCCCGACCCGCCGGCGCGTGCGGTGTACGTCCGGGCGGGGTTCAGCAGCCTGCCGCCGACCTCGGCCGCGCCGGTGATGCTCACGCGACGCTTGCCGCCCTGCAGCAGCACCCGCACCTCGGGGTTCTGATCGAGCGAGCCCAGCGTCGTGCCCGTGTAGTAATGGCGCAGGATCGCGCGATGGTCGCGGCCCTGCTGGGCGAAGCCGTAGGCGCCGTACTGGCTCATGCCGATCCCGTGGCCGAAGCCCGCGCCACGGATCACGAGGCGCGTTGCGGCGGACGCCTCGGCGACGGGGACGGCGGCCAGCAGGGCGCCGGCCACGGCGAGCAGCGACAGGGTGCGCAGGCGGGGCATACCGAGCCCCGAACGCCCGCGGAGGCCCGGAGTTGCGCTGCTAGGTTCGGGAGTCGTGACCACGCGTCAGGAGCCTAGGAGATCGGGATGAAGGCACGTCGCGCATCGGATGTCTTCGTGGAGTGCCTGGAAGCAGAGGGTGTCAAGTACGTGTTCGGCATCCCGGGCGAGGAGACGCTCGACCTCAACCAGTCGCTGGCCAACTCGTCGGTCTCGTTCATCCCCGTGCGCCACGAGCAGGGCGGCGCCTACATGGCCGACATGTACGGCCGTCTCACCGGCCGGGCCGGCGTCTGCCTGGGCACCCTCGGCCCCGGCGCGATGAACCTCGTTACCGCGATCGGCGACGCCTACCTCGACCGCGCGCCGCTCGTCGCGCTGACGGGCCAGGCCGACCTCGAGCGGATGCACAAGGAGTCCCACCAGTTCATCGACCTCGTCGAGCTCTTCCGGCCGATCACGAAGTGGAACGCGCGCGTCACCAGCCCGGAGATCGTCCCCGAGGTCGTCCGCAAGGCGTTCAAGGTGGCCGAGTCCGAGAAGCCCGGCTCCACCCACCTGGAGCTGCCCGAGGACGTCATGGCCGCCGAGCTCGAGGCCGAGCCGCTGCCGCGGCGGCGCCCGGTCGAGCCCGAGCCCGGCGCCCGCGAGCTGCTCAAGGCCGCCGACACGATCCGCAACGCGATCAACCCGGTCGCCCTGGCCGGCAACGGCGTCGTGCGCGCCCGCGCCGCACCCGCGCTGCGCGAGTTCTGCCGGGCGACGGGCATCGCCGTCGCCGAGACCTTCATGGGCAAGGGCGTCGTCGACTACGACGACGAGACGTCGCTCGGGACCGTCGGGCTGCAGTCGCGCGACTACGCGATGGCCGGGCTTCGACGACGCCGACGTCGTCATCACCATCGGCTACGACCTCGTCGAGCACGCGCCGCAGCACTGGAACCCGCGTCGCGACAAGACGATCGTCGTCATCGACTCCCAGCCGGCCGAGATCGACGCGTACTTCACGCCCGAGGTCGAGCTCGTCGGCGACATCTACCACGTGCTCTCGCGTCTGGCCGAGGAGTGCCGCGACGTCCCGCACTCCGGCGGCTCCACGCGCCTGCGCGAGGTCGTGATGGGGCGCTTCGAGCAGGCCAAGGCCGACGACGGCTTCCCGATGCAGCCGCCGCGCGTGCTGTGGGAGATCCGCCAGGCGCTCGGCCGCGAGGACATCCTCATCTCCGACGTGGGGCTGCACAAGCTCTGGATCGGCCGCATGTTCCCGGCCCATGAGCCCAATACGGTGCTGATCGCGAACGGCCTCGCCGGCATGGGCTTCGCCCTGCCCTGCGCGATCGCGGCGAAGCTCGTACACCCCGACCGCAAGGTGGTCACGGTCAACGGCGACGGCGGCTTCCTCATGAACGTGCAGGAGCTCGAGACGGCCGTCCGGCTCAAGACGCCGATCGTGAACGTCATCTGGGAGAACCGCCAGTTCGGCTCGATCGTGTGGAAGCAGGACAACAAGTTCGGCGAGCACTTCGGCACCGACTTCACGAACCCGGACTTCGTGCGGCTGGGCGAGGCGTTCGGGATGGCCGCCTTCCGCTGCGAGCAGACCGAGGACTTCGGGCGCCACCTGCGCCACGCGCTGGGCCTCGACGTCCCATCGCTCATCGTGGTCCCGATCGACTACTCGCTGGACGTGGCGATCAGCGAGCTCGGGGTCGAGACGGTCGCGACCTGAGCGATACGCTCGGGCGATGAGCACGCAGACAGCAGAGCAGGCCGTCGTCGGCGGCGTCCCGACCCAGCTGTACATCGCAGGCACGTGGCGTGACGCGGGCGAGGGCGGGACGATCGCGGTCGAGGATCCCGCGACCGGTGAGACCCTCGCCGACGTCGCCGACGCAACCGTCGACGACGCGAAGGCGGCGCTGGGCGCCGCGCACGAGACCTTCCCCGAGTGGCGCGACACCGCGCCGCGCGAGCGTGGCGACGTCCTGCGCCGCGCCTACGACCTGATCATGGAGCGCCAGGACGACCTGGCCCTGCTCATGACGCTCGAGATGGGCAAGCCGCTGGCCGAGTCGCAGGCCGAGATCGCGTACGCCGCGGCGTTCTTCAGGTGGTACGCGGAGGAAGCCGTGCGCATCAACGGCCGCTTCCAGGTCAACGAGAACGGCAAGGGCCGCGTGCTGACCATGCAGCAGCCAGTCGGCCCGTGCGTCTTCATCACGCCGTGGAACTTCCCGCTGGCCATGGGCACGCGCAAGGTCGGCCCGGCGATCGCCGCCGGCTGCACGATGGTGGTCAAGCCCGCCAAGCAGACGCCCCTGTCGATGCTGGCCATGACCTCGATCCTCGAGGAGGCCGGCCTGCCCGGCGGCGTCCTCAACGTGATCACCGCGCGCTCGTCGGGGTCGGTCATGGAGCCGCTCATCCGCGACCCGCGCACGCGCAAGCTGTCCTTCACCGGGTCGACCGAGGTGGGCCAGAAGCTCATCGAGCAGTCGGCCGAGCAGGTGCTGCGCGTGTCGATGGAGCTGGGCGGCAACGCGCCGTTCCTGATCTTCGAGGACGCCGACCTCGACGAGGCCGTCGAGGGCGCGCTGCTGGCGAAGATGCGCAACATCGGCGAGGCGTGCACATCGGCCAACCGCTTCCACGTCCACGAGGCGGTCGCGGGCGACTTCGCCGACCGCCTGGCCCAGCGCATGGGCGCGCTGAAGATCGGCCGCGGCACCGAGCCCGACGTGAAGGTCGGCCCGCTGATCGACGACGCCCAGCGCTCGAAGGTCGCCGAGCTGGTCGACGACGCCGTCGGCAAGGGCGCGCGCGTGCTCGTGGGCGGCGAGCGCGTCGACGGTCGCGGCTACTTCTACAAGCCGACCGTCCTCAGCGACGTCCCGGGCGAGGCGCGCCTGCTGGAGGAGGAGATCTTCGGCCCCGTCGCGCCGGTGCGCGGCTTCGCGAGCGAGGACGAGGCGATCGCAGCGGCCAACGCCACGCGCTTCGGCCTCGTCGCCTACGTCTACACGAGCGACATCAGGCGCGCGTTCCGCGTCATCGAGGGCCTCGAGACCGGCATGGTCGGCCTCAACCAGGGGATGGTCTCCAACGCGGGCGCGCCGTTCGGCGGCGTCAAGCACTCCGGCTTCGGCCGCGAGGGCGGCCCGGAGGGCATCCAGGAGTACCTGGAGACGAAGTACATCGCGATGAACCTCTGAGCGGGGTACCGACCTATGCGGGCTTGCCGGCGTCGGTCCAGCGGCGGAAGACGGCGACACGCTCGGCGGGCCATGCTTCGTCGCACGGCATCGTGCCGGCGTCGAGACGATGCAGGATGGCGTCGGCGTGCGTCGAGACGTCCTCGAGGGACCAGAGATCGAAGGTGAAACGCATCGAGTCGCGGTCGCGCTCGCGGAACAGGGGCTTGATGTGCTGCTCGAAGCCGATTGGCTCGTCTGGTCCCGGCACTCGGGGGGAGTTTGCCCCATGGCCGGTCGTAAAGCGACTGGCGGCGCCCCAGTCGCCGAAATGCGCAGCAAGCGAGTCGGCCACGGCGGTCAGCGCGCCCTGAGCCGGTCCGAGCGCGGTCGCGACCTGCTCCGGCGAGTTCTTGATGACGGCGTCGCAGAAGGTCGAGGCGTCGCGCACGCGCTCCTCGAGCAGCGCCCAGGCGGATTCCCGATGGGGCAGGAGGTCGTCGTCCTCGTAGAAGAGCTCGAAGCTCGGCCCGGCGTTGCGTCCCGGGTGCTCCGGCCCGACCGGCAGCGTCGTGATCAGGTCGCCGAGCGGCCTGAGCACGGTGCTCATCAGCGTGACGGCGGCGTTCGCCAGCGTCCCGAGCTGCGCGTCGGTCTCCTCGGTGTGCGCGAAGTACCGCTCCAGGATCTGCAGGAGGATCTCGTAGCTGACGTTGAAGAGATCCGTGCAGCGGGACGTCACGCGATCGCCGATGAGGGGGATCGAGTCGTCGTGCTCGCCACGACGCACGGTCGCGAACATCACGGGCCGGACCGGGTCGAACGCCGCGTTCGCCGAGAGCATCCGGCGGTACTCCTCGAGGATCTGAACGAACTGGCCGAAGTGGGCCGTCTCCCAGTGCCCGCGCGCCCCCTCGCCCTGCTCGAGGATCGTGTCGAGCGCGCGCTGGGCCGACGCGAGGTCGGTCACGGCCACGAGCTCGGGCCAGCGGAAGTCCGTGCTCGTGGCCTGTGCGCGTGGTGGCCCGACGAACAGGTGGCGCTCGCCGAACTTGTCAGCGAGGTGCGCCAGACCTTGCTCGATCGAGCGATAGAGGTGGCTGACGGTGGCGAAGTCCTGCAGCTGGGGGACGATGTCGCCTTCGGCCATCAGGGGCAGCGCCTCGTGCACGGGCGCGTCGATGCCCTTGGCCCCTTCGAGCGCCATGCCCTCCGGGCGCTCGAGGAACATGAAGTGCTGGAGGGCCGGCTCGCCGAAGGGCACCAGTGTCAGGGTCACTCCCGCGGGATAGTGGCGCGCGGGCGCCGGCAGGTTGGGCCGGGTCAGGTGCGGCGCCGCGCCGATCGCGGAGAGCACGTTCTGCACGAGCGCGAGGTGCAGCATCTCCTCGGTGGCGACGTGGGCGATCGTGCGCCGCCAGCGGGTGACGGCGTCGAGCTCCTCGGGCGTGAGCCCCTCGTCGGCGCGCTGCTTGAGCGAGAACGCCGCGAACAGGTACTGGCACATGATCCCGTGCTCGAGCTCGGCGGCCTGGCACAGCATGTAGATCAGCGCCTCGCGATGCTCGATCACGAAGGGCGCCTCGGGCTCCGCCCGACCGCCGCGCGTCGCCAGCACCTCCGCGAGGCGACCGCGCCCGGCGCTGCCGGTCGGATCACTCATTCAGAGCACCTTCCGAGCTGTGGCCTCGTCGGCCGCACGCTCGTCGGGTCGGTCAGCAGGCGCCACCCTTTTCGACCTCGATCAGGACGGTCGGCCCGCCGCTGTGGGTGAGCCGGACGCCTCTCACCGCGTGCTCGGCAGCGCCGCGTGCTCGAGCGCCCAGTCGAGCGCGGAGTCGGCGACCTTCTCCCAGCCCGGCCACGCGGGCAGCAGATGCGGCCCCTCGAACTCCTTGACCTCGGTGATGACGTTGTCGTTCCAGTGCTTGGCGTTCGAGCGCTGGATCGACGGCGGCATCAGGTGGTCGGCGCTGCCGGAGATGAACAGCAGCGGCGCGCGCCCCTCGTTGTCGTAGTTGACCCAGGTCTCGTCCCTGCCGGGGTGGATGTTCGCGAGCGCGCTGCCCCAGAAGATCTCTCCGGACGCGGGGATGTGGTAGCGCTCGTACAGCCGCCGCGCCTCGTCCTCGGGGAAGCCGTTGGTGAACGTGTAGTTCCACTGCTCGAAGGTGAGGCCGACGGCCCTGTGGCGGTTCGCCGGGTTCTTGAGCACCGGGAAGCTGGCGCGCACCTGCGACAGCGGGATGCGCTTGACCCCCTCGGTCGGCGCCGAGTTGATCGCCACGCCGGCGGCGCCGAAGCCGTGGTCGAGCAGGATCTGGGTGAACACGCCGCCGGCGGAGTGGCCGATGATGATCGGAGGCGATTCGAGCTCGCCGACGATCGCCTCGAGGCGCTCGATGATCGCCGGGACCGTCACGCGCTCGATCGGCGTGGGGTCGGCGTTCAGCGCCTCGACCTCGACCTCGAACCCGGGGTAGGCGGGGGCGATCACGCGCAGCCCCTTGCCCTCGTAGCGCTCGATCCAGTGCTCCCAGCTGCGGGGTGTGACCCAGAAGCCGTGGACCAGGACGATCGTGTCAGGCGTGGACGTGGCAGGACTCATGGGCCGGCCTTTCGTTCGTGGCGTTCAGGAACTCGTGTGATCCCGAGTCTCGCTGGATGGCGTGATCGGTGGTGCACTAGCAAGGACCGGATAGCGGCTGGGTCTGTGACATGGACGATGGAACGAGATCAGGCGATGCATTGTCGTCCCTTGCGGGTGCTGCTTGCTCAGCGCAGCACCGACGCGCCGAAGTCCTGCGGGACGGCGTCCATCAGCACGACGTCGGTGGGTTGCCCGCGGCTGATCCGTGCGCCGCGGCGCACGCCGATGCGGCGAAAGCCCGCGCGCTCGTAGGCCGCCAGCCCGGCCGCGTTCCACTCCAGCGTCTCGAGCAGCACGTTGCGCAGCTGCAGCACGTGGAACGCGAAGTCGAGCACGAGGCGGGTGGCCTCGGTGCCGAGGCCCTGGCCGCGGCGCTCGCCGAGAACGATGGCGAACTCGGCGTTCCCGTGGGCGTGGAGGATCCCGAGCAGCCCCGCCGTCCCGACCGGCGCGGAGTCCTTGCGGTCGTAGATCGTGAACTCGACCACCTCGGGCTCGCTCTTCGCACCCCGCTCGAGGTTGTCCTCGACCCATTTCTCCTGGCTCTGCGGCGTGGCGATGCCCATCTCGTTGAGGCCGCACCGGACCTTGGGCTCGTTCATCCAGCGCGCGTAATCGGCCGCGAGGTCGCGCCGGAGCGGTCCCAGGGCAACCTTGTCGCCGACGACGATGAAGTCCGGCTCGTGGCTGTCCACGCGGGCATTGTGTCGAGTCCCGAGCCTGCGCGGCCCGCCCCATCTCGGGCGGGCCACGCGCGTGGGGCCTACTGGGCCGGCGGTGTCTCGACGACCCAGATGTGGTTGCCGTCCGGATCGCGGACGGAGAACATCACCGGGGCCCCGGGCGAGCGCATCGGCTCTTGGTCGACGTCGATGCCGCTGATGGCCTTCAGCCGTGCGTGCTCGCCGAGGACGTCCGGCGTCTCGACGCCGATCGCGCTGCCGCCGGGCTCGTCGCGCATCGGTGGGTTGAGGGCCAGGCGGGCACGAGAGCCGGGCGGTGCGACCTCGAGCCACCGCATCTCGTCGTTCTCGCCGAAGCGGATGTCGGCGCGCACCTCGAAGCCCAGCTTCTGCGTGTAGAAGGCGAGCGCTGCGTCCTGGTCGGCGACCGTGAACATCGCGACGCCGATGTCGGAGACGCTGGTGCGGTCCTGCGTGGAATCAGTCATGTCCTGAAGACTGGCGTGACCGGCGGAACTCATCGCTTGGATGACCAACCTACGCCGAGACCACCTCATCGACGGCCTCGGCAAGCAGGCGCACGGCCTGCACGATCGCCGGCTCCGGCAGGCCGGCGTATCCTGCCAACAGGCCGCCCGCCTTGCTCTCGCCCGAGCGGTGCCACGAGAGCCCCTCGAGGCCGACGCTACGCCGCGCCGCGGCGGCGAGGAGGCTTGGTTCATCCACCTCTGCCGGCAACTCGAGCACCTCGAACACGCCTGCCGGGTCTTCGCGCGGGCGCGCAGCGGGCATCAGGTCGCGCATCGTCGCCAACAGCGTGCGCCGCCGCTGCGCGTAGCGCAGGCGCATCCGCCGCAGGTGCCGGTCGAGCTCACCGCGTGCCATGAAGTCCGCCAGCGCGAGCTGGCCGAGCACCTCGGTCCCGCGGTCCTCGATGGACTTGGCGGACACCAGCGGCCAGGTCAGCCAGGAGGGCAGCAGCATCCATCCCAGCCGCAGCCCGGGTGCAAGCCGCTTGCTGGCCGACCCGATGTGGAGCACGCGCTCGGGCGCGAGGCCCTGCAGGGCGCCGACGGCCACGCCGTCGAAGCGCAGCTCCGTGTCGTAGTCGTCCTCGATGATGAGACGGTCGTGGCGTTCCGCCCACTCCAGCAGGGCGGCGCGCCGCTCGGGGGCCAGCACGGCGCCGGTCGGGAAGTGGTGGGCCGGCGTGACCACGACGGCTGCTGCGTCAGCCGCGTCCAGCGCCGCGACATCGAGGCCGGCGTCGTCGACCGGGATCGGCACGACGCCGAGGCCCGCCTGCTCGGCGATCAGGCGGTGCTCGTGCCAGCCCGGGTCCTCCACCGCGATCCGCTCGACGCCGTGGCTGCGCAGCCAGCGGCAGGTGAGGGACAGCCCCTGCGCGAAGCCGGCGCAGACGACCAGGAGCTCGGGGTCGGCGGCCGTCCCGCGGACCCGGTCCAGGTACGCGGCCAGCGCGTCGCGCAGCTCGGGCACGCCGCGCGGATCGAGATCGCCGAGCCTCGCAGCGGGCGCGCGCCTCCATGCATCGCGCAGGGAGCGTTGCCACCCGTCGCGCGGGAAGCCGGCCACGTCCGGGCCCGGCCGCAGGTCGTAGGCGAACCGCGTCGCAAGCGAGCGCGCCGACGGGCGGACCGGCGCGCCGCGGATCGCGTCGCTCACCCGCACCGGCGCGCCCTGGCGCGTCACGACGTAGCCCTCGGCCGCCAGCTGCCCGTAGGCCGCCGAGACGACGCCTCGCGAGATCCCGAGCTGAGCGCTCAGGCCGCGCGTCGACGGCAGCGCCGAGCCCGCGGCCAGCCGGCCTGACCGGATCGCCGCCCGAAGCGCCTGCTCGAGCTGCTCGTGCAGCGGCCGCCCGTCGTCCGGGTCGACAGCGACGAGGACGCCGGCAACTGGACCTTCCTCATATGCCACAACTGGAACTGTACGTCGGGCCAGTCCGTCCCTACGGTCCACCGTGTCACGACGCGAGGAGGCGAGACGCGATGGAGCAGATCACGGTGGTCGGCGGCGGGCTGGCAGGCCTCACCGCGGCGATCACGGCCGCCGAGGCCGGTGCGTGCGTGCGTGTGCTCGAGGCCCACCAGGAGGTCGGTGGCCGGGCCCGCAGCACCGACGGTCCGTACAAGGCGAACCTCGGCCCTCACGTCCTCTACAAGGACGGGCCGCTGTGGGCGTGGCTGCGCGACCACAAGCTGCTCCCGCCGGCGGCCAACACCCCGCTCGGCGGCATCCGCGTCCGCTGGGAGGGCGCCATCCGCCGCACTCCGCCGCTCGCCGCGATCCCGACGGTCCTGCGCCTCCGCGGGCGCGACGCGCCCGTCGACCGCGCGTTCCGCGACTGGGTTCGCGATCACGCCGATGACTCGCACCGCGGCCATGCTCTGCGCCGCCGCCGGCGTGTACACCTTCTACCACGACCCCGGTGAGCTGTCCGCTGCGTTCGTGTGGCCGCGCACGGTGCGCGCACTCCTCAACCCACCGCCCGTCGCGCGCTACATCATCGGCGGGTGGACGTCGGTCGTGACGACGCTCGAGCAGCGCGCCCGCGCGCTCGGCGTCGCGATCGAAACCGGCCACCGCGTCGAGGCGCTGCCCGAGCGGCCCGTGATCGTCGCGACCGAGCTCGCCGACGCGCGTCGCCTGCTCGGAGACGACACGCTGGCCTGGCAGAGCGGTCACACCGTCTGCCTCGACCTCGGCCTGCGCACCCGCCGCGGCGACCCGTTCGTCGTCGCCGACCTCGACGAGGCCGGCTGGATCGAGCGCTTCAGCGCGCCGGACCCCTCGCTCGCGCCGGACGGCGAGGAGCTCGTCCAGGCGCAGATGCCCGTCCGTCCCGGAGAGTCCGCGGACGCCGCGGCCGCCCGACTGGAGCGCCTGCTCGACCTCGCCCTGCCGGAGCGCGCCGAGCGACAGACCTGGCAGCGGCGTCTGGTGATGGACGGGCGCACCGGAGCACTCGATCTCCCCGGGCAGACGTGGCACGACCGCCCGGCGATCGACCGCGGCGACGGCGTCTTCCTCGCCGGCGACATGGTCGCCAGGCCGGGTCTGCTCTCCGAGGTCGCGTGGGCCAGCGGCGTCGCGGCCGCTGAGAGCGCGCTGGCGCTCACCGGCCGAGCGCCGACGCTGCGGCGCGTCGCCTGAGCCTCAGCCGCTCAGGCAGCCGGTCGGGCTCGGTATGGCGGAAGTGACCCGTGTCGCGGACGAAGCCGTCGTGGGTGGTCCGCCAGAAGTCGGTGTCGGGCGCGGTCGTGACGTGCAGCGCGCCGTCCTGCTCGGCCCATGCGGGCGGCTCGTTGAGCCACACCATCAGCCGATGATGCGCAGCGCTGCCGAAGGCTTGGTCGCCTCGAAGCCCCCAGCGGTCTCGCCGGTGGCGACGCACGAGATCGAGCGCGCGCGATCGCCGGGGCTGACGACGTAGGTCGGCCGCGGCCCCTGCTGGCGGTTCCTGCGGCCCTGCCCGAAGCGGTAGGAGTCGAAGGAGAACGTGAGCCGCGCGGGTTGCGGTGATCCATGGCGGGGAGGCGCAGGTCAGCGTCGCCCCGACCCTGGCCTCGCCGCCGATGACCGCGGGCTCGCCGGAGCTGACCGGCGCCACGGCCGGGGAGGGCGCGGTGAGGAAGGCGCGGTGGGCCGCCGGATCGGTGAACACGGTCGGGTCGTGGTCGCCACCGCAGCGCAGGCCCCAGCTCACGATGCCCGCCAGCGTCGAGCCCACCACGAGCGGCCCCCCGCTGTCGCCCGTGCACGCCGAGCGGAACGGCACGCGGCCGTCGGGGTCCGTCGCGCACAGCATCGAGCTCGGGCGCAGGGCAGAGCGCAGCGCCGAGCCGCCCCGCCGGCGGTAGAAGGCGCCGCAGGCGCCGTCGGAGATGATGGTCAGCGTCGCCTTGCGCAGGCGCTCGTAGTTGGCGGCCGCGGTGGCCCGCGGCACGCGCTTCTGGCCGGCGCCGAGCAGCAGGCCGCGCCGGCCGCGCGCCGGGCCCGCGGCGCGCAGGGTCAGCGGTGCGAGGTCGGTGACGGGCGCGTCGAGCAGCACCAGCGCGACGTCGTCGGCGGGCGCCTGGCGGTTGTCGGTCCCGTCGAGCGCGCGGCGCACGTAGCGGGGGTGCACCGCGATGGCCCGCGCGGCCCGCGAGGCACCGCTGCCGAAGGTGATCCCCGGCAGCTCGCGCAGCGGCAGGCCGGCGACGCAGTGCGCTGCGGTGGCGACGCGGTCGGGGGCGATCAGCGCGCCCCCGCAGAAGGGCAGCTCGGCGAACCACGGCGAGGCAGAGGGCCGCGCGGGGGTCCCGCCGACGACCGCACCGGCGGGAGCGGCGACGACGCCCAGCGCGGTGGCGAGCGTCAGGGCGGCGGCTCGGCGCGGCATCCCGCCGATCATCGCCGACGTGGCTCCCGCCACGAGTCCGCGGCGGTCAGGCTGCGTACGCGAAGGGGTGGTGGAAGGCGTGCAGCGCGCGCCGGCGCTCGACCGGCAGCTCGAAGCACTCGCCCGAGCGCGCGTCGGCGACCGTGACCGTCACCGCGTCCTCCGACGGATGCCAGAGCAGTGCGACATGGACGCCGTCGTTCTCGCGGCGGGCCAGCTCGCGGGGGGTGTGGGGCTGAGGCGTGAACTCGAACATGGGCCAAGCCTGCCGCCGCGCGGACCCCCTGACATCGGTGAAGCACCCCGAACCGACCCCCTGATCCGTTCTCCAAGGCCCCCTGCGCACTCAGCGGCGCAGGCGCGACAGGTCGAGCTCGGCCTTCCAGATGTCGGTGCGCCCGCCGAAGCCCACGAGCCAGCTGGGGTCCTCCGCGGGCGGGCTCGAGTACCAGGTGGTCACGAAGCGCGAGCCGCGGATCCGCGCGACGCCGGCGTAGGACGTGTCGCCGGCGCTGGGCAGCTCGCCGTGCTCGACGATGCCGATCGGACCGTCCTCGAGGTCCCCGGTGATCTCGTAGAGCGCCGTGCGCTTGCGGATGCCGGCGCCCCGCAGGTGCTTGCGCGCGATCACGAACAGGCGGCCGTTCCAGCGGAACGCCACCGGCCCGTCCAGTCGCACCCCTCGCAGCTCGGCCCTGCACGAGAACCGCCGGAAGGGCGTGCGCGACCAGCACACCTTCGTGCGCAGCCGCCCGCGCTGGCCGAAGAGCTCGAAGTCGTTGCCGTCCATGCGCACCAGCGCGAGCATCCGGCGTCCCGACGGCGTGAAGATCAGCTCGGTCTCCAGCGGCGTGTCGGCGGCGACGCCGTAGATCTCGGGCCCTGGCCTCCAGGCGGTCCCGTCGGACGAGCGGTACAGCCGGACGCGCAGGTCGCCGTCCTCGTAGGCGGCCGAGTAGTAGGTGCCCGCCTTGCGCACGACACGCCAGAACCCCCAGCGCACGGGGCCGATCGGACGCGGCCGCGTCCAGCGCCGGCCGTCGTTCGAGTGCAGGTCCACGGAGATCGACCCGGCGTCCATGTCGCGCAGCGCGAAGCCCGGCAGGCGCGTGATCGCCTTGATGTAGAGGCGCCGCCCGACGACGTAGAAGTGCGGATCGCGGATATCGCGGTCGGTCGGCGCAGGGATCACCGCCTGCAGGCGGAAGCTGCGACCACCGTCGGCCGAGCGCGACACGCGCAGCGAGCTGTTGGGCCCCAGCAGCTGGCTGCCCGCCGTGCGGTGCACGAACCAGATCGCACCGCGCCAGCGAATGAGGTCCGTGTTCTCGTTGTGGGCGCAGACGGCGGTCCGGCAGTCCTGGTTGGACGGGTCGCCCGGCACCAGGATCTCGGCGCTGCGCAGCCACGCGGGACGCGCCGACGCTGTCGCCGGCAGCGCCATCACCAGGCACGCTCCCAGCACCAGGACCCGGCTCACGCGCCGACTCTAAGCGACTACGCTCGACCCGTGCCCGCGAGCGCCCGGATGGTCGACCTCTCCGCCCCGATCGTCGCGAGCCCGCCCGAGCTGCCCGACGTGCTGCGCACCGACCTCGAGGTCCAGACGCACGCGGAGGGTGCGCAGGCGATCGAGGGGATGCTGGGCGTGCCGTCCGCGCTGCTGCGCGACGGCGAGGGCTGGGCGACCGAGACGTTCACGCGCTTCGGCACGCACAACTCGACGCACGTCGACGCGCCCCGGCACTACAACTCGATGATCGGGGGCGAGCGCGCGCAGGGCATCGACGAGCTGCCGCTCGCGTGGTTCTTCGCTCCGGGCGTCGTGCTCGACATGACGCACAAGGCCGACGGCGACCCGGTCACCGCGGACGAGGTGCGGGCCGAGCTCGCGCGCGTCGGACATGACCTGGCGCCGCTGGACATCGTCCTGGTGCGCACCGGCCGCGACGCCTTCCTGGCCGAGCCTGACTACGTGGCCCGCGGCTGCGGCGTCAGCGCCGAGGCGACGCGCTGGCTCTACGAACGCGGCGTGCGCGTCATGGGCATCGACGCCTGGGGCTGGGACGCACCGCTGCACCTGCAAGCTCAGGAGGCCGTCGCCCGAGGCGAGCCCGGCGTGTTCTGGGCCGCCCACCAGTGCGGCCTGGCGTACTCGCAGATCGAGCGGCTGTGCAACCTCGCCGAGCTGCCGGCCACCGGCTTTCGCGTGAGCTGCTTCCCGCTGCGCATCGTGGGCGGGAGCGCCGGCCCGGCGCGCGTCGTGGCGATCCTGGATTAGACCGGCGGCGGATCGTGCAACCCTGCCGCGCGCCGGGCCGTTGACCTGGTGTGAGCCCCACCCGCCTCGCCACGCTCGCAGCCGTGCTCTCGCTGCTGGCCTTCGTCGTCGGTGCACGCCTCGGTGCCGAGGCGTCCGGTGCCCCCGCGCCGGCCGGCGCGCCAGCGGCGCGCGCGCCGATGGCGCTGGGCGGTCCTGACGGCCGCGTGGCGCTCGCCGGCGCCTGGACCGTGCGCGCCGACCGCACGGGGCAGGGCATCACACGCGGCTGGCCGCGGGGGCGCTTTGCCGGGACCACGGTCCGCGTCCCGCACTCCCCGAACGCGAGGCATGTCACCGGCGCACGCGCCGCGCGCAGCTACGCCGGTGCCGTCGCCTGGTGGCGCACGACCTTCACGGTCAGCCGCGGGGGCGACCATGCGCTGCGCTTCGAGTCCGTCCACCACCGCGCACGCGTGTGGGTCGACGGCCGCGAGGTCGACCCGTCACACCGGCGCTTACCTGCCCTTCGAGGCCCGTGTGCGCCTGGCGCCAGGCCGGCACGTGCTCGTCGTGCGCGCCGACTGGCGCTCGCCCGACGCGATGAAGGCCGACGCCTGGCACCGCTCCTGGTTCAACTTCGGTGGGATCAACCGCGAGGTCACCGTGCGCAGGCTCGGCGCGGCCGAGCTCGACGCGCCGGGCGTCGTCACCCGCCTCGGCGGCCGCGGCGACGCGCTCGTCACGGTCACGGCTCGCGTGCGCAACCGCGCCGCCGCGGCGCGCCCGGTCGTGGTGGACGGCCGGCTCGGCGCGAGGGCGCTGCGCTTCCCCGCCGTGCGGCTCGCCCCCGGGCGGGCGGCGTGGGTACGCGCGAGCGTGCGCCTCGCCCGCCCGCCGCTGTGGTCGCCCGCCCACCCGCGACTCGTCACGCTGCGCCTGCGGGTCGCGGGCGAGGCTGGGTACACGCAGCGCGTCGGCCTGCGCGAGCTGCGCTGGGCCGGCGGGCGCCTGCGGCTCAACGGCAGGCGCCTCGTGCTGCGTGGCGCGTCGATCCACGAGGACGCGCGCGGCCGCGGTGACGCGCTGCGCGGCCGCGACCTCGACGCGGTCGTGTCGAGGCTGCGGGCCATCGGCGCCAACGCGACGCGCGCCCAGCACCCGCTCGCCCCGGCGCTGCTCGAGCGCCTGGACCGCGCGGGGATCCTGGTGTGGCAGGGCGTCGGCCCCGTCGACGCGCCCGGCGCGTGGACCTCGACGACGCAGAAGCGGCGCCTGCGGGCCGTGCGGCGCGTGCGCCTGAGCGTGCTGCAGCTCCGAGCGCATCCGTCCGTGCTCACCTGGAACCTCGCCAACGAGGTGGCGGGCAACGGCCACGCCGGCGGGCAGGCCGCCTACGTCGCCGCCGCCGCGCGCCTGGCCCGGCGGCTGGACCCGGGCCGCCCGGTCGCGCTCGACGTCTGGGGCACGCACCTGCCAGACCGGCCGGGCGAGCTGTGGCGCCACGTCGACGCCGTCGGCGCGACCAACTACGAGGGCTGGTACGCGCGCCCCGGGGCGACGGCGGGCGCGACGCGCGCCCGTGTCGCCCGCTTCCTCACGGGCCTGCACGCCCGCTTCGGCGACAAGGTCGTGGCCGTCACCGAGTTCGGCGCCGAGGCCGGCCCGCGCAACCCGAGCGCCGCGCCGGGCGGCGCCATCTACCAGGCGCGGCTGCTGCGCGCGCACATCGCCGCCTACCGCGCCGACCCATGGCTCGACGGGATGCTGGTCTGGAACCTGCAGGACTTCGCGCTGACCCCGACCTTCGACGGCGGCTCCATCCGCCGGCTGCTGCCGCAGCTGGTCCTGCAGCGGGGGCTCAACCAGAAGGGCCTGTTCACCTACGCTGGGCGCCCGAAGCCCGCCGCGGACGCCGTGAGGCGGGCGTTCGGCCGTTGACGCCCTGCGCCGCGCTGCCCTGGGCGATGCGCTGCAGGTCGATGACGCGATCGTAGAGCTCGGGGTCCACGCCCTCGTCGATCGCGACGTCGCGCAGCGTCCTGCCCGACTCGGCCGCCTGCTTGACGATTGCCGTCCCCTTGTCGTAGCCGATGTGCTCGTTGAGGGCCGTGGCCACCGCGAGCGTCGACTCGGCCGAGCGCTTGAGGCCCTCCTTGTTGGGCTCGATGCCGTCGATGCACTTCTCCGCGAACGCGGTGGCGGTCGCGGCCAGCAGCGCGATCGAGCCGAGCAGGTTGCGGGCGATGAGCGGGATGCGCACGTTCAGCTCGAACTGGCCCTGCATGCCGCCGATCGTGATCGCCGTGTCATTGCCGATCACCTGCGCGCCGACCTGCAGCACGACCTCGGGCAGCACCGGGTTGACCTTGCCGGGCATGATCGAGGAGCCCTTCTGCAGCTCGGGCAGATACAGCTCGCCGATGCCCGCGCGCGGGCCGGAGCCCATCAGCGCGATGTCCTGGGCGATCTTGGTCAGCGAGACGGCGACGACCTTCAGCGCGCCCGACAGCTCGACGAGGGCGTCGCGGTTGGCCTGGGCCTCGAACGGGTCGGCCGGCGGTGCGATCTGCTTGAGCCTGGACTCGCGGACGAGCAGCTTGCGCACGCGCTCGGCGAACTTCGGGTGGGTGTTGAGGCCGGTGCCCGTCGCGGTGCCGCCGAGCGGGATCTGCCCGACGTGCACGAGCGCGGCCTCGATGCGCTCGCGGGCCAGGCGCATCTGCGCGGCGTAGCCGGCGAACTCCTGGCCGAGCGTGACCGGCACGGCGTCCATGAGGTGCGTGCGCCCGGCCTTGACGTAGCGGTCCAGGCGCCTGGCCTGGCGGGCGAACGAGCGCTCGAGCTTGAGCAGCGCGGGCAGCAGCGTGTTCGTGGCCTCGTCGAGCGCCGCCAGGTGCACCGCGCTGGGGAAGACGTCGTTGGACGACTGCCCCATGTTGACGTGGTCGTTGGGGTGCGTGCCGCCGCCGGCCAGCGCCGCGATGACCTCGTTGGCGTTCGTGTGCGACGAGGTGCCCGAGCCGGTCTGGAAGACGTCGATGGGGAACTGGTCGTCATGCGTACCGGCCGCCACGGCGTCGGCGGCCTCGGCGATGGCGGTCGCCAGCTTGGGGTCGAGCTTGCCGAGGTCGGCGTTCGCGCGCGCGGCGGCGCCCTTGATGCGCCCGAGCCAGTGGATCACCGAGGCGGGGATCGGCTCGCCGGAGATGGGGAAGTTGTCGACGGCCTTCTTCGTCTCGCCGCCGTAGAGGGTCTTGGCCATGCCTGCACCCTACGACGCGCCGGGCGCGGTGGGTCAGCCGCAGAACGCGCCCAGCTCGCGGGCCACGCCGACCGCGTCGTCGTAGGCGATGAGGTAGCCCGTGCCCGGCAGCACGCGCAGCATCCCGTCGGGCAGCAGGTCGAGCGCCTCCTCGGCGCCCTGCAGCGGGTGCACACGGTCCTCGTCGGCCCACAGCAGGAGCACGGGGAAGTCCATCCCGGGGTAGGCGTCGAGCAGCTCGCGGCGCGCGGCGCGCGGGTAGTCGCGGGCGAAGCGCGCCCACGCGCGCGAGAGGTTGGCGTTGCCGCCGACGTCGGCGAAGGCGTGGCGCACGAGGTCGCGCGCGGCGGGCGCCTCGCGGGCGGACAGCCGCATCCCGTAGTCGGGCCGGAACGCCAGCCGCGCGCCGTGCGAGAGCATGCGGTCGAGCCCGGGGACGCGTGCCGCGCGCGCGGCGACCCGCAGCGCGGTGGCCGACCGCGCGCGCGGCATCGGCCGGTGCAGGCGGTTGGGCGCCAGCACGAGCTTGCTCGGCTCCAGCAGCCCGAGCTCGATCGCCCGCAGGAGCACCTCGGCGCCGAGGCCGTGGCCGCCGACGAGCGGGCGCGGCCCGGCCGTCTCGCGGCAGAAGGCGGCGAGCACCTCGGCCAGCCAGTCCAGCGTGTAGGGATGGCGCGGGCGGTCCTCGGAGTCGCCGTGCAGCGGCAGGTCGGGAAGCACGAGCCGGAAGCGGTCGCTGAGGTGCTCGACCACGGGCTCCCACTCGCGGTGGGTGAGCAGCTCGGAGTGCAGCAGCACGATCCCCGGCCCGGTGCCCGCCTCGCGGTACGCCACGCGCGCCCCGTCGTGGTGGTGGTGCAGGCGGAGCTTCACCCGCGCGCCTCGCCCGCCCGCAGGCCGCGCACCAGCGCCTGCTCCACCTGCGGCCCGCCGGCGTCCAGGAACGCGCCCGACCGGCTGATGCGCCGCTCGAGCTCGGCGTGCACGCCGCCGGTTTGCGCTGCGCCGCGGCGCACAGCGCCGGCGAGGTAGCCGAGCTGCAGCGCGGCGCGCCCGTCGCCGTCCTCCGCGCGCCGGGCCAGCAGCTCGGAGGCGTCGGTGAGCACGACGCCGACCGACTGCAGCTCGGCGTCGGTCGCGGCGCGCGAGACGCACTGCGACAGCCGCGTCCCCGAGGCCAGCGCGACCTCGCCGGGCGCGCCGTCCAGCGCGCGCACGATCGCCTCGGGCGACGCGGTGCACGTCGCGTCGAGCGGCGGGTCGTCCTCGCCGCAGCCGGCGAGCGCGAGGCACACGAGCGCGGCGGCGAGGCGGACCATGGGGCGTGATCCTAGGTGGACCACCACGCCCGCCCTTGCCCCTGGCCCTGCGGCGCGGATAGCGTCGGCCGAGCCCGGGCGGTCCAGCCCGGACCACGACTGAGGAGAGGGTCATGCGCAAGGTCACGGTCCTGGTCACGGCAGCGGCGAGCGTGCTCGCGCTCGCGCTCCCGGCGGTCGCGCAGGCCCGCGACCCGATCCTGTTCGTGCACGGCTGGAACTCGAGCGCGTCGACGTGGAACACGCTCGTCGGGCGCTTCGCGGCCGACGGGTGGACCTCGGCCGAGCTCAACACCTGGAGCTACAACACCGCCCAGTCCAACGCGACCACGGCCCAGCAGCTCGCGGCGAGGGTCAACTCCGTGCTGACCGCCACCGGCGCGGCGCGGCTCGACCTGATCTCGCACTCGATGGGCGGCCTGTCGACGCGCTACTACGTCAAGAACCTCGGCGGCGGCCCGAAGGTCGACGAGTTCGTCTCGCTGGCCGGGCCCAACCACGGCACGGGCACGGCGAACCTCTGCTTCTGGAACACGTCGTGCTTCGAGATGCGCCCCGGCTCGTCGTTCCTGAACGCGCTGAACAGCGGCGACGAGACCCCGTCGACGCCGCGCTACGGCACCTGGTGGTCGCCGTGCGACGAGGTCATCAACCCCGACACGAGCACCATCCTGTCGGGCGCGGCGAACACGCAGACCTCCTGCCTGTCGCACTCGGGCGTGAAGGACAGCGCGACGGTCTACCCGCAGGTGCGGGAGTTCGTGCGCTGAGCGCCTGAGCGCGGCGCTAGGCCGGCCCCGCCGTCGTCGCCTCCGTGATCCGGCGCTCCATGTCGAGCTCGCGGTCGAAGTCGGCCTCGTCGGCGTGGCGGTAGTCGGTGCCGCGACCGGCGAGCAGCTCGGCGAGGGCGTCCACGTAGCGCGGCTCCAGCTGGCTGCCGGCGACGCGCCGCAGCTCGTTGAGCGCCTCGAAGGAGTTCATCGGCGTGCGGTAGGTGTCTGGCGCCGTGAGCGTGTCGTAGACCTCGGCGACGGCCAGGATCTTCGCGATCTGCGGGATCTCGTCTCCCGCGAGGCCACGCGGGTAGCCGCGGCCGTCCAGCCGCTCGTGGTGGGCGCGGATGATGTCCGCGATCGGCCCGTACACGCCGATGTCCTTGAGCAGGTCCGCGCCGATCTCGGGGTGGCGGCGGATGCCCCGCCAGTCGGACTCCTCGAGGTGCGTGCCGCGCTCCATCACGCGATCGGACAGCGCGAACTTTCCGATGTCGTGCAGCAGGCCGGCGGTGTGGGCGAGCTCCTGCTCGCGCTCGGACAGGCCGACGTGCTTGGCGATGTCGCGCGAGAACGCGGCGACGGCGGCGCAATGGCGGGCCGCACGCGAGTCGCGCTCGTCGAGCGTGCGGATCAGCCCGCTCAGCACGCCCCAGGAGAGGCTGGCGTACTGCCGCGTGCGCTCGCGGGCCTCGACGAGCAGGCGCAGCATGTACGTGAAGGCGACGATCAGGAGCAGGACGAAGGCGAGCGCCGAGAGGCCGACGTCCGAGTAGATCTCCGCCACGAACGTCGTCGGCCGCGATGTTGATCGCCACCGACGGGCCGACGCCGAGCAGCGCGCGCAGGCTCGGCCACCTCACCGTCGAGCAGCCCCATGAGCGCAACGACGATCAGCACGTTCGACACGAAGACGACCACGCCGGCGACGGCCAGCGCGACGAAGAACTCCACCGAGTCCTCCGCCGGTGCAAGCGCCTCGAAGGCGTACGCGACGGCCAGCGTCGGCGTCGCCGAGCCGGCGACGTTGATCAGCATCGCGCGCCAGCGGTAGCGATCGAGCAGCCAGACCACCGGGATCGCGATGGCCGGCACCAGGAAGGCGCCGGCCGGGCCGAGGAAGCCGATCGCGAGCACGCCGCAGAGGAACGCGCCCGAGATCGAGGCCCGCGTCGTGTAGCGGGCGGAGATGACCTCCGCGACGGTCGCGCTGGCGACCAGGAGGAGCGTCAGGCCCGAGAAGAGTCGGGTTGGGCTCGCCGCTGCGAACCCAACCACCCCCAAGCCGACGAGCAGGCTCGCAATCGTGATGGCGAGCCTGGGCCGCGGTGTCGCATGGTCCGCTGTCGACACGCGCGGGACGGTACAGCCCCTACTTCAAGGGGCCAACAGAAAGACCTAGCGGCCGCCGTAGTACATCTGGACCTCCCAGTTGGATCGCTGCGGGGAACGGATCGCGAAGGGTACACATGTCCAGGCTCAAGTGCACAGCTTCTTGTGTCGATGTTGTGCAAACGGGGAGTATGGGGGACGGCGCCTCACGGCCACTGGTCCACTTCCCGATCTCCGGAGCACACGTGCGCACACTCAAGACCTCAGAAGCCGCTGCCGTCCTGAACGTCAGCCCGAACACGCTGCGCGCCTGGGAGCGCCGCTTCGGCTACCCCAAGCCGCAGCGCTCGCCGGGCAAGCACCGCCTGTACACGCACGGGGAGGTCGCCGCGCTGCGCGACGCCCTGCAGGAGGGCCTCTCGATCTCCTCGGCCGTGTCCCGCGCGCGTGAAGCCCTGAGCGCCGACACCAGCAGCCTCGTCGGCGCGCTCGGCTCCTACGAGCTCGACCGCGCCGACGCCGCGATGGAGGCCGCGCTGGCGCTGCGCTCCGTGGAGCGCTCGGTCGAGGAGGTGCTGCTGCCCTCGCTGAGCGAGATCGGCGAGCGCCACGGCTTCGACAGCGCGCCGTGGGCCTTCTCGGCCCAGTGGGCCAGCGACTGGCTCGTGCGCGCGCAGCGCCTCGCGCCGCCGCCGCTGCGGCCGTCGGCCATCCTCGTCGGTGACGCGACGCGCGACGAGTTCGACTTCGACGCGCTCTCGCTGCGTTCGCTGCAGCTGTTCTGCGTGCGCTCCGGCGTGCGCGTGCTGGTGCTGCCCGTCAGCGGCGTCGCCGGCCTGTCCGACGTCATCAACGCCTTCGGTCCGCAGGTCGTGGTCATCGCCGGCGCCGACGCCCCCGACGAGCGCGTCGCTCGCTGGGCCTACGGCGTCCGCTCGGCCGGCGGCCCGCTGCCGACGACGCTCTTCCGCCGCAGCGGCCAGACGCGCACCGCTGCGCGCCGCCTGTCCGGGTCGCCCGGCGAGGCCCACCGGGAGCTGCTGCACCTCCTGGACGGCCGCGTGAGCCTGCCCGCCGACCCCGAGGCGCTCGACGTGGACATGCCCCGGTTGCGTAGGGTGGGCGCGTGAGTCGAGCCGGCCGCCCGCAGCTGGTCGCGCTTCCCGGCTATGGGGAGCGCCAGCCCGACGTCCTGTTCTGCGGTCACTGCGGCGACGTGCCCGAGCAGGGCGGCACCGACGTGGCCACCCGCGTGTGCGACCGGTGCAGCCTCGGGCTGCTCATCGCCGCGCCGGCCGACGCCGTGCCGGCCGCGGACGCGCCGTTTCTCCTCGTCGACAGCGCCCTCTCCGTCTGCGCGGTGTCGCGGCTGGCCGAGCGCTCGCTCGGCGTCGGCGAGACCGAGGCGATCAACCGCCACGTCACCGAGCTGCTGGTCCCGGCCGACTGCGAGGGCGCCGGTCCCGAGAGCCTCGTGAACCTGCTGCTGCACGCCGCCCGCGGCGAGGGCGAGGTGCACAAGGTCGTGCTGCGCCCCACGCGCGAGTTCGGCATCCGCTTCTGGGCCAAGATCGGCCCCTGCGGCCCGCCGCGCGCCGCCGTCGTGACGCTGTCCGACGGCAGCCGCCGCTAGCTCCCCGTCGGCGCCCCGCGCCGGCTTCCTGCCGCCGCAAGCCGGCGCCCGTCCTGCACCGGCGGTTGCGCGGTTTGCGCCCGCGGCCCACAGGCTCGATACCTGAGGGCGCATGGGTGTCATCCGCACGAACGCCGCGGCAGCGATGCTCGGGGTGAGCACGAACACGCTGCGCAGTTGGGAGCGGCGCTTCGGCTATCCCGAGCCGCGGCGCACCGCCGGCGGCCATCGCCAGTACGACGTGGCCCAGGTCGAGGCGCTGCGCAGCGCCTTCCAGGAGACCGGCAACGTCGCCTCTGCCGTCTCGCTGGCCCGCGACCGGGGCGAGGGCCCGGCCACCGGCTTCCGCCTGCGCACGGCCTTCGCGCGCTTCGACGAGCTCGCGGCCGACCGGGTCCTGGAGGAGAGCCTGGCCGTGCGCTCCGTCGAGCGCACGGTGGACGAGGTGCTCCTGCCCGGCGTCGAGGCGCTGGACGCCGGCGGCGACGCCGACGGGCTGTCGGCCGAGCTCGCCTTCGCCTGGCGCTGGGCGACCGGATGGCTGGCGGCCCAGACGCGGTCGGCGCCGGCCGCCACCCGTGCCGGTGCCGTGGTCGTCTTCGACGCCAGCGCGCCGTGCGACGTCGACTCGCTGCACGCCCAGGCGCTCGAGCTGGGGCTGCGGCGCCGCGGGGCGCGGACGCTCACGCTGGCCGTCGCCCGGCCCATCGGGGCGGCGGGCGGGTGCCCGGACGCCGACCGCCTCGAGCGGGCGCTGCGCGCGGTGCCGCCCAGCGCCGTCGTGCTGACCGGCCGCCGCGCGTCGCTGGACGCGCTCGGCCGCCTCGTGTTCGCTGCACGGCGCCAGGGCGGCGACCGCGTCGGGGTCTTCGACTTCCGTGGCGCGCTGCCGGACACGGGCGCGAGCACGGTGCGGCGCCTCGGCCCGCGGGCGATCGGCGCGTGCGATGCGCTCGTGGAGCACCTCGACGGCCGCGGGCCCGAGCGGGCGCGCCGCGGCGCCGGCGTGGCGCTGCGGGCAGTCGGGGGCGCCTGAGCGGTCCGGCGGCGCCTGGCCCATCCGGCGGCGCGTGAGCCGTCCGGGCCAGGGAGCATGATCCGGCCCACGATGAGCCTCCTGCCCGGCGATCCCCTGGCGCACCGCGCCCTGGACTCGCTGCTGCGCGCCGAGTCCAGCGTCCGGCGCAGGCTCTCCTCCGACCTCGAGCGCGAGGGCCTGTCCGCCTCGGGGTTCTCCGTGCTCGTCGTGCTGACGACCGCGGGCGGGGAGCTGCCGCTGCGATCCCTGCGTCAGCGGCTGCGCACGTCGAAGGCCAACGCGACCGAGGTGGTCACGACGCTCGAGGCCCGCGGCTTCGTGCGCCGCACGCGGCTGCCCGAGGACCGCCGCGCGGCCGTCGTCGCCCTCACGCTCGCCGGTCGCGATCTCGTCGAGGCGCTGTTCCCCGAGCACACCGCGCGGGTCGGCCAGGCCTTCGCGGTGCTCGACGACGACGAGAAGCGCTTCCTGGCCGAGGTCTGCCGCAAGCTCGCGGCCTAGCGAGCCGCACCACCGCTTCTAGAATCGGCCTCCGCATGGCCGTCGACCCTCAGCAGTCGTTCCCCGACCTCGAGCAGGCGGTCCTGCGGCGCTGGCGGGAGCGCGACGTCTTCCAGGAGTCGCTGCGCCGCCGGCAGGGCGCCGAGCCGTGGGTCTTCTACGAGGGCCCGCCGACGGCCAACGGGCCCCCGGCGGCCCACCACGTGCTGTCGCGCGTGTTCAAGGACATCTTCCCGCGCTTCAAGACGATGCGCGGGCACCTCGTCGAGCGCAAGGGCGGCTGGGACTGCCACGGGCTGCCGGTCGAGATCGCCGTCGAGAAGCAGCTCGGCATCAAGAGCAAGGCGGAGATCGAGGCGTTCGGCATCGCCGAGTTCAACCAGCGCTGCCGCGAGTCGGTCTTCGAGTTCCTCGAGGACTGGAACGCGGCTGACCGAGCGCATCGGGTTCTGGCTGGACCTCGACGGCGCCTACCGCACGCTGGACGCCGACTACATCGAGTCGGTGTGGTGGGCGCTCAAGCAGATCGCGGCCAGGGACCTGCTCTACGAGGGCCACCGGGTCGTGCCCTACTGCCCGCGCTGCGGGACGGCCCTGTCCTCTCACGAGGTCGCGCTCGGCTACCGCGACGTCGTCGACCCGAGCGTCTACGTCCGCTTTCCGGTCGCCGAGGACGGCGGCCCGGTGCAGGCCGGCGACGAGCTGCTCGTGTGGACGACCACGCCCTGGACGCTGGTCTCCAACGCCGCGGTCGCGGTCGACCCGGAGCTGACCTACGTGCGGGCGAAGGCCTCCAAGCTCGACGCGCCCGTCGTCGTCGCCGAGTCGCTGCTCGGGCAGGTGGTCGGCGAGGGCGCCGAGGTGCTGGACCGCTTCCGCGGCGCCGCGCTGGACGGCGTGCGCTACGAGCCGCCCTTCCCCTTCATCGGGTCGAGCCGCGTACGGCGAGCGCGGCCACACCGTCCTGCTCGGCGACTTCGTCACCGCCGACGACGGCACGGGCCTGGTGCACACCGCGATCGCCTTCGGCGAGGACGACTTCCGCCTCGGCCAGCAGTACGGGCTGGCCGTGGTCAACCCGGTGCGCCTCGACGGCACCTACGACGAGCGCATCGGGCCCCTACGCCGGCCGCGACGTCAAGGACGCCGACCCCGACCTCATCGAGGACCTCCGCCGCCGCGGGCGCCTGCTGCGCGCGGAGTCCTACGAGCACGCCTACCCGCACTGCTGGCGCTGCGGGACGCCGCTGCTGTACTACGCCAAGCCCTCGTGGTACATCGCCACGTCGCGCCTGCGCGACCGCCTGCTGGCCGCCAACGAGACGGTCGACTGGCATCCCGAGCACATCAAGCACGGGCGCTTCGGCGACTGGCTCGAGAACAACGTCGACTGGGCGCTCTCGCGCGAGCGCTACTGGGGCACGCCGCTGCCGGTGTGGCGCTGCGAGGCCGGGCACGTGCACGTCGTCGGCTCCTTCGACGAGCTCGAGGAGCTGTCGGGCGTGCGCCTGGAGGACCCCCATCGCCCCTACGTCGACGAGGTGGGCTTCCCCTGCCCGCAGTGCTCGCGGCGGATGGCGCGGGTGCCCGAGGTCATCGACGTCTGGTTCGACTCCGGCGCGATGCCCTTCGCGCAGTGGCACGCGCCGTTCGAGGACGACGACCGCTTCCGGGCGCGCTTCCCCGCGCAGTTCATCTGCGAGGCGCTCGACCAGACGCGCGGCTGGTTCTACTCGCTGCTGGCGATCTCGACGCTGCTGTTCGACCGCTCCTCCTACGAGCACGTCGTCTGCCTCGGGCTGCTCCTCGACGAGCAGGGCCAGAAGATGTCCAAGTCCAAGGGCAACGTCGTCGACCCGTGGGCGGTGCTCGACGCGTACGGCGCCGACGCGTTCCGCTGGTACCTGTTCACGGCCAAGCAGCCGTGGGACGGCTACCGCTTCTCCTTCGAGGCGGTCGGCGAGGGCGTGCGCCTGTTCCTGCGCCAGCTGTGGAACACGTACGCGTTCCTGCGCACCTACACGCCCGAGCGCGACGGCGAGCAGACCGACCTGGACCGGTGGGTGCTCTCGCGCCTTGCCGCGACGGTCGAGGAGGTCACCGATCGCCTCGAGGCCTACGACGCCACCGCCGGCGGCCGCGCGATCGCGGCGTTCGTCGACGACCTCTCCAACTGGTACGTGCGGCGCTCGCGCCGGCGCTTCTGGGAGGGTGACCGCGCCGCCTTCGAGACGCTCACGCAGTGCCTGGTCACCGTGGCGGAGCTGCTCGCCCCGTACACGCCGTTCATCGCCGACGAGATCTTCGAGGGCCTCGACGCCTCCGAGCCGAGCGTGCACCTGCGCGACTGGCCGGCGGCGGGCGAGCGCGACCTCCCGCTGGAGCGCGCCATGACCGTGGCCCGCGAGACCGTGAGGCTTGGGCTGGCGGCGCGCGCGCAGGCCAAGGTCAAGCTGCGCCAGCCGCTGCACGAGGCGGTGGTCGTCGCCGTGGGCGAGGAGCGCGCTGCGATCGAGCGCCTGGCCTCCGTCGTGCGCGACGAGCTCAACGTCAAGGACCTGCGCTTCGTCGAGGAGGCCGGCGAGCTCGGCTCCTACGAGGTCAAGCCCAACTACCGCACGCTCGGCCCGCGCTTCGGCCGGGCGATGCCCCAGGTCGCGGCGGCGGTGGAGGCACTCGATCCCGCGCACGTGGCGGCGACGCTGCGCGGCGGCGGCACGGTCGGCATCCACATCGACGGCCACGACCACAACCTCACCGCCGACGACCTCGTGCTCGCCATGGCGCCGCTGGAGGGCTACCAGCTGGAGCGCGAGGGCTCGCACGCGGTGGCGCTGGAGCTCGCGCTGTCCGACGAGCTGCGGCGCGAGGGACTCGCCCGCGAGGTCGTCCACGCCGTCCAGAGCGCGCGCAAGGCCGCCGGGCTCGCCGTCGAGGACCGCATCGCGCTGACGCTGGGCGGCGACGACGAGCTGCTGGAAGCGGCCCGCGCGCACGAGCCGTACCTCGCCGGCGAGACGCTCGCGACGCGCGTGGCCTTCGACGGGGCCGCCAACGGCCACGCCGCCACGATCGAGGGCCGCGAGCTGGTGATCGGCGTGGCGCCGGCCTAGCTGTCCTGCCCGCGGACTTAGCGAACGCGGGTGATGGGCGGTCGGCCGCCGCAGGCTGAGTGGGGTCGGCGGCGGTTGTAGAAGCGGATGAACGATGACAGGGCGCGGTCGCGTTGGGTGCTGCTGGTCCAGACGCGGCTGTGGGCCCATTCGGTGTCCAGCGTTCTGAAGAAGCGTTCGATCTTGCCGTTCCAGCGTGGTGTGCGCGGCGGGATGAGGATGTGGCGGGCGCCGAGCTCGGCGAGCGTGTCGCGGAACTGGTGGCTGGTGGCGTAGCACTTCGCGTTGTCTGACATGACCGCCTGGACCGGCTGGCAGCCCTGCTCGACAAACCAGCGGGCGGCGCGGCGTAGCGTGCCCGAGACCGTCTGAGCGGTCTCGGCGCCGTGGATTTCGCAGTAGACCAGGCGCGTGTGGTCATCGATCACGCCGATGACCTTGACCTTCCCGGCCCGGCGGGTGCGGTGACGCTCAGCGCGATCGCCGTGCGCCCAGTGGCCGGGGCGCTCGAACTTGGGCAGCTCGAAAGCGTCGATGTGCAGCAGAGCCCCGGCTTCGGTCCACTCATAGCGGCGGCTGGTCTGCGGACGCTCCGTGCGTCGCTGGCGCGAAACGCCGTGACGCTTGAGGACCTTCCAGATCGTCGAGCGATGGCGACCGGTCACGAACGTCAGACGCATCGGCCCCCAGTTTGTGCGCGCCCGCGCCTGCAGGATCGCCTGCTCCTCGTCGGTGCTCAGCGCCCACGGACACGACCGCGGCCGCGTCGAGCGCGTGCGCAGACACGCCCGTGACACCCGCGACGGTGGGGTGGCCGCCCGCCAACGATGCCACCACCGATGCGCCGTCGCCGGCGCAACGCCGAGGGCGGCCGCGGCCGCCCTCAACGACGCGCCGTTCTCAATCAGCGTCACCAGCTCAAGGCGACCCTGCAATCCGAGCTTGCACCTACCGTCCTCCATGTCCGGCCTCCTTCGGCGGGTCTGTCGTCGCAGACCGCACCTTCCGTCGGAGGCCGGACACCCCCTCAACCGTTCACCAAGTCCGTGGGCAGCTCAGCTAGCGCGACGGCCCGGCACCGCTCCGGACCCCTCGCTCGCGCACCGTGCGTACGTGCGGCGTGGCTTTCCGGCGCTCGCTCTGGCCTTCTGCGTCTCGGTCTGCGTAGGATCGGCCACCCGAAGCCGAAGGCGGTGAAGGCATGCAGTTCTTCGACGGTCCCAGGCGCCGCCGTCTGGGCGTCGCCGTCCTGACCCTGGTGGCCGTCGGGCTCCTGAGCGCGTGCTCGATACGCCAGGCCGACGTCCAGACGAACACCATCAGCGCCGCCAACCCGACGGCGTTCCACACGACGAGCAACACGGGCGTGACCAGCATCGGGCTCGCCGCGCGCGACGGGCGCTGCGCGAGCACGTTCGCCGGCCATTCGGTCCGCGCCTGCCGCTACTTCTTCAAGGCCGTCTTCGCGGGCAACACGAGCTCGGTCCAGCGGATCGTGCCCGCCGGGGCGCAGAGCAACCCCGCGCTCGCCTACGGGGACATCCCGCCGAACACGGGGCCGATCGCCACCGTCGAGGCCCCCGACAAGATCAGCCTGCAGCCGCAGGTGAAGTACCGGACGCAGGCGTGCGCGTGGGTCGACTACAGCGACGACAGCGCCGGCTTCCAGGGACCGTTCTGCGCGGGCAGCGACACCAACGGCGACGGCAGCGCCGACGCCAACACCTTCGGGCCGGTGTGGATCACCAAGACCGATCCGTCGGGGTTCAACGTGTCGCGCAGCAACGGCGTCATCCAGCACTGGTCCGACACGAGCACCGAGCGCCATGTCGACGTGGGGAACTGCATCAACGCCACGCTGCTGGCCAACAACCCCGGCCTCGCGACGGGCTTCAACGAGCTCAACCAGTGGAACGTGGCCAACCGTCTGCTCGTGCGCAACGTCGCCTGCAACGCGGCCAACCGGGAGATCCGCGCCTTCAACCAGAACCAGGGCAACAACGGGCTCTACGGGCAGGCCAGCTTCTCGTTCTACACCGCGAGCGGGCACATCGTCTTCAACGACCCGTGCTGCGCCAACCCGACGTTCTTCGTCAACGACTTCGCCGTCAACGCGTTCCCGAACAACTTCGACGAGTCCGTCGTCAAGCACGAGATGGGGCACGCCTTCGGGGTCGCCCACGACGAGCGCACCGTGAACCTGATGGCGCCGGTCAACGCCGGCACGCCCACGGAGGTGGATCAGGCCAACCGCAACACGATCAACTTCCTCTACGGGCACACCGACGCGACCGACATCAACAGCGGGGACAGCACCGCGCCGGCGCACGACCCGGTCACGACGCAGCTGCGAGAGCAGGGCACAGGCGCCCGGGTGACCGTGCCCGAGGGCCCTCACGAGACCGTCACCTACGTCAACCACGGCGCCACCGTGACCGTGCAGCACACGGTGTACACGCCGAACCAGGAGGGCCGCCAGGCCGCTGCCGCGCAGGTCGCCTCCGCGCCCCTGACGCCCTAGTCACCGGCCCTCCGCTCCGGCGGCCGTACGCGGGCCGCGGCCGCCGCTCGGGAGCCCTCGAAGGGCACGCCCTCCGCCCTGAGGCGGCGCAGGACCGCGTCGGGGTCGCCCAGCGCGGTCGGGGCCACGGTGCCGTCGGCCTTCAGGACGCGATGGGCGCCCGGAACCTCACCGCGCGTGAGCCGCCCGTTGAGTGCGCGCGCCTGCGCCGGGCTGCCGCCGGCGGCGGCCACGACGTCCGCGTAGCTCATCCACCGGCCCTCCGGGATCGCCGCGACGACCTCGCGCACGCGCGCATCCTCCATCTCCGCCTCCTTGCCTTGAACGAACGAGGCGGCCAACGTACGACGACGCCCGCCGGGTCAGGCCGCGGCGGGCGTCGATCGATGCGGCGCCGACGCAGGATCGGCGCGAAGTGCGGTGCGGCTGTCGCCGTCTAGGCGACGAGCGCCGGCTCGAGCTCGGCCTCGAGGCGCTTCTTCGGGTAGGCCCCGATGACCTTCTTGGCCACCTGGCCGTGCTTGAAGAGGATGAGCGTCGGGATCGAGAGGACCTCGAACGTCGCCGCGGTCAGCCTGGTTCTCGTCGACGTTGAGCTTGACGATGCGCACGTCGTCGCGCTCGGAGGCGATGTCCTCGAGCACCGGCGCCACCACGCGGCACGGCCCGCACCACGGGGCCCAGAAGTCCACGAGCACCGGGGTCTCGGCCTCGATGACCTCGGCCTGGAAGGTGTCGTCGGTGACGTCGGTGATCTGGCCAGCCATGCGTTCTCCTCGTCGGGCAGCGGGTTTCCGGGTCGCATACCCGGATCAATCACTATACAAAATGAAGCAGCCCGATCCGCGCTACACGACCGGCGACGCGGCGCGCAGGAGCTCCGGCCAGAGGTAGACCTCGACGCACGCCG
Source organism: uncultured Actinomycetes bacterium (assembly GCA_963840185.1). GTDB lineage: Bacteria > Actinomycetota > Thermoleophilia > Solirubrobacterales > Solirubrobacteraceae > JAOPZW01. The sequence goes on along the minus strand of CAWIXY010000008.1, from coordinate 146,778 downwards.
TCAGGACCAGCACCGGCGCGGCGAGCAGCGTCGTGACGAGCGTCGCGGCGAGCAGCTCGTGCCAGCGGCCGCCGCGGCTGGCGATCGTCCAGGCGGCGAGCGGCAGGAACAGGGCGACGAGCTCGGGCAGCGCGTGGGGCAGCAGGGTGATGACGAGCAGGAGCTCGGAGATCCCGAGCGCGGCGGCGAGGGTCGCGGCGCCCTGGCCGAGCGCGTAGGCCTGGGTCACCAGCGAGAAGCCGGTGGCCAGCACGACGAACCCGATGGCCAGCGGGCCGGCGCGATCGTGCACCGCGCGGTACCAGCCCCTGTGCTGCTCGGCCTGCTGGGGCAGCGAGCTGCCGGCGATGAAGCCGGCCACGCAGGCCATCGCGTGCAGGGCCAGGACGAGCGAGTTGCGCAGCAGCACGCGGCCGACGGCCTCGGCGTCCGCGTCGGCGTTGAGCCCCGGCAGCAACGGGCGCGTCGGATCGGGGACGACGAGGGCCCCGACCAGCCACACCGCGCCCAGCAGCCCGAGCGAGATGGCCAGCGCGCCGAGCGTCCAGCCGCGCACCACGGGCCCCGGCGCCCGATTCCAGCGCTGCAGGGTGACACGCGTGTCGTGCATGCCCTGCACGAGGGCCAGGCGGCTCGGGTCCACCTGACCCCCTTCGGCGCCCCAGGCCGCTCCCTTGAGCCATCCGTCCAGTCCGGGCGCCCGCGACCTCGCGCCGGAATCCGGAGCTGCCGACACGAAAGGACGTGAAGCTCGCGCTGACGCTCGCCCTCGCCCTCGCCACGCTGCTCGTCCCCGCGACGGCGGGCGCCGCCGAGCGCCAGGCCCGCGTCCACGGCGGCGCGACCATCCCGATCACCCAGGCGCCGTTCCAGGCCGCGATCGTCCGCGCCGGCCTGCCGGCCGTCGACGGCGCGAACACCTTCTGCGGCGGCACCATCCGGGATGCCCTGCACGTCATCACCGCCGCGCACTGCATCTTCGAGAACGGTCAGGCCGCCTCCCCCGATGCGCTCGACGTGCTCGTCGGGACCTCCGATCTCGGTGACGAGGCCGCAGGGCAGCGCAGGCGCGTGAGCGCGGTCTCCTTCGATCCGAGCTATGGGCGGACGAGCCCCTTCGCCTACGACGCGGCGCTGCTCACGCTCGAGACCCCGCTCGCTCCGTTCCCGGCCCCGAACGTCCAACCGGCGGCGCTCGTGCAGCCCAGCACGTGGAGCGGCGTCCGGAACGTGGCGGGCACCCAGCTCGTCGTCAGCGGGTGGGGGGAGATGGAGAGCGGCGGGTACCCGGCCCAGCTGCGAGCGGCGTCCGTGCCGCTGGTGCCCGACGGGACGTGCGACGCGAACTACACCCCGCTGGGCGGCATCGACGAGGCGGTCATGCTGTGCGCCGGCGACGACGTGACCGACAGCTGCTCGGGCGACAGCGGCGGCCCGCTGTCGCTGGACGTCGATCCGTCCTCCGCACGACAGCTGGAGCTCGTCGGCATCGTCAGCTTCGGGGCGGACGAATGCTCGGACGCCGACTTCCCCGGCGTGTACGCGGAGATCGACGGCCCCCTGCGAGCGTTCGTGGGGACCGCGACGCCGTCGCCAGCGCCTCGCAGCGCGAGCGCGCCGGGCGTCACCGGCACCGCGCGCGTGGGGGACGTGGTGAGCTGCGCCCCCGGCGCCTGGAGCGGGTCGCCCTCCTACAGCTACCGATTCGCGCGGGGCGCGACGCTGGTGCGCGGGCCGAGCCCCGATGCTGCCTACACGGTGCAGCAGGGCGACGTGGGCGCACAGCTTCGGTGCGAGGTGACCGCGACGAACGCCGGCGGTTACGGCATCGCCGCGAGCGCCCCCACCGCGCCCGTCGAGCCGGCCGCTGCACCGGACCAGGCGCCCGCGCCGCTGCCGCTGCCCCTGCCCGCGCCGCCTCAGCCGCCCCCACCACGCCCGGTGACCGCGACTGATCGCGTCGCGCCCGTGGCGCGGATCGCGAAGGTCACATGCTCGCGGACGCGCTGCACGCTCGACGCACGCGTACGCGACGCTGGGTTCTCCAGCGGCGTGCGGCGGCTCGAGGTCAAGCTCGTCTCCAGGTACCGCACGCGCTGCGCCGCCGGCACGCGCCGGGTCGCGTGCACACGCATCCGTGCCCGCGCGCTGCGGGCGGCCTCGCTCGGGGCCGCCAGCTTCCGCGTGCGTGTCACCGGGCTGCCCGCCGGGCGCCACACCTTCACGCTGCGGGCGGTCGACGTGGCCGGCAACCGGCAGGCGATCCCCGCGCGCCGGACGGTCAGGACGAGCGGTCGGCGCTGACCGCCGCGCTCTCGGTGCCCGACGGCGTGCGCCGGCGCAGGCGCGGCAGCCGCCAGATCGCCTCGCCGGCGATCCGCGGTGACATCTTCGAGCGGCCCAACTGGCGGTCGCGGAAGACGATCGGCACCTCCACGACGCGGAAGCCCAGGCAGATCGCGCGGTAGGTGACCTCGACCTGGAAGCCGTAGCCCTTCAGCTGCACCGCGTCGAGGTCGATGCCCTCCAGCACGGCGCGGCGAAAGCACTTGAAGCCGCCCGTCGGGTCGCGCACGCGCAGGCCGAGCACGATGCGCGCGTACCACGAGCCGGCGCGGCTCACCAGGCGCCGCAGCGGGCCCCAGTCGGTCACGCCGCCGCCGGCGACGTAGCGCGAGCCCAGCGCCAGGTCGGCGCCGCCCTCGCGCACGGCCGACAGCAGCCGTGCGAGGTCCTTCGGGTCGTGGGAGAAGTCGGCGTCCATCTCGAAGACCTCCGACGCGCCGTCGGCGAGTGCCCGCGCGAAGCCGGCCAGGTACGCCGGGCCGAGGCCCTCGCGCAGCGGGCGATGGAGGACGAGGACCTCCCCGTGCTCGGCGGCGAGATCGTCGGCCAGGCGCCCGGTGCCGTCGGGTGAGCCGTCGTCGACGACCAGGATGCGGAAGCCCTCCGGAGCGGTGTCGGCGAGGACGGCCCGGGCCGCGACCACGATCGCCTCGATGTTCTCCGCCTCGTTGAAGGTCGGGAGGATGAGCCAGGGGATCGCGGGCATCTGCGGGCGCGTACGCTAGTCGGAAGTGCAACGCAACCGCGCGTGACCGACCTTCCCAACGCCACGATCGCCATGCTCTTCGACGAGCTGGCCGACCTCTACGAGCTCGACGGTGCCGTCGTGCACCGCGTGCTCGCCTACCGCAACGCGGCCAAGGCGGTGCGCGAGGCGCCGCGCTCGGTCGCCCAGATGACGCGCGCCGGGACCGTGACCGAGCTGCCCGGCATCGGGCGCACCCTGCAGGAGAAGCTGCAGGCGCTCCTGGACACGGGCCAGATCCCCTCGCTCGAGCGCCTGCGCGGACAGTTCCCGCCCGGGCTGATCGCGATGACGCACCTGCCCGGGCTGGGCCCCAAGCGCGCCCGGCGTCTGTACGACGAGCTGGGCATCGACTCACTGGACGCGCTCAGGGAGGCCGCCGAGAGCCGGCGCCTGCGCGACGTGCGGGGGTTCGGGGCGAAGTTCGAGGAGGCCGTGCTCGCCGCCTTCGAGGCCGGCGTCGCGGAGGAGGTCGAGCGCGGCGTGCGCGGCCGCATGCTCCTCAGCCGGGTCCTGCCGCTCGCCGACGGCATCATCGAGGCGCTGCGCGCCCATCCGGCCTCCGAGCGCGTCGAGCTGGCCGGCTCGGCCCGGCGGCTGGCCGACTCGGTGAAGGACCTGGACATCGTCGCCACGTCCGCCGACCCGCCGGCGCTGCTGGCAGCGTTCGCCGAGCTGGACGTCATCGAGTCGTCGTCCTCGCCGGGCGAGAACACCGCCCGCGCGCGCACCCACAGCGGCCTGGCCGTCGACCTGCGCGTGGTCGAGCCCGACCAGTTCGGCAACCTCCTGCAGCACTTCACCGGCTCCAAGGCCCACAACATGGCGCTGCGCGAGGCGGCGGTGCGTCGTGGCCTGCACGTCTCCGAGTACGGCGTCCTGGACGACGCGACCGGCGAGACGCACCGCTGTGCGACCGAGGAGGAGGTGTACGCGCTGCTCGGGCTGCCCTGGATCCCGCCAGAGCTGCGCGAGGACCGCGGTGAGCTCGCGCTGCGCGACGCCTCCGAGGTGCCGCGGCTGATCGAGCAGGCCGATCTGCTCGGCGACCTGCACATGCACACGGTCGCCTCCGACGGGCGCAACACGATCGAGGAGATGGCCCGGGGCGCGCGCGAGCGCGGCCTGCAGTACATCGCCATCACCGACCACTCGGCCACCCACGGCTTCGGCAACCACGTCGAGCCGGACGAGCTGCGCCGCCAGATCGAGCGCGTGCGCGCGGTGAACGCCGAGCTCGAGGGCATCGAGGTGCTCATCGGCACCGAGACGAACATCGGGCTGGACGGGCGACCGGACTACGACGACGATCTGCTGGCAGAGCTGGACTGGGTCGTCGGCTCGGTCCACACGTCCTTCGGCCAGGACAGCGCGACGATGACACGGCGCATGGTCACCGCGATCGAGCATCCGCTCATCGACGCCATCGGCCACCCCACCGGCCGCAAGATCGAGCTGCGCCCGCCCTACGCCATCGACATCGAGGCGGTCATCGACGCCGCCGCGCGCACGGGGACGATGCTCGAGATCAACTCGGCGGCCGACCGGCGCGACCTCAACGACGTCAACGCGCGGGCCGCCGCGGCGGCCGGCGTGCGGATCCTCGTGAACTCCGACGCGCACGGGGCGAACACCCTGGGGGTCACGCGCTTCGGCATCGCCACCGCGCGCCGGGCGTGGCTGACGGCGGCCGACGTGGCCAACACGCTGCCGTGGGCGAAGTTCGCGCCGCTGCGCAAGCGCGCGGGCGCGGGCGTCACGCGGGGCTGAGCAGCGCCGGCAGCAGCTCGTCGCGGACCGTCGCGTCGACCGCTGCGCGGCGAAACGGCGCGATCGCCTGCAGCGCGCGCGGTGCGTACCCGGGCGCCGGGTCGTCGAGCGCCGCGCGCAGCGCGGACGCGAGGTCGTCACCGACGAGGCGCGGGTCGAGCCCGCGGGCGAGCGGGAGCGCGGCGTACGGGCCCGGGGCGGCGGTGGTCACGAGCTGCGCGCCGTCGGCGAGCGCCTCGAGCTGCGCGACGCCGTAGTCCTCGCGGCGCGGCGCGCTGACGTAGACGCGCGCGCGGCGCAGCAGCGCGCGGTAGGCGGCCGGCTCCAGCAGCCCGGCGTCACGGACCCCGTCGGCCCGCGGGACGCCGTGGGCGGTCCCGGTCACGACCAGCTCCTCGCCCGGCCCGCGCGCGCGAACCCAGGCGCTCGAGGACGCGGTCCAGGCCCTTCTTGTGCGGGTTGGCCGCGTAGGTGATCGCGGCGATGTCGCGCCGGTGCGCGTCCTCGCCGGCCCGGACGGCTCGACCGGGATCGGCACGACGACGGCCCGCGCGGCGCAGCGGCCGCGCCCGCCTCGGCCAGCGCACCCGCCGCCTGGGGCACGAGCAGCGGTGCGGCGGCCAGGCGCCGGCGCTCGAGCGGGCGCTGCCAGAGGCCGTGGCGACCGGGCCGGTTGGCCGCCGCGGGCGCGTCGAAGCGGATGGCGCCGGGTCGCGGCCACAGCAGGGCCGCGGTCGTCGTCGAGTAGAGCACGGCCCGCGGCTCGTGCTCGGCGAGGCCGGCGAGCGCCGCCGCCCGCGCCGCGCGCGCCCAGCCGAGGTCGGTCAGCGCGAGCGTGCGCACCTCGCGCGGCGGGCGCGCCGCGACGACCGCGACGGTCGCCCCCGCGCGCTCGAGCGAGGCGGCCAGCTCGGCGTCGGCGGCGCGCAGGCCCGCGGTCGACCCGAGCGAGACGAGGAGGACGTCGGCGCGGGCCATCGACCTGGCATTGTCTCGCGCCGGTGACCGGGACCCTGCTCAACGTCGCGACCGTGCTCGCCGGGACCCTGATCGGCACGCTGCTCGGCGGGCGCCTGCCCCAGGCGATGCACGACCGCGTGCTCGCCGGCCTCGGGCTGGTGACGCTCGTGCTCGGCGTCGACCTCGCCCTGGCCTGGCGCGACACGAGCGCGCTCTACGTGCTGGGCGGCGTGCTGCTCGGCGGCCTCGCCGGCGAGGCGCTGGGCATCGAGGACCGGATCGCCGCCCTCGGCGACCGCCTGCAGGCGCTGAGCGCCCGCGGCGACGAGCGCTCGACGGTCAGCGAGGCGTTCTTCACCGCGAGCCTGCTGTTCTGCGTCGGGCCGCTGACCGTGGTCGGCGCGATCCAGGACGGGCTGACCGGCGACTACGAGGCGCTGGCCACCAAGGCGCTGCTCGACGGCTTCGCGTCGATCGCGCTCGCGGCGTCGCTGGGCCCGGGCGTGGCCTTCGCCGCGATCACGCATCCTCGTCATCCAGGGCGGCCTGTCGCTCGGCGCCGGCGTGTTCGACGAGGTGCTGGCCGAGGGCAGCGAGGCGCTGGCCGCGCTCACCAGCGCCGGCGGCGTGCTGATCATCGGCATCAGCCTCAAGCTGCTCGACCTCAAGGACGTGAAGGTCGGCAACTTCCTGCCGGCGCTCGTGATCGCGCCGGCGCTCGTCGGGGTCGTCGTCGGCCTGGTGTCTAGGCCGGCGCCGACGGCGTGCGGTCCAGCGACGGCACCTCGCGGCGGAAGCCCGGCGTGCGCACGAGCTGCATCGGGCGCACGGGCGAGGTGCGCTCGACGTAGAAGGTCACGCCGTCGCGCTCCTCGATCGCCACGACGGCCGCGTCCTGGCGGCGCCAGGCCAGCGCCCAGATGATCGCGAAGCCGGTGGCGATGGCCGGCGACCTGCGGGATCAGGAAGCCGATCGCGCCGGCGGCGATCGTCGAGACGAGCAGCGGCCACAGGCGGTTGACGAGCACGGCGCCGGGCCGGTGCTCGGGCATCATCGTCGCGGCCTTGGCTGTCGGCCAGCAGCCGGGCGATCGGCGGCGTGGCCTGGGCGCGGCGCCCGACGACGACGCCGATGACCGAGGCCACCACCCACCAGCCGGCGGCGCCGATCACGAGCGTGTCGTCGGTCTCGGACGTGGCGGCGAGCACGGTGACGACGGCGAGCATCGTGGCGGCGCCCGCGCTCAGCAGCACCGTGGCCTTCAGCAGGTCGACGAAGCGCACGGCGGCCCGGGCCCCTCAGGCCGCGAGCGTCTCGAGCAGGCGGCGCACGCCGGACGGGCCGTCGACGAGCAGGTCGGCGCTGGCCTCGAGCTCGGGCGGCGTCTCCTCGGAGCGCACGCCGACGCAGAGCGCGCGGTCCAGGCGATCGTCCTCGGCCAGGTCGCGCAGGGCCGCGAACGCGTCGAGGTCGGTGCGGTCGTCCCCGACGTACAGCGCGTTGTCCATCTCGGCCTCGCGCAGCAGCTGCTCCACGCCGCGACCCTTGTCGAGCTTCACGGGCGGCCGGATCTCGAGCACCTTGCGGCCCCAGTGGACGACGAAGCCGTCGGCCTCGGCGCGCTCGGCGACGTCGCGCACGGCCTCCTGCGCGGCCTCCTCGTCCGGCGCGCCGCGCCAGTGGAAGGCGCGGATGGCCTCCTTGTCCTCGGTGCGCACGCGCAGGCGGTGCAGCTCGGGGGACCAGGCGTCGTCGGCGAAGGCGCCCACGCGCTGCGCCCAGCGCGCGACCTCGGGGTCGACCTCGGCCTCCGTCGCCCCGCCGCGCAGGATCTCGGCGCCGTGGTTGCCGACGTAGGTGATCGAGCCGAGCGACACGATGCGCCGCGCGGTGGCGGCGCGACGGCCGGTCACGCAGGCGACCAGCCCGTAGCGCCTGGCGATGGCGATCAGCGGGACGCGCGTGGGCTCGGGCACGTGCGCGTCGTCGGCGTGGCGGACGATCGGGGCGAGGACGCCGTCGACGTCGAGCAGGATCGCGCTGCGTGCCGGCTCGGCCCTGAACGGGGACAGCGCCTCGGCGAGCGCCGCTCCGGCGAAGGGTCTCCGACGGCGAGGGGCACCGCCGTAGTATGGCGCGCCATGGCCGCCGGCCGAACGCTGAAGCTGGCCGCGATCGGCACTGCCGCGGGCCTCTTCAGCGGGCTCTTCGGCGTGGGTGGCGGGACGGTGATCGTGCCGCTCCTGATCCTGTGGCTGGGCTACGGCGAGCGCGAGGCCACCGGCACGTCGCTGGCCGCGATCGCGGTGATCGCGGGCGTGGCCGCGGCGGGCCAGGCCGTCTACGGCAACGTGCAGCGTCGCTCGAGGGCGTGCTGGTCGGCGTGCCCGCCGTCGGCGGCGTGCTCGCGGGCACGTGGCTGCAGCAGCGCGTGCCGGCGCGCGCGGTGTCGCTGCTGTTCGCGGTGCTGCTCGTGGTCACGGCCGTCGCGCTGCTGGTCGCGCGGTGATCGGCGCGATCGCCGTCGGCTTCGCCGCGGGGCCGTCGCGGGCATGCTCGGCGTCGGCGGCGGGATCCTGTTCGTGCCCGCGCTGGTCCTGCTCCTCGGGCTGACGCACCTCGAGGCCGAGGCGACGTCGCTGCTGGCGATCGTCCCCGTGGCGCTCGTCGGCGCCTGGCGCCAGCGGCGCTACGGCAACGTGCGCGTGCGCGACGGGATCGTCGATCGGCGCGCTGGCCGTGCCGGGCGCCCTCGGCGGCGTGGCGCTGGCCAACGTCGTGCCCGAGCGCGCGCTCGAGCTCGGCTTCGCCGGGCTGCTCGTCGTCGCGGCGTGCAGCTCGTGCGCAAGCCCGCTACGCGTTGAGGCGCCGGCGCAGTGCGGCGACGTTGCGCCGGGCCACCGGGATCTCGGTGCCGTCGCGCAGCACGAGCACCGCCGTGCCGTTGGGCAGCGTGCGCAGCTCGACGGCGTGGCGCAGGTTGACCAGGTACGCGCGGTGCACGCGGGCGAAGCCGGCGGGCTTCCACTCGCGCTCGAGCTGGGTCAGCGGGGTGCGCAGCAGGAAGCGCCCGTCGTCGCAGATGATGCGCGCGTAGTCGCCGTTGGCCTGGGCGGCCTGGATCGTCTCGAGCCGGATGAGGCGCTTGCCGCCGCCCTTGGGGTTGTCGACGGCGACGACCTCGCGGGCGCCACCGCCGCCATCGCCGCCGTTGTCGGCGCCGTCCATCCCCGGGCCGGCCGCGCCGGTGCGGACATGCTCCGTCACGCGCTGCAGCGCGGCGTCGAGCCGTTCGCGGCTCACGGGCTTGATCAGGAAGTCCAGCGCCTGGACCTCGAAGGCCTCGACGGCCGCGTCGGGGTGACCGGTCAGGAACACGACCGCGGGCGGGTCCTCGAAGCGGCGCAGCAGGCGCGCGAGCGCCAGGCCCTCGATCTCGGGCATCTGGACGTCGAGGAAGAGCGCGTCGTACCGGCCGCCGCTGAGCTCCACGAGCGCTGCCTTGGCGCTGGTGGCGGTGGCCACGCGCTCGACCGAGGCCGAGGTCTCCAGCAGGCGCTTGACGTCCGCCAGCGCGCGCGGCTCGTCGTCGACGGCGAGGATGGCCAGGCCGCCCGTCATAGCGCCTCGACCGCGTCCTGCGCCAGCGGGATGCGCACGTGCTCGGCGGCGCTCGCGCCGTCCTCGGGGCCGGCCAGCTCGAGGTCGAGCTCGGGGCGCCCGGGGCGCACGCGCAACGCGAGCCGGCAGGGGCCGCTGCGCTCGCCCAGCCGGCGGTCGAGCGCCCTCGGCGACCGCGGCCTGGACCCCCGCGCGCGGCACGCGCCCGGCCGGCAGGTCGCCGGCCTCGGGCAGCTCGCAGACGATGCGGTCGGGGAAGCGCGCCTGCTCGAGGCGCAGGTAGGTCGCGACGTGCTCGAGCTCACGGGCGACCGGCACCGGCGCGCCATCGCCGGCCAGGCGGTAGGTGAGGAACTGGCTGAGCAGGGCGAGCACGTCGCGCGCCTCTTCGGGATCGTCCTCGATGTAGCTCGCCGCGGCGGCGAGCACGTTGTTCACGAAATGCACCGAGACCGGCGGCGAGCCGCCGGAGGCGCGATCGGCTGCTGTGAGATCCTGCATCGTCCTCCTTGAGCGACGAACCCTACCGGCGGCAGGCGCCGACCCGGCGAAACGGCCGCTCATCCGCGTCGGAGCCCCGCTCGGCGCCGCTGGCGCAAGATCCCGCAGGCCTCTACCCTCACAGCGGCGCCCGCCGGGGCGCCGCTTGCGCATGAGCCTCCAGCGGACCGACCACCACGACGCGCTTTCCGAGCGCCTCTTCGAGCTCACGCCCGACGTGCTGGCCGTGGTCGACGCGCACGGTCGCATCGTGCGCCTGAACCGCGCCGGCCGGGAGCTCATCGGGCTCGACGGCGAGGATCTCGCCGCGACCCGGCTCTTCGACATCGTCCATCCCGGCGACCGCGACGCGATGGCCGAGCGCCTCACCTCGGTGAACGACGGGCTGGGCGAGTCCTTCCGCTTCCGGGCACGCTCGGCGGCGGGCGGGCACCGCTGGCTGGAGACGCGTGCGGTCCTCGGGGACGACGGGCTGATCTTCGCCGTCTGCCGTGACATCACCGACTCCCAGGACGCGGACGCCGAGCGCCTCATCGAGTCCTTCACCGACGCGCCGCTGGGCATGGCGCTGATGGACCCCGACGGGGGCTTTCGCAGGGTCAACGCCTCCCTCTGCCGCCTGCTGGACCGCACCGAGGACGAGCTGCTGGAGTCCTCGATCTTCGAGATCGTCGCCGACGACGGCGTCACGGCCTCGGAGTGGAGCCGCGAGCGGCTGCGCGCCGCCGAGCGCGGCACGTTCCAGATCGAGACGCACCTGCGCCGGCCCGACGGCCATGCCGCCGTGGCGATCGTCAGCGCCACGCTGGTGCGCAACCCGCGCGGCGAGCCGCTCTACTACGTCTGCCAGTTCTTCGACCTCACGCGCCGCAACGAGGTGCAGGAGCGGCTGGTGGCCAACGAGGCCAAGCTGGCCGAGGCGCAGCAGATCGCGCGGCTCGGGAGCTGGGAGTGGGAGATCGCCACGGACAGCGTCGTGTGGTCCGACGAGCTGTACCGCATCTACGGCGTGCGGCCCGACCGCTTCCCCGGCTCCTACGGCAGCTACCTCGACAAGGTCCACGCCGACGACCGCGCTCGCGTCGCGCGGGTGATCGAGACGGCGGTCGGCCGAGCGCCGCGGCTGGAGCCTCGACTACCGCATCGTGCGCCCCGACGACGAGGTGCGCATGATCCATGCGCGCGGCGAGGTGGTGCTCGACGACCACGGCCGCCCCGCGCTCGTGCGCGGCACCGCGCAGGACGTCACCGAGAGCCGGCGGGTCGAGGACGCGCTGCGCGCCGCCGAGCAGCTCTTCCGCCGCGCCTTCGACGACGCGCCGATCGGCATGGCCCTCATCGACCTCGAGGGCCGCTGGCTGCGCCTGAACCGCTCGATCGCGCAGATGCTCGGCCGCACCGAGCAGGACCTGCGCGCGATGCGCCTGGCCGACGTCAGCCACCCCGACGACCGGCGCCTGGACCGTCCGCTCATCAAGGAGCTGCTCGCCGGCCGCCGGCGGTCGTTCGCCATCGAGAAGCGCTTCATGCACGCCGACGGGCACGTCATCCACGCGCTCGTCCACGTCTCGCTGATGCACGGCGACGGCGAGCGCCCGCTGTACTTCCTGTGCCAGATGGTCGACGTCACCGAGCGCCGCCGGGCGGAGGCGGCCCAGCGCGCGGGCGAGGAGCGGCTGCAGGCGATCATCGACAACTCGCCGGCGCTGATCTTCGTCAAGGACGTCGAGCATCGCTACGTGCTGGTCAACCGCCGCTGGCAGGAGCTCTTCCAGGTCAGCGCCGACGAGGCGATCGGCCACCGCTCGGCCGACGTGCTGCCGCCCGAGCGGGTACCCGGCCACGAGGCGATGGACGCCGAGGTGATGGCGACCGGCACGGTGCTCGAGGCGATGTCGACGGTCTCGCCGCCGGGCGACGAGGACGAGCGCTTCTTCCTGCTCGTCAAGTTCCCGCTGCGCGACCCGGAGGGCCAGATCTACGGCGTCTGCTCGATCGCCACCGACATCACCGACCGCCGCCGCAACGCCAAGGTGCGCGCCGAGCTCGAGCAGCGTCTGGCCCAGACCCAGCGCCTGGAGAGCGTCGGCCAGCTCGCCGGCGGCGTCGCCCACGACTTCAACAACCTGCTGTCGGTGATCCTCACCTGCGTGGGGTTCGCCCAGCGCGAGCTCCCGTCCGACAGCCCGGTGCGCGAGGACGTGGAGGAGATCGGCCGCGCGGCCGACCGCGCCGCGGCCCTGACCCGCCAGCTGCTCATGTTCAGCCGGCGCGAGGTGGTCAAGCCGGAGGTGATCGACGCCGGCGCGCTCGTGCGCGACCTCGAGCGCCTGCTCAACCGGACGCTCAGCGAGCGCATCGCCCTGCGGATCTCGATCGGGCCCGGCATCGCGCCCGTGCTGGCCGACCGCGCCCAGCTCGAGCAGGTGCTCGTCAACCTGGCCGTCAACGCCCGCGACGCGATGCCCGGAGGCGGCACGCTGGCGATCGCCGTCAACCCGGCCCCCGGCGGCGTGCGCATCACGGTCGCCGACGAGGGCGTGGGCATGGAGCCGCGACGTCGTCGAGCACGCCTTCGAGCCGTTCTTCACGACCAAGGAGGCCGGCGAGGGCACGGGCCTGGGGCTCGCGACGGTGCACGGCATCGTCACCGACTCCGGCGGCACGGTCGAGATCGACTCCACGCCCGGCACCGGCACGGTCGTGACGATCTGGCTGCCGGCCACCGCCGAGGGGGCGACGGTCCCGCCCGAGGTGCGCACCCCGGCCGATCACGCGACGGCCGGCGCGACGGTCATGGTGGTCGAGGACCAGGACCCGGTCCGCCGACAGGCCTGCCGGATCCTCGAGGCCCACGGCTACCGCGTCTACGAGGCCTCAGGCGCCGAGGAGGCGCTCGAGGGCTGGCACGACGTCGACGTGCTCGTGACCGACGTCGTCATGCCCGGCATGACCGGGCAGGAGCTCGCCGAGCAGGCGCGCACCCGCACGCCGGCCGTCAAGGTCGTCTACATGTCGGGCCACACCGAGGACGTGATCGTCCGCAACGGCGCGCGCGCCGGCGCGATCGCGTTCGTGCAGAAGCCCTTCACGCGCGACTCGCTGCTGCGGTCGATCGAGGACGCGCTCGCGGCGCCGGCCTCGGCGAGCGCCGGCTGACGCGCGTCAGGAGCTACAGCTAGCGCTCGCGGGCCATGTCCCACGCCGCCCGCGTGCCCCACACCTGCCAGACGACGCGGCGCGCGCCGCGGCTCGCGATGACCAGGCGCCTGCCGTGGCGCGTGCGGATGACCCTGATCCGCCAGCCGTCGCCGCGCAGCGACCGGCGCGCCCGCGTCGCGACCGCGGTCTCGAGCGGCGGGAGCGCCAGCGCCACGCACGGAGGCCAGTCATCCGGCGGGATCGCGTGCATGAGCGTTCGCGGGTCCGCGCTGTGCAGCGGGTCGTCCGGCGCGTCGCCGACGTGCCCGGCGAGATGGCCGTACTCGTGGGCCAGCGTGACGCAGAACGCGTAGGCCGTCAGGCCGGGCCGTACCCACACCTCGCAGGTCAGCGGGTCGGAGATCGCCGACGCCTCGCCGACGACCTCGAGCGTCTCGGGCCCGGTGTGCACGACGGGCGCGCACGCCAGCTCGCTCCACGTGAAGCGGGCGACGGGGTCGAACAGCGCCACGCGCGCCGCGTCGTCGGCCGGTGGCTGGCTCCAGCCGGCTGCGAGCAGGGCCAGGCCGAGCAGACCGACCAGCCGCAACGCGCGACGCCGCATTCCTGATCAATAACGCACCGGAAGCCGGGTGGGAAGGCGTGCTCCTACCCCAGCCCGGGGGTGAGCGCGGCCTTCACGCCGGCGTCGAGCGCGTTGAGGCGGTGCAGCGCGACCGCCTCGGCCGAGCCGAAGCGCCGGCCGGGCGCGGCCTCGGGACCGTGGTGGGTGAGCACGCAGTGGGCCACGGCGAGGTGGCGCGCGTCGTCCAGGCCGCTCGCCGCGGCCGCCTGGCCGAGGAGGCGCAGCGACAGCTCGACGTGGCCGAGCAGCCGCCCCTCGTCGGTGAGGCCGATCTCGGCGCCCAGCGTGAACTCACGCGTGCGCCCGAGGTCGTGGACGAGCGCCGCGGTGAGCAGCAGGTCCTGGTCCAGGCGCGGGTGCAGGGCGCACGCCTCGACGGCCAGGGTGCCGACCGCGACCGTGTGCTCGAGCAGGCCGCCGAGGTAGGCGTGATGCCCGGCGCGCGTGCACGGCATGCCGCGCAGCGCCGCGCGCATGGCGTCGGCGCCGACCAGCTCGGCCAGCAGCGCGGCGAAGCCCGGGTGGCGGACCTCGCCCAGCAGGTGATCGAGGAAGCCGTCGAGCTCGTCGAGGTCGCGCAGCGCGACGGGCAGGAAGGCGGCGGGATCGGCGTCCTGCGGCGCGACGCGGGCGATGCCCGCGACCTCGACCTGGAGCTCGTCGCGAAAGCGCTCGACGCGGCCGCGCACGCGGACCAGGTCGCCGCGCTCGAAGCGCCCGGCGTGCAGGTCGGCGTCGCGGAACACGCGGGCGGCGATGGCGCCGCTGCGGTCGCGCAGCTCGAGTGCGAGGTAGGGCGAGCCGGCCCGCGACACGAGGCGGTCCTTGCGGGTGCACGCGAACACGCCGTGCAGCTCGTCGCCGGCACGCGCCGTCGCGATCGCGGTCGTGCCGTCGACAGTGGGAAGGGGCACCGAAAGCATGATGTACGGTGATTCGGATGCAGCCGCTCATCTGGGAGAGCCGCCCCGACGGCCTCCGCGCCCCGGCGCTCGTGTGCGCCTTCACGGGCTGGAACGACGCGGGCGACGCGGCCTCGGCCGCCGTGCAGTTCCTGGGCGCCTCGCTCGACGCCTCGCGCTTCGCGACGATCGACCCCGAGGAGTTCTACGACTTCCAGGCCACCCGCCCGAAGGTCAGCCTCGTCGAGGGCCGCACCCGCCGCGTCGACTGGCCCGAGGTCGAGATCTACGCCGCGCGCGTGCCGCGCGCGCCGCGTGACCTCGTGCTGCTCGCCGGGGCCGAGCCGTCGATGCGCTGGCGCACGTTCTCCCGGCTGATCGTCGACCTCGCCGAGGCGCTGGGCTGCCAGATGGTCGTGACGCTCGGCGCACTGCTGGCCGACGTCCCGCACTCGCGGCCGGTGCCGATCACCGGCCTGTCCTCCGACGCGAGCCTCGTGGAGCGCCTGTCCCTGCCCGGCACGAGCTACGAGGGCCCGACCGGGATCGTCGGCGTCCTGCACTCTGCCTGCCAGGAGGCCGGCCTGCCGACCGCCAGCCTGTGGGCCAGCGTGCCCCACTACGTGGCCGCCGCCCCCAACCCCAAGGCGGCGCTCGCCCTCGTGCGCAAGCTCGAGAGCCTGGTCGGCGTCAACATCGACGCCGGCGAGCTGGAGTCGGCGGCCGGCGACTACGAGCGCCAGGTGTCGATGGCGGTGCAGAGCGACCCGGACGTGCAGGCGTTCGTGGAGCGCCTGGAGGCGGCCGCCGAGCAGGAGGAGCCGTCGCTGCGCCCGCAGGACCTGCCCTCCGGCGACGTGCTGGCCCGCGAGTTCCAGCGCTTCCTGCGCCAGCGCGGCCCGGGCGGCGGTCCGGGCGCGGCGTAGGGGCTGTCGAAGGCCCGCAGGCCCCTAGGCCGGCTCGGCCGAGCCGAAGATCCCCGGCCCCCGCTTGTGCTCGTAGATGAGCGACGTCTCGGCGTGGGCGACCGCCGGGTGGGTGGCGAGGTGGTCCACGACGAACTCGCGCAGGTCCTGGGCGTCGGTCGCGGCGACCCACACCAGGTAGTCGGTCGCGCCGGTGAGGTGGAACACGTAGAGCACGCCCGGCAGGCCGCGCACCGCGGCGGTGAACGCCTCGATCTGCTCGCGGTGGTGCACGGCCAGGCGCACCGCGATCATGGCCTGGAGCGGGCGGCCCAGGGCGGCGAGGTCCACCTCGGCGTGGAAGCCGCGGATGACGCCGCTGTCGCGCAGCGCGCGCAGCCGCGCGACGCACGTCGAGGGGGCGATGCCGGCGCGCTGGGCGAGGCGGTTGTTGGGGAGGCGCGCGTCCTCGCTCAGCGCCTCGACGAGGAGGCGGTCGACGGCGTCGAGCGCGGGTCGCGGATCGTTCGGCATGGGGAGCATGATGCCACGCCTACACGAAGGATCGTCGATCCCAGCCCATGATATCTCCGATCCTGCGGTGAGTTGGCGTCCTCGCCGAACGTTGCTTCACTATGGGCATGGAAGCCCTCGCCGCGCAACGCGCCGACGTGAAGGACTCGATCCTCGACGCCGTCGGTCACACGCCGCTCGTCCGCCTGCAGCGCCTCGGCGCCGGCCTGCGGCCGCAGCTCGTGGCCAAGGTCGAGGCGCTGAACCCGGGCGGTTCGATCAAGGATCGCGTCGCCGTCGCGCTGGTGGAGGCCGCCGAGCGCGAGGGGCTGCTGCGGCCGGGCGGCACCATCGTCGAGCCGACGTCCGGGAACACCGGCACAGGCCTGGCCATCGCCGCGCGGCTGAAGGGCTACCGCGTCATCGCGGTGATGCCGGACAAGATGTCGCGCGAGAAGATCGACCTGCTGCGCGCCTATGGCGCCGAGGTCGTCGTGGCGCCGACGGCGGTGGCGCCCGACTCGCCCGAGTCCTACTACCGGGTCGCCGACCGCCTGGTCCGCGAGATCCCGGGAGCGTTCCAGCCCAACCAGTACTTCAACGCCGCCAACCCCGCCGCCCACTACGCGACCACCGGGCCCGAGCTGTGGGAGCAGTCCGGCGGGCGCATCACGCACCTGGTCGCCGGCGTGGGAACCGGCGGCACGATCACCGGCACCGGGCGCTACCTCAAGGAGCGCAACCCCGACCTGGTCGTGATCGGCGCGGACCCCGTCGGCTCGATCTACTCCGGTGGCGAGGATGCCGTCAAGCCCTACCTCGTCGAGGGCGTCGGCGAGGACTTCTGGCCGGGCACGTTCGATCCGTCGGTCGTCGACCGCTGGGTGCAGGTGTCCGACCGCGACTCGTTCCTGACCGCCAGGCGGCTGGCCCAGACGGAGGGCATCCTGGCCGGCGGCTCGGGCGGCACCGCGCTGTGGGCCGCGCTGCAGGTGGCCGGAGAGCTCGATGACCCCGGCGCGATGATCGCGGTCATCCTGCCCGACGGCGGGCGCAGCTACCTGTCGAAGGTGTTCAGCGACACGTGGATGACCCAGCACGGCTTCCTCGAGCGCACCGCCGACCTCACCGTCGGCGACGTGCTGCGCGCCAAGCGCGAGGCCGGCGAGATCCCGCCGCTCGTGACGGTGCAGACCCATCAGCGCGTGGGCGACGCGGTCGCGCTGCTGCACGAGCATCGCGTGTCGCAGCTGCCGGTGGTCAGCGCCCACGACCCGGGCGCGGTGGTCGGCTCGATCGGCGAGCGCGGCCTGCTGAAGCACGCCGTGGACGACCCGGCCCTGCTGCAGGCCGAGATCGTCGACGTCATGGAGCCGCCCTTCGGCGCGGTGGCGGCAGGCGACCCGGTCCGCGAGGCCGTCGCCCTGCTGGCCGGCGAGCGCCAGGCGCTGCTGGTCACCGAGCACGGCCGCGCGAGCGGGATCGTCACGCGCGCCGACCTGCTCGAAGCGCTCGCGCGATGAGCCAGCGCCAACCGGGCTTCGCCACGCGGGCGGTGCACGCGGGGCTCGACCCCGACCCGTCGTACGGCTCGGTCATCCCCGCGATCCACCAGACGTCGACCTACGCGCAGCCGGCCCCGGGCGAGTTCGCAGGCGACTACGACTACGCGCGCTCGGCGAACCCCACGCGCTCGGCGCTCGAGACCGCGCTGGGTGAGCTCGAGGGCGGGCTCGGGACGGCCTTCGCCTCCGGGCTGGCGGCGGAGCACGCCGTGCTGACCGCGGTGGCCCGGGCGGGCGCACACGTGGTCCTGCCCGGCGACCTCTACGGCGGCACCTATCGCCTCGTCGACAAGGTCCTGAGCCGCTGGGGGCTGGACCACGACCTGGTCGACCAGACCGACCTCGACGCGGTGGCGCGGGCCGTGCGGCCCGAGACCGCGGTCGTCTGGGTCGAGACCCCCACGAACCCGGCGCTGGACGTGGTCGACATCGCCGAGGTCGCGGCCCGCAGCGGCGACGCGCTCGTCGTGGTGGACAACACGTTCGCCACCCCGGTCAACCAGCGGCCGCTCGAGCTGGGCGCCGACGTCGTGGTGCACTCGACCACGAAGTACCTGTCCGGGCACTCCGACACCGTCGGCGGGGCGGTCGTCGTGCGCGATGAGGCGTGGCACGAGCGCGTCCGCTTCGTGCAGAACGCGGTGGGGGCCGTGCCCGGTCCCCTGGACTGCTTCCTCGTGCACCGCGGGCTGCGTACCCTGCATCTGCGGATGGCCGCCCACGCCGACAACGCCCGCGCAGTCTCCGAGGCCCTGCGCTCCGTGGACGGCGTGCGCGACGTGCGCTGGCCGGGCTTCAGCGGGATGGTCTCCTTCCGCCACGCCGACGCCACGCGGCTCGTGACCCGCACGCAGCTCTTCACGCTGGCCGAGTCGCTGGGCGGCGTCGAGTCGCTGATCGAGGTGCCCCAGGCGATGACCCACGGCTCGGTGGAGGGATCGGCCGCAGCCGTCCCTGCCGATCTCGTCCGCCTGTCGTGCGGCGTCGAGGACGCGAGCGACCTCGTCGCCGATCTGGAGCAGGCGATCGCCGGCTGATCGCGAACGGGTTCCAATGCGCCAGCGACTCGACCTGGGTTCCATCCTGGCCGCACTCGGCGCGGCGCTGCTGTTCGTCTCGCTGTTCGTCGCCTGGTTCGAGCCCGGCGGTACCGGCTGGCAGGTGTTCGAGGCCCTCGATCTCGTGCTCGCCGCGATCGCCGTGGGCGCCCTGACCGCTGTCGCCCTCGGTCTCGGAACGGCGCCCGAGGACCGCGCGTGGTGGGTGCCGGCGTTCGCCGCCGTGGCGCTGGCCGTCGTCGCCGTGCAGCTCGTCGACCCGCCGCCGGCCGCCCGCGGAGCCGACCGGGCGGAGGGCGCCTGGCTGGCGCTCGGCGGGGCGCTGCTGCTCGGGCTCGGCGCGCTCCTGCAGCGCGCTCGGATCTCCATCTCCGTCGACGTCCGCGAGCGCGACCGCCGCCAGCGCGTGCCGGCCGTGGATCGCCGTGAGGGCGTCGCGGACGAGCCGGAGCAGCCCGCGACCGAGGTCACGCGCAGGCGCGTCGCTGACCCCGACCGCACCGAGCCGCTGCCGCCGCAGGACCCCGGCGGCTCTGCAAGGGGCTGACGCCGTGGCGCGCGGGTCGCGAGCCGCGGGGTCCAAGGCCGGCGGCCGGGCGCAGGCGCCGTTCGAGGTGCTGCGCTTCGCGGTCGTCGCGGCGGGCGCCGAGGCCGCGGTGCTCGAGCTCGAGGGACGCTTCGGCCCGGAGGCCAACGCGACCGATCGCGTCCGCCTCGTGGCCGAGGGCCCCGACGGCGGGCGCACGCAGGTCGAGCCGGTCTCCGCGGTGCGCCCGGGCCGCTCGCGGCGCCTGCGCGCCACCTTCGCCGTGCCGCTGGAGGCGCTCGACGACGTCGGCTTCTCACTCGCGGTACGACGCCTGCTGGTGGAGCTGCCGCCGCCCGACGTCGGCGGCGATGCCGAGCAGCTGGTGCGGGTCGCCCGCGACGCCAACGCGCTGCGGGTCGCGCTCGACGCCGCCCACGAGCGCTCGGAGGTCGCCGAGGAGGCCCACGCCGCCGCCGCCGCCGAGGCCGCGCAGCAGCTGGCCGCCGAGCGGGCGCAGGCGGCCGAGCGCCTGGAGGCCGAGCGCACCGGCGCGCACGAACGCCAGGAGGCCCAGCGGGTGGCGGCAGAGGAGCAGCTCGCCGCCGAGCGGTCGGGGGCGGCGGAGCGGCTGGAGGCCGAGACCGCCCGCGCCGAGGAGGCCCTGCAGGCCGAGCGCGCACGCGCCGCCGAGGAGGCGGCGGCCCTACGGGCCGAGCTCGAGGAGGAGCGCCGCGCGTACGCGCAGCGCGACGCCGAGGCGCGGGAGCGGCTGGCCGCGCAGCGCGCGTCAGCGGACGCGGAGCGCGCCGCGGCCGAGGAGCAGCTGGCGAGCGAGCGCGCCGAGGCGCAGGACGGGCTCGAGGCCGAGCAGGCCGCCGCCGAGCTGCGGATCGCTGCGGTGCGCGACGACCTCGAGCAGCAGCGCGCGCAGGCGCTCGCGCAGCTCGAGGACGAGCGCGCTCGCGCCCAGGAGGAGCTCGCGGAGGAGCGCGAGCGCGCCGAGTGGGAGGCGGCCGCCCTGCGCGAGCAGCTCGCCACGCTCGCCGCCCAGCTCGAGGGCGAGCGCGTCGAGCACGGCGAGCGGCTGGCGGCTGAGCGCGCGCAGGCCGAGGAGCGCGTGGCCGCGGCGCTCGCGGAGGCGGCCGGCGACGTCGGCCGGCCTGACGAGGCCGAGCAAGCCCGGGCCGTTGCCGTCGAACGAGCGCGGGCCGAGCAGGCCGCTTCCGCGGAGATCGAGCGTGTCCGGACCGAGCAGGTCGCCGCCGCCGCGGCCGCGGAGCGCGCGCGCGCCGAGCTCGCGGCGGCGCGCACCGAGGTGACCGGCCTGCGCGAGGCGCTGGCCCAGGCCCAGGACGCCGCCCGCGACGCGATGGCCGGCGAGGCCGCCGCCCGCGAGGCGGCCGCGCGCGAGGCCGCCGCCGTCCGCGAGGCCATGACCGCGCGCGAGCGGGGCGACGTGCGGGTGCGCGACCAGCGGGACGTCGCCACCACCATCGAGGGCGGATGGCCCGAGGGGCGCGACGCGCGCGCCGGCGACGCCACGACCGGCAGCGGGGCCGCAGGTTCCGCCGCGGCGGGCGATGACGAGACGGCCGAGATCCTGCCCCAGACGCAGCGCCGCCTCCAGGCGGCGAGCGCTCCGCGATCCGCACGCAGGCGCGACGTCGCGCTCCCGCCGCCGGCGCCGGGCCCGCCGCCCCTGTGGGCGCGCTACCTCGTGCCCGCCCTGCTCGTCATCGGCTTCATCGCCGTCCTCTTCGTGCTGGGCGGCGTCCTGCGCTGAGCGATCGGCGGTCGTGCGGGAGGAGGGTGCCCGCGCGCCGCCCCTGACGGCTCGCGGACACCACCTCCGCCCCTTACGGCATCCTCACCGGCACCCCGTGGGCGCGCAGGCGCTCGACGGCCGAGCCCGCCCGCGCCGCGCGGCTCGAGCGGCTCTGCGCCTCGGGTTCGGGCTGCACGAAGGGCACCTCCTGGCGGCAGCTCGTGCCGGCCGGCGGCAGCGTGCCCTCCTCGAGGTAGGCCTCGACCGCGGCGTCGATGCACGGCGAGTTGCCCGCGTAGGCCGTGTGGCCGTCGCCGCGCATGGTCAGCAGCCGCGCGTTGCCGAGCTGGCGCACCATCTGCTTCGCGCCCCGGTAGGGCGTGGCCGGGTCGTACGTCGTGCCGACCACCAGCGTCGTCGGCGCCGAGCTCCGGGCACGGAAGGGGCCGTAGAACGCGTCACGCGGCGTCACGTCCAGGCGGCCCCAGTACAGCTCCGAATAGCCGCTGTTCCAGTAGAAGTGGTCGAACGACGCCCACGAACGGGCGCCCCACTCGAGGAACGTGTCGGTGTCCGACGGGTAGCGCTGCTCCACCCCGCTCAGGAGGAAGTAGCGATCCGACCCCGGGTCGTACGTCCCGTCCTCGTTGAGCCCGTAGGCGATGTCGGCCAGCAGGCGCATCGGGTTGGGGTCGCCCGCCTGAAGCGCGGCGAGCACGAAGGCCAGGTCGGGCCAGAGCTGCTTGGCGTACGTCGGCAGGAAGATCGCGAGCCGGACGTCGTCGGCCTCGAGCTTGCGCCCGTCTGCCGTCGTCGCCGGCTCGGCCTCCAGCCGTTCGATGAGCTCGTCGAGCTTGTCCCACGGGTCGGCGCCGCCGAAGCCCAGGCACGCCGTCTGGTCGGCAGCGCAGGCCTGGAGGAAGCGCCCGAGCGCACGCTCGAAGCCGGCGGTCTGGGCCGCCAGGTTGTTGAGCGGCCTGTTGATGTACTCGTCCGGATCCAGAGCGCCGTCAAGCACGAGCGCGCGGTAGCGGCTGGGATACAGGCTCGCGTACGTCGCGCCCACCTGCGTGCCGTAGGAGAAGCCCAGGAAGGTGAGCTCGTCGTCGCCGACCGCCCTGCGAAGCCGGTCCATGTCGCGGGCCAGGTTGGCCGTGGTGGCCGACTGCAGCACGCCCACGTCGTTGAGGTCCTTGCAGCGATCGACGTAGCGGTCGATCTTGTCGACGAACGAGCCCACGTCGAGGTTCTCGGGCGTGATGAACGGCTGGGAGTAGACGCCCTGCTCCTCCTGGTTGACCTTGCAGTCGAGCGCGCCCTCGCTCTCGCCAGTGCCGCGCGGATCGAAGCCGACGATGTCGAAGCGGTCGCTGAGCCCCGGGAACAGGTCGGCGCCGGCCCCGCGCACCGCAGCGACGTGGTCGGCTCCGGGACCGCCGAAGTTGAAGAACAGCGAGCCGATCGGCTTCCCTGGGCCGGTGGCCGCGACCCGCGCGACGGCGATGTCGAGCTTGCGCCCGCCCGGGCTGTCGTAGTCGCGGGGCACCTCCAGCGTGGCGCACTCGGCGCCGGCCTCGCCGCACGCCTCCCAGTCGAGCTCCTGTGCCTGGGCGCCGGGCGCCGATGCACCCAGCGCCGCGGCGAGCGTCGCCAGCACGGCGAGCACGCGGCGCGTCCTGCGCGGTGATGCGGTCATGCAAACCCTCCGTGGGGATGGGGGACGTCCGATCCCTATCAGAATCGCCCGGGGGCGCGTGGGGGTTTGTCAGCGCTCGGCGGCGGGGCAGGCGATCCGGAAGTCGCAGGCCGAGCAGGCGCTGTAGGACGGCGTCGGCTCGAAGCCCTGCGAGAGGATTCCGTCGGCCACCTCGCGCACCGTGTCGGTGATCCACTCGCGGTCGACGTCGGCCGTCGGGAGCGGCACCTTCTCGTCGTCGAGCACGTACAGGTAGGACTGGCGCGAGGCGTCGACGTCCCAGGCCTCGCGGGCCCCGACGGCGTACAGCGCGAGCTGGACGTCCTCGCGCAGCTGCAGCGCGGTCTTGGGTCGCCCGGTCTTGTAGTCGATGAGCTCGTAGCCGCCGTCGGGCAGCCGGTCGACGCGATCCACGCGGCCGCGCAGCGTGTGCGCCCCGAGGCGGAACTGGAAGGCCTTCTCGAACCACACCGGCTGGCCGTCGTCGCCGCGCACGCGCTCGACGTAGCGCTCCAGCGCGACCTGCGCCTTGGCGTGGAGCTGGCGCTCCTCCTCGCTGGACCCGAAGCCGCCACGCCGCCAGCCCGCCTCCAGCAGCCCGTGCAGCTCGTCCAGCGAGGACCCCGGACCGGCCTGGTGGTAGCGCTCGAGCACCTGGTGCACGAGGATCCCGAAGCGCTGGTTGAGCGTCGGCTCGCTGGGGATCCGGAAGACCCGGGCGAACTTGTACTTCAGCGGGCAGGTCCGGTAGGTCTCGATGTCCGAGGCCGAGAGCAGCAGCCCGTCGCCGCGCGTGGGCAGGAACGGCTCGAGCGATGGCTCGTCGCGAGCCGCGATCGCGGCGCCGCGCGCGCGGGCGTCCTGCTCGGCGCCGATGAGCACGTCGTCGAGCGCGCTGGTCTGCAGGATGTCGCGCTGCTGGGCGGTCGCGGCCTGCAGGATCGCCGCGTTGACGCCGGGCAGGGCGTCGGCGACGGTCTGGCCCTCGGGCCGCGCCATCAGCGCGGTCAGCTTGAGCAGCTCGAGGTGGCGCACCACGCCGTGGGCGACGTCGAGGTCGGTGTCCAGGCGCAGCTCGCCCAGGCGCGAGCCCACGCGCGAGACGCTCTGCAGCAGCTCGTCGCGCAGCGCCGTGAACGTCGCGTGCAGCGTCTCGTCGGGGCCGAACAGCTCCTCCTCGCGGTCCTCCCACTGCGCGCCGAGCGCCACGCGCGCCTCCTCGGCGAGGGGCGACGGGGGCTGCAGGCCGCCGCGGCTGGAGCGCGCGCCGTAAGCCAGCACGAGCCGCCGGCGCGCGCGTGTCAGCGCGACATACAGGAGACGGCGCAGCTCGTCGCCGCTCGCGGACGCCCCCGCGCCCTCCGTCGCCCGCTCGGGGTGCAGCAGGGCGTCGGGCACCGGATCGGCCTGCGGCTGTGGCGCGGGCGGGCGGGCGGGAAACCGGGCGGACTCCAGCCCGAGCACGAAGACGTGGTCGAACTCGCGACCCCGGGCCGCCTGCATGGTCATCACGGCGACCGAGCCGCCGTGACCGTGGTCGCCGTCGCCGTCCTCCTCGCGCAGGCCGGCCTCGGCCACGGCGGCGGCGTAGTGGGCGAACTCGCGCGGCGTCGCCTGCGGCGCGCGGCGGACGTAGCCGGCCGCCATCTCGCCCAGGCGTGCGAGGCTCACCAGCCGCTCGACGACGTCGGCCTGAGCCGTGAACAGCCCCTGGCGGCGCAGCCCGAGGCGGTCGATGAGGCGGTGCACGAAGAGGTCGGGGCGGGTCGTGTCGAGCACCGCGGCCACCGAGCGGTGGAGCTTGAGGAAGCGCAGGATGCGCTCGCGCGCCTCGGGCGGCAGCTGCGGGCTCTCGGTCGCCGCGACGAGCGCGGAGACCATGTCCAGCTTGCGCCTGCGGGCGATCTGCACGCAGCGCGCGAGGTCGATGGAGCGCAGCTCGATCGGCGGCCGGGCCAGGGCCCGGACCACGGCGCCGGCGTCAGAGGGGTCGACGAGCAGCCGCAGCCAGGCCAGCACGTCCTTGACCTCGGCCCGCTGGAAGAACGCCGTCGCGCCGACGAGCCGGTAGGGCACGGCGCGCTCCTCGAGCGCCACGGCCACGGCCTGGCCCTCGTGGCGCACGGAGCGCACGAGCACGCCGACCTCGTCGGCCGGCGTCCCGCCGCGGACCAGCCGTTCGATCTCGGCGGCCACGGCCTGCGCCTGGGCGCGCTCGCCGGCGCAGCGCCAGAAGCACACGTCGCCGCCCTCGGGGGCCTCGACCGCCTTGTCGAGGCGGTCCTCGATCGGCGCGACGACCGCGGCGGCCGCCCGCTGCAGGCGCGAGCGGGCGCGGAAGCCGCGCTCCAGGCGCACGGTGTGCAGGCCGGGAAGCTCCAGGGCCAGCTCACGCAGGTCCGCCGCGCCGGCCGGGCGCAGCCGGGTGAGGGCCTGGTCATCGTCGCCGGCGGCCGTCAGCCGGCCGTGCTCGCGCACCAGCAGGAGCATGAGCGCCCGGTGGGCGCGCTCGAGCTCCTGCACGTCGTCCACGAGCACGTGACGCCAGCGCGCCGCGACGCGCGCGCGGACATGCGGGCGCTCCCCGAGCAGGCGCAGCGCGCACAGCACGAGATCGCCGGAGTCGAGCGAGCCCTGCTCGCGCAGCATCGCGTCGTGGGCCTCGTAGACGGCCGCGAACTCGCGCTCGCGCGCGGCGCGCTCGTCGCCGGCGGGCAGGGCGGCCGCCCAGCGGGCGAACTCGGGCGCGGTGACCATCGCGTCCTTGAGGCGGTCGATGCGTGCGATCACGCCGCCCAGCAGGACGGCCGGGTTGCCGAGGAAGTCGTGCAGGCGCAGCGTCAGCTCGTCGACGCGGTCGAGCAGCATCGCCAGCCGGTCGGCCGCCGTGGCGGGCACGACGAACGGGTCGAGCCCCGCCTCGAGCGCCTCGTCGTGGAGCAGGCGACGCGGCGACGCCGTGCACGGTGTGCACCGCGAGCTCGGCGAAGCCGCCGGGCAGCGCCTCCTCGACGCCCTCGCGCAACGCGTCGGCGGCCGCCTCCGAGGAGGTGATGGCCACGACCGCCTCCGGCGCAAGCCCGCCGTCGCCTGCCAGCCAGGCGTGGCGGGCCAGCAGGGTCCGGGTCTTGCCGGTGCCTGCGGCGCCCACGACGAGCAGCGGGCCGCCGCGGTGGGTCACGACTTCCCGCTGTGCCGGCGTCAGTGCGTCGGGCGGCTCTGGCACGTCCCTGGTGGTCTCATAGCGGGGGCCACCTAGGATAGGTGTCGCATGGCCGCCGCCACCGAGGCCCCGGACGGGCTCCTCTCGCACGACTGGCTCGGCGCCTGCCGGCGCGCGGTCGACGGCCTGAAAGCGGTCCTCGTCGAGCATCCGACCAGCCGCGAGCGCGTCAGCGAGACGGGCACGCGCGGCGAGGGCGGCGACCGCACCCTGGTGATCGACGCCGCCGCCGAGGACGCGGTCTTCGCCGAGCTGCAGCGCCTGCACGACGCGGGCGCGCGCTTCACGGCCGTCTCGGAGGAGCGCGGCACGGTGGACTTCGGCGAGTCCGGCGCGCTCGTCGTCGTCGACCCGATCGACGGCTCGATGAACGCCAAGCGCGGGCTGCCCCACCACGCGCTGTCGATCGCGGTGGCGGACGGCCCGACGATGGCGGACGTGGTCTTCGGCTACGTGTTCGACCTCGGCCCCGGCGAGGAGTGGCACGCCGTGCGCGGCGGCGGCGCGTTCCTCGACGGCGAGGCGCTCGCCGACCCGCCGCCGGAGCGCAGCGCGGCCCGACGGGCGCCTGGAGCTCGTCGCCGTCGAGTCGGCCGATCCGCGCTGGCTGGCCGCCTCCTCCGACGCCGCTCGTCGCCGTCGCCCACCGCGTCCGCGCGATGGGCTCGATCGCGATCTCGCTGTGCCAGGTCGCCGCCGTGCGCGTGGACGGCATGGCGACGCTGCGCAGGTGCCGCGCCGTCGACGCGGCCGCGGCCCAGCTCGTCGTCCGCGAGAGCGGCGGGGTGGTGGCCTTCACGGGCGGCGACGCGCCGCTCGCCGCGCCCCTGGACGTCGAGCCGCGCGCATCCCGTCGTCGCCGCGCGCACCGACCGCGCGCTGGCCGAGCTGGCGACGCTGGCAACCCTCTGATGGTCGACTGGTCGCTCGCCGAACGGGTCGCCGACGCCGTCGCGGGGGCGGAGCTCCCTGGTGCGGGGACGCCCGCCGGCCCTGCGCCGCCGCCGCTGCCCACCGACCTCGACGAGCGCGCGGCGCGCGCACGCGAGGCGGTCATCGCCTACGCGCAGCTGGAGCCGGGGCGGCCGCTGCCGCCGATCGAGCCGGTCGATCGCGCCGCCTGGGCGCGCGCCAACCTCGGCACGATGCGCTCGACGCTGTCGCCGCTGCTGGAGCGCATGGATCAGCGCACGGGCACGCTGGCCGGCCCGCTGCGCGCCGCCGGCGGGATGGTCATGGCCGTCGAGGTGGGCGGGCTCGTCGGCCTGATGGGCCGCCGGGTGCTCGGCCAGTACGAGCTGGCGCTGCTCGACGCGCAGGCGCCCGTGCGGCTGCTGCTCGTCGCGCCGAACCTGCGCGACGCCGCGCGCGAGCTCGAGGTGGACCTCGACGAGCTGACGACGTGGGTCGTCGTCCACGAGGTCACGCACGCCGTCCAGTTCACGGCGGTCGACTGGCTGCAGGACCACCTCGGTGGGATGCTCGCGCGAGCTGCTGGGCTCCGTCGACGTCTCGATCGACCCCTCCGCGCTGCTGCGCCTGCCCTCGCGCGAGGACCTCAGCGGGCTGTGGGACTCGCTGCGCGACGGCGGCCTGGTCACCGCGGTGGCGGGCCCCGAGCGCCGCGCGCTGATCGACCGGGTGCAGGCGACGATGGCCCTGGTCGAGGGCCACGCCGAGCACGTCATGGACGCGGCCGGCGCGCCGATGCTGCGCGACCTGCGCACGCTGCGCACGGCGCTGGACCGCCGCCGCCGAGAGCGCCCGCCGGTCATGCGCCTGCTCGAGCGGCTGCTCGGGCTGGACCTCAAGCTGCGCCAGTACGAGGTCGGCCGGCGCTTCTGCGACGGCGTCGTGCAGCGCGGAGGCGTCGCGGCGCTCAATCGCGCGTGGGCCAGGCCGGAGCTGCTGCCGACCCTCGCCGAGCTCGACGATCCGGCCGCCTGGATGCGCCGAACAGCTGTTCGGAGCATCACAAGCGCCGAGGGTTGAGCGCCCGATCCTTACGGGATCGCGCGGGTGCTGCGGCCCCACGATGTAACGATCTCGGGCGCGCGGTTTACAAACATGCGTTCGGGGGGATATAGTCCCCTCAACGAGTTAGAACTAATATCCTTAGTCTCCGAAGGAGAGGATCAGCCCCCATGGCCGACACCACTGGCACCACCCGCAAGACCACCCGCAGCCCCAGCACGGCCGCGCGCAAGCGCACCGCCGGCTCGGGCACGACCGCTCGTAAGCGCACCACCGGCTCGGGCACGACCCGCCGTACGTCGGCGCAGAGCGCCCGCACGACCAGCGCCCGCACGCCTCGTACGCCGCAGGCCAAGACGGCCGCCACGAAGCGCTCGACGTCGGCCAAGCGCGCCGCCACGACGCGTGCCGCCCGCCGCACCAGCAGCAACGCCAAGCGCACCGAGCGCAAGGTCGAGTCGCAGGTGCGCACCGAGGCCCGCCGTGCCGAGCGTCAGGCCGAGCGTCGCTTCGGCGCCGTCCGCTCGCAGGTCGAGCAGGTCGGCGACGCCGTCCGCTCGCAGGTCGAGCAGGCCGGCGAGGTCGCCGAGAAGGTCGTGCTGACCTCGGTCGGCGCCGCCCTCGTCGCCCGCGACAACGTCGCCGAGCTGCGTGAGTCGTACAGCACGCCCGCGCGCGTCCGCCGCGAGATCAATCGCTTCGAGCGCCGCGGCACGACCGCCCGCAACCGCCTCGAGCGCGACGTCAAGAAGGCCCGCACGCGCGTCGAGCGCGAGCTGCGCCTGCGCCGCCGCGAGATCGAGCGCACGACGAAGCCGCTGGCCGACCAGGCCGGGCTCGCCGCCGCGCGCGTCGAGAACACGGTGCAGGAGGGCCTCCTGACCGGCACGAAGGTCGCCGGCCGCGTCACGGAGCAGGCCGTCCGCATCGCGTAGCACCGCAAGCGTCACCGCGCGGTGAGCCCGGAGAGGTGCTCACTCGCGCGGGAGGTCTGCCGGCCTCATATCCCGCCGGTAGAAGCAGTACCTCTCCTCCCTGGAACGGACCGCCTTCGCGCGGTCCGTTCCTTTTTGACGGCCGCCCGGCGGGCTCGGCGCGGAACGCCCATGGCCCTTTGCCACAATGGCCCCATGCCGTCTCGCGAGCGAGATCCTCAAGGCCCTCGAGGCCGTCATCGACCCCGAGCTGCGCCAGTCCATCGTCGAGCTGGGCATGGTCCGCTCGATCGACGTTCGGGACGACGCCTCGGTGGCGGTGATGGTCTCCCTGACCACGCCGGGCTGCCCGATCCGCAGCCACTTCCAGACCGCCGTGGCGAAGGCCGTGACCGGCCTTGGCGGCGTCAGCCGCGTGGACGTCAGCTTCGACGTCCTCACCGACACCGAGAAGGGCGCGCTGCAGCGCAAGCTCGGCCGCTCCGGCGGGCTGCCCGAGGGCGCGCTCGCGCAGGTCTCCAACGTGGTCTGCGTCGGCTCGGGCAAGGGCGGCGTCGGCAAGTCGACGATCACCGCCAACCTCGCCGCCGCCCTGGCCGCCGAGGGCAGCAAGGTCGGCGTGCTGGACGCCGACGTGTGGGGCTACTCGATCCCGCGCATGTTCGGCGTCGGCGGCCGGCCCGCCGGTCTCGCCCGAGCGCAAGATCCTGCCGCTGGAGGCCCACGGCGTGAAGGTCATGTCGATCGGCTTCTTCGTCGAGGAGGACGCGGCCGTCGTCTGGCGCGGGCCGATGCTGCACAAGGCGCTCACCCAGTTCCTCGAGGACGTGGCCTGGGGCGAGCTGGACTTCCTGCTCGTGGACCTGCCGCCCGGCACCGGCGACGTCGCGATGACGCTCGCCCAGCTCCTGCCCCAGGCACGCTTCCTGCTCGTCACCACCCCGCAGCCGACCGCCCAGAGGGTCGCCCGGCGCGCCGCCGAGATGGCCCACAAGGTCGACCTCGAGATCGCGGGCGTCGTCGAGAACATGGCGGCCTTCGTGACGCCCGGCGGCGAGCGCTTCCAGCTCTTCGGCGAGGGCGGCGGCCAGGCGCTGGCCGACGAGCTCGACGTGCCGCTGCTGGGCAAGGTGCCGCTCACCATGCCGCTGCGCGAGCAGGCCGACGCGGGCACGCCGCTCGTCCTCGTCGACCCCGACGACCCCGCCGCGCAGGCGGTGCGCCAGGCCGCGCGCGGGCTCGTCGCGCTCTTCCCCGTCGAGCTGCCGATCCTGCAGCCCGCCGCCGTCGCGGCGGACGAGCGGCCGGCGCCGGTGGGCATGAGCCTGCCGATGGCGTAGCTACAGGTCCGCCAGCCTGCGCTCGAGCAGGCGCCGCTCGGCGTCGTCGTGCACCAGCGCGAGCGCGCGGCGGTAGGCGTCACGGGCCTCCGCTCTGCGACCGAGGCGGCGCAGCAGCTCGCCGCGCGTCGCGTGCAGGTAGCGGTAGTCCTCGAGCGCCAGACGCTCGACGATCGCGAGCCCCGCCTCGGGCCCGTGCTCCTCGGCGACCGCGACGGCCCTGGTCAGCTCGACGACGGGCGAGCCGGTGAGCCGGGCGAGCTCGCCGTAGAGGGCGGCGATCTGCGGCCAGTCGCGCGGCTCGTCGGCGTGCAGCGAGGCGATCGCCGCCTGCAGGACGTAGGGGCCGTTCCCGTGCAGGGCCATGGCCCGGTCGAGTTCCGCGCGCCCCGCGGCGATCTGCGACGCGTCCCACAGCGAGCGGTCCTGGTCGGCGAGCAGCACGAGCTCGCCGTGCCGCGACCGGGCCTCGCGGCGGGCGTCGTGCAGCAGCATCATGGCCAGCAGCCCGTGCACCTCCGGCTCGTCGGGCATCAGCTCGGCGAGCGCCCGTCCGAGCCACAGCGCCTCGGCCGCCAGCTCGCCGCGGCTGGGCGGGGCCGAGTAGCCCTCGTTGAAGATCAGGTAGACGACCGCGAGCACGGCGGCGAGCCGGTCGGGCAGCAGGTGGTCGGGCGGCACCCGGAACGGGATTCCGGCGGCCTTGATCTTGCGCTTGGCCCGCACCAGCCGCTGGGCCATGGTCGCCTCGGGAACGAGGAAGGCGCGGGCGATCTCGGCGGTGGTCAGGCCGCCGAGCGTGCGGAGGGTGAGCGCGACCTGCGCGTCGGTGGCGAGCGCGGGGTGACAGCAGGTGAACAGGAGCTCGAGGCGCTCGTCCGGGAAGGTCGTCTCGTCCACGGTGTCCTCCACCGCCTCGGGCACCTCGAGCAGGCGGGTCTTCGCGGCCAGCGTGCGATCGCGGCGGATCCGGTCGATGGCGCGGTTGCGCGCGGTCGTCGCCAGCCACGCGCCCGGGTCGGCGGGCGCTCCGTCGCGCGGCCAGCGCTCCGCGGCGATCGCGAAGGCCTCCTGCGTGGCCTCCTCGGCGAGGTCGAAGTCGCCGAGGAAGCCGATGAGGGCAGCGAGCACGCGGCCCCACTGATCGCGGAAGGCCCGCTCGAGCGTCGTCACCACTCCGCGATGGGGCGCACCTCGATCGCGCCGCCCATGCGGGCCGCGGGGATCCCCGCGGCCAGCTCGATCGCCGCGTCGAGATCGTCGGCCTCGAACAGCAGGTAGCCGCCGATCGCCTCCTTGAGCTCGACGAACGGGCCGTCGGTGGTCAGCGTCCTCCCGTCCTGGACCCGTACCGTCGTCGCGGTCTCGGGCGGCTGCAGCTGCAGGCCGGGGCTCACGCCGGGGGTCTCGGTGAGCGCCCTGTAGGCGGCGTGGACGGCACCCTGCTCGTCCTCCGACAGACTGTCCCAGGCCGCGGAGCCGGGCAGCGGGGTGGTGCCCTGGTGGATCAGCAGCATGTACTTCATCGCTTCCTCCTTCTCGGGATGGTCTCCTCTGAGACGAACGGGAAGCGGCGAAATCGACAGCTGCGCGCGGGCCGGCGAGCCCCGGCTAGCGGTTGGCGAAGTAGTCCGTGTTGATCTGGCTGTACTTCTGCCACTCGTCGGGCAGCTGATCCTCGGCGAAGCAGGCGTCGACCGGGCAGGCCTCCACGCAGGCGTCGCAGTCGATGCACTCCTCCGGGTCGATGTAGAGCATCTCGACCGAGTCGTAATCCGGCTCGTCGGGGGTGGGGTGGATGCAGTCGACCGGGCACACCTCGACGCAGGAGTTGTCCTTCGTGCCGATGCACGGCTCGGCGATCACGTAGGCCATGTGGGCTTCGGGTTTCCTCTGCTCGCGTGGTGTCGGGGGAGGGCGCAAGTCTACGTGAGACCCA
Source organism: uncultured Actinomycetes bacterium (assembly GCA_963840185.1). Classification (GTDB taxonomy): domain Bacteria; phylum Actinomycetota; class Thermoleophilia; order Solirubrobacterales; family Solirubrobacteraceae; genus JAOPZW01. Next base: position 114,703 of record CAWIXY010000008.1, on the reverse strand, counting down.
GGTGCTACTAGGCTCACCCCGATGCTCCTCCTCACCGGGGCCACCGGGCTCATCGGCTCCGCGCTCGTGCGCCGGCTGACCGCCGCCGGGCGCCCGGTGCGCTGCCTGGTGCGCGATCCGCGGCGGCTTGGGGCCGAGCGCGTGCGGGTGCAGATCGTCCTCGGGGACCTCGCCGATCCGCCGTCGTTCCGCAACGCGCTGCGCGGCGTCAGCACGGTCGTGCACCTGGCGGCGTCCATCCGCGACCAGCCGGCCGGCTCGATCGAGGAGCTCAACGGCATCGCCACGTGGCGGATGGTCCAGGCCGCCCGGCGCGCGGGCGTCGAGCACTTCGTGTTCTTCTCGGCCCAGGGCGCCTCGACCCACGACCGCGCCCGGCTCCTGCGGGCCAAGGCGGTCGCCGAGCGGGCGGTGGCCGAGGCCGGCGGCCCGCACACGATCGTCGCGCCGTCGCTGGTCTACGCGCCGGGCGACAGCTTCATGACCATCCTCGAGCGCCTCGCGCTGCTGCCGGTCGTGCCCGTCAGCGGCCGCGGCCGCGCGCGCTTCCAGCCGATCTGGGCCGAGGACGTGGCCGCGGCTGTGATGGGCCTCGCTCGACCGTCCCGCCGCCGGCCCGCGCCGCGCGCTTCGAGCTCGTCGGGGCCGGAGACGATGACCCACGAGGCGATCGTCGCCACCGCCCTGCGGGCGCAGGGGCATCAGCGTCGGCTCATGCACGTGCCGGCGCCGCTCGTGCGCCAGGGCCTGCGCCTGGCCGAGACGGTCATGAAGTCCAAGGCCCCCGCGACCTGGGACGAGGCCGAGCTGCTGGAGATCTCGATGACCTCGGCGCGCGGCACCGCCGACGCCGAGGCGCTCGGCGTCCGGCCCCGGCGGATGGCCGACGTGCTCGGCGCCGCGGCGCGGACCGCCGCCTGAGCGTCAGCCGAGAGCGGGGCGGCGGTCGGCCCAGGGGCTGGCGGCCTCGAGCTGCGCCGAGAGCGCCAGCAGCGCCGCCTCGCCGGCGGGCTGGCCGACGATCTGGACGCCGAGCGGCACGCCGGGCGCGCCGTCGTCGGGGCCGCGCTCGTAGAGCGGCAGCGAGATCGCCGGTGAGCCCGAGACGTTGCTCATCGCCGTGAAGGGCGTGAACGTGCCCGAGCGGCGAACGAGCTCATCGGGTGCTCGGCCAGTCGGGTCGATCGTGCCGAGCGTGACCGGCGCCTCGGCCAGCGCGGGCGTCAGCAGCGCGTCGTACTGCGCGGTCCAGGTCACGAGCGCCGCGGCCGAAGCCCTGGAGCTGCATCTCGGCCGCGAGCGCCTGGGTCGACGTGATGCCCGCGCACAGCTCCCAGATGGCCCAGCTCAGCGGCTCCATGTCGTCGGCGGTCGGCTCGCGGCCGGCGAGCAGCGACGCGAAGGCGATCTGGGTGCAGATCGCGGGTCCGAAGACGGCGGTGAACAGCTCGAGGATCGCCCGGCGCGGTCCACGGCGGCGCGTCCTCGACGACCTCGTGGCCGAGCGATCGCAGCAGGTCGGCGGCGTCGTGCGACGGCGCGCGCGCAGACCGGATCCATTGACCACCGGCTTCGCCGGCGGTGCCCTCCGCCTCCAGCGGCGACTGGGTGGTCATGGCGATCCGCAGGCGCCGCGGCTCGCGCGCGGCGCTCGCCGCGAAGGGCTCGTCCGGCTCGGGCGCCCACGACGCGTCGCCCAGCTCGGGGCCGGCGAGCACGTCGAGGACAGCGGCCGTCTCGCGCACGGTGCGCGTCAGCACGCCGTCGACGACGAGGAACTGCTCGCCCGCCTCCGGGCGCCACCGACACCCGGCCGCGCTGGGGCTTGAGGCCGACGAGCCCGCAGCAGGCGGCCGGGATGCGGATCGAGCCGCCGCCGTCGTTGGCGTGCGCGATCGGCACCATCCCCGAGGCGACCGCCGCGGCCGAGCCGCCGGACGAGCCGCCGGGCGTGCGGTCGCGTGTCCCACGGGTTGCGCGTCGCGCCGAAGCGGCGCGTCTCGGTGACGGGCTGGATGCCCGCACTCGGGCAGCGTCGTCGTGCCGACGACGATGAAGCCCGCCGCGCTTGCAGCCGGCGCGACGACGTTGTGGTCGAAGGGCGCCGCGAAGTCGCCGAAGAAGTCCGCGCCGAACGTCAGCCGCTTGCCCGCGACCGCGCGGTTGTTCTTGATCGCGATCGGGCACGCCGGCGAACGGCCGCTCGTCGCCGGGGCCGATCGCGTCGGCCGCGGCCAGCGCCTCGTCGGCGAAGACGTCGACGAACGCGTTGACCTGCGGGTTGAGCTCGTCGATGCGGTCGAGCGAGGCCTGCACGAGCTCGCGCGCGGAGACCTCGCCGGCGCGGACGAGCCCGGCCAGCTCGTCGACGGGGCGGAAGAGGAGGTCGGCGGCGGCGGCATCGCTCGCAGTGGCGCGACACGTCGGCGCTCGCTGACGTCGTCGAGACGCGTGAGCAGCTGCGGCTATCGCTGGGTCGTCCTCGCCGTCGGCGCGCTCGGGGCGCGGCGCGTTCGCCGCGCTGCGCAGGGGCTGCCCGGCGCTCGGCCCCGCGTTGCGCGACGCCTCGACCTGACGCTCGGCGCAGGTCGGCCTCGTCTTCGCCGCGGTCGCGCGTCGGCGTGACGGTCGACGCTCGTCCCGTGGGGCGTCCTGACCGACCGCGTCGGGCGAGCGCCCGGTCCTGGCCGGCGGGCTGGCCGGCACGGCGGCGGCGCTCGTCGGCGCCGCGCTGGCGGGCTCGTTCGAGGCGCTGCTCGCCGGCCTCCTCGCTGACCGGCATGTTCGGCGCGAGCGCGACCGGCGCCAGCGGCCGCGCGTCATGGGCTGGTTCGCGCGCGCGCGAGCGCGGGCTCGTGCTCGGCATCCGCCAGATGGCGATCCCGCTCGGCGGCGCGCTCGCCGCGCTCGCGCTGCCGGCGGCCGCGGCGATCGGCGGCGTCCGCGCCGCGCTGCTCGCGCCTGGCCGGGCTCTCGCTCGTCGCCGCGCTGGCCGCGCTCGTGTGGATGCGCGACGCGCCGCCGCCCGCCGCCCGGCGTCCCCGCGCCCACCGGGCCGCCGCCGACGCGCGACCGCGCGCATCTGGCGCCTCGGGGCCGGCCAGCGGCCTGCTCGTCATCGGCGCAGGCCGCGCTGCTCGGCTTCGTCGTGCTGTTCCTGCACGACGAGCGCGGGCTGTCCGCGCGGCGCTGGCCGCGGGCGTGCTCGCCGCGCTCCAGCTCGGCGGCGCGGTCGCGCGCATCGCGCGTCGGCCGGCGCTCGGACCGCGAGCGGCGCTGCGCATCCCGCTGCTGCGCCGCATCGCCGCTCGCGCGACGCCGTCCTGCTCGGCGCGCTCGCGGCGCTCGCCGCAGCGCGCCCGGGCGTGCTGCTGTACCCCGTCTGGCTCGTCGCCGGCGGTCGCCGCGATGTCGCTGGAACGGGCTCGCCTTCACCGCCGCCGCGGAGATCGCCGGGCGCCGGCGCGCGGGCACGGCGATGAGCCTGCAGAACACGATCGTCTCGGTCGGCGGCGCGCTCGCCCCGGCCGCGCTTCGGCGCTGCTCGTCGACGCGACGAGCTGGACGCTCGGCTTCGCGGTCTGCGCGCTGGCGCCGGCGCTCGCCTGGCTCGTCCTGGCGCCGCTGCTCGAGGCGACGAGGACGGCGCGCGCGCCGAGCGCGAGCGCAGGCTGGCGCAGGCCGCAGCCTAGCCCGGGTCCGCGCTCATGAGCAGCGACCGTCGAGCACCGCGGACGTCCAGTCCGGCCTCGAGGGCGTCGTCGCCTTCGCCACCGAGATCGCCGAGCCCGACAAGGAGGGCGGCGCGCTGCGCTACCGCGGCGTCGACATCGAGGACCTCGTCGGCAAGGTGCCCGTTCGAGCAGGTCTGGGGCCTGCTCGTCGACGGCGACTTCGAGCCGGGCCTGCCGCCGGCCGAGCCGCACGCCGCTGACGCGTCCGCTCCGGCGACCCGCGCGTCGACGTGCAGTCCGCGCTGGCGATGCTCGCGCCCGAGTGGGGCTTCGGCCAGCTCATCGACATCACCGACGAGCAGGCGCGCGACGACCTCGCCCGCGCGTCGGTGATGGCGCTGTCGTTCGTCGCCCAGTCCGCGCGCGGCGTCGGGCGCCCGCCCGTGCCGCAGAGCGAGGTCGACAAGGCCACGTCGATCCCCGAGCGCTTCCTCATCCGCTGGCGCGGCGAGGCCGACCCCGACCACGTCAAGGCGATCGACGCCTACTGGATCTCGGCCGCCGAGCACGGCATGAACGCCTCGACGTTCACCGCGCGCGTCGTCGCCTCGACCGGCGCCGACGGCGCGGCCGCGCTGTCGAGCGCGGTCGGCGCGCTCAGCGGCCCGCTGCACGGCGGCGCGCCGTCGCGCGTGCTGAAGATGCTCGACGAGGTCGAGCGAGAGGGCGACGCCGAGCGCTGGGTCAAGGACGCTGCTCGACCGCGGCGAGCGGCTCATGGGCTTCGGCCACCGCGTCTACCGCGCCGAGGACCCGCGCGCCCGCGTGCTGCGCCGCACCGCGCGCGAGCTCGGCTCGCCGCGCTTCGAGGTCGCCGAGGCGCTCGAGCAGGCGGCGCTCGCCGAGCTCAAGGCGCGCAAGCCCGACCGCGTCCTGGCCACGAACGTCGAGTTCTGGTCGGCCGTCGTGCTCGACCTCGCCGAGGTGCCCGCCGACCTCTTCACCCGCATGTTCACCTGCGCGCGCGTGGCGGGCTGGTCGGCGCACATCCTCGAGCAGAAGCGCGAGGCGCGGCTGATCCGGCCCGACGGCGAAGTACGTCGGGCCCGCGCCGCGCTCGCTGGTCACCGCCCAGGGCTGAGGCGCTCCAGGGGAGGGCGGCCAGCAGGTCGTCCACCGTCGGGGTAGCCGTATGGCCGCACGGCCCGTGCTGGCCGATCATCGGCTCATGCCCCGCCGCCTCGAGCTCACCGACGACGGGCTCTCCCTCTCCTTCACCGGCTTCCTGCGCCTGCTGACGCTGCGCCGCCGCCTGACCGTGCCCTGGTCGGCCGTGCGCGACGTGCACGCCGGCGCGTACGAGGGCGGCGCGGTCCACGGGCGCTTCCGCCGGTCGGGCCGCTGGCAGTTCCTGTCCTTCGAGGACCCGCAGCACGTCGTGCGCCTGCACCTCGATCGCCGTGCCCGCGGCGCACAGGGGTTCGACGAGGTGGTCGTCGGCGATCGCGACCCGTCGCGCCTCGCCGAGGCGATCGCCGCCCGCGCCGGGCTCAGCTGCGCAGCGCGCGCCGCATGATGTCGCGCAGCGCGCGCTGATCGGCGCTCGACAGCCGCGCCAGCGGCTCCGGCGGGTCGGTCAGGCGCCGGTCGAGCTGCTCGCGCAGCTCGGCGCCCGCGGGGGTCACCGTGAGCATCTTCACGCGGCGGTCGTGCGGCGCGCCGCGCCGCTCGACGAGGCCACGGTCCTCGAGGCGGTCGACGATTCCGGTGACGTTCGAGTTGTCGCAGTGCAGGGCGCGGGCCAGCTCGCGCATCGGCACCGGCTCGCCGGGCTCCAGGACGCGCAACGCCATCACCTGCGGAGGCGAGAGGTCGAACTCCGAGGCCACGGCCAGCATCCGGGTGCGCCCGTAGGCGTGGAACAGCTCGCCCAACAGCTTCCAGGCCTCGGCGGCGGGCGAGGCGCTGCGGACGGTGGCGCGCGCACCCATGGCGGCGATGGTACTTGGTGAGCGCGATCGTTGACCATCCCAACCATCGTGGCCGCATATGCTGGCCGCAACCGTGACCGACGACGCGCGCCTGCTCGACCCGGCCGGCCTGGGAGATCATGTCGACAGGCTCTACCGCGCCGCCTGGGCCCTGTGCGGCACGCGCGAGGACGCCGAGGACCTGGTGCAGGACACCTTCGCGCGCGTGCTGGCCAAGCCGCGCCTCCTGCGCCGCGACGACGATCTGGGGTACCTCCTGCGTGTGCTGCGCAACACGTTCGTGAGCGGCCACCGCGCCGCCGGCCGCCGCCCGCAGGCGGCCGGGATGCCCGAGGGCTTCGAGCTCGCCGATCCCGTCAGCGGCCGCCGTCCCGAGGAGGCGGTGGCCGCGCGCGAGGTCTTCGCCTACATCGCTGCGCTGCCCGACGGCTTTCGCGACGTGCTGGTGGCGGTCGACGTCGCCGGGCTGTCGTACGCCGAGGCCTCGCGCGCGCTCGGCGTCAAGGAGGCGACCGTCACCAGCCGCCTGTTCCGCGCCCGCGCCCAGGTCGCGGCCGGGATGGATCCGACACGCGCGGGCGTCTGAGCCACTGGAAAGAAGTGTCCGACCTGCCGCCCACACCGAACGAGGAGGAGCTCGCCGAGCGCGGCCGCAAGCTGATCGCACGAGCCGTCGCCGACACACAGGCGCCGCTCGGGCTGCGCGAGCGGCTGGAGGCCGACAGGGCGCGCGCCGGCCGCGCCGGGCGCCGGTGGCGGCTGCTCCCGATCGGCGCCACCGGCCTCGCCGCCGCGGCCGCCGTCGTGGTCGCGCTCGTCGTGGCCGGCGGAGAGGAGCCGACGGTCGCTGCCGCCACCTCGCTGGGGGACCGGCCGTCCGAGGGCCCCGCCCCCCCGCCCGGGCCGCGGCCCGGGACGCTGCGCGCCTCGGTCGGCGGCGTCGACTTCCCCGACTGGGAGGAGCGCTTCGACTGGCCGGCGACGGGCTTCCGCGAGGACGAGCTCGACGGCCGGACGGCCCGCACCGTCTTCTACCGCACGCGGCAGGGCGCCCGAACCGCGTACACGATCGTCGACGGCGACCCGCTGGACCCGCCCGAGGGCGGCGTCGTGCAGCGGGTCGACGACGTGGCGTTCACGGTGGTCACCGGCGAGCGCGAGACGGTCGTCACGTGGGAGGAGGGCGGCCACACCTGTGTGCTCAGCGCGCCGGCGGGCGTGCGGCCGCAGCGGCTGGTCGAGCTGGCAGCCTGGCGGCCGCAGCCGGCCTAGCGGCGCTCGGGGCATGCGACTGCTGATCACGGGCCTGGCCGGCTACCTCGGGAGCCACGTCGCGCGCCGCGCGACCGCGCAGGGCTGGGAGGTCGCCGGGACTGTGCACACGACGCCGGCCGGCGACCCCGCGTGGCGCGCGCTGCCGATCGACGTCCGCGACGCCCCGGGCGTGCGCACCGCCGTGCGCGCGGCGCGACCGGACGCCGTCGTGCACACCGCCTACCGGATGGGCGACGACGAGCGCGCCTGGTCGATCAACGTCGGCGGCGCCCGCGCCGTCGCCGCGGCGGCCGCAGACGCCGGGGCGCGGCTCGTGCACCTGTCGACCGACGTCGTCTTCTCAGGCGGCCTGGGGCGGCCGCTGCGCGAGGACGACCCGCCCGACCCGGTCACCGGCTACGGCAAGGCCAAGGCCGCCGCCGAGACGGCCGTCGCGGCGGTGGACCCGTCGGCGCTGCTCGTCCGCACGTCGCTGCTCTACGGCGGAGAGGGTCCCGGGAACCCACGAGCGCGCCGCGCTCGCCGCCGCCCGAGGAGAGCGCGACATGGGCTTCTTCACCGACGAGACCCGGTGCCCCATCGCCGTGGAGGACCTGGCCGCCGCCCTGCTGGAGCTGGTCGCGTCGGACCTCGCCGGCCCGCTGCACGTCGCCGGCCCGGACACGCTCGACCGCCTGGCCTTCGCCCGCCTGCTCGCCGAGGCCCACGGCGGCGACCCGCAGGCGCTGCGCGGCGCGGTGGGCGGCCCGGGCCGCCCGAAGGCCTGCGTGCTGGACAGCACCCGCGCGCGGGCCGTGCTGCGCACGCCGCTGCGCGGCGTCCGCGAGGCGCTCGGCGGCCGCGGTCGCCGGACGTAGTGCTCCGCGCGTCAGCTCATGCGGCTTGCCGGCGTCGGGCGGGTCCGGCCTGCTGTCCTGGGCTGCCAGGGCGATCGTCGGACTCCGGTGCCGGGCGCAGGGTGTGCCGTTCCGAGACCTCGTGGATGTACTCGGCGAGGACCGCCGCCGAGTGGCGTCGGTCGCGAAGCGGTCGGCGCGCATCCGTCCCGATGGTGGTTCGCGTGTCGTTCATCCTGCCTCCTCGGGGGCGAGGGCGTTTGTACGATGGTCGCCGTACAATAGCCGACTGTACGACGATCGTCGTACACTAACGCTCAGAGCACCATGACGACCCAGCCCATCGAGACGATCGTCCATCCGGCGCGCGACGAGATCGAGCTCGCCGCGGTGCTGCACGCGCTCAGCGATCCGATGCGCCTCAGGATCGTCGCCGCCCTGGTGGAAGGCGACGGCCCGCAGACCTGCGGAAGCTTCGACGTCCCGGTGACGAAGTCGACCTGCACCCATCACTTCAAGGTCCTTCGCGAGGCCGGCGTCATCCACCAGCGACAGGAGGGACGAGTGCGCCTCAACGCGCTTCGCCGCGACGACCTCGAGGCCCGCTTCCCCGGGCTGCTCGCCACGATCCTTCAGGCCGCTTCGGCCGACGTGGCCAGCTGAGCGAAAGGACCGCTACGGATCAGGCAGGAGCGGCAGCGCCCGCGGAACGGCGCATCCGCCAATGGGTCGGGCCGCCGGGCAAGAGCTGGGCGCCGGACTCGAGCGTGGCGAAGCCCAGTCGTGTGTACAGACGTGCGGCGGCCGCGGTGTCGGTCTCCAGGTAGCAGTCGCCGCCGGCGGCGTCGCAGCGGTCCAGGCCGGGGCGCAGCAGGCGCGTGCCCAGCCCGCGGCCCTGCGCCTCCGGCGCAACGCCGACCACCGCGAGGTACCACGGGCGATCCGGCGGGAAGGCGGCGTCGATGTTCGCGCCGAAGCGCCCGAGCCGGGGAAAGGCGCGCGGCGCGGCCGCGGCCACGCCGAGCATCCGCGGCACGGCGCGCAGCTGCTCGCGCGTCCCGAGCGGGTAGCGCCCGGGCGGCACCCACGCGGCGGCCCCGGCGACGGCGCCGTCGACGACGAGCGCGTCGACGTGTCCGGTGCGATGCGCGTGGGCGACCGCTACGGCCATCAGCCGCTCCAGCGCCCGAGCGCGGCGCGCAGGATCGGGCCAGAGCGACGTGAAGGCCGGGTCGGCGACGAAGGCGCGAGCCAGCGCGTCGCAGGCATCCGCCACCTGCGCCGGCTGGAGCGCAGCGATGTCAGCGCCGCGGGGCGGCGGCGTCGGCCCGTTCACCATCATGCGACGGTACCCGCGCGTGGCGTCGGGTGATGGCGAAGAGCGAGAGGTGCTGCTGACGCCCGAGCAGGCGAGCCGACGTGCATTTGAGCCCCTATGACGGGCTTATGTGCACGCGCGCGGTTGGTCGCGCGCTGCACCAGCGCCGCGCACGACGCCGCTTCTCGGTCATGCGCGCCAGGCCCGGCGCAGGGCTCGCACAGCTCCACGCCCTCGCACAGGACCTCGCCGACGGAGAAGCGCCGGCCGACGAGCGCGTTGAGGTCGATGCCCCGGGTGAGCACGTTGCGCCTGGACGCCTCGTGCGAGAGCTCGATGCCCGTGTCGGCGCGCAGCTCCTCGAGCTGCTCGGCCGCGATCAGCGTCAGCGCCGCGCCGGGGTCGGTGGGCGAGCCGTCATGAGCCAGGTGGTACTCGCCCTCGAGGCCGCGGCCAGCGTGGGCGACGACGTGCTCGGCGCGCACCGGCAGCGCTCCGCGCATCCCAGCGATCGCGATCTGCTCGACGACGCCCGCCATGACGGCCCGACCCTACCCACAACGACGAAGGGCCCGGCACGTGGCCGGGCCCTTCGGGAGAACGGGTTTCGCCCTCCGGTCACCGCAAGCGGAGACCTGCGGGCGACGTCACCCGTGACTACATCATGCCGCCCATGCCGCCCATGTCGGGCATGCCGCCACCGCCGCCGCCGCCGTCCTTCTCGGGCATCTCGGCGACGATCGCCTCGGTGGTCAGGATGTTCTTGGCGATCGACGCCGCGTTCTGCAGCGCCGAGCGCGTGACCATCGCCGGGTCGATGACGCCGGCGGCGACGAGGTCGTCGATCTCGCCGGTCGCGGCGTTGAGGCCGTGACCGCCCTTCGCCTTGCGGACGTCGTTGACGACGACCGAGCCCTCGAGGCCCGAGTTCTCCGCGATCTGGCGGAGCGGCTCCTCGAGCGCGCGCAGGACGATCTGGGCGCCCGTCGCCTCGTCGTCGTCGAACGCGTCGACGTCGATGGCGGACGATGCGCGCAGCAGCGCGACGCCGCCGCCGGGGACGATGCCCTCCTCGAGCGCCGCGCGGGTCGCCTGGAGGGCGTCCTCGACGCGGTGCTTCTTCTCCTTCATCTCCGTCTCGGTGGCCGCGCCGACCTTCACGACGGCGACGCCGCCCGACAGCTTCGCGAGGCGCTCCTGGAGCTTCTCGCGATCGAAGTCCGAGTCGGTGTTCTCGATCTCGGACTTGATCTGGTTGATGCGGCCCTTGATGGCGTCCTGCTCGCCGGCGCCGTCGACGATCGTCGTCGTGTCCTTCGCGACGACGACGCGGCGGGCGCGGCCGAGCTGCGAGAGCTGCGTGTTCTCGAGCTTGAGGCCCATCTCCTCGGTGATGACCTCGCCGCCGGTGAGGATCGCGATGTCCTCGAGCATGCGCTTGCGGCGGTCGCCGAAGCCCGGCGCCTTGACGGCGACGCCGGTGAAGGTGCCGCGGAGCTTGTTCACGACGAGCGTCGCGAGGGACTCGCCCTCGACGTCCTCGGCGATGATCAGCAGCGGCTTGCCCGACTGGATGACGGCCTCGAGGACCGGCAGCACGTCGCGGACGGAGCCGATCTTCTGGTTGGCGATGAGGATGTACGGATCCTCGAGGACGGCCTCCATGCGGTCCTGGTCGGTGACCATGTAGGGCGAGATGTAGCCCTTGTCGAACTGCATGCCCTCGGTGAACTCGAGGTCCATGCCGAACGTCTGGCCCTCCTCGACGTTCACGACGCCGTCCTTGCCGACCTTCTCGATGGCGTCGGCGATGACGTCGCCGATCTCGTCGTCGCCGGCCGAGATGCGTCGCGACGCGGGCGATCTGGTCCTTGCCGGAGACCTCCTTGGACTGCTTGCCGATGTTCTCGACGACCTGGTCGACGGCCTTCTCGATGCCGCGCTTGAGCGCGAGCGGGTTGGCGCCGGCCGTGACGTTCTTCAGACCGTGGCGGACGATCGCCTGGGCGAGCACCGTCGCGGTCGTCGTGCCGTCGCCGGCGACGTCGTTGGTCGCCGTGGCGACCTCGCGGACGAGCTGGGCGCCCTGGTTCTCGAAGACGTCCTCGACCTCGATCTCACGAGCGATGGTGACGCCGTCGTTCGTGATCGTCGGGGCGCCGAACTTCTTGTCGAGGACGACGTAGCGGCCCCTCGGGCCGAGCGTGACCTTGACGGCGTTGGCGACGGCGTCGACGCCGGCCTCCAGGGCCTTGCGTGCCTCGACGTCGTACTTCAGTTCCTTGTGAGCCATGTGTGTGTGTCTTTCTCCTAGGACTCGACCTTGGCGAGGACGTCGCGACTCGCGCAGGACGAGCAGGTCCTCGCCGTCGACCTTGATCTCGGTGCCGCCGTACTTGCGTGTACAGGACGGTGTCGCCGTCGGCGACGTCGAGCGGGATGCGCTTCTCGCCGTCGTCGTCGTAGCGACCGTCGCCGACGGCGATGACCTCGCCCTTCTGCGGCTTCTCCTTGGCCGTGTCGGGGAGGACGATGCCGCTGGCGGTGGTCTCCTCCTCCTCGATCGCCCGCACGATCAGCCGATCGCCGAGGGGCTTGAGCTTCATGTGCATCGACCTCCGTCGAGAGGGACTGGGAATTGCTCGTTGGCACTCTGGGACAGCGAGTGCCAACGCGCGGTTCATTCTACAAAGCCCGGGCACGCCCGCAAGGACGTCCTGGCACTCCGGTACCCGGAGTGCCAGACGGATGGGGCACATCGTCCATCCGCCGAGCGACGGTCGGGCCGGCTGCGCGGCCGGCCGATGCGCACCACATGCCGTCCGCGCGCCTGCACGTCGGTCACGTCGCCGCCGGGCTCGGTGCGCTCCTCACGATCTCGGCGCTCTGGATGCCGTGGTACGCGCCGGCCTCGGGCAAGCCCGCCGGCGCGAGGGCGACGCTCGACGCGTGGACCGCCTTCGGCGGCACCGACGCGCTGCTGGCCGGGGCGGCGGCGCTCGTCCTGGCCGCGGCCGTGGCTGCTGCGGGCGACCGCGTCGACACCGCGGCCGCGGCGCGCGGGATCGCCGCGGTCGGCGCGGCGGTGCTGGGCCTCGTCGTCCTCAGGCTCGTCGACCAGCCGGGCCCTGACGCGCTGCTGGACGTGCGCCACGGCGTCTGGGCCGCCGCCGCCGGTGGCACGCTGATGCTCGCGGGCGGCCTCGCCGCCCAACGCCCGCTAGTTCTGCGCGCCGCCGATGCCCAGGCGGCGCGTCGGTGCACGCCCGGCGGGTGCTCGATGATCTGCGAGAAGCGGACGACGGTGACGATGTCGTCCATCGACACCGGCCTGCCGTAGATCTGCTCGAGGAAGTGGATCATCTCGTCGTGGCGGCGGAACTCCGGGTTGTCGTGCTCGATGTCCCGCGGCGAGAGGTCCTTGACGCGCTTGACCTCGACCTGGTCGATGACCGCCTCGAAGATCTTCTCGCGCGGCGAGTGCTGGTAGCCGATCGTCACCAGCACCGCCTCGTTCTTGCGGTACTTGTGCGACTTGTCGCCGAGGCGGATCGTGGCCGTCTTGCGGCCGCGCTTGAGCTGGTCGGCGAAGATCGTCGAGTAGAAGTTCAGCACCTGCATCGCGGGGTGCACCCTACCGGTCGAGACGCGCCAGGGCACGGGCCGCCATCTCGCGCTCGCCCTTGTAGCTCAGCGCCCGCGCAGCCTCCTCCAGCGGCATCCAGCGGGCCTCCTCGACCTCGTGGTCGTGGTCGTCGACGGCTCGCCGGACACGTACTCGAGCAGGAAGAAGCTGACGACCTTCGCGATCCGCCGCCCGTCGCGCTGGTACAAGTAGCGCACGTCGCCGAGCTTCTCGACGAGGCGGGCCTCGACGCCGGCCTCCTCGCGGACCTCGCGCAGGGCCGCGTCCTGCGGTGTCTCGTCCCCGTCCGGGTGGCCCTTGGGCAGCGCGAGGACCCGCCTGCCGTCGGCGGCGCGGCGCGTCGGCACGATGACGACGCACTCGCGCTCGCGCACGACCACGCCGCCGGCCGAGAACTCGCGGGCGCCCTCCACCGGCTAGCCGATCGTCACGAGACGGACCACTAGAAGACGTAGCGCTCCAGGGCCCCGGGGTCGTGCACCGTGACCCGGCCGCGACCCTGGGTGACGACGCCCGCCCGCTCGAGGACCGCGAGGAAGCGGCTGGCCGACTCGCGCGACGAGCCCGCGAGCTGGGCGACGTCGGCCTGGGTGATGCGGACGAGCACGTCGCGCTCGGCAGCGCCCTCGGCGTGCGCCTGCTCGACGAGGTCGCGCAGCACGCCCGCCACCCGGCTCTGCACGGTCTGGAAGGACTGGCGCGTGAGGCGCTCGTTGGCCTCGCGCAGGCGCCGGCCGAGGCTGATGACCAGCTTCACGGCGATGTCGGGGTGCTCGCGCAGCAGGCGGCGCATGTCGGCGCCGAGGATCGCGATCGCATCGACCTCGTCGAGCGTCTCGACCGTGGCCGAGCGTCGCTCGTCGTCGAACATCGCCAGCTCGCCGAAGATGTCGCCCGGCCCGAAGTGCGCCAGCGAGATCGTGCGGCCGTCGACGTGCTCGCGCACGGCGCGTGCGTGGCCGCTGCGGACGATGTAGCAGGTGTCGCTCTCGTCGCCCTCGCGGAAGATCACCCGATTGGGCTCGAAGCGGCGCGGGACGGCGACGTCGATGACCCGCGCCAGGTCAGCCTCCGCGAGCGTCTCGAAGACCGGGACCTGGGCCAGCAGCGCCACGGCGCCCTCCGGAGAGCGCGAACCCATGGCGTGTGGATATCACGCCCGGCGGGCGCGCACCTCCTCGGCGGCGATGTCCTCCGCCGTCTTCTTGTCCTTGGGCTCGCTGCGCGGCTCGAGCTGGATCTCGCGCTCGGCGCCCGGCACGCCCGCCTCGATCTCGCGGCTGCGCTCGAGCTCGGCGTTGAGCTCGGCGCCCAGCAGGATCGCCACGTTGGTGATCCACAGCCACAGCAGGAAGATGATCACGCCCGCGAACGTCCCGTAGGTCTTGTCGTACGAGCCGAAGTTCGCGACGTAGAAGGCGAACAGGGCGGAGGCGACGATCCAGGTGACCACGGCAAGCAGGGCGCCGGGGCTGACCCAGCGGAAGCCGGGGAGCTTCACGTTGGGCGACGCGTGGTACAGGATCGCGATGATCGTGATCACCACGAGCAGCAGCACGGGCCACTTGGCGATGTTCCAGACCGTGATCGCCGTGCCGCCCAGGCCGATCGCGTCGCCGACCGCCTCCGCCACCGGACCGGTCGCGACGAGAGACAGGGCGACGAGAGCGACGAGGATGATGACCGCGAGCGTCACGACGATCTGCAGCGGGCGCAGCCTCCAGAACGGACGGCCTTCCTCCACCTCGTAGATCGCGTTGTCGGCGCGGATGAAGGCGCCGACGTAGGCCGAGGCCGACCACAGGGCGAGGGCGAGCGAGACGATCAGGGCGAGGCCCGCTGCACTGCGCTTGGACGTGAGGTCGGCGATCGGCTGCTCGAGCTGCTCGACCTGCTGCGGCGCGATCTGGCGGACGATGTCGAGCAGCGTGTTCGTGGTGGTCACCGGGTCGCCGACGAGGCCGAGGATCGAGACGAGCGCGGCGAGCGCGGGGAACAGGGCGAGGATCGCGTAGTAGGTCAGCGCCGCGGCCCAGTCGGTCAGGTTGTCCGCCTGGAACTCCTTGATCGTGCGCCGCAGCGTGGTCAGCCAGGAGCGCTTGGGGACGTCGGTGGGGCTGTCGGGCGCGTCGGCTGCGCGCGTGGCGGTGCTCATGGCGGGGCGCTGCCCGGTTGTGCGGGGGCCTCAAACGGCTTCTGCGCCGCCGCTGTCCGCGGAGCGCAGCGCCGCGCGCGAAGAGCCGATGGCTCTCCAGCGCCTCGTCTGGCGTCGCACACCCGAAGCGATCGCCGAGCGCGCCGGCGCGCTCGGCCAGGAAGGCGGCCCACATCTGCAGCACCGCGTCGGAGAAGCCGAACTCGAAGATGGCGCCCGTGGAGGTGCCGAAGACCGACTGGCTGCCCGTCTCGAGGTGCTCCCACAGCTGGCGCCCGTCGCGCACGGTGAAGCGCCGCACCGTCTTCGGCCGGGCGGTCGAGAACTCCACGCCGCCGTCCATCCCGAGCGCGCGCAGCCGCCACGTGTTCATGTCGCCGGGCGCGATCCGCTTGGTCTGGAGCGTGAGCGGGAACGCGCCGTCGGGCGCGAGCACCGAGCAGTGCAGCGTCGCGTTGTCGATCGTGTCGCAGGGCTCCAGCGTCCCGTCGGCGCCGGGGCGCTCGCGGACGATGTCCTGCAGCACCGCGTACACCCGCTCCGGGCGCCAGCCGAGGCGCAGCGGCGCATGGACGACGTGCATGCCGAGGTCGCCCATCACGCCGATCTCGCCGCAGAAGCGCGCGATGCGCTTCCAGTTGAGCGGCTTGGCCCGGTCGAGGTCGCTGGAATGCAGGAAGCTGCCCTCGGCCTCGATCGGCTGCCCGAGCCCGCCGGAGCGGATCGTCTGGATCGCCAGCTGCGCGCCGGGGAAGAAGGGCATCTCCGACGAGCAGCGCGCGAACACGCCGGGGCGCTCCCCGAGTGCGGCGACGATGCGCTGCGCGGCCGCGAGGTCGATGCCGAACGGCTTCTCGCCGAGGAAGTCCTTGCCCGCCTCGATCGCCGCCAGGTACAGCTGCTCGTGGAGGTGGTGGGGGACGGCGAGGTAGAGCACGTCGAGGCTCTCGTCGCCCAGCAGCTCGGCCGCGTCCGCGCTGCTGCGCTCGAGGGTGCCGACGCGCTCGAACCAGGCGCGCGCCCGGGGGTCGGGGTCCGCCACGGCGGTCAGCACCGGGCGGACGGGGTGGTCGTCGATCGCGTCCCAGCGCCCGAAGGCCGCAGCGGCCTCGCGTCCCATGAGGCCGCCCCCGACGAGGCCGACGCGCACGCGCTGGCGGGCGCCCATGGCGCGCATCCTGTCAGAGGCCGTCCGAGTACGCCGACGCCCGGAGGCGACCGCCTCGCGGCGCCGGACGCCACACGATGGCTTGCCGATGCCACCAGCATTGGCTGCGCCATCGCGCGGCGTCCGGCATCCACGATTCGGCCCCCTCCGGACGCCGTCTTGTTCTCGGGCGACCTCTCAGGTGGCGTCGAGTGCCTGCTCGCGGCGCCGGCGCGTCATCGCGCGCCCCGCCAGCACCCCGGCGCCGCCGAGCACGAGCACCGGCACCAGGACCGCGGCGCCGACCAGCGCGACGCCCGCAGCGACCTGCAGGACGCGCAGGGCGTCGCCGAGCGCGTCGCGGGGCGTCCACGCGCCGCCGCCGCCGCCGCCGCCGCCGGCGGACGCGCGGACGGTCACGTCGACCGTGCTCAGCCGGGCGCGCCGGCGCAGGCTCTCCAGCGCACCTCGGGCGCGCGCGAGCCGCGATCGGTTCAGGCGCAGGCGCTCGCGCAGCGAGGCGATCTCGCGCTCGGTCGTCGCGCGGCCCAGCGCGCGCAGCAGCGCGCTGCGCTCGCCGCGCGCGTCGGCCACACGCTCGGCCGCGGCGCCCGTCTCGCCCGTGATGTCGGTGGCGCCCTGGCTGAGCGACCCGACCGGGGCGAGTGCGCTCAGGCGCTCGACGGCGTTCGCCAGCCGCGCGGAGGGGATGCGCAGGCGCAGCGACCCCGAGCCGCCGTTGCCGTTCGTGGTCACCTGCGAGCTCTCGACGTAGCCCCCCAGCTCCTGCGTCGTGCGCGTGACGCCGTCGGCGACGGACTGCACCTCGTCGGCCGGCGGGGTGAGCGTGAGCTGCGCGGCGCGCTCGACGCGGCGGCCCCCGGCCTCCAGCGCGCGCCCCGTCGCGGCGGGATCCGACCCCGGGCGCAGCTGGTCGGAGGCCGCCGCGGGCGGGCTTGGTGCGGTGGGCTGCGCCGAGGCCCCGCCGGACTCCTGGACGGCCGCGTCCGGTTCGGCCGTGCCCGCACCGCCGCCGGCGCTGCCGAGCTGGTCGGCTCGCCGCTCGGGGGCCAGGACGATGGCCGCGACGACCAGGGCGGCGAGCGCGGCCGCGGCGACGGCGAGCGGGCGCGCGAAGCCGCGGCCGCGCAGGCCGCGCAGGCGGCCGCGGCGCGCCCGTTCCGGGCGCGGGAAGCCCGCGGCGACACGCTCCTCGAGGGCGGCGAGGAAGGCCGGGTCGGCCTGCGGGGCGATGGCCCGCACGTCCTCCTCGAGGCGCACGAGCTCGGGGTCCAGGTCAGGCGCTCGCATGGCAGGCCTCTCGCAGTCGGGTCACGGCACGATGCACGCGGGTCGAGGCGTTCGTGGGCGAGATGCCGAGCACCTCGGCGATCTCGGCGGTGCCGAGGCCCGCGTGGAACTTCAGGGCGATGAGCTCGCGGTCGCGCGCGTCGAGGCCGGCGAGCGCGGCGCGGACGGCCGCGCGGCGCACGGCCGTCTCCTCGTCGCCGCCGTCGGCGGGCACGACCTCGGCCGGCTCGACGACGAGCGCGGCGGTGCGCCGGCGGCGGCGCAGCTCGTCCAGCGCGGCGTTGCGGGCGATGGCGAAGAGCCACGCCCGCTGGGTGCCGCGCCTGGCGTCGAAGCTGCCCCGCCGCGACAGCGCGCGCTCGAACGCCTGCGAGGTCACGTCCTCCGACGCCGCACGGTCGCGCAGCAGCGAGGCGACGTAGGCGTACACGTCGCGCGCGCAGGCTCGGTAGAGCTCGTCGAAGGGCAGCTCCGCCGGCCCGGCGGGGTCGAGCACGACGCTCATGGTCGACTCCATGCTCCTCCTACGAACGCGGAGGCGATCCGTCACGGCGAAACATCCGGGGGCCCGAAGGTATCTTCGGGGTGTGCGCCGCCCTCGCGTCATCGCGTCGACGCTCGCCCTGCTCTGCACGGGGGCGCTGCTGCTCCCCGCCGGCGGCGCGGTCGCGGCCGCGGGGCCGTGGGCGACGGTGAACGTCTGCGACACCGCGGGCCACCCCGACGGCATCGGCATCCGCGCGGGGATGCCCGGCAACGGGTCGGCGGGTGACCGCATGCTCGTGCGCCTGCGCGTCCAGTACCGCGCCCGCAGCGGGCGCTGGCGGCCCGCCGGCGAGCAGGCTGACTCCGGCTGGCTCGATCTCGGCTCGGCGCGCGCCCGGATGCGCGAGGTGGGGCGGACCTTCACGATCCGGCCGCCGGCCGGCGGCGGCGCGTTCGTGCTGCGCGGCGTGGCGACCTTCGAATGGCGACGCGGCGACACGGTGCTGCGGCGCGAACGCAGGCTCACGCGCGGCGGCCGTCCGGGGACCGCCGGCGCCGACCCGCCGGGCCACTCCGCCGCGACCTGCACGATCCGTTGACGGCGCGCTCGCTCCTCGTGGCGCTCGCGGCGGCCGCTGCGACCCTCGGCCTGTCCCCGGTCGCCCCCGCCGCCACCTTCGGCGACGCGCTGTGGGCCACGGTCAACCGCTGCGACCCGCCCGAGGCGCCCGGGGCCGTCGGCGTACGCGTCGCCGTCCCGGCCCGCCCGCGCGGCGGGGCTCAGTGGGTCCACGTTCGCCTGCAGTTCTTCGACGGCGAGGCCCGCGCCTGGCGCCGGGTCCGATCGGGCGGGGACGGCGGCTGGCGGCGCCTGGGCAGCGGCGACCGCGAGGTGCAGGGCGGCACGACGTTCACCTTCCCGCCGCCCGACGCCGGCCGGCGGCTGGTGCTGCGCGGCCTGGTCGACGTCGAGTGGCGCAAGCGCCGCCGGGCCGTCGAGCGCCGGCGCCTTCAGACGACGGCGGGGCACGCCGACGCAGCCGACCCGGCGCTCCAGATCTCGCGCCGGTCGTGCGAGATCAAGCGGTAGCGAACAGCCGCGGGTCGTTGGTGATGACCCCGGTCACGCCAAGGCGCTCGAGCGCGGCGATGCGCGCGGCGTCGTCCACCGTCCACACGTAGAGCTCGCCGCCGGCGCCGCGCACGGCGGCGACCAGCGCCGGCGTCACCAGCGCCCAGTGGGCCATGAGCGCGTCGATCTCGCCGGCGCGGATCGCACGGGCCGCGCGGCCAGGCATGACCCGGCGGCCGAAGTACGCGGCCACCAGCGCGGGCGGGCGCGTCAGCGGGTGGGACAGGTAGTTGCGCCTGACCTTCGGCACCGACCAGCCCAGGCGGATCTCCGGCGCGATGCGGCGGATCTCGCGCAGGCTGTCCGGCTCCATGGTCGACACGAGCGCACGCTCGGCCAGGCCGGCGGCACGCAGCGCGTCGACCACCCGCTGCTCGTAGCCGGGGAGCTTGAGGTCGACGTCCAGCTCGACGCCGCTCCACGCGTCCTGGCGGAAGTGCTCGAGGCCCTCCTCGAGCGTCAGCGGGTCGCGCCGCCGCCGCGTCGTGGAAGTCGTGGGCCAGCACCAGGCGGCCGGTGTACTCGCCCTCCTCGGCGCGCTCGGGCAGCACGTCGAACTCGACCATGTCGACGCCCGCCGCGAGCGCGGCGTCGAAGCTCGCGAGCGTGTTGCCCGGCGAGATGTGATCGGCGCCCTTGTGGCCGATGCGCTTGGCCCTCACGTCTGGCACGAGGGGCACCAGTATGTCGGTCGGTTGTCGTCCCACTGGCCACGCTGGGCGATGCGCCCCCCGCACCGCGGGCAGGGCATGCCGCTGCGACCGTAGATGGTCTTGAAGCGCGTCTGGTTGCCATCGTGGGCCGACTGCTGCATCAGTGGGCGCACGAGGTCGACGATCCGCAGCGCCTCCTCGTCGCTGACCTCGCGCGCCGGGCGCCACGGGTCGACGGCCGCGGCGAAGCAGCCCTCGACCTTCCAGAGGTTGCCCAGGCCGGCGATCGTGCGCTGGTCGAGCAGCGCGTCGCCGATCGGACGCGTGGGGTCGTCCTCGCGCAGGCGGCGCAGGAAGCGCGCGCGCTCGGCCTCGCCGAACTCGTCGCCGAGCACGTCGGGCCCCAGCGCTGCGATCCGCTGGTCGAAGCGCGCCCGCGAGGAGGTCAGGAGCTCGAGCACCGGCCCGTCGAACTGCACGACCTCCTGGCCCGCGGCCCGCATCACGAGCCACGCCCGTCGCGGCGAGCGCCGCCAGCGCTGGCCGGCGCGGTAGGTGCCCCACGAGCCGGTCATGCGCAGGTGCGAGTGCACCACGAGGTCGCCCTCGAAGCGCAGGAAGAGGTGCTTGCCGTGCGCCGTGACCGCTTCGACCGCCCGCCCGCCGAGCCGCTGCGGCCAGCGGTCGGCGGCGAAGCGGGGATGCGGCGTGAGCAGCTCGTCGGGGACCCGCCCGCCGACGATCGCCCGGACGCGCTTGGCCGCGTAGTGGATCGTGTCGCCCTCGGGCATCGGATCGAGAGTACGGGCGACGGGCGCCAGCCGAGCAGGTCGAGGTTTCAGTCGCCGAAGGGACCGGGGTCCGCAGGCACGTCGACGGCGTGCTGCTGCAGCGCGGCGAGCGGGACGACCTCGAGCGCGCGCTCATGCGTCGACGCGAGCACGACGTAGGCGGCAGCGCCGTCCTCGTACGCCCGCAGCCAGTTCGCCGCGGTCACGCACCAGCGGTCGCCGGGCACCAGGCCGGGGAAGGCGTACAGCGCGATCGGCGTGCTGAGGTCGTTGCCGATGCTGCGCTGGTGGTCGAGGAACTCCGACGTCACGACGGCGCAGATCGTGTGGCTCCCCAGATCGTCGTCGCCGGTGCGGCAGCAGCCGTCCCGGTAGAAGCCGGTGACCGGGTCCGCGCCACAGGGCTCCAGCTCACCGCCCCAGACGTTGCGCTCCGTCACGTCTCCCTCAGGCGCTCAGCGTCAGCTTGCGCGGGCCGGCGCGGAAGCCCAGCTCGATGAGCAGGTCCTCCCAGCGCGAGCCGACGACGGGCTCGCCGTCGACGCGCTCGAGCGACAGCTTCATGCCGCGCCGGCCGGTGACGAAGGCCGCGAGCGTCTCGAGCGCGGGCCGCATGCGGGGGTCGTCGGGGGCGGCGAGCGTCGTGATGCCGCGGCCGCCGCGCTCGACGTAGAGCACGGGCTCGGCGCCGGCCAGGACGACGTAGGCGCCCGCGGTGCGTGCCGGCTTGCGCGTCTCGGTGTCGCGCTTGGGCCAGGGGAGCGCCGCGCCGTAGGGCTGGGCGGGGTCGGTGGCGGCGAGCACGACCGGCGGCGTCTCGTCGCCGGAGCCGACCCCGCCGGCGCCGCGCAGCCGCTCGACCGCGCCGGGCAGGGCGAACTGCGCGCCTCCGAGACCCTCGACGAAGTAGCCGCGCCGGCAGACGCCGAGCGTCTCGAGGTCGCCCAGCGCGTCGTAGAGCGTCGAGAAGCCGCCGGGGATGCCCTCGGCGAGCACCTGCTCGCGCGTGACGATCCCGTAGCGCTCGAGCAGCAGCTCGGCGAGCGTGCGGCGGCGTTGGCCGATCTCGGGCTCGCACGCGGAGCAACGAGCGAGGTCAGCGACCAGCGGCCCTGGACCTGGGCCGATCGCCAGCGCCCGTCGACGCCGAAGCGCCGCGACGTCCTGCTGCGGCGGCGCTCGAGCGTCGAGCGCTGGGCGCGGGCCAGCGTGAGGCGCGGGGCGCGCAGCGGCGCCCACGCGTCGTTGGTCACCTCGCCTGCCCACACGAGGTCCCACAGCGCCTCCTGGACCTCCTCGGGCGACAGCGGCAGCTCGGCCAGCAGGTCGGTGAAGAAGCACGGCGACCGGCGCAAGGCGCTCGCGGATCGCCTCGTGCTCGCGCTCGGCCGGCGGCTCGGCTCTTCACCGGCGGCGGGCCGATCGCCTCGACGTCGTCGCGGAAGTACAGGGCCACGCGCCCGCTGTTGCGCCCCAGCGCGCCCGCGCCGACCCAGACGACCTCGCCGCTCGCGCAGAGCTGGTCCATCCATGTGGGCGAGTAGGCGCCGACGCGCCGCGGGCAGCACGTCGCGCTCCCACACGTCAGCGGGCAGCGCGAGGCCCTGCAGCGGCACGAGCGCCTCGCGCAGCCGATCGACCCCCGCGCCGGCGGCGGCATGGCGGTCGACGCCCTGCCAGCTCGGCAGGAACGCGGCCAGCGCGCGCTGGTCGACGGCCTCGATCTCCTTGCGCAGGACGGCCAGCGACGCCCGGCGCAGGCGGCGCAGGACCTCGCTGTCGCACCACTCGCGCTGCGAGCCGCCGGGGCGCAGCTCTCCGCGCACGAGCCGGCCCTCGCGCTCGAGCGCAGAGAGCGCGCTCGATGGATCGACGCCGTAGCGCGCGCGCACCTCGGCCGTCGTGAACGGGCCGTGGGTGCGCGCGAAGCGGGCGAGCAGGCGCTCCAGCGGCGCCTCGACGTCGGCCACGAAGGCCTCGGGCAGCCCGCCGGGCGGCACCGCGCCGAACGCGTCGCGGTAGAGGCCGGCGTCGTCGGCGGCGATCCAGCGCTGCTCGCCGCCGATGCGCAGCGAGATCGCGCGGCGCTCGCGCTCGAGCGAGGCGAGCATCGCCGCGGCGTCGAGCCCCGGGAGCACCCGATCGGCGGCCTCCTGGGCGGTCAGGTCGCCCACGCGACGCAGCACGTCGGCCAGCGCGTCGGCCGAGCCGGCCCGCGTGCGGTCGGAGCGGTGCTGCAGGTCGGCCTCGACCTGCTCGAGCGCGCCGGGGTCGATCAGCTCGCGCAGCTCGTCCTGGCCCAGCAGCTCGCGCAGCAGGTCGCGGTCGAGCGACAGCGCCGCGGCGCGGCGCTCGGCGTTGGGCGTGTCGCCCTCGTACATGTAGGTCGCGACGTAGTCGAACAGCAGCGACGAGGCGAACGGCGAGGCGGTCGGCGTCTCGACCTCCACGAGCGACAGCTCGCGGCGGTGCAGCTTCGTCAGCAGCTCCTGCAGGCCCGGCAGGTCGAGCACGTCGCGCAGGCACTCGCGGTAGGTCTCGAGGATCACCGGGAAGTCGGCGTAGCGCTTGGCGACCTCCAGCAGCGACTGCGACTTCAGCCGCTGCTGCCACAGCGGCGTGCGCTTGCCGGGGTAGGCCCGCGGGATCAGCAGCGAGCGCCCGGCGTTCTCGCGGAAGCGCGCGCCGAACAGCGCGCTCGAGCCGAGCTCTGCGACGACCGCGTCCTCGAGCGCGTCCGGCTCGACCAGCACGAGCTCGGCGCCCGGCGGCTCGTCGGCGTCGGGCAGGTGGACGATGATGCCGTCGTCGGACCAGATCGCGTCGGACTCCAGGCCGAACTCGTCGCGGATGCGGGCGCTCAGCGCCAGCGCCCATGCCGCGTGCACGCGCCCGCCGTAGGGGGAGAGGACGCACAGGCGCCAGTCGCCGATCTCGTCGCGGAAGCGCTCGATGACGATCGTGCGGTCGCTGGGCACGACCCGCGTGGCCTCCTGCTGCTCGCGCAGGTAGTCGAGCAGGTTCCTGGCCGCCAGCGGGTCGAGGTCGGCCTCGCGCTCCAGCGCCTCGGCCGGCTGGTCGACGGCCCAGCGGCTGAACGCGCCGATCGCCTCGCCGAGGTGGCGCGGGCGCCCGACCGAGTCGCCGCGCCAGAAGGGCACGGCGCCCGGCACCCCGGGCGCGGGCGTGACGGTCACGCGGTCGCGCCCGATGTCCTCGATGCGCCACGTCGAGGCGCCCAGCAGGAAGGTCTGTCCCGGGCGCGCCTCGTAGACCATCTCCTCGTCGAGCTCGCCGACACGGCGCCCGTCGGGCAGGACGACGGAGAAGAGCCCCCGGTCGGGGATCGTGCCGGCGTTGGTCACCGCGAGCTGGCGCGAGCCCTTGCGCGCCCGGATCGTCCCGCCGACGCGGTCCCACACGATCCGCGGGCGCAGCTCGGCGAACTCCTGCGACGGGTAGCGGCCGTCGAGCATGTCGAGCACGTTCTCCAGCAGCTCGCGCGACAGCTCTGCGTAGGAGTGCGTGCGCGTGACGAGCGCGTACAGGTCGTCGACGGCGACGGTGCCCTCGCCGTCGTCCCCCTCGGCGCCGGCTGCGATCGCGACGATCTGCTGGGCGAGCACGTCGAGCGGGTTGCGCGGCACGACGGTGGGCTCGATGCGGCCCTCGCGCATGAGCTTGGCCACGACCGCCGACTCGAGCAGGTCGGCTCTGAACTTCGGGAAGATCCTCCCCTTGGACACGTCGCCGACGTTGTGGCCGGCACGGCCGATCCGCTGCAGGCCGGCGGCGACGGACTTGGGCGACTCGACCTGCAGCACGAGGTCGACGGCACCCATGTCGATGCCCAGCTCCAGCGACGACGTCGCGACCAGGCACGGGAGCTCGCCGGCCTTCAGCAGCTCCTCGACGACGGTGCGCTCCTCGCGGGCGAGCGAGCCGTGGTGCGCCCGCGCGATCTCCACCGGGGAGGCGTCCTCCGGCAGGTCGGCGTTGGCCAGCTCGTTGAGCCGCAGCGCCAGGCGCTCGGCGGCGCGGCGGGCGTTGACGAAGATGATCGTCGAGCGGTGCTCGCGCACGAGCTTCAGCAGCTCGGGGTAGATCGCCGGCCAGATCGACTTGCGTGTCGCCTCGCCGCCGGCCAGCGGATCGAGCGGGTCCGCGCCGACGGTCGACTGCTCCGGCTCGACCATCGACTCGACGGGCACCTGGATGCGCACGTCGAGCTCCTTGACGGTGCCCGCGTCGACGATCGTCGCCTTGCGCCGCGGCCCGACCATGAAGCGCCCGACCTCCTCGAGCGGGTTCTGCGTGGCGCTCAAGCCGATGCGCTGGGGATCGTGACCGTCGGGCTGCAGGGCCGTGAGGCGCTCGAGGGTCAGCGCGAGGTGCGCGCCGCGCTTGGTCCCCGCGACCGCGTGGATCTCGTCGACGATCACGGCCTCGACGCCCTCGAGCATCGAGCGCGCCTGCGAGGTCAGCACGAGGTAGAGCGACTCGGGGGTCGTGATGAGGATGTCCGGTGGCGTGCGGCGCATCGCCATGCGCTCGCGCTGGGGCGTGTCGCCGGTGCGGATCCCGACGGTCAGGTCGGCCCCGATGCCGCGCAGCGGGGCCCGCAGGTTGCGGTCGACGTCGTAGGCCAGCGCCTTGAGCGGAGAGACGTAGACCAGGCGCGTGTGGTCGGCGGTCGACCCGCCTTCGGCGTGTGCCCGGCGGCTCAGCCGGTCCAGGCCCCACAGGAAGGCGGCGAGCGTCTTGCCCGAGCCGGTGGGCGCCGAGATCAGGACGTGCTCGCCCGTGGCGATCGCGGGCCAGGCCTGAGCCTGCGCGGCCGTCGGCTCTGCGAAGGACCGCTCGAACCACTCGCGCACGGTGGGCGTGAAGGCAGAGAGCGGCATGTCATCGAGCGTACCGCCGGTGCGCCGCAACCTTCCGCGTTGCCGGCGCGTTCGAGTGACATGCGCTGCAAGCGAACGCTGATCCCCGCCACCCTCGCCGCGGCCTGCCTGCTCGCGCCCTCCGGCGCCGCCGCGCAGGAGCAGGTCATCGCGACGCTGGATCGAGAGACGGCGATCGCCGCCCATCGCGGCGTCCTGGCCTTCAGCCAGCGTGATCCGTCGTCCGACCGCTTCCGCCTGATGCTGCGCACCGGGGGCGTGACCACGCCCGCGGCGATCGCGCCGCGAGCCGTGCCGTTCGACGTCGACCTCGGCCCGACCGTGACGGGCTCGTTGGCGGCCGTCTACTCACGCTGCGCACGCGAGGTCGGGGGCTCGTCGGCCGAGCCGTTGTACCAGCGTGGCCGTGACTGCGACCTGTACCGCTACGACCTCGACACCGGCGTCGAGCGGCGCCTGACCGACGCGAGCTCGCCGGCCGCCAACGAGTTCTGGCCGACGATCTGGCGCGACCGCATCGCCTTCGCCCGCACCTACGACACCAAGCCCGATTACCCCTACCTCTACACGCGGCCGGCCGAGGGCGGCGGGCGCTCGCAGCGGCTGCCCGGCGGCCAGCGCAAGGAGTGCTTCCGCGATCGCCGCACCGGACGCCTGCAGTGCTCGCCCGACACGCTGTCGCGGCCGGTCGCGCTCGACCTCTACGGACGGCGCCTGGGCTTCACGTGGACCTTCTCCGGCCTGGCGGAGGGGCTCGACACCGAGATCCGCATCGACACGATCGGCGGCGGGCACGAGCGCGTCGCGGCCCAGGACGGCGGAGGCCTCACCTCCGCCCGCCTCGGGTGGCCGGCGTTCGCAGCCGGACGGCTCTACTTCTCGCAGGAGTGCTCGGGCGATACCAGCGGCTGCAACGGCCGCAACGGGCTGCGCCGCTATCGCTACACGACCGGCGACCTCGACCGCGCTCCCGGGCCGCGCGCAGTCATCTCCCACGAGCGCGACGGCGCCATGACCTACCTGCTCGTCGACACCGCCTCGGGCACGTCGTGCCAGGGCGACCCGACGGTGCCCGGCGGCACGTGCGAGCTGCGCTCGCTGCAGCCGGATTTTGGGTGACCGGTCCGCAGCTGGGCGATCGCGCCCGCTAGGCCGGCGCGCGGGCGGGCGCGACGCCCTGCGCTACGGCGCTGCGCGGGACCAGCAGCGCGGCGCCGAAGGCGAGCAGCCCCGCGGCGGCCGAGAAGGCGAAGGCGGCCGTGTAGGCGCCCTCGGTCGGCAGGTCCGCGGCGCTGGCCGTGCTGCCGGCCAGGATCGCCGTGGCGATCGACGCGCCGAAGGATCCGCCCATCGTGCGCATGACGGTGTTGATCCCGGTGGCGATCCCGACGTCCGACTGCGGCACGGCGCGGACGATCAGGTTGGCCATCGCGGCGAAGGCGAACGAGATGCCGGCCCCCAGCAGCGCGCTGGAGACCAGCACCTCCCACGGATGCTCGTGGGCGACGGTGAGCCACACGAAGGCGCTGGAGGTCAGCAGCGCTCCGATGGCCAGCACGGTGCGGTGGCCGATGCGCGTGCCCAGCCGCCCGGCCAACGGCCCGGCCACGAGCTGGGTGAGCGCCGCCGGAAGGAGCAGCAGGCCCGCGATGGTCACCGACGCGCCGAAGCCATACCCGGTGCTCTCGGGCGCCTGGGCGAACTGCGGGATCAGCAGGAAGCTCGCGAACATCGCCAGGCCGATCATGAAGCCGGTCAGGTTCGTCGCCGCGACCGCTGGCCGGCGCAGGACGCGCAGGTCGATGAGGGGCTCCGCGACGCGCGACTCGACGCGCAGGAACACCAGGCCCAGCACCACGCCCGCGCTGATCATGCCGACGTTGGCCGGCGAGCCCCAGCCCCAGTCGTCGGCCTCCGAGACGCCGAGCAGGATGGCGGCGAGTGCGAGCGACAGCAGGATCGCGCCGGGCCAGTCGATCGGCATGCCGCTGGCGGTGGGCGACGGCGGGATCAGCCGGTGCGCGGCCAGGGCGGCGGGCAGCGCGACGATGAGGCCGCTCCAGAAGAGCCATTCGATCGCGACGTGGTCGACGATCACGCCCGACAGTGGCAGGCCGATGCCGGCGCCGATGCCGAAGATGGCGCTCACCGTGCCGAGCGCGCCGGGGACCTGGCGCGGCGGGAACGTGTCGCGGACGATGCCGAAGGCCAGGGGGAAGACGCCGCCCGCCACCCCCTGCAGGACGCGCCCGGCGATCAGCACCTCGACCGACTCGGCCAGGGCGTTCACGACCGCGCCGGCCGAGAACAGCAGCATCACCACGGTCAGCACCCTGCCCTTGCCGTGGAGGTCGCCGAGCTTGCCGACGATCGGCGTCGCGACCGAGGCCGACAGCAGGAACGCGGTGAGGATCCACGAGGTCGCCGTCGGGCTGGCGTCGAGCGTCCGGGCGAGGTCCGGCAGCGCGGGGATGACCAGCGTCTGGGACAGGGCGAAGGACACGCCGGCCAGCAGCAGGACGACGAGCACGCGGTCCGGGCGCTCCGTCGGGGTGGTCATGCCGCGAGGCGCCCGAGCCCGGCCAGCGCCCGTGCGCGCAGCAGCACGTCGTCGAGCATCTGCGGCGTGAGCTTGCCGGTGAACGTGTTCTGCTGGCTGGGGTGGAAGCAGCCCAGGAGCCGTTCGAACTCGGCCCCGTGCCCGAAGCGCGGCTTCGGCCGCGCGGGCGGGGCGCCGGCCGGCCGGGCCATGTCGCGCAGGCGCAGCGCGGCGTCCCAGGCGAAGGCGCCGAGGCAGATCACCACGCGGACCCGGTCCCCCAGCACGCGCAGCTCGGCCGCGGTCCAGGGCAGGCAGGTGTCGCGCTCGGCCGGCGTCGGACGGTTCTGCGGTGGAGCACAGCGCACGGCCGCGGTGATCCACAGGTCGCGCAGGACGAGGCCGTCGCCCATGGCGCGCGAGACCGGGCTGCTGGCGAAGCCCGCGCGGTGCAGAGCGGCGAAGAGGAAGTCGCCCGACCGGTCGCCGGTGAAGACGCGCCCCGTGCGGTTGGCGCCGTGGGCGGCCGGGGCCAGGCCGAGGATGGCGACGCGCGCCTGCGGGTCGCCGAAGCCGGGCACCGGCCGGCCCCAGTAGGTCTCGCCCGCGAACGAGGCGCGGCGCTCGCGCGCCACCTGCTCGCGCCAGGCGACCAGCCGCGGGCAGCGCCGGCAGGCGGTCACGCGCTCTTCGAGACGGGCGAGCTCCTCCGCAGCCCTCACGCGGTCGCGGCGCGGTCCAGCGCGCCGAGGATCAGCCGCGAGATGACCGGCTCGAGCTCGCGGACGTCGCCCTCGCGCTCGGCGCGCAGGTGGCGGGCCGCGAGCTCGACCACCGCGCCGACGATCGCGTAGGCGTCGTCGAGGCCGGCGAACGTCGGCGCGCGATAGGCGGGGGCGAAGCGCGCGTTGTCGCGGTAGATCGTCTCGGCGAACGTCGCGAGGATCGCGTCGCGCCTGGCGGCCGCGCGCGGGCCCGCGCCGAGGATGCTCACGATCAGCGTGTAGGCGGAGTCGGGGTTCGCGGCGAGCGTGCCCAGAAAGGCGCCCACGCCGGCGCGCACGCGCTCCTCGTAGGTGGCGAAGTCACCCTGGGCGGACGCTTCCGCCATCTCCGCGATGACCTGCCTCGAGGCCTCGTCGAAGAGCGCCAGCAGGCACTCCTCCTTGTTGGCGAAGTGCTCGTAGAACGTCGCCTTGGACATCCCCGCCTCGCGGCTGATGGACTCGGCGCTGGCCCCGGCGTAGCCGACGCGGGCGAAGACGGCCGCCGCGGCCTTGAACAGGCGCGTGCGCTGGACCTCCAGGCGCACCTCGAGCGGTGGGGCGTGCCGCCCACGGGGCACGCTGACGCTGTCGCGGTCGATGGCCACGGCCCACATGGTAGGTACGCTCCTCCGCGTGCACCGTCGCGCCCTGCCCGCCGTGATCGCGGCCGTCGCCCTGCTCGCCGGCGGGTGCGGCGCCACGACCTCCTCCGACGACGAGACTCCGCCGGCCCTGCGCGGCGAGCAGCAGCTCGTCGCCCAGGCGATCGAGGACCTCCAGAAAGCGGCGACGGAGGGCGATGAGGAGCGGATCTGCCGCGAGCTGCTCGCGAAGGCGCTCGCCGAGCGCTTCGGCGGCACGGGCCGGGACTGCGAGCGCCGGGTGCACGACGCGCTCGAGAACACCGACACCACCGACCTGAGCGTCCGCTCGGTGGCGGTCACCGGGAACACCGCGACGGCGCGGGTCGAGGCCGAGCGCGGCGACGCCGATCGCGTGACGACCGTCGGGCTGATCAAGGAGGGCGCGCGCTGGAGGATCAGCCGCCTGGCCTGAGCCGCCGGCCTGGGCGCTCAGGCGAGCCGGCGCCCGTACTGGCGCTCGTAGTACGCCCGGTAGTCGCCGGAGCGGATCGGCTCCCACCACCAGGCGTTGTCGCGGTACCACGCGACGGTGCGCTCGAGGCCCTCCGCGAAGTGCATGCGGGGCTCCCAGCCCAGCGCGCGGACCTTCTCCGAGCTCAGCGAGTAGCGGCGGTCGTGCCCCGGGCGGTCGGGGACGTGCTCGATGAGCTCCTCGCCCGCGCCGGTCAGCTCGAGGATGCGGCGTACGACCTCCATGTTCGGGCACTCGTCGGGCCCGCCGACGTTGTAGGCCTCGCCCGGCGTCCCGTGCTCCAGCACGTGGCCGATGGCCCGCCCGAAGTCCTCGACGTAGAGCCAGTTGCGCACCTGCATGCCGTCCCCGTAGACCGGCAGCGGATCGCCGTGCAGCGCGTTGAGGATCATCAGCGGGATGAGCTTCTCGGGGTACTGGTGCGGCCCGTAGTTGTTCGAGCCCCGGCAGATGACGGCGGGCACGCCGAAGGTGTGGACGTAGGAGGCGACCAGCAGGTCCGCGCCCGCCTTCGTCGCGCTGTAGGGCGACGACGGGGCCAGCGCGGAGGTCTCGGTGAACGAGCCCTCCTCGATCGAGCCGTAGACCTCGTCGGTGGAGACCTGCAGGTAGCGCGCGCCCGCGGCGCGCGCCGCCTCGAGCAGCACGTACGTGCCCTGCGCGTGCGTGCGGACGAACGCGTCGGGCTCGGCGATCGAGCGGTCGACGTGCGTCTCGGCGGCGAAGTTCACGACCGCGTCGGCGCCGGCGATCGCCCCGGCGACGGCGTCGGGGTCCTCGATCGCGCCGTGCACGAGCTCCACGTCGAGGTCCTGCAGGTTCTCCCGCCGCCCCGCGTAGGTGAGCTTGTCGAGCACGACGATCTCGTCGCCGTGCTCGGCCAGGCGGACCCGCACGAAGTTGGAGCCGATGAAGCCGGCCCCACCGCAGACGAGCAGCTTCATCGTGTCCTCTCCAGCGTGGGGGAACGGTCGGCGAGGTGCGCCGCCAGGCCCTCCTGCCAGGGCGGCAGGGCAGGCGCGTCGGGCCGCGTCGAGCCCAGCACGCTCCACGCGGGGCGCGGCGCGGGCCGCGGGAACTCCGCCGAGGTGGTAGGGACGGCGCGACAGGCCACGGCACTGCGCGCGAAGGCCTCGGCGGCCAGGTCGAACCACGTGCACGAGCCTGCGGCCGTCACGTGGAAGACGCCCTGCCCGCGGGCCTCGGCGAGGTCGACGAGCGCGGGGGCGAGATGCCCGACCCAGGTGGGCGAGCCGACCTGATCGTCGACGACGCGCAGCTCGTCGCGGTCCTGCGCCAGGCGCAACACGGTGTCGACGAAGTTCGCGCCGCCCCCGCCGAACAGCCAGGCCGTGCGGACGATCGCGTGGTCGCCGCCCGCCGCGGCCACCGCCTGCTCGCCCGCCAGCTTGGAGCGCCCGTAGGCCGACAGGGGGCCGGTCGGGTCCGTCTCGGCGTAGGGCGCGCCCTTGGCCCCGTCGAAGACGTAGTCCGTGGAGACGTGCACGACGTGGGCGCCGCCGGCCGCGGCCGCGCCGGCGACGTGCCGCGCGCCGGCCGCGTTGACCGCCGTCGCGCCGGCCTCGTCGGCCTCGGCGCCGTCGACGTCGGTCCACGCCGCGCAGTGCACGACCGCGTCGGGCGCCGCCGCGGCGATCGCGGCGCGCACCGCCGGGCCGTCGGTCACGTCGAGCTCGGCGCGCGCGAGGGCGACGACGTCGTGGCCGCGCCGCCCGGCGTCGGCGGCCACGACCGAGCCGAGCATCCCGCCCGCTCCGGTGACGAGCAGCTTCATAGGTGGCCCGTCACTAGAGGATCTCGATCTCCGACTCGTCGCCGACCATGAACCGGTAGGCGCGCGGCTGGCGGTGGCTGCGCGCGATGGTCACGTTGCGCCCCAGCAGCGAGGACTCCATGCGCCCGTCCAGGCCGGTCACCGTGGAGCCGGCGAGCAGGATCGAGTGCTCCACCTCGGCGCGCTCGACGACGCAGCCCTCGCCCACCGCCGTGTAGGGCCCGATGTAGCAGTCGATGAGCCGTGCGCCCGCGCCGATGATGGCCGGCCCGCGCACGGTCGAGCGCTCGAGCACGGCTCCCGGCTCGACCACGACGCGCCCGTCGCACTGGGAGTCCACGAGCTCGCCCTCGACGCGGGTGGTGATGGTGTCCAGGACCAGGCGATTGGCCTCGAGCATGTCGGCCAGGCGCCCCGTGTCCTTCCACCAGCCCTTGACCACGTGGGGCTCGACCCGGCGCCCGTGGTCGACGAGGTGCTGGATCGCGTCGGTGATCTCGAGCTCGCCGCGCGCGCTCGGCCGGATCGCGCGCGCGGCGTCGTGGATCGCGGCCGTGAACATGTAGACGCCGACGAGCGCGAGATCGGTGCGCGGCTGCGCGGGCTTCTCGGCCAGCGCGACGACGCGCCCGTCGCTGAGCTCGGCGACCCCGTAGTGCTCGGGGTCGGGCACCGGCGTCAGCAGGATGAGCGCGTCCGGGGCGTTCGCGTCGAACGCAGCCACGAGCTCCTCGATCCCGCCCTGGAGCAGGTTGTCGCCGAGGTACATGACGAACGGGTCGGCGCCCAGGAAGGGCTCGGCCGTCAGCACCGCATGGGCCAGCCCGGCGGGAGCATCCTGCACGATGTAGGTGATCCTCACGCCGAAGCGCTCGCCGTCGCCCACCGCGGCCCGGATCTCGTCGCCGGTCTCGGGGGCGATGATGATCCCCACCTCGGCGATGCCCGCCTGCGCCATCGCCTCGACGGCGTAGAACAGCACCGGCCGGTTGGCGACGGGCACGAGCTGCTTGGCGCTCGTGTGGGTGATCGGGCGCAGCCGCGTACCGCGGCCGCCCGAGAGGATCAGCCCCTTCACCGGCGGCAGGCTAGTGGTTCCGCCCGCGGGCGGAAGGGGCCACTAGTACACGCCGCCGAGCTTGCGGTGGTCCCACGTCGCGCGGTCGCGCTCGACGAACTGCAGACCCACCCGCTTGACCGCCTGGGCCCGGACCATGTCGCGCACCTCGGCCGCCAGGTCGGCCGGGGCCCCGCCGCCGCCGTAGCGCGCGAAGATCTCGAGGCCGAGCTCGAGCACGCGGTCGACGTCGCGGTGCAGGACGACCTCGCACTCCAGCATGACGCCGCGCAGCTCCTGGTACTCCGTCCCGGTCTCGACCTGCAGCGTGGCGCGCGGATCGCGTTCGAGGTTGCGGACCTTCTGGCTCTTGGCGAAGGTCCAGGCCCAGAGCTCGTCCTCGCGCACCACGTACCAGAGCGGCATGAGGTGCGGCCAGCCGCTGCGGCCGTTCGTGGCACAGACGACGATGCGCTCCCCCGCCAGGAAGGAGCGCACCTCGTCGTCGGTCATGCGGATCTGCTCGCGGCGGCTCACGGGCCGCCGGAGCCTACCGGCGTCTCGGCTAGCGGTCGCGCAGCACGTAGCGGACCTCGCACCCGCGCGTGCGCCGCTTCTCGCGGTTGTTGAGCCGCACCCGGTCGCGGCCCGTGCCGCAGCTCACCCGCGCGCGCGGGCCGGCAGTCGCGACGTTGATCGCGTCGCGGCCGGAGCCGCCGATCACGACGTCCGCCCCGAAGGCCGAGTTGATGCTGTCGTTGCCGCGTCCGCCGCTCAGGCGGTCGGTCTCGCCGCCACCGTTGAGCGAGTCGTTGCCCGTCATCCCGAAGACGCGGTCGCGGCCGAGCGCGCCGGACAGGATGTCGCGGCCCTTGCCGCCGTCGAGGCAGTCGTCGCCGCGCCCGCCGTCCGCGCGGTCGTTGCCGGCGAGCGTGAGGATGCGGTCGCGACCGTTCGTGCCGGTGATCCGGTCGGCCTTGCTCGTGCCGACGATCGCGTACTTCGGCCCCGAGCCGCTCAGGCAGCGCTTGGTGCCGAAGCGCTTGCGCGCGGCCGACAGCGGGATGACCGAGCCGCCGCTCGGGCCCTCGAAGGGCCGCCCGACGACGATCGTCTGGGCGCGCTCGCCGGCGACCTCGACGCGGATCACGCAGAGGTTGTCCGCGACGACGTACTCGGAGCCCTTCGGGCAGACCCTGGACGTCGCGTCGCCCCCTGGGCCGGTGCCGCCCCCGCCGGTGCCGCCCGGGCCGGTGCCGCCGGAGCCGGGCAGCGGCAGGCAGGCGTTGCCGCCGGCGATGGCCTCGCCGAAGACGCTCTGCGCCCCGCCGGGAAGGTCGAGGATCAGCCCCGTGCGGGTCGTGCCCGCGAGCTGGTTGGCCCGCACTCGGATCGAGCCCGCGGGAGTCGGCACGGTGAGGTCGACCGGCGTGCTGCCGGCGACCTCGGGGATCGCCGTCCCGCCGATGCTGAGGCTCTCGACGCGCGAGCTGCCGCCGGCGACCGGCGATCCGCTCACGCACGTGACCGTCTGCTGCGACGACACGGCGCCGACAGCGATGGGGACGGCGCCGCCGACCGTGCCGGAGACGCTGTCGACGCTGGCCGAGGCGCCGACGATGCCCGCGGTGCGGACCGTGTCGGCCTTCGGGTTCACGGCCGTGAGGCCGTTCTGGGGTGTGGTGGTCACGGACTCGGCCGAGTCCGTGACGCACGGGTCGGCGGCTGAGTTGGCGACGACGGGCTCGGAGTCGGCGACACCGGGCGCGGTCGCCCGCGCGCCGGAGCCACGACAGCTCGTGCCCGCCTGGGCGGCAGCAAGATCGGCAGTGCCCGCGAGTGCGAGCAGGCCGAGGAGCATCGCGGGCAGGCCCGCGCGCGCCGGGTGGCGCAGAGACATGGAGGTTCCTTCCTGGAGGGTTCGGCACCGGCTCGTCGGTGAGCCGGCGGTGCTGGCTCACCCCTGGTCTCCGCCGCGGGCCGGGCGCTAACCCGTCCTCGACGGAAGGCCGATGAGCCCGACGGCGTTCTGCGAGCGATTCGCCGGTGGGCGCCCTGCCGCTACCGATCAGCGCAAGCGCGCGACGGCGCGGCGCACGGCTTCGCGCGCGTCCGCCGGCTCGAGCACGGCGGCATCGCCGGCCTCCTCGAGCACGCGGCGCACGAGCCAGTCGGTGCCTGCGTAGGGCAGCTCGACGACCACCGAGCCGTCGGCCAGCTCCTGGGCCGCGCGGTGCTCCTCGCGCATCCAGCGCGCGCGCTCGGGCGAGACCCAGACGCGCGCCGTGCGCGAGGCCTCGACCTCGCCGGTGCGCGGCCAGCCGTCGACGTCGGCGGCGGGGTCCACCTCGGGGCGGGGCTCGAACGCCGTGTCGGTGACCTCCGCATGCTTGATGCGGTCCAGGCGGAAGTGGCGCACGTCGTCCCTGGCCGGGTCGAACGACGCGACGTACCAGCCCTCGCGGCCGTTGATGAGCGCATAGGGCTCGACCGTGCGCTCGGAGAACTCGTCCTCGTTGGGCTTGTAGTACTCCAGGCGCAGCAGCCTGCGGCCCGTGATCGCCTCCGACACGACCCGCGCGATGCCGGAGTCGTCGGCGGTCGCGGAGGCCACGTGCAGCTGGGCCATCGGGTCGGTGCCGCCCAGCGCCGCGACGATCTTCTCGCGCGCCGAGGAGAGCGCGCCCTCGGGCAGGTGGTCGCCGATCAGGTCGATGGCGGCGACCAGCGCCTTGGCCTCGACGGGCAGCAGCCGAGCGGGGCGGGCGAAGTTGTCCGAGTAGGGCTCGGGGTCGACCTCGATGAAGCCGTCGTCGGTGATCTCGGCGTAGAGCACGTACGACCCGCCGCCGAAGTTCACGACGTTGAGCACGCTGACGTCCTCGCGCAGCTCGGGCTCCGAGAGCTGCAGGCGCTCGAGCACGTCGCCCACCGGGAGGCGCAGGCCGGCGCGCCCGGCGTCGATGAGGATCGAGGCCAGGGTGACCAGGCGCGCGAAGCGCTCGGGGCGGATCGCCGCCTCGCGGCGTCCGGCCGCCGTCGGCTCGGCGCCGTGGTCGCCGTCGCCGTTGACCTCGGCCGGGGCGCCGGTGAGCACGGGTGCGAGGTCGGGCTGGCGCTCGTGGCGCGAGGCCAGCAGGGCGATGCGCTCGTCGACCGCCTCGACGAGCTCGGGCGGGTCGACCACGTTGGCGTGCTCGCCGAGGCTCAGGACCCACGACGCGAGCTGGCGCGCGGAGGCGTACGAGGTGTGGAAGTGCACTCCGCCGGAGGCCGCCTCGATCGTCCCGAAGCGCCCGAAGTGGCGCTCGACCTGCCAGGCGATGCGGTCCGACACCCAGACCGTCGCCTCGCCGGCCTCCTCGCCGTACTGCCACTCGGCGCGGTTGGCGTACGCGCGCGGGTCGAAGTCGGCCGGGCGCTTGAAGTCGTGCTCGGCCTTGGACGCGTAGGCGACCTTGCCGCGGATGCGCGACAGGCGGAACACGCGCAGCGCGTTGCGCTCGTGCGAGCGCCCCAGCAGGTAGAACTGGCCGCCCTGGAAGAGCAGGTGGTAGGGGTCGACCTTGCGCGGGCCGGTCGCGTCGCGCTCCATCGTGTAGTAGTCGAAGGTGACCGTCTTGTGGCGGAAGATCGCCGTCTCGATCTTGGCCAGGCGCTGGGAGAGCTCGTGGCCGCCGCGCCGAGCCGGTGATGCCGAGCGCGAGCGTCCGCTGGTCGGGGGCGCGCAGCGGGCTCGGCCGGCCCCAGGAGATCTGCTGCAGCGCCAGGCGCAGCGGCTCGGCGTAGGCGAACTCCCCGTCGAGCAGCGTGAGCGCGAACTGCAGCGAGGCCAGCTCCTCGTCGGTGAAGGCGATCGGCGGCAGGTGGAAGTTCTCGGGGCGCAGCGAGTAGTTCTCCTGCTCGGCGACGCCGTCGATGGGCCGCTCGACCGTGAGGTGGATGCTCAGCGACTCGAGCTCGGCGCGGTCGGCGTAGAAGCGCCGGGCGAAGGCGTCCTCGTTCATGCCGCTGTAGCCCTCGACGTCACGGCGGATCTCCAGGGCCGTCACCGGCCGGCGCTCGGCCATCAGATACGAGATGAGCGACAGCTGCCGGATGAGCTTCTCGGTGTCCTTCGCCATGTGGGTCGCAAGATAGGGAGTCCCGGTGGGCGCCCGCTGGCCAGCGCGCGCGCCGGTACGCCGCTGAGCCGCTCTTTGCGGCGTTTGCGGGTGTCCTGTGGCTCGCCCGGCCGCGAGTCCGGTACAGTCGGCCGGCGCGCCGTGACTGGCGCTGAAGGTGGAACAGACCACCGGGGAGCGGCGCGACCGAGACGCCGCGCGCCTGGGTGCACACCGATCCATCGGGAGGTGCCCAGTGCCCGTCGTCACATCCGATCCCCGCGTCGCCGAGCTGATCGCAGCCGAGGAGCGTCGCCAGCTCGAGACGCTGTGCCTCATCGCCTCCGAGAACCACGTCTCGCCCGCGGTGCTCGCCGCGAGCGGCTCGGTCCTGACCAACAAGTACTCCGAGGGCTATCCGTCCAGGCGCTACTACCAGGGCAACGCCGTCGTCGACGGCGTCGAGGCGCTCGCCGTCGAGCGCGCCCGCGCGCTGTTCGGCGTGGAGCACGCGAACGTCCAGCCGCTCTCCGGCGCGCCGGCGAACCTCGCCGCCTACGTCGCCTTCCTGGAACCAGGCGACACGGTCATGGGCCTGTCGCTGGAGGCCGGCGGGCACCTGACCCACGGGTGGGGCGTCTCGGTGACCGGTCGGTGGTTTCGCGCCGTGCGCTACGGCGTCCGGCGCGACACCGGCACCGTCGACCTCGACGAGGTCCGCGAGCTCGCGCTGCGCGAGCGGCCCAAGCTCATCTGGTGCGGCGGCACCGCGATCCCGCGCACCATCGACTTCGCCGGGTTCGCACAGGTCGCGCGCGAGGTCGGCGCCGTGCTGGCGGCGGACATCGCCCACGTCGCCGGCCTGATCGCCGGCGGCGCGCACCCGTCGCCGGTCGGGCACGCCGACGTGATCGCGACGACCACGCACAAGACGCTGCGCGGCCCTCGCGGCGCGATGCTCATGAGCACCGCGCAGCACGCCCAGGCGATCGACCGCGCCGTGTTCCCCGGCCTGCAGGGTGGGCCGCACGACCACACGACGGCCGCCATCGCGGTCGCCCTGCGGGAGGCGGCGCAGCCGGGCTTCGCCGCCTACGCGCGCGCCGTGGTGGCCAACGCCGCCGCCCTCGCCGAAGGCCTGCTCGAGCGCGGCTTCGACCTGGTCTCCGGCGGCACCGACAACCACCTGCTGCTCGTCGACCTGGCCGGCAAGGGGATCGGCGGGCGCCCGGCGGCCGAGGCGCTCGAGCGCGCGGGCATCGTCTGCAACGCCAACGCGGTCCCGTTCGACACGCGCAGGCCGCTCGACCCGTCGGGCATCCGCCTCGGCACCCCTGCCGTGACGACGCGCGGCCTGGGACCCGAGCACGTGCGCCAGCTCGCGCGCTGGATCGACGAGGCGGTCGCGGCGGCGCGCCGCGAGGACGAGGCCGCGCTGGGAAGGATCCGCGTCGCGGTCACCGAGCTCGCGTGCGCGTTCCCGCCGCCGGCGTGAGCCCGCACGAGGGCCCGCGACGCGTTGCGCCGGTGGCGGGCGGCCGTCGAACCGCCGCCCTCGCCCGGGCGCCGTCCCTCGATGCCGCTGTTCGGCCCGCCGCAAGCGGTCCGCGCCCGAACCGCCGCGAAGTGCGGCGTCAGGCCGCGGCGGCGGCGTCGTCGTCGAGCGCCCGCGCGGTGCCCGGGCCGAAGAAGGCGCCGCCGCCGATCGCCCGGTCGAACGGGGACCAGCGGGCGCCCGGCGCGAGCTCCTTCTCGAGGCGGTCGAAGCTGCCCAGCCGGCCGCCGAGGTTGTCGATCATGTGCACGAGCGTCGCCTCGCGCGTGCACGGCACGACGGGGCTGCCGTGCTCGAGCGAGCCGTGGTGGCCGAGGATGATGTGCAGCACCGCCTGCGCGGTCTCGGGCGGGAAGCCCGGCAGGTCCTCGATCGCGCGCCGGATGCGGAAGTAGCCCAGCGGGATCTCACCCTGCAGCCGGCCGGCGTCGGTCAGGTCGATCGCGGTCGGGGTCGGTCGTGTAGGCCTCGAGCTTGCCGATGTCGTGCAGCAGCGCACCGGTGACGGCGACGTCGCGGTCCAGGCCCGGGAACGTCGCGCTGATGGCGCTGACGCCCTGCGCCACGGACAGCGAGTGCTCGAGCAGGCCGTGGGCGTAGGCCTGGTGGTAGTGCTTGGCGGCCGGCGCGCGGCGGTAGGCCTCCCACGTCTCGGTGCCCTCGCCCAGCACGCGGTTCAGCAGGGCGCGCAGGTGCGGGCACTGCACGGTGGCGACGAGCTCGCGCAGGTCGGCCTCCATCGCGGCGGCGACGCGCGGCGGGCCGTCGTGCAGGTCGGCGGGCGCGTAGCTGCCCTCGGCGGCTGCGCGCAGGGCGCGGATCGCGATCTGCGCGCCGTAGCGGGGATGCACCGCGAAGCGGCCGGCCACGTGGACCGCGCAACCGGCCCGGCACAGCTCGCGCAGGCCGTCGACGACGTCCCACACCATCGCGGCCACGGCACCCGTGCGATCGCCGAGCGTGACCTTGAGGTACTCGCCGCCGTCGCGCTTGGCGCGGACGTCCACCGAGCGCACCAGGAGGACCTGGTCGATCTCGCAACCTTCCTGCATCTCCCGCACGAACACGGTCGCAACGGTAGGTGGGCTTGCGGACGTCAAGGTGGCTCCTCGCATGCACTGAGGGGCGCGCGGGGAGATGATGAGCTGACATGGCGCAGACCACGGCGAAGACGGCGCTGGTGACCGGAGGGACGGGCGGCCTCGGCGCCGCCGTGACCGCGGAGCTGCTGGGCAACGGATGGCGCGTCGTCGTGCCGTGGGTCGCGGAACGCGAGCTCGAACGCGTCGAGCGCCGCGACGACCTCGTGCTCGTGCAGGCCGACATCCTCGACGCCGGGCAGGCGGCGACGGCGGTCGAGGCGGCGGGTGACGGGCTGCGCGCGGTGGTCAACCTCGTGGGCGGCTTCGCGCAGGGCGGGCGTGTGCACGAGACGCCCGTCGAGGACTTCGAGGCCATGCTGCGCCTCAACCTCCGCTCGGCCTACCTGGTGTGCGCCGCCGCCCTGCCGCGGCTGCTGGCCGCCGGCGGCGGCACGATCGTGTGCGTCTCGGCGCGCGCTGCGCTGCGGCCGTTCGCGGGTGCGGCGGGCTACGCGGTGGCCAAGGCGGGCGTGCTGGCCTTCGTCGACGCGCTGGACGCCGAGTACCGCGACGACGGGGTCCGCTCCAACGCGATCCTGCCGTCGGTGATCGACACGCCCGCCAACCGGGCGGCGATGCCCGGCGCGGACCCGTCAGGGTGGGTACAGCCCGTCGAGATCGCGCGGACGATCCGCTGGCTGTGCTCGGATGACTCATCGGCGACCTCCGGCGCGCACGTGCCGGTCTACGGGAGGGCATGACCATGGCTGCGACGAGCACGCTGCGCGGCGGCATCGACCTGGGCGGCGCGAAGGTCCAGGCGGTGGTCGTCGACGCGTCCCACGAGCCGCTCGGGCAGGCCCGCAGCGCGACCCCGCGCGACGGCGGGCCCGAGGCCATCGCGGCCGCGATGGCCGACACCCTGCGCGAGGCGACGGAGGACGCCGGCGTCGACCTGTCGGTGCTGGTGGGCGTCGGCGCGTGCTCGCCCGGCGACGTCGACGAGGCGACCGGCATCGTGACGAACGCCGCCAACCTGAACGGCTGGGCCGGCAAGGCCTACCCGCTGGCCGAGGAGCTCGAGCGCCATGTCGGGGCGCGCGTCCGCGTCGGCAACGACGTGAACCTGGCGACGCTGGGGGAGTTCCGCCTCGGCGCGGCCAAGGCCTACGACTCGGTGCTCGGCGTGTTCTGGGGCACCGGCGTCGGTGGCGGCCTGATCCTCGACGGCCGGCCCTGGACGGGGCGCGGCGGGGCCGGCGAGATCGGTCACACGGTGGTCGAGCGCGAGGGGAAGCGCTGCCCGTGCGGCAACCGCGGGTGCATGGAGGCCTACGCCGGGCGCGGCGCGATGGAGGCCGCCGCCCGCGACGCGCTGGCCAACGGCCACCGGACCGTGCTCTTCGAGCTCATGGAGCACAAGGGCCGCGACCGCCTGACCAGCGGCATCTGGGAGCGGGCGCTCGACCAGGACGACGAGGTGGCGCACGAGCTCATGCAGACCGCCGTCGCGGCGCTGGGCACCGGCATCGCCTCCGCGGTCAACCTCCTCGACGTGCCCGCCGTGGTCCTGGGCGGCGGCATGGGCATCCGCTTCGCCGACCGCGTCAGCGAGGACCTGCACGCCCACCTGAACGCCCATCTGTTCAACAAGGCCGAGCCGCCCGCGCTGCTCACCGCCGAGCTGGGTGACCTGGGCGGGGCGATCGGCGCGGCGCTGCTGGTG
Organism: uncultured Actinomycetes bacterium; assembly: GCA_963840185.1. Taxonomy (GTDB): domain Bacteria; phylum Actinomycetota; class Thermoleophilia; order Solirubrobacterales; family Solirubrobacteraceae; genus JAOPZW01. The sequence continues at coordinate 73,644 of CAWIXY010000008.1, read as the reverse complement.
CTGCCGGACGGGGAGTAGCGCGCCGCGGCACCTACCCGCCGTAGAAGCGGATCGCGCGGTCGCCCAGCGCCCGGGTGGCGCGCTCGTTCGTCGCCGCGTTCAGGATCGAGGCGAGGCCCGGGACGACGCGGCCGCCCAGCCGCTGGGTGGCCTCCTTGCCGGCCATCTGGGTCAGGCGCCAGACGAGCTGGTTCTCCGATGAGCCGATGTGGCGGTCGGCGTAGTGGACGGCCAGCGGGCGGTCCAGCCCGTCGAGCGCCCGCCGCGCCGCAGCGGGGTCGGGGTAGATGTCGTTCAGGACGAGCAGCTCCGCGGGACGCATCGGGTCGCCGGGATCGAAGCCGTGGGCGGCGGCGACGTAGAACACGAGCCGCGACTTGATCCAGGCCAGGGCGACCATGTCGGGGATGATCCCGACGAAGCCGCCGAGCCCGGTCACGGCGCCCTCGACGCGAGCGAGCGTCGCGTGCTGGCGCTTGGCCCTGCGCGCCATCTCCGCGGGGTCGTGGCCGTAGCGGCCCGTCTGCCTCGCGACCCAGGCGCGGGCCGCCGGCGCGTGCTGCTCGGCGGCGGCCAGCGCGATCGTCTCGGGCGCCCGCGCCGGGTCCGCGCGCAGCCGGTCGAGCAGGCCGGCGGGGGCCTGCAGGCGCTCTTGCGCAGCCGGGTCGTCGGGGTCGGTCGCCATCGTGCACATGATCGCTGCCGGTGGTCGATACCCTCATTTGCATGGGTTTCGCACGGATCTCCGTCGGCGTCGCGCTGCTGGCGGCGTTCGCCACGCCGGGCGTCGCGGCTGCCGCGGCGGGCGGCGAGGGCACCGTCAAGACCATCAAGCCCGGCCTCTCGGCGGCCGGCGTCGACCTCGCCGGCCTCACCGTCGAGCAGGCGGCGATCAAGCTCGACGCCGAGCTGGAGCCCAGGCTGCAGGGCGACTTCGTGCTCACCGCGGCCGGCCGCCACTGGCCGTTGACGATGGCCGACGCGAAGCTCGACCTCGACAGCACGCGCACCGCCAAGCGCGCGCTCTACGCCAAGCAGCCCGCGCCCGGCGCGCCGATCGCGGTGGCACCGGCGATCGACTACTCGCGCAGCGCGGTGAAGGCCTACGTTTCCGGCATCGCGCGCAAGGTGCGCAAGGCGCCGCGCGACGCGAAGGTCACGATCACCGTGCGCAAGGTCCGCCTGACGCGCTCGAGGAAGGGCAAGGCGCTGGCGCAGGTGAAGGTCCGCCGGATGATCGACGCGGCCCTGCTCGACCCCGCCGCGCCGCGGGCGCTGCGCAAGCGCCTGTCCACGGTCAGGCCGAAGGTCAACGCCGACGAGGCGCGCAAGCGCTACCGGACGGTGGTCACCATCGACCGCTCGGCGTTCAAGCTGCGCCTGTTCAAGGACCTGAAGTTCAGCCGGTCCTACGGCATCGCCGTCGGGCTGCCCGCCTACCCGACGCCGTCGGGCCTGTTCTCCATCTCCAACAAGGCGGTCAACCCCACGTGGTCGGTGCCCAACAGCCCGTGGACCGGCGAGCTGGCCGGCACGACGGTGCAGGGCGGGACGGCGGCGAACCCGCTCAAGGCGCGCTGGATGGGGATCACCGACGGGGTGGGCATCCACGGCACCGGCCAGGAGTACTCGATCGGCTCGCGCGCGTCGCACGGCTGCATCCGGATGCGCGTGGCCGACGTCATCGCGCTGTACCCGCGCGTGCCCGTGGGCGCGCCGGTGCTGATCCGTTAGGGGCTGCGTCGCTCAGGCGGGCACGAGCCGCAGCGGCAGCTCGGCCAGCCCGTAGATGCCCGTGACCTGCTCGTGGGCGGGCGCGCCGTCGAGGTGCAGCTCGGCGACGTTCGCCGCCAGGAAGCGCAGGCCCTCCTGCAGCTCGGCGCGCGCGAGGTTCGCGCCCAGGCAGTAGTGGATGCCGGCCCCGAAGGTCAGCGGTCGCGTGCGGTCGCGCGGGGCCGTGATGTCGAAGCGGTCGGGCTCGGCGTGGTCACGGGGGTCGCGATTGCCCGTGAACGCGCAGACCATCACGATCGTCCCCTTGGGGAAGGTCACGTCGCGGTACTCCACGTCCTGCAGCGCGATGCGGGCGGTGAACGGGGTGATCGGCTCGTAGCGCAGCGCCTCCTCCACGGCGCTGTCGGCGAGCCCGGGGTCGGCGCGCAGGGCGGCCCACTGCTCGGGGTGCTCGGCCAGCAGGCGCACGGCGTGGGCGAGCTGGCTCTGCGTCGTGTCGATCCCGCCGATGAGCACGTCGAGGACGAGGTTGACCAGCTCGACGTCCGACAGGCGGTCCCCCTGCGCCTCGGCGGCGAGCAGCGTGGAGATGAGATCGTCGCCGGGGGTCGAGCGCCGGGCCTCCAGCAGGTCGTGCAGGTAGGCGTACAGCTCCTCGACCGAGCGCTCGATGCGCGGTCGCTCGGCCATGAGGAACGGGCCGTCGAACTGGCGCTGGATCGTGTTGGACCACTCGTGCAGGCGTGGCGCGTCCTCGACCGGGGCGCCGAGCACCGTGGCGATCGTCAGGGCGGGGTAGGGCTTGGCGATCGCGCCGACGAGCTCGCACCGCGGGCCGTCGTCGAGCACCGCGCGCCACAGCTCGGCCAGGAAGCCGCGCATCGCGGGCCGGTAGCGGTCGGCCGCGCGCGGCGTGAACGCCGGGTTGACCAGGTTGCGCAGCCGCCGGTGGTCCTCGCCGTTGACGTGCAGGATGTTGCGCGCCATCTCCTCGGCCAGCGGGCCGTCGGTGATGCCGAACATCTCGGCCAGCTCGAGGCCGGGGAACGTGGTGGCCCGGGAGCGCAGGAAGAACTCCCCGGCCTCGCGGTCGAGCACGAAGACGGCCATCTCGTTGCGTGCGAGCCAGCCGCGCTCGCGGAGGTCCAGCATCACCTCGTGGAAGCGCCCGGCGCGCAACTCGGGGTCGAAGTAGTCGAAGTGCGGCAGCTCGAGGTCGGAGACGAGCACGGTCGGGCGGTCAGTCCAGCGGCCACGGCGACGGCGCCGGGACGATCGGCGGTCGCTCCGCGTAGGCCTCGCGCGCCGAGTCGGTCTCCACGGCGACGGCGGCGCCGTGACGCGCGGCGGTCGGGTCGGCCAGGTAGCGCGTCGTGTGGCCGGGCGACCGCGTCCCGACCATCACCAGCGCGCACGGCCGGTCGCCGGCGCCGATCGTGATGTGCGCCGTCCCCGGCGGGCAGTGCAGGTAGTCCCAGGGCCCCATGCGTCGCTCCTGGCCCTCGACGATCGCCAGGCACTCGCCGGACAGCACCAGAAATCCCTCCTGGTCGTTCTCGGCGTGGTAGAAGCCCGGCCGGTCACCCGGCCAGAGCACGTGGACGCCGATGCCGAGCATCGGCGAGCGCGCCTTGGGCGACTCGAAGCCGCACCACGTCCCGCCGCCGGCGTGCGTCTCCCAGCCGATCTCCGCCAGGTTCAGGATGAACCAGCCGTCGTCGGCCGGCTGGCGGCCGGTCTCGGTCTCCTCGATCTTGGCCTCATGCATGCTCGGGCACGGTACCCGCGGCGCCGGGCGCCGGATCGAGCGCGGCGCGCGCGGCGGCGAGCGCCTCGTCGAGGCGGGCCTGCTCTGGCTCACCGGCGGGCAGCGTGCTCGCGGTCCTGCGGTCCTGCGCGGCGGCGACCAGCGGCTGCAGCACGTCCACCGGCATGGGGAAGACGATCGTCGAGCTCTGGTTGTTGGAGACCTCGATGAGCGTCTGGAGGTAGCGCAGCTGGATCGTGACGGGGTGGCGGCCGATGACGTCCGCCGCGTCGCTGAGCCGGCCGGCGGCCTGGAACTCGCCCTCGGCGTTGATCACCTTCGCGCGGCGCTCGCGCTCGGCCTCGGCCTGGCGCGCCATGGCGTGCTGCATGCGCTCGGGGATCTCGACGTCCTTGATCTCGACCGTCGTGACCTTCACGCCCCAGGGCTCGGTCTGGTCGTCGATGATCTGCTGGAGGTGCTCGTTGAGGCGCTCGCGCTCGGCCAGCAGCGCGTCGAGCTCGGCCTTGCCCAGCACGGAGCGCAGCGTCGTCTGGGCGATCTGCGACGTGCCCGCCAGCACGTTCTCGATCTCGAGCACCGATCGCGTCGGGTCGATGACGCGGTAGTAGGCGACGGCGGTGACGCGCGCGGGCACGTTGTCGCGGGTGATGATCTCCTGCGCGGGGATCTTGAGCGTGACCGTGCGCAGGCTGACGCGCACCATGCGGTCGATGCCGGGCAGCAGCAGGACGAGCCCCGGCCCGCGCGGTCGGGTCACGCGCCCCAGGCGGAACACGACGCCGCGCTCGTACTCGCGCAGCACGCGCACGGCAGAGGCGGCCAGGGCCACGAGCGCCACGACGAGGCAGGTGAGCGCGACGGCCAGCGCGAGCATCACGCGATCAGCTCCCAGTCCTCGGCACGGCGCACCGTCAGCGTCAGGCCGCTCACCCGCTCGACGACCACCGGGTCGCCCTCGTGCAGGGCGCTGCCGCCGGCCTCGGTCCAGCCCTCCCGTGCTCGCCACAACGCACCGTCGACGAACACCTGCCCGGCGGGCTCGCCCCATCGGCGCACGACGCCGACCTGCCCGCAGAGCCCCTCCGAGCCGGCCCTGACCCGTGCGCGCCGGGTGCTCGCCGCCGAGCGCGCGGCGACCAGCGCCCAGCCGCCCGCGGCCAGTCCGAGACCCACGCCCGCGGCGACCGCCACGACCGCGCCGCCGCCGAGCGCCGGGATCACGATGAGCGCTCCGGCCACGAGCGCGACGGCGCCCAGCACACCGAGGACGCCGCCGGGCAGGTGTGCCTCGGCGACCACCAACGCGGTCCCCAGGACCAGCAGCGCGACACCGAGCCCGGTCATGTGACAGATCCTCACCCGCGATCATACGCGGCCTCATGCACGCCGGGCGCACCCGCTGGCTGGTGGACGCGATGAACGTGATCGGCTCACGTCCCGACGGCTGGTGGCGTGACCGCCACGGCGCGATCGTCCGCCTCGTGAAGGAGCTCGAGGCGTTCGCGCGAGCCGAGGACGCACCGGTCTGCGTGGTCCTCGAGCACGCGCCCTCGCCGCCGATCACGTCGGAGGCCGTGGAGGTCGCACACGCGCCGCGCGGCGGCCGGGACGCCGCCGACGACGAGATCGACCGCCGGGTGCGCGCCGACGCCGACCCCGCGTCGCTGCGCGTCGCCACGTCCGACCGGCGACTCGCGGAGCGCGTGCGCGCCGCGGGCGCGCAGGTCGAGCCCGCCGCCGCGTTCCGCGCCCGTCTCGACGCGGCCGGCCGATGACGGCGCCGTTGCGCCTGCCCGACCCGTGCCTGGTCGTCCTGGTCGGGGCGACCGCGACCGGCAAGAGCCACTGGGCGCAGCGCTGGTTCGGCGCCGGCCAGGTCGTCTCGTCGGACGCCCTGCGGGCGGTCGTGGGCACCGGCGAGCACGACCTGCGCGCGAGCCGCGACGCGTTCGAGCTGCTCGACCTGATCGTCGAGAAGCGCCTGCGCCGGCGCCTGACCACGGTCGTGGACTCCACCGGGCTCGAACCCAGGCGGCGGGCGGCGTGGCGGGCACTGGCCGAGCGCCACGGCGTCCCCGCCCACGCCGTCGTCTTCGACGCTCCGGCGGCCGACGTGCGCCGGCGCAACCGCGCGCGCTCCACGCCGGTGCCCGCCAAGGTCGTCGCCGCGCAGCTGCGCGAGGCCGCGGGCATCGCCGAGTCGCTGACCGGCGAGGGCTTCGCCGCCGTGCATCGCGCCGGCCCGGAGACCGGCGCGCTGCTCGTGCCGCCCTTGTTTCTGACCGCCCCGCAGGCCGCCATCCGCCACCAGGAGGACCCCATGACGCTCGACTTCGGGCTGCAGCTCTCGCGCTTCGACTGGCCCGGGCATCCGGACACGACCGCCCGCGAGCTGGCCGCGGTCGCCCGCGCGGCGGAGGACGCCGGCTTCACGAGCCTGTGGGTCATGGACCACTTCCTCCAGATCCCCCAGGTCGGGCGCGAGTGGGAAGACATGCTCGAGAGCCACACCACGCTCGGCTACCTCGCGGGCGTGACCGAGCGGATCCGGCTCGGCACGCTGGTCACCGGCATCACCTACCGCAAGCTCGCGCACCTCGCGAAGATCGTCGCCACGCTCGACGTGCTGTCCGGCGGCCGGGCGCTGTGCGGGATCGGCGCCGCCTGGTTCGAGCGTGAGCACCGCCTCTACGGCTGGGACTTCCCGCCGCTGGCCGAGCGCTTCGCGCTGCTCGAGGACGCGCTCGAGCTGCTGCCGCTGATGTGGGGACCCGGCTCGCCGCGCTTCGAGGGGCGCACGCTCGTCGTGGAGGAGGCGATCTGCTACCCGCGCCCGCTGCAGGAGCGCATCCCGATCCTGGTCGGCGGCTCGGGCGAGCGCCGCACCCTGCGGCTCGTCGCCCGCCACGCCGACGCGTGCAACCTCTTCGGCGACCCCGAGCGGGTTCGCCACAAGCTCGCCGTCCTGCGGGAGCACTGCGCCGCCGAGGGCCGCGACCCCGCGGCGATCACCGTGACGCACCTCGGCGCTGCGCGCGTGGTCGCGTCGGCGCAGGCCCGCGAGGGCCCGGGCGCGGCCACCGTGCAGGAGCACGTCGGGCGCTATCGCGAGCTGGCCGAGGCCGGGGTCCAGACGGCGATCGTCGGGCTGGGCGACGCCGACGGTCCGGAGTCCGTGCGCCGCTTCGCCGAGGTGGTCGCCGCGTTCGGCGGGTGAGCGGTCAGGCCGGGTCGGCCACGAGGATCGCGCCCTCGCCCGTCGCGTAGGCCTCCTCGCCGTGCTGGACGATGTCCATCCCGACGGCCTCGTCGCGCTCGCTGGCGCGCAGCGGCATCACGAGCGCCGATGAGCCGCAGGATCACGAACGTCATGGCGAACGCGTAGGCGGGGGCGGTCGAGCACCGCGAGCGCCTGCTCGCCGAGCTGGGCCGCGTCCCCGAACAGCAGGCCGTCCGCCACGCCGTTCCACGACTGCTGCGCGAAGAAGCCGATGAAGAGGATGCCGGTCAGCCCCGCGATCCCGTGGGCGGCGAGCACGTCGAGCGTCTCGTCCAGCCGCGTCCGCGGTCGCCAGACGATGACGGCGTAGCTCGGCAGCGCGGCGACCGCGCCGAGCAGCATCGCCGACGCCGGGCTGACGAAGCCGCCCGCCGGGGTGATCCCGACGCAGCCGACGATGATCGCGGTCGCCGCGCCGATCGCCGTCACGCGGCCGCCGCGCAGCAGGTCGAGCGCGAACCAGACGACGAGCGTGCACGCCGGGGCCAGCAGCGTGTTGGTGAATGCGAGCACGCTCGCGTTGCCGGCCGAGAAGCCGCTGCCGCCGTTGAAGCCGAACCAGCCGAACCACAGCAGCCCGGCGCCGAGCAGGACGTAGACCGAGTTGTGCGGCAGGAGCGCCCTGCGCCCGTAGTCCTTGCGCGCCCCGACGACCAGCGCGGCCGCCAGCGCCGAGAAGCCCGGAGCCCATCTCGACCGGCACGCCGCCGGCGAAGTCGAGCGTCCCCTGCTCCTGCAGCCACCCGCCTCCGAACGCCCAGTGCGCGAGCACCGCGTAGACGAGCACCGACCACAGCGCCGCGAACAGGAGGAACGGCCCGAAGCGCATCCGCTCCACCACGGCGCCCGACACGAGCGCGACCGTGATGATGCAGAAGGTCGCCTGGAAGGCCATGAACAGCAGGTGCGGGATCGTCGTCCCCTCGCGCGGCTCGAACGTGACGTCGCGCAGGAGCGCGTGGTCGAGGCCGCCGATGATCCCGTTGCCCTCGTCGAAGGCCAGCGAGTAGCCGACGAGCGCCCACGTGACCGTGGCCACGGCGAGCGCGGCGATGCACATCATGAACGTGTTGAGCGTGTTCCGCGATCGGACGAGGCCCGCGTAGAACAGCCCGAGCGCGGGCGTCATCAGCAGGACGAGCGCGGTTGCGGCGAGCATCCACGCCGTGTCGCCGGTGTCGATCACGCGCCCACGGGCGTCACGGCGAGGTCGTCGGTCTCGGCCGTGCGGATGCGGACCACCCGCTCCAGCGGGACGACGAAGATCTTGCCGTCGCCGACCTCGCCGGTGCGCGCGCCCTCGCACAGGGCGTCGATCGTCGGCTGGACGAACGGATCGGAGACGGCGATCTCGAAGCGGACCTTCTCCGCGAGCCCCATCTTCACGGTCGTGCCGCGGTAGGTCTCGACTCGGTCGAGCTCGCCGCCGTGCCCCTGGACGCGGCTGAGCGAGACCCCGCGCACCTCGGCGCGGTACAGCGCTTCCAGCACGTCGTTCGCCTTCTCGGGACGGACGATTCCGATGACGAGCTTCACGAGCCGCGCTCCTTCGTGGGGGGACCCCCGAGCGCGCGCGAGCCTAACGCGTAAGGTCGTCGCATGCTTGGAGACCATCCGATCGACGTGGTGCTGCTGGCGACCGACCTCGAGTCCTCCAAGGACTTCTACGCGGGCAAGCTCGGCCTCGAGATCCTGCGCGAGAACGAGGCGGAGATCGTCTACCGCTGCGGTGGGGACAGCCGGCTCGCGGTGACGAAGAGCACGACGGGCACCGCCGACGAGCAGACGCAGGCCGGCTGGCGGGTCGACGACCTCGCTGCCGAGCTCGCAGAGCTGCGGGCCCGCGGCGTCGAGATCGAGGAGTACGACATGCCGGGGCTGAAGACGGTCGACGGCGTGGTGGACCTGGGCTTCGCGCTGATGGCGTGGATCGTCGACCCGCACCGCAACGCGCTGGCCATCATGCAGATGAAGTAGCGCGGCGCTCAGGCAATCTGGTACAACCAGTGCTCGCAACTGGTTGGACCAGTACGCCGATGCCCCTCGCCACCGCACCGCTCTCCGCCCGCATCCACGCCGCGCTGCGCCGCGACATCCTCGCCGGCGCGTACTCGCCCGGTGACGCGCTGCCCTCCGAGCGCCAGCTCAGCGACGAGCTCGGTGCCAGTCGCCATGCCGTGCGCGAGGCGCTCAAGCGCCTGCAGGAGGCGGGCCTCGTGCACATCGCGCAGGGCGGCGCCACGCGTGTGCGCGACTGGCGGCACGCGGGCGGTCTCGGGCTGCTGCTCGCGTTGGGCGCCGACGGCGAGGCGCCGCCAGAGCTCGAGCTGCAGCGCGCGACGCTGGAGATGCGCGCCTGCGTGGGCGCGGACGCCGCGCGCCGCTGTGCCCAGCGCGCGACCGCGGTGCAGCGCGCCGAGCTCGAGGCCCGAGCGGAGGCGCTCGCCGCCGAGCCCGCGCTCGACGCGCGCAACGCGATCTACGAGCTCTTCTGGGACCTCGTGATCGAGGGCGCCGACAACATCGCCTACCGCCTGGCCCTCAACACGCTCCTCGCGGGCCAGCGGGTCCTGGCCTTCGAGGCTCCGCTCCTCGCCGCCGAGCTGCGCGACGGCGACGCCGTCCGCTCGCTCGCCCGCGCTGTGGCCGCCGGCGACGCCGACCTTGCCCACGCAGTCGCGCGCGAGCTGCTCGACCGCACGATCCCAGGAGGCTGAACCGATGGCCGAGGTCCTCTACTACGCGATCCCCTTCTTCGTCCTGCTGCTGATCGTGGAGGCGCTGTCCTACCGCCACCTCGGCGAGGACCACGACCTCAAGGGCTACGGCGGGCGGGACACGCGGACGAGCCTGACCATGGGGCTCGGCAACGTCGCCATCAACGTGGTCTGGAAGCTCGTCGTCGTCGCGGTCTACGCCGCGCTCTACGAGCTCACCCCGATCCGCCTGCCCGCCGACAACCCGCTGACCTGGATCGCGCTCTTCCTGCTCGACGACCTCGCCTACTACTGGTTCCACCGGGTCTCCCACGAGAGCCGCTTCTTCTGGGCCTCGCACGTCGTCCACCACTCCTCCGAGCACTACAACCTGTCGACCGCCCTGCGCCAGACCTGGGTGCCGATGACCTACTTCCCGTTCTGGCTGGCGCTCCCGCTGCTGGGCTTCGCCCCGTGGATGGTGCTGCTCGCGCAGTCCTGGAGCCTGATCTACCAGTTCTGGATCCACACCGAGCGCGTCCGGCGGCTGCCGCGCTGGGCCGAGGCGCTGCTCAACACGCCGTCGCACCACCGCGTGCACCACGGCGCCAACGAGCAGTACCTCGACAAGAACTACGCCGGCATCCTGATCGTGTGGGACCGTCTCTTCGGCACCTTCGAGCCCGAGGGCGAGCGCGTGCGCTACGGGCTGACGACCAACATCGCCACCTTCGACCCGCTGCGGGTGGCCTTCGGCGAGTACGTCGCGCTGGCGCGCGACGTCCGTGCGGCGCGCGGCTGGCGGCTGCGGGCGCAGGTGCTGCTGCGCGGCCCCGGCTGGCAGCCGGCGCCTAGGGAGCCGTGACCGTCGCCAGAGCGGCGGCCACACACGCGTCGCGGACGCGCTCGGCCTCGATCGGGAAGGTTGCGGGCGGGCCGCCGGGCGCGATCTCGCGCACGCCGATGCCGGCGCGCGCGAGGTGCACCGTGCCCAGGACCTGGGCGTAGAGGTGGTTCGCCGTGAAGTCGGGGTCCTGCACCAGGAACGCGCCCTGGTCGCGCCCGTCGGCGATGATCGCCGCCAGCGGGCCCAGGCAGCGGGCCATGCCGCGGCCCAGGCGAAGCCACACCGCCTCGGACACGACGCGGCGCAGCTCGCCCGGCGCACGGCGCATGACGGCGAGGCTCACGTCGACGAACGCCGGGTGCTCCAGGCAGTAGGTCGCGTAGGCCTCGGCAGTGGCGCGCAGGCGCTCGGGCGGCGCCGCCGTGGCGTCCACGCGGCCCAGCAGCTGCGCGAGCTCGTCGAGGTAGCGGCCCAGGGTCAGCAGGTGCAGCTCCTCCTTGGAGGAGAAGTGGCGGTAGATGAGCGCCTTGTCGATCCCGGCGGCCCGGGCGATCGCGTCGACGCGCGCGTCGTGCATCCCGCGGGCGTCGAACAGCTCCCGCGTCACGTCGAGGATGCGCGCCTCCCGTGCCTGACGGCGCTCGAGACGGGTAGCCCCCGTCTGCGGGGTTGCCATGCAACCGATGCTAGCCCACGGGGTAACGCTCGTGTCACCATGATTGACAGTTTGCGACCGTCGGAGGACCCATGAGCACGATCGAGCTGCACGGCCACCCTGTGACCTACCACCAGGCGGGCGAGGGCCCCGTGCTGGTGCTGCTGCACGGCATCACGTCGAGCTCGCGCACCTGGCGCGCCGTGATGCCCGCGCTGGCCGAGACGCACACGGTGCTCGCGCCAGACCTGCTCGGACACGGCGAGTCGGCCAAGCCGCGCGGCGACTACTCGCTGGGCGCCTACGCGAGCGGCGTGCGCGACCTGCTCGCGGCGCTCGGCCACGAGCGAGCCACCGTGGTCGGGCACTCGCTGGGCGGCGGCATCGCCATGCAGCTCGCCTACCAGTTCCCTGAGCGCGTCGAGCGGCTCGTGCTCGTCGACAGCGGAGGCCTGGGCCGCGAGGTCAGCCTGCTGCTGCGCTCCGCCACGCTGCCGGGCGCCGAGTACGTGCTGCCACTGCTGTGCAAGCCCGGCATCCGCGACGCCGCGGGCGCTCTGGGCGGGCTGCTGGGTCGTGTCGGCCTGCGACCGAACAACGACGTCACGGGCGTCGCCGAGGGCTTCGCCTCGCTGGGCGAGGACGACGCGCGGCGCGCCTTCCTGCACACCGCTCGCGCGGTCATGGACATCGGGGGCCAGCGCGTCGACGCGACCGACCGGCTGTACCTGGCCGCCCACCTGCCGACGCTGATCGTCTGGGGTGAGCGCGACCCGATGATCCCCGCCGCGCATGGGCGGAGCGCCCATGCGCTGCTGCCCGCCAGCCGCCTGGAGATCATGCCCGGGGCCGGGCACTTCCCCTTCAACGACGACCCCGCCGCGTTCGTCGCCATCCTGCGGGCCTTCATGGCCGAGACCGAGCCCGCGCAGTTCGACGAGGATCGCGTGCGCGACCTGCTGCTGGAGGGCGCGCCGGCGTGAGCCAGCCCGAGCTCGTCCCGCTGCTGCGCGGCGTCTCGCACGCCTACGCGTTCTGGGTCGCCCTCGTGGCCGGCGGCGTGCTCGTGGCGCTCGCCCCCACCGCCGAGGCGCGCGTCGCCGCGGTGATCTACGGCCTCGCCCTGTGCGCGCTGTTCGCGGCCAGCAGCCTCTACCACCGCTGGCGCTGGAGCCCGCGCTGGCGCCCGCTGCTGCAGCGCATCGACCACAGCACGATCTTCGTCTTCATCGCGGCCAGCCACGTGCCCATCGCGCTGCTGGTGCTCGGCGGCACGCTGCAGGTCGTCGTGCTGGTCACCGTCGCGATCGGCGCGCTGGCCGGCATCGTCCTGACCGTCGCCTGGATCGGAGCGCCGCGCGTCCTGACCGCGGCGTGCTACCTCGCGCTGGGCTGGGTCGCCGTGATCACCCTGCCCGAGATGGTGCGGCGCCTGGACGCCGTGCCGCTGGTCCTCATCGCCGGTGGCGGCGTCCTGTACTCGCTCGGGGCGCTCGTCTACGCGACGCGCCGGCCCGATCCGTGGCCGCGCACCTTCGGCTTCCACGAGGTCTTCCACGCGCTCGTCATCGCCGCCGCCACCGCGCACTTCGCTGCGATGGCGGGCTGGGTGATCCCGGGGGCCCAGACGGCGTAGCGGCGCGTCGTCTCGTGGCACCGCGAAACAGCGGCCGGTGAGGGGGAGGGGCCCGCCTGCGAACCGGCAGAACGTCACACTCGCGGCTCGTTGGGCGACGAGTGCGACGTTGGGCCGCCTCCACGCCCGTCTACGCCGCCTCGCCTTCGAGCGCCCCGCGCGCCCTGGCCAGGATCTCGTCACCCGTCTCGCCGGCGTCGCAGAGCGCCAGCGCCGTGCGCACGGCCGGGCCCCCGACCAGCTCGGTGCGCACGTCGTCGAGCACGGCGGAGGGCTCCGAGCCCGCCCGGACCGGGGCCACGACGGCCAGCCGCCGCCCGCTCGCGCGGTAGGCGCTGCCGCCCAGGCGCGCCGCGGCCCGCTGCGCGCTGCGCGCCGCGGCCTGGATGACGCGGTCGCCGGCCAGCGGCCCCGCCTCCGCGTTGACGCGCGCGAGCTCCTCGAGCTGGATGAGCACGAGCGCGCACGGGCTGTCGGGCGTTGAGGCCCGCGCCGCCGCGCGCATGCCCTCCTGCAGCGCCCGGTGGTTGCCAAGCAGCGTCAGCCCGTCGGTGCCCGGGCCGACCAGCGGGCCCAGCACGCCGGCGGCCGTTCCGGCGGCGTCCAGCGGCAGCGACTCGAGGACGGCGTCCGCGAGATCCTCGTCCGGCGAGCCCGGCGCGCCGAGAACCTCCTCGATGAAGCTCGCCACGATGCCCGGGTCGAACTGCGTGCCCGCGCAGCGGAGCAGCTCGTCGCAGGCCTCCTCGACCGACCGCGCGGCGCGGTGGGGCCGGTCGTGGGTCATGGCGGCGAACGCCTCGAGGACCGCGACGGCGCGCGCGGCGATCGGGATCTCGTGGCCCGTGAGCCCGGCCGGGTAGCCGCTGCCGTCGTAGCGCTCGTGGTGGTAGAGCACGGCGCCGGCGACGTCGCGCAGGGCCGGGAGCTGGCCGATGACGTCAAAGCCGATGCGCGGGTGCAGCTCGACGGCCGCGCGCTCGTCGGGCTCGAGCGGCCCCGGCTTGGCGAGCACGGCGTCCGCCAGCGCCAGCGAGCCCACGGTGCGCAGCAGCGTCGCGCAGACCAGGACGTCGCGCTCGCGCTCGTCGAGCCCCAGCTCGGCGGCCAGCGTCACGGCCCGCACCGCCATCTGCGCCGACTCGCGGTGGGCGAGCGGATCGCGGGCCGCGACCGTCTCGACGAGCATCCGCACGCCCGCGCGATGGGCGTCATGCAGCTCCTGGCGCAGGTGGCCGTGGTGCATCGCGGCGCCCGCCTGGTCGCCGAGGCCGAGCAGGACGTCGTCGTCGACCTCGCCGAAGCCGCCCTCGCGGTTGGCGCACACCACGACGCCCGAGAAGCGGTCACGCAGATAGAGCGGGATGGCGACGAGCGTCTCGATCTCCTCGTCGGCCGGTGTCACGTCGCTCCGCGCCGGAGGCCGCGGGTGGTCCTCGCGCAGGATCCTGTCGCGCTCGAGCACCTCCCGGGCGAAGCGCTGGGCCACGGCGCTGTGCTCCGCGTCGTGCGCGAAGCCGTGGGCGACGACGAGGTCGAGGTCGCCGTCCCCGTCGGCGTCCCGGCGCGACAGGAGCAGGCCCTTCTCGGCCTCGACGAGCTCGATCGCCGTCTCGAGCACGAGCGCGTGGACGTCGTGATGGCCGAAGACGCCGGCCTGGGCCTGGAGGCGGTGGATCTGCTCGCGCAGCTCGCGCGTCCACTCGCGCTCGGCGCGCCAGGAGCGCTTGACGCGCTCCAGGAGCGCCCGCTCGCCGCGCAGGGAGGCCTGCAGCACGCCGGCGCTCCTGCTCGATGGCCTCGCGTGCCGAGCGCTGCTCCTCGGCCTGGCGGCGCAGCTCGGCCTCGGCGTGCGCGGCGCGGGCACGGGCGCGACGCCAGCTCTCGGCCAGGGCTGCGGCGCCGAGCAGCAGCGGGGCGTTCAGGCGGCGGGAGCTGTGGCGAGCGCGCGGCGTACCGGAAACGGTACCCAGGCAAGTCGGGGGAACCCCCCACCGCCGTGGTGCGGGTACCGCGATTGGCCGTGCCCACGCATGCCGGGATGGTCACTGGTCCCTTATGGACCAGGAGACAAGCCTATGACGACGAAGCGCTGGACGCTCGTCGTGGTCTGCGCGGCCACGGCGATGCTGATGCTCGACATCGCGGTGGTCAACACCGCGCTGTCGCGGATCGCGGAGGACCTCGACGCGAGCCTGCTCGGCCTGCAGTGGACGGTCGACGCCTACACGCTGGCCATCGCCACGACGGTCCTCACCGCCGGCTCGCTCGCCGACCGCCTCGGTCGCCGCCGGGTGTTCACGATCGGCCTCTCCCTCTTCACCGTCGCCTCCGCGCTGTGCGCCGCCGCCGGCGACATCGCGATGCTCAACAGCGCGCGCGCCGTGCAGGGCGTCGGCGCGGCGATCATGTTCGCCGTCTCGCTGGCGATCCTCGCCAACGCCTTCCCCGAGCCGCGCGAGCGCGCCGGGGCGCTGGCCGCCTACGGCGCCACCATCGGCGGCTCCTTCGCCATCGGCCCGCTCGTCGGCGGCGCGCTCACGAGCGGCCTCGACTGGCAGTGGATCTTCCTGGTCAACCTGCCGCTCGGCGCGGCGTGCCTGTGGATCACGCGGGCCAAGGTGCAGGAGTCGCGCGATCCGCAGGCGCGGCGCATCGACTGGGCCGGCCAGGCCACGCTGACCGCCGGGCTGTTCCTGCTGGTGCTCGGGCTGCTGCGCGGGAACGAGGACGGCTGGGGCAGCACGCTGATCGTCGCCGCACTGGGCGGGGCCGTCGCGCTGATGATCGCGTTCGTCCTCGTGGAGTCGCGCACGAAGGAGCCGATGTTCCCGCTGGGCCTGTTCCGCAACGGCTCGTTCACGGGCGCCCAGCTCGCGGCCTTCGCGATCTCGGCCTCGTTCTTCGCCGTGTTCCTCTACACGACGCTCTACCTGCAGCAGGTGCTCGGGCTGTCGGCGATCGAGGCCGGCCTGGTCTACCTGCCCGGCACGATCATCATGTTCGTCGTCTCCGGCGCGACCAGCGCGATGGGCGAGAAGGTCTCCGCGCGCGCCATGGTCTCCGTCGGGCTCGCGCTCGTCGCCGCCGGCATGGGCCTCATGACGGTGGCCGGCACGGACTCCTCCTGGGCCGTCGTGCTGCCCGGCGCGATCGTGGCCATGATCGGCACGGGCCTGTTCAACCCCGCGGTCACCGCGGTCGCCCTGGGCTCGGTGCCGGGCGAGCAGAGCGGCCTGGCGGCCGGCGTCAACGACACGTTCCGCCAGGCGGGCATCGCCGTCGGCGTCGCGGCGCTCGGCGCGCTCGTGCCGGCCGAGGCCGCCTTCGGCGGCTCCGCCCAGGCCTACGTCGACGGGCTGCACGACGCGCTGTGGGCCGGAGCGGCGCTGGCCGCCGCCGGCGCCGTCGCCGCGGCAGCGCTGATCCGCTCGCCGCGCGGCGATCAGGCCATCGAGCACGCCGGCGGGTTCGGCGAGCTCGCGCCCGAGCCTGCCTAGGCGCTCAGGCGCGCCAACATCAGGATGGCGCCGCCCGACCAGGGCGGCGCCATCAGCGCCCGACGGCCCGGCGGAAGAGCACGGCGCAGACGACCGCGATCACGGCGGCCAGCACCGGGAGCGCGAAGCCGATGACGCCGACGACCGCCAGCACGAAGCCGACCACGGCGACGACGCCGGCGACGCCGCCGGCCTGCACGAGCCGGTAGGCGCGCTGCTCGCGGGAGCGGCGCGAGGGCTGCCGGCCGGGGCGACGGGCTGGGCTGGAGGTCGCTCACTCGGCGTCGTCGTCCCGCTCGTCGCGCAGCCGCTCGTCGAGCTTCTCCTCGATCGAGGGCTGGTCGACGTCCTCGGCGTCGCCCAGCAGGGTGTCGGGATCGTCGTCCGGCTCGTTCGGCTGTGCGCTCCATGGGTCCCCGATACCCGCACGGAGCGACCTCTAGCCCTTCGTCCAGTTGGCTTTTCGACGCTGCAACGGCATGATCAGGACGCCAAACCGAGCACGGATGCTCGCGGTCCGAGCCCGGGGGGGACCGATGCTGAGCAGGGCGCACCGCAATCCGGTGGAAGATCGATGAGGGCGGTCATCCTTGCCGGTGGGCTGGGCACTCGCCTGCGGCCGTACACGACGATCATCCCCAAGCCGCTCGTCCCGGTCGGGCGACCGGCCGGTGCTCGAGCACATCATCCGCGGCCTGGCGCGCTGCGGCGTGGACCGCATCGACGTGTGCGTCGGCCACCTCGGCCACCTCATCCGCCTGTACCTGACGCAGGCGGACCTGCCCGACGGCTCGACCTGCGCCTTCCACTGGGAGGACGAGCCGCTGGGCACGGCCGGGGCGCTGCGCGCGGTGCCCGACCTCGACGAGACTGCGATCGTCATGAACGGCGACGTGCTCACCAACCTCGACTACGGGGCGCTGGTCGACTACCACGAGGAGCAGGAGGCGGCGCTGACGATCGCGATGCACGCCAAGCGCGTGAACATCGACCTCGGGGTCATCGAGTCGACCAACGGGGTGGTCACCGACTACGTCGAGAAGCCGCAGTTCGACTACGACGTCAGCATGGGCGTGTACGTCTACGAGCCGCGGGCGCTGCGAGTACCTCCCCGAGAGCGGGCCCTGCCAGTTCCCCGAGCTCGTGCTGCGGCTGCTGGGGGAGGGTGAGCGCGTCGCCGCCTATCGCAGCGAGGCCAGGTGGTACGACATCGGGACGCCTTCCGAGCACGAGCGCGCCGCCGCCGACCTGCTGCGCCATCCAGAGGAGTACGACGTCGAGCCCGAGGCCCCGCCCGCACCCGAGCCCGAGGCGGAGTCCGTCCCGCTGTCCGCCGACGCGAGCTGAGGGGGTCGTCGGCATGGACTGGGCCGTTCCGCTCACAGACGTCGTCCTGGACGACGACGACCTCGACGCCGTGATGGCCGCCTACCGGTCGGGGTGGCTGAGCATGGGACCGCGCACGCAGGCCTTCGAGGCCGCGTTCGCCGCGCATGCCGGCGTGCCGAACGCGGTTGGGGTGTCGAGCGGCACGGCGGCGCTCCACGTGATGTGCCTGGCCTGCGGCCTCGGCCCGGGGGATGAGGTGATCGTCCCGTCGCTGACCTTCGTGGCGACGGTCAACGCGATCCGCTACACCGGAGCGACGCCGGTCTTCGCCGACGTCGCCGGGCCGCTGGAGCCCTGGCTGTCGGCCGCGGCCTGCCGCGCGCTGGTCACGCCTCGCACCCGAGCGATCCTCCACATGCCCTACGGGGGGCACCCGGGCGAGCTGCGCGAGCTGGAGGCGCTCGCGCGCGACACCCACGTGATGCTGCTGCTCGACGCCGCGCACGCGGTGGGCGCGCGCCTCGACGGGCGTCCGCTGGCGGGGATCGGCGCCGCTGCGGCCTACAGCTTCTTCGCCAACAAGAACATGCCGGTCGGCGAGGCGGGCATGATCGCGACCGCCGACGACCAGATCGCCGAGCGCGCGCGCCTGCTGCGCTCGCACGGCATGACCGCGCTGAGCTGGGACCAGGCGCGCGGCCACGCCTTCGGCTACGACGTCGTCGCGCTGGGCTTCAACTACCGCCTCGACGAGCCGCGGGCCGCGCTGGGCACCACGCGGCTGGCCCGCCTCGACGCCGACAACGCCCGGCGCGCAGCGCTCGACGCGCGCTATCGCGAGCTGTTGGCCGGGGTGCACGGCATCGCCGGCTGCGCGCTGGCCCCCGGACCGGGCACGGAGCCCGCGCACCACCTGTTCACGGTCGTGCTCGAACCGGGCATCGATCGCGACGGCGTCCGCCGTCGCCTGGCCGGGCTCGGCGTGCAGACGAGCGTGCACTACCCGCCCGCCCACCGCTTCTCGATCTACGACGCGGCGGACGCCGACCTGCCCGTGACCGAGGACTACGCCCGCCGGACCATGACGCTCCCGCTCTACGCGCACCTCACGCACGAGCAGCAGGACCTCGTGGTCGCCGGGCTCGCGGCGGTGCTCGAGCGGCGCCCTCGCGCGGCCTAGTGCCCTCGGGCGCGTGGCGACGGCCGGCTCAGCGCGCGGGCAGCCCGACCTCGCCGGGCGTCGTGGCCGGCGGCTCCACCGTCTCGGCGGTGAGCGCGATCGCAGCGCCTTGGGACAGCGCGGGCGCGGCCTCGGGCCCGCACACGGCTGGGCGGCGGCGCAGGCTCGTCGCGCCGGTCACGCGGTGCACGGCCACGGGCTGGCGCAGCACGACCGCCACGATCGTCCAGGCCAGGATCCGCAGGTCGGTGCGCACGCCCGCCTGCGAGGCGTAGAGGCGGTCGATCGCGCACTTCTGCGGCAGCAGCCGCTCGACGTAGTGGCTCATCGGATCCTCCCGGGAGAGGATCCGCCGCTCGTCGGCGAAGGCCAGCTGGGTGAGCCCCGACATCCCCGGCCGCACGGCGAGGATGTCCTCGTACTCCTCGGCGTGCAGCGCGACGAACGCGGGGTGCTCGGGCCGCGGGCCGATGAGGGCCATCTCCCCGCGCAGGACGTGCCACAGCTGCGGGAGCTCGTCGAGCTTGGACTTGCTCAGCAGCCGCCCGATCCGCGTGAACCGCTCGTCCCGAGCGGCCGTCAGCGGCGCGCCCGTGGCTCCGGGGTGCATCTTGCGGAACTTGAGCATGCGCAGCGGGCGACCCCGGTACCCGACCCTCGTCGCGCGGTAGAAGACGGGCCCGCGCGACTCGATCACGATGGCGAGCGCCACGCAGGCGACGAGCGGCGACAGCACGATCAGTGCCGCAGCCGCGACGATCATGTCGAGCCCCCTCTTGCCCATCGCCTGCGACGACGCTACCGGTCGGCGCGCCGAGCGGTCAAGATCTCGCGACGAACGGTCGTCAGATGTTTGAGTGCGCGGCGGCGAAGGGGTCGCCGAAGCGCCCCGCGTCGAGCGCGCCGATGATCTCCGTGACGCCGTCGGGCACGGACGTCGTCGTCTGATACCCGAGCTCGCGCGCGATCCGCTCGAAGGACACCTTGTAGTCGCGGGGATCCTCGTCGCGATGCACGAAGACGACCTCGCCGCGATCGACGCGCTCGCGGATGATCTCCACGAGGTCGGCCTTGCGGTAGTTCTCGCTCGAGCGCCCGACGTTGAAGACCCGCCCGGCGACCTGCGCCAGGGGCGCCTCGAGCACCTGATGAAGCGCGCGCGCTGCATCGCGGACGTGCACGTAGGGCCGCCAGAACTGCTTGCCGAAGACCTCGAGCCGGCGGGCGGCCCACAGGTCCCGCGTGAACTCGTTGACCGTGAGGTCGAAGCGCATCCGCGGCGCGACCCCGTAGAGCGTCGCCAGCCGCAGGCACGTCGGCCGCAGCGCGCCGAGGTCGGCGCCGAGCAGGAGCTCCTCCATCGCGACCTTCTGCCGCGCGTAGAGCGACAGCGGCGCCAGCAGGCCGTCCTCGTCCGCCGGGACCGTCGGATCGCTCATCCGGCCGTAGTTGGAGCACGTCGAGGCGAACACGAGGCGCTCGACGCCCGCGCGCCGTGCGTCCTCGATGAGGCCCCGTGTCCCGTCGACGTTCACGGCCTCGGCGAGCTCCGGATCGCGCGCGCAGGCCGGGTCGCCGACGATCGCGGCGAGGTGGACCACTGCCTCGGCGCCCTCGAGCGCGTGCGCCCTGGCGTCCGGGTCGCGCAGGTCGGCACGCACGAGCTCGGCGCCCTCGGCCTCGAGGTGCGCGGCGACGCCCTGCTGATCGTGCAGCAGGTTGTCCAGGACGGTGACGCGCCGGTGCGCGGCCAAGAGCTCCTCGACGACGAGGGCTCCCGCGTACCCGGCTCCTCCCGTGACGACGGTGTGCGAGGCGGTGGCGACGGCCGGGCAGCCTACTGCGTAGGATCCGGCGATGGCGCGGACATCGCCACCCTCCCGCGTCGACCTCGCGACGCTGCTCCCGTCACTGCGCTGCCCGGCGACGGGAGAGCCGCTGCAGCTGACACCGGGCGGTGAGCTGGTCAGCGAGAGTGGAGCGCGCCGGTACGTCGTGAGCGACGGCGTGCCCCTCCTGATCGACCCGGAGCGCAGCCTGTTCGACCCCGTGGGCGAGCTCTCCGCCGACGGCCGCGACCGGCGGCGCGAGCGCCTGCGCGGGACGGTCTGGGCCATCGGCAGGAAGGTGGTGCCGTCGATCTCGCTCAACGTGCGCGCTGACGCGAACTTCCGCAGGCTCGGGGAGCTGCTGTCGGGGTCGGGCACGCGGCGCGTGCTGCTGGTCGGCGGGGCCGTCGAGGGCCACGGCGTGGACGAGCTCGTCCGGCTGCCCTACGTCGAGACGCTCGAGACCGACGTCGTCGTCGGCCCGCGGACCCAGGTGCTGGCCGACGCCCACGACCTGCCCTTCGCCGACGGCACGTTCGACGCCGTCGTGTGCCAGGGCGTGCTCGGCAACGTCGCCGACCCGCAGCGCGTCGTGGACGAGATCCATCGCGTGCTGGCGCCCGACGGCTTCGTCTACGCCGAGACGAACTTCCTGCAGGGCGTGTGCATGGGGCCCTACGACTTCACGCGGTTCACGCACGTCGGTCATCGCCGGCTGTTCCGGTACTTCGACGAGGTGTCCTCCGGCGTCCAGTGCGGCCCGGGGATGATGCTCGCCTGGGCGATCGTGTGGTTCCTGATGGCGCTGGGCGGGCGCTCGCGGGTCGTACGGCTCGGGCTGCGCGCCACGACGCCGTACCTCGTCTTCTGGCTGAAGTACCTCGACCGCTGGCTGGTCGACAAGCCCGGTGCCTACGACGCGGCCTCGGGGGTGTTCTTCCTCGGGCGCAGACGCACGAGCGCGGTGCCCGATCGCGAGATCCTGCGCACCTACCGGGGCGCCGTCAAGACCGAGTGGATCGAGGAGCGCCAGGAGGCCGAGGCCGCCCGCTGAGCGGCCCCTTGAGCGCGAGCTGCCTGGCGTAGAGCTCGACGTGGGCGCGGCGAAAGCCGCTGACGTCGAAGTGCTCCTCCGCCCTCGCCCGCCCGGCCTCGCCCATCCGCTGCCGCAGGCCGGCGTCGCCGGCGAGCCGGCTCAGGGCGGCGGCCAGCGCCCGCGCGTCGCCGGGCGGCACCAGGATCCCGGTGCGCTCGTGCTCGACCAGCTCGGGGATGCCACCGACGGCGGTCGCGACGACCGGCAGGCCGGCGGCCATCGCCTCGATGACCGACATGGGCAGGCCCTCCGAGCGGCTGGAGAGCACGAAGATCCCCGCCTCGGCGAGCAGCGCGGGCACGTCGTCGCGCGTGCCCAGCAGCCGCACGCCGTCCTGGACCCCCAGCGTCGCGATCTGCTGCTCCAGCTCGATCCGCTGGGGGCCGTCGCCGACGATCGCGGTGCGCAGCGCCCGCGGCTCGACCATCGCGATCGATCGCACGAGCGTGGCGAAGTCCTTCGGGAAGGCCAGCCGCCCGACCGACACCACGAGCGGCGGACCCGGAGGGTGCGTCGAGCGCGCGAACCCGCCGACCTCCACCGCGTTGTGGATCACGACGGTCCGGTCGTCCTCGCACGTTCGCTCGGCGAGCCCCGTCGCCCGCACGGCGTGGGCGGGACACACGACGGCGTCGGTGACGGGCCGCGCCAGCCGCTCGAGCCACACGTACAGCCACCGGGCGGGTGGTGAGTACGGCGTGAACGACCAGCCGTGCACCGTGAGCATGCGGACGGGGACGCGCGCGAACCACGCGGCCAGGCGGCCGAGGATCCCGGCCTTGGCGCTGTGCGCATGCACGATGTCGGGCCGATGCCGGCGGATGAGGCCGACGAGCTCGACCATCGCGAGCACGTCGCGGACGGGGTGGACCGACCGGCGCATGTGGCGCAGCTCGACGGAGCGCATCCCCGCCTTGGCGGCGACCTGGCGCAGCGGCCCGTCCCCGCGCGCGGCGACGACGACCTCGAAGTCCTCGGCCAGGCCCGGCAGGAGCGCCTGCGCGTAGCTCGCCACGCCGCCCGTCTCCGCCAGCGTCACCACGAACAGCAGGCGGGGGCGCGGCGCGCCGCCCGTGCTCAGCGCGCCTGCTCCATGGGCCCGATGCTAGACCGCGAACTGTCCATTCGTGCAGGGCGTCTTCGCTTACAGTTGTCGTCCATCAGGACGGCGATCATCGGGGAAGCGTAGTGCCGGAGCAGCGACTAGGGACGGTCCTTTGGCGAGGCAGGTACCTGCTGGCGCTGGCCGTCGCCGCGATGACCGGCGCCGCGATCCTGGTCACGGCGCTCGCCGACCGGACGTACGAGGCGACGACGCTCCTGCGCATCAACGATGCATCGCGCGGGGGCACCGGGAGCGACACCTTCAACGCCGAGCAGGCCAGTCAGATCGCCGCGAGGACCTACGCGACGATGCTCGAGTCCCGAAGCTTCCTGGAGCGGATCGGCCCGCGGGTGGGCCGCTCGGGCGACGAGCTCCACGACGTGGTCGGCGCGAGTGCGATCGAGGAGACGTCGCTCGTCAGCCTGACCGTCGGGCAAGGGTCCCGCGAGGAGGCCGCACGCCTCGCCGGCGCCGTCGCGCGAGCGACGATCCAGGCGATCGACGAGGACGTCCGCCGCCAGCTCGACGCCCAGCAGCAGGAGATCCAGGCGCGCATCGCCTCGGTCACCGCCCAGATCGACGCCAGCGCCGCGGAGAGCGTCGTCGATCGGGAGCGGCTGCGCTCGCTGCAGCTCGCGCGCAACGCGCTCACCGAGCAGCTCGGCAGCGTCCTCGGGCAGGGTGTCGCGGGCGCGCCGCGGATGTCGCTCGGAGGACCACCGAACGTGCCCGCGAGCGCCGCGTCGCCGCGACCGCTGCTGAACGTGCTCGCGGGGCTGCTCCTTGGCCTGCTGGTCGGCGTCGGCCTGGCCTGGCTACGGGCGCGCACGGACACCGCGCTGCAATCCTCGAAGGAGGCCAAGGAGCTGCTCGACCTGCCCGTGGTCGGCTCCATCCCGACCCGGCGCTCCACCTCGCCCGACCAGGAGCCGGTGCGCGATGCGTTCGACGTCCTGCACGCGAACCTCGCCCCTCCGGGCCTCGACGTCGAGCTCGAGCGGATCGTGGTCATCACGAGCCCCGACGAGCGCGCCGGCACGGCGTCCGTCGCGCAAGGGCTGGCCGCGGCCGCGGCGCGCGCCGGCAGGGACGTCGTGCTGGTCGACGGCGACCTGCGCAGCCGCCGGCTCTCCGAGCGCCTCGGACAGGCCGGGTCCCGTGGCTTCAGCGATGCGGTCCTGGCCGGCGAGCCGGCCCTCGTGCCCGTGTCGCTGGACGAGCCCTACCGCTTCGTCCCGGCCGGCACGGCGGTGCCGAACACCACGCGCCTGCTGCACAGCTCGGAGGTGCGCCGGCTGCTCACCGACCTGGGTGACGGCGACCGGCTCGTGATCGTCGACACGCCGCCCGCGGGCTCGCTGCCGGACGCATCGATCCTGGCCGCGCTCGCCGACGAGGTGCTCGTCGTGGCCCGGGCCGGCACGACGGAGCGCGACGACCTGACCAGCCTGGTCGACGCCCTGCGCCGGCGCCCGTACGGCCGGCTCGGCGGTCTCGTCGTCCTCGAGCCGCGCGCCGACGCCGCCTCCTTCGCCCAGCCGCCGCAGGGGGGCTTGGACGTGGGGCGCGTGCGCGTGAGGCCTTGAGCTCGCGCGCGCCGTGGCGCCTGGCGGCGGCGGCGATGCTGGCGCCACTCCCACTGCTCCCGCTGCTGGCCGCCCCCGACCTCAGCCTGGGCGCCGTGGTGGGCGCGGTCGCGCTGCTCCTGGCGTGGGTCTCGCCCGCTTTCCCGCTGGGGCTGGCCAGCACGGGCGACCTCGTGCCGCTCGCCGGGTCGGTCCAGCCACCCGACAACGCCGTCGTCTTCGCGCTGTTCGCGTGGACGGCCCTCGGGGTCGTCCTGGCGCTGTGGCGCTGGCCCGAGCGTTTTCCCGCCGGCGTCGTGGCGGTCCCCGTCCTGCTGTCGCTGGCGCTGGTGGCCCTCATGCTCGTCCGCCTCGCGGACTCTCCCGCCGAGGAGTACGGCGGCACGAAGCTCCAGCTGTTCCTCGCCGTCAACGTCGCCCTGCTCGTCGCCGGCCTCGTGGTCGCCCGGCGGCGGCGCGACCTCGAGCTGGCCCTCGTCCTGACCTGCGCCGTGGCCATCGTCGGCGCCGTGGGCTTCCTGGTGAATCTCGTCGGCGGCGCGCAGCCGGTGTTCACCGGGCGCTATGCCCTGTCCCAGGACGACCCGATCGCGCTGGGCCGCCTCAGCGCCGCCGGCCTGCTCATCGCCCTCTACGCGATCCTCACGGCGCGCGTGGCGGTGCGTCTGGTGGCCCTCTGCGCACTGCCCGTCCTGCTGACGGCCTTCCTCGCCTCGGGCTCCCGCGGACCGCTCGTCGGCCTGCTGCTCGGCCTCGTCGTGCTCGTCGGCCTCCTGGCGCGCGAAGGCCGGGCGGGCGGCCGCGGGCCGCTGCTGGTCGGCGCGGTCGTGCTCGCGGTGGCCTTCGCCTCGCAGCTGGTCCCCGGCGACGCCATCGAGCGTGTGGCGTCCCTGTTCGTGGGTGGCGTGGACGCCCAGGAGACCAACGGCCGCGCCGAGCTGTGGACGCTGGCCTGGCAGACCTTCTTGGAGCACCCCTGGCTCGGCATCGGGACGGGCGGCTTCTCGGCGGTCGCGCCCTCCAACGTGTACCCGCACAACCTGGTCCTCGAGGCGGCGGCGGAGTGGGGGCTCGTCGGCCTCGCGGCGCTCGCCGGGATCCTGGGCGTCGGGGCGGCGCAGGTCGTCCGCGCCGTCCGGCGACCCCCGCACGGCGAGCAGGGGCTCGCGGTGCTCGTCGCCGCGCTCTTCACGGCGGCCCTGGCCAACGCGATGTTCTCGGGGGACATCGCGGCCAACTCGAGCCTGTGGCTGACGCTGGGTCTCGCGCTCGGGCTGGCGTCCCGCTCGCCGCAGGCGGCGTCGGCGCGGCGCCCGGTGCGGAGCACGGCTTGAGGATCACGTACGTCTGCTACGTGACCGCCGTCGTGCCCGACGGGGTCAACCGCAAGATCGCGAGCCAGGCCGCCCACTGGCGCAGCGCGGGGCACGAGGTCGAGGTGCGCTGCCTGGCGCCGGCCGCCGGGTCGGAGACGGCTGCGGCGGCGCTCGGCGGGAAGGTCTTCGCCTTCCGCGGGACGGCGGACCGGATGCGCGCCACCGTGGCCCTGGCGACCGATGTCCGGCGCACGGCGCCGGACATCGTGTACCTGCGCTACGACCGGTTCGTCCCGCCTCTGCCGCCGGTCCTGTGGCCCTTGCCCGTCGCCGTCGAGGTCAACACCGACGACCGGCGCGAGACGAGCCTCTACGGCAGGACGGGCTGGCTCTACAACGAGGTCAACCGCATCGCCACGCTGGGCGCGGCGGCCGGCCTGGTCTGCGTCACGAACGAGCTGGCGCGCTCGCGCAGCTTCGCGTGGTACCGCAAGCCGACGATCGTCATCGGCAACGGGGCCGACCCGGACGGGGTCCCGGTCGCCCCGCCGGCTGCCAACGAGCGGCCCACGGCCGTGATGCTCGTCGGCGCGATGGCGCCGTGGACCGGCGTCGACAAGGTCGTCGCGCTGGCCGCCGCGGTGCCCGAGCTCGACGTGCACGTGATCGGGCCCGGCGTCGCCGAGGACGGCGCCGCGCTGCCGCCGAACGTCCGCCTTCACGGCGCGCTCACGCCCGCGCAGTACGGTCGCGTGCTGGCCCGGGCCGACTTCGGGATCGGCCCGCTGGCGCTGCACCGCAAGGGGATGTCGGAGGCCTCGCCGCTGAAGGTGCGCGAGTACCTCCTGCACGGCCTGCCCGTGCTGACGGCGCACGAGGACACCGACTTCCCGGGCGACGATCCGTGGTTCGTGCTCCGCCTGCCCAACACCGAGGACAACGTGGCCTCCCGCCTGCCGGCCATCCGCGCCTGGCTGGCGTCGGTCAGGGGGCGGCGCGTGCCGCGCGAGGAGGTGCTCGGGCGAGTGGGCGCCGGCGCGAAGGAGGCGGCCCGTCTCGCCTTCCTCGACGGCCTGCTCGACGGCGCCGGCCGGAGCGGCGGCTCCCCGGCGCGCCGATGAGCAACCCGGCTCTCGGGGGCCGCATGCGAAGGCTCGCGCCACGCGGGAGCCTGCGGCGCTCGATCGGCGTGCTCGCCGGCGGCCACGCCCTGGCCCAGGTCGTCGCCGCCATCAGCTACCCGTTCCTCACGCGCCTGTACGACCCGACGGAGTTCGGCGCGTTCGCGGCCACGGCGTCGCTGCTCGGGCTGGTGCTCGTCGTCACCTGCCTGACCTTCGACCACGCCGTCCCGCTGCCCGAGGAGGACGAGACCGCGGGCGAGCTCGTGATCCTCTGCGTGCTGGCGACGCTCGCGTTCTGCGCCTGCACGGCCGTGGCGCTGCTCGTGGCCCACGAGCAGATCCTGGGCGTGATCCACGCGGGTGCGCTGGCGTCCTACTGGTGGGTGCTGGTCGCGGCGCAGGCGGCCGGCGGCCTGTACCTGGCGCTGACCGGCTGGGCGGTGCGCGACCGGGACTTCGGCGCGCTGGCCACCGCGCGCCTGGGCCAGGGCGTCGCCACGGCCGGCACGCAGGTGCTCACCGGCGTCGCCGGGGCGAGCGCGGCGGGCCTGCTGGCCGGCGACGCGCTGGGACGCATCGCGGGCGCCGGGCGCCTGTCCGCCAGGCGGCTGCGGCGCCTGCTCGCCGCCGTGGGCGACACGTCACGAGCGCGCCTGCGCGCGACCGCGCGCCGCTACCGGCGCTTCCCGCTCGTGGCGAGCTGGCCGCTGCTGGTCAACGCCACCGCTCTGGAGGCGCCGCTGCTGCTGCTCGTCGCCTTCTACGGCGCCGAGGTCGGCGGCCACTTCGCCCTGGCCCAGCGCCTGATCGGCGCCCCGGTCACCCTCGCGGTCCTCTCCATCGGGCAGGTGTTCGTCGCCGAGGCGGCCGAGCTGCGACGGGAGGGATCGGCGGAGCTCACGCTGCTCTTCGGCACGGTGCTGCGCAGGCTGGTCGCCGTGGGGATGCCGCTCATACTGCTGGTGCCCGTCCCCGCGCTGCTCCTCGTCGGCCCGATCTTCGGCCAGGACTGGCGCGAGGCCGGGGTCTTCATCGCCATCCTGACGCCGCTGTACGCGGCCCAGCTGCTGACCTCCCCCCTGGGAGGGACGCTGACCGTCCTCGAGCGACAGGACCTGCTGCTGGTTCGCGAGCTCGTGCGCATCGGCCTCCTGGCCGTGGCCGTCCTGATCGCCGAGCTGCTCAGGTTCTCGGCCGCCGGGGCGGTGGCGATGCTCAGCGCGGGCGGCACGCTCGCGTACCTCGTCTACGGCGCCATCTCGTGGCACGCCCTGCGGGCCTATGACCGGGGACGCGATGACCGCGCACGCTGAGGTCGAGTGCGCGTACTCGCTGTTCCAGCAGCCGTGGTGGCTGGACGCCGTCGCCGCGGGCGCGTGGCGCGAGGTCACGGTCAGGCAGGACGACAGGATCGTCGCGCGCCTGCCCTACGTCCGCCGCCGCACGCGGGGCATGACGGTGCTGGGGCAGCCGCCGCTGACGCAGACGCTCGGGCCGTGGCTCGAGCCGTCGCGCGGCAAGCCGGCCGAATGCGCTCGGTCGCGAGCTCGCGCTGATGACGGAGCTGGTCGAGCGGCTTCCGCCGGCCGACCGCTTCCTGCAGGCCTTCGCGCCGCAGGTGCTCAACGCGCTTCCGTTCCACTGGGCCGGCGGCCGGCTCGCGGTGCGGTACACCCATCGCCTCGAGCGCCTGGGCGCCGAGGACGAGCTGTGGGCGGGGCTCGACAGCTCGGTGCGGGGCAAGATCCGCAAGGCGCAGCGCGGCGTCGAGGTCCGCACGGACCTCGGGATGGACGCCTTCTACGACGTGTGGGCCATGACCTTCGCGCGCCAGGGCCTGCCGGCGCCCTACCCGCGTGCCCTGCTGCAGCGGATCGAGGCGGCGTGCGTCGCCCGCGGCGCACGCGAGATCCTGTTCGCCGTGGACGCCGGCGGCCGGGTCCACGCGGTGTCGTACGTCGTCTTCGACCGCAGCACCGCCTACCACATCCTCAGCGGCGCCGACCCGGCGCTGCGGCGCAGCGGCGCCGGAGCACTGCTGCTGTGGGAGGCGATCAGGCGCGTGGCGCCGCGGACGGAGGTCTTCGACTTCGAGGGCTCGATGCTGCAGGGCGTCGAGGGCGTCAACCGGCGCTTCGGTGCGCGCCAGGCCCCGTACCTGGTGGTCACCCGCGACGGGCGGCGCATGCGCGCGGCGACGGCGGTGCGCGAGCTCGCGCGAGCGGCGACGGGGAGGCCCGAGGCGTGACGCTGCTCGTCGACCTGCCCGCCGGCTACGAGCGCGAGCGCGCCTACGTCCTCGACGTGGTCCTCGGCGAGATGCTCGGCGTGCCCTACGCGGCGCGCGTCACCGGTCGCCGGGACGTGAGGATCCGCCTCGCCGGCGACGAGCGCGGGCGCGAGGTGCTGCTGCCCGACGTGCTCTTCGCGACGCCGCGCGACGCCTGGCTGACCGCCGCGACGCTGCCCGCCGAGCCGCTGGCCCAGGTCGACGCGCGGCTGCTCGGCCCCGGCGGCGAGCGCCGGGCGCGGCTGCCCGTCGTCTACGGCGAGCGCCGGTCCGGCGAGGCCCTTCAGCGGACGGGCGGGCGCGTGCGCTGTGCCGTCGACGTGCTGGGCAGCGCCTTCTTCATGCTGACGCGCTACGAGGAGGTGGTGCGCGCCGAGCGCGACGAGCACGAGCGCTTCCCGGCCGTCGCGTCGCTCGCGGCCCGCTCGGCCTTCCTCGACCGGCCGATCGTCGACGAGTACGCCGACCTGCTGTGGACCGCCCTGGCGGAGTGCTGGCCGGGTCTCTGCCGCCGTCGCACGAGCTACCGGGTGCACCTCACCCACGACGTCGACCACCCGTTCGCGACCGTCGGCGTGGGCGCCGCGACGGTCCTTCGGCAGGCCGCCGGTGACGTGGTCCGCCGTCGGCGAAGCGCGCCTGGCGGGCCGCCGCCTGCGGTCCTTCGGCGCCGCGCGCCGCGGCGTGCTGGGCTTCGATCCGTTCAACACGCACGGCTTCCTGATGGACGTCGGCGAGCGTCACGGCCTGCGCGCGTCCTTCTACTTCCTGGCCGGAGGCGGCGAGGGCGACTACGCGGCGGCGTACCGGCTCGACGACCCGCCGATCGCGCGGCTCCTGACCGCCATCGCTCGGCGTGGTCACGAGGTCGGCCTGCACGGCAGCTACGCCGCGCTGCGCGACGGGACGCGCCTGCGCCTCGAGTACCAGCGCCTGCGGGCCGCCGCCCGGCGCCTTCGGATCGAGCAGGAGCGCTGGGGCGGCCGCCAGCACTACCTGCGGTGGCAGAGCCCGGTCACCTGGGCCGCATGGGAGGGGGCGGGGCTGGACTACGATGCCAGCGCCGGCTTCGCCCAGCTCCCGGGGTTCCGCACCGGCACCTGCCGCGAGCACGCGATCTTCGACGTGGTCGGTGCGCGGCGCCTGCGGCTGCGTGAGCGGCCGCTGCACGTGATGATGGACACCACGCTGCTGCACCACATGCGCCTGTCGAAGGACGAGGCGGCGCAGGTCGTCGTCCGGCTCGCCGACTGCTGTCGCATGCATGCCGGCGACCTCTTCCTGCTGTGCCACAACAGCTCGCTCGTCCGCGAGCGCGACCGCGAGTGGTACCGCTCCATCGTGGCGGCGGTCGCCGGCTGACCGTGCACGAGCCGACCCCCGCCCTGAAGCCGTGGCCCTACTACCGGGCGGTCGACCTGTGGCAGCGGGCCAGGCTCGCTCGCGCGCGGCGCCGTCCGGCTGAGGCCGAGCGGCCCGGCGTGCGGATCCTCGCCTACCACCGCGTCGCCGAGGCGCGCGACCCGCTGGCGGTCGGCCCGGACCGGTTCCGACGGCACATGGAGGTGCTGCTTCAGAGCGGCCTGCGCGTCCTGCGCCTCGATGCCGCGCTGGACGTGCTGGCCGGTCCGGTGGACGAGCCCTGCGTCTGCGTGACCTTCGACGACGGCTACCGGGACACGCTCGAGCACGCGGCGCCGATCCTGCGGGAGCTGGGCATACCGGCGACGGTCTTCCTGCCCACGGCCGTCATCGACGGCTCGGCTGCCTTCGATTGGTACCGCGACGCGCCGCCGCCGGCGATGAGCTGGGGCGATGTCTCGGAGCTGATCGCCGACGGGCTGATGGACGTGCAGTCGCACTCGCGCACGCACCCACGGCTCCCCGCGCTGGACGAGGCCCGGGCGCGCGAGGAGCTCGTCGGCTCGAAGGCCGACATCGAGCGACGGGTGCCCTACGCGGTCTCGAGCTTCTGCTACCCGGCGGGGCTGTACTCGCCGCGCGACGCGCGTCTCGTCGTCGAGGCCGGCTACCGGGGGGCGGTGACGTGCCGGGCCGGCGTGAACCCCGGCGGCGAGGGGCTCGCCGAGCTGCGCCGGACGCTGGTGGGCTGGAGCGTCGACGAGGGTCGCTTCCGTGCGCTGCTGGCCGGCCGGCTGGACCGGCCGAGCCGCCTCACCGAGGCGATGCAGCGCCGGCGCGCGGACGCGCCCCAGGCTCCCGGGGCACGGGCTGCGCCGTGAGGATCCTCCAGGCGATCGCGGGCTGGGGCACGGGCGGGGCCGAGCGCATCGCCCTGCTGCTCACGCAGCGCCTCGTCGCCGCGGACGTCGAGGTGGCGCTGGCCGCCGAGCCTGGGTTCCTCGACGCCCAGGTCCCCGATGCGGCCGTGCGCTACCACGTGCCGGAACGGGGACGCTCGGGCGCCGGGACGGCCCTGAGCGTCCTGAGCATGGCGCGGCTCCTGCGTCGCTTCGAGCCATCCGTCATCCACGCCCACGGGGCGCGCGTGCCTGCGGTTGCGCTGGTCGCACGCCGGCTGGCCGCTCCGCTCCGCCCGCCGCCGGTGCTCGCCACCTTCCACGCGGTCGCGCCGTCGGACATGCCGATGGCGGTGCGCATCCTCGATCGGGTCGACCACGTCGTGTGCGTCTCGCAGGCCCAGCGGCAGCGGCTCGCTCGAGGCGGGCGTCGACGCCGACCGCGTGAGCGTCATCCTCAACGCGGTGGCGCCCGCGGAGCCCGCCGCGCCCGCGCAGCGCCAGGCGCTCGAGCGCGAGCTCGACCTCGACGGCGCGCCGGTCGTCTGCCTCGTCGGGCGCCTGGTCGAGCAGAAGCGCCCGGACCGGTTCATCGACATGGCGGCGGAGATCGCCGCCGTCGACGCCCGCGTGCGCTTCCTGGTCGTCGGGGACGGCCCGCTGCAGCGCGCCGTGGAGGCGCAGGCCCGCGAGCGCGGCATCGCGTCAGCCGTCCGGTTCACCGGGCAGCGACACGACGCGCGGCCGCTGATCGCGCGCTCGCAGGTCATGGTGTTCACGTCGACCTGGGAGGGGCTGTCGGTCTCCGCGCTCGAGGCGCTCGCGGCCGGGGTCCCCGTCGTGGCCACGGACACCGACGGCATGCG
Organism: uncultured Actinomycetes bacterium; assembly: GCA_963840185.1. Lineage (GTDB taxonomy): Bacteria > Actinomycetota > Thermoleophilia > Solirubrobacterales > Solirubrobacteraceae > JAOPZW01. The sequence goes on along the minus strand of CAWIXY010000008.1, from coordinate 41,543 downwards.
CGAGCTGCTGGCCTCGGGGGCCGGCGTGGTCGTCGACGAGCACGCGCCCGCGGCGCTGGCGCGGGAGGTGTTGGCCCTGCTGCACGATCCGCCGCGCCGCCGGGCGATGGGCGCCCTCGGCAGGGAGCTCGTCGCCGCCCGGTTCTCGGCCGAGGCGATGGTGGGCTCCTATCGCGAGCTGTACGAGCGGCTGGTGGCGCAGCGTGCCCGCTCAGCGCCCTGAGCCGCCCGGGTCGCGCTGCGGGCAGCGCGCCGGTCGCTCGGCGGGCGGGAGCGTCGCCGCGCTGCGCTCGAGCCGGTTGCCGGACGTCTGCACGCGATCGCGATCGGCCGAGACCTCGATCCACTCGCCGTCCGGCGACCCGATCGCGTTGCGCAGGATGCGAAAGTGCTCGAGCGTCGCGCCGGCGGAGCCCGCGGGCGCGATGTAGATGCCGTAGCCGACACGGCTGATGACGTTGCCGCAGATCACCGTCGTGCCCGGCACGGGATCGTCGCGGTAGTAGCCGATGCCGCCCTCGCCGCCGAAGATGACGTTGCCGGAGATGATCGCGTTGCGAAAGCGCGTGGAGACGCCCTCCGTCGAGAACGCGCTGATGCGGTTGTCGCGGATGCGCAGGTCGGGGCCCTTCGCGTAGATGCCGTGCTTGGCGTAGGCGATCGACGGGTCGAGCCCGGTGCGCGCGATCGTGTTGCGGATGATGGCGAACGACGCGCCCTGCGCGATGACCCCCGAGTCGCCGGTGCGCGTGATGCGGTTGCCCACGATCCGCCACCGGCGGTCGGCCGCGTTGGGCGAGTTGATGCCGATCTGGACGCCCGAGATGGCGTTGTCGCGCAGGATGATGTCGCTCGCTCCCGTGCCCTGTGCGCCGGCCTGGATGCCCTGCGCCGCGCCGCGGACGCGCAGCCCCTCGACCGTGATCCAGGCGACCGAGGTCAGGAACACCCCCTGCGTCACGTTCGCCCGGCCGGTGCCGAAGCTCGCGTAGCGGATGCGCCGGCCGCGCGCTCCGGAGACGCGCGGGCTCAGCGGCGCGTCGCGATACTCGCGCCGGCCTCGCAGCAGCACCTCGTCGCCCGGTCGCAGCCGTGCCCGGTTGATGCGCGCGACGGTCCGCCAGGCGCGCGCGGGTGAGCGTCCCGATCGGCGGTCGTCGCCCGCCGGGTCGACGTAGAAGCGGCGGGCGGGGGCGTCGTCGGGCAGCGAGAGGCCTCCCAGCAGCGTCGCGGCCAGCGCCAGCCCGCCGGCGAGTGCAGAGGCCGTCCTCAAGGCGCTGCGGGCAGCGACTCGAAGGCGCCGATGTCCGGGGCCTGCCCGCAGAAGTGCATGGCCGCACCGTCGCACCCCGCGCTGAGCATGGCGTTGCCGTCGATCACCGCCGTGCCCGCGTCGACGAGCGCCGGTCCGACCAGGGCCCCGATCCCCGGCGCGGGGCTGAAGGCTTGGAAGGGCACCGCGAGGTTGTGGTCGTGCCGGTAGCCGGGGCCGGCCTGTACGCGCAGCAGCTGCCCGAAGCCGCCGGAGGCGTTGTTGCGGATGGACACGCGCGTCCCCAACGGCTTCAGGTCGATGGCGACCGCGCCGCTGCCCAGCCACGTGTTGTTGTGGATGCGCCAGCTCTCCGGCATCCCCCTGCCCAAGTTGCCGCCGGGATCGACATAGATGGCCCCCTGCGCGATGCGCCAGGCGACGTTGCGACGCACGATCGTCGTGCCCGGGCGGTGCTTCGCGGCGGCGTCGTCGTTGTAGTACCCGATGGCGTAGGCGACGTCGTGGATGCGGTTGCCCTCGATCAGGGCACCGGGCAGGCGGGTCGAGATGCCCTCGCCCTGCGGGTCCCGGTTGGGCCCGATGGTGGTGTGCACGATCGTGGCGCGCGCGCTCTTGGAGTAGATGCCGTGCAGGTTGTGCGCGAGCGCGGCCCAGGCCAGTCCCGTCTCCGTGATGGTGCTGTCGCGGACCGTCATGTCGGACCCCTCCAGGATCAGGCCGGAGTCCTGCGTCGACGCCACGGTCGAGTTGGCGATCGTCCAGCGGGCGTTGGCCGCGCTGGCGGAGTTGATGCCGATGCCGGCGTGGGAGATCGCCACGTCGTCGATCAGCACGTCGGTGACGGCGCCCGCCGCCGAGCCCAGGATCCCCTGCGAGGCGCCCGTTATCCGCAGGGACCGGAGGGCCACGTGGGAGACCTCGTGCAGCCACACGCCGCCGGTGAGGGTCGCGCGGCGCTGCCCGTAGCTCATGAACGTCATCGGCCGCCCGGCGACACCCGAGTACGACGGTGCCAGCTCGCCGTCGAAGGTGGCGCCACCCTCGAACGCCACGACGTCGCCGGGGGCCAGCACCGCGTGGTTGACCCTTGCCACCGTCCGCCACGGAGCGGCCATCGTGCCCGGGTTGTCGTCCGATCCGCGCGGGCTGACGTGATAGGTCGTCGCGGCCGAGGCCATGGGAGGAAGGACGAGGGCGCCGAACATCAGCAGCGCCAGCGCCGCCAGGCCCGTTCCGCGCGGGCGCCTGCGTGCCGTCATGGCCGCTGCCCGATCTTGTCCGACATCGCAGCCAGGCGCCGACCCTACAGGAGTCCTAGTCCGTGTCACCCCGGACCTCGACCGCGGTGTCCGGGTTGTCGGAGAAGACCCCGTCGACCCCCAGCGCGAAGAACTGCTCGTACTCCGCGATGGCGTCGCCGTAGAAGGCGGGATCGCTCCCCCTGCGCAGCTCGACGGGCAGGAAGCTGTTCTCGTTGCGGAACGTGTAGGGGTGCACGAGCAGGCCCGCGTCATGGGCGTCGGCCACGAACGAGGTCGACCCCTGTGACGCGCCGGAGCCGTCGCGCTCGACGACGTAGTCCTTCGACGGGCCCACCCCGTCGGCGTAGCGCGCGACCGCCCGCAGGCCCGCAGGGGTGGCCAGGTCGGCGTAGAGCCCCGGCTTGCCCTGCGCGGCGAGGTCGTAGGGCTGCTGCCCGCGGGCGCCCAGGAGCTGCACGAGAGGCACACGCAGCCGCCGGTCCAGCGCCTTGAGGTTCGCGGTCTCGAAGGACTGCACGAAGACCTTCGCGTCGCGGTGGTTCAGGTCGTTGCGGCGCAGGATCGCGACCAGCGGGTCCTCGAGCGCCAGGCCGATCGAGCGGAAGTAGGTCGGGTGCTTGGTCTCGGGGTAGATGCCGATGCGCCGGTGCAGCTTGCGCGACAGGCGCTCGGTGAGGTCGATGACCTCCTGCAGGGTCGGTATCTCGTAGCGCCCGTCGTAGGTCGTGTTGCGCTGGCGCAGCGCCGGGATCCGCTCCTTCGCCCGCAGCGTCTTGAGCTCGGCGAGCGTGAAGTCCTCGGTGAACCAGCCGGTCAGCGGCACGCCGTCGACGACCTTCGTCGTCCTGCGCGTGGCGAACTCGAGGTGGTCGGCGACGTCGGTCGTCGTGGAGATCTCGTTCTCGTGGCGGGCGACGAGCACGCCGTCCTTCGTGGAGACGAGGTCCGGCTCCACGTAGTCGGCGCCCATGCGCGCGCCAAGTGCGTACGCCGCAAGCGTGTGCTCGGGCCGGTACCCCGACGCGCCGCGATGGGCGATCACCAGCGGGCTCGCCTCGTGGTCGTCGTCGTGGTCGTCGTCACCGAGGGCGGCGGAGGGCAGCGCGGCGAGCACGGCGAGCGCGCCGGCCAGCAGCGGCAGCAGGCGGGGAAGCGAGGGCATGCCTCAACCTACATCGCGGTGCGTTGCGCGTCAGCCCCGGGGCGTCCGCTCGTGGCGCTCGGCCGCCGGCGCGCCGCTCAGCGGGTAGGCCTGCTGGACCTCGACGATCGCGTCGACCGGCACGTCGGCCCGGCGGGCGGCGGCGGCGATGGCGTCGGGTGACGGCGCCTCGTAGAGGCAGTAGGAGCGCCGGCGGTCCGCGCTCAGGAACGAGAAGACCCAGCGCACGCCCTCGTCGGCGTTGACCTCCTCGATCTCCCTGACGTCCTCGTCGCCCAGGTCGAGCTGCTCGGCGAACGTCCGCTCGATCACGTACAGCGGCATCGGCGCACCGTACCCTGCCGGTCAGGCCTCTACCAGGCTGTGGCGGTGCGCGTAGGTCGCCGCCTCGGTGCGGTTCTGGCAGCCCGTCTTGCGCAGGATGCTGCGCACGTGGTTGGCCGCGGTGTGCGCGCTGATGTGCAGCGCCTCCCCGATGTCGCGGTTCGAGCGGCCCAGAGCGACGAGGCGCAGGATCTCGACCTCGCGGGGCGAGAGGCCGTCGGGCAGCGCGGAGGCCGCCGGCTGCTCCCCGAGCGCCGCGACGCGCCGGGCGACGGCGGCCAGGCCGGCACGGGCGGCGAGCTCGGCCGCCTCGGCGAGGATCGCCTGACCTCGCGCGTCGTCGCGCAGAAGACGGCCGTACTCCAGCAGCGTGCGGGCGCGCCAGGTCGTCGCGCCTGCGCGTCGCTCCAGCGCAAGTGCGGCGTCGAAGTGGGCGACGGCGGCCTCGACCTCACCGAGCGTGCCCGCGAGCATCCCGAGGTAGCGGTCGGCCGAGCCGTACCAGCCGACGCCGTGGCCGATCATCACCGCTCGCCCGGCGTGGGGCCGCAGCTCCTCGCGCACGAGCGCGGCGATGCGGCGGTCGCCGACCGTCGCCGCGGCCTCGGCCAGGTGGATCAGCGAGGCCAGCCACAGCCGGTCGCGGAACGGGTCGAGGCCCTGCGCGGCGACGCGGGCGAGCTGCTCGCGTGCCTCGTCGGCCATGCCCAGCTCCGCCAGCAGCGCGGCGAGGCCCGGGCGCCAGGCTCCCCCGCCGCCCGCGGCGAGCAGGCGGACGACCGGCGCGAGCTCGGCCAGGCGGTCCTGCTCGCGGCGCACGGCGAACATCTGGATGCCGTAGATGCCCGACGGGTCGCGCCCGGTGAGCAGGCGGCTCCACTCGCGCGAGCGCTCCGCCGCCGCCTCGGCCTCGGTGAGCCGGCCGCGGCTGAGCGCGAGGGCCGAGGCGTAGTGCTCGGCGACGTGGAGCATGAACGGCTGGCGCGCCCGTCCGGCCAGCGCCAGCAGCTCCGCCTGGGAGCGCGCGGCGGCGTCGAGGTGGCCGAGCGCCATCAGCGCCGGCACGCGCCAGGACAGCGCCTCGAGGGCGATCTCGCCGTCGCCGAGCTGCTCGCCGAGGGCCTGGGCCTCGGTGAGCATCCCGAGGATCTCCTCCATGGCCATCGTGTCCTTGGCCCAGTAGGCCCGCATCAGCGTGCGCGCGAGGCCGGTCCGGTCGCCGAGCTGCCTTGCCGTGCTGATCGCCTTGCCCCGGACGACCGCGCTGCGCGCGTGCTCGCCGCGGAAGGACAGCGCGCGCTGCAGCCCCGAGAGCACCCCGACGCGCAGCGTCGAGTCGTCCTCGCCCAGCGCCTGCGCGGCCTCCTCGAGCAGCTCGACGCTGCCGCGGTCGACGATGCCCGGCCGCCAGCACGCTTCCTCGAACCCGACGGCCGCGTGTGCGATCAGGCGCGCGTCGCCGAGCTCGCGCGCGGTGGCCGCGGCGTCGGCGAAGGCCTCGAGGGCCTCCTCCGCGCGCCCGGCGCGGTGGTGGGCCGTGCCGAGGCCGAGCTGTGCCCACGCCCGCTGCGAGGGCGGGTCCAGGCCGAGGTCCAGCGCCGTGCGCAGGCAGGTCGCGGCCTCGTCGAAGGCGAGCGCCGCGACCGCGGCGTGCGCTGCGCGCACGTTGTGGTCCACCGCGCGCGTGGCGTCGCCGAGCGGGGCGGCAGCGGCGAAGTGGTGCGCGAGCCCCGGGAGGTCGCGCTCGGCGGGCGCGACCGCCTCGAGCGCCTCGCCGACGCGCAGGTGCAGCTCCGCCCGCCGCAGCCGGCTCAGCCGGTCGTACAGCGCGCGGCGCACGAGCTCGTGGGTGAAGCGGTAGGCGAGCCCGCGCGTCGCGATCTCCTCGAGCATCCCGCTGCGCACCGCCTCGTCGAGGGCCGCCAGCAGCTGCGCCTCGTCGAGCTGCGCCGCGCGTCGCAGGACGGCGAGGTCGAAGCCTCCGCCCGCCACCGCCGCGAGCTCCAGCAGCCGGCGCGTGGGGTCCTGCAGCCGCGACAGGCGGCCGTGCACGAGCTCGCGCACGCTCTGGGGCGTGGCGAGCTCGGCGAGCGACCCGACCAGGCGCGCGGTCCCGTCGCGGACCTGCAGCGCCCCGGTCTCGCCGAGGCTGCGCCACAGCTCGGTGACCAGGAAGGCGTTGCCCTGCGTGAGGTCGGCGATCGTGCCGGCCAGCCGCGGGAGCTCGGGACCGAGATCGCCGCCGGCCGCCATGTCCACGAGCTCGACGATGTCGTCGCGGGTGAGAGCGCCGAGGCGGAGGCGCACGACGCCGTCCTCGCGACCCAGATCGACCAGCATGTCGGCGAGCTCGGCGGGGACGTCGGCCTCCGTGTCGCGGAACGTCGCCACCAGCAGCAGTCGCGCGTCGGCGGCCGAGCGCGCCAGGTGGCGCAGGAGCAGGAGGGTCGGGGCGTCGGCCCAGTGACCGTCCTCGAGCACGAGCAGGACGGGCTGCCGGGCGCCGACGGCGGCGAGCAGGTCCGCGACGGCGGTGTGAAGGCGATGGCGCTCGCTGTCGGGATCGCCGGCGGTCGGGGCGCCGACGTCGCCGACGCGCGCCGCGAGGTCGGGCAGCAGGCGCGTCAGCTCGCCGCCGCCGTGCCCGAGGTCGGCGCGCAGCACGGAGGGGTCGGCGGCACGGGCCAGGGCGCCGAGCGCCTCCGCGAACGGCCGGTAGGGCGTGCGCACGACGCTGTCGCAGGCGCCGTACAGGACGAGCGCGCCGTCGGCGGCGGCGCGGTGGGCGGCCTCGCGGACGAGGCGGCTCTTGCCCGAGCCGGCCTCGCCGCCCACCAGCGCGACGCGACGCCCGTCGCCGTCGGCGAGCGGCAGCAGGTCGCGCAGCCGGGCGAGCTCGGCCGAGCGCCCGACGAACGGGAACGAGGGGGTGAGGCGCAGCGGGCCGGGGAGCAGCGGGGCGGACGGGGCGGCCATGGTCAGGATTGACTATCCCAGGGGCCGTGGACCGTGTGCGAGCGAGCGCGGAAGTGGATCAGTCGTGGTCATGACGGCACCGCCGGCCGACCGTACCGTCGGCCCATGACCTCGATCACGAAGGAGACAGCGTGAGCACGCCGACCACCGTCGCCGACCTCGCCGCGCGCGACCTCGCCGGCAGGTTCGCCGGGCAGCTCATCGGCCCCGCCGACACCGAGTACGACGACGCCCGCGGCGTCTACAACGCGATGATCGATCGCACCCCGGCGCTCATCGCGCGCTGCACCAGCCCGGACGACGTCGCGAACGCGATCGCCGTCGCCCGCGCGCACGACCTCCCGATCGCGGTTCGCGGCGGCGGCCATAACGGCGCCGGGCTCGGCGTCGTCGACGGCGGCGTGGTCGTCGACCTCTCGCTGCTGCGCGACCTGGACGTGGACCCGGTGCAGCGGATCGCCCGCGTCGGCGGGGGCTGCACCTGGGGCGAGGTCGACCGGGCCACGCACGAGCACGGGCTGGCGACGCCGGCGGGCATCATCTCGACGACGGGCGTCGGCGGCCTCACCCTCGGCGGCGGCCACGGCTACCTCAGCCGCAAGCTCGGCCTGACGATCGACAACCTCGTCGCGGCCGAGGTCGTGCTGGCCGATGGGCGGCGCGTGCGGGCCAGCGCCGAGGAGGAGCCTCAGCTGTTCTGGGCGATCCGCGGCGGCGGCGGCAACTTCGGGGTCGTCACCTCGTTCGAGCTCGCGCTGCACCCCCTGAGCACGGTGCTGGCCGGCCCGACGTTCTGGCCGGTCGAGGACACCGCGCGGGTCCTGCGCCGCTACGCCGAGCTGCTGGACGGCTGGCCCCGCGAGCTCTACGGCTTCTTCCTGATCGGCCACGTCCCTGGCGCCCCGCCCTTCCCCGAGGAGCTGCACGGGCGCAAGGTGTGCGGCGTCGTGTGGTGCCACACGGGCGCCCAGGAGGACTTCGACCGCGAGATCGCGCCGCTGCTGGACGTGGCGCAGCCGCTGCTGCACGCGCCCCACGAGATGCCCTACCCGGACCTGCAGAGCACCTTCGACGGGCTGTACCCGCCGGGGCAGCAGTGGTACTGGCGCGGCGACTTCGTGCGCGACCTGCCCGACGAGGCGATCGACGCGCATGCGCACTTCGCCGAGGCGGTGCCCACGCCGCAGTCGACCATGCACCTCTACCCGATCGACGGGGCGGTGCACGACGTCGGCCGCTCGGACACCGCCTTCGCCTACCGCGACGTCCGCTTCTCGCAGGTGATCGCGGGCGTCGACCCCGACCCGGCCAACGCGGACCTGCTGCGCGACTGGACGGTCGGCTACTGGGAGGCGACGCACCCCTACTCGGCCGGCGGGGCGTACGTCAACTTCATGATGGACGAGGGCAGCGACCGTGTGAAGGCGACGTACGGCGACAACTACCGGCGCCTCGCGCGCGTCAAGGCGATCTACGACCGCGACAACGTCCTGCGCGTCAACCAGAACATCGAGCCCGCCTGAGCCTGGCGCCGGTTGGCCCCTCATCGATGGGGTAGCGCGGGCCCGACAACGAGCCCGCGCTGCCGGCCGGCCGCGCGGCGAGGAGGTGGCGATGAAGGCCGCGGTCTGGCATGGCAAGCGCGACGTCCGCGTCGACACGGTCCCGGATCCGGTGATCCAGCAGCCCACCGACGCGATCGTGCGGATCACGACGACCGGGCTGTGCGGCTCGGACCTGCACCTCTACGAGGTCCTCGGGCCGTTCATGGTCGAGGGCGACATCCTCGGCCACGAGCCGATGGGCATCGTCGAGGCGGTCGGCAGCGAGGTGACGGACGTCGCCGTCGGCGACCGCGTCGTCATGCCCTTCCAGATCTCGTGCGGGCACTGCTTCATGTGCGACCAGGGGCTCCAGACGCAGTGCGAGACGACCCAGGTGCGCGAGGAGGGGATGGGCGCCGCGCTGTTCGGCTACTCCAAGCTCTACGGCGAGGTACCCGGCGGCCAGGCCGAGCTCCTGCGCGTCCCGCAGGCCCAGAACACGACGATCAAGGTGCCCGAGGGCCCGCCGGACGAGCGCTTCGTCTACCTGTCCGACGTCCTGCCGACCTCGTGGCAGGCGGTCGAGTACGCGGGCATCCCCGACGGCGGCAGCGTCGTCGTCCTCGGCCTCGGGCCGATCGGCGACATGTCCTCGCGCATCGCGCGCCACCGCGGCCACCGCGTCATCGGGGTCGACCTCGTCCCCGAGCGCCTCGAGCGCGCCCGGGCCAAGCGGGATCGAGGTGATCGACCTGCGCGACCACGAGGACGACCTCGCCGAGCACATCCGCGAGATGACCGACGGCCGCGGCCCCGACTCGGTCATCGACGCGGTCGGCATGGAGGCGCACGGCTCGCCGGGCGCCAAGCTGGCCCAGCAGGTGACCGGCCTGCTGCCCGACGCGGTGGCCGGGAAGCTGATGGAGAAGGCCGGGCTGGACCGCCTGCACGCCTTCTACCTGGCGATCGACATCGTGCGCCGCGGCGGCACGATCTCGCTCATCGGCGTCTACGGCGGCATGGCCGACCCGCTCCCGATGCTGACGATCTTCGACAAGCAGATCCAGCTGCGGATGGGCCAGGCGAACGTCAAGCGCTGGGTCGGCGACATCATGCCGCTGCTCACCGACGACGACCCGCTCGGCGTCGAGGGCTTCGCGACGCACCGCCTGCCGCTCGACGAGGCGCCCACGGCGTACGAGAAGTTCCAGAAGAAGCAGGACGGGGTGGTCAAGGTGCTCTTCAACCCCTGACGGCCTGGCCGGGCGCTCGTACACCCGTCCGGGCCCGTGCCTCGGGTCTCGCCACGAGCGTTGACGCGCCGATCTATGCGGTGTGATGAGCTCAGCTGATGCGACCCTCCTCGAGGAGCCCCTCGGCTCCGACGGCATGATCCTGACCGCTCGCGGAGAGCTGGACGTCGCCACGGCGCCCGCCCTGCGCGAGCGCCTGATGAAGGCCCATGACCGTGGCGTGCGGCGGCTGGTCCTCGACCTGTGCGACGTGACCTTCATCGACTCGCTGACGCTGGCGGCGATCGTCGGCGCCCGGACGCGGCTCGGCGACGACGGCACGATGGCGATCGCCACGTGCCACCACTACGTGCTGCTCATCTTCGAGGCGGGCGGCCTCGACGGGCTCCTCGACGTGGTCGAGACCCGCGACGACGCAGTCGCGCTCGTACAGGGGTGACCGTGGTCACCGCGCTCACCGTGCTGCTGGCCCTCGCGGGCGCGGTCATGGTGCTGCGCAGCCACCGGCTCGAGCAGACCCGCCGCCGGCTGGTCGAGGACGTGGGGCTGCTCCAGGCGGCGCTGCTTCCCGCGCTGCCCGAGCGTGTCGGCGCGGCCTTCGTGTCGGCGGCCTACCTGCCGGCCGAGGGCGTGGCGGCGGGCGGCGACTTCTTCGATGCCTTCGAGCTGGGCGACGGGCGCACGTGCGTGATCGTCGGCGACGTCGCCGGCCACGGGCGCGAGTCGGTCCCCCTCACGGCCCACGTCCACTACACGCTGCGGGCCTACCTCGAGGCGGGCCTGTCACCGCGCGAGGCCCTGCACGTCGGTGCCACGGCGCTCGGCCCGCGACTCGGCGAGCGGACCGTCACCGCGGTCGTCGGCATCTACGACCCGGTCACCGGCGGCCTGACCTACGCCTGCGCGGGCCATCCGCCCCCGGTCGTGGCCGGGCGCGAGCACAACCCGGTGATCGCGTGCTCTTCGCCGCCGCTCGCGGCCGGGCTGGCCACGGGGCATCGCCAGACCACGGTCCCGCTGCCGCCGGGCAGCACGGCCTGCTTCTTCACCGACGGCGTGACCGACGTGCGCGTCGGTGGTGACCGCCTCGAGCCGGCCGGCCTCGCGGGCCTGCTGCTCGACGACGGGCGCAGGATCACTGCGCACGAGCTCCTGCAGAGCGTCGTGGAAGGCAGCGACGAGCGCCCCGACGACATGGCCGCGTGCGTGCTGCGCCCGCTGCCGACGGGCTTCGGCGGGACAGCCCGCGCCACCGAGCAGCTCGAGATCGACGCCGCCCGGCTCGCGCGCGGCGTCGCCAAGCGCTTCCTCGACGCCTGCGGCGTGCGCACGCAGGAGGCCAATCAGGCCGTCGCCCGCGCCCGCGCGCTCACGGCCCTCGAGCGTCGCACGGCGGTGCTCACGGTCAGCGAGGGTCGCGTGACCGTGACGCGCGCCGACGACGTGGAGCTCACCGTGCTGCCCGAGCGCCAGCGCCGCCGGCGCGCCGCTTAGCGCCTGCGCCGTCGCGCCCTCCGGGTGCACGTCGTGGCGGCCCTCGGCGAACTCCTCGACGATCTTCGCGCAGAACGCCGGCAGGTCGTCGGGATTGCGGCTGGACACGAGGCCCTGGTCGGTGACGACCTCCTGGTCCACGACGTTCGCGCCGGCGTTGCGCAGGTCGGTGCGCACGGTCGGCCACGCGGTCAGCGTGCGCCCCTTGGCCACGCCCGCCTCGATCAGCGTCCACGGGCCGTGGCAGATCACGCCGACCGGCTTGCCGGTCGCGAAGAAGTCGCGTACGAAGCCGACGGCGTCCTCGTCGAGGCGCAGCTTGTCGGGGTTCACGGTGCCGCCGGGGAGCAGCAGCGCGTCGTAGTCGCCGACCGACGCGTTTGCGACCAGGCGGTCCACCGGGAAGCTGCCGGCCGGATCGAGGTCGTGGTCGCGCGCCTGGATCTCGCCGTCGTGGATCGACAGCAGCTCGGTCTGCGCGCCCGCGTTCTGCACGGCCTCGCGAGGCTGCTCGAGCTCGACCCGCTCGACGCCGTCGGCGGCGAGGATCGCGACCTTCTTGCCCTGCAGTTCGTCAGCCATCTCGTGGTCTCCTCATCTGTTGGTCAGCCCCTGTCAGTCCGCGCGCCGCGGGTCCATCTGCGTGGACGGAGTCGGCTGCAGCGTCTGGGCGATGCGGTGGATGCGCACCTGCGAGGGCCGCGACAGCAGCCCCTCCACGTCGCGCTGGTAGGCGGCATGGGCGGGGGAGCGGAAGTGGCGCTCGAGCGCGGCCTCGTCGCTCCACTCCTGCACGAGGAGCAGCACGTCGGGGTCCTCCAGCGTGCGCGCGAACACGAAGCGCAGGCAGCCCTCCGCGCCGCGGGCGGCGCGCTGGGCGCGCAGCATCACCTCGGTCAGCTCGGCGTGCAGGCCGGCGAGCCCGAAGACCTCGCCGACGAGGATGACCGCGGGTGTCATGGGGGTGGATCGTCCCACACGCGCCGCCGCCCCCCGGCCCCCGCTTGCGCGGTTCGCTAGCGTCAGCCTCGATGGACGCCACCGTCGCCGAGCCGACCTCGGACCGCGCGGGCGAGCGCCGTCGCCGGCCGGTGATCGTGGCCGTCGACGACGAGCCGGCCGTGCTCGCCGCGGTGGCCCGCGACCTGCGCCGCGGCTTCGGCGAGCGCTTCCAGGTCCTGCGCGCCTCGTCGGGCCGGGAGGCGCTCGAGGCGCTGTCGGACGCGCGCGCCCGCGGATTGCAGATCGCGCTGCTGGTCGCCGACCAGCGGATGCCCGGCATGTCGGGCACGGAGTACCTCGTGAAGGCGCGGGAGCTCGCGCCGGAGGCCAAGCGCGTGCTGCTCACGGCCTACGCCGACACCGAGGCGGCGATCAGCGCGATCAACGACGTGGCGCTGGACTACTACCTGCTCAAGCCGTGGGATCCGCCGGAGGAGCAGCTGTACCCGGTCGTCGAGGACCTGCTGACGACGTGGGAGGCGGGCGCCGCGCTGGAGTCCGGCGGTGTGCGGCTCGTCGGGCACCGCTTCTCCAAGGACTCCCACGAGCTGCGCGACTTCCTGGCCCGCAACCGCGTGCCCGCCCGCTGGCTGGACGTCGAGCGCGACGGCGAGGCGCGCGAGCTGCTGAAGGTGGCCGGCGTGCAGGCCGACCGCCTGCCGGTGGCGCTGCTGGAGGACGGCACCGTGCTCGAGCGCCCGACCGTCCTGGAGCTGGCCGAGCGACTCGGCGTCGCCGGCCAGCCGGCCCAGGACCACTACGACCTGGCCATCGTGGGCGGTGGGCCCGCCGGGCTGGCCGCTGCCGTGTACGGCGCCTCGGAGGGTCTGCGCACGATCATGGTCGAGCGCGAGGCTCCCGGCGGGCAGGCCGGCCAGTCGAGCCGCATCGAGAACTACCTCGGCTTCCCGGCCGGGCTGAGCGGCTCGGATCTCGCGCGGCGCGGCACCGACCAGGCGCGCCGCCTCGGCGCCGAGCTGCTCACCGTGCAGGACGCGGTCGGGCTGCGCGCCGAGGGGGCGGGCCGCTTCGTCGAGCTGAGCGACGGCGGGGCCCTGAGCGCCAACTGCGTGCTCATCGCCTCGGGCGTCTCCTACCGCCAGCTTCAGGACCCGGGCTTCCCCGAGTACACCGGCTCGGGCGTCTACTACGGGGCGGCCATCACCGAGGCGCGCTCGTGCGCCGACCAGCACGTCGTCGTCATCGGCGGCGCCAACTCCGCGGGCCAGGCCGCCGTCTACTTCAGCCGTTACGCCAAGCGCGTCACGATGCTCGTGCGCGCCGGGTCGCTCGCTGCCTCGATGTCGCACTACCTCGTCGAGCAGCTCGGCGAGCTGCCCAACGTCGAGGTGCGGCCGCGCTCGCGGGCCGTGGCCGCCGAGGGCGGGGACGGTCACCTGCAGCGCCTGCGCATCAGCGGCCCCGACGGCGCCGAGACGACCGAGGAGGTCGACGCCTGCTTCGTCTTCATCGGCGCGGTCCCGCGGACAGACTGGCTGGCGGGGACCGTCGCGCGCGACGAGCGCGGCTTCATCCTCGCCGGTCCCGACGTCCGCCAGGACGGCTGGCCGCTCAAGCGCGACCCCTACGTGCTGGAGACGAGCGTGCCCGGCGTCTTCGTCGCCGGCGACGTCCGCGCGCGCTCGATCAAGCGGGTGGCGAGCGCCGTCGGCGAGGGCTCGATGGCCGTCTCGCTCATCCACGAGTACCTGGCGCAGGCGTGAGGGCCGTGAGCACCGCCACGCTCACCGTCGCCGACCTGCGCCCGATCGACCTGTTCGACGACCTCTCCGACGACGAGCTGCAGCGCTGGGTCGACGTGGCGCAGGTGCGCTCGGCCGAGCCCGGCGACGTCATCGCCGAGGCAGGCGAGCCGCCGCCCGGCTTCCACCTGCTGCTCGAGGGCGCGCTGCGCACCGCGCGCGTCGAGGAAGGGCGCGTCGAGCCCGTGGGCACGCAGGTCGCACCGACCTGGCTGGGCGCGATCCCGCTGCTGAGCGAGAACGACTACCGCGTGCGCATCCAGTGCGAGACCCCGTGCCTGCTCGCGCTGGTCCCCCCTGACGCCTTCCTCGACCTGGTGCTCGCCCAGCGCACCGTGCACCGCCGGATCATGCGCCAGTTCGGCCCGGTCATGACGCGTATCACGGCGATCGAGCAGAACCGCGAGCGCCTGGCCTCGCTGGGCACGATGGCCGCCGGCCTGGCCCACGAGCTCAACAACCCCGCCGCGGCGGCCAAGCGCGCGGCAGCCGATCTGGCCGAGGCCCTCGAGGTGCTCGGGTCGGTCATCGGGCGGTTCGTCGAGTCGGGCATCGAGCGCGCGGAGGCCGAGCAGCTCGTGGCCCTGCAGCGCGAGGCCGTGCGGGCCGCCGCCGAGCGCGGCGCCCTCGGGGCGCTCGACGCCGCCGACGCCGAGGACGAGGTGCTCGAGGCGCTCGAGGAGCTCGACGTGAGCGAGCCCTGGCGCGCTGGCCGAGCCGCTGGCCACGGCGGGCGTCGATCGCGCGTGGCTGCACGAGGTCGCCCGCCTGGCCGGCCCGGGAACGGGCGCGGCGCTGAACTGGGTCGCCGCCACGCTGACGGCCCACGGCCTGGCCGAGGAGCTGCGCGAGTCGGCCGAGCGCATGAGCCGTCTCGTCGGCGCGGTGAAGACCTACGCGTACATGGACCGAGGCGAGCTCGTCGAGGTCGACCTCCACGAGGGCCTCGAGACGACGCTGGTCGTGCTCGGCCACAAGCTGAAGCACACCTCCATCGACGTGAAGCGCGACTACGACCGCGGGCTGCCGAAGGTCACCGTGCGCGGCTCCGAGCTCAACCAGGTGTGGACGAACCTGCTGGACAACGCGCTCGACGCGCTCGGCCAGACGGGCACGCTGACCATCGCCACGCGCCGCGACGGCGACTGCGCGCTGGTCGAGATCGCCGACGACGGCCACGGCATCCCGCAGGAGATCCTCGACTGCGTCTTCGACCCGTTCTTCACGACGAAGGGCGTCGGCGAGGGCACCGGCCTGGGCCTCGACACGGCGCGGCGCATCGTCGTCGACCGCCACCGCGGCTCGATCACGGCCGAGTCGACGCCGGGGCACACGGTGTTCCGCGTCTCGCTGCCGCTGGGCTGAGGGCCGGGCAGCGCCGCCGTGTTGCGGTCAACGCGGTCCGGCGTACTTGGCGCGCAGGGGTGCGAGCCGCACCTCCCGGACACCGGGTCGCCGTCCCCCTTTGGCCGGGCAGCCCCTCTGCCGGCACCGGCGGCCGAGAGCGATAGTGATGCCCATGACCGCCAGCGAAGCCCGCACCAGGTTGCAGCGCCTGCAGGCCGAGCGCCTCGACGCACTCGAGGCCGGTCTCGGCGACAACGCCCTCTTCATGGCCGACCTCCAGGACGAGATCGCCAACTCGCGCGCCGCCTACATCGGCCTGGCCGTGACCGAGATCGCCACGCTGCGCGCGCAGCTCGGCGGCCCGCAGGTCGGCTGACCGGCTACCCGCCCGCAGGCCGGTGGCCGAGGTCCGCCGGCCACGATCCGCCCACGAGGATGTCCGCGGCCCCGCGTGCGAGTGCCGCCATGCGGCCGGCCGGGCTCGTGCAACGCCCGCAGCCGCTCGGCCCGCTCGCGCTGGGTCGCCACGTCAGTCGCGCCCCCCGACGTGCTGCCCCGGGGCGTACGGCCACTCCTCGAACGCGGCGCAGCGACCGTCGGGGGCGAAGCGGATGAGCCACAGGTCGCGGAACTCGCCGGGCGGCCGGTCGTAGCGGACCTCGACCCGCACCACCGCGGTGTCGCCGTCGACGGCCACGATCTCGTGCAGCATGGCGAAGGGCTCGTCGGGACCGTCGCGCTCTGCCTCCCACAGCTCGGCGATCGCCGGCAGGCCCCGGACGGGCTCCGCGTAGGGCGACATCCGGTACTCGGCATCCGAGGTGAAGAGCGCGCCCAGGGGCTCGGTCCCCGCCGTGCGCCACGCGTCCTCGTAGGCGGCCAGCCAGTCGGTGACCGCCCCGCGGTGCATCAGGCCGGCCGGCGGTCGCCGACCCAGTAGCGCGGGCCGGGGCCCAGGCGCGCGGCGCGGTCGTCGGGGTTGGCCATCCGGCAGCGCTCGAGCGACAGGCAGCCGCATCCGATGCATTCGGTGAGCCCGGCTCTTCAGGCGCTCCAGCTCGGCGATGCGGTCGTCGATGCGCGACGTCCACGTGCCCGACAGCCGCGCCCAGTCGCGCCGGGTCGGCGCGCGGTCGGGCGGCAGTCGCGCGAGCTCCGTGCCGATCTCGTCGAGGGTCAGCCCGACGCGCTGGGCGAAGACGATGAAGGCGATCCGCCGCAGCACCGCGCGCGGGTACCGGCGGTGCCCGGAGCCCGCCCGCTCGGAGGCGACCAGGCCGCGCTGCTCGTAGAAGCGCAGGGCCGAGGACGCGACGCCGCTCCGCCGCGAGACCTCGCCGATGGTCAGGAGCTCTGCCATCAAGTTCACTCTAACTTACGCCGACATGCGCACGCTCACCCAGCCTGAGCTCAACCGGGCGCTGCTCGCCCGCCAGCTGCTGCTCGACCGGGTCGACGCGCCGATCCCGGCGGTGCTGGAGCGCATGGGCGGCCTCCAGGCCCAGTACGCGCCGTCGATCTACGTCGGGCTGTGGTCACGCGTCCGCGACCTGGAGCGCGCGGCGATCACGCAGGCGCTCGAGGACCGCGCGATCGTGCAGGGGACGCTCCTGCGCCGGACGATCCACGCCGTCTCGCGGGCGGACTACTGGCCGTTCGCACTGGCCTCGCGCGAGGAGCGGCGGGCCGGTGCCCTGCGCGACCCCAACCGCGAGGTCACCGCACACGAGATGGCCGGCGCCGCCCGCAGGCTGCGCGCGGCCCTGGGCGGGACGACGCTGCGCCGCGCGGAGATCGAGGAGCTCGTCGGCAAGCGCCGCGCGGACGTCGTCGGCCTGTGGGTGGACCTCGTGCGCGTCCCGCCCTCGGGCACGTGGGAGCGCCGCCGGGCCGACGTCTACGCGCTGGCCGAGGAGTGGCTGGGGAAGCCGCCCGCCATGACGAGGGCCGGCGCGGTCAGCCATCTCGTCGGTCGCTACCTCGCCGCGTTCGGCCCCGCCCACCGCACCGAGGTCGCGACCTGGGCCGGCCTGCCCGTCATGGTCGTGCAGCGCGCGCTCGACGGCATGGAGCTGCGGCGCTTCGCCGACGTGCAGGGGCGCGAGCTCCTCGACGTGCCGGACGCGCCGCTGCCGCCGGGGGACACCCCAGCGCCGGTCCGCTTCCTGCCCACGTACGACGCGACGCTGCTCGTCCACGCCCGCCGCGCCCTGGTCCTCCCCGAGGAGCACAGGCCGCGCGTCTTCCACACGCGCCTGCCGCAGTCGGTGCCGACGTTCCTCGTCGACGGGGCGGTCGCGGGCTCGTGGCGCTTCGCCGACGGCCGCGTCGAGCTCGAGCCCTTCGAGCCACTCGACCCCCGGACCCGGCGGGCCGTCGACGACGAGGCTCAGCGCGTGGCGGCGTTCCACGCCTGAACGAGACGGCAGGTCAGTGGTCGCGCAGGCGCGCGACGGCGG
Source organism: uncultured Actinomycetes bacterium (assembly GCA_963840185.1). Taxonomy (GTDB): domain Bacteria; phylum Actinomycetota; class Thermoleophilia; order Solirubrobacterales; family Solirubrobacteraceae; genus JAOPZW01. Next base: position 23,681 of record CAWIXY010000008.1, on the reverse strand, counting down.
TGGCGGTGTCGAGCACCTCCGCGAACTCGCCGTCCAGGCTGGCCAGCGCCGTGCGGTGCATCACGTCGGCCGCGATCTTCTCGCCGTCGGGTGCGCGGCGCTCGTGCGTGGCCATGGCGTCGGCGAGGACCCAGGTCTCGAACCCGAGGTTCCCCGACATGCGGGCCGTCGTCGAGCAGCAGTGGTCGGTGGTCAGCCCGACCAGCGCGACAGCCTCGACACCCTGCTCGCGCAGCCGCGCCTCCAGATCGGTCCCGATGAAGGCGCTGTTGACGTCCTTGGTGATGACGGGCTCACCCTCGCGCGGCCGGGCCTCCGGCTTGAACTCGAACGCGGCGCTCCCGGGGACGAACAGCCCGTCGGCACCGGTGCTCCTGTGACGGACGTGGATGACCGGCGCGCCGTGCTCGCGCCACGCCGCGATCGCCTCGGCGATCCTGCGCTCGGCCTCCGGGTTGTTGCGCGGGCCCCACACGGGATCCTCGAACGCACGCTGGACGTCGATGACGATGAGCGCCGGGCTCGGCATCGCCTGATCATCGCGCACGACCGGCGCCTTGCGCGCGCCGTGGCGGTGGGGGTACCGTCGGCTCGTGGGAGCCGGAGACGGTGAGGCTGCCGTCCGCGTCGGGATCTCGATCGTGCCCGCGGCCGAGACGCTCGATCGCATCCGCGAGCTGGTGCGAGCGGCCGACGAGGCGGCGCTCGACGTCGTCGGCGTCCAGGACCACCCCTACCAGCGCCGCTTCCTGGACACCTGGTCGCTGATCCCGGCGCTGCTCGCCGTGACGCAGCGCGTCACGTTCTTCACCGACGTCGCCAACCTGCCGCTGCGGCCTCCCGCGGTGATGGCGAAGGCCGCCGCGTCGCTGGACGTGCTGAGCGGCGGGCGCTTCGAGCTGGGCCTCGGCGCCGGCGGCTTCCCCGACGTGATCGCGGGCATGGGTGGCCCGCGGCGAACGCCGGGCGAATCCGTCGAAGCCCTCGACGAGGCGATCGACGTCATCAGGCTGATGTGGTCGGGCGAACGGTCGGTCTCGTTCGACGGCGAGCACTACACGCTCGACGGCGCGCGCCCCGGCCCGCCACCGGCACACCCGATCGGCATCTGGGTCGGAGCGTTCAGGCCGCGCATGCTGCGCCTCGTCGGGCGCAAGGCGGACGGCTGGCTCCCGTCGCTGGGCGTGCTGTCGCGCGACGAGCTGCGCGCGGGCAACGAGCTGATCGACGCCGCGGCCCGGAAGGCGGGCCGCGACCCGCGCTCGATCCGGCGGATCCTCAACCTCCAGGGGGTGATCGGCGACGAGCCGGCGCCACCCCGGTCGTCGCTTCCCGTCGGGTACCTGGCCGGCGAGCCGCTGGCGGGACCGCCCGAGTGGTGGGTCGAGACGCTCGGCGGGTTCGTCGCAGACGGCTTCGACACGCTCGTGTTCTGGCCCGTCGACACCTCACCCGGTCAGGTGGAGCTCCTGGCGGGCGACGTCGCACCCGGACTCCCCTCCTTCCGCCACGCCGTCCCGTAGGGTCCCGCCCCGATGTACGACACCCTGGTCTTCCTGCACGTGCTCTCCGCGTTCATCGCGTTCGTCAGCGTGGCGATGTTCAGCGCGTACGCGTTCGGCGCCCCGGTCGGGAGGGGCGACTTCGCCCTCGCCGACTGGACCTGGAACGTGAGCGGCGCCGGCCTCCTCCTCTTCGGCGTGTGGCTGGCCCTCTACGTCGACGGCTACGAGCTGTGGGACGGCTGGATCCTCGGTTCGCTGGTCCTGCTGATCGCGGCGAGCGCCTTCGGCGCGAGGGCGCGCACCGTGGTCATGGGCGGGCCGGGTGACGGTGCCCCCACCGGGCCCGCCACCCGCCAGGTGACGCTCTGGCACTGGCTGCGCACCCTCTCGCTGGTCGCCATCCTCGTCCTGATGATCTGGAAGCCGGGCGCATGAGCACGCTCGCCGCGATCCGCCCCGACGACTGGAACCTGGCCCTCTTCGTCCACGTCCTCGGCGCGATGGTCATGGTCGGCGCGCTGGTGACGGCGGCGAGCTACCTGTTCGTCGCCAGACGGGGCGGGTCGCTCGAGCCGGCGCGCGTCGGCTTTCGCGCCCTGCTGTACGCCGCGCTGCCGTCGTTCATCGTGATGCGCGCCGGCGCCCAGTGGATCGCCGACGAGGAGGGCCTCGCCGACTCCGACGCCGCCTGGATCGGGATCGGCTACATCATCTCCGACCTCGGAGCGCTGCTGGTCATCGTCGCCACGGTCGCCGCCGGGCTCGCCCTGCGCCGGGCGGGCCGAGCCGGGACCTCCACCGGAGCCAGCGCGAGCGTCGCCGCATGGGTCGTCGCCGTGCTGATCGTCGCCTACCTGATCGCGATCTGGGCGATGACCACGAAGCCTGCCTGAGCCCGCCGCCGCCCGCCGACGCCGGCTGCGCCGCGCGCGGCCCGCGCGAGGTGCTCGATCAGCGCTGCGCGGACCGGATCATGCGCGCGATCGTGCTCACCACGTAGTAGAGGGAAAGCACGAAGAAGGCCGCGCCGATCGCCGCGCGCACCTGCTCCTCGGATACGGGCGCGCGGTGCGCGGCGCGCGGTGCGACTCGGTCCGCGATGGCCTTGCGCCAGCCCACGAGGCCGGCTTGGGCGATGCTCTTGGGCTCGGGCATGGGGGCGGTGTACCCGTCCACGCACGGTTGATCGTTCGATCCGCGCACGCCCGACCGGCTGGCGTGATCCGGCTCGACCAGCCGATGCTCTTCTTCATGGAGCCCTTGACCCCGGTGGAGCGACTCTGTTAGGCCATGCATCTGGGCTGCCTTCCCCCACCCGCAGCTTGAGGACCGGGCCCTGAGCGCCGCGCGGATCCGCTTCACCATCGCGCCCGGCGGCGGGCACTACCGCCCGATGCACAGGGTCACGTCGGCTGCGGCTCCTGCGGCGGCCGCAGCAGGGACGCCGCGACCGCCGCGCCGAGGCAGCCGACGATGACCGCGAGCGACACCCAGGCGGGCATGTGCCAGACGTCGCTGAGCAGCATCTTCGCGCCGACGAACGCGAGGATGGCCGCGAGGCCGACGTTGAGGTAGCGGAAGCGATCCATCATCCCGCGCAGCAGGAAGTACAGGCTGGTCATGCCGAGCAGGCTGAACGCGTTGGCGGCGAACACGACGTACGTGTCGCGCGAGACGGCGAAGATCGCGGGCACCGAGTCGACGGCGAAGAGCACGTCGAACGCAGCGATCATGACCAGGCACGCCAGCAGCGGCGTCGCGACGCGCTTGCCGCCGGCGCGCGAGAAGAAGCGCTCCCCGTCGTAGCCCCCGATCGACGTGACACGGCGGAGCGCGCGCATCGCGAGCGTCTGCTCGACCTCGACGTGCTCGTCGGACTGGCGCGCGAGCTTGATCGCCGTGAGCACCAGAAAGGCGCCGAAGACGTAGATCGTCGCGTGGAACGCGTCCAGCGCGGCTGCGCCGGCGAGGATGAAGACCGTGCGCAGGACGATCGCGCCGGCGATGCCCCAGATCAGCACCCGGCGCTGGGACGCCGCCGGCACCTGGAAGTACGCGAGCAGGACCGCGAAGACGAAGAGGTTGTCCAGCGACAGGCTCTTCTCGATCAGGAAGCCGGTCAGGTACTCGCCGGCTGCGTCGCCGGTGGAGACCAGCAGCAGCACGCCGGTGAAGCCGAGGCCGAGGACGGTCCATCCCGCGGACCACAGCCCGGCCGTGCGCAGCGACGGCTCGGGAGCGTCGCGGCCGACGGACTTCAGGTCGAACACCAGCAGGGCCGCGATCGCGGCGGCGAGCAGGAACCATCCAGCAGCGGACAAGGGTCGGAGACCTCCAACGGTCGGCGATTGACGTGGAGGTTTCTCCCGCCCGCGGAGTCGTCCGCGAGACCGGCGCGCCGGGCCTCAGGAGGCCGTGCTGACGAACGCGCCGTTCACAGGGATACTTCCCTTCGCGATTGAGGGTACCGACTCGGGCACGGCAGCGACCTGGCGGGTCAGTCAGCCCTGGTCAGGGAGTCGCGACTGAGCTTTCGGTGGCTGCTGAGGCCGGCGTTCGCGAGCGTGAGGTCGAGCTCGGCCAGCAGCGTCCGCATGACGTGGGTGACGCCGGCTTGCCCGTCCAGCGCCAGGCCGTAGACGTAGGGCCGGCCGACGAGGACGGCGTCTGCGCCCAGCGCAAGCGCCTTGTAGGCGTCCGGGCCGGTACGGACGCCGGAGTCGAAGAGGACGGCGACCTGGTCCCCGACTGCTTTCGCGATCGGCGGCAGGGCGTCGACCGTCCCCCTCGCGGCGTCGCCTCGGCGGCCGCGGTGGTTGGAGACCACGATGCCGTCGAAACGGCGCCGGGCCGCGAGCTTCGCGTCCTCGACGGTCTGTATTCCCGTCAGCAGGATCGGGCCGTCCCAGCTCCTGCGGATCAGCCGCAACGGCTTCCAGCTGTCTCGAGGCCCTGGGAACGTCAGCAGCAGATGGGTGTAGCCGGCGACGCGGGCGCGCCGCAGGGCCGACGTGTCCGGACCGTCGTCATCCGGCCAGTCGAGCTGGTACCAGCGGGATCCCGCGCCGTTGGCGGCGGCGACCTCCTCGATGGAGGAGCCGGCCTGCGCCGAGTGGATGTACGTGAGTCCCAGAGCGGCGGCGGCGCGGGTGCTGGCCAACTCACCGTCGGGATGCGCCAGCCCCTGGCGCCCCACCGGGGCGAAGACGACCGGGGCGGGCATGCGGGTCCCGAGGACGTTCGTGGACAGATCGCGCTCCGCGCGATCGAGGAACATCCGCGGGATGATCCGCCAACGGCGAAACGCTCTGGCGTTCGCACGCGCAGCGACGTCGCCTCCCGCGCCGGCCAGGAAGTGCTGCCGGGCCTTGCGGTCGAGCACCTTGGCGGCCTGAGCCTCCAGCTTGGAGAGGTTCGTGCTGATCTTCGGCGTCGCGCCGGTCGTTCCGCGAAGGTAGATCTCGGATTGGTACGCGTAGTAGGAGGACGGTGAGGCCGGCGCACTCGCCGGCGCCGATTGCCCGCGCACGGACGCCGGACGGCCGGCGGCGAGTGCCCCGGGGGCGAGGGCCGTGGTGACGGCGGCCGAGCCGACCGACCCGATGAACTGACGACGTGTGTGCCCGGACATCCGCGTGACCTCGTGGCTCAGCGTGCTCGCGTCAGAGAGGCCGGGCTGAGCTCTCGGTGGCTTCCGTAGCCGTTGGCGGCGAGGGTGCGCACCAGTTCGGCCAGCAGTGTCCGCATGACGCGCGTCACGCCCGCTTGCCCGTCGAGGGCCAGGCCGTAGACGTAGGGGCGGCCGACGAGGACGGCGTCCGCGCCCAGCGCGAGTGCCTTGTAGGCGTCCCGGCCCGTGCGGATGCCGGAATCGAACAGCACGGCGAGCCGATCGCCGACAGCGTCCACGATCGGCGGCAGCGCGTCGAGTGACGCGATCGCGCCGTCGACCTGGCGGCCGCCGTGGTTGGAGACCACGATGCCGTCGATGCGGTGCTTGGCAGCGAGCTTCGCGTCCCGGACCGACTGGATTCCCTTGAGCAGGATCGGGCCGTCCCAGTTCTTGCGGACCAGCGGTAGCTGCTCCCAGCTCAGGCCGGGGTTCTGGAACACCGACGCGAAGGCGACGCCGGCGGCCACCGGGTCTTCGTCGGCCGGCACCCTGAGGCGGCGCCGGAACACCGGGTCGCTGGTGTAGTTCGCGATCCCGAGATTCCGCAGGAACGGCGAGTAGGCCCGGTCCAGATCGAGTGGCCGCCAGCCCAGCAAGGTCGTGTCGAGCGTGATCACGAGGTGCGTGTAGCCGGCGGCTCGGGCACGTCGCAGGAAGCTCACGACCAGCTCATCATCGGTCGGCCAGTAGAGCTGATACCAGCGCGATCCCCCACCGTTGGCCGCGGCGACCTCCTCCATGGAGTAGGCACCCTGGGTGGAGTGGATGAACGTGAGCTTCAGGTCGGCGGCGGCGCGCGCGCTCGCCAGGTCGCCGTCCGGGTGAGCCAGCGTCTGGACGCCGATCGGCGCGAAGAGCACCGGGGCGGGCATGCGGGTCCCGAGGACGGTCGTGGACAGGTCGGGAGTCGGGTCGTCGCGCGTCTTGCGCCGCGTGATCCGCCACTGCCGAAACGCCGTCGCGTTCGCGCGCGTGGTCTCACGATCGCCGGCGCCGGCCAGGATGTACGCCAGAGGCTCGGGGCCGAGCACACGGGCGGCCCGGCTCTCCAGCAGCGAGAGATCCTCGGGGATCTTCGTCGCCGCGGTCGCTCCAGTTCGATCGATCGTGCGTTCGCTCATCGCTGACGTGCCGACCTCGACCGTATAGGAGCGAATCACTGCCCTGTCATGAAGGTGCCTCCTCGGGTTGGGTGCTTCGTCACCGCACGAGGCGCTCCTGATCGTGCGCGTGCGCCCAGGCGGCGAGCTGCGTGCGGTTCTCGAGGCCGACCTTGGCGAGCACATGGCGTACGTGGCTCTCGACCGTGCGCACGGACAGGTGCAGGTCGGCGGCGATCGCCTTGTTGGAGTCGCCGCTCGCGACCAGGCGGACCACCTCGAGCTCCCGGGCGCTGAGCCCGCCGGGTGGTGCCGCCGGGCGCCGCTCGCTCGCACCGAATGCGAGCGCGACGGCGTCGTCGACTCCCATGCGCGTGCCTTCGGTCCAGATCCGCTCGGCTTCCGTGCCGAGGGCGGCCGCGCACGCGGCGCGCACCTTGACGGCGTGCTCGCGAAGGAAGGGTGCGAACTCGCCGCCGGTCCTGGACCGGATCGTCCACGCGGCCGCGGTGATCCTCATCGCCCGCGCGGCGTCGCGCCGTCGGAGCGAGCTCGCCAGGCCGATCAGCGCCTGTGGCAGCAGGGGCGAGTCGCGGTACGGACGCAGGCATTCGACCGCGCTGCCGTAGTGCGCGGACGCGCCCGCCTCGTCCCCGGCGCTGTCGGCGGCCAAGCCCAGGTAGAGGTGGGCCTGGCCCTGGCCCCACCGGTAGGCCGCCTCGACCTGCAGCGCGAGCGCCTGCTCGAGCAGCTCCTCTCCGCGGGCGCGCTCGTCGGCCATGACATGCGTGAGGCCGAGTGCGGCCATAGCGACGCCCTCGCCGATCCGGATGCCCAGGCGGTGATGGATCGCCCGGCTGGCCTCGAAGCGCGCGCGTGCCTCGAGCGGCGACCCTCCGAGCATCTCGGCCAGGCCGCGAAAGAAGCACGCCCAGCCTTCGAGCCGGGGCTCGCCGATTGCGGCAGCCAGCTCGCGCGCGGCGTCGTGATCGCTGGCGGCGCCCAGCGCGTCTCCGACGAACATCGCGTGCAGCCCCGCCGTGATCAGCAACTCCACGCGGTGGCTGTCGCGCGCCGGATAGCGCTCGAGCAGCGTGAGCGCAAGGCGACGCCCGTCAGCCTGCCCGAGCATGAGGAACAGGTCGCGCCTTGCGACGAGCAATCGGGTCCCGGCAGCAGGGTGCGATGCCGCCGCCCACTCGAGCGCGGCGCGCACGTTGCCGTAGTCGCGCTCGAGCTCGTCGACGATCGCCTCGGCACGTGTCGACGGCCAGCCGTCCAGCGAGACGTCGTCGGGCACCGAGAAGTGATGGAGGTGACGTTCGCGCGCGGGCTCCAGCTCGCCCGCTTGGGCGAGCAGCTCACGGGCGAACTCGCGGACGGTCTCCAGCAGCCGGTACCGCGTCGCGCCTCCCGGGCTCTCGACGACGCTGACGATCGACTTGTCCACGAGTCGCGCCAGCACGTCCAGCGTGAGGTCTGGTGCGACGGACGTCGCCGCCGCCGCGTCGAACCCGCCGACGAACACCGCGAGGCTGCGAAACGCGCGCCTCTCGGTGGGATCGAGGAGCTCATAGCTCCACTCGACCGCGGCGCGTACCGTGCGGTGGCGGGGAGGGGAGAGCCGCGAGCCGCCACCGAGCGCGTCAAGCCGCGCCTCGACATCCGCGAGGATCTCAGACGGTGACATGACCCCCATCCGCCCGGCGGCGAGCTCGATCGCCAGCGGTAGATGATCCAGGCGCGCACACAGCGCCGCGATCGCGGCGTCCGCCTCCGCGCTCGGGATGAACTGCGGGCGGCGCTGGCGCGCACGTTCCATGAACAGCCGTCGCGCGTCGTCGGCGTCGAGCGGATCGAGCCTCCAGACCGTCTCGCCCGCGACCGCGAGTGGCTCGCGGCTCGTCGCCAGGATCCGGACGCCGTCGCACGCGCCGAGCACGGCCGCCGCCAGCGCCGCGCACGCGTCGATCACGTGCTCGCAGTTGTCGAGCACGAGCAGGACGTCGCGGTCGGCGAGGTAGCGGCGCAGCGATACCGTCGCCGAGGTCGAGCTGCGTGCGCCGACGTCGAGCGTGCGCGCGACCTCGGCGGCGGGATCGGAGCCTGCCCCGGCCGCAGTGAGATCCGCGAACCACACCCCGTCGCGGCGACGCCCGATCTGACGCCGAGCCAGCTCCACGGCGAGCCGCGTCTTCCCGGCGCCGCCCGACCCCGTAACGGTGACGAGCCGGGTTCTGCGCAGCGTCTCGCCGACGGCGTCGAGCTCGCGCGCACGACCGACGAGCCCCGTGAGCGGCGCCGCCACGTTGTGCTTCGTCACGCCGCCGATGATCACACGCACGCCGATCAGTAGCCAATCCGCATGTGCGCTGATGATCGCGACGCGGCTCGCCCCTACGGTGCGGATTCGCGACGAGCCAACCGACCGCAGGAGGGCAACGATGAGCGAGCTCGACGATTTCCTCGATGGCATGCTCCGCGCTCAGATCGAGGCGGAGAGAGCGATCCACAACGGGGACGTCGCGCCGCGCGTCGCCCTGTGGTCGCAGAACGATCCGGTGACGATGTTCGGGGCCGCCGTGCCCTGCAAGCGTGGGTGGGACGAGCTGAGCCCGACCTTCCGCTGGGTGGGGTCGCGGTTCTCCGACTGCGCCGAGTACCGGTTCGAACTCGTCGCAGCCGGCGTCAGCGGCGACCTCGCATACACGGTCGGCTTCGAGCACACGACCGCATCGGTCGACGGTGGCCCGGTCGAGCCCTACACCCTCCGTGTCACGCACGTGTACCGGCGCGAGGCCGGCGAGTGGAAGATCGTCCACCGCCACGGCGACTACCCACCTGTCGATCAAAGCCCGCCCACCGGGGATGCGAACCTCGCGGAGACCTCGCGATGAACCCGAGATCGCGAGCGGCGCCGCGCGACAAGGACCAGCCGTTGCCTTGCGCAAAGCTCATCTACCGACGATCGAAGCCGCCGGAGCGGCGCTGTTGAACGATCGACAAGCCGGTCGACACGCTGCTGCGAGTTGAGCCCTGCGACCGCCGTGGTCGACGAGTGAGGACTGCTCCCGGACCGGTCGTCAGCATCGTCCCGTAAGCCGCTCCCCCTACGCGACGGTCTCGGAGCTGGATGAGTGATTCCATGTCGAGAAGCTCCGGCCGGCTCCGCTCACCAGGTGAAGGGCCACGACAGGCGCGGCCCACGACACCAGGAGACCACGATGCCGAAGTACCTGCTCCTCAAGCACTACCGCGGCGGCCCGGAGCCGCACCGTCCCGTGCCCCCGATGGACCAGTGGGCCCCCGAGGACGTGGAGGCGCACATGGCCTTCCAGCAGCACGTCAGCGAGCTGCTCGAGGAGAACGGCGAGTACGTCGACGCGCAGGCGCTCACGCCGGCGCGCACCTGGGTGCGCTACGGCGGCCCGGACGCCGCGCCCGTCACCACCGACGGCCCGCTGCCCGAAACCAGCGACCTGGTCGCGGGCTGGTACATGATCGACGTCGAGTCGCACGAGCGTGCGGTCGAGCTCGCGGCCTACGTCTCCTCCGAGCCCGGCCCGGGCGGGGAGCCGCTGTACGAGTGGATCGACGTCCGGGAGGTCATGTGGGAGCGTCCGCGGACGACTGACCCGGCGTGATCGACGAGCCGACGCGACGGCTGGACGAGGGCGCGCTGCGCGCCCTCGTCCCTCGGGTGCTCGCGGGCCTGGTCCGGCGGGGCGAGGACTTCGATGCCGCCGAGGACGCGCTGCAGGAGGCGCTGCTGGAGGCGCTGCGGGTGTGGCCCGAGCACCCGCCGCGCGACCCGCGCGCGTGGCTGGCGACGGTCGCGACCCGGCGGCTCGTCGACGCCCGCCGCAGCGAGGCCGCCCGTCACCGCCGCGAGGAGGCGACGTACGCCGAGCCGCGGCCCGCCGCCACCGAGGAGGGCGACGACACCCTCTTCCTGCTCTTCTGCTGCTGCCACCCCGACCTCGCGCCCGCCTCCCAGGTGGCGCTGACCCTGCGCGCCGTCGGCGGCCTCACCACCCGGGAGATCGCCGACGCCTTCTACGTGCCGGAGGCGACGATGGCGCAGCGGATCAGCCGGGCCAAGCGCGCCCTGCAGGGGCGCCGCCTGGACCAGCCCGGCGACCTCGCCGTCGTGCTGCGCGTGCTCTACCTCGTCTACACGGCCGGCCACACTGGCCCGCCGCCCGGGTGGACCTGGCCGGCGAGGCGATCCGGCTCGCCCGCCAGCTCACCCTCGCCACCGAGGAACCGGAGGCGCGCGGGCTGCTCGCGCTGATGCTCCTCAACCACGCCCGCCTCCCGGCGCGACTCGACTCAGAGGGTCGCATCGTCACGCTCGACCGACAGGACCGCGGCCTGTGGGACACCCGCGAGATCGCCGAGGGCGTGCGCGTCCTGCAGTCGGCGCTGGCCGTTCAGCGCCCCGGCCGCTACCAGGTCGAGGCCGCCATCGCCGCCCTGCACGACGACGCGGCAAGCGCCGAGGAGACCGACTGGCCGCAGATCCTCGCCTGGTACGACGACCTCGTCGCCCTCACCGACGACCCGGTGCGCCAGGACCCCGCCGCGGTGCTCGGGCGCGCGGTCGCGGTCGGCCACGTCCTCGGCGCCGCCGCCGGGCTGCGCGAGACCGACCGGCTGCGCGAGGTGCTCGGCGAGCGGCACCGGTGGCACGCCGTCCGCGGCCACCTGCACGAGCTCAGCGGCGACCTCCCTGCCGCCGCCACGGCGTACGCGGATGCCGCCCGTCGGGCCACGGACGTCGCCGAGCGCGACCACCTGGTCCGTCAGGCCGCCCGCGCGCGGGCCGCCGAGCCATCTGGGAACAGTCGTCTCACTGAGCGTCCTCCGTAGGCTCGCGCACCCAGCCAGGGCTCAGACGCTCGCGGTTGCGGCACGCTCCGTCTTGCTCAGCGCCACGTGAGCGCGGCTGTCGCTGCTGTGGATCAGGACCAGCGTCAGGACCAGCCCGATCACGGCGATCAGCGCGGCGCCGAGGAACGCCGACTGAAAGCCCTCGACGAGGGCGTCCGGAAGGGCGCGAGGGTTGCCGCCCGCCGCGGCCAGGACGTCATCGGTCCGCGAGTTGGCGACCGTGGCCAGGATGGCGAGCCCGAGCGCGCCGCCCACCTGCTGCGAGGTGTTGATGAGCCCGCTGGCGAGGCCCTGCTCGTTGTCCTCGATGCCCGAGACGGCCGCGATCGTGGTCGTCACGTACGCGAAGCCGAGCCCGACGGCGGCGAGCAGCGACGGCCCGAGGATGTCGGTCGCGAAGCCGCCGTCGACCGAGATCTCGCTGAACCAGACGAGTCCGGCGGCGATCAGGATCAGGCCGACCGCGAGCACCGGCTTGAAGCCGATCCTGGTCACCAGCTGAGAGGCAACGCCGGCCGAGAGGATGATCCCAATCGACAGCGGCAGGTAGGAAAGGCCGGCCTTGATCGGGCTGTAGCCGAGCACCTGCTGCATGTACAGCGTGAGGAAGAAGAACATCGCGAACAGCGAGCCCCCCACCAGCAGCCCGACCACGTTGGCGCCGGTCAGCGTGCGCTTGCGGAAGATGCTGAACGGGACCAGCGGCGCGTCGGAGCGCTGCTCGATCAGGGTGAAGACGCCGAGCAGCGCGACCGCCGCGGCGAGCAGCCCGATCGTCTTCGTGGAGCCCCACCCGGAGCTCTCGGCATCGACGATCGCGTAGACCAGCAGCGAGAGCCCGGACGTGACCGTGACGGCGCCGCACCCATGACAGGTTCTCCTGAACATCGCCCTGCCGTCGATCGGCACGGAGGTCGGGGTGCCCGCTGACCGGGCCGCGCGGCCGTTGGCGGGTCGATGTCGGTCTCGCCCTCCCACCCGAGGGTCCGCGTGAACAGGTCCCGGAGGCCCCCGAAGGCGAGCACGTAGGCGTTGACCATCTCCTGACAGTCGAAGCCCAGCGGGTGACGGGCACCCGCTGGCTTGACGGGACGACGAGCCGGGTGGCGTGCTGCTCCGCGGCGATCACCATCAGCGCGCGGCCATAGAGCTCGCCCGCCGTCTTGGCACCGTCGACGAACTTCCAGAGCCAAGCGAGGGCGGCCTCCGGGCTCGCGGTGGTCGCCGTAGTCGATGCGCAGGCGGCCGCGGGTGCCGTCCTTGCGGGTCTTGGTGACGTCGGTGCGCAGCTCGTCGATCACGAGCCGCACGCCGCCAGCCGCGATGCGGGCGATCCGCTCCCCGGTCTGCGTGTACGGCGAGCTGTCGTGGTCGGCGCCGAGGAGGGCGTACACGAACTATGCCGATGGCTCAGCTATGCCGCGGAGGGTTCGGCGCTCGCGCGATGGGTGGCATCGGCGGGCTTCTCGGGGTGGCGAGGCGCCCGCTGGTCGGCATAGTCAGCCGAGGCTGTCGAGGTAGGCGAGGATCTCGTCCGTGGGCCTGTAGCGGCCTGGCGTCGCGGTGGGTGGGGTCAGGAGCGCAAGCGCGCGTTCTTTGATGGTCATGTCGGCGTGGATGTATTGCTGGGTGGAGCCGGTGTCGGCATGCCCGAGCCAGAGGGCGATGACGGTGCTGTCGACGCGCGCCTGCAGCAGCGACATCGCGCAGCTGTGCCGGAGCACGTGCGGATGAACGCGCTTCGCCGCGAGTGATGGGCAGCGCTGTGCGGCGGTCGCGACGTGGGTCGCGACGCGGCGCTCGACGGCGTCGCGGGTGAGGCGCCGCCCGGTGCGGGTCGGGAACAGCGGATCGTCTGGCAGCCCAGCTCGTTCATCGAGCCAGACGGCGAGAACCGCTTGGGCGTCTTTGGTGAGCGGGACCGCTCTTTGCTTGCGGCCCTTTGCCTTCGACCCGGACGTGCGCTCCGGTCCCGAGCTCGAGGTCGGCGCAGTCGACCGCGATCAGCTCGGAGACGCGGAGGCCGGCGTGGAGCGCGAGCGTGAGCATCGCGCGGTCGCGCCGTCCCTCCCAGCGGTTCTCTGGCGCCGCATCGATCAGCGCGATGGATTCCTCCGCGGTGAGGAAGGTCACGATCCGTCGGTCGAACCGTTTGGCGGGGATGCTCAAGCACGCGGGCGATCACGGCGGCGTGTTCGGGGTGGCGCAGCGCGGCGTAGCGGAACAGTGCGCGGATCGCGGTGAGCCGCAGGTTGCGGGTTCGTGCGCTGTTGTGACGGTCGGTCTCGAGGTGCTCAAGGAACGCGGCGATCAGCGGCTCGTCGAGGTCGTCCCAGTCCAGCGCCGACGGCGCGATCCCGGTCCGGTCGTTGGCGAAGCACAGCAGCAGGCGCAGACTGTCGCGGTAGGAGGCGATCGTGCGCGGGCTGGCGTGCAGCTGCTTGGTCAGGCGGTCGGTGAAGAACGCCTGCAGCGTCGGGGCGATCAGGGTCATGGCCGGGCCTCCAGGGCGGCGTCGAGCATCCCGGCGGCGTGCGCGAGCAGCTGTGGTGCGGCCGAGAGGTAGTAGTACGTGTAGGCAGAAGCGACAAGGGCGCCGGCGAACGCGAGGACGCTCGGAACTCGTCCGTTGCGGGCGCCGGAGATCGTCGCTCCGGGGTCACGTCCCGTAGCGTGACCGTCGACCTTCCTGGAATAGGCCGGGTCCGCTACTGGCGCGAGCGCCACGCCGCTCCCACGCCGAAAGGTCTATGTCGCCATCGACGTCCTCGAACATCGGGCGCAGGCGGTGGGAGAACGGCTTTCGCGGCCGTCTAGAAGCCGGTAGTGTCGCTCGTGCCGGCCGTTATCGTGCGGAAGGAGTCAGGAGATGGCAGACAGCGCCACCGCGAGCCCTCTGAGCAGCCAGGCGGTTCAGTCCTTTGGTGACGGGGTGCGCGGTCGAGTTCTCGGCGCCGCGGATGAGGGCTACGACGCGGCGCGCATGGTTCACAACGGCATGTTCGACAGGCGGCCGCTGGCGATCGTGATGGCCGAGCAGGTCGGCGACGTCATCGGTGCCGTGAACCTCGCCCGTGAGAACGGGCTGGATCTGGCGGTGCGCGGTGGCCTGCACAGTGGACCCGGATTCGGGACCAACGATGGCGGCTTGGTCATCGACATGTCGGAGATGCGCACGGTACGTGTGGATCCCAGGAACAAGACGGCTCGTGCCGATGCCGGGGCGACATGGGGCGACTTCAACTACGCGACTCACGCCTTCGGTCTGGCGACTACCGGCGGGATCATCTCGACCACGGGTATCTCCGGTCTGACGCTGGGAGGAGGCATCGGCTACCTGTCCCGCGGGCTTGGGCTGACGATCGACAATCTCATCTCGGCCGACGTGGTCACCGCGGACGGCCGGTTCCTTACCGCGAGTGAACGCGAGAACGAGGATCTCTTCTGGGGACTGCGGGGCGGTGGTGGCAACTTCGGCGTCGTGACGTCGTTCGAGTATCGCCTGGCCGAAGTCGACGAGGTCTTCGCCGGTCCGATCTTCTACAACCTGGAAGACGCCGCCGCGGTGCTGCGGATGTTCGACGAGTTCATCCGGGACGCGCCCGAGGAGTTCGGAGGGTTCCCCGGGTTCCAGATCGCCCCGCCGTTGCCCTTCATCCCGGAGGACCGCCACGGCGACCCGCTGTGCCTGGTGGTGGTGCACTGGGCCGGCGCGCTCGACCAAGCCGAGCGAGTCCTCAAGCCGTTCCGGGACGTGGCGCCGATCGTCGCCGATGGAAGCGGTCCGCTGCCGTATCCGGCCCTGAACGGAGCGTTCGATGCCCTTTACCCGAAGGGCCTGCGTGCCTATTGGAAAGGCGCCTTCGTCAAGGACCTCTCGGACGCCGCGATCGCGGCGCACGTCGAGCACGGTTCCAACGTTCCCGAGGTGACCTGCACGATGCACATGTATCCGATCAACGGCGCATGCCATCGCGTCGGAGCGAACGACACCGCCTTCGCCTACCGCGACGCCACCTACGGGATGGTGTTCCTCGCGGGATGGACGGACCCGGCCAACGACACCGAGCGGATCAAGTGGCTACGCGACTACTACGAGGCCTTGTCGCCGCATTCGGAACCCGGCGGCTACATCAACTTCATGCAGGATGACGACTACGGCCGGATTCAAGACAACTACCGCCAGAACTACGAGCGGCTGGTCCAGGTCAAACGCGCCTACGATCCTGGCAACCTGTTCCACATGAACCAGAACGTCGCACCGTAAGCACAGAGCGGCTGCTGTCTGGGTGCACGTGGTGCGGGCTCCCGCGGCAAGCACGTCCGGCGCGTACCGCATGAGGCGCCAGCTCGAAATCGCGACGCATCCAGGCTCCGAGTGCTTGGAGGTCCCCTGCCCGGCAAGCAGGGCGCCACGCGCCCCGTTTCGCCCAGATGCGAGCGCCCGACTGCTGCTTCGCGGCGCGCCTGCTGCGGACGATAGGCGGGCGTCAGGGCAAGCCCGTCGCTCGCTATCGCATCGACAAACGCGCACTGCCGCTGACAGGCGAATGCAGCGCTTCGTCCGCCCGGGGGGCCGTTTGCAGATCAGCGGGCAACCGGCGAGACTCGCGCTGAACAACTACAAGGAGGTAGGAGATGCCGAAGGCGTCGAAGGAGACCGCTTCCGAGCACGAAACCGTCGAGGGCTACGAGGGGCACTTCGAGCACTTTGAGGGTGGCTGGACGATCGGCTTTGAGACGTACACGCAGGACGCCGACCTGTCGCCCTTCTTCACTGGGCTCCCCAACGACCAGTGCCAATGCGAGCATATGGGCTACGTGCTCAAGGGCAAGGTCGCCTTCCGTTCCGGGGACGGTGAAGAGGTGTTCGAGGCCGGCGACGCGTACTACGTCGGCCCAGGGCACACGCCGGTTCTGTACGCCGGGACCGAGGTGGTCGAGTTCAGCCCCACCGAGGAGCTCGGCCGCACGATGAAGGTCGTGACCAAGAACATGCAAGAAACGGAGGCGGCGTCCTCGTAGAGGGGTTACCCGGGCGCTCTCATTCGAGCGTCCGGGCCGTTCCCGGCCCGCGGCTCGGCGATGTGTTCGCTTTCGCTGCGGGCCGCTCGATCGCGCGCGGGAAGCAGCAACCGACCGACACCGAACAGCGCTCCTCCTATGAGGCGACAGATGCAGCAGCTCGCCCGCACCGCCCCGGCCAACACCACCGCCGGACGCTCGCCGCGCCGGTAGCCTGCTGCTCATGCAGCGGATGAGTTCGGCGTTCCCAACGTAGCCCGCCGGCTGGGGCCGGCGGGCGTCCTCGTGAAGGAGCGCCATGCCGTCCCGTCGCACCGCCACCCGTCGGCGGTTCCACCGCGATCGCATGATTGCCAAGCGCATCAAGGTCGCCCGCGAGATCGCTCGCTTCGACCTCGTCGAGATCGTCTCTGGCCGCCTCGACGACCAGCAGTACTACATCGGGTGCTGCCGGTCGCGGTGCCGCCTGTGTCACCCGGAGAAGAACCTTCCGAATGCAGATCGGCAGCGCTCGACCGAGACCTGGCGTCGCCTGGAAGGCCCCGCTTCCTAGCCGCGGATCGGGCGCAGATCCTCAACCCAGACTCAAGTAAAAGGAGACAAAAGGAGATGGCGGCCGAAAACGGCCCGTCGCCCTCCGACACCGCCGGCCGTCGCCCGCGAAAAGAGCCCTGCTTTGCAGGGCCGTTTCCGATGGCGAGACCCGGACTCGAACCGGGGACACCACGATTTTCAGGCGCGGGCGTGAAACCTTCCGTAGGTGCGGAAATGCCTGCAAGTAGGTGGTTTCATGCGCCGGACTGGCGGGCTTCACAACCTCGCAATTTGCGGAGGTTTGCCGCGCGTTCAGGCACCGGGCGTGGCTTCGGTGCCAGAACGGCGCCGGACTGTAGTGGGTCCTCGCGGACCCGCTTCCGCGACGCGCCCTCGCCGAGCCGGCGGCTCCACGTCACCGAGTTCTTGGCAGAGGGTGCGGTGGCCGGCGTCGGGTCGGGCGACGTGGTCGCGGTGGCCCGGCCCGGCCGGCGCCGCGGGATGGTGAGCGACGTCAGGCCTCGAGGAAGTGGAGGACTGCGGGGACGAACTCTTCGTGGTACTGGAAGACGCCGCCGTGTCCGGAGTCGGGGTAGATCGCGAGCTTGGCGTTGGGGATGCGTCGGGCGAGGTCCTCGGAGTGGCTGCTGGCGACCATGACGTCGTTGTCGCCGTTGGCCACGAAGACCGGCTGGGTGATCTTGCTGAGATCGTGGGGCGTGCCCAGGCCGGCTTCGCGGATCGCCTTGAGCTGGGCGAGCCTGGCCCGCATCGAGATGCGCTTGTCGCGGTCGGCGGTGCGCTCCTTGAGGCGGGCCATGTACTCCGACGCGGCGCGCTTGCCGGTCGCGTTGCGGTTGAAGAAGAGGTAGTGCCGGGGGTCGCGGAGCGTCAGCGCGGCCTTGGTGTACGCGCTGCCGGCGATCAAGGGCATCTTCTCGATCCCGCCGCCGCCGCGGGGGCCGGTGCCGGCGAGGATCGCCCGGCGGACGAGGTCGGGGTGGTTCAGCATGATCACCTGCGCGACGCCGCCGCCGAGCGAGAAGCCGAGGAGGTCGACCTGCTCGTAGCCGAGAGCGCGGATGAAGGCGACGGCGTCTTCGGCCATCTCGTCGATGGTGTGGGGCACCGATCCGCCGGTGGCGCCGACGCCACGGTTGTCGAACGCGATCACGTGTCGCGTGGCGGCGATGCCGTCGATGACGCGCGGGTCCCAGTCGTCCAGGACGGCGGTGAAGTGGTGCAGGAAGACCACCGGAATCCCGCCGCGCGGGCCGAACTCGCGGTAGGCGAACGGCGTGCCGCCGACGTTGATCGTGCGGGTCGGCGCGGTGCTCGATGTCGTGGTCGCGGTCGTGGATCGCGAGCCGTTGTGGAGGCGCGTGGTCGTTGTCATGGTCAGGCTCCCGCGACGCGTCCGAAGCTGCCGGCTTCTAGCGTCCTTTCGTAGGTCGGTTGGTCGTATAGGGGCAGGTCGCCCGTCTCCTCGGTGCGTCGCATGTAGGCGAGCATCGCCTCCTGCGCTCCGGGGCTCGCGAGCGTCGAGAGGAACTCGGCGTTCTCGACGTGGAGCCCGTCCTCGAGGCTGAGCGAGCCGCCGATGTACGCGGCGCGCTTGACCGCGGCGACGCTGAGCTTCAGTCGTTGGGCGAGCCGGTCGGCGAGCGCGACGGAGCGGTCGATCAGCTCGTCGGCGGGGACGACCTCGTCGACGTAGCCGATCTCCGCCGCGTCTTCGGGATCGAGACCGCCGCCGTCGAGCATCCGCTTGACCCCCTGATGGGTGCCGACCAGGCGCACGAGGCGCTGGGTGCCGCCACCGCCGGGCGGGAAGCCGAGCAGGATCTCGGGCTGGCCGATCACGTGGTCGCCGTCGGCCATGACGCGGTAGTCGCAGGCCAGCGCGAGCTCTGAGCCGATGCCGAGCGCCGAGCCGTTCAGCGCGGCGATGAAGATCGCCCCGGACCGGTTCATCCGCAGGAAGGTCTCGTGCACGTCAAGGAGCTCCATCGCGCCGCTGAGCGGCGTGCGATCGGCGAGCTTTCGCACGCCGGCGACGGCCCGAGTGGCGCGGGCCGCGTGCACGACGGCCGAGGCAGCGCGCGGCCCGACGCTGGGGCTTGCGGCGCCGCCCTCCTGGAGCCAGCGCAGGTTGGCGTGCGCGACGAAGCGCTCGGGGTGGGTTCCGGTGATCACGACGGCACCGACGCCGTCGTCGGTCTCGGCGCGGGTGACGAGGGCTGCGAGGTCGGCGGCGATCTCGGGGCCGAACTCGCCGCGCGGGCCGCCGTGGAGTCGGGCGAGGAGGACGCGTCCGCGTTGCTCGACCTCGATTCCGAGGCGGTGGGTCTGGGTCGTCGTCGTGGGCATGCGGCGACCGTACCAGGCTAAGTTGACAATGTAAACTTAGATACGTAGGCTGGGCTCATGACCTCCGCAACTCGGACGCGGCTCGACGTCGCCTTCCCATCGGGCGACGACGTTTGCCGGGCCTGGCTGTTCCTGCCCGACGCCGAGCGCCCGCCGCTGGCGATCCTCGGCCACGGCCTCGGCGCCACGCGCGAATACGGGCTCGAGCCCTACGCCCAGCGGTTCGCCGACGCGGGGATCGCCGCGCTGGTCTTCACCTACCGGCACTTCGGCGACAGCGGCGGCGAGCCCCGCCAGCTGCTCGACATCGAACGCCAGCTCGGCGACTGGGCCGCGGCGCTCGCGTACGCGCGGAGCCTCGACGGGATCGACACCGAGCGGATCGCGCTGTGGGGGACGTCGTTCGGCGGCGGGCACGTCATTGAGGCAGCCGCCCGCGATGGGGCCGTCGTCGCCGTCGTCAGTCAGTGCCCGTTCACCGACGGCCTCGCCGCCACGCGCGCGGCGAGCCCGCGCAGCCTGGCCCGGGCGGTCGTGCCGGCGCTTCGCGACGAGCTGGCCCGCGTCCGCGGCAAGCCGCCGGTGCTCGTCCCGCTCGTCGGTCCGCACGGATCCCCCGCGCTCATGACCTCGCCGGACTCCGAGCCCGGCTATCGCGCGCTGATCCCGCCGGGCGCGCAGTTGGAGAACGGCGTGTCGGCGCGGTTCATCAACCGTGTCGCGCTGTACCGCCCCGGGCGTTCGGCGCGCAAGGTGAACGCGCCGATCCTGTTCTGCGTCTGCGACGCCGACGCCGTGGCCCCCGCGGAGACCGCGTTGCGGTATGCGGCCACCGCTCCGCGGGGAGAGGTCAAGCGCTACCCGGTCGGCCACTTCGACATCTACCGCGGCGAACCGTTCGAGCACGCCGTCCGCGACCAGACAGAGTTCCTGGCCCGCCATCTGGAGGTGGCGTCATGACCATGCTCAAGAGCAGAAGGGCGCTGTCCAACCAGGTCGTCGCGATCACCGGTGGGGCGCGCGGCATCGGACGTGCGACCGCGACAGCGCTGGCGGATCAGGGCGCCCGAGTCGCGATCGGCGACCTCGACGGCGATCTCGCCGACGAGGTGGCCGCCGCGCTCGGCGGGGTCGCCTTCGGGGTCGGCGTCGACGTGACCGACAACGCGGGGTTCACGGCGTTCCTCGACGGCGTCGAGCATCGCCTCGGCCCGCTCGACGTGCTCGTCAACAACGCCGGCATCATGAACGCCGGGCCGATCGACGCCGAGGACGAGGCGCTGACCGCCCGCGCGATCGCGATCAACCTCGAGGCCGTCATCCACGGCACGCGCGAGGCGGCGCGACGGATGAAGCCGCGACGTACCGGTCACATCGTCAACGTCTCCTCGGCGGTCAGCAAGGTCGCCGGGTCGCACTGCGCGACGTACGTCGCGACGAAGTTCGGCGTCGCCGGCTTCTCCGAGGCCGTCGCGATCGAGCTGCGCGGCACCGGAGTCGAGATGTCTGTGATCCGCCCGTCGCTGTGCAACACCGACCTGGTCTCCGGGTTCGCAGGGCTGCGCGGGATGCCGTTCATCGAACCCGAAGACGTCGCCGCGCGCATCGTCGAGACGCTCCAGCGGCCACGCTTCGACGTCCCCGTGCCGAAGAGCATGGGGCCGATGCTGTGGCTCAATCAGGCGCTCCCGTTCCGCGCCCGCATGGCGCTCGCGCACCTCACGAAGGCCGACGACGTCCTTACCCACATCGATGCCGACGAGCGTGCCGCCTACGTCGAGCGCGTGAGGAGCCACGCATGAGCGCAGGCATGAGGGCGTTCATCGTCGAGAGATACGGCGAGGACGGCCTGCGGTCCGCGGTCGTGCCTCGGCCGACGGTCGGCGACCGAGACGTCCTGGTCAGGGTCAGCGCGGCGAGCGTCAACCCGCTGGACAGGATGGTCCGCAACGGCGAGTTCAAGCAGCTCCTGAGATACAAGAAGCCGTTCGTGCTCGGTCACGACGTCGCCGGCGTGGTGACGCAGGTCGGCCGCGCTGTCCGCGGGTTCAAGGTCGGCGAAGAGGTCTACGCGCGCCCCCGCGACCTCCGCATCGGGACCTTCGCCGAGTACATCGCGATCGACCAGGACGACGTCGCACTCAAACCGGGCTCCCTGACCTTGCGCGAGGCCGCTGCGCTTCCACTCGTCGCCCTCGCCGCGTGGCAGACGCTCGTCGATCTCGCTCAGGTCACGCCCGGCCAGAGAGTGCTCGTCCACGCAGGCGCCGGCGGCCTCGGATCGACGGTGATCCAGCTCGCCAAGTACCTGGGCGCGGACGTCGCCACGACGGCGCACAGCAAAGATCTGGACAGGGTGCGCGGGCTCGGCGCCGACGAGCTCGTCGACTACACCAGCACCGATTTCGTAGACGTGCTCTCCGGCTATGACGTCGTCCTCGACTCCCTCGGCGGCGCCAGCCTGGCGAAGTCGTTGACGGTCCTGAAGCCCGGCGGCCTGGCCATCAGCGTGGTCGGCCCGCCCGACGCCGCGTTCGCCCGGCAGCTGGGCCAGCCGCTCCTGCGGCCCGTGATGGCGCTCATGAGCGCCAAGGTCCGCAGGCAGGCCCACAGGCTGGGGGTGCGCTACGCCTTCTTCTTCATGCAGGCCAACGGAGCGCAGCTGCGCAACCTCGCCAACCTCTACGACGCCGGCCACCTCCGCCCGGTCCTCGACAGGCGCAGCTTCCCCTTCGACCAGACGCTCGACGCGCTCGCCTACGTCGAACAGGGCAAGGCCAGCGGCAAGGTCGTCGTCACGCTCGACAGCGCGGACACTTCGACCACGTCATCGCAGGAGGCGTAGCGCACGTCTCGTTCTGGGGCGTGCGCGGGTCCGTTCCCGTCGCCGACCGTGCCACGCCGCGGCTATCTCACGCCGGGACGGGTGGAAGCGCGCCCGGCCCGTCCACGAGCTCGACCTCGTCGGGCTCCGTCGACGACGTGCCCCTTCGCGCAGGCGAGCGTGACGTGCAGCTCGCGGCCGCACTCGGCGTGCTGCGCGACCACGGGCGGCCCCTCGGGGTCGGCCTTGTGGCGGTCGCCCCACTCCCTGAGCGCGAGCAGGATCGGCATCAGCTCGCGGCCCTTGTCCGTCAAGCCGATATTCGTTGCGCGCCCGGCTGCCCGGCTCGCGGTACGCGGACCGCTCGAGGATCCCCTCGTCGACCAGCAGGGTCAGCCGCTCGGACAGGAGGTTGCGCGGGCACTGCAGGACGCGGTGGAACTGCTCGAACCGCGTGGCGCCGTAGAAGCTCTCGCGAATAATCAGCAGCGTCCACTTCTCGCCCAGGACCTGCAGGGTGCGGGCGATCGAGCAGTTGCTCGCCTGATAGCTGGTGCGCTCCATCGGAGCCGCAGTCTACCAGGCTGAGTTGTTTCTCTGTATCTAGCCGTCAGCGAAGCACCGATCTGCGTTACTCGAACTGGGCTGCAAACTCGCGTTCGAGCTGCGGGTAGATCAGCTGTTGGTCATTGTTCAACCCCGCCTTGACCTGTCGGCTGATGCCGCGTAGGCGCCGGCCGCGCCACGACAGCACCGTTGTTCCTTTGTGCCCAGCCGTCGTGGGGTGCGTCGATGTTTCTGCAGGCGCACCTGGCCGCGGCGGCGACGCGGCGGCGATGGCCCGGCCTCGGGCTCGAGCCGCTGAGCTTGATGTCGGCGTCGTCGAAGACGGCGTGGATCTCGAGCTTGCCGCCGAGCGCCTCGACGTAGCGCTCGAGCGTCGAGAGTCGGACGTCGATCTCCTTCTCGATGCGGCCGACGTTCGGGCGCGAGGTGCCGAGGCTGTCGGCGATCTGGGTCTGGCTCGCGCCGCGCAGCTCGCGCAGCTCCGCCAGCGCGATCTCCAGTTGCATCGCGCGCTTGATCGTCGTCGACGCGCTTGCGGGCGTCGGGGGAGAGCGGGCGCTTGGCGCGGATGTCGTTGAGGCTGCGGGTCGCCATGGTCAGCTTTCGTCGTCGAGGGTTGCGCAGGTGCTCGTCGTAGAGGTCGTCGGCGATCGGGATGTTGCGCTCGTACCAGCCGCTCCAGTCGCCGCGCTTGTCGCCGCCGAGCAGCACGATCGCGCGGCGTTCGGGATCGAACGCGAACAGCGCTCGCAGGTGTCCGCCGAACGAGCGCAGCTCCTTCATGTTGTGATGGCGAGAGCCCTCGATGCGGTCGGCGGCCGGCCGGCCCAAGGTCGGGCCCTGTTCCTCGAGAAGTTCGATCGCCGCGAGCATCGCGGTGTAGTCGTTGTCGTCGAGGCCGAGGAGCCACTCCTCCGCGACGGCGGTGAAGTAGACGTCCCACGCCACTGCCGCGAGGTAATGCATTCATTACCGCAATGCAAGCATTGCCTGCGCGGCCCGTGGACCACGCGTCCCGCCGGGGAACTGCCCGGCGCCGAGTCCACTGGGGCCACCACGATTCGCGCCCGTCGTATCGCCAAGTTCGAGTGCGTCCCGAGCGGTGGCTTGGCCTACCTACCGGGAGGCGGGGCCCGTAGACGGCCGCCGCGCCTCCACCGAGGCGTCATTTAGGCACTCGTCCTGGTCAC
>CAWIXY010000007.1:0-26625 GCA_963840185.1 uncultured Actinomycetes bacterium | reverse complement strand
CGCTTCGCGGCCTTCCGGAGCGATCGCGGCGAACGATGTAGCCAGTTCCGGCCGGCTTGGTGGCGAAGCGGGTGCACAGGCGCATAGCATCGGTCAGATGACTGAGGCGGCCTCGCAGCGGTGGGCGTCGTTAGGGCCTCGGGAGACGGCACCCGGAAGCCGACGCCCGACGTAGCAGTGGAGAATGGCCGATGGAGGACGTCAACGCCGCGACCAACGTACCTCTTCCACCTCGTGCCCGTCGTCGCCGCCGTGCGATGGACCCTCGACGTGACGCCTAAGGGCGCCACGGCCTCGGACTTCGCCTGCACTGTCGAAGTCCACCTCCGACCCGTCCTCGGAGTCCTGCCCCGGCTCAGCTTCCTCGGCCACTTCCTCGCAAACCACGTCGACGAGGAAGCCCACGGCTTCGGAGCCGACATCACCCGCAAGATCGGGAGGGCATCCGATGCTGTACAGCTTCATCGTCAAGAAGCGAATCCGACAGGCCTTCGACCACGTCAATAATCATCGCTGGGATGACTTGATGACATCAATCAGCCCGGATGTCCATCACCGCTTTGGCGGTGCCCATGCGATTGGTGGTGAGCGCCATGACAGAGATACGCTGCGCCTCTGGTTTGAGCGCCTCGCGCGCGTCCTGCCCAATCTCCACCTCAAGATCAACAACATCTGGGTCAAAGGCCCGCCGTGGCATACCACGGTGTTTGTGCAGTGGGACGGGACGGCAACGCTGCTGAACGGCGACGCCTCCTACTTCAATCGTGGCCTTCACGTGATCACCCTGCGGTGGGGCAAGATCTCTGCACTCGATGTGTTCGAAGATTCGCAAGAGGTCGCCCGTGGGCTTGCCGCCCAAGCGGCAACCGGTCTTGAAGAGGCTGCCGCGGAACCGATCGTGAGCTAGCAGAATGGCGCTCGGCCGGATGGTCGACCTGATCACGCCCGACGAGCTCATCCCCCAGCCTCAGGAGTTCGTGCTTCGGAACGGGCCGCCGGACACGATCGCTGGGTGGAAGGCGCTGGCTGACGGTCTCCTGACCGACCAGTCCTGTGCATTCCACCGCAACCTGGAGATCTCGTCACGCTACGCCTGGATCTACAAGTTCCTGCCGGCGTGCTTGAAGTGGGCCGGGATGGCTTCGTTCGCGTCGCACCACGTTCGGCTCGCCCTCTTTCCGTTTCGGCTGGACACCGATCGCACCGGCTACGTCGACATCCCGCACAGTCTGCGGCGCCAGAAAGCGCTGCTGTTAGGTGACGTCAACACGATCCGCGAGACGAACAACGCGATCTTCGACGACATCTTCTGGGTGCACCTCGCCTACGCCACCGCCGACGACGGGATCGAACGTCTACGCGCGCTCCTGGGCGCGGAGCCCCACTACGCTCCCGTCCTGTCGGGCTTCGAGGTGATCGACCAAGGACGCCGTGTCTTGGAGGACGCGACGGCGTCCGCGCAGGCTCGACGGACGGCCGATGATCTCATCTGGGAGGGCAACGTCCAGCTGCTCGAGCACGAGCAGCGCGCCTTGGTGCAACCCAACCTCGATCGCCTCTCGTGCGCGTTTGCCCGGCTCTTCTCGATCGGCTCGGCCCTGACCTTCGAGGTGCGTGGCGTCCGGCAGGAGGTTTCGTACTTCACCTCGTTCTACGTGTACTCGCTCACCCGCGGGATCCCGCAGGCTCTGCACGCGCAAGCGTGGCCGAGGATCACCCGCTTCGACGACCGCTGGCGTTGGATCGTGACGGGGATCGTTCCCCGCTTCCGCAGATTCGATGCCGACGCGCGCTTGGTCGACACCAGTCTGCGCCGCATCTTCGACGAAGCGCGCGACTACGCCTCGAACCCCTGCGTCCTCCCGCGTTCACCGCAGACCGAAGAGCCCGCGACGGTAGTACGCGAACTGAGTACACCTCCGGGCCGGTCCCGCATCGCTCGGAACTAGCGCGGCTGAGCGCGGGCTGACAGCGCGCGGGCTCTGAGCACGTCGGCCAGCGCGTCCACGTCGGCGACCGTGACCGTCAGCTCCGGGTGGCGAAGGATGCCCAGCGGGTCGAGTCCGCGCACGGGGTCGTCGAACAGCACGAGCACACCACGATCGCCGTTGGTGGCGAACGTCAGTCCCCGATCGGTGATCGCGAGCCGCGCCGGTCCGGCCGTCTTCCAGAGCGCATACGGTCCCGTGACTTCGACGTCGGTGATGTTCGTCAGCGGCGTCCGGACGGACCAGGGGCCGAAACGAGCCTCGAAGGTCTCGTCGCCGACCTCGACCCATGCGGTGCCGGGGCTGACAAGGAACGTCCGCGCGAAGCGGCGATAGGCCGGTGCGAAGGCGAACTCGAAGCGGTGTGGGGAGGCGGTCAACGTCCAATGAAGCTTGCTCGCCGGGCCCAGCCATGTCGAGGAGCTCCACAAGGCACGTTCGTGCGATCGCTACGCGAGTTCGAGGACGAGCTTGCCGGTGTTCTCGCCGCTGAACAGCCGAAGCAGCGCGCTCGGGAAGGCGGTGATGTCCGCGCGAACCGTGTCTTCGACGCTGGTCAGACGGTCTTCAGTGAGCCAGCTCGCCAGCTCGCTGGCAGCACCACGCCGAGTTCGACGCTTTCCTGGCCAGCGGTTTGAGCGACACGGGAAGTCCGAGCTTGATCGCTCGCCCTATCGCGGTAGCCGGCGGCTCAGTTTTCGCTCGTGCGTCGCGATCGCCTTGCGTGCTCGGCGTAATGGGCGGCGAGCCGCACCAGCCAAACGCCCACGGTCATGAACGCGTCGCCGGGTGGGAGCTCCACGCGGCGCGCGCCGCCGGCTCCCCGCCACGCAGTCGCAGCTCCCAGGCTGCAAGCGCGACAGCAGCGCGGCGACGATCACGCTGAGCAGCAGCGCGCTGACCTGGCTGCCGACCGGCACGAGGAGGATGAGCAAGCCCGCGACCGCCATCCGCCTCGCGTCCGGCGACACCGGTCATCCGCCAGGCGAACAGGCTCTCCCCGAGCAGGTAGAGCGCGGGGCCGCCGAGCATCATCGCCAGGCCGACGCCGTGCAGCGCGTCGTGTGGCTGGGCGATGAGCAGGTCGTTGCCGACCGCGGTCGCGATGATGCCGGCGACGATCGGCAGGTGGAGATAGGTGTAGGCGTCGCGCGCGAGGCGACCGGGGTCGTCGCAGGTGCTCATCGTGACGCGCGCGCTGTTCGGCCGTCGCGCCGAAGTACAGCCACCACAGCGCCGCGGTCTCCACGAACGCGACGACGAGGCAGAGCACGACGGTCGACGTCAGCCCGGCCTCTGAAGCGGTCGCGCCGGTGACCACGATCGATTCGCCGAGCGCGATGATGATGAACAGCTGGCAGCGCTCGGCGAAGTGGCCGCCCTCGATGTCCCAGTCGGTCGTCGCCGCGCGGCCACGACCGCGGCAGCCAGTAGCCGGCCGCGGGCGCGGCGAGCTCGAGCGCGAGCGCGGGGATCCACAGCATGAGCCGCTGGTCGCTGTCGAGCGCTGCGCCGGCCAGCCACAGCACGCCGGACGCGGCGCTCCAGACGACCAGCCGCTCGAACACGTCGCGCAGCCGGTGGCGGCGCGTGAGCAGCCACGCGGCGGCGGCGTTGCGGCCGACCTGCAGCGCGACGTAGCTTGCCGCGAACAGCAGCCCCCGCTCACCGAACGCCTCGGGCAGCGCGGCGGCCATGAGCAGGCTGCCGAGCATCACCGCCGGTGAGCACCCCGCGGACCGCCGGAGAGGCGGGGTCGAACCAGTTGGCCATCCACGTCGTGTAGATCCACGCCCACCAGACGACGAGCAGCAGGAAGGCGGCGCGCGCCACGCCGGCGACGGAGAGGTCGTCGATGATCTGGTGCGACAGCTGCGTGACCGCGAAGACGTAGACGAGGTCGAAGAACAGCTCGACGGTGGTCATCGGCTGCGCCGCGCCGTCGCCGCGCGGGCGCAGGTGGCGGATCGGTGTGAGGGCCGCGCCGGTCACCGGCCGGCGTGGATCTTGCGGGCGTCGGCGACGATCCGGTGCGGCAGGAGATCGACGAGCGCTCGGCCGGCCAGGCGGAGGCGGTGCGCCAGCAGCGCTCCGTGGCCGCCGTGGTGGCCGCGGAAGTGGTGGACGAGCAGGTACGGCGTCGAGAGGACCGCAGCGAGGAGCCCGAGGACGAGCGCCATCACGAGGAGCGGGACGACGACGACGACGACGAGGATCGCCAGCGGCGGGCACACCAGGAGTCCGAGGAGCACCACGAGCCGCCACCTCGACGGCGCGGAGCGTCTCGCCGGCGGCGAGGCCTGCCAGCGAGGCGTCCTCCTCGATCTTCTCGACGCGTGAACGCGGCTCGTACTCAACCGGAGCGCCCGGCGGTCTGGTGGGCTTGGGGGTAGTCATGTCGTCAGCCTCCTTATGCGGTCACGGGCTGGCGCAGCCAGTCCTCGAAGCGGGTCTCGCCGAGCCGCGCGTCGTCGCCGGGGACGAGCATGCGCTCGCTCAGCTCGGCGCCGAAGTAGCGCGCGTGGGGGTCGGCGATCACCTTGCGCGGATCGTTGCGTGCGCTCAGGCCGCGACGGATGAGCTCGTCGAGGCGGAACTGCTCGGGTCCCGCCACCTCGACGATGCCGTTCACCGGCGAGCCGACGGCGACCTGGCCCACCGCACGGGCGACGTCGTCGGCCGCGATGGGCTGGATCAGCACGGGCGCCAGGCGAACGGTGTCGCCGTCGGTGGCGGCCGCGGCGATGCTCTTGACGAACTCGAAGAACTGCGTCGCGTGGACGATCGAGTAGGGGATCGAGGAGTCGCTGGATCAGCTGCTCCTGGGCGATCTTCGCGCGGAAGTAGCCGCTCTCGGACAGGCGCTCGGTTCCCACGACCGACAGCGCGACGTGATGTCCGACGCCCGCGGCCGCTTCGGCGGCCAGGAGGTTGCGGGTCGAGGTCTCGAAGAACTCCAGCACCGCCGCGTCCTCGAACGAGGGGGAGTTCGACACGTCGACGACGACCGCGGCGCCGTCGAGGGCCTCCGCCAGTCCCTCGCCGGTGAGCGTGTTGACGCCCGAGTCGGGCGACGCCGCGACGGCCTCGTGGCCGTGCTCGTCGCAGCTTGGTCACGAGCTTCGATCCGATGAGCCCGGTTCCGCCGATGACCACGATCTTCATGTCATGCCTTTCGCGTGTGGGTTGCGGAGAGAGGGGATCGAGCGCCTCGCGGGCCGCCGGTGTCCGCGGGACGGAGCACGTCGGGGTCGATCGCGATCGGGCCGACGGAAATTCGAGCGCCAGCGGGTTCGTGCGGCGATGCGCGCGCCTCAGGCGGCCGCGTGCAGCGCGGCGGCGTCGAGGATCAGGCCGGCGGTCGTGCCGGGGTGGGCGACGGAGACCGCGTGCGACGCGCCCGGGATCTCGATCGTGCGGTGGGCGTGGGCGCGCTCGGCCATGTAGTGCTCGAGCGCCTTGGGGATGTTGCGGTCCTCCTCGCCGAAGACGAACCACGAGGGCAGCTCCTTCCACAGCGGGCGGTCGCCGGACGGCTCGACGAGCGCCTCCTGGGTGACCGGCCGCTGCGTGGCGGCCATCCGTGCCGCCTGCGGCGCCGGGACGTCTGCGCAGAACTGCTCGTGGAAGCGCTCCTGGACGATCGTCAGGTCGGTCGTGCCGTCGCTGCGCGGGATCGGCCTGCAGCGCGTCGCCGAGCGTGCTGCCGGGGAAGACGGCCGACAGCTCGAAGCAGCTGTCGCCGGGCTCCGGGGCGAAGGCGGCGACGTAGACGAGCCCGACGATCTCGCCGGCGTCGGGGTCGACGTTCGTGATGACGGCGCCGCCGTAGGAGTGGGCGACGAGCACGACCGGCCCGTCGATCGGAGCGGACGTGGTCGCTGACGCAGGCGGCGTCGGCGGCGAGCCCGCGCAGCGGGTTGGCGACGGCGATCACCGGATGTCCGGCGTCGAGCAGCCGATCGATGACCTGATCCCAGCTCGAGGACTCGGCGAAGGCGCCGTGGACGAGCACGATGGTGGGGCGCATGAGCGGTTCCCTTTCGGTTGGGCGGACGGTTGTCACGGTGGCGCTTCCTGGCCGCCCGCCGCATCCGTGTGAGGCCCTAGTCAGTGCCCGAGCCTTGCAGCCGACCCTCTCGTCAGCCCGTCACTCCTGAAGCGAGGCGAGGTGGTCCTCGAAGCGAGCCATCGCGTCGCGGTGCAGGAAGCTTGCCCAGCTCACACGGGCCACGCCGAGCGCCGCCAGCTCGGCGAGAGACGGCGTCTGTGGCAGGCGTATGACGTTCACCGGGCCGCCGGCCTCGGAGGTGAAGCGGCGCAACGCGTCCGACTCCCACAGAGCAATCGGGTACACGCAGTCGACGCCGGCCTCGAGGTAGGCACTCGCGCGCCGCAGCGCTTCGGGAACGAGCTCCTCCTGGGTACCGGGTCCGGCGCCCGCGAAGAAGGGACCGACGAAGACGTCGATCCGGGCGTTGATCACAAGCCGGTAGCCGTCGGCCGCCGCGGCCTGGCGAACGGCCCCGAGCCACTCCGCGTGCCGGTCGGGATCGCGGAGGTTGCCGGCGGCATGGTCGGTGTCCTCGAGGTTGCAGCCGGCGGCCCCGGCGCTTCGCAGCGCAGCCACCAGCTCGGCCGGCTCCATCCGGTAGCCGGCCTCGGCGTCGACCGACACAGGGACCTCCACCCCCCTTGCGATCCGCGCGGCCGCGGCGAGCATCTCGTCGGCCGGCGCACCCTCGTGATCCGCATAGCCGAGCGTGGCGGCCACCCCGCCGCTGGTCGTCGCGACCACGGGAAACCCAGCAGCGACCACTGCCCTCGCCGTCGCCACATCCCAGGCGTTGGGAAGCAGGAGGGGCGCGCCAGGCGTGTGCAGCGACCGCAGCAGTTCGCACCGGCTCCCGAGGTCGGCTGTTTGTGAGGGCCTCATGTGACGAGCCTACGCCGCCGTGAGGGGCGTCACCGATGGCCGTCCAACCGCTGGCGCCGCCGGGCCTCTCGCCCGCGATAATGCGCCGCCAGCATGGTCGACGCCCACCTGCCATCCTCGGGGTTGCTCGACCGTGTCGGCGAGCGCGACGTGCTGGAACGACTCGTCGCGGGAGTGCGTGCGGGCCAGAGCCGTGTGCTGGTCCTCCGCGGCGAGGCGGGAGTCGGCAAGACCGCCCTGTTACGGCACCTGTCGGAAGCCGCGGAGGGATGCCGGATCGCCCGGGTGGCAGGCGTCGAGTCCGAGATGGAGCTCCCGTTCTCCGGCCTGCATGCGCTGTGCGCGCAGATGCTCGGCCGTCTCCCGCATCTGCCGAGCCCGCAGCGCGACGCGCTGAGCACGGCGTTCGGCCAGAACACCGGACCGCCACCGGATCGCTTCCTCGTCGGGTTGGCGGTCCTGAGCCTGCTGGCCGACGCCGCCGAGGAGCAGCCGCTCGTGTGCATCGTCGACGACGCGCAGTGGCTTGACCGGGTGTCCGCGCAGACGCTCGCGTTCGCGGCGCGCCGGCTCTTGGCGGAGCGGCTGGGATTGGTGTTCGCGCTGCGCGAGTCAGGCGACGAGCACGTGCTCGGGGGGTTGCCGGAGCTGGTGGTCGAGGGGCTGGGCGCCGACGAGGCCCAGCTGCTTCTGGATGCGACCATCCCGGGCCCGCTCGACGAGCGGGTGAAGGCTCGGATCCTCGCCGAGACGCGTGGCAACCCACTTGCGCTGATCGAGCTGCCGCGCGGATCGACGCCGGCGGAGCTCGCGGGCGGGTTCGGGCTCCCCGAAGCGCGACCGTTGGCGGGCCGCATCGAGCACACGTTCCGCCAGCGTGTCCAGACGCTTCCGCGCGACACGCAGCTGCTGCTCCTGATGGCGGCGGCCGAGCCTTTGGGCGATTTGAGCCTGCTGTGGCGCGCGGCCGAGAGTCTCGGGATCGGCGGCGAGGCCGGGCGGGCGGCCGAGGCCGCCGGATTGATCGAGCTCGGCTTACGCGTGCGCTTCTTGCATCCGCTCGTCCGCTCGGCGGTCTACCGGGCGGCGGATCCTGGTGACCGCCGCGACGTGCACCGGGCACTCGCGGAGGCGACCGACCCGGTTCTCGATCCCGACCGTCGCGCGTGGCATCGCGCGCACGCGACGGCGACGCCGGACGAGGCGGTGGCCGCGGAGATGGCGCGCTCGGCCGAACGCGCGCAGAGCCGTGGCGGGCTCGCCGCGGCCGCCGCGTTCCTGCAGCGGGCGGCCGAGCTGACGCCGGACCCGGCCGTGCGCGTCGAGCGCTCGCTCGCCGCGGCCCAGGCGAAGCTCGACGTCGCCGACGCCGCGTCCGCGTCCGACCTCCTGGCCGCCGCCGAGCTCGGGCCGGTCGACGAGCTCCAGCGCGCGCGGCTCGAGCGGTTGGGCGCGCAGATCGCGTTCGCCAGCCGGCGCGGACGCGACGCGCCGCCGCTGCTGCTCGAGGCGGCCAGGCGGCTCGATCCCCTGGACGCCACGATGGCCCGCGAGACCTACCTCGAGGCGATCGCGTCGGCGATGTACGCGGGGCGCCTCGGCACCGGCCCGGATGAGCGCGAGGTGGCCGAGGCCGCGCGCGCGTCGAACCGGGTGCACGCTCCGGGCGCGGCCGAGGCGCTCCTCGACGCCCTCGCGACGCGGTTCACGGCGGGGTACGCGGCGTCCGCCGCGCCGCTCTCACAGGCGCTGCGCGCATTCGGCGAGCCCGACAGCGGCGGGGAGGACCGGCGCTGGCTGTGGCTGGCGTGCCGCCTCGCGCAGGATCTCTGGGACGACGAGCTCTGGCACGTGCTCGCGACCCGCGGCGTGCGCCTCGCGCGCGATACGGGCGCGCTGAGTCTGCTCCCGGTCATGGCCAACTACCTCGCCGCGTTCAACGTTCATTCCGGGGCCTTCGCCACCGCCGCGGCGCTGATCGACGAGGTCGAGGCGATCACGGAGGCGACCGGACTCCCGCCGCTCAAGTACGCGGCGTGCATGCTGGCCGCGTGGCGTGGCGATCACGCGCAGCCGCTCTTCGACGACGCGTGGCGGAATGGCATGGAGCGTGGCGAGGGCGCGGGAGTGGGCCTGTACTGGTGGCTGACCGCGTTGCTGCACAACGCCCACAGCCGCTACGGCGAGGCGCTGGCGGACGCGCGGCAGGCCTGCGAGCACGAGGACGTCATGGCGTACGGCTGGGCCCTGGTCGAGCTGATCGAGGCCGGCGTCCGCGGCGGCCGGCCGAACGAGGCCGCCGCCGCGCTCGACCGCCTGAGCGAACGCACGCGGGCGAGCGGCACCGAATGGGCGCTCGGGATCGAAGCGCGCTGCCGGGGGTTGGTGAGCGGCGACGAGTCCCGTTACCGCGAGTCGATCGAGCGGCTCGCGCGCAGCCGCGCGGCGGCCGAGCTCGCGCGCAGCCGGCTCCTGTACGGTGAGTGGCTCCGGCGCGAGAACCGGCGCACGGACGCGCGCGAGCTCCTGCGCGCCGCCCACGAGAGCTTCAGCCACATGGGGGCGGGAGCGTTCGCCGAGCGTGCCCGCCGCGAGCTGCTCGCCACCGGCGAGACCGTGCGCCGGATCACCGCGGACACGCGCGACGCGCTGACACCCCAGGAGGTCCAGATCACGCGGTTGGTCCGCGACGGGCACACCAACCCGGAGATCGGCGCCCAGCTGTTCATCAGCCCGCGCACGGTCGAGTACCACCTGCACAAGGTGTTCCGCAAGCTCGATGTCAGCAGCCGCAAGGAGCTTCGCGCCGCGCTCGCGGTCACGTCCGATCCGGCCGTCCTGGGCTCCGTCTCGGCGTAGCCTGGCGGCGTCGATCTTCGACCTCGACCCACGACGACCGGAGGCGCAGCGATGCGCGTGTTCTTGGCTGGCGCGAGGTGACGGCGATGACCCGCTCGTTGGCGGCCGCGGTACGCGAGCTGGCACGAAGGCCTTGCCGCAAGCCTCGCGTGAGCGCTCAGGCGGGCGCGAGCCGGGCGAACGTGCCGGGTGCGCTCGTGCTACGCGGCGACGCGGGGGAGGGACCCTTCTCTCGCCGGACCGCGCGCCGCGTGGACGACCTCGCCGTCGGCGGCGCAGCCGGCGACATCGGCGGCGAGCAGTTGTTCCAGGGTTGCGATGTCTCCGGTCTGCGCGGCAGCGATGAACGCGTCGAGGAGACGCTGCTGCTCGGCGGTACGGACCGGCCGGCGATGTTCGCCGTAGAGACGGCGGCGGGCGCGGGTGACGATTTGGCGGGCGTTCACCTCACTCAGTGCGAGGATCTCTGCGATCTGCCGGTGCGGGTAGTCGAACGCCTCCCGAAGGACGTAGACGGCTCGTTCGGTGGGAGACAGCTTCTCCAGCAGGGTGCGCACCGCGAACTCGAGCGCTTCGCGCTGCTCCGCGCCGAGCAAGGGATCGGCTCCGGTGTCGACCGGCTCGACGGGCCACGGCCCGAAGGCGGTCTCGCGGCGCGCGCGAGCGGATTGGCCGACGTTGATGGCAAGTCGCGCGGTCGTCGTGGCGAGAAACCCGGCGGCATCGCGCACCTTGCTCCGGTCGGTTCCCTGCCAGCGGATCCACGTCTCCTGGACCACGTCATCCGCTTCGGTTGCGCTTCCGAGCACCCGGCAAGCGATGCCGAACAGTCGCGGGCGTACGGTCTGGAACGACGCGGCGTCGGCGTCAGACACCTCGCCGGCACTCGGGGGGCCCGCCACGGGGACGACGCCGATGAGCGGGAGGGTCTCTTCGAGCATTTCGCCGAAGGTCGGATTCGCAGACGCAGCGGGGCGAGCGTGCCGGCGGGCGGCGCTCCACGGCTCGGTCGCGCCGGCGTCCCGTGGCGGTCTGATCAGCTCGGTGGTCGTCATTCCGCGAGCTTGCTCCGCCGCGGGCGCGCTCTCGTCCGGGCAAATCCCGCGCCTGGTCCCTAGTCGCCGGCGCCAGGGACCGCTCCGGACCCTCGCCGGAACTGCACACGCAGCGCTGCCCGGCGGCCACGCCGCGCCGCGCCTGGGGACGGGCGCGGCGCGACATACGAGGGCGTCAGGCGGTGTGCAGGGCCTGACGCAGGGTGGCGATGGCCTGCGCCACCGCGGCGCGCGTCGCGCGCGTCTCGCTGAGCGGGTTGAGCATCATGAAGTCGTGCGTGATGCCGTCGTAGCGGACGGTCGTGACCGCCACGTCCGCCTCGCGCAGGCGGCTCGCATACGCCTCGCCCTCGTCGCGCAGCACGTCGGCCTCATCGACGATGACGAGCGCCGGCGGCAGTCCTGCGAGCTGCGCGTCGCTCGCCCGCAGCGGCGAGGCGAACGGCTCGTCGCGTCGCTCGAGGTCCGGGCAGTAGCAGTCCCAGAACCACGCCATCGCCTTGGCGGTGAGGAAGTAGCCCTCCGCGAATTGCGTGTAGGAGCCGGTGTCCATCGCCGCGTCGGTGACCGGGTAGTACATGGACTGGTGGACGAAGCGCACGTCGCCGCGCTCCCGCGCCATGAGCGTGATCGCGGCCGTCATGTTGCCGCCGACCGAGTCGCCGGCGATCGCCATCCGCTCCGGGTCGAGCCCGTGCGCGGCGCCCTCGCGGACGATCCATCGGGCTGTCGCGTAGCCCTGCTCGATCGCGGACGGGTACCGGGCCTCGGGCGAGCGGTCGTACTCCACGAACGCGAGCGCGGCGCCGGCCCCGCACGCCAGCTCACGTACGAGCCGGTCGTGGGTGCCGGCGTTCCCGAGCACCCAGCCGCCGCCGTGCATGTACAGGATCACGGGCAGCGTGCCCTGGGCGCCGGCCGGGCGCACGATCCGCACCTCGACGTCGCCGACGTCGGCCGGCACGGTGATCCAGCGCTCGTCGACAGGCAGCTTGTCGATCGGCGCCGCCTGGACGTCGTCGAGCACCTTGCGCGCCTCGTCGGGGGTCAGCTCGTACAGGAACGGCGGATTGGCAGTCGCCTCGACGAACGCCTGCGACGCGGGCTCGAGCACGATAGGCGCGTGCGCCTTGATGACGGACATATGAGGATCCTTCTCGTGTGGTCAGGTCAGGAGGCGACGCGCAGCGCCGCGGCCTCGAGGATCGGGTGCACCGTCGCGTCGGGGCGCGAGACGGTGATGGCGTGCGACGCACCCTCGATCGCGACCGTCCGCTGCGCGCGGGCGCGCTCGGCCATGTGGCGCTGGAGAGCGGCGGGGATGATGCGGTCCTCCTCGCCGATCAGGAACCACGACGGCACGCGCTTCCAGAGCGGACGCTCGCCCGACGGTTCGGTCAGCGCCTCCTGGGTGGCGGGGCGCTGCGTTGCGGCCATCAGTGCGGCCTTCGGCGCAGGGACGTCCTGGCAGAAGATGTCGTGGAAGCTGTCCGGAGCGATGTAGAGGTCGGTCGTTCCGTCGCTGCGCGAGACCGGCCGCGCCGTCTCCTCGCCGAGCATGCTGCCCGGGAACATGGCCGCGAGCTGGAAGCAGTTCTCGCCGGGCTCCGGGGCGAAGCCGTTGACGTAGACGAGCCCGGCGATCTCGCCGGAGTCGGCATCGACGTTCGAGATCACGGCGCCGCCGTAGGAGTGGGCCACGAGCACGACCGGGCCCTCGATGGTCCGCACGAGGTCACTGATGGCAGCGGCGTCGGCTGCGAGGCCGCGCAGCGGGTTGGCCGCGGCGGTCACGCGGTGGCCCTCTGCCACCAGCGGTTCGATCACCTCATCCCAACTGGAGGACTCGGCGAAGGCGCCGTGGACGAGCACGATCGTGCATGACATGGGAGCAGTCCTTTCGGCTGGGAGATCCCGGTCGCGCCTTCGGGCGTCGATCGGGCTGGCACCAGCTAAGACCGGATGGCCGCGTGACTCGTGACACCTGCGCCGAAACGAGCGTTCGGTCGTCAGGATGGCGGCGCCCTAGGCGGAGCACCGTCGAAACCTCGCCGTCGCCATCGAGCCTGGAGGCCGCCTGCGAAGCTCTCGCCCTGCAGCGGTAGAGCGCTCCCCCGGCCCCCTGCTACGAAACGACATGCTCCACATCCACCGAGCTGAACGCGCCGACGGGCTCGTCGAGGCGCTCCGCGCGCTGCTGGCCGAGCCGCCCGCCGACCCGTTCGCGCCCGAGGTGGTGTCCGTTCCCACGCGCGGGATGGAGCGCTGGCTCGCGCAGCGGATGTCCGACCGGCTCGGTGCGACGCTCGGGCGGGCCGACGGGGTGTGCGCGAACGTCGGCTTCCCGTCCCCGCGGCGGCTGGTCGGCGATGCGGTCGCGACGGCCTCGGGGATCGACGCCGACGCCGACCCCTGGTTGCCCGAGCGAGCCGTGTGGCCGCTGCTCGAGGTCGTCGATGGCTGCCTGCACGAGTCGTGGCTCGAGAGCCTTGCCGCTCATCTCGGGGGCGAGGAACGCCGCGCACGGCGCTTCACCACCCTGCGCCACCTCGCCGACCTGTTCGACCGCTACGCGCTGCACCGGCCCGAGATTGTTCGCGCGTGGGCGGCCGGGGCAGACGCCGACCAGTGGCAGGCGGAGCTCTGGCGGCGCCTGCGCGCCCGGATCGGCGTCCCGGATCTCGCCGAGCGCGTGGACGCAGCGTGCGCTCGCCTGCGCGCCGACCCCGCCCTCGTCGACCTCCCGCCGCGCATCTCGATCTTCGGCCTCACCCGGCTTCCGGCAGGGCAGCTGCACGTGCTCAACGCGCTCGCCGCCGGCCGCGACGTCCACCTGTTCCTGCTGCACCCGTCCCCCAAACTGTGGGACAACCTCGCCAAAGCCACCGAGCACGGGCAGTCGATCGCCCGCCGCAAGGACGACCCCACGGCGGCCCTTCCCGCCAACCGCCTGCTCGCCTCCTGGGGACAGGACGCGCGCGAGATGCAGCTCGTCCTCGGCGCGAGCGAGCACGCCGATCACCATCACCCGGTCGAGCACTCCACCGGCACGCTGCTGGCCCGCATCCAGGCCGACGTCAGGGCCGACCGCGAGCCCCCCGGCGCCCCGCTCCCGGGTGACGAGGATGCCCGGCCGCCGCTGGACCCCGACGACCGCAGCGTCGCCCTCCACGCGTGCCACGGACGTGCGCGCCAGGTCGAGGTGCTGCGCGACGCGATCCTGCACCTGCTCGAGGACGACGCCGCGCTCGAGCCGCGCGACGTGATCGTGATGTGCCCCGACATCGAGACCTTCGCGCCGCTCATCCAGGCGACGTTCGGCGCGGGTGAGGTCACGGCGGACGACGACCAGGACGAGATGGAGGCGCTGCCCGCGGACATCCGCCCGCCGGACCTGCGGGTCAGGCTGGCCGATCGCGCGCTGCGCCAGACCAACCCGGTGCTGGGCGTCGTCGCGCGCCTGATCGACCTGGCCCAGGAGCGGGTGACCGCGTCGCAGGTGCTCGACCTCGTCGACCGCGACCCCGTGCGCCGGCGCTTCGGCCTCGACGACGACGACCTCGCGCGCATCGAGGACTGGGTCGCGGACAGCGGCATCCGCTGGGGGCTCGACGCGGCGCACCGGGCGCCGTTCAAGCTCGACGCGCTGGCCGCCGGCACGTGGCGCAGCGGTCTCGATCGCGTGCTCGTGGGCGTGACGATGACCGAGGAGGGCAACCGGCTGTTCGAGGGCGTGCTGCCGCTCGACGACGTCGACAGCGGCTCGATCGACCTCGCGGGGCGCTTCGCCGAGCTCGTCGACCGCCTGCAGCGGTCGCTCGAGGCGCTGAGCACGGCGCAGACGATCGACGCCTGGATGGAGGCGATTGCCGCCGCCGCCGACGCGCTCACGGCGACGGCGCAGCGCGACGCCTGGCAGCGCGCCGAGCTCGATCGGGTGCTCGACGACGTCGTGGCCGAGGCGCGCGTCGCCGAGGCGGCCGGTGCGACCGATCTCGCCCTCCCCGAGGTCCGGGCGCTGCTCGCCGACCGCCTGCAGGGCCGCCCGACCCGAGCCAACTTCCGCACCGGCCACCTGACGATCTGCACGCTGATGCCGATGCGCTCGGTGCCCCACCGCGTCGTGTGCCTGCTCGGCATGGACGACGGCGTCTTCCCGCGCAAGTCCCCGCGCGACGGCGACGACCTGATGCTCCGTGACCCGCACGTCGGCGACCGCGATCCGCGCACCGAGGACCGCCAGCTCCTGCTCGACGCGCTGCTGGCCGCGACCGATCGGCTCGTCATCACCTACACGGGCAACGACGAGCGCACGAACATCGCCCGCCCGCCGGCTGTGCCCGTCGGCGAGCTGCTCGACGTGATCGACCGGACGGTCCGCACGGAGGACGGCCCGGCGCGCGATCGGGTCGAGGTGCGCCATCCCCTGCAGCCCTTCGACGCGCGCAACTTCGAGCCGGGCGGGCTCGCCGGGGAGCGGCCGTGGAGCTTCGACGCGGTGACGCTCGAGGGCGCGCGTGCGCTGAGCGCCGGACGGGTCGAGCCGGCTCCGTTCCTGACCGGCCCGCTGCCCGGCGCGCCGGCGGCCCTGGTCGAGCTCGATGACCTCGTCCGCTTCGCCGAGCGGCCCGTCCGCGCGTTCCTGCGCCAGCGGCTCGGCATCACGGTCGGGGACGTCTCCGACGAGGTCAGCGACGCGCTGCCGGTGCAGCTCGACGCGCTCGAGGAGTGGGGCGTCGGCCGCAGACTGCTCGATGGACTGCTGGCCGGCGCGCCGATGAACGCGTGCGTGGCCGCCGAGGTCGCCCGCGGCGCGTTGCCGCCCGGCCGGCTGGCCAAGCCGGTGCTCGACCGCGTGGGGCCCGTCGCGCAGGAGATCGCCGGACACGTGCACGCCCTGCTCGGCAGCGACGCCCAGCCGACATCGGTCGACGTCAAGCTCGCGCTCGCCGAGGGCCGTGCGCTCAGCGGGACCGTGGCGGGCGTCTGCGGCGAGGTGCTGCGCGCGGTGACGTACTCGCGCGTGAACGCTCGGCATCGGCTGGCCGCCTGGGTGCGACTGCTCGCGCTCTCCGCGGCGCATCCCGACCGGCGGTTCGAGTCACTCACCATCGGTCGGGCGCGCTCCGGTGCGCCTGACGAGGCCCGGGTGACGATCGCGCGGATCGCCCCGCTGCGGCCCGCCGCCGCAGCGGCGCACCTGGCCACGCTCGTCGACCTCTGGGATCACGGGATGCGCGAGCCGCTGCCGATGGCGGGGCTGGCGTCGGCCGCCTACGCCCAGGCGGCCGCGGCTGGCGAGGACGCCGAGGCGGCCGGGCGCAAGGCCTGGGAGTCGGCGTGGAAGTACCCCAAGGAGGATCAGGACCTCGAGCACACGCTCGTGTTCGGCGGCGCGCTGACCTTCGCCGAGCTGCTCGCCGAGCCGCCCCACGCGGACGAGGCGGGAGACGGCTGGGACGCGGCGGAGACGACGCGCTTCGGCCGCCTGGCGCGACGGACCTGGGACGGCCTGCTGGCCTGCGAGGAGGTGAGCGACCGCTGACGGACCTCGCGACCGATGTCCGGCCGTTCGACGTCTGCGGACCGCTGCCGACCGGCGTGACCGTGCTCGAGGCCAGCGCCGGGACCGGCAAGACGTTCACGATCGCCGCCCTTGCCGCGCGATACGTCGCGGAGGGCACGCCGCTCGACGAGCTGCTGCTCGTGACCTTCACGCGGATGGCCACCGGCGAGCTGCGCGAGCGCGTGCGCGAGCGGCTCGTCTCGGCTGAGCGCGGCCTGGCCCGCGCGCTGGCCGGCGCGCCGCCGAGCGACCGCGACGAGGTGGTGGAACTGCTCGCCGCCGGCGCGCGCGACGAGGTCGCCCGACGGCACGCGCGCCTGGTCCGCGCGCTGGCGGGATTCGACGCGGCGACGATCGCCA
The DNA here is from genome assembly GCA_963840185.1 of uncultured Actinomycetes bacterium. Taxonomy (GTDB): domain Bacteria; phylum Actinomycetota; class Thermoleophilia; order Solirubrobacterales; family Solirubrobacteraceae; genus JAOPZW01. The sequence continues at coordinate 9,861 of CAWIXY010000007.1, read as the reverse complement.
CGACGCACGGGTTCTGCCAGGAGGTGCTCGGCGGCATGGGCGTCGCGGGGGACGTCGACCCGGACGCGACGTTCGTCGAGGACGTGAGCGACCTGCTCTCCGACGTCGTCGACGACCTCTACGTGCGCCGCTTCCACGGCCGCGACACGCCCGACTTCGATCGCGCGGAGGCGATGCGGATCGCTCGTGTCGCGGTCGCCAACCCGGCGGCGCCGATCGAGCCGGCCGCGGCGCCTGAGGAGTCGATCGCTGCGATGCGCCGGCGGCTCGCGCTGCGCGCGCGCGAGGAGCTCGACCTGCGCAAGCGCGCGATGGGGGTCATGACCTACGACGACCTGCTGACGCGCCTCGACGAGACGCTCAAGGGGGACGGCGGCGTGGCCGCGGCCGCGCGGCTGCGGGAGCGCTACCGGGTCGTGCTCGTCGACGAGTTCCAGGACACCGATCCCGTGCAGTGGGACATCATGCGCCGCGCGTTCGGCGACGGCAGCGTGACGCTGGTGCTCATCGGCGATCCGAAGCAGGCGATCTACGCCTTCCGCGGCGCCGACGTGTACGCCTACCTCGAGGCGGCACGGGCGGCGGGGGCGCGCGCGACGCTCGACGTCAACTGGCGCAGCGACCAGGGGCTCATCGACGCCTACGACGCCCTCTTCGGCGGGGCGAGGCTCGGGCATGAGGGGATCGTCTACCGTCGGGTGCGGGCGGCCGACGCGAACCGCGCCCCGCGGCTGTCGGGCGCGCCGGAGTGCGCGCCGCTCCGCGTCCGGGTCGTGAGCCGCGACGACCCGGCGATCAAGCGCACGCGGGGCGGCAGCGCGACCAACGCGTCGGCGCGCGAGCACATCGCCAGGGACCTCGCGGCCGATCTGTCGGCCCTGCTCGCCTCGGGTGCCCAGATCGAGATCCGCGACGACGACGGGTCGGTCCGCCGGCGCGAGGCGATCCGGCCCGGCCACGTCGCCGTGCTCGTGCGCACGCACCGCACCGCCGCGCTGGCGCGCGACGCGCTCGACAAGGCCGGCATCCCCGCCGTCATCAACGGCGCCGGAAGCGTCTTCGCAACGACCCCCGCCCGCGACTGGCTGCGCCTCCTCGAGGCGCTGGAACGACCGACGTCGTCGCCGCGGGCCCGCTCGGCGGCGCTGACGCCGTTCCTCGGCTGGACCGCGGAACGCGTCGCGTCGGCCGGCGAGGACGAGTGGGAGGAGCTGCACCGCCGCCTGCACCAGTGGGCGCGGGTGCTGCGCGCGAAGGGCGTCGCCGCGCTCGCCGAGACGATCACGCTGGTCGAGGGCCTGCCCGAGCGCGTCCTGCGCGAGGTCGACGGGGAGCGGCGGCTCACCGATCTGCGGCACGTCGGCCACCTGCTCCATGCCGTGGCGACCGGCGAGCACATGGGCACGACGGCGCTGACCGCCTGGCTGCGCGCGCAGATCGCCGAGGCGGGCGAGGACACGACCGACGAGGACCGCAGCCGCCGGCTGGAGTCCGACGCCGAGGCCGTGCAGGTCCTCACGATCCACCGCAGCAAGGGCCTCGAGTTCCCGGTCGTCTACTACCCCTACCTGTGGGAGCCGGGGTACATCCCCCGCGAGCCCCAGCCGATCTTCTTCCACGATCCCGACGCGGGCGACGCGCGCGTGATCGACGTCGGGCTGGACGGCCCCGACTTCCCGGCGCACCGCAGCCAGCACGAGGCCGAGCAGCGCGGCGAGGACCTGCGCCTCGCCTACGTCGCCCTCACCCGCGCCCAGCACCAGGCCGTCGTGTGGTGGGCCGGGTCCTGGGACAGCCGCCACTCGGCGCTCGGGCGGCTGCTGTTCTCGCGCGAGCCCGACGGGAACGTGCCTGCGGGCGGCACGTCGACGCCGAGCGACGCCGCCGCCACCGCTCGCTTCGAGGCGCTCGCCGCCGCGGCTCCGGGCTGCGTCAGCGTCGAGCGGGCGACGCTCGGGCCTGCGGCCTCGTGGTCCGGGGCGCCGCCTGCGCCCCCGGCGCTGGCGGCCGCGCGCTTCGACCGTCGCCTCGACAGCGGCTGGCGGCGCACGTCCTACAGCGACATCACCGCGGGGACGCATGAGGCCCGCGTGGCCAGCGAGCCGGAGGAGCCCGTGGTCACCGACGAGGAGCCGGCCGCCTTCCCGCCGGCCGCGGCGGACGGCGACGACGAAGCGGCCGCGCTGCGCGCCGTGCCCTCGCTGCTCACCGCGATGCCGGCCGGCGTCCACGTCGGCACGTTCGTGCACCGCGTGCTCGAGGCGACGGACTTCGCCGCGCCCGACCTGGAGGCCGAGCTCGCCGCGCGCGTGGAGGCCGAGCAGGCGCGCCGCCGCCTTGACGTCGGCGACCACGAGGCCGTCGTCGCCGGCCTGCGTGCGGCGATCGAGACGCCGCTCGGGCCGCTGCTCGGGGGTTCGCGGCTGCGCGACGTGGCGCGCGAAGACCGCCTCGACGAGCTCGAGTTCGAGCTGCCGCTCGCCGGAGGCGACGCGCCGACCGGGCGCGTCGCGCTGTCGGCGATCGGCGCGGTGCTCCGCGACGACGCCGCGCTCGCCGGCTACGCGCAACGTCTCGACGACCCTGCGCTGCGCCAGAGCGTTCGCGGCTACCTCACCGGGGGCATCGATCTCGTCGTGCGCGTGCGCGATCCCGACGGCGCGCCCCGCTTCGCGGTCGTGGACTACAAGACGAACTGGCTCGGCGCTCCCGGCGAGGAGCTGACCGCCTGGCACCATCGCCCCGCAGCGCTGGCCGCCGAGATGGAGCGCGCGCACTACGTGCTGCAGGCCCTGCTCTACACCGTCGCGCTGCACCGCTACCTGCGCTGGCGTCTGCCGGGCTACGAGCCCGACCGCAACCTCGCCGGCGTGGCGTACCTGTTCGTGCGCGGGATGGTCGGCGCGGCGACGCCGGTGGTCGACGGCGTGCCCTGCGGCGTGTTCACGTGGCGGCCGTCGGCAGTGGTCGTCGAGGGGCTGAGCGACGCGCTCGCATGACCACGCTCCCGCTCGAGCCCGACCGCTTCGATGTCCGCCGCGTGCTCGAAGCGCCTGGGCTGCTGGCCGAGTTCAACCATGCGGGTGTCCTCGCCGCCGCCGACGTGCACGTCGCGCTGCGACTGGCGGCGCTCGCGGGCGACGATGACCAGGAGGTCGCCCTGGCCACGGCGCTCGCCGTCCGCGGTCCACGGCTCGGCCATGTCTACGTCGACCTCGAGAGCATCCGCGACACGGCGACGGTCGACGCCGAGGACGACGTCGACGTGTCGGCGCTGCCGTGGCCCGTCGCCGCGGCGTGGGCATCGCGCCTGGCGGCGAGCCCGCTCGTCGCGGTCGGCGAGGACGACGCCGCGAGTGACCGCCCGCTGCGTCTCGTCGAGGACACGGTGTACCTCGATCGCTACTGGCGGGAGGAGCGCGGCGTCGCCGCCGATATCGCGGCGCTGGCGGCCTCGCCCCACGAGGGCGTGGACGATCGGGTGCTCGCCGCCGGGCTCACGCGCGTGTTCGCGGCGCAGCCCGACGGCCGTCAGACGCTGGCCTGCGCCTCCGCGGTGCTGCGCCGCCTCGCCGTGGTCGCCGGCGGCCCCGGCACCGGCAAGACGACGACGGTGGCCCGCATCGTCGCGCTGCTCGCCGAGCAGGCCGCTGCCGCCGGGTCGCCCCCGCCGCTCGTCGCGCTTGCGGCGCCCACCGGCAAGGCGGCGGCACGCCTGGAGGAGGCGGTCCACGAGGAGGCCGCGGGCCTCGACGTGGCCGGCGCGATCCGCGCGCAGCTGCTCGACCTGAAGGCGTCGACGCTGCACCGCCTCCTGGGCTGGCGGCCGGACAGCCGGAGCCGCTTTCGCCACAACCGCGGCAACCGGCTGCCGCACGACGTCGTCATCGTCGACGAGACCTCGATGGTCTCGCTGTCGCTCATGGCCAGGCTGGTCGAGGCCGTCCGGCCCGAGGCCCGGCTCGTGCTCGTCGGCGACCCCGGGCAGCTCACCTCGATCGAGGCCGGCGCCGTCCTGGGGGACGTCGTCGGACCGGCGAGCGAGGGGCCGCTCATGGGTTCCGCGGCGCGCACGCGTCTTGCGGCCGTGACCGGCCTGGAGGTCCCGGCGGGGCAGCCGCCGGCCGGCGCGACGGTCGGCGACGGCATCGTCGTCCTGAACCGCGTCCACCGCTACGGCGGCGGCATCGCCGCGGTGGCCGAGGACATCCGGCGCGGCGACGCCGACGCGGTGGTCGAGACGCTCGCGTCCGCGCCGGACGGCGTGACCTGGATCGCGCGGGACGTCACGGCGGCGGACGCGGCGGCGACGGCGCCCATCCGCGACGGCGCCGTCGCCGCCGGCCGTGCGGTGCTCGAGGCGGCGCGAGCAGGTGACGCGCGCAGCGCCCTCGACGCGCTCGCCGCCTTCCGCATCCTGTGCGCGCATCGCCGCGGAGCGCACGGCGTGTCGACGTGGACGGAGCACATCGAGCGCTGGCTCGCCGAGGAGGTCGAGGACTTCGGCGCCGAGGGCCGCTGGTACGCCGGGCGCCCGCTGCTGGTGACCGAGAACGACTACGGCCTGCGCCTGTACAACGGCGACACCGGCGTCGTGGTGGCGACCGGGCCGAGCCGGCTGAGCGCAGCGTTCGAGCGGCGCGGAGAGATCGTCGAGCTCAGCCCGTCGCGCCTGACGGCCGTCGACACCGTCTACGCCATGACCATCCACAAGAGCCAGGGCTCGCAGTTCGACACCGCCGCGGTGCTGCTTCCCGACGTGACGTCGCGGATCCTCACGCGCGAGCTGCTGTACACGGCGGTCACGCGGGCACGCGAGCGGCTGATCGTGGCTGGGACGGAGGAGGCGATTCGGGCGGCAGTGGGGCGCCCGGTGGCACGAGCGTCGGGCCTGAGGCGCCGGCTGTGGGGTTAGCGGAGATGAACCGCCAGCCTCGTCCAGGCCTCGATGTCCTCCTGGTTCAGCGCACGGGCGACCGAGACGCGGTGGCGGCCGTCCAGGACGTAGTAGCCATCCGGACGCTCGATCACGACGATCGGCGGCAGCGGACGGTGGTCGCGGTGGGCGCGCGCGACGCTCTGCCAGCGTCGTGAGAGGCGGTCGGTCGCCGGCCTGAAGCCGGCGTCGAAGTCGGCGGTGGGGTCCACGGTTCCCACGATCGATGTGAGCGGGATCGCTCGCAGGCGCGCCGGGCGCGGCGCGAGCGCCGCGACATCGCCGAGGTGGCGGGGCCGCGTCCAGATCGGGCGACGAGCCGTGAGCCACCGTCGTGCGCGGGCGGCGAGGTGGGCGCGCCGCGCGCGCTCGAAGTCCATGAGCGCGCCGGCGCTCGCCATCGTCATGACGCCTGCGGTGCACATGGCTCAGTCGCCGCCCGGCGATGACGGGTTCGCAGATGGCAGCGGCAGCGGGTGCATCGGGCTCAGTGTGCGCCGGCCCGGCGGCTGCGCGAGACGTAGTCCCGCCGGAGCGATCGGCGCTGCCTATCCCACGTCCATGATCGACGACGCCTCTCGCGTGATCGGCGTCCGTTGTTGTCGACGGGCCACGTCGACGGTGCAGTGGTGTCCCAGGTCGGGCATGAGCGTTCGCCGGCCCGGCCCGCGGGCTCACTGAACCCTCCGGAGCCCGCTGCCAGGCCCGTCCGCGCCCCACCACCCCCGGCGGGCGCGGGCGGTGACCTGGCTCGGACGGCTACCCCGCCGAGCTGCGCAAGAAGGTCAGGACGGCGAGCACTCGCCGGTGCTCGGTTGCGGTCGGGCCGAGATCGAGCTTGTCGAAGATGCGGGTGATGTGCTTCTCCACCGCGGCGTCGGTGACGACGAGCTCCTTCGCGATGCCCTGGTTGGACTTGCCCTCCGCCATCGCCGCGAGGACCTGGCGTTCTCGGGGGCTCAACTGGTCGAGCGGACTGCTCGCTCGGCGCCGCCCGAGCATCCGGCCGACGATCTCGGGATCGAGCGCGCTTCCGCCCGCCGCCACGCGCTCGACCGCGTGGATGAACGCGTCGACGTCACCGACGCGCTCCTTGAGCAGGTAGCCGACGCCCTCCGGGCGGTCCCCGATCAGTTCGACGGCATACCGCTCCTCATAGAACTGCGAGAGCACCAGAACGCCGATCTCGGGGCGACTGCGCCTGAGCTCCAACGCGGCAACCAGGCCGTCGTCGCCGCGCCCCGGGGGCATGTTGACGTCCGCCACGAGGACGTCCGGTCGGTGGGCGAGCGCCTTGCGCAGCATGTCCTCGGCATCGCCGGCCTGAGCGCTCACCTCGACGCCCGCCTCCTCGAGCAGGCGGGCGATGCCCTCGCGCAGGAGGACGTCGTCCTCACCGATCACGACACGCAGGCCCTCCGCCACACGTGCCACCGTACCCCGGCGCGGCCCTCATCGCCATCGCGTTGGGAGCAGCGAGCACGGCGGCCCGGCGTGCCGAGGAAACGTAGGGCCAGCCCGACACCACGGTCGGGTTGTTCGGAGCCCGATGTCGTGCCGGACCGCATGTGGCTGGACGGTCGTTCGCGGGAGAGTGCTCGCATGTCAGCTATCGCGCTCGCACCGACGTTCGACGCCAGGGAGCGAGACCCGCATCGCAGGCTGACCCTCGTGCGTGGGACGAGGCGCGCCACCCGGACGATCAGCGTGGCCGTCGCCGCCGGCCATGCGGTGACACGTGCCGGTGTTCGCGTCCTGCTCGAGCGCGCGGGCGGCATCAGCGTCGTCGGCGAGGCCGGAAGCGGCGAGGAGGTCGTCGACCTCAGCCGCCGGACCCGGCCCGACGTCGTCGTGCTCGACGTGCATCTGCCGGGCCTCGGCTGCGTGCGGAGCCACGCGAGACATCCTCACCCGGCCCGGGACCGCCGTGATGCTCCTGGCGGGGTCCGAGGACGACGACCGCATCCTCCGGGCGCTTCGTGCCGGAGCCAGGGGCCTGCTGCTCGAGCACGCGGACCCCACCGAGCTCGTGCGCGCCGTCACGGTGCTCGCGCACAGGGCCACGGCGCTCCCACCGACCTTCACCAGGCAGCTCGCCGGCGGCGACGCCGGTCAGGCCTGCCCGGTCATCCCACTGCCCACGACCACGAACCCCCGCACACGAACCACCTCCCAAGGAGATCCCATGCTCACTCCCCGCGTCACAGAGATCCGCCGCGTCTGCGCCCACGGCACGCTCGTGCAGGTGCCGAAGCCACCGGCGGTCTCGCTCGCGCCGGCCAGGTGAAACGGCGCTAGGAGCTCGGGCGGCGCCCGGTCCGGTCTCGCCCTCGAGCGCCCGCCGCGCGAGCTCGAGTGAGACAGATCGCTTCGTGCCGACGGCCAGGTCGTGATCCTCGCTCTTGCACCAACTGGCGACACCGGTCCCCGTGCCGTCCGGCTCGTAGCGCTCCAGACGCGCGAGGTCGGCGACGGGTCGCAGCCCGACCTCGCGGGTGACGGTCTCGAATACATCCGCGGCTGACGTCGTCTGTGCGACGAGCGTGGCAACGCGCCGTGCGCGGACTGCTCCTCGCCGAGCCGGTGAAGCTCGTCCCGGCTGGCCTCCAGCGGGCTCCCCATCGTGTTGGACGCCCGCTGGAGCGGCGAACGGGAACGACCACGGCCCGCACCAGGTCGTCCGAGAACAGGGCGACCAAGCACGACGTCGCGGCGAGCAGGCCACCCCTGCTCTGGTCAGCCTCGGCACCGCTTCGGTAGCGCAAAGGCGTCGATGTGCACAGCGCCCCGGCCTCGTCCACTCATAGCGGCGGCCGGTCTGCGGGCGCTAGGTGCGGCGTTGTCGCGAAGACGCCGTGACGCTTGAGCACCTTCCAGGGCTGAGCGCCCACGGACACGACCTGGGCCGCGACGAACGTGTGCGCAAACACGCTCGAGACCGGCGCTCCTGGGGCTGGCGGCGCGCCAGCGATGCCGCCACCGATGCGCCGTGGTCGGCGCAACGCCGAGGGCGGCCGCGGTCGCCCTCAACGTCGATCCCCTCTCGACCAACCTCACCAGCTCAAGGCGGCCCTGCAAGCCGAGCTTGCACCTACCGTCCTCCATGTCCGGCCTCCTTCGGCGGGTCTGTCGTCGCAGACCGCACGTTCCGTCGGAGGCCGGACGCCTCGTCAACCGTTCACGAAGTCCGCGGGCAGCTCAGCTGGCGCGCAGCTCATTGCACGATCAGCGTCGTGCGGCTTCTTCTTCGGACGTGCCGCGATGTCCGCCGGTCCCGCGACACGTCGGCGTAGTGGTCACTGGTCCCGTCGGCGGTGGGGTGCCGGTGCATCTCGCGCATGCCGCCCGGGTTCGATGTCGACGATCGCGGCGGCGATCGATCCCCGCGCTGGAGCGGCCGTCCTGCCTTTTGGTCGCATAGCAACCATAGGTCAGGACAGCGGCGCGGCGAGCGCGGGGTGGGCGCCCCCTCCCCATCGTGGGTCGCCGCCGGAGGTTCCGCGAGTCGACGACGTGGACGCTGCCTCCCGCCGCCTTGACTGGCCGCTGTCGTCGATCCGGTGGCTGCAGGAGTCCGGCACCGATTCCCTGTGGCGACCGGACGGCGTTCGCGGCGCGGCGGTCCCGGCATCTTGCCGGGGAAGGTGTCGCGCTTCTTGTCGACGCGCCCAGCCGCCCGCGAGAGCCGGATGTGCGCGGCGTCGGTGCTCGGAGGAGCGGGCCCAGGATCGGGGCACCCTCGTCGCCCCGGACCGGCACAGGCGTGTTGGAAGGTGCCCGCGGCCGCGGCCGCGCTCGCCACTCAGCCGGCGATGAACGCGCGCCTGCGCTCGGGCGTCAGGCGGCGACCGCGTGGGCCGGCGGCGCGGGGCTGACCGCTCGGAGGCGCTCGGCGCGCGAGACCGCGCGCAGGAAGCTGTGCAGCGCCAGGCTGTCCGCGTCGGGGTGGGTGACCACGGCGGTCTGGAAGGCGGGCTCGTCGTTCTCGAGCGGCACGAAGCGGATGCCGGGCGCGGCGTAGCGCTCGGCCGCCGACTCGGGGATCAGGGCCATGCCGCCGCCGGTCGCGACGCTGAGCAGCGCGTGCTCGACGCGCGGCTCGGCGGTCTCCATCAGCGTCGGCGCGAGGCCGGCGGTGCGGCACATCGCGACGACGGCGTTGTGGAAGGCCGGGTTGGCCTCGCGCGGGAGGATCACCAGGCGCTCGGGAGCGAGCCGCTCGAGATCCACGGCCGGCGCCACCGCGTGCGGATGGCCCGCGGGCAGGACGGCGACGGCTCGCTGCTCGGACAGGAGCGTCGTCCGCAGCCCGGCGGTCGGCGCCGGCAGGGCGGTGACGACGGCGTCGAGCCGGTGCGCCCGGAGGTCCTCGATGAGGCGCATGGCGGGGCCGGTCTCGAGGTCGACCTCCACGGCCGGGGCCGAGGCGACCACCTGGCGGAGCGCGCGGGGCACGCTCCCCGGCAGCGAATCGGCCAGGTACCCGATCCGCAGCCGCATCGTGGCACGCTCGGCGGTGCTGCGGGCGACCTGCTGCGCCACGTTCGCGTGGCGCAGGACACGCCGCGCTTCCTCGAGCATCGCGGCGCCGGCGGTGAGCGACACCCGGCGCTGCGTGCGGTCGAACAGCCTGACACCGAGCTCCTGCTCCAGCTTGCGCACCTGCTCGCTGACCGCGGGCTGCGCGACGTGCAGCCGTTCCGCCGCCCTGCGGAAGTGCAGCTCCTCGGCGACGGCGACGAAGTACCTGAGGTGGCGGAGTTCCATGGCAGCCACTCTTCCGTGCGCCGGGCCGCTGGCCCATACCCACGGGCCGGAGGTCTGCGTCGGGCAGGCCTGAGAGCGGGGTAGGGCCAGCCGGATGTCGCCGTGCCATCTCGGGTTCTCCCTACCATCGCGCCCTCTACGGGTGACATCATCGCGAG
>CAWIXY010000006.1:0-42513 GCA_963840185.1 uncultured Actinomycetes bacterium | reverse complement strand
ACGGGCATGGGCATGGGGATCGGCGGCACGCTGCTCGGGAGCTTCGCGGCCGCGTTCGCCGGGACGCTGGTCGCGCAGTCCCTCATGGACGAGCTGGGCGGCGAGGGCGAGGGCGAGAGCGAGGGCGGCGGCGAGTCGGAGGGCGGCGGCGAGACGGCCGACGCCGGCGGAGGCGACTACGGCGGAGGCGACGTCGGCGGCGGCGGCTTCGGTGGAGGGGACTTCGGCGGCGGCGGCGACGCCGGCGGGTTCTAGTCGACGCGTCCGCTAGCCTCGCGGCGCGCACCCGATGGAGGACCTGATCGAGACGCTGACGCGCGGCAACCCGACCGAGGTCAAGGTCGTGCTGGCCTCCGTCGCGCTGGCGCTGGCCCTCTACCAGCTCGTGCTCATCGCGGTCGGCTACGGCAAGCTCCGGCCCCGGTTCCTGGCCCCGGGGCCCGCGTCGAAGGCTCATCGCGCGTCCGGCGACGCGATCGTCGTGCTTCTGGTCGTCGTGGCGGCGATGTGCGCTGGCTACTTCGGCTTCGAGGACGGCGCGACTGCCCACATCGCGGCGGCGACGGCGCTGCTGGCCGTGCTCGCGGCCAAGATCGCGGTGCTGCGGCGCTTCCACGCGGCCGGGCGCTTCCTGCCGCTGCTCGGGACGTCGGTGTTCGTGCTGCTGCTGTTGACCTGGCTGACCTCGGCGGGCGAGTTCCTCGCCGATGCCTGAGGGGCGCCAGCTCGTCGGCTCGCTGCTCGTCGCGCTCACCATCGTCGCCGTCGTGATCATCGCCGTCACCGCCCGCATCGGGCCGACGAGCGCGGCCGAGCTCGATGCGCTCGAGGAGCGCGAGAAGCAGCGCACCGAGCGCCTCGAGGAGCGCCTCGACGCGCTCGAGGAGCGCCGCGATCAGCAGCGCGACGGTGGCCGCTAGCCACCGGCCAGCGCGCCGCCCGTCCAGCGCACCGTGATCCACGACCGCCGGCAGGGGATGCTCAGGCGGACGGCAGCCAGGCTCGGCTGGCGCGCGTTGGCGTAGGCCGTGGACAGCGTGCGCGCGCGGGGGCGCGTGGACAGGCGCAGCCGGTAGCCGGCGCGCGACAGGAAGCGCTCGCCGCGCACGAGCGTCCCCCGGCGCGGCAACCATTCGGTCGTCGCCAGCGTGGCGCCGCGCGAGCACCCGAGCGACAGCGCCGCCCCGGCCGATGACGCGGTGATGCGCCAGCGCGCCGCCCTGCGGTGCCCTGCGCGCGAGCGGTACTCGCCGGTCAGCTCGACGCCGCCGCGCACGGGGCGCCAGGACGTCGCGCGCGGCCACAGCGTGCGTCCGCCGGCGAGCAGCAGCGGGCCGGCGCTCGGGACGCGCTGCGCCGAACGGCCGCGGCGCGAGACCGGCGCGGGGCGGGCCGGGCGCTCCTCGTGCCAGCCGTCTGCGTGGCGGCGTAGCGCCCGGACCAGCCCGAAGTCCTGGCGCGGATCGAAGGGGTGGTCGCGGCGCAGCCGCACGCCGAGCCACGAGCGGCCGGTGCGCCGGGCGAGCAGCCCGGTGCGCAGCGGGTCCGCGAAGGTCGCGCGGTCGAGCTCGGAGGGGAGGGCGAGGCGAGGGGCGGCGGGGTCGGGCAGCTCGTCGCGCGCGAGCTCCAGGAACGTCGCCGCCAGCCCCGTGCTGCCGACGACGGAGTAGTAGTGGTCCAGCCCCGCAACAGCGCGCTGCCCGCGGCGCCGGCGTAGAGCGCCGCGGCGAGCGTCCAGGCCTGGTCCTGCCCGCGGCCCGACCAGGAGACCTCGCCGTCGGGCGCCGTGAGGCCGACGAGACCCCACAGCGCCCGGCGCGCGGCCAGGCGCAGCTTGGGCGACGCCTGCGGGCCGGCCAGCCGCACCGCCCGGACCGCCCACGCCGTGCACAGCGCGTGGTAGGCCAGCGGCAGGGCTCCAGGATCGCTGAGCACGGTCGCCTGCTCGGTGCGCCGGCCGGGAATGGCCACCGTCGCGGTCGGCGGGGCGACCGCGGGCAGCGCGCTGTCCAGCCAGCCCAGCGCGCGGCGGCGCAGCGCGGCCGGGTCCTGCAGGCGCGTGCCGGGCTGGTCGCTGTGCACGCCCGAGCGAGCCAGCTCGAGGTTCAGCACCGCGTCGACGAGCTTGTAGTTGTTGAAGCAGTCCGACCGGCGGTAGCAGCGGTCGGCGATCCCCGCCGCCTTCAGCGTCGCCCACGACGCGACCCGGCCGCGCAGCTCGGAGCGGTCGTCGGCGGGCAGCTCCGCCAGCCCGTCGGCGACGGCCATCGCCAGCGGCCAGCGCAGGATCACCGTTGCCCCCGACCCGCGGGCGAGGGTCCGGCGGGCCAGGGCGAGGCGCTCGGCGGCGCCCTCGCCGTCGGCGTGCAGCGCCGCCCACGCCAGCGTCGGAAGCCCGCTGGACCCGACGACGCGGCCCGTCGGGTCGCTGAACCGCCCGTCGTCGCGCTGCAGGGCGGCGACGCTCGCCAGCGCGGCGGCGGAGATGCGGCTCGCCTCGGCCGGGCGCGCGGCGGGCACGGGCTCGAGCTCGGCCGCCGTCGCCGCGGGGGGCGCCGCGACGAGGAGCGCCAGGACGAGCAGCGCGAGCGCCGATGCTGAACCGGGCCGGCGCATCACCGGTTGCAACGGGTGTCGCCACCGGGAGGTTACGGTGAGCCATGCCCTACGAGACGCTGCTGTACGGCGTGGCGGAGCAGGTCGCGACCGTCACGCTCAACCGCCCCGAGGCCCTCAACACCATCGTGCCGCCGATGCCCGACGAGGTCGAGGCGGCGGTGACCGCCGCGGTGCGCGATCCCGGCGTGAAAGTCATCGTGGTCCGCGGCGCCGGCCGGGCGTTCTGCGCCGGCTACGACTTCGGCGGCGGCTTCCACCACTGGGACGCCGGGATCACGACGGACGGTCGCTGGGACCCGGGGAAGGACTTCATCGGGGCCACCGCGCCCGCGCTGGCCCCGACCCAGAAGTTCATGAGCGTGTGGCGCTCGCCAAAGCCCGTGATCGCCCAGGTCCACGGCTGGTGCGTGGGCGGGGGGTCGGACTTCGCCCTGTGCGCCGACCTCGTCATCGCCAGCGAGGACGCCCGCATCGGCACCCCGTACTCCCGCATGTGGGGCGCCTACCTCTCGGGCATGTGGCTGTACCGCCTCGGCCTGACGCGGGCCAAGGAGCTCGCCCTCACGGGCCGGGCGCTGTCGGGGGCCGAGGCCGCCCGCGTCGAGCTCGTGAACGAGGCCGTGCCGTTCGCCGAGCTGGAGGAGACGGTCCGTCGCCGGGCGCAGGAGCTGGCCTCGATCCCGGCGTCGCAGCTGGCGGCCATGAAGCTGATCGTCAACCAGGCCTACGAGCAGATGGGCCTGGCCGCGACCCAGACGCTGGGTCCGATCCTCGACGGCCTGATGCGCAACACGCCGGACGCCGAGCGCTTCATCGAGCGCGCCGCCCGCGATGGCGTCCCCGCCGCCGTGGCCGAGCGCGACGGGCCGTTCGGCGACTACAGCCAGGCACCGGCGGACGGCAAGCCCGACCCGCGACACGTGATCGTCCCGTGAGCGGCCGCGGCGCGCCCGACGCGGGCGTCGTGCACCCGGTCACCGGGCAGCAGCGCGTGGTCTTCCTCAAGCCGCTCGTGCGCGCGCACACGATCGAGGTCGGCGACTACACCTACTACGACCACCCCGATCGCGCGCTGGACTTCGAGCGCGACGCCGTGCTCTACGCGTTCGGTCCGGAGCGGCTGGTCATCGGCAGGTTCTGCGCGATCGCCGCCGGCGTGCGGTTCCTGATGGGCGGGGCCAACCACGCCGACCTGGGGCCGTCGACCTTCCCGTTCGGGATCTTCGGCCCGCCGTGGGACGGCACGATGGACCTCGTGCTCAGCGCTCCCAGTCGCGGCGACACGATCGTGGGGCACGACGTCTGGCTCGGCTACCAGGCGCTGGTGCTGCCCGGCGTCAGCATCGGCCACGGCGCCGTGGTCGCGGCCGCGAGCGTCGTGAGCACCGACGTGCCCCCGTACGCGATCGTGGCCGGCAACCCGGCGCGCGTCGTGCGCACGCGCTACGACGACGCCGACGTCGAGCGGCTCGTGCGCGCGGCCTGGTGGGACTGGCCGATCGAGGCGGTGACCGAGCACGCCCGTGCGATCATGAGCGGGACGCCGGCCGAGCTCGAGCACATCGCGGCCGGCCTCGCCCCGAGGTGAGGTGAGCGTGACCACGACCCGACCCGAGGTGCCTGCGGATCACGACGCGGCGCGTCACGTGCTCGAGCGCGCCTTCGGCGCCGGCTCCGGCGAGGCGGACCTCGTCGACGCGCTGCGGGCGGCGCAGGCGCACGTGCCGGAGCTGTGCCTCGTGGCCATCGGGAGCGAGGGCGAGCTGGTCGGGCACCTGTTCTTCAGCCGGGCCCGCCTGGCCTCCGGTCATGACGTCCTGGCGCTCGCCCCGATGGCCGTCCTGCCGCAGTGGCAGCGCCGCGGCGTCGGCTCGCGGATGATCGAGGACGGGCTGGAGCGCGCGGAGCGGACGGCGTTCCCGCTCGTCGTCGTGCTCGGTCACCCCGGGTACTACCCGCGCTTCGGCTTCGAGCCGGCCGCCGCGCTCGGCGTCACGGCACCATGGGAGGTGCCCGCCGAGGCGTGGATGGCGCGGCGGCTGCCGGCCTACCGTCCGCAGGCGCGCGGGCTGGTCACCTACCCGTCCGCGTTCGACGCCGTCACGGGATAGGTTCACGGCGACGACGACCACCGGGAGAGACCCATGCGGCAGCTGACGAGCCTCGACGCGCAGTTCCTGGCCATGGAGAGCGCGCGCGTGACCGGGCACGTCGGGGGCCTGGCGATCTACGACCCGTCGACGGCTCCGGGCGGCACGCTGAACGCCGCGGACCTGTGCCGCGTGGTCGGCGAGCGGCTGCACCTGCTGCGGCCCTTTCGCTGGCGCCTCGTCGCCGTGCCGTTCGACCTCGACCATCCCTACTGGGTCGAGGATCCCGACTTCGACCTGGACTTCCACATCCGCGAGAGCGCGGTCCCGCCACCGGGCACGGACCGCCAGCTCGCCGAGACGGTCGCGCGGATCTTCGCGCGACCGCTGGACCGCACGCGCCCGCTGTGGGAGCTGTACCTGATCCACGGCCTGCCCGAGGGGCGCGTCGGGATGCTCACCAAGATCCACCACGCTGCCGTCGACGGGGTGTCGGGAGCCGAGATCCTGGGCCTGCTGCTCGACCCGAGCCCGGAGGGCCGCGACGTCCCGCCGCCCGCCGGCGAGCACCGCGGGGAGCGCGTGCCGGGCCAGCTCGAGATGCTCGGGCGCGGGGCGCTGGGCATCCCGCGCCAGCAGCTCCGCGCACTGCGCGCGCTGCCGACGATGGGGCTCAACATCGCCGACTTCCCCGGCGTGGCCGCGCTGCCGGGCATGGGCGCGGTCGGGCGCGTGACCGACGTCGCGCGCCGCGCCCTCGGCGTGGGGGACGGGGCCGTCCTCGAGCGCCCGAGCACCACCGTCCCGCGGACGGTGTTCAACGGCCGCGTCTCCGCGCACCGGCGCTTCGCGTTCGGCACGGTCTCGCTGGACCGCATCAAGGCGATCAAGAACGCGCTGGGGGTCACGGTCAACGACGTCGTGGTGGCCACCTGCGCCAGCGCGGTGCGCGCATGGCTGCTGCAGCGCGACGAGCTGCCCGACGAGCCGCTGGTGGCGATGATCCCGGTGTCGGTGCGCACGCGCGAGCAGAGCGGGACGTTCGGCAACCGCGTCAGCATGATGCTCGCGCCGATCCCGACCGACGAGCCCGACCCGCAGGCCCGGCTGCTGCGCGCCCACGAGGTGCTGCGCAGCGCCAAGGAGCGCCACGGCGCCCTGCCGGCCGAGCTCCTGCAGGACGCGACGCAGTTCATCCCGCCTGCGGTCCACGCCCGCGCGTCGCGTGCGGCGCTGCGCCTGGGCGCCGCGAACGCCATGCGCCCGGTCCTGAACCTGGTCATCTCCAACGTGCCCGGCCCGCGCACGCCGCTGTTCTGCGCCGGCGCGAAGCTGCTCGCCAACTACCCGGTGTCCGTCATCTCCGACGGCGCGGGCCTGAACATGACCTGCATGAGCTACCGCGACGGCGTCGACTTCGGGATCGTCGCCGATCGCGAGCAGGCCGGCGACGCC
The DNA here is from genome assembly GCA_963840185.1 of uncultured Actinomycetes bacterium. Taxonomy (GTDB): domain Bacteria; phylum Actinomycetota; class Thermoleophilia; order Solirubrobacterales; family Solirubrobacteraceae; genus JAOPZW01. Next base: position 36,349 of record CAWIXY010000006.1, on the reverse strand, counting down.
TGGCCGATCCTCGACGCGGTCCGCGACGCCCTCGACGAGCTCGACACCGCGGTGTGCGGCGGCCGGCGGCCGGCGCGCCGCACGCCCCAGCCGCTCGCCTGACCGGTCCGGTGGCCGCGTGCACCCCGAGCACCTCGCGACGCGCCTGGTCGCCTCGGGGACGGCCATCAACGCGGCCGGCGCCGCCGTCGTCTTCGTCTACCTGAACTTCGTGTTCCGGCAGGGGAGCGGTGGCCCGAGCGACGAGCTCAACCTGGTGCTCGTGGTCGCGTACACCGCGGCCTGTGGCCTGGCGGCCTCGAGGCTGTTGCGCCGAGACCTGGCGGCGTGGGCCGCGTCCGGCCGCCGGGCGGGCGAGCGCGAGCGCGACCACGTCCTGCGCCAGCCCGCGCGCGGGATGGTGTTCCAGGCGGCGACCTGGGGGCTGGCCGCGGTGCTGTTCGGCGCGCTCAACTCCGAGGGCTCCGTGATCGACGGGCTCGAGGTGGCGGCGAGCATCGCCCTGGGCGGGCTGATGACGTCGGCCGCGGTGTACCTCGTCATCGAGCGCCAGATGCGGCCGGTCGTGGCGCTCGCGCTGTCGTCGTCGCCGCCTTCGGAGGCCGGGACGCTGGGCGTCGGACCGCGCATCCTGCTCACCTGGCTGCTCGTCGCCGGCGTGCCCCTGATCGGCATCCTGCTGCTGGCGGTGGCCGACGAGCCGCGCGATCCGACGGGCCCGATCGCCTTCGTCGTCGCCCTCGCGCTCGTCGTGGGCGCGTTCGCGCTGACACTGGCGGCACGCGCCGTCACAGAGCGGGTCCGCGCCGTGCGCAGCGCGATGGACGCCGTGGCCGCGGGCGACCTGACGACCGCCGTGACGGTCGACGACGCGAGCGAGGTCGGACGGCTGCAGGCGGGCTTCAACGCGATGGCGGAGGGCTTGCGCGAGCGGGAGCGGCTGCGGGACCTGTTCGGCCGGCAGGTCGGCGCCGACGTGGCGCGCGAGGCGCTCGAGCGCGGCGTCGAACTGGGTGGCCAGGCGCGGCGCATCAGCGTGCTCTTCGTCGACGTGATCGGCTCGACGTCGCTCGCCGCGCGCGAGCCGCCCGAGCGGGTGGTCGCGGTGCTCAACCGCTTCTTCACCGTCGTGGTCGAGGTGGTGGAGCGTCACGGCGGGCTGGTCAACAAGTTCGAGGGCGACGCCGCGCTGTGCGTCTTCGGGGCGCCGGGCGAGCAGCCCGACCACCCGACCGTCGCGCTCGCCACGGCGCGTGAGCTGCGCGCGCGGCTGCAGGCCCTGCAAGCCGAGGTCGGCCTGGACGCCGCGATCGGCGTGTCGTCGGGCGAGGCGGTGGCCGGCCACGTCGGCTCCGAGACGCGGTTCGAGTACACCGTCATCGGCGACCCGGTGAACGAGGCCGCACGCCTCACGGAGCTCGCCAGGCGCGAGCCGGGCCGCGTGCTCGCGAGCGCGGTGATGGTCCGCGCCGCCGGCCCGGAGGAGGCGCGGCACTGGTCGCTGGACGGCGAGGCGACGCTGCGCGGCCGCACCCGGCCGACCGAGCTCGCCCGCCTGGTTGTCGTCACGCCCCGATGACGCGTGCGGGGTGCTCGCACATTGCTAGCATCATGCGACATGAGAACGCTCTACCTGCGCAACGTCCCCGACGACGTCAGCGAGCGGCTCGCGACGCTGGCCGCCCGCGAGGGGCTGTCGGTGTCCTCGTTCGCCGTGAGGGAGCTGACGCAGGCCGCGCGGCGCGCCGACAACCTCGCGTTGCTCGACGGGCTTCCGGACCTCGGCGTGCCGGCGGCAGACGTGGTCGGCGATCTCGAGGCGGGCCGCGCGACGCGGTGATCGTCCTCGACGCGTCCGCCGCGGTGCTGGCGCTGCTGAACGAAGGCGACGCGCGGCACTCGCTTGCCACCGAGGACGTCGCCGTCCCGCACCTGGCCGACAGCGAGGTCGCGCACGCGCTGCGCGCGCAGGTGCTCCGCGGCCGCGTCGGTGCCGACGACGCCCGGGCGGCGCTCACCGGCTGGCGACGGCTCGGCGTGCGCCGGTTCGCAGCGGTTGGTCTGCTGGGCCGGATCTGGGTGCTGCGCGACAACCTGACCGCGTACGACGCCACCTACGTCGCGCTGGCCGAAGCGCTGGCGTGCGGGCTGCTCACCGCCGACGCGCGGCTCGCGCGGGCGCCGGGGCCGACCTGCCCGATCACCGTCGTGCGCGGGTGAGCGAACGCAATGCTCGATAACGCCGATTATGTGAACCAGCGACGACTTGGCGCGCGGCGGCGCGAGGCGTAGCGTCCGTCTGCAAGCACGTGACGAAAGGAGCCGGGCCGTGCACATGAGCATCCGGACCTACCGGGTCACCAGTGGCTCGGTCGACGACGCCCTGCACCGCGTGGACCGCGATCTGGCCGAGGCGTTCGCACAGGAGCCCGGCTTCATCGCTTACCAGGTGGCGCGGACCGGCGAGCGGACGGTGGCCGCGGTGACCGTCTTCGCCGAGGCCGCGCAGGCGGAGGCGTCCAACGAGCTGGCGGCCGAGTGGGTCGCCGACGAGCTCACGGACTTCGGCGTCGAGCGCCTCGGCGTCATCGGCGGCGAGATCATGGTGAGCCGGGCGCAGGCCGACGTCCTGGAGCCTGCCCACCACTGACGCCCGGGCCGCGCCCCCGGCCATGTCCCGGCTTCGCGCGGCTCTCGGCAGCCTCGCCTTCCTGGTGGTCGCGCCGGGCGTGGCCGCCGGGCTCGTCCCGTGGGCGCTGACCGGCTGGGAAACGCGCGCGACGTGGACGGGGCTGCAGCTGGCGGGCATCGCCCTGGTCGTCGCCGGCGTCGCGGTGCTGCTGCACGCCTTCGCGCGATTTGCGCTCGAGGGGCTGGGCACGCCCGCGCCCGTTGCGCCGCCGGAGCGGCTCGTCGTCGGCGGGCTCTACCGCTTCGTCCGCAACCCGATGTACCTCGCGGTCGGCGCCACGATCGCCGGGCAGGCGCTCATCCTCGGACGTCCGGGCCTGCTCGCCTACGCCGCCGCGTTCAGCGCCGCGGTCGCCGCCTTCGTCCGCTTCTACGAGGAGCCCACGCTGGCGGCGCGCTACGGACGGCAGTACGCGGACTACCGGCGAGCCGTGCCCGGCTGGTGGCCGCGCCGCCGGCCGTGGGTGGCTTCAGCGGTCGAGCTGCTCGCGCCGGTCGCCCGCGCCGAGCCCGGAGCGCTCGGCGACGCTCAGCAGCGCGACGGAGGCGAGCACGGCCACGATGAAGCCGATGACGTTGAGCTCCCAGATGTCGCCCGTGCCGATCAGGTTGGCGATCACGCCGCCGACGACCGACCCCAGGACGCCGAGCACGAGCGTCCAGAGCAGGCCGATCTTCTGACGGCCGGGCAGCAGCAGGCGGGCAAGCAGGCCGATGATGAGGCCGGCGACGATGAAACCGATCATGCGGGTGACTCCGGTCGGGTGTAGTGAGGAGCCGAGCCCGGAAGGGCACGACCGCTCACGCGGAGTCTGCCACGCCGGACGCCGGCACGGCCCGCTCGACCGCCGGCGGCGTCGTTCGACCCGCTCAGCCGGAGTCCGGCAGGCCGTGGGTCGAGACGGCGCGCTCGTAGTTGAGGCGCAGCAGCGCGATCACGTCGCGGACATCGTCCTGCGTCTCGATGCGCCGCGACGCGTAGCCCGGCTTGCCGGGGAACACCGGGTGGTAGTCGATGCGGCCCTGCTCGAACAGCTCCGCCCAGACCGCCTTGGGGAAGCCGATGTGCAGGGCGTGGTCGCCGTGCAGGTGCCCGATCTCGCGCCGCCCGAGCGTGAAGGCGAACTCGCCCCGCCTGCCGACGCCCGACTCCACGCCCGGCCAGGACCCGACCTCATCGGTGATCTGCCTGCTTGCCGTCAGCGTCGTGCTCATGCGCCCCAGGCTACAACCTCAAGCACGCTTGAAGTCAAGGCCCCCGCCCGTTGTCGGCGCTGCGCCAGGCGCTACCGTCGATGGCGTGAGCCACCTGCGCCTCAGCGTGCTGGACCAGTCTCCGATCAGCGAGGGGTCGACGGGCGCGCAGGCGTTGGCCAACACGATCGACCTCGCCCGGCTGGCGGAGGAGCTCGGCTACCACCGCTACTGGGTGGCCGAGCACCACGGCGGGCCGTCGCTGGCCGGGCCGAGCCCCGAGGCGCTGGTCGGTCCGATCGCCTCGGCGACCTCGCGCATCCGCGTCGGCAGCGGCGGCGTGATGCTCCCGCACTACAGCCCGCTCAAGGTGGCCGAGAGCTTCAGCCTGCTCGCCGGCCTGTACCCCGGCCGCATCGACCTCGGCATCGGCCGCGCGGCGGGCACGGACCCGCTCACCACCCTGGCGCTGCAGCGCGACCGCCGCCAGGCAGCGCCCGACGACTTCCCGCAGCAGCTCGCGGAGCTGCTGGCGCTGCTCGAGGACCGGATGCCTCCCGACCATCCCTTCGCGCGGCTGGCCGGCACCCTCCCCGGCCGGCCCCAGACGCCGGAGCCGTGGCTGCTGGGCTCCTCGCCGCAGAGCGCGCTGTGGGCGGCGGAGCTGGGCCTCCCCTACGCCTTCGCGGACTTCATCAACCCCCGCGGCGCGACCATCGCAGACGCCTACCGGGAGCGCTTCCAGGACGTCGGGCGCCTCCCCGCGCCGGTCCTCGCGGTCGGCGCCTGGGTGGTGTGCGCCGAGAGCGACGAGGAGGCGCGGCGCCTGGCCGCCAGCAGCCGCATGATGATGACCCTCCTGCGTCGCGGCACGCTGGTGCCCGTCCCGCCCGTCGAGGAGGCCCTGCGCTTCCTGGAGGCCGAGGGCAAGGGCGCGCCGGAGGGCTCCCCCGGGCGCCGCGCGATCACCGGCTCGCCCGAGACCGTGCGCGCCGGCCTCGAGACGCTCGCCCGCGAGTACGGCGCCGAAGAGGTCATCGCGGTGACCATCACGCACGACCACGGTGCGCGCCGGCGCTCCTACGAGCTGCTGGCCGAGGCGCTCGCCCTCCCCCGCCCCGCGCGCCCCCTCGCCGCCTGACCGGCGCGGCGCTTGGCTGCCCAACCCGACACCATGCAGCCGTGGCCGCCGTCGAGATCGAGTCCCTGACCAAGCGCTTCGGCACCGTCGAGGCCGTCCGCGACCTCTCCTTCCGCGTCGAGGCCGGTCACGTGACCGCCTTCCTCGGGCCCAACGGCGCGGGCAAGAGCACGACGCTGCGCGCGCTCCTGGGGCTCGTGAAGGCCACCAGCGGGTCGGCGACGTTCGGCGGGAAGCCCTACGAGGAGCTCGACGCGCCCAGCCGCCGGGTCGGTGCGGTGCTCGAGGACGCGAGCTTCCACCCGGGGCGCAGCGGCCGCAACCACCTGCGCGTGCTGGCGGCCGCGGGGGAGCACCCCGACGGGCGCGTCGACGAGGTGCTGAGGATCGTCGGGCTCGCCGACGCGGCGGACCGCCTGGTGAAGGGCTACTCGCTGGGCATGCGCCAGCGTCTCGCGCTCGCCGCGGCGCTGCTCGGCGACCCGGAGGTGCTCGTGCTCGACGAGCCGGCCAACGGCCTCGACCCGCCGGGCATCCGCTGGCTGCGGGACCTCATGCGCCACCAGGCCAGCGAGGGCCGCGCGGTGCTCGTCTCCAGCCACGTGCTGGCCGAGGTCGCCCAGAGCGCCGACGAGGTGGTCGTCATCGCCCGCGGCAGGTTGCGCGCCCAGGGCCCCATCGCCGAGGTCCTCGGCGGCGCCGACGGCGCGGCCACGTTCGTGCGCAGCCCGGACGCCGAGCGCCTGGCCCGCACGCTGGCCGCACGCGGGCTGCGCGTGGAGCCGGCCGAGCCCAGCGCGCTGCTCGTCCACGGCACCGGCCCCGAGACGGTGGGCCGGGCTGCCGGCGAGGAGGGCATCACGCTGTTCGAGCTGTACGCGCGCTCGCGCTCGCTCGAGGACGCGTTCTTCGAGCTCACCGGGGAGGAGGGATGAGCGCCGTCCTGCGTGCGGAGCTGCTCAAGCTGCGCACCACGCGGACCTTCATCGCGCTGGCCGGGTCGGCGGCGGCGATCGGCCTGCTCATCAGCGGCCTGTCGGCGGCGCTGAGCAACGACCTCACCGAGGAGGACGTGCGCAGCTTCGTGATCGTCGACACCAGCGGCCTCTTCATCCTGCTGCTGGGCGTGATCGGCATGTCCGGGGAGTGGCGCCACCGGACGATCACCAGCACCGTGCTCGCGGCGCCGAACCGCCTGCGGCTGCTGGCGGCGAAGCTGCTGGCCTACGCGGCGGCGGGCGTCGCCCTGTCGCTGCTGGTCAACCTGCTGTGCATGGCCGTGGCCACCGCGATCCTCTCCGGTCGCGGCGAGGAGACGCTCGAGCTCGGCGACCTGGCCGACCTCGTGTGGCGCAACCTCGTGCTCGCCGCGCTGTTCGGCGCGCTCGGCGTGGGCCTCGGCGGGATCGTGCGCAACCAGGCGGTCGCGGTCGTGCTCGTGCTGATCACGGCCTTCGCGGTCGAGCCCGCGATCCTCGCCCTCGCCCCCTCCGTGGGCCGCTTCGGCCCGCTGGTGGCCGCCCCGACCGCCTTCATCGAGGGCGACAGCGGCGTCGAGGACGCGGACCTCCTGGCCCCCGGCGTCGCCCTGGTGGTCCTGCTGGGCTGGATCGCGGCCCTCTCCGGCGCCAGCGCGGCCCTCCTGCAGAGTCGCGACCTGACCTAGGCCGCCTTACTGCGACCATCTGGTCGCGAGATCCTTCGAGGACCGATGACCGAGGTGAAGATCCCCACTCCTCGCGGTGAGATGCCGGCCTACCTTGCCACGCCGGCGGGTGAGGGGCCGTGGCCGGGCGTCGTCGTCATCCACGACGCCCTGGGGATGAGCACTGACGTCCGCAATCAGGCGGACTGGCTGGCGAGCGAGGAGTACGTCGCGCTGGCACCGAACCTCTATCACTGGGGCCGCCGGATCAGGTGCCTGATCTCGACGGTTCGCCTCGGGGAGCGACCGCTCAGCGAGCTCGATGCCACGCGCCGCTGGCTGGCGGAGCACGACGGCTGCACCGGCAAGGTCGGCGTGATCGGTTTCTGCATGGGCGGCGACTTCGCGCTGATGATGGCGCCCCGCCGGCATGGCTTCTCTGCCTCGAGCGTCAACTACGGCGGCGCCACCAAGGAGGTCGAGCGCTCCCTGCCCGATGTCTGCCCGATTGTCGGCAGCTACGGAGCGAACGATCGGTGGCCGGGATTGCGCCGTGTTCCCGATCGCCTCGAGTCGATGCTCGCCGCGGCGGGCGTCGAGCACGACATCAAGGTGTATCCCGACGCGGGACACGGCTTCCTCAACGACCACGCCCCCGCGGAGCTGCCGCTCTGGGTCAAGGCGATCGCAAAGCTTGCCGCGGCCGACTATCACGAGCCGTCGGCCCGTGACGCGCGGCGGCGGATCCTCGATTTCTTCGACGTCCACCTCAAGTCCTGACAGCATCCGAAGGACTTGAAGCGTGGAAGCCGTGCGCGCTTCCGCCAACGGCGGGCCACGGCGAACCGACCCGCTTCCCTCATCGCCGCTGTTCGCGCTGCCGCGGAGGCAGCGCGGCCGGTACCGTCGTCGACACGTGGCGCGCGCGATCGGGATCAACCACGTGGCCCTCGAGGTCGGCGACGTCGACGAGGCGCTCGCGTTCTACGGCCAGCTGGTGGACCTCGAGCTGCGCGGCCGGGTCGGCGACCGGATGGCCTTCGTCGACCTCGGCGACCAGTTCCTCGCCCTGTCGGCCGGGCGGGCGCAGCCGCCCGACGACGGGCGCCACCTGGGGCTGGTCGTCGACGACCGGGCGGCGGTGCGCGCCGCGCTGGACGCAGCCGGCGTGCTCGTGCTGCCCGGCCGCGGGCTGAGCTTCCGCGACCCGTGGGGCAACCGCGTGGAGGTCGTGCAGTACGACGAGGTGCAGTTCACCAAGGAGGCCGCGGTCCTGCGCGGCATGGGGATCGACGACCCCGGCAAGACCCCCGCCGCTCGCGCCGAGCTGCGGGCCAAGGGCCTGGCCTGAGCGAGCCCTCAGGCCCCTCCCAGCGAGGCCCGCTCGTCGTCGGTGAGCGGGCGCGAGCGTCGCGCCGCGACGTCCCAGGCGACCAGCACCGCGCGCCCGGTGGCCGCCGGCGTCCCGTCGTCGAGGAGGATCTCGTTCTCGACGGTCACGCTCTTGCGGCCCACCCGCAGCACGCGCGCGACGACCTCCACGGTCCCGTGGTCGTGGCGGATCTCGGCGAGGTGGTCCAGCTCGACGCGGGCGAGGACGAACGGGAAGCCTCCGCCGGGGAGCACGGCGCCGAAGAGCTCGGCCCTCCCCTCCTCCAGCAGCTCGTGGTAGACGGACTGGTTGAGGTGGCCGAGCATGTCCATGTCGCGCCAGCGCAGCGCGATGCGGATGCGGGCCTCGGGGCTCGGCACGGCGGTCGGCTCAGCCAGCCGGCTCGCCAACGGCATCGCGTTCGGGCTCCGGCTCCGGCTCGGCGTGCTCGCGCAGCGCGTGCCCGCCGCCGGTGGCCGTCGACGGCCACCAGATGCGGTCGCCCAGCAGCTCGACCGCCGCCGGGACCATCAGCGTGCGCACGATGAACGTGTCGAGCAGGATGCCCGACGGCGACCATGAAGCCGATGTTGAAGGCGAACGTCACCGGCAGCGTCATGAGCACGGCGAACGTGCCGGCGAGGATGACGCCCGCGCTGGTGATCACCGGCCCGGTGGCCGCCAGCGCGCGCAGGACGCCCTCGCGGGTGCCGTGCACCCTCGCCTCCTCGCGCACGCGGCTCATGAGGAAGATCGTGTAGTCGATGCCGAGCGCGACGAGGAAGATGAACGCGAAGGTCGGCAGCGACGCGTCCACGCCGCGGTCGCCGAGCACCTCGATGAAGAAGAAGACCGACAGCCCGAGCGTGCCGAAGAACGACGCACGACCGTCGCGATGAGCACGATCGGCGCCACGACCGCGCGCAGCAGCACGCCGAGGATGATCGCGATGACGAGCAGCGCCACGGGCACGATCACACGGAGGTCGCGCTCGGCCGCGTCGTTGAAGTCCGCCTGCACCGCGCTGCCCGCGCCGACGAGCGCGTCAACCCCCGGCGGCAGCGTCGTCGAGCCGCTCGCGCAGGGTGTCGACGCGAGCCAGCGCGGCGTCTGAGTACGGGTCGTCGCGGAAGATGACGTCGATCCGCGCGAGCCGCGCCGTCCTCCGATCGGACGGGCTCGCGGGCTGACGCGCGCGACGCCCTCGATGCCCTGCACGCGCTCGCGCGCAGCCGCGACGTCGGCGTCGGTCGCCGCGCCGCCCTCGCGGCGCACGATGACGGCCGTCGGGCCCAGCGCGCCGGCCGGGAACGAGCGGCCGAGCACCTCGAAGCCCTCGACGCTCTCGACGTCCTTCTTGAAGAACCCGCCGATGCTGTAGTCCTCCTGGTAGACGAGGAGGCCCGAGCGAGCAGAACGCGAAGAACGCCGTGGTCGCCGCCAGCGCGAGCCCCGGCCGGCGCAGGACGACGTCGCCGAAGCGCCGCCACAGCCCGCGGTGGCTCTCGAGTCTCCTCCAGCGGCCTGCACGCCACGGTGCCGCTGCGCGGCCAGAAGCCTCGCCGCCCGGCGGCGGTCAGCAGCGCCGGCAGCAGCGTGAGCCCGGCCAGCAGCACGCGCGGCCACGCCGATCGCCGACACCGGCCCCAGCGACTTGGTCGAGCCGCCCTCGGCGAGCAGCAGCACGAGCATCGCGGCGATCACCGTGCAGCCGCTGGCCAGCAGCGCGGGGCCCGCGCGGCGCAGCGCGCGCTGCATCGCCTCGTGCTTGTCCTCGATGCGGTGCAGCTCCTCGCGGTAGCGGCTCACGAGCAGCAGGCAGTAGTCGGTGCCCACGCCGAACATCAGCACGATGAGGATGCTCGTCGAGTTCGAGCTGACGGTCGCGCCGCCGTCGGCGTACAGGTAGATGAAGCCGCTGGCCACCTGGTAGGCCAGGCCGACGACGACGATCGGGATGAGCGCGATCAGCGGCGCGCGGTAGATCGCGCCGAGCAGCACGAGCACGAGCACGACGGTGGCGAGCAGGAGCTTGGCGTCGAGCGTCGCCGAAGACCTCCTCGAAGTCGGCGAACACCCGAGGTCGCCGGTCACGTAGACCTCGAGGCCGGCTGGCCGGCCGTCGCTCCGTGATCTCCCGCGCCTCCTTGCCCCAGTCGGCCGTGTTCTCGAAGTCCAGCGGGATCGTGATGATCGAGTAGGCGGCGTCGCCGCGCGGGCGAGACGAGGTCGGCGGGCGCGCCCGGCGTGAACGGCACGACCGCCGGCGCCGTCACCGGGATCGCCCGGTCGATGCGCCGCGGCGTCGCGGCGGATGCGCGCCTGGTCGGCCTCGGTCAGGCCGCCGGCGCGGCGGTAGACGACGATGCCCGTTGCGTCGTCTCGCCGCCCGGGAAGCGCTCCTTGAGCAGCTCCTGGACCTCGGTGGACTCCGCCTCCGCGGGCAGGAAGCTCGCCGTCTCGTCGCTGGTGACGTCGGCGAGCTTCGCGCCCAGCGGCGCGAGCGCGACCAGGGCGACGACCCAGGCGGCGATGACGAACCACTTCGTCCGGCGGCCGGCGACGACGGAGGCGAGCTTCCTCATGCGCGCGCACGCTACGGAGGACGCGGCGCGCGCACACTACGGCTTCCCGTACCCCGCACAAGCAGGCCTGCCGCATCGACCGCCGGACCGCGTGGTGAGAGGGTCGTTCCTGCGATGTCCTCCACCTCCTTCTTCTTCCGCCTCCCGCAGCCGCCGGCCATCGTCGTGCGCGACGCGGTCGGCGAGCACCGCTACGTGCGCCCCGTCGTGCGGCCCGCAGAGGTCGTCCGCCCGGCCACGCATCGGCTCTCGGGCGCCTTCGCCTGGTGACGCGGGTCACCGTCGGGCGCCGCTTCAACGGCCCGACGACCAGCGCCAACGGCGGCTACGCCTGCGGGGTCGCAGCGGGCTTCGTCGACGGACCGGCCGAGGTGGCGCTGCGCGCGCCGGTCCCGCTCGAGACACCGCTGGAGGTCGAGCACACCGAGGAGGGCGGCGTCGTCCTGCGGTACGGCGAGCTCGTCGTCGCCACCGCGCGAGCGGCGCCCGAGCCGCTCCCGCAGCCGCCCGTGCGCCCGTCGCCCGACGAGGCGCGTCTGGCGATGCGCCACGCCTGGCGCGGCCGGCCCGAGCTGTTCGCCGGCTGCTACGTCTGCAGCCCGGAGCGCTCCGACGGCCTGGGCGTGGACTTCGGCCCCCTGCCGGATCACCAGGAGTGCACGGCCGCCCTGCTCGTCGCCGGCGAGGACGTCCCCCAGCGCAACGGCGCCGTCGCGCCTGAGGTCGTCTGGGGCGCGCTGGACTGCCCCAGCTACACGCCCGGCCTGTGGGCGCTCGAGCGCCCGAGCCTGCTCGCTCGCATGCGCGCCGCGCTGCTCGAGCCCGTCGAGGTGGGCTCGGAGGCGGTGGTCGTCGGCTGGCCGCTGGGCAGCGAGGGCCGCAAGCACCGCACGGCGTCCGCCGTGCTCGCGCCCGACGGCCGGGTGCTGGCCCACGCCGAGGCGCTCTGGGTCACGCTGCGCGCCTGAGGAAGCGCAGGTCGACCTCGCCGTCGGCGTCGACGACGTAGAGCGGCGCGCCGTCGGGGCCGCTCGCCACGCCCTCCACGTGGTCCAGCGAGCCGAAGTCGTGTACGAGCGACGCGCTCAGCGTGCCGCCGGCGGCGCCTGGCGGCAGCCGGAAGCGCCAGTGCGAGCAGCCCGCCCGCGCGCCCTCGTCGCGGCCGCCGAGCAGCGGCGCCCCGCGCTCGTCCAGGCAGCCGGCGATCACGTCGAAGACGCCGTCGCCCGCGTGGTGCAGGGCGCGCACGCCCACGGGCGCCTGCGGGCCCCCGGCGCCCCCGAGCACCCAGACCGCCACGCAGCGCGGCACCGCGCCCGGGCCCGCGAAGAGCGCGGCCGGGTCGTCGACCTCGACGAGCAGCGCGCGGCCGTCCGCGGTCGGCGGGAAGCGCAGGCCGAGCACGAGGCGACCCTCGGGGCCGAAGGCCGCGCCCTCGACGTTGATCGGCTGGTCACCCGGGTGCAGCTGGTGGTGCCAGGGCTCGCGGCGCTCGGCGGCCCGGCGCCGCGCGGCCCCGACGAAGGCGTCGCGCGCCTGCGGCGCCAGCGGGAGCAGCTGGGCGGCACGGGCCAGGGCGTCGTTGACCGCCCGGTGCAGGACGAACGCGGTGGACGCGATCTCGAGCGCCGGCCGCGCGCCCTCGACGGCGGCGCCCACATCGGCCAGCGCAAAGCGCGCCACGAACTGGCGGTCGGGCAGCACCGGGCCGCCCTTGGGACCGAAGTGCGACCCGACGACGTGGACGCGCCCGTCGTGGACGGCGAGGCTCTCGGCGTCTGCGGTGCTGCCGGAGCCGCTGACCGGCGAGAAGACGAGCCGCCGCGACGTCCAGCCCGTGTCGGCGGCGTCCCCGGCGCTGTGGCCCAGCAGCGCGACGCAGCGCTCCACGGGGCCCTCGTCGAGCACGGTGAGATACGCCGCGTCCCAGCCGTGGGCGTCCAGCACCGCGGCGTCGTCGAGCGGGAGCAGGTCGCTGGCCTCGTTGGGCGCCAGCTCCAGGTCGACCCGCGTGAGGCGGGCGGCGCCGTTCACGCCACGAGCCTGCGGAACAGGCGGTCGAGCATCGCGGCCGGATCGTCGCAGAGGCCGGTGTGCACGGGCGAGGGCTGGACGACGGTGCTGGCGGGCGCGGTCAGCCAGCCGAAGCGCTCGGAGGGAGCGAGCCGCGCGACCTGGCCCGCGGTCTCGTCGCCGGCCGCGATCCGTCGCAGGTCCTCCAGGCGCCGGGCGATCGCGGCGGCGTCGGCCCGCGGCGCGATGGCGGCCAGCCGGCGCTCGTCGAGCCCGGCGCGCAGGCCGAGGAAGCCGCGACGGCGGCAGAAGAGCACGACGCCCGCGTTGAGCGCCTCGCCGCGCTCGAGGTCGGGGACGACGCGCAGCACGGCGTACTGGAAGAGCTCACGCGGCGCGTCGTGCATCCTCCGCCTCCTGCGCGAACGCGCGCGGCGCGGCAAGGCGCCGGGTCATGAACTCCACGTAGCCGCGCCGGCGCTCGTCGCGCCGCGCGCCGTCGCCCTCGAGGAAGGCGTCGGGCACCGCCGCCACCAGGCGCTCGATCAGCGCCGGCTCCAGCAGGGGCGCCAGGCGGGCGTCGGCCTCCAGGATCGACGTCGCCTCGCCCAGCAGGACGTGGTCGGCGATCAGCGGGAAGTCGCGGCCGGCGGCGTCGGCGGGCCACAGGCTCTCGTCGTGCTGCAGGTACAGCGCAGCGCCGTGGTCGATCAGCCAGGGGCGCCCGTGCCACACCAGCAGGTTGGGGTTGCGTGCCGTGCGGTCCACGTTGGTCATGAGCGCGTCGAACCACACGACCTCGGCCGCCAGCCCGGGGCCGATCTCCGGCGACGCGGGCGACCACGCCAGCGCGCCCGGCAGGAAGTCGACGCCGATGTTGGTGCCGGGGCTGGCGGCGATGAGATCCTGGATCTCGGGGTCGGGCTCGGCGCGGCCCAGCTCGGGGTCGACGCCGATCAGCACGAGCTCAGGGATCGGCAGGCCGAGCCCGCGCGCCAGCTCGCCGGCGAGCACCTCGGCCACGAGCGCCTTCGGCCCCTGGCCGGCGCCGCGGAACTTGAGGACGTACAGCCCGTCGTCGTCGGCCTCCACCAGCCCGGGCAGGGAGCCGCCCTCGCGCAGCGGGGCGACGTAGCGCGTGGCCTCGACCGTGCGCAGCACGCGAGGGACCATACGTACGCAGCGGGTTTTACGGCACGCCGTCTGCGGGGAGATACGCAGCACGATGCAGTCCACCGCCACCGTCGACGTCTGCTCCACCTGCCGTGAGCCGTTCGTGGTGCCGGTGGACATCCTCGGCGTCGCGGGCCACTGGCGCTACGTCGTCGAGCTGAGCTGCACGAACTGCGGGTGGTCCGGCGTGCAGGTCCACGACGAGGCCGCGCTCGAGCGCCTGGACCGCGCGCTCGACGCCCAGACCGTGCAGATGCGCTCGGCGATCGAGGTGCTGGGCGTGGCGCGCGAGCTCGACCGCATCGACCGCTTCGCCCGCGCGCTCGACGCCGAAGAGCTCCTGCCCGAGGATTTCTGAGCGCGCCGCCGGACGTGGGCTGAGCGGCGCTAGCGTCGCGGCGCCGGCGCCGGCTCTGCGGCGAGCACGTGGCGGGTGATCGCCGCCGCGGTCGCAGGGCGCAGCTCCGAGAAGGCCAGCCGGCGTCCCTCGCGCGTGCGCACGCGCAGCTCGGCCACGCGACGCAGCGGCCGCAGCACGCGGTGCTCGATGGCGGCGACGTCGGCGAAGCGCAGCGAGCGCACGCGGTGGCTGACGGCGTCGTCGAGCAGCCACAGCAGGCGCCGGTCGGTGACGGCCAGCACCGCCTGCGGGCTGGCCCAGGTCGCCGCCGGCGCTACGAAGGCGACGTCCTCGCCGTCCTCCAGCGCGTAGACGAGCTCGCGGCCCAGCGCGCGGCGCACCCCCTCGCTCAGCCACGCCCCGCGCGGAGCGCGCCGGCCGGGCTGCGGCTGCCGGAGCGGCGGCGGGCCGTCGCGCAGCAGCTCCCAGGCGGCGTTGAGCTGCGCCATGCGGGCCTGGGCCTCGACGGACCCGGCGCGGTCGGGATGCCAGCGTTTGGCGGCGGCGCGGTAGGCGGCCTGCACCTCCTCGCGCGAGGCGCCGGGCTGGACTCCCAGGACGGCGTACGGATCCACGCCCTCATTGTGGCGCTCGGCGCCCGTGAGGTTTCGCACGCTGGCGCGCCGGAGATGCGCCGGACATGGAGACCGCACCGCTCGGCCCGCTCACCGTCTCGCGCCTGTGCCTCGGCACGATGCTCATGGGCGGCGCGACCCCGCGCGAGGAGGCCCACCGGATGCTCGACGCGTTCGTGGACGCCGGCGGCACCTTCGTCGACACGGCCGACGTCTACGGCGACGGCACGTCCGAGGAGACGCTCGCCCCGTGGCTGGCGCGCCGGCGCGACGACGTCGTGCTGGCCACGAAGGTGCGCTTCGAGGTCTCCGACCCGGGTGGCGCCGGGCTCGCCCCCGAGCGCATCCCGCGGGCCTGCGACGCCAGCCTGCGGCGCCTCGGCGTCGACGTCATCGACCTCTACCAGGTGCACGCACCCGATCCCGACGTCGACCTGGGCGCGACGCTGCGGGCGCTCGACGAGCTGGTGCGCGCCGGGAAGGTGCGCGCGCTGGGGGCCTCGAACTTCCCGGCCTGGCTGCTGGCCTGGGCGGTCGCGGCGCAGGACGCCGAGGGATTCGCGCCGTTCGTCTCGCTGCAGCCGCAGTACTCGCTGGTCGAGCGCTCGATCGAGGTCGAGATGCTGCCCTTCTGCCGTGCGGCCGGCCTCGGCGTGCTGCCCTGGGGCCCATTGGGCGCCGGCTTCCTGACCGGGCGCTACCGTCGCGCCGAGCCGCCGCCCGCAGGCAGCCGCATGGCCGACGCCTCCGACGACCTCGAGGAGGCGCCCGCGCGGCGCGCGATCGAGCGCAACTTCCGCGCGGTCGACGAGGCCCGGGCGGTCGCGGACGAGCTCGGCGCGACGGTCCCCCAGGTGGCGCTGGCGTGGCTGCTGGCCCAGCCGGGCGTGACGGCGCCGATCATCGGCCCGCGCACCCCCGAGCACCTGCAGGACCTGCTGCCGGCCGCCGGCCTGCGCCTGTCCGACGAGCAGGTCGCGCGTCTCGGCCGCCATACCGCGCCGCTCGAGAGCTACCCCCAGCGGATGCTCGCCGAGCAGGTCGGGATCGACGTGTCGCAGCAACCGCTCGGCCGCCGCTGACGCGCCGCGTGCAGGGCGCCTGTCTGCAAGAGATCCTGCAAAGAGCAGGATTTTCCTTTGTAGGGTCGACGGCCTCGTGCGTTTCCCCGCTGCCATCAAGGCGCAGCGGCGACTGCCCGTGTCGCTCGTCGCCGCCCTCGTGCTGGCGGCGTGCGGGCTCGGAGCGTCGCCGGCCGTCGCCCTTCCCACCCTCGAGCGCGGCGACCGCGGCGCGTCGGTCCGCAAGCTCCAGCGCGCGCTGCGCCTGCCGGTCGACGGCGTCTTCGGCCGCGACACGACGCGCGCCGTGCGCCGCCTGCAGCGCCGTCACGGCCTGGAGGTCGACGGCATCGTCGGCAGCGTCACCTGGCGGCTGGTGCGCGGCAGCGCCCGCGCCGCCTCGACCGGCCGCGGCGCCGGCCGCTCGCGCTCGCGCGCGGTGCGCATCCTGCAGCGCAGGGTCGGCGTCACCGCCGACGGCGTCTTCGGGCCCGCCACCGCGAGGGCGGTGCGCAGCTTCCAGCGCGGTCGCGGGCTGACGGCCGACGGCATCGTGGGCCCGGCCACCTGGGCCGCGCTGGGCGTCCGCGGCCAGCGGCCGATCCTCAAGCGCAGCCGGCGCCGCGCCGGCGGCCGGCGTGGCCTCCCCGCGGCGGTGGCGGGCGCGATCCGCGCGGCCAACCGCATCGCCGGGGACCCCTACCGCTACGGCGGCGGCCACGGCTCGTTCGCCGACGACGCCTACGACTGCTCGGGCTCGGTGTCCTACGTCTTGCACGGCGCCGGGCGCCTCGGGCAGCCGCTCGACTCGAGCGCGCTCATGCGCTACGGCGCGCCCGGGCGCGGCCGGTGGATCACGGTCTACTCGCATCCCGGCCACGCGTTCCTGGTCATCCGCGGCCGTCGCTATGACACGACCGGCCGGTCGCGCAACGGGTCGCGCTGGCAGTCCGACATGCGCTCCACGGCCGGCTACGTCGCGCGCCACCCGCCCGGGCTCTGAGAAGCGCCTGAGAGCGGCGGCGGCTACCCGCGCCGCAGCCCGGCCGTCAGCGTGCCTCCGCCCGGGGCGCGGTCGGGGTGGTCGCGCTCGTTGAAGCGCCGCAGGCCCTCCAGGATCTCCGGCGTGTCGAGCAGGCGGTCGAAGCACTCGGCCTCGATCCGCAGGCCCTCGGCAAGCGGCTCGCCCCACCCGCGGGCCACGGCCTCGTGGTCGGTGTGGATCGCCGGCTGGGGCAACGCGGCGAGCTCGCGCGCGAGCGCGAGCGACCGCTCGACGCAGGTCCCCGACGGCACGACCTCGTTCACCAGGCCGATGGTCAGGGCCTCGTCGGCGTCGATCACGCGCCCGGTGAGGATCAGCTCCATGGCGCGGCGGTAGCCCACGATCCGCGGCAGGCGCTGCGTTCCGCCGTCGGCCAGGCCGACGTTCCAGCGCCTGCAGGTCACCCCGAAGGTCGCATGGGCGTCTGCGACGGCGAGGTCCGTCCAGCACACCCACTCGAGCCCGCCCGCGTACGCGACCCCGTTGACCGCGGCGATCGTCGGCTTGTGCAGGTCCGTCCAGCGTGACGGGCCCAGGTGGCCCTCGCGCTCGCCGCGCGTGTGCGCCGCGCGCTCCTCCGGGTCCAGCGACACGGTCGGCTCGCCCTCGACGAAGCTCGCCTTCAGGTCGCCGCCGGCGGAGAAGGCGCGATCGCCCGCGCCGGTCAGCACCGCGACGAGCGCGCCGTCGTCGTCGCGAAAGCGCCTCCACGCTTTCACCAGCTCTGTGTGGGTGCGCGGCCCGATCGCGTTCATCCGCTCGGGCCGGTCGATCGTGATGAGGACGATCGGCCCGTCCTGCTCGTAGCGCACGTGGCTCATGCGCCGAGTATGCCGCGCCGCGGCCTACAGGATGCGGACCGGCGTGCCGCGCGGGGCCAGCCGGTAGAGGCGCGCGATGTCCTCGTTGCGCAGTCGCACGCAGCCGTGCGACGGACGGCCCGGGATGAGCCCGGGCTGGTTGGTCCCGTGCAGCCCCACCACGCCGCCGCCCGGCCAGTCCGACAGCGTCGGGGCGTAAGCGCTGGTGCCGATCGCGTGCGTGCCGTAGATGGTCGTGCCGGACACGCGGAACTTCTCGCGGATCCAGAAGCGCCCCGACGGCGTCGGCGTCGACGGGGTGCCGACCCCGACGCGCGCCGTGAACACCCGCTTGCCGGCGCGGTAGAGGGTCGCGCGCAGCTTGCTGCGGTTGACCACGATGCGCATCGTGGTGCGGTTGTAGTTGCCCAGGGCGTCGCGGCGCACCCACCCCTTGCGGCCGTTGGGGCGCATCGGCAGGCGCACGCGCACCCACTCGTCGCCCTTCGGGCTCGTCCACGTCGACAGCAGCAGGTAGACCTCGCCGAAGCCGTCCTCGGTCAGCAGCCGCAGCCTGCCGACCTTCTTGGCCTTGGTGGACGGCCGCGAGAACGCCGTGGCGCGCTGCGTCGGGTGCGCCCAGCGGGTGAGCTTGACCTCGTCGGAGAGCTGGTCGGAGCCCGCGGGGCTCGCGGCGGGAAGCCCGGCGGAGGGCGTGGCGGCGGTGGCGACGGGAGCAGCGGCCAGCACGCAGCCGACCGCAAGCCCCCCCGCGACGCACCGGCTCAGGCGGCGCGCGTTGCGCGTGGCGGCTGTCATATGCACCAGGAGAAGGATAGGCATGAGTTGGACGCGATGGAGCTGATGCGAGGCGCCGCGCTCATCCCCCCGGTGAGCGCGGCGCTCGCGCGGTGCCCCCCTCGGAGCCTTCTGGGCTGACGCCCGTGCCCCGCTGGACCCCCCGATCCGCGGTGCTCCCCCAAGGTGGCCGGTGTCGTCCTTGACTCCGGCGCCGGCGGAGCGTAGCAGCGACGAACGGCATTCAACAAGGGGTGAGCGGTCGTTCTGGGGGTCGAACGGTTGTCCAGGCACGCTCAACGGCGGGAGCGGCCTGCGGCCCGGGCGCTCCGCGCGGCGCGCGCCTTGCGGGCAGCGGCGCGGCGCTTGGCGGCCTTGCGCGCGCGGGCCTTCTTGGCCTTCTTGGCCCTGGCCTTCTTCGCCGCGCTCGCCTTGGCGGCCTGCGCCGGGGTGGCGCCCGTGGCGGCCGACGTGGCCTTGGTGAAGGAGTCGGAGGAGCCCGGCCGCTCGGCGACCGGCTCGGCGTCGCGGCGGCCGAAGTTCGTCGTGAAGGTCGAGCCGTCGGGGCCGCCCTTCGGCGTGCCGAGCACGATGCCGATGCCGATCTCGCGGTAGGAGCGGGTCAGGACGTTGGCCTTGTGGCCAGGGCTCTCCATCCAGGCCTTGACCACGTTGCGCGGCGAGGCGAGCACGCCCTGGGCCCAGGCCAGGTTCTCGCCCACCTCCCAGCCGCTGCCCGGGCGGATGTAGCCGGCGGCGGTCAGGCGGTCGACGACGTCGGTGCCGTCGGGTGCCTCGTGGGCGAAGAACGACTCGGCCACGAGCCGCTGCGAGTAGGCCAGCGAGGCCGTCGTCAGCGCGGCGTTCTCCTGCACCGGGTCCAGGCCGTGGGCCGCGCGCTCCTCGTTGAGCAGGCAGACCGTGGCCGTGGCAACCACGGGCAGGGTCTCGGCGGTGGGCACCAGCTCGGTGTCCGCGCAGGCCGCCGCCGCGCCGGCGGGGGCGGCCAGGCAGAGGGCGAGCGCGGCGGTGGAGACGGAGAGCAGACGGCGGGGGGCCATGACCCATCCATCGGGCCACCGCGCCCACCTACCCTCGTCACCGACCCCTCGCTGGACGTATGGCCCAGGTCAGGGGCCACTCAGGGCAGGACCGCGTCGAACAGCGCGAGCGCCCGCACCCGTGCCGGGGGCGCCGCCTGCTCGGTCTCGGCCAGGAGGGCGTGCTCGTCGATCCGCTCGGTGGCCAGCTGGGCGCGGCCGCCGTCGACCCAGCTGCGCACGATGGCCGCATCGACCTCGGGGTGGAACTGCAGGCCGACGCTCCTGCCGAGGGCGAACGCCTGCGGCCCGGCGGCCGTGCGCGCCAGCTCCCGGGCCCCGGCCGGCACGGTGAACGTGTCCTCGTGCCACGCGAACCAGGGGCCGGGCGCGAGCCCGTCGACGGCCTCCCCGGCAGCCGTGGCCTCCACCGCTATCCAGCCGATCTCCGGCCTCGCCGCGCGCTGGACGCTGCCGCCGAGCGCGGCCGCCAGCGCCTGCGCGCCGAAGCACAGCCCGAGGACCGGCACGCCGGCCTCGTGGGCGCTGCGCAGGAAGCCGACCTCAGCGGCGATCCACCCGTCGGACGACGCGTGGACGGAGCGGTCGGACCCCAGCGCCACGACCGCGTCGAAGGCGCGCGGGTCGGGCCACATCGCGACGGAGGGTGCCCGCAGGACCTCGAGCGCGTGGCCGCGCGCGGCCGCCCATGCGCCCAGCACGCCCGCGGGCGCGTCGGGTTGCTGCTCGACCACGCAGACGCGCATCGGGGGATCCTCGCAGTCGCGACGGGCCGCGCTGGGCGCGGTCCGCCGCGACTGTCCGCCTGTGACGGCGTCAGCCGGTCAGGACGACTTCACGCGGAAGGCGCCCCGCATGAACGGGTGCACCCGGCAGAAGTAGTTGTAGGTGCCCTGCTTGAGCGTGGTCGGCGTCGACCAGGTCACGCGGTTGGCCGTCGGCTCTCCGCCCATCGCGAGCTGGCCCGAGTCGAACGCGGTCGGCCCGTCGTCGGCCAGCGGGAACGCAACGCCGGTCAGCCCGTTGCAGGGAGCCTTGCAGCTCGTGACCGTGTGGTAGATGCGCTCGTCGCCGTCGCGGTTGAGGAACCCGAGCGCCTGGCCGGGAGCCACGACCGGCGGGCGGCCGGCCCTGCCCGGTCAGCGACAGGTCGCCCTGCTGGTAGACGAACTGGTTGATCGGCACCTGGCGCGATGCGCGGACCGTCCGGCAGCTTGCGCGCGTCGGGCAGGCCGCTCTTCCCGCCGCCGTGGTTGTCGTTCTCGGGCAGCGGCCCGTGGGTGACCTCGCCGGTCTTCGCGATCTTGTCGGCCTCGGTGAACGGGTCCCTGCCGCCGGCCGGCTCGTCGGTGATGGCGAGGGGCATGATGCCCATCGACTCGTACCACGAGCCGCGTCGCGTCTCGTAGGTCGCCGTGATCGAGACCTTGTCCCCGGCCTTGAGCTTCACCCGCCAGTTCTCGGGCGTCGCCGTCATCGAGACGTCCCACGACACCGGCCCGGCCGGCTCGTAGTACTTGGCCCGCGAGCGGAAGAGGTGCACCTTGCGCCCGTCGCGCTCGACGTAGAGGTCGGTGTACAGGCCCCCGGGATGCAGGTGCCCGGCCGTGCCCACGGCCGTCGTGTCCTCGCGGACGATCCACTCGTTGCGCGGCTGCCGGCGCCCGGCGTAGGGGTTCTGCGCCTCCGTCGGGTAGGTGTAGCGACCGTTGCCCCCCGAGCCGCGCAGCACGTCGAACACCGGGTAGGCCTGGATGCCCTCGACGTCCATCCAGCGCGTGTCGACGGTCCGCATGCCCCTGGCCGCCTTCGAGTTCTTCGGGATGAACCCGATCGTCCACTGCACCCAGACCTTGTCGTCGTTCGGCGTGAGGTTGTGGATCATGTGGTTGAGGATCCAGCTCTGCTTCGTCGTGTACTCCCAGCCGTAGCCCTTGGGGGTGTCGACGATCGTCTTCTCCTCGCCGGCCGCGAAGGTCGGGTTGCCGTCGACGAGCCACACGGCGTGGTGCAGGTGGATCACGTCGACCGGCGGGACCTCGCCGTTCTTGCGGACGAGGTCGGGCTTGAAGTAGGTGATGTAGCCGTCGACGGACGGGCGCTGGTTCTTCATCTTGCTCCCGAGCTCGAACGCGATGTCGTTCTGGCCGGGCTTGATGGTCAGCGGGTACTTGTAGCGGTAGTACTTCGTGCCGTCCTCCGCCTCGCGCAGGAACTCTCCTGCGGACGCGGTGGGCACGACGATGAGCAGCGCGGTCAGCGCTGCGAGCAGCGCGACGGCCGCCCGGGGACGAGGGCGCAGTCGGGACATGGTGCGAGTGTACTCGCGCGTTCAATCGGAAGCGTCCACGCCCCCTGGGTGCCCACCGGATCTTGGCGCGTCAGCGCGCGGATCGCGGCGTCATGAAGGCCAGCGCGACGCTCGACCCCGCGCTCTGGCGCAGCGTCGCGATCCGCCGCCCCTGCTGCACCGCGTCACGCGGCGCGCCCAGGTCGTCGCCCAGGCGGGCGGCGAGTGCGTCGAGGTCGCTCACGACGAGCACCAGGCCCCAGAACGCCGCGGGGCGGGTGGGCGCGTCGCCCGACGTCGTCGCCGGGCCGACCACCTCCAGCAACGCGCCGCCCATGACGTAGAACCCCTGGCGCAGCGGCTGCTCGGGCGTCCCCGCCCGGCGCTCGCGACGCAGGTCGAGGCCGGCGCGCCCCAGGGCGGCGAACGTCCGCGCCACGTCGGGCGTGCTGACCACGACGTGGTCGACCGCCAGCGCGCCGTTGGGGTGCTCGCCGCCCGCCCGAGCCGGGGCGTCATCGGTGATCGTCGGCAACCCGTCGAGCTGCGCGTCCGAGGCCAGGGCGGGCGGGCCCGTGATCGTCCACCCGACGATCCCCGTGCCGGCGCCGCGGCCCGCGAGCTCCAGCGCGATCCCGCCGACCGTGCAGCGCCCGTCGTCGCCCACCGCGAAGCCCAGCCGCGCCCACGTCGCCGGGTCGTCGGCGATTCGCAGCGCCCGCAGCTCCGGGCGCGAGGCCGTCATCGCGAGCGGTCCGTCCCGGGGACAGCGGCTGCCGCCGTCGAGCAATGACGCGCTGTCACGCGACCGCCGGGACGAGCGGCGCGGGGCCGCCGACGAGCGCGGCGTAGCGGCCGCCGCGCGCGAGCAGCTCCTCGTGGGTGCCGCGCTCGGCGATGCGCCCGCCGTCGAGCACGACGATCAGGTCGGCGTCGCGCACGGTCGACAGCCGGTGCGCGATCGCGATCGTGGTGCGCGCGGGATCATCGCCGAGCAGGCGGTCCAGCGCCGCCTGCACGGCACGCTCGGTCTCGGAGTCCAGCGCGCTCGTCGCCTCGTCGAGCACCAGCACCGGCGGGTCGCGCAGGATCGTGCGGGCGATCGCGATGCGCTGCTGCTCGCCGCCCGAGAAGCGGTGCCCGCGCTCGCCGACGACGGTGTCGTAGCCGTCGGGCAGCGAGGCGATGTGGTCGTGGATCTGCGCGGCGCGCGCGGCCTCGCGCAGCTCCTCGTCGGTGGCCTGCGGCCGCGCGAAGCGCAGGTTGTCGGCGATCGAGGCGTGGAACAGGTAGGTGTCCTGGGACACGAGCCCGACCGTCGCCGCCAGCGACGACAGGGTCAGGTCGCGCACGTCGACGCCGTCGATCGTCACGCGGCCCTCGTCGACGTCGTACAGGCGGGCGACGAGGTAGCCGAGCGTCGTCTTGCCCGCCCCGGTCTCCCCCACCAGCGCCACCTTCGAGCCGGCGGGGATGACGAGGTCGATGCCGTCGAGCGTCGGCTTCGTCCGACCCGGCTCCGCCGTGTGCCCGTCGGCGTAGGCGAAGCGCACGCCCTCGAAGGCGACCTCGCCGCGCACCGTCGCGGGGTCCAGGGTGACGGCGCCGCCGCGCTCGGCCACGTCGACGGGCAGGTCGAGGTACTCGAACACCCGGTGGAACAGCGCGAGCGAGGTCTGGATCTCGATGCCCACGCCGAGCAGCGACTGGATCGGGAAGAACAGCCGCGTCTGGAGCGTGGTGAAGGCGACGAGCGTGCCGATCGTGATCGCCGCGCCGCCGGAGGCCAGGCTCTGGCCGGCGAACCAGTAGACGAGCGCGGGCATGATCGCGAAGGACATCTGCACCGACGCCATGCGCCAGCGGCCGGCCATGCGCGAGCGGACCTCGATGTCGGCCAGCTCCGCCGACTCGGCCTCGAACCGCTGGGCCAGCTCGTCCGAGCGGCCCATCGTCTTGCCCAGCAGGATGCCGCTCACCGACAGGGACTCCTCGACGAGCGCCGACATGTCGGCCAGGCGGCCCTGGCGCTGGGCGGTGATGCGCTTGCGCTCGCGGCCGACGCGCCGGGTGAGCCACACGAAGAAGGGCAGGAGCGCCAGCGAGAAGACGGCCAGGCGCCAGTCCAGCAGGACCATCGCCACGACGGTCGCGAGCACCGTGGTGACGTTCGAGACGATCGACGTCGCGGTCGACGTGACGACGTTCTGCACGCCGCCGATGTCGTTCGCGATGCGCGACTGGACCTCGCCCGTGCGGGTGCGCGTGAAGAACGCCAGCGACAGCCGCTGCAGGTGGCGGTACACCGCGGCGCGCAGGTCGTGCATCACGCGCTGGCCCACGACGTTGGAGAGCCACGTCTGCCCCACGCCCAGGGCGCCCGTGGCGATGCTGATCGCGATCATCCCCCCCACCAGCCACGTGAGCAGCGCCATGTCCGCCCGCGGGATCGCGACGTCGAGGACCTCGCGCAGCAGGAACGGCGAGACCATGCCCAGGCTCGCGGAGAGGGCGATGAGCGCGAGCACGGCGCCGAGCCGGCCTCGGTAGGGCCGGAACAGGCGGGCGATGCGCCGCAGCTCGGAGCGCTGCTCGCGGCGGGTGGGCTCGGCCTCCGTCACCGCGAAGAGGATAGCCCGATGGTTGAGGTGATCAACTATCTGTGGTCGGCGGCGGTGGCCGTGTGCGGCCGCGCCAGCGCGTCCATCACGGCGGCGACGCGGCCGCCCAGGGCCGGCCACGACCAGCGCTCGAGCGCCGCGCGCCGCGCGGCGGCGCCCCGGCGCCGGCGCTCGGCGGGATCGGCGACGACGTCCACGAGCGCGGCGGCGAGGCCCGCCTCGTCGTCGGGCTCCACCAGCCAGCCGGTCTCGCCCGCGTCGACGATGTGCGACGGCCCGTGGCGGTCGACGGCCACGGCGGGCAGGCCGCAGGCCATCCCCTCGACGAGCACCGAGCCGAACTGCTCGCGCACCGAGGCCAGCACGACGGCGTCCGACGCGGCGAAGAAGTCGCCCAGCGCATCGTGCCCGTGCCAGCCGGCCAGGAAGACGCGGCGCGCGCCGACCGCCTGGATCACGTCGAACGGGTGCTGCGCCCTCCCACTCACCCGGGAAGCCCCCGAGCAGGACGAGCGCGGCCGGCTCGGCGAGGCGCTCCTGGGCGCGCGCGAACGCGCGGACGAGCAGGGGCACGCGCTTGACCGCGGTGAAGCGGCCGACGGCCAGCAGCACGGGCCCCTGCGCGAGCGCACGAACCTCGTCCTCGTCGTAGGCGACCGACCCCTCCTCGCCGCCCGGTCGCCAGCCGCGCGGCTCGGCGACGAGGTGGCGGTGCCAGTGGGCGGCGCGGTCGACCGGATGCGGCGCGAAGCGCTCGGGGTCGAAGCCGTTGGGCGCGACCACGAAGCGGCCGGGATCGAGGCGCAGCAGGTCCGCCGCGCGGCCCGACCTGGTCGGGCGAGAGCACGAGCAGCCGCTCGCAGCGCGCCGCCCATCCGCGCATCCGCAGCAGCCACGCGTCGGCGTGGGCCCAGTCCGGGTGAGCGCCGTCGACGATCTCCTCGAGCATGAGCAGCTCGGTCCCGTGCAGGTGGCCGAGCACCGGCACGTCGGGGGCGACGCGGGCGGCCGCCTCGTGCAGCGGCGTGAGGTGGTGCAGGTGCAGGAGGTCCGCCCCGGCGGCGTCCGCTCCCTCCAGGGCGCGGCACCAGGCGGCGACGTGCGCCTCGTAGGCGCCGTCGTCGACCGCGGCGAACACCGGGTCCGGCGCGCTCGGGCGATCCTCGTAGGACGGGTGCATCGGGGCGTCGCCCCGGGCGAAGTCGACGGGTCGCACGTCGAGGCCGGCGTAGAAGTCGCGCGCGTCCCCCAGCCCCGGCAGCGAGCCGGAGACGACGGTCACGTCCCAGCCGTGGGACGGAAGCGCCCCGGCCAGCGCGCGGGCCACGTGGGCGGAGCCGCCGCGCGGGAAGAACATGAGGCCGCTGATGACGCGCACGACGCCATCTTGACAAGCGCTTCACACCGCGGCCCCCCGGGTGGGCGCGCACGGGGCGCGCGAGGGGCGCTCAGCGCGCGGCGAACACGAGCGCCGTCGACACGGCACGACCGCCGGCGAGCGCGATCCCGTGCTGCTCGCGAGGCACGTTGCGCAGCCGCCCGTCGCAGACCAGCGACGTCGAGCCGCCGCCGTCGAGGTTCAGCGCGCTGACCGCGCCGAGCGCGACCATCGTCTCGGCCAGCTCGGCCAGCGTGAGCCCCGCCTCGTCGTCGGCGCGCCCGTCGCAGGCGAGCGCGAGCAGGCGCCCGGCGCGGGTCACGGCAAGCGCCGCGCGCGGGTAGCGGCCGTCGGTGATGTCGGAGTCGAACTGGCGCCGCGCCGGCCGAGAAGCCCTCGTCGTCCCCCACGACGGCGTGCCCGTCGCGCACGAGCAGCGGGCCGGCCTGGAGCAGGTCCCCGCGTGGCGCGGCCGGCAGCGTCGGGGCGCCGGGCGATGGCGACCGCGCCGCCCGCGACGTGCACGCACGCGCGCGCGGCGTCCCATGGTGCGTCGAACGGCCGGCTCGCCCGGGCGATCCCGCCGGTCCGCAGCTCGCCGAGCGGCGTGCCGTCCGGCCGCGCGAAGTAGCCGCCGACGAGCGCGTCGGCGACGGCGTGGTCCGCGCACCACGCCTCCAGCGGCGCGGGCCGGGCGAGGCGGACGACCCTGAGCGCGGTCCGGGCGAGGTCGTAGGAGGCGACGTGGACCGTCGTCGCCCGCCCGTCGGCGAGCCCGATCCGCGCGCTCGCCACCCGTCGCGCGCCGCCCGCGCCCGAGGAGGAGGCGGGCGCGGGCGGCGTGACGGTGGTCGCGGCCTGTGGGAGAAGGCGATCCGCGGCCATGGCGTCCGGCGCAGCGTGCCAGCGGCGCTCGCGGCCGGCGTGAAGAGGTGGTGACCCGCGTACGCTTCGCGCAGGTGGACGATGCGCGCTCGACGACCCGCGACGACGTCCGGGCAGCGCTCGCCCGGGGCGAGACCCCGCTGCGGTCCTGCCCGTCCTGCGGCCGCCAGGCGCGCACGCGCGACGAGCGCTGTCCGCAGTGCGGTGCCTCGTACTTCGCCACGCCGCCGCGCTTCTCGCGGCGCACGCGCGCGCTGCTGATCGCCGTCTGCGGGCTCGTCGCCGCCGCGGCGCTCGCGGTCACGATCGTGCTGGTCACCGACGCCCAGCGCGAGCGCGAGGCCCGTGAGGCGACCGAGCGCCGCGCCCGCATCGTGGCCGAGCGCGCGCGCCTGCGGCGCGTGCAGGCGCCGCACCGCGGCTCGGCGCGCGCCCTACTGCCCTCCGCCGGCGCGAGCCGGGCCGAGCGCCTCGCCGCGCGGGCGGCGCTCGTCGACGCCGTCCGCGAGCGCATCACGCGCGACGCGCGGGCGCGCGCCGTCGCGGGCGAGCTCGACGGGCCGATCGCGGGCACGGAGTGCGGGCCGCTGCTGCGCTCGCCCGACGCGGTGCCCGACGACCGGACGCTGAGCCGCACGATCGGGCGCTACGACTGCGTCGCCGTCAAGGCCGACGTCGCGCGCGAGGGCACCTCGGTCGGCCGCCTCGGCCATCCGTTCGTCGCCGCCCTGGACTTCGAGCGCTTCACCTACGTGTGGTGCCGTAACACGCCGCCCCAGGGCGAGGCCGGCAGGGCGCTGGCCTTCGTGCGCCTGGACCGGGCCTGCCTGGCGGCGAAGGGGCGTGCGCTGGGCACCGGCTACGTGGACGTGCCGGGCGCCTGAGCGGCCCGAGGGCTCAGCGGTTGCGCTTGCGTGCCGCGCGCGCGGCGCGCGCCTTCTGGCGCGAGCGCTGCTTGGCCGCCTGCCGGCCGTGGCGCGAGACGTCGCGCTGCTCCTCCGGCGTGAGCGCCGGGCGCCCGCCGCGGCGTGCGCGATGGCGAGCATCGCCGATGATCGCGACCGAGATCCCCGCGAGCAGCACGACGCCCGCCGCGAAGATCAGCGCCTGCTGCCACGTCTCGAGCCCGTCGTCGGTCGAGTCGGTGGTGACCGGCGCCGGCGTGGTCTCCTCGGGCTCGGGCGCGCCGAGCTCCGGGGCGCTCTGGGCGAGCGCCGCGGTGGGCAGGGCGAGGGCCGCGAGCGCCACGAGGACGGCGAGCAGCGAGCGCGGGACCGACGGCATGGCGGGCGAGTCTAGACTGGCCTCACGATGCCGCCCAAGCAGCGACAGATCAGGATGGCCCAGACCGGTCAGCTCGCCGCCATGCAGGCGCTCGAGCAGCGCAGCGACGAGGAGCTGCTGCGCGAGCAGAAGTTCAGGGCCGCCGCCCAGGCGATCCTCGGGGCGCGAGCCGCGGAGCGCTACGACGCGCCTGCCGCGCGCGCCCACTTCCAGAAGGCGATCGCCGCGGCGCGCCCGCAGGAGCGCATGCAGCTTCGCCGCATGGCCGACGCGTCGCTGGCCCTGGCCGAGCGCCGCCCCGACGACCTCAAGCAGGCCGTCGAGCGCCTGGGCCAGGCACCGCCCACCGGCCGCCAGCTGTTCCTCCTGCGCATCATGGGCCTGCTCGCTCCGGCGTCCGGCGCGAGCCTTGCGGTCCGCGCCCGCGGCATCGTCATCCTGCTCGCGATCGTCGTGCTGCTCGTCCTCCTCGGCTGGGGGATCGTCGAGCTCATCGCGCTGCCCTTCGGAGGCGTCGGCACCGTGGGCGGGCTGCTGCTGGGCATCGTGGCCATCGCGATCGTGCTCGGGGTGCTCACCCTCGTCGGGCGCCGCCGCCAGCAGCGGGCCAGGGCACGGGCCGCCGCGGGCTGATGGCCCGCCGCGTCCACTAGGGCCACCGTCGTGTGCGGTCGCTACACGATGGCAACGCCCGACCTCGGCCGGGTGCGCACGCGCTTCGGGCTGGACGAGCGCGTGGAGCTGCGCAGGCGCTTCAACGTCGCCCCCACCGACGACGTGGCCGCGGTCACCACCGACCGTGAGGGGCGACCGCGCGGCGACGTGCTGCGCTGGGGGCTCGTGCCGTTCTGGGCCGACGACCCGAAGATCGGCTCGCGCATGATCAACGCGCGCGCCGAGGGCGTCACGGAGAAGCCTGCGTTCCGCGACGCCTTCGCCACGCGGCGCTGCCTGATCCTCGCCGACGGCTTCTACGAGTGGCAGCGGCGCGACGGGTCCAAGCGGCCGTGGTGGATCACGCGCGCCGACGGCGAGCCGTTCGCCTTCGCGGGCCTGTGGGCCACCTGGCGGCCGAAGGGCGCGGAGGGCGTCGAGCCGCTGCGCTCGTGCACGATCATCACCACGACCGCCAGCGCCGCGGTCGCGCCGCTGCACGACCGCATGCCCGTGATACTCCCCTCCCAGGCGGAGGCCGCGTGGCTGGACCCTGCGACCCCGCCGGCGACGCTGCTCGAGCTGCTCGCGCCATTGGACCCGGGCGCCACCGCGATGCGCGAGGTCGGCACGGCGGTCAACGACGCCCGTCACGACGCCGAGGACTGCCTCGACCCGCCGTCAGCCGCCGACGAGCCGCAGGCCGCCCTCTTCTGACCGCCGCGCTCGCACCCGCGGTCGCCGGCTACGACCATGTGCTGCTCGATCTCGACGGCTGCCTGTGGGTCGGCGACGAGCCGACGGCGCGCGCGGTCGAGGCCGTCGCGGCCCTGCGCGCGGCCGGCAAGGGGCTGGCGTTCGTCACCAACGACGGGCGCCGCGCCGACGACGACCACGTGCGCAAGCTGTGGCGCCTGGGCTTCCAGGCCTCGCGCGAGGAGGTCGTCACGGTCGGCGCGGCCATCCGCTTCGCATGCGCGGAGGAGCGCTGGCAGACGGCCGTCGTGGTCGGCTCCGAGGCGATCCACGACCACGTCGCCGGCGCCGGCCTGCGCATCCGCCCGGTGTGGAACGAGCGCGCCCGGGCCGACGTCGTCGTGGTCGCGGCCCACGACGACCTGCGCTACGCCGAGCTGCGCGCCGCCGTGCAGGCGGTCCTCTCGGGCGCCGACCTGCTGTGCGGGGGCCGCGACGCCACCTTCCCGATGCCCGACGGCCCGTGGCCCGGGACCGGAGCGATCGTCGCTGCGGTCGAGGCGGCCACCGGCGTGGCCGCCCGCAACGTCGGCAAGCCGGCGCCCGACCTCTTCCGGACCGCGCTGGACCGCCTCGGCCCGGGCCGCGCGCTGGCGATCGGCGACCGGCCGGACGCGGACCTCGCTGCGGCGCGTGCCGCGGGCATCGACGGCGCGCTCGTGCTGACCGGCGCGGCGGGGATCCAGGACGCCCCGCCCGGCACGCGCGTCGCCCCCACGCTCGCCGACCTCGTGCTGGGCTGACCCGCGAAGATGTCCGCCGCCGTGAGCCGCCGCGTCTTCCTCATCGTCAACCCGCACGCCGGTGGCGGCCGTGCGGCGGCCGTGCTGCCCGGCGTCGAGGAGCGCCTGCGCGCGCTCGGCGTCGCGTTCCACACCGAGCGCACGCGCGACGTGCAGCACGCGCGCGACCTGGCGCGCGCCGCGGCCGCCGTTGGCGAGGTGGCGGTGACGCTGTCGGGCGACGGGCTGATCGGCGCCGTGGCCGACGAGCTGCGCCGCACCGACGGCGGCGTGCTCGGCGTGCTCCCCGGCGGCCGAGGCAACGACTTCGCGCGCGTGGCAGGCATCCCACGTGACCCGCTGGAGGCGTGCGCCGTCATCGCCCACGGCGTCGAGCGCCCGCTCGACCTGGGCGAGGCCGGCGGGCGCGGCTTCATCGGCATCGCCAGCCTCGGCTTCGACTCCGACGCCAACCGCATCGCCAACGAGGCGCCCGCTCGGCTGGGTCGGCTCGTCTACGTGTACGGCGCGCTGCGCGCGCTGGTGACCTGGCGGATGGCCGAGTTCGACGTTGAGGTCGACGGCGAGCGCAGCACGTACCGCGGCTGGGGCGTCGGCGGCGCGAACTCGAAGGCCTACGGCGGCGGGATGTACCTCGCGCCGGACGCCCGCTTCGACGACGGCGCGCTCGACGTCATCCTCGTCTCCGAGACCTCGAAGCTGCACTTCCTGACCGCGCTGCTGCCGCGCGTCTTCAAGGGGACGCACGTGGAGCTCGACAGCGTCCGCGTGATGCGCGGCGCGGAGGTGCGCGTGTCGGCCGACCGGCCGTTCGTCGTCTACGCCGACGGCGACCCGATCGGCGAGCTGCCGATAACGCTGCGCGCGGTGCCCGCTGCGCTGCGCGTGCTGCTGCCCGCCGACGCGAACCCCGCAGGGCGATGACCGGTGCCTTCACCGTCAAGCTCGCCGCCGCGCGCGCCGTGAGCGCGGTGTCGCGGCGCGCCGGGCGCGGCGGCACGAGCCTGCCCGGCAAGCTGCTCATGCGCCTGGAGCCCGAGGCCATCGCCCGGCTGGCGGCCCGCCTCGGCCGCGGCAGCGCCGTCATCTCGGCCACCAACGGCAAGACGACGACGGCCGCGATGGCCGCGGGCATCCTCGAGCGCACGGGCGCGACGCTGGTGCACAACCGCGCGGGCGCGAACATGGCCGGGGGCGTCGCCGCGACGCTGGCGGCGGCGAGCGGGTCGCGCGGCCGGATGGCCGGCGATCTCGGGCTGTTCGAGGTCGACGAGTTCTGGCTCGGTCAGGTCGCCGCCGACCTGCGCCCGCGCGCGATCCTGCTCGCCAACCTCTTCCGCGACCAGCTGGACCGCTACGGAGAGCTGGACACGATCGCCGACCGCTGGGCGCAGGTCGCCGCCGCGACCCCCGCCCGCCTCGTGCTCAACGCCGACGACCCGACGGTCGCCGACCTCGGCCGCGCCGCCGCCGACCCGCTCTTCTTCGGCGTCGAGGACGACCGCCTTGCGCTGCCCGAGATGCAGCACGCCGCCGACGCCAAGCACTGCCGGCGCTGCGGCGCGCCCTACCGCTACGACGCCATCTACCTGGGCCACCTCGGCCACTACCACTGCGACGCCTGCGGCGCGACGCGGCCTCAGCCCGCGATCAGCGCGCGGGACGTCGAGCTGGACGGCGTGCGCGCCGCGCGCTTCACGCTGCACGCGCCCCAGGGCTCGATCCGCGTCGCCCTGCCGCTGCCCGGGCTCTACAACGTCTACAACGCGCTCGGCGCCGCGGCGCTGGCGCTGGCGCTCGGCGCGCCGCTGGACGCCGTGCACGCAGGGCTGCAGGCGGTCGCTCCCGCCTTCGGCCGCGCCGAGACCGTGCGCGTCGGAGACCGCGAGCTCTCGATCCTGCTCGTCAAGAACCCCGCCGGGGCCAACGAGGTGCTGCGCACGCTGGTGCTGGAGGCGGGCGACCACGACGTGCTCGCCGTGCTCAACGACAACGTCGCCGACGGGCGCGACGTGAGCTGGGTGTGGGACGCCGACTTCGAGGTGCTGGCGCCGCGCGTGCGCCGCGTGACGTGCAGCGGCACCCGCGCCGAGGAGATGGCCCTGCGGCTGAAGTACGCCGGCGTGCCGGGGGACCGCATCGCCGTCGCCCGCGAGCTGGGCGACGGGCTCGACGCCGCGCTGCGCGGGGCCGGCGGCGAGCGCGTCTTCGCCCTCCCGACCTACACGGCGATGCTCGCGCTGCGCGGCGAGCTGGTGCGGCGCGGCGCCGCGCGGGGGTCGTTCGCGTGAGACCCGGCCGTGGGTCATCCCACAACGAGGCGCCGAGCGCGAGCTCGGTGCTCTGGCACGACCTCGAGTGCGGCGGCTACGGCGAGGACCTGCCGCTGTGGCGCGAGCTGGCGGCGGGCGTCCAGGGCCCGCTGCTCGACGTCGGCGCGGGCACGGGGCGCGTCACGCTCGACCTCGCCCGGCGCGGCGCGAGCGTGGTCGCGCTGGACGTGGACCCCGAGCTGATCGCCGAGCTGCGCCGCCGCGCCCGCGGGCTGGACGTCGAGGCGGTCAGCGCCGACGCCCGCGACTTCTCGCTGCCCGGGCGGCGCTTCGCGCTGGCGATCTGCCCGATGCAGACGGTGCAGCTGCTCGGCGGGCCGGAGGGCCGCGGGCGCTTCCTGGCCCGCACGCGCGAGCACCTGATGCCGGGCGCTGTTCTGGCTCTGGCGATCGCCGACGCGCTGGAGTGCTTCGACGAGGCCCACAGCGAACCCCCCATGCCCGACGTCCTCGAGGTCGCCGGCACCGTCTACGCGAGCCGGCCGGTGGCCGTGCGCGACGAGGGCGACCGCGTGGCGATCGAGCGCATCCGGGAGACCGTCGACGCCGGCGGCCACCGCACGGCCGAGGGCGACGTCGTGCGCCTGGACCGCCTCGACGCGCCCACGCTCGAAGCGGAGGGCTGCGCGGCCGGCTTCACGGTCCTCCCTGGACGTGCCGTGCACGAGACCGACGAGTACATCGGCTCGGAGGTCGTGGTGCTCGGTGCCTGACTCGCGCCTGCGCGTCTGCGCGCTGTATCCCGACCTCATGAACATCTACGCCGACCGCGGCAACCTGCTGCTGCTGGAGCGCCGCTGCGCGTGGCGGGGCATCGGCTTCGAGGTGCGCGCCGCCGGCCTGGGCGAGGGCATCGACGCGGACGCCCACGACCTCTTCTACCTCGGCGGCGGCCAGGACCGCGACCAGCGCCTGTGCGCCTTCGACCTGGTCGAGCACAAGCGCGACGCGCTGCACGCGGCCGCGGCGGCGGGCAAGCTCGTGCTCGGCGTGTGCGGCGGCTTCCAGCTGCTGGGCCACGCCTACCAGCTCGGCGACGAGGAGATCCCGGGTGTCGGGCTGGTCGACCTGCGCACCGTCCGCGAGGACGGCCCGCGCCTCATCGGCAACGTGGCCATCGAGGTCGACCTCCCCGGCCTGAGCGCGCCCAGGGTGCTGGCCGGCTTCGAGAACCACGGCGGGCGCACCGCGCTCGGCCCCGGCGAGCGGCCACTCGGCCGCGTGCTGCACGGCCACGGCAACACGGGCGCCAGCGGGTACGAGGGCGTGCGCCGCGACCTGGTGATCGGCACCTACCTGCACGGGCCGCTGCTGCCCAAGAACGCGTGGTTCGCCGACTGGCTGATCGCCACGGCGACCGCCGCGCCCGGAGGCGCCTCCGGGTTGAGCGAGCTCGACGACCGCCTCGAGGACGCGGCCCACGCGAGCGCCCGCCGCGCGGCCGGGCTCGCGAGCTAGGGCCGTCTCGTCCTGATCTCGGGGTCGCCGTCGCGTCGATCGACGATGATGCTGTCATGGCGTACGACGAGGATCTCGCCAACCGCATCCGCGAGCTGATCGCCGACGGCCCCGAGATCACCGAGCAGCGGATGTTCGGAGGGTTGGCCTTCCTCGTCGCCGGCAACATGTCGGTCGCGGCCAGCGGCCAGGGCGGCGTGATGGTGCGTGTCGACCCCGAGGAGACCGCCGCCCTCCTCGCCAGGCCGCACGTCCGCCCCTTCGAGATGCGCGGCCGCGCGATGCATGGCTGGCTGCGGGTCGAGCCGGAGGGCGTCCGGACCAAGCGCCAGCTCGAGCCATGGGTCAGGCGCGGCGTCGCGTACGCGCGGTCGCTGCCCCCGAAGCGGTGACATGGGCATGGCGACGTTCCTCGTCGTGCTCCGTCGCTCGGGCCCACGCTGGGACCCGTCCCGGCCGCTCGAAGAGCAGTCGGACTGGCCCACGCACGCAGCCTTCATGGACGCGCTCGTCGACGCGGGCTTCCTCGTCATGGGCGGGCCGCTCGCCGACGAGGACCGCGTGGTGCACGCCGTCGAGGCCGAGTCAGAGGACGAGGTGCGCGCCACCCTGACGCGCGATCCCTGGAGCGAGAGCCACCTTCGGATCGAGACGATCGACCCGTGGACGATCCGGCTGGACGGCCGGCGGCCGTGACCGCGGGCATGTCTCCACGTCAGGTGCTGGTGCCGGAGAATGACCCCGTGCGCCGATCGACCTGGTCGAACGCCTTCCGACTGGTCGTTCTGACCGCTGCGCTCGCCCTGAGCGCTCCTTCCACGCCCGCGCTGGCCGGCGCGGGTGCCAGTCCCGCGACCACGAGGGCAATCGAGGGCTTCGCACGGGCGACGATCGCCTTCCACGAGGAGCGCAGCGCCGCAGGCACCCGAGCGCAGCGCAGCGCTGACCTGCGTCGGCTGGCCGGCGCGGCGTGCCTCGACGTCTTGCGCGCGTCGCCCGAACGGGTCCGAGAGCAGCTGCTCAACGTGTACTTCGCGTGGGTCTCCGACGGCCTGTGGCAGGTGGACGCCCCGCTGTTCGAGCGCTGGATCAGGCGCCTGCGAGCGGTGCCGGGCGTATCGCGGATCGCTGCGCTGCGCAACGCACGGCTCTCGCTCGCCGTGGGCGTCCAGGGAGCCGGGTTGATCTACGCCGCCGGACGGGACGTGTGCGGGCCGGCGCGTGCGTGGCAGGCGGGCGGCTGGCGGGTCGACCAGCGCCCGCCCGCGCTCATCCCCTTCGGACCGCCGCTCGCCGGCCTTGCGCAGGTCGCGCGCCTCGCGCAGGACGACGGCCCGCGGAGCGATTCCGCGGGAGTGCAGCAGGCGGAACGGCTGCTGCGGCGACGCGGCGGGCGGGCCGGGGCGCTCGCCGCGCGCGTGCTCCACGCCGAGGTCGACGAGCCCGACGAGCGCGTCATCAGGCGCTGCGACCCGGTCGTCGCGGTGCTCGACCCGCAGCGGGTCGCATGCCCGGCCAGCTGACGGGCTACGGCAGCAGCGGCCCGCGGAACGGGGCCGTGCCCGGCACGAGCTGGGCGTCCGGCCCGCCGTGCGAGCGCATGTAGCCGAGCGCGAGGTTCAGGTCGCTGACGCCGTTGGAGGCCGGCAGCGGCGCGAGCGCGAGCGTGCTGAGCGTGCCGAAGGCGCGTCCCTGCCGGTCGAAGAAGCCCGAGCCCGAGTCGCCGGGAACGCCCGGCGTGACCGTGTACACGGGGTGGTTCCAGCCGCCGGCCTCGGAGCCGAGGCTCGCGCCCTCCTTCGGGCTGAGCGTCGTGACGCCCGCGCGCAGTGACGAGTTGCCGTAGCTGAGGACCTTCTCGCCGGTTCCCGTGCCCGTCGTGCGCAGGCCCGTCGGGCCGCCCCAGAACGGGACCGACGGATTGGCGGAGCCCGCGTCGGCAGGGTCGAGCCGGACGAGCGCGAAGTCGTTGTACTGGCAGGTGTCGGCGTCGGTCTCGCCCGCGCCCTGCATCGTCAGCCACGAGCTGTAGGCCAGCGTCCCCGGGCGCGTGGCGCCGTCGATCTCCACGGCGGTGCCGAGTGGGAGCGAGCCGGCGTCACAGCCGTTGGTGTCGGTGGCGGCGCCGGTGCCCGAGCAGTGGGCCGCCTGGCCCAGGTACTTGACGCCCGCGCCGTCGGCGAAGACGAAGTTCGAGGTGCATTGCGCACCCTCGGTGAACGTCTGCGCGCCGGGTTGGACGACGGCTGAGGCCGGCGCGACTGCGCCGAGAGCGATGGCTGCGGTGGCGATGAGGGACGCGACGAACCTGCGTGGTGACACGGCGACGCTCCGGGGTCGGGGGATGTCCTGGTGCTGACAACGCCCGCAGTGCCCGGAACTTGCGGTTCTCA
>CAWIXY010000005.1:0-69685 GCA_963840185.1 uncultured Actinomycetes bacterium | reverse complement strand
CCCACGACGTCATCGTCATCGGCGCCGGACCGGCCGGCGAGCACTGCGCCGCCGCGCTGGCCGACGGAGGCCTGCGGGTGGCGATCGCAGAGCGCGAGCGGGTCGGCGGGGAGTGCGACTACTGGGCCTGCATCCCGTCCAAGACGCTGCTGCGCCCGGGCGAGGCGCTGCAGGCCGCGCGCGAGGCGCCCGGCGCCGCCGAGGCGATCTGCCGCGGCCTCGACGTGCCGGCCATGCTCGGCTGGCGCGACTTCATGGTGGCCGACTACGAGGACGCCGCCAAGGCGGACTGGCTCCGGTCCAAGGGGATCACCGTGCTGCGCGGCGCCGCGCGCCTGGAGGGGCCCGGTCGCGTGCGGATCGGCGACGAGACGCTCGCCGTGCGGGACGTCGTGCTCGCCACGGGCTCCGATCCGGTGATGCCGCCGGTTCCCGGGCTGAGCGAGCTCGACGGCCTCTGGACCAACCGCGAGGTGACCGGGCTGAAGGAGGTGCCGCGCCGGCTGCTCGTGCTGGGCGGCGGCCCCGTCGGCGTCGAGATGGCCCAGGCGGTGCATCGCATGGGCGCCGAGGTCGTGCTCGTCGAGGGGATGGACCACCTCCTGCCCCGTGAGCCGGCGCCGCTGGGCGCCGCGCTCGGCGAGGCGCTGGCAGGCCGACGGGATCGAGCTGCGCTTCGGCGAGCACGCCTCGGCCGCCCGACGCGACGGCGAGGACTACGTCCTTGCGTTCGCAGACGGCACAGAGCTGCGCGGCGACCGGCTGCTCGTGGCCACGGGGCGCAGGCCGCGCGTCGACGGCCTCGGCCTCGACACGGTCGGCGTGCAGGACGCCGCTCGCGGCGTCCCGGTCGATGAGCGTATGTCCGTCACCGAGGGCGTGTGGGCGATCGGCGACATCACGGGCGTCTGGCCGCTCACCTACGTCGGCAAGTACCAGGGCCGCGTGGCCGCGGCGAACATCCTCGGGCGCGAGCGCCGGGCGGACTACCGCGCCGTGCCGCGCGTCGTGTTCACCGACCCGCAGGCAGCATCCGTGGGGGAGGCGCGACGGGCCGCTGACGGTCACCGTGCCGCTCTCCGGCGTGCCGCGCCTGTCCACGTACTCGCGCGCCTACGCCGACAGCCCCGGCTTCCTCACGCTGGTGTCCGACGGGGAGCGCCTGACGGGCGCCTACGCGCTCGGCCAGGAGGCCGGCGAGTGGCTGCAGCAGGCGACGCTGGCGATCCGGGCGCGCGTGCCGCTGGAGGTCATGGACGACGTCATCCAGCCGTTCCCGACCTTCTCGGAGATCTTCCTGCATGCGCTGACGGAGCTGCGCGCGAAGGTCCCGGCGGCGGCCTGAGCGCGTCGACCGCCGCGCGCCAGCGCGCATGGCGCGCGTCGGCGCGCTCAGCGCGCTCGGGGTCGGGCTCGACGACGTCGGCCGGCACGGGCTCCCGGGCCGTCGCGCCGGCGAGCAGCGCGGCGCCGACGGCGGTCGCGTCGGCCACGCCGAGCAGCTCGAGCGGCTCGCCCAGCATGTCGGCCAGGATGCGCCGGTAGTGGGGGTTGCGGCTCCCGCCCCCGAGCAGGCGAAGCGGCCCCTCGCCGCGGCCGGCCTCGGCGTCGAGGGCCTCGCGGGCGTGGCGCACCGCGTGCGCGACCCCCTCATAGGCTGCGCGCAGGAGGTCGCCGCGCCGGTGCTCGACCGCGAGCCCCGTCCACGCGCCGCGCGCCCCAGCGTCCAGCAGCGGGGTGCGCTCGCCGGTCAGGTGTGGGATGAACAGCGGGTCGCTCTCGGCGATCGTCGTCGTGGCGAAGGCCTCGCGCTCCTCCTGCTCGCGCGTGGCGCCGAGCAGCGCGCGCGCCCAGTCCAGCGCAAGGCCGCCGTTCTGGACGGCGCCCATCGCATACCAGCCCTCCCCGGCGGCCCGGTAGCGGTGGGTCGTCGGCGACGGCGCGGCGTCCGGCCGTTCGCACCTTCGTGACCAGCTGGGCGCCGGTGCCGACGTTGAGCAGGCGCTGTCCCGCGCGGTCGACCCCGGCGCCGAGCAGGGCCGCGGCCGTGTCGGCCGCGCCTGCGTGCACGGGCAGCCCGGCCGGCAGGCCCAGCGCGTCGGCCGGAGTGGGGCGCAGCGACCCCGCCTGCTGGTCGCTGGCCACGACCGGGGCCAGCAGCGCCGGGTCGATGCCCGCGGAGGCCGCCACGTCGGTGGCCCACGCGTCCGCCGGCAGGTCCCACAGCAGCGTCGCCGAGGCGTCGGAGGGCTTCGGTCGCCACCTCCCCGGTCAGCACGAGCCGCAGCCAGTCCTTGGCCTGCAGCGCCCACTCGGCGCGCGCCAGCACGTCGGGCTCGGCGTCGGCGAGCCAGGCCAGCAGCGGCCCGGCCATGCCAGGGACCAGCGGGTTGCCGAGCGCCGCCTGTCGCGCGGGCGGCAGCGCCCGCCAGCGCTCCAGCGCACCGGTGGCGCGGCGGTCGGCCCACAGCAGCGCGGGTCGCAGGGGGCCGCCGCCGGCGTCGCAGACCACGACGCCGTGCATGTGCCCGGCGAGGCCGAGCGCCGTGACCGGCTCGGCCGCCTGCGCCAGCGCCCGGCGCACCGCGACGCCCGCCGCGTCGAGCCACGCGGCGGGGTCGGCTTCAACCCAGCCCGCATGCGGTGCGCGCATGGCGCACGGCTCCGAGACCACGGCCAGGACGTCGCCGGCCTCGCCGAGGACGAGCGCCTTGGCCGCAGAGGTGCCGAGGTCCAGTCCGAGGACGGCCACGATGAGGTCGTCCTCAGCCGCCCAGGCCGCGGCCGCCGTCGACCACCAGGCGCTGACCGGTGACGAACGAGGCCGCGTCGGAGGCGAAGAAGCTCACGGCGGTGGCCAGCTCCTCCGGCGTGCCGAAACGCCCGGCGGGGACGGAGGCCACGTAGGCGCGCCTGTCCTCCTCGGTGACGTCGGCGTGGCGCTCGACGGGGATGAAGCCCGGGGCCACGGTGTTGACGGTGATGCCGAGCGGTGCGAGCTCGCGCGCCCACGCGCGCGTGAGCCCGATCTGCGCGCTCTTGGCGGCCGCGTAGGCGGACCGGCCCGGGGGCGGGCGATCGACGACCTCCGAGTCGATCTGGACGATGCGGCCCCAACCGCCGGCGGCCATCCCCGGGAGCACGGCGCGCCCGAGGAGCACCGGGCTCTTGACGAAGAACTCGAGCTGATCGACGTGATCCTCCCAGCCGACCTCCGCCAGTGGTGCGTCCGGCTGGGGCCCGGTGGCGTTCAGCACGAGCACGGCGATCGGGCCGAGCGCCTCGGCGACGGCGGCGACCAGGTCGGCGACCTGCCGCTCGTCGGTCACGTCGGCCGTGAAGACGCCGGCGTCCCCGCCGTCGGCCCGGATGGCGCCCACCACGTCGAGCGCACGCGGGTGACCGCTCGAGTCATTGACCGCGACGGCCAGGCCGTCGCGGGCGAGGCGACGCGCGATCGCGGCACCCAGGCCGCGCGAGCTTCCCGTGACCAGTGCGACGCGCCGCGGCCCCACGGCGCGACTGTACCCCAGCCACAATCCGGCCCGTGACCCTGGCGGTTACGCTTGCCCCACACCAGCGACAGGAGGGACCAGCATGGCCGACAGCGTCTACCGCGTCACCGAGGTGATCGGGGTCAGCAGCGAGTCGTGGGAGGCAGCCGCGCGCACCGCGGTCGAGACCGCAGGCCGCACCGTGCGCGACCTGCGCGTGGCTGAGGTCCTTCGCCAGGACGTGACGATCGAGAACGGCGCCATCACGGGCTTCCGCGTGCGCCTGGGCATCTCGTTCAAGTACGACGCCGCTGAGTGACGGTTCGGTGGCGTCGGGCGCGATGGCCCCGGTCGCCGCCGCCGACCGCGTGATCGAGCTGCGCGCCGGCGACCTCGAGGCCGCCTACGTGCCCGATGCCGGCATGGTGTGCGCGTCGCTGCGCCACGCCGGCGCCGAGCTGCTCGGCCAGCGCGGCGGGCTGGAGGCCTATCGCGAGCGCGGCTCGACCTTCGGTATCCCGCTGCTGCACCCCTGGGCGAACCGGCTGAGCGCCTTCGACGTCGAGCTCCTCGGCCGTCGCATGCGCCTGGCCGGCTCCCCGCTGGTGCGCATCGACGAGCACGGGCTCCCGATCCACGGCCTGCTCGCAGCGTCGCCGCGCTGGCGCGTGGTCGAGCACGCGCGGGACCGGGTGCGCGCCGCGCTCGACTTCGACGAGCGCGGGCTGCTGGACGCCTTCCCGTTCCCGCACGTGCTCGAGCTCGACGCCCATCTCGCGCCCGACAGCCTCACCGTGCGCACGACCGTCATCGCCACGGGCGACGTCGCGGTGCCGCTGGCCTTCGGCTACCACCCCTACGTCACGCTCCCCGGCGTCCCGCGCGAGCGATGGGAGGTCAGCCTGCCCGTGCGCCGCCGCCTCCTGCTCGACGAGCGCGGCATCCCCACGGGCGCGACCGAGCCGGTCGAGCCGTTCCACGGCGCGATCGGCGGCCGCGCCTGGG
This sequence comes from uncultured Actinomycetes bacterium, assembly GCA_963840185.1. Classification (GTDB taxonomy): domain Bacteria; phylum Actinomycetota; class Thermoleophilia; order Solirubrobacterales; family Solirubrobacteraceae; genus JAOPZW01. The sequence continues at coordinate 65,186 of CAWIXY010000005.1, read as the reverse complement.
ACGACTGCTTCGCCGAGCTCGTGCCCGGCGAGCCGTTCGCGCTGGCTGGCGGCGGCCGCCGCATCGAGGTCGCCTTCGGCGAGGGCTACCCGGTCGCCCAGGTGTTCGCGCCACCCGGCAAGGAGCTCATCTGCTTCGAGCCGATGACAGCGCCGACGAACGCGCTCGTCACCGGCGACGGCCTGCGCACCGTCGCGCCGGGCGAGCGCGCCACGGCGCAGTTCGCGGTGCGCGTCGTGACCGCGTAGCGCGGGCGCGAGCCCCGGGCGCGCGATGATCCGCCGGTGGACGTTCGAGAAGAGCTCGTCCGGCGGGTGCTGGACGCGGGTCGCGCCGAGTCCGAGGTCGTCGAGGCCGAGCGCGACGGCCGTCTGCCGACGCTCGCGGTCGAGACGGCGCTGGGCGGAGGTGACCGGCACACCCTGACGCACGTGGCGCGCGTCTCGGGGCTGGCTCCCGAGTTCGTCCGCGAGCTGATGCAGGCGATGGGCCGGCCGAGCCCGCGGCCGCGCCAGCGGGTGTTCACCGACGACGACGTCGAGGTCGCACGCGTGGTCCGTCGCTTCCTCGACGCCGGGCTACCCCGTCAGGAGCTGCTGGAGGTCAGCCGCGTCCTGAGCCAGGGCATGGCGAACACGGCGGAGGCGGTGCGGCGGGTGGTCGGCAACGCGATGCTCCAGCCGGGCGACTCCGAGAACACACTCGCCCTTCGCTACGCGCTGGCGGCGGACCAGCTCGGACCGCTCGTCCCCCGGCTGCTCGACGCGGAGTTCCGCGCCCACCTGCGCTCGGGGATCCGCGGGCAGCTCATCACGGAGGCCGAGCGGGAGGCCGGACGCCTCGCCGGCTCCCGTGAGGTCGCGGTCGCGTTCGCGGACCTCGTCGACTACACCCGCATGGGCGAGCGGCTCGCGCCGGAGGACGTCGGGCGCATCGCGGGCCGGCTCTCCCAGCTCTCGGTGGCGGCGGCCGCCGGAGAGGTGCAGCTCGTCAAGACGATCGGTGACGCGGCGATGTTCGTCTCGCCGACCGTGCGGCCGCTCGTCGAGACGGGCATCTCCCTCGTCCAGCGCCTCCACGACGAGGGACCGGAGTTCCCCGACGTCCGGGTCGGCCTCGCCCTGGGGGTCGCCACCCCGCGCAGCGGTGACTGGTTCGGGCGCCCGGTCAACCTCGCCAACCGGGTGACCGACGTCGCCAAGCCGGGCACCATCCTGGCGACCGAAGCGGTCCGCGACCAGGCGCCGGACCTTCCGTGGAAGCGCAAGCGCCGTCGCCGCCTCAAGGGCATCGACGGCCGCGTCCGGCTGTACTCGCTCGCCCCCGCCGGACGCACGGGAGTGGAAGGGTCCTCCCCTAGGGACGATTCCCAATAGGCGCGGGGCCGCTCACCCGGCAGTCTTCAGGACGCAGACAACGACCCTCTCCCACCGATTGGAACTCCTCCTCATGTCGACCTTCCCCGCCACGCCCGCCCCCACCTCCGACGCCTCGCTGAAGGGCGCCCGCGCCTGGTTCGCCGACAACGGCCTGTCGCGGCCCCGCGAGGGCCGGCTCATCGCCGGCGTCAGCGCGGCCTTCGCGCGCCGCTACGGCGTCAACCGCCTCGTCTCGCGCATCGCCGCCCTCACGGTGGCGCTCGTGTTCACCCCGCTCGCGTACATCGCGCTCTGGGTGCTCATGCCCGCCGAGTAGCCCTCGACGTCCTCAGCCCTCCATCGGCGCCTCCGGGGTTGTGACCCCGGGGGCGCCGGGCCGCTCCCGGGCTCGCGGCCGCCCGTTCGGCTTGTGGGTGCCGTACAACTCCACGGCATGGCCGCGTCCGACGCCACGATCGTCGATGCCGGCGGGCGGGATCTGCGCGTGTCCAGCCCCGACCGCGTGATCTTCCCGCCGACGGAGCGCTCCCCGGCGGTGACGAAGCTCGACATCGTCGAGTACTACCTGGCCGTAGGTGACGGGATCATGCGCGCGCTCGAGCGCCGGCCGACGACGCTCGAGCGCTGGCCGAAGGGCGTGCACCCGGGCATCGTCGTGTCGACGCGCGAGAAGGGCGGCGGCGACGCCTTCTTCCAGAAGCGCATCCCGCGTGGGGCTCCGGAGTACGTGCAGACCGCGCGCATCCACTTCCCCTCGGGTCGCCACGCCGACGAGATCTGCCCGACGGAGATCGCCGTCGCGGGCTGGGCGGCCCAGATGGGCACGATCACGTTCCATCCGTGGCCGGTCCGCCGCGAGGACGTCGACCATCCGGACGAGCTGCGGCTCGACCTGGACCCGCAGCCGGGCACGGACTTCGTCGACGCCGTGCGCGTCGCCGCCGAGGCGCGCGTGCTCCTGGGCGAGCTGGGCTACGCCGGCTTCCCGAAGACCTCGGGCGGCCGGGGAGTCCACATCTACGTCCGGATCGAGCCGCGCTGGACGTTCACCGACGTCCGCCACGCCGCGATCGCCTTCGGGCGCGAGCTCGAGCGGCGCCTCCCGGGCCAGGTCACGACCAAGTGGTGGAAGGAGGAGCGCGGCGAGCGCATCTTCGTCGACTACAACCAGAACGCGCGCGATCGCACCATCGCCTCGGCCTACAGCATCCGGCCGAAGGCGGGTGCGCCGGTCTCCGCGCCGGTGACGTGGGACGAGCTCGCCGAGGTCGCGCCCGAGGACTTCACGGTCGCGACGATGCCCGCGCGCTTCGCCGAGGTGGGCGATCGGCACGCCGCGATCGACGAGGCCGCCCACTCGCTGCAGCCGCTGCTGGACATGTACGAGAAGGACGAGGCCGAGGGGCGGGGCGACATGCCCTACCCGCCGGACTACCCGAAGATGCCGGGAGAGCCCAAGCGCGTGCAGCCCTCGCGCGATCGCGACCGCCCGCGGTAGCGGGGCGCTACGGCGACTGCGGCAGCTTGAACTCGCCGCGTCGGGCCGCCGGCGCCGACGGCGGCGGCACGACCGGCCCGATGTCCCCGTCGGGCGCCTCGTCGAGGTCGACGATCACGGGCGCGTGATCGCTCGGCCCGCGGCCCTTGCGCGCCTGTCGATCCACCCACGCCGCGCGGACGCGCTCGGCGACCGGCGCGCTGGCCAGGATCAGGTCGATGCGCATGCCGAGGTCCTGATGGAACATGCCCGCGCGGTAGTCCCAGTAGGTGAAGACCCGCTTGTCCGGCCAGCGATCGCGCACGACGTCGCGCAGGCCGAGCGTCTGCAACTCCGCCAGTGCGGCCCGCTCGGGCGCTGTGACGTGGGTCTGGCCGGCGTAGGCGTCCGGATCGAAGACGTCCTCGTCGGTCGGCGCGATGTTCATGTCGCCGCAGACGATCGTCGCCTCGGGGCCGGCCGCGACCACCTTCCGCAGCGAGGCCAGCCACGCCAGCTTGTACTCGTAGTGCTCGGACCCGGGCACGCGCCCGTTCGGGACGTACACCGAGACCACGCGGACCCCACCGCACGTGGCGGCCACCGCGCGCGCCTCCGGATGCGGGAAGCCGGGCGCGCCGGCGAGCCCGGCCTCGACGTCGTCGAGCCCCACGCGCGAGAGGATCGCCACCCCGTTCCAGGTCGCCTCGCCGTGCACCGCGACGGCGTAGCCGCGCTCGCGCAGCTCGTCGCCGAGCAGCTCTCCGAACGCGTCGTCTGCGAGCTTGGTCTCCTGCAGGCAGACCACGTCCGGCCGGCGCTCGTCCAGCCAGGGCAGCAGCCGCGGGACGCGCTGCTTGACCGAGTTGACGTTCCAGGTCGCAAGCCGCACCGGCCCCACGGTAGCCTGACGCCGCACGCATGGCCGTCGACCTGGTCATCGACATCGAGAACACCCCGGGGGCGCTGGCGCAGGTCGCGGCCGCGATCAGCGACGCCGGCGTGAACATCGCGGCCGCCACGTGCATCGGGCCGGGCGAGCGGGCCGAGATCCACATCCTCGTCCCGCATGCGGAAGCCGCCAAGCACTCGCTGGCGATCTCCCACCTGGCGGTCAGCCGCGAGCGCGAGGTCGTGGTCGTCGATGTCGAGGATCGTCCCGGCGTGCTGGCGGACCTCACCCGCAAGATCGCACGGGCCGGCGTCGACATCGATCTCGTCTACGTCGCCACCCGCAATCGCGTGGTCTTCGGGGCGGCCGACCTCGCCGCGCTGCGGGGCGCCATCGACGCCGGGAGCTGACCGCCGGCGCGCCTCACGAGGGGCGCAGGTCCGCGCGCGCCAGCGACTGCGAGAAGGGCACGCACCAGAAGACGACGCGCCGGTAGCGCTCGAGGTCCGCGCCGGCGGGCACGCGGTACTGCTGGTCACCGCGCGTGCCCTTGAGGTCCCCGAGGAGCACGTGGTCGGCGGCGGCGTCGTCGGTGCCGGCCACGAGGCGCACCTCGACCCCCGGTCCGGGGTCGATGTCGAAGTCCGTCAGGGTCAGGACGTGCCCGCCCCGTGCGAGGCGCACGAGCGCCGCGCGGCCCTCGGCGCTGTGGCCCACCGCCTCGACGGAGCCGGCCGCGAGCTGCACGTTCATGGCCGGCATCGCGGCGGGCGCGGCCTCGCCGCCGCCGGACGGGCTCGCGGCCGGCGCCGGCGCCATCGCCCGGCTGGCGGGCACGCCGGCGACGACGTCCTCATCGACGGTCGTCTCGCGGATCGACGTCCAGTAGAAGGCGAAGCTGACCGCGACCGCGGTCACGGCGAAAGCCGGCCGCGTGAAGCGCCGCAGGTCGCGGCGGCGCTTGGTGAGCTTGCCCAGCACGACGCTGGCCAGCACGAACCACCCGACCCCGAACGCGATCGACGCCCAGTACCCCGACGCGATCCGCCCCGAGATCAGCCACAGCCCGGCGAGCAGGACGGCGGGGACGAGGACGACCGCAGCGAGCCGGACGGCGAGCGGCGTGCGGTGGGCGGACGCGGCCGATGCGGGCATACGGCGCAGTCTCTCGCGCGCCGCGCCGCGGCACGCCGCTCAGGGCCGCGGCACCGACGAGACCGTGAACGGCAGCTCCGGCGACGACCGCTGGTTGAACTGCGAGTTGACGACGAGCAGCCGCCGGCCCGCCACGGCCACGGTGGTCGGCAGGCGGAAGCCGGGGCTCGTGATCTGGCGCACGGCGCGGGCGCGCGCGAAGTCGGCCGACAGGGCGAGCTGCGTCACGCGGCTCCCGGAGTTGACGACGTACGCGGTGCGGCCGCGCGTGACGATCCCGTCCGGCGCCGGGACCGCGGAGTCGCCGAGCTGCACGCGCCGCAGCGCGCGCGTGGCCAGGTCGACGCGCACCAGCCGGCCGCTGCCGAGGAAGCCGACGATCAGGTGGCGCCGGCCCGCGGGCGCGACGCCGTTGGGATAGCCGCCCGGGGCGAGGCTCTCGGGGAAGCGCACGAAAGAGGTCAGCCGCGTGACGCCCGCGCGTCGCCGCACGAGGTCGCGCGCCGGGATGCGGAACAGCCGGCTGCGCGGCGAATCGGTGACGTACACGTCACCCGACGGCGTGATGGCCACGTCGTTGATCAGGCCGCCCGTGCCGGTCGAGAAGCGGCGCACGAGGCGCCGCGTGCGCAGGTCGTAGACGAAGACGCGGCCCGTGACACCACCGGCGACCACGAGCCGGTCGCGCGTGGCGCGGATGCCGACCGCGTTCGTGCGGCCGTCGCCGCGCGCGGGCAGGAAGACCGACGTCCGCTCGCGGCCGAGCTGCCCGCGGAAGACGGTGCCGTCGGTGGTGGACGTGACGAAGAACTCGTCGGTGCCCGGCCGCGTGGCGACGCCCTCGGGGAACACGGCGTCCCCGGGCAGGACGTAGCGGTCGGGCACGCCGGCGCCCGCGGCCGCCGGCAAGCCGAGCGCCCCCGCGAGCGCGGCGATCGCGGCGAGCGCGCGCCTCATGCCGGCGTCCGCTCTTCGCGCGGGAGCGTGAAGCGGAAGGCGCTGCCGCCGCCCTCCGACGGCTCCACCCAGATGCGCCCGCCGTGGGCCTCGACGACACGGCGGCACACGGCCAGCCCGATGCCGCTGCCCGACCGCTCGCGGTCGGCGCGCGCGAACATCGCGAAGATGCGGTCGCGGTCCTCCTCGGGAACCCCTGGGCCGTGGTCGGCCACCGTGATGACCCAGTCACGGCTGCCCGCGCGCCCGTCGACGGCGACGTGCGCGGGAGCGTCGCCGCGGAACTTCAGCGCGTTGGCGACGAGGTTCTGGAACACGCGGCGAAGCTGGCGGGCGTCGCCCTCCACCTCGGGCAGCTCGCGGACGTCGAGCGTGGCCGACGCCTCCACCAGCCGCGGATGCAGGTCGTCGGCGACCTCGCTCATGAGCCGGTCCAGGCGCACGCGCTCCCGCCGCAGCTCGCCCGCGCTGGCGTAGCCGAGGACCGCGTCGACCAGCGCTCGCGCGCGCTCGGTGCTCTGGCGCAGCAGGCGCAGGACGCCCGGGTCGGGCGGCTCGTGGGCGCGGCGCTCGAGCAGCGTCACGACGTAGGCCATCGCGGTGATCGGCTCGCGCAGGTCGTGGGCGACGACGTCGGCGTAGCCGCGCAGCTCGGCCTCCGCGCGGCGCTGCTCGGTCACGTCGTCGATCGCCACCACGAGCCCGTCGCCGAGCTTCGCCGTGCGGCGCATCAGCGTCCCGCGGGCGTAGCCGTCGCCGAAGGGGGTGTCGAAGGTGATCTCGTCGACGAAGGGCTCACCGGTCTCGCACACGCGCGCGTAGATCTCGAACGTCCCGTCGTCGCGCATCTGCGGCAGCGCCTCGAGCAGCGTGTAGCGCCCGCGGTTGTTCTCGGCCATGGCGAAGAGGCTCAGGATCCGCGGGTTGCCGTAGCCGAACTCGAAGTCGACGATCCGGCCCTGGTCGTCGCGCTTGGCCCACAGCAGCCCGATGGGCTGCGGGAACGAGTGCAGCATCGCGCGCAGGGCGAGCGAGCCCTGCACGCCGCAGAGCGCGTCGAGCGTCGGATCCTCGTCGATCACGGTGGACGCGTCGAACATGTCGGCCGAACGTACCCGATCGCATCGGGCGATCGGAGCGGTGCGGCGCTCGACGGCGGCGGCTGAGGGCGGGAGGAGGGCGGACGCGGGGCGCTAAGGGTCGGCGGACTCTCCCGCCCGGCGCTGCGCGCGCGCCCGCAACCAGCCACCGAGGGCGCCCAGCAGCACGCCGAGGACCGTCGTCACGACGACCAGCACCACCGCGGGCTCCGGCAGATGCGCCTCGGCCTCCTCGCCGCTGATCTCGTGCGCGACCAGGATGGCGCCGCCGAACAGCAGGCCGCCAAGGGCCCCGCGCCGCGCGCCGGCCGCGGCGCCGACGTGGTCGAAGCCGGCGCCGACGCCGCCGAGGATGACGAGCAGCGAGAGCACGACGTACGCAGGCTCGGAGATGCCGAGGAGGATCCCGGCGATCGCACCGAACACGATCGGCACGACGACCGCGAGTACCACCTGCACGGGACGGGGATGCTCCTCGAGCAGGGGCGGAAGCGCCATCGGCAGTGACCCTACCGGCTGTGATGGTCGTCACAGAAGCCCGCCACCGCTGTTGTACTTTGGTTCAATAGGCGTCCGACTCCGATCGCCGGAAGGCACGACCATGAGCACGCAGACCGCACCGCCCGCCGAGCCCGACGTTCGGGCTCCCGCGCAGCCCGAGGCGCCGCCGTCGCCCGCCGGTCCCGCTCCCGATGGCGCGCCGATCGTCCCGCCGCCCGCGATCGACCTCCCGCGCGCGGTGCAGACGCTGCGCATGAGCGTCCGCCAGATCGAGTTCATGTTCGGCGCGCGCCGCCGGCTGGGCGAGGTCTTCCGGATGGACGGCATCATCAACCGCGACGTGCTGGTCGTGACCAGCCACCCCGACCACGTCCGCTCGCTGTTCACGGCCAAGCCAGAGCAGGCGCCGTCGCTCACCGGCGAGTCGCCGCTGCGCCCGATCGTCGGCCCCAACTCCGTGCTGACCGCGATCGGACCGCGCCACATGCGCCAGCGCAAGCTGCTGCTGCCTTCCTTCCACGGCGAGGCCGTGCAGCGCTACGTCGAGATGATCTCGCGCGCGGCCGATCGCGAGATCGAGCGCTGGCCGCTCGGCACGCCGTTCTCGCTGGCCCCGCGCATGCAGGCGATCACGCTGGACGTGATCATGGCCGGGATCTTCGGGATCGACGACCGCCCCGCCAAGGGCACCCCCGAGCACGGCCTGCGCCGAGCGGTGCGCACCGTGCTCGAGCTCTCCACGCGACCGGAGGCCCAGATCGGCGAGCTGCTGAACCTCGGGCGCACCGAGGCCGTCGGGCCGACCGCCCTCGTCATGCGCTACCTCGACAAGCACGTCTACGCGGTGATCGCGCAGCGCCGCGCCGCGGCCGGCGCCGGGAGCGCGCAGCGCCACGACATCCTCTCGCTGCTGCTCGACGCCGAGACCGAGGACGGCGAGCGCCTGACCGACCAGGAGCTGCGCGACGAGCTGCTGACGCTCGTCCTCGCCGGGCACGAGACGACGGCCAACCAGCTGGCCTGGACCTTCGAGCGCCTGCTGCGCACGCCCGCCGCCCACGACCGCCTGCGGGAGGTCGCCCGCTCCGGCGACGACCCCGACGGCTACATCGACGCGACGATCCACGAGAGCATGCGCTCGCGGCCGGTGATCCCGGTGATCGGGCGCACCGTCACCGTGCCCTGGCAGCTCGGCGAGTACTGCGTTCCGGCCGGCACCTCGGTGCTGATGAGCATCCTGCTCGTCCACCACCGCGAGGACGTCTACCCCGACCCGTTCGCGTTCCGTCCCGAGCGCTTCGTCGGCGTCAAGCCCGGCACCTACACCTGGATCCCGTTCGGCGGCGGCATCCGCCGCTGCCTGGGCGCCGCGCTGGCGATGGCCGAGCAGCGTGTCGTGCTCGGCGCGATCGCCCGGCGCACCGAGCTGCACGCGCCCGACCCCGCGCCGGAGCACGCCCGCCATCGCAACGTGACGATGATCCCCCAGCACGGCGCCCGGGTGATCGTCACCGAGCGCCGCGCGGCGTAGCGGCCGCGCCGGGGCTACCCGCCGGGCCCGGTCCAGCCCGCCGCGTAGCACGGGCTCGGCCCGCAGCTGTCGACGAAGGCGCCGTCGGGCTTGAGGAACTCGAAGTACTGCAGGGCGGCGGGGATCGCGAACGGCGTGACGCCGTGCGGGTCGCGGCCGGCCCGCGGCGGCAGGTTCGCGGCCGGCGCGGGCGGCGTGCCCAGGTCGCCGGCGCGCAGCGGGCCGATGTCGAAGACGACGAGCGCGTTGCCCTCGTACGGGTAGTCCCTGATCGGCCGGATGCCGTAGAAGGGCTCCACGTCGAGGCTGCGCCCCGGGTCGAGCGCCGGCGTGCGCAGGCGCGCGCCGATCGTCCGCGCCTGCACCTCGGTGGCGACGTTGGCCACCTGGTGGTCGCCGAAGGCCTCGTGGAGCAGGACGGTGTGGCGCGGCGTGTCGGGGTAGGGATCGCGGGTCAGGTGCCAGGCGTAGCCGTTGGCCTCGCCCCGGTCCCACAGGATCTGCACGAGCGACAGGATCAGCTGGCGCTCGAGCTCGTTCGGGTACGCCGGGTACATGACCGCGGCGAACTGGTCGAAGGGCACGGCGCGCGTCAGCAGCAGCGAGTAGTTCATCCCCGGCACGATCAGCGCGGCCCGCTCGAAGTCCGGCGCGATCGCTGTCAGCGCGCCGCCGAGGATGCCGCCCTGGCTGCCGCCCGCGTAGTACAGGCGGCTGCCGTCGATGAGGCTGTGGCCGGCCTGCTGGAAGGCCGGGTGCGAGCCCAGGCCCTGCGGGTGGATCATGAGCCGGCCGAGGAACAGGAAGTCCAGGAACCCCTGCTGGGTGCGGTCGGGCAGCGCCGGGAAGCGCGACAGCTCGCCGAGGATGGAGGCGACGGTGGGCAGGTCCTCGCGCGCGAAGCCCGTCCAGTCGGTCGCGCAGATGACGGCGTTGGAGGCCTGGGCCAGCAGGCCCAGGTCGTTGACCGCCTCGGCCGAGCCGAGCAGGCCGTGGCCGAAGATGAGCGGCCGCGCCGGACGCAGGGCGTTGGCCGCGCGGGGCACGAGGCAGATGAGCCGCGCGTCGCGCGTGTTGCCCTCCAGGCGGACGGGCAGGCCGCGGCGGTCCAGCGCGAAGCGCGAGCCGGTCGGGCAGCCGGGCTGGTCCAGGAAGCAGGGCACGGTCACCGTGCCCTCGACGCGGCGCGCGACGTTCGCGTCCTGCTCGGGGGTGAACTCGGTGACGCGGGTGACGCGGAAGGGCGGGGCGGCGCCCTCCACCTCCAGGTCGCTGAGGTCGCGATCGCCGAGCTCGTCGAACGCGCGGTCGCGGATGGACAGCATCCGCGAGGCGAGCGTGTGCCGGCTGGCCACGGTGAAGTCCCACGCCAGGTACAGCTCGTCGCGCTCGATGCCCGCGCGGCGCAGGTCGCGGAACACCCGCTCCATGTGGCGCCGGCGCTCGCGCACCGCTCGCGAACGGCTGGGCAGCCGGTCGCGGAAGGTGCGGAACGCCGCCGTCGGCTTCAGGCGGTTGCCGGCCGCGTCGCGCAGCCGGCGCAGCGCGACGACGTAGCGCCGGCCCTCGCGCCAGTTGACGGCGGGATGCACCAGCAGCGCACGGGCGGCGTCCTGCGTCGCGTTCGCGTCGAGCTCGGCCCAGATCAGGTGGCGCTCGCCCGTGTGCGTGTCGATCACGACGACGGGCTGGTCCTCGTCGTACGTGCGTGCGAGGTCGGTCTGGGGCACGAGCCCCGAACGGTCGAACGCCGCCGGGTTGTCGAGGCCGGGCACCTTGGTCACCACGATCTGGCCGGGCGAGAAGCCGTCGGAGGCGTTGTAGGGCTCGGGGTCGATCGGGACGCCGTCCTTGTTGCGCGGCATCTGACCGGCCTGCAGCGCCAGTCGGCGCCCGGTGGCCGTGTCGTCGTCGCGCTCGGTGAAGTGGTCGTTGGGGAAGGGCAGCAGGCAGGCGGCCGGGTCGATCGGGTCACAGCGCACGGCCGCGCCCGCGGGCGCGGCCGCGGCGGCGAGGACGAGCAGGCCGAGCACGGTGGCGGGGACAGCGATCGGACGCATGGCTGCGCACGCTACACCGGCGTCCCGTGGGCGCGGACCGGATACGGTCCGCGCGTGGTGTCCGGGTCGCAGCAGGTCGCTCTGGGCTGGCTGGCCGAAGGCCGGCGGGTCGCGGCCGCCACGCTGGTCGAGGCGATCGGCTCGTCGCCGCTCGATCCCGGCGCCGAGATGCTGGTCGACGACAGTGGGCGCATCGAGGGCACGGTCACCGGCGGCTGCGTCGAGGGCGCGCTCGTCGAGGAGGCCGCCGCCGTCCTGGCCGGCGCGCCGCCGCGCGTGGCCACCTACGGCATCAGCGACGAGCAGGCCGTCGACGTCGGGCTCATGTGCGGCGGCACGGTGCGCGTCTTCGTGCACGAGCTGACCGCCCACGCCGCGGCGCTGCGCGCGGTCTCCGAGGCGACCCACGCGCAGCGGCCCGTCGCGCTGGCGACGCTGCTCGACGGCCCGGGCGCCGGGGCGAAGCTGGCGGTGACCGAGGACGGCGTGGTCGGCGGGCTCGGGGTCACCGAGCTGCTCGACGACGGCGTCGCGCGCGACGCGCGCGGCTTCCTCGACGAGGGCCGCTCGATGGTGCGCAGCTACAGCGCGCGGGGCGAGGTCATGGGCGCCGACCTGCGCGTGGCGATCCAGGCCTTCGCGACGCCCCCGAGCATGGTCGTCTTCGGCGCGATCGACTTCTCGGCCGCGCTGGCGCCCATCGCCAGCGAGATCGGCTACCGCGTGACGATCGTCGACGCGCGCGAGGCGTTCGCCCGCAGCCCGCGCTACGCCCGGCACGCCGAGGTGGTCGTCGACTGGCCCGACCGCTACCTCGCCGGCCGCGAGCTCGGCCCGCGCGACGCGGTGCTCGTCTTCACCCACGACCCCAAGTTCGACGAGCCCGCGCTCGTCGCGGCGCTGGCGAGCGGCGCCGGGTACGTCGGCGCGCTGGGCAGCCGCCGCACGCACGCCGACCGCACCGAGCGCCTGCGGCACGCCGGCGTGAGCGAGGAGGACCTCGAGCGCATCAGCTCGCCGTGCGGGCTCGATGTGGGTGCGCGGACGCCGGCGGAGACCGCCATCGCGGTGCTCGGCGAGATCCTCGCCCTGCGCGCGCACCGCGGCGGCGGCCGCCTGGCCGACGCGAGCGGGCCGATCCACCCGCGGCCGGCGACCGCGCCGGTCCAGGCCTGACGCCCGGCGGCTGGTCGTCCCGTTCCGGGGCCGTTCGCGCACCGGCGTCCGGCGCTGTGCGGCCGCCGGTGCGTGCTGCGCGGGCGCCGGCGTGGCGCTCCGTGCTGGTGCACAGCCGCTGGTGAGGGAGTGAGGAGCCGCGGGCGGGAGCGTGGCGCGGCCGGTCAAACGTCACGCTCGCGTCCGGCGGCGCGACTGGCGGCACGGCGTGCGTCCGGTGGGCCGGTCGGAGACGGACGTGACGTTGAGCCGGCTGCGCGCACTCGCGCCCGTTGCCGCCGGTGATGCCCGCCCACCTCCCCGGACGCACGGACACCTCCATTAGGATGAGCGCGTCCGTCGAAGAGGAGACGTCGATGACCACGCGCTGGGCATGCTGACCGCGGCTGCCACCGAATGGCCGGTGGGGCTCGCGATCGGCGTCGTCGTGATCGCGGTCGCCGCGGCGATCCTGATCGTGATCGTCGCACTGGCCAAGCGCATCGCCGGCCAGGCCGCGATGGCCGAGCAGGCGGTCGAGGTCGTCCGCCGGCAGACGGCCGAGCTCGGCGGCGTCTCGCGCATCAACGACTCGGGCGTACGGATCCTGCACGCCGCGCGCGCCCTGCGGAAGGTGGCGGTCGGCAAGTGACGCCGCTCGCGGTCTCCGGAGACACCTACTGGGCGATCGCCCTGTGCATCGGGCTGGCGGCCGCTGTGGTCGTCGCGATCCTGCTCGTCGTGCTCCTGCAGCACATCGCCAGGATCCGCCGGTCCGTCGACGGCCTGCTGGAGGTCGCGGGCAAGGTCGGCGCGAACACGGCGAGCATCCCCCAGCTCCAGGCGACCGCGCCCGTGCTGGCCCTGATCGTCGAGGAGGCCGTGGTCCAGGACGGCTACATGAACGCGCTGACCGACGGATACGGCGGCGCATGATCGCGCTGAGCGTCCTGCTGGCGGTCGTCGTCGTCGCCGTGCTGGCCGTCGCGCTGATCCGGATCCGCGAGGGCCTGCAGGCCATCTCGGAGGGCCTCGCCACGCTGCGCTCCGCGCTCGAGGGCGTGGAGGCCGAGCACCTGCGCCCGCTCGAGCCCGCGGTCACGGCGATCAACGCCCAGTTCGAGGTCATCCTCGGCGCGCTGCCCGGGATCGCGCGCAAGGCCGCGATCGTCGCCGAGAGGAGGCCACGATGACGCTCTGGTGGATCGGCAACGCCGTCCTGCTGGTGGTGGTCGTCCCGGTCGTCGTGTACCTGCTCAACGGCGTCCTGCAGGCAGCCAGGAGCATCGTCCCCACCGTGGACGGGCTCGCGACGGTGGCGGCGGCCGCATCGAAGGACCTCGACGCGGCCGGGCTGCTGCTCACGACGCGCGAGCAGGTCGCGCAGACGGTCGCCGGCGTGGCCGAGTACGGCGCCTCGCTCGACGTGATCCTCGACGACGCGCCGGAGGAGGAGCGGGCATGACCGTCCTGGCGGTCGCCGCGGCCGGCGTGGTCATGATCGTCGCGGTCGTGCTGATCGTGCTCGCGCTCGTCTACTTCCTCGTCTCGACGATCATGGCGCTGCGGCGCATCAGCGACGGCCTGGACGAGGTCATCGAGGGCGTCGGCGAGATCGTGCTCAAGAGCGCGCCGGTCAACGACGTCGTCATCGCCATCAACGAGCAGCTCGACGCCGGCGTCGACCTGCTCGAGGGCCTGCTGGTCAAGAAGGCGGGCCTGAGCGACGCCGTCGGCCTCGTCGACGGCCTCTACCCCGGGGCGGCCGCCGCCGGGCTGCGCAGCTTCCCCCAGAGCACGGAGATCGACGCGCCGCGCATCGGCGAGGTCTACACCCGGGGGACCCTGACGCTGGCCCGCCTGGGACGCGAGGCCCCGATCGCCGCCGCCAGCCCGGCCGGCGGCGTGCTGCGCAACGTCGAGGGCGGCAGCCTCGCGGCGCGGCTGCTGTACCCCGACGTCCGTCACACGGCGCCGGAGCGGCTGCCGACCTCGCCCGTCATCGGCGCCGGCGCCCCGATCCAGTACGAGCAGCGCGACGACATCGGGGCCCCCCGCAAACGGCTCCCGGCGCGCCGGCCCTGAGCGAGAGGAGCGCGTTGCAGACGCCAGCGCCATTCGGGTATGAGCGTGCGACCAGCGTCGCCGGCGCCATCGAGGCGCTCGGCCGGCTGGGCTCCGAGGCGCGCGTCATCGCCGGCGGTCACAGCCTGCTGCCGATGATGAAGCTGCGCCTGGCCAGCCCCGAGCACCTGATCGACATCAACGACCTCGCCGAGCTCGCCTACATCCGCGAGGAGGGCGGCGAGATCAGGATCGGCGCGCTCACGCGGCACGTCGACCTGCTGAAGTCCGACCTGCTCGCCCGGCACTTCGCGCTCTTCCGCGACGCCGAGACGGTCATCGCCGACCCCGTCGTGCGCAACCGCGGCACGATCGGCGGCTCGCTGTGCCAGGCCGACGCGGCCGAGGACCTCTCGGCCGTCTGCTCGGCGGCCAGGGCGCAGGTCGTCATCCACGGCGCCGGCGGCGAGCGCGTGGTCGGCATGGAGGACTTCCACGTCGGCCCGTACATGACCGCCGTGGGTCAGGGCGAGCTGCTGACCGAGGTGCGCCTGCCGCTGCGGGCGGGCGCTGGCAGCGCGCACGAGAAGGTCGAGCGCCGCGCCGGCGACTGGGCCATCGCAGCGGCCTCGGCGGCGGTGTGGCTCGACGGGGGCACGATCGCCGACGCCGGCGTCGCGCTCAGCGCGGTCGGGATCACGACGATCCACCTCACGCGCGCCGAGGAGCTGCTGCGGGGTCAGCAGCCGTCGGAGGAGCTGTTCGCGCAGGCGGGCGAGATCGCGTCGGCGGACTGCTCCCCGCAGGCCGACGGGCGCGGCCCGATCGACTACAAGCGCCACCTCGCGGGCGTGCTCACCCAGCGCGCGCTGCGGCGCGCTGCGGCGCGCGCGCGCGGGCGGGACCCGAGCCAGGAGGCCTCGTGGCTGAACGAATGAACGTCGCGATGACCGTCAACGGCGAGCAGGTCACCGCCGACGTCGAGCCGCGTCTGCTGCTCGTGCACTTCCTGCGCGACACGCTGGGCCTGACGGGCACGCACTGGGGCTGTGACACCTCCAACTGCGGCGCGTGCGTCGTGCTCATGGACGGGCGGCCGGTCAAGTCGTGCACCATCCTGGCCGCGATGTGCTCAGGCCACGAGATCCGCACGGTCGAGGCGCTCGAGGTCGACGGTCGCCTGGACCCGGTCCAGCAGGGCTTCCACGAGCGCCACGCGCTGCAGTGCGGGTTCTGCACGCCGGGGATGCTGATGACCGCGCGCGCCCTGTTGGATGAGAACCCGAACCCGACCGATCACGAGATCAGGATCGCGATCTCCGGCGCCATCTGCCGCTGCACCGGGTACAAGAACATCGTCAGCGCGATCCGCTGGGCCGCCGACCACGAAGCCGCGACGAAGCAGGAGATCTGAGCGATGGCCGTTGCCGAGAACCTCCCGAACGCGAATTCGGAGCGGCCGGTCGGCTTCGGCCGCCTCAAGCGCAAGGAGGACCCGCGCTTCATCCGCGGGCAGGGCACCTACCTCGACGACGTCAAGCTGCCGGGGATGGTGCACGGCGCGCTGCTGCGCAGCCCGTACGCGCACGCGCGCATCGTCTCGATCGACACGTCAGCCGCGCTGGCCCATCCCAACGTCGCCGCCGTCGTCACCGCCAAGGACCTCGAGACGCTCGGGCTGGCGTGGATGCCGACGATCTCCTACGACACGCAGGCGGTGCTCGCCGGCGACAAGGTGCGCTTCCAGGGCCAGGAGGTCGCGTTCGTCATCGCGACGGACCCCTACTCGGCCAACGACGCGCTCGCGCTGATCGACGTCGAGTACGAGCCGCTGCCGGCGGTCGTCAACGCCCGCAGGGCGCTGGACCCCGACGCGCCGCTGATCCGCGACGACAAGGCCGGCCAGCGCGACAACCTCGCCAGCCCGACCTGGGAGGCCGGCGACGAGGCGGCGACCGACCGCGCGTTCGCGGAGGCCGACACCGTCGTGACGCGCGACATCCTGTACCCGCGCTGTCACCCCGCGCCGCTGGAGACGTGCGGCATCATCGCCGACTTCAACCCCCAGACGGGCCAGCTCGACATCTACAACGGCAACCAGGCGCCGCACGCCCACCGCACGGTCTACGCGCACGTCGCGGGCCTCGCCGAGCACATGATCCGCATCCGCTGCCAGGACATCGGCGGCGGCTTCGGCAACAAGGTGCCGGTCTACCCGGGCTACGTCTGCGCGATCGCCGGCTCGATCGTGGCCGGCGTGCCGGTCAAGTGGGTGGAGAACCGCACGGAGAACCTGACGTCCACGGGCTTTGCCCGGGACTACGTCATGCGCGGCGAGATCTGTTCCAAGGACGGCAAGATCACCGGCCTGCGCGTCGACGTCATCGCCGACCACGGCGCCTTCGACAGCACGGCCCAGCCCACGAAGTTCCCGGCCGGGTTCTTCCACATCGTCTGCGGGTCCTACGACCTGCAGGCCTCGCACGTGAAGGTCAAGGCGGTCTACTCCAACAAGGCGCCGGGCGGCGTGGCGTACCGCTGCTCGTTCCGCATCACCGAGGCCGTCTACCTCGTCGAGCGGATGGTCGACGCGCTCGCGCTCGAGATGCAGGTCGACCCGGTCGACCTGCGCAAGCGCAGCTTCATCGCCCCCGAGCAGTTCCCCTACGAGACCACGACGGGCTGGACCTACGACTCGGGCGACTACGCGCGGACCATGGACCTGGCGCTGCAGATGGCCGGCTACGAGGAGCTGCGCCGCGAGCAGGCCGAGAAGCGAGCCCGCGGGGAGCTGATGGGCATCGGCGTCTCGTTCTTCACCGAGGGCGTCGGCGCCGGGCCGCGCAAGCACATGGACATCCTCGGGCTGGCGATGAACGACGGGGCCGACCTGCGCGTGCACCCGTCGGGCAAGGCGGTGGTCAGCATCAGCGCGCAGACCCAGGGCCAGGGCCACGAGACGACCTTCGCGCAGATCGTCGCCGAGGAGCTCGGCATCCCGCCGGAGGACGTCGAGGTCCGCCACGGCGACACCGACCGGTCGCCCTACGGCCTGGGGACCTACGGCAGCCGCTCGACGCCGGTCTCGGGCGCGGCGGTCGCGGTCGTCTCGCGCAAGGTGCGCGACAAGGCGCGGCTGATCGCGGCGACGATGCTCGAGGCCAGGCCCGAGGACCTGGCCTGGGAGAAGGGCCGCTGGTACGTCAAGGGCGACCCCGAGCAGGGCGTGCTGATCGAGGACGTAGCGGCGCGCGCCTACAGCGGAGAGCCGATGCCGGCCGGCATGGAGGGCGGGCTCGACGCGCAGGTGATCTACGACCCGCCGAACCTGACTTACCCCTACGGCGCCTACATCGCGGTCGTCGACGTCGACCCCGACACCGCCCAGGTCACGGTCCGGCGCTTCATCGCGGTCGACGACTGCGGCGTGCGGATCAACCCGATGGTCGTCGACGGCCAGATCCACGGCGGGCTCGCGGAGGGCGTCGGCATCGCGCTCATGGAGCTGATCTCGTTCGACGCGGAGGGCAACTGCCTGAACTCGTCGTTCATGGACTACCTCATCCCGACGGCGCTCGAGTGCCCCGACTTCGAGCTGGGCGAGACGGTCACGCCCTGCCCGCACCATCCGCTCGGCGCCAAGGGCGTCGGCGAGTCGCCGAACGTCGGATCGCCGCCGGCGATCGTCAACGCGGTGATCGACGCGCTGCACGAGACGCACGGCGTCAAGCACCTCGACATGCCCTGTACGCCGGCCCGCGTCTGGGCCGCGATGCAGGGACGGCCCGAGCCGCCGCAATGATGAGCTCCGCGCTGTCGCGGCGCGCCCAGGAGCTGACCGAGCGTGGCGAGCCGTTCGTGACGGCGACGGTCGTGCGGGCGCAACGGCCGACGAGCGCGCAGGCCGGGAACGTCGCGCTCGTGCTCGCCGACGGCACGATCGAGGGGTTCGTCGGCGGCGACTGCGCCGAGCACAGCGTGCGTGCGTACGCGCTCAAGGCGATCGAGCGCGGAGAGCCGGTGCTGCTGCGGATCCTGCCGTTCGGCGACAACCCCGATGGGGAGGAGGTGGCGCGGGAGGACGGGGCCGTGACGGTGGAGAACCCGTGCCTGTCGGGCGGTGCGATCGAGGTCTTCCTCGAGCCTGTCGTGCGCGCGCCGCGCGTCCTGGTCGAGGGCGACACGCCGATCGTGCATGCGCTCCTGCGTATCGGGCCGGAGCTCGGGCTCGACATGGTCGGACTGGAGGGCCCCGACTTCGAGCCGCGGCCAGGCGACCTCGCGCTCGTCGTCGCGGGTCACGGGCGCGACGAGCTGCCGGCGCTGCGGCGTGGTCTCGAGGCCGGCCTTCCGTACGTCGGGCTCGTGGCCAGCCGCAAGCGCGGCCAGGGGGTCCTCGGCGAGCTCCGGGGCGACGGTGTGGCCAAGGAGTCGGTCGACAGCATCGACACACCGGCCGGGCTCGACATCGGTGCGCGCACGCCTGCCGAGATCGCACTCTCGATCCTCGCCCGCATCGTCGAGGTCCGCCGCGCCGGTCGCGCGTCCGTGGCCCCGACCGCGGTGGACCCGATCTGCGGCATGACCGTCGCCGCGGTGCCGGGCACACCGTCCGTCCGGCTCGACGGCGAGACGGTCTGGTTCTGCGGCGAGGGGTGCAGGGCCGCGTTCGAGGCGCGCCACGAGCATGCCGCCGCCGACTGACCCGTTCGTGACCGGGTTGGTGCTCGGCGCCGGGGGCTCCAGCCGCCTCGGCCGCCCCAAGCAGCTGCTGCCCTACGGCGCCGGCACGCTGCTGGGCCACGTCGTCGGCGTCGCGCGCGCGGCCGCCTTCGACCAGACGATCGTGACCATCGGCGGAGGGGCGGACGACGTCCGCGCCAGGGTCGACCTGGGCGGCGCCGACGTGGTCGTCAACGACGCCTACGGGGCGGGCTGCTCCTCGTCGATCGCCGCGGCGCTGCGCGCCGTCGACCCGCGCTGCGACGTCCTGGTGCTGCTGCTCGGCGACCAGCCGGGGGTGACCGCCGCGACCGTCGCGGCGCTCCTGGGCGGCCGCGGCGACGCGCCGCTGGCCGTGTGCCGCTACGACGACGGGCGCGGCCACCCGATCGCGCTCGGGCGCAGCGTCTTCCGGGAGCTCGCCGGCCTGCACGGCGACAAGGGCGTCTGGCGGCTGCTCGACGAGCGCGCGGGCGACGTTGCGGAGGTCCCGGTGGCGGGCGGGATCCCGCTCGACGTGGACACCCCGGAGGACTACCGAGCCGTCCTGGCGGCCCTGGCCGTCGCATGAGCCCGCCGGAGGTCACGGGCGAGGCGGCGGGCGAGGTCCGCCGGCTCGTGCCCGACGTCGAGACCCTGGCCCGGCGCCTGGCCGGCGTGGACTACCTCGTCGACGAGGGCCTCGCGACGTCGATGTTCATCAGCCTGCGCCTGCCCCAGCCGCTGCTGCTCGAGGGCGAGGCGGGCGTCGGCAAGACCGAGGCGGCGAAGGCGCTGGCCGCCGTGCTCGACACGCCGCTGATCCGCCTGCAGTGCTACGACGGGATCGACGCGGCCGAGGCGCTGTACGAATGGAACTACCCGCGTCAGCTCCTGAGCATCAGGCTCGCCGACGCGAGCGGCACGACGCTGCGCGAGGAGGAGCTCTTCGGCCCCGACTACCTCATCCGGCGGCCGCTGCTGCGCGCGCTCGAGCACCCCGGCCCGCGGCCCGCGGTACTGCTCATCGACGAGATCGACCGTGCCGACGACGACTTCGAGGCGTTCCTGCTCGAGCTGCTGGCGGACGCCGGCGTGACGATCCCCGAGCTCGGCACGATCGTGGCCACCCATCCGCCGATCATCGTGCTGACCTCCAACCGGACGCGTGACCTCCACGACGCCGTCAAGCGCCGCTGCCTGTACCACTGGATCGACTACCCGACGGCGCAGCGCGAGGTCGAGATCGTGCGCCGCCGCGTCAAGGGGTCCTCGCAGGCGCTGGCGGTCCAGGTCGCCGACGCGGTGTCGCGCATGCGCGCGAGCGACGTGCAGAAGCCGCCGGGGATCGCCGAGGCGATCGACTGGCTGGCGGCCCTGAGCCTGCTGGGGGTCGAGCGCCTGGACGCCGCGGCCGTGGATCGCACGCTCGGGTCGGTGCTCAAGTACGGCGAGGATCAGGAGGTGATCCGCACGGCCGGCCTGGAGCAGCTCGTGCGCAGCGGTGGGTGAGCTCACCGAGTTCGGGGTGC
This sequence comes from uncultured Actinomycetes bacterium, assembly GCA_963840185.1. GTDB lineage: Bacteria > Actinomycetota > Thermoleophilia > Solirubrobacterales > Solirubrobacteraceae > JAOPZW01. Next base: position 44,682 of record CAWIXY010000005.1, on the reverse strand, counting down.
AGACGCTCGAGCTCGACCTCCCGCCGCTCGCCGGGGCGCTGAGCAGGCGCCTGCGCGACGCCGGGCTCCCGATGACCCCCGAGCGACCCGCCGCCTTCGCGCGCGCGCTCACGCTGGTGCGCCCGATCAGCCGCCGGCGGCTGTACTGGACCGCCCGTGCGGTGTTCGTGTCCGACCGCGCGCAGGTCACGGCCTTCGATGCGGTGTTCGCCTCGATCTTCGGGCCCGCCGCGCAGGACGTGCCGCCGCCGCCGGACGACGCCCCGACCGTCGCCGCAGCGCCCGACGAGCGCCCGGCGGCCGAGCCCCCGCGCCCGCCGCGCGAGCCGGCCCTGCGTCATCCGCGGGCGAGCACGGCGTCGTCCCCGCCGCGGGCCGGGCACGACGACGACGCAGCCGAGGTCGACGTCCCGCTGGCGATGGCCAGCGACGAGGAGCAGCTGGCCGGCAAGCGCTTCGACGCGCTCGACGCGCACGAGCTCGCCCAGCTCTACCGGCTGATGTCGCGCCTGGAGCTCGCGACCCCGCTGCGGCGCACGCGCCGCCACGAGCGCGCGCGCCGCGGCCGGCACGCCGACCTGCGGCGGACCCTGCGCGCGAGCCTGCGCACGGGGGGCGAGCCGATCCGCCTCGCGCGCCGGCGCCGGCGCGTCGCGCGGCGCAGGCTGGTGATGCTGTGCGACATCTCGGGCTCGATGGAGCCCTACGCCCGCGCCTACCTGCAGTTCCTGACCAGCGCGGCCGGCAGCGGCCCCGGCGCCGAGGCGTTCGTCTTCGCCACGCGCCTCACCCGCCTGACGCGCGCGCTGGGCTCCCGCAATCCCGAGCGTGCGATCCAGCGCGCTGCCGCCGCCGTGCCCGACTGGTCCAGCGGCACGCGCATCGGCGACGCGCTGAAGACGTTCAACGACCGCCATGGGCGCCGTGGCATGGCGCGCGGCGCCGTGGTCGTGATCCTCTCCGACGGCTGGGAGCGCGGCGACCCGCTGCTGGTGGGCCGGGAGATGGAGCGCCTGGCCCGTCTGGCCCACCGGATCGTGTGGGTCAACCCGCGCGTCAGCGCGAGCGCGTTCAGCGTGCAGGCCGGCGGCATGGTGGCCGCGCTGCCGCACTGCGACGCGCTCGTGAGCGGCCACAGCTTCTCCGCGCTGGGCGAGGTCGTGGCCGCGATCGGGGCGCCGTCGACGGGCCGGCGCGTCGTGCCGCCCGCCGCCGAGGACCCCGAGCAGGAGGCGTGGCCGAGCGCCACGCCGGTGCCGGGCAGCTCGGTCGCCATGCCCAGCGGCTACGGCCCGAGCAAGGGCAACACGACCCCGGGGTGGCCGGGCCGATGAAGGATGAGCCGATGACGACGACCACGAAGACCTGCATCTACCCGGGCTGCGAGCGGGCGGCGGTGCCGCCGCATCCGCGCGGCGGGCCGCAACCCGCCTTCTGCGACCTCGAGGAGCACAACGCGCTGACCGCCCACCAGGAGCGCCAGCGCCTCGCGGCGCAGGCCGCGCCCGACCGCGAGGGGCAAGCGTGATGGCCGGTGAGGCCTACCGAGCCGTCTTCCTGCGCGTGCACCCGACCGGCAAGATGGTGCTCAGCCTGACCACCGCTTCCGACGGCAAGGAGCCCGACTACGCGCGGCTGGTCGCCCGGGAGCTCGGCGTCCCCGCGCTCGACGTCAAGGTCGTCGCGGCGGACACCGACCGCTTCGGCGACGGCCACGGCTACAACACGAGCCCGTCGGGCGGCACGCCGGCGGCGATCGCCAGTGCCAGCGCGAAGATCCGCGACAAGGCCCGGTTGCTGGCGGGCATGGCGCTGGACGCCCCGCCGGACGCCCTGACCTGGTCCAACGGCGCGTGGGTCGCGGGCGACGGCAGCGATCCCGAGCAGGTCAGGACGCTGGAGGCCATCGCCCTGTACGCGCACGGCACGGGCGCGCTGCCGCCGGGCGTCGAGGGCGGGCTCGACGCGCAGACCGTCTACCGCGATTGAGCGGCCAGCACGACCTCGACGTCGTCGAGCACCTTCAGCGCCCCGAACAGCGCGGAGTAGGGCTTCATGCCCCAGCGGGTCTGCGTCACGACGGCGGTCGCGCTGAGCGTCCCGTCGTCGCCGACGGCGAGCTCGAACGCGATCGGCCGCGTCGTGCCGGCGAGCGTGAGGTCGCCCTCGACGCTGATCCGGCCCGGCTCGGCCGCGCCCTGCGCCCCGGTCGAGCGGAACACGATGTCCCGGCGCTTCAGGACCTCGTCGTCGATGGTCTGCTCGATGTTCGCCTTGTCGTCGTCGCCCAGCGCCTGCATCCCGCCCGTGCCCTTGCGCACGCGCAGCGAGGTGGCGTCCGCGGTCAGCTCGACGGTCGTCGCCTCCGGGTCCTCGCCGGTCTCGAGCGTTCCCTGCCACGCGGTCACCTCGATCACCAGGTCGTGGCCGGCCTTGGCCGCGGCACCGCCGCGCCGCGTGTGGACCTCGAGCGTGGCGTTCTCCGGCCCGAAGCGATGGGTGCCTGCCGGGAGCACGACGGCCGAGCATATATTCCGTTCCATGGCGACCGAGCTTGACCACACCTTCACCACCGAAAGGCCGATCGACGAGAGCTTCGCCGCGATCACCGACCTCGAGCGTCTCGTGCCCGCCGTCGAGGGTGGCCGCGTGCTCGATACGACGGGGCCGGACTCGGTCAAGGCCGAGATCGTCATGAAGATGGGGGCGATGTCGATGAAGCTGGTCGGCACCGTCGAGGTGGTCGAGCGCGACGAGGAGGCCCATCGCGCCGTCGTCCGCGTCAAGTCCCGGGAGGTCGGGGGCACGGGCCATGCCAACGCCGACGTCACCTTCCAGCTCGACGACGGCGGCGGCACGATCCACACCAGGGCGCAGATCACCGGGAAGGCCGCGTCGATGGGCGAGGGTGTCGTCGTCGGCGTGCTCGACGCGCTGATCACCGACTTCACCTCCAAGCTCGGCCGGATCTGACGCCGGCGCGGCCTGAGCCCGCTTTGCGGGTACAGCACCTGCAGCGACCAGGAGGATCCGATGGCTGGCAACGACCAGGAGCAGGGGCGCCAGGCGCCGAGCGAGCAGCGCGGCGGAACCACGCCGGACGCGGCGGAGGCCCGCGAGAAGGGCGAGTGGGCGGGCACGGCGGCCGAGGGCGTCGTCCCCGCGGACCTCGGTGGATCCGACGCGCCGCGCGAGATGCTGGACGAGGACCCGCAGCTCGAGAGCTCGGTCCTCGGGCGGACCACCGGCTCCGACGCTCCGGCGACCGAGGGCGGCATCGACCTGAGCGCGGGCGACGACGCCGATGCCACGGCCGACGGCGGGCCCGAACTGCCCTCCGACGCCGAGCCCGACACGAAGGACATCGGCGCCCCCGCTCGCCGCCGCGACGCCTAGCAGCGCCGGCTAGGCGCTCGGACCCCGGCCGACGCGTTGTCCTGACCCTGACGGGGCGTCCCCCGTGATCACGTGAGGGCTTCTCACGATCGCGCCCTCACGCCGGGCTCACCCGCCGCGCGGAGTCTGCCCACCGTCACCGACGGAAGGAGAGTCCAGATGTCCTCGGAGAAGCGCTGGAAGAGCCAGGCCGCGAAGCTCGGCGCCGCCGGACTGGTGGTGTCGGTCGCCGCAGCGGCCCCCGCGGCCGCACAGCCGGCACAGCCCTCGCTGGGCGAGCGCGGGGCGGCGCTGTCGGTCGCCTTCGGCAACTCCAGCTCGAACTCGAGCTCCAACAGCTCGAGCAACTCGAGCTCGAACTCATCCGAGCAACTCGAGCTCGAACTCGAGCTCCAACGCGTCGAGGAAGTCGTGCAAGAGCAAGAAGGCCAAGCGCCTGAAGCGCTGCCGTCGCCGGTAGCGAGCATCGAGTTCCTCTGCGCCGAGGAGGACGCGGGCGTCGTCGCCGAGCCGGTGACGGCCGGCGGCGCGCTGCCCGCGTGGTTCCGCAGCCTGCCGGGCATCGACACCGACGAGCTGAGCGCAACGAACAACGGACTGACCGTCAAGCGGTGCATGCCGTTCCTCGACGCCATGAGCGCGGGGTGGCTGCTGCCGCTGGCGGCGACGGTCCGCCTCGAGATCGCCGACGAGGGCCGCACCGTCACCGCGGGCTGGGAGCTCGACACCGAGATGGTGAGCCCGCATGCATCGTTCCAGGCGGCGGGCAACCCCTACGAGCCGCGCCCGCTGCTGAAGTTCCACAACCCATGGTCGATCCGGACCCCGGAGGGGTGGAGCTGCCTGATCGTCCCGCCCCTCAACCGGCCCAGCGCGGTGTTCGAGGTGCTGTCCGGCGTCGTGGACACCGACCGCTACATCGCCCCGGTGAACCTGCCGTTCGTGGCGCTCGCCGGCGACGGCGTGCACACCCTGCAACGCGGCACCCCGCTGGCCCAGGTGCTCCCGTTCCGCCGGGACGCGCTCGGCCTGGAGGGCGTCGTGCGCACGGAGTCCGACGAGGAGGAGGCCGACCGCCGCCGCATCCACCGCAGCACGCTGGCGGGCGCCGGCTGGTACCGGCGCAACGCGCGCGGCGCGCGCACCTGACCGCTGCGGGCCGGTTCCCGGTAGCGTCGGCGGCGCTCATGGCTTCCTCCGCACTTCCCGAGGTCCCCGGCGTCGACGTGCGCCACCACGACGTGCGTGCCCGGGACGTGCGCTTCCACGTCGCCGAGGCCGGCCCGGCCGACGGCGACCCGGTGGTGCTGGTGCACGGCTGGCCCCAGCACTGGTGGACGTGGCGCAAGCTGGTCGGCGGTCTGACGGCCGCGGGGCATCGCGTCGTCATGCCCGACCTGCGGGGCTTCGGCTGGAGCGACGCGCCGCCGGGCGACTACGCCAAGGAGACGCTGGCCGCCGACATCGTCGCGCTGCTCGACGCGCTGGGGCTCGAGCGCGTGCGCCTCGTGGGTCACGACTGGGGGGCCTTCGCCGGCTTCCTGGCCTGCCTGCACGCGCCGCAGCGCATCGAGCGCTACGTGGCCTGCAACATCGTCCATCCCTGGTACCGGCCGCCCAAGCCGTCGCCGGCGGTCCTCGCACGGAGCTCCTACCAGTTCGTCCTCGCCACGCCGGTCGTCGGCGAGCGCGTGCTGCGCAGCTCGCCCGCCTTCATCCGCACCGTCCTGACGCGCGGCGCGCACCCCGACTTCCGCTGGGACGACGGTGCGCGCGAGGTCTTCGCCGAGCGCTTCCAGGAGCCCGGCCACGCCCGGGCGACCTCGGCGCTCTACCGCACGTTCCTGCGCCGGGAGCTGCGCGAGCTCGCGCGCGGGCAGTACGACGGGCGCAGGCTCACCGTCCCGACGCTGCTGGTGACCGGCAGCCATGACCCGGTCATCAGGCCGGAGATCTTCGCCGGCGCCGGCGCCCACGCCGACCACCTGTCGACGGCGGTGCTCGACCGTTGCGGTCACTTCTCGACCGAGGAGGCGCCCGAGGCCCTGCTGGAGCGGATCCTGGGGCACTTCGCCGCGCCGGCGCGCTAGTGGATGTGTCCGTACGTTCGTCGAGGTTCGCGGGCGTCGCCGGGGGCGTCAGGCGCGGATCGGCGGCGTCCGAAACCCGACGAACTTCCGGACGCGTCCACTAGATCTCCAGCCGCGTGTCCTCGAGGTCGAGCTCGCGCTCGAGGGCGTGCATGACCTCGTCGGAGATCGTGCCGTCGTCGCGCAGCTCCACGACGCGGCGGCGCTGGACGTCGAGCACGCCGCGCACCATCCCCTGGTAGGTGCGCGAGCGCTCGTCGAGGTCCTCGTCGTCGGCCTCGCGCTCACGCCCGTGGAAGGTCGCCGCGCGCTGAGAGAGGCGGCGGTAGCGGAACTCGTAGAGCCCGATCATCCGCTCGAGCGTGTCGGGCCGCACCCCATCGCTCCCCTCCAGAGCGCGCAGGTGCTCGATCGCCGCCTGCGTGGCGGCCTTGCGCGCGTGCAGCTCCTCGCGCGCGCCCTCGCCGTCGTCGTGGACGTCGAGCAGCCGGATCAGCGGCGGGAGCGTCAGCCCCTGGACGACCAGCGTCGCGAAGATCACCGCGAGCGTCAGGAAGATGAGCAGGTCGCGCTCGGGGAAGTCCGTCGGCAGGGCCAGCGCGGCGGCCAGCGACACCGCGCCGCGCAGGCCGCTCCAGCCGACCACGAGCCGCTCGCGCCAGCCGACGCGGCGCGCGAGCTGCGAGGGCCGGCGGTCGAGCGCGCGGATGACGTAGGGCACCGTGTTGAGCCACACCAGCCGCGCGGCGATGACCACGAGGCTGACGAGCAGGGCGAGGGCGGCCAGTTCGCCCGCCGAGCGCTCCTGGTCGGCGAGGATGCCCGGCAGCTGCAGGCCCACGAGCACGAACAGCAACGCGTTGAGCAGGAACACGAGGACCTCCCAGAACGCGTAGCCGCGCAGCCGGCTCGCGGCAGTCGAGAGTCCCGGCGAGCGATTGCCGACGATCAGGCCGACGGTCACTGCGGCGAGCACGCCCGACACGCCGGCCTCCTCCGCGGGGATGTACGCCGCGTAGCCGCAGACCAGCGACAGCACGACGCCGAGCAGGTCGTCGCTGACGGTCCGGCGGAAGAGCTGCACGAACAGCGCGGCTGCGGCCAGCCCGATGACGATCCCGCCCGCGACATTGAGCACGAAGTCGCCCGTGGCGTCGAGCAGCGCGAAGGAGCCGCCGACCGCGGCGACCGCGGTGCGGTAGGCCACGAGCGCCGTGCCGTCGTTGATGAGGCTCTCGCCCTCGATGACCGCGACCAGCCGACGCGGGAACGCCGAGGCGCCGCGCGATCGCCGTCGCGGCGAGCGGGTCGGTGGGCGAGACGATCGCGCCGAGCGCGAAGGCCGCGGCCCAGGGCAGCCCGTCGATCGTCGCGTGCGCGACGACGGCGACCGCGAGCATCGTCAGCAGCACGAGCCCGATCGCGCTCAGCGTGATGCCGCGTGCGTTCCGGCGCAGGTCGCGCAGTGAGGTGAAGTAGGCCGCGTTGAACAACAGCGGCGGCAGGAAGATCAGGAGCACGAGGTCGGGCTCGAGCTCCACATCGGGCACGCCCGGCGCGAAGCCGACGCAGGCGCCGCCGACCACGAGCAGGATCGGGTAGGGCACGCCGATGACGCGGGCCAGCGCGGTGAGCGCCGCGACCGCGACCAGCAGGAAGAGGAGGACCAGCTCGACGTGCTCCACGATCAGCCCGGAAGGTAGCCGGAGAGCAGGTGGCGCACCCGCGGCGGGGCGCCCTCGACGGTCAGCGCCCGGGCGCGGGCCTCGAGCTTCTCGTCTCCCGCCGTGCCGCGCTCCAGGTGCTGGCGCATGTGCTCCTGCCAGGTGGCGACCACGAACGTCTCCAGCCACGCCTCCGGGTCGGCGGCGTCGCGGAACAGGCCCCAGCGCAGCGCGCCGGTGCGCCGCCGCGAGCGCCCGACGGCCTCCATCGCCTCGAAGAAGGCACCGGCGCGCCCGGGCGCCACCCGCCACTCGACGGTGACGAGCACGGGCCCGGCCTTCGGATCGGGCTCGAGCAGCACGTGCGGCTCGGGCCAGTGGTTGGACGGGCGCGTGTCGATCTCACCGGTCTTCAGCGCGAGCGGGCCGAGGCCCAGCGCGACGCCCAGGACGAGCCCGGCGCTCGCCACGGCGTACGCGATGTCGAGGCCGGCCGTCGAGGCGAGCGCACCCCACAGCAGGCTGCCGAGGGCCTGGCCGCCCATGAAGGTGAGCGTGTAGAACCCGAGCCCGCGGGCGCGCGTCCAGTCGGGCAGCATGAGCTGCGCCGAGGCGTTGAGCGTCGACAGCACCGCGATCCACGCGAACCCCGCCACCACGAGCGCGGGGACCGAGGCCGCGACCGAGCCGCCGAGCGCCACGACGAGCACGGCCGCCCCGTACACGACCGTCGCCGAGGCGACGAGCGCGTTGGGCCCGAGGCGGGCGCGGACGCCCGGCAGCACGAACGCGCCGGCGACGGCGCCGAAGCCCACGCTCCCCAGCAGCAGCCCGTAGCCGCCCGCACCGAGCGCCAGCGGGCCGCGGGCCACCACCGGCAGCAGGGCCCACAGCGCGCTGGCGAAGAAGATGAACAGCACCGAGCGCGCGAGCACGACCTTGAAGCGCGGCGCGCTCGCGACGTAGCGCGCGCCGGCGCGCACTGCGGTCGTGACGTGCTCGGCGCCCAGCAGCCGCCGGTCGGCCGGCCGGCGCCAGGTCGCGACGACGCCGAGGACGCCGACGAAGGTGACGGCGTTGAGCGTGAAGGTCGCCTCGGGCCCCACCGCGCCGATCAGCGCGCCGCCCAGGGCAGGGCCGACCGCCCGCGCCACGTTGAAGTTCGCGCCCTGCAGCAGCGCGGCCTGCGGGATCTCCTCGCGCGGTACGAGCTCGGGCTGGATCGCCTGGAAGCACGGCAGGGCCAGCGCCTGGCCGACGGCGATCGTCGCCACGAGCGCGAGCAGCAGTCCGGGCGTCGCCGCGTCGGCCGCCGTGACGAGCGCGAGCGTGGCACTGGCTGCCAGCATCAGCGACTGCGCGCCGAGCAGCAGCCGGCGGCGGTCGAGGATGTCCCCCAGCGCGCCGGCGGGCACGACGAGCAGGAAGATCGGCAGCGACGTCGCGGTCTGCACGAGCGCGACCTGCAGGGCGCTGCCCCCGAGGTCGCCCATCAGCCACTGCGCGCCGACCGTCTGCGCCCACGTCCCGGTGTTCGAGACGAACTGCGCGATCCACAGCGCGCGGAACGTCCGATGGCGGAGCGGGCCGACGGCCGGCGCTCAGGCTCAGCGCAGCGCCGGCTCGAAGGCCGGCATCACGCGCTCCGCGACGAGACGCAGCTGGCCGTTGATGTCGGGCACGTTCGGGACGTCCTCGCCGGAGAAGACCTTGACCAGCGCCGCGTCGGACAGCGCGAGGACCATGTGGTTGACGCCGGTGGGCTGGATGTCCGCCTTGATCTTCTCCACGACCTCCTCGGGCGTGCCCGCCAGCGAGAGCGTCTCGGCGTGCTCGGGGCTGAACAGCTCGACCGCCTTCGCGACGTCGCCCGCGCCGAGCGCGTCGACCACCGGCTGGAGCTCCTGCGCGTCGATGCCGTGGCGCTCGAGCTGCTCGGGCGGCATCGAGGAGATGTAGAACGCCACGAGGATGCGCGCCGCCCGCTTGGCCGCCGCGGAGTCCTCCGAGACGACCGTGACCACCCACGCGCCGATGTCCAGCTCGCGCCAGTCGCGGCTTGCGCGCTCGGCGCCCGCGCGCAGGTTCTCGGCCATGTAGTCGTAGGCCTCGCGCGAGTACGACAGCGCGTGGTGCAGTCCGTCGGCCAGCTCGCCCGCCGCCTGGAAGGACTTCGGCCCCTTCATGCCGCCCATCTTGATCGGGATCCGGTCCTGGACCGGGCGCGCGAACGTGTAGAGGCCGTGGTACTCGAAGAAGTCGCCCTCGAACGTGATGGCGCCCTCGTCCAGGAAGGTGCGCATCACGTGGATCGCCTCCTTCAGACGCGACAGCGGCTTCTTGCTGGCCCAGTCGATGCCGTACTGCGCCAGCAGCCCGAAGTTGCCGGTGGAGACGACGAGCTCGGTGCGACCGCCGGTCAGCTCGTCGAGCGTGGCGACCTGCTGGCAGATCAGCGTCGGCTCGCGCAGGAACACGTGGGTCACGTTGGGGCCGAAGCGGATGCGCTCGGTCTGCTGCGCCGCCGCGGCGAACAGCACCCACAGGTCCTTGTGCCAGGTCTCGTCGACCGAGTAGCACGCGTGGAACCCCAGCTCGTCGGCCGTCCTGATCATCTTGATGCAGTCGGCGAGGGGGTAGTCCGGGAGCATGCAGTAGCTGAACCGCATCCCGTTCTCCATGGCTGCTCCTCTCCTTGGTGGGGTCCGGCCGACCCTACTCCTCGGTGGGCGGCATGGTCTCCGATTCCTCGCCGGCCAGCAGCACCTCGTCGGCGAAGTGCTCGTGCATCCAGTCCAGGTGCTCCAAGCGGGCCTCGACGATGCGCCGCGTGTCCCAGGCGGGGAGGTCCTGCTGCGGGGTGACCGCCATCAGCGCGGGGTCGACCTCGTAGACGTGCTCGAAGCGCATGACGACGCCGTCGGCGACGGGCCGCGGCTCGGGGGGGCGCTGCTCGCCCAGGCGGAAGATGCTCATTCGTAGGCCTCGTCCAGCGATTGCTTGCCGGGGTTCATGATGTTGTTGGGGTCCAGCGCGCACTTGATGCGCTTGACCACCTCCCACGCACTGCCCATCTCGGCAGGCACCAGCTCGGCGTCGCCCTCGCGCGTCGCGCCGTGGCAGGCCGTGATCGAGCCGCCGTGACGCAGCGTCACCTCGGCGATCTCGCGCTTGCACGCGACCCATCCGGCCCACGTCTCGTCGTCCAGGCGCTGCTCCCAGATCCCCACGTCGATCTCGACGAGGTAGTCGCCCCACGGCTTCCCCGGCCCGCTCGTGTAGGCGAACATCCCCCAGTCGTCGAAGATCCCGTAGCGCTCGCTGTAGCGCGCGACGATCGCATGCCACTCCTCGCGCACCTGCGGCAGGACGGAGTAGCCCAGCGCGGCGTCCTCGCAGTGCCATGACATGATCACCGCCTGCCCGTCGCGGGAGCGGCCGTGCAGCGGGGTGGCGTAGCGGTCGTGGCGTGAGGCCCAGTCGCCCGAGGAGATCTCGTCGCCCAGGTACTTGCCGCCGACGCTCCGGCCCAGCTGCATCACGCGCTTGGAGGCCGGCTCGACCTCGGCGCGCGTGCCGTACAGGGCGACGGCCACCACCGCCTTGACCCACGGCGGCTGGGGGATGTACGCCTCGTCGTCGCGGCGCAGGTACGCGACCTTCCACTCGTCGAACAGGACGACCCCGGCCAGCGTCGCCAGGCCCGACCTCGTGAGCGCTCCCGTGGTCTCGTGGGCCTTCAGGTAGTCGTCGAAGGCGAAGAACGCCGCGAACTCGACCTCGGGCCGCGGGGCGAGCTCGAGTGTCGCCTCGGTGCAGATCCCCAGCGTGCCCTGGTGGCCGGTGAACAGCTGCTTGAGGTTGAATGCGGTCGAGGACCGGCGCAGCTTGCGCCCGCCGCCCTCGCCGATCTCCACGATCTCGCCGGTGGGCAGCACTACCTCCATCGAGATCACGTTGTCGCGCGTGTGCCCGAAGCGCCCGCCCAGCAGCGACCAGCCGCCGGTGCCTATCCGCCCGCCCACGAGCGAGCACGGGTACGACGCCGGGTCGTCGGGGTAGAAGACTCCGTGGCGCTTGAGCTCCTCGTTGAGCTTGAGCATGTTGATGCCCGGCCCCACCGTGACCGCGCGGTCGACGAGGTCGATCTCGTGGATCGCGTTCATGAGCTTGACGTCGACGAGGATCCCGCCGCGCAGCGGGACGGCGCCGTCGGAGAGCCCCGTGCCGCCGGCGCGGGGCACGACCGGGATCCGCAGCCGGTTGGCCAGCTTGACGATCTCGGAGACCTCCTGGGCGGTGCGCGGCAGCACCACCACGTCGGGCATGAACTCGCTCCAGCGGTGCACGGGGAACGGCGCAGGCACGCGTGTGCGGCTCATGCGCGAGCTGAGGTTGGGCAGGACGCGGTCGTCCTCGCCCACGATGGCGCGCAGCTCGCCCACGACGCCGTCGTCGACCGCGCTCTTGAAGGCGACGCTCACGGCTGCGACCCCCCGACCTCGATCCCGGCCGACTCGGCGACGAGCTCGAAGAGGTCCATCACGTCCAGGCGCTGCCCGGCCGCGGCGCCGGCCTCGGCCAGCGGGCGCTCGGACCATGGGCAGGCGCTGACGAGCGTGTCGACTTCGAGCTCCTGTGCCCTGGCGACGCGGCGGCGGCTGATCTCCCGCGTGATCTCGGGCTTCTCGATGGGCAGCCCGCCACCGCCGCCCGAGCAGTACGACCACTGCGTGACGTGGTCGACGTCATGCAGCGTGAGGCCCGGCACCGCACGCAGGAGCTCGCGCGGCGCCGCGTGCACGCCCTTGCGCTTGTTGAGCCGGCAGGGGTCGTGGTAGGTGACCGTGCGCGGCACAGGCTGCTCCAGGCGGATGCGGCCCTCGCGCACGAGGTCGTTGATGAGCTCGACGCCGAGGACGACCTCCACGTCGTAGTCGTCGCCGAAGTACCCCGGGTAGTCCTCGGTGAACGCGATGTAGTCGTGAGGGTCGGGCGCGATGATCCGCCGGGCGCCGACGGCGCGCCAGTCGGCCAGGTTGTGCACCGCGTGCTTGCGGGCGAGGTCGACGTAGCCCATCTCCGCCGCCGGACCCCCGCAGCACCACTGCTCGCGCATCAGCCCGAACTCCACGCCCGCACGCTGCAGCAGCTGTGCGAAGGCGCGCGTGTAGGAGGTGCGGGCGAACGCGGCCTCGCAGTCGACGAACAGGAGCGTCTCGCCGCCCACCGGGATGTCGAGCCCGTGCGCCCAGTCGGCGACGTGCTCCTGTGAGACGCGCACGTCGCCGAGCACGGGCTCGTTGTGGTCCGCCATCAGGCGCTCGTTCCACAGCTTCCATCCGGCGCGCTCGTTGCCCGTCTGCACCATGAGCGCGCGCATCGCCCTGACGACGTCGACGGTGCGGGTGCGGTGGCGGTAGAAGTCGCCCGTGAACAGCGTGTTGGGGCAGCGCAGCTCGCACGCGCCGCACTGCGTGCAGTGCACGAAGTCGTCGGCGACGTCCTCCACGCCGACGAGCCCCTTCTCCATCGCGACGATGCTGGCGTGGAACGCCGTCGGGGTGTGGTTCTCGTTGCGCGTGACCGCCATCACCGGGCAGACCTCGCGGCAGAACTTGTGGCCGGAGGAGAAGCACCCGTAGGCGTTATCGCGCCACTGCTCGACGAACTGGTCGCGCTGATGGTCGCCGGCCACGCTGCTCCTCCTTCGTCGCGGACCGGCCGATCCTAATAGGCTCGCCGCTCTCGCTGTCCGGTCCGGTCCCGTCCCCCGAGGTCCTCGATGCGCCCACTCCGTGTTGCCACCGTCGTCGTGCCCGCGCTCGCCGCGCTGTGCGTCCTCGCACCGACCGCCGGCGCCGCGGGGCTCAGCGCGCACGGCAGCATCGGCCAGGCCTACGTGCTCGGCGCCAGGGGCGGGGAGCAGCTGCGGCTCACCGATCGCTCCGGGCGCGTCGTCGCGCGGGGCCGCGCCGACCGGCTGGGCAGCCGCATCTTCCGCGAGGTCGACCCGGGCGCCGGCTACGTCGTGCGCCGCGCGAGCGGCCGGCCGACGCCGCGCTTCCGCGTCCTGAGCGAGCGCAGCAACCCGCCGGCGTCGTTCTTCCGCCGCGAGAAGCTGAAGGCCGGCCTCAACTACGTGACGATGCGCGACGGCGTCGAGCTGGCGATGACGGTGCGCCTGCCGGCCGGCAGGACCCTCGCCGACGGCCCGTTCCCGACGCTCATCGAGCACTCCGGCTACCAGATCGCCGCGCCGAACGACCTCCTGCAGTCGGTGATCAACGCGCTGAGCGGCGGCAGCGGTACGGCCGACCCGCTCGCGCCGGCGGCCGGCACGGCGGTCGGCTCGCTCATCGCCCCGCTGCTGGGCTTCGCCGTCGTCAGCGTGCAGATGCGCGGCTCGGGCTGCTCGGGCGGCGCCTTCGACCTCTTCGACCTCCCGACCACCTACGACGGCTACGACATGGTCGAGACGGTCGCAGCCCAGTCCTGGGTCAAGGGCGACAAGGTCGGGCTGGCGGGCATCAGCTTCTCGGGCATCACGCCAGCTGTTCGCCGCGGGCACGCGGCCGCCGCACCTCGCCGCCATCGCCCCGATGTCGGTGACCGACGACCTCTACTCCGCGACCGGGTTCCCCGGCGGCATCCGCAACTCCGGCTTCGCCTCGTCCTGGATCGCGGAGCGCATGGGCGACGCCCGGCCCGCCCCGGAGGGCGGCCAGCCGTACGCGCGGGCGCTCGTGCGCGCGGGTGACCGGCGCTGCGCGGCCAACCAGGCGCCTGCGCCTGCAGACCGAGGACGCGCGGGCGATCCAGCGGACCAACCCCTACCGCACGCCGTCGCTCTTCGCGCAGCGCTCGCCGAGCGACGTGGATGGACCGCATCGAGGTGCCGACGTTCCTCGTCGGGTCAGTTCCAGGACGAGCAGACCGGCGGCCACTTCGTGCGCAGCCTCGGCGAGCTGGCGCGGCAACGACAAGGTGTGGCTGTCGTTGCAGAACGGCGTGCACGCCGACTCGCTGGGGCCCGACACGATCACGCGCTGGGTCGAGTTCCTCAAGCTGTACGTGGCCGACGAGATCCCCGAGGTGCCCGCGCCCGTCCTGTCGCTGAGCGGCGCGCTGTACGCGTACCTCGCCGAGGCCGGCGCGTCGCCCGTGCGGCAGTCGCGCTTCGCGGGCACGACCGACGTCGCGGCCGCGCGGCGCGCCTTCGAGCGCGACCCGCGCGTGCGGCTGCTCATGGACAACGGCGCCGGCCCGCAGGGCCCGGGCTCGATCGGCTCGACCTGGGAGCTCGGCTTCGACGCCTGGCCGGTCCGCCAGGTGCGGGCCACGCCCTACTACCTCGGCGCGCGCGGGACGCTGCGCCGCGCCAGCCCGCCGGGCGCCGGGACGGCCGCGTACGTCGCCGATCCGGACGCCCGACCGGCCCAGACGCTGCCGGGCGACGGCGAGACCGACGCGTGGAAGGCGCAGCCGCCCTACGACTGGAGGCCGCTCGCGGCGGGCAAGGGCGTCGGCTTCACCTCGGCGAGCGCTGTCGCGCGACGTGATCGTCGCCGGCGCGTCGAGCCTCGACGTGCACCTGCGCTCCTCCGCGCGCGACACCGACCTGCAGGTCACGCTGAGCGAGGTGCGTCCCGACGGGCGCGAGACCTACGTGCAGAACGGCTGGCTGCGGGCCTCGCACCGCAAGCTCGACCGCCGCGCGTCGACCGCGCTGGACCCGTTGCCGACGCACCTGCGCCAGGACGCGGCGCCGCTGCCGCGAGGGGCGCTACGCGCTCGTGCGCGTGCCGATCTTCCCCGCGGCGCACGCCTTCCGGGCGGGCTCGAGGATCCGGGTGACGGTCCAGGCGGTCGGCGGCGACCGCCCGCGCTGGGCCTTCAGCACGGTCGACCGCGGGCGCACACGCAACACGATCGCGCTCGGCGGGGCGCGCGCCTCGAAGCTGGTGCTGCCCGTCGTCGCGGGCGCGACGGCGCAAGGGCACGCCGCTGCCCGCCGCCGACAGCGCTGCGCGGGCAGCCGAGCCGCGCGTACGTCGCCGCGTCGAACGGCGGCTGATCAGCGCCTTCCCACCCCTTGGGGTGGTCCGCGTCCCGGGTGGCGCGACCACCCCATGGAGGTCTGGCCGGCCCGGCCGGCGCGGCGGATGGTGGGCGTCATGAAGACGCCACGAGTCATCCCGGTCCCCCGAGTCGGTCCCTCGCCGCACGCGCCGCGCCAGTAGTCCCGGGCGCCAGACGTGACGAATGCCACGCGAGCCACCTGAAGGTCGAGTTATGCTGGCTTACAGGATTCGGGATGGAGGCAGAGAGACACGTGGTCCACGGCGAGGAGTGGTGGGTGTGGCGGTGACCGGCAGGCGCCGCGGTCTCTCGGTCGGCGACGTGGTCGGGGGACGCTTCAACCTCGTGTCCGAGCTCGGCGAGGGCGGCATGAGCCGCGTCTACGAGGCGCTCGACCTGCGCTACGACCGGTCCGCGGCGGTGAAGGTGCTCGCCCGCTGGCTGGCCGAGGACGAGGAGTTCCGCCAGCGCTTCGAGCGCGAGTCCATGTCGGCCGAGCGCGTCACGCACCCGCACGTCCTGCCGATCTGGGACCACGGCGAGGAACACGGTCAGCTCTTCCTGGCCACGCCGCTGTGCGACATCGACCTCGGTGAGCTCATCACCAGCCGTGGCCAGCTCGAGCTCGACCGCACGCTGTCCATCATCGCCCAGGTCGCCTGGGCGCTGGACTGGGCGCACGGCCGGGGTGTCGTGCACCGCGACGTCAAGCCGGAGAACGTCCTGCTCATCACCGGGCCCGGCTCCGACCACGCCTACCTCGCCGACTTCGGGCTGGCGCGCGCCAACCGCGACCAGACGCTGACCCAGGCCGGCCATCCGGCGGGCCTCACCCCGGCCTACGCGGCGCCCGAGCAGTGGCGGGGCGAGGCGGTCGGCCCCGCGGCCGACCAGTACGCCCTGGCCGCCACGCTCTTCACCTGCCTCGCCGGCCATCCGCCGTTCCACCCGCGTCGCGGCCCGTCGCTGCGCGACGCGCACCTCAGCGAGTCGCCGCCCGAGCTGCACAGCGTCGTCGGCGGGATCCCTGACGCGCTGGCCGAGGCGATCAACCGCGGGCTGGCCAAGAACCCCAGCCATCGCTTCGGCACCTGCGGTGAGCTCGTCGCGGCGGCGCAGACCGCCGCGCAGCGCGCGAGGCAGACGTCGACCCCGCACCCGCGTCGGCGGCGGCGAGGGCGTCGCCCAGGCGACGCTGGTCGACACGCCGGGTACGGCGACGCCCGAGGAGCCCGACCACGCTGCGCCGGCGGTCCCGCAGGCCGCCGCGCCGCCGTCCAGCTCGCCGCCGGACGCGGCACGGCCCGCACCCGTCCCAGGAGGGGACCGCCGCCGCCGTCACCCTCGTCCCCGCCGCCGGGCGCCGCCGCCGGCGCGCCGCCTGCCCCGACGCCGTACGCACCCGCCGACGGGCCCTCGCCGGGCGGCCGGCCGCGGCCGAGCGGACGCGTCATCGCCGGCGCCGTCGCGCTCGCCGTGGTGGTGCTGGGCGTGCTCGGGCGGTGCTGCTGTCCGGCTCGGGTGAGACGCCAACCGCCCAGGACGGCCGGCCCGCCAGCGAGAACGGGCGCGGGCACCGGTGGCGGCACTGGCGGCGGCGGCGGTGGCGGCGGCGCGAGGCGGTGCAGCAGATCACCGTCGGGGCGGGCCCGCGCGGCGCTGGCCGCCGGCACCGGAGGCGTGTGGGTCGCCAACTCCGGCGACAGCACGCTGACGCGCATCGCCCCGCGCTCCGGCGAGGTGCGCCAGAAG
Organism: uncultured Actinomycetes bacterium; assembly: GCA_963840185.1. Classification (GTDB taxonomy): domain Bacteria; phylum Actinomycetota; class Thermoleophilia; order Solirubrobacterales; family Solirubrobacteraceae; genus JAOPZW01. The sequence goes on along the minus strand of CAWIXY010000005.1, from coordinate 27,698 downwards.
GCGGTGGACGCCGTCGCACAGCCATTCGGGGTAGCGGTGGCCGGCAACCGCGTGTGGGCCGTCGGTGGCGGGCGGCGAGCTCGCGGAGATCGACGCCCAGACCGGCAAGCGGCTGCGCACCACCAACCTGGGCATCCAGGCCGACGGCATCGCCGCCGGGCCGCGGGCGCTGTGGATCCTCAACGACACGGCGGGCACGGTCACCCGTGTCGACGTGAGCGCGGGCCGTCCGGTGGCGGCGGAGCCCGTCCCGGTCGGCGGCGGGCCCGGTCAGACCGACGTCGCCGTCGGGCTCGGCGCCGTGTGGGTGACGCACAGCACCTCGGGCAGCCTGGTCAAGCTCGACAGCGCGACGGGGCAGGTCGCCAGCACCATCCCGCTCAGGGGCGCGGTCGGCGGCGTCGCCGTCGACGAGAACGCGGTGTGGGTCGCCAACCCGAGCCGCGGGCGGCTGGTCCGCGTCGATCCGAACACGGAGGCCACGGAGGAGTTCCGCGTCGGATCATCGGTCAGCAGCGCCGACGTGGCCGCGGGAGACGGCGCCGTGTTCTACGTCGACGGCGACAGCGGCACCGCCACACGTTTCAACCCGGCCACCGGCAAGCGCACCGGATCCCCGGTGCAGGTGGCCACGACCCCCGGCGCGTCGGTTGTCGCAGGCGGCGCGCTGTGGGTGACCAACACCGGCCGCGACGCCGTCGCGAGGCTGAGCTTCTAGAGAGGAACGATGCGAGCCAGGATCATCACCGCCACCCTCGCCGCCGCGCTGGCGATGGCCGCCGTCGGCTGCGGGGACTCCGAGTCCGAGCCGGCCACGGCGACGGGCGAGAAGCAGCCCTCGCGCGCGTCCGTGGGCAAGGGCGTGATCTCCGTCGAGGGCAAGTACGCCGACAAGACCACCAAGGTCAGCGGCATCGTCTTCGAGGCCAAGCGCGGCCTGGTCCTCACGGCGAACCACGCCGTCGAGGGGGCACCGAACATCGACGTGACGCTCGCGGACGGCACGGTCACGCACGGGATCGCAGTCGCCCGTGCGCAGTGCCACGACATGGCCGTGCTGAGGCTCAATCCGAAGCCGACCGAGCTGACCGCGGTCCCGCTGGCCGACTCGACGAGCGCGGCCATCGGGCAGCCGGTGGCGACGATGGCCTACCAGTTCGACGACGGGCGGCCGCAAGCCGGAGCTCAGCGAGGTCCAGGGGACGATCTCGGGCACCAACGTGAGCGCCGAGTTCAAGCCGCTGCCGGCGACGGGGCCGTTCATCGCCCACCAGACCGCGCTGGTCAACGGTGCCGCCGGATCGCCCGCTGGTGGACAGCAAGGGGCGGATGATCGGGCTCAACACGTTCGTCGGGCATCCGCGCACGCCCGACCAGCCCGGCACCGAGTACGCGCTGACCTCGAGCTACATCCGCGGGCGCCTGCGTGAGCTGAGGCCCGGCAAGGGCGGCGCCCTCGGCGGATGGGAGGCGGAGCACAACGCCTGCCACGGCAGGCTGCTCAAGCTCATCGGCAAGGGGCACGTGCACGACCCCGGCGCTCCGCAGCCCACGTCCTGACCGTGCCGGGCGGCCTCCTGGTCGGCTCGCAGGTCGGCAGCTACCGGATCGACGCCGTCATCGGCGCCGGCCCGGCGAGCATCGTCTACCGGGCGACGCACGTCCGGCTGGCGACGCTCGCAGCGGTGAAGGTGCTCGCCCCTGCCGCCGCCGAGACCGACGCGTCGCGGGCGCGCTTCCTGCGCGAGATCGAGCTGGCCGCCTCGATCGACCATCCGGGCGTGATCCCGATCCTCGACATGGACGTGCACGAGGGCGCGCCGTACGTCGTCATGCGCCACGTCGCGGGCGGCGACCTGAAGGCGCTGCTGGGGCGGACCGGGGCGCTCCCGCCAGGGCGCGTGTCGACGGTCCTGGGCCCCATCGGCGGAGCGCTGGACGCCGCGCACGCGCGCGGCCTGGTGCACGGCGGCGTGAGACCGTCGAACGTCCTGCTGCAGTGGTCGCACGACGGCGCGCTCGAGCGGGTCTACCTGACCGACTTCGCGATGGCCGGGCGGGGCTCGTCGGCGGTCGAGCGCTTCGACTACCTCGCGCCCGAGCAGGCCGAGGACGACGAGCTCACCCCGGCGGTCGACGTGTACGCGCTCGGCTGCGTCGTGTACCACGCGCTCACGGGGCGCGCGCCGTTCAGCGCGAGCTTCGGCACGAAGGTGCGCGAGGCGCAGCTGTCCGAGGGCGCCGAGCCTCCGAGCACCGTCCGCCGCGAGCTGCCCGAGCACGTCGACGACCCGGTGCTCAGGGCGATGGAGGCCGATCCCAGACAGCGGTTCGGGACGTGCGGCGCCCTGATGGCAGCGGTCGGCGCAGCGCTCGAGGAAGCACCCGCCGGCGCCGCAGAACGGACGGCCGCGTCGCCACCGGCCCCAACCGCCGCACCGCCGCCCGCCCCACCACGTCCGGAGCCGACCGCCTCGCCGCGCGAGCCGGCCGCCACACCGCCACCACCCCCGCCGCGGCCGGCTGAACCGGCGGCACCGCGATGGGAGCCGACGATCGCCACGCGGGAGCCGAGCCCGCCGCCGCGCGAGCCGACCGCCGCGTCGCCGCCGCGGGAGCCGACCGCAGCGCCGCCCGCGCCGCCGCCGCGCGAGCCGACCGCGCCGCCGCCGCGCGCCGCCGCGCCGCCGCCCGAGCCGACCGCCGCGCCGCCCGCTCCCGTCCCCGCCGCCTCCGCGGCCGGCGCGCCGCCCGGCGCCGCGCCTCGCCGCCGCTCGCGGCTCATGACGGTCACCATCCCCGTCATCGCGGCCACGATCCTCGCGGCGGGCGTCGGGTACGGCGTGTCCACGCTGGGCGGGGACGACGAGGGCGGCGGCGGGGACGCCGCCACGACGGGCGCGGGCGCGCGGCCGGCGAGCAGCGGCTCGCTGCGCGAGATCGCCGCGAGCGGCCTCCCGGATCTGCGCTGCACCGTCACCAGCGCGCCGGGAGGGGGCGGCGTCGTGGAGAACGCCGCCTGCGTTCCCAAGACCGCAGGCACGCCCCCGATCGAGCGCGTCACGCTGACGCTGTTCTCCAACCGCCAGCAGCTCGACAGCCTCTACGAGCGGTCGCTCGCGATCGCGGGCGACGCCGCCCGCGGCGGGGCCGCGGGCTGCAGCCCCGGTCCCTGGTTCAAGGACGCGCGCGCAGACCCAGCCTGGCGGGCGCCGGTTCTGCTCGAGCGGCGCGCCCGGGGCGCGCATCGTCTGGACGGCGAACGACGCGCTGGTCCTCGCCGACGCCGGCGCCGCCAGTGCTCAGCCGCTCCAGAGCTGGTGGATCACCCGGCGCAACCTGCGCCCGGCGGGGCAGGGGTAGTCCGACCACCCCTAGGGCGGGCTGTACCGGTGGCCCGCTCAGGTCGAGGATGACTGGTATGTGGATCGCTCCTTTGACGCAGGGGCGAGTCTCGACCGCGGGCCGCACGGAGAGGGTGGACTGCTGATGTCAGAAACCGGTGGTGTTGCCGGAAGGTGGATGGATGGAGAGAATGGGGCCATGGCGGTGCCCCGGCCACTTGCCGGCCCCCATGCGGCCACCCCGTCCGAGCTCAAGCAGCAGCTCGCTGCTGATCGCCGCGGCAAGCCCTACCTCCTCTACCGCGACGACCAGGGCGAGCAGGTCCTCCTCGCGCTGCCGGATGAGTGGCGCCCCACGACGATCGGGCGCGGGGTGGGCTGCGACCTGTGCCTGTCCTGGGACGGCAGGGTCTCGCGCGTGCACGCGGAGCTCGAGCGGCTGGGCGACGACTGGACCGTGGAGGACGACGGGCTGTCGAGCAACGGCACGTACGTCAACGGCGAGCGGCTGGCCGGTCGTCACCGCCTGCGCGACGGTGACCTGATGCGCTTCGGCTCCACCGACGTCGTGTTCCGCGCTCCGGCGCACGGCACCGACTCGACGGTGATCGGCCGCAGCATCGCGCGGCCGACGCTGTCAGAGGCCCAGCGGCGCGTCCTGCTCGCCCTGTGCCGGCCCTATCGCGAGCGCGGGGCGCACGTCACCCCGGCCACGAACCGACAGATCGCCGACGAGCTCGTGCTCAGCGTCGAGGCGGTGAAGACCCACCTGCGCACGCTCTTCCAGCGCTTCGCCGTGGAGGACCTGCCCCAGAACGCCAAGCGCGCGCGTCTCGTCGAGCTGGCCTTCGAGACCGGCGTCGTCACGCCGCGCGACCTCGAGCGCTGACGTCGCGCCCCTCGCTGTCCTGCCTGTCGTCGGTCCATGGCGCGCCGGCCTCGATCCCCTCACCGGTGATCAGCCGTGCACCTCGGCCGCGGGTCAAGAAGCTCACGACCCACCGGATGAAGACGAGCATCCGGTTCTGCAGGCCGACGAGGTAGAAGAGATGGACGAACAGCCACGTCAGCCAGGCCAGCGTCCCGCTGAGGCGCATCCCGCGGATGTCGGCCACCGCCTTCAGCCGCCCGATCGTGGCGACGTTGCCCTTGTCGACGTAGGCGAACGGCTCGTGTGCGGAGCCCTCCAGGCGCGCGCGGATGAGCTTCGCCGCGTAGCGCCCCTCCTGCATGGCGGTGGGCGCGACGCCCGGCAGGTCCTGGACGCCCCCGTGCTGGTCCTGCACGCGGACCATGTCGCCCAGCGCGATGACCTCCGGGTGGCCGGGAAGCGTCAGGTCGGGCGCGACGGTCACGCGGCCCGCGCGGTCGACGGGGGCGCCGGTCGCCTCGCCCAGCGCGGCCGCCAGGCGTGAGGCCCGGACGCCGGCCGCCCACACGATCGTGTGCGCGCGGATGCGCTCGTGCTCGCCGGCGGAGCTCTTGACCTCGACGGCCTCCGGGGTGACGCCCACGACCAGGTGGTCGACCATCAGGGTGACGCCGAGGCGATCCAGCGCCCGCGCGGCCCGATCCGAGAGCTTCTCCGGGAACGTGCCCAGCACCCGGTCGGTCCCCTCCAGGAGGAGGATCCTGGCGCTGCGCGGGTCTATGCGGCGGAAGTCGTTGGCCAGCGTGTCCTTCGCGATCTCGGCGATCTGGCCGGCCATCTCGACGCCCGTCGGGCCGGCGCCGACGATGACGAAGGTGAGCCATGCGGCGCGACGGTCGGGGTCGTCCTCCAGCTCGGCGGCCTCGAAGGCGGCGAGGATGCGCCCGCGGATCTCGATGGCGTCCTCCAGCGTCTTGAGGCCCGGCGCCGCGTGACGCCACTCGTCGTGGCCGAAGTACGCGTGTGCGGCGCCTGCCGCCACGACCAGCGTGTCGTACTCGAGCGGTGCGCGCGCCTCGCCCATCGCAGTCCGCCCGAGCAGCACGTGGCGCCGCTCGAGGTCGAAGCCGGCGACCTCGCCCAGCACGACGCTCACGTTGCGCTGGCGCTGGAACATCGCGCGCAGCGGCGAGGCGATCTCGCCGGGCGACAGGGCGCCGGTGGCCACCTGGTACAGCAGCGGCTGAAACAGGTGGAAGTTGCGCCGGTCGACGACCGTGATGTCGACCGGTGCGCCGCGCAGCCCGCGGATGGCCTGCAGGCCGCCGAAGCCGCCGCCGACGATGACGACGCGGTGGGGGGTGGAGGGGGCCATGGCTGACGAGCTCCTCGCGGGGGGAGCCCGTCAGCCTAGTGGAGGGCAGCACCGCGCTCGGAGATACTCGCCGCATGCCCCAGACCAGGACGCAACGCAGCGCTGCGGCGAAGAAGGCGGCGGAGACACGCAGGCGAAGGGCTGCCGCGGCCTCAGGCGGCGTGGTGGACCGGGAGCTCGGGGCGGGCTCGTGGTCGTACTTCGGCGACCCGCGCGCGATCTCGCACGACGGGCACACGTTCACGGGCTGGATCTCCACGACCGGCAACGTCTGGGTCGCTCGGTACACGGCCGGCGGGAGGCTCACGAAGCGCGTGATCTTCCGCGGCCTCGGGCGCGACGACCACAACAACCCGTCGCTCGTCTTCCGGCGCGACGGGCGCATCGCGGTGTTCTTCTCTCCGCACTCGGGTCACCACCTGCCGCCGCCCGGCATCCCCAGCGTGATGCGCTACATGATCTCGACGCATCCCTACTCGATCGAGGGCTTCGGGCGTGTGAGGACCGTCCGCACCAACGTCCTGGGCGGCCTCGGCTACACCTATCCCAACCCGATCCAGCTGCGCGACAAGCTGTGGCTGTTCTGGCGCGGCGGAGCCTGGAACCCGACGTTCTCCTACACGGAGAACGGCCGCGACTGGGTCCCGGCCCGCGAGCTCGTCCACTTCGGCCACGCGCAGCGGCCCTACACGAAGTACGTCGGGGACGGCAACCGGCGGATCCACGGCATCTTCACCGAGGGCCACCCGGAGAACTGGAAGAACAGCCTCTACTACCTGCGCTACGAGGCGAACAGCCTCTACGCCGCCAGCGGGCGCCGCCTGGGGAGCCTGCGATCCGTGCCGCTGCACACGTCCAAGCTCGACCGCATCTACGCGTACTCCGATCGGGGCGGCCGGGCATGGGGGCACGACATCGCGCTCACGGCGGAGGGCCGGCCGAGGGTCGTGTACACGCGACGGGTCGCCAACCGCGACATCTTCTACTACGCGTACCACAACGGGACCAAGTGGATCAGCCGCCGGATCGTGGAGGCCGGGGCAGGGCGTCCCTCGTTCCACTCGGGCGGCGCGACGCTCGACCACGAGGATCCCCGCAACGTCTACCTGTCGCGCACGATCGGCCGCTGGAACCAGGTGGAGCACTGGTTCACGCCGGACGATGGCCGCACGTGGTCGTCGCGGCGGCTCACCAACGACCCCAACGGCTACAGCATCCGCCCGGTGAAGCCGCGCGGGCTGACCGGCGCCGACCGGATCCTCTACGTCTGGGGTGACGAGCGCACGATCGGCTTCACCGACTACACGACGCGCGTCCACGCGCTCGACTTCTGAGCCTGCCGCCGCCTCAGCCCAGGCGCCGCAACGCCTCCTCGGCGGCCGCGCGCGCCTCGTCGGCGAGGCGGCGCACGACCTCGGCGGCCGGCGCGTCGGCCGCGAGCTCGTGGGCCTGGCCGGCCCACAGGTTGATGACGCTCGCGTCGCCGCGCTCGCGAGCGGCCCGGCGCAGCGGCGCGGTGAGGTGGTGCACCTCCGGATAGGCGCGCGGCGCGCTCGGCCCGTGGTCGCGCATGAACGCGTTGACGATGCCGCGAGCGGTCCTCCCGGTGAACGCGCGGGTCAGCGCGGTGGGCGCGTCGCCGGCGAGCGCCTCGCGATGGGCAGCCGACGTGCCCGCCTCCGGGCAGCGCATGAAGGCGGAGCCGACCGCGCCGGCCCGGGCGCCCGCCGCGAGCGCCGCCGCGAGGCCGCGCCCGCTGCTGATGGAGCCGGCGCCGATCAGCGGCGCCCCGGTACGGGCCGCGAGCAGCTGCAGCAGCGCGATCAGCCCGAGCGCCGGCTGGTCGTCGGTGTCGGCGAACGCCGCGCGGTGCCCGCCGGCCTCGTGACCCTGGGCCACGAGGCCGTCAGCGCCGGCGGCCAGCGCCTGGTCGGCCTCCGCCGGGGAGGTCACCGTGGCCCACACCTCCGCGCCGCGCTCGCGGAGCCGGCGCACGGCATCGGCCGGCGGGCAGCCGAAGACGAACGACACGACCGGCGGCGGATCGTCGAGCAGCAGCGCGAGCTTGGCCTCCCAGTCGTCGTCGTCCGAGTGCGGCTCGCCCAGCTCGGCGCCGGTGCTGCGCAGCCGCCGCGCGTACGCCGCGTAAGCCGCGGGCTCGGCCGCTCCGGCCGGTGGCACGAACACGTTGACGCCGAACGGCCGGGCGGTTCGCGAGCGCAGCTCGGCGATCTGGCGCCCGAGCGCCTCGGCGGTCAGGTAGCCGCCGGCCAGGAAGCCGAGTCCCCCGGCGCCGGACACGGCCGCTGCGAGCTCGACGGTCGAGGGGCCTCCCGCGAGCGGCGCCAGCACGATCGGGACGCTCAGCTCGTCGAGGACCATGGTGGGTGAGGGGTATCACGTCGCGCCCGTAGAGTTGCGCCGTGAGCCGCATGCGGTCCTTCGATCCGCGCAAGGTGGGCGCCCTCGAGTGCCGGGCGTGGGAGACCTACTACCGCCGCAAGTGGGCGGCGTTCCTGCTCGCGTCGGTGGGGATGGTGCGAGCGGCCTTCGGCATGACCTGGCGCCGGACGGTGGCCGGCGCCTGGCTCGTCCTGCGCGCCAACCAGAAGTGGGCGCCCTTCCCCGACAACGACCCGCACGCGGCGCGCGCGTTCATGGAGCGCTTCTACCGGCTGCTCGTCGCCGCCGAGACGGCGGGGTTCGACCCGCGCCGCGCCGCCGAGCTCGAGGTCGAGTGGTGGCGGGCGCACCGCGAGGCTCAGCACGACGCCGGCTCGGGCGTCAGCGAGCCGCTCGTGCTCGCGCTGCGCGACCTCTACGCGTACACCTACGCCGCCGACCCCGGCGACGTGCAGCAGGCGGCGGTCCTGCGCGCCGAGGCGATGGACGTCTCCGACCGCTGGGTGGCCGCGGGCTGCGACCCGGAGAACCCGCTCCTCGCGCAGGAGCGCGCGCTCCTGGTCAGGTCGTACGCCGCGCTGCTGGCGGCGGTGCATCGGCCCTGAGGAACGCCTCGAGACGTCGCTCACGGTGCGTAGGGGTCCCAGTACCCGGGCTCGGGCTCGATCTGCTCGACGACGTCCACCCAGACCCCCGCAGGGTCGCGGACGCCGAAGCGCCGCTGGCCCCACGGCTCGTCCTGCAACGGATGGTCGACCTCGAGCCCGTCCCGCCGCGCGCGGTCGTAGGCGGAGGCCGCATCGGCGACCTGCAGGGTGAGCAGGAGGCCGTCGCCGCCGAAGGCCTCCGGCCCCGGCGGCCTCGACGGGTGGTCCGGGGCCATGAACGCGATCCCCTGCGGGCTTGCGTCCGACGCCGTGAGGTACACGAACCACGAGGCCTCGAACGCGACGTGGAAGCCGAGCCGCCGGACGTAGAAGTCCCGGCATGCGGCGAGCGTGTCGGTCACGACGACGGGGTAAGCGGCCTCGAGCTCCATCGTGCGAGCATCGCACGCGGCATGAGCGTCCTCACCATCGACACCCCGCACGGGCAGGCGAAGGCCCACCTGCACCCGGTCGACGAGCCGAGGGGCGCGCTCGTGCTCGGGCACGGGGCCGCCGGCGGCGTGTCGTCGCGCGACCTCGTCGCGGTCACCGCGGTCGCCCGCGAGGAGGGGCTCGGCGTCGTGCTGGTCGAGCAGCCCTACCGCGTCGCCGGGCGCCGCTCGCCGGCGCCCGCGCGGCAGCTGGACGCCGCCTGGACCGCGGTGGTCGCCGCGCTGCGCGCGGGCGAGCTGGAGGGTCTGCCGTTGATCACCGGCGGCCGGTCCTCGGGCGCGAGGGTTGCCTGCCGCACCGCGGAGGCGACCGGCGCGGCCGGCGTGCTGTGCCTCGCCTTCCCGCTGCAGCCTCCGCAGCGGCGCACCGCGACGGGCCCGGCGCCGAGCCGCCAGCCCGAGCTCGACGCGGTCGACGCGCTCGGGGTCCCCGTCCTCGTCGTCCAGGGCACGCGTGATCAGTTCGGCAGGCCCGCCGCCGGAGGGCGCCGCACGGTGGTCCAGGTGCCCGGTGACCACAGCCTGCGGACCGACCTCGGCGCGGTCGGCACCGCGGTCCGGGACTGGCTGGCGGCCGTCCTCCGCTAGCCTCGCGCGTCCTGTGGCCGACCTCCACGACTCCCACGTCGACGACCTGCTGCGCAACGCCGAGCGCTACGCGCGCGTGTTCACCGCGGGCGAGCTGGCGGTCCCGCCGGCGCTGCGCCTCGCGATCGTGGCCTGCATGGACAGCCGCATCGACCTGTTCGCGCTGCTCGGCCTGCACCTCGGCGAGGCGCACATGATCCGCAACGCCGGCGGGCTGATCACCGACGACGTGCTGCGGTCGCTGCTGCTGTCCCAGTCGCTGCTGGGCACCCGCGAGATCATGGTCATCCAGCACACGGGCTGCGGTCTGTGCGGCACGGAGGAGGACCTGCGGGCGCGCGTCGCCGCGGCGACCGGCGCCGAGCCGCCCTCGCCGCTGGGCGCCTTCGACGACGTCGAGGCGAGCGTGCGCCGCCAGCTCGCGGTCCTGCGCGCCGCGCCGCAGCTCATCGCCGGCGAGACGGCCCGCGGCTTCGTCTACGAGGTCGAGTCCGGGCGGTTGCGCGAAGTCAGGTGAGCGGCCGGAAGGGCAGCGGTTCGCTGCGGATCAGTTGGCACCGACGGGGGATCGGAGCCTCGCCGAGCGTCTCGCCACAGCCGTCGGCGGGCGGCTGGGCGTCGATCAGGTAGGCGCCGTCCGCGTCGAAGAGCGCGAGCCCGACGATCGGCCCGGCGGCAGCCCGGGGGAACCCGGCACGCGACAGCTCGCCGGTCGAGAGGCGGTAGCGGTAGATGCCCGGCGTCAGCGCGCCGCCCCCGACGATCCACGAGGACACCCACGCGAGATGCCCGGCGGCGAAGCCGACCCCCGCGAGGTACTGGCCGCCCTCCCCGACGCCGGTGCGGGCGAGCCGGCGGACGCTGCGGTCGGCCAGGTCGACGAGGCGGACCTCGGTCTGCCCGGCGAAGAAGACGATCTGCGCGAGCCTGCGGTCGTGGAGCTCGAGCTCGAGGATGCCGCGGGTGCTCGTGCGCCTGCGGATGCCGGGCAGGCGCACCGACGCTCGCGAGCGCGGCGAGCTGAGCTGTCTGGTGTACACAGCCGGGAGCTCGCGGCCCTCGACCTTGCGCGCGAACGCGAGGCGCCCGTTCCACAGGGTCGGCGCGAACTCGTCGCCGTCGGTCGTGTTGGCGCTGCGCACGGGCCGCTCGACGCCGCCGCCGGCAAGCGAGAAGGCGTAGAGGTCACATCCCCGGCCCCCGGCCTCGCAGCGCGAGTAGACGAGCTGCGGCCGTCCGCTGCTGTCGGTGCCGATGTCCGCGTCGAACGGGGCCGGCGACGGCTGGACGGGCACGAGCTCGACCGCGTCGGCGCGCAGGATCGCCAGACGGTATGCGCCGTCCTCGAAGGCGCTGAACACCTGGATCCCCGCGTGGCTGCGGATCGTGCTCGGCTGCTGCAGCTCGGCGACGACCGTGTCGGACGCGCTCGCCGGGGTGCTCGCCACCAGCACGAGGACGAGCGGTGCGGCGAGGAGGCATCGGTGGCGTCTCATGACCCATGAACGATGCGAACGTGGCCCACGTGACGTTCCTCCACGGGGGTAGAGTCGAGGCTGCGTCGTCCCCGTGCAAAGGAGCCTCCCGTGCCCATCGATCCGAAGCGCACCGCCGTCGTGCTGATCGAGTACCAGAACGACTTCACCTCAGAGGGCGGCGCGCTGCACGGCGCGGTCCAGGACGTGATGGAGCAGACCGGGATGCTCGAGAACACCCGCAAGCTCGCGGAGGCCGCCCGCGCGGCCGGGGCGACGATCGTGCACGCACCGATCACGTTCGCGCCCGGCTACGGCGAGCTGTCGGAGCACCCGTACGGGATCCTCAAGGGCGTCGTGGACTCCACAGCGTTCGTCAAGGGCGAGTGGGGCGCGGAGATCGTCGACGCGCTCGCGCCGCAGGAGGGCGACGTCGTCGTCGAGGGCAAGCGCGGCCTGGACACGTTCGCCACGACCAACCTCGACTTCATCCTGCGCGCCCGGGGCATCACCACGATCGCGCTCGGCGGCTTCCTGACCAACTGCTGCGTCGAGTCGACGATGCGCACCGGCTACGAGAAGGGCTACGAGGTCATCACGCTGTCGGACTGCGTCGCGGCGACGTCGCCCGAGGAGCACGACAACGCGATCAGGTTCGACTACCCGATGTTCTCCGAGGTGCGGACCTCGCAGGCGCTCGCCGACGAGCTGCAGGGCGCGCCGGTGGCCTCCGGCTGAGCGCGGGCGTGGCCTCCTACGCGGTCAACGACCGCGCCGTCGCACGCGCGCGCAAGCTGATCGACGCGCGCCAGTACGTCCTCGACAGCGACTGGGGCGAGGTGCAGCCCGACGCCGACGCCGAGAACGCGTTCCTGGCCTCCCACGGCTGGGCCGAGTACGCCGAGTGGCACCTCGGCCTGAGGGAGGGCGCTGCCGAGGAGACCAAGGCGCGCCACGCGTTCGTCTACGGGGACCTCCGGCGCGTGCACCGGTCGGGACTGATCGCGTGCGTGTACCGCGCATCCGAGTGGCGCCACAAGGCGATCGAGCTCGCGGCCCACGACCTGCTGCAGCACCTCGACGAGACGAGCGCCTGAGCGTGGCGGGCGGTGGCGACTCGTCCGTCAGTACGACAAGCCGCCGCCGCTCTCGTCCGCGTCCTTCGGGGCGCCTCCCGCTCCGGCTGACCCGCCGTCGCCCACGGTGATCTCGCCCCGCATGCCCGCGTCCCTGTGCCCGTCGATGGGGCAGTACCACTCGTAGGTGCCGGTCCGGCTCAGGTTCACCTCGAGCGACCCCGCCTGACCCGGTTGCAGCGCCTTCTCGAGCTCCACCTCGCCGTCCGGGCCCTCGACCTCGAGCGAGTGCGTCGACTCCCCGTCGTTCGACACCTTGAACGTGACGACTCCCGGTTCGACCCTCGGATCTGCGGGATCGAGCTTGAACTCCGTCTCGCTCACGTCGATCGTCTGCGCGCCGCCGGTGGCCCGCTGGGCCGTGGGCTCCTCCGGATCGTCCTCGCCACAGCCCACCAGCCCGATGACGAGCAATGCCGCGGTCGTCATGGCAAGCGCCTTCATCGCGTCCACCTCCAGTCGGGTGATGGTGGGGGAAGCCCCTCGCCCCTAGGACGCCACGCACTGGCGCCTGCTTCCCGTCGATCTACCCCCTGCGGTACAGCCGCGTCGTCAGCGGCGCGAACACGGCGGTCAGCGCCGCGGCCACCGCCAGCACGATCGCGATGTCGCCGGCCTCGGCGTTGCCCTCCATCAGCCCGCGCGAGGCGGTGGCCAGGATCGAGATCGGGTTGACGTCGACGAACGCCTCGAGGCCGGCGGGCAGCGTCTCCGGGTCGACGAAGACGTTGGACAGGAACGTGAGCGGGAAGATCCCCATGAAGCCGGCGTTCATCACCGCGTTGGGCGAGCGCAGCAGCAGCCCGAGCGTCGTGAAGACCCACGACAGGCCGAAGGCGAAGACGACCACCAGCGCCAGCGCCGCGACCACGCCGCCGACGCCGGCGTCCGGGCGGTAGCCGAGGATCACGCCGAGCACGATGATCACGGTGCCGGCGAGCACGTAGCGCACGCTGTCGCCGAGCAGCGAGCCGACCAGCGGCGCCGGCCGCCAGATCGGCAGCGAGCGGAAGCGGTCGACGACGCCCTTGGTCAGGTCGGTGTTCAGCGCGACGCCCGGAGTAGACGGTGGTGAACAGCACCGACATCACGAGGATCCCGGGGAGGATGTAGTCGAGGTACTCGCCGGTCGACCCGGCGATCGCGCCGCCGAACAGGTAGGTGAACATCAGCACGAACATCACCGGCGTGATCGTCACGTCGAGCAGCTGCTCGGGGACGTGCTTGACCTTGAGCATCCCGCGCCAGCCGAAGGTGAGCGCGGCCGACAGCGCGCTCGGCCCGGGGCGGGCGCGAGGTCGAGGAGATCGCCTTGCGGACGGCGGCCTCGTCGGCCGCCGGTGCGCTGGTCGGCCTGGGTCGTCGGGTCGGTGCTCATGCTGCCTGCTCCTCGTCGATGGCGTCGGCTGGCTCGTCGGCTCCGTCCTCCGCGGGATGGCCGGTCAGGGCGAGGAAGACCTCGTCGAGGCTCGGCTGGCCGAGCGAGAAGTCGGCGATCCGCACGCCGGAGCGCGCCAGCTCGGCGACCGCCTCGGCGCCGCGGTCGGCGTCGGCGCACGGCGGCCGACAGCGCGGCGGGGTCGGGCTCCAGCGTGACCGCGCCGAGCTCGCGGCGCAGCACCTGCTCGGCCTCGGGCCGCTGCTCGGGGTCGAGCAGGCGCACGTGCAGCGCGCCCGAGCCGACCGACGCCTTGAGCTGGCCGGGCGTGCCCTCGGCGATCACCTTGCCGTGGTCGATCACGGCGATCCCGTCGGCGAGCTGGTCGGCCTCCTCGAGGTACTGGGTGCAGAGCAGGATCGTCGTCCCCTCCGGCGACCAGCGCGCGGATGATGTCCCAGACCTGGTTGCGCGAGCGCGGGTCGAGGCCGGTCGTCGGCTCGTCGAGGAACATCAGCTCCGGGGTGACGACGATGCTCGCGGCGATGTCGAGCCGGCGCCGCATCCCGCCCGAGTAGTTCTTGACGAGCCGGCCCGCGGCCTCGGCGAGCCCGAAGGCCTCGAGCAGCTCGGTCGGCGCGGTCCTTGGCCGCCGGGCGCTTGAGCCCGAGCAGGCGGCCGAGCAGGATCAGGTTCTCGCGGCCGGTGAGGTCCTCGTCGACCGAGGCGAGCTGGCCGGTGAGGCTGACGGCGCCGCGCACGGCGTCGGCCTCGCTCGACGATGTCGTGCCCGAGGACCCGGGCGCTGCCCGCGTCGGGGCGGATCAGCGTCGCCAGCATGCGGATCGTCGTCGTCTTGCCGGCGCCGTTGGGCCCGAGCACGCCGTAGACGGAGCCGCGGCGCACGGCCAGGTCGACGCCGTCGACGGCGCGGGTCTCGCCGAAGGACTTGACGAGGCCGGTGGCCTCGATGGCGAGAGGGGAGGGCGTGGTCATCTGGCTCCTGGGTCGTGGCGGGCGATCATCGGGCATGTCCGGGATAGACCGGCCGACGCTCTGAAACTCATCGGACACGCTACAAGTGCAAGCATGCTTGAGGTCAAGGCCCAGTACGCCGAGTGACGCTGACAGGCGACCGCCTCTTCACCCCGTCGCACCGCGCCGGCTCCGGCCCGCCGCTGGTGTGCCTGCACGGCTTCACCGACACGTGGCGCACATGGGAGCTCGTCCTGCCCGCCTTGCAGCGCCGGCACGACGTCCTGGCCGTGACGCGCGGCGCGCTGCGCCGCGGTCTTCCCCCTGATCGACCTCGCGATGCGCGAGGGCTGGAGCCTCGACGCGGAGCGGATCGCCTGCCCGGTGCGCGTCGTGTGGGGCACCGAGGACAGGCTCCTGCCCTGGCCGTCAGCCGCCGCTCGCTATCGCCGCGACTGGCTGCCCCACGCCGACTGGGTCGAGCTCGAGGGCATCGGCCACTGCCCCCAGCTCGACGTCCCGCTGGAGACCGCGCAGCTGATCCTGGGCCACACGGCTCAGCGGTAGCCGGTCGGGTCGGGCGGGAGCCCCGCGTCCTGGACCTCGACGAGGTAGCGCCAGCAGTCGGGCTGGGAGCCGTCGACGTCGGTGAACCCGTACTCGCGCGCGAGGCCGCCGGAGGAGAACGAGCCGCCGTTGCGCCGCTGGACCTCCGGGTCGGCGGCCAGCGCGGCGACCGCGCGCCCGACGAAGCGCGGCGTCTCGGAGATCGCCGTGAAGTGCGGGCTCCCGACGCTCGCGTCGCGCCAGGTGGCCTCGGTGACCCCGTAGTGCTCGAGCATCATCTCCGAGCGCATCCAGCCCGGCGTCAGCGCGACCGCGGTGCACCCGTGCGGCTCGAGCTCCTTGGCCTGGGCGAACGCGAGCCGGAGGGCCGCCGCCTTGGCCAGGTCGTAGAACGCCGGGTTCCGGTAGGTCGTCTCGTTGTACTCGCGCGTGCCGTCGGTCATCTCGACGAGCAGCCCGCCGGGGCGGCGGATCAGCAGGGGCAGCGCGAAGTGGCTGGTGATCAGGTGCGTGTCGATCGCCAGGCGCAGCATGCGCAGGCCGCCGTCGAGGTCGTGCTCCCACACGGGCGCGTTCCACTGCACCAGCTTCTCGCCACCCCAGATGTCATTGACGAGCACGTCCAGGCGACCCTGCTCGGCGTCGATGCGCTGCACCAGCGTCCGGACCCGCTCGGGCTGCAGGTGATCGACCTCCACGGCGATGCCCTCGCCGCCGGCGGCGTCGACGAGCTCCGCCGTCTCCTCGATCGTCTCCGGCCGGTCGTACTCCGAGCGCCGCTCGCGCGTCGTGCGACCGGTGCAGTAGACCGTCGCGCCCGCCTCACCCAGCCCGACCGCCGTGCCTCGCCCGCCACCGCGGGTCGCGCCGGCCACGAGCGCCACCTTGCCCGCCAGCGGACCGGCCATCGAGGGGGCCACTAGGCCTCCGCCCGTGCGGGGGCCGGAGCGCTGAGCACGAGCACCGCGCCGAGGACGAGCGCCCCGCCCGCGAGCTGCACGGCGCTCAGCGCCTCGCCGAAGGCCAGGAACGCCAGCCCCACCGTGGTCAGCGGCTCGGCCGTCGAGAGGATCGAGGCGGTGGTCGGGCCGACACGCTGCAGTCCGGCGAAGAAGAGGCTGATGGCGCCGACCGTCGAGACGACCGCGATGCCCGCCAGCCAGCCGAAGCCCGCCGTGCTCACCTCGCCCGGGTTCAGGGTGCCGCCGGCGGCGCCGGCCAGCGTCAGCGTGGTCGCCGCGCCGGTGCAGACGAGCGCGCTCAGCAGCAGCGGGCCGACGCGCTGCGCGACGCTCGCGGAGGTGAGGATGTAGGTGCTGTACACGACCGCGGCCGAGATCCCCAGGGCCGTGCCGAGCGGATCCAGCGCGCCGGCGCCCGCCCCGGCGAGGACGAGCGTCAGGCCGGCCGACGCGAGCACGAGCGCGGCGCCGGTGCGGCGGTTGGCCCGCTCGCGGCCGAGCACGATCGCGGCGACCGTGACCATTGCGGGGAAGGTGTACAGCAGCAGCGACAGCAGGGATGCGTCGAGCCGCTTCAGGGCGGCGAAGTAGGCGCCGGCCTGGACGCTGTAGCCGAGGCCGCCGAGGGCGAGGGCCAGGCCGATGTCGCGCGGCGAGAGCGCACGCAGGTGGCGGAGGGCGCCGGTGGCCGCCACCAGCAGCCAGAAGAGGGCGGCGGCGAGCAGGAACCGCACGGCCAGCAGCGTGCTGACCGTCGCCCCCTCGTCGTAGGCGAGCTTGCCGAAGATGGCCATCGCCCCGAACGCGATCGCCGAGGCGAGGCAGATGAGCTGGCCGGCCACGGGCATGACCCGATGCTGTCGCCGTCAAGCGTCAGAAGCGATCCGGGTTCATAACGGTCATTCGGTAGCATCGCTTCACGATGTGCGAGCCTCCGCTGTCGCGCCGTGCTTGACCTGCGTCGCCTGCGCCTGCTGTACGAGCTCCACGAGCGCGGGACGATCGCCGCGGTCGCGGACGCGCTGCAGTTCACGCCCTCCGCCGTCTCGCAGCAGCTCGCAGTGCTCGAGCGCGAGGCCGGCCTGCCGCTGCTCGAGCGCGCCGGGCGGGGGGTCCGCCTGACCGACCCGGCGCTCGTCCTGGTCCGCCATGCCGACGCCCTGCTCGATCGGGCCGAGCTCGCCGAGGCGGAGCTCGCGGCGGCCGCCGGCAGCGTCGCGGGGCGGGGGAGGATCGCGGCGTTCCAGTCCGTCGCGCTACGCCTGGCCACCCCGGCCATGCACGCCCTCGCCCGGGAGGCGCCCGGCCTGCGCTGCGAGCTCGTCGAGGCCGAGCCCGAGACGTCGCTGCCGGCGCTCGCGCTGGGCGACATCGATCTCGTCCTGGCCGACGAGTGGGAGCACCAGCCGCACCCGCGGCCCGCAGGCGTCGACCGGCACGACCTGCACCGCGACCCGGTGCGCGCCGTCCTGCCCGAGGAGCATCCCGTCGCGCGCCGTCACCCGCAGGTCGTGCCGCTCCCAGAGCTCGCGGGCGAGGTCTGGACGACCGGCCATCCGGGCACGCCGTGGGCGGGCATGATCGAGCGCGCGTGCCGGAGGCTCGGCGGCTTTGACCCCGCCATCCGCCACCGCACCAACGACGCGGTCGTCAGCCTCGGGCTGGTCGCGCAAGGCCTGGCCGTCACGCTGCTGCCCGACCTCGTCGCGGCGGGTGAGCACCCGGGCGTGGTCGTACGCGAGATCGCCGACGGTCCCGTGCACCGGCGCATCTTCGCCGCGACTCGCACGGCGGACGCCCAGCGCCCGTCCGTCCGTGCCCTCCTCGCCGCCGTCCGCGCCGAGGCGGCGGAACTCGGCTGGTAGCGGGCTCCTCGAGCGCGGCGAAGTGGCCACCGCGAGGCCTCCAGCGGCGAGAAGTGCGGAGCAGGATCACCGGCGGCCCGGCCCCCGTGGGATGGTAGGCCAGCGAGCGCCCGTCGACGGGCGACGAGCGCTGCACGACGCCGAACCGAGAGGAGATCCATGCCGACGACAGCAGCCCTGATGCAGCGACGACAACGGGACCCCGGCAAGCCCGCCTCCCGCGATTAGACTCGGGCCGGGGATGGGCGCAGCGCTTGTCACCGACGAGGATCCGGTCCGTCTGGCCATGAGCCGTCGACTCGCAGCGTTGCGGCGGACCAGGCACGGTGGTGTCGCGCTGTACGCGGGTGCCGTCGCGCTGGTCGCCGTGGCGTACTACCTCGCGGGGCGTATCGGGCTCGAGCTCGCCTACCTCGACGGGGCGGTCGCAGCGCTGTGGCCGCCCGCCGGGCTGGGCCTCGCCGTGCTGTTCCTCTACGGGATCCGCCTGTGGCCGGGCATCGTGATCGGCGACCTCTGGCTCGGGGACTTCTCGACGCCGCTCGGAACCGTCCTGGGCCAGACGGTCGGCAACACGCTGGCGGTGGTCGTCGCCGCCCTGCTGCTGCGCCGCCTGACGGGCGGGCGCGGCGAGCTCGATCGCGTCGTCGACGTGCTGGCCTTCGTCGCGTGCGCTCTCGTCGCCGCCGTCGTCAGCGCCGCCTTCGGGCCGACGTCGCTGCGCCTGGGCGACGTGATCGCCGCCGACGAGCTCGGGCGCGTGTTTCGCACCTGGACGCTGAGCGACGCGTGCGGCGCACTCGTGCTGGCCCCGGCGCTCATGACCTGGGCCAGCACGGGCCTCAGCGACATCCGCCGGCGCGACCTCGCCGAGGGCGCGATCGTGCTCGTCCTCCTCGCGGTGCTGGCCGAGCTGCCACCGCAGCGCGACGTGCCCTACATCGTGTTCCCGGTGCTCCTGTGGGCGGCGCTGCGCTTCGGCCCGCGCGGGGCCGCCACGGCGATCCTCGTCGTGTGCTCGATCACCGTCTGGAACACGGCGCAGGACGACGGGCCGTTCGTGCGCGACTCGATCACCGACAGCCTGCTGGCCACGCAGCTCTTCATCGCGACCGCCGCGCTCACGTCGCTCCTCCTCGCCGCAGTGACCGCCGAGCGCACGCGTGCGGCGCAGGCGCTGGTCGCCACCGAGGCGGCGCAGCGCGCACTCGCCGACGAGCAGGCGGCCCTGCGCAGGGTCGCCACGCTGGTCGCCGGCGAGGCCGCGCCGAGCAACGTGTTCCAGCAGGTCACCGAGGAGATCGGCCGGCTTCTGGGTCTCCCCAGCGCGAGCGTCATGCACTACGACGGCGCGCGCACGGCGACGGTCGTCGGCGCCTGGAGCGAGGAGGGCACGCCCCGCTTCCCGGTCGGCGCCAACCTCGACCTCGACGGAGACACGGTGATCGCGAAGGTCCTGCGCAGCGGCCACACGCAGCGTGTGGAGAGCTACGAGGAGGCGACCGGGGCGCTGGCCGAGACCCTGCGGGGCTTCGGCTACCGTGCCGCGGTCGCGGCGCCGGTGAGCGTCGGCGGCAGGCTGTGGGGCGCGGTGGCGGCGGCGACCGCGTCGGATGATCCGCTGCCCGAGGGGCTCGAGCGGCGGCTGTGCGACTTCGCCGACCTCGTCGCCCAGGCGCTTGCCAACGCGGACGCGTACGAGCAGCTGGCCGCGTCGCGGGCGCGCCTCGTGGAGGTCGGCGACGCCGAGCGCCGGCGGCTGGAGCGCAACCTGCACGATGGCGCGCAGCAGCGGCTCGTCTCCGTCGCCCTCGAGCTGAGCATGGTCCGCGCGAAGCTCGACAGCGACCCGGGGGCGGCGCGCGAGCTGCTGACCGCCGCGCAGGACGATCTCGCGCGCGGGCTCGACGAGCTGCGCGAGCTGGCGCGCGGCATCCACCCGGTCGTCCTCACCGAGCGCGGTCTCGGGCCGGCGCTCGACGCACTGGCGACACGGGCGCCCGTCCCGATCGAGATCGCCGAGCTGCCCGAGGCGCGGCTGTCGGCGTCCGTCGAGGCGGCGGCCTACTACGTCGTCGCCGAGGCGATCACGAACGTGGCCAAGTACGCACACGCCACCCACGCGACGGTCAGCATCCGCCGGTCCGACGGCCGCGCCACCGTGACCGTCGCCGATGACGGCGTCGGCGGCGCGGACCCGTCCGCCGGCTCCGGCTTGCGAGGACTCTCGGCCCGCGTCGAGGCGCTCAACGGCCACCTGGACGTCGACAGCCCGCCCGAGCGCGGCACCCGGATCACGGCGGAGATCCCGTTCCCCGAGGGGTGAGCGCAGCGAATACGATCGGCCCAAGCGACCGGAGGGAGAGCGCGTGCCGATCTTGATGGTGCATGACAGCCCTGGTGGTACACAGGAGCAGTACGAGCAGGTCGGTGCTCGTCTCACGGGCGGGAAGGGCCTCACCTCGCTCAGCGACTGGCCGGTCGATGGGATCCTCTCGCACGCCTCAGGACCGACCGACACCGGTTGGCGCGTCATCGACGTGTGGGAGTCCGAGGAGGCCTTCCAGCGTTTCGGCGAGGTGATCGGACCGGTGCTCCAGGAGGTCGGCTTCCCCGGCGAGCCCCGGACCTCCGAGCTGCACAACTTCGTGAGGTAGGCGTCCGCCCGGCGCCGCGCCCTCAGCGTCTAGCGTGCGCGGGGATGCGTCGACTCGAGTTCGTGCGTCGGGGCGAGCTGCGCTGGGCCGAGGTCCCTGACGCGCGCGTGCGGGACGCCAGCGACGCGGTGGTGCGGCCCATCGCGTCGACGACGTGCGACCTGGACCGCGCGATCATCGCCGGCGCGACGCCGTTCACCGGGCCGTTTGCGATCGGTCACGAGTGCGTCGCCGAGGTCCTGGACGTCGGCGACGACCAGAGCCCGCTGCGTCCAGGTCAGCAGGTGGTGGTTCCGTGGCACATCTGCTGTGGCCGCTGTGCCCGCTGCCTGCGCGGGCTCACGTCGCAGTGCGAGCGGGTGCCGCGCTACGCCATGTACGGCGTGCCGCTGGGCGGGGACTGGGGCGGCCTGTTCGACGAGCTGGTTCGCGTCCCGTGGGCGTCGCAGGCGCTCGTGCCGCTGCCCGATGGCCTCGACCCCGGAGCGGTCGCCAGCGCCGGCGACAACCTCACCGACGCCTGGCGCGCGATCGGCCCCGCGCTGCGCGGCGCACCCGGCGCGCGGGTCCTGGTGATGGGCGGCACGCCGTCCATCGGGCTCTACGTCGCCATGTTCGCCGCCGCGCTCGGCGCCGGCGGTGTCGACTACGTCGATCGCAGCGCCCAGCGGCGAGGCCAGGCGCAGGCGCTCGGCGCCACAGCGCATGACACCCCGCCGCACGGCGAGGAGTACGAGATCGTGGTCGATGCTTCAGCGGACCGAGCCTCGCTCGCCGCAGGGCTGCGCCACGCCGCGCCGGGCGGACGCTGTCACAGCGTCGGCATCTTCTTCGGCGACCCGACGCCGCTGCCGCTCGACGTGATGTACATGCACGGCGTGACGCTCACCACCGGGCGCCCGGACGTCCTCGCCGACCTCCCAGCCGTCCTGAGCCTCGTCGCCGACGGAACCGTTGATCCCAGGCCGATCTTCAGCGGGGAGGTCGCGTGGGAGGACGCTCCAGCCGCGCTCGCCGAGCTGCCGCGCAAGCCGCTCGTGCTGCGCGGGCCTCGCTGAGCCTACGCGAGGTCCGGAATCGCGCGAGGACGGCAACCGAGCGGTGGAAGCGGTTGTGCGTCAGCGATCGTCAGGAGTCCCAGATCGGCCCGAACGCCGGGATGCCACGCCGTTCGAGGCCGTGGACGAGGCGCCGGGTCGCGGGCTTGTTGCTCACGACGAAGACGGCTTCCGCATCGAAGTCCTCATGCGCCTGGTGGGCCAGCTGCACGAGGTCGGGCTTGCCGCGTTGCGACGTGTCCCAGATGACGGCGTCGGGCTGGGCAGCCTCGACCTGGTCGACGAGGTCGTCGCCGTAGGTGGCCCGCGGGTCGCGCGTGGACCACACGAGCCTGCGCCGGGACGCGCGCGGCCAGGATCTGCCCGAGGCATGGGCCGATCCCGCTGCCGGTGACGACGTAGACGACGCGCTCGTAGAGCATGGCGACCCTGGCCATGGGCGCCGAGACGGGGGTGCCTCGGACCCAGACGTGGGACGGTGGATCGTCGATGAACCGCCCGGTCCAGTCGCCGGCGCGGGAGATGAGCACCCGGTATCCGGTCTGGCCTGGGGTGGCGACGGTCGCGAACGCGTGCCACTCGCGCAGGGGGCTGCGGCTGATCCCGACCGCCGAGGCGAAGGCCGGCGTCACGCCGTAGTCGAAGCGGACGATGACCGCGTGCGAGGAGGGGCGCTCGACCGTCACCGGAACGCGCCGCAGCCGCAGCCACGGCGACGCGACGCTCGCCGTCAGGATCGCCAGCACCCAGACGTGCCAGTCCGACGCGATCGCCTCCGCCGCTGCGGTGTCGCCGCGCTGGCGGAGCGCGACGTGCACCGTGAGCGCCCAGAAGAGCGCTATCGCCGTCCAACCGCCGAACCGGTGCGACAGCTCGAACACGTTGTGGGCACGGCTGCGCACCGGCGGGGCCGAGCAGACGACCACCAGCGCCGCAAGGGCGATGAGGCAGCAGGAGAGGACGAGGGCGGTGAGCGAGACGCTCTCGGGGTGGCGCGCACGAGCAGTGATCTCGACGCAGGTGAACGCGCAGAGCCACGCCGTGCCGGCGAGCGCGGCGCCGGCGTGGATGCCGCCGACGTGGTGCACCTTCGAGACGCTCCAGCGGAGCCACAGCGGCCAGGAACGCGAACCCCGGCCGGCGAGCCCGAAGAGGACGTTGAGGACGTTCTGCTGGCGGATGAGGACCGCCGCGGTGAAGTTCACGAGCGTCAGGCCCGCGAGCGCCGACAACGCGCTCCCGTCGCCGATCCGCCAGTCGCCGCGGTCGACGTGGTACCAGAGGACGGCAAGGTTGATCAGGGCGACCGCCACGATCAGCCGGTGGTAGGGCATGAGGCGCGGGTGCTTGGACAGGCGCCTCGCCGCGAGGACGAAGTCGTGCGCACGGGCCGGTGCACGCGGGCCCGATGGCTCGTACGCCGGGGGCGCGACGCTGCCGCCGGGCGCGAGCGCAAGCCGCGGGGCGAAGCGTCTCTCGCGGTCGCTTCGTGTGAGCTGCTTCAGGGGGAGAGGCACACACCCACGACGCCGCTGCCCGCGCCTTGTTCCCGCCAGAGGTCCGTCCGACCCGGTCCTGTGTCGATACTCACAGTCCGGCGGAGCGAGGGAGGCGGGCGCTCACGCCGCGCCGCGTTGACGTTCTGGCTGGTGCGGAACAGGTTGCCGGGGTCGTATCGGTCCTTGAGCGCCTGGAGGCGATATGGATGTTGAGCGGCGCCTCGCGCTGCGCGCACACGTCGCTGATCGTGCCGATCGGCGACGCCTTCGGCAGCGAGGTGGAGCCCGACTACTGCGACGCGGAGTCCGGCGGCATGCACGTGTGGGTCAACCTGGGCAAGGACACCGCCACGGTCTACGCGACCGGGCCGGAGGCTCCGCCCTACGACGTGCCGAGCACGATCGCCCCCGATCGCCTGAGCGTCACGACCATCGTGCCGGCCCGTCCCTTCCTGCCCAAGCTTCGCCCGATCTGCCTGGGGAGGGGGCTGCTGGACCGCATGAGGGGCAGCGCCTTCGCGAGCGAAGTGCTCGAGGGTCCCGTGTTCTTCGACGGGCGCTCGCCGCGGGACACGCCGGTCGGACGCGCCGCGGCGAGCGCCCTGCGGCGGTCCTTCCGCGCCCTGGCGCTGGACGCGGCGTCACGCAAGCGCGGGCGCGTGGCGCCCGGCCGGGTCGTCGGGCTGCGGTCACAGTGCACGCCGCCGGCGGGCACGCAGACCGTCCATTGCTCGGCCCGGGCGCGCATCCGCGAGCTGCTCGGCTCCCCCGTGATCACGCTCTCCGGCCGGCGAACCTACCGGGTCGTCCACAAGACGATCCGCACGGGCCCGTTCGGCGGCACCGGCCGCGTGCTGTCGTGGCGCCAGCGCCTTGTCGGCCGCCTTCGCTGGCGATCCTGTCCCGCTGTTCTTGGCCGTAGCACGGGCGCCCCGTGCTCCGTGGGATTCGTCGTGCGCGACGGTCAGGAGATCCGTACTGCCATCCGTCGCGCGCTCCCGCGCGGTGTCGTCCCGCCGCCGTACCGCCCGACGTGAGCACGCTCGCATCTACGGCGAGCGCGCTCGCCGTCTCACTGGCGCTCTCGGCCATCTTCGCCGGCCCGGCGCTCGGCACCGCTCAGGTGTTCCTCACCAGCGACGGCCGTCTGAGCGTGACGGTGGATGCGGTCTCGGGGGGCGATGGAGACCACGGCGTCTTCGTCGAGCCATTCGTGGATGTGACTCGCAACGGCTTCCGTGCGGGGCAGACCGCGCTCGGCGTGCCAGCCATCGTCGCGAGCATCGGCGTGGGCGGGGCGCCGTGCCTCACCAACCCCGTCTTCAATGACGTGGTGTGCGACGGTCTGCGCGGGTCGATCGCCATGACCATGGGCGACGGCAATGACCGGGTGACGCTCAGCGAGTCGGGAGGAGGCGGGGATACGTGCCTCAACATCTCCGGCCAGCCGACGGTGCCCGCCAACGTCGCCCTGGGCGATGGCGACGACAGGCTCGACGTGATCACGGTCAGCGGCACTCCTGGCCTGCGGCGGCACATTCGACATGCAGATTCCGGTCACCGCCGAGGGCGGCGCGGGGGCCGACAGCATCGACGGGAAGGAGCGACGACGGGTCGCGACGACGACCTGCTCACGATCGACCTGCGCGACGCCGCGCCGGCGGACTGCGAGAGCGTGCAGCAGTTCGCCACCGACGACGGGCCGCCCGGCCGGGCGCTCCGCCAGCGGCTGCGCGTGCGCCGCGGCGCCACGGTCGCCGTGAAGCTCGGCTGCCCGCGCACGGCGCGCGTGACCTGCCGCGGCGTGCTGACGCTTCGCCCGCCCGGCGGCGGCCGGGCGCTCGCGCGCGGCCGCTACCGCGTGCGGCAGGGCGGCACGGCCTCCGTCTCGCTGACCACTCGCCGGGCCCTCCCCCGCAGCGTCGCCGCCGAGACGAACGAGCAGGGCGCGTCGAAGAAGGGCCCGCGCTTCTCGAGCCGGCTGCTGCGGGTCGCCGGGTAGCGACCGGAGTGGGCGGCGGTCCGTCCGAACGCGCGCGCGGTCCGTGGTCATCCGAGTCGGACGGGACGATGCCCTGCCCTCAGGCACGCCTGGCCCCGGTGACGAGCGCGCCTCCGCCCCGCACCGGGGCCTCCAAAGCCGTTCCGGTCACTACGCCGCCATTCTCACCTCGTCGTTGCGGGCTTCGATGGCCTTGACGGTCTTGGCGAACTCCTTGGTCAGGACGCGCTTGCCGACGGTGCCGAGCACGATCGCGAGCAGCCGGCCCTTGAGGTTCTTGCCCTCGCGGATCACGACGGCGTCCACGTCGGTCGATCCCGTCGGGCTGCCGCGTGAAGGTGTAGGTGTGGCCCGAGGCGCCGCCCCACACGTTGGAGTCGGTCGTCGTCATCGTGACGCGGTTGGGATCGGACCAGTCGTAGTGCAGGCGCTCCCAGACGCCGCCCGAGCCTTCGGTGACGTCGGCGTCAACGAAGCCCTGGTCGTGGACCTCGAGGTACTCGTCGGCGCTGTTGCCGAAGAGCTGCGAGCGGCCCGGCCCGAAGTCGGTGAGCGCGGCGACGAACTGCTCGGGCGTCGAGGTGGTCGTCTGGTTGAAGTGGATCGTGGACATGACTGCTCCTTGCTTGGTCGTGAAATGGCAGGTTCTGCTTCGGGTCCCGCCGCTCGGCGGGACACCTGTCGTTGTCGGGCGCTATCGACGCTGGATGCGCCGGCTCAGGAGTTCTTCGAGCGCCTCGAGGCGCTCGACGTCATCGGGGAACCACCACACCTCGCACCTCCTCCATGTAGCGCCCGGCGGCCGCCGAGGCCTGCTCCGGGGTGCTGCCCTGCTCGCGCGCGTCCATGTAGGCGGCGTACCAGTCCCACCAGTCGTGCGGCGGGGCGACCGCCTCGAACGCGCCGTGGTGCACGGACGTCTCGAGCAGGAGCTGCGCGAGCGCTCCGATGTCGGTCGGCTCGACCCGGCCGGGGAGCCGCTCCGTGACCTCCTGGAGCTGCCACTGGTTGCCGTCGGGGTCCGCGAAGGACGCGCGGCTGAAGTACGAGCGGCGCTCCGGGTCGATGCCCGGCTCCCGGCCCGTGGCGGGGTCGGCGTGCCAGATCTCGCTGACGTCGACGCCGCGGCGGATCAGGTCCTGACGGGCGGCTTCGATGTCCTCGACGATCAGCAGCAGGCCCTGCAGGGGCTCGGTCATCGTCGTCGTCCCCTCGCCGAACTGGATCGAGGCCGGCGAGCCCGGCGGGGTGAACTGCACCCCGCGCGTGTCCGGGGTGGGCTTGAAGTCGATGTCGAGGCGCCACCCGAGGCCCTGGTAGAAGGCCTTCGCGCGGTCGACGTCGGCGACCGGCAGCGTCGTCACCTCGAACTGCGTTGCGACGGCGGCGGCGCGGGACGTCCCGGTCGCGGTCTCGTTGCTCAGCTGCGTGGTGCTCATGGTGGCCTCCGTGGGGTTGCGGTTGATGTCCGCAGATTGGCCCCATTCCGCGCCCGTCGCGCCCGGGGAAGTCACTGGTCCTGACGCCGCGAAGCGCACCAGGGGCCGCGGGTGGCGTGGGGGCGGCGAGCGGCGCTCGGGACCTCAGTGCCCCGGGCAGCGCGAGGCCTGGGACGCGGGCGACCTGTGCCCTTCCACGGCTGGAACAAGCCCGCGGCCGGTGTCGTCGTAGATGAGCGTGCGCAAGTGCTCATGGGACGCCCGTCGGATCGCGTGGGTCCCAGAGCTGGTCTACGGGACCTTCTCTCGCGGCTCCCCCCTGGAACTGAGCTAGATTGGCAGGCCCCGGGGCGAGGAGCAGGCCATGAGCGTCACCGATGAGCTGCTGCGCAACAACGAGGCGTACGCCGCGTCGTTCGACAAGGGGCATCTCGAAATGCCGCCGACCAAGAAGGTGGCGGTGGTGGCATGCATGGACGCCCGACTACAGCCCAATCGCATCCTCGGGCTGGAGGAGGGGGAGGCGCATGTCATCCGTAACGCCGGCGGCGTGATCACCGACGACGAGATCCGCTCTCTGGCGATCTCACAGCGCCTGCTGGGCACTCGGGAGATCATCCTCATGCACCACACGGATTGCGGGATGCTGACGTTCACCGACGAGGACTTCCGCCGCTCGCTGCAGGAGGAGGTCGGCATCAAGCCCCACTGGCCGACCGAGGCCTTCAGCGACCTGGAAGAAGACGTCCGGCAATCGATCGCGCGGATCAAGGCGAGCCCGTTTATCCCGCACAAGGACGGCGTGCGCGGATTCATCTACGAGGTCGAGACCGGGCGGCTGCGCGAGGTTGCCGCAGGCGATAAGGCCGGCGGCTAGAAGACCGAACCAGACTCGTCTCCGGACGTCCTGGCTAGAACGCTGCGTCTACCTTCACGCGTCGCCCGAGCAGAGCCAGGCGGGAGAGGCCGACGCCGGCGCACCGCGGGCCACTCCTCGGAGGTAGC
>CAWIXY010000004.1:0-112948 GCA_963840185.1 uncultured Actinomycetes bacterium | reverse complement strand
GTCCTCCCGGTAGCCGCCGTACGGACCGAACGGGACGACGATGCCCATCGCCAGATCGCCGACCGCCAGGTGGTCGACGGCGTCGCCGAGCTCGGTCACGACCCCGGCGACAT
The DNA here is from genome assembly GCA_963840185.1 of uncultured Actinomycetes bacterium. Classification (GTDB taxonomy): domain Bacteria; phylum Actinomycetota; class Thermoleophilia; order Solirubrobacterales; family Solirubrobacteraceae; genus JAOPZW01. The sequence continues at coordinate 112,835 of CAWIXY010000004.1, read as the reverse complement.
CCATGCCCGGCACCCAGGGCGGCGTCGTGACCGGGTCGCGCCCGGCGTAGGCACCGGACCGGGAGTGGGTGTCGGTCGGGTTCACGGCTGCCGCCTGCACCTGCAGCCGCACCTGGCCGGGCCCCAGCGGCTCGGCCGGGACGTCGACGATGTGCAGGGCCTCGGGCCCGCCGAACTCGGTCACTCCGACTGCGCGCATGCCCTTGGGTAGCACGACGAACCCGGTGCCCCCGCGGCCGGGTTCGGCGCAAACGAGCTCGCCGGGAACGAGTGGCCGGCAATCTTTCGCGGGACTTCGGGGAGGGCCGATTCCATGGTGCGCGGAAGGGACCCGGTCGTCCGGCTCGCCGAGGTGCAGGCGGCGGAACGGCGGGGGGACAAGCTCTACCTCGTCCCGTTCTGGTCGCACCGCGCAGCGCGTCCTGGGCCGGGGCCCTGGGTGCTGTCGCAGTGGTGGCCGTCGCCGTTCACCGTCGACGGCGACACCTACTCGTCGGCCGAGGCGTACATGATGGCCGCCAAGGCCAGGCTCTTCGACGACGTCGAGACGCTGGCGCGCATCCTGGCGACCGATGACCCGGCCGAGGCCAAGGCGCTCGGGCGCGGGTCCGCGGGTTCGACCCCGCCGTGTGGGAGACCCACGGGTACGACGTCGGCATCGAGGGCAACCTGGCCAAGTTCACCCAGCACCCGGACCTGCACGCGTACCTGCTCGGCACGCATCCCGCCGTCCTCGTGGAAGCCAGCCCGCAGGACGCCGTCTGGGGCATCGGACTCGACGCCGCCCAGCGCGAGGCGCGGACGCCGTCCCGCTGGCCCGGTCGCAACCTGCTTGGGTTCGCCCTCATGGAGGTCCGCGAGCGGCTCATCGCCGGCTGACGATCGTCGACTCGGAGGGATCCATGGACAGGGAGAGGCTGCCGCAGTGGCTCCGGACGCCCGGCGTGCACCGCCTGCCGTCGGGTCGGGACGTGCTCGTCGAGCCGATCGAGGAGACCTGGATATGCATCGACCTCGGCGAGCGACTGGTGGCGATCGTGGACCTGGACGAGGAACCCCCGATGGTCGCCCTGAGCCTGCAATGGCCGTACGGGATCCGCAGTGAACTGAACCCGCCGGGTACCCGTCCCTACGGGTACGAGGCGACTGTCGCCCTGCTGGACGACCGCCTGGTCGTCCGGGAGCTCCCGGTCGGCGAGCACCGGGGGACGTGCGGGGACGGGTGGGCGCCTCCGTGTTCGATCGGGGATGCGGCCGAGTTCTAAGCCCACGTGCACGCCGGCGGCCTCGAGGCCTGCATCGACGTCCTGGCCGGACTCGGGCGGGACGCCGCCGGCTGGGAGGTCCCGGACGACGGCGTCCTGCTGTGGCGCGGGCCGGCCGACGAGCAGGGCAGAGCGCTGGTCGAGCGGCTGCCGCGCGACGACACCGCCTGGGAGGGGCGGGTCTTCGACATCGCGGCCCGGCTCTCCGTCGGCCTGCGACCGCAGGGCCCCTGACTCTCGCGACGCACCCCGACTGACGGCACACTGACGTCATTGGTACTTGCGTATGACGTCATAGTGATGTCACAGTGTCGTCATGGACCTCTCTCCCTATGTCGACCAGCTGCGCCGTGAGCTCCTGGCGGCCGCCGAGGTCGGTGGCGACGAGGCGCGCGCGCTGGCCGAACGGCTCACCGCACCGCTGGAAGCGTCGCTGCGACTGGCCCTGCTGAGTGCCCTCTCGACGGCGGCCGAGGAGATCACCACCCAACTGGCCCCCGGCGCGGTCGACGTCCGGCTGCGGGGCGGCGACATCGGCTTCGTGGTCACCGTTCCGGACCCGCCCGGTGTGCCGGCCGAGGAGGGTCCGGTCGCCGACCAGCCGGCACCGGACGCCGACGAGGGCGCGACGTCACGGATCACCCTGCGCCTGCCGGAGAACCTGAAGACCCGCGTCGAGGACGCGGCCGGCGGTGAGGGCCTCTCGGTCAACACCTGGCTGGTTCGGGCCGTCACCCGCGCCCTGGGCTCCGACGCCCCGGGCGGGTCCGCCGACCGACGACGCGGCCGGTGGTCCGGCCAGCAGTACTCCGGATGGGTCCGCTGACCCGTGCGCACGCCTCCCGTCCCCGGCCGCCGGCCCCGGGACGTCCCTCTCTCCGGAAGGTCCGCTGCCATGCCGACGTTCTTCACCCCCGGCCCCGTCGACGCCCGAGTGGACGTCGCCGGCGGCTCGCTCCGCGTCCGGGCCACCGATCGCCTGGACACCGTCGTCGAGGTGCGTCCGAGCAACCCTCGGAGCTCCGCTGACATCCAGGCCGCCGAGCAGACGCGGGTCGAGTTCGCCGACGGGCAGCTGCGGATCAGCTCCCCCCGGCGGCCGCGGCTGCACTTCTTCGGCGGCATGCCCTCGGTAGACATCGACGCGCACGTTCCGTCGGACTCGACAGTCGAGGTCAGCTCCACCGCGGGCGACGTCGACTGCGAGGGCCGGCTGGGGAACGTCCGGGCCGAGACGAAGTACGGCGACATCCGCGTCGAGCAGACCGCCGCCCTGTTCGCCCGCACGCTGGCCGGGGAGATCACCGCGACCCGCGTGGAGGGGTCCGCCGACGCAGCAACCTCCTACGGCGGGATCCGCATCCGCGAAGCCGCCGGGGACCTGCGGCTGGACTCCGCCTGCGGCGACATCACCGTGGACAACGCCCTCGCCTCGGTCACCGCCGCAACGAAGTACGGCGAGGTCCGGATCGTCCAGGCGGTCCGGGGCTCACTCGTCCTGGAGACCGCTTACGGCACGGTCGAGGCCGGGGTGGCCGACGGCACCGCCGCCTGGCTCGACGTCGAGGCGGGCAGCGGCCGCGTCCGCAACCTGCTGACCTCCGCCGAAGGGCCCGCGGACGCCCAGGAGACGGTCGAGATCCGAGCCCGCACGTCCTACGGCGACGTCATCATCCGCCGGGCCTGACACCCATCCGAGAGGGAACGAAGCCATGACCAGCACTAGCACTCCCGCCATCTCGATCGCGGGCCTGCGCAAGTCCTACGGCGACCACGTGGTCCTCGACGGAATCGACCTCGACCGTCCCGCAGGGCTCGGTCTTCGCCCTGCTCGGGCCCAACGGCGCCGGCAAGACGACGACCGTCCACATCCTCTCCACGCTGATCGCGGCCGACGGCGGCGAGGTGCCGGTCGCCGGGCCACGACGTGGCGCCGCGACCCGGACGCGGTGCGCGCGGCGATCGGCGTCACCGGCCAGTTCTCCGCCGTGGACGACCTGCTCACCGGCGAGGAGAACCTCCGGCTGATGGCCGACCTGAACCACCTGGCCAAGGCCGACGGCCGGCGACGTGCCGCCGAGCTGCTCGAGCGGTTCGACCTGGCCGAGGCCGCGCGGACAGCCGGCCGCGACCTACTCCGGCGGCATGCGGCGCCGGCTCGACCTGGCGATGACGCTGATGGGCGATCCGCGGATCGATCTTCCTCGACGAGCCGACGACCGGGCTCGACCCGCGCAGCCGGCGCGCGATGTGGCAGATCGTCCGCGACCTGGTCGCCGACGGCGTCACGATCCTGCTGACCACGCAGTACCTCGACGAGGCCGACCAGCTGGCCGACCGGATCGGCGTGCTCGACGGCGGCCGGATCGTCGCCGAGGGCACCGCCGACGAGCTCAAGCGGCTGGTGCCCGGCGGTCACGTCCGGCTCGCAGTTCGCCGAGCCCAGCGCGCTGCGAGCGGCCGCGCGCATCGCTCGGCCGCGCACCGGCGGACGCGGAGACGCTCGCCCTCGAGGTCCCCAGCGACGGCGGCGTCGGCTCGCTGCGCGGCGCTGCTCGACCGCCTCGACGACGCCGACGATCGACGTCGCCGGCCTGTCCGTGCACACCCCCGACCTCGACGACGTGTTCCTGGCCCTCACCGGCCGCCGACCGCCACCGACGAGAAGGTGACCCGACCATGACCACCGCAGTCTCCCGTACCCGGTGCAGCGACTCGCCACGATGCTGCGACGCAACCTCCTGCACATGCGTGCGCTACCCGTCGCTGACGGTGATCGTCGCCGGCATGCCGGTCGTCTTCCTGCTGCTGTTCGTCTACGTCTTCGGCGGCACGCTGGGCGCCGGCCTCGGCGGCGCCGTCCGGCGGTCGGGCGGAGTACGTCGACTACGTCGTCGCCCGGGCATCCTGCTGCTCACCATCGCCGGCGCCGCCGCAGGGCACGGCGATCTCGGTCGCCATGGACATGACCGAGGGCATCATCGCCCGCTTCCGCACGATGTCGATCGCCCGCGCCGTCGGTGCTGACCGGGCACGTCGTCGGCGCGTCATCCAGACGATGATCGGCCTGGCGCTCGTCGTGGTCGTCGCGCTGCTGATCGGGCTTCCGGCCCGACGCCGACCGCCGTCGAGTGGCTCGCCGCGATCGGGCTGCTCGGCCTGACGTCAGCTTCGCGCTCTCCTGGCTGTCGGTCGCGCATGGGCCTGGTCGACCAAGAGCGTCGAGACCGCCAGCAACCTGCCGATGCCGCTGATGCTCCTGCCGTTCCTCGGCAGCGGCTTCGTGCCGACGGAGTCGATGCCGGCCGGGCTGCGCCTGGTTCGCCGAGCACCAGCCGTTCACGCCGATCATCGAGACGGTGCGCGGCCTGCTGACCGGGACGGCGATCGGCTCCAGCGGTGTGGTGGCGCGGCGTGGTGCGCCGGCGATCGCCCTGGTCGGCTACCTCTGGGCGCGCGCGCAACTACGAGCGCCGTCCGGCCCGCTGAACATCGCCGCCGCCGTTCCCGCCGTGTCGGGAATGTGCGGCGGCATCCGGATCGCTGTCACGTGGCATCGAGCACCGCCCCCCTCCCCTGTCCCGAGAGGCCGCGCATGCCCACGCTGCTGTCGTCCCGCCCCGTCTCCTTCGAGCCGGCCCCCCGCGCCGCCGTCGCCGAGTCCCCCTCCGGCTCGTCGCGGCGGGGGTCGGCCTGGCCGTGCTCGTGCCGGTCGGCGTGAAGGTCGCGGACTGGCTGCCCGACAACCCGTTCGGGCAGGAGGTCGTCGACCGGAGCACGACCCCGCTGCTGCTGGCGCTCGAGGACCTGCACGAGTACCACGCGGCGCACGGGCACCTTCCAGGTCGTCGTCGACCGCGAGGTGGACACCCGCTACGTGCCGTCGGTCATCAGCGGCGAGCGGGTCCAGCTGCTCGCGACCGGGACCGCCGACGCCTACGTCGACTTCGCGGACCTCGACGCCGGCGCGGTCACCCTCTCCGCCGACGGCACGTCCGCGACCATCGAGCTGCCCGCGCCGCGCGCTGGACGAGGTCCGGATCGACCCGGAGGAGAGCCGCGTCCTCGACCGCGACCGCGGGCTGGTCGAGCGGATCGGTGACGCCGTCGGCGACAACCCGGTCGACGACAGCGCGCTCTACGCGCTGGCCGAGGACCGGCTGGCCGCGGCGGCCGCCGGGAGCGACCTGCTCGACCGCGCCGAGACCAACACCCGCGACATGCTCACCGGCCTCGCCGCGGTCGCTCGGCGTCGAGGAGGTCGAGGTCCGCTTCGACGAGCCCGGCCGGCAGCGCCGGCTGAGACCTCACCCCGTCGCGGGATGGCAGCACGACGATGGGCGCCTGACGCTCAGTTCCGGGACGGAACCTGCGCATGCAGCGCCGACTGTCGGCCGGTCTCAGCGCTTGAGCGCGTAGCTCCTTGAGCAGGCCGCGGCTGATGATCGTCTTCTGGATCTCGCTGGTGCCCTCGCCGATGAGCAGGAACGGCGCCTCGCGCATGAGCCGCTCGATCTCGTACTCCTTGGAGTAGCCGTAGCCGCCGTGGATGCGGAACGACTGCGTGGTCACCTCGGCGCAGTACTCGCTGGCGAGCAGCTTGGCCATGCCGGCCTCGACGTCGTTGCGCTCGCCGGCGTCCTTGAGCCGGGCGGCGTTGACCATCATCGCGTGCGCGGCCTCGACCTTGGTCGCCATCTCGGCGAGCTGGAAGGCGATCGCCTGGTGCTGGGCGATCGGCTTGCCGAAGGTCTCCCGCTGCTGGGCGTAGGCGACGGCGAGCTCGAAGGCGCGGATCGAGATGCCGCAGGCGCGGGCGGCGACGTTGACCCGGCCGACCTCGACGCCGTCCATCATCTGCGAGAAGCCGCGGCCGGGCGCGCCGCCGAGGATGTCGCTCGGCCTCGGCCTGGTAGCCGTCGAACACCAGCTCGGTGGTGTCGACGCCCTTGTAGCCCATCTTGTCGATCTTCCCGGGGATGGTGAGCCCGGGGACGACCTCGCCGAAGCCGGCCGGCTTCTCGACCAGGAACGTCGTCAGGTTCTGGTGCGCCTTCTCCGCGCCCTCGTCGGTGCGCACCAGCGCGGCGACCAGCGTCGAGCTGCCGCCGTTGGTCAGCCACATCTTCTGGCCGTCGATGACGTAGCCGCCGTCGGCCTGCTCGCGTCGCCTTGGTGCGGATGGCGGCGACGTCGGACCCGAGGCCCGGCTCGGACATCGAGAACGCGCCGCGCACCTCGCCGGTGGCCATCCGCGGCAGGAAGCGCTCCTTCTGCTCCGGCGTGCCGTGCTGGATGATCATGTAGGCGACGATGAAGTGCGTGTTGATGACGCCGGAGACGCTCATCCAGCCGCGGGCGATCTCCTCGACCACCAGCGCGTAGGTCAGCAGCGACTCACCGAGGCCGCCGTACTCCTCCGGGATCATCAGCCCGAAGATGCCGAGCTCCTTGAGCCCGTCGACGATCTCCTGCGGGTAGATGTCGCCGTGCTCGAGCTCCTGCGCGTGCGGGATGATCTCCTTGTCGACGAAGCTCCTGACCGTCGACAGGATCTCGCTGCTGGATGTCGGTCAGATCGGCGGTCTGCGCCAAGCGGGTCAACGGTGCTGCTCCTTCGGGACTGCGGTGTCCGAGTTACCGGTGAGTATGGGCCACGCCGACGCGGCCCCGGCGTGTGCCTGCTCACCCGGCGCGCGCTCGCGTGGTGGAGTACCCGCCGACGGCCAGGACGAGCCGAGGACGAGAACCTGCTACCGGGCGACCCGCCGTCCGCCGCCGCCGACCGCCCGCGACGCCGGCCCCGGCCGTACGGCCGCCGCACCCCGCAGTACGCCCCGCCGGGATACGCCGCCGACCCGGCTACCCGCCGGCCGGGTACGGCGCCGCCGCGGCTAGTCCGCCGGCCCGCCTCTACGGCCGGCCCACCAACACGATGGCGATCCTGGCCCTGGTCATGGCGTTCGTCTTCGCGCCCGCCGGGTCTGATCCTCGGGATCGTGGCGCGCAAGCAGATCCGTCAGACCGGCGAGGACGGCGACGGCCTCGCGCTGGCCGGGATCATCGTCGGCGGCGATCGTCACCGCGATGTTCGTGCTGCTGATCATCGCTCTTCTGGATCATCGCGTTCGCCTCGACTCACCGCAGCGGCTCGCCTTCGGACCGCGCGTCGCATCCAGGGAGCTCACTCCTCCGGCGGGGTGAAGGACGACGTCCGGTCCATGCCGGCCGCCCGGCCCTTGCCGGCGATGACCAGCGCCATCTTGCGGCTGGCCTCGTCGATCATCTCGTCGCCGAGCATCGCCGAGCCCTTCTTGCCGCCGGCCTCCGACGTCGCCCAGTCGTAGGCGTCGAGGATCAGCTCGGCGTGGTCGTAGTCCTCCTGCGACGGCGCGTAGATCTCGTTGGCCGCGTCGATCTGGCCCGGGTGCAGCACCCACTTGCCGTCGAAGCCGAGCATCGCCGAGCGCTTGGCGACCTCCTCGAACGCCGGCACGTCGCGCACCTGCAGGAAGGGGCCGTCGATGGCCTGCACGCCGCGGGCGCGGGCGGCCATCAGGATCTGCATGAGGATGTAGTGGAACGGGTCGCCCGGGTAGTCCGGGTGCAGGGCGCCGACGACGAGCGACTTCATGTTGATGCTGGCCATGAAGTCGGCCGGGCCGAAGATGATCGTCTCGATCCGCGTCGCTGGCGAACGCGATGTCGTTGACGTTGATCAGGCCCTGCGCCGTCTCGATCTGCGCCTCGATGCCGATCCGGCCGACCTCCAGCCCGTTGGCCTTCTCGATCTGGGTGAGCAGCATGTCCAGCGCCTTGACCTGGGCGGCGTCCTGCACCTTCGGCAGCATGATGGCGTCGAGGTCCGCGCCCGCGCCGCCGACGACCTCGAGCACGTCCTGGAACGTCCACTCCGTCGTCCAGTCGTTGACCCGGACGATGCGGATCTTGTCGCCCCAGCCGCCCTCGTTCAGCGCCGCGACGATGTTCTTGCGGGCACCCGGCTTGGCCAGCGGCGCGCACGCGTCCTCGAGGTCGAGGAAGACCTGGTCGGCCGGCAGGCCCTTGGCCTTCTCCAGGAACCGGGGGTTGCTGCCGGGGACGGCGAGGTTGGAACGACGGGAACGAAGCTCGGCCACGGTGCCTCCGCATTCAGTGGGTCTGTTGGCTACCGGAGAGTAGAGGCTGGCTGCTGCAGGAGATCAAGACGCGGCTTCCGGGCCGCTGAGAGGAACGGCGAGCGCATGAAGCATGCAGCCATTGGCTCGTGGTCGCTCGCACCGCAGCCCCGAAAGGGCGGTCCAACCATGAGTTCCGGCATCGCATCCGGCGACGTCTTCCCCGACTACGAGCTGCCCGACCACACGAGACGTCCCGCGAAGGCTCAGCGAGCTGCAGGGCGACGATCCCCTGATCCTCACGCTCGCGCGCGGCCACTACTGCCCGAAGGAGCACCAGCAGCACCTCGAGCTCGCCGCGTTCTATCCGAAGATCGCCGTGGCCTACACGCAGATCGCCACGATCGCGACCGACGACCACCACACGCTCCAGGAGTTCCGCGCGTCGGTCGGCGCCCAGTGGACGTTCCTCTCGGACCCGGGGCGGATCGTGCAGAAGGACCTCGACATCCAGGAGTACACCGACCCCGAGCACGACCCGATGATCCCGCACACGCTCGTGCTCAAGCCGGGCCTGGTCATCCACAGCATCTACAACGGCTACTGGTTCTGGGGGCGTCCGTCGATCGACGACCTCTGGCACGACCTGCGCGCGGTCACGCGCGAGATCCGCCCCGACTGGGACCTCAGTACCCCCGGGCTGCGCGAGGCCTGGGACGCGGGCGACCTGTCGCCCTTCCATGGCTGGAACAAACCCGCGGCAGGAAGCCGGACCGCCGCTGAGGCGAGGAGCTCCGTAGCCACGCCGAGCGCCGGGCCGGTGTCGTCGTAGATGAGTGTGCGCAAGTGCTCATGGGACGCCCGTCGGATCGCGTGGGTCCCAGAGCTGTTCTACGGGACCTTCTCTCGCGGCTCCCGCCTGGAACTGAGCTAGATTGGCAGGCCCCGGGGCGAGGAGCAGGCCATGAGCGTCACCGATGAGCTGCTGCGCAACAACGAGGCGTACGCCGCGTCGTTCGACAAGGGGCATCTCGAAATGCCGCCGACCAAGAAGGTGGCGGTGGTGGCATGCATGGACGCCCGACTACAGCCCAATCGCATCCTCGGGCTGGAGGAGGGGGAGGCGCATGTCATCCGTAACGCCGGCGGCGTGATCACCGACGACGAGATCCGCTCTCTGGCGATCTCACAGCGCCTGCTGGGCACTCGCGAGATCATCCTCATGCACCACACGGATTGCGGGATGCTGACGTTCACCGACGAGGACTTCCGCCGCTCGCTGCAGGAGGAGGTCGGCATCAAGCCCCACTGGCCGACCGAGGCCTTCAGCGACCTGGAAGAGGACGTCCGGCAATCGATCGCGCGGATCAAGGCGAGCCCGTTTATCCCGCACAAGGACGGCGTGCGCGGATTCATCTACGAGGTCGAGACCGGGCGGCTGCGCGAGGTTGCCGCAGGCGATAAGGCCGGCGGCTAGAAGACCGAACCAGACTCGTCTCCGGACGTCCTGGCTAGAACGCTGCGTCTACCTTCACGCGTCGCCCGAGCAGAGCCAGGCGGAGAGGCCGACGCCGGCGCACCGCGGGCCGCTCCTCCGAGGTCGCCCGCGCCTGCATCGCCGTGATCGCGGATCTGTCCCGACCCGCTCAGTCGTCGTCGCGAATCGTCCCGGTCGCTTTCGCGTCGGCGATCGTCGCGCCGCTCGGCGACGAGAGCTTGGCCTTGAAGGTCTCGTCCGGCTCGGCGCGCGTGTCACCGATGACCCTGACCACGAACGTCCTGGTCTTCTGGCCCGTCGCGAAGGTCAGCGTGACGCTTCGGCTGCGGTAGTCCGATCCGGCGCGCGCCGTCCGGTCCGCGGTGGCCACGCGCACGGTCGTGGTCCGCGTCGCGGCGCTCGACAGCGACACCGTGAAGCGCGCCTGCCTCGTGCCCGCGTTGCCCTCGTCGACCTCGACGTCACCGATCGAGAGCGCCGGATGCTTGGCCTTCGCCGGCGGCGCCGGATCCCCCACGGGCGGTGCGGGATCCGGCCCGCGCGGCGGTGCCGCGGTGGCCTCGCGCTCGAAGGAGCCGATGTCGCACGCCACCGTGCCGTCGCCATTGCCGTCCTGCGGCCGCGCGACGCCCCTGACGTCCTGAGCGGGGCAGTTCTGCGGGTCGCCGGCGTCGACCGCCTGGCTGCCGGCCTCCAGGGCGTAGAACAGCGGCGCGGCGCCGAACTCGAACCCGGTGGGGCCCTTGACGTCGGACGGCTGCGGGAAGACGCACGTCCCGTCCCCCTCCAGGTTGTGGCCGAGGGAGCGGATCGCCGAGTTGGCGGTCGAGCAGTCGGCGCCGAAGCTGTTCTGCGCCACGATGCTGTTCGTCACGTTCGTGATGTTGTTCGCCCAGATGCCGCCGCCCCTGAACGCCGGAGCGCGGTTGTCGGTCACGGTCGCGTTCGTGATCGACATCGTGCCCTGGTTCTCGATGCCACCGCCGTGGTCGACCGATTCGTTCCGTGCGACCGTCACGTTCTCCAGCGTCGCGGTCGCGCCAGCCGCGTTCGTCATCCCGCCGCCGCCCCAGCCCTGCGCGGAGGCGCTGCTGTCGTTGATCGCGGTGTTGGCCACGTGGAGGGTCCCGTGGTTGTGGATCGCGCCGCCGTGGACGTGGCCCGTGGCGCCGTCGAAGTCCGCCTTGCCGTTGGCGAGGTCGACGCCCTTGAGGTTCAGGGTCCCGCCGTGGTGGACGTCGAAGACGCGCACGGCGCCCGCGCCGTCGATGACCGACTCGGACGGCCCCGCGCCGGTGACAGCGACGGTGCCCGAGATGTCGAGGTCTCCCGCAGCACCGTCGACCTTGACCCCGGAGGTGGAGTCGGCCTCCGCGCCGCTCGGCACGGTCAGCTTGAACGGTCCGAGGCCCTTGGGGAGGATGACCTCGGCGCCGGGCGCCTTGTCGGCCTCCTGAACGGCGGCTCGCAGCGTGCAGCGGCCCTGGGCCGTCGCACACACGCCATCCCCGACGACGCTGTCCGGCGCGTCGGACGCATCGTCGACCGTGAACACCGAGGCGGCGCGCGCCGGCACGGCCAGCGCCAGCGCCAGCGCGACCAGCGATGCGAGGACGGCAGCGATGCTCCCGTGATAGATGACCCGCTTCGAGGCAGACACCTGTGCTCCTTGTCGAGACGCGAGCTCTCGGGGGCGCGCCATGTGACGCAATGGGCTCGTCGATCGAGGTGGACGGTGCCGCGCCGGCGGCCGCTCGGTCAGCCCCCCAAGGTATGGTCCGGACCACCCTCGGACGCCGCGTTCGGGAGACGTCGTCCGACGATCCGGCCTACACGGCCGGCTTGCTCCAGACCGAGATGTGCGTGCGGCTAGCGCTCGTGAATGGCTCCCGTTTCCAGCCGCTCAGCGTTCGCGCGGCGTCATCACGGCAAGCCCGGTCATCCGGTCGAGCTCCGGGGCCACGCGTACAGGAAGGGAGCGGACAGGGGCTCGGCCCTTCCGTCGACGGGTGTCTTAAGTGCCGGAGGAGGGACTCGAACCCCCGACACGCGGATTATGATCGGGCCCAGCCAGGGTCTGTTTGGCTTAGGTAAGCCAAGTGTAGAGTGGCTGCCGGCAGCTGGAGTCCGTTGGATTCGACTGGTCCGGGACCAATTGGGGACCAACTCGTCGCGGGACGACTCCGCGTGATGCCCAATGACAGGCGCTTTCACGCGAGGCTGTCCTGTGAATCCCTGTGGTGGCGGCCGGTGTCCCGTTTCGGGATCCCTAAGCGGGCCCGGCAAGCGCGTCGGGGTCGGTCAGCGCGGCGAACACCCGGTCCGGCGAGGCGCTGGTGACTCCGACGGCGGTGTCAGTCCGACTCATCGCGGGCGCGCCCGTAGCGCTCGTAGATCACCCGCGAGCCGAACGTCCTGGTCTCGATCAGGTCCAGCGCGACGTCTTCGGTGACCGGCGGCAGGAACGGCGTGCCGCCACCGACGACGACCGGATTGCGGAACATGCGCAGCTCGTCGACGAGGCCGAGGTCGATCGCCGCCGCGGCCAGGCCGGCGCCGCCGATCGAGACGTCCTTATCGGTCGCGTCGAGCGCCACAGCGACCTCCTCGGCCACCGACGCCTCGGCCAGCCGGGCGTTGCCCTGAACGCTGTCGAGCGTGCGGCTGAAGACCACCTTCGGGATCGCGCACCAGACGTCGGCGAACGCGGCCCTTTTGGAACGGTCAGGATCCCCGAGCTCGTTGTCGCGCATCGACGGATCCGTCTCCCACGGCAGCATCGTCTCGTAAAGCCTGCGCCCCAACAGATAGCCGCCGAGCTCGCGTATCTGCGCGACGTGGAAACGAAACAGCTCCTCGTTAGGGGCCGTCCACCCGAACGCGCCCTCGCGGTCGGCGATAAAGCCGTCCACCGAGACGTTCATCGAGTAGATCAGCATGGGCTTCACGGGCGCGTGATGCTATTGCTCGGGCATGGCGAGCAAGGCATCGGAGCGGTTCGTCTGGGCGGTCGACACTCTGGAGGTCCGCTCGGCCGACCGCCTGCTCGAGGTCGGCTGCGGCCACGGCGTCGCGGTCTCCCTGGTCTGCGAGAGGCTGACGACGGGAACGATCACCGCGATCGACCGCTCGCCCAAGATGATCGAGATGGCCAGGCGGAGGAACCGCGAGCACGTCGACGCGGGCAGGGCAGTGCTCGAGGCCGTCGCGCTGGAGGACGCCGACCTCCGCGATCGGCGCTTCGACAAGGTCTTCGCCTTCAACGTCGCTCCCTTCTGGCAGCAGCCGGAGGCGGCGCTCGGTGCCGTCCGCGAGCACCTCGCCCGGGACGGGGCCGTCTACCTCTTCTGGGACGCGCGCCACTCCGCGCCGGGGCGAGCCCGGGACCTCGGGAACGAGCTGGCCGACCGGCTACGCGAGGGCGGATTCTCCGTCGACAGGGTGCTGGTCGAGGACCTGCGCCCGGTCCCCGCAGTCTGCGCGGTCGGGCGGCCCCAGGGCAGATGAACATGGACCGCAACACCGTGTCGCGTTCCCATGAAGGCAACAGGGACAGCGGGGAGCTCGCGGCTGACGATTGGTCCCGCAGCTCACCGGTCAGCGAAACCGCTTAGGCGCTGACCGCGACAGTTCGGTGATCGCCTCGCGGAAGCGAGGTTTCGAAAGCCGACCAATCAGGCCCATCCGCCGCATCTTGTCCGACACGGCCTTGACGGCCTCGACCCTCAGCCTCCTGGGCGGGGAGCGCCTGTACGGTGGATGATCCGGCGGGTGAGCCCCGGCAACAGACGGGACTGGAGCATGAGCGCGCGCAACTCGACCGGGACGATCACCTCGGCACGCTCACGCTCGATCGCTCGGACGATCGCTTCGGCGGTCTGTTCGGGAGTGAGGGTGCGCATCAGGCGGGCGACCTTCGGGATTCGCGCCTCGGCGCCGGGGTTGTGGGTGAAGTACTCGGAGGAGACCTTGCCCGGGACGACGAGGGTGACCCCGACACCGGTCTGGTGCAGGTCAGCGCGTAGCGCCTCCGTGAAGCCGCGCATCGCCCAGCGCGCGCCCGCGTAGCCGGTCGCGCCCGCCCAGGGTGCGTAGGCGACTGGCGTTGAAACGTTCACGATCCGGCCGGACCGGCGGGCCAACATCTCAACGATGAACGCGCGCGTCACAAAGAATGCGGCGTGGTAGGGAACGGCCGTCATCTGGACGAGCTCCTCGGGGCTCGTCTCCTCGATGAAGAGGAACCGGCCGGCGCCGGCGTTGTTGACAAGCACGTCCGGCACGCCCTCCTCGGCCCTGATCCGCTCGGCCATCTGCGCGACCGCATGGTGGTCGGAGACGTCGGTGGGGCATGCCAGCGCGCCTTCGCCGATCTGCGCGGCGAGCGATTCGAGCTTGTCCGAACTCCGCGCGACCAATGCGACGCGGGCGCCGCGGCCGGCCAGCGCACGGGCGGTCGCGGCGCCGATGCCGGTGGAGGCGCCCGTGACGAGCGCAAGCCTACCGCCAAGGTTCATGCGTGGGCGTCGTAGTCGACAGTGACGGTCGGGCTGGTGGGGTGCGACTGGCAGGTCAGGATGAACCCGGCGTCCAGCTCGGCTTTGCCGAGCGCGTAGTTGTGGTCCATCTCGACGGTGCCGTCTATGAGCCTCGCGCGGCACGTGCCGCAGGCGCCGCCCATGCAGGAGTAGGGCGCGTCCGGCCGCGCTTGGAGCGCGCCCTCGAGAACCGAGTCGCCCGGCTTGAGGTCGATCGTCTCCTGGCGGCCAGAGAGGGTGAAGGTGACGCACGACGGCTGATAGTCACGCGCCGGTTTGTCACCGTCGCCGTCGTAGCCGAAGAACAGCTCGAGGTGGATGTGTTCAGCCTCGACGTCGTGGTCGATCAGCGTGTCGTGGACGAGAGTGGTGAGCTCGACTGGGCCGCATAGAAACCACTCGTCCACGTCGGCCGGGGCGAGCGCGCCTGTCAACCAGCGCTCGAGCTTGTCGCGGTCGACCCGTCCACACAAGTCCGGGGTGTGGTGCGGGTCACGGCTCAGGACGTGCATGATCTCGAGCCGGTCGGCGTAGCGCGACTCGAGCTCGTCGAGCTCGTGCCTGAACATCGTCGATTGCCCGGTGCGGTTGCCGTAGACCAGCGTGAACCTGCTCTCGGTCTCGATCTCGAGCGTCGTCTGGAGCATCGAGAGGATCGGCGTGATCCCGCTGCCGACGACGATCGCGACGTAGTGCTTCCGGTTGAGTGGGTGAAGCGGCGTGCAGAATCGCCCGGTCGGGGTCATCACCTCGAGGACGTCGCCGGCCTGGAGCTGTTCGGCGACGAACGTGGAAAACGCGCCGCCGGGGATGTGCTTGACCGCGATCCGCAGCATCGCGCGGGTGGCAGGCGCGCAGATCGAGTAGTTGCGCCGCACCCCCTCGCCCCCGAGATCGGTCCGGACTGTGACGTGCTGGCCGGGCTCGAAGCGGAACTGCTCACGCAGCTCCTCTGGGACAGCGAAGGTGACCAGCGTGCTGTCGTCCGTGATGGGGTCGACGGAGGCGACCGGCATGCGGTGAAAGAGGGCATGAGGGGCGCTCGAGCCCTTCGGCATCCGGACCGGCAGCACCTTCAGGAGCTTCTGGTTGAGCTCCTTCCACTCGCGGAACTCGTCGGGGTCGAGCGATTTGCCAAAGGCGGTCGAGATCGCCGCGTCGCGCTCGAGGTATGCCTCCTCGTTGCGTCGCCAGGTGCGCAGGTAGCGGTAGAACGGGATCGAGGGGTGCAGGTGGTGAACGAGGTGGTAGTTCTGGGAGAGCATCAGCGGCGTGAACAGCCACTCCATTCCGACCCGGTTACGCGTAGCGTGGTAGCGGTTCTCGCTCTGGGTCTCGTCGAGCCCGTGGTGAGGGAGCCAGTCGAACCACCACGCAAGCGCGAACATCGCGACCCGCGCCGGGATCACATAGACGAACGCGAGGGGCCAGATGTTGCCGGTGATCCCGGCGGTCACGACCCCGCCGGTCGAAAGCAAGATCAGCGCCCCGGTCTCGATCACCTCAGCCCTGGGCCGACGACGCAGGTTCCGAGCGTAGAACGCAATGTACGGCAGGTCCATCGCCGCGAACCGGACGGGGAGCTGCCACCACGGGCCGTGGCTGGCGAAGTGGTCGGGGTCGTTGTCGTCGTCGTTGGTGTGGCGGTGGTGCTCGATGTGGATGAACCCGAACGCAGGGAACGAAAGGAGGGGCGACACGAACAGCATCGCCGCGCGCCCGAATACGCCGTTCACCCACCGGTGTGAGCTGATCGAGTAGTGCGAGGCGTCGTGCAGGACAGTGAACATCACGAAGATTGCGGTCGCGCTCAGAGCGATCGTCGCGAAGAGCGGCGCCCGATCGGTCAGCGCCGCCCAGCTCGACACGGCAAACAGCGCCAGCGCGCCGAAGAACAGGCCGACCGTGGGCCACGACAGGGTCGGGACAGCCTGGCCGGGGTCGGGCAGCGCATGCCGGGAGGACGGCGGCGGTGCGTCGATCGTGGTTCGGGTGCTCATCGCAGGCTCCTTCGTGGGAGCGGCCGGTCCGAGCTCAGCGCTCAAACGACCAGTACGGCAACTGTACATTCGTGTTCGCCTGGTGTCAAGTCCGTCCGACAGCTGTATCATTGTGTATGCCCATGGCGACCAGCACCCCGTACGTCATCCATGCCCTCCCCGGCCTGACCGAGTTCTCCGGCGACGGCGTCTTGGTCGCATCCCCGCGTGGGCGGATCCTCGATGCGATGACGGCCACCGTCGCAGAGCGCGGCTACGCCGCGACCAGCATCGCCGAGGTCATCAAGCGCGCCCATGCCTCGCGAAGCACCTTCTACGAGCAGTTCACCGACAAGGAAGACTGCTACCTCGGCGCTTACCAGCTTGCCAGCAACCACGTTGCCGCGCAGGTCGCCAAAGCCGCGCAGCAAACCCCTCCAGCGCTGGGCCCGCGCCTCTCCGAGATCTTCCAGACCTACCTCGACCAGCTGGCCCGCTACCCCCTCGCCGCCCGCGCGTTCCTCGTCGAGATCCGCGCCGCGGGCGCTCCCAGCCAACTACACCGCCGCGCAATTCACGATCAGTTCGCCGACCTGCTACGCATCCCGGAAGGCGAAGACAACGTCCTCGCCCGCACAGCCGCAATCGCAGCAACCGAGGAAATCGTCGCCCGGGAGATCATTGACCACGGCCCCGAGCGGCTCACACGACTGGCCGCCCCACTCACCGAGCTCGCCACCCGGATCCTGACCCCAACGACACAAAGGAAGCGGTAAGGGCCGAGTGGGTCACTAGGCGTAGATGCCGCCGATCCAGAGCCCGACGAGGGTGTCGATGATGTTCTCCTCGCCGAGGAGGTCGTCGTCGTCGCCCGAGCCGGCGACGTACAGGAGGTGCTCGGTCGACCACACGAGCGAGGCGGCGAGCTGGCGCGTGTCGCGGCCCTTCGGCGCGTTGCCAGCGGCGATCTCGCGCTCGAGGTCGCCGGCGACGGCGTCGGTGAAGAGCTCAGTGACGCGTAGCCACTGCTCCTTCAGCTCGGGCACGGCGTGGCGGTGGTCGTGCGTGGCGCGGAAGCTTCCGCTTGCGCTAGGCGAAGCAGGCGTGAGCTGCGGCGCCGACCAGACGCCCCTCTGTCGTCCCGAGCGCGCGTCAGCCCGATGCCGGTGGAGGCGCCCCGCTTGTTAACCGCAGCGGTACCGGACGGCCGTGTCGCTGGCCACGAGCGCGTGGGCGGGCGTGGTCAGCCGGGGCGTGTCGCGATCAGGGTGAAGAGGACGGGGAGGCGCTCGCCGGACACCTCGAGCCGGTAGCGGCCGTCCTCTCCCCGCGTCAGCAGGTTTCCGCGGTGATCGAGGTCGGTCTCCAGGTGCTCGTGCAGCGCGTCGATCCGCAACCCCGCGGCGATCGCGGTGTTGACGACCTCCCCCAGCGAGTGCGCGTAGACGACCTCGGCGGTGACCTGCACGGGCGCGTCCGGGTCGGCGTAGGAACCGGGCTCGTCGAAGCGGCGCGGCCCGTCGAACGCGTAGGGGAAGTCGAGCCGCAGCGGCTCGCCCGCGGCCTCCACCATCGCATAGAGCGGGTGGATCTCGACAAGCACGAGCCGGCCGCCGGGCCGCAGCGTCGCGGCTGCGCAGCGCATCCAGGCGCCGATGTCCTCGATCCAGGAGATCGCCCCGATCGTGGCGTAGGCCACGTCGAAGCCGCCGTGCAGGCTGTCGGGCAGCGCGGCGGCGTCGGCCTGCACCCAGTCGATCTCGACGCCGCAGCGCTCGGCGAGGTCCGCGGCCTTCGCCAGCGAGGCGCGCGAGAAGTCCACGCCTGTCACACGCGCACCGCGGCGCGCAAGCGCGATCGTGTCGAACCCGATGGTGGACCGCGCTTGGGCGTGGCGCCCTGGTGGGGAGCCGGAGAGGACGTACACCGGGCTGTCGCCGCGGCGATCGCCGAGCCGGGCGCGCCCACGCCGGCCGATTGGCGGTCCTGAGCGCCGAGGTCCCGGCGCGCTGCTCAGGCGCCCTGGTTCAGCCGGCATCGCGCCTTCGGCGCTCCTCGGATGGCTGGTGAGGGAGGGAGGGGCGCCCGAGCGCGGGAGCGGTCAGCGGATCACGCCCTTCCTCATGTGCACCACATCAGCCTGCCCGAACCGGTCGTCGTCGACGTCGAGCTGAACGAGCCGCTCTTGACCGCCTGCGACGTCGCCCAGCTGCTCGCCGTGCCGCGGTCCAGCGTCTACGCCTACGCCCGCGCGCACCGCCGGCCGCTGCCGAGCATCGTCGTCGGCCGCCACCGGCGCTTCTACCGCAGCGACGTCGAGGCCTGGCTGGCCGAGCGGCGCGTTACCCGCCCGTAGGAAGCGGGGCCGGCGTCAGCGGGTCGGCCGGCTTGGGCGCGAAGGCCTGGGCGACGAGCTCGGCGTCGGCCTCCGAGGGGGCGAAGTGCAGGTAGCGCATCGTCGTGTCGACGTCGACGTGGCCCATCCACTCCTTGACCTTGAGGATCGACGCGGTGCGCGATGACCTGCGTGCCGAACGTGTGGCGCAGGTCGTGAAAGCGGAGATCGCGAAGCCCTGCCCTCCTCAATGCCAGCTTGTAGCGCCGGTAGAGCGCCGACGCGTCGAGGTGATCGCCGCCCTGGCCGGGGAAGACGAGGTCGTCCTCGCCGGTCCAGTGCTCGCGCTGCGTCAGGCGGGCCAGCGTCGTGGCGACATCGGGCGCCATCGGCACCGCGCGGATCCGGCCGGACTTGGGGCCGGTGAGCTCCCCCTCGGTGTAGCTGGCGCGCACGCGCACGTGCGAGCGGGCGAAGTCGACGTCGCGCCAGCGCAGCGCGACGAGCTCGCCGCGGCGCAGGCCGGTGAACGCCGCGGTCAGGAAGATCGCGGCGTCCTGCTCGGAGTCGGCGGCGCGGACGAGGGCCATGACCTCCTCCGGTGAGAAGACCTGGATGTCGATCGCGCCGGCGCTGGACCGGCTTCTCGAGGTCGCGCACCGGGTTGAACGGCAGCTTGTAGGTCTTCCGCGCGCGCTCCATGACCCCGAAGAAGACGGTCATGATCTTGACCTTCGTGCGGTTGTTCAGCGTGCCGCCGGCGCCGAGCTGCGCGCGCCAGTGCTCGCAGTCGGCGACCGTGATGTCCTCGACCGCGCACGTCGGCGAAGGCCGGCAGCAGGTGCGTGCGCATGATCGAGCGGTAGTCGCGCAGCGTCGACGGCCGGCGCTGGCGCTCGTAGCGCAGCCACTCGAGGTACGCCTCGCAGGCCTGAGCGAAGGTCACGCCGGTCTGGACCATCCCCGGCAGCGTCCCGCCGCGCGCCTGGGCCAGGACGCCGCTCAGCCACTCCTCGGCCATGCGCTTGGTGAAGCACGCCGGCCGGCGGGCGGCCGCGACCGGTCGCCGCGGGGCCGATGCGCCGCTTGACCTGGCGGCCGTCGGGCAGGCGGTACTTCGCGTACCAGACCGCGCCGCGCGTGCCCTGGCGCAGGAAGACGTGGCCGGACGGCTCGATGCGGTGCAGCACACCCGGTAGGGCGTGAACGGCGGGGGAGGGTCGCGCTGGCGACACGGTCGGCTCCTTCGAACGAAGGACCCTGGCCGGGCGATCTCGGGACCAATTCGGGACCAAGTTCGGTCCCGGCCGCCAGCGGCGCTGACGCGAAAAGCGGCTCTGTGCAGCCACTTCTCGATGCCGGAGGAGGGACTCGAACCCCCGACACGCGGATTATGATTCCGCTGCTCTAACCGACTGAGCTACTCCGGCGGGGGCGCGAAGTCTAGCGGCGGCCGCGAGCGGCTTCTGGCTCCATCGGCGCAGCTTCTGCTCGGCTCGGCTCACCGAGCAAGCGTCCCCGATCGTTGCCGCGGAGAGCTTCGGCGCCCCTGGGGGTGACGCCGGGTGAGAAGGTCGCGGCGACCGCGCCCCGCGGCCGGTCTGCGGGCTCCTGTCGCCGCACGGCGTGGTGGCCCACCAGCCGTGGACGCCGAGGCGGCCACATGGGCCCACCTCCACCACGCCGTGGGTGTGTCGGCCAGCGGCTCACCCATCATCCGCTTGCAATGCCATCCCCGAGAGCGCGAGGATCCTCCGGTCGATCGACGAGAGGAGACGGTCGTGTTCGTCCGCGTGGTGCGGTTCACCGATGTGACGGCGGAGCGTGTGAAGTCGCTTGTGGCCAGGATCGACGAGACCGGCCCGCCGCCCGGGGTGCCGATCAAGAAGCTCCAAGTGGTCTTCGACGAAGCGCAGGGCACAGCCGTCGTCCTCCAGTACTTCGACAACGAGGAGAACCTGCGGGCCGGGGCCGACACCTTCGCCGCGATGGATCCGTCGGAGACACCCGGCAGCCGCGTCTCGGTGGACACGGGCGAGCTCAAGGTCGAGCGCGAGCTCTGAACCGCGGTCGTGGCTCGAGACGGAGCGAGTGCCGCTGCTCGCAGGGCGTGCAGCAGTGCTTGCAATGCCAACCCTGAGAGCGCGAGGATCCTTCGGCGAGCGACGAGAGGAGACGGCCGTGCCCGGTGTGGAATCGCGCGACTTCGATTCGCCTGACGAGACGAGGACGCCGGACAAGACGCAGGTGGATGTCGTGCGCATGGGCGTGACGACAGCCGCACGCATGACGTTCGAGCCGGGGTGGCGCTGGTCGGAATGTGTCAAGCCCGTCGCCGGAACTGAGAGCTGCCAGGTCCGCCATGTCGGCGTCGTCCACTCCGGCCGGATGGCCATCAAGCACGAGGACGGCACCGAGGTCGAGATCGGTCCGGGCGAGGCGTACGTCATCGAGCCCGGCCACGACGCGTGGGTGGTCGGCGACGGGCGGTTCGTCGGATTCGAGTTCGAGTCGCGATCGGCGGAGGAATACGCGAAGGGCTGAGCGACCGTCCCGCTGGCCTGAGGCTTACCTGACTGTCGCAACGGACGAAGGCGACTCGCCGCGCAGCAGCGCGAGGCGGTGCGGCGCTCGCGGAGAGGACGGCAGCCGTCTGCGTCCCCAGATAGGGTCCGCCAGAAGCCCGTAGCGGGCTTCAGCCGAGGGGGCGGCTGTCAGGTCAACGGAGGCGAGCGTCGAGGCATCCGTTCCTCCCCTCGTCCGCGCGACCGCCACATGGAGGGACGAGATTGAGGGATCGAACCATGTCCGACTCCGGGCAGGAAGCCGCAGCTGTCGAGCAGTCACCACGACAGCGCCAAAGGGCTCGTATCGCCGGCTGGCTCATGGCCTTGACGTTTCTCACGGCCATCCCCGCCGCGCTCATTCTCTACGACCCGGTGCTCAACGACACCGACTACATCCTCGGCGCCGGCGACGACACCCGCGTCACGCTGGGCGCCCTCCTCGAGATCTTCCTGATGATCGGCAACGTCGGCACGGCGGTCGTGATGTTTCCGATCCTCAGGCGATACAGCGAAACCCTCGCGCTCAGCTACGTCGCCTCGCGCACAATCGAGGCGACGATCATCGGGGTCGGCGCGATCAGCCTGCTCTCCGTCGTCACCCTGCGCGACGACCTGGCCGCGTCCATCGGCGCGGACGGAACCTCGCTCGACATCGCGGGCCAGACGCTGGTCGCGATCCACGACTGGACGTTCCTGTTCGGGCCGGGATTCTGCGTCGGCGTCAACGGCATCCTGCTCGGCTGGCTGATGTACCGCACCGGATTGATGCCGCCACGGCTCGCGATGCTGGGCGTCATCGGCGGTCCGCTGATCTTCGTGTCGTCGATCGCGGTCCTGTTCGGCGCCTACGAGCAGGACGGCCTGCACGCCCTCTTCTCGGTGCCCGAGGGCGCCTTCGAGGCGGCGTTTGCGATCTACCTGATCGTCAAGGGCTTCAGGCCTTCGCCGATCCTCGACGACGCTCGGTATCCCGGAGGGGACGGGGGCTCCCTGCGCCCTGCGGCGGCTGCGCCGTAGACGGTCAAGCGTAGGCCGCCGATCCCGGCGGTCGTACCCGCAGCGGAGCCGCGACGTCAGGTCCCCGGGTGCGCCGGAGCGGGGCTCGCCCAGGCGTCGATGTCGCGGTGCCCGAGTGCGCGGGCGACCGAGACGCGGTGGCGTCCGTCGACGATGTAGTAGCCGTCGGGCCGCTCGATCAGCGCCACCGGCGGCAGTGGGCGACCGTCGTGGTAGGCGCGTGCGACGCGCTGCCAGCGCGATGACACGCGATCGGTGGCGGGTCGGAAGTCGGCGTCGAAGTCCGAGGTGGCGTCAACGGTTCCGACGATCGCCTCGAGCGGGACCGGTCGCAGCCGCGCCGGCCGCCAGAAGAGCGCGGCGACGTCGCCGAGATGCCGCGGCCGGGTGGGGCTGGAGCGGCGCGCGGTGAACCGCCGGCGCGCGCGGGCGGCGAGGTGGCGCCGGCGTGCGCGCTCGAAGTCCGCCCGGGCGCCGGTCGCGGCCATGGTCGTGACGGCTGTCTCGGGCAAACTCATGACACCCAGTCTGGAACCGCCCGCCCATAGCGTCAAATGATCGTTTCAAGGGTTCGATAGGCTGCAGCTATGGACCCGCGACGCGTGCTCACCTTCCGGGCGGTGGCGCGCGAGCGCTCGTTCTCAGGTGCCGCGCGTGAGCTCGCGCTGTCCCAGCCATCGGTCTCGAACCAGGTGGCCGCGCTGGAGCGCGAGATCGGCGCTCGGCTGCTGGAGCGCGCGCCCGGCGGCCTGAGGCTCACCCGCGAGGGCGAGATCCTGCTCGAGCACGCAGACGCCATCGCCGAGCGCTTCCAGCTCGCCGAAGACCAGCTGAGCGCCGCCGCACAGGGAGCGCGCGCGCGACTGCGCATCGGCGCATTTCCCACCGCCCTCGGCGTGCTCGTGCCCGCCGCCATCGCGCGCGTGCGCCTCCGACACCCCGACACCAAGGTCACCGTCGACGAGGGCGGCACCGAGGACCTGGCCTCGCGCGTGAGATCCGGTGAGCTGCACCTCGCGGTGAGCTTCCAGGACAGCGCCGAGCCTCGTCACGAGCCGCCCGGCCTCGAGCGTCGCGACCTCTTTCGCGAGCAGTTCAGGGTGGGGCTCGCCCGCGACCACCCTGTCGCCGGACGCGCGCGGGTGCGCCTCGCCGACCTCGCCTCCGACGACTGGACGGCCGCCAGCCCCGACGGGCTCATCGTGCGCGCCTGCCGCGCCGCCGGCTTCGAGCCCAACCTCGTCTCGATCACCCGCGACCAGCTCGCGATTCGCGGACTGATCAGCCGAGGGCTGGCCGTGACGCTCGTGCCCGAGCTGCTCGCCGAGCCGTTCGGGGACCTCGCCCTCCGACCCATCGCCGGGAGCGCCCCCGCTCGCGACGTCTACGCCCTGATACCGCCCGGCGGCAGGCACCCGCTCCTCGCAGCCACCCTCGACGCGCTCGACACCACCGCCGCACAGCTTCGAGGACCTGGCGCGCGATAACGGAAGTCAGCGGCGGGATCGCGCGCACTCGATGCACAGCGTGCTCTCCGGCGCGACGCGCAGGCGTGCCGGTGCGATCGGCCGGCCGCAGGCGTCGCAGGTGCCGTAGGTGCCCTCGTCGAGCTTCTCCAGGGCGCGGGTCGTGCGGGCCTCGGTGGCCTCGAGGCTGCCGCCGACGCCGACGTCGGTCAGGCGGCTGATCGCCTCGGTCGTGCCCTCGCCGATGCGCTTGCCGAAGCCGATCTCCGCGCCGCGCTCGGGAGGCCTCGCCATGCTCGTGAGCCGCTCGCGGAGCGTGTCGCGACGCTCGCGCAGCTCGCGCTCGACCGCCTCGAGGTCGAGGGGAGCGGTGTCGTCTCCGCGTGAGGTCGCCATGCGGCATCCTCCCATCCTCAACCACCGCGAGCGGGGGTCCCATGAAGGTCGTCCGTTGCAGCGTGGGGTGTGGTTCTCCGTAGCCGCGGAGGTCGGGCCGCTCCACTGGTGCGCCGGGCGGCGCTGCTCCACGGTGGCCGACCATGTCCCGTTCCCGTCTTCGCCGCAGCCAAGCAGCGCTGACGGTCGCCTCGGTCGTCGTAGCGCTGCTGGCCCTCGCGGGGACGGCGCAGGCCTCGAGCATCGTCTTCATCAAGGACCACAACGTCTGGCTGGCGAGTCCTGACGGGAGCGGACAGCGTCAGCTGACGACCGACGGCACGTCGGCCCTCGCCTACGAGTCGCCGTCCCAGGCCGACGACGGCACGATCCTGGTCGGGCGCGGGCTGCGGTTCGTCAAGCTCGACCGGCGAGGGCCGGCAGGTCGGCGAGCCGCTGCCGTCGATCCTCGTCGGCAAGCCCGCCAACGCGTACGCCGTGGGCCCGTTCGGCGTGAAGATCTCGCCCGACGGCACGAAGCTCGCCTACTGGATCGGGACGTGGTCGACGTGGTTCGACCACGGCACGAGCACGACCTGGACCGATCCCAAGGAAGCCGTGATCTGGCAGGACGCGGTCACCGGGGCGCAGCTCGGGTTCACGATGTTCTACACGGATCCCGCGTGGCTGGCCGACAGCTCGCATGCGCTGCTCAACGACGAGCACAACGGCCTGGCGCCCCAGGTCGTCGCTGCCGCCATCGGCGCCAACCACAACAACCTGCAGGGCGTCCTCCGCGACGGCGACGCGCGCCCGCCCGGGGAGACGTACTCCACGTACATCGCCGACCCCGAGCTGTCGCCCGCCGGTGACCGGCTCGTCGCGCTGCGCGGCCAGAGCCACGAGACGCTGCGCTTCTACGACACGCGCGGCGCCACGCCGGTGATCTCGCCCTGCGGGCTGAGCCAGCCGGTCGGCGGCTCGGCGGCGAGCCCGACCTGGGCGCCCGACGGCGCCGCGCTCGCCTGGGCCGAGGGCGACGGGATCTGGACGACGCCGGTCGGCCCCCTGGACAGCGCCGACTGCAGCTGGGCTGCCCCGCGGCTGACGATCCCGGGCGGCTCGCAGCCCGACTGGGGCCCGGCCGGAGGGTCGGCGCCCAGCGGACCGGCGCCGGGCGGCCCCGCTCAGGGCAGCGCCGCAGGCACCCCCGTCAAGAGCTCGCGACCGGCGGGCACCGCCCGGCGCTACGCGGGCCAGATCGAGCTCGTCAGCCGCCGGGGCCGGCGCGTGCGCACCGGCGTCCAGGGCGACGGCTGGCAGGCCGTGTTCCGCGAGCGCACGCGCGGCAAGGTGAGCTACCGCGTGTGCGTGCGCAAGGCAGGCAGCGCCCGCGTGCGGCGCTGCTGGAGCCGGCGCAGCGGGCGCGACGGGCGCTCGCGCGTGACGATCGCGCTGTTCGTCAACGACCGCGGGGGGCCCGGCCACTACACCGCGACCTGGACCGTGCGGGGGCGCACGGTGGCCACCGCGGCCTTCCACGTGCGCCCCGAGCCGAGCGGGCCCTAGCGCGCGTACAGCCCCTCGAACACCTCCGCGTACTTGTCGTTGACGACGTTGCGCTTGACCTTCAGCGTCGGCGTCAGCTCGCCCGTCTCCTGAGACAGGTCGTGGCCGAGGATCACGAACTTCTTGATCTGCTCGACCTGGGCGTACTTCGCGTTGGCCCTGTCGAGGTCGACCTGGATGAGGGCCTGGACCTCCTCGCGCCCGGCCAGCGCGGCGACGTCCTCGGGCAGGCCCTGCTCGCGCGCCCAGGGAACGATCTCCTCCTCGTCGAGGGTCACCAGCGCGACCGGGAACGGGCGGCGGTCGCCGTGCATCACGGCGTGGCTGACCCAGCGTGACTGCTTGAGGTCGTTCTCGAGATTGGCCGGCGTCAGGTTCTTGCCGCCCGCAGTGATGATGATGTCCTTCTTGCGGCCCGTGATCTTCAGGAAGCCGTCCTCGTCGATCTCGCCGATGTCTCCGGTGTGCAGCCAGCCGTCGACGATCGTCTCCGCCGATGCCTCCGGGTTCTGCCAGTAGCCCTTGAAGAGGTTGGGCCCGCGCAGCAGGACCTCGCCGTCCTCGTCGGCGATCCGCACGTCGACGCCCGGGATCGGGCGCCCGACCGTCCCGAACTTCAGCGCGTCGACGGTGTTCACCGTGCCGATGCCCGTCGTCTCGGTCATGCCCCAACCCTCGAGCACGGGCACGCCGCAGGCGTAGAAGAACTCGAGGATCTCCGGGGCGATCGGGGCGGCGCCGGACACGGCCTGGCGCACGCGGCCGCCGAAGAGGCCGCGCACCGGGGCGAAGATGCGCTCCTCGGCACCGGCGAACGCGTCGGCCAGCTCGGGCGGCACGTCCTGGCCGGCCGCCTGCAGCCGGCGCACCTTGACGCCCACCTTGATGGCGCCGAAGAAGCGCTCGCGGTCCTCGGCGGAGCCCTTCGACGCCTGCGCGGTGGCCATCGCGTAGAGCTTCTCGAAGATGCGCGGGACCGACGGCAGGTAGGTCGGCTGGGTCTCGGTGAGCTCGGGGATGATCTGGCGGGTGTCGCCGCCGAAGTAGACGATCGCCGTGCCCGCCTCGAAGGAGCCGAGCTGCACCGTGAGCGCGAAGACGTGCGCGAGCGGGAGGTACAGGTAGGAGACGTCGCCCTCGTGGATGAAGTCGAGCTGCTGGACGGCCGCGCCGATGCTCGCCGCGTTGCGGTGGGTCAGCACGCAGCCCTTCGGCGGCCCGGTCGTGCCGGAGGTGTAGATGAACGTGTAGGCGTCGTCGGGCCCGACCGCGTCCTGACGGCGGCGCAGCTCGTCGGCGTCGCCGCCGGCGCGGCCGCGCTCGCGCAGCTCGGCGAGCGACAGCTCGCCGCCGCCCGGCTCGATGCCGATGGTGTGGCGCAGCTCTCCCAGCGCCCCGCGCACCTGCTGGATCTTGGCGAGCTGGCTCTCGTTCTCGCACACGACCGCCCGCGCGCCCGAGTTGCCGACGACCCACTCGCACTCCTCGGGCGAGTTCGTGGGGTAGACGGGCACGACGACGCAGCCCGCCGCGGACACGGCCAGCGAGACGAGCGACCACTCCGCCCGTGTGTTGGCCAGGATGGCCACCCGGTCACCGGGCTCGAGGCCGATCGCCAGGAGGCCGAGCGCGATCTCATCGACGTCGGCGCCGACGTCGGCGAAGGTCTGCTCGCGCCATTCGCCGTCCTCCTTGAAGCGCAGCGCGGTGCGCTCGGCGTAGCGGGTCGCGGCCTGGCGGGCGAGGCCCGCCACCGTCTCGTGATGAGTCTCTGACGCCATGGTCTCCTCCGTCGTCGCCGGGCAGCGTCCGCCGCCACGCAGCCTACCGTCGAGCGGGCCGGCCCTGGGCGTTGCGGTCCAGCCAGCGCGCGGACTGGCGGCCGGCGATCTCGACCAGGTCGCCGACGGCCAGGTTGATGTCGGCCAGATGCAGGCCCCACGTGCGGTCGGGTTGCGGGGTCAGGTCGCGGGCTCCGCCGGTGCCCCGCACGCGCAGCACGTTCGCGCCGCCCGCGTTCTCGCACTGCGCGGTGTAGGCGCCGGCCGGCCGCAGCCACGGCGTGGGCACGCGCGGCAGCTCGCCCTCCAGGTTCCTCAGCAGCGCTCCGATGACGCCCGGGAAGGGCTCCGAGCGGACGTAGGTGCGCAAGCCGCCGCGCCTGCCCAGGATCTCGCCGGGGTCGGTGCACAGGGCTTCGAGCCCGTCGCGCGCCCGCCCGAAGCGGCTGTTGGCCGGTGGCGCCTCGTCGTAGGTCGAGTAGGCGACGACGCAGGCGGTCTGCCGGATGCTGCGGCACGCGCGCACGTTGCGGAAGTCGCCGCCGACGTCGCCGCCGGGGCGCACGGCGATCGTGCTGCCGATCAGCAGCGCCGACACGATCCGCCGACGCTCGCGGGCGCTCGGGTCGATCTCCTCGGCGACGAGCTTGCGCAGCCAGCCGGCGCCCTGCGAGTGGCCGATGAGCACGACGCCGCGCCCGCCGTTGTGCTCGCGCAGGTACTCCCGCCAGGCGTCGCGGACGTCCTGGTAGGCGCGGGCGCGCTGGGCCTCGGTGACCTCGCTCGCCCGCGTCGTGATGCCGAAGAGCGTGAGCTGCCGGTAGACCGGCGCGTAGACACGGCAGTGCTGGGCGAAGCGCGAGGCCTGGAAGCGCGCGATGGCCTTGACCTCGGGGTCGCGGCGCAGCGTGGCGGTGACCGTCGGCTGCTGGCTGACCGTGGGGTACACGTAGAAGCAGTCGATCCGGCCGCCGCGCGTGGCCGGCGTGCGCTCGGTGGCGAAGCGGCCCGAGCCGAGCTGGATGCTCGTGGTCAGGCTCTTCAGGCAGGAGTTGTCGGCCATCCCCGGCTTGCAGAGCCAGACGGTCGGCGTGGCGGCGTTCGCGGCGGCCGGGGCGAGGGCGAGCGCGGGGAGGGCGAGGGCGGCGCCGAGCAGGGCGCGGCGGAGGCTGGGCCGGGACATGGCGCGCGAGCGTAACCGGTCGCCCGCGCGCGTACGCTGGCGGGCGTGCTGCTGGCCGTGCCCAACGTCTCCGAGGGCCGCGACGAGGACGCGCTTGACGCGATCGGCGCCGCCTTCGCCGGCGGTGGGGCGTGCGTGCTCGACCGCCACGCCGACCCCGACCACCACCGCGCCGTATACACGCTCGCCGCGCCGGCGGGTGCGCTCGCGGGCGCGCTCGTCGCGGGCGCGCGCGAGGCGCTCGCCCGCATCGACCTGACGCGCCATCGCGGGCTGCACCCGCACGTCGGGGCGCTCGACGTCGCGCCCGTCGTGCACCTCGACGACGCGCGGCGCGGCGCCGCCTGCGCCGAGGCGCTCGTGCTCGGCGACCGCCTGGGGGCAGAGCTCGGGCTGCCGGTCCTCCTCTACGGCGCGCTGGGCGGCGGGCGGTCGCGCGCCGAGCTGCGCCGTGGCGGGCCGCCCGAGCTCGCACGGCGGCTGCGCGCCGGCGAGCTGCGACCGGACTTCGGCCCGCCGGCGCCCCACCCGACCGCCGGCGCGACGCTCGTCGCCGCCCGCGCCCCGCTGGTGGCCTTCAACGTGGAGCTGGCGAGCGGGCACGGCGTGGGGGAGGCCCGGGCGATCGCGGCGCGCATCCGCGAGGGCGGTGCCGAGGGGCTGCCCGGCGTGCGCGCGATCGGGCTCGAGCTGGCCGCGCGGGGCGGGGTGGCGCAGGTCAGCATCAACGTCGAGGACCATCGCGCGGTGCCGCTCGCGCGGGTCGTGGAGGCCGTCGCGCGGCACGCCCCGGTCGCCGAGGCCGAGCTCGTCGGGCTGGCGCCGCGCGCCGCGTTCGACGGCTTCCCCGAGGACGTGGCGGTGCGCAACCGGGCGACGCTCGAGGACGCGCTGGCCTAGGCGACCGACGCGGCGACGGCCGCCGCGAGCCGCTCGGGCGCGTCGGCCGGGCCGTGGGCGAAGAACAGCGACGGCTCGGTCAGCTCGAGCTCGAGCACCAGCGGCGCGCCGTCCTCGCCGGCCACGAGGTCGACGCGCGCGTAGGGCAGCTCGCCGAAGCGCGCCGTCACGTGTGCGACGACGCGCGTGGCGACGTCGAGCTCCGCCGCCCGGGGCGTGCACGGTGCGATCTGCTCGGCGGCGAACAGGTCCTGCGTCGGGCCGCGGCCCTCGACGAGCAGCGCGCCCTTGCGGATGGCGTGCGAGAAGCGACCGGCGAGGAACAGCAGCGCCGTCTCGCCGTGCGCGTCGACGGACTGCAGGTAGGGCTGGATCATCGCGGCCCGCCCGCTCCTCGCGATGTCGGCGACGAGCGCCCGGGCGCGGGCGTCCTCGCCGCCGGCGAACCGCGCGGTGTCGCGTGAGCCCGCCGAGACGGCGGGCTTGACGACGAACGCCTCGTCGGGCAGGGCGGCTCGCCCGCCGGGGGCGACGAACGTCGTGCGCACGACGGGCAGCCCCGCTGCGGCGAGCTCGCCGAGGTAGCGCTTGTCGGTGTTCCAGGCCAGCACGCCGGGCGCGTTGACGACGCGCGGCACCGCGTGCGCCCAGGCCAGGAAGGCGTCCCGGCGCCCGTGGTAGTCCCAGGTCGAGCGCACCAGCACGCCATGGAAGCGCGACCAGTCGACGGCCTCGTCGTCCCACACCGCCCACGCCGCGCGCACGCCGTGCGCGGCCAGCGCCGCGGGCAGTCCGGCGTCGTCGGGGTCGCCGTCGGGCAGGTCGGCGCAGGTGGCCAGCGCGAGCGCACGTCGCATAGAGCCAGAGGCTAGGCTGGAGTGCGTGGCCCAGACGAAGAAGAAGCGCCGCACCAAGCACCGCGGCAACGCCGCCGGGATCGTCGAGACGCGCGGGCGCACGGGCCGCAAGCCGACGGCGGCCGAGCGCAAGGCGGACGCCAAGCTGAGCGCGCGCGAGGCGCGCCTGGCCCGCTTCGACCGGCCGCCGACCTGGCGCAGCGCGGCCAACCGCGCGCTGGTCGCCACCGTCCTCTTCGTCATCGTCATCGTCATCGCCTTCGACCGCCCGATGTCCGAGGCGATCGCGCTGGCCGGCTTCATGCTGCTGCTCTACATCCCGCTCGGCTACTACACCGACATGCTCATGTACCGTCGCCGGCAGGCCAAGAAGCTGCGCGAGGGATCGGGCTGAGCGCGATGGACGTGCGCATGTTCACGGTCGGGCCGGTGCAGGAGAACGCGTTCCTGATCCGCGCCGACGGCGCCGACCGCGCGCTCATGGTCGACCCCGGGGACGAGGCCGACAAGCTCATCGGCGCCGTCGACGCGCTCGGCGTGACCCTCGACGCGATCCTCCTCACGCACACCCACTTCGACCACGTCGGCGCGGTCGCGCCGCTCGCCCGCGCGACGGGCGCGCCGGTCTACTGCCCCAGGCTCGAGGTGCCGGTGCTGGCCGACATCATGGCCTACGTCCCGTGGCCCGGCTTCGGCCCCTACGAGAGCTACGACGCCGACGAGACCGTCGAGGGCGGCGAGCGTCTGCACGCTCGCCGGGTTCGACGTCGAGGTGCTGTTCACGCCGGGCCACAGCCCCGGCCACGTGACCTACGCGATCGAGTCCGAGCGGGCGCTGTTCAGCGGCGACGTCCTCTTCCAGGGCTCGGTGGGCCGCACCGACCTGCCCGGCGGCGACGGGCCGACGCTGATGGCCTCGATCGCCATGCTGCTGGACCGCTTCGACGACGAGACGGTCGTGTACCCGGGGCACATGGGCCTCACCACGCTCGGGCGCGAGCGGGCGAGCAACCCGTTCCTGCAGGACCTCTCGCCCCGGTGACCGCGAGGGGCGACGCCGGCGGAGCCCGCGACGCGCCGGGCGAGCAGCGGCGCGCTGTCGCCGTGCAGAAGCTGCAGGCGCCGCGGGGCACGTTCGACGTGCTGCCCGAGCAGGCGGGTGCGCGCGGCGCGGTGGAGGACACCGCGCGGCGGCTGTTCGACGCCGCCGGCTACCGGCGCATCGAGACGCCGATGTTCGAGGCGACCGAGCTCTTCGCGCGCGGCGTGGGCGAGTCGACGGACATCGTCCAGAAGGAGATGTACACCTTCGAGGACGGCGGCGGGCGCTCGCTCACCCTGCGGCCGGAGGGCACCGCGCCGGTGTGCCGCGCCTACGTCGAGCACGGGATGCACAAGCTGCCCCAGCCCGTGCGCCTGTGGTACCTGTCGAGCTTCTTCCGCTACGAGCGCGCCCAGGCCGGTCGCTACCGCCAGTTCTGGCAGGTCGGCGTCGAGGCCATCGGCTCCGACGACCCCGCGGTCGACGCCGAGGCGATCGTCCTGCTGCACGCGCTGCTGCAGGAGCTCGACGTGCGCGACGTGCGCCTGCGCCTGTCGAGCCTCGGCTCGCCGCAGGCCCGCGCCGCCTACCGCGAGCGCCTGCAGGGTCACCTGCGCGCGCACGCGGACGAGCTGTCGGAGGAGGTGCGCGGGCGCATCGACCTCAACCCGCTGCGCGCCTTCGACTCCGACCACGCCGGCACGCAGGCGGTGGTGGCGAGCGCGCCGCGGCTGCTCGACGAGCTGTCGGACGACGACGCCGAGCACTTCGCCGCCGTACGCGCGCTGCTCGAGGCAGCCGACGTGCCCTACGAGGTCGACCCCACGCTCG
Source organism: uncultured Actinomycetes bacterium (assembly GCA_963840185.1). Classification (GTDB taxonomy): domain Bacteria; phylum Actinomycetota; class Thermoleophilia; order Solirubrobacterales; family Solirubrobacteraceae; genus JAOPZW01. The sequence goes on along the minus strand of CAWIXY010000004.1, from coordinate 80,514 downwards.
TGCGGGGGCTGGACTACTACACGCGCACCGTGTTCGAGCTGACCTCCGACGCCCTGGGCGCGCAGAGCGGCGTCGGCGGCGGCGGGCGCTACGACGGCCTGGTCGAGCAGCTCGGCGGGCCGCCGGCGCCCGGCGTCGGCTGGGCCGCCGGCGTCGAGCGGATCCTGCTGGCCGCCGAGCGGCGCCCCGATCCGGAGCCGGTGACCGACCTGTACGTCGCCTTCGACGCGCCGGCGCTGCGCGCCACCGCCTTCGCCACCGTCGTCGAGGCCCGGCGGGCCGGCCTGCACGCCCAGCTCGAGCTGGGCGGGCGCTCGCTCAAGGGCCAGCTCAAGCAGGCGGCCCGCGCCGGAGCGGCCTTCGTTGCCATCCTGCGCGAGGACGGCATGGAGCTGAGGGACGAGCAGAGCGGCGAGCGCGGACCGGTCGACGGGCCGACGGCCATCGTCGCCCGCGTGCTGCGCGCGCGCCGGGGCGGGATCCTGTGAAGCAGCCGCCCCGCGCCAACAGCCTGCGCGACGCCTGGGCCGGCGACCTCCGCGTCGCCGACGAGGGCCGTGAGGTCCGCGTCGCGGGCTGGGTGCACCGCCGTCGCGACCACGGCGGGCTGATCTTCATCGACCTGCGCGAGCGCTCGGGGCTGCTGCAGCTCGTCTTCCATCCGGACAGCGGCGGCGACGCCTTCGCCGCGGCCGAGCGCCTGCGCTCCGAGCACGTCGTCAGCGTGGCCGGGCGCGTCGTGCGGCGCGAGCCCGGTCAGGTCAACCCGAACCTGCCGACCGGTGAGATCGAGCTGCACGTCGAGGCGCTGGACGTGCTGGCCGAGTCCGAGACGCCGCCGTTCCCGATCGACGAGGAGACGCCGGTCGACGAGGTCCTGCGCCTGCGCTACCGCTGGCTGGACCTGCGCCGCCGCGGGATGCGCGACGCGCTGGAGCTGCGCAACCTGATCGTGCAGACGATGCGCCGCACGCTGGACGAGCGCGACTTCCTCGAGCTGGAGACGCCGATCCTCACGCGCTCGACGCCCGAGGGCGCGCGCGACTTCCTGGTGCCCGCGCGCATGCAGCCGGGGGCGTTCTACGCGCTGCCCCAGTCGCCCCAGCTCTTCAAGCAGCTCTTCATGATGGGCGGGCTCGAGCGCTACTACCAGATCGCGCAGGTGCTTCCGCGACGAGGACCAGCGCGCCGATCGCCAGCTCGAGTTCACCCAGCTCGACGTCGAGATGGCCTTCGTGGAGGAGGACGACGTCATCGACGTCATGGAGGCGGTCATGGGCGCCGTCTTCGAGGCCGGCGCCCTCGGCGCCGCGCCGCCGCCGTGGCCGCGCATGACCTACGCCGAGGCGATGGCGCGCTTCGGCTCGGACCGGCCCGACACGCGCTTCGGCCTGGAGATCCTCGACCTGTCCGACGTGCTGCGCGGATCGGAGTTCCGCGTCTTCGAGAGCGTCCTGGGCGCCGGCGGCGTCGTGCGCGCGCTGAACGCCGGCGCCCGCGAGCTGTCGCGCTCGGAGCTGGACGGGCTCAGCGAGGTCGTCCAGCGCCACGGCGGCAAGGCGGTCGCCTGGGCGGTGGTCGAGGGCGACGGCTGGCGCTCGCCGATCGCGAAGTTCTTCTCCGCCGAGCAGGTCGGCGCCGCGACGCGTGCGCTCGAGGCCGCCGAGGGCGACCTGCTGCTGCTCGTCGCCGACCGGCCGCAGGTCGCGGCCGAGGCGCTCGGCGGGCTGCGGCTCGAGCTGGGCCGGCGCTTCGGGCTGATCCCGGAGGGCCGCCACGACGTGCTGTGGGTGCTCGACTTCCCGATGTTCGAGCCCACGGACGACGGGTTCACGGCCACGCACCACCCGTTCACGGCGCCGAGCGGCGACTTCGCCGACCCGGGGTCGATGCTGTCGCGCGCCTATGACCTGGTCGTCGACGGCTGGGAGCTGGGGAGCGGGTCGATCCGCATCAACACGCCGGAGGTCCAGGGCCGCGTGTTCGACGTCATCGGGCTCGACGCGGAGGAGGCCAAGGCCCGCTTCGGGTTCCTGCTGGACGCGATGCGCTACGGCGCCCCGCCGCACGGCGGCATCGCGCTGGGCCTGGACCGCATCGTCGCGCTGCTGGTCGGCCGCGAGTCGATCCGCGACGTGATCGCCTTCCCCAAGACGGCGACGGGCGCCGACCCCCTCACGGGCGCGCCCGCGCCGGTCGACCCGCGCCAGCTTCGCGAGCTGGGTCTGCGCTCGACCGTCGAGCCGACCTAGGCGGGGCTCAAGCCGGAGGGCGCAGGCGCCGACATTGGAGGCGTGAGCTCCCTCGCCCTTCCCTACCGGGTGGCCCTCGTCGCGCTCCTCGCCGTCGGCGCCCTCTGGTTCACGGTGCTGCGCCCCAAGCCCGTGGAGACCCCGCCGCCCACCGCGCCCGGCGCGACAGGTCTGGGCAACGCCGTCGAGGGCGCCCAGAGCGCGGTCGCAGACCGCCAACGCCGCAGCGCAGCGCAGCGCCGACGCCGCCGGTGCCGCCGCCTCGACCCCGGCGACCGGCACGGGCACCGCGGGCGCGACGCCCGGAACCGCGGCACAGCGCCGCGCCCCCGCCGCCGACGACGCCTCGACGCCGATCCTGCGCCAGCTCGACCGCGGCCGCGTCGTCGCCCTGCTCTTCTACAACCGCCGCGGCTCGGACGACCGCGCGGTGCGCAGCGCGCTGCGCGCGGTGCCCCGCCGCGACGGCCGCCTCGTGGTCAAGACGTCGCCGATCAGCAGGCTGGGGCGCTACGAGGCCATCACCCGCGGGGTGAAGGTGCTCGCCGCGCCGACCGTGCTGGTCATCGGCCCGGGCCCGAGCGCCCGCGCGATCACCGGCTTCACCACCACGGCGGAGATCAACCAGGCCGTCAGCGAGATGCTCGAGCTGTCGGGCGGCGAGCCCGCCCCCGCGCTCGAGGAGCGCCGCGCCCGCCGTCACGCCCGCGAGCTGTGCGGCACGGGCGCGACCGGCGCCGGCTGCCGTGAGTACCTCGCCCAGGCCAACCGCATCTGCGCCCAGATGAGCGAGGACGGCTTCGCCCGCGCCGCCGTCGCCGGCGCCCCCGCGGCCGACGTCGCGACCGCCCTCGGCCAGGTCCGCACGCGCTTCGCAGCCTCGGTCACGCAGTTCGCGGCGCTCAAGCCGCCGGCGGCGCGCGCGAAGGCGCACGCCTCGGCGAGCACCGTGCTGCGCTCGCAGGTCGGCCAGGTGGACCGGATCGTCAAGAGCGTGTCCGCCGCTCCCGACCAGGCGGCGGCCTTCGCCCAGGTGACGTCGCGCCTGCGCGGCTCGGCGCGCGTCGAGCGCCAGAACCGGCGCCTGCGGGCGCTGGGCTACGACGCGTGCGGCGCCTAGGTCTGCGGCGGCGCGAACAGCGGCGGGTGAGGGAGGGGTGAGGCCTCTCACCCCCTAGAGGCGGCACAACGTGCGTCGCGCGGCCGCTGTGGCGCCGCGTTGCACGGTGAGCCGGTAGGAGCGGCACAGCGTGCGCCTCGCGGGGACTGCGGCGACGCGCTTCACGTTGAGCCGGTTGCCAGTCGTCCCGCTCTCCCTCACCCGCCGCAGTTCGTGTACCACGAGCGCGCAGGCCTACACTCGACCGCGTGCCCGACGAGCGCTTCGCCGACCACCTGCGCCATCCGCGCCGGCGCGGCCATGAGCCCGCCGGCGGCCATGACGGCGTGGCCGGCGGCGCGGCGTGTGGCGATCTCGTGCGCTTCAGCGTGGCCGTGGAGGGCGATCGCGTCGCGGACGCCGGCTTCGAGGCCGCCGGCTGCGGCGCGACGATCGCCGCCGCCAGCGCTGCGGTCGAGCTCGTCCGCGGGACGCCGCTGCTGGACGCCGCCCGCGTGGGCAGCGCGGCCGTCGCCGCCGAGCTCGGTGGGCTGAGCGCGGGCAAGCTGCACGCGGCCGACCTGGCCGCCGACGCGCTCGCGCGGGCGATCGGCGCCGCCGCGCGCGCCGACGGCGCCGTGCCGGCGGCTCCTGGGCGCACGCTCGTGGCGATGAGCGGCGGGGTCGACAGCGCGGTCGCGGCGCTGCTCGCCGACGGTGAGGTCGTCGCGGTCACGCTGGAGCTGTGGCGCGATCCGGAGAACGACGGGGAGCGCTCGTGCTGCTCGGCCGACGCCGTGCGCGGTGCCCGCGCGCTCGCGCACCGCCTGGGCCTTCCGCATCTCACGATCGATCTGCGCGACGAGTTCCGCGCGGGCGTGGTGCAGCCCTGGCTGGACGAGCACGCCGCCGGGCTCACGCCCAACCCGTGCGTGCGGTGCAACGGCGAGGTCCGCCTCGACGCGATGCTGGCGCTGGCCGACCGCGTCGGCGCCGCGACGCTGACCACCGGCCACTACGCGCGCCGCAGCCCCGACGGCCTGCTGCGCCTGGCCGCCGACCCGGCCAAGGACCAGGCGTACATGCTCGCCGGCCTGGGCCGCGCGTCGCTCGCCCGCCTGCGCTTCCCGCTCGGCGAGCTGACCAAGCCCGAGGTGCGCGAGATCGCCCGCGAGCACGGGCTGCCGGTCGCGGGCAAGCCCGACTCGCAGGACCTGTGCTTCCTGGCCGGCACCGGGCGCCGGCGCTTCCTGGAGCGCCACGGGCGCCTGGGCGAGCCGCCCCGGGGACGTCGTGGACCGCGCCGGGCGCCGCCTGGCCGCCCACGACGGCGCGCACCTCTTCACGGTCGGCCAGCGCCGCGGCATCGGCGTGGGCGGGGCGGGCGACCCGCTCTACGTGCTCGCAACCGACGCGCGCGCCAACACGGTGACCGTCGGACCGCGCGCGGCACTGGCGACCGACGCCGTGCGCGTGCGCGACCTGCGCCTGCACCGCGAGCCGGAGGCCGTCGACGCGGTCCGGCTGCGCTACCGCGCCCCCGCGACGCCCTGCGCGCTGGCCGGCGACGAGCTGCGCCTGGCGCGCCCGGCGAGCCGCCCGGCGCCCGGTCAGACCGCCGTGCTGCTGGCCGGCGACGTCGTCGTGGGATGCGCCACAATCGAGGCGTGAGCGGCTTCACCACGTCCGACGAGATCCGCGAGAGGTTCCTGAGCTTCTTCGAGGCCCGCGACCACCGGCGCCTGCCCTCCGGCTCGCTCGTCCCGGCCACGTTCGACCCCTCGGTGCTGCTCACGACCGCGGGCATGCACCCGCTCAAGCCGTACTTCCTCGGGCTCGAGCAGCCCCCGCACCGCCGCCTGACGACCTGCCAGAAGTGCTTCCGCTCGACCGACATCGAGAACGTCGGCGCGACGACGCGGCACCTCACGTTCTTCGAGATGCTCGGCAACTTCTCGATCGGCGACTACTTCAAGCAGGGCGCGGTCGAGCTGGCCTGGGAGCTGTCGCTGGAGGGCTTCGGCTTCCGTCCCGAGGACATCTGGATCACCGTCTTCGAGGGCGACCACGAGCTCGGCCTCGGCCCCGACGAGGAGGCGATCGCCGCGTGGGAGTCGGTCGGCGTCCCGCGCGAGCGCATCGTGCCTGCTCTCGCGCGAGGAGAACTTCTGGCAGGCGGGCCCGACCGGTCCGTGCGGCCCGTGCTCGGAGCTCTACCTCGATCGCGGCCTGGAGTGGGGGAAGCCCGACGACCTGCCCGGCGGCGAGAACGAGCGCTTCCTGGAGTACTGGAACCTCGTGTTCATGCAGTACGACCAGGACCCGATCAGCGAGCTGACGCCGCTGCCCGCAAGAACATCGACACGGGCCTGGGCCTCAACCGCATGGCGCTGATCCAGCAGGGCGTGCCGACGATCTTCGAGACCGACCAGTTCGCGCCGCTCATGGGGCTCGGGCGCGAGCTGGCGACCGTCGAGACGCCCGACGAGCGCGCGCTGCGCATCCTGGCCGACCACTCGCGCGCGATGACGTTCCTGATCGCCGACGGCGTCGTGCCCTCCAACGAGGACCGCGGCTACATCCTGCGCCGCGTCATGCGCCGCGCGATCCAGCAGGGCCACCGCATCGGCATCGAGGAGAGCTTCCTGCCGCCGTTCGTCGAGCAGGTGATCGAGACGATGGGCGCCGGCTACCCGGAGCTGGTCAGCCGCCGCGACACGATCCTGAAGTGGGTGCGCGCCGAGGAGGAGGGCTTCGGCCGCACGCTCGAGCAGGGCACGCGCCTGCTCGACGACCTGCTCGCCGACGGCGAGCTGTCGCCGGCCGACGCCTTCCGCCTGCACGACACGTTCGGCTTCCCGATCGAGCTGACGCGCGAGATCGCCGCCGAGCGCGGCGTGCCGTTCGCGGGTGACGAGGAGTTCGCGCGCCTGATGGACGAGCAGCGCGCGCGGTCGGCGGCCGCGGGCGGTCGCTCGGCGGTGGCCGGCAGCGCCGAGGTCGTGCGCGCGGTCGCGCCGAGCCGACGGCCTTCACCGGCTACGAGCAGCTCGAGCAGCACACGACCGTGGCCGGCGTGCTCGAGCGCGACGGGCGCACGTTCGTCAAGCTCGCGGAGTCGCCGTTCTACGCCGAGGGCGGCGGGCAGGTGTCCGACGCGGGCACCATCGCCTGCGCGAATGACGACTGCCTCGCGCGCGTCGTCGCAGGTCGTGCGGGCCGGCGACGACCAGGCGGTCGTCGTGGAGGCGGAGGCCGGCCGGCTGGAGCCGGGCGAGCGCGTCGTCGCGCGCGTCGACCCGATCGCGCGCCACGCGACCGAGGCCAACCACACGGCGACCCACCTGCTGCACGCGGCGCTGCGCGAGGTGCTCGGCGACCACGTGCACCAGGCCGGCTCCTACGTCGGCCCGGACAAGCTGCGCTTCGACTTCACCCACACCCAGCGCCTGTCCGAGGACGAGCGCCGTCGGGTCGAGGACCGCGTGAACGAGTGGATCCTGCGCAACGACCCGGTGCGCCCGATCACCACGACGCTCGACGAGGCCCAGCGCCTGGGGGCGATGGCGCTCTTCGGCGAGAAGTACGGCGACGTCGTGCGCATGGTCGAGATCGGCGACGGCTCGTACTCGCGCGAGCTGTGCGGCGGCACGCACGTGCGCTCGACCGCCGAGATCGGCCTGTTCGTGCTGACCTCCGAGGGCTCGAGCGCGTCGAACGTGCGGCGCATCGAGGCGCTCACCGGGCCCGAGGCCGTGCGCCACGTGCGCTTCCACGACCGCGTGCTGCACGAGGCGGCGGACCTGCTGCGCGCGCACACCGAGGCGGTGCCGGCCGCGATCGCCGCGCTGCAGCAGAAGGCGCGCGAGGCCGCGAAGGCCCGCGCGACCAACGGCGCGGTCGACGTGGCCGCGCTCGTCGCGCGCGCGGGCCAGGTCGACGGGGCGATCGTGCTCACCGAGGTCGTCGAGGCGCCCGACGCGAAGGCGCTGCTCGACCTGGCCGACCGCGTGAAGGGCAAGCTCGGCGAGAGCGCGGCGATCGTGCTGGGCTGCGCGGTGGACGGCCGCGTCCACCTCGTCGCGAGCGTCGCGCCGGCGCTCGTCGCAGCGCGGCGTGAAGGCCGGCGACGATCGTGCGCGAGGCGGCGCAGGTCGCGGGCGGCGGCGGCGGCGGCCGCGACACGATGGCGCAGGCCGGCGGCCGCGACCCCGAGAAGCTCGGCGAGGCGCATCGCCGCGGCTCGGGCGGCCATCGAAGCGGCGCTCGCGTAGTGGTCCGGCGCGCGTCTCGCACTGCCGGCCGGGACGGGTAGGACCACCCCGTTCGTTACCGTTCGTGCGCGTGCTGGCCCTGGACTACGGCAGTGCCCGCTGCGGGTGCGCGCTGAGCGACCCCACCGGCACGCTGGCCACGCCGATCGAGCCCGTCCTGCGCCCGGCGACGCGCAAGGGCTTCGCGCGGCTGGTCGAGCTCGTGCGCGACCGCGGGGCCGAGCGCGTCGTCGTCGGCCTGCCGCTGACGCTCTCGGGCGCCGACTCCGACCAGACGCGCGAGACGCGCGCCTTCGCCGAGCGCCTCGACGCCGCCGTGCGCGTGCCGGTCGAGCTCTACGACGAGCGCTTCACGACGGCGATCGCGCAGCGGGCGGGCGGCGCGCGGCCAGCGAGGACTCGCGCGCCGCCGCCGTGCTGCTCGAGGACTGGCTGGCCCACCACGGCGGCGAGCGGGCGGGCTGAGGCGATGGGGCTGTTCGGCAACAAGGGCTCGAGCTCGCGGGAGCGCTCCGCCGCCGACCGGGAGGCGGCGCGCGTCGAGCGCGAGCGCCGTCGCGCGGAGCGCGAGGGGCGCGCGGTGCCCGCCGAGGCGGCCGCGGCCGACGCGGCCAGCGAGGGCACGGAGCAGGCCGCACCGGATGAGCAGCACCCGGCGGACGGGGACCGGGGCGCGCCGGCGGAGCCGCACCCGGCGGACGGGCCCGCGGAGCCGCACCCGGCAGACGCGGAGCGGGCGGCCGCCGCGCCGCAGCCGCCCGAGACGGAGTGGGGCGCGGCCGCGGAGCCCTTCGCACCCGAGCCCGAGGCCCCTGGAGCGGAGCGCGAGGCGGAGCCGCCCGCCCCCGACCGCGAGCCGCCCGGCGCCGGGCGCGCCTCGGCGCACGGGCACGAGCCTGCCGCGGCGGACCCCGAGGTACCGCTCAGGCCCCCCGAGCCCGAGCCGGCACCGCGGCCGCGGCGCACCGTCGCGCTGCCCCGTCCGCAGACGCGGCCCCACGCCAACGGGCAGGTCGCGGAGGAGGAGCCGATCGGGGTCGTGCGCGCCGGGCGCGCCTCCTACGCGGCGCAGCCGGGCGCCGCCGCCCCCGGCCACCAGCGGCTCACCGTGCCGCCCAAGCGCCGCCGGCGGACGCGGCGGATCGTCGCCCTGGCGACCATCTTCCTCTTCGTCGCGCTCGTCGTCATCTTCGCGATCCTGCTGTTCCAGCCGTTCGCGGGCGACGGAGCCGGCACCGTGCGCGTCCGGATACCACCCGGCGCCGGCGCCGGCGAGATCGGCGATCAGCTCGCCCAAGCCGGGCGTCGTCGACTCCGGCTTCTTCTTCTCCCTGCGCGCCCGGCTGAGCGGCCAGCGCGACGACCTGCGCTCGGGCACCTTCACGATGCGCCGCGACATGTCGCTACGCGGCGGCGCTCGACCAGCTCACGACGGCGCCGCGCGCCGCGCGCAGTCCTCGACGTCACGCTGCCCGAGGGCCCGTCGCGGCGCGAGCTCGCCCCGCGCGTGCGCCAGGCGGGCATCGAGGGCGACTACCTCGCGGCCACCCGGCGCTCGGGCCGGCTCGACCCGCGCGACTACGGCGCGCCGCGCAGCACCCGCAACCTCGAGGGCTTCCTGTTCCCCGCGACCTACGAGCTGCGCAGCCAGGACGCGACGGCGCGGCGCCTGGTCGCCCGCCAGGTCGAGGCGTTCAAGGACACGTTCGCCCGCGTCGACCTGACGCGCGCCCGCCGGCGCAACCTCAGCCGCTACGACGTGCTGATCATCGCCTCGATGGTCGAGCGCGAGGTGCTCGTCCCGCGCGAGCGGCGCCTCATCGCGGGCGTGATCTACAACCGCCTGCAACAGGGGATCCCGCTCGGCATCGACGCGACGATCCGCTACGCGCGCAACAACTGGTCGCGCCCGCTGCGCCAGTCCGAGCTGCAGGCCGACTCGCCCTACAACACGCGGCTGCGCCGCGGGCTGCCGCCGACGCCGATCGGCAACCCCGGTCTCGCCGCGATGCGGCCGCCGCCAACCCCGCCGACACGAGGGCCATCTACTACGTCGTGCAAGCCCCTGCGGCGAACGGCGCCCACAGCTTCTCGTCGACCAAGGCCCAGTTCGAGCGCGACGTCGCCGCCTACAACCGCAAGCGCGAGGAGCGCGGCGGCAAGGACCCGTCGCAGTGCTGAGCCCGTCCGCCGACTGAGCGTCCGAGTGCCCCGCCTCGGCGTCCTCGGCTGGCCCGTCGCCCACAGCCGCTCGCCGGCGATGCACAACGCGGCGCTGGCCGCGCTCGGGCTGGCGCCCGACTGGCGCTACCAGCTCCTGCCGGTCCCGCCCGAGCTGCTCGCCGAGACCGTCCGCGCGCTGCCGGCGGCCGGCTTCCGCGGGCGCGAACGTCACGATCCCCCACAAGGAGGCGGCGCTCGCGCTCGCCGACGCGGCGACGCCGGCGGCGCGCGCGCGATCGGCGCCGCGAACACGCTGACGCTTCGCGCGGGACGGCGCGATCCGCGCCGACAACACCGACGCGCCGGGCCTGCTCGCCGCGCTGCCCGAGCCGCCCCGCGGCCGCACCGCGCGCTCATCCTCGGCGCGGGCGGGCAGCGCCCGCGCCGCCGCCTACGCGCTGCGCGAGGCCGGCGCCGCCGACGTGGCGGTCTGGAACCGGACCCCGGAGCGCGCGCGAGGCGCTCGCCGCCGACCTCGGCGTGCGCGCCGTCACGACGCCCGAGCCGGCCGACCTGCTCGTCAACTGCACGGCGGTCGGCCTCCACGATGCCGATGCAACGCTCAAGGACCTGCCGCTGGGCGCCGATGACCTCGGGGATACGCGTGCGTGGTCGACCTCGTCTACCGGGACGGCGGCACCGCGCTCCTGGCGGCGGCGACGCAGGCTGGGAGCACGGTGGTCGACGGCCTGGAGATCCTGGTCCACCAGGGCGCGCTGAGCCTCGAGACGTGGACCGGCACGCGGGCGCCCCTCGAGGTGATGCGAGCGGCGGCACGGGCCCATCGCTTCCCCACCATGAGCGACCACGAGGTTCCCCATCTGCGCGCCGTCGGCTCCGCCGAGCCCGCGCCCGCGCCCGCGCACGCGGGAGACTGGGACGGGGTCACGCACGCCTCGCGCCGCGCGGCCGGCGCTCGCTTCCTGACCGACGTCATCGTCGAGCTCGGCCTCGCGCGACGCGAGCGCGTCGACGCAGGCGATCGAGACCGCGCGCCAGTCCGGCACGACGCCCGAGAAGGTGCTGGTGGCCGCGGGCGACGCTGGCGCCCGAGGGCGCTCTCGCGGGCGATCGCCGAGCGCCACGGCCTCGACCACCTCGACCTGAACGTCTTCAACGTCGACATGGCGGCCGCGAACCTGCTCTCCGGCACGGCGGCCAAGCGCTACGAGGCGGTGCCGGTCGCCTTCGTCGGCGAGCGCGGCGCTGCTCGGTCGCGATGGCCGACCCCGTCGAACGTCCTCGCGATCGACGACATCGCGCTGATGACGGGCTACGACGTGCGCCCGGCGGTCGCCTCGCCGCGAGGACATCGCGGCGCTGATCAGCCGCCTGACGCGCCTCGACGACGTCGTCGACCTCGACGGAGGCGCGACGAGGAGGCGGATGCCGGCCCGGCCGAGGTCGTCGACCTGCGCGAGACGGCCGACGACGCGCCGGTCATCAAGCTCGTCAACCAGATCATCGCCCAGGCGGTCGAGCAGGGCGCCTCCGACGTCCACCTCGCGCCCGACGGGACGCGAGCTGCGCGTGCGCTTCCGCGTCGACGGCGTGCTCAGCGACACGACGACCGTGCCGCGGCGCATGGTCAGCGGCGTGATCTCGCGCATGAAGATCATGAGCGACCTCGACATCGCCGAGCGGCGCGTGCCCCAGGACGGCCGCGTCGGGCTGACGATCGACGGCCACCACGTCGACCTGCGCGTCGTCACGCTGCCCAGCGTCCACGGCGAGGGCGTCGTCATGCGCATCCTCGACAAGGGCAACGTCGTCCTCGACCTCGACGCGCTCGGGATGGCCGAGCACGAGCGCAGCCGCTTCGAGCGCGCGATCCGCCAGTCCTACGGCGCCGTGCTCGTCACCGGCCCGACCGGCTCGGGCAAGTCGACGTCGCTGTACGCGGCGCTGGGCGAGATCAACACGCCCGAGAAGAACATCATCACGATCGAGGACCCGGTCGAGTACCAGATCGACGGGCATCACGCAGGTGCAGGTCAACCCGAAGGCCGGGCTGACGTTCGCCACCGGCCTGCGCTCGATGATGCGCGCCGACCCCGACGTCATCATGGTCGGCGAGATCCGCGACCGCGAGACGGCGCAGATCGCCATCGAGGCGGCGCTCACCGGCCACCTCGTGCTCTCGACGCTGCACACCAACGACGCGCCGATCGCCGTCACGCGCCTCATCGAGATGGGCATCGAGCCGTTCCTGGTCGCCAGCGCGATCGACTGCGTCGTCGCCCAGCGCCTCGCGCGCCAGCTCTGCCAGCACTGCAAGCGCCGCACGATCATCCCCGCCGACGTGCTGCGCGAGAACGGCTTCCGCGCGACGGTCGACCTCGAGGCCTACGAGCCGGTCGGCTGCCCGCGCTGCGGCGGCTCGGGCTACAAGGGCCGGATCGGCCTCTACGAGGTCATGATCGTCACCGACGAGATCCGCCGGCTCATCGATCGAGCGCGCGCCCGGCCGACGAGATCGCCGCCAGGTCGCGATGCGCGAGGGCATGCGCCGCCTGCGCGACGACGGCCTCGAGAAGGTGCACGCCGGGCCGCACGTCGATCGCCGAGGTCGCGCGCGTCGTCGGCACCGGCTCGCCGGTCGCCGAGTTCTAGCGAGTCGCCGCAGGCGCTCAAGATCTCGGCGCCTGAGCGCCGATACGCACAGCACCATGGACTTCGACTTCGCCGACCTCCTGATGGACGTGTCTCGCGCAACGCGTCCGACCTGCACCTCACCGCCGGGCGCCGCGCCGATGCGTCCGCGTGCGCGGCCGGCTCGTCGCCGATGGACGACTATCCCGCGCCTGACGCCCACCGACACGCGCGAGATCGTCTACTCGATCCTCACCAACGACCAGCGCCAGCGCCTGGAGACCGACTGGCAGATCGACTTCGCCTACTCGATCCCGGGCCACGCCCGCTTCCGCGTCAACGCCTACTTCCAGCGCGGCGCGATCGGCGCCGCCTTCCGCCTGATCCCGGCGAAGATCGTCTCGATCGACGACCTCGGCCTGCCGGCGGTCGCTGCACGAGTTCACGCAAGAAGCCGCGCGGCCTCGTGCTCGTCACCGGCCCGACCGGCTCGGGCAAGTCCACCTCGCTGGCGGCGATGATCGACGCAGATCAACGACACGCGCGAGGAGCACATCATGACCGTCGAGGACCCGATCGAGTTCCTCCACAGCCACAAGAAGTGCATCGTCAACCAGCGCGAGCTCGGCTCCGACGCGCAGAGCTTCGCGCTGGCCCTGAAGGCCGCGCTGCGCCAGGACCCCGACGTGATCCTCGTCGGCGAGATGCGCGACCTCGAGACGATCTCGACCGCGCTGACCGCCGCGGAGACCGGCCACCTCGTCTTCGCCACGCTGCACACGCAGACCGCGCCGTCGACGATCGACCGCATCATCGACGTCTTCCCGGCCCACCAGCAGGACCAGGTGCGCGTGCAGCTCTCCGTCGCGCTGCAGGGCGTCATGACCCAGCAGCTGCTGCCGACCGCCGACGGCTCGGCGCGCGTCGTGGCCTGCGAGGTGCTCGTGCCGACCCCGGCCGTGCGCAACCTGATCCGCGAGGGCAAGACCCACCAGATCCCGTCCTCGATGCAGACCGGCTCGAGCGTCGGCATGCAGACGATGGACGCCGCGCTGGCCGGCGCTCGTGCGCTCCGGGCAAGATCACCCAGCGCCTCGCCGAGGCGCGCTCGTCCACGCCCGAGGAGCTGCGCCGCCTGCTCGGCGCCGGCGACTTCGGCATGGCCGCGTAGCGATGGCCACCTTCGTCTTCAAGGCGATGGACCTCGCCGGCGCGAAGGCGACGGGCGAGGTCGAGGCCGAGAGCAAGCAGTCGGTCGCCGACCAGCTCAAGGCGCGCGGCCTGATCGTCCTGGACATCGACGGCCAAGGGCGGGTCCAAGGAGATCAAGCTCGCCCTTCGGCAACAAGGTCAAGCCGACCGACCTGACGATCATGACCCGCCAGCTGTCGACGATGGTCAGCTCCGGCATGACGATCCTGCGCGCGCTCTACGTGCTCGAGGCGCAGACCGAGAACAAGCCGCTGGCCGAGATCCTGGTCAAGGTCCGCAAGGACGTCGAGGCCGGCCTGCCGCTGTCCGACGCGCTCGAGCGCCATCCCAAGATCTTCTCGCCGCTGTTCGTCGCGATGACGCGCGCCGGGGAGACGGGCGGCGTGCTCGAGTCCTCGCTGCTGCGCATCGCCGACCAGCTCGAGACCGAGGACTCGCTGCGCCGTCAGGTCAAGAGCGCGATGATGTACCCGATCGTCGTCCTGGCCTTCGCCTTCTGCGTCCTGATCGGCCTGGTCGCCTTCATCGTCCCGGTCTTCGTCGGCGTCTTCGAGCAGTTCGGCGGCGACCTGCCGCCGATCACGAAGGTCACCGTCGGCGCTGTCCGGGCTGGTCACGGGCCACTGGTACCTGCATGATCGCCATCGGCGTCGGCGTCGTCTACGCCTTCCGCCAGCTGGAAGAGCAGCGAGACGCGGCCGCGGCCAGTGGGACGCGTTCCGCCTGCGCATCCCGTTCAAGATCGGCGACATCGTCCAGAAGATCAGCCTCGCGCGCTGGTCGCGCACGCTCAGCGCGCTCGTCACCGCCGGCGTCCCGCTGCTCGCAGGCGCTCGACATCACGGCCAAGACCGCCGGCAACCGCGTCGTCGAGAACGCGATGGACGACGTCATCGAGTCGCGTCAAGCGCGGCGGCACGATCGCCGACCCGCTCAAGGCCGCGCCGGTCTTCCCCGGCATGGTCACCCACATGGTCGGCGTCGGCGAGGAGACCGGCGCGCTGGACACGATGCTCACCAAGATCGCCGACTTCTACGAGGACCAGGTCGACGCGTCGGTCAAGTCGCTCACCTCGATCCTCGAGCCGGTCATGATCGTCGTCGTCGGCGGCATCGTCGGGTTCATCGTGATCTCGATGTACCTGCCGCTGTTCAAGGTCTACGACCAGATCAAGTAGGACGTGTCGCCCTCGGGCAGCTCTTTCGGAGAGGCCTCAGACCGGTGGACGGGACCGCCGGTCAGTCGAAGGGTCGTTCGCGGTGTGGAACGACTCCGCTGGACGTCTGAGAGTGTCGGCGACTTGAGTGCGCAAGCCTGAATGGCTGTTCAGCTGCCGCGCATCCGGCCGGCTGCGTCCGTTGCGGTGAGGCTCAGCCGCGGCGCATGAGCCGTGCGACCGCGGCCATCAGCTCGTCGGTCTTCTCGCCCTTGTCGTCGTCGGCGGCGCCCATGACGCAGTGCTGGGCGTGGTCGTCGAGCAGGCCCAGGGCGACCTTGTCCAACGCAGCCTGCACGGCGGAGATCTGCGTGAGCACGTCGATGCAGTAGCGGTCGTCCTCGACCATGCCCTCGATGCCGCGCACCTGCCCCTCGATGCGCTTGAGGCGCTTGAGCAGCTGGTCCTTGGTCGCCGAGTAGCCGCGGGTCGGGGCGGTCGGGACGGGAGTCGGAGTCGTCGTCGAGGGCATGGCCACATCGTACCCCACGGGGGTAACCGCACATGCGTGGTTCGCGCTGGCCCGTGTTTCCACGCAATCGTGGGAAAGGCGCTTGCGCAGATACCCCCATGGTGTACGGTCCCGGACCCAGACGCCAATACCCCCTGGTGGTATCTTTGACTATCCAAAGGAGCCCCTCGTGAACTCGCACCCCGCCACCACCGAACTCGCCCACGTCGTCGAGGGCATGGCCTGCGGCCACTGCAAGGTCGCCGTGACCGAGAGGGTCTCCAGGGTCGCCGGCTTCAGCGCCGTCGAGGCCGACCTCGACGCAAGCCTCCTCCGCGTTCGCGGCAGTGATGTCATGAGCGCCTCCACGCGTCGCTTCGCCCGCCACTACGCGGAGATGGTCGCCGCGATGGTTCTCGGGATGGTGGTTCTCGGGACGCCCGCCACCTTCGCGCTGAGCGCGGCAGGCATGAGCATGTCCGAGCTGCACAACGACGCGCCGACCCTGATGCTGTTCGGGATGGCGGTCACCATGACCGTGCCGATGGTCGCGTGGATGCGCCACCGCGGGCACGGCTGGCGGGCGTCGGGTGAGATGTCGGCGTCGATGTTCATTCCGGCCTTCGGCGTCATCGCGCTCCTGTGGGGCGGGCTGGTCGAGGACATCGGCGCGCTGATGCTGATCGAGCACGTCGTGATGCTGCCGAGCATGCTCGTGGCGATGCTGCTGCGCCGTGAGGAGTACTCCGGCGGCACGCACCGCCACGGCCAGGTCCGCCCGGTGGCGGCATGAGCCCCATCGCCAAGCTCGCCGGTTTCGCCGTGGTGTTGCTGCTGGTGTTCGGCGGCGCGGCCCTCGCGGGCGGCGCCATCGGGCCCGAACGCGACGACGACAGCGCAGCCGCCCGTGACGGCGGCCACACCGACTCAGATGCTTCCCACGGCGGCGAGCCCGCCGCCGGAAAGGACTCCGTGTCCACGCACACCTCCGAGAAGACCGAATCCGAGGCGACCCGCGGCGCTGTCCGCGGGCTCGCGGTCGCCGACAACGGCCTCGAGCTCGCGATCCAGCAGACCGAGCTTCCCCGCGGCCGCGAGACCGAGCTGGCCTTCAGCATCGTCGGCGCCGACGGCCAGCCCGTGCGCGACTTCGAGGTCGAGCACGAGAAGCGCATGCATCTCATCGTGGTCCGCCGCGACGGCGAGGGCTTCCAGCACCTGCACCCGGAGCTCGGCTCCGACGGCATCTGGCGCGTGCGCGCGACGTTGCCGCAGGCCGGCGCGTACCGGGTCTTCACCGACTTCAAGCGGGGCGAGCAGGCGCAGACCCTGGCGGCCGACCTCGCGGTCGACGGCAACGCGGACTACCGGCCGGTGCCCGCGCCGGCGACAACCGCCGACACCGGTGACGGCTACCAGGTCCTGTTGCATGCCGGGCGGGTGCGCGCCGGGCGCGAGGCGGAGCTGCGCTTCACCGTCACCCGCAACGGCAAGACCGTTCACACCGAGCCCTACCTGGGCGCCGGCGGACACCTCGTCGCGCTGCGCGAGGGCGACCTCGCCTACCTGCACGTGCACCCGGGCGGCCACGGCGAGCCCGAGGCCCACGACGACGCCGTCGCGTTCATGAGCGAGTTCCCCAGCGAGGGCCGCTACCGCCTGTACCTGCAGTTCAAGCACGAGGGCAGCATCCACACGGCCGAGTTCACGCAGCAGGTCGCCCGATGAGCGCGCCGACGGCCACCCAGGTCGAGCTGCCCATCACGGGCATGACCTGCGCCTCGTGCGCGAACCGCATCGAGCGCAAGCTGAACAAGCTCGACGGCGTGACCGCGACCGTGAACTACGCGACCGAGAAGGCCCGGGTCGAGTACGACCCGGGCGCGGTCGCGCCCGAGCAGCTCGTCGGCGCGGTCGAGGCCGCCGGCTATCAGGCCGCCCTGACCTCGACCGAGCCCGCTAGCGACGGCGCGGCCGAGGCGCCGGAGCACGACGCGTCGGCGCCGCTGCACCACCGGCTCATCCTGTCGGCGCTGCTCTCGGTGCCGGTGCTGCTCATCTCGATGGTGCCGTCGCTGCAGTTCGACAACTGGCAATGGCTCGCGCTGAACCTCGCGACCCCCGTCGTGCTGTGGGGCGCCTGGCCCTTCCACAAGGCCGCGTGGGCCAACCTCAAGCACGGCGCCGCGACGATGGACACGCTCATCTCCGTCGGTGTGCTCGCCGCCTGGCTGTGGTCGCTGTACGCGCTGTTCATCGGCGACGCGGGGATGGACGGGATGCGGATGCCGTTCGACCTCATCCCGGAGCGCGGGGAGGGCGCCAACCACATCTACCTGGAGACCGCGGGCGTCGTGACCACGCTCATCCTCGCGGGGCGCTACTTCGAAGAGCGCGCCAAGCGCCGCGCCGGCGCCGCCCTGAAGGCGCTGCTGGAGCTCGGCGCCAAGGACGTCGGCATCATCGACGCCCACGGCACCGAGCGGCGCGTCCCCGTCGAGCAGCTCGCCGTCGGCGACCGCTTCGTGGTGCGTCCGGGCGAGAAGGTCGCCGCCGACGGCGTCGTCGAGCAGGGCACCTCCGCCGTGAACATGTCGATGCTCACGGGCGAGAGCGTGCCGTTCGAGGTCCAGCCGGGCTCCGAGGTCGCGGGTGCGACCGTGAACGCCGGCGGCCGCCTGGTCGTCCGGGCGACCAAGGTCGGCGCCGACACCGCGCTCGCGCAGATCGCGCGCCTGGTCGAGGACGCTCAGACCGGCAAGGCGCCGGTCCAGCGCCTCGCCGACCGCGTCTCCGGCCTCTTCGTCCCCGTCGTCATCGGCCTGGCGGTCGCGACGCTCGGTTTCTGGCTCGGAACCGGAGAGAGCGCAACGTTCGCGTTCACCGCCGCCGTCGCCGTGCTCATCATCGCCTGCCCCTGCGCGCTCGGGCTCGCGACTCCGACGGCCCTGATGGTCGGGACCGGCCGCGGCGCGCAGCTCGGCCTGCTCATCAAGGGCCCGGAGGTCCTGGAGTCCACGCGCAAGGTCGACACCGTCGTGCTCGACAAGACCGGCACCGTCACCACCGGCATGATGAGACTGGTCGAGGTCGCCGTCGCCGACGGCACCGATGAGGCAGAGGCGCTGCGGCTCGTCGGCGCGCTGGAGAACGCGTCCGAGCACCCCATCGCGCAGGCCATCGCCAAGGCCGCGGCCGCCGAGCGCACGCTGCCCATAGTGGAGAGCTTCACCAACCGCGAGGGCCTCGGGGTCGAGGGTGTCGTCGACGGGCACGCACTCATCGTCGGGCGACCGGCGCTGCTGGCGGGCCGGGCGATGCACCTCCCGCCCGAGCTTGACACAGCCCGCACGGCTGCCGAGTCGCGCGGGCAGACTGCCATCGCCGCCGGCTGGGGCGGACAGGCCACCGCCGTCTTCGTCGTCGCCGACACCGTCAAGCACAGCTCCGCCGAAGCCGTAGCTGAGCTGAGGGCGCTCGGGCTGCGCCCGGTGTTGCTCACCGGCGACAACGAGACGACCGCCCGTGCGGTCGCGGCGGAGGTCGGCATCGACGAGGTCATCGCCGAGGTCCTGCCCTCCGACAAGGCCGACGTCGTGCGCCGGCTGCGGGCCGAGGGCCGCGTGGTCGCGATGGTCGGCGACGGCGTCAACGACGCGCCCGCGCTGGCCCAGGCCGACCTCGGCCTGAGCATCGGCACCGGCACCGACGTGGCCGTCGAGGCCTCCGACCTCACCCTGGTCTCGGGTGACCTGCGGGCCGCCGCCGACGCCATCCGCCTGAGCCGCGCGACGCTGCGGACCATCAAGCAGAACCTGGCGTGGGCGTTCGGCTACAACGTCGCCGCCATTCCGCTGGCCGCCATCGGCCTGCTGAACCCGGTCATCGCCGGCGCGGCGATGGCCTTCTCCAGCGTGTCCGTGGTGCTCAACGCGCTGCGCCTGCGCCGCTTTCAGGCGCAGCGCACCGCGGTCGCCGCGCCTGCTCCGGCCGTGCCGGCTGCTAACCGTGTCAACACCGCGGCATAGACCAGAGGAGGGAGACGCCGCCATGGACGCCCACGCGGACGCGCACGACGCCCATCACGAGCATCACGACATGCCGACGTCCGGGCGCGCGCTCAACATCGTCGCCCTCAGCGCGACGCTGCACTGCCTGACCGGCTGCGCAATCGGCGAGGTGCTGGGCATGGTCATCGGCACCGCGCTGGGGTTCTCCGAGTGGGGCACGGTCGCGCTGGCCGTCGCGCTCGCGTTCCTGTTCGGCTACGCGCTGACGAGTCTGCCGCTGCTGCGCGCCGGCCTCGCGCTGGGCGCCGTCATCCCAATCGCGCTGGCCTCGGACACGCTGAGCATCGCGGTCATGGAGGTCGTCGACAACGCCATCATGCTCGGCGTTCCCGGCGCCATGGAGGCCGGGCTCGACAGCATCCTGTTCTGGGGTGCGCTGTCGTTTGCGCTCGCCGTCGCCGGCGTCGTCGCGTACCCGTTCAACCGCTGGCTGATTGTCCGCGGCAAGGGCCACGCGGTGGTGCACGCGACCGGCATCCACGGCGGCCCGTCACCGCGCTTCGTCGGCGCCATCGCCGCCGTCGCCTTCGTATTCGGGGCCAGCGTCGTCGCCGCTGAGCTGTTCGGCAGCGACGACCCGCCGCCGCACGAGCGCGAAACCGACGCCGTTCTGATGCTGAGCCCAGAGGCTTCTCAATGACGCTTCTCGCCTACCGCCCCTGGGCCGCCCGCACCGCGGCTAGCCGGAGCGAGAGCTGGCCGCGGCGTAGCACCTCGCGACCCGAGCGGGTCCTAGCGACGTTCCACCAGACATCCGGTCTCTGAGCCGTGACGTGATGCTCGTGCGGCGCTGCTGAGGCTGCGCCCGGGGCGCCTGCCCCTGGCTTCGAATCGACGTGGTGAGGCTCCTGCCACGGCGGCGATTTCTCGTCCACCGGCCTCGCGCGCGCGACCGCGCGCGCGAGGTGCTCCTTGAGCGTGTACCGGTAGGCGAGTGGTGGCGGCCTGCGCTACTGACGCGTGTGCCGCCGGCGCGCCTCCGCGCGCTTCTTGGCCGCCTTGCGCTTGGCCGCCGCGCGCTTCTTGGCGGCCTTGCGCTTGGCCGCCTTCCGCTTGGCCGCCGCGCGCTTCTTGGCCGCCTTGCGCTTGGCCGCCTTACGCTTGGCCGCCTTGCGCTGGGCTGCTGTGCGGTTGCCCGCCGCCGGTGCGCCGGCCGGGACCGGAGCCGCCACCGTCCCCGGAGCGGTCGGAGCGGGCGCGGGCGGCACGAGGGGGGCCGGAGCGGGCGCGGTCACCGCGCCCGGTGCGGCGGGCGCAGGTTCCGGCGTGCCGCTCACGGGCGGCGTCGCCGGCGCCGGCGCCGGGTCCTCGACCTCCTCGGGCTCGGCCGGGTCCTCGACGTCCTCGGGGTCGATCGCGGGGACGACGGGCGCGGGCAGCGGCACGCCGCCCACGGGGGGCGGGACCGGCGCCGGGTCCTCGACGTCCTCGGGTCGATCGCGGGGACGACGGGCGCGGGCAGCGGCACGCCGCCCACGGGGGCGGGCCGGCGCCGGGTCCTCGACGTCCTCCGGGTCGATCGCGGGGTCGACGGGCGCGGGCAGCGGCACGCCGCCCACGGGGGGCGGAGCCGGCGCCGGGTCCTCGACGTCCTCCGGGTCGATCGCGGGGTCGACTGCCGGTGGAATGGCCTGCGCCCATGCAGGCTGCACTCCGCCGAGGTTGGCCACGCCGGGCACGGGCGCGATACCCATCGCCCCCGCACCCAGCGTCACAGCCGCGAGTGCGAGTAGTCGTCGTTTCATCATGAGTTCTCCGGGGTCGTGGGAGGGCCGGATAGAGCGCGGCCCTTCTCTATGGCGGGTCCGACCCAACGTAGGCGTGTCACCGCAGAGCCCGATCGGCTCTCCTTCTCGCCCGATATCGACTGCGGCGCCCCCGTCCGTCATGAGCCGCCTTGCACGAAGAGCGGTAGCGATCGGTTAGGTTCGCGCAATGCCGATTCTCATCCGTTACGCGCCGTCGTCGCTCACACGCGAGCAATACGACAAGGTCAACGAGATCCTTCGGGGGAACGGCCCCGAGGGTCCCCCACCGCCGCTTCAGCTCCACGTGTTGTTCGGAGAGGAGCCGGACTTTCGCGTCAGCGAGATCTGGGAGTCGGAGGAGGCCTGGCAGCAGGCCTGGGACGGAGGTCTCAGAGCCGCGCTGTCGACGGCGGGCGTCGATGTCGGCGAGCCCGAGAAGTTCGCGGTCCACGAGCACTGGGGCAGCCGCGTCGCAGGCGCCTAGCCGGAGCTGCGCCTGGCGTCGATAACGGCCGGGGTAACGCCTCCTCGTCGGCGCGGTCGCCCTGACGGCCTATGCACGCCGGCCGCCGCCGGAGCTGCCCACCGGGATCGTCGCGGCCACGAGCGTGCCGCCATCGGTCGGGCTCTCGACCCGCAGGCCGCCGTCGAGGACGGCGAGCCGGTCGGCCAGCCCCACGAGACCGCTGCCGTCGGGACGGGCTCCGCCCACGCCGTCATCGCGGACGTGGACGCGCAGCATGTCCTGCTCGACGCGCGCGGTCACCGCGGCCCGGCCGGCGTGCGCGTGCTTGGCGACGTTCGTCAGCGCCTCGGCGACCACGAAGTACGCGGTGGCCTCGACGGCGGCGGGCAGACGCTCCGCGGCCACGCCGACCTCGACCGGCACCGGCATCCGCATGGCCAGCGCCTCGACTCCTGCGCGCAGGCCGCCGCGCGTCAGCACGGACGGGAGGATGCCGTGGGAGAGCTCGCGCAGCTCGCCGGTCGCGACCTCGGCGTGCTGCAGGGCTTCGGCCACCAGCGCCGGAGCGGCGTCCTGGTTCCTGCGCAGCGCCCGCTGGGCCAGCTTGAGCGTGACGACCGTGTGGACGAGGCGCTGCTGCGCGCCATCGTGCAGATCGCGCACCACCCGCCGGCGCTCCTCGTCGGTCGCCGCGACGATCCGCGCGCGGGAGGCCGCGAGGTCCGACCGCGCCTGGATGTTCGAGATCGCGGTGGCGACCAGCTCGGTGAACTCCCCGATGCGCGCCTCGGTGTCCGACGACAACGGCGTGGCTCCCCGCGAGCCCGCGACGATGACGCCCCACAGCCGCCCGTCGACGGCGATCGGACTGCCGACCACCGAGCGAAGGCCGCTGTCGCGCACCGCGCCCGCCAGCGTGCCCGCGCTGCGCGAGTAGTCGTCGATGCGCGCCGGCCGGCCCGTCCTCAGGACCTGGGCCGTGACGTTGTCGCCGTCCAGGCTCACGCGGCTCCCGAACCGGACGAGGGGGCTGTGCTCGCCCCATTCCGCGACCGCGGTGGCCGTGCCGTCGCGCTCGTAGCGGAGGATCGCCGTGTCGTCGATCTCGAAGCGCCGGCCCACCTCCTCGGCGACCGCGGCGAAGACCTCGGCAGGCGTCGACTCCTGCGCGACCAGGGTCGCCACCCGCCGGAGGGCCGCCTGCTCGTTCGCCAGCCGGCCCACCTCGGCACGAGCCTCGGTGTTCGAGATGGCCGTGGCGACCAGGTCCGTGAACTCCTTGACGCGCGACTCGGTGTCCGCCGGCAGCGGCTCGGCGCGACTGGAATGGACCGCCAGGACCCCCCACAGCCGCCGTTCGACGACGATCGGGCTGCCCACCGAGGACCGGATCGCGCGCTCGTCGCGCCGGAGGGCGAGGCCGGCGGGATGGCCGTCGGGGTCCTCGATCCGAGCGGGCCGGCCTGTCGTGCGGATCGTCGTCGCCAGACCGGCCTCATCGAGCGGCCGGCGACCCCCTGCCTCGGGCTGCTCGCCGGAGGCGGCCCAGGCCGCCACGACGCAGACCGTGTCGTCGGTCTCGTAGCGGAGCATCCCGGCGAGGTCGGTGCCGAGCAGCCTGCCCAGCTCCTCGGCGACGGTGCCGAACAGCTCGCTCGGAGGCACGCCCTGAGCGACGAGCGTCGCGACGCGCCGCAGCGCCGCCTGCTCCTCGGCCAGCAGGCCTCGCGCCTGCTCGGAGCTGACGGCGCGCCGGCCGGCGTGCGCCGCGACCACGCCGACGAGGACGGCGACGGCCACGTAGACGAGGAGATTGGCCAGATCGCCGGAGCTCGGGAACTCGCGGGGATGGGTGGGAGGGAACTGGAACCAGTCGTAGGCCACCAGCCCCGCCATCGCCGCCGGCACCGCGTAGGCCACTCCCCAGACACGGGTGATCGCGACGATCGCGCCGACGGAGGCCACGCCGAGAGCGACGGCGAGAAGGTCCGAGTCCGAGACCGCGAGCGTGACCGCCAGGAGCGCGAACGACGCCACGCCCGCGCAGAAGGCGAGCGCGACCTCTACGCCCGTCGGGATCACGGGGGTGCGGCCCCGTGTGGTCATGGAGCTGAGGCTAAACCACCGGTTGTGGGCATCGCCGCGCATTCGCCATCGGACGTCGCCTCGCCGGTGCGCGGCCCACGCACAGGCTTCCGGGAGTCTGTGCGCGGATCAATCCGAAGTCGCGATCGCGTGATCGCGACGGCCGCTCGCCGGGGCCCGCGGGCGCACCTACGGTCTGCTCGTGTGGCGGTCCGGCGTGGAATGAGCCACCTTGGCGTGGTCGCGGAGGCCGTCAGCGCGCGTCCGCGCAGCGCGCGTCCTCCCACGGTGCTGGTGTGCGACGCCGACGCGCGAAGCGTGCGCGCTCTGCGTGTGGTCCTGCGCGACGCGAGCTTCGCCATGGACTCGGCCGGCACCGTCGAGGAAGCGCTCGACCGGGCGGCTCTTCGCCCACCCGATGCCGCGATCGTCGAGCTGGTCCTGCCCGACGGCGACGGCGTCGAGGTGTGCCGGCGACTGCGCGAGTGGAGCGCGGTCCCGGTGATCGTGCTCAGCACGGTCGACGCCGAGGAGGAGAAGGTGCGCGCGCTGGACGCCGGCGCGGACGACTACGTGACCAAGCCGTTCGCGCCGCGCGAGCTCGTCGCCCGCTTGCGAGCCGCTCTGCGACGGGCCGAGCGAGCCCACGACGAGCCGCGTGTCGAGCTCGATGGCCTGGTGGTCGACCTCGCCGCCCGCACGGTGCGTCGCGACGGCCAGGACATCCACCTCACACCCATCGAGTTCAAGCTCCTGCGCCTCCTGCTGCGTCATCGCGGGCGGCTGCTCACCCAGCACGTGCTGATGCAGGAGGTCTGGGGCCCGAGGTACGTCCGGAACACGCAGAGCCTGCGCACGCACATCGCGAACCTGCGCCGCAAGATCGAGCCGGCGGACGCCGAACCCCTCATTCGCACCGACCACGGGGTCGGCTACCGCTTCGCGGACTCACCGCCCCGCCCGCAACCGCTTCGCGTCGTGGCCGGGCATGGCCGTGGGCCCGCCGCCACCTTGGCTGCATAGCGGACACCGTCTCAGCCGCCGGCGACGAGCTGCTGGGAGCCGGCCGGCAGCGGTCCGCCGACACGGTCCGCATCGGGTGAGCCGTCGGCCTGGGCGCCGCCGCGGGCCGGCAGGTGGCGCCAGGCGATGACGGCGCCGAGCGCCGCCACGAGCGCGGCGACGATCGACGCGCGCGACATCGCGTGGACGAACGCCTCGCGAGCGGGGTCCGCGACGGCCGCGTTGATCTGGACGGCGGCCCCGAGCGACTCGCGGGCGGCCGCGGCGACGGGCCCCGGGACATCCTCGGCGAGCCCCTGGCCAGCTGCGTCGAGTACAGCGACGACATGATGCTGCCCACGATCGCGACGCCGAGCGCGCCGCCGAGCTCGCGGGTCGTGTCGTTGACCGCCGACCCGATGTTCGCCCGCTCGGGCGGGAGCGAGCCCATGATCGACTCGGTCGCCGGGGCGCCCGCGAGGCCCATGCCGGCGCCCATGAGGACCAGCGCGACGCGCGAGCCGGCCGTATCCCGTGCCTGCGGTGACCGTCGCCGCGACGGCCAGGCCGGCCGAGAACAGCAGCATGCCCGTGGTGGTGACGCGCTTGGTGCCGAAGCGCGCGACGAGCTTCGAGGAGAGCGGCGCGAAGACGATCATCGCCGCGGCGTAGGGCAGGACGCGCACGCCGGCGGCCGACGGCGAGTAGCCGAGGACGAACTGCAGGTACTGCGTCGAGAGGAAGAGGAACCCGAAGAGCGCGAAGAACAGCACCATGATCGTGCCGCTCGCCGCGGTGAAGCGCGGGTTCTCGGAAGAGCCGCAGGTCGAGCAGCGGCTCCGCCGCGCGACGCTGCTGCGCGACGAACGCGGTCAGCGCGACCGCGGCGAACGCGCCGGCGCCGAGCACCGGCGGCGGACGTCCATCCCTGCGAGGGCGCCTCGATGACCGCCCAGACGAAGCGCGATCAGGCCGGCGCCGGACAGCGCGGCGCCCGTCCAGTCGATGCGCCGCGCGACCGGGTCGCGCGACTCGGGGATGACCCTGCGCCCGACGACGATCGCCAGCACGCAGAGCGGGACGTTGACGATGAAGATCGACCCCCACCAGAAGTGGTCGAGCAGGACGCCGCCGACCACCGGGCCGAGCGCGACGCCGAGGCCCGCGGTCGCCGCCCAGATGCCGACGGCCATCGCGCGCTCGCGGGCGTCGGTGAAGACGCTGATCAGCAGCGAGAGCGTCGCCGGCATGATGAACGCGGCGCCGGCGCCCATGACCGCGCGGTCGGCGATCAGCAGGTCGACGCCGCCCGCGTAGGCGGCGGCCGCCGAGGCGAGCCCGAACACCGCGAGCCCCGAGAGCAGCGTGCGGCGGCGCCCGAAGCGATCGCCGAGCGTGCCGGCCAGCAGCAGCAGTCCCGCGAACACGAGCGTGTACGCGTCGACCACCCACTGCAGCTCGCTCACGTCCGCGTCGAGGTCGCGCACCAGCGTGGGCAGCGCGACGTTGACGATCGTGTTGTCGATGACGATGGCGAGCAGGCTCGCGCACAGCACGCCCAGCGCGAGCCAGCGCCGCGCGCCGCGTTCACGACGTCACCGCCGGCCGGCCGGGGCCGACGGCGAGGCGGCGGCGCGCCGCTCGCGCACCAGGAGACCACGCCGAAGGCGATCAGCCAGACGCTCCACAGGACGTAGCCGACGAAGTTCGCGGTGTCGACCACCGGGAGGTCGAGCGGCGAGAGGACGCCGGCGAGGACGAGCGCCGCCGACGCCGCGCCCAGCACGCCGAACCAGCGGCCGGCGAAGCGCCGGCCGAGCGCGACGATGACGAGCACCGTCCACGTGGCGGTGAGGAGATAGCCGAGCGTCTCGCCGATCGCCGTGCCGAGGATGTCGCTCGCGGTGCGTGAACGAGTCGCGGGCGCGGCCGCGACGTCGGGTGAGCCGCTGGCCGCGTCGGACGCGTAGCCGGGCACGAGGATCGGCCAGCGCAGCAGGCCGACGACCTGCACGACGGCCGCCGCGATCCCGACCCGCACCGCGATGCGCATGGCGCGCGCGACGAGAGCCGCCCGACGCCGATCGCGATCGGGGCGAGCAGCGCGGCGGACAGCGCCAGGACCGAGAACCATGCGCTGACGGCGCCCTGGTGCGTCGCGGAAGGAGGCGAGCACCTCGGCCGCGGGCTCGTCGAGCACGTCGGGGTAGTTGAAGATCGAGCCGAGCGCGGTGAAGGCCACGTTGGCCAGGACGGCCGCGAGGATCAGCAGGATGCGGTGAGTCTGGGGCTCATGTCCCCTCCTTGCTCGAGGTCTGGTTGTGACTGGCGTCGGCGATCCAGGCGACGAGGACGTTGTCCGGGTGGTCGACGAGGTGATCGCGGGCGAGGGCGTCGACGAGCTCGCGCTCGCCGCGCCGGTGCGCGGTGGCGATGGCCACGAGCTGGCGGTCGCGGGTCGTCGCCGCGATGCCCTCGGCCCGGGCCAGGAGTCCGTCTCCGTCGGGGGCGAACAGCGCCGCCGCGACGAGGATCAGCGGATCGTCGCTGGTGCGTGACGCGTCGACGATCGCTGCGATCGCCGCGTCGTCGCCCACCACGAGCCGGCGGAGCAGCTGCCCTGGGTGCGTCTGCGGGCATGCGGCGACCATCCCGGGCGGCGCTGACGCGGCGCTGACACCGCGCTGACACGGCCGTAGACTCGCGCGGTGTTCCAGATCTCGGTGCTGGGCCCCGTCGAGGTCAGACGCGACGGCCAGCTCCTGTCGGTGCCGGGCGGCAAGACGAGCGGAGGTGCTGGTGCGCCTCGCGCTCGAGGCCGGCGATGGTCGTGCGCGCCGACCGGCTCGTCGACGACCTCTGGGCCGGCGCCGCCACGCGGCCGCAACACGCTCCAGTCGAAGGTCGCCAGGCTGCGCCGGGCGCTGGCGGATCCCGTCGGTGATCGTCGGCGGCGACGGCGGCTACAGGCTCGCGGTCGAGCCGGACGCGGTCGACGCGCTGTGCGTCCTCCGCGACGCCGCCGTCGCCGCGCGGCGGCTCGACGCGGGCGACGGTCGCGGCGCGGCCGAGCTGAGCGCGGCGGCGTTGCGCGCTCTTCCGCGGCGAGGTGCTGCCGCTCGACCGGCGACTGGGCCGCGCCGCACCGGGCGCGGCTCGAAGAGGCGCGCGTGAAGCTCATCGAGACCGAGCTCGTCCGCCCGGCTGCAACTCGGCGACGCCGTGATCGGCGAGCTGGAGGCCGCCGTCGCGACCTACCCCTACCAGGAGGGGCTGTGGGAGCTGCTGATCACCGCGCTCTACCGGGCGGGCCGCCAGGCCGACGCGCTCGCCGCGTACCAGCGGGTCCGCGCCCGGCTCGCCGACGAGCTCGGCCTCGAGCCGGGACCGCGGCTGCAGGAGCTCGAGCGACAGATCCTCAACCACGACCCGGGACTCCGCCTTCCCGATCGCCCCGCGCGGCCGGGAACCTGCCGTCGCTCTCGTCCGAGCTCGTCGGACGCGACGAGCGAGATCGCCGTCCTCTCCGAGCTGCTCGGCAGCAAGCGGCTCGTCGAGGTCGTCGGGCCCGGGGGCATCGGGAAGACGGCGGTCGCCATCGCGACCGGGCGCGCGCTGTCCGGCGTGCCCGGCGGCGTCTGGCTGGCCCGGCTCGAGGCCGCGCAGACGGCGGACGACGTCCTCGACACGGTGATCGCCGCGCTGGACGTCACCGGCGGCGAGGCGGCGCTGTTCGAGCGGCTCAGGCGCGCCGGCGCGGTGGTCATCCTCGACAACTGCGAGCACGTCATCCCCGCGGCCGCGGCGCTGGCGGAGCGCCTCCTCGACGCGGCCCCCGCGCTCCGGATCCTCTGCACGAGCCAGGTCGCACTCGACATCGACGGCGAGGTCGTGCTCGAGCTCGCGCCGCTCGCGCTCGCCGACGCCGTGGAGCTGTTCACCCGTCGCGCCGCTCGGCCCGGCGCCATGAGCGAGGTGCACGACCTGTGCCGGTCGCTCGACGGCCTGCCACTCGCGATCGAGCTTGCCGCGGCGCGCACCAAGACGCTGTCCGTCGAGGAGATCGGCCGTCGCCTCGACGATCGCTTCGGCGTGCTGAGCGACCCGACCAGCCGCAAGCCGGAGCGACGCCGAGCACTCAGGGCGACGATCCGGTGGAGCTACGAGCTCCTGTTCCCCGACGACAAGCGGGGCCTGTGGGCGCTGGCCACGTTCACCGGCGGCGCGCCCCTTCCGGCGGTCGAGTCCGTCCTCGCAGGCGCTCGACGTGCCCCCGTCGACCGCGATCGACGTGGTCGGGCGCCTTGCGAGCCGCTCGCTCGTCATCGTCGACGACGGCGATGGCTCCGTCCCGCGGTACCGGCTGCTCGACAGCATCCGCGCCTTTGCGCTCGAGGCGATGACGGACGCAGGGCTGACCGATCGCGCGCTCGACGCGCACGCCGCGTGGTTCGCCGCCGCGGCCGGATCGTCCACGCAAGGCGTGCGCAGCGATCGCCAGGCGGAGCATCTGTCCTTCGCTCGAACCGAGCGCGCCAACATCGACGCCGCGCTGGCCTGGACCGCAGCGCGCGACCCGCTGCGCACGCTCGCCATCGTCAACGGGTTCGGTTGGGCCTGGATCGTCCTCGGCGACAGCAGAGGCGCGCAACGCATCCTGACCGCGCTCGCCGCCGCGAGCGACACGGCGCCCGCCGAAGACCGGGCCGGCGCACTGCTGCTCGCGGCCTGGATCGAAGCGTCGACAGGGGATCTCGACCTGGCCCGTCACCACGTGGCGGCCGCCACCGAGCTGGCGGACGCGATCGACGACGCCGACCTGCAGGCGCGCTGCAGCTACCACCTCGCCTACGTCGTGTCCCATCAGGGCGAGTGGGACCATGCGCTGGAGCTCACCGCTCGCAGCAGGGTGCTGTACGACGGGCTGGACCGGCCATGGGATCAGGCAGCGAACGCGCTGTTCGCCTCGAGAGCCGCGATCTCGGCCGGCGACCCCGTGCGCGCCGCCGAGGCCCGCGACCAGGTCCAGCACTGGCTGCGGATCGTCGACGACCCGTGGCTCCAGGTTCGTCGTGACGCGATGCTCGGTGAGCTCGCCCGGATCGAGCATCGGTTCGAGGATGCCGTCGACGACATCGGTCGGGCAGCCCGGACGTCGGGCCGGCTCGGCTTCCTCCAGACGGAGGCCTACCAGCTCTCGAGCCTCGGCCGCGCGCAGTGCCAGGCCGGTGACGACGCGAAGGGGGCCGCCACGCTGGAGCTCGCGATCGAGAAGGCCGAAGCGGTCGGTGACGTACGCCTGGCGGCGCTCGCCCGGGTCCATCTGGGGCGCGTCCTGCGGGCGCTCGGGCAGGGGCGCGCCGGCGCGGACGGCACTCGAAGCGGCTGCGGCGTGGCACCGCGACGCCGGGGGCGGGGAGCAGGCCGCGCTCGGCGACTGCCTGCTCGCCGCGCTCGACGCGCGGGATCACGTCGCCGGCGCGCAGCAGCGACTCGTCGCCATCCTCGACGCCGCACGCAGCGACGACGACGCCGCCGTCGAGGTCTTCGCCCTGGACGCGCTCGCGCGCATGGCGCTCGAAGCGGGCGACGTCGCGACCGCGAGGGACTTGTGCGAAGCCGCCGATCGGCGCATGGAGACGGCCTCGCACTTCATCACCGAGCGCGACCGCACCGACGCCCGCTCGGTCAGGCAGGTCGCTTGACCAAGCGCTCGCCGCGCTGGTTCAGAACCACGAAGGCCAGCAGCCCCGCGGTCACGATCGCGATGCCCGCGACCTGCCGGTTGTTGACCACCTCGCCGAGCAGCAGGAACGACCACACGACCGCGAGGGCGGGCTGCGCCACCTGGGCGATCCCGATGGTTCCGATCTGGATCGTCTTCTGCGCGTACACCAGCAGACCCTGAGCCGCGACCCCGCTCGTGAACGTGAGGATCAGCATGTACGTCCACCCGGTGTCGCTCAACCCGAAGACGTCGCCCCTGGCGAGGGCCAGCGGAAGCACCGCCACGGCCGCGATCGGACAGATCGTCGACATGAAGGTGGTGACGTCCATCTCACGGCGAAAGTGCTTGGTCGACGCGACGTACCCCACCAGGAGCAGCATCGCGATCACGCCGAACACGTTCCCCTCCAGGGAGGCGTCGCCGTTCGGCGGGGCGCTGAACAGCACGAGGGCGACGCCGCCGAAGGCGAGCACGGCGAACGCCAGCGCATACGGATGGATGTACTCGGCGAACAGCCACGCGCCGACCGGCACGATCAGGAAGGGGGCCAGCGACCCGATCAGCGCGGCGTTGGCGACGCTGTTGTGTGTCGCGCCGGCGAAGAACGCCGCCAGGTTCAAGCCGAAGAACACACCCGGTATGAACACCTGGCGGACGTCCCGCACGGTGACCCGCCGGCCCGTGCTCCAGAGCACCGCGTTCCAGATCAGGCTGACCGTCACCATCCTCCAGAACGCGACGAGGACGCCAGGCGACTCAGCCCGCTTCACGAGCGTCGAGCTGAGCGAGAACGCGACGACCAGCCCGATGACGGCGAACACCCCCAGCGTCCTCGCGCTCAGAGCGGGGGTCCGTGTCGGCGTCTCGGGTGACTGGCCGGCGGCACGGGGCGCGGCGCTCACCGGCGGACTTTACCGGGGCGGTACCGCGACGCAGGCGGAGAGGCGAGACGCGGAGGCGGGATACTCCGTGCATGCGCCGCACAGCCAGGGTCTGAGCGGGATGCGAGAGCGCGCCGAGCTGCGCTCGGCATCGTGATCATCCGCCCGCTCGCGCGGGACGACGTTCCCGAGCTGCTGCGCATCCACGCGACGCCCGAGGTCCGGCGCTGGTGGGGCCCGCCCGACGACGGCTTCCCGCTCACCGACGACCCGGAGGCGACGCGCCTGACGATCGAGGTCGACGGCGCGGTCGCGGGCATGATCCAGTACTCCGAGGAGCTCGAGCCGAAATACCGTCACGCCGGTATCGACCTGTTCCTCGATCCCGCCGTGCACGGCCGCGGCATCGGCACGGAGGCGGTGCGGCACGTCGTGCGCCTGCTCGTCGAGGAGCGCGGGCACCACCGGGTCACGATCGATCCCGCCGCCGCCAACGCCGCCGCGATCCGGGCCTACGAGAAGGCGGGCTTCCGGGCGGTGGGCGTCATGCGTCGCTACGAGCGTGACGTCGACGGCGACGGCTGGCACGATGGCCTGCTGATGGAGCTGATCGCGTGAGCGCGGCCACCGTGCTCGTGTGGCTGTGCGTCGTGGCGTGCGTCTACGCGGCGTTCGTGCTCGCGCTCGTGGTCGCCGGGCGCCGCGAGGATGCCAAGGCGGTCGCGCGCTTCGTGCCCGACTGCGCCGTGCTGGCCGGCCGGCTGCTGCGCGACCCGCGTGTCGCGCGGCGCCACAAGGTCATGCTGGCGCTGCTCGTCGCCTACCTCGCCTCGCCGATCGACCTCGTGCCGGACTTCATCCCGGTCGCCGGCCAGCTCGACGACGCCATCCTGATCTGGCTGGTGCTGCGTGCGATCCGGCGCTCGGATGGCGGCGCGCAGCTCGTGCGCGAGCACTGGCCGGGGGGCCGCCCCGGGCGTCTGCTCGCCTAGGCCGCGTACCGCTGGGCGCTGCGCGCGCGGGCCTTCTCGGCCTCGCGCTCGCGGTCCTTCGGCGGGGCGGAGGTGACGAGCTCGTCGAGCAGGCGCAGCGTCGCCTCGGCGATCTCGTCGACCGCACGCTCGAAGGCCTCGGCGTTGGCCTGGGAGGGCTTGGAGTAGCCGCTGACCTTGCGCACGTACTGCAGGGCGGCGTCGCGGACCTCGGTCTCGGTCGCGGGCGGCTCGAAGTTGTGGAGGGGGCGGATGTTGCGGCACATGTCCACAAGGGTACGTGGGTGCGCCGTAGGGTTGGGCGGTGGAAGCCCGGCGGCCGACCCCTTCGAGGCCGACATCAGGGAAGCGGTGCCCGCGTGACCGTCACCTCCGGTGTGCTGGATCGTTCCAGGAGCATGACCAAGCGCTCCCTCACCTCCCTGGCCGTCGCCGGGGCGGCCTCGCTGGCCGTCGCGGCACCGGCGAGCGCCGACACCCTGCTCACCCCGGCCCCCGACGCCCGCAACATCGCCTACGGCGGTGGCTATGCGGCCTGGGCGGCTCCTCAGGGTGACGGGTTCAGGCTCGTCGTCCGGGCCCCCGACGGCACCGTGTCCACCCCCGACCTGCCGGCCTTCGCCGAGGCTCCCGACCCGACCATCGGCTCGACCGGCTTCGCCGTCGCCAACCGGCGCCTGCTGCTGCTCTTCAGCCGCGAGGATGCCTCGGGCGACAGCGACATCCACGCCTACGATCTGCGCGCCGGCGGCGCCGAGCAGAAGCTGCCCGGCCTGTCGACGAACAGCTACGACGAGACCGCCGCCAGCATGTCGCTGGGCCGCTACGCGGTCGTGCGCACGGGCGGGCGGCTGAACGGCGTCGTCACCGGCAGCCTCGGGCGCCCGGGCGTGCGCCGCATCTCACGGTCGATCGCCACCGAGACCGCCTCCAACGGGTCGCGCGTCGGCTACGTCTCCAACCGCGGGATCTTCATCGAGCGGGCCTCGGGCGAGGGCCGTGCGCTGTCGATCCGCCGGCCGGGCTCGCGCAGCCTGACGATGACCCGCTACCAGGCGGCCTGGATCGCCCCCGGCGGCAGGCTGCAGCTCACGCAGCGCTTCGCCGGCTCCGGCGGACCGTACGAGCTCGTCGTGCGCGACGCGCGGCGCCAGCCGCCGGGCATCACCGGCGTCGCGGCCGGCGCCTCCTTCAACGACCTCATCTACACGGACGCCGAGGGCGTGAAGAAGGCCGACTCGTCGCTGATCCGCGACTGATCTCTCCCGCCGTAACGCGGGAACGCGGCGCGGCGGCGCCTCAGATGCCGCCGCCCCGTTAGCGTTCGCACCATGTCCTCCGTCGAGCTTGCCGACGCGCGGGAGGCGCTCGCCTACTGGGAGCACCGCGAACGCCGGCTTCCCCGCCTGGCCCTCCGCCGCCGCCGCGAGGCGCGGGCGATGGCCGCCCGCTGGCACCGTCGCGTCAGCGCGGCCGAGCGCGAGCGCTACGGCCGCGGGCTGGCCGGCGCGCTGCTGCTCATGACCACCGAGCAGCGCCTGCCCGAGCCCGCCCGCCACGCCGGGCGCCGCCTCGCTCACCGCGCGACGCAGGCGGCCGTCGCGCTCGCCGTGCTCACCGTCTCCGTGATGCTCGCCGCGGCCGCACTGGCCGGCGCCGTCGTCGTCGAGGTGCTCGGCGTGCTCTAGGCGATCAGCACCTCGGTCGTCGCTGCGAGATCGAGTACACGCCGAGCGTCGCGAAGGTCGAAGACCTGGAAGGCGGGGCCGGAGGCGGCGATCGCGGCGTGGGGCGGTGCCTCCGGCGGAGCCTGCGGCGCGGCGCTCCGGGCGGAGCGCCGGCTGACTCAGGCGCGGCCGAGGCGACGCCGGCGGCGACGGCGCGGGAGCGGACGCTCCTGTGCCTGCGCGTCGGCGAGGTGGCGGAGCGCGGCGATCTGGAGTGAGGCGGACATGGCTGGACCTTTCTCTCAGGCGAGGCCGAGCAGGCGGCCGACACGACCGCGGCGGCGGGGACGGTTGTGCGCCCGGCGCCAGTCGCTCAGCCGCATCCCGACCGGCACGTCGGTGGACTCGTAGGCGAAGGCGTAGGACACGGTGACGCTCCGATCAGCGGCCGCGGAAGCGGCGCGAGCGCGCCGGCCGGTGGGCCTTCGCGTGGGCGATATGGATGAGGGAAGGGGACATGGCGACAGCCTCCCACCGGGCGGTGCGCCTGCCGAGCGGGCAGGCAGGCGTTCCGGGGGTGCGGCGGACCGCACCGCCTCCCACGGGCGCGCTCCCGCGGGCTGCCATCCTCACGAGGTGACCGACGACGCCGCCGCCTACGACTACCAGGAGGTGAAGCTCAGCTCCGAGGTCGAGCTGCCCGAGGAGCTGGACACCGGGCGCCTGCGCCGGCGTGCCGCACTGGTGGTCGGCCTGCTCGTCGTCGTCGTGCTGGTCGCGTGGCTGGCGCCGGGGCTGGGGGAGGTCCGCGACCGCTTGCAGGGAGCGAGCGCGGGGTGGCTCGCGCTCGCCGTCGTGTTCGAGGTGCTGTCGTGCGTCTCCTACGTCGTCATGTTCCGCCCGGTGTTCTGCGGGCGCATGAGCCAGCGCACGAGCACCGAGCTGGCGCTGTCCGAGCTGGCCGTGGGCTCGATCGTCCCGGCCGCGGGCACCGCCGGGCTGGCGCTCGGCGCCTGGGCCCTGCGGCGCGGTGGCATGCCGACGGAGAAGATCGCGACGCGCACCGTGGCCTTCTTCGTGCTCAAGAGCGCGGCCAACTTCGTGGCCGTCGCGGTCATCGGCACCCTGCTGGCCGTCGGGCTGATCGGTCCCGACCTGTCGCTGGCGCTGACGGCGGTCCCGGCCGCGCTGTCCGTGGCAACCATCGCGGCCGTGATCGCCATCCCGCGCGTGGCCCACCGGGCGGATGGCAGCGGGATCGTCGCGCGGGTCGTCCGCTCGCTCGCCGACGGCGTCCGCGACGCGATCGCGATCGTGCGGCGCGGCGACGTGGCGGCCATCGGCGGCTCGCTGGGCTACTGGGCCTTCGACAACGCCGTGCTGTGGGCCTGCTTCGAAGCGCTGGGCGACGCGCCGGCCCTGTCGATCATCCTGATGGGCTACCTGCTGGGCCAGCTCGGCGGGCTGCTGCCGCTGCCGGGCGGCCTGGGCGGCGTCGACGGCGGCCTGATCGGCGTGCTGATCGTCTTCGGGGCGCCCGTGGCCCTGACGGTCGCGGCGGTCCTGGCCTACCGGCTCGTCCTCTTCTGGGTGCCGCTGCTGATCGGCGGGGTCGCGTTCGCGTCGCTGCGCCGCGCGCTGAACCGCCCCGACCGCCCGGACCTCTGCAACCCCGTGGCCACGCCGGCCTGAGTCGGTCTACAACGACCGACGGCCCGCCGAGGCGGGCCGTCGGGTCCTGCGGAAGGCGGCGTCCTAGACGGGCTGGACGTTGACGGCCTTGGGGCCCTTGTCGCCGGCCTGAGCCTCGTAGCTGACGCGGGCGCCCTCGGCGAGCGAGCGGTAGCCCTCGCCGATGATGGCCGAGTGGTGGACGAAGAGGTCCTTGCCCGACTCATCGGGGGTGATGAAGCCGAAGCCCTTCTCGTCGCTGAACCACTTCACGGTTCCGGTTGCCATGCTGCTGTCCTCCAGGGGGTACGGTGCTGCGCAACGCCGGAGGTGCTGAGAGGCAACCACTGCGGACACGAGCACTGCTTGGTCGGGCTTCTGTGCCCGACAGGTCGTCACAAGTGTAACCACACGCCGCCCGTCGATGCACGTCCGCCGCTCGTCGCCCGGCGCTCAGGCGGCGGCGGCGCGGTGCCGACACGACGCGACGGTGAGCCAATCCGTCGCCGGCAGACGTCGCACGCCCGCGCGCAGCCCCCGCCGCCGCGGGCGCTGGTCGCGCGCGCACGCCCACCGCCTGCTGTGGCGCGCCGGCTTCGGCGGTCGCCCGGCCGAGATCGACTTCTGGGCCGCCCGCGGGCGGCAGGCCACGATCGACTGGCTCGTGCGCGGCGGCGCCGGCCCGCACGGCCGCAGGGCCATGGTGGGGCCGGAACCGACGGCGGGCAAGGGCGCGCTGGACCCGGTGAACGAGTGGGGCCACGACCACCTGTGGTGGCTGGACCGGATGGTGCGCAGCCAGCGCCCGCTGCAGGAGCGCATGACGCTCTTCTGGCACGACCACTTCGCGACGCGCGACCAGGACACGCCGCTCATGCTCACCCAGAACCGGGTGCTGCGCGAGCACGCGCTGGGCTCGTTCCGCGCGCTGCTGCGGGCCGTCACCCAGGACGCCGCGATGCAGGCCTTCCTGTCGCTGGCCGACTCCGACAAGCGCAAGCCCAACGAGAACTACGCGCGCGAGCTGATGGAGCTCTTCACCCTGGGCGCCGGCGCCGGGTACACCGAGCGCGACGTCCGGGAGGCCGCGCGCGCCCTCACGGGGTGGACGGGGAACCGGCGCGAGGGCCGGCCGCTCACCGTGTCCTACGTCCCCGAGCAGCACGACGACGGCGTCAAGCGCCTGCTCGGGCGGCGCGGTCGCTTCGACTGGCGCGACACGCTCGACCTGTGCATCGCCCACCGCGCCCACGCGCCGTTCCTGGTCGGCAAGCTGTGGGCCCACTTCGTCGCCGAGCCGGTCGAGCCGGGCACGCGCCGTGCGCTGAGCCGCACGTACGTGCGCTCGGGGCATCGCGTCGCGCCGGTCGTGCGGGCGATCCTCGACCACCCGGCGCTGTACGCCGACCTGGGCGCCCCGCGGATGGTGAAGGCGCCCGTCGTGCACCTGGCCGGGACGCTGCGCCAGGTCGGCCGCGGCATCGACACCGAGGCGTGGACATGGCTGAGCGCGCAGATGGGCCAGCAGCTGTTCGCGCCGCCGTCGGTCGCCGGCTGGGACGAGGGGCCGGCCTGGATGTCGACGGCGACCATGCGCGCGCGCTTCCTCGTGGCCACCTACGTCTGCCAGGACGCGCCCGTGGAGGTCGCCAAGGGCTCCGTCGACCCGGCCTGGACCGCCGAGCAGCACGTCGAGCGCGCCCGCGCGGCGACGGGCCGGCCGTGGACCTCGCCGGCCACCGACCGCGAGCTGCTCGCGCTCGCCCACCGCTTCCTGCGCGAGGGCGTCCGGCCCGGCCGCCCGCTGCAGGCCTGGCAGGCCGAGGTCACCCAGAGCGCGCTGCGTCACCTGCTGCTCGCCGGCCCCGAGGCGCACCTGTGCTAGGCGCCTGCGACGACTGCCGGCGCACCGAGGCCCAGCGGCGCAGCCTGGCCGCAGTGCCCGTGAGCCGCCGCGGGCTGCTCAAGCTCGGCCTCGGCGCGACGGTGTCGCTGTACGCGGCGAGCGCCATGCCGTTCGCGCGCGTGCTCGAGGCCGCCGAGGCCGGCGCGGCGAGCGCGCCGCAGGCCCCCGTGCTGGTCAACGTGTTCGTCCCCGGCGGCCTGGACCTGCTCGACACGCTCGTGCCGACGGGCGACTACGGGCGCTACGCGGACCTGCGACCGCGGGTCCGCGTCGCCGAGCCGCTCGCGCTGGGCACGAGCGGCTTCGGTGCGCACCCGGCGCTGGCCAGGGGCATCAACGGCGGGCTCAGGGGCCTGTTCGAGGCGGGCAAGCTGGGCTTCGTCCCCGGCATCGACTACGCGGATCCCGACCTCTCACACTTCAACTCGCGCCACTTCTGGGAGACGGGCGTCATCAGCCTCAAGCCGGCGCCCGGCTGGCTGGCACGCTGGGTCGACCGCCACGGCTCGCCCGACAACCCGTTCCAGGGCCTGTCGATGTCCGGCGCGCTGTCGCCGGTGCTGCGCGGCAGCCGCTCGCCCGTGGCGGCCGTGCAGTCGCCCGACGACGCCCAGGCCTGGGTGCCCGGCGTGTGGGGCGAGTGGCACGAGCGGCTGATGGAGCACTACGGCGCGATCGCGGCGCGGCGCCCCGGAGCCCCCGGGCCCGCCGCCGTCTTCGCCGCCGCCCGCCAGAGCCGCCACGTGGCCAGGACGCTGAAGCCCTACGTCACCGACGGCGAGACGAAGGTGGACCCGCTCGCGGCGCCGGTGCCGTACCCGGACGGCGGGGAGGAGGGCGGCACCGACGACTTCGCCGAGCACCTGCGCTACCTCGCCGCGATGCTCACCCTGCCGCTCGGGATCCGCGTCGCCACGGTCGACGCCGAGGGCGACTTCGACACCCACGACGATCAGAAGCCGACGCTCGAGCGCGACCTCGGCCGGGTCAGCGAGGCGCTGGCCGCCTTCCAGGCCGACCTCGAGGCGCGCGGCGTCGCCGACCGGGTGCTCACCCTGGTGTGGACGGAGTTCGGCCGGCGACCCCAGGAGAACTCGTCGGGCGGGACCGACCACGGCGCGGGCGGGCTGGCCTGGGTGATGGGCACGCGCGCGCGCAGCGGGCTGCTGACCCCCTACCCCGACCTGCGCAGCTTCGACCGCGACGACAACCTCAAGGTCACCGTCGACTTCCGCACGGTCTACGCCAGCCTGCTCGAGCAGTGGCTGGGCACGGGGGCCGACGAGGTGCTGCCCGACGCCGGGCG
Source organism: uncultured Actinomycetes bacterium (assembly GCA_963840185.1). Classification (GTDB taxonomy): domain Bacteria; phylum Actinomycetota; class Thermoleophilia; order Solirubrobacterales; family Solirubrobacteraceae; genus JAOPZW01. Next base: position 41,672 of record CAWIXY010000004.1, on the reverse strand, counting down.
CCTGGGCCGCGTGGAGCTCGTGGCGTGATCGACGCCGCGCCGCCACCCCAGCCCGTCGGCGTCGGCCTGCGCGAGTGGTCGGTCGCCGTGTACCGCACGCACGCGCGCCCCGGCCGGCTGAAGCTCAACCTGACCAACTTCGGGGAGGACGCGCACGACCTCCAGGTCTTCGGCCCGGGCGGCTACCGCAGCGCGCGCAGCCCGGAGGTCGAGCCGTTCGGCGGTCGCGAGACGCTGCGGGTGACGCTGCAGCGCACGGGCGCCTACCGGCTGCTGTGCATGAAGCCGGGCCATGCTGGGCTCGGCATGCGCGCGACGCTGCGCGTCAGCCGCCGCCCCCCGGCGCGCCGCGCTCGCTGACCTCGATGCGCCGGCCCGGGCCGACGCTCAGCGCGCGGCGACCGCGCAGCAGCTCGAGCAGCTCCTCGCCGACCACCGCGCGGCGCCAGCCCTGGAGCGTGCGGACGTCGGCATCGGCGCCGTCCGTGCGCACCGCGGTGACGACGCGCTGCAGGTCGGCCTTGGCCGCGATCAGCTCGTAGGCCAGCTCCGCCTCGGTGGCGCGGGCGCGCACGAGCGCCTCGCCCAGCGCGATCAGGGGCGCGTCGCCGGGATCGGGGTGCGCCGCGCGCTCGCCGTCGACCGGGATCGGCGGCTGCTCGCGGCCGCGCGCCACGGCGGCCAGGATGGCGGGGCCGCGACGGCGCAGGGTGCCCTCGTGCAGGCCGCGGATCTGCGCGAGGCGCTCGGCGCTGCGAGGGCGGCGCTTGGCGATCTCGACGAGCGCGGCGTCCTGCAGGACGCTCGAGGCGGGCCGGTCGGCGTCGAGCGCCGTGCGCTCGCGCCAGGCGACGAGCTCGCGGGCGACCGCGCGCTGCGTTGGGTCCAGCCCGTTGACGCGCGGCAGCCTGGCGAACAGGGCGTCGGGGTCGCGCTCGTCGGAAGCCTCCTCCAGCGCGCGGCACTCCTCGCGCGCCCACTCCAGGCGACCGCGGTCGGCGAGCGTCGCCTGCAGCGCGTCGGCGAGCTGGAGCAGGTGCAGGACGTCCTCGCGTGCGTAGTCGACCTGCTCGGCGCTGAGCGGGCGGGCGTCCCAGCGCGTGAAGCTCGCGCTCTTGCGCAGCCGCACGCCGAGCATCTCGTGCAGCAGCGCCTCGTAGCCGAGCTGCGCGCGCAGGCCGGCGAAGCCCGCGGCGACCTGCGTGTCGAAGATCGACGTGACCTCGGTGTCCCACACGCGGCGCAGCAGCGAGACGTCCTGGCGCCCGGCGTGGAAGACGACCTCGATCTCCGGGTCGGCCAGCAGCCCGGCCAGCGGGGCCGGGTCGAGCGCCGCGTCGAAGGGGTCGAGCACCGCCACCGTGGTCGACCCGTCGGGCGCCTCGACGGCGATCTGGGCGAGGCACAGCAGCGGCTGGTAGCGCCCCTCGCCCATGAACTCGGTGTCGATCCCGAACCGGCCTGTCGCGCGGGCGCGCTCGGCCAGGTCGGTGACCGTCGCGGGGTCGGCGAGCATCGGGGTCGCAGCCTACGGCCTTGGGGCCCCGCTCAGCGCCCCGGTCGCCGGCCGGTGCGATGGGGATGGTCCGTCGCGCGCCGGTGCGGATCGACCAGCGGAGCGGCCGGCGGCGGCGCCGGCGCGCGGGCGCGCTCGTCGTCGGGCCAGTAACCGTGCTCGTCGTAGTAGGCCCGGGCGCGATCCTCCTGGTCGCGGTCGCGATCGCCGCGCACGCCCAGGCGGTAGAACCAGTTCAGCAGCCACACGGACAGGCCGGCGGCGACGAGCATCGTGCCGCCCTCGAAGCCGCTCTCGGACCCGCCCGTGACGATGACGAGCAGGATCCCGGCCGCGATGATCACGAGCGGGAGCCACAGCCGCAAGGCTCGCATCCTCGTCATGGCGCGACGGCCCCCAGCGCCAGGCGCTCGGGGTCGAACTGCGCGACGAGCTCCGCCGCGGACGGGCGCTCGCCGGGCTCCGCGAGCCCGACCGAGGCGGCCAGCTCGGCGCGCACGTCGGCCGGCGTCTGCCCGAGCGCCGCGCGGTCGGCCAGCGTCACGGCGCCGTGACGCTTGGCCAGGCGGGCGCCGTCGTCGCCGAGCATCAGCGGGACGTGCGCGTGCTGCGGCGCGCGCACACCCAGTCGCGCGGCGAGCCAGAGCTGGCGGGGGGTGCTGTCGAGGAGGTCGGCGCCACGCACGACCTCATGGATACCCTGATCGGCGTCGTCCACGACCACGGCGAGGTTGTACGCGTACGCACCGTCGTTGCGGCGCACGACGAAGTCGTCCACGACGCTCTCGCCGACCCCGCACAGACGGTCGCTGAACGCCACCCGCTCGCCGCCGGCGCGCACCCGCAGCGCCGCGGGCCGCCCCGAGGCGCGCCGCTCGGCGAGCTCAGTGGCCGTGAGGCCCAGACACGTCCCCGGGTAGGCGCCCTCGGGCAGCGCCCCGTGCGGAGCAGAGGCCGCGTCGCGGATCTCCGCCCGGGTGCACCAGCACTCGAACAGCAGGCCGTCGCCGCGCAGCCGCTCGATGGCCGCGGCGTACAGCTCGCCTCGCTCGGACTGGCGCACGACGGGCCCGTCCCAGTCCAGCCCGAGGGCCGCGAGGTCGGCGAGCTGCTCGGCCTCGAAGCCGCGGCGCACGCGCCCCACGTCCAGGTCCTCGACGCGCACGAGGAAGCGCGCAGCCTGCGCGCGGGCGAACAGCCAGGCCAGCAGCGCGGTGCGCAGGTTGCCGACGTGCAGGCTTCCGGTGGGACTCGGCGCGAAGCGGCCGTCGGCGGGCACCACTGCACGGTAGCCTCAGCCGCCGATGGTCGCCGACGAGGAGCCCGCCACGGAGGCAGCGCCTCCCACCTGCCCGCCCTGCCGGGGCACGGGTCGCGTGGTGTCGCGCCTGGGCGGCTCCAGCAAGACGGTCACCTGCCCGTGGTGCGAGGGCACCGGTCACGTGATCCCCGAGCACGACGCCCAGGCGCGCTGGCGCGCCAAGCGCGGGGACGACGACGGGCCGGACGCCGCGGCCTGAGCCGGCCCTGAGCCGGCGCTGGACGAAACGCCGATCCCCGGCGGCCGCTCCTCACCGGGCGGCTGCGGGAGGCCGATGGGCAGGCCATGAGCCGTCTGGTCATGGCCGCGATCCTCGCTGCCGCCGCTGTCCTCGTCCTGCCGGCCGGGGCCCGCGCAGACCTCAACGTCGTGCACCAGTCGACCACGGCCACGACGCCCGGCGGCGGTGGCTTCGTCGCCCCGGGCGACCACATCTCGATCTTCGAGGCGGTCCGCAACGCGGACTCGATCCAGGCCTACAGCGGCCTCAGCGGCACCGTGAGCGCCGTCGATCAGGCGCAGGCGACGGTCACGGTCCCGACGTCGGCCTACGACGACATGAGCGTCCTGGGCACGAAGGAGAACACGACGCCGTTCGAGGCCGACCTGTCGGCCTCGCCCGCGCTCGCCTGCGGCCAGTCGGTGCGCTTCTCGATGGAGCTCACCACGGGCGACGACTCGACGACGATCCCGTTCGAGGTGCCCACGGGCATCGCCGACACGCCGGTGACCCACGCCGGGACGGGCACGGACCTCGCGGTCGCGACCACCGGCTACGTCAAGGGCGTCGCGGTCCGCATCGCGGCGCCGTCGTCGGGGCTCACCTACGTGCTGCGCGCGCCGGACGACACGACGGTCGAGCTGCGCGAGGCGCCGGGGCAGCCAGGCGTGTTCACAGGTGACTTCGACGCTCTCGACGGCACCGAGGCCGAGGGCACGTGGCGCCTCGAGACCGGCGGCCCGGCCGTCGATGCCTGGAGCCTCGACCTCGCGCCGGCCACCTGCGTGCGCGCACCGCGGGCGGTCATCGCGGCGAGGCCGCTCATCGCGCAGCCGGGCGAGACCGTCACCTTCGACGCGGCCGGCTCGAGCGTCCCCTCCGGCACGATCGCCGAGTACCGCTGGGACTTCGACGGCGGCACCGACTTCGAGGAGTCGACCACGGACGCCACGATCGAGCACGTCTACGCGACCAGCGGCACCTACACGGCGCGCGTGCGGGTCGAGGAGGACGGCGACGAGTCGATCGCGTCGGTCCAGGTCGAGGTGACCGAGCCGCCGGCCGCCGCCCTGGACGCGACCCCTGCCAGCCCGCTGACCGGGCAGCAGGTCACGCTCGACGCGTCGGGCTCCGACGACGTCGACGGCACGATCGAGCGCTACGACTGGGACTTCGACGGTGACGGCGACTTCGACGCCACGACGACGCAACCGACGACCACGACGTCGTACGCGCTTCCGGGCGCGCGCACGGTGCGCGTGCGCGTGGTCGACAACCAGGGCGCGACGGCGATCGCCAGTGACACGGTCGACGCGCAGAACCGCCCGCCGACCGCGGCGCTGGCCGATCCCGGCGCGGTGGGCGCGGGCCGGGAGGTCATCCTCGACGCGAGCGGGTCGGCGGATGCAGACGACGGCATCGCGACCTACGCATGGGACCTCGACGAGGACCCGGACTTCGAGGTCTCGGGCACCACGGCCACGCAGGCGCACACCTTCCCGGTCGCCGGCGCGATCTCGATCCGCGTGCGGGTGACCGATGCGAGCGGCGCGCAGGCGACGGCCGGCCGGACGGTCACCGTGACCGAGCCGCCCACGGCGGCGCTGACGGTCGGCCCGAACCCCGCCCGGCCCAACCGGACGGTGACCTTCGACGCCTCCGGCAGCGGCGACCCCGACGGCTCGATCGACGGCTATGAGTGGGACCTGGACGGCAACGGCACGTTCGAGGTGATCGGCCCGGCGGCGACCACGACGCGCTCGTTCGCCGTGGGCACCTACGCCGCCCGCGTACGCGTCACCGACGACCTCGGGATCCAGACCACGAGCGCCGCGGTGTCGCTGCAGGTGCGCAACCTGCCGCCGGTCGCGGCCGTCGCTCTGTCCCAGCCGGTCGCCGCTACGCAGGTCGCGCGCTTCGACGCCTCGGGCTCCACCGACCCCGACGGCGATCCGCTGGACGCCTACCACTGGGACCTCGACGGCAACGGCTCGTTCGAGACCGCCACGGGCACCTCACCGGTCGCCAGCCGCGCCTACCCGAACGCCGGCACGATCACCGTCCAGGTGCGGGTGACGGACTCCGACGGCGGCACCGACGTCAAGCCGCTCGTGTTCACCGTGGGACCGGCGCCGGCCACCGGCGGCAGCGGCGGCTCCGGGGGCTCCGGCGGCTCGGGCGCGGGCGGCTCCGGCGGCTCCGGGGCGGGCGGCTCCGGCGCGGACGCGACCTTCTTCACGGACACCGACGCCACCGGCGCAGGCCCCGGCGGGGCCGGCGCCGCCCCGGGCCTCGGGGCGGGCACCTCGGGCGGCTCGACCGGCGGCGGCGAGGCCACCGGCGGCGCGGCGCCGCGCTCGACACTGCGCGCCTCGCTGCTCGGCGCAGCCATCCAGGCGACCTACCTGGCCAGGACGCGGGGTCTCAGCGTCCTGTGCCGCGCGGATCGCGCGGCGACGTGCACCGTGACCGCGACGCTCGCACCGGCCGTCGCCCGCCGTCTGCGGGTGCGCACGCGCTCGGGCACGCGGCCGGTGGTGATCGGCCGGGCGACCGGGAGCGCCTCCGCCGGTGTCGACGCCAGGCTCGTGGTGCGCCTCGGCCCCGTGGCCAAGCGCCGTTTGCGCGGCGCCGATCGCGTGCTCATCACGCTGCGCGGCAGCGTCCGCACCGCGGGCGGTCAGCGCGTGGCCATCGCCCGCACGGTGCTGCTGCGCCGCCGCTGAGTCGCGCCGCGCGCCCAGGCCTGCGCCGGGCGCTCGAGCAGGCGCCAGCTTGCCGCCGCCACGGCCAGGGACAGCGGCAGCACCACGACGAAGGCCAGCGGGCCCGACGCGGGGAGCAGGTCGTTGCCCCGCAGCCACAGCAGCAGCGGCACGTGCCACAGGTAAACGCCGTAGGACCACACGCCGACGGCGGCGAGCGGTCGCGCGCCCAGCATCCGCGGCGCGGGGGCGAGGGTCACGCTCAGCAGGATCGCCCCGAAGCCACAGGCCCCGATGAGGTCGCGCAGGACGTGCAGCGTCAGGTCATGGGAGCCCTCCCGCGCGGCGAGCGCCGCCCACCACGCGTCGGCGCCCACGAGCGCGATCCCGGCGGCGAGCAGGGCCCAGCCGCCGCGGCGCCCGAGCGCCCGCCCGTGGGCCAGCAGCGCGGCGAGCATCCCGACAGCGAAGTACGGCGCCATCGCGGGCAGCACCTTGGTCAGCGTGGGCGGGACCTCCTCGCCGGCGATCGTCCAGTTCCAGCCCACGCCGGCCACGAGGAACAGCGCCGGCACGATCGCCTGCACCTCGCGCGAGGCGCCCCGCAGGCGCAGCGCCAGCCAGCCGAGGACCGGGAGCATCAGGTAGAAGGACCACTCGACGGCCAGCGTCCACAGCGGCGCGTTGAGCGACAGCAGCGTGTCGATGCTGAAGTTCTGGCCGAAGAGGGCGAAGAGCCACAGGTCGTCGGCTGCCGGCAGCCGGACGCCGGGCGTCGCGTCGAGGCCCCACAGCAGCACGATCGATCCGGCGACGGCGGCGTAGTAGGCGGGAACGATCCGCGCCGCGCGCCGCACGAGGTAGGCGGCGGTCGCGCGGCGCGGCCGCTCGGTCCAGCGCAGCCCGAACCCACGGCCCGTACAGCAGGTAGCCGGAGAGCACGAAGAAGAGCACGAGGCCCAGGCGCAGCTCGTGCGCGAGCTCGTCGGCGAGCGATCCGCGCACGCCCGCGCTGACACGGTCACGCGTGTAGAGCCACGCGTGGTAGCCGAGCACCGACAGCGCGGCGACGGCACGCAGCCCGTCGACGGCCGCCGCGCGACCGCGGTCCTGCGTCGCGGTCGCTCACCGCTCGGCGATCTCCAGCGTTCCGGCCCTGGTCCCCGCGTCGCGCAGCGTGACGGCGAAGCGGCCGGCCCGGTCGGCGACGAAGGTGAGCGTCGCGGGCAGCCCGGGCTCGGTCGGGCCCTCGAGGCCCAGGGCCACGATGCGGGCCTCGTCGGGCACCCGGCTCGTGACCTGCAGCTCGACCACGTCACCCTCGCGGGCGCGCACGACGCGGTCCGCCGGGAGGCGGCCCTCGACGGTGCGTCGCGCGGCCGCGCCGGCCGGCTCTGCCTGCGGCACGGGCACGGGCGCGCGCTCGCGCTGGCGAGGGGTGATCGAGCTGACCAGGGCGGCGGCGAGCAGCAGGATCGCGACGGCGAGCAGGGCGCGGCGGGCGGGCAAGCATCCATTGTGGCAACGAGCCGCCCTTTCCGGTTCGGGTCGGCGCCCTAGACCATCCGTCCACGGGGGTGTTGGGGTCCTGCCCCCATGCCGATACGGGACGGGAACGAGCCAGACCTACGGACGCCAAGGGCAAACCGCCCGTGAGGGCGGGACGCAAAGCCACGGACCTCCACCAGAGGCGGCCGGGCTGCCGGACCGCAGGCCGATGGGGCGCTGGCAGCCACTCGAGATCCTAGGAGGATCAATGCTGCACAAGCTGCGCAACGAGGAGAAGGGCTTCACGCTCATCGAGCTCCTCGTCGTCATCCTGATCATCGGCATCCTCGCCGCGATCGCCCTGCCGTCCTTCCTGGGTCAGCAGAAGAAGGGCCAGGACGCCTCGGCCAAGTCCGACGCCCGCAACGCCGTCTCGCAGATCGAGTCGTGCTTCGCGGACGAGCAGACCTACGCCACCTGTGGCGCACGAACGCCAACATGACCCAGGCCGCCACCGGCCTGAACGACGGTCGACAGCGCCACGCCCGCCCAGGGTGAGGTCGGCATCACCGGCACGAGCGCGACGGCTACACGATCATCGCCCACTCGAAGTCGGGCAACCAGTTCACGATCGCCAAGGCCGCGGGCACGACCACCCGCTCCTGCACCACCGTCGGCACGGGCGCCTGCCCCTCCGGCGGCGCGACCAACTGGTAGTACCGCAGCACCTCTCATCCCCTCCACACGGCGAGGCGGGCCTTCGGGCCCGCCTCGTCGCATTTGTGGGGTCGGGCCTAAGGTCCGGGCCCCACCCGGCCGATATCCCCGGCATGAACCGCGCGCGCCAAGATCACCCCGAGGCCGGCTTCAGCTTCCCGGAGCTGCTCGTCGTGATCCTCGTCATCGGCATCCTGGCGGCCATCGCGCTGCCGAACTTCCTCAACCAGACAGGACAAGGGCTCGGACGCCTCCGCCAAGGCGAACGTCCGCTCGCTGATGACCCACGTCGAGGCGTGCAACGCGGCCGAGGACGACTTCGCGCGGTGCGACACCGCCGCAGAGCTGGGGGCGACCGGGCTGCCGCTGGGCAGCGGCCTGGGGCAGGTCCGCGTCGTCCCCACGCCGACCAAGAACACGTACACCCTCGAGGCGCGCTCCACGTCGACCACGAGGTTCCGCATCCTCCGCGCCGCCAGCGGCGCGCGCACGCGCACCTGCACGCGGGCGAAGACCGGCGGCTGCGGCACCGGCGGGACCTGGTAGGGGTCCGGCAGCGATGCCCGTGCTCGCGCTCGCCGGCGGCCTCATCATCGGGTCGTTCCTGAACGTCGTGGCCCACCGCCTCCCGCTCGGGCGGTCGCTGTCGCACCCGCGGTCGAGCTGTCCCGGCTGCTCGACGCCGATCCGGCCCTACGACAACGTGCCGGTGCTCTCGTGGCTGGCGCTGCGCGGCCGCTGCCGCTCGTGCGGGGTCGCGATCTCGCCGCGCTACCCGCTCGTGGAGCTGGCGACCGGGCTGCTCTGGCTCGCGGTCGTTCTCGGGCTCGACGGCACCCGCGAGATCGTCCTCGGGCTGATCCTCGTGACCGCGCTGGTGCCGATCACGCTGATCGACCTCGAGCACCGGCTCATCCCCAACCGCATCACCTTCCCGGCCGCGGTCGCCGCGCTGGTGGCCATCGTCGCCCTGGACCGCGGGTTCCTCGTCGAGGCGCTCGTCGCCGGCGCCGGAGCGGGCGGCTTCTTCCTGCTCGCCGCGCTGGCCTACCCGCGCGGGATGGGCCTGGGCGACGTCAAGCTGGCCGGCCTGCTCGGCCTCGTGCTCGGGCGCTCGGTCGGGCCGGCGCTGTTCATCGCGCTCATGACCGGCGTGCTCGTGGGCGCGCTGATCATCGCCCGCAAGGGCGCGGCCGAGGGGCGCAAGACCGCCGTCCCGTTCGGCCCGTTCCTGGCGCTGGGCGGCGTCGTGGCGCTGTTCGCCGGCGAGCCGCTCGTCGACGCCTACCTCGAGCGCTTCTAGCCGCCCGGCCCCGCCCCCTCGACAATCTGTCGAGGGGGCTCAGGCAGCGCATGACCCGTGCCGATGGGCATCTCGATGCGCGCGCGTCCCACCACGACCCACGCGGCGCCCGCCACCCATGACGGCGAGCGCGGCTCCATGCTGATCGAGGTCGTCGTCAGCGGCCTCCTGCTGGCGCTGCTCGCCGTCGGCCTGTTCGGCGCCTTCGACGGCTCGGCCCGCGTCTCAGTGCGCAACAAGGAGCGCGCCACGAGCGCGCGGCTCGCCCAGGAGGACCAGGAGCGCCTGCGCGGCCTGCCCATCACCGAGATCTCCAACCTGCGCGAGTCCTCGCCGAAGCTCATCGGGGGCGTGACCTACACCGTCGCGTCCCGGGCCGACTGGGTAGCCGACGCGGCGGGCAACACGACGTGCGCCGCAGGCGACGCGCGGGCCGACTACCTCAAGATCCAGACCACGGTGACCCCGTCGAAGGCGGGCGCGAAGCCGGTGGTCGTCTCGAGCATGCTCAACCCCAAGCTCGGGACGTTCGGTGCGGGCACCGGCAGCCTCGCGGTCGAGGTGCTCAACCGCGACGACGCCGGCGTCGCGGGCCTCCCGGTCACGATCACCGGCCCGGTCACCGACACCGACGCCACCAACGCCGACGGCTGCGCCTTCTTCGGCTACGAGCCCACCGGCAACTACACGATCAGCTACTCCGCCGCCGGCTGGGTCGACTACCAGGGCGTCACCGCGATCAGCGAGGCCACGTCGATCTCCAGCGGCGCCGTGTCGACCAAGAGCCTGCGCTACGACCGGGCGGGCTCGGCGACGGTCAGCTTCGACACGTCGGACGGCGGGACGGTGAAGCCCGCCAGCTACGACGCGGTCCGCCTCGTGCACAGCAACGCTCTGCGGCCGCTCGACACGGGCACGGACGCGACGACCGTGAAGCTGACGGGCCTCTTCCCGTTCAAGGACGCCTACGCCGCCTACGCCGGCGAGTGCGACCAGAACAACCCGGCCTCCTACACCGTCACGCCCGCCAACCCGCTGCACGGGGTGATCGTCCCGCGCGCCGCCGACCAGGCGGTCACCGTGCGCCTGCCGACGATCACGATCCGCGTGCGCAAGTCGGGCTCGAGCCCGGCCACCTACCTGGCGAACCGTCGCGTGCGCTTCACGTCGCCGTGCGGCGTCACCGCCGCCACGCCCATCCGACAGGCCGTCACCGACGCCAACGGCTACGCCCGCGTCGCCCTGCCCTACGGCGACTGGAGCGTCTGCGCCGACAACCAGCAGACGCCCGCGCTGCCCACGTCCCAGTGGCTCAAGTCGGCCACCACGACCGTGCAGAACCGCAAGGCGGCCGGGACGCCCGAGACGCCGGTCGACCTCGTCGAGTCCACCACCAGCGGCAACTCCGCGAACAAGTGCGCATGAGTCCCCGCGGCGAAGCCGGCTACACGCTCGTCGAGCTGCTCGTCGCCATGGGCATCGGCCTCGTCGTCGTCGCCGGGGCGTTCACGCTCATCGGCTCGGCCTTCCCGCTCGCGTCCACGACGCAGGAGCGCGTCGACGCGACGCAGCGCGGGCGCGTCGCGCTGGACCAGATGCTCGACCCAGCTGCGCTCGCAGGTCTGCATCGACTCCAGCCAGCCGCCGATCTACGACGCCAAGGACAACGCGGTGACGTTCTACGCGAGCCTCGGCAACGAGAACAGCGCGCCCCAGCGGCGCACGCTGACGTTCGCGGGCGGCGACGGTCACCGAGCAGGTCGTGCAGGCGACCGGGACCAACCCGGTCTGGAGCTTCGCGGGCACGCCGACGCACGCGGTCGCTGGCCACCGGCCTCGCCCAGCAGGGCACGACGCCGGTCTTCCGCTACTACGCGTACACGACGACGGCGCCGTTCGAGCCCACGCGCCTGCTCGACCCGGTCGGCACCGCGAGCCTCACCGCCGCCGAGCTCAAGCAGGTCGTCCGCGTCGACGTCGCCTTCCTCAGCAACCCCCAGCGCGCCGGAGCGCGCGCCGCAGTCGGTGCCGTTCCAGGGCTCCGTCCAGACCCGCACCGCCGACCCCATGTCCCCGGCCGCAGGACCCAACTGCCGATGACCCATCACGCACCCGTCGCCTCCCGCACCGCCGAGAGCGGCTTCTCCATGGTCGCCGTCATGGGCGCCATGTTCCTGCTGCTGCTGTTCAGCGGCGCGACGATCGCCGCGGTCAACGGCGACCAGCGCGGCTCCGCCCGCGACGTCTCGCGCAAGCAGGCGCTGGCTGCCGCCGAGGCGGGCATCGCCGACTACGAGTTCCACCTCGCCCAGGACAGCGACTACTGGGCCGACTGCACGAACGTGCCCGAGCCCCACGCGGTCAACCAGCGCTGGAACGGCACGGGCGCCGACACGCGCACCAAGTCGCGCGCCGTCCCGGGCACGACGAGCACGTACAGGATCGAGCTGATCCCGGCGCCCGGGCAGGCCGCCTGCGTGCCGGGCCCGGGCAACGCCGCCCAGTCGATGATCGACCCGGCCACGCGCACGCTGCGCATCCGCTCGACGGGCATCACGGCCGACGGGACCAAGCGCAGCGTGCTGGCCAGCTTCAAGCGCTCGGGCTTCCTGGACTACATCTACTACACCCACCGCGAGACGCTCGACCCCGCGTGGTTCACCGTCACGGTCAAGGGCCGGCCCACGCTCGGCACGGGCGGCAAGAGCCTCCAGGCGTGGGGGGAGACCGGCTGCGACAAGTGGTACCGCCTGCCCGACGACCGCCAGAACAGCTCCAACCGCTGGTCGGGCAAGTACACGGACGACAACACGAACGTGGGCACCGTCGGCTGCTCGCCGATCCAGTTCGTCAACGGCGACAACATCGCCGGCCAGCTGCACACCAACGACGACATCTACACCGGCAGCGCCACGTTCGGCCGCGGGCCGGCCGACCGCATCGAGTCCGGCGACGGCGTGCGCAAGGTCTCCGCCGGGTCCACGCCGGTGTTCAAGGGCACGCTGTACGAGGACTCGCCCGAGGTCGGCCTACCGCCGAGCAACAGCTCGCTCGAGGCGATCGCCGCACCCGAGTACCGCTTCAGCGGCAAGACGACGATCACGCTCGGGTCGGGCAGCTTCACCGTGGACGACCAGGTCACGACAGGGCCCGTCACCAAGAGCTACCCGTCCAACGGCGTCATCTTCGTCAAGACGAGCGGCGTCTGCGGGTGGACGTACAACCCGCTGAACCCGGACGGCTCGCCCAACGGCTGTGCCGACGTGACGATCAAGGGCACGTACGACCGTGACCTCACGATCGCCGCCCAGAACGACATCGTCGTCGACGACGACGTCATCGCCTCGGGCACGAGCCTGCTCGGCCTCATCGCCGACGGGTTCATCCGCGTCGCCAACCCGGTGAACCGCGCGACGCGGGACAACAGCAGCGAGCTCGACAACGACCCGACCACGTGCAGCAACCTGCGCTCCGGGGACCAGAGCATGCGCATCGACGCCGCGATCCTCTCGCTGCGCCACTCCTTCACGGTCGACAACTACTACTGCGGCAGGACGCTCGGCACGCTGACCGTCAACGGCGCCATCGCCCAGAAGTACCGCGGGCCCGTCCTGCAGCTCAGCGGCACCACGCCGCTGTCGGGCTACATCAAGGCCTACAACTACAACGACCAGCTGGCCTATCGCTCGCCGCCGCACTTCCTGGACCCGGTGAAGTCGGCCTGGAACCTGGTCCGCCAGACGGAGCAGGCGCCCGCGCGCTGACCTCCGCGGGGCCTCGGCTGGACACATGTCCGCTCAAGCCCGCACGCCGGCAAACAGGGCTTCAGGATCGCCGCCCTGCAGCCGATGAAGGGAGGGCGCGGGCCCTACCACTCGCGCCTCACTCCATGACCAAGCGCACCAAGCACCTCGTCGGCCTCGACATCGACCCGAGCGGCATCACCGCCGCCCAGGTCTCGGCCAACGGCCACCTCGCGGTCGAGAACGCGGCCGTCGCCGAGCTCGAGCCCGGCGTCATCCGCGACGGCGAGGTCGCCGACGCCGAAGGCCTCAGCGAGGCGCTGCGCGCGCTGTGGAAGCAGCACCGCTGGCTGGGCAAGCGCGTCCGGGTCGGGGTCGCCAACCAGAAGATCGTCGTCCGCGTCATCGACCTGCCGCCGCTGGTGGACGGGCGCGAGATGGACGCGGCCGTTCGCTTCCAGGCCGAGCAGCACATCCCGATGCCGCTCGACTCGACCGTCCTCGACTACCACTCGCTCGACGTGGTCAACACGCCCGAGGGCCCCAGGCAGCGCGTCGTCGTCGTGGCCGCCCGTCGCGACATGATCGAGCGCCTGCTGCTCGCCGTCCGCGGCGCCGGGCTGCGCGCCGAGGGCATCGACCTCTCCGCCTTCGCCATGGTCCGCGCGCTCGCCGCCGACGATGTCGCCGCCGGCGCCGGCGACGCGGAGGACGGCCCCGACCACGTGCTCTACCTGTCCGTCGGCGGCCTGACCAACCTGGCCGTCGCCCAGGGCACCACCTGCCTCTTCACGCGCTCGAGCACCGGTGGCCTCGAGCTGCTGGCCGTCGAGCTGGCCGAGCGCCGGCGCCTGACGCTCGAGCACGCCCGCGCCTGGCTGCAGCACGTCGGCCTCGACCACCCGGTCGACGACGTCGAGGGCGAGCACGACATCGTCCTGGAGGCCCGCACCGTGCTGGCCGAGGGCGTGCGGCGGATCGCCGCCGACGTCCGCAACACGCTGGACTTCCATCGCGGCCAGGGCGGCAGCGGCGCCGTGTCGCGCGCGGTCCTGACCGGTCCCGCCGCCGGCGGTCCCCGGCTTCGCCACGGCCCTGGAGTCCGAGCTGGGCCTGCCCGTCGCCACCGGCGCGGTCGTGGCCACGCCCGAGGGCTTCGAGTCCGGGCGCCTGACCGTGGCCGCCGGCCTGGCCGTCAGCGAGGCGGTCCGATGAAGGCCGTCAACCTCCTCCCCGAGGGCGCTCGCCGCGCCGCAGCCAGGGCCGGCAGCGGCACCGCGTCCTACGTCGTGCTCGGCGTGCTCGGCGCCATGCTCCTGATGGTCACGGTCATCACGCTCACGGGCAAGCAGGTCGCCGACAAGGAGGCCGAGCTCGAGCGCACGCGCACCGAGGCCACGACCGCCGAGGCCCGCGCCGGCAAGCTCACGCAGTACACCGCCTTCGCCGACATGCGCGAGAAGCGCGTGCAGACGGTCACGAGCCTGGCCCAGAGCCGCTTCGACTGGTCCCAGACGCTGCACGAGGTGTCGCGCACGATCCCCGCCGGGACGTCGCTGCTCTCGCTGAAGGGCACCGTGCAACCCGGCGTGACGGTCGAGGGCGACAGCGATCCGCTGCGCTCGGCCCTGCCGGTCCCGGCCATCGAGCTGCGCGGCTGCACGCGCACCCAGTCCAACGTCGCGACCATGATGGCCTCGATGCGCCGCATCGAGGGCGTGCAGCGCGTGAGCCTGTCCTCGTCGGAGAAGAGCGACAGCTCCAGCAGCGACGGCGCCTGCGCCGCCGACCGGCCCGCCTTCTCGATGACCGTCTTCTTCAACGCCGTGACCGCGCCGGCGTCCGGCACGGGCGCCGCAGGCGCAGCGGCGGCGGGCACGACGGCTCCGGCGGCCGCCACCGGCGCTGCCGGCAGCGCCGGCCCGACCCCCACGACCACGAACGGACTGAAGCCGTGACCGGCCGCGATCGCATCGTCGTCCTCGTGCTCCTCGGCGCGGCCATCCTGGCCGGCTTCTGGTTCACGCAGGTCGCCCCCAAGCGCGAGACGCTCAAGACGCTCGACGCCGACATCGCCACCCAGCGCAAGCGCCTGGACGAGGCGCGGTCCACCGAGGTGCAGGCCACGGCGGCCAAGCGGCGCTACGACAGCGACTACGCGACGGTCGCCCGTCTCGGCAAGGCCGTGCCGGTCGACGACAACGTCCCGTCGCTGGTCTACCAGCTCGAGTCAGCGGCCAAGGGCGCCAAGGTCGACTTCCGCTCGCTGAAGCTCAACGCGGCCGGTGGCGGCGCGCCGGCTCCGGCGGCAACGCCGGCTCCGGCGGCAACGCCCGCTCCGGCGGCCTCGGGCTCGTCCTCCGGCTCGTCCTCGAGCTCGTCGTCGGGCTCGTCGCCGGGCTCCTCTTCGAGCGCGTCGTCGAGCTCGTCCTCCGGCTCGTCGTCGGGCACGGCCGCACCCGCGACCGGCACGCCCGCGGCCACGCAGGCCGCGGCCGCCACGCTGCCGCCCGGCGCGAGCGTCGGCCCCGCCGGCTTCCCGACCATGCCCTTCACCTTCGTCTTCGACGGCAGCTTCTTCTCGATGGAGAAGTTCCTGCGCAACGTCGACGGCTTCACGCGCGTGCGCGGCGAGCAGCTCTCGGTCAGCGGCAGGCTCCTGTCGATCGACGGCTTCTCGCTCACCGCGAGCCGCAGCGGCTTCCCGCGGGTCAAGGCCACGCTTGCCGCGACGGCCTACCTGCTGCCGGCCGATGAGGGCCTCACCGCGGGCGCGACGCCCGCCGGGCCCACGCCCGCCGCGGGGACACCGGCCACCGGCACGGGCGCGACCGCGTCCACGGCCGCAACGACGACCACGGGAACGGGCTGATGAACGTCGTGCGCAGCGTGATCCGCGACCTCGTCGACCGCAAGCTGTGGCCGGTGGCGCTCCTGCTCGTGGTGGCCGTCGCCGCCGTGCCGATGCTGCTCGGCTCGGGCGAGGAGCCCGCGACGACGGCCTCCGGCACCCCGCAGGGGGTCGCCGGTCCGGCGGCGCCCGCGGCGGCGGGCCAGGACTCCGAGGTCGACGCTCGTCACGCCGGCCGGCGCACCCGGCACCCGCAAGGGTCGCGTGCGCAACCCGTTCCTCCAGCCGGCCGGCACGGACGACGACCCATCCGGTGAGGCCGCCGGGGGCAGCGCCGGCGCGGGCCTCCCGGTCGGCGACGACACGACATCGATTTCAGGGGCGGACACGGGCACGGGCGGCGCCGGAGGCGCCGACCCGGCGCCCGAGACCACCGGGGGCAGCGGCTCCGGCGGCGACGCCGCGCCGCGCAAGGACCTCGACGTCTACCGCGTCGACCTGCGCTTCGGCACGCCCGGCGAGCTGAAGGTGCTGCGCGACGTCCCGCGCCTCGCCCCGCTGCCGGCGGCCGACAACCCCTTCTTCGTGTTCCTCGGCGTGCTCGAGGACCGCGAGACGCTGGTGTTCCTGCTCTCCTCCGACGTCACGGCGACCGGCGACGGCAAGTGCCGCCCGAGCAGCAAGAGCTGCCAGACCATCGAGCTCAAGACGGGCGACACGGAGTTCTTCGACTTCGCGCAGGAGGACGGCACGGTCATCCAGTACCAGATGGACGTGCTGAAGGTGGACCGGCGCGACGCGACGACCGCCAAGGCCGCCGCCGCGAGCTACGCCCGCAAGTCGCAGGTCGGCCAGGAGCTGCTGCGCATGGCGGCGGCCGACGACGACACCGACGCCTTCGACGCCTACCGCTTCCGTCCCGACCGCGGGGTGCTCGTCCGCGCGAAGCGTGCCTCGAGGGCGCGCGGAGCAGCCCTCGCCGCGGCGACGGGCCCGGTCGTCGGGCGCTGGGAGCGGGGCACGCGGCCGCGCACGATCACCCGCAAGGGCGAGGTCGCCGCCTGGCGCACCCGCCCCCGCGCCGCCCGCTGACGCCCGGCGTCGTCCGGCGTCGTCCGGCCGCGGGCCTAGCGAGACAGGCCCTTAGACTCGGCGCCTCATGGCGCTGAGGCTCATCACCGCCGGGGAGTCGCACGGCCCCGGCCTGACGTGCATCGTCGAGGGGCTTCCGGCCGGCCTCGAGCTCGACCGCGACGCCATCGACCGCGACATGGCTCGGCGCCAGCTCGGCCACGGCCGCGGCGGGCGCATGAAGATCGAGCGCGACCGCGCCGAGGTGACCGGCGGCGTGCGCTTCGGGCGCACGCTCGGCTCGCCGGTCGCCCTGCAGGTGGCCAACCGCGACTTCGCCAACTGGGAGGAGCGCATGAGCCCGTGGCCGGTCGAGGCCGCGGTCCCCGAGGTCCACCTGCCGCGGCCCGGCCACGCGGACCTCGTCGGGCTGTGGAAGTTCGGCCACGACGACGTGCGCAACGTGCTCGAGCGCGCCAGCGCTCGCGAGACCGCGGCGCGCGTGGCGGGCGGCGCGCTGGCCAAGGCCTTCCTGCGTGCGCTCGGCGTCGAGGTCCGCTCGCACGTCATCCAGATCGGCGACGTCCACGCGCCCGCGCGCGAGCGAGCCGCTCGCGCTCGAGCACTTCGACGGGGTCGACGACGACCCGGTCCGCTGCCTGGACGCGGAGGCGAGCCGCGCGATGGTCCGGCACATCAACGCCCAGCGCAAGGCCAACGAGTCGATCGGCGGAGTCTTCGAGGTCGTCGCGTTCGGGCTCGTGCCCGGTCTCGGGTCGCACGTGAGCTGGGAGGAGCGCCTGGACGGCCGGCTGACCGGCGCGCTGTGCTCGATCCAGGCGGTGAAGGGGGCCGAGATCGGCGATGCCTTCGAGGTCGCCGGGCTCCCGGGCTCGCAGGCGCACGACGAGATCTTCTTCAGCGAGGAGCGCGGCTTCTTCCGCGAGACGAACCGCTCCGGCGGGCTCGAGGGCGGGCATGACGACCGGCGACCCGCTGGTCGCGCGCGCGGCGATGAAGCCGCTGCCGACGCTGACCAAGCCGCTGCGCTCCGTCGACACCGCCACCCACGAGCCGACGGAGGCGCTGCGCGAGCGCACCGACTCGTGCACCGTCCCGGCCGCCGGCGTGGTGGGGGAGGCGATGGTGGCCTTCGTGCTGGCCGACGCGCACCGGGCGAAGTTCGGCGGCGACCACATCGACGACGCGCGAACCGCCCTGGAGACGTATTGCGAGCGGATCGGCTGGAGGCGACCATGACCGTCCGTCGAGCGACGGCGCGCAGTCGTTGCGAGCGGATCGGCTGGCGCGCTGACCGCGCGATGAGCCGCGCCCTCGTCTTCATCGGCTTCATGGGCGCGGGGAAGACGACCGTGGCCAGGGAGGTCGCCTCCGCGCTGGGCGAGGAGGCCCGCGACGCCGACCGCCTCCTGGAGGCGCAGCTCGGCGAGCGCATCGAGACGTTCTTCGACCGCGAGGGCGAGGCCGCGTTCCGCGCCCGTGAGGAGGCGCTCGTGGTCGAGCTGCTGGAGGGCGCCCGCGGCGGCGTCATCGCCCTCGGCGGCGGGGCGCTGGGCTCGGCCAGGGTCCGCGAGGCACTGCAGCGCCACGTCGCCGTGCTCGTGGACGTCGACGCTGCAGACGGCCTGGCAGCGCGCCGAGGGCCGGGGCCGGCCGCTCGCACGCGATCGCGAGCGCTTCGCCGCGCTGCATCGCGAGCGCGCGGCGACCTACGAGCGCGCCGCCCGCGCGGTGCTGCTGGGCGGCGGCGACCGCCGGACGGCGCGGCGGGCCGCACCGTCGCTCGCCGCCCTGGCCGCCGCGGACACCGCGGGCCTGCGTCTGCTGTGGGCCGCGGCGGCCTCCGGCGACCACCCGGTGTGGGTGGGCGACGGCGCCCTGGAGACCGCGCCATGGCCGCTGCCGGCGACGTCGCGGCGCTTCGCGATCACCGACGAGACGGTTGCCGCGCTGCACGCCGGGCGCGTCCGCGAGCTCGCCGGGCTCATCGAGATCCCGCCGGGCGAGGCGCACAAGACGCTGGCCACCGCCGAGCGCGTCTGGCATGCGCTCGTGGCCCAGGGCGCGCGGCGCGGCGACCACGTCGTCGCCGTCGGCGGCGGCGTCGTGGGCGACCTCGCCGGCTTCTGCGCCGCGACCTACCAGCGCGGGATCCCGGTCGTACAGGTGCCGACGACGCTCGTGGCGCAGGTGGACTCCGCCTACGGCGGCAAGACCGGCGTCGACCTGCCCGAGGCCAAGAACTACGTCGGCGCCTACCACCAGCCCGCCGCCGTCGTCGTCGACACGGCGACGCTCGCGACGCTGCCCGCGCCGGAGCTCGCCGCCGGCTACGCCGAGGTGGTCAAGACCGCGCTGATCGCGGGCGGGGCGCTGTGGGAGCGCGTGGCGGGCGGCGAGCCGGTCGACGCCGAGGTGGTGCACGCCTGCGCCCTGGCCAAGCTGCGCGTCGTCGCCGCCGACGAGCGCGACGGCGGCCCGCGCCAGGTCCTGAACCTCGGGCACACCGTCGGCCACGCGCTGGAGACCGTGACGGGCTACGCGCGCCTGCGCCACGGCGAGGCCGTCGGCCTCGGGCTGCTCGCCGCGCTGCGGCTCTCCGGTCAGGACGAGCTGCGCGAGCGCGTGCGCGAGCTGCTCGACGCCGCCGGGCTGCCGACCTCGATCGACGGGGTCGACGCCGACGCCGTCGTGACCGCCACGGCGCGTGACAAGAAGCGCACGGGCGCCGCGCCGGTCGGCTTCGTGCTCGTCGACGCGCCCGGGGCGGTGCGCTTCGGCGTGCCCGTGGACGAGCGGGACCTGCGCGGCGCGGTCGCCGAGCTGCAGCGCGATGCATAGTGTCCGCCCCGTGGGCGCCCGTGATCGCATCGAGGTCATGCACGGCGTGAACCTCGACCAGCTCGGCCGCCGGGACCCCGCCGTCTACGGCGCGCTGACCTACGTCCAGCTGGAGCAGCGCATCGAGGGTCACGCGCGAGCGCTGGGGCTGCGCGTGCGCTTCTTCCAGACCAACGCCGAGGCCGAGTTCATCGAGCACCTGCACCGCCTCGAGGGCGTGGCCGACGCGATCGTCATGAACCCGGGCGCCTGGACGCACTACGCCTGGGCGATCCGCGACGCGCTCGAGATCGCCGCGCTGCCGACCGTCGAGGTGCACCTCAGCGCCGTCGAGAAGCGCGAGGAGTGGCGCCGCGTCTCGGTCGTCCGCGACCTGTGCCTGGCCACGGTGACGGGCAAGGGCCCCGACGGATACCGCGACGCGCTCGCCCGACTCAAGGAGGAGCTGGACGCATGAGCACGCAGACCACCACCCGCGCCGACCGGCTGGCCGACCTCGTCGCCGAGCGCGGCCTCGACGCCCTGCTGGTCACCGGGCTCGCCAACGTGCGCTGGCTGACCGGCTTCACCGGCTCCAGCGCGCTGGCGCTGGTCGGCGCGGGGCCCGACGGCGTCCGCGTCTTCCTCACCGACTTCCGCTACCTCACGCAGTCGGCCGAGCAGGTGCCCGACGCCTGGGCGAAGGACATCGCGCAGGAGCTGCTGCCCGCGGTCGGTGCGCGCCTGCCGGACGGCGACGCCGCGAGCGGACAGGGCGGCGGAGACCGCGCCGCGCCGAGCGAGCAGCGGCGCGCTGCCGGGCTGCGCCTCGGGTTCGACGACGCCGCCCTGAGCGTCCGCGACCACGCCAAGCTCGCCAAGAGCCTGCGCGAGGGCGTCGAGCTCGTGGCCGCCGGCGGCGCGGTCGAGGAGCTGCGCGCGATCAAGGACGAGACCGAGCTGCAGGCCATCCGCGCGGCCGCGCGGCTGGCCGACACCGCGCTGGAGGAGGTGCTCGAGCGCGGCCTCGCGGGCCGCACGGAGCGCGACGTCGCGCTCGACCTCGAGCTGACGATCCGCCGCCTCGGAGCGCAGGCCGTCTCGTTCCCGCCGATCGTCGCCGGCGGCGCCCACGGCGCGCTCCCGCACGCCGAGCCGCGCGACGTGGCGATCGAGCCCGGCCGGCTCGTCGTCGTCGACTGGGGCGCCCAGCTCGACGGCTACGCGTCGGACTGCACGCGGACGTTCGCCACGGGCGAGCTCGACCCGCGCGACGCGGAGGTCTACGAGCTCGTGCGCCGCGCCCAGGAGGAGGCGCTCGCGGCGGTGCGGCCGGGGCCGACCGGTCGCGAGGTGGACGCCGTCGCCCGCGAGATCATCGACGCAGCCGGGCACGCCGAGCACTTCGGCCACGGCCTGGGCCACGGCGTCGGGCTGGAGGTGCACGAGGCCCCGCGCCTGTCCAAGCGCAGCGACGACCGGCTCGTCGCCGGCCAGGTCATCACGGTCGAGCCCGGCGTCTACGTGCCCGGCGCGGCGGGGGTCCGCATCGAGGACCTGGTCGCGGTGACCGAGGACGGCCACGAGGTCCTCAGCTCGCTGCCCAAGGAGCTGCGCGTGATCGCCTGAGTGACGCTCCTCACTGGAAGGCGAGGCGGTGCTGGGCGTCCTCGGGGCCATGATCACGCACACGGCCCTCCCTGTGGACGACCCCGCGCGCTCGTACAGCGTCGACGTACCCCTCGACGAGGTGGGGGTGGAGGTGGTCGCCGCCATGGCCGCCTGGACCCGCGAGCGCATCTCGCCGGCGTGCCGGGTCGTGCTTCGAAGCCGCGGCGACGGCTTCGTGGTCCATGTTTCCGCGGCCTGGGACGGCCCCGGCGGCGACGCGGTCAACGTCGCCTGGGTGCGCGCCTGCGGCGCCGACCTCGCGCGGCGCGCGGGTGCGCCGCCGGGCGCTGGCGACGCGATTCGGTGATACTCCCGCGGCGTGAGCACACGCCTGGTCCTGCACGTCCTGCCGCCGTCCCATCCTTGCGCGGCGGTGGAGGCGGCGCTGCGCCTGAAGGGCCTCGACTACGAGCGGGTGGTCCTGCAGGCCGGCGAGCACACGGCAGAGATGGAGCGCCTCTACGGCGAGGGCCGCACCACCGTGCCCGGGCTGCTCGTCGACGACGAGCCCGTCCACACGTCCAACGCGATCTTCGAGCGCCTGGAGGCGATGGCGCCCGAGCCGTCGCTGTACCCGCCGGCGCTCGGCGAGCGCGTCGCCGAGGCCGCCCGCTGGGGCGACGGCGAGCTGCAGGACCTCGGGCGCCGGCTGCCGTGGGGCGCGCTGCACTTCCGGCCCGAGGCGCTGGCGACCTACGGCGGGGCCGGGCCGCTCGACCCCGCCGGCACCGACTTCGCGATCCGCTACGTCCGCGCCTCCTGGAAGTACCACCGGATCAGCGCCGAGCGCCTGGCCGCGGATCTCGCCGGGCTGCCGGAGCAGCTCGACCAGGTCGACGCGTTCGTGGCCGACGGCGTCATGGGCGGCGAGCAGCCTACGGCCGCCGACCTGCAGATCGGCGCCACGGTGCGCGTCCTGCTCACGCTCGGCGACCTGCGCCCGCTGATCGAGGGCCGGCCGGCGGAGCGCGTCGCGCGCACCTGGTTCGCCCAGCGTGACGGCGACGTCCCGGCGGGCGCCTTCCCGGCGGGCTGGGTGCCCGCGTGAGCGCGCAGGGAACGGGCCTGCTGGACCGCTTCCGCCTGGACGGCAAGGTCGCGATCGTCACCGGCGCGTCGTCCGGGCTGGGCGTCGACTTCGCCCTCGGACTGGCCGAGGCCGGCGCCGACGTCGCGATCTGCGCCCGGCGCGCCGAGCGCCTCGACGCGGTGCGCGAGTCCGTGGAGGCGCTTGGGCGGCGCTGCCTGACCACGCGAGCGGACGTCACCGTCGTGGAGGACTGCAACCGCGTCGTGGCCGAGACGGTCGAGGCGCTGGGGCGCGTCGACGTGCTCGTCAACAACGCGGGTCTGGGGACGGCGGCGCCCGCCACCCGCGAGCCCCCGGACGACTTCCGCCGCGTCATCGACGTCAACCTCAACGGCTCCTACTGGATGGCCCAGGCGTGCGGCCGGGTGATGCAGCCCGGCAGCAGCATCGTCAACATCGGCTCGGTCCTGGGCTCGACGACCGCGGGGCTGCCGCAGGCGGCCTACGCCTCCAGCAAGGCGGCGATCATCGGCCTGACGCGCGACCTCGCCCAGCAGTGGACCGGGCGCAAGGGGATCCGGGTCAACGCGCTGGCGCCCGGCTTCTTCCCGTCGGAGATGACCGACGAGTACCCCGAGGGCTACCTCGACGCGATGATGATCCGCGTCCCCGCCGGCCGCGCCGGCGACCCGCGTGAGCTGACCGCCGCGCTCGTGTTCCTGGCCGGCGACGCCTCGTCCTACGTCACCGGCACCGTCCTGCCCGTCGACGGCGGGCTGCTCACCACCTAGTCCCCGGAGGTCGCATGCGTCGTCCCGCGCTCGTCCTGGTCCTCGCCCTTGCCGTCCCGGCCGCCGCGCCGAGCCTGGCCGCGGCCGCGCCGGCGATCCCCGACCCGCGGGCGCCGCAGAACCCCCACCTGGCCAAGAACCCGCACAACAACATCCACAACGACACGTGGATGACCGACACCTACGCGATCGGCGGGCCGCGCGGCCGCAACCTGCGGACCGCGTTCGGGCCGCTCACCGCGTCGATCTGCGGCTCGCTGACCTTCGACCGCCGCGGGCGCATCGTCGACCGTCTGCCCGTCGCTCATCGCGCCGCCCAAGGCTGCGGCTCATCGACCCCGACAGCCTCGAGCTGCTGGCCGAGTACGTGATGCCCGACGCGCCGACGCCGCCGGGCACGGCGCCGTTCCAGAACTTCACCGGCGGCGGCTACTTCTTCCTGGACGAGCGAGGACCGCGTCTGGAGCGCGACGAAGACCAACCGGCTGTTCGTCATGAAGCTCGCCGCGAACGGACGCAGCTGGCGCAAGGTCGCCGACTACGACCTCACGAGCGCCGTCGTGGGCGACGAGCGCATCTCGTCGGCGCTGCCCGACTTCCAGGGGCGCATCTGGTTCGTCACCAAGGCCAACGGCAAGGTCGGCGTGCTGAACACCCGCACGCGCCGGATCCGCGTCTTCCGCACGGGCGAGCAGATCCAGAACTCGTTCACGATCGACCGCGACGGCGTCTACGTCGTGTCCGACAAGCGCATGTACCGCTTCAGCGCCGGGCGCGACGGCCGGCCGCGCGTCGACTGGAAGGTGACCTACGACAACTCGGGCATCGTCAAGCCCAGCCAGGTCGACGCGGGCTCGGGCACCACGCCGACGATCCTGCCCGGCGGCTACGTGGCCATCACCGACAACGCCGACCCGATGAACGTCGTCGTGTACCGCAAGGCCAAGCGCCTGCGCGGCGCCCGGCGCGTCGTCTGCGAGGAGCCGGTGTTCGAGCGCGGCGCGAGCGCCACCGAGAACTCGCTGCTCGGCTCGGGCCGGTCGCTCATCGTCGAGAACAACTACGGCTACCAGAACCCGTTCGGCCCGCAGGCCGGCACGATCACCGAGCCCGGGCTTCACCCGCGTGGACGTCGACCGCGACGGCCGGGGCTGCCGCACGGTCTGGAGGAACACGACCGAGCGCGCGCCGTCGGTCGTCCCGAAGCTGTCGACGCGCACGCAGATCGTCTACTCTACACGCAGGACCCCAACCCGGCGGGCGGCCAGACGTGGTCGTGGGTCGGCATCAGCGCGCGCACGGGCAAGCGGGTGTTCAAGCAGCGCCGCCGGCGAGGGGCTGAACGCCAACAACAACTACGCCGGGCATCGCGCTCGGGCCCGACGGCACCGCATACCTGGGCACGGTCGGAGGGCATCCGCGCGCTGCGCGACGGGCCGCGCTGAGCCTCAGCCGCAGCGCCCACCGCCGACGGCGACGCGCCTTGTCGCGCGGATGTCGCGCGACGAGGCGCCGGCGTCCACGCGGTGACAGCCGCGCACGACGGCCCAGCGATCGCGGCGCACGTCCCAGCTCGACAGCGCACGGCGGTCCAGGCGGAAGGCGACGCGCCGCGCGGCGCCCGGACGCAGGGCGACGCGAGCGAAGCCGGCCAGGCGGCGCGGCGGCTGGGGGAGGGCCGGGCGGTCGGGCAGCCGCAGGTAGAGCTGCGGTGCGGCGTCGCCTGCGCGCCGGCCCGTGTTGCGCACGAGGACGCTCGCCCGCAGCCCGCCGTCGCGGCCGCGGGCGACCCGCAGGTCCGTGAACGCGAAGGACGTGTAGGAGAGGCCGTGGCCGAACGGGAAGGCCGGGCTCAGCCCGCGCGCGTCGGCGTGGCGGTAGCCGACCCCCAGGCCCTCGCTGTAGCGCGCCGTCGGGAACGCGGCGCCCGGTGCGCGCACGCCGAAGGACCTGACCGCCAGGTCCTCCGCGCGCCGCGGGAAGGTCTGCGGGAGCCGCCCGGCCGGGTCCGCGTCGCCGAAGAGCACACGGGCGATCGCGTCGCCGCCCTGCTGTCCCGGGTACCAGGCCTCGACGATCGCCTCGACGTCGCCGGCCCAGGGCAGCAGCACCGGACCTCCGGTCTCGAGCACGACGATCGTCCGCGGGTTGGCGGCGGCGACGGCGCGCACGAGCGCCTCGTGCTCGCGGGCGGGCGCCGCGCCGCACGCGCCGAAGCCCGCGCCCGTGCAGGCGGGGTTGCCGTCGGCCAGCGTGATGCCGGTCTTGTCCTCGAACTCCGAGCTGTCGTCGGCGAGCACGACGACGGCCGCGTCGGCGCCGCGCGCCGCCTGGGCGGCCGCGGCAGGGTCGTCGCCGGCGGCGCGCACGCGGACCGCGGCGCCCGCGCGGCGGACGAGCCCCTCCAGCGGCGTGACGCTCCCCGGCGGGCTGACGTTGGACGAGCCCCCGCCGGCCTCGTAGGCCCGCGCCGCGTCGCCGATCACGGCCAGGCTGCGCAGGCGCCGGCCGTCCAGCGGCAGCGCGCGGCGACGGTTGCGCAGCAGCACCATGCCCCGCTCGGCCAGCTCCCGCGCGGCGCTGCGGCGGGCGCGCGGGGTGGAGGCGGGGCCGCGGTTGCGAAAGGCGGCGCGGTCGGGCACGCCGAAGGCGAACAGGGTGCGCAGGACGCGGCGCACCGCCGCGTCGACGTCGGCGGTGCGCAGCCGCCCGGCGGCGATCGCCGCCCGGATCCTCGCCGGCGTGAAGAGCTGGGCTCCCGGGAGCTCCACGTCGAGCCCGGCCCGCAGTGACGAGGCCGTGCCATGGGTGCCCAGCGAGAAGTCGGAGATCACCGCGCCGCGAAAGCCCCATTCCCGCTTGAGGATCTCGGTCAGCAGCCGGTGGCTCTCGTCGGCGTAGCGGCCGTTGATGCGGTTGTAGGAGGACATCACGGTCCCGACCCCGGCGGCGACGGCGGCCTCGAAGGCCGGCAGGTACAGCTCGCGCAGCGTGCGCTCGTCGACGACGGCGTTCACCGCGGTCGGCCCGTAGCGGCTGGTCTCCTGGTTGTAGGCGACGTAGTGCTTGGCGGTGGCGATGACCCCGCGCGCCTGGGCGCCGCGGATCCAGGCCGCGCCCAGGCGCGCGCCGAGCAGCGGGTCCTCGCCGCTGACGGTCTCGAAGCCGCGCCCGGCGAGCGGCGTGCGCACGAGGTCCATAGCCGGCCCGAGGACGACGTCGACGCCACGGTCACGGGCCTCGTCGGCGACCGTGGCGCCGTAGCGGCGTGCGGCGGCGGTGTCGAACGAGGCCGCCAGCGCGATCGGCGCGGGGAGCGCGAGCGCCTCGCTCTTGGCCGGCTGCGTGAGGCCGGTGCCGTCGTCGGGGCGCGAGATGCCCGCGGGGCCGTCGGCGATGAGGAAGCCGGGGAAGCCCAGGCGCGGCACGCCCGCCATCGTCGCGTTGAAGTTCGGCGTCTGGGTGCCGGCCAGCAGCGCCAGGCGCTCGTCGAGGGTCATCGCCCGCAGGAGCAGCGCGGCGCGGCGGTCGGGCGGTGCGTCGGTGTCACACCAGGGGCGGCGGTCGTCGCAGCGCCCCTTGCGCCTCGGCCACCGGCGTGCCGCTGAGAACAACGGCGGCGATGAGGGGAAGGAGGACCGTGCGCTGCTTCGGCATCGCGGCATCCTTCCACGCGCCTCAGCCGTCGTCCGGCAGCAGCGCGCGCACGAGGTCCACCGTGTCCGCCTCGGCCGCGGTCTTGTCCTCGCGGTAGCGCCTGACGCGCGCGAAGCGCAGCGCGAGGCCGGAGGGGTAGCGCGTCGAGCGCTGCACGCCGTCGAAGGCGATCTCGACGACGAGCTCGGGCCGCACGTGGACGGTGTAGCGGTCGCGGTGGGTCTCCAGTGCGAGCAGGCGTTCGGTCTGCCACGCCAGCAGCGCGTCGGTGAGGCCCTTGAACGTCTTGCCCAGCATCGCCCAGCCGTCGCCGTCGCGCGCGCCGAGGTGCAGGTTGGAGAGGAACCCGCGGCGGCGCCCGTGGCCCCACTCGACCGCCAGCACGACCAGGTCGAGCGTGTGGACCGGCTTGACCTTCAGCCAGTCGCCGCCGCGGCGGCCCGCGACCCACGGCGCGTCCAGCGCCTTGACCATCGCGCCCTCGTGACCGCGCGCCAGCGCGTCCTCGAGGAGCGCTTGCGCGCCGCTCGTCGGCGCTCGGCCGGGCCGCAGGCGGTGCGGCACCACCTCGTCGAGCCGCTCCGCCCGCTCGCTCAGCGGGGCGTCGAGGAGGTCATCGCCGTCGAGGTGCAGGACGTCGAAGAGGAACGGGGTCAGCGGGGTGGCCCGGCGGCTGGTCTCGACGTCGCGGCGCGAGCCGAAGCGCGACGCGGTCACCTGGAACGGGCGCGGGCGACCGTCGGCGCGCAGGGCGATCGCCTCGCCGTCGAGGACGACCGCCCGCGCCGGGAGGGCGAGCGCCGCCTCGACGACCTCGGGCACGCGGGGGGTGACGTCGTCGAGCGTGCGGGTGAAGACGGCGACGTCGTCGCCGTCGCGGTGGACCTGGATGCGCGCGCCGTCGAGCTTCCACTCGACGAGCGCCGGCCCGGCCTTCGCGAGCGCCGTCTCGAGGTCGGGCGCGGTGCCGGCGAGCATCGGCGCCAGCGGCCGGCCGACCTGCAGGCCGAGCGCGTCGAGCGCCTGCGCGCCGCCGGTCAGCGCCAGCTCCGCGACGGCCGGGAGGTCGCCGCGCAGCATGAGCGCGCGTCGCACGGCTGTCGCCGGAACCTCAGCCGCGCGGGCGATCGCCTCGACCATGACGCCGCCGAGGGCTCCCTGCGACAGGTCGCCGACGAGCAGCCGGATGAGGAAGTGCTGCTCGCCGGCGTCCGCGCGGGCCAGGAGCGCCCGCAGCGTGTCGCGCTTGGCGCTCTGGGACCCGGGACCGGTCATCGCGCCGATCTGCGCGAAGACGCGGTCGACCTCGGCGACGGTCAGCTCCGGCCCGGGCGCCGGGCGGCGGCAGGTCGCGCATCAGTGCGTGCCCGACGCCGATCTGGCGCTGCACGAGCTCACCGGACAGGAACGCCACCGCGACCCGCACCTCGTCGGGCCCGGCGCGCGCCAGCAGCGCCGCGATCGCCGCCACCTTCGTCGTGCGAGCCCGCGTGGCGCCGACGGCGGCGGAGGTGTCGACGAGGTCGCGCAGACGCACCCGCATAGCATCGCGCGCCGGGGCGCGACGCTGTGCTGGGGCGAACCCGCACCGACGCGCACATAAGCCCGTCATGGGGGCTCAACTGCACACGCGCGGCGTGGACGGGGCGATCGCGGCGCTGGCCGGGCGCCAGCACGGCGTGGTGTCGCGCCGACAGCTGCTCGAGCTGGGTCTCGGGCGCCGCGCGATCGGACACCGCATCGAGCGCGGACGGCTGCACGCCGTGCATCGAGGGGTCTACGCCGTCGGCCATCGAGTGGTCTCGCCGCGCGGCGCCTGGATGGCCGCCGTGCTCGCCGTCGGCGACGACGCCGTGCTCAGTCACCGGTCAGCCGCAGCGCTCTGGGGCATCCGCCCGTTCACCGGCACACGGGTCGACGTCAGCGCCGACCGCCGCCTGCGGTCACGCGCCGGCTTGCGTCTCCACGCCGTCCAGCTCGCTCCCGACGAGGTGACCACCCGCGACGGCATCCACGTCACCACGCCATCGCGCACGCTCCTCGACCTGGCCGCCGTCGTCCCGGTCCACCACCTCGAGAGGGCGATGAACGAGGCGGAACGACGGCACCTCGCCGATCCGCTCTCGCTCGACGACCTGCTGCACCGCCATCCGACGCGAGCCGGACGAGCGGCGCTGCGACGAGCGCTCGGGCGCGCGCATCCGGGTGGCCTGACCCTCACCCGGAGCGACCTCGAGGCCCGCTTCCTCGCGTTCCTCGACGCGCGCGCGATCCCTCGTCCGGCGACGAACGTCCCGCTCACCGTGGGCGGCGTCACGATCGAGGCCGACTGCCTCTGGCGCGGCGAGCGCCTCGTCGTCGAGCTCGACGGCTACGCCACCCACGCGACGCGGGCGGCCTTCGAGGGCGACCGCGCGCGGGATCGGCGCCTGCAGGCCGCCGGCTGGCGCGTCGTGCGCATCACGTGGCGCCAGCTGCACGACGAGCCGCGGGAGGTCGCCGCCGAGCTGCGAGCGCTGCTCGTCACAGCGCACGCAACTCCGGCAGCAGCTCGGCCTGCGCCCAGCGGATGAAGCTCTCCGGCGTCCAGGAACGGCCTGATCTTCGGTTGCTCGATGGGGAGGTCGCTACGCAGCCAGTGCGCGGGCGAGGCTCCCCAGCTGATCGTCCCAGCCGTGGTCGTGGGAGGCGAGCGCCCGCTCGGGCAGCCCGGAGTGCACGAGACGCACACGGGTGCCGCCGCCGTCGACGGGGGTCAGCGTGACCTCGACGGTGCTGCCGCCCGGGATCACGCCGATCTCGGTGTTCTGGAACCCCCACGTGAAGACGACGCGGTGGGGCGGGTCGAGCTCCACGAACTCACCGCGCAGCAGGTAGTCGACGCCCTCGAACTGGTGCGTCTGGTGGTTGATGCCGCCCGGCCGCGGGTCGGTCGTTGCGTCCGCAGCCAGCCAGCGGGTGATCTTGTCGGCCTCGGTGAAGAACGCGAACACCGTGTCCGGCTCCGCGTCGACGTGGACCTCTTTGACGAGCGGGTCAGTTGCGATGGTCGGCATGGTGCCGTCTCCTCTGTTCGGTGTGTGCTTCGCTGCGCAGGACCTCGAGCCGGTCGTCCCAGAACTGGGACACGAACTCGCGCAGGTCGCCGAAGCCCTCCGGGCGAGCGCTGTAGAGGCGCCGCGTGCCGTCGCGCCGCTCGGCGAGCAGTCCGGCCTCGCGCAGCACGCGCAGGTGCTGCGAGATCGCCGGACGCGTGACGTCGGCGAAGTGCGCCGCGATCGCACCGGCGGGCAGCTCGTCGCTGCGCACGAGCCGGAGGATCTCCCTCCGGCGCGGCTCGGCGATGGCTTCGAGTGCATCCTGCATCGCGGCTTATGATAGCCACAGCTTACGTAAGTGTCAACTAACCCTCGGACGTGGCACCGGGGGGCTACGCTCCACACCGCAAGGCGCGACCAGCGAGGCTCTCCGTCCGTATGACGATCTCCACCAACCAGTTCAAGAACGGCAACCACATCGAGGTCGACGGCACGATCTTCAAGGTCGTCGAGTTCCAGCACGTCAAGCCCGGCAAGGGCGGGGCGTTCGTGCGCACGAAGCTGCGCCGCGCCACCGACGGCAACGTCATCGACCGGACGTTCCGCGCCGGCGAGAAGTTCCGGGCCGTGCGCACCGAGGCGCGCAAGATGCAGTTCCTCTACGCCGACGGCACCGACGCGCACTTCATGGACAGCCGAGTCCTACGAGCAGATCGCGGTGCCGCAGTCCTCGGTCGCCGACGCGCTGCGCTGGACGAAGCCCAACGACGCCGTCGACGTGCTGTTCATCGACGACGCGCCGTGCGACCTGCAGCTGCCGGCCTCCGTCGAGCTCGAGGTCACCGAGACCGAGCCCGGGCTGCGCGGCGACACGGCCTCGGGCGGCGGCAACAAGCCGGCCACGCTCGAGACCGGCGCGACGGTCCACGTGCCGCTGTTCGTCAACATCGGCGACCGCGTCAAGGTCAGACGCGCGCACCGGCGACTACATGTCGCGCGCGTGACGCGCACGGCGGGGCGGCAGCGCATGGCGCGGCGCAGCGACCAGCGCCGCGCCGCGGTCTTCGCCCTCTACCAGGCCGACGTCACCGAGCGCGAGCTCGACGACGTCTTCGAGCGCGACGCGTCGCACGTTCACGCGCGCGCTCGCCTACGCCGCCGCAGGACTACGCCGAGGAGCTCGACGCGCTCATCGAGCGCCACGCCAAGGGCTGGACGGTCGACCGCATCGCGCCGCTGGAGAAGGCGATCATGCGCGTCGCGCTGCTCGAGATGCTGCACCCCGACGTCGCGCCCGGCCGACACGCCGATCCCGCCCGAGGGCGCGATCGACGAGGCCGTCGAGACGGCCAAGACGTTCTGCGGCGCCGACGCGCCGGGGTTCGTCAACGGCATCCTCGCCGCCGCCCTCCGCGAGATGCGCGACAATCCCGAGGCATCATGAGCGACGCCGACACCACCACCCTCGACGAGCTCGTCGAGCGCCTGGAGCGCGCCGCCGAGCAGCTGCGCTCCGGCGACCTGTCGCCCGACGCCGCCGCGGGCCTCGTCGAGGACTGCGCGGCGCTGGCCGGCGCAGGCCTCGGCCGAGCTCGAGCGCCTGCGCCCGCGAGGCCGCGCCGACGAGCCGCTGCCCGGGCCAGGACACGCTGCTCTGAGCGACGCGTCACGCGCCTGCGACAGCGGCCGCGCGTCGCCGTGGCCGCTACCCCGACGAGCTGCGCGCGCGAGGTCGAGCGCTACCTCGCAGGCCCTGCACTTCTCCGGGCGAGCCGACCGCACCGCCGGCCTCGACGAGGCGATGCGCTACTCGCTGCTGGCCGGCGGCAAGCGCATCCGGCCGGTGCTCGCGCTCGCCACCGCCCGCGCGATCGGCCGCGACGCCCGCGGGCCGTGCTGCCGCTCGCGGCGGCGCATCGAGCTCATCCACACCTACTCGCTCATCCACGACGACCTGCCGGCGATGGACGACGACGACCTGCGCCGCGGCCGCCCGACCTGCCACGTCAAGTTCGGCGAGGACGTCGCGATCCTCGCCGGCGACGCGCTCTACGCCGAGGCCTTCCGCCACCTGCTCGACCGCGCAGGACGGCGAGCCGGCCCGCGTCCTCGCCGCCGCGCGCGAGCTCGCCGCGGCGACCGGCGTCGACGGGATGGTCGGCGGCCAGTACCTCGACGTCGCCAGCGAGGGCGACAGCCCCGACGAGCTGCGCACGCTGCACGAGCTGAAGACCGGGCGGCTGATCGGCGCGTCGGTCGAGTGCGTACTGCTCCTAGCCGGTATGGACGAACCTGCCACAATGCCCTACCGCCGCTTCGCGGCCGAGCTCGGCGTGCTGTTCCAGATCGTCGACGACATCCTCGACGTGACGGGGACCGACGACGCCCTCGGCAAGCCGCAGGGCAGCGACGAGCGCCACGGCAAGCGCACGTACGTCACGCGAGTTCGGCCTCGACGGGGCGCGCGAGCTGGCCGCGGAGTGCCACCGGCACGGCGCGCGCGGCGCTCGCACGAGGCGGCGCCGCGCGGGGCGCCCGAGCTCGAGCAGATCACCGACTTCATCCTCACCCGGACCACCTGAGCCATCGACCACATGACCCGCATCCTCGACCGCATCGACCGCCCCCAGGACCTCCACGGCCTCAGCGAGGACGAGCTCGTCGCAGGTCGCCCAGGAGGTGCGCGAGCACATCATCGACACGGTCGGCGAGATCGGCGGGCACTTCGGCGCCAACCTCGGCACCTGCGAGCTCGCCGTCGCGCTGCACTCGCTGCTCGACTCGCCGCGGACAAGATCCTCTGGGACGTCGGCCACCAGGCCTACCCGCACAAGGTCCTCACCGGCCGCCGCGACGAGCTGCCGACGATCCGCCAGTACGAGGGCCTCGCGCCGTTCTGCTCGATCGCCGAGTCCGAGCACGACATCATGGGCGCGGGCCACGCCTCGACCTCGATCGGCTACGCCGTCGGCCTCAAGGAGGCGATGCGCCTGCGCGGCGAGCCCGACGCCGGGCAAGGTCGTCGCGGTCATCGGCGACGGCGCGATGACCGGCGGCGTCGCCTTCGAGGCGATCCACCAGGCCGGCGGCCTGGGCACGCCGATCGTCGTCGTGCTCAACGACAACGGCATGTCGATCGCGCCGAACGTCGGCGCGCTGTCGCGCTACTTCAACCGCGTGCGCCTGAACCCCAAGCTCTGGCACGCGCGCGAGGGCGTCGAGGACCGGCTCACCGAGCTGCCGGGCGGCATCGGCGCGGCCTTCGAGCGCCTCGGCCCGCAGCTCAAGGAGTCGATCAAGGCCTTCTGGGCGCCCGGCCTGTTCTGGGAGGAGCTCGACTGGGCCTACATCGGCGTCATCGACGGCCACGACGTCCGCGCGCTGCGCCACGCGCTGCGCGCCGCGCTCGACGCCGAGCGGCCGGTCGTCGTCCACATCGCGACGGTCAAGGGCAAGGGCTTCGCGCCGGCCGAGGACGGCGGCCTGGAGGGCATGGAGAGCTGGCACGCCGCCAAGCCGAAGTCGATCGCCAACCGCGATGCCGGCCAGCGCCCCCAAGCCGGCCGGCGGCGACGCCAACCCGGCGCCGGCGCAGTGGACCCAGGTCTTCGGCGAGGCGCTCGTCGAGGAGGTCCGCCGCGACCGCCGCGTCGTCGGCATCACCGCGGCGATGAACTCCGGCACCGGGCTGAACCTCCTGCAGAAGGCGAGCCCGAGCGCTACTTCGACGTCGGCATCGCCGAGCAGCAGGCGATCCTGTTCGCCGCCGGCCTCGCGCTCGAGGGCGTCAAGCCGGTCGCCGCGATCTACTCGACGTTCCTGCAGCGCGCCTTCGACCAGATCGTCCACGACGTCTGCCTGCAGAAGCTCAACGTCGTCTTCGCGATGGACCGCGCCGGCCTCGTCGGCGACGACGGCCCGACGCACCACGGCGTCTTCGACATCGCCTACCTGCGCTGCCTGCCGAACATCGTGCTCATGGCGCCCCGCGCGACGAGGCGATGCTCGTGCACATGCTGCGCACCGCGCTGCTCTACGACGACGGCCCGATCGCGCTGCGCTACCCGCGCGGCGAGGCGCATCGGCGTCGCCGCGGCCCGACGACCCGCGCCGATCGAGATCGGCACCGGCGAGATCCTGCGCGAGGGCGAGCAAGGTCGCGATCCTCGGCTACGGCACGCGGCGTGCAGAAGGGGCTCGAGGCGGCCGACCTGCTGGCCGAGCGCGGGCTGGACGTCACCGTCGCCGACGCGCGCTTCGCCAAGCCGATCGACGCCGCGCTCATGGCCCAGCTCGCCGCCGAGCACGAGCTGCTCGTCACCGTCGAGGAGGGCGTGCTGGCCGGCGGCTTCGGCTCCGCGGTGTGGGAGACGCTCAACGACGCCGGGCTGCGTGCCGCCGCGGATCCTGCGCGTCGGCCTGCCCGACCGCTACGTCACGCACGGCAAGCCGGCGCTCCTGCACGCCGAGGTCGGCTTCACCGGCAGCGCGATCGCCGAGCGCATCGAGGCCGCCGTCGGCGCCCTCGGGACGACGTTCGCGGAGGCCTGACCGACTCGGTCGGGGCGCCGCCGGACGCTCGCCGCCGCGGCCGTCGCCGTCACGGCGCTCACGGCCACAGCTGCGACCGCGCAGGTGCCGCCGGCCGACCCGGTGCCCTCGGACGGCGTCCCGGTGGCCGCGCCGCCGCAGCTCGTGCCCGACCAGACGGTGGCGCCGCGGCCGCGATCGCGCGCGCTGGGCAAGCCCTGGCGCGGGCGGCTGGTCGACGGCGCGCAGCTCCCGGCCTACGGCGTCGGCTACATGACCTGGGACGGCGTGCTCGACCGCGTGCCCAACCGCGACTGGCGGCGCTGGGCGACGACGAGGCTCGTCACGCTCGTCGAGCGCATCGCGCCGAGTTCCAGGCCGCCCACCCGGGGGCTCCGCTCGTGCTGGTCGGCGACCTCAGCCGTCCACAGGGCGGCGTGTTCGACCGCCGCTACGGCGGCCTGGGTCACGCCTCGCACCAGAACGGCCTGGACGTCGACGTCTACTACCCGCGGCGCGACGGCCTGCCGCTGGCCCCGGTGCGCCCGGGGCAGGTCGATCGGCGCCTGGCGCAGGACCTCGTCGACCGCTTCGTCGCGGCCGGCGCCGAGAAGGTCTTCGTCGGCCCGCGGCTCGGCCTGCGCGGCCCGCGTCGCGTCGTCCAGCGCCTCGTGCACCACAACGACCACCTCCACGTCCGCATCCCCAACCCGGGACGGTGAGCGCCCCCGACCCGGGACCGTGAGCGCCGTCACACACGTCGTGCCCGCGCCGCGCCACACTGCGAAGCGTGATCGCACTCTCCGTCCGCTCAGCGGACCGCGATCACGCCACATAGAAAGAGCTGGACCCACATAGCAGTATCTCTCCTCCCTGAAACGGCCCGCCATCGGTGGGCCGTTTCTCTTGGCCCGGGCGAGCCCGGTGCGAGCCCGGCCCGGCCCGGCCGGTAGCGTTCTGCCCGACGCCGATGGCTCCGTGGACCCCGCCCAAGTCCCGCCGCGCTTGGTGGGCGCCTCGCCGTCCTCCAACCACGACGCGACCCATGGCGCAGCCCACTAAGGTCCGCCTCGACACGCTCCTGGCCCGGCGCGGGCTCTTCGAGTCCCGTGCCCGGGCGGCGGCCTCGGTCATGGCCGGCGAGGTCCGGCTGGGCACCGACGGCGGCGCGCGGCCAAGCCGGGCCAGCTCGTCGGCGAGGACGTCGCGGTCGAGCGTCGACGAGCGCCCGCGCTTCGTCTCGCGCGGCGGCCAGAAGCTCGCCACCGCCCTGGCGACCACCGGCGTGGACCCCGCCGGCCGCAGGTGCCTGGACGTCGGCGCGTCGACCGGTGGCTTCACCGACTGCCTGCTGCAGCACGGCGCGGCGCACGTCGTCGCGCTCGACGTGGCCTACGGCGAGCTGCACTGGGCGCTGCGCACGGACGAGCGCGTCACGGTGCTCGAGCGCGCCAACGCCCGCGCCCTGGCGCCCGATGCCCTGCCCTACGCGCCCGATCTGGTCGTGGCCGACGTGTCGTTCATCTCGCTGCGCAAGGTGCTCGGGCCGATCCTCGCCTGCGTCGCACCGGCCTTCGACGCGCTGGTCATGGTCAAGCCGCAGTTCGAGGTCGGCCGCGAGCGCGTGGGCAAGGGCGGTGTCGTGCGCGACCCGGCCGATCGCCGCGCCGCGCTGGTGGCCGTGGCGTCGCGCCGCGCGCGAGCTCGGCGCCGCGGTCCTCGGCTTCGCCTCCTCGGGGCTGCCGGGCCCGAAGGGCAACCTCGAGACGTTCGTGTGGCTGGGCGAGGCCGGCCGCGGTCCGGAGCTGGGCGACCTGGACGGCGCGGCGGCGGCGGTGGACGGGGCATGACGGGCGGATCCCGCAGCGCCACCGTCCTCTCGCACACGCGCCCCGAGGAGACCGCCGACGCGCTGCGCACCCTCGTCGGCGTGGCCGTGCGCCTGGGCGTGACGGTGCGCCTGGACCCCGACGAGACGCGCAAGTACGAGGACCTCGCGCCCGGCGAGGGGCTGGCGCTCGACGCGCCCGTCAGCGACGACGTCGACGTGTGCGTCGCGCTGGGCGGCGACGGCACGATCCTGCGCGCGCTGCGCCGCTACGCGGGCACCGGGCGTCCCCGTGTTCGCCGTCAACTACGGCGAGGTGGGGTTCCTGGCCACCGTGGACCCCGACCACGACGTGTCCTCCGAGCTCGAGCGCGCCCTGACCGGCGACTTCGAGACGCTGTTGCTGCCCGCGATCGCCCTCGACACCCCGGCCGGGCCGCGCGCGGCCATCAACGACCTGTCGATCCACCGCAAGGTCGGGGGACGCGTCGCCCAGCTCAGCTACGCCATCGACGGCGAGGAGGTGGGGCGCGTGCGCTGCGACGGGCTGGTGATCGCGACGCCCGCCGGCTCGACGGGCTACAACCTGGCCAACGGCGGACCGGTCATGGCCTGGGGCGTCGAGGGCTTCGCCGTGTCGTTCATCGCGCCGCACTCGCTGACCGCCCGGGCGCTGATCGTCGCGCCCGGCGACGTGCTGAGCGTCCACAACCTCTCCAAGGACGAGGCCGTCGACATCTCGCTCGACGGGCGCCCCGCGGGCTCCCTGGACCCCGACGAGTCGATCTCCGCGAGCTTCCTGCGCGAGGTGGCGGGCCTGGCGCAGGTGCCCGGCTCGTCGTTCTACCGGCGCCTGCGCGAGAAGTTCGGGCGGCTGGCGAAGTAGCCTGGCGGCATGGACGTCGTCATCGCCGGGGGCCACGGGAAGGTCGCGCTGCGACTCGGCAAGCTGCTGGCCCAGGGCGGCCACCGCGTGCGGGGCATCGTGCGCAACCCCGACCACGCGCCCGACCTCGAGGCCGCCGGGATCGAGCCGGTGGTCGCGGACATGGAGCGCGAGGCGAGCCTCACGCCGTACGTCGAGGGCGCAGACGCCGTGGTCTTCGCGGCCGGCGCCGGGCCGGGGAGCGGCCCCGAGCGCAAGCAGACCGTCGATCTCGGTGCCGCCGTCAAGCTCGCCGAGGCAGCCCGCGAGGCCGACGCACGCCGCTACCTGATGGTCAGCTCGATCGGGGCGCACGATCCGGCATCGGGCGGCGAGCAGATGCGCCCCTACCTCGAGGCCAAGGCGGCGGCGGACGAGGCCGTGGCGGCCAGCGGGCTCGACGTCACGATCGTGCGGCCCGGGGGCCTCACCGACGAGCCCGGCACCGGCAAGATCGAGGTCCACACCGACGTCGGCCACCGCGGCCGCATCCCGCGCGAGGACGTCGCGGCGACGCTCGCGGCCTGCCTGGACGAGCCGGCCACGATCGGCAAGACGTTCGAGCTCTTCTCGGGGGACACCCCGATCGCGCAGGCCCTGCGCGGGCTCTGAGCCGGAGGGCGGCGTCCGCGGCGGTCCGTCGGCGGGCGCTGGTAGACCGTCGGGTGTGCTGACCGAGCTGCGCGTCGAGAACCTCCTGCTGATCGAGCGGGCCGAGCTGCGCCTGGCGACGGGCCTGAACGTCCTCACCGGCGAGACCGGCGCGGGCAAGACGGTCCTCGCCCATGCGCTCGACCTGCTGCTGGGCGGCAGGGCGCGGCCCGGCATCGTGCGACCCGGGGCGGCCGAGGCCTACGTCGAGGGAGCGTTCGAGCTGCCGGAGGACCTGCGCGAGGCGCTGGGCGAGGCGCTGCCCGAGGACGCCGAGGAGCTCGTGCTCGCCCGCCGCGTCAGCGCCTCCGGACGGACCCGCGCCTCGCTCAACGGTCGCTCCGTCGCGGTGGGCGACCTCCAGGCGGTCGCCGCCGGGCTCATCTCCTTCTACGGCCAGCACGAGCACCGCAAGCTCGTGCTGGCCTCGGCCCAGCTCGAGCTGCTCGACGGGTTCTGCGGCGCGGCGCACCTCGAGCGGCGGGCGGGCTTCCGAGCCACTCACGCTCGCGTGCGGGAGCTCGAGCGGGCCGCCACCGAGCTGCGCGAGCGCGCCGGCGCCCGCGAGCGCGAGCTGGACCTGCTGGCCTTCGAGCTGGCCGAGATCGAGCAGGCCGCCCCCGACGCCGCCGAGGAGGCCGCGCTGCTGGCCGACCGCGAGCGCCTGCGCCACGTCGAGGCGCTGCGCGGCGCGGCGCTCGGCGCCGCGGAGGCCGCCGCGCCCGAGGAGGGCACGGGCGCCGTCGCGCTGCTGGCCGCCGGCGGCGACGCCCTCGACGGCCCGGCCGGCGTCGACGCCGCGCTCGACGCGCTCGCCGTGCGCTGGCGCGCGGTGGCGCTGGAGGCGCAGGACCTCGCCAGCGAGCTGCGCGCCTACGCCGAGGGCCTCGGCGGCGACGCGGGCGACGGCGCCGGACCGGCCGTCGCCCTGGAGGCGGTCGAGGAGCGCCTGGCGGTGCTCGACCGGCTCAAGCGCAAGCACGGCGGCAGCATCGCGGCGGTGCTCGAGCACGCCGAGCGCTGCCGCGCGCGCCGCGACGAGCTCGCCGGCGCGGAGGTCGCGCTGGAGTCGGTCGGCGCCGAGCTGGCCGACGCGCGCGCCGAGCTGTCGGCGGGCGCCCAGGCGCTGCGCAGCGCGCGGGGCAGGGCCGCGCCGCGGCTGGCCGCGGCCGTGCGCGGCGCGCCTGGCCGAGCTGGCGATGGAGGGCGCCACGTTCGAGATCGCCCTGGGCGAGCGCGAGGCCGGTCCGACGGGGGCCGACACCGCCGAGTTCCTCATCGCGCCGAACCCCGGCGTGCCCGCCG
The DNA here is from genome assembly GCA_963840185.1 of uncultured Actinomycetes bacterium. GTDB lineage: Bacteria > Actinomycetota > Thermoleophilia > Solirubrobacterales > Solirubrobacteraceae > JAOPZW01. Next base: position 2,470 of record CAWIXY010000004.1, on the reverse strand, counting down.
CAGCGCTGCGCGAGACGGCCTCGGGCGGCGAGCTGTCGCGCGTCATGCTCGCCCTGCTCGGCGTGGCCGGCGACGGCGCGCAGACGACGCTCGTGTTCGACGAGGTCGACGCGGGGATCGGCGGCAAGACGGCGCGCGCGGTGGGAGAGCAGCTGCGCGCGCTGGCCGCCGGGCGCCAGGTGCTCTGCATCACGCACCTGCCGCAGATCGCCTCGCTGGCCGCGCGGCACTTCTCGATCGAGAAGGACCCGAGCGCCGAGCCGGCCCGCACGACGGTGCGCGAGCTGGCCGGCCGCGAGGTCGTGGGCGAGCTCGTGCGCATGCTGGGCGCCGAGCCGCAGGACGTCGCCGCCCGGCGGCACGCGAAGGAGCTGCTGCGGGCGGCGTGAGCCTGCCGAGCCGCACGCCGCGGAGCGCCTTTACACTCGGTGCACATGGCCGTTGCCAGCCGCAGCGAGCGGGTCGTCGCGGGGCCGGCGCGGCTCGGCCGCCGCACGAAGCACCTCGTCAAGCGCCTCGTTCCCGGCGACGTCGCCGTCATCGACCACGAGGACCTCGATCGCGTGTCGGCCGAGGACCTCATCGCGGCCGGCGTCGTCGCCGTCCTCAACTGCCGGCGCTCGGCCAGCGAGGACTACCCGAACATGGGGCCGCTGCTGCTCGTGCAGGCCGGCGTCCACCTCGTCGACATGGCCGACGACGCGCTCTTCGACGCGCTGCACGACGGCCAGCCGATCGAGATCAACGGCGGCGAGGTCCACGCCCGCGGCCGGGTGGTCGCGGCGGGCCGCGTGCAGGAGCCCGACGACGTGCTCGCCGCGACCGACCGCCGCCGGCGTGAGATCGGCGAGGCGCTGCAGGCGTTCGCCCGCAACACCGTCGAGCACATGGTCGAGGAGCAGGAGCTGCTGTCGGGCAAGATCGACCTGCCGCGCTTCGACACGGACTTCCGCGACCGCGACGTGCTCGTCGTCGTCCGCGGTGTAGGCCACGGCAAGGACATCGCCGCGCTGCGGCCCTACATCCGCGACGTCAAGCCCGTGCTGATCGGCGTCGACGGTGGCGCGGACGCGATCCTGGAGGCGGGCTTCCAGCCCGACATGGTGGTGGGCGACATGGACTCCGCGGCCGACGCAACGCTGCGCAGCGGCGCCGAGCTCGTCGTGCACGCCTACACGAACGGCAAGGCGCCGGGGCGCGACCACCTCGAGCGGCTCGGGCTGGCGCACAAGGTCGTCCCCGCGCCCGGCACCAGCCAGGACATCGCGATGCTCATCGCCCACGAGAAGGGCGCGCGGCTGATCGTCTCGGTCGGCTCCCAGTGGAACCTCGTCGAGTTCCTCGACAAGCACCGCCGCGGGATGTCGTCGACGTTCCTCACCCGCCTGCGCCTGGGCGAGAACCTCGTCGACGCCAAGGGCGTGAGCCGCCTGTACCGCCCGCGGCCCGGCACGCTGCCCGTCGTCCTGCTGCTGGCCACCGGCGTGGTCGCGCTCGTCGCCGTCGTGCTCATCACGCCGGGCCTGCGCGACGTCGCAGACCTCCTGTGGCTCAAGCTGCGTCTGCTGCTGGGCATGGACGTCTAGGGGAGCGCCGGCGCCCGTGTTCGACGTCCGCTACCACGCGCTGTCGCTCGCCGCGGTGCTCGTCGCGCTCGTGCTCGGCCTGCTGCTGGGCGTGGCGATCGGCGACGCCGGGCTCGTGAGCTCGGCCGAGCGCGAGATCCGGGCGGACCTGCGCTCCGACGTCAGCGAGGCCAACAGGCGCGCGGACGAGCTCGAGCGCACCGTCGAGCAGAAGGAGCGCTTCGAGCGCGAGGTCTACCCGCTGCTGGTGACCGGGCAGCTCGAGGGCAGCCGCATCGGGCTCGTCTTCCTCGGGCGCACGTCGGACACGATCGTGGGCGCGGTGCGCGAAGCCCTCGGGGAGACCGGCGGGCGCCTGGCCACCGTCGTGACCGTGCGCGAGCCGGTGGACCTGGACGGGCTGGCGGACGCCGCCGCCGGCACCCGCTACACGGCGCTGCCCGACGACCCGAGCCTCGTCGACGACTTCGGGATGCGCGTGGGCGTCCAGCTCGTCGACGGCGGGCGTCTGCTCGAGCGCGTGGACCGTGCCCTGTTCAGCACGCAGGCGGGCTCGTCCGGCCGGCTGGACGCCGTCGTGGTGTTCCGCGACGGCCCGTCGCTCGAAGGGCGCCCAGGACGCGCGCCGCGACGCGCTCGAGGACGGCTTGGTGCGCGGCCTGCGCGCGGCCGGCGCGCGCGTGGCCGGAGTCGAGACCCGGGCCACCGACCCGTCGCAGGTCCCCTGGTACGCCGACCGCGGCCTGTCGACGGTCGACAACGTCGACGACACCGCCGGCCGCGCGGCGCTCGTGTTCGTGCTGGCGGGCGCGGAGGGCGACTACGGCGTGCGCGACACCGCCGACGCCCTCCTGCCGAAGGTCGCCGGCGGTCAGCCCTCGCCG
>CAWIXY010000003.1:0-333382 GCA_963840185.1 uncultured Actinomycetes bacterium | reverse complement strand
CGCCGCGAGCCGCCGGCGCGTCAGCTCGGGCGTTGTGCGCCGCCGTCGCCGCGATCGGCAAGCGCCTGGAGCGAGTCGCGCAGCGCGGCGCGTGACGTGATGCCGAGCTTCGGGAACACCCGGTAGAGGTGACCGCCGACCGTTCGGGGCGACAGGTACAGGCGTTCAGCGATCTCTCGATTGGTGAGTCCGGCCGCCGCCAGCCGCGCGATCTGCGACTCCTGCGGCGTCAGCAGCGGGGCGTCCGGATCCAGCGGGCGTCGCCGCGTGCGGCCGGTTGCACGGAGTTCACGGCGCCCGCGGTGCGCCCACGGCCCGGCACCTAGGCGCTCGAACGTGTCCACGGCCACCTCGAACTCGGCTCGCGCCCGCCTGGTTTGCCCCGCCCGCCGGAGACGTTCCCCGAAGGCGAGCTGAATGCGAGCCCGCTCGAAGGGCCAGCGTTCGCCACCGCTGATCGCGAGCGCCCCCTCGAACAGGTCCACGGCGTGATCGGGAGCAGCGATGGCGGTCGAGCCCGCAGCGACGAGCGCGAAGCGGGGCGAGATCCGGGCGATGTCAGCGTCACGGAGGGCGCCGGCGTGCGCGGCCGCCTCCGCCCGCCGATCGGTGTGCACGGCGGCCTCTACGAGATCCATGGCCGCCCACAGCGCCTGCGGTTCGTGCGATCCGAGGTCGCCTGGCGGCGTGATGGAGCCGGCGTCGCGGTAGGCGTCATCGTAGGCCTCCCGTCCCAAGGCAGACAGGGCGCGAGCGTGCAGCGCGTAGTGGATGATGCGGCGGGCTCCCCTGGGCGCGGCCCATTCGGTCATCGCATCCGTGAGGGCACGGCAGCCGTCGTCGTCGCCTCGGCCGGCCGCCAGGAGCGCCTGCAAGTATCGGCCCGACCACGCAAGCAGCCGGAACCCCTGGGCATCGCACAGCTCGACTCCCTCGGCGACGAGCGCCTCGGCCTCACCCCAGCGGCCCGCCCACAGGGACTCCCACGCCAGCATGACGGTGGCGCTGATGGCGGACCCCGTCGCGCCCCCACCCCCTTCGCGAGCCAGCCGCCGCAGCGGCTCTCGGCACCCCGCCAGCCGGTCGACATAGAACGCCGCGACGCCGACTCGCACGGTCGTCGTCGGGTCGGGATCGCCTTGCATCAGCCGGGCAACGGCTGTGTCGACCTCGCGCAGCACGGGCGCGGGGACGCTCAGCGGGTCCGCATACGTGTGGGCGAGCAGCCGCACCACCGTCGGGAGGGCAGCTCCGAGCCCCGCGACGGCCGCGTGGAAGGGGTCCCACAGTTCCGCCCGCCCGCCGAAATGGCACACGAGGCTCAGCGTGTAGAGCGCCTCGATCAGCCCTTCGTCGTCGCGCTCGGGACGCCTCGCGGCGCGCTCGATCGCCGCCACCAGCAGCTGGTGGGCGGTGTCCACCTCCCCGTCGCTGTTCAAGAGCAGAAAGGCGCTGGCGATCGCAGCGTGAAGTGACTCGCCCGCCGCGACCTCGGGGTCGGCCTGGCGAGCGTCGGCGAGGAGTCGCGAGGCCCTTGCGAGCTCGCCGGTCACGTCTGCGCCGACGTAGGCCGCATCTGCGAGGCGACGACTCGCGTCCGAGCCGAGCGGGCTCAGATCGGCAGCGCGGATGAGCGCGGCGATCGCCCCGACGGCGTCGCCGCGTCGCAACCTGCGGTACGCCGCCTCCTCGACGAGAGCGGCGACCTGCTCGTCCGGCTCGGTCGCCGCCTCGGCGAGATGCCAGGCCCGTCGCTCGGGATCGGAGCCGAGCGCATGGGCGAGCGCGCGGTGCGCTCGGTGACGCTCGGCGGCGCCCGCCAGCTCGATCACGGTCGCCCGCACGAGCGGATGCCGGAAGACGAGGCGGCGGCCGTCAGCGTCGAGCGCGATGAGTCCGGCGCCGGCCGCGGCGTCGAGCAGTGCGAGCGGCTCCTCGCTCACCGCCCGGAGGGTCTTGACGTCGCCGGTTCCCTCGAGCACCGCCATCAGCAGCAGTCGCCGCGTCGCTGCGTCGAGCGCCGCGACGCGGGGAGCGAAGAGGGCATGCAGCCGCCGCGTGAGCGACATGACCGGCGGCAGCGGCTCGGTGCCCCCGCGCTGCGCGCCGGTGAGCGTACGCGGGAGCTCGACCAGCGCGAGCGGGTTCCCGCCCGCCTCGCGCACGAGGCGGTCGACCACCGCAGGGACCAGCCCCAGGCCATGCGGGCGCAGGAGCTCGGCCGCGTCGGCGTCGTCGAGCGGTCCGAGCGCGAGCTCGGGCATGCCCGCACGGTCGAAGAAGCTGTCCTCGTGCGGCCTGGTCGTGACGATCAGCGCCGCCCGGCTCTCCGCCAGACGGCGCGCGACGAAGCTCAGGACGAACGCGCTCGAGCGGTCCAGCCACATGACGTCGTCGACGGCGAGCAGCAGCGGCTGCGGAGTGGCCGCCTGGCGCACGAGGGCGACCGTGGCGTCGGCGAGCGCCACGCGCTCGACGACCGCGGCGTCGTCGAAGCCGAGCGCGACCGCGAGCACCTTGCTGCGGCGTGGGCCGAGAGCGCGGACGGTCTCGCTCAGCGGGAGGAGGAGCTGATTGACGCCCGAGAACGCGATGTCCGCCTCGAACTCGACGCCTGAGGCTCGCAACACACGCGCGCCGGCATCGACGGCCTCCTGCGCGGCCGCGTCCAGGAGCACCGACTTGCCGATGCCGGGCGCGCCCGCCACGACCAGCGCGCCGCCGCGGCCGGTGGCGGCTGCCGCGACGAACGAGCGGAGCGCGGCGAGCTCGCCGTCGCGCCCCACGAGGGGCATCTGAGCGACGTCCGTCACCGCGCGTCCCCGCACACCAACGAGTCGCAGATCGAGTCATCTGACTCACGCTGCGCGCGCGGATGGAGCGTACGGTCGCCTCCGTCCAACGACCAGAGGAGGGAGATGACGATGATCACTGCTCGCCCCCCGGAATCGGGAGTCGCCAGGGCCGCGTCCCACCCTACGGACGGCCCCGTGGGTTGGCAACCGCGGTGGAGTGTCGTGCTTCCTCCCTGGCCGCGCGCGCCCGCGGCTACACCGTCGGCTGACCCGTCCAGCCCGTCAGGTCTGAAGGGAGATCCACATGCCTGACGGGCAAGGTCCCGCGCATCTTCAACGTCTTCCTGCTCGTGCTCGACCTGTTCGGCGGCGACCGCAAATGAGGGGGGAGGACGGAGGCCACCATGAGCAACCTGGCCGCCCAGGTCGTGAGCGCAAGCTGACCCGTCACCTACTCGCAAAGGAGTTTCCATGGTTTTCGAGACGCTCAAGGTGCGTGAGGAGCGGCCTGTCGTGTTCGTCGAGATCGCGGCGCCGCCGATGAACCTTCTGACGCCTGGGCTGGTTCGCGACCTGGTCTCGCTGATCCAGGAGACCGAGGCCGACGAGGCCGTCCGGGTGCTGGTGTTCACGAGCGCCGACCCCGACTACTTCATCTCCCACGTCGACGTGACACGGATCGACGAGTATCGGGCCGAGGCGTCGAAGCTGACAGGCGAGCCCTCGCTCGCCCTCCTCTTCCACTACCTGAGCGAGAGCCGCCTGGTCACCATCGCCCAGATCGAGGGTCGCGTACGCGGCGTCGGCAGCGAGTTCGTGTTGGCGACCGACATGCGGTTCGCGGCGCGAGAGTCGGCGATCTTCAGTCAGTTCGAGCCGGCGTTCGGTGTACTGCCCGGTGGGGGCGCCACCCAACACCTGGTGCGCCTGATGGGCCGCTCACGAGCCCTCGAGGTGATGTTGAGCGCCGCCGACTACGACGCCGACCTGGCCGAGCGGTACGGCTGGATCAACCGGGCCCTGCCCGCGGAGGAGCTCGGCGACTTCGTCAGCTCGCTCGCGCAGCGGGTCGCCACGTTCCCGGCCGCCGGGCATGCCGTGGTCAAGCAGCGCGTCAACGCAGTCGCGCTCGCGCCGGCCGAGGACTTCCGTCGCGATTCCGACCTCTTCGCCGAGGCGGTGCGCAAGCCCGAGGCGCAAGGCCTGCTCGCAGCCGCGCTCCGGAGCGGTCTCCAGACCCGCGACGCGGAGATGGACCTGGCCTCGATGTTGGGCGAGCTGGCTCGGGGCCACGCAGTCAACAGGTAACACCAACCGACCTGACGGAGGTCAACATGAGCACCAGAGAGCACAGCAACACCGCGACCGAGGCGCCCGAGGTCTCGACCGTACCGCTGCGGTTCGAGGTCACGACACTGCCGGTCGCGGACGTCGACCGCGCCAAGGCGTTCTACCTGCGCCTCGGCTGGCGTCTCGACATTGACTTCGAGCCCGCCCCCGGCATCCGCGGCGTGCAGTTCACCCCGCCGGGCTCGCCGGCCTCGATCCAGTTCGGGAAGGGCAGCAGGGCGACGATGACCGAGCCGCTGTCGGGGCTGCTGCTGATCGTCGAGGACATCGAGGCCGCCCGCGACGAGCTGATCGGCCGCGGCGCAGAGGTCAGCGAGATCTGGCATGACGTGCCCGGCGAGGGCCGCCGGCCCGGTATCGACCCCGAGCGCCGCTCCTACCTCAGCCGGGCGTCCTTCGCGGACCCCGACGGCAACACCTGGCAGCTCCAGGAGGTCACGGAGCGGCTCCCCGGGCGGGTGTGAGCGATGAACGTCGCAGACCTCGCACAGCTACTCCGCGAAACCGCCCTCGGCCACGGCGGGTTCGAGGCCGTCGCCCCACCCCACGACTGGTGGGACTGGTACGCCGCCTACCTCGACGCCCGCCAGTCCGGCTCCACCCCCGACGAAGCATCCACCGCCGCCGGGCGCTACATGGCGGACGTCAAGAACGTCGTCGTCTCGCCCACCTGACGGGCGTGCCCGTCGCTTCACCGGAGACCCCGCGGTCGCCCGCCGGGTCTCCGGCTCAGGTGCTGCTGCTTTTGCGTACGCGGAGACCGACGAGCTCGTGGTCCCGACCGCGGCCGGCGTCGCGTTCAAGGAGCACGACTGGCGCAACTGGCGAGCGCGTCCCTGCCGAGACGCAGATCCTCACCGCGCGCCGCGAATGCGTACCGTCTGGTATCCGCCGCCCGAGCCGCCGACGACGCCGAACGGAGAAACGCCCGCAACAACGAAGCCCTCTTCCGGACTCGAACCGGAGACCCCTTCCTTACCATGCGCTCCCGGCAGGGAACGGGAGGGCGTCCAAGGGTCCGTTAGGGTGTCGAATGTCCTGCTAATAGGCATTGACGATGGACACGCGGATGCCCTAACGCGACCGCGCCTCGCCTTGACTGCCTCGAACTCGCTCTCGGTGAGCGGCGCCGTCCGCCCTCAGGCGCGCGATTTCCTTGAGCTGCTCGACGAGTTCCGCCGCTGAAGGGACGACGGCTCGATCACGGCTTTCTCGCCCCGCGCCCGCCAGTTGACGAGTTGCGCAAATCGGCGGGCCCAGTAACCGGCGTCGGGATCAAGGGCCTCCACATGCGCCCATTCGTCGCCTTCGACCAGCACATACAGCTCACGGCTGTCGGTGAAGTGATCTTCAGGGCCTCCCGCCATCAAACCCAGAGGCCCGATCGCCAGCAAGCCAGCGGTCTTCAGTTCACGACAGACTTCGGACTGCGGGCCCGCACCCCTTGCCGGTTGCCGTCACATCAACCACGGAAGGGCGCGAGCCGAATGCTTAGGTCGCTCATGGCGAAGCGGTGCAGGTACCAGGCGCGGCCACGAGGGACTTGCTTGGCCTCGGCTCGGAGAAGCCCGGCGAACTCCCGCTTGAAGCCCAACCGCGGGTGCTCCTGGATGACGCTCTGGCGGACTGCATCGGGTATCTCGTTGCTTCGTAGGCCGAACACATCGACGGCTGCGCCGGCAGATAGGAGGTAGGCCTCGGCACCGGATTCGAGGCCAACGCCGGGGGTGTAGTGCATGGCGATCGCGTTTGTAACCAGCTCGCGGAGATCGGCGGGCACGTGGTGGCTGTCGGTGAACTCGCGTGCCAACGCGGCGCTGCGAACCGTGAAGTCGACGTCGGGCACCGGGCTCGGGATCCCGGTGTCGTGGAACATTGCAGCCAGGTACAGGAGCTCACGGTCGAACGTGATCCCGTGAAGTGCGGCGATGGCCGCGCCCCACGTGTAGGCACGACTGGAATGGTTGAGGAGTGCCGGTGTCAAGAGGTCCTGCGCGGCGACCTCGGCATCTCTTGCGAGAGGGGAGTCGGGAGGCACGAGGCTCGCCGGATCGATGGAACTCCGGCGTCCCGAGTGCATTCGGAGCACCATCGCGAGACGGCCGGCAAGAATGCTGAGCTCCCCCCGCAGCAGGGGCCGGGCAAGTGTTAGGCATTCCCGAGCGGTCAGCACTCCCCCGGTGCGTTCGGTCCATCCAATGGATCCAATCGGATCGGTGGGTCGTGGCTGGCTCATGAGCCTCTCAGTTCGGTGGTGTCGCGGTCAGGTGGCGGGGACAAGCACGCCGATGGATGTCGCCCGCGGGCCGCTAGCCGGCGTCGTCCACCGCGTTGACCGTCAGCGCGCCGGACGCCTTCGCGAGCAACACGATGGTGGCCGTCGCGGACGGCGTATGACTCACCGACCTGCACGACCGAGATGGGAGGCAGGACGGTGCCACGATGCTCGGCCAATCAGACGCGCTGCCAGCGGGCGCGGCCGTCCGCAGCCAACCGATCAGCACCTCGTCGCTCAAGACGGGCACCGGGTTCTGGGTGCCCGGGACGACGATGAGGTCCGGCTGCGGCATGGTGACCGGCGTGTCGGTCGGGATCACCGTGAGGCCACGATCGGCTCGCACCGGCTCGGGCGAGCTTGCGACGAAGTGGACGTCGGCGTCGGGCCACCGGGATGACGACGTACGCGATCCGCATCGGCCGATCCTCTCACGACGCGCCGGTCAAACCCCTGACACTACGTCCGCGGCGCTTCAGCGAGCGTCGTTAGGCTCGGCAGACGCGAGCGAGTAGGAGGAGACGTGACCTCGATGGATCGGTTCCCGACTGAGACCGCCGGCCTGCCGGCTGCCCGTCGTTCAGACGTCGTGGAGCTCGCCGAAGGCGAGCGCTTCGAGCTGCGGATCGCCCCGGTCACCAAGCGGATCGGCGACGCCACGGTGCGGATGCTCGCCTACAACGGCTCGATCCCAGGACCGACGCTCAGGGTCCGCGAGGGCTCCGAGGTCGACGTCGACATCGAGAACCAGGGCGACCACGACACGACCGTCCACTGGCACGGACTGCGCCTGGAGAACCGCTACGACGGCACGCACGAGACACAGGCGCTGATCCCCGTGGGCGGGCGCTTCACCGCGCGCGTCGCATTCCCGGACCCGGGCGCGTACTGGTACCACCCGCACGTCCGCGAGGACTACGGCCAGGAGCTTGGCCTGTACGGCAACGTGCTCGTGGAGCCGGCAGATCCCGAGTACTGGCCGCCGGTGAATCGCGAGGTCGTCCTGACGCTTGACGACATCCTGCTCGAGGACGGCAAGGTGGCGCCGTTCAGCCGCACGGAGACCAACTATGCGGCGATGGGTCGCTTCGGCGACGTCCTGCTCGTCTCGGGGGAGCCGGAGCTGTCGCTGACCGCGAACCGCGGCGAGGTCGTCCGGTTCTACCTCACGGACACGGCGAACACGCGTGTCTTCAAGGTGGCGCTGCCGGGCGCGCGGATGAAGCTCGTCGGCGGCGACAGCGGCCGCTACGAGCACGAGGAGTTCGTCGAGGAGGTGGTGCTGGCACCGTCCGAGCGGGTCGTGATCGACGTGCTGTTCGACGAGCCGGGCCAGCTGACGCTCGAGCACCGGACGCCCGACAAGACGTACACGCTCGCCACCATCGACGTGTCCGATGAGCCGGCGTCACCGTCGTATGCCGACCGATTCCAGACGCAGCGCACGGCACCCGAGCTCGCGGCGGAGCGCGAGCGGCTCGCCGAGTACCTGGAGGCCGAGGCCGACAAGACGCTCGCCTTCGTCGCCGAGATGGACTTCGAGGCGCCTGAGGGCCCGGTGGTCTACACGTGCCCGATGCATCCGGAGGTCGTCAGCGAGGAGCCCGGCAGCTGCCCCCAGTGCGGGATGAAGCTCATGCCGGCGGCGACGACCTACACCTGCCCCATGCATCCCGAGGTGGTCAGCCAAGAGCCTGGCCGCTGCCCGGAGTGCGGCATGAAGCTGCTGCCGTCGCAGCTCGTCGCTGAGGCCGCTGGCTCGCATGAGCACGGCCATGAGGGGCACGGCGAGATGCACGAGCACGGCGACCACGGCCACGGAGACGCGAACGAGCACGGCCACCACGACCATGCCGCGGCCGGCGGCATCGAGTGGGAGGACGACATGGTCGACGTCAACCGCCTGACGACGCCGGCGAATACCAGGTGGAAGCTCGTCGACCGCGCCACGGGCGCCGAGAACCATCAGATCGAGTGGCAGTTCCGCGTCGGTGACCGTGTGAAGCTGCGGCTGGTCAACGAGATGGACTCCGACCATCCGATGCACCACCCGTTCCACGTCCACGGCGCGGGCCGCTTCCTGGTCCTCGCGCGAGACGGGGAGCCCGAGAGCAACCTGGTGTGGAAGGACACGGTGCTCATCACCACGGGCGAGACCGTCGACATCCTGCTCGACGTCACGAACGTCGGACGCTGGATGGCGCACTGCCACATCGCCGAGCACCACGAGAGCGGGATGATGTTCAGCTTCGAGGTGACGGCGTGAGCGCCCGGCGGGAGGTCGTCGTCGTCGGTGGGGGCCAGGCGGGCCTGGCGATGGGCCACTACCTGGCCGAGCAGGGCCGCGACTTCGTCGTCCTCGAGGCTGCAGACAGGCCGGCGGCGACGTGGCGAGATCGCTGGGACTCGCTGGTGCTGTTCACGCCGGTGCGCCGCGACGGCCTGCCCGGCAAGCCGTTCCCCGGCGACCCGGACGACTATCCGACGCGCGACGAGGTGGTCGCATATCTCGAGGATTACGCTCGCGACCTGCCGGTTGAGCTCAACAGCCGGGTGACCGCGGTCCGCCAGGCCGGCGACGGCTACGTCGTCGAGGTCGGGGGCGATCGCTCCTACGAAGCGGATCAGGTCGTCATCGCCACAGGTCCGTTTCAGGTTTCGTTCGTCCCGGAGGCAGCGAGGCGCTTGGGCCCTGATGTCGCGCAGATGCACAGCACCGGGTACCGCAACCCGGAGAGCCTCCCGGGACGGCGCGTGCTCGTGGTCGGCGGCGGCAACACCGGGTTCCAGATCGCCGAGGAGCTCGCCGCGTCGGGGCGCGAGGTGCACCTCGCCGTCGGCTCACGCCAGATGCCGCTTCCGCAGCGGTTCCTCGGCCGCGACCTCTTCCGCCATCTCGAGGGGCTCGGCCTGATGCGCAAGCACGTAGAGACACGGCTCGGGTCGCGGATGCAGCATCGCGACTTCCTGATCGGCTCCAGCCCGCGCGGGATCCGCCGGCGCGGCGTGCAGCTCCATCCCCGCGTCGTTGAGGCCGCCGGCTCCGAGGTCACGTTCAGCGACGGCGAGCACCTGACGGTCGACGCGGTCGTCTGGGCCACGGGCTTCCGCGTCGACCACTCGTGGGTCGACGCGCCGGTGTTCGACGACGGCGGCCGCGCGGAGCACCGCCGCGGCGTCACCTCGGCACCCGGCCTGTATTTCCTCGGCCTCCAGTGGCTCTACACGCGCGGCTCGGCGCTGCTCGGCTGGGTCCACGAGGACGCTCGCCACATCGCGGACCAGATCGCCTCGTACCAGCGCACGAAGCCGGCGCCCGCGCACGCTTGAGGACCGCTCGCCTCGAGCTGCGGCCGTTCGCGCCCAGCGACGCGCCGCGATCCACGCCGTCTACTCGGACCCGGAGGTCATGGAGCACGTCGGAAGCGGGCCCGTGCCGACCTCGAGGAGACCGAGCGGGAGATAGAGCCCGGCGTCGCGGATGAGCTCCGGCTTCAGCTTCTGGGCCGTGGAGGAGGTATGCGACCGAGGCGGCGCGGCGCTGCTCGCCAGCGTCTTCGACGACAGCCGACGTCGCCGAATCCAGCTTCAGCGCGCGCCGTTCGAAAAGGCGGGGATCGGAGCGGGAGGGGACGCGGCAGGCCTACGGTCGCGCGCACGCCCTCTATCGCGTGAATCGCTCGGGGTGGCGCGCGAACTCGGCGGCGCAGACGAGCGAGCAGAAGAAGTAGGCCGTGTCCTCGTAGCTGAGGCGCCCAGCCGAGCGCTCCGGATCAACCGCCATGCGGCAAACCGGGTCGCAGGGGAGGTCGTGCGTGCTCGCCTCGCCGGCCCGGACGGCCGCGAAGAGCTCGACGGGCTCGCGCACGTTGCGCAACTCGCGGCGGCCGCGCGGCTCGTAGAGCACCCCCTCGAGCTCGGGCGCGAGCGCCGCCGTCTGGCCGGTGAGGAGCACCTCGCCGCCGCTGGCCTCGCCTGACACGCGCGCCGCCAGGTTGACCGCCGCGCCGAAGTAATCGCCCTCGCGTTCGATGGCCGGACCGTGATGGAGGCCGACGCGAACGGCAGGTGCGCCGTGCCCGCGCATCAGCTCGTGCGTGACGCGCAGGCCGAGCAGGATCGCCCCGGCGGGGTCGGGGATCGCCAGCATCACGGCGTCGCCAATCGTCTTGACCTCGCTGCCGCCGCTGGCCGGCAGTTCGGCGCGCACCGCCCGGCAGAAATCGGCGACCAGGGCGGCGGCATCTTGGTCGCCGTGGGCCTCGGTGAGCGCCGTGAACCCGGCGATGTCTGCAAACACGAACGTCGCGTGGACGTTGGTCGGGTCGCCGCCGGTCATTGTGTGGCTGCCCTCACCGCGGAACCCCCCGGGGGTATGTACCTTTGCGCCCTCGTCACCGCTAGCGAGGAAGAGAAAATGACCGCTTTCAACACCGACTCAACGCTCTACCACCCGGCCGACGCTGCGACAGCGCGACGTCGTGGTCCTTGGCGCGCGTGGTCCTTCCATCTCGCCGAAATGATGATCGCGATGATCGCCGGCATGGTCGTGCTCGGCGGCGCGCTCGAGGGCGTGCTCTCGCTGTCCGGCGCGAGCCTGGACGACGCGTCCGCGAACGTGATGGCCGGCATCATGGCCTTCAACATGACGGCTCCGATGGTGTGGTGGATGCACTACCGCGGGCACGGCGCCCGCCACAACGTGGAGATGGCCGGCTCGATGATCGTCCCGACCGCGATCGTGATTGGACTCCACCTGCTCGGTCTCGTCGCCGCCGACTCGGTCCTGCTGATCCAGCACGTCGTGATGATCCCCGCCATGGTCGGCGTCATGCTCGCTCGCTTCGAGCACTACGCCCACTGACCGACGCGGCGCTGGTTCGCCCGCGACGACGAAGGACGACGCCCTCGCGTCGTCCTTCGTCTATCCGCGGGCGTCGGTCCAGCGTCCCGGCGCAAGGCCCTGACGCTGCTCGGGAGCATCGTGCAGCGCGCGGTGGAGTGGGGCACATTCCGGCCAACCCCGTGCGCACCGTCCGCCTCCTTACAGCGCGCCTGGCTCGTGAGGTCCGGCCGCTTGCGCCCACGACGATCGAAGCGATGCGTGAGGTCTGCGACCCGCGCGGCGAGTGCGTAGATGACGCTCCGCCGCTCGTGCAGGAGGAGAGAGCAGAACGAGTGGCGCAGGGTGTACGGCGTCGCCTGCAGCCTGCGCGGCCCGGGCGAACGGTCCAGGACTGCCGGCCCGCCCTCCGTCGCGCTTCCGCCCACGCGGAGCCTTCCGCGACCAGCTCTTGCTGCGCCCCCGTGCCCAGGCCGTCGGCGCAGCGTGCGCCTGCTGGCCGTTAGCGCGCAAAGATCTCCGGAGAGTGGCGACTGGCCTCCGGCCGCCCCTCCGCCGACGCGCTCGTCCTCGCGGGCCGAACCGGGAAGCCGTGGTCGCAGGAGGCGTACAACGAGGACGCCTATTCCGCCCCCGATCGAATGACGAGCGTCGCCCAGGCCAACGCTTCCCATGCCCATGACTCCACCGAGGACGAAGAGCGGTAGCTGCTCGCTACCCGGCATACTGCGCCCCGTGGAGGTGCAGGACTGGTGGTCAGGCGGCGAGCTGGTTCCGCTGGAGCTGAGCGGAACCGAGCAGGGCGTGTTCGTTCGCCGCGAGGGGTCGGGGCCGTCCATGACGCTGCTGCATGGGTTCCCCAGCTCATCGCACGACTGGGCGAAGATCGCCCCTGCCCTGGCCGAGCGCTACGCGCTCACGATGCCCGACCTGCTCGGCTTCGGCGCCTCCAGCAAGCCGCGCGAGCACCGCTACTCGCTGCTCGAGCAGGCGGACCTGGTCGAGGCGTTGTGGGAGCGCGAGGGGATCGAGTCGACGGTGGTCGTGGCACACGACTACTCGGTCAGCGTCGCGCAGGAGCTCCTGACGCGGCGCGCGGCCGGCACGCTCGCGGTCGACGTGCGCGCGCTCCACTTCATGAACGGCGGCCTCTACCCGGACCTGCACCGGCCCCAGCCCGCGCAGGTGGCCCTACTCGATCCGGAGCAGGGGCCGCAGATAAGCGCCGCGATGAACGGCGAGTTGTTCATGGCCGGCCTCGCGCCGACATTCCCGGAGGGGTACGACTCGGCTGCCGACGCCGCCGGGATCTGGCAGAGCTTCCACCTGCACAACGGACAGCGAGAACACGCATCTCCTGATCCGCTACATCGAGGACCGCCGCGAGAACGCCGAGCGCTGGACGCAGGTACTCGAAACGACCGACGTGCCGCTGACCTTCGTCTGGGGAATGCTCGACCCGGTCTCCGGCGCGCACATGGCCGAGCGCATCCGCGAGCGACTGCCGGACGCGCCGTTCACGGCGCTGGAGGACGTTGCGCATTGGCCGCCGCTCGAGGCACCGGAGCGCGTGGCCGCCACGCTACTGAGCCGGCAGCCCTAGAAACCTCGTCTCACCTGCCTTGTCGGTCTCGCCGTAATCGGCCGGCTTCCGCTTTGGACGACAAACGGAAGCGCACGCCGAGTCTCGTCGCCCCGGAAGCAATTGCCCACTGAGAAGCGATGCGGGCAGAGGGCCTACGTCGTGCGGACGCTCGACCGATCAGACCCGGCGAAGAGGAAAACGGGTGGGGGGTGCCTCAGCCGAATTCCTGGACGTGCTGTCACCCCCGTGGCACCCCCGAGGGGCTGCTCGTCATCGATGCAGCGGCCAGTGAGCGCTGAAAGCGAGTCGCAGCCGCGGAATCCGACGAAGCCCTCTGCCGGACTCGAACCGGCGACCCCTTCCTTACCATGAAAGTGCCCCGCGCCACGGGAGCACACCGCAGCCCACCTGAGCCCAGCGTTCATCGGGCTGACGCGGCGGCGGGGTGGGCTGGCGAGGGCAGCCGAATGCCAAGCTGGCGACGAGTGACTGCGCGGAAGCTGCGCGCTGTCGATGTCTTGCCGGCGGCCTGATCTGGGCCCGCTGCGCGAAGCCGCGGAGGACGTGCGCTCGGTCGCGCCGCTACGCCGCCGGGCGGTCGGCGTCGCGGAGCAGTTCGGCGACGACGTCGCCGGGCTTCTGGCCGCGCGCCTCCGCGAGGCGCTCGAGCCGCTGGGCGTCCTCGCCTTCGACGCTGAGGAGGATGCGCAGCTTCGCGTCAGGATCGCCCGCGTGCCGCTCGAGGTGTCGCGCGTCGATGTCGCGAAGATCGGCGTCGAAGTCGCCGGGCTGAGGATCGGGTGCTGTCCACGGATCGATGCTCATCGCTATCTGTCCAACAGGGTACGCTCGACGTCCGTCGAGCTCCAGCCCGTCACGATGAGCCAGGTCGTCGGCTCGTGGGTGCGTTCGATGACCAGGGTCAACGCGCGATCGCCGTCGGTCATCCCGATCATCAACCGTCGCTTGTCGGGCGCCCGGCCACCAGCGCGCGGATTACTCACAGTGACGTGGCGGTTGCGCGCGAGCTGCCCGGCCTCGTCGGCTGAGATGCTCCGAGCGCCGAGCTTGTCCAGCGCCGCCTCTGTGGCGAGGAGCTCGCTGACGACATCGGACATCGGCCCGACGCTAGAGATATGCGCGGACAGCCAGGGGGCTCCGCTTCGCCCACGGCCCACCGGACCTCGCACGCGCGACGATGGACGCCCAGGCCGCTTCGGTCGAGAGGAGCCGCGAGGTCACCGCACACGAGCGCGAGCTGATCTTGTTCATCGATGAGCTGCACACGGTCGTGGGTGCCGGCGCGGCCGAAGGGTCGATGGAGGTCTCCGACGAGGCCGTCGAGTACCTGGCGAACGCGGGGTACGACCCGCAGTACGGGGCCCGCCCGCTGAGGCGCGCGATCCAGCGCCTGCTCGAGGACCCGCTGTCCGAGCGCCTGCTCGCCGGGGAGATCGAACCGGGACAGCACGTCCGGGTCGACCTGGCCGACGGCGCGCTGCAGTTCGAGGTGACCGGAGAGGCCGGGCAGGAGCGCGAATCAGAGTCCGAGGCGGTGACGACCGCGTAGCCGCTGGCCCACTCACACCGCATCGCTCTCGCGCTCGGTGAGCCGCTCGGGCCGGTAGCCGTAGGCCGCCTCGCGGACGGCGGCGTCGCTCTCGAGGGCCGAACCGAGTGCTCCGCCGACCGTCGCGAGCGACGCGATCATCCACGCCAACTCCGCGTAGTCGCGGAGCCCGACGTCATGACCGACCGCCCGGTCCAGCACCGCACTGTCGAGCATGAGCCCAGCGCCGAGGAGCGTCAACCCGAACAGCGCCGCGTACAGCGCCGCCACGCCCAGAGCCAGCGTCAGAGCTGTGGCGACGTTGAACAGGACGATCCTTTCGGGGGCGCGGTTCTGTGCTGAGCGCTCCCACAGGCCGTGCGCGACGATCAGCGCCACGACAGTCAGCGCCACCGATGCGATCCCAAGCACCGCGAGTCGCAAGGGTCCCAACGCGTCGGCCAGCCGCCAGATGTCGGAGGTGACCAGCGCGAAGGCCACGGCGGCGAGCGCGGCGGCGAGTGCGCGTGACAGGCGCGCTGCCAGCCGCCACGGCCGGTTCGCCCGCAGCATGCCCGACAGCAAGCGAAGGTTGCCGCGGACCACCGCGGCGACGAACCGCACGTCCACATCCGGCTCGCCGGGCCGCACCGTCCGCGTCGAGGCGGCCAGCTCGCCGAGCCGGCGCCCGACGCGCGAGCGGCGGCCGCCTGACGCCTGCCCGAGCTCGAGGCTCTCGCTCATCAGGCCGTCGACGAGCCTCACCACGGCGTCGCATGCCCGGCGGCGCAACTGCACGGCTCCCAGCGCCGGAAGCGAGAGCACCGCGACGCCGTGCGTGGCGCTCGCATCGGCGACGATCGGACGCCGGCCGATGCGCAGCGGCACATCGGTCAGGCACACGGCCAGGTCCCAGCCCTCGCGCAGCATCCGGCGGCGCGCAGCGTCGACCATGTCGGTGCCGTCAGAGCGCGGATCCGCTGCGAGCGGGTCGGTCACGCGGGGGACCTCCCACGCGAGGTCGGAGCAGACCCGCTCGGCCAGCGCGCGCGGCAGATCCTCGACAAGCTGCCCCGCGAGCCGTTCTGGTAGCTCCCCGCAGGCGATCAGCCCCAGCCGGACCGTGCCGCGGTCGAGCATGCGGTGAGTGGTGCCCGCATCCCGGTACGCCGACACCGGCGCATGCTTCACAGCGCGCCGGCCTTACCCCGCGAGAACCTGGGTAGGTACAGGTTCATGTCGGTCCTCACTCGATCGACGGCGAGAAGCAACCACCGCGCGCGAACGATGTGCGTGGGGCTGGTTGCAGCGCCTGAGCTGCCGGCGCAGATCGCCGTCGACCTCGCAGAGCAGCTGCCGGAGCTGCTCGACCGCCACCACGACGGCCGCTGGCGCGTCACGCTCGCCGAGGAGCCCCTGCTCGCAGGCCGTGAGGGCGTCGAGGAGATCCTCGACGCGGGTAGCCAGGCGCGGAGCGCGGAAGGCTGGGACGCCGCGATCTGCCTCACCGACGTCCCCCTGCGTGACGGGGCGAAGCCGCTCGTCGCCGCCGTCGACAGACACGACAAGGTCGCCGTCGTGAACATCCCCGCCTTCGGTGCGACGCTCCTGAAGCCCCGCGTGCGCAAGGCGGCCGTCGCGCTGATCGGCGACATCGCCGAGGAGGCGCTCGAGGGGCATAACCAGCTCAACGGGCGTCGGCCCACGAGGGTCCTCGCGCCCGTCCGTCGCGAGACGGTCCCCGACGCGCGCGCGGAACGTCCGCTACGTCATGCCGGCAGGGCTCGGGCATCTCCGGCTGCTGAGCGGGATGGTCCGGGCCAACCGCCCGTGGCGCGCGTTCAGCGGGCTGTCGAGCGCGGTCGTGGCGGCCTTCGGAACCGGCGCCTACGCGCTGCTGAGCACGTCGATCTGGCAGCTCAGCGGCCAGCTCGGCTGGCCGCGACTCGGCGCGATCATGGTCTGCGCCGTCACCGCGATGGTCGCATGGCTGATCATCGGCCACGACCTCTGGGAGAAGGCCGAAAACGGCAGGCGCCCCAAGGACGCAGCGCTCTACAACGCCGCGACGGGGCTCACGCTGGGCGTCGCGGTCGCTCTGCGGCTACGCAGCGATGTTCGTGCTGCTCTACGGGGTCGCGGCGCTGCTCATCGAAGGCGGCGTCTTCAAGGACAACGCCGGCCACGACGCAGGGATCGGCGCGTACGCGGCGCTCGCCTGGCTCGGCGCGGCGATCGGCACGGTCGCCGGCGCACTCGGCTCGAAGCTCGAGAACATCGACGAGGTACGCCACGCGACGTACGGGCACAACCAGTGCCGTCGTCGAGAATCGCGCGGCAGCGAACGCTGACGCGACCGAGAATCGTCCGGCGGCGATCGACCGGTGAGCCACGACGCCAGCCTCCTCCTCGCCCTCGTCTTCGCCGCGATCGTCGCGGCGCTGCACGCCCTCGGGCCGAGGCTGCGTGCAGTCCCGGGCATCGAGGCCGCCTCCGGGACCTCGCTCTCAGGCGGACTGGCCGCCGCCTACGTGTTCGTGCACGTGCTGCCCGAACTCGCGCGCGGCAACCAGCAGGTCGCGGAGAAGCTCCAGGACGATCTCGGCGACGCGGCCGCGACGGAGGTCGGCGTGTTCCTCGTCGCGCTGCTGGGGTTCTTCGTCTTCTTCGTCCTCCAATGGGCGGCCGAGCAGCCACGCGGCGATGGCAGAGAGCCGTCCCCCGCCGTCTTCGCCGCCCATGTCGCCGGCTTCAGCGTCTACAGCGCCCTCATCGTCTATCTCGTGCCGCTCAGGCTGCAGACGAGTCCCGCGCTGGCCGCCGTGTTCTGCGTGATCCTCGCGCTGCACCTCGTCTCGAGCGACCGCCTCCTGCGCAACCAGTTCCCGCAGCGCCTCGCCGAGCACCCGCATGCTCGCCTGGCGCTCAGCGCTGGGGCGATCGGTGGCTGGGTGCTCGCGCTCCTGGTGCCCGACACGACCCTCACGCTGACCCTGCTCGCCGCGTTCCTCGGCGGAGCGGTCCTCCTCAACGTGCTCGACGAGGAGCTCCCAGCGCGGCACGAGGTCCGGCTCCCCTGACCTCAGCAGCGAAACCCGCGACTAGCAGGACCTTCCCGACAAGCCCTCTTCCGGACTCGAACCGGAGACCCCTTCCTTACCATGCGCTCTCGCCGAGGGAACGGGAGGGCGTCCGAGGGTCCTTTAGGGTGTCGAATGTCCTGCTAAAAGGCGTTGGCGATCGCCACGGCGGATGCCCTGACGCGCCCGCACCAGGAACGCCTGATGTTCCCGTCTCGTTCCCTCGAGCGGGTCGGCCTGGCCGACGAGCGCCCGGCCGTGTGGGATTGGAGGGCCGGAGGCCGACGGCGCCCCCTCGCCGCGTCGCGCCGTGCCGTGCTCGCGCCGGGCGAGCCCGTCGGGCAGCTGTTCGCCCATCACAGCGCCGCGCCCGGGAACGGCAGCCGGCAGCAGGTCTCCAGTCCGCGCGCGCGTCACCGGCCGGTCGCGGCACCGGCGGCCGCGGCAGTCCGGGTAGGGTCAGGGCGCGACGGTCCCCGCGACGACCGCGGGCGCGACCTCCTCGACGGCGTCGGCCGCCGCGGACGGCGCCGCCCGCCGCGGCGAACGCCGCGCGCGACGCGCTCGGCGCCCGCCCGCTTGCCGATCGCCGCCTGGACCGCCGCCCGCAGGCGTTCGGGCGACAGGCGCTTGTGGTGCAGCCGGACGCCGGCGTCCGCGATCTCGACCCGGCGGGCGACGTCGAACTGGTCGCGGCAGAACGGCACGACGCAGACCGGCACGCCCGCCGCGAGCGCGCGCTGGGTCGTCCCCTGCCCGCCGTGGGAGACGACGCACGCGGCGCGCGCGATGATCGGGCCGTGCGGGCAGGAAGCGCTCGACGCGCGCGTTCGCGGGCGGCGCGAAGGGCGCGGGGTCGATCGCGGCGGTCGTCACGACCAGCGCCACGTCCTCGCCCGCGAACGCCTCGAGCGCCGTGGTGATCAGGCGCTCGTCGGCCTGGTAGGCCGTCGACGTCGTCACGAGCACGATCGGGCGGGTCTCGCCCGCGAGCCAGTCCGGCGGATCGGCCGGCGGCTCCCAGGTGCCCGGTCCGACGAGCCGGACCGACGGCGGCCAGTCGCTGCGCGGGTACTCGTACGGCTCGGCGGTGAAGGCGATGAACCGCGGCGCCTTGCGCCACTGGTCGTCGAAGTGGCGCAGCGGCGGGAGGCCGAGCCCGGCCCGGACCTCGTTGCGCTTCGCCACGTGCGGGGCGAGCAGGCTGCGTCGCCGAGCCGCGTGCCAGACGCGGTCGCGCGCGCGGCCGGGGGCGCCGCGCGCCGGCGCGAAGCCCAGGCCGTGCGGCGGCGCGTCGGCGGAGCGCAACGCCGGCGGATACGGGCAGTAGGTCGCCCACGGGAGCCCCGAGGCCTCGGCGACGTAGCCGGCGCCCTCGCTCTGGACGTCGACGACGCAGCGCGTCCGGGCGCACCTCGTCGATCGCCGACCGCATGTCGGCGATCTCGAGCTGGCTGGTTCTCCTCGTACCAGCGCATGATCCGCCGCAGCGCATCGACCTGCGTCCGCGCCTGCCAGTCGTCGAGCTCGATCGCCTCGATGCGCGGGTCGACCGGCGGCGGTCTGCAAGCCCGAGCGCGCCGAGCCGCTCGACGTCCGTCCGGCCGCGTGCGCACGTGGACCTCGTGGCCGCGGCGGCGCAGCTCGAGCAGCATGTCGACGACCGGGAAGAGCTGCCCGGGGGCGGGGAGGTGTAGGCCAGAAGTCGCGCCATCACGGCGCTCCCTTTCCATGCGGTGACCATCTCGGTCACGATCCGCTCGGCCGTCGTGCGGCCGAGTCCCATCTCGCGGCGGAGCAGCTTCCAGACGAGGAGGTCCGTCGCCACGACGAGCGCCGTCAGCCGTCGCTCCCGCTCGCGCCCCGGACAGGCCGTCGAGCAGCGGCGCGAACGTCCGCTCGACCCACGCGCGGTGCCAGGCGCGGCCGGCTGTCGGTCATCTCGCGGACGGCGGGGATCCGATCCTCCTCGGCCAGCAGGTGCAGCGCCGCGTCGCCGCGCAGCTCGTAGCTGTCGTACAGCAGCCGCACCGCCGTGCGGACGTCGCCGACCGGAGCCGTGTCGCGCCGCGCGCCCTCGGGCCCGATCGTCCAGCGCCCATGCGGCGACGAACAGCTGAGTCCTTCGTGCCGAAGCGGGCGTGGAGCGGTCTGCACGGTGACGCCCGCGTCCGCCGCGACGTCGGCGAGCCGGACGCTCCTCGTACGGGCCGCTCGGAGAAGTGCCGCCACGCGGCGGCGAGCATCCGCTCGCGCGGTCGCCGCGGCCGCCTCGGCTCGCGCGACCATCCGGTACCTCCGCTTCGATGCGGTCGCGGTGAGTCATTTCGCTTGATCGCAGCATAAGGTCAATATGCGGGCGGCAAGCCCCTCAGGTCATGCCGGTCAGCCGTGCGGGGGATCCCCCAGCACGGGTGGCGCGGCGCCCAGCGTCCCGCCTCCGCCAGGCTGCGCAGCAGCAGCGTCGCCGCCACGTCGTCAGCACATCTATCCCGGCCGACCCACCCGGCCGGAAGTCTGCTGCAACGGCGCTGGCTGGGACGCCGTGCACGCATGCCGCCGTTCGGCGATGATTCGGGGCGATCAAGCGAACCGGGAGGTGACGCCGTGCCGAGGTATGTGTCGTTGATCGACTGGACCCAGAAGGGAGCAGAGAGCTTCCACGAGACCGTGGATCGCTTCGAGGCCGCCCAACAGACGTTCGAGAAGATGGGCGTCCGCTTCGTCGACATCTACTGGACTCTCGGAGCGCACGACATCGTCGGCATCCTGGACGCGCCCGACGACGAGACGGCTACCGCGGCCCTGCTCGCCGTCGGCTCCCTGGGGAACATCCGGACGAAAACGCTGCGCGCGTTCTCGGGCGAGGAGATGCGCGCAATCATCGACAAGGCGATCTGAGGGCCCGGGCCTGCGCTGCGCCGGCCACGCCGGCCGCCGCCGCCGCCACGGCGACCCGCCGGCCGACGAGCGCCTCGGCGACATGGACGCCCCGCTGCGTGCGGTCGAGGACCGTCTGCGCTAGTCAGACGGCGCCGGCGACGGCCCGGTAGACGCGCAGGGCGAGCGCCGTCATGCGCTGCTCCTGAGCCACGCTCTCGGCGGACGCAGGCGCATCGGCACGTCGGCCGCGTCGGAGGCGATGCCGCAGGAGGTCCCGTGGTGCGTCGAGAGGGACCGCCGTCGTCTTTGAGCGAAGTGCCGGTGGTCCCGTGCTGCGGCGGCGCAGCCTACGCCCGTCTATCCGCCGTGGCGGCGACAGGGCGACCGACCGCCGCCGCCGCGGTCTTGATCACGTCGGCGACGACGTCTGGCCGGGAGATCATGATCACGTGCGAGCCCTCGACTTCGGTGATGGTGGCCCCGGCGCGCTCGGCCATCGACCGGACCACGTCGGTGCCGGCCGCCTTGTCGGGGGACGCGAGCACTTTCCAGGACGGCAGCGACCTACGGGGGCGGCCCGGACGGTTCGCCCGGTACCCGGTCGCCATCGAGCAGGGCTACGCGACAGCCCGTTGGATCGTCCGCGAGGGCGCCGCGCACGGGCTCGATCCCGAGCGGATGGCGATCGCCGGCGACTCGGTCGGCGGCGACATGACCGCCGCGATCACGCTCATGGCGCGCGAGCGCGGCGACGTGCGCTTCGTCCACCAGTCGATGTACTACCCGGTCACCGACGCGGCGATGGACACCGGCTCGTACGCGCAGTTCGCCGAGGGCTACTTCCTCACCGCCAAGGCGATGGCCTGGTTCTGGGACTGCTACTGCCCGGACCTCGCTCGCCGCAACGAGCCGTTCGCCTCGCCGCTGCGGGCGACCGACGCGCAGCTCGCGGGGCTGCCGCCGGCGCTCGTCATCGTCGACGAGGCCGACGTCCTGCGCGACGAGGGCGAGGCGTATGCGAGTCGCCCTGCGGGAAGCCGGGGTGGCCGTGACCACCGTGCGCTACGACGGCATCACGCACGACTTCATGATGCTCAACCCGCTCAGCGAGACGCGCGCGACGCGCGCTGCGGTGGCCCAGGCCGGCGAGACCCTGCACCACGTCCTGCACGCCCACAACGGCGAGGCGCAGCGATGACCGAGACCGAGCGGCGCCTCGCGGCGTTCTGAGGCGGTGACGCGCGTGGAGCACCGTTGGCCCGCAGTGGACTACGAGACGTGGAGCGCGACGTGCGACACGCTCCACGCGCACACGCAGGTCCTGGGGAAGTTCGCCGTCGCCCTGGCGCCGCCGGAACCCGAGCTGCAGCACGCGGCGCTGCGGCTGACCGCGCGCGGCTGGGAGACCGCTCCGCTGCCGGCGCCCGACGGCTCCGGCGCGTTCGTGGTCGCGCTCGACCTGCGCACGCACGAGGCGCTCGTCGAGCACAGCGGCGGCCGAGCACGCCGGATCGCGCTCGGCCTGACCGCGCGGTGGGCGAGGTCACGCGCGAGGTGCTCGCCGCCGCTCGCGCGCTCGCCGGGCCCGTCGAGATCGATCCGACGCCGCAGGAGGTCACCGTGGTCGGTCCCGCTCGATCGAGGACGACGAGCACGCCACCTACGACCCCGCCCAGGTCGCCGCCTACTTCGCGGCGGCGACCCAGGCGGCGCTCGTGCTCGCCGCGTTCCGCGCGCCGTACCGCGGGCGGTCGACGCCGGTCAACGCGTGGTGGGGGTCGTTCGACCTCGCCGTCAACCTCTTCTCGGGTCTGCCGGCCGACCCGCCGTCGGACGACTTCATCATGCGCAACGCGATGGACGCGCAGGAGGTCGCCGTCGGCTGGTGGCCGGGCGACGCGCGCTACGGCAAGGCGGCGTTCTACGCCTACGCGCATCCGGCGCCGGACGACTTCTCCGGCGACCACGCTCGTCGCCGCCGGCCGCGCGCTGGGAGTCCTCGCTCGGCGAGTTCATCCTCGACTGGGACGACGTGCGCTCCAGCCCGATCCGGCGGCGGCCGCGCTCGAGTTCGCGCGCTCGGCGTTCCAACACGCGTGCGTGGTCTGCGAGTGGGATCCGGCGCTGCCGGCCAGCGCCGCCGGCACCCCGCCGCCCGTCGTGTGAACCGCGTCGCCCCGTGGGGCACGGCCCCGGGAGCGCAGACCAGGGCTTCTCACGGGCGCGACGGGGGGTCGGGACGTCGAGCGTTCAAGCTCCGGACACGAGAAAAACCCCGCCGGAGCGGGGCTTATAGAGGAGCCCTCTTCCGGACTCGAACCGGAGACCCCTTCCTTACCATCGAAAAATCGACGTCCCAACCGGTCCACCGGAGGGCGCGAGAGCCCCAAGCCAAGGGACCCCAGTGGACGGCTGAAGCCTCCGTAGGACTGGCTAATGGTCCCCAAATGGACCCCAGCCCTATCGCCACGGCATCGGGCCCGCCCGGTTCTTGCCTTGATCGGGCGATCGTGCTCCGCCCGGCGGATCCAACGCCGTGAGGTCTAGGCCGCGTGCTCGCGGTGCGGCAGCTTCCAGTTCGGCCGCGGGAAGTGGCAGTTGTAGCCCGCCGGGTAGCGCTGGAGGTAGTCCTGGTGTTCGGCCTCGGCCTCCCAGAAGGGGCCGGCCGCGCTGATCGCGGTCACGACCTTGCCGGGCCAGAGGCCCGAGGCATCGACGTCGGCGATCGTGTCCTCGGCGACCCGGCGCTGCTCGTCGCTCGCATAGAAGATCTCGGACCGGTAGTCGGAGCCGATGTCGTTGCCCTGACGGTCCTTGGTCGTCGGGTCGTGGATCTGGAAGAAGAACTCCAGGATGTCCCGGTAGGAGATCCGCGCGGGATCGAAGACGATCTCGACGGCCTCGGCGTGGCCGGGATGGTTGCCGTAGGTCGGGTTCTCGCTCTCGCCGCCGGCGTAGCCGACGCGGGTGGAGATCACCCCGTCGCGCCGGCGAAGCAGCTCCTGCACTCCCCAGAAGCAGCCCCCGGCGAGGATCGCGGTCTCGGTGTTATCCGTCATGGCTTTCCCTCTCTCGACGTGTCGTTCGTGTCCGGTCTCGGGCGGCGCCGCCACGCTGGCGGACGAGTCGTCGCGCGGCTCTTCCTCAGCCCGCGGACCGTTGAATGGCACCTGCACAAGGTGTTCACCAGGCTCGACCTCCGTTCCGGCCGGAATCTCTCCGAGGCACTGGCCGGCTTCGACTTCCACTTGGTCTCGGCCTGACCTCAGGCGACGCGCCGTTTGGGGGACGATGAGCGCGGCCCGGTCGACGGCCTCCGGGCTGTAAGCGTCGCGCGCGCGTCGGTGGTGGAGTTCGTGCAACGAGAAGGCAGCCGCGCCGACGACTGCTCCGCCGGCGATCAGAACCGCAAGCGAGCGGACGCCGGCAGCTTGCAGCACCAGGCCGACGCAGGCTGCCACCACGACGCTGTTCAGCACCGCGACCATCCCGGCGGCCGTCAGCGTGAGCTGCCATGCGCTGGCTGCGAGCCGCTCGCCTTCGACCGGCGCCGCCGACCGTGTCTCCGGGACGACGACGAGGTAGGGCTCGAGCTCCGGTGAGACCTGCAGGTAGAAACCGCGCAGGCGTCCGATGCGGTGCGCGTATGCGATGTCCTCGATGGAGGACTGGACGAGACGCAGGAACGTCACGACCCCGACGAACGCCAACACCGGCAGCAGGATCAGCGCGAAGGCGTAGAACGCCGCGCCGAGCCGGGACATCTGTCCGATGAAGGCCAGCGCGATCAGGTTGCTCGACAAGGCAGCGAGATAGATGCTCGCGCGGCCGTTGGATTCTGAGACGGTGACCGCGCGGGCGGTCTGCAGGTTGAAGTGCTCGGTGGTCGCGAACGTGGCCGCGGGTCCCAGGCGCGGACCGAGATCGTCGGCCAACTCCGCCTGAACCGGTTCGCGTCCGCTGCTGGAGCTCTGATCCACGCCTCAAGCGTTGCGCTTCCTCGCCCGGCGGTCGCACCCGTGTCAGCCCCTGGGTTCGCCCACGGGGGTCGAGTGGCGCGCTCACGGCACCATCCAGCTCAGCAGCGCGGTCGACTGCAGGTAGACGATCACGCACATGAGCGCCACGAGGGTGATGCTCCACTTGAGTACCGAGCGCATGAGGTCACCCTCGCGGCCCGCGATGCCGGCTGCGGCCGCGGCGATCGCGAGGTGCTGCGGCGAGAGCATCTTGGCAAGGACGCCGCCCGTGCTGTTTCCTGCAGCGACGAGCGTGGGCGAGAGTCCGGCGTCGCGCGCCGCCGCTACCTGGAGCTCGCCCAGCAACGAGTTCGACGCTGTGACCGAGCCCGTGATCGCGACGCCGATCCAGCCGATCAACGGAGAGATCAGCGCGAAAACGCCGCCGGCACCCGCGGCCCACAGCCCGATCGTGACCGCCTCACCGGAGAGGTTCATCACGTACGCGAGCGCCAGCACCGTGGTGACCGTGACGATCGCCCCTCGTAAGCGGACGAGCGTCGCCTTGTAGGCGCGCAGCGCCACACGCGGCCCGATGCGCAGGACGAGCATCGTGAGGAGCCCGGACAGCAGCAGCTGCGTCCCCGGCGTGGCGAGCCAGTTGAACGCGAACGTGACCGCGGGCGCCTCGGCGCCGCCCGCGGTCATCACCTCGAGGCCGGGCCAGCGGAACGACTCGGTTCGATCGACGAGGAAGCCTTTGACCGGCTCGACCTGCGCGAGCGTGAGGACCACGATCAGGATCAGGTACGGCGCGAGCGCCCCGATCGTCTCGCGAGGGATCCCCCGGCGGACGGCGTCCGGCCGCTGCCACCGCAGGTAGCCGGCGATGGCGCCAAGCGAAGCCAGCGACGCGACGACGTCGGTCAGCTCCACGGACACGTAGTTCGACGTGACGAACTGCGCGACGGCGAACGTCGCGCCGGCCAACAGGGCGACAGGCCATGTCTCGCGCAGGCCGCGGCGGCCGTCGACGATGTAGACGATCACGAGCGGCACGAGCAGGGCGAGGAACGGAAGCTGGCGCCCGACCATCGCGCCCAGGTCGCGCTCGCTGATCCCGGTCACGCCCGAGAGCGTGATGATCGGCGTGCCGATGCCCCCGAACGCCGCGGGCGCCGTATTGCCGATCAGAGCCACGCCGGCCGCCTTCAGCGGCTCGAAGCCGAGCGCGAGCATCATCCCCACCGATATGGCGACGGGTGCGCCGAAGCCCGCGAGCGCCTCCAGCAGCGCGCCGAACGAGAACCCGACGATCACCGCCTGGACGCGTGGGTCGTCGGAGGCTGCGCCGACCCCGAGGCGGAGCGTCTGGAAGTGGCCGGTGGCGACCGTCATCGTGTAGATCCACACCGCGTTCACCACGATCCACATGATCGGGAAGAGCCCGAACGCCGCGCCTGCGGCGGCGCTGCTGAACGCCTGCCCCGCCGGCATCCCGTACACGGCGATCGCGACCGTCATCGCGACGGCCAGCGCGATCAGGCTGGCGCGGTAGGCCCGCAGCCGCAGCCCGGCCAACAGCACGAACAGCGTCACGAGCGGCAGAACCGCGAAGAGCGCGCTCAGCCCGAGCGAGCCGCCGACCGGGTCGTGCACCTGCTCGTACATGTTCTGACGCTAGGCGCCGGCGCGCGGTTCCGACGGGCGTGTCCGTCGCCGGCGCCCCCGTCCGCGGGTCGAGCGCTGCCGCGCTGAGCTCTTTGCGCGAATGGATCCCGAGCTTCGTGAACACCCCGCGCAGGTGCCACTCGACCGTGCGCGGGCTGATGAAGAGCTGTGCGCCGATCTCGACGTTCGTGCAGCCCTCGGCGGCGAGCCTGGCGATCTGCGACTCCTGCGCGGTGAGGTTGTCGCGCGTGTCGGGGCTGCGCTTGCGCACCGTCTCGCCCGTGGCCATCCGCTCACGGCGGGCGCGTTCGGCGAACCCGTTCATGCCTATGTCGACATACATGTCTGTGCGCGATCCGCAGCTGATCGCGCGCGTCGCCCCGCCGGCGTTCTCGTCGCAGCCACTCCCCGTACACCAGGTGCGCGCGCGCGAGTCCGGTACGCACCCGCGTGCGGGTCAGCCGCGCGATCGCCTCGCGGTACAGGCTCTCGGCGACGTCACCGTCGCTGAGCAGCGCACGGGAGCGCGCCTCGACCCCCAGCGCCCAGTCCGTCCCGGCGGCACTGCTGATCTCGTGGAGCCGTCGCAGCGGGCCTGCCGCGCGCTCGGGGTGGCCGCTGCGTGCGGCTGCCTCGATGAACTCCGGGAGCACCCACGTCGTCACACCCAGCTCGTGCGGGTGGTCGACGGCCTGCTCGGCGGCGGCCAGCGCCTCCGCGTAGCGGCCGAGGCCGTTGAAGAGAACGGCGTTCGCCCACTCGGTGGAGACGAGCCAGAGCCCCTCGCCGCGATCCACCACCTCATGCCGCGCGGCGTCGATCAGCGCGGTGGCCTCCGCCTCCTCGCCGCGCAAGGCGGCCAGCATCGCGCCCTGCGGCGCCTGGCGGCTGCCGGTCGCCTGCGCGACGGCGTCGGTCTCCACGACCAGGGCCTCGGCCGCCGCGTAGTCGCCGAGGTAGAGCTGCAGGCTGAAGCGCTCGGCCAGCGCGATCGGCAGGAGCGACAGCTCGCCGGCCTCGCGCGCGAGACGTACCTGACGCTCGCTGAGCTCGTCCCAGCTCACCTCGTCGCCGAGCGCGCGGGCGGCGCGGCACGCGAGCCAGAGCCAACGCAGCGCGTCCTCGTCGGACATCGGCTCGTCACGGAACGCGCGGAGCGCGCGCTTGAGCGTCGGCGCACCGGCCGCGTAGCCGTCGATCGTGACGACGGCGATCCCCTCGAGCAGGAGGTCGAAGGCGCGCTGTGAGCGCCGCGACGACTCGCCCCACTCTGCGGCCAGCACCGCCTCGGCGATCTCGCGCACGCCGCTGCCGCGCGTGAGCTGGTCGGCGAACAGCGCTGCCGCGAACGCGTCCAGGTAGGTCTCGCGCGCGAGCGCGCCGTCCAGCGGCTCCAGTCGCTTGGCGGCCTCGAGCAGCAGCTGGGGTGCGTCGCCGCCGCGGGTGACCGCGAACGTGATCTGCGCGCGAAGCAGCTCCGCCCGCGCCTGATCGAGCTCATCGAGCGGTCCGGCCTCGGCAAGACCGAGGAGCCGCAGCGCTGCATCCGGCGCGCCGGCGCGCTGTTTGCTCTGTGCCGCGGCGAGCGCCCGGCGGGCGCGGCGCGCGGGCTCGGGCGTCAGCTCCGCCGCGCGCTCGAGAAATGCCGCGGCCGCGGCCAGGCCGCCGCGGCGCCTGTGCGCGGCCGGCCGAGCGCTCGAGCTCGGCGGCGACGTCCTCGTCGGGTGCCGGGGTCGCGTGCGCGCGATGCCAGGCGCGCCGGTCGGGATCGACGTCGGGGTCCGTCGCCTCGGCCAGCGCGCGGTGGCTGCGCTCGCGCTCCTCCGGCGATGCCGCCCGGTACACCGCGGATCGGACGAGCGGATGCCGGAAGCGCACCTGACCGCCGAACTCGACCAGCTCCGCCGCGGCGACCCGCGCCGCCGGCTCGACCCCGAGCTCGCCCGCCGCGCGCCATACCGGCACCGGGTCGCCGACCGGCTCCGCCGAAGCGACAAGCAGCAGCATCCGCGTGGAGGGCGGGAGCGGCGCGAGTCGGCGACGGAAGCTCTCCTCGATGCGGCCGGCGAGGGACGACGCGTAGGGAATGCCGAAGCCGCCGGCCATCTCGGCCGGCGTCAGCCCGCGCGGCAGCTCGAGCAGCGCCAGCGGATTGCCGCGCGTCTCGGCGACGAGGCGGTCTCGGACGCCGTCGTCGAGCGGACCGGTCAGCACCGTCTCGAGCAGGGCACGCGCGTCGCGCTCCCCGAGGCCGCGGACGACCAGCTCGTCGAGCCGACCGAAGTCGTCCTTTCCGGCGGGTCGCGCATCGCGACCACCATGGCGACCGACTCCGCGCCGAGGCGGCGCGCCACGAACGCGAGCGTCTGCGACGAGGCCTCGTCGAGCCACTGGGCGTCGTCGACGATCAACAGGAGCGGCTTCTCGTCTGCCACATCGGAGAGCAGGCCGAGGACGGCCAGGCCGACGAGGAACGGGCTCGGCGCATCGCCGCCGTGGCGTCCGAACGCGGTGCCGAGCGCGTCGCGCTGTGGGCCGGGCAGACCGTCGATCCGATCCGCGAACGGCGCGCAGAGCTGGTGCAGCGCCGCATGGGGGAGCTCCATCTCGGACTCGACGCCGGCCGCCCGCGCGACCCG
The DNA here is from genome assembly GCA_963840185.1 of uncultured Actinomycetes bacterium. Lineage (GTDB taxonomy): Bacteria > Actinomycetota > Thermoleophilia > Solirubrobacterales > Solirubrobacteraceae > JAOPZW01. The sequence goes on along the minus strand of CAWIXY010000003.1, from coordinate 304,753 downwards.
GAAGCCGGACGCACTTGCCCCGAGGTGCTCGAGCAGCGCCGTCTTGCCGATCCCCGCCTCGCCGCGAAGAACGAGCACCCGACTCTGCCCCGTTCGCACGCTCGCGAGCAGATCGTCGAGGACCTCGCACTCTCGTCGCCGTCCGCGCAGCGTCGGCTGCATCCGGTCTCCAACCGTCGGGACCCGATGCTCTTCGCTCCGGCGTCCGGCGTCAACCCGGCGCTCGTTCGTCGTGGCGAGCTGCTCTGCACCGGATCGGTTGTCGCGAGGCCACTCGTCCGAGAAAGCCCAGGGAGCAGACCCAGGGGCTACCACTGGTGCGACGGGCAGACGAGACGAGCAGGGTCCGTGGCGGCCCCAAGACCCAACACGAAGGAGGCCGACATGGCTGCTACGACCGAAAGGCCAGCGAGCGACACAGCGATCCGCCCGTTCACGATCGAGACCCCGCGAGGCGGACCTCGAGAACCTGCGTGCCCGCCTCGCGGCCACGCGGTTCCCCGAGAAGGAGACCGTCGACGACTTCTCCCAGGGCGTGCCGCTCGCGACGATGCAGGCACTCGCGCGCTACTGGCACGACGAGTACGACTGGCGCAAGTGCGAGGCGCGGCTGAACGCCGTGCCGCAGTTCATCACCGAGATCGACGGGCTGGACATCCACTTCGTCCACGTCCGCTCCAAGCACGAGGACGCGCTGCCGGTCATCGTCACGCACGGATGGCCCGGCTCGTTCATCGAGCAGATGAAGATCGTCGATCTGCTCACCGACCCGACCGCGCATGGCGGCAGCGCGTCGGACGCCTTCCACGTCGTGATCCCGAACATGCCGGGCTACGGGTTCTCGGGCAAGCCGACCACGACCGGGTGGGGCCCGATCCGCATCGCGAGCGCGTGGGTCGAGCTGATGAAGCGCCTCGGCTACGAGCAGTTCGTGGCAGCAGGCGGCGACTGGGGCGGGGTCGTCGTCGAGGTGATGGCCGGCGGCCGGGACGCCCCCGCGCCGACTGAGCCGGCGCCGCCGGAGCTGCTCGGGATCCACACCAACTTCCCTGGGGTGATTCCGCCCGAGATCGACAGGGCGATCCAGACCGGCGGCGCGCTGCCGTCGGATCTCTCAGACGACGAACGACGCACGACGGAGCAGCTGGGCTTCCTCTACCAGCACGTGGCCTACGGGGCTGAGATGGGGTCGCGCCCGCAGACGCTGTACGGGCTGGCCGACTCACCCGTCGACCTGGCGGCGTTCATGCTCGACCACGACGCGGCCAGCCTCGAGCTGATCTCTCGCGTCTTCGTCGACGGGGCCGCAGGAAGGCCTGACCCGCGACGACGTCCTCGACAACATCACGCTGTTCTGGCTGACGAACACGGGCGTCTCCGCCGCGCGGCTGTACTGGGAGTGGCTGCACCAGGACAAGGGCACCTACGTCTCCGTCAAGAACGTCACCGTCCCGGTCGCCGTGAGCGTCTTCCCCGACGAGGTCTACGAGGCGCCGCGGAGCTGGGCGGAGCAGGCGTACCCCAACCTCATCCACTACAACAAGGTCGACAAGGGCGGGCACTTCGCCGCCTGGGAGCAGCCGGAGCTGTACGCCTCCGAGCTGCGCGCGGGGCTCCGCTCGCTTCGCTAGCCGTCGACCGCCCACCCATGGCACATGCCGTCGCTCGGCGGGCGACGAGTGGCTCGACTCGAGCCACTCGGCCCCGCCGAGCTGCGCGGCTGTCGTGCTCGTCAACCACTGGAACGGAGCCGAGATGCAAACCGAAGCCGAATCCCAGGACCGTGACCGCGAAGCGACAAGCCGGCGTTTCTCCATCGGTGGTTTCTCCATCGGTGTGTTCGTCGTGGCCGAGCTGCTCTGCACCGGAGCGCTCATCGCGGGGTCGTCATCTGGATGTAGGACGCCCGTCGTCAACGCCATCCCCAAGGAGAACTCACATGGCTGTCACCGTCGAACCGCTCGCGGGCGACACGTTGCTCCGTCCGTTCGCGATCGAGATCCCCGAGGCCGACCTCGCGGACCTGCGTGCGCGCATCGCCGCGACGCGCTTCCCCGAGAGGGAGACCGTCGAGGACGACTCGCAGGGCGTGCCGCTCGCGGTCATGCAGGACCTCGCTCGCTACTGGGCGACCGAGTACGACTGGCGCAGGTGCGAGGCGCGGCTGAACGCCGTGCCGAACTTCATCACCGAGATCGACGGGCTGGACATCCACTTCATCCACGTGCGCTCGAAGCACGAGGACGCGCTCCCGCTGGTCGTCTGTCACGGCTGGCCCGGGTCGATCGTCGAGCAGCTGAAGCTCATCGGCCCGCTCACCGATCCCACCGCGCACGGCGCGAGCGCGTCGGACGCGTTCCACGTCGTGATCCCGTCGATGCCGGGGTACGGGTTCTCCGGCAAGCCGACCACGACGGGCTGGGATCCCGTGCGCATCGGGAAGGCCTACGTCGAGCTCATGAAGCGCCTCGGCTACGAGCGGTTCGCGGCGCAGGGCGGCGACTGGGGCGCGATCGTCGTCGACGTGATGGCCGGCGGTCGCGCCGACCCGGCGGCCGCCGAGCCTGCGCCGCCGGAGCTGATCGGCATCCACACCAACCTGGGCGGCGTGATTCCGCCGGACCTCTTCACCGCGTCCGTCATCGGCAGCTCCGGCGCCGGCCGGCCTCTCCGACGAGGAGCTGAGCACCTACGAGCAGCTGCGCGCCTTCTTCGCGACGCACGCGGCGTACGGCCTCATCATGAGCACGCGTCCGCAGACGCTCTACGGCCTGGCCGACTCACCGATCGATCTCGCGGCGTTCATGCTCGACCACGGCGACGGGAGCGGTCAGCCCGGTCTCGTCCAGCAGGTCCTCGAGGACCGTCTCGAGAGGCCGAGCGACCTCACGCGCGACGACATCCTGGACAACATCACGCTCTTCTGGCTGACCAACACCGGGGTGTCCTCGGCGAGGCTGTACTGGGAGAGCAAGCTCCCCCCGATCTCGGTCAAGGGCGTGAAGATCCCGGTCGGCGTGAGCACCTTCGCGGACGAGATCTACCGGGTTCCGCAGGAGCTGGGCCGAGCAGGCGTACCCGAACCTCGTCTACTACACCCAGCACGACAGGGGCGGCCACTTCGCCGCCTGGGAACAGCCGCAGCTGCTCTCCGAAGACGTCCGCGCGACGTTCCGATCGCTGCGCCAGCCATGACGCTCTTCGCACGTGTGCGCATGCCCTCGCTCGCCGGGGCGACCGAGTGGCTCGACTCCGAGCCACTCGGCCCCGCCGAGCTGCGCGGTCACGTCGTCCTGGTGAACTTCTGGACGTGGACGTGCATCAACTGGCTGCGCCAGGAGCCGTACGTCCGCGCGTGGTCGCAGGCCTACCGGAGACGACGGGCTGATCGTCATCGGCGTCCACACGCCGGAGTTCTCCTTCGAGCACGACGTCGACGGCGTGCGGCGCGCGACGACGGAGCGGGCGATCGACTACCCGGTCGTCGTCGACAACGACTACGGGTCTGGAGCGCGTTCGCCAACCACTTCTGGCCGGCGCTCTACTTCGTCGACGCGGACGGCATCATCCGCGACGAGCACTTCGGCGAGGGACGCTACGAGCAGTCGGAGCGCGTCATCCAGCGGCTGCTCGGCGTCGAGCGCGAGCTCGTCGCCGTCGAAGGGCTCGGCGTGGAGGCGGAGGCCGACTGGGACAACCTACGGACGCCGGAGACGTACCTCGGCTACGGGCGCGGCCACGGCTTCGCATCGCCTGACCGCGCCGCGCGCGACGAACGCCGCGTCTACGAGATCCCCGAGCGCCTGCCCTCGAACCACTGGGGCCTCGCCGGCGAGTGGACGATCGGGCGTGAGAACGTCGTCGCCGAAGCGGCCGGCGGGAGCATCGCCTTCCGGTTCGGCGCCCGCGACGCGCATCTCGTGCTGTCGTCCGGGGCGCGAGAGCCGATTCCCTTCCGCGTGCTCCTCGACGGCGAGGCTCCTGGCCCGTCACACGGCGTCGACGTCGACGAGGACGGCAACGGCGTGCTCCGGGACGGCCGCCTGTACCAGCTCGTGCGCGAGCACGACGCGGTCCGCGAGCGGACGCTGGAGATCGCGTTCCTCGAGCCCGGCGCCGAGGCCTACGCGTTCACGTTCGGGTAGGCCGCGATGGCGACAACCCCGAGCGAGCTCGTCGACGCGCACGTGGACACGATGGCGACGCGCGGTCGGTTCGCCGACCGCACCCCGTGGATGGGCGACCTCACGCCGCTGCGCCGGTTCCTCCGCACCGAGACGGGTGGCGCGGCAGCGCTCGTCGCGGCGGCGCTCGCGGGGCTCGTCTGGGCGAATCTCGGCAGCTCCTACCACGAGGTCTGGGATACGCCCGTCGCTCTGGCCGTCGGCGACGAGGGCATCCACCTGTCGCTGCGCGAGTGCGTCAACAGCGGCCTGATGACCTTCTTCTTCTTCGTCGTCGGGCTCGAGGCGCGGCGCGAGCTCGACCTGGGAGAGCTGCGCGAGCGACGGCGCCTCGTGCTGCCGCTGCTCGCGGCCGTCGGCGGGATGGCGACGGCCGTCGCGATCTACCTGGCCTTCAACCTCGGCGGGTCGTCCGCCGCCGGCTGGGGGATCGTGATGGCGAGCGACACAGCCCTCACGCTCGGTCTCCTCGCCGTCGCCGCACGGCGCGCGCCGCAGCGCCTGCGGGCCTTCGTCCTCACCGGGCTCGTCGTCAACGATCTCGTCGCGCTGATCCTGATCGCCGCGGTCTACTCGAGCGATCTCGAGCTCACCGCCCTGGCGTTGGCCGCAGCGTTCGTCGCGATGACCGCCGCCGTGGGTGCCCTGCGCCTACGCAGCGGCATCCCGTATGTGCTGCTCGGGGTCGCGGCATGGGTGGCGCTGCTCGAGTCGGGCGTCGAGCCGGTGGTACTCGGCCTGGCACTCGGCCTGCTCGCCGGGGCCCGTCCGGTCGGCCGGCCCGAGCTCCACCGGGCCGTCGAGCATTTCCATCGGTTCCGAGAGCAGCCCAGCCCGCAGCTGGAGCGCTCGGCGCGCCGAGGCCTGCGCGCTGCCGTTCCGGCCAACGAGCGGCTCCTCGCGCTCTTTCACCCATGGACGAGCTACGCCATCGTGCCGCTGTTCGCGCTGGCGAACGCCGGGATCGCCATCGACGGCGATCTGCTCCAGCGCGCCGCCGGATCCCCGGTGACGCTGGGTGTCCTTCTCGGCCTCGTCGCAGGCATGCCGCTTGGGACCTTCGCCGTCTCGCTGGCCGTCGCGCGCCTGTCGCGCGAGCGATTGCGGCCGCCGGTCGGCTGGGCAGCGGTCCTCAGCGCGGGCACCATCGCCGGCGTCGGTTTCACCGTGTCCCTGCTGGTCGCCAGCCTCGCGTTCACCGGGCCACGTCTCGACGAGGCCAAGCTGGGCATCCTCGGCGCCGTCGCGCTGGCGCCGGCCCTGACCTGGATGGTCATACGGGCCACGGAGCTGCTGCCCTGGCCGCGGCGGATCAAGGCGCTTCTCGGCGGCACCGCGCCGCTGGTCGACCTCGCCTACGACGTCGATCCGGACCGTGACCACATCCGCGGTCCGCTCGATGCGCCGATCACCGTCGTCGAGTACGGCGACTTCGAGTGCCCGTTCTGCGGGCAGGCGGAACCCGAGGTCCGCGAGCTGCTGCGCGACTTCGCCGAGGTGCGCTACGTGTGGCGGCACCTGCCGCTCTCCGACGTGCACCTCCACGCCGAGCCGGCGGCCGAGGCAGCGGAGGCGGCCGCCGCGCAGGACGCGTTCTGGCCGATGCACGACCTCCTGCTCGCTCATCAGGACGCGCTCGAGACCGCGGACCTCGTCGGCTATGCGGAGCGGCTCGGCCTCGACGTCGGAGCGCTTCGCCGACGACCTCGACCGCGTGTCTCAGGGCAGAGCGCATCGCCGAGGACGTCGAGGGCGCGGACCTCAGCGGGGTCACCGGGACGCCGACGTTCTTCATCAACGGCCGCCGCCACTACGGGCCATACGACATCGCCTCGCTCTCCGCGGCCGTCCGGCGCCGCGGAGGCGCATGGTCGCCTCGAATCACTCGAAAGCGCGCGTGACTCCGCGCGAGGTGAGGCACCGTAAATGCGACATTCGGGGGTGTTGGACGAGGTGAGGGCAACCGACGGCCGCGGATTCCGTGTGGAGGCAATCGACGAGACGCCGGACGTCGCGCTCCCTGACGAGTTCGAGCCGAAGAGACTTCGGAGACGCACGCTGCAGATCGTTGCCGTCCTTGCGGTGGTCGGTCTCGTGCTGCTGCTCGCGCCTGGGCTGGGCGAGGTCCGCGACCTGCTCACCAGGGCACAGCCGGAGTGGCTGGCTCTGGCTGTGGCGTTCGAGGCCCTGTCGTGCGTCTCTTACGTCCTGATGTTCCGGCCCATCTTCTGTCAGAACATGCCGTGGCGAACCAGCTGGGAGATCGGCTTGGCGGAGCTCGGCGCGGGTTCGATCGTGCCAGCGAGCGGAGCGGGGGGCCTCGCCCTCGGTGCCTGGATCCTGCGCGAGGGCGGCATGCCGGCGCAGCGGATCGCCAGCCGCTCGGTGGCGTTCTTCCTGATCAAGAGCTCGGTGAACTTCATCGCGGTGGCGCTGCTTGGCACGGTCGTCGCGCTGGGCCTGCTCGGACCCGACCTGTCGCTGTGGCTCACTGCCGTGCCGGCGGTCGGCGCAGTGCTCGTGATCGCCGCGGTGCTTGTGGTGCCGCGGCTGGGCGTCGGCGGCGCCGGTCTCCGACGAGGCCGGGCGGATCCACAGGGCGATCCACGAGGTGCGCAAGGCGCTCGTAGGCGGGGCGCGTGAGGCGGTTCAGATGGTGCGTTCGCGAAATGCGCTCGTGATCGTCGGGGCGCTCGGCTACTGGGCCTTTGACAACGCCGTTCTGTGGGCGACGTTCCAGGCGTTCGGTTTCTCGCCGCCGATCACCGTGATCCTCTTGGGTTACCTGATCGGGCAGCTCGGCGGGCTGCTGCCGTTGCCGGGTGGCCTCGGCGGGATCGATGGCGGTCTGATCGGCACGCTGATCGTGTACGGCACCCCAGCCGCCGTCACCGTCGCCGCAGTGCTCGTCTACCGCGTGATCCTGTTCTGGCTGCCGCTGCTCGCGGGCGCCGTCGGGTTCATCTCGCTGCGACGGGGGTTGAACAGACCCGACCGGCCGGAGCTGTGCGTCGTGCCGGAGGCGACCTAGGTGGAGTTCCTGACACGCGGTTCGACGCCTTCGTGACAGTGAAGGGGTCAAGTGCGGCCCCCAAATGGACCCCAGTTTGGACTCCTGAGGACATCAGCCTCCGCGAGGCCGCCGAAATCCCAGCAACCATCGAAGCCCTCTGCCGGACTCGAACCGGCGACCCCTTCCTTACCATGGAAGTGCTCTACCAACTGAGCTAAGAGGGCGGGGGGAGACTCGGCCACGGCCGGCGGTCTCCCTGCGCCGGCAAGGGTAGCGCTGCGCCGTCCGCGGTGCTCGCCACACCCGATCTGCGAAGGTGTCGCCGTCGACATCTCGGAGCCATGAGCACGGACACGACGCCGCATCACGATGCCGCAATGCTCCTGCACGCCGAGCATGCCGTCGCGCGGGTCCTGGTCGAGACGCGCGACGAGGCGACCGCCTATCCGCGGCTGCTGAGCGCGATCGGCGAGTCGCTCGGGTGGGAGTTCGGTGCGCTCTGGGCCCCAGCGGACGACGACCCAGGCGCGCTGCGCTGCGTCGAGACCTGGCAGGGGCGCGAGCCGTTCGAGCAGGCCAGCCGGCGCACGTCGTTGGCTCCCGGCGAGGGGCTGCCGGGTCGGGTGTGGGCGAGCGGGGAGGCGGCGTGGATCGCCGACGTGCGCGCCGACGCGAACTTCCCGCGTGCGCCGAGCGCAGCCCGGGCCGGCCTGCGGGCGGCGTTCTGCTTCCCGATCCGCGGCGCGACCGACGTGCTCGGCGCCGTCGAGTTCCTGGCCTCCGAGGGCCGCGAGCCCGACCACGACCTGCTCGAGACGATGACGAGCCTCGGCAGCCGCATCGGCCAGTGCGTCGAGCGCTGGCGGGGAGAGGACCGCCTGCGCGAGAGCGACGCCCGCAAGACGGCGATGCTCGACGCCGCCTTCGACTGCATCATCACCATGGACGCCGACGGCCACGTCGTCGAGGTCAACCGGGCCACCGAGCGGACGTTCGGCTACACGGCCGCCGAGATGGTGGGGCGCGAGCTGGCCGAGCTGATCATCCCTCCCGCCCTGCGCGAGCCGCATCGCCACGGCGTCGCGCAGTACGTCGCGACCGGCGAGGGGAAGTTCGTCGGCCATCCCGTCGAGCTGCCGGCGATGCGCGCCGACGGCAGCGAGTTCCCCGTCGAGATCGCGATCACGCAGCCGCAGGTCGAGGGCCCGCCGCAGTTCACCGGCTACGTCCGCGACGTCACCCGCCGCAAGCGCGACGAGCAGGCCCTGCGCTCGCTGGCCGAGGAGCAGGCCGCGCTGCGCCGCGTCGCGACGGCCGTGGCCAGCGGAGCCGACCAGGAGTACCTGTTCGACGCACGTCACCGAGGAGGTCGGCCGCCTGCTGGGCGCCAACTCGTCCAACACGCTGCGCTTCGAGCCCGACGGCAGTGGGATCGTCGTCGGCGCCTGGAGCACCGGCGGCGTCGCGGCGGTCCCCCTGGGAACCCGCGAGGCGCTCGACGGTCCGACCGTCGGAACGCAGATCCTGCGCAGCGGCCGCCCGGCGCGGGTCGACAGCTTCGAGGGCATGGAGGGCTCCACGGCCGCGATGCTGCGCGAGCTCGGGTTCCGATCGGCCGTCGGCGCACCCATCACGCTGTCGGGCCGGCTGTGGGGCGCGGTGATGATCTCGAGCGTCGAGGAGAGGGCGTTCCCGGCCGGCTCCGAGCAGCGCGTCGGCGACTTCGCCGAGCTCGTCGCGCTGGCGCTCGCCAACGCCGAGGCGCGCGAGGAGGTCGCCGCATCGCGCGCTCGCATCGTCGAGGCGGCCGATGCCGAACGGCGGCGCATCGAGCGCAACCTGCACGACGGCGCGCAGCAGCGACTGGTCTCCCTCTCGGTCGTCATGCGGCTGGCCGAGCGCAAGCTCCCGGCCGGCTCCGAGTCGCGCGAGCTCCTGGAGCGCGCCAACGCCGACCTCGCCGGCGCCCTGCAGGAGCTGCGCGAGCTGGCGCGCGGCATCCATCCGGCGATCCTCACCGATCGCGGTTTGGGCCCGGCGCTGCAGATGCTGGCCGGGCGCGCCACCGTCCCGGTCGAGCTGTCCACCGAGATCGATGGCCGGCTCCCACGGGCGGTCGAGGCGGCCGCCTACTACATCGTGGCCGAGGCGCTGACCAACACCTCGAAGTACGCGCGCGCGTCGCACGTGCGCGTGCACGTCAGCCGCGCGAACGGCGCCGCGCTGGTCGACGTGTCCGACGACGGCCTGGGCGGCGCCGATCCGCCCAAGGGCTCGGGCCTGCGCGGGCTCGCGGATCGCATCGAGGCGCTCGGCGGCACGCTGGAGGTGCACAGCCCGCCCGGTGCTGGGACGACCCTCAGGGCGCGGATGCCGTGCGAGTGAGCAACGACCACGTCGACGACCATCACCACCACCTGAACCCGGCGCTGGCGGGTGCGCGGTTCTGCCCGCGCTGCGGCTCGGCGGCCGAGGTCGATTACCCGCGCTCCATCGCCTGCCCGAGCTGCGGCTACCAGGCGTACTTCAACCCGAAGCCCGTCGCGTGCGCGATCCCGCGCGACGACCGCGGCAACGTCATCCTGCTGCGACGCGGCTTCGACCCCGGCGCCGGCCTCTGGACGTTCCCCGGTGGGTTCGTCGACCTCGGGGAGTCGGTCGAGGACGCGGCGCTCAGGGAGACCCGCGAGGAGCTCGAGCTGGACGTCGAGCTGACCGGCCTCGTCGGCGTGTACTCGCGAGCGACCGAGCGCGTCGTGCTCGTCGTCTTCGAGGCGCAGGCGCGCGGCGAGCCGCGCACGACGCCCGAGGCGACCGAGGTGCTGGCCTTCGGGCCGCAGGACGTCCCGTGGGAAGAGCTCGCCTTCTGGTCGACCGAGCGAGCCCTCAGGGATCTCCTGGGTCCACGCTGATGACGACCTTCCCTCGGGCCTGCCCCTGCTCGAGGTAGCGGATCGCCTCGGGAACCTCGCGCAGCGGGAAGCTCCGGTCGACGACCGGCGTGATCTTGCCTGCCTCGATGAGCTCCTTGAGGACGACCATGTCCGCGCGGTTCTCCGAGGAGACGAAGGTCGTCAGCCTCTGCCCCACGAACCGCGACAGCAGCAGCGCTCGCAGCTGGCGATCGTTGCCTCCGAGCCAGCGGCCGCCCTTCTCGCCTCCGGTGATCACGAGCGTCCCCTTCGGGACGAGGGCCCGCCGCAGCCGTGACAGCGACGCGTTGCCGCCGATGTCGAGGATCACGTCGTGGCGTTGCCCGCCCTGCGCGAAGTCGTCCTGCGTGTAGTCGATGACGTGGTCGGCACCCAGGGAACGCACGAGGTCGACCTTCGTCGTGCTGCACACGGCGGTGACCTCTGCCCCGAACACGCGGGCCAGCTGCACGGCGTAGGTCCCGACGCCCCCCGACGCACCGATGATCAGCACCTTCTGGCCCGGCTGCACCCGCCCGCGGTCGCGCAGGCCCTGCAGCGCCGTCACGCCCGAGATGGCGACCACCGCCGCCTGGCTCGAAGCTGAGGTTCGCCGGCTTGGGGGCCAGCTTCGCCTGGGGAGCGCGCGCGTACTCCGCGAAGGTGCCCTTGCCGATGCCGAACACCTCGTCGCCGGGCCGGAAGCCGGTCACGTCGCTGCCGACCGCCTCCACGACCCCGGCCACGTCCATCCCTGGCACGGGGCTCTTGGGCGCTCGCAGCCCGCCGTAGCCCGAGAGGCGTATCGGGTACGGCAGGCCCGGTCATGACGTGCCAGACGCCGCGGTCCAGGCCGGCCGCATGCACGCGGACCAGCACCTCGTCGTCGTCGATGCCGGGCCTGTCGACCTCCCTGAGCTCCAGGACGTCGGCCGTGCCGTACGCGTCCTGGACGATCGCCTTCAGTGCGGCTCCTAAGCCGCGCCGGCCGGCTCGTTGCGCGTCGCCCCGCTGGGCGTCACCACGGTCACCGGCAGTCCGAGCCCGCCGACCTTGCTCGGCAGGTCGAGCTTGAGCCACTTCGATACGCGGGCGGGCAGCGTCGACAGGATCACCTCGTCGAAGCCGCGGGTGTTCACCGCGTCGGCGATCGCGTCCATCGGGTTCGGATCTCCGATGACGCCCTCGACCGGGCCGCCGGCCGCATCCTCGATCAGCGGCAGGGCGAGCTCGAGCATCTGCTCGGCCTCCCCGGCCGTCTGGTCCTCGGGGTCGACGACGCGGTGCAGGCCATGCGCGGCGTTGGGCACGAGCAGGGTGAAGACGGCTGGGCCGCGGGCCGCGCGCTCGCGCACGGCCTCCAGCAGGGCGGGCGTGGCGGCCGTCTTGTGGGCGACGACGAGGACGCGGGTCGGGGTGCTGCCGGCTGAGCTCTCCATGGCCGTGATGCTCTCACCGCGTGCTATCGTTTGCGTCAATACCTTGGACTCAAGCTATTGGAGCAAGCGACATGGACGCCATCGCCGACTGGACCGCCCGCGAACGACCTGACGACGCACCCGCGACGACCGTCGTCTCGCGCCTCCTGCGCGCCGCCGCGCACCTCGAGCCCGAGCTCGAGGAGACGCTCGCCGAGCACCGGCTGAGCCGCCCGAGCTTCGAGGTCCTGGCCGCGCTGCACGAGGCGCCCAACCAGAGCCTCACCCAGCGCCAGATCATGACCGCCACGCGCCGCACGAGCGGGACGATGTCCGTGCGCCTGGCGCGCCTGGCCCGCGCGCGCTACGTCAACCGCGAGCCCGATCCCGACGACCGCCGCGGCGTGATCATCTCGCTCACCGAGCGCGGCCGCCGTGCGGTCGAGGCGGCGCTGCCCGCCTACGCCGAGGCCGCGCGCCGGCTGACGCTCGCCCTCGACGACGACCAGCGCGACACCCTCACGGGCGCGCTCGACTCCTGGCTGGGCTTCTTCGAGGAGGCGCCGGCGGGCGAGCACAGCGGGCCGCGGCTCGGCGTGGCCGTCGCGCCCGCACACGTCGCCCAGCGCATGCGCCGGGCGGTGGGCCTGCCAGAGCGCGTCGGGGTTCTCGTCCGCGGCGTGAAGCCGGGCGGCCCCGGCGCGGTCGCCGGCCTCGCCGAGGGCGACCTGATCACGGCCGCCGGCGGCGAGGACGTGCGGACCATCGGTGACCTGCTGCGCGCCGTCAGCCGCACCGCCGACGGCGAGCGGCTGAAGCTCGACGTGCTCCGCGGTGTGGAGGAGCGCGCCGTGGAGGTCGCGCTCGCCTAGCCGCTAGCTGCCGACCTTCTTGAGGTCGATCTCGAAGACCAGCGTCTCGTTGGGCCCGATGTTCGGCGGGGAGCCCTGCGCGCCGTAGGCGAGATCGGGCGGGATCACGAGCTTGCGCCGTCCGCCGACCTTCATGCCGACGACGCCCTGGTCCCAGCCCTGGATCACGCCGCCCTGGCCGAGCGTGAACTCGAAGGCCTTGCCGGGCTTGTTGCCGCTCCAGGAGGTGTCGAACTCCTTGTTGTCGTCGTAGGTGACGCCGACGTACTGCACCGACACCGGGTCACCGGACTTCGCCTCGGCCCCGTTGCCGACGATGAGGTCCTGGGCGACGAGCTCCTTCGGCGCGGGCCCCGAGGCCTTGGGGATCTTGGGCTTGGTGTCGAGGTCGGCCTCGCCGGCCGTCGGCTCGACCTTCTCGGCCTGGATCGGCTTGGCCTCCGCCGAGCTGGAGGCGGGGCGCTTCTCGGCCTCGTCCTCGGCCTTCTGGGCGTAGCGATCGGCGGTGCTCGGCTCGGTCTCGTCACCGCAGCCGGCGGCCACGAGGACCAGCGCGCAGAGGGCGAGCAACAGGACGGGACGGATCTTCAGCATGGGGTGGCAGGACCTCGGGACGGAGCGGTGACCGCGACATTGTGGCGGGCTTGTGCTCAGGACGCCGCGCTCCCCGATCGCGCGGGGATTGCGACTCCGCGTCGAGCGGGCCATTGCGCCACGGCGATGCCCGCTCCGACGAGCGCGGCGCCGCCCAGCGCGAGCGCCGTGATCGGCTCGTCGTAGAGCACCGCTCCGAAGGCGAGCGCGCCCAGCGGCAGCAGCAGCGCGATGAACGACATCGTGACGGCGGGCAGCTCGCGCAGCAGCAGGGTGAGGACGACGAAGCTGACGGCCGAGCCCAGGACGGCGAGGTAGGCGATCGCGCCGAGCGCCTGCGCGGTCCAGGCGGCGGCGCCGACGTCCTCGCCGGCGAGCGCCACCGCGAGCAGCACGAGCCCGCCGCCGAGCATCGCCCAGCCGTTCAGGACGATCGCGTCGAGCCCCTCGCCGCGGCGCTTGATGGCGACGTTGCCGACCGCGCTGGCCATGGGGGCGACGAGGCACGCGAGCGCGCCGAGCGCCGCACGCTCGCCGTCGCCCAGGGCCAGCGACTCCGAGAAGGCCAGCACCAGGCCGCCGACCGCGATCGCCACGCCGCCCAGCAGCCGCCCGCTGACGGGCTCGTCCTTCAGCAGCCCGGCGGCCAGCAGCGCGACGTAGATCGGCATGACGCCGAAGAGCACCGCCGCCAGCCCGCTCGGGACGTACTGCTCGCCCCAGTAGATGAGCCCGTAGCTGAAGGCGAAGGGCAGCAGGCCGAGGAGCGCGGCGAGCACGATGTCGGTGCGCAGCGAGCGCCGCAGCGCGGCGGCGACCAGCAGCAGCCCGGCACCGGCGACGCTGAAGCGCACGCCCGCGCCCAGCAGCGGCGGCGTGTCCTCCAGCCCGATCTTGATCGCGACCCACGTGCTCGACCAGATCAGGACGAGCATCGCGTACAGCCCCCAGACGACCCCGCGCGGCATCCGTCCACCGTAGGGTGTCGGCCCCATGCAGATGCGTGCCGCTGTCCTGGAGGAGTTCGGCAAGCCGCTGAACGTCACGCAGGTCGACCTCGCCGAGCCGCGGGCGGGCGAGGTGCTGGTGCGCCTCGAGGCCTGCGGCGTGTGCCACACCGACCTCTACACGGCCTCGGGCGCCGACCCGTCGGGCTACGCGCCGGCCGTCCTGGGCCACGAGGGCGCGGGCGTGGTCGAGGCGATCGGCGAGGGGGTCTCGGACGTCGCGCCGGGCGATCACGTCGTGACCCTCTTCTCGCCCCAGTGCCGCGAGTGCGTGCACTGCCTCAGCCCGCGCACCAACCTGTGCATGGCGATCCGCGAGCAGCAGAACCGCGGCTACCTGCCCGACGGGACCGCGCGCCTGAGCCGCGACGGTGAGCCGATCCGCCACTTCATGGGCACGTCGACCTTCGCCGAGTACACGGTGATGCCGCAGATCGCCCTGGCGAAGATCTCACCGGAGGCGCCGCTCGACCGCGCGTGCCTGTTCGCCTGCGGCCTGTCGACCGGGCTGGGCGCGGCGATGTTCACCGCGCAGGTCCAGCCGGGCTCGACCTGCGTGGTCTTCGGCGCCGGCATGGTCGGGCTCGGCGCGGTCGCCGGCTGCCGGTTGCAGGGGGCCGAGCGCATCGTCTGCGTCGACCTCTCCGAGGAGCGGCTGGCGCTCGCCCGGGGCCAGGGCGCGACCGACACGTGGATCGCCGGCGAGGACACCGTCGCGCGCGTCCTGCAGGAGACGGGCGGCTTCGGCGCCGACTACACCTTCGAGGCCACGGGCCTGGTGTCGGTCATGGGCCAGGCCGTCGAGGCCGCGCGCATGGGCTGGGGCCTGTGCACGATCGCCGGCGTGGCGGGCAAGGGCGAGACGCTCGACGTGATCCCGCGCCTGCTCATCACCGGCCGGCGCATCGCGGGCTCGTCGTTCGGCGGGGTCAAGGGTCGCGACCAGGTCCCCGAGCTCGTCGACCGCTACCTGGCCGGCGACATCGACGTCGACCCCTTCCTCTCGCACCGCATCACGCTGGACGAGGTCAACCGCGGCTTCGAGCTGATGGAGGCCCAGGACGGGATCCGCAGCGTGATCTCGTTCGACTAGTGCCTACGGCTCGAAGCCGACCTGCCGGCTCACCCGGAAGTGCTGCACGATCCTCCCGGAGGCCACCGTCCGCGAGCCGCGGAAGCCCACGCGCAGGCGGTAGACGCCCGTGCGGGCGATCCGGAGGCTCTTGACGAAGCTGCCCTTTGAGGTCAGGCGCGCCGTGCCCAACCCGCGGAAGCGCCCGCCGGTCGTGCCTCGCGCCCAGGCGAGGCGCACGCGACCGCGGGCCGTCGGCTCGCGCAGCTTGATCGACACGCGGTACACCGGGCCGTTCTGGTCGATGAAGCGCGCGGACTGCAGGTCGAACGGCGCGACCGCCCTCACGGTCACCGGCGCCGTCCAGGGCGTGAAGAACTGCCCGGTCGCCCCGGTGAAGCCGCGCGCGCGGGCGACCGCGGCGTAGCGCCCGGGCGATGTGATGCGCAGCTCCGCCCGGCCCGTGGTCGCGTTGACCGTGCCCTCGGCCGAGGCGCCGGTGAGGGCGCCGTCGGCACCGACCACACCGCCCTTCGCGTAGCGGACCTCGTAGCCGAGCGCCCCGGGGTTGGGCGTGAACGGCAGCTCGACGGGCAGCGGCGTGAAGTTGTTGGCCGCGCGGATCAGGACGCGGCGGTCCAGGCTGCCCAGCGTCACCCCGGCGTTGATCGTGAACGTGTAGACCGACGGGGAGCCGACCGGCGTCCGGCAGCTGCGGTCGGACGCGCCAAAGGGCTGGATCGTCACCGTGTAGGCGCCGTTGCCGCGGAAGTCGACGACGCGGCTCGTCCCGACGCCCAGGCATGAGATCGAGCCGGCGGCGCTGACGCCATCCGGCCCCGTGATCGTGGCGGCGTACTGGATGTCCTCGCCCGCCGCGAAGCCGATCCCGACCGTGGGGTTCATGTTGCGGATCGTGAGCCCGGCCCCGAGCGCGAGGGGGTTGCCGTCGTCTCCCGTCACCGTCACGGCCAGCGCGCCCGCCGAGGCCGGCGCGATCGCGGCCACCGTGAGCACCACCATGGTGGCGGCCGTCAGCCGCACCCGTCGCGTCTTCGTCATGGCGGACTCTTCGCGGCCGGCCGCCCGACCCCTTCCGCCGCGACTGACCGCCCGCGTCGCTCAGGGTACGAACACGACGCCGGCCTGCCACTCCTGGACCTCACCCGTTGCGGGTCGCAGCAGGAAGTTGGAGGTGATCAGTCCGCTGGCGCCAGCGAACCGCCCGCGGCCCGCCGCGACGCTCCAGATCACCGCGCCATGCAGGAGCTCCGGGTCGGCCGACGGCCCGAGCGTGCCCTCCCCCACCGTGACGACGTCCACCTCGTCGTCGTCCTCGCCGAGCGTGAGCGTGCCGGTCTCCGTGAACGTCGACTCCGTCGTGAACGACGCGTGGTTCGCGTAGGACACGCGGTCGATCGCGGCGTCCGCCCCGTCGGCGGTGTGCGCTTCGACGGACACGCTCGTCGCTCGCGGATCGGTCTGTGGCGGGTCGCCCGAGGGCTCGGCCGCCTCTCCGCGCAGATGAGCCGATATCGCTATGCGTTGCATCGTCAGGCCTCCTGCTCGGTCGGCCGGATCAGGATCTCGTTGACCGCGACGCGGCGATCGCGCGTGACGACGTAGACGATCGCGTCGGCGATGTCCTGGGCCTGCAGCCGCTCGATCTTGCCGAACTGCTCGACGAGGCGCTCGCGGATCTCCTCGCGGACGTGACTCGCGAGCTCGGTGTCGACGGCCCCGGGCTCGACGAGCGAGACGCGCACGTGACGCCTGGTGACCTCCTGGCGCAGCGACTCGCTGAAGGCGCCCACGCCGTGCTTCGTGAGCTGGTAGACGCCCCCGCCCTTGGCGGCGCGCCGGCCGGCGACCGAGCTGACGTTCACGAGGTCGGCGACGCGGCGCGGCTCGCCCTCGGCGGCCGCGATCAGGTGCGGCAGCGCCGCGTGCGCGACGTAGAGCAGGCCGTTGAGGTTCAGCGCGACCATCCGGTCCCACTCCTCGGTGGGCGCGTCGACGACCGGCCCGAGCAGCATCACGCCCGCGTTGTTGACGACGACGTCCAGGCGGCCGAGTTCGTCGACGGTCTGCCCCACGGCGCCGACGGCCTGGTCCTGCTGCGTGACGTCGGCCTCGATGGCCAGCGCGCGATCGCCCAGCGCGGTGGCCAGCGCGTCGAGGCGATCCTTGCGCCGCGCGACGAGGGCGACCGCCGCGCCCTGCGCGGCGAGCGCGCGCGCCGTCGCCTCGCCGATGCCGCTGCTGGCGCCGGTGATGAGCGCCACTGTTCCTTCGAGAGCGAGAGCCACAGTGGCGGGGGCAGGATTCGAACCTGCGAAGGCAGAGCCAACTGGTTTACAGCCAGTCCCGTTTGACCGCTTCGGTACCCCGCCGCGGCGGCGGATTGTAGTCCTCTCAGGACCGTCTCAGCGGCCTCGCCTACCGTCTGCGCACGCTGACGACGCGGGAGGGACACAGATGTCTGAACGACTGAAGAAGCTGGCGCTCGTGATCGCCGCGCTCGGCGCGCTGGCGGCAGGCGGCGCCGTGATCGCCGGCGCCCAGAGCGGCGACGGCGGCCGGAACGCGGCCGGCGCCGAGGAGCGCGAGGACGCCGACGACGCTCGCGAGGACGCCGCCGAGGAGCGCGAGGACGCGAACGAGGGGCCGGACGACGACGCGCGGGAGGAGCGCGAGGACGCGCGGGAGGACGCGGCCGGCGAGCGCGAGGACGCCGACGACGCGCAGGACACCGCGGCCGAGAGGCGCGAGGACGCCACGGAGGACACCGCGGCCGAGAAGCGCGAGGACGCCGCCGAGGAGCGCGGCGAGCGCGATGAGGACGCCGACGACAGCGCCTCCGACGACGAGAGCGACCGCAGGCCGTCAGCCGCCGCGAGCGCGCGTGCCGAGCGCGCGGCGCTTGCCGCCACCGGCGGCGGCAAGGTCAACGGCGTCGAGCTCGACAGCGAGCGGGGCGCGAGGTACGAGGTCGAGGTGACCAAGCGCGACGGCTCGACTGTCGACGTGCGGTTGAGCGGCGACTTCAAGGTCGTCGCGACCGACGCCGACGCCGGCGGCTGACCGGTTCCCCCCGCCGTCAGCGCCGCGGTAGATGAGGGCCGGCGCTCGCGCCGGCCCTCTCCCGTCTCCTCCCTGGAGCGAGCCTGGCGAAGCCCTAGGCGGTGTCCCGCAGGCGCTGGGCCTCGGGCAGCGACTCGAGCTTCTTGAGCGTGTGGTTCTCGATCTGGCGGATGCGCTCGCGCGTGACGTTGAACGCGCGGCCGACCTCCTCGAGCGTGCGCGGCCGGCCGCCGGTCAGCCCGAAGCGCATCTCGATGACCTCGCGCTCGCGCTGGGGCAGGGCGGCGAGCGCACGGTGCACGTTCTCCTTGCGCAGGCTCTCGCTGGCCAGCTCGAACGGTGACTCCGCCGTCTGGTCCTCGACGAAGTCGCCCAGCTCGGACTCCTCCTCCTCGCCGATCGGCTTCTCGAGCGAGATCGGCTGCAGCGACATGCGCAGGATGTCGCGGACCTCGCGCACCGAGCACTCGAGATGGCGGGCGATCTCCTCCGGCGCGGGCTCTCGACCGAGCTGCTGCACGAGCTGGCGCTCGACGTGCACGACCTTGTTGAGCTTCTCGACCATGTGGACCGGGATGCGGATCGTGCGGCCCTTGTCGGCGATCGCGCGCGTGACGGCCTGACGGATCCACCACGTCGCGTACGTCGAGAACTTGTAGCCGCGGCGGTAGTCGAACTTCTCGACCGCGCGGATGAGCCCGAGCGAGCCCTCCTGGATGAGGTCGAGGAACGTCAGGCCGCGGCCGAGGTAGCCCTTGGCGATCGAGACGACGAGGCGCAGGTTGGCCTCGACCATCTGCGTCTTGGCCCGCATGTCACCGCGCTCGATGCGCTTGGCCAGCTCGACCTCCTGGGGGGCGGTGAGCAGCGAGACCTTGCCGATCGACCGCAGGTACAGGCGCAGCGAGTCGAGACTGGGCTCGACGGTCAGGTCGATCTCCGGCTTCTTGGGCGTGTCGGAGGAGGCCTGCTTGCGCGCTTCCGCGGCGGCCTCGACCTTCTGGGCCTCCGACGTGGCCAGGCGCCCGTCGGCGCCGACGACGTCGACGCCCTGCTCCTCCAGGTGCGCGTGCAGCTCCTGGACCTGCTCCTTGGTGACCTCCACCTCCTCGAGCGCCCCGGCGATCTGCTCGAAGGTCAGGAAGCCCCGCTCCTGGCCGTCGGCGACCAGCTGGCGCAGCTCGTCGCTGTCCCAGATCGGCGCCTCGTCAGCCAGCAGCACGTCGGTCTTGGTACTCACGGCCCCCACTCGCTCCCTCTGCATCCTTGCGTCGCTGGTGCCCTCAGACACAAAGTCCGTGAGTCATAGCACAAGGTGGGACTCAATTCCGGGGGGTCACGCTGCCCAGCGCGGCCCACCTGGTCCGCGCGCGGACCGACGGCCGCTACCCTCGCCCGATGGAGTCGCGCACGGTCCAGACCCCGCCGGACGTCCAGGCCTCCGCCCCGACGATCCACGTCTCGCTCTCGCGCGTGGGGGTCACCGGGGTCGAGAAGATCATCCGGATCGGGCAGCCCGGAGACGAGCAGCTCTTCTCGGCACGGCTCGAGTGCTTCGTCGACCTCGGCCCACGGCAGAAGGGCGCGCACATGTCGCGCTTCGAGGAGGTCGTCAACGACGCGATCGGCGAGGTGGTCCTGGGCGAGACGGGCTTCAGGGCCGAGGCGCTGGCCCAGCGCATCGCCGAGCGCGTGCGCGAGCGCCAGGACGCGCTGCGCGCGGAGGTCACGATCGCCGCCCGCTACCCCGAGGACAAGCCCGCACCCGTGTCGGGCATCCCGACGCAGGAGATCTACACGCTGTACGGCTCGGCGGTGGCGTCCGAGCGCGGCACGCGCCGGCTCGTCGGCGTCGCGGCGCAGGGCATGACCGCCTGTCCCTGCGCGCAGCAGCTCGTCGCCGGGCGCGCTCGCGAGCGCCTGGGCGAAGAGGGCTTCTCCGACGCCGACGTCTCGCGCATCCTCGAGGCGGTGCCCGTCGCCACCCACAACCAGCGCGGGCTCGGCACGCTGCACATCGGCTGCCCCGAGGACTGCGAGGCCGACATCGAGGCGGCGACGCTCCTGGAGATCGTCGAGGGCTCGATGTCGAGCGAGATCTACGAGCTCATGAAGCGCTCCGACGAGGGCGCGGTCGTCGAGAAGGCCCACCGTCGTCCGCGCTTCGTCGAGGACTGCGTGCGCGAGATGGTGGCCGGCGTCGTCGGGCGCTTCGGCGACCTCGGCGAGGACACGTTCGTCTCGGCCCGCCAGGAGAACCTCGAGACGATCCACCAGCACAACGTCGTCGCCGAGCGCTTCGGCGTGCTCGGGGA
Source organism: uncultured Actinomycetes bacterium (assembly GCA_963840185.1). Taxonomy (GTDB): domain Bacteria; phylum Actinomycetota; class Thermoleophilia; order Solirubrobacterales; family Solirubrobacteraceae; genus JAOPZW01. The sequence goes on along the minus strand of CAWIXY010000003.1, from coordinate 284,282 downwards.
GCTGCGCCACGAGCTCGGACAGCGGCGAGCATCTCGCGCACCACACCTCGATGCGCGAGTGGCTGGACGCCGCCGGGCGCTGAGCGCGCGACTGGGAGTTCGCTGAGAGCGGGCGCCGGCTTATCGGTGGCTGACACCGTGCGAGCCACCCTCGGTCGCGTCCCCCACGAAAGGAGCGTCATGGACGCGAACACCCCAACCGACGGCGGTGCAGGCCAGGGCCGCGGCAGGCTGAAGCTCGCCGCGCTGCTGGGCGTCGCCGCGCTGGCCGTGCCTGGTGCCGCGCTGGCGGCCGGCTCGAGCGGCGGCGACTCGTCAGGGTCCTCCGCGCCGCAGACCACCGCGCCCGTCCAGCAGACCCAGGACGAGCAGCAGCCCGAGCAGCAGCGCGACCGGCGCGATTGCCCCGAGGAGCGGGGCGGCAGCGGCGGCGGCGACGGAAGCGGCGGCACCGAGGGCTACGGCACCGCCGCCCCGACGGCGCTGTAGCCGGCCGCTAGCTCGTGGCCGTGCTGGACCGCCGCGCGCAGCGGTCCAGCACGCCGCGCAGCGGGTCGCGCTCGGTCGCCACGACGGCGAACGACGCCGTCTGCGTGTAGAGGCGCACCGGCAGGTCGGCGCCGCTCAGGGGCGGCCCGCCGGGCACGCCGACCACGAGCACGCGGTACCCGCGGCCCTCCAGCAGCAGCGCGCGGTCGTCGTCGAGGCGGTAGCGGCGCACCGTCCGCAGCCGGTCGCGCGCGATGTCCTCGCGGGCGAAGGCCAGGCCCTCCTGGCCGAGGATCACGCTGCCGCCGAGGTCCTCGACGCACGCCTCGACCTCATCGGGCGGCGTGTCGTGACTGCCGATGAACGAGGCCACGCCGAGGCCCAGCGCGAGCAGCGCCGACGCCGCGGCCAGCGCCAGCGCCCACCTCACCGCGCCGGCGCGCCGCGCGGCGCCTCGCGCATCAGCCGGCGCAGCCCGAAGTAGGAGTCGATGCCCGAGATCAGCACGGCTCGCAGTATGGCCCTGTCGTGGGGACTCAGGCCTCGGCGACCATCGGCGGCCCCGTGCGCGTGACGCCGATGCTCGCCGCGATGACCAGCGCGATGGCCACGAGCTCGCGCGCGCCCAGGCGCTGGCCGAGGACGAGGAACCCTGCGAGCGCGGCGACCGCCGGCTCGAGGCTCATGAGCACGCTGAACACGCGCGCCGGAATGCGCCGCAGCGCCTCGGTCTCCAGCGAGTAGGGGATCACCGACGAGAGCAGTGCGACCGCGGCGCCGATGGCCAGCACCTCGGGCGACAGGAGGTCGCCGCCCGCGCTGAGCACGCCCGGTACCAGCGGCACGAGCGCAGCGACGAGCGAGGCCAGCGCCAGGCCCTCGAGCCCCTTGAAGCGACCGCTCGCGCGCTGGGCCAGCAGGATGTACGCCGCCCAGGCCACGGCCGCCAGCCCCGACCCACGCCAGCCCGACCGCGTCCAGCGCGCCGGCGCCGAACGGGTTGGCCAGCAGCAGGATGCCGGCCACCGCGAGCGCCACCCACACGAGGTCGAGCGGCCGGCGCGAGAGCGCGACGGCGACGCTCACGGGGCCGATGAACTCGATCGTCACCGCCGCGCCGAGCGGGATGCGGTCAAGCGCCTCGTAGAAGCCGAGGTTCATGACGCCGAGCGTCAGGCCGAAGAGCGCGACCAGGCGCCTGTCGCGCGCGTCGTGACGGCGCCAGGAGGGCCGGACCAGCGCGGCCAGGATCAGCGCGCCGAGCCCGATGCGCAAGAGCGAGGTGCCCGCCGGCCCGACGTCGTCGAACAGGGTCGCGCCGAGCGCCGCGCCGAACTGGATCGACGTCGCGCCCGCGAGCACGAGGGCGACCGGTGGGACGCCGCGCCCGCCGGCCCGGGTCCTCAGGGCTTGAGCCGGTGCCCGGTCCGGAACAGCCATGAGCTCCAGCCCACCATCGCGCCCGCCAGCGCGGCGGTGACCGCCAGCGACAGCGCCACGCTCACGTCGGCCGTGCCCAGGAAGCCGTAGCGCACCGCGTTGAGCAGGAAGAAGATCGGGTTCAGGTGCGAGATCTCCTGCCACGGCGAGGGCAGCAGCTCGACCGAGTAGAACACCCCGCCCAGGAAGCTCAGCGGCAGGATCACGAGGTTCGTCACGAACGCGGTGTGGTCCCAGCTGCGGGCGTAGATCCCGACGATCACCCCGAAGGACGCGAACAGGACGAGCCCGAGCGCGAGCGCCGCCACCAGCACCAGCGGCTCGCGCACCGGCACGTCGACGATCGGCACGCTGATCGCCAGCAGCCCGCCGCCGATGCACACCGCGCGCACGACGCCGCCGAGCGAGAGCGCGAGGTTGACCTCCCACGAGCGCATCGGCGCCGCCAGCACGTCGTTGAGGTAGCGGTCGAAGCGCGCCTGGAACACCGACGCCGAGTTGTTGGCGTAGGCCGCCTGGATCATCGCCATCGTGACGAGACCGGGGACGATGAAGACCTCGTAGTCCACGCCCCCGATCTCGCGGATGCGCCCGCCGAGCGACAGCCCGAAGACGGCGATGAAGAGGAACGACGACAGCACCGGAGCGAGGATCGTCTGCGTCCACAGCTTCAGCACGCGGGCCGTCTCGCGGCCGGTGAGCGCGACCAGCCCGCGGTGACGCGCGGCGAGCGCCGCCATCACGACGCCATCGCCTTGACGTAGACGTCGGCGATCGAGTCGGCCTCGAAGGCCTCGCGCAGGCCGCTGGCGCTGTCGCGCGCCAGCAGCCGGCCACCGCGGATGATCGCGATGTCCTCGCACAGCTCCTCGGCCTCCTCGAGGTAGTGCGTGGTGAGCAGGATCGTGGTGCCCTGCTGGTGCAGGCGGCGGATGTAGGCCCACAGCTCGAGGCGCAGCTCGAAGTCGACGCCCGCGGTCGGCTCGTCGAGGATCACCAGGCGCGGCTCGTGCATCAGCGCCCGCGCGAGCAGCAGCCGGCGGCGCATGCCGCCACTGAGCTGCGGCGCGCGCACGTCCGCCTTCGCGCGCAGGTCGAACACGTCCATCATCTCGCCGGCCCGGCGGCGCGCGCTCGCGCGGTCCATCCCGTAGTAGCCGCCGTGGTAGAGCAGCGTCTCCTCGACGTCGAGGAAGCGGTCGAGGTTGACGTCCTGCTCGGCCAGCCCGACGAGCCTGCGCGCGGCCGGCGTGTCGTGGCGCTCGCCGAACACGCGCACGTCGCCGCCGGTGATGCGGATGAGGTTGCAGACCGCGCTGATCAGCGTCGTCTTGCCCGCGCCGTTGGGACCGAGCAGCCCGAAGAACGCGCCCGCGGGCACGTCGAGGTCGAAGCGGTCGAGCGCCAGGAGGCCGGAGTCGTAGCGCTTGGTGAGGCCGGTGAGCTGCAGGGCGGGCGGGACGAGCACGGCCATCGACACTAGTGACCACTGGCGCCCGCCCCGCCGGGTCCGACATGATCAGCGCGTGCTTGCCGTCGCCGACATCGACCGCTTCTACCAGGCCGATCTCCACCGTCTCGTTCACGCTGCTCGGGCTGTGGTGGGTCGTGGTGCAGCTCAAGTACAAGGGTGAGGAGGGCGACGCGCGACGCCAGCGTCACGCCTACGCGATCGCGCTGTTCTTCCTGCTGCCGGGGGTGATGGGCATGCTGTCGTCCATCAACAGCGACCTCGGGGCGCTGTGGCGCGTGGCCTTCGGCGTCACCGCGGCGCTCGGGCTGCTCGAGATCGTGCTCTACCGCGTGAGCGGCGACGTGTACACGCGCGGCGCGGTCGCCCTGCGCGCCTGCGGCCTCGTGCTCTACGTCCTGATCGCCGTCTTCGCGATCCGCCCCGAGCTCGCCGCCGACCTCGGCCTGGGCATGGAGCCGCGCGAGGTCGAGGCCGTGTTCCTCGGGCCTGCTCATCGTCGTCGGCGTGAACCTCGCCTGGTTCGGGATCACGGAGTCCAGCGCGACGGCCGGCGCGTCTGCTTCTAGCCTGGACCATGCACACGCGTCAGCTCGGCAGCACCGGCCCCACCGTGTCCGCGCTCGGCCTCGGCTGCATGGGCATGTCCGAGTTCTACGGCGCGATCGACGAGGCCGAGGCGATCGCGACGATCCACCGCGCGCTGGAGCTCGGCATCACCCTGCTCGACACGGCCGACGTGTACGGCCCGCACACCAACGAGCGGCTCGTCGGGCCGCGCCATCGCCGGCCGCCGCGACGCGGTCGTGCTGGCCACGAAGTTCGGCATCGTGCGCGACCCCGCCGACGCGGCCGACCCGCGCGATCAACGGGCGCCCGGAGTACGTGCGCGAGGCGTGCGAGCACTCGCTGCGGCGCCTCGGCCTGGACCACATCGACCTCTACTACCAGCACCGGGTCGACCCCGACACGCCGATCGAGGAGACCGTCGGCGCCATGGCCGAGCTCGTGCAGGAGGGCAAGGTGCTGCACCTCGGCCTGTCCGAGGCCGGGCCGGCGACGCTGCGCCGCGCGAGCGCCGTGCACCCGATCGCGGCGCTGCAGACCGAGTACAGCCTGTGGTCGCGCGATCCCGAGGACGAGATCCTGCCCACGGTGCGCGAGCTGGGCATCGGCTTCGTGGCCTACTCGCCCCTGGGGCGCGGCTTCCTCAGCGGCCAGATCCGCTCGCTCGACGACCTCGCGCACGACGACTACCGCCGCCACTCGCCGCGCTTCCAGGGCGAGAACTTCGAGCGCAACCTGCAGCTGGTCCAGCGGATGGAGGAGCTCGCCCGCGACAAGGGCGTCACCGCCGGCCAGCTCGCGCTGGCCTGGGTGCTGCACCAGGGTGAGGACATCGTCCCCATCCCGGGCACGAAGCGCCGCGCGTACCTCGAGGAGAACGCGGCGGCGGTCGACGTGGAGCTCACCGCCGACGAGCTGCGCACGATCGCCGAGGCGCTGCCCGAGGTCGCGGGCACGCGCTACCCCGAGGCGATGATGCGCTCCGTCGGTCGCTGAGCGCCGCCGGCCGCCTGCGGGCCGGCTAGAGGTCCTTGCCGCCGTGCGCGCACAGGCACACGATGCGGTCCCCGGGCTGGGTGACCTGGGCGCGCTCGTCGTCGAAGCGCAGCACCTCGCCGTCGCGCACGACGGCGACGACGAGACGACCGGGGCCACCGGAGGGCGGCTTGCCGACGTCCTCAGGCGCGACGTCGCGCTCGATGATGTCGATGCCCTCGCCCGAGGACAGCACGTCCTCGAGCACCTGCACCGCGGCCGGCTCGAGCGTGGCCAGGCCCAACAGGCGGCCGGCCGCGCCCGACGAGGTGATGACGGTGTCGGCGCCGCTCTGGCGCAGCAGGTGCGCGTTCTCCTCCTCGCGGACCGAGGCCACGATCGTCGCCTCCGGGCTCAGCTCGCGCGCGGTGAGCGTGATGAGCACCGCGGTGTCGTCGCGATCCGGAGCCACGACCACGGCGCGCGCGTCCGGCGCGTGCGCCCGGCGCAGGACGCCGGCGGTGCTCGCGTCGCCGTGGATTGCGGCATAGCCCAGCTCGGCGGCCTCTTCCGCGCGGCCGGCGTCGCCGTCGACGATGACGAGGCCCTCGGGCTCGACGCCCTTGCCCCGCAGGCCCTCGACCGCGCTGCGGCCCTTCGTGCCGAAGCCGCACACGATGATGTGGTCCTTCAACGTCCGCCTCCAGTTTCTGACCCGCAGGGCATGGCGCGAGCGCCCGGACAGCGTCTCGATCGTGGTCCCGACCAGCAGCACCAGGAAGAAGACGCGGATCGGGGTGATGAGCAGCGTGTTGACCAGTCGCGCCGAGTCGGTGCGCGGCGCGATGTCCCCGTAGCCGGTGGTCGTGACGCTGACCGTCGCGTAGTAGACCGCGTCGAGGAAGCTGAGCTTGTCGTCGGCCGCGTCGGCGTAGCCGTCGCGACCGAGCCACGCGATGACAGCCACGAGCAGGATCGCGCCGATGGCGAGGGCCAGCCGCCGCGCGAGCGTGGCCAGCGGGCCGGACTGCCCGCCGGGCAGGCGGATGGCATCGGAGTGGACGACCCGGCTCGGCGCGCGCAAGGAGGCGAGCCTAGAGCGTCGTGACGTCGGTCAGAGCAGCGCGCCGTTGCGCTCACGACCGAGCTGGGCGAACCCGCGGTCCGTGCCGGCCTCGCCCGACCGGAACGCGAAGCCGAGCTCCGAGCCCGAGAACCACCCCGTCGACCGTGCCGCCGCGAAGTCCCCGGCGAAGGCGGCCGGATCCGTGGGCGCGACCGCGCTGCCCTTGCCGCGCGGCTGCGCCGGCTCGACGGCGCGCCACTCGACCCGGAAGCTCACCGTCGCGGGCGTCTGGTTGGCGCCGCCGAACGTGAACGAGTCGAGCACGGGCACATCGCGGCCGCGGAGCACGGCACGTCGCCCGTCACGGCTCACGCGCAGCGCCTCGCCCGCGACGGGCACGGTCCAGAACAGCCCGGAGGCCAGGCGGCCGCCGTTGAAGTCGTGCACCTGCGAGCCCGAACCGGGCTCGAAGAGGTCCACTCATATGAAGGCGAACGTCCCGAAGCGCCGTGTGCCCGCCGCGTCGACGTAGGCGCCGCGGTACGCCCGCATGTCGGTCTCGAGATCGAAGCGCGTGCCGTCGGCGGCGGTGGCCGTGCCCGTGTGGAACGCGACTGCCGAGAAGCCGTCGAAGTCGGTGATCGTGCTCGGGTCGGCGTCGAGGCCCTGCAACGTCAGGCCGGTGAAGGGCAGCGTGACGGTCGGCGGTCCCGGGGCCCACACGTTGATGCCGCCGGGGATGGGCTTGGGCGCGGGCTGTGGCGCGCGCTCGTCGCGCTCGTGGTCGTGGTCGTCGTGGTCGTCGCCGGCGCGGGCCGCGTGTGGCAGCCCGAGCGATGCGGCGAGCCCGGCCGCGGTGCCGGCGGCACCCTGGACGAAGGCGCGCCGGTCGAGCCCTGCGCGTTCCATGACCCCCCGATCATCTCCGCGCCCGTCGCGCCAGTCAATGGGTCCCGGAGGCGCCCCGCTAGGGTGAGCCGCATGCCCCTGGTCCCCACCGTGATCGAGCGCACGGCCCGCGGTGAGCGCGAGTACGACATCTACTCGCGCATGCTCAACGAGCGCATCATCTTCCTGGGCAGCCCCGTGGACGACCAGGTGGCCAACCTGATCGTCGCCCAGCTCCTGCACCTCGAGTCGGCCGACCCGGGCAAGGACATCTCGATCTACATCAACTGCCCGGGCGGCTCGATCTACGCCGGCCTGGCGATCTACGACACGATCCAGTTCATCAAGCCCGAGGTGCAGACGATCTGCTGCGGCATCGCCATGTCGATGGGCTCGCTGCTGCTGGCCGGCGGCGCCGCCGGCAAGCGCTTCTCGCTGCCCAACAGCCGCATCCTCATCCACCAGCCGTCGGCCGGCTTCGAGGGCCAGTCGACCGACATCGAGATCCACGCGCGCGAGATCCTCAAGACGCGCGCGCGCATCGACGAGATCTACGCCAAGCACACGGGCCGCACGGTCGAGGAGGCCCACCGCGACATGGAGCGCGACCGCTTCTTCACGCCCGAGCAGGCCGCTGAGTACGGGCTCATCGACCGGGTGATCTCCAAGCACTGATGACGGGCGACCGGCGCGACCTGATCGTCGTCGGCGAGCGCGTGGCGCTCGGTCCCACGCGCCGCGACCTCGCCGAGACGTACGCGCGCTGGGTCAACGACCTCGAGGTGCGACACGGGCTGCAGTTCGCCGGCGTGATGACCCCGCAGACGGAGGAGACCTTCGTCGACGACATGATGAAGGAGATGGCCGAGCGCCAGCCGACGGCCGTGCACTTCACGGTGTACGACCGCGAGGACGGTGAGCCCGTGGGCACCGCGAGCCTCATGGAGGTCAACCACATGCTCGGCCGTGCGCGCTTCGGGATCCTGCTGGGCGAGCGCCGTGGCCGCGGGCTGGGCGGCGAGGCGACCCGTTTGGTGCTCGACTGGGCCTTCACCGTGCTCGGCCTGCACAACGTGCTGCTCGAGGTGATGCCCTGGAACGAGCGCGCGATCCGCGCCTACGAGCGCGCGGGCTTCCGCCGCGTGGGCGTGCGCCGCGGCGCGCTGGTGTCGATGGGCGAGCGCTGCGACGAGCTGCTGATGGACGCGATCGCGCCCGAGTTCGGCGCCTCGGCGCTGCGCCAGCGCGAGCAGGCGGGCGAGCCGCCTACCCCGCGCTGACGATTCGCACGGAGCGGCGCAGGGCGTCGCCGTGGGCGTCGGTCGTCGTGGCCACCGCGCGCAGCGAGCCGGCCTGCGCAAGGCGCCGGCGGGCGGCGGCCCGCAGCGGCACGGCCACGTCGACCTGACCCGCCTCCGCCGGCAGCGCGTACCGCGCGCGGCCCAGCAGCGTCCCGCCGGCGCGCAGCGCGACCGTGCCCGAGCGCCGCTCCTGGCTGAGCCCGCGACGGCGCAGGGTGACCGTCGCGCTTCCGCTGCGCGTCGCGGGCGCCGAGCCGGCGGCGGCGCTGGTGCACGGGTCCTCGCCGCGGCCGCCGGGCCGGGCGATGCCCTCGCGGGCCATGAGGCGCTCGAGCGCAAGCGGCTTGGCCGCCATGATCGCGTCGGCGCACATGGCCAGCAGGCTGCGGTAGGTCGCGGCGTCCTCGACGTCGTTGCTCAGCCACACGTGCACGGCGACGCCCGCCTCGTGGGCGCGACGGACGAGCACCGGCGTGGTGACCGTCGTCCCGCTGAAGGTGATCGGCACCTGCAGCGCGACCACCCCGTCCGGCAGCGTCGAGGCGCCGCTGCCGAACACGAAGCCCGCGATGCCGTCGACGCCCGGGGCGACGGGGATCGCCGGTGCGAGCTGGTGGAAGCGGTCGACCGCCGCCTGGTTGAACGACACGACGATCAGGTCGCGGCGACCGGTGCGCCGCAGCAGCGGGGCGAGCACCTCGGCGCCGCGGCGGAACACCTGCGGCTCGCCGTCGCGGCCCTTGATCTCGACGTTGATCGGCGTGCGCGGGAACGCGCGCAGCACCTCGTCGAGCGTCGGGATGCGGAAGTCGGCGGCGCGGAAGCCGCGCGGCGCGCGGCGGTCGCCCGTGCGCACGCCGCGCAGCGGGTAGCGCGAGGCGGGCAGGCCGCGGACCGCGTTGCGGCCGGGCACGAACCAGTAGGCGGCGTCGAGGCGCTGGATCTGGCGCAGCGTGAGGTCGCCGATGCGCCCGGTGCCGTTCGTCGTGCGGTCGACCGTGCCGTCGTGGAGCACGACGACGCGGCGGTCCTTCGTGATGCCGACATCGAGCTCGAGCATGTCCGCGCCGCGCCGGATGCTCGTGCGCAGCGCGTACAGCGTGTTGCTCGGCAGCTCGTCCTCGCCGCCCTGGTGGGCCATGTTGAGCACGCGCTTGTCCAGCCACGGGTTGTCGGCGGCGGCCGGCGCCGCCGCGGGGGCGGCAAGAGCCGCGAGCGCCACGATCAGCGCGGCGGCGCCCGCCGCGCGGCGGCGCAGGGTCCTACGGAGCGGGGTCGAGCCCATACAACGCACCGTACTTCGCACGCAGGTGATGCAGCAGCGGCTGCGGATCCAGGGCCGAGCCGGTCGCGCGGCGCAGCACCTCGCCCGGCGGCAGCGTCCGGCCGTAGCGGTGCACGCGCTCGCGCAGCCACTCGCGCAGGCCGGCCGGCTCGCCGGCCTCCAGCCGCTCGTCGAGGTCGGGGATGTCGGCGCGCGCGGCCGCCCACAGCTGCGCGGCCACGATGTTGCCGATCGCGTAGGTCGGGAAGTAGCCCAGCTCGCCGTAGGCCCAGTGGATGTCCTGGAGCACGCCGTGGGCGTCGTCGGACACCTCGACGCCGAGCATGTCGCGCATCCCGGCGTTCCAGGCCTCGGGCAGGTCGGCGACCGCGAGGCTCCCCTCGACCAGCTGCAGCTCCAGCTCGAAGCGCAGGATGACGTGCAGCGAGTAGGTCACCTCGTCGGCGTCGACGCGGATCGGCCCCGGCTGCACGGCGTTGACCGCGCGGAAGAAGTCGTCGGTGTCCAGCCCGCCGAGGGCGGCGTCGCCGATGAGCTCGCGCAGGCGCGGGTGCCAGCGCCGCCAGAAGGGCAGGCTGCGGCCGACGAAGTTCTCCCACAGCCGGCTCTGGGACTCGTGGATGCCCAGCGAGACGCCGGTCCCGAGCGTCGTGCGCGCAAGGCCGGGATCGACCCCGCGCTCGTAGAGGCCGTGGCCGACCTCGTGCATCGCGGCGAAGATCCCGCTCAGGTCGCCCTGGCCGAAGCGGCTGGTCACGCGGATGTCGCTCGGGGCCAGCGACTGGCAGAACGGGTGCTCCGCGCGGTCCATCCGCCAGGCCTCGTCGTCGTAGCCGAAGGTCCGCACGATCTCCAGCGCGACCTCGCGCTGGGCGCGCACGGCGAAGGGCCCGGGCAGCTCGGGCGGCCGCGGCGCCGCCGCGATCTGATCGATGAGCGGGACGAGACCGGTGCGCAGGTCGCGCGAACACCCCGCGGACCTGGGCGGTCGTCAGCTCGGGCTCGTAGACGTCCAGCAGCGCGTCGTAGGGGTGCTCGACCTCGTCGGCGAAGCAGTCGGCCACGCGGCGGCGCAGCTCGACGTTGCGCTCCAGGTGCGGCTGGAAGAGCGCGAAGTCCGAGCGGCGCCGGGCGTCGACCCACACCTGCGCCGCCTCGGAGCCCGTGCGTGCGATCTCCGCGGCCAGGTCGCTGGGCACGCGGCGCGCGCGGCGGTGGTCGCGCGCCGCGACGCGCACGAGCGCCGCCGCCTCGTCGTCGTCGGCGCGCCCAGCGGCCCACGGCGCCAGCTCGTCGAGCAGCGCCCCCAGGGCCGGCTCGGTGAGGCGGTCGTGGTGCAGGCGCTCCACGGTGGCCAGGACGTGGCCGCGGGCGGAGCCGCCGCCCGGCGGCATGTACGTCTGCTGGTCCCAGCCCAGCAGGTGCGCCGCATGACCGAGGTCGTCGAGCTCGCCCAGCCGCGTGCGCAGGTCGTCCAGGCGCTCGGGCCACACGGTGGTCAACTCAGGCGACGGCATGCTCGATCGCTCCCAGCCGCTCGATCTCGATGCGCACGACGTCGCCGGACGCCAGCCAGCGCGGCGGGTCGAGCGCCATGCCGACGCCGCTCGGCGTCCCGGTGAGGATCAGATCGCCCGGCTCGAGCGTGCACGTCTCACCGATGAAGGCGACGAGCTCGGGGATCGAGAAGATGAGGTCGCTCGTGCGCGCGTCCTGGCGCAGCTCCCCGTTGACCCAGGTGCGCAGCGCCAGGTCCTCGGGGTCGGGCACCTCGTCGGCGGTCGTGATCCAGGGGCCGAAGGGGCAGAAGCCGTCGGCGCCCTTGGCCCGCGTCCACTGCGGCTCGCGGCGCCTGGAGGTCGCGCGCGCTGACGTCGTCGGCCACCGCGTAGCCCGCGACCTCGCCGCCGGGACCCATGACCACGGCCAGCTCGCCCTCGTAGTCGAGCCGGCGCACGACCTCGGGGCAGGGCACCGGGGCGCCGGGAGGGGCCGCCGAGGACGGCAGCTTCATGAAGACGATCGGAGCCTCCGGCGGCTCCTTGCCCTGCTCGCGCGCGTGGGCCAGGTAGTTCAGGCCGATGCCGAAGATCGCGCGCGGCGTGTGCGGGGCGAGCAGCGTGACCTCGGCGAGCGGATGGCGGGCGCCTGTCGCGGCGGCGCGGTCGCCGGACGCGAGACGCTCGAGCACCGTCGTTGCGGCGTCGAAGGCGACGACCTCGGCGTCGCGCACCTCGCCGGCCAGCGGGGTGCCGCCACCGGGCGGCAGGAACGTGGCGAGCCTCACAGCCCGGGCAGGCTAGCCGCCGGGGCGGCCTCACCGCCGGCTGGACGGCCGGCGCGCCGCGACGGCCGGCCTCACGGCCGCCGCGAACCGGACAGCGACGCGGCCACCACGGCGAGCGCTGCGCGGATCTCTCCGTCGCGCCGCTCGGCGTCGTCGTCCGTCCAGTGCCAGCGCACGCCGTCGTCGATCGCGAAGCGCGGCTGGCGGTGATCCTGGATCTCGTCCACGTGCAGCGCCACGGCCGCGACGCGGTCGGAGACCGCCATCGGCTCCTGCACGATCTCGGCGCGCGCATGCGCCGTGCAGGCGACGTCGCCGCCGGCCAGCAGCGTCAGCGCGCAGCGCGGGTCGTCGCGCAGGCGGGCGAGCGACTCCCGGCGGCGGGCCAGCGCGATGACGACCAGCCGCGGGCCGCCGCGCACGCCGGTCGAGATCGGGATCGCGTGCACGGGCCCGCCCGCGGTCGACAGGACCGCGACGGTGCCGGGCGCCCACGCGGGAAGCTCGTCGAGGAGGGGGCGGCCGGCGGTCTCCGTCATGGCCGTGTCGTGGTTGCGCCCGCCAGACACGGCGGGCTCATGGCGGGGGCCGCTCAGCTCGCGGCTCGTGCGCGCTCGCTCTTGGCGCGCGCACGCGCGGCACGGCGGCGCTGTGCGGGGGTGGCCGCGGCGGCCGGGCGCTCATCGCGCTTGGTCCCGAAGCGCTTGCGCTCGGCGTCCGTCATCTTGCGGATCACGAGCGATCCGTCGGTGACCTGCTCCTGGATGCGATCGAGCTTGGCCTGGCGCTGCTCGGCCTCGCGCTCGCGCTGGGTCTTCACTGCCATACCTCAATGGTACCCGCCCGCCCGGCCGGGCAAGCGGGTAGGAACGACCACCGGCCACCGCGCCCGCGTGACCCGTCCTACCGCCGGTGGTCGCCTGAACCCTACCGCTCGCGCGGCGGCTGCGCCTCTCGGACCTCGGTGTCGCGGTTCGCGAGGCGCTCGCGCTCCCCGTCGAGCTCGTCGTCGGCCATGCCGTGCTCGTGCAGCTTGGCGCGGCTCTCGTGCAGATCGGCCTCGGCCCGCTCGCGCTTGGCCTGGTTCTCGGCGTACTCGGCCCGCGCCAGGCGCTGCTCGGCCTCGCCCCGGTGCGCCTCGGCGACCTCGGTGCGGCTCTGCGCGAGCTTGCGCTCCTGGGCCTTCGCGCGGCTCCGCGGCATGACGAACGCGACCAGCGCGATGACGATCAGGACGACGACGACGATGGCGATGATGAGTCCTGTGGACATCTTTTCTCCCTCTCCCTCGGGTGCGAGAAGGGCTTACCCGGCGGGGGCGTCGCTCAGCCGTGCACGCTGGCGCTCCGGCGCGATGCGCACGACGTCCCAGGCGAGCCCGAGCCGCTCCATCACGCCGATGACCCAGCCCGACGGATCGAGCTCGGTGCGCCGAAGCCCGTGCACGGCGGCCCGCGGGAAGGCGTGGTGGTTGTGGTGCCAGGCCTCGCCGAGGCTGGGCAGGGCGAGCCAGAAGACGTTCGTGGAGTGGTCCTCGGTCGCAAAGCGCCGGCGCCCGAACACATGGCAGATCGAGTTGATCGACCAGGTGACGTGGTGCAGGAGGAAGACGCGCACGAAACCGCCCCACAGCAGGCCGGTCAGCGCACCTGCGACCGCGCCGCCCGTCAGGACGAAGCCGAGCACGGCCGGCAGCGCGAAGCCGCTCAACACGATCGGCACGAACGCGCGATGGATGGAGCGCATTCCCGGATCGTCCATGAGGTCGCGCGCGTACTTCGTGCGCCGCGCCTGGCCGTGCTCGCTCATGAGCCATCCGATGTGCGCGTGGAAGAGCCCGTGCAGCATCCCGCGCACGCCCGACCCGTGCCCGTCGGTGACGTGCGGGCTGTGCGGGTCGCCCTCCTCGTCGGTGTGGGCGTGGTGCTTGCGGTGGTCGGCCACCCAGTTGATGACCGGGCCCTGCACGGACATCGACCCCAGCACGGCGAACACGTACTCGACCGGCTTCGAGGTCTGGAACGAGCGGTGCGTGAGCATCCGGTGGAAGCCGACCGTGACGCCGAAGCCGGTCAGCAGGTACATCACCGCCAGCACGACGAGGTCCGAGGGGCCGACGACGCTGTTCCACAGCAGGACGATCGCGGCGATGAACGCGACGAAGGGCACGATGACGGCACCGACGTTGGAGAGCTTGGCTGCACGGGTCATGCGTTGGAGGCTAGACCGCATCCGCTGCCGGCTTTGCGCAGCTGAGCTCGATCTTGGTCGGCAGATTCTGTAGCTTCGTGACAAATGACTGACGAGCCACTCCCGCCGCAGCTCGCCGAGGCACTGCGTCCCTCGCTGGCGGGCCTGGCCGACGAGACGATCGCCGCGATCGGTCGCGAGCTCCCCGACTACGCCCGCCCGCTCGAGGGGCCGTTCGGGCACGCGCTGAACCGCGGGGTGCACCGGGCGCTCGAGCGCTTCGTCGACCGCATCGAGGACCCCGAGGCCTCCGACGGCGGCACGCGCGAGCTGTACGTCGCGCTGGGCGCCGGCGAGCACCGCGCCGGGCGCAGCCTGGACTCGCTGCTGGGCGCCTACCGCATCGGCGCACGCCTGGCCTGGGAGCGCTTCGTGGCCGCGGGCGAGGCGGCCGGCCACCAGCCCGAGACGCTGTACCGCCTGGCCGGCGCGATCTTCGCCTACATCGACGCGATCTCGGCCGAGTCGGTCGAGGGCTGGAGCGCCGAGCAGGCGGCCGCCGAGAGCGAGCGCCGCCGCCGCGCGCGCGCGCTCGCGCGCCTTCTGACTCGGGACGACGTCACCACCGAGGAGGTCACCGACCTCGCCCGCCTGGAGGGCTGGCGGCAGGCGGCGACCGTGGCGGCGCTCGTGGTCGCCGAGCCCAACGCCGACCGCCTCGCCTCGCGACTGGGCGCGGGTGCGGTCGCCGTCGCCGACCCCGGCGAGCCCGCGACCGCCTTCCTGCCCGACCCCGACGCGCCGGGACGGCGCGCGCAGGTCGAGGCCGCCGTGCGCGGCGCGCCCGCGGCGCTGGGCCCGACGGTCGCGCTGGGCCGCTCGAGCCACAGCCTGACCCGGGCGCGCGCGGCCTTCGCGCTCGTCGCCGCCGGCCGCGTGCCCGGGGGCGTGCTGACCGTCGCCGACGAGCACCTGGGCGCGATGCTGCTCCACGGCGGCGACCCGGCCCTCGCCCACGACCTCGCGACGCGCGCGCTCGGCCCCCTGGACGCGCTGCGCCCCGGCGTGCGCGAGCGCCTGCGCACGACGCTGCGAGCATGGCTCGACCACCCGGGCCAGGTGCAGCGCGTGGCGAGCGAGCTGCACGTGCACCCCCAGACCGTCCGCTACCGCATGGCGCAGCTGCGCGAGCTCTTCGGGGAGCGCCTCGACGACGCCGAGGCCCGCTTCGAGCTCGCCCTGGCCCTGCGGGCGGCGCCGGCGGGCCCGCCGGTGCCGCCCGGCGCGAGCGGTCGTCAGCCGAGCGCCGGCGCGCCGAGGCGCGCGCGCAGGCGGGCGATCTCGACGACCGCAGACCCGACGTAAGCGGCGCGCACGGCCTCGATCTCTCCCTCCAGCGCGGTCATGTACAGGCGGTTGGCGCCAAGCCCGGAGCGCAGCGCGCACGCGCGCTCGATCTCCAGCACCTCCAGGCGCTCTCTCATGTCGGCGGTCTCGGTCATCGGGGTCTCAGACGCCTGTAACTCACGGGTCCTTCCGAAGTTACGCGGCGCCTGGGCATCCGGTTGCCCGAGCCCCCGGCGGCTGCAATAGGGTCGGATGCCATCGTGGCCGAGCTCTCGAGCGCTCCTGGCACCTCCGCCACCGCGTCCGCGGGCCGCGCGGTGCCGGACATCCGGCTCGTCGGCCTGGTGAAGCGCTTCGGCGAGTTCGCGGCCGTCGACGGGGTCGATCTCGACGTCGCCGCGGGCGAGTTCTTCACGCTGCTGGGACCGTCGGGCTCGGGCAAGACGACGACGCTGCGCATCATCGCGGGGTTCGAGCTGCCCGACGCGGGGCGCGTCGAGCTCGCCGGCCGCGACGTCGCAGCGCTGCCGCCCTACGCGCGCGACGTCAACACGGTCTTCCAGGACTACGCGCTCTTCCCGCACAGTTCGAGAAGGCCACGGGCTGCCAGGTCAGCGACGTTCACGGCAGGCGGCCAGGAGACGCTGCCGATCTGGATCCTCACGAACCTGTCGCGTCCGAACCAGCTGCCGATCGTCAACGTCGTGGCGCTCATGGCGATCGCGCTCTCGCTGCTGCCCGTCTACCTCGCCCAGCGCCTGACCGCCGATCCCGTCACGGCGGCGGCACCGGGTGCCGAGGTCGCCGCCGAGAGCGCGCGGTAGGCGCCGCGCCTGCTGCCTGAGGTCCGGCGAAGGAGGGTTTCCCGCACCTCACGCGAACGGCCTGCCCCGCTACCCGCGGGGTCGCCCGGGCGAAAGGCTGCGATCCATGGAGGCCGCCGCCACGCCACCCCTGCGCATGTCGCGCCGTCGCGGGCTGCTGCTCGTCGCCGTGGCCGCCGCCACGGCGCTCTCGGTCGTCCTGCTGCTGCCGGCGCTGGCCGACCTGCCCGAGACCTGGGAGCGCCTGCGCTCGGGCGACGGCCGCTGGCTGCTGCTGGCGCTGGGCTTCGAGGCGGTCTCCTTCCTGGGCCACATCCTCCTCTTCCGCGCGGTCAGCCGTGACGCGTCCGACAAGGTGACGCTGCGGGCCAGCACCGAGATCACGCTCGCCGGGCACGCCGCGACGCGGCTGTTCGCCAGTGCCGGCGCCGGCGGCGTCGCGCTGACGGCCTGGGCGCTGCGCCGCTCGGGCATGGACCGCGCGACCGTCGCCGCGCGCATGACGACCTTCCTCGTGCTGCTCTACAGCGTGTACATGCTGGCGCTGCTCGTCGGCGGCCTCGGCCTCTACGCCGGGCTGCTGCCCGGCTCGGCCCCGCTGGCCCTGACGCTGGTGCCCGCGGCCTTCGGCGGCCTCGTGATGCTCGTCGCGCTCGCCCTCCCGCGCCTGGCCGGGACGCTCGCCGGCCTGCCGAGGCTGTCCCGCATCGCGCCCGCCGCCGAGGCGATCGGCGAGGGCGTGCGCCAGTCGCTGCGGATGGTGCGCCGCGCTGACCCGGGCCTCCTCGGCGCGCTGCTGTGGTGGGCGGCGGACATCGCCGTCCTGTGGGCGTGCTTCAACGCGTTCGGCGCAGCGCCGGAGCTGGCCGTCGTGGTCATGGCCTACTTCGTGGGCATGCTGGCCAACACGCTTCCGCTGCCCGGCGGCATCGGCGGCGTGGACGGCGGCATGATCGGCGCCCTGATCGCCTTCGGGGTCGAGCCGAGCCTCGCACTCGTCGCCGTGGTCGGCTACCGGGGCTTCGCCTTCTGGCTGCCGATCCTTCCCGGCGCGGTGGCGTGGGTGAGCCTGCGGCGCACCGTCGCCTCCTGGGGCGAGCCGGACGCCGACCCGGCCACGGCCCCGGCCGCGCCCGCGCCGTCGAGACTCCCGCCCGCCACCGCCCCCGTGCCCGTCGCGCCCAGGTATCCCACCGCACCGGCTCGCGCCCGGCGACCCGTCGCGGTCACCGCCTGAGCGCTCCGGCCGAGAAGGTCGGTTGCCCACACCTTTGGCCGCAGGTTGGCCCGACTGCTGCCCCCTCCGAGGCGCAGCAGAGTGAGTCGCACCCCCCGATCACCCGCAATCAGGAGCTGTAGATGCTGACGACCGAGCAGTACGCGCTGGACCTCACGGCGCTCGCCCAGGAGATCACCGGCCGCATCGTGACCCCGGCCGATCCCGACTGGGACAGCGCACGAGCCGCGTGGAACCTCGCCGTCGACCAGCGACCTGCTGCGGTCGCCATCCCCAACACCGCCGACGACGTCGTCGCGATCGTCGACGCCGCGCGCGGCCGTGGCCTGAAGGTTGCGCCGCAGGGCACCGGGCACAACGCCGCCGCCATCGCCGACCTCAGCGACACGATCATCGTCCGCACCTCCGAGATGCGCGGCGTCCAGCTCGACGTCGAGGGCCGCCGCGCCCGCGTCGAGGCCGGCGCGCTGTGGGGCGATCTCGCAGGGGTCGCGTCGGAGGCCGGGCTCGCCCCGCTGGCCGGCTCCTCGCACGACGTCGGCATCGTCGGCTACACGCTCGGCGGCGGGCTCTCGTGGCTGGCGCGCCGCCACGGCCTGGCGGCCGACAACGTGCTCTCGATCGAGCTCGTCACCGCCGACGGCCGGAAGGTGCGCGCGGACGCCGAGCACGAGCCCGAGCTGTTCTGGGCGCTGCGCGGCGGCGGCGGCAACTTCGGCGTGGTCACCGCGATGGAGCTGCGCCTCTTCGAGGTCAGCGAGCTGTACGCCGGGATGCTGCTGTTCGACTGGGAGCGCGCCGGCGAGGTGCTGCAGGCCTGGCGCGAGTGGACCGCCACCGTGCCCGACGACGTCACCTCGATCGGCCACGTCGTGCAGTTCCCGCCGCTGCCGGAGATCCCCGAGCCGCTGCGCGGCCGTTCCGTCGTGACCATCGAGGCCGCCTACCTCGGCGACGAGGCCTCGGGCACCGAGCTGCTGCGCCCGCTGCGCGATCTGGGGCCGGAGATGGACACCTTCGCGATGGTCCCGCCCGCGGCGCTGCTGGCGCTGCACATGGACCCGCCCGCGCCCGTGCCCGCGAGGGGCGACCACGCGATGCTGGGCGAGCTGACGCCGGAGGCGGTCGACGCGTTCGTCGCCGCGGTCGGCCCGGACTCGGGCTCCCCGCTGGTCACCGCGGAGCTGCGCCACCTCGGCGGCGCGCTGGCGCGGCGCGCGGATGACGGCGGCGCGCTGGGCACGATCGACGGCGCGTACGCCTTCTTCGGCGCGGGCGTCGTCGTCGACGACGCCTCCGCGGGCGCGGTCGCCGGGCAGCTCGAGCGGGCGAAGCGCGCCCTGGCGCCGTGGGTCGCCGGTCGCGAGTACCTGAACTTCGTCGAGCGCCCCGTCGACACGAGCGCCAGCTACGACCGCGCCGACTACGCCGTGCTGCGCGAGATCCGCGCGCAGGTGGACCCGGAGGAGCTCTTCCGGGCCAACCACCCGATCCCGCCGGCCCGCTGACCGGCCGCCGCGCGGTGGGCCCGAGCCCACCGCGCGGAGCTAGGCTGAGTCGCACCATGCAGCTCGAGGGCCTCCACCACATCACGGCGATCACGGGCGACGCGCCCGGCAACGTCGACTTTTACACGCGCGTCATGGGCCTACGTCTCGTTGCCAAGACGGTCAACCAGGACGACCCGAGCGTGTACCACCTCTTCTACGCCGACGAGCAGGGCCGGCCCGGCGCCGAGCTCACGTTCTTCGAGTACCCGCGCGCAATCCCCGGTCGTGCCGGCGCCGGCATGGTGCACACCATCGTGTGGCGCGTCGGCTCGCCGGAGGCGATCGACTTCTGGGCCGGCCGCCTCGAGGCCGAGGGGATCGCGATCCGCCGCGAGGGCGAGCGGCTGCGCTTCGCCGACCGCGAGGGCCTGGGCCACGAGCTGTCCGTCGCCGAGAGCCCCGACACGCCGCTCGTGGCCGAGCACCCGGAGATCCCGGCCGAGCACGCCCTGCAGGGTTTCGACGGCGTGCGCGCCTACAGTCCGGTCCCCGCGAGCAGCGGTGCCTTGCTCGAGCAGCTGCTCGGCGCCCGACCGGCCGGCCAGGACGCCTGGGAGCTGCGCGGCGAGGTGCGCGGCGCGACGATCGCCTACGACCCGCCGCCGGCCGAGGCCGGCCGCCAGAGCGCGGGGACCGTGCACCACATCGCGTGGGGCACGAGCATCTCCGAGCACCCGCACTGGGAGGAGCGCCTGCGCGACGCGGGCGTCCCGACCTCGGGCATCATCGACCGCCACTACTTCCACTCGATCTACTTCCGCGAGCCCAGCGGCGTGCTGTTCGAGATCGCCGACGACGGGCCGGGCTTCACGGTCGACGTGCCGCTCGAGCGGCTGGGCTCGGAGATCATCCTGCCGCCCGCCCTCGAGTCCCAGCGCGAGGCCATCGAGGCGCGCCTCACCCCGCTGCCCGACCCGCGCGCGAGCCGGCCGGCCGCCGCGGGCTGACCGTGCGCGGCGCGCGGCTGCTCGTCCTCACCCTCGTCACCGCGCTGCTGCTCGGCGGGCTGGCCGGCTGCGGGGGCAACGACGCCGAGGAGCTCGCCGACCGCATCTCCGAGCGCGTGCGCGCGGAGGTCGAGGAGCGCCGCGAGCGCTTCCGCGCGCGGGTCGAGGAGGTCCTCGGCGACATCCAGCGCGAGCTGCCCCGCGCCCAGCGGACCGACCCAAGCGTCCAGGCCCGGGGGCAGACGGGCAGCGAGACGATCGACGCCTTCCTCACGCGCATCCTCAAGGACGTCGACGCCTACTGGGAGCGGACGTTCGCCGCGTCCGACCTGCCGCAGCCGCGGGTGGGCTACGTCTGGGTGCCACCGGGCCGCCGGGTCGCGACGGCCTGCAACGCCGTGGCCGACAACAGCGCGGCGTTCTACTGCCCGGCCGACGACACGATCTACGTCGGCCAGGTCTTCGCGGCCAGGCTCTACGACGGCGTCGCCGAGGGCTTCCCGGGCCAGTCGGCGGGCTTCGGCCGGGCGGCCGGGGAC
The DNA here is from genome assembly GCA_963840185.1 of uncultured Actinomycetes bacterium. GTDB lineage: Bacteria > Actinomycetota > Thermoleophilia > Solirubrobacterales > Solirubrobacteraceae > JAOPZW01. The sequence continues at coordinate 263,879 of CAWIXY010000003.1, read as the reverse complement.
TTCGGCGTCGCCTACGTCGTCGCGCACGAGTACGCGCACAACCTGCAGAACGAGCTGGGCCTGTTCACGATCGGCAGCGCCAACAGCTCGGAGCCGTTCGAGCTGCAGGCCGACTGCATGGCGGGCGTCTGGGGCTACTCCGTCTATGAGCGGGGCGAGCTCTCGCCGGAGGACATCGAGGAGGCGATCAACACCGCGCTGGCCGTCGGCGACTTCGACGTCTCGTCGGTCAACCACCACGGCACGCCGGCCGAGCGCCGCGGCGCCTGGTTGCTGGGCTTCGAGAGCGGCGACCCGTCGATCTGCGGGCGCTTCGTGCCAACCTGATCGCGGCAGAGATATCTCCCCCATCGCCGCGTTGACCCTGCGCTCTCGGCCAGGGTACGGTCGGCCCCATGTCCCCCGCCTCCCGCTCTCGCGGCCTGCTGGCCGCCACCGCGGCGCTCGCGCTCGCGCTCGCCGTGCCCGCCGCCGCTGCCGATGATCCGAAGGTCGTCGCCGACGGCCTCGACAACCCACGCGGCCTGGCCTTCGGCCCAGGCGGCCATCTGTACGTGGCCGAGTCCGGCCGCGGCGGCGACGGGCCGTGCGTGGAGTTCGAGGGCAGCCAGACATGCTTCGGCACCAGCGCCGCCGTCACGCGTGTCGACCTCGGTGACCACGAGCAGAAGCGCATCACCACGGGCCTGCCCTCGCTCGCCGGACCCGGGGGGGCGGACGCCATCGGCGCGAGCGACGTGTCGTTCCCGCGCGAGGGCCGCAAGTCCTACGACGACCGGGGCTTCTTGACCGTGGGGCTCGGCGGCAACCTGGACTACCGCGCCCAGTTCGGCGAGGCGGGCGCCGCGTTCGGCGTCCTGCACCGCCTGTGGCCCGACGGCCGCGTGCGCGCGCTGGCCGACATCGCCGCCTTCGAGGCCGCCGAGGACCCCGACCAGGACCAGCCAGAGACCGAGATCGACTCCAACCCGAACGCGGTCGCGGCGATCAACGGCCGCGAGGCCTACGTCGCCGACGCGGGCGGCAACAGCATCGTCAAGGCCGACCGCCTCGGCAACGTCGAGCTCGTCGGCGTCCTCCCGTTCGGCGAGGCGCCCGCCCCGGCGATCCCTGACTTCCCGGTGCCGCCGGGCACCCCGATCCCCTTCCAGCCGGTCCCGACATCGGTCGCCATCGGCGAGGACGGCAAGGTGTACGTGGGCCAGCTCACCGGCTTCCCGTTCCCCAAGGGCGGCGCGGGCGTGTGGGTCATCGAGCCCGGCGAGGATCCCAAGCTCTTCGCGACCGGCTTCACGACGATCACCGACATCGCGCTCGATCACGACGGCAACCTCTACGTCGTGCAGCTGACCACCGAGGGCTTCCTCGCCGAGCCGTCACCGGGCGCGCTCATCAAGGTGAGCCCCGACGGCGAGAAGACGGAGCTCGCGGCGGGCAAGCTGATCGGGCCGTACGGCATCGCGATCCGCGGCGACAACGCCTACGTGACGCAGCACGCGCCGGAGGCTGGAACCGGCGAGGTCGTGAAGATCGAGCTGGACGGGGACGACGACTGAGGCGGGTCCCTGACCGCGGCTGCCGGGGACGGCCGCGGTCAGGCGTCGGGCTGCTCGAGCAGGTCGACGTACCAGGCCGGCGGCGCGTCGGCGCCGCCGTCGTGCCTCAGCGGCGGCGGGCGGCGGTCGCGTCGTCGACGGTGAAGTCGCCTTCGCGAGCCGGGTACTGGCAGTACGAGCACCGCGGGACCTCCTGCTGCGAGGCGAAGGACGCCGTACTGCAGTCGGGCGGGGTCAAGCCGGGCTGCGCGGTGCCGAGCCAGTGCGGACCGTGGGTGTCCAGCGCGGTCGCGGTACCGTCGACGACGGTCAGCAGCACGTTGGCGTCACGCGTCCCGCTGTCCGGGATGCCCGTCCTGAACTCGCGGCCGACCGCGCCGATCGCGGCGCGCTCACCCTCGACCTTCAGGCAGGTGACGAACCCCTGGAACGAGACGTACGCGCTGCTGGGGCCCGAGGCCGACGTGTAGCGCACGCTGCCGCGTGGCTGCTCGCCCCCCGGACCGCTCGTCGCATCGATGCTCAGACCGGTGGAGCCGGGGTGGAAGTACGAGCCGTGCGCCGCGTCCTGGACCGGTGCGCGTGTCGTGAAGCTCCGCGTCTGGGCACAGCGGCGTTCGCTTCCCGACTGGTCGTCGCTGCCGCAGACGCGGAAGGAGTACGCCGTGTCGGCGGCCAGGCGCTCGATCTTCTCGGAGAACGCACCGCTCGCCCCTGCCGGCCACGTCCGGGCGCGCGTGATGCGCGCCAGGTCGTCGGCGCCGCCGCCGCCTATCGTCGCCCGCTCATGCGCGGACACTACCCGGGGCGCATGGCCGGTTTGCCAAGATCGCGACATGAGCACCGTCACGCGACCGTCGCGGCCGCGCATCAGCGCGGTGATGCGCGACACCGCGCGCGTCACGCCACTCGAGCTGTTCTTCGATCTCGTCTTCGTGCTGGCGCTGACGCAGTGCACGCAGCTGATGGCCGACCAGCCCACCTGGGAGGGGCTGGCCAAGGGCATGCTCGTGCTGGCCGTCATGTGGTGGTCGTGGACCGGCTACGCGTGGCTGACGAGCGTCGTGAACCCGGAGGAGGGCACGGTGCGGATCGTCATCTTCGCGGCGATGGCGGCGCTGCTCGTGGTGAGCCTCTGCGTGCCCGAGGCGTTCGACGACTCCGCCCTGCTGTTCGCGGGCGCCTACGGCGTCGTGCGCTTCTCGCAGATCGCGCTGTTCACGGTGGCCAGCCGCGATGACCCGCGCCTGCGGTCGTCCGTCGTGTCGCTGGCCGCCAGCACCGCGGTCGGCGTCGGGCTGATCGCCGGCGCCGGGTTCGCCGACGGGTGGCTGCAGGGCGGGCTGTGGGTGACGGCCATCGTCCTGGACATCGCCGGGCCGTACTTCTTCGGCGTCGAGGGCTGGAAGCTCGTGCCCGAGCACTTCGCCGAGCGCCACGGCCTGATCCTCATCATCGCCCTGGGCGAGTCGATCGTGGCGATCGGCGCCGGCGTCGAGGGCGCCGTCGACACCGGCGTCGTCGTCGCCGCGGTGCTGGGCACCGCGGTCGCGGCGGCGATGTGGTGGCTGTACTTCGACGTCGTCGCGCTCGTGGCCGAGCGCCGGCTGGTCCGGGCAGAGCCGGGCCGCGAGCAGAACGCGATCGCGCGCGACTCGTTCTCCTACCTGCACCTGCCGATGGTGGCGGGCATCGTGCTCGTCGCACTGGGCTTGAAGAAGACGGTGGGCGAGACCGGTGACCCGCTCAAGCTCGTACCCGCCGTGGCGATGCTCGGCGGCACGGCCCTCTACCTGGTCGCGCACGTCGCCTTCCGCTGGCGCAACGTCCACTCGCTCAACCGCCACCGCCTGGCGGTCGCGGTCCTCGCGGTCGCGCTGATCCCGGCGGCCGTCGAGCTGCCGGCCCTGGCCACGCTGGCCATCCTCGCGGCGGTGCTGTCGGCGCTGATCGCCTACGAGACCAGCCGCTTCGCGGAGGCGCGCGACCGCATCCGCCACCAGCTCCACCACGAGTCGGCGCCGGCCTGAGGGCCGGCGCCGATCGCGCGGGCGGTGGCGTGAAGCCGTGGGTCAGCAGCCCAGGCGCCTGCCGCGGTCGTCGCCGCTGCGCTCACGCGTGAGCTTGAGCCGCTTCGTCGCCGTCTGGCCGTCGCGGGTCGTCACCTTGACGGTGTAGGTGCTTCCGAACCGAACGCGCTTGCGCCCGGTCTCGTTGTTGCGCAGCGTCGGGATCGAGCCGTTCCTGATGACCGACGCGGCGGTGTAGCAGCGCGTGGCCCGCCTGGCCGAGCCGAGCGAGTGGTTGACGCCCTCGATCGCGGCGCCGGCGCGGATCGCGCCGTCACCGCGGCGCGGCAGCGGCTCGGCGGTGCGGAACACGACGCGCACGAAGCGCTGGTTGGCGGGGGCGAACGAGTCGACGTACAGGTAGGCGCCGTCGAGCTTCAGGGATGCGGCGGGCGCGTCCTGTGCGCCGGCGGTGGGAACGGCCACGGCCGCGGCGGCACACGCGGCGGTGGTGAGGGCGATGAGCTTGCGGTGCATTGGTCTGTCTCCGTGAGGTGTGAGGTGAGGTGCGGTGGTGGATTCCATTCCAGCGCCTCAGGGCCGTGGGTCGGGGCCACCTGGGTGGCTGGTTTCCACACCCCCGCGCCCGCTCCTACCCGCGGCGCATGAGCCGCCCGACAGCCGCCATCAGCTCCTCGGTCTTCTCGGCCTGCTGGTCCTCGCCGGCGCTCATCACGCAATGCTGCGCGTGGTCGTCGAGCAAACCCAGGGCGACCTTGTCGAGGGCGGCCTGGACCGCGGAGATCTGCGTGAGGACGTCGATGCAGTAGCGGTCGGCCTCGACCATCCCCTCGACGCCCCGCACCTGGCCCTCGATGCGCCTCAGGCGCGTGAGGAGCTGGTCCTTCGTCGCGCTGTAACCACGGGTGGGAGGTGTCGTCGTCATGCCGCAAGTATACCCCTGGGGTGTATTGTCCTCGTGCATGCACGACTCCCATCACGCGATGCCGACGTCCGGGCGCGCGCTCAACGCGGTCGCGCTCAGCGCGACGCTGCACTGCCTGACCGGCTGCGCCATCGGCGAGGTCCTCGGCATGGTGATCGGCACGGCGCTCGGCTTCTCCGAGTGGGGGACCGTCGCCCTCGCCGTAGCGCTCGCCTTCCTGTTCGGCTACGCGCTGACGAGCCTGCCGCTGCTGCGCGCGGGCATGGCGCTCGGCGCGGTCATCCCGATCGCCCTGGCGTCGGACACGCTCAGCATCGCCACCATGGAGATCGTCGACAACGCGATCGTGCTCGCCGTGCCCGGCGCGATGGAGTCCGGCCTGGACTCGACGCTGTTCTGGGGCACCCTCTCCTTCGCGCTGGTCATCGCCGGGGCGGTGGCCCTCCCCGTGAACCGATGGCTGCTCGCCCGCGGCAAGGGCCACGCGGTCGTGCACGAGACCGGCATCCACGGCGGCCCGTCACCGCGCCTGGTCGGCGCCGTCGCCGCGGTGGCCTTCGTGTTCGGCGTCAGCGTCCTCGCGGCCGAGGTCCTCGGCTCGGGCGATGACGATGGCGGGCACGAGGAGGCCGCCGTCGTGCGAGCCTCGATGCCCTAGCACGCCTCGCGGCGATCGGGCCGGCGCTCAGGCGAACAGCCCCGTGATGACCGGCTGGGCCTCCGCGGGCCCCGTGACGTCGAGGACCAGCGCGCCGGGCTCCGAGCGCAGGTCCATGCGCAGGAACGAGCAGCACGCGGCCTCCGCGGCGACCGCGTGGCGCAGGCGCTCGGCGGTCCCGGCGCCGGGGGCGAAGACGAGCCGCTGGCCGCCGGCGATCGGGGCGCGCGAGCGCAGCGCCTCGCGCGCCAGCGCGCTCAGCTGCGCGGTCCGGTCGGCGTACTGGGTGGGCGTGAGGGTGCAGGCGACGGGCTGGTTCATGGGCGCTCCTGACGTCGGCGTGGGTGCTGATCCGTAGACTGGATGCTCAAGCCGGCTTGAGGTCAAGTGGACCATGCATGAGGCACAGATGCGCATCGGTGAAGCGGCCCGGCGAGCCGGGGTCCGCGTCTCGCTGATCCGCTACTACGAGGACGTCGGGCTGCTGCCCGAGCCCGCGCGGGTCAGCGGTCAGCGCCGCTACGACGAGAGCGTGCTGAGACGCCTGGCCGTCATCGACGTCGCCCAGCGCGCCGGGCTGTCGCTCGAGGAGATCGGCACGCTCCTCGAGCACGGCAACGATCCCGTGGCCGAGCGCCTGCGCGAGCTCGCCGAGCGCCGGCTGCCCGAGATCGACGCCCTGATCGTGCGTGCGCAGCGCGTGCGCGAGTGGCTCGTCGCGGCGCAGAGCTGCGACTGCGAGGCCATCGACGACTGCCGTCTGTTCGACGACGACGCCGCCCCACCGGCCGCGCCACGGCGCCCGGGCGTGCGGCGGGTGGGCGGCGTGCGCGCGTAGACTCGGTCGTGCCCAGAGGTTCGCGTGCCACCCCATTCCCTGACCGATCTGGCTGGTCTGAGGATCAGTGCGGAGGATCTGCTCGCCGCCGTGAGCGAGACGGCCGCGCAGCCGGTCTGGGTCGTCGATCCCGACGACGTGATCCGGTTCGCCAACCCCGCCGCGATCACGGCGCTCGGCTACGACAGCGCGGACGAGCTGCTCGGGCGCCACCGCCACGAGACGATCCACTACAAGCACCCCGGCGGGACGCCCTATCCGGCCGCGGACTGCCCGATGCAGCTCCCGCGAACCACGGGCCAGACGCTCGCGCGCGATCTGGACTGGTTCTTCCGGCGCGACGGCTCGAGGTTTCCCGTCTCCTATGTCTCGCTGCCGATCGAGCTGCCGGAGGGCCGCGGCGCGGTCGTGGCCTTCGCCGACATCGAGGACCGCTTGCGGGCCGAGCAGCTGCTGGGCGGGCGCGATGCGGTGCTGGAAGCGCGCGAGGACTCGCTGCGGCGGATCGCGGCGCTGGTGGCCGGCGGGGCGGCGTCGGTGGACGTCTTCGCCGCGATCGCCAGGGAGGTCGCGCACGTCGTCGGCCTGCCGCTGGTGCTGGTGTGGCGCTTCGACCCAGGGAAGACGTCAGCCACCGTGATCGGGGAGTGGAGCGAGATTCCGCATTCGTGGCAAGCCGGTACCCGCTGGCCGCTCGATGGACCGGGTCTCGCGGTCCAGATGCTGAAGACCGGTCGCCCTGCGAGGATCGACGACTACACCGAGCTTCCAGGCACGATCGCCGCGGCCAGCCGCAAAACCCAGCTCCGGGGGTCCGCCGGCGCCCCGATCATCGTCGACGGCGACATCTGGGGCTGGATGGCGGCCGCCACCAGCCGTGCCGCACTGCCCGACCAGATCGAGGATCGGCTCGCCGACTTCACCGAGCTGGTCGCCACGGCCATCTCGAACACCGAGAGCCGGGCGGGTCTCGGCCGGCTGGCCGAGGAGCAGGCCGCGTTGCGGCGGGTCGCGACGCTGGTGGCGAGTGGGACGCGGCCGGAGGAGGTGTTCGCGGCGGTCGCGAACGAGGTCGGACGACTGCTCTCTGTCGACTTGGCGAACGTGATGCCGCTACGAGTCCGACGGCACCGTCACGTTCGTCGCCAGCGCAGGGGACCGCTTTCCCGTCGGCAGCCGGTGGCCCCTCAGGGGGCAGAGGAACCTCGCCACGCTCGTGTTGGAGACGGGCCGTCCGGCCCGGCTCGACGACTATGCGGATGCAACCGGCCCGCTCGCTGAGGGCATCCGCGAGGAGGGCATCCGCTCGGCGGTCGGGACGCCGATCGTCGTCGAGGACCGCCTGTGGGGCTTGATGGCCGCCGGCTCCAGCCAGGAGCAGCCCCTGCCGCCCGATACCGAGGCGCGTCTCGCCTCGTTCACGGAGCTCGTGGCGACGGCGATCGCGAACGCCGAAGCGCGGACGGAAGTGGCGGCGTCCCGGGCGCGGATCGTGGCGGCGGCCGACGAGGAGCGCCGTCGTGTCGTCCGTGATCTTCATGACGGCGCACAGCAGCGGCTGGTACACACTGTCATCACGCTGAAGCTGGCACACCGCGCGATGCAGAACGGCGAGGAGGACGCCCCTGCGCTGCTGACCGAGGCGCTCGACCACGCCGAGCGGGCGACGGACGAGCTGCGCGAGCTCGCCCACGGCATCCTCCCAGCGGTCCTGACCGAGGGTGGGTTGCGCGCGGGAGTGGACGCGCTGGCGTCGCGGATGCCGGTGCCGGTGGAGAACGGCGTGTCCGTGGGCCGGCTTCCCGCCGCGGTCGAGGCGACCGCCTACTTCGTCGTCGCCGAGGCGCTCACCAACGTCGCCAAACACGCTCGGGCAGCGCACGCCGCGGTGGCCGCGCGCGTCGAGGACGGAGCGCTCGAGGTCCAGGTGCGCGACGACGGCGTCGGCGGCGCCCGGCCTGACGGGAGCGGCCTGGTCGGGCCTCCGGGATCGGCTTGCCGTCCTCGACGGCCAGCTCCGGGTCGAGAGCCCGGCCGACGGCGGCACGCTCGTCGCCGCAGAGATCCCCCTCTCCAGCCGTTCCGGGAGAGGCTCGAGTAGGAGTGAAGTTCGTGGAAACCGCTGAGCAAGCTGAAACGCGGTACAGCAATGGCGGCGACGAATGGATGCTCGTCCAGCTCGCCGAAGGCATGAGCGTCGGCGTCAACATGCGCGCGCTGGCCATCTGCCGCCGGCTCGAGGAACAGCGCCTCGAGGGGGTGCTGGACATCTGCCCGTCGAACGCGTCGTACCTCGTCCGGCTCGACCCAGACGAGCTGCACCCGCGCGCGCTCGAGGAGGACCTGCGCGAGCTGGAGGCCGAGGTCGGCGACGCCGCCGACTTCCACCTGCAGACACGGGTCGTCGACGTGCCGATCCTCTGGGACGACCCGTGGACGCACGAGGTCGTCCAGCGGTTCCGCGATCGGCATCAGACGCCCGACCTCACCGACATCGAGTTCGCGGCCCAGGTGAACGGCTTCGACTCGCCGGAGGCATTCAAGAACGCTGTGTTCGGGACCCCGTTCCTCGTGACGATGATCGGCTTCGTCCCCGGCCTGACCTGGGGCTACCAGCTCGTCACCGCGGACCGCCAGATCGAGGTCCCCAAGTACGTGCGGCCCCGCACCGACACGCCCAAGCTCGCCTTCGCGTGGGGCGGCGCCTTCGCGACCGTCTACCCCGTCCGCGGCGCGGGCGGCTACCAGCTGCTCGGCATGTGCGCGACGCCGTTCTTCGACGCGGCGCGCCGGCTGGCGGACTTCCGCGACCGCGACTGGTTCTTCCGTGCCGGCGACATCATTTGCTACCGGTCGGTCGACCGGCCGGAGTTCGACCGCATCCGGGCCTCGGTCGAGGGCGAGTCGTTCACGTACAGAACCGCCGACGCGGAGTTCATTCCTGGTCGCTGGTACGACGATCCCGGCGGCATCACGGCGGGGCTGGAGAGGAGCCTCGATGGCGCTTGAGGTCAAGACGCCGGGCCTGCAGACCACGGTCCAGGACGAGGGACGCATCGGTTTCTACGCCGCCGGGATGCCGCCCTCGGGCGCCATGGACAAGGCCTCATACCGGGTCGGCAACCTGCTCGTCGGCAACCCCGACGGGCTGGCGTCGCTCGAGATCACGTACCTCGGGCCCGACCTGGAGGTGAAGGACGACACGGTCATCGCCGTGACCGGCGCGGAGATGGGGCCGAAGCTCAACGGCGAGCCGATCTCGTCGTGGCGGTCGTACGCGGTCAAGGCCGGCGACGTCGTCTCGTTCGGCTACATCCAGTCAGGCGCCCGTGCCTACCTGGCGGCGGCCGGCGGCATCGACGTGCCCGCGTACGTCGGCAGCCGTGCGACGTACACGCTCTGCGCCCTCGGTGGCTTCGAGGGCCGCGCGCTGCAGGCGGGCGACGTCGTACCGGTCGGCGGCGGCGTCGACGGCACGCCCGACGCGGCGCTGCCCGAGAACCTGCGCCCGAGGATCGACGGCGACATCGAGCTGCGCGTCGTGGTGGGGCTCGCGAGCTATCGCCTGGTCCCCGAGAGCCTCGAGATGTTCCTCTCGACGAGCTGGACCGTCACGCCCGACGCCAACCGCGTCGGCTACCGCTTCCGCGGCGAGCCACTCGCGTTCGTCGACCGGGAGCCCCCGCCGGGCGCGGGGAGCGACCCCTCGAACGTCGTCGACTTCGGCTACCCGATCGGCTCCATCCAGGTGCCGGGTGGCGTCGAGCCGATCGCGCTGCTCGCCGACGCGGTCACCGGCGGCGGCTACGCCACGATCGCGACGATCATCAGCGCCGACCTCGATCGCATCGGTCAGACGAAGACCAACGAGCACGTCCGTTTCACCTCGGTGACCCTCGACGACGCGCTCGCCGCGCGCCGGGAGGCGCGCGAGGCGCTCGAACACGCGCGTGACCACCTCAGCCGATAGGAGCACCCCGTGTCCGACGAGAACGTCGTCCGATCCCCGATTCCCGGCGTCTTCTACCGCCGTCCCGACCCCGACTCGCCGCCGTTCGTCTCCGAGGGCGACGTCGTCGAGGACGGCGGCGTCGTCGGCCTCGTCGAGGTCATGAAGCAGTTCCACGAGGTGCACTCGGAGGTCCGTGGCCGCGTGCGCGCGTTCGCGGTCGATGACGAGAGCGTCGTGGGCGCCGGCGATGTCGTCGCCGAGCTCGACCCCGCCGACTGACGGAGCGAGAGCGCATGCGACATGCCGAGCGGACCTTCGACATCAACTGCGACCTCGGCGAGAGCTTCGGCAACTGGTCGCTGGGCAACGACGAGGAGGTCATGCCGCTGGTGACGTCGGCGAACGTCGCCTGCGGCTTCCACGGCGGCGATCCTGTGACGATGGAGCGCACGGTCGCCCTCGCCATGCGCCACGGCGTCGCGGTCGGTGCGCACCCTGGCCTGCCGGACCTGCTCGGGTTCGGCCGCCGCGTCATGGCGATCAGCCCAGACGACGCCGCCGCCTATGTCCGCTACCAGGCGGGCGCGCTGCAGGCGTTCCTGCGCGCGGCGGGCGGCGAGCTGCACCACGTCAAGCCGCACGGCGCCTTCTTCGCGGTGCTCCGCGACAGCGCCGATCTCGCGCGGCCGGTCGCGCAGGCGGTCCGGGACCTCGGCGACGGCGTCATGGTCTACTGGCCCGCGCCGGCCGAGGGCGTGCCCTTCTGCGAGGAGCTCGCGCACCTGGGCGTCCGCGTCGTCGGCGAGATCTATCCCGACCTGTCGTACGCGCCCGACGGCAGGCTCGTCATCCAGCGGTCGAAGGCGGAGACCGACGTCGAGTTCGCCGCCCACCAGACCCGGCTGTTCATCGAGGAGGGGGTCGTGGAGGCCGTCGACGGGTCGCGCGTACCGCTCACCGCGGGGTCGGCGTGCATCCACGGCGACGGACCGAACGCCGTCGCGGTGGCCCACGCGGTCCGGCGTGCCGTCATGGGGGCCGGCCGCGAGATCGCGACCGTCGGCGCCGCCGCATGAGCGAGTCGCCGATCCGGCGCGTCCTCATCGCCAACCGCGGCGAGATCGCCGTCCGCATCATCCGGGCGTGCCGCGACCTCGGGCTAGAGTCGGTCGCCGTCCACTCCGACGCCGACGCCGAGGCGCTGCACGTGCGCCTCGCCGACCAGGCCGTGGCGATCGGCCCGTCACCAGCCCGCCAGAGCTACTTGCGTCCGGACGCGATCGTCGAGGCCGCCGTGTCGGCGTGCGCCGACGCCGTGCACCCCGGCTACGGCTTCCTCGCCGAGGTGCCCGCGCTGCCGCGTGCGTGCGCGGAGGCCGGCCTGCGCTTCGTCGGCCCGCCCGCCGACGTGATGGAGGCCGTCGGTGACAAGGTGACCGCTCGGGAGGCGGCCGAGCGCGCTGGCGTCCCGGTCGTGCCCGGCACCGGCCGCGTGAAGGACGTCGCGGTGGCCGAGGCCGCCGCCGAGGAGATCGGCTACCCGGTCCTGCTCAAGGCATCGGCGGGCGGGGGCGGGCGCGGCATCCGCACGGTCACGACGCCCGATGAGCTGCGCAAGGCGTTTCCGCAGGCGTCGGCCGAGGCCCAGGCGGCGTTCGGCGACGGCGGGATGTTCATCGAGAAGTGCGTCCAGCAGCCGCGGCACGTCGAGGTCCAGGTCATGGCCGACGAGCACGGCTCGGTCGTGCATCTCTTCGAGCGCGAGTGCTCGATCCAGCGGCGCAAGCAGAAGCTCATCGAGGAGGCGCCCTCCCCGAGCATCTCGCCGGCCGTCCGCGAGCGCCTCTGCGCGTCCGCGGTCGCGGTCGCCCGCGAGGTGGGCTACGTGAACGCCGGGACGGTCGAGTTCCTCGTCGACGTCGACAGGGAGGCGTACTACTTCATCGAGGTCAACTCGCGCATCCAGGTCGAGCACGGCGTGACCGAGATGATCACCGGCATCGACCTCGTCGCCGAGCAGCTGCGCGTGGCGGGCGGCCTGCCGTTGTCGTTCCGCCAGGAGGACATCCGCTGCGAGGGGACCGCGCTCGAGTTCCGGATCAACGCCGAGGACCCGACGAAGGACTTCCTGGCGTCCCCGGGGAAGATCGAGCACTTGCTGCTGCCCGGCGGGCCCGGCGTGCGCGTCGACACCGGCGTGACGACGGGCTGCTCGGTACAGCCGTTCTACGACTCGATGGTGGCCAAGCTGCTCGTCCACGGCCGCGACCGCGCCCAGACCCTGGCCCGGGCGCGGCGGGCGCTCGACGAGCTCGAGATCGAGGGCGTCAGCACGACGCAACCCCTGCACCGGTCGTTGCTCGACTGGCCCGGCCTCGCCGAGGCGACGGCCCACACGCAGGCCCTGGAGGCGTTCCTCGAGGAGGGCAGAGCGGCTGCCGCGGTGACGACCGGCGCGGCGTGACCGCACGGGCGGGCCGCTTGGGACGCGTAGGTTTCTCGTCATGAGGGATCAGCGGTTCGTGTCCGCTTCGCGGCTCCTCACGGATCCCCCTGCTGAGCCCGGGCTTCCGTCGTCTCTCGGGCGCCATGGCGCCTCCTGACGTGCGACCGGCGTTCGTGGTGCCGATGAAGGCGGTGCTGACGGTGGAGCGGCCGGCGGGCCCGGACTGGGTGTTCGAGCGCAAGCTCGACGGCATCCGTTGCCTGGCGGTCAAGGATCGCGGGCGCACGCGTCTGTACTCGCGCAACGAGCTGTCGCTGAACGACCGCTATGCGGCGCTGGCCGCCGCGCTGGACGCGGATCCGGCGGACAGCTTCGTGATCGATGGTGAGGCGGTGGCGTTCGTCGGCGGTCGCGACCGGTTCGGCGGCGGCGAGGGCGGGGAGCTCTTCTTCTACGTCTTCGACGTGCTGTTCGCGGACGGTACTGACGTGCGGTCGCTTCCGCTCGAAGAGCGGCGGGCCGTGCTCGAAGGCGTGCTGCGCTGGCGTGACCCGCTGCGCATGACCGAGCAGATCACCGGCGACGGTGCGGCCCTCTTGGCCGAGGCGTGCCGAGACGGCTGGGAGGGGCTGATCGCCAAGCGCCTCGGCACGCCCTACGTGTCCACGCGCTCGCGCGACTGGCTGAAGCTCAAGTGCACGCGCGCGCAGGAGCTCGTGATCGGGGGCTTCACTGCGCCGCGCGGCTCGCGCACCGACCTCGGCGCGCTGCTGGTCGGCCACTTCGAGGGCGACCGCTTTCGCTATGCCGGCAAGGTGGGGACGGGCTTCACCCGCACGACGCTGCGGGAGCTGTCTGAGCGGCTTGGCCCGCTCGTGCGCGAAACGTCTCCGTTCGAGCCCGAGAAGGGCATTCCGCGCGCGGCGACGTGGGTCGAGCCCGAGCTCGTGGCACAGATCGCGTTCATGGAATGGACCCCCGACGGCCGTCTGCGCCATCCGTCCTTCCTCGGCCTGCGCTTCGACAAGCCCGCGCGCGAGGTTGTGCGCGAAGAGCCGTAGCGGCGCGCGCCCGGCGCGCGTCTACGCCGCCCAGCGGAAGCCGGTGGCCTCGGGGCGCGGCGCCAGCGGGCTGGCCGGCAGGCCGCCCGGCGGGTCGTCCTCGTTGTAGGCGCTCGGCGCCACGTCGTTGGGCGCGTCGGCGTGGAACAGCGCGGCGAGCAGCTCGATCTGCCCGCGGCCCACGCCAAGCTCACCCATGCCGCCGCCGTACATCGGCCGCCGCTCCCGCGCGCAGCGCGCATAGACGTCGAACAGCGGGCGCAGGCTGCCGATCCGCGACGGCTTGACGTTCACCACACGCGCGGCGAGCGGCGTCGCGCCGATGTCCTCGGCGCTGCGGATCGGCGCGTCGTAGGAGACGCGCTCGAGGTGATCGCCGAGCCGCTGCGCGATGTCGGGCAGGTCATGCGGGTCCTCCAGGTACGCGTCCGGGAACGCGGCGAGCACGTGGTCATACAGCGCCCCCAGCGCCTCCGGATCCTTGACCTCGAAGCCGTACTGGCCCTTGAAGTCGATCGTGTCGACCGCGCCGGTCGCCGCAACCTCGTCGACGAGCGCCGGCGCCCAGGTTGCCTCCGCGTCGAGCTTGAAGCGGACACCGGGGGAGCGGGCGAGCCGCCGGCGCACCGGCTCGATCGAAGGCTCCTCGCCGAGGCCAAGCGAGTTGACGAAGCGCACCGGCTGCGGCTCCAGCCCGAGCACGTCGCGCAACGAGCGGCCGGCCTGGCGCAGCGCGAGGTCGAGCGCCGCCGACTCGAACGCCCAGTTGCGCAAGCGCAATCCCACCTCCCACTCCGGCGGCTCCGGCCACAGCTGGAGCGTGGCGAGGTGGTCGCAGAAGCCGGCCAGCGTCCACTCGCCCTCGAGCGGCAGCGAGGGCCGCGTCGCGTGCAGCGAGGTGCCCTCCTGCTCCTCCTCGAACACCGAGACGTCCTCGCCCAACCCGTCAGCGCCGGCGCCGACGAGCCGCACATGCGTCGTGATGCGCTCGAACTCATAGGCCAGGACGGCGGACAGGCGCTCGTACTCGCACGCCTCGATGACGAGCGAGAGCCCGGCGAGCCGCGGCCACAGCGACTCGCCGTTCTCCATTGCGCTCGCGAGGCTCACCGCCGCCATTGTTTCATCAGGCCTCGCCGTACGGCGCGGATGAGCTGTTCTGGCGAGGCGTTCTCGATCCCAGGGATCGAGCGCTCGACCAGGCGCTGGTGGGGCAGCCGCGATGAGTCTTCCGGCGCGGACGGGTCAATAGGCAGTGAGAAGGAACCTGCGGCCACAGCGGCCGCCTGCTGAGGAGGCACGATGAGCAAGCTCAGGTGTCATATCTCGATGTCGCTGGACGGTTTCGTCGCCGGCCCGAACCAGAGCGAGGAGAACCCGCTCGGCGAGGGCGGCGAGCGGCTCCACGATTGGGTGGTTCCGCTGGCCTCCTGGCGCCAATCCCACGGCAAGCAAGGCGGCGAGGTGAACGAGAGCACACGGGTGTCCGAGGAATCGGTCGAGAACGTCGGGGCCGGCGTGATGGGTCGAAACATGTTCGGCCCGATCGGCGGTGGTGCCTGGGGCGACGAGCAGTGGACGGG
The DNA here is from genome assembly GCA_963840185.1 of uncultured Actinomycetes bacterium. GTDB lineage: Bacteria > Actinomycetota > Thermoleophilia > Solirubrobacterales > Solirubrobacteraceae > JAOPZW01. The sequence continues at coordinate 248,830 of CAWIXY010000003.1, read as the reverse complement.
CTGGTGGGGCGACGACCCTCCCTACCACTACCCCGTGTTCATTCTCACCCATCACCCGCGTGATCCCGTGGTGATGGAGGGAGGGACCACGTTCCACTTCGTCACCGACGGCATCGAGTCCGCGCTCGAACAGGCAAGGGAGGCCGCCGGCGGCAAAGACGTCCTGCTGTGGGGCGGCGGCCAGGTCGTGCAGCAGTACCTGGCAGCGGGACTGCTGGACGAACTGGAGCTCCACGTCGTTCCGGTGGTGCTCGGCGACGGTGCTCGCCTCTTCGACAACCTCTGGGACGCGGAGGTGCGGCTCGAGCAGGTCCGGGCCGTCGAGGCGCCCGGCGTCACCCACCTCAAGTACAGGAGGGTGAACTGAAGCGGGTCGCCGAGCGGCCGTCGTAACAGGCGATAGCGATAGCGCGGCCGGTGCCAGGTCGGCCGTGGTCGCGGCTGCTCAGAGCATGGGAAGCAGGAGTCCGGAGACGCGGCCGCGTGGCGCTCAATGGGTGGTGTTCCGCGACCCGGCTCTGCGGATGCAGCTCCTCCACGCGCACCGGGCGCTCGTCGACGGTGACGGGCTCGCTGTGGAGGTGGCCGTGCTCAAGCGCCATCCCTAGCCATCTCGTCGTGACGACTGCTGCTTCCGACGAGAACGAGGAGTCGGCTGCGGCCGAGGATCATGGATCTCCATCGCGCAGCGATACTTGAGACGCCGCGGCCGTCGAATCGATCGGTTGTGGTGCAAGATCGCAAGCGAAAGGGCGGACTCATGGGCAAGACGATCATGGGCGCGGTGGTCTCCGTGGACGGGTTCATGGCCGACGACAACGACGGCGTCGGGCCGCTGTTCGACTGGTTGGGCAACGGCGATGTCCCCTGGAGCTTCCCGGGCTCCGACTTCGAGTCCCGGACCACCCAGGCGTCAGCCGACGTCATGCTGGACCTGTACGGCGACATGGCTGCGAATGTCATCGGACGGCGGGTGTTCGACATGACCAACGGCTGGAACGGCAAGCCGGCCGCCGGCGAGCACGTCTTCGTCGTCACGCACCGGCCGCCGACGGACTGGGAGTACGCCGACACCGCACCGTTCACGTTCGTCGACGGCGTCGAGAAGGCGATCACCGCCGCCAAGGAGTTCGCCGGCGACCGGGTCGTCGACGTGGCCGCCGGTCAGATCGGCGGCCAGGCGCTCAGGCTCGGGCTGATCGACCGGGTGGTGGTCAACCAGGTCCCGGTGGTCTTCGGGTCCGGCCGCCCGTTCTTCGCCACCGGCGCCCTGGCCGAGCCGCTGCGGCTGGAGAACCCGACCACGATCGTGCGCGGCGACCGGGTCACGCACCTGGTCTACGACGTCAGCCGCTGAGGCCCGCCGTCCTCAGCGTTCCGGCTCGCCGGTCCGCTTGCGGCCGACTTTCGCTTCGACCTCGGCCCGGCGATCCTCACGGGTCACGGGCGGCCTTCTCCGCGGCGAACTCCTCGTCGCTCAGGGCGCCGCTGCGGTGCAGCGCAGCCAGCCGCTCGAGCTGCTCGACCCGCGTCGGGCCCGCCGCGGCCGGCGTCGCGGCCACCGGCTGCGCCGGTGGCGGCGACGGGGCCGGCGCGCTCTCGTCGTGCCGCGCCGCCGACACGGCGTGCACTGCGCGGGAGGCGCTGCCGCGCAGCGACGCGCCGACGTCGTCGGTCGTGACGTCCGGGAACTCCTCTGCGACCTGGCGGCGCAGCACCGCCAGGCCCGCCGTGGCCAGCCCGACCATGAGCAGGACGGGCAGGACCATCCGCGTGGCCGGGATCGGGCCCCACGCCACGACGAGCAGGAGGGCGGCGGCCAACACGCCATAGGCAACGCCGGGCCGGTCCCGCAGCCAGGGCGCGACAGCGCGTCGCAGCGCCACCGCCGGGCGCGTCGGACCCGCGAGCCAGGCGGCGACGACCACCGGGATGCCGATGATGACGGCGGCCTGCGCGACGTCACGGAGCATGCCGGTGCCGATCGACCACACCGCCTCCGTCGCCGGCCGGATGCCGGCCGTGGTGGCCAGCGAGTCGACGACGAACCCGCCGATGACGTTGCGGCCGATCAGCACGACGAGGCCCGCCACGATGAAGCCCACGCCGCCGTAGGCGAGGACACGCCGCCGTCGCCCCGGCGAGAGGTAGACGGCCAGCGCGAACAGCGCGATCGCCAGCCCAGGGAGCACCGCCGACAGCCCGCGCACCGCCGTGACGGCGTTCTGCAGACCGCTGACCTGGTCGGAGCTCATGACCTTGATCCGGCCCGCGTCCGGCGGGATCTTGCCGACGAGCCTGCCGGACCCGCCGAGGCGCCGGACGAGGTCCACCAGGACCTGGCGGACGTCGAGGACGACCGCGTTGCCGCTCAGCGTGATCGCCCTGGAGTCGCCCTCGGCGATGTCGATGAACTGCTGGGCCGTCACGCGGTTGGCCTCCTCCCACGCCAGCTGCACGCGCGGCCGGTCCAGCAGGCGCTCCGTCCGCTTCTCGGCCAACTGCCGCAGGCCGTTCGCGGCCGGGCCCGCCAGTGGGTCCAGGCGCGGCGGTAGGGCGGCGCGGACCTCCCCGGTGACGTCGACCTGCGTGTACACCTGGTCGACGAGGTAGTCCGCCAGCTGCGTGCGGATCGCCTGGTTCTCGAGCAGCTCGCTGCTCGTCTCGGCCCAGTTGTCGGCGTCGAGGACCTGGCGGTTCGCCCACACCGCGAACACGGAGGCGATCGCCAGCAGCGTGGCTACGACAAGCAGCCCGCGCACGAGCCAACGGCGGCCGGTCGGCAGGGCTGGCGGTTGGCTTGTGGGCGTCATGTCCCGAGGTCCGTCGCCGCGTCCCACCCGATCAGACGACCGAGCGCCGGCGGCTGGGCGCAGGACCGGCGGAGCTGTGGGCGGACATGCGTGCCTCCTGGGTCGGCGGTGCCATTCCCGCGGATCCTGAGCCGAACGCGGCGGTCACGCATCCCCCGATCCGGGTGATCCGGCCCGCGGCTCGTCGGCGCCCAGGCCGTCCACCGCCTGCTCGCGGCCCGGCGCCCGCTGCAGTGGCGCATCACCCTAAGAAGGTGATGACCGCGTGATCGTCCGCGCCTAGCGTTTCGTGCACCAACTCCAGGAGGCCGCATGAGCACACGGAGATCGCAGCGGCGCAGGACCAGTTCGAGGAACTGGGCCCGATAGGTCTGGCCCGTGCGACCTCGTAGGCGTCACGCCGGCCTCCTCGGCCAGCAGCAGCACCGCCCTCACGACACGGAGTGGCCCCGGACGATCGGCCCGGTCGTCCTCGTCATGCCGGCATGACGCCCGTGAAGGTGCTGACCGTCGACGACCAGTTGGTCTTCCGCGAGGCCGCTCGGGCGCTGATCGCGTCGACGCCCGGCTTCGTCCTGGCCGGCGAGGCGGCGTCGGGCACGGAGGCGTTGAGCGCCGCCGATCACCTCCGGCCCGACCTCATCCTGCTCGACGTCCGGATGCCGGGCCTCGACGGCATCGAGACGGCGCGCATCTTGACGACGAAGCGCTCGGACTCCGTGGTCGTCCTCGTGTCCGGGCACGAGGTGGACGACGTCCGGGCGCTGGGGGAGCAGTGCGGCGCGGTCGCGCTGATCCCCAAGGAGCGGCTACGGCCCGCGCTGCTGCGCGAGCTCTGGGCGAGCCACGGGCGACGGACGACCGCCTCCGGACAGGAATCCTGAACCCCCCGCACCAGCGGCCTCCGGGGATAGACTCGGACGCGCAGCTCCAAGAGAAAGGTCTGAGTGCGGACACTGCCGGTATCGCTTCCGCTTCCGGCGTCCTGGTCCGACGGGGGCGCTCTGCGTCAGAAGCCTCCGTTCGGAGGGGAGGACGGGCGGCGCCTTTCGACGCTGGTTGCCATCGCCGCGCTCGGTGCGTCCTCGGCGATCGGCGTGCTGGTCCTCACCGCGTCGGGAGGGGTCGCGCATCCGCTGGGACGAACTGTCCTGCACGTCCTGACGGTCGGCGCGCCGGTCGCCACCGGCCTCTACGCCGTGCGCAGCGGCCACGCGCGCTTCGGCGGGCAGCTCATGGCGGCCGGCTTCGTCTGGTCGCTGACCATCCTGGCCGAGTCCTCATCGAGCCTGCTCTACAGCGCCGGCCGGGTGATCGCCTGGACGATCTTCCCGCTGCTCTTCTACCTGATCCTCGCCTACCCCGAAGGGCGCATCCGGCTGCGGCGGGACCGTCTCCTGGCCGCTTCTCTCACCGCGGTCGTGGCCGTGCTCTTCATCGGGTCTGCGCTCCTGGTCGACGAGTACCCCAAGCCGAGCCCCTGGCAGACCTGCCACGACGCCTGTCCGTCCAACGCCTTCCAGCTCGTCTCGAGTGAGCCGCCGTGGGTGGCGTCCCTGCTGGGGCCGGCACGTGACCTCCTCGCCGGCCTGCTGCTGATCGGCGTGACGGCGGTGCTCGCCGTCCGCCTGCGCACGGCGTCGGTGATCGGGCGCGTGACCACGGCGCCTGTCGTCGCCGTGAGCATCGTCGTCACCGTCGTGCTCATCGGATTCATCCTCACGCGCCGGGTCGCTCCCGACAGCGAGCTGGCCCGTGATATCGGGTTGGCCTGGACGCTGTGCCTCCCGGCCATCGCCGCCGCGTTCTCCATGGGACTGGTGCAGCGGCGGCTCCTGGTCAGCTCCGTGCTGAGCCGTATGAGTCGCTCACTGCGGACGTCGCTCGAGCCCGCAGACATCGGTGCTGCGCTGCGCTCGACGCTCGGCGGCCCGGTCGTCGAGGTCTTGGTTCGCGACCACGGGCGCAAGCAGTGGATCCGGGAGGACGGCCTCGTCGCGGACGCGGCAGACGTGCCCGGTCCGGGCCGGACGCTTCGGGAGATCCGCGACGGCTCGGGGCCGATCGCCGCGATCGTGATGGACGACGGCCTCGACGCGGACGAGGAGCTCGTCGACGCCATCGTGTCGCTCGCGGAGGCGGCGCTGCGGGAGGGCCGGCTGAAGGCCGACCTCGAGCGGTCGCTCGGCGACCTCGACGACTCCCGCAAGCGCATCGCGACCGCGGCCGACGTCGAGCGTCGCCGCATCGAGCGCGACCTGCACGATGGCGCCCAGCAGCGTCTCATCGCGCTGCGCATGCGTCTGTCGCTGGCGGAGGATCTCCTCCGCGAGGACCCTGACGCCGCCACGCAAGCGATCCACGGAATGGGGGAGGACGTCGACCACGCGCTGGAGGAGCTCCGCTCCCTCGCGCACGGGATCTATCCGTCGCTCCTGGCCGACCGCGGCCTCGCGGATGCCCTGCGCAGCATCGGCCGCCGGTCCGCGCTCAAGGTGGACGTCCGCGCCCCGGGTCTTCGCCGTCTCGCCCCCGGGCTCGAGACCGCGGTCTACTTCACGTGCCGCGAGGCGCTGCAGAACGCGGCCAAGCACGGCGACGGCGCGACGCGGGCGTGGGTCTCCCTGGACCAGGGTCCGTGGCTCCTGACGTTCGAGGTGAGCGATGACGGCGCGGGATACGATCAGGCGGTCGCACGGGCCGGCTCCGGACTGCGCAACATGCGCGACCGCGTCGAGTCCGTCGGCGGCACGCTGACCGTCGAGTCCTCGCCCGGCCATGGCACGCACGTCCGCGGCGTCGTGCCGCTGGCCCGCGACGGCATCTGATGACGGCGACGCCGACGGCGACCGGGTGCCGACGCGGCGTCGTCAGAGCTCCGCGCTGAGCCGCGGGGCGACGTCTGCGAGCGTCTCGGCGGCGACGGCGTGGTCGGCAACGAGGCGCCCGCCGGCCCGGGTGAGGGTGTCGGCGAGCCCGCCCGGCGGCGCACCGGCGAGGAGCAGGACGAGCAACGCGTCACCGGGCTCCAGGCCGGTGACGATCGCCGTCAGCACCGCCGACGGCACGGCGGCCGTGGCGAGCGTCCGGCGCGTCATGTCCCGGCGTCGCCCGAGGTCGAGGCGGAAGTCGAGCAGCGCCGCCAGGGTGCCGTCGGCGCGAGCGGTGGCGAGGTCGACCGCCTGCAGCTCACCGGCGGCGGCGTCGCGGGCGACGAAGAGCGCGTCGAGCAGCTCCACGTCCGCCCCGGCCTCGAGGCGCTCCACCGCGCCGGCCACACCGCCCTCGAACGCGCTGTCCGACCCGAAGCGGTAGATCCGCAACCGTGCCGGCGCGCTCATGGTCGCGGCGGCCGGGCGCTGCGAGGCCGCGCCGGCTCGTCGCGGACTTCCTCGACGACGACCGTGCGCGCGAGGCGGTCGTGCAGGCCCCGGCGGCGATCGTCCACGAGGATCATCAGAAAGCCCGCGAACAGCGGCAGCGCCGCCAGCGTCAGGGCGGCGAAGCGCAGCAGCGCCCGCCGCGGACGCAGGCGCTCGCCTCCCACCGTACGGACTCGCAGGCGCAGCGCCCGGCTGCCGGGGGTCTGGCCGGTCGTGGCCCAGAACGTCACGAAGTAGCCGACCAGCCACAGGATGTAGAGGACACCGCCGGCCGCGATCGCGACGGACTGCAACGGGTCGGGGATCGAGACGATCGAGAAGCTCAGCGCCACGACCGCCGCCATGAGGATGGCCACGGCGTTGATGACGGCGGCATCCAATGCGAACGCGATGGCGCGCGTGACGAGCCCGACGTAGGCCGTGGGGGCCGCTTCGACGACCACCGCGGCGGCGACCGCCGGCTCCACCACGGCCCCGGCCCGGCCGACTGCACGCCGGTGGTACCGGGCCGCGACGCTCACGGCCGTCCCGCGTCGGCGAGCGGCGGCGGCGCATCGGCCGCACGGGGTGGGCGGTGCAGCATCCTGCGGGCGATCCGCTCGAGCCGGGCGTCCGCGCGGCGCGACCGCACGCCCACCTCGGCCGCCACCTGGTCGGCGAAGCCCGCTCCCTGCCGGCTGATCGCCGCGGTCACCGCCGGGCTGTTCGCGATCTCGTCGACGACGAGCCAGAGCTCGTCGCTGACCAGCACGCGCGTGACGGCCGCGTCGACGAGGCGGCTGTCGAGCGCCCGCTCCACGAGCTCGGCCGCGCGCGGGCTGTCGAGCGCCGCCGTCAGCAGCCGGTCGATCTCGGGCCCCGCGACGACACGCTGGGCGATCCGCTCGGCCACCCCGGCGGCCAGGAGGCGGTCGGCCAGCTGCTGCGGGACCTCCGTCGAGACGAGGTGGTCGAAGACACGGTCGACGGCGCCGCTGTCCACGAGCTCCGCGGAGATCCGCTCTACGAGGCCCTCTGCGACGGCGGTGCGCAACGCAACCTCGACGAGCGGGCCCCGGACGAGACTGCGAACCGCCTGATCGGCGAGCCGGCTGCGGAGAACGAGGTCCAGCGCCTGCTCGGAGCGCGGCGACGCCAGGACGCGGTCCAGCAGGACGAGGGCGGTCTGCGCGGCGGTGTCGGCGGCGACGACCGATGTCTGCCGGCCGAGCCGCGCGGCCCGGCGGCCAGAGCCCGAAGGGGTCGACGATGGCGGTGGGGCTCAGCATCCCGCTCCTACGCCGCGAGGGTGTCGCAGACGGTGGCGGTGAACACGTCCGCGAGGCGCCTGGGCAGGGCGCGCAGCCCTTCCCGCTGCGCCAGCCGCCGCTGCTGCGCATAGCCCGGGTCGGCGGCGAGTGCGGCGGCGGCGGCGAGCTCGCTCGCGCAGCCGAGCTCGCGTGCCACGGGCCGGCATTCGTCCAGCAGCCCGGCCAGCGCCTCGCGAGCCGGTCGCCGCACCCGGTCCGCGTCGATGAGCATGGCCTCCATGCCGTCGCGCGCGGCGAGGAACCGGTTCTCGGCCAGGACCTCCGGGCCCGGGGTGCGGTCCGGCCGCGTGACCTCGGCGCTGCGGCGGACGGCGCACCGCACGGCCGCCGCCAGGCCGGCGACGTCGCCCACCCGCGTCTGCGCGTCCATGATCCGGACCTCGATGGTCCCGAGCCGCGGCTGCAGGCGGGCGTCCCACCAGAGGAACGTGGGCTCGGGGATCGCGCCGGACCGCAGCAGCGAGCCGACCACTCGGACGTACGTCGCGTAGGTGCCGAAGCGCCGCGGGATCCCCACGCGCGGGAACATCGAGAAGATCGGCGTGCGGGCCGAGGCGAAGCCGGAGTCGCCGCCGCGCCAGAATGGGGAGTTCGCCGACAGCGCCAGCAGGAGCGGCAGGTCGTGCCGCAGGCCGTCCAGCGCCCGCACCGCCGCCTCGCCGTCCGGCATCGCGACGTGCACGTGCAGCGCCATGGTCGGCTCACGGCGCGCGAGCGCGCCCATGGTCCGCTCGATCTCGCGGTAGCGGGCCCCGGACGACACGGCCACGTCAGAGCCCGTCGCGATGGGGTGGGTGCCGGCCGCGGCGGCACCGAGCCGCAGGCGGTCGCCGAGCACGTCGGCGAGCATCCTGCGGAGGTCGGCGAGCTCGGCGGCGACCTCGGCAACGGTTCCGGCGGGCGCCGTCTTCAGCTCGACGACGCAGGCGTGCACGTCCGCTGACGTCCTCGGCGCCAGGTGCGGCGGGACCGCGGCCAGGACCTCGTCGACGCGGTTGCTGATCCCCCAGTCCCCGGGGTCGAGCAGCATCACCTCCTCCTCGACGCCGACCGTCCACGGGCGCTCGGCGGCCGCCGGGTTCCAGCGCGCCCAGTCGGGCACGGGACGGTCAGCCCTGGGCCGCACCCGCCACCTCAGAGGCCGTCGCGCAGGCTGCGCACAGCGAACGCCCGGGACTGGCCGGCATGCCCATGGCGGTGTTGCCGAACTCGGGTGTTGCGGCTGGGGTGCTCATGCGTCCTCCTCGTCCCAGGGTCTGTGCGCCCAGTGTCCCGTCGGGGGTGGGCGCGGGCCACCCGGCGGGCCAGTCTCCTGGGGGGGTGCGTGCATCACCGCGCGCCCTGGGTCAGCCGCGCCTGAACCAACGCGAGAGCAGGTGATTTCCTCGTGGTGTGCACGCCCCGTGTGGAGGCATGCGCACGCTCTGGCCCGCGGCGCAGCGGCCGGGCACTATCGGAGCGCGATGGAGATCGTTCGCGCCCAGCTGATCGCCGAGCGATTGCACGCCGACGACCGCGAGGAGGACGGCACCCCGCTCCTGAACCACATCCGGCGGGTCGTTCGCCTCGTCGACGCCGACGCCCAGGCCGTGGCGTGGCTGCACGAGGCCCTCGAGTGGACCGTGGTCACCGAGCACGAGCTGCTGATGGAGGGGGTCGACAGCGAGGAGCTGCGTGCGCTTCGGCTCCTGCGTCGCACGCACGATTCCCGTTCGGACCGCGTCTACCTCGCGCACCTGGGCCTGATCGCGCGCTCGGCGGGTCGTGCCGGCTGCCTGGCGCGGCTGGTGAAGATCGCGGACCTCCGCGACCGCTGCCTGCATCCGCGCGTCCGCGCCGACGGCTGGTCGCCGCCTTACGCGCGCGGCCTGGGCCTGCTCAGGGATCGACCAGATCTTCAGCGTGGTGCAGGCACCGCGGCTGCCGTGTAGTCGCTATCGCCGCGCCACCCGGGAGTGTTCGAGTCGGCGAAGCTGCAGATGAACCGGGCCAGTGCCAGTGGGGCGAGGAACCTGCGCCGCTCGGCGGCCGAGACGGACGCCGCGTCGCTCATGTGGCCTCGACGTTCGCCTCGGCCAGTTGGGCCTCGACCGCGCGGTGAACGTTGCCGTGGATGTGGTCGGCGCCGATCCGGTCGACGACCCCGTCGGCCTGGAGCACCGCGAGAACCTGGGGCTTGACCCGAGCCAGCCGCAGCGTGACGCCGTCGGCCTCGGTCAGCTTGTGGATCTCCGCGATCTTCGCTGAGCCCTGGGAGTCGACGAAGGCGACGCCCTCGAGGTCGAGGACGAGCGCCCGGCGGGGATAGCCGTCCTCGGCGAGGTCGCGGACGCGATCCTCGAGCGCTTCCGCGGTGGCGAAGAAGAGGCCGCCATCGAGGCGTAGGACGGCGATGCCCGGGAACGTCTCATCGCCCGGGTTCTCGTCGAGGTCGCGGAAGACCTGTGTGCCCGCCTCACGGCCGAGCAGGGGCATGGGCGGCCGCGTTGCGACGTAGACGAGCCAGCCGAGCGAGAGGGCGACCCCGATCACGACACCGGCCAGCACGCCGGACGAGAGGACGCCGACGATCGCCGCGACGGCAATCCAGAAGTCGAACCGCGACACCCGTCGCAGGCGGCGGATCTCGGGCACGTCGATCATGCCGAAGACGACTGCGTCGATGATCACGGCCCCGAGCACCGCCTTGGGCAGCTCCGAGAACAGCGGTGCGAGGACGAGCAGGGTCCCCAGCACGAGGCCCCCGGTCACGAGCGAGGCGACGGGCGTCCGCGCCCCGGCGCTCTCGTTCAGCGAGCTGGCCGAGAGGCTCGTCGAGACCGGCATTCCCTGGAACACACCGGCACCGATGTTCGCCATCCCCTGCGCGGTCGATTCCTGGTTGACGTCGATGCGGTAGCCGTGGCGCGCGGCGAACGCCCGCGCGTCGCCGGCGGTCTGGGAGAACCCGATCAGCAGCAACGCCACGGCCCCGACCGCGATGACGGCGATGTTGTCGCGGACAAGTCCAGCATCGGGAAGCTCGGGCTGGGGAAGTCCGCGCGGGACGTCGCCGACGAGGGCGACCCCGTGCGCGTCGAGGTCGAACAGCGCCGAGGCGAGCAGCCCGCCGGCGACGAGCACCAGCGCGCCGGGGATCGCCGGCGCGAGTCTACGAAGCCCGAGGATCACGCCGAGCGAAGTGGCGCCGACGAGCACGGTCGTCCAGTGCGTCTCGTCGAGCGAGCCCAGCCAGGACGCGAACTCGCGCCAAGCGTTGTCACCTTCGGTGGACGTGCCGGTGAGCTTGGGCAGCTCCCCGACGACCACGTCGAGAGCGGCTCCGGCCAGGAAGCCCGTGACGACGGCCTTGGAGAGGAAGCTCGCGATCCAACCCATGCGCAGCAGCGCGAGCGCCAGGAACAGCAGACCGGTCGCCAGCGCGATCGCCGCGACGAGCTGTGCCGCCTGGGCTCCGCCCAGATTGGTGACCACCACCGCTCCTCCGGCGACGGCCGCGAGCGACGAGCTCGGCCCCGTCGAGATGTGCCGGGACGTGCAGAAGAGCGCGTAGATGATCGCCCCGGCGGCGGCGGCGTACAGCCCGTTCTGCAACGGGACCCCCGCGATGTCCGCGTACCCGAGGTTCTTCGGGACCACCAGGGCCGTGACGGCGATCCCCGCTGCCAGGTCGCCGGGGAGCCAGCTGCGTTCGTAGCGCGGGAGCCACGCGACGACGGGCAGCACGCGAGCGAGACCGCGATGCCGCGGGTCTTGCGCGGTCACGACGACAGGCCGAGCCCCGCGGACCGCACCACGTCGGCCGCGGGAGCCGGACGCGTGGCGGTGCTCACCCCAACCCCTAGGCGTCGGCGCGCACGACGAGCACCGGGCGGCGCGAGTCGTGCAGGAGCCGGCGCGACGTCGACCCCATCAGCCTGGACTTCACGCCGCCGAGGCCCCGCGAGCCCACGACGACGGCCACCGCGTCGCGCTGGCCGGCGACGGCGTCGACCGTCTCGGCGACGTCGGCGCCGTCCGGCACCGCCAGCGCCTCCGCCTCGGCGCCGAGGCTGCGCGCCAGCGTCGCGCCCCCCTCCGCGCTCGAGGTCGCATGTTCGCTGTGGATGCGGTCGACGATGGCGATCTGCTCCGCGTCCGGGAGCGGATAGGACAGGCCCGTCGGATCGGGAACGGGCTCGGCGGCCATCGCCATCCCTGGCTCCCACACGCTGACGACCACCAGCGGCCGCCCCCGGAACAGCAGCGCCGCAGCCCGTAGGGCCGCCTCGGACTCGGCCGAGCCGTCGTACGCCACCACCACCGGTCGAGCGTCTTCATCCATGCGATGACCAGACCACAGGCGCCGCCCGCGCGCAATCGTGCCGCCACGACGGCCGCGCACGTGAGCACACCCCGGCGTGCCCCGCTCGCGGCAAGGGGCAGATGGAGCGGAGGCCCCGCCTCGGGGCCACGGGCGTGTCCCGCCCGCTCAGGCCAGCGCCTTGGCCTTGAGCTGGTCGAACTCGGCCTGGCTGATGGCGCCGCTGTCGAGGAGTCGCTTGGCGTCGGCGATCTGGCCGGCGGCGCCTCCGCCGGAGGCGGGCGCGGCGTGGTGCGTGTCGTGGCGGTCGGAGGCCGTCTCGGCGCGGGTGACGCGGCGCTCGCCCAGCTCGCTGCCATGGGCGATGAGGTAGACGAGCACGCCGAGGAAGGGCACCACCAGGATGAAGAGCGTCCACGCCGCCTTCGCCCAGCCGGACAGGTCGTCGCGCCCGAAGACGTCGGAAAGGATGATGACGAGCGTCCAGATCCAGGCGACCCAGAAGAAGAAGATCACCATGGTCCAGAAGATGTCCAAGAACGGATAATCCGCGGCGAGCACCATGACTCCGAGCGTCCAGGCTCCCACGACGCGAAGCAAGGGTGTCGGCACGGGTCCGGCGGGGGTGCGCACACACGCGCGGGTGGGTGCTTGAACTCGATCGGGCGATGCGGGCGGGCCGCCGGCCGCTCAGCGCCCGATGAAGCGGGGCTGGGACAGCCGGTGCCCTCCAGCGGCGTCAGGCCACGTCTGGCGTGACGTCTCGATGACGTCCTGCGATCAGCCGCAGCCCGTGTTGTTGCCGCAGCTCGAGCACGTGTAGCACGAGCCGGTGCGCTGCATCATGCCGCCGCACTGGCTGCACGCCGGGCCGAGGTCGAGGCCCGTGAGGCGGGCCGGGACGACGGGCGGGGTGTCGGTCATCGCCTCCGCCGCCGCGCGCGTCGTGCCCGGCGCGGAGCCGGCCACGGTCGGGCGGCCCGCGGTGCCGGCGGCCGCCGTCGGGGCGGCGCCGCTCGCAGCGCCGGTGTCGGTCGCCCCGCCTGACCCGCCGCTCGCCCCGCCGTCACCCTGCCCGGGGCCGGCCGTGTCCGAGCCGATCGAGGACGCCGCGTCCTCGGCCGCCTTGCGGGCGCGAACCTCCGGGGTGAGGATGCCGAGCTCCTCCTGGGTGTCGGCGTCGAGGAAGCGCGACGCGAGCCAGCGCATGATGTAGTCGGGCATCGACTTGGCGAACGGGATCTCGGGGTTCTGCGTGATCCCCTCCGGCTCGAAGCGCATGTAGCTGAACTTCTGCACGAGCGTCTCGAGCGGCACGCCGTACTGCAGCGCGATCGAGATCGCCGTCGCGAAGGAGTTCATCATCCCGCGCAGCGTCGAGCCCTCCTTGCCGATGTCGGTCAGGAAGATCTCGCCGACGCTGCCGTCCTCGTACTTGCCGGCCGTGATGTAGCCCTCGTGGCCGCCGATCGAGAACTTGTGGGTGATCGACTGGCGCTCGCGCGGCATGCGCCGGCGTGCCGGACCGACCTCGGCCTTCGCACGGGTGACCGCCTCGCGGACGGCCTTGTCCACGTCCTCCTGGGTGTGGAGGCCCGCAACCGCCTCCGCCACCGCGGCGGCGACGTCGGCGTCCTCGCCCTGCCCTTCGTGCGCGTCGGTGCGCAGCGCCTGCGCGGTCTTCGAGCCGTCACGGTAGATCGCCAGCGCCTTGACGCCGCAGCGCCACGCCTGCACGTAGGCGTCCGCGATGTCCTCGACGCTCGCCGTCTGGGGCAGGTTCACCGTCTTGGAGATCGCCCCCGACAGGAACGGCTGGACCGCGCCCATCATCTTGATGTGGCCCATGTGCGAGATCGCGCGCTCGCCCACGGCGACGTCGAAGACCGGCAGATGCTCGTCGTCGAGGCCGGGCGCGCCGACGATCGTGCCCAGCTCGTCGATGTGCGCCTCGATCTGCTCGATCTGCTCGGGGGCGTAGCCGAGCGTGTCCAGCGCCATCGGGATCGTGCGGTTGACGATCGTCATCTGGCCGCCGCCGACCAGCTCCTTGAACTTCACCAGCGAGAAGTCGGGCTCGACGCCGGTCGTGTCGCAGTCCATCAGGAACGAGATCGTCCCCGTCGGGGCGAGCACCGTCGCCTGCGCGTTGCGGTAGCCGTGGACCTCGCCGAGCTCGACGGCCTCCTCCCACGCCGTGCGCGAGGCCTCGAGCAGCGTGCTGTCGGCGCAGGTCGCATCCGGGACCGCGTACGAGGCGTCGCGGTGCATGCGCATCACGGCGTTGTGCGCGTCACGGTTCTCGGCGTAGCGCTCGTACGGCCCGATCGCCGCGGCGACCTTCGCCGACTGCGCGTACGCGCGGCCGGTCATGAGCGCCGTGATCGCGGCGGCGGTGCCGCGGCCGGCGTCGGAGTCGTAGGGCAGCCCGTTGGCCATCAGGAAGGCGCCGAGGTTCGCGTAGCCGAGGCCGAGCTGGCGGAACGCGCGCGCGTTGACGCCGATCTCCTCGGTGGGGTAGCTCGACGGCCCGACGACGATCTCCTGGGCCAGGAACACGATGTCGACCGTGTGGTTGAAGCGCTCGACGTCGAACGCGCCGTCCTCGCGGCGGAACTTCATGAGGTTGATCGACGCGAGGTTGCAGGCCGAGTCGTCGACGTGCATGTACTCCGAGCACGGGTTCGACGCGTTGATCCGCCCGGAGTTCGGCGAGGTGTGCCACTGGTTGATCGTCGTGTCGTACTGGACGCCCGGGTCGGCGCAGCGCCACGCGGCCTCGGCGACCTCGCGCATCAGCTCGCGCGCGGGGATCGGGTCGCCGACGGGCTCACCCGTCGAGCGGGCGATGAGGCGCCAGTCCTCGTCGTTCTCCACCGCGTGCATGAACTCGTCGGTCAGGCGGACCGAGTTGTTGGCGTTCTGGTACTGGATCGAGGTGAAGCCCTCGCCGTCGATGGACATGTCGAAGCCCGCGTCACGCAGGGCCTGCGCCTTGTCCTCCTCCTTGGCCTTGCACCAGATGAACTCGCGGATGTCCGGGTGGTCGATGTCGAGCACGACCATCTTCGCCGCGCGGCGCGTCTTGCCGCCCGACTTGATCGTGCCCGCCCACGCGTCGGCGCCGCGCATGAAGGACACCGGCCCACTGGCCGTGCCGCCCTTGCTCAGCGGCTCCATCGACCCGCGGATGTTCGACAGGTTGATGCCCGACCCGGAGCCCCCGCGGAAGATCCGGCCCTCCTTGGTGTTCCAGTCGAGGATCGAGTCCATCGTGTCCTCGACGCTGAGGATGAAGCAGGCGCTGCACTGCGGGTGCTCCTCGAAGCCGACGTTGAACCACACCGGGCTGTTGAACGCGGCCATCTGGTGCAGGAGCACGTACGTGAGCTCGGCCTCGAAGGCGTCGCCGTCCTCCGGCGCGGCGAAGTAGCCGCGCTGGCGACCCCAGTCGGCGATGGTGGCGCTGACGCGGCCGATCATCTGCTTGACCGAGCGCTCGCGCGCGGGCGAGTCGAGCTGGCCGCGGAAGTACTTCTGGGCGACGATGTTGGTCGCGTTCTGCGACCAGGTGACGGGGAACTCGACGTCGCGCTGCTCGAAGGCGACGCGCTCGCCGTGGCCGATGCGCGCGTCGCGCAGCTCCCACTGCACGCTGTCGAAGGGGTGCACGCCGGGCGTCGTGAAGCGCCGGCGGACGGTCAGCGCCCTTCCGGCCTGGACGTCCTGCTCGAGTGCTGTGTGGGGCGCGTTGTCCATCTGTGCTCTTCCTCTCCGCAGCTCCGCAATCGTCGGTGTTTGCGGCCTTTTTCTGTGGTCCGTAGGGGGACCGATCAGCCTGCACGATGGCCCGGACGGAACGCGTGGAGAGATCCTTCCAGAATAGTGGCGAGCGGCTGCGATCAGCCGCGCTCAGCGGCCCAGGCGCAGCCAGTCGCCGAACTCGGCCCAGGCCGAGCTCGTGCGGTAGCCGGCCTCCGACGTGGCGTGGCGCCAGCGCACGAGCCACCCCGGCTCCCAGGCCCACCAGCGCGCGGCGGCGACCAGCGCGAGGGCGATCACGAGCAGCAGGCCGGCGATCACCAGCACGACGACGGGCGCCGAGGCGCCGCCGTCGCCGTCGGGGTCCTGGACCGCCCGGGCGATGGCGCCGTCGGCGGCGCCCGGCGCCGGCTTCGGCGCCGGCTGGGCCTGCGGTGTCGGCGCACCGGCGCCGGGCGCGGGCGCCGGCGCGCCCTGGACGCTCGGGTCGCTGGCGGGCGGCAGCGTCTGCGCGGGGTCCTGCGCGAGCGCCGCAGCGGGCGCGGCGGCGAGCGCGCACCCGAGGGCGAGGACGGCGAGCGCCTGGCGGAGGTGGCGGCCCATGGCGACGGGCGATGCTAGCGTGGCCGCGCCCAGTGGCCATGACCCTCGCCGAGCGCCCATCCACGGACGGCGGCCCCGCCCGCCCGCGCGACGCGCCGGCCCTCCCGGACGAGCCCGGTACGTCACGCGCGGGTGCCGGCCTGCTGGTCGCCCTGCTCGCGCTGGCCGCCTACGGGGCGTTCGCCGGCGGCGCGGTCGACGTCGGCGAGGCCGCGTGGCTGCAGATCGCCCTGGCCCTGCTGGCGCTGGCCGCCGTCGGCCTCTGGGCGGGCGGGACCGGCGTGCGCGTCGCTGCGCCCGCCGCGGCGTGGATCGCGCTGGGCGCGCTCGTCGCGCTCGCGCTGTGGTGCGCGCTGAGCATCGCGGGGAGCGTCGCCCCCGACCGCTCCTGGGACGAGGTCAACCGCGTCCTGTCCTACGCGCTGGCGTTCGCGCTCGGGCTCGCGGCGGGGACCTCGGCGCCGCGCGCGATCAGCCGCGCCGCGGCAGGCTGGGTGCTCGTCGCCACGCTCGTCGCCCTGTACGCGCTGGCCGGCGCGGTCGCGCCCGGGCTCGTCGACCACGCGGCCGATGAGGCGCGGCTGCGCGCGCCGCTGGATCGCTTCGGCTCGCTCGCCGCGGTGTGCGCCCTCGCGGCACCGGTCGCCGTGCGGCTCGCGGCCGCCGGCGAGGGACGCTCGCGGCCGTGGGGTCGGCTGGCCTCGCTCGCCGCCGCGCTGGTGCTCGTGGTCGTGCTCGGCCTCACGTGGTCGCGCAGCGGCGCGCTCGCCCTGACGGTCGCCACGGTCGTCGCCGTCGGGCTGGGCGATCGCCGCGGCCGCAGCGTCGCGCTGCTCATCCTCGTGCTGGCGGCGGCCGCCCCGGCGCTGGCCTTTGCCTGGTCCAGCGACGCGCTGACGTCGGACGGCGCACCGCTGGGCGCGCGCATCGACGACGGGCGCACCCTCGGGCTGATCGTGCTGGGCGGGCTCGTCGCGGTGCTCGTCTTCGGCTGGGCAGGGCTGCGGCTGGCCGACCGTCCGCGCAGCCCGCGGCGACTCGGCGCCCGCCGGCGGCTGCCCGGCTGGGTCGTCGTCGCGGTCCTCGGTGGAGCGCTGCTGGCCGGCGGCGCGATCGCGCTCGGCACGCAGTGGGACACGTTCACCGATCCCGTGCGCACCGTGCCCGCCGAGCCCGATCGGCTCACGGCGACCGACTCGGGCAACCGCTGGGCGCTGTGGGAGCAGGCCGCAGGGGCATGGGCCGACCATCCCGTCGACGGCTGGGGCGCCGGGTCCTTCGCCGTCACCCACCTGCTCTACCGCACCGACGAGGCCCCGGCGACGCACGCCTCGAGCCTGCCGCTGGACCTCATGGCCGAGCTCGGCACGGTCGGCCTGCTCCTCGGCATCGCGCTCGTGACCGCCCTCGGATGGGCGGCCGTGGCGCGCCTGCGAGCGCTGGCCCCCGGGCGGGGACGCGACCTGGGCGCGGCGCTGCTCGGCGTCGGCGCCGGGTGGCTGGCGGTCGCGCTGGTCGAGCCCGTCTGGCAGGTCCCCGGCGTCACGCTGCCGGTGCTGGCGCTGACCGGGGTGCTCGCCGCCCGGCCGGTCTGGGCGGCCGGCACCGTGCGCCGCGCGGGGGCCTTCCCCGATCCCGACCCCGCCGCCACGGGGCCGCGCTGGGGCGTCCTGGCCATCGCCGGCGTGGCGCTCGGGCTCGTCGCGACGTCGGCGCTCCTGCCGGCCTGGTCGGACGCCGAGCGCGCGAACGCCGAGGACGTCGTGGCCGACGCCGGCGCCACGCCGCAGGAGCTCGAGCGCGCCGCTGCCGACGCCCGCCTGGCGGCCGACCTCAACCCGCTGAGCGCGGCGGCGCTGCAGGCCTCCGCGAGCGTCGCGCAGCGCCGCGGGCGCCTGCTCGAGGCGCGCGGCGAGCTGCTGGATGCGGTGGGCCGCCAGCCCGAGCGCTCGGCCACCTGGGCCCAGCTCGCCGGCGTCGCCTTCGTGCTGGCCGACCGCGACGGCGCGCTGCGCGCCGCCCGCCGCGCGCTGGAGCTCGACCCGATGAGCAGCGAGCGCCGCGCGCTCGCCCGGCGCGCCGAGGTGTTCCTGGCCCCGCCCGAGAGCTCGCCGACGGCAACCGGCACGCCGCTGCAGGCGGCGCCCGGGCCGTAGGGCGGGCGCGCTACGCCGCCCGAGGCAGCAGGTCCTCGAGGTGCGCCAGGCAGCCTGCGAGCACCTCGTCGGGCGGTGCGGAGGCGTCGACCGATCGGATGCGCTGGGACTCGGACGCGGCCAGCGTGTCGTACGCGGCGGCGACGGCCGCGAAGAAGGCGCCGTCCTCGCGCTCGAGGCGGTCGGGGGGCTCGGCGCGGCCCGCCCGCCGGGCCGCCAGGGTCTCCGGCCCCGCGCGCAGCAGCAGCGTGCGATCGGGCTGCAGGCCGCCGGTGGCGAACGCGTTGATCGCGCGCACAGCGTCGATCCCGAGCCCGCGGCCCGCGCCCTGGTAGGCCAGCGACGAGTCGACGAAGCGGTCGAGCAGCACCCAGGTGCCCGCCTCCAGCAGCGGCGCCACGCGCTCGGCGCACAGCTGCGCCCGGGCCGCGGCGTACAGCAGCGCCTCCGCCCGCGGGTCGACGGCGAGCGCGGGATCCTTCACCAGCGCCCGGATGCGCTCGGACAGCTCGACGCCGCCGGGCTCGCGCAGGACCTCGACGGCCACGCCGCGCGCCGCCAGCGCGTCGGCCAGGCCCACGGCCACGGTCGTCTTGCCCACCCCGTCGAGGCCTTCGATCGTGATGAGCCGGCCGCGCACGCGCATACCCTCTCAGAGGCCCATGCCGACCCTTCCCCACGCCGACCGCCATCCCCACGCCGCCGCCGTCCTCGGCGCCGCGCTGCCTCCCGGCGGCGCTCCATCGCACGCCTACCTCTTCCACGGCCCGGCCGGCGCGGGCAAGCGCGACGTCGCGCGGGCGTTCGCCGCGGCGCTGCTGAGCGACGGCGCGCCCGACCCGGCGAACGTCGCCGAGCGCGTCGCCCACGACGTGCACCCCGATCTCACGTGGGTCGCCCCGAGCGGGGCGGCCGAGATGCTGGTCAGCGACATCGAGGAGCCGGTCGTCGCCGCGGCCACCAGGACGCCCTTCGAGGCGCGCCGGCGCGTGTTCGTCATCGAGCGGGCCGAGACGATGAGCGATCAGGTCGCCAACAAGATGCTCAAGACGCTGGAGGAGCCGCCCGCCTTCGCGCACCTCGTGCTGCTGACGAGCCGCCCTGGGGACATCCTCCCGACGATCGCCTCGCGCTGCCAGCACGTGCGCTTCGACGCGCCCGCACCGGGCGAGATCGCGGCGCGCCTCGAGCGTGAGGGCGTCGGCGCCCGACGCGGCCCGCGCCTGCGCCCGCCTGGCCCTCGGCGACGCCGAGCGCGCGCTCGCGCTGGCGCTGGGCGACGGCCCGGCGCTGCGCGCCGGGGCGGAGGGGCTGGCCCGCGGGGCGCTGCGCGGCGAGCTCGCCGAGCGCCCGTGGCTGCCGATCCTGGCGCAGGCCAAGAAGCACGGCGACGCGGCGCTCGCGGACGTCGAGGAGCGCGTCGCGGCCGAGCTCGAGTTCCTCCCCAAGCGCGATCGCCGCCGCGCCGAGCGCGAGGGCCTCGAGGCGGGCCGTCGCTCCCAGCGCCGAGCGCGCACGCGGGCGATCGACTCCGCGCTCGCGCTCTGCGGGCTGTGGTTCCGCGACGTGGCCTGCATCGTCGACGGCGCCGAGGAGCTCGTGCACGCCACCGACCGCGCCGACGCGCTGCGCGAGGACGCGGCCGGCCGCGAGACCGCCCACCGCCTGCACGACGCCGTCGGCCTGGTCGACGAGACGCGGGCCGCGCTCATCCTCAACCCGACCGAGGAGCTGGCGCTCGAGGCGCTGGCCTCGCGGCTCGCGCGGCTGCTCGGCTGACGCCGGCCATCGCTACTCGATCACACCGGTCGAGGCCAGCACGATGACGAGCCCCGCGATGACGAAGCGGTAGGTCACGAAGACGCTGATCGAGTGCGCAGCGAGGTAGCGCAGCAGGAAGGCGATCGACGCATAGCCGGACACGAAGGCCAGTGCCGTGGCGATCACCGTGGCGCCGACCGGCGCCCCGTCGCCGTCGCCGAGATGGCGCATCTCGAAGAGCCCAGAGAGCACGACCGCCGGCACCGACAGCAGGAACGAGTACCGCGCCGCGTCCGTGCGCGTGAGGTTCAGGAGCAGACCGGCCGAGATCGTGGCGCCCGAGCGCGAGACACCGGGCACGAGCGCCAGCGCCTGCGCGCAGCCGATGAGAAACCCGTCGCGCGCGGTCAGCGTGTCGATCTCGCGGTCGCGCCGGCTCACGCGCTCGGCGTAGAGCATCACGAAGCCGAAGACGATCAGCGTCGTCGCGATGAGGTACAGCGAGCGGAACTCGTTCTCGATCGTGTCGGCGAAGATCAGCCCGACGACCGAGATCGGGATCGTGCCCAGCACGATGAACCAGCCCAGGCGCGCGTCGGTCGTGGCCCGCACCTCCCGATCGCGGAACGACCGCAGCCAGGCGCGGGCGATGTTCCACAGGTCGCGGCGGAAGTAGAGCAGGACCGCGGCCATCGTCCCGAGCTGGATGATCGCCGTGAACGCGGCGCCCGGGTCCTCGGTGCCCATGAACGCCGGCACGATGCGCAGGTGGCCGCTGCTGGAGATCGGCAGGAACTCCGTGAGGCCCTGGACGATGCCCAGGATGATCGCTTCGAGCGCGCTCATGGCAGCGGCGCAACCTACGCGATCGGCCCCAGCCGGGGCTCACAGCCGTGCAGCGCGAAGGCCCTGAACGCGCTGAACTGGGGATGGTCGGGCCCGTGGAAGTCCGCCGAGCCGGTCGTCAGCAGGCCGAGCTCCTCGCACCGGCGCGCCACGAGGACGGTCTGATCGCGCGTGTGCGTGGCGTAGAAGGCCTCGACGCCGTCGATGCCCAGCGCGGCGAAGCGCTCGACGGTGTCCAGGACCTGAGCGTCGTGGTCGAGGTCCCAGAACGGATGCGCCCAGACCGCGACGCCGCCGGCCTCGTGCACGAGCGCGATCGCCTCGGCGACGGTCGGCGTCTCGCGCCGGCGGTAGCCCGGCCGCCCGGGGATCAGGTACGCCTCCAGAAGCTGCGAGAAGTTCACAAGGCCCTCTTCGGCCAGGCGCATCCTGTTCTGTGGATGATCGAAGACCGCCCTGGACAGATGGGGGCGCCCGACCGGCCGGTCGCCGGCGACGGGCAGCTCGACGACCCAGCCAAGCTCGCGCATCGCGGCCGCCATCCGCTCGGCCCGGGCGACGCGGTCGGCGCGGAAGCCGGCGAGCGCCTGCAGCAGCGCGGGCCGGCGGTGGTCGATGCCGTAGCCGAGGACGTGGACGTCCTCCCGCTCGCCGTCGAGCGCCGACAGCTCCGTCGCGGGCACGAGCCTGAGGCCCTCAGCCGCCGCCGTCTCGAGCGCCTCGTCGACGCCGTCCACCGTGTCATGGTCGGTCAGCGCTAGGAGCTCGACGCCCGCGGCAGCGGCGCGCCGCACCACGCCGGCGGGCGGGAGCGTCCCGTCCGAGCGCGTCGAGTGCGACTGCAGGTCGAAGGTCGGCGCGTCCGCGGCCGGTCCGGGCACGACGTCCTCGACCGGTTGCAGGGTCAGGCGGCCGCCGCGGGGTCGACGTCCTCGTCGGCGTCGTGCTCCGGCCGGCCCTCGCTGAGGGCGACCAGCCTCGGGAGCCGCCGGACGGCCGCGTCCAGCCGCGCACGCACGGGCCCCGCGGCGCGGCCGAGCACGCCGCGCTCGGCAGCGGACATCGCCGGCCAGCGCGAGCGCAGCTCGGCGAGGCCCTCGCCGGCCCGATCGAGCGCCTCGCGAGCGGGCCCGGGATCGCCGCCCTCGAGCGCCTCCTCGGCCTCCCCGACCAGCAGCGCGGTGTCGGCGAGGAGCTTCAGATGCGCGTCCATGCCCGGGACCCTATGGGGCGCGCACGACACGCAGGCGTTGTGGACCGTGCCGATCCACCGCACGCCCTGCGCCACACGCCGCAGCGGAGTCGCCACGGGTGCAGAGCGCCTAGAATCCACGGGCGCCCGGGGTCGACTCGTCCAAGACGGCCGCCGGGCGCGTCAAGCGCCGACGTAGCTCAGCTGGTAGAGCACTTCACTCGTAATGAAGGGGTCCCCGGTTCGAGTCCGGGCGTCGGCTCTCACGAATGCCCCGCATACGCGGGGCTTCGACGTTCTCAGGCGTCACCCGCCGCTCGCTTGAGGGAACGTGGAGGGAACGACCTCTCCACGCGCGAGCCGGATCTCGACCTCCGCGGGCCGCCGCTCGCCGTCGGACAGCTCGGCGATCACGTGCCCGTAGGTGTCGAGCGTCATGGACGGCGCGTGCCCCAGCCACTGCGCCACCTCGATGACGCTGCGCCCTCGTGAGCCAGAGGCTGGCGGCCGAATGGCGCAGGTCGTACGGTCGGACGCCGGGACGGGTCCGCAGGCCCTCGCCGCAGGAGCGAACGTCCGGTTGCGCCAGTTGCGCCAGTCGTCGGTCGTCCACGGCTTGCCGTCCCGACGGGGGAAGACCAGCGCCCGGTCCGTCGGCGACCGGCGGACAACCGCCACGCCATGAGGTCGGCGCCCACCGGGGCCATGAGGCGCGCCGCCCGTACTCGCCGCGAGCGCGTCTTCGTCGCGCGGAAGGCGACGCTGCGGTCACCAACGTCCTGCCACCGCAGCTGTAGCGCCTCCCCTGGCCGGGGACCCACGCATGCGAGGACCGAGACGAGCGTCGCATCACGGGGACCGAGGACGGCGCGCAGCGCCTCGACGCTCGCTGGTGCCAGGGGGCGGACCTCGCGCTCGCGGCGCTGCACCGGCTTGCGCACGGCGCGCACCGGATTCATCGTGATGCGCTGCCAGTCGACGGCGCGCTGCATCACGCTGCCGAGCAGCACGAGCGCCCGATGGTGCGTGGCCGGACCCACGCCCTCCCGCGCCAGGTCGGCGGCGAACCGTTGGCACACCTGCAGCGTCACGTCGCGCACCTGGTAATCCCCGAGGCGGGGAAGGACATGGAGGTCCCAGGTCCGCGCGTAGGACTCCAACGTGGCGGGCGCAAGGTTCGGCTCCGCGTAGTCCAACCACCATCGGCGCGCGAACTCGGCGAGCGTCTCGCGGCCGGCGTCGAACGTCGCGAGGTCGCCCGTGCGCTTGCGCCGTCTGACCTCGGCGTCGAAGGCCTCGGCGTCGCGCTTGCGCCCCAGGACCTTGGATCGGTTACGGCCGGTCTCGTCGCGCCAGCGCACGCGCCAGGCCCCCGTGGTCGTCTTGTGGACGCTCATCAGCTGCTCTCCTCGTTGGACCTGGCGGCGAGCGTACGCAGCCCGAGCGGGTGCGGCCCGGGGCCGGACGGCGTGATCGCCGGAACCTCCGGCGATCGGCGCGTCCGCACCCGGTTGGCCTCCATCCACGCCGCCAGGTCGGCGGGCGCGACGCGGATGCGGCCGGCGAGCTTGAACGCGTGACCGCGCGCTCGTCGCCGGACCAGCGATGCCGCCCTCCCACCGCAGGCAGAGATCGCGGCGTGGGTGGAAGCCAGGACTGCCGCAAGCCGCAGGCCGTGCACGATCACGCGGCGTTCGACGGGCTCAGCGCCGTGCGGCTCGTCGCGTCGATTGCCCGCGCGTACGCCGGCGAGCCCGATGAGCCGGGCGGCCCGCCGGACATCGAGGAGGCGCGCGACCTGCGGAGCATCGCCGGCGCACGCGGCCTCACCGACGTCGTCCCCCGCGTGGCCAAGATCGCGGGGGCCGCCCTGCAGCGCCGAACGCCGCTGGTCCGCGTCGCAGGTGACGATCCAGCCGACCCGGCGGGCCCGGGTCACGCCTTTGCGACGGTCAGGCTCGAGCCGGACGCCGTCGCCCGTGCCGCAGCCGCCAAGCCCGTTGGGGCGACGATCAAAGACCTGCTCGCGGCTCACGCGCTGACCATCCGTCGCTGGAACGTCGAGCACGGCGCCCCGGCCAAGGGCCGGCTCTCGATCATGATGCCGGTCAACCTGCACCCGGCGGCGTGGTCGTCCGAGGTGCTGTCCAACTACGCCAGCTACCTGGCGATCATGCTCCCGCCGGACGTGCCCGAGGATCTCGAGGAGGCGACCCGGCGGGTGAACCACACCTCGCGCACGGCGCCGGCGGGCTGCTGCTCGCGCGTCGCGGGAGCACGCGCGCGCCCGAGCGCGACTGCTCCTGCTCCCAGTGCGAGGACCGCCAGCGCAGCATTGCGTTGCATGGCGGCCCGCCACCCAGCCGGGCGCGTGCGAACGCTACGGCTGCTGCGCCGCGCTGCGGCGCAGCAGGTGGATCGACAGGGCGAGCACGAGCGCGAGGAAGCCCAGCGCGGCGATCTCGGCCGCGAACTCGAGGATCTGGCTGCGGGTGTCCTCGAACTCGGCCTCCGCGGTCACGACCAGGATCCGCCGCACGACGGCGATGAGCCCGATGAACAGGAACGGCTCCACGAGGATGCGCCCGCCGAAGTCGACGAGCCGGAGCGTGTACAGCAGCTCGGCGATGATGAAGAGCAGCAGGACGCGCTCGAGGATGAACACCCCCGTGTCGGCAATGGGTCGAGAGTCGCTGCCCTCGACCACGTCGACCACCGTGCCCACCAGGGTCAGCACCGCCGCGACGACGAGCAGCGCCGCCAGCGGGATGGAGATCAGCCGGTCCAGCCCTCCGAAGGCGCCGGGATGCCGCGGGGCGGCGCTCACCGCGACGCCGGCGTGGGGTCAGCGGGACCGCGCGGCCGCGTCGGAGGCCCGTACGTGCGATCGGGGCCTCGCGCGGCGCGCTCCTCGCGCAGCGTCTCCCGCAGCGCCCGGCGGAATCGCCTCGGGCCCCAGCGCCGCGCGTCGAGCAGGCGCTCGAGCTCGTCGCGCGCGAGCGGGCCGCGCTCCTCCAGGGCGCGGGCGAGGGCATCGATCTCGCGGTCGAGCTCCACGTCGGAGGCGGCCGTGTGGCGGCTCGTCGTGCCGGCGGTGCCGACCAAGCCCGGCGAGTAGAAGGTGCTGCCGGTGCCCGGGCGGAAGCGGCGCGCCCCCGAGCCCTCGCGGCTGCGGCGGCGGTCGCCGCGCGCGCGGATCCGCTCCGCCCGCGCGGGATCGGTGATCGCGGGTGCGGGCGTCTCGGCGTCGGCCTCCTCGGCGGTGAGGGGCCGCGCGATGTTCTCGAGCGACTGCTGCTCGGCGCGGACGCCGAAGAACAGCTCTGCGATGCCGCCGAGGGCCATGGCGCCGGCGCCGATGAAGAAGCCGGTGGCGACCTGGTCGGCGCTGCCGCTGTGGATGAAGTGGCCGAAGACCAGCGGGCCGGCGATCCCGCCCACCCCCGTACCGATTGCGTAGAAGAGCGAGATGGCCAGCGCGCGGGTCTCCATCGGGAAGACCTCGCTGACCGTGAGGTAGGCG
Organism: uncultured Actinomycetes bacterium; assembly: GCA_963840185.1. GTDB lineage: Bacteria > Actinomycetota > Thermoleophilia > Solirubrobacterales > Solirubrobacteraceae > JAOPZW01. The sequence continues at coordinate 223,178 of CAWIXY010000003.1, read as the reverse complement.
GAGCTCGCCCCGGCCGAGGCGAAGAAGAAGGCGATCGCGATCAGCAGCATGAACGACCCCGTCGACAGCGAGTCGCTGCGCAGCAGCACGGCCAGCAGGGCGACGAGGGCGGCGGAGAGCAGGTACGTCCCGGAGATCATCGGGATGCGCCCGACGGTGTCGAAGAGACGCCCGAGCAGCAGCGGCCCGAGGAAGTTGCCCGCCGCGAAGGCGACGAACAGGAGCGGCACCTTCTCCGAGCTGACGTCGAAGAACTGGTTGAGGATCGTGCCCAGGTCGAAGGTGACCGCGTTGTAGAGGAAGGCCTGACCGATGAAGAGCGACAGGCCCAGCACCGCCCGGCGCGGATAGCGCTTGGCCGTCACCGAGGCGATCTCCCGGAAGGGGATCACCTCGCGCTGGCGGACGGTGATCGTCTGATCGGGGTCGGGCTCGGGCAGGTCGCGGCCCGTCTCCCGGCGCACCTCCTCCTCGATCCGGCGGACGATCCGCTCGGCCTCCTCCTCGCGGCCGTGGATGAAAAGCCAGCGAGGGCTCTCCGGGACGTGGCGGCGCACGAGCAGGATGGCGGCGCCCAGAATCGCGCCCGAGGCGAAGGCGAGCCTCCAGCCGAGGTCGGACTGGAAGATCGAGGTCTCCAGGAGGAACACCGAGGCCAGCGCCCCGAGACCGGCGCCGACCCAGAAGCTGCCGTTGATGGCGAGGTCCACCTGGCCGCGGTTGCGCGCAGGGATGAGCTCGTCGATGGCCGAGTTGATCGCGGCGTACTCCCCGCCGATGCCCATGCCGGTCAGGAAGCGGCAGAGGAAGAAGTACCAGGGGTCGAAGGCGAACGCGGTCGCGACCGTGGCGGCCAGGTAGAGCCCGAGCGTGGCCATGAACAGGCGCTTGCGCCCGTAGCGGTCGGTGAGATGGCCGAAGAGCAGGGCGCCGATGCAGGCGCCGGCCACGTAGAGCGCACCAGCCGTCCCGACGTCGGAGGCGCTCATGTCGATGCCGCTGCCCGACTCGGTCAGGCGCGGGGCGATGGCGCCGACGATCGTCACCTCGAGCCCGTCGAGGATCCAGACCGTCCCGAGGCCGATGACGATCCTCCAGTGGAAGCGCGACCACGGCAGGCGGTCCATGCGGGCCGGGATGTTGGTCCGGATCGTCTTCATCCGGGCCGCTGCGACGCTCATCGTCCCCGCCGGCGGTAGCTTGGAGGTCGATGCTCCGCTGTCGCGTGCTGGGCCATCGGTTCCGCTTCTCGAGCGACGGCCGGACGATGCACTGGGTGTGCCAGCGCGACTGCGGTGCGCGTGGCTCGAAGCGGTATCCGACTGAGGAGGAGGCGGAGCGGTTCGCCCGCGCGTTCGACCGCGAGGACCGGGCCGATCTCGGCCGCCGCACACCGTTTGGCCTGCTCCCGCTGCGCCTGCTCCGGGCCTGGCGACGACGCAGACCCGCCTCCTGAGTGTCCCCCTCGCAGCGGGCTCACGATGCCTGGGAGTAGGACCGCCGGGCGCCCCGGCAAGCGCCCTTGACGCTCGCCGCCTCAGCCTACGGACACGGCGAGGTGCCGGAGGGAGAGCTTCGCGACCGCGAGCCCCAGGAGCCCGTCGTCCTCGGGCTGCTCTCGGCGCCCGGGCTGCCCTACGAGCTGGCCGAGGACCTCGCCCGGCGCCTGCCCTCGCGGCTGCGGCGTCGGTTCCCCAACGTGCGCTGGAGCGTGCAGGTGCGGATCGAGCCGATGGCCGCCGCGTCGGACCAGGACGTCGACCTCGTCGAGGTCGCCCATCAGCGACTCCTGGAGGAGGGCTGGAAGCTCGCCGTCTTCCTGACCGACTTCCCCGTGCGCGTCGGATCGCACCCGGTGACGGCCTACGCGAGCGCGACCCACGGCGTCGGCCTCGTGTCGGTGCCGGCGCTCGGGCGGTCAACCTCGAGGAGCGCGTCGAGGAGGCGGTGCTGCGGCTCGTCGAGGGTTTGCTCGGGGAGAGCGCCGACGACGCCAAGATCGCCGGCGACGCGGAGCGCTACGTCCGCGTGCGCCGCCGTCTGGAGGAGCTCGCGTCGCCGGTCGGTCGGGCCGACCTGCAGGAGGACCGCAGCGTCCGGTTCGTCACCGCGGTCGGGCGCGGCAACCCTGCGCCTGCTGATCGGCATGGTGACGGCGGCGAACGCGTCGTCCTCTTCAACATGGCGACCGCCCTGACCGTCACCATCGGCGTGCTGACGCTGTTCCTCGCGATGTTCCTCATCAACATCGCCGCGTCCGCGATCCTCATCTCCCCCGACACCCTCGGCAGGCAGGTCGACCACGACGTGGGCGTCAGCGACTACCTCGCGCTCTCATGCCTCGTGGCCTCGCTGGCCACACTGGGCGGCGCGCTGGGCGCCGCCCTGGAGAACGACCGCGCCGTCCGTGAGGCGGCCTACGGCTACCGCCCGGACGCGCGCACGGAGGCCGCGGGTTGACACCGGCTCGGATCGGACTATGCCCGGGCAAGGCATCCCATGACCATCGGCACGAGCCTGTTCCTGATTGCCGTCGGCGCCATCCTGCGGTACGCCCTCACCGCCGACGTCGTGGAGGGCGTCAACCTCGACACTGCGGGCCTGATCCTCATGATCGTCGGCGGGCTCGGTCTCCTGCTGGGGCTCTTCTTCCTCACGCGCACGGGGACGCCGGGCCCGCCGCCCGTCCCCTAGCCCTCGGCGTCCTCGCGCAGCCGACCCTCGGCCCGCGGGCGAAGGAACTGACCACGCCGACGGCGAAGTTGGACCGCGATGATCTTCGCCCAGAAGTGCGCCGCCCCGTCGTAGGACGCGCGCTCGCCGGCGCTCTTGCGCTGCAGCCACAGTCGGCGCCGTTCGCCGCCCAGGTACGACACCGTCTTCAGCCACGCGACGAAGAGCGCGAGGCCCATCGTGCGGATCGCGGAACAGGTAGTGGAACGTGACGTCAGCGCGAACTGCAGCCGATCGACGGTGACGTGGCTGCCCACAGGCCGGGGGATAGTTGAAGCACGTGCCTCTGCGGCCTACTGCCACGTCCCGATCAGGCGCCGTGGCCCGACGCCGGGGCGCACCCGCCGACGACGAGAGGAGCAGTCATGGCAGTGCTGGTGCGACGTCGTGACCTGTCGGCGCCACCGATCCAGAGGTGGCAGCCGTTCCCCGAGATCCAGGAGCTCCAGGACCAGATGGGGCAGCTCATGGAGCGCGTGATGGCCGGTGAGGAGGGCGGCGTCTGGGTCCCGCTCGTGGACATCGAGGAGACCGAGGACGCGTGGATCGCCGAGGCCGAGGTGCCGGGCGTCCAGCGCGAGGACCTGGATGTGGAGGTCCGCGACTCGGAGGTCGCGATCACCGGGGAGATCAAGGAACGCGAGCGCAAGGGGATCCTCCGCCGCAAGACGCGACGGGTCGGCCGGTTCGAGTTCCGCGTGACGCTCCCCGGGCAGACCGATCCCGACAAGGTGGAGGCAGACCTCCAGGACGGCGTCCTGACCGTCCGCATCCCCAAGCCCCAGGTGGCCCGCCCGCATCACGTCGAGGTGCGCTCCGGGCAGGGGCGCAACGGGCAGTCCGCGCAGTCGGGCGAGGCCGGGCAGTCTGCGGGATCCGCGCAGTCGTAGGACTCAGAGCGAGGTGGCGCCGGGCGCGCACGCGCCCGCGCCGCCCGGCCGGGCGTCAGGCGGCCGTGCGCGCTGGATGCGCGACGCGCACCTGCACCCGTGCCGGCCGCGACGGAACCGCGAGCGAGAGGAAGTCGTGGACTGCCGCGCCATGGCGGCAGAACGGGCATTCGAGCGCATCGGACGGTGACACCGGCTCGGCCGTCAGTGCCACCGGCGCATCGCAGCGTGGGCAGGCGAGCGTGCCCGCAACGAGGTGGGCGGACCGCCCGGCCTCCTGCTCGGCGTGCAGGCGGGCGACACGCCCGAGCGGGTCGGGATGGACTGCGTCCGGCCCAACGAGACCACCGTTCGAGGACACGCGAGCAGTCTAGGTCCTCGCCATTTCGAGCGGCGCCGGACTGGGAAGCTGCGTCCGGCATGAGGCTCTCCGACGTGCCGCCGGTGGCAGGGGTCCAGCACCGCGACGTGGTGGTGAACGGCGTGCGCCTCCACGTCGCCGAGGCCGGAGCGGGTCCCCCGCACGACGCCTACGCGAAGACCGGCGCGCACGCGGAGCCACGCCGGCGTTGCTCGACGGAGCAGCCGCGGTGGTGTGGATGCCGGGTGGGCGGCCACGGGTCGTCTACGGCTTCACGACCAGCGGCGGGAAGATCACCGCCATCGACCTCGTCTCCGACCCCGGGCGCCTGCTCGAGCTCGACCTGGTCATCCCGAGCGATTGATGTGCTTGCCCGGTCGCCAACGCGGTCTACTGACTCTCGGTGGATCCCTGGGCCCGTTGTGGCCGTCGCGAAGGAGCATCTCGATGAGCAAGCCGATCCTCGTCGGCTACGACCCGGTCGGCGCCGATCATGCCCCCGTCAACTTCGGCGTCGCGGCCGCGCGCTTCACCGGCGCGCCGCTGATCGTCGCCTCCGTGTCCAGGCGGGAGGGGGCTGCTGCCGGCGAGCTGGACCACGACCTCTGTGCGGACGCCTCCGAGCCGCTCGGGCGCGTCGCGCGCGAGCTCGAGGCCGAGGGCATCGCGGTGGAGTGCCGCGAGCTGTCGGGCACGAGCGCCGCGAGCGCCCTGCACGAGGCGGCCGAGACAGAGGCAGCCGGGCTGCTCGTGGTCGGATCCACCCGGCGCGGGACGGTCGGCCGGATCCTGCCGGGCTCGACGGCCGACCGGCTCATGCACGGCGCCCCCTGCCCGGTCGCCGTCGTGCCGCACGGCTGGGAGCCGCGCGGCGCGGTGCGCACGATCGGCATGGCCTACGTCGACACCGACGAGGGCCGCGAAGCGCTGCGCGATGCCCACGCGCTCGCCCGGCGCGCCGGCGCGACGCTGCGCGCGATCACGGTCGTGCAGTTCAGCCCGGCGTGGTACGCGGAGACCGAGCCCATGACGCCCCCGCGCCCGCCCAAGCACATCGAGGAGGTCGAGGGCGAGCATCGCGTGCTCGCCGAGCAGGCCCTGCGCACGGCGGTCGCCGCCCTCGGGGACGACGTCCCCGTGGAAGCGGAGGCCTTCATCGGCGACCCCGCCGAGATCCTCATGGGCGTCTCGGAGCACCTCGACCTGCTCGTCATGGGCTCGCGCGGCTACGGCCCGCTGCGGGCGGTGCTCCTCGGCGGCGTCTCACGGCGGGTGGCCGCGCAGGCGCACTGCCCCGTCATCGTGTTGCCGCGGGGCGTCAGGGCGCCGCTCGAGGAGCTCGTGTCAGAAGCGCGCGAGGCGGGCGCGGCGGCGTAGGCCCCGGGGTCGCCGGCGGTTGCCGGGCCATCCGAGCAGCGGCCGCGGGCCGTGCGACCGGCGCGGAAGCTCCGTCCCGCAGCGGCCGCAGTAAGTCGACGTCGGTCCACGCGGCGGCCGTGAAGGCCTCCAGCCAGGACGTGGGGCACTCCACGTACGGCATCAGCGTTCTGCTCGGAGGTGGCGAACCATGCCGTCCCCCGATAGGACGCGCTACCGCCGGGCAAGATCACGCTCCGAGCGGGCCCAGCTCCACCACGCCGTACCGTGCGGCGAACAGCACCGCCTGGAGCTGCGAGTGCACGCCGAGCTTGGCCAGGATGTTGGCCACGTGGTTGCGCTCGGTCCGAACGGTGATGTGGAGCCGGCTCGCGATCGTCGCGCTGTCGAGCCCCTCGGCCAGCGCCTGGAGCACCTCGCGCTCGCGCGGCGTGAGGCTCGCGATGCTGTGCCTGTCCTCGCGCTCGCGGTCGCGCTCGCGTCCGGCGAAGCGCAGCAGCTCGACCACCTCGTCGAGCGGCATGAGCGTCTCGCCGGCGCGTAGACGGCGCACCGCGTCGACGACCTCGTCGAGGCCGGCCGTCTTGCTCAGCACGCCGGAGGCCCCGCTCTCGATCATCGCTGCGATCTCGCGCCGGTCGAGGCTGGCGCTCAGGACGAGCGCCTGCGCTCGCGGGTTGACCTCGCGGAGGTCCCTGATGAGGTCATCGGCGGTTCCGTCGGGCAGTCGCAGATCGACGACCGCCACGTCGATGTCCTGGAGCATCTCGCGCGCCTGCGCGAGCGTGGCCGCCTGGCCGACGACGTGCAGCCCCGGCTCGCGCTCGAACATCCTGGCGATGGCCTCCCGGACGGACGTGTGGTCCTCGACCAGCAGGAGCCGCACGGTCTGATCGGGCCGGCCGCCGTCCGGGCGCAGCGCGATGCCGAGCTGCACCGTCGTGCCCGCGCCGGGCTCGCTGCGGATCTCGAGGTCGCCCGCGAGCAGGCCGGCGCGCTCGCGCATCCCCCTGATCCCCGCGCCGGCCGGCGTCTCGATGCTCGGCTCGAACCCGTGCCCGTCGTCGCCGACCGCCACGCAGAGCCGCTCGTCCGAGCCCCACGCTTCGACCCGGATGCTGCCGGCACCGGAGTGGCGCCGCGCGTTGACGAGGGCTTCGCTGGTGACGCGGAGCACCTCCGTCCCGCGCCTGCCGAGCGGGATGGCCGGAACGCCGGCGCGGACATCGAGCTCGATGCGGCGGTCGGGGGCCATCGCCTGATGCACGTCCACGACCTCCCTGAGAAGCTCGGGGAACGGCCGCTCCTCGTCCGCGCCGAGGCGAAGGTCGTAGATCGCGCCGCGCACGTGTTGCCCCGCGCGCTTGAGCGCCGGCACCAGCTGCGCCAGGCGGTCGGCCACCACGGGATCGCCCGCGGACTCGAGGCCGGTCGCCTGGGCGAGCGCGTCGGTCAGGTCCTGCAGCGCGTCGTCGTGAAGGTCGCGCGCGATCCGCCGGCGCTCCACGTCCCTCACCTCGATGATCCTGTTCTCGGACTCCTCCCGCTCGACCGCCATCGAGATCACGTTGGCCGCCGCTTGCAGGAAGTTGACGTCGTCGGCGGAGAACGACCGCCGCTGCGTACTGAACACGCCCAGCACACCGAACGGCTGATCGCGGCCCGCGATGATGACGGTCGCCGTGCTCACGGTGCCGTGTGTGCGCAACACGGGGGAGATCTCGAAGCGGGGATCCGCGGCGACGTCCGTGCTGACGACCGGTTCCCCGGCCATCACCGTGTAGCCCACGAGCGAGGCGCGACCGGCACCGCCCGTCGCGGATCCGATGGCCCCCTCGTTCCAGCCAGTGCCGGCGCGCAGGCGCAGCTGCTCTCCTCCGGGAAGGATCTCGGCGATCCCGACCGGTGTGAGGTCCAGCGTGCGGGCGACGATCGCGACCGCCTGGTCCATCACCGACTGCACGGTGTCGCCCCTGAGCGCGCGCTGGCCGAGGTCCGCGACGAGCGCCTGCTGGTCCATCGCCCGCTTCTGCTCGGTGATGTCGCGGTGGATCCCGAGGTAGCCCGTGATCGAGCCGTCCTCGTCGCGGACGGCGACCGAGATCAGCTCGACCTCGACCGGCGTGCCGTCCTTGCGGTACGCCGTGATCTCGCTCCGCGTCCGATCGGTCTCCAGCAGCTCGCGCTCGAGCGCGAGCCGCGCCCCGTCGCCGGCGTAGCTCGCGACATCGCGCGCGTCACGGCCGAGCACCTCGTGGGCCGCGTACCCGTACAGCCGCTCGGCGCCGCGGTTCCAGGCGGTGAGGCGGAACGCCGGGTCCGTGCCGACGATCGCGTCCTCCGCCGCGTCCAGCAGGCTGGCGTGGTATGCAAGCCGCTCCTCGACGCTCTTGAGCTCCGTGACGTCACGCGTGACGGAAACGGCGGCGACCATGCGGCCGGCGCCGTCGTAGACCGGGGACGAGTTGCACCGGTAGGTGCGGCGCTCGCCGTCCATGACGAAGAGGAACTCCTCGTCGACGACGATCTCGCCGGAGGCGATCGAGCGCGCGAGCTGCCACTCGGCCGCCGCGTAGGGTCGCCCGTCGGCATGCAGCGGGCCGAACTCGGGGTGCTCGGCCAGGTCCAGCAGCGTGCGGCCGACCACCTGCGCCGAGAGGGCGCTGCTGAACAGGATGACGCCGGACGGGGCTTCGGCGACGACCACCACGTCGGTCTGCCGCGCCCGGACGTTGTGGGTCCCTGCCGACATCGTCCGCACGTGGACCGTACCGCGTTCCCGCGGCGACGAGAAAGGAAAGGGCTGCCGGCTACAGCGCGGCCTCGACAGGCTCCTCGCGCGTCCCGCCCGGCTCCTGCCAGCTGAGCACGAGCTCGTCGTCGGCCGCGTCGAGCACGATCGTCGTGGCGTCGTGGATGTCGCCGGCGATCACGGCGCGCGCGATCCGCGTCTCCACGCTGCGCTGGATGTAGCGACGCAGCGGGCGGGCCCCGTAGACGGGGTCGTAGCCCTCGCGGGCGATCAGCTCGCGCGCCGCCTCGGTGAGCTCGATCATGAGCCGCCGGTCCGCCAGGCGCGCGCGCAGGTCCTCGATCAGGAGGTCGACGATGCGCTCGATCTCCTGCAGCGTCAGCGGCTTGAACAGCACCGTCTCGTCGACGCGGTTGAGGAACTCCGGGCGGAAGTGGCCGCGCAGCTCGGCCAGGACCCGGTCGCGCGCCTCGGGGGAGATCTGGCCGTCCTCGTCGAGCCCGTCGAGCAGATGCAGCGACCCGATGTTCGAGGTCATGATCACCACGGTGTTGCGGAAGTTCACCGTGCGCCCCTGCGAGTCGGTCAGTCGCCCGTCGTCGAGGATCTGCAGCAGCGTGTTGAACACGTCTGCGTGGGCCTTCTCGATCTCGTCGAACAGCACGACGGAGTAGGGCTTGCGCCGCACGGCCTCCGTGAGCTGGCCGCCCTCCTCGAAGCCGACGTAGCCGGGCGGCGCGCCCACCAGCCGCGAGACCGTGTGGCGCTCCTGGTACTCGGACATGTCGAGCCGGACGATGTTGTCCTCGGCGTCGAACAGCGCCTCAGCGAGCGCCTTGGACAGCTCGGTCTTTCCGACCCCGGTCGGGCCGAGGAAGATGAACGAGCCGATCGGGCGCCGCGGATCCTTCACGCCTGCGCGCGCGCGGATGACGGCGTCCGCGACGAGCTGCACGGCCTCGTCCTGGCCGACGACGCGCTCATGCAGGATCTCGTCGAGTCGCAGGAGCTTGTCGCGCTCGCCCTCCATCAGCCGTGCCACGGGGATGCCGGTCCAGCGCGCGACGATCTCGGCGATCTCGTCCTCGGTGACCTCCTCGCGCAGGAGGCGCGAGCCGCCCTGGCGCGTCTCGAGGAGCTCCTCCTCGCCCGCGCAGGCGGCGCTCGAGCTCCGGCAGGCGGCCGTGGCGCAGCTCGGCCGCGCGGTTGAGGTCGTAGTTGCGCTCGGCCTCCTCGATCTCGCGCCGCAGCTCCTCGAGCTCTGCCCGGAGCGCCTGCAGCTTGTGGATCGCGTGGCGCTCGGACTCCCACTGGGCGGTCATCGCCGCGGCCTGCGAGCGCAGGTCGGCGAGCTCGCGCCGCAGCGTCTCCAGGCGCTGCGCGCTGGCGTCGTCGGTCTCCTTCTGCAGCGCCGCCTCCTCGATCTCCAGGCGCATGACGCGCCGCGTGATCTCGTCGAGCTCCTGCGGCATCGAGTCGATCTCCGTGCGCACCACCGCGCAGGCCTCGTCGACGAGGTCGATCGCCTTGTCGGGCAGGAAGCGATCGGTGATGTAGCGGTGCGACAGCGTCGCCGCGGCCACCAGCGAGGCGTCCTGGATCTTGACGCCGTGGTGGACCTCGAAGCGCTCGCGCAGGCCGCGCAGGATCGAGATCGTGTCCTCGAGGCTCGGCTCGTCGACGACCACCGGCTGGAAGCGACGCTCGAGCGCCGCGTCCTTCTCGATGTGCTTGCGGTACTCGACCAGCGTCGTGGCGCCGATGCAGTGCAGCTCGCCGCGGGCGAGCATCGGCTTGAGCATGTTGCCGGCATCCATCGAGCCCTCGGCGGCGCCCGCGCCGACGACGTTGTGCAGCTCGTCGATGAAGAGCAGGATGCGGCCCTCGGCGGCCTTGACCTCCTGCAGGACCGCCTGCAGACGCTCCTCGAACTCGCCGCGGTACTTGGCGCCCGCGACGAGCGAGCCCATGTCGAGTGCGAAGACCGTGCGGTCCTTGAGGCCCTCGGGGACGTCGCGGCGCACGATCCGCTGCGCGAGGCCCTCGACGATCGCCGTCTTGCCGACACCGGGGTCGCCGACCAGGACCGGGTTGTTCTTGGTCTTGCGCGAGAGGATCTGGATCACGCGGCGGATCTCGGCGTCGCGGCCGATCACCGGGTCGAGCTTGCCGCTGCGGGCCTCGTCGACGAGGTCGCGCCCGTACTTCTCGAGCGCCTCGTAGGCCGTCTCGGGCGTGGCGCTGGTGACGCGCTGGCTGCCGCGGACCTCGGTCAGGATCTCCAGGAAGCGGTCGCGGGTGACGCCGTGCTCGCTCAGCAGGCGCCCCGCCGCCGTCTGGCCGCCGGACTCGATCATCGCGAGCAGGAGGTGCTCGACCGAGACGTACTCGTCCTTGAGGCGCTGAGCCTCCTGGTCGGCCCCCTCGAGCAGCTGCGCGAGCGCGCGCGAGACGCGCACGTCACCCGACGCTCCTGAGCCGCTGACGCGCGGCCGGCCCTCGAGGTGCTGCTCGAGGTCGCGGCGGAGCGCGTCGGTGTCGACGTCCATGCGCTGCAGCAACCGAGGCCCGAGGCCCTGGCTCTGGTCGAGCAGACCGAGGAGCAGGTGCTCGGGCGTGACCTCGGTGTGCCCGAAGCGCAGCGCCTTCGTCTGCGCGTCGTGCAGCGCCTCGGCGGTCTTCTCGGTCAGGCGGTTGGGGTCCATGCGATCACCTCTCCTCGTAGCGGCTCAGCCGCCGTTCCAGTTCGTCGATGCGGGCCAGCAGCTCGCAGGCGAGCACGGCGCCGGCGGAGTTCACGGCCAGGTCGCGCCGCAGCCGCGCGGCGCGCGCCACGCGGGCGGCGGCGTCGGGCGTATAGCCCCGTTCGAGCAGCCCGAGCGCCACGAAGCGGCGGGTGAGCTCGGGCGCGACGCCGGCCTGGCGGGCCAGGACCGCGATCTCGACCGGGCGCGCGCGACGGGGTGCGAGCGTCGCCGCCATCACCGGCCCGCCCGTGGATCGAACTTCGACGTCTTCGCGAGCTCCTCGAAGAGCTCGCGCTCCTTCTTCGAGAGCTTCTTCGGCACCACGATCTTCACCTCCGCGTACAGGTCGCCTCCCAGCCCCTCGCCGCGCAGCCGCAGCCTGCGACCCGACGACGAGCCCGGCGGGACCTTCAGCTTCGCGCTGCCGCGCAGGGTCTGCACCTCGACCGTCGCCCCGAGCGCCGCCTCCCAGGGCGCGACGCGCACGTCGGTGTAGACGTCGCCGCCGCGCACCCGGAACCGGGGATGCCTGCGCAGCCGGATCCTCAGCAGCAAGTCGTCGCGGACGCGGAGCGCCTGGCCGTCCCGCAGCCCCGCAGGCAGCTCGACCTCGAGCTGCTCCCCGTCGAGCGACAGCGTGCGACGGCCGCCGCGAGCGGCCTCCTCGAGCGAGAGCTCGAGCACGGCCTCGGTCTCCAGGCCGCGCCCGTCGAAGCCGCCGAAGCCGAAGCCGCCGGTGGACCGGCTGCCCGCGGCCGCCGAAGAGGCCCTCGAAGAACTCGCTGAAGTCGCCGCCGTCGAACTCGACGCGCGCTCCGCCGTTGCGCGGGCGCGCCTCGCGGAAGCCCGACGAGCCGGACACGTCCTGGCCGGCCTTCCAGTTCGGGCCGAGCCGGTCGTAGCGCGACCGCTTGTCGGGGTCGCGCAGCACCTCGTAGGCCTCCGAGACCTCCTTGAAGCGCTGCTCCGCGGCAGGGTCCTTGTTCACGTCGGGGTGGTTCTCGCGAGCCAGCTTTCGGTACGCGCGGCGGATGTCGTCCTCGCTCGCCGTCCGCGGGACGCCCAGCACCTCGTAGTAGTCGCGGAAACCGACCGCCATCAGGGTTGGCGCTCTGGGGTGCGGGCGACGACGACCTGCGCCGGCCGCAGCACGCGGTCGCCGATCGCGTACCCAGAGCGGGCGACGTCGAGCACGGTGCGGTCGGGGACGCCGTCGGCGGGCCGCACGCCGACCGCCTCCATGCGCTCGGGGTCGAAGGGCTCGCCGGCGGCGCCGATGCGACGCACGCCCTGGCGGTCGAGGATCGCCTCCATCTGCTCCAGGACCGCGCGCAGGCCCTCGAACAGCGGGTTCTCGGGCTGCATCGCAAGCGCGCGTTCGACGCTGTCGACCGCCTCGAGCCAGTCGCGCAGCCCCCGCTCGCGGTCCTCCTGCAGGCGCCGCTCGATCTCGCGACCCGATCGCTTGCGGTAGTTGTCGAGGTCGGCGAGCGCCCGCTTGAAGCGGTCCTCGGTGTCGGCCAGCTGCTGCGCGAGGCCTGGCTCCTGGGGTGGCGGCTCCGCTGGCGGGGGCTCCTGGCCCGCAGCCTCCGCGCCGGGGTCGGCGTGCGTCTGCCGCCCTGCGGCGGTCGGGTCAGTCACGGGTGAACTCCGCGTCGACGACCTCCTCGTCGTCCTCGGCCGCCTCGGCCTCGCCGTTGCCGCTTCCGCTCGCCCCGTTCCCCGCGGGCGTGGCCGCCTGCGCCGCGGCCGGCAGGCTGCTGGCCAGCTGCTGGAGGTCGGACACCAGCGGGCGCACGCGGTCGAGCCCGGCCTCGTCGTTGATCGCCGCGCGCGCGTCGGCGACGGCCTGCTCTGCCCTGGCCTTCTCGTTCACCGGGAGGCGGTCGCCCAGCTCGTTGACGAGCTGCTCGATCCGGTAGGCGAGCGAGTCCAGCTCGTTGCGAGCGTCGATCTCCTCGCGGCGGCGGCGGTCCTCCTGCGAGTGCTCCTGGGCCTCGCGGACCATCCGCTCGACCTCGCCCTGGTCGAGGTTCGTGCTCTCGGAGATCGTCACCTTCTGCTCAGCGCCCGTGTCCTTGTCGCGGGCCGACACGTTGACGATGCCGTTGGCGTCGATGTCGAACGTGACGTCGACCTGCGGCTCGCCGCGCGGGGCCGGCCGGATACCCTCCAGCCGGAAGCGCGCGAGCTGACGGTTGTCGGAGGCCAGCTCGCGCTCGCCCTGCAGCACGACGACGTCGACCGCCGTCTGGTTGTCCTCCGCGGTCGAGAACGTCTCCGAGCGCTGCGCGGGGATCGTCGTGTTGCGCTCGATCACCTTCGTGTTGACCCCGCCGAGCGTCTCCAGGCCAAGCGACAGCGGCGTGACGTCGAGCAGCACGACGTCCTCGACCTCGCCCTTGAGCACCCCGGCCTGCAGGGCCGCGCCGATCGCGACGACCTCGTCGGGGTTGACCGTCATGTTGGGCTCCTTGCCCTTGGTCAACCGGCGGACGAGCTCCTGCACCGCCGGCATGCGCGTCGAGCCGCCGACGAGGATCACCTCGTCGATGTCGTCCGCCGTCAGCCGCGCGTCGGAGAGCGCCTGCTCCACGGGGCCGCGGCAGCGTTCCAGCAGGTCGGCGGTGAGCTGCTCGAACTTCGCCCGCGTCAGCGACGTGTTGAGGTGCTTCGGGCCGGACGCGTCGGCGGTGATGAACGGCAGGTTGATCTGCGTCTGCGTCTGGCTGGAGAGCTCGACCTTCGCGCGCTCGGCCGCCTCGTACAGGCGCTGCAGGGCCTGCGGGTCCTCGCGCAGGTCGATCCCCTGGTTGGTCTTGAACTCGTCTGCGAGCCAGTCGACGACGCGCTTGTCGAAGTCGTCGCCGCCGAGGTGGCCGTCGCCGCTGGTGGCGCGGACCTCGACGACGCCGTCGCCGACGTCCAGCAGCGAGACGTCGAACGTGCCGCCGCCGAGGTCGAAGACGAGCACGGTCTCCGAGGTGGCCTTGTCGAGGCCGTAGGCGAGCGCGGCAGCCGTCGGCTCGTTGATGATGCGCAGGACCTCCAGGCCGGCGATCCGGCCGGCGTCCTTGGTCGCCTGGCGCTGGGCGTCGTTGAAGTACGCCGGCACCGTGATGACCGCCTCGGTCACCCGCTCGCCGAGGAACTTGCCCGCGTCGTCGGCCAGCTTGCGCACGATCAGCGCGGAGATCTCCTCCGGCGCGTACTGCTTGCCGCGGACCTCGATGCGCACGGCGTCGTCAGGGCCGCGGACGACCTTGTAGGAGACGATCTTCGCCTCCTCGGTGACCTCGTCCCACTTGCGCCCGATGAAGCGCTTGGTCGAGTAGACGGTGGCCTCGGGGTTGAGGATCGCCTGTCTCCGCGCGACCTGGCCGACGAGGCGCTGGCCGTCCTCGGTGAAGGCGACCACGGACGGTGTCGTCCGCGCGCCCTCGGCGTTCGGGATCACCTCCGCCTGCCCGCCCTCCATCGTGGCGGCGACGACCGAGTTCGTCGTGCCGAGATCGATGCCGACGGCCTTTGCCATGGGAGCTCCTTTCGACCTGCGTCCAGGGACCTGGCCAGGTCGATAAGGCGCCATCCGGTGCCGTCAAGTCGGCGGATCGACATCTGCGGCGGTTGACGAACGCGAAGGTGGTCCTACCTCATGGATCCAGTGGCCGCGACGATCGTCACCTGCCCCAACTGCGGCAAGAAGAATCGGGTGCGCCCGCAGCCCGAGGGCGTCCCGCGCTGTGCCGTCTGCCACGCGGCGCTGCCCTGGATCGTCGACGCGGACAAGGACTCCTTCGACGAGGAGATCCAGGCGTCGGTGCCCGTGCTCGTCGACTTCTGGGCTCCGTGGTGCGCGCCGTGCCGGATGGTCAGCCCGGTGGTCGAGAAGCTGGGCCGTGACAACGCCGGGCGCATGAAGGTGGTCAAGCTCGACATCGACCCCGCTCCGGAGATCGCGGCGCGCCACGGGGTCCAGGGCATCCCGCTGCTGCTGCTGTTCGAGCAGGGGCAGGAGGTCGACCGGCTCGTCGGCGCACACCCGGAGGGGCGGCTGCGCCAATGGCTGGAGCCGCGACTCCCGGCATCGCAGGCGGCATGACCGCCACTCCCTGGCGCGTCGTCGGCAAGACGATGGTCCGCGAGTGGCGCTTTCGCGACTTCGAGGCCGCGCTCGCCTTCGTCGAGCAGGTGGCCCACGAGGCGGTCGACTACCTGCGCCGGCCCGACATGTGCATCGACGAGTTCAACCACGTCCGGATCAGGATCGCCAACCTGCACGACGCCGACCTGACGCGGGCCGAGCAGCGCCTGGCCGCCAAGGTGGACGCCGTGGTCGCGCGCCGCCACCCCGATGCCGTGCTCCGCGACTAGCCGCACGCCGTGACGGTCCTCGCCGCGGCAGTGGGGGAGGCCGCGCCGGTCTACCTCCAGCTCGGCGCCGTGCTGTTCGTGCTCGCGATCGCCGCGCGCGTCGCGGGGCGCCTCGACCTGCCCGCGGTGCCGCTGTACCTGATCGCCGGCCTGATCCTGAGCGCGATCGACATCCCGGCGCTGCAGGGCGAGATCCTCGAGGTCGCCGCCGGCCTCGGCGTGATCCTGCTCCTGTTCCTGATCGGGCTCGAGTACACGGCCGAGGAGCTGTCGGCACACCTGCGGCGCTTTCGGAGCGCCGGGATCCTCGACTTCGTCCTCAACTTCCTCGGCCGGCCTCGGCTTCGGGCTGCTGCTGGGCTGGGACCCGCTCGCCGCGATGCTGCTCGGCGGCGTCACCTGGGTGACCTCGTCGGGCATCGTCATCAAGGCGCTCACCGACCTCGGCTGGCGTGGCCGGGGCACGCCGGTGATCGTCGCCGTGCTGGTCGCCGAGGACCTCGCGATGGCGATCTACCTGCCGCTCGTCGCGTCGCTGCTGGTCGGCGGCGGCGTGCTCGCCGGCTTCGGCTCGATGACCGTCGCGGTGGCCGCGGCGCTCGCCGCCATGGTCGGTGCCTTCCGCTACGGCGAGGCGCTGGGCCGCGTGGTCTCGCACGCGCTCCGAGGAGGTCGTGCTGCTGTCGGCGCTCGGCCTCGTGCTGATGGTCGCCGGGCTCGCCGAGCAGCTGCAGGTGTCGGCCGCCGTCGGCGCGTTCCTGGCCGGCATCGCGCTCTCGGGCGAGATCGCCCAACGGACCCGCAGCGCTGCTGGAGCCGATCCGCGACTTCAACGTCGCGCTGTTCTTCCTCTTCTTCGCGCTGCAGGTGGACGTGAGCCGGATCGAGGACGTCGCCCTGGCGGCGATCGCGCTCGCCGTGATCACCGGCGTGACGAAGGTCGTGACCGGCCTGGCGGGCCGCACGGCTCGCGGGCCTCGACGAGGTCGACGAGCGCGCGGGTCGCCCTCGCGCTGGTCGCCCGCGGGGAGATGTCGATCGTGCTCGCCGGCCTCGGCGCGACCGCCGCCGTCGAGCCGGAGCTGGCGCCGCTGGCGGCCGCCTACGTGCTGATGCTGGCGATCGCCGGACCCGTGCTCATGCGCTTCGCGGACGACCTCGTCCCGCATCTCACGCGCTGGCGCCGGAGGGTGGCCGCCGCCGCTTGACCCCGGGCGCGGCGCCTTATCACCGCTTCATGACCGCCGCGCTGCGAGGCGCCCCGCGTGCAGGAGAACCCGCTCGCCGCGGCGGCTCGAGCGGCCTGCCGTGCACCCGACCGCGCTCGTGATCTTCGGCGCGACCGGGGACCTCGCACGCCGCAAGCTGCTGCCGGCGATCTACGACCTCGCGCACGACGGCGTGCTGCCGGAGCGCTTCGAGCTCGTCGGCGCCTCGCGGACGAGCCGCTGGACGACGACGCGTTCCGCGAGCTGGCCGCCGAGGCGGTGCACGCGCACTCGCGCCGCCCGCCCGACGAGGAGCTCCTGCGCCGGCTGCTGGCGACCGCTCGTCACGTCGCGGGGGACTTCGAGTCGCCCGCGGTCTACGAGAGGCTGCGGCTGGCGCTCGCCGAGGACGACCGCGACGCCGGGCGGCCGCTCAACCGGATCTTCTACCTCTCGACGGCGCCGGCCTTCTTCGAGCCGATCGTGCGGCAGCTTGGCGAGCCCACGGCCTGCATCGCAGCGAGCCGGCGGCGGTGCGCGTCGTGATCGAGAAGCCGTTCGGGTCCACGCTCGCAGAGGCGCGCGAGCTCAACCGCGCGCTGCTCTCGGTGCTCGACGAGACGCAGGTCTTTCGCATCGACCACTACCTGGGCAAGGAGACGGTCCAGAACATGCTGGCGCTGCGGTTCGCCAACGCGATCTTCGAGCCGGTCTGGAACCGCAAGTACGTCGATCATGTCCAGATCACCGTGGCCGAGGAGCTGGGCGTGGAGGGACGCGCCGGCTACTACGACGCGGCCGGGCGCGCTGCGCGACATGGTGCAGAACCACCTGATGCAGCTGCTCTGCCTGGTGGCGATGGAGCCGCCGGTCGCCTTCGGCGCCGACGCCGTGCGCAACGAGAAGGTCAAGGTGCTGCAGGCGATCGCGCCGCCGGCGCCCGAGGAGGTGCGCGGCATGGCGGTGCGCGGGCAGTACGGCGCCGGCGTCGGTCGGCGGCCAGCCGGTGCCCGGCTACCTGCGAGGAGCAGGGCGTCGCGCCCGACTCGCGACCGAGACCTACGTCGCGCTGCGCCTGGAGCGTGGACAACTGGCGCTGGGCCGGCGTGCCGTTCTACCTGCGGACCGGCAAGCGGCTCGCGCGCCGCAAGTCACCGAGATCGCCGTCACCCTCAAGCCGGTGCCGCACCTCGGCTTCGAGCAGCGACGGCCGCTCGGGGTGCGCCCGAACCTGCTCGTGCTCACGATCCAGCCCAACGAGGGCATCGCGCTGCCTTGGCGGCGAAGATCCCCGGGCATGCGGATGCGTGCTGCGCCCGGTGCGGATGGAGTTCCGCTACGGCGCGACGTTCCTCTCGCAGTCGCCCGAGGCCTACGAGCGGCTGCTGCTGGACGTGATGCTCGGCGACCCGACGCTGTTCACCCGCAGCGACGAGGTCGAGGGGCAGTGGCGGATCTGCGACCCGATCCTGCGAGCGTGGGCCGAGACCATGGAGCCGCCGCCGCAGTACCCGGCCGGCTCCCAGGGGCCGCGCCGAGGCGCGCCGCATCCTCCGTCCCGGGCACGAGTGGCGTGCCATCTGAGTCGACGTGGAGATGACCGTGGACCCCCTCAGCCTGCTGTGGATCTTCTTCATCCTGGCCTCGCTGCAGCCCGCGGTGCAGCGCCAGTGGCTGCTGGCCGCGCGCAGGCGCGCGCTGTCGTCGATCTCCAAGCGCCGCGACGCGACGGTGATCACCCTGATCCACCGTCAGGAGGCGATGAACCTGCTCGGCTTCCCGCTCGTCCGCTACATCGACATCGACGACGCGGAGGGCATCCTGCGCGCGATCAACGAGACGCCGCAGGGCCGGCCGATCGAGATCATCCTGCACACGCCCGGCGGCCTCGTGCTCGCCGCGCAGCAGATCGCGTCAGCGCTCGCCGACCACGACGCCCGCGTGACGGCGGTGGTCCCTCACTACGCCATGAGCGGCGGCACGCTGATCGCGCTGGCGGCGGACGAGATCGTCCTCGACCCCCATGCCGTCTGCGGTCCGGTCGACCCGCAGCTGGGCCAGTACCCGGCCGCCTCGCTGGTCGCCGTCTCCGAGCGCCCCGGCGACCACGACGACCAGACGCTGATCATGGCCGACGTCGGGCACAAGGCGATCGTGCAGGTCGAGCACTTCGTCACGCGGATGCTCGAGCGCCACATGGCGCCCGAGCGCGCGCGCGAGGCCGCACGTCTGCTCGCGACCGGCGTCTGGACGCACGACCACCCGCTCACGGCCTCCGAGCTCGCCGCGCTCGGGCTGCCGACACGCGTCGGGGTCCCCGACGAGGAGCGCGAGCTGCTGAGCCTCTACCCGCAGCCGCGCGGGCGTCCGTCGTCGGTCGAGTACGCGCCCAGCCCGCCCCCGCGGGGCGCCCCGCGCCGGCGCGGCGTGCCGACCGGAACCAGGTTGAACGACTAGCGGGTCGCGACTAGCGGATCGCGACGCCGGGTCGTGCGCGCACGGTGCCGCCGACCGTCTCGTGGCGGTCGTCGTGCACGAGCGCGGCGAGGGCGTTGCCCCATGCGACAGGCGCCGCGCCCGGGCCGGCGTCCCAGCCGGAGACGGCGCCGGTGCTCGGAATCGCGGAGCCGATGCGGCCGCGCCGTGTCCTCGGCGCGACCCACTCGCCGACGAAGCCGTCGATCGCGCGGGTGCGAGGGCGCAGGAAGGCCCAGGCGCCCGTCGCGAGCCGGTCGGCACGGGTAGCCCCCGCGTCGACCCGCCATGCGACGTGCGCGCCGCGCTCACGCGCCGCCTCGGCGATGACGGCGGCCAGCGCGTCGTGCAGCACGACGACGTCGTCGGGCGCCACGGCGTCGCCCATCAGCGCCTCGCCGTCGAGCCGGCCGCTCGCCCAGGTCGCCCCGTCCGCGCGGCTCAGCTGCTCGCCCGCCGGAATGGCGCCGTTCAGCATCTCCTCCAGCCGCCGGCCGAGCTCGGACAGCGGCTCGCTCGCGGTGAGCGCCAGGCAGTCGACGGCGACACGGCTGTCCCCACCGGAGCGCAGGCGGGCGCGCAGCGCCCAGGCGGCGTCGCGGCCGGCCGGCAGCGCTGCCACGCACCACACCGTCCGTCCCGCGAGCTCGTCCTCCGCACGCCGTCGCGCGCGTTCGAGCAGGCGCGCGTCACGGCTCGTTTCCGTGCGCAGGGGTTCGATGTTCCACATGCAGCCAGCCCTAGGCCATGGGCCAGACGTCGCAAGGCTTCTCCACGCTCCCGCGCGGCCTACGTAGGCGCCATGTCGATCCGTCCTCCGTCCGCGTTCCCCGACCCTCACCTCACCGCCATCCGCCCGGTCATGCCGCGCACGCCCGAGGGCTGCGAGGAGTGCCTGCGGATCGGCTCGCCGTGGGTCCACCTGCGCCTGTGCCTCACGTGCGGGCACGTCGGCTGCTGCGACTCGTCGCCCAACCGCCACGCTCGCGCCGCACGCGCACGCGATCGGCCACCCGATCGTGCGGTCGTTCGAGCCCGGCGAGGACTGGCGCTGGTGCTACGTCGACGAGACCTACGTCTGAGCCGGTGGCGTCTGAGCCGGCGTCGCGCCCGAGCGCGGTCAGGTGCTCGTGCACGAGCCGCACCGCCATCGAGCCCTCGCCGACCGCTGACGCGACGCGCTTGATCGAGCCGCTGCGCACGTCGCCGGCGGCCAGCACGCCGGGCCGGCTGGTCTCCAGCAGCATGCACTCACGCGGGGCTCCCGCGGCCTGGGCGGCCGCGCGCCCGGTCAGGACGAAGCCCTTCTCGTCGAGCGCGATCTCGTCGCCGAGCCAGCTCGTGTACGGCTGCGGCGCCGATGAAGACGAACAGCGCCCGCGCCTCGATGCGCCGCCGCTCGCCCGTGCGGTTGCTCTCGACGCAGAGCGCCTCGAGCGCCTTGTCGCCGTCCGCCTCCCCGACCTCGGTGTCGAGCAGGACCTCGATCGCCGGCGTGCGCTCGATGCGGTCGACCAGGTAGCGCGACATGTTCTCGTCGAGTCGGGCTCGCGCACGATCAGTCGGACGACGGAGGCGTGGTGGGCGAGGAACAGCGCGGCCTGGCCGGCCGAGTTGCCGCCGCCGACGACCGCGACCGGGTCGCCCGCGCAGACGCGCGCCTCGACGACCGTCGCCGCGTGGAAGACGCTCATGCCCTCGAAGCGCTCGAGCCCGTCGACGGGCAGCCGGCGGTAGCGGACGCCCGGTCGCGATGATCACGGTCCTCGCCTCGATCGGCGCTCCGTGCTCGAGCTCGAGCACGTTGTGGCCGTCGTGCCGACCCAGCGCGGTCACCTCGGCCGGGACGTAGAGGCGTCGCGCCGAACTTCTGGGCCTGGAGGCGCGCCCGCTCGGCGAGCTCGGCGCCGGAGAGGCCGGAGGGGAAGCCGAGGTAGTTCTCGATCCGCGACGACGTCGCCGCCTGGCCGCCGGCGGCCACCCCGTCGAGCGCGATCGTCGTCGAGCCCCTCCGACGCCCCGTAGACCGCCGCGGCAAGGCCGGCCGGGCCGGCGCCGACGACGACGAGGTCGTAGAGCTCGCGCCGGGGTGCCGGTGTGCGCGAGGTGCAGCGCGCGCGCGAGCTCGGCGTTGCTCGGGTTGCGCAGCAGCTCGCCGCCGAGAGCACGATCGGCGTGTCCTGCGGCGGGACGCCGAGCCGGTCCAGCAGTCGCTCGGCCTCCGGGTCCTCCTCGAGGTCGAGCCAGCGGTGGGGGAGCCGGTTGCGCGCGACGAACTCCAGCAGGCGGCGCGTGTCGGCGGAGTAGCACGAGCCGACGATCTGCAGGCCGGCGCCGAGGCCGATGAGGATCGACCGCCGCTGCACGAACGCGCGCAGGACCAGGTCGCCGAACGCCGGGTCCTCGCCGACCCGCTCGCGCACGTGCTCGACCGGGACGCGCAGGACGCTCCCCGGCTCGACCACCTTGGCGGTGTAGAAAGCGGGCTGGCCGATGAGCAGGCTCAGCTCGCCGAGGAAGCGCCGCGGCCCGTGGACCGCGATCAGCTGCTCGGCGTCCTCGGCGCCCTGGATGATCGCGACCTTGCCGGCGAGCACGACGTAAGAAGTCGTAGTGCTCCTCGCCCTCGCGGAAGAGTACGTCCCCGGGCGAGGTCGGCTTCTCCTCGCCCCCGACGCAGCGCGTCGAGCTGGTCGTCGCTCAGCCGCGGGTAGGCGCCGTGCTGGTCCGGGGTCTCCTCGAGCGACGCGGAGCTGAGCGCCATCGTGCTCCTCGGTAGGCCGTCATCGCGGGTCGCAAGCGCCCGCGACCATCAGCCCGTCAGGTTGCGCGCCCGGCACGCGAGCTGCAGCAGCAACCGGTCGTCCGCGTTGTCCGGGTCGATCTCGAGCAGCTCGAAGATCTGGTTGACGCGGTAGGAGACCGCGTTGCGGTGCAGGTTCAGCAGCGCGGCGGTCTTGCGCGAGCGAGCCCTGCTGGTCGAGGTAGACGTGCAGCGTCTGGATGAGCCGCTCGCCGCGTGCGCCCCCGAGCCGCGACAGCGGCGCCAGCACGCGTCGTCACGGCCTCCTGCGCGGTGTCGGAGCGCGTACCAGTCGACGAGCGCCCGGCGCAGGCCGACGCTGTCGAACGGCGTGACCTCGTTCATGCTCCCCGCCGCGCGGGCCGCCGTCACCGCCGCCTTCGCCTCGCGCGCACTGGCGACGCAGGCCCGCCGGACCCTGGTAGACGCCGCCCGACGCCGCAGCGCATGACGGCGCCGTCCGCCTGCGCGCCCGCATGCTGCGCCACCGCCGGGCGCATCGCTGCGGCGGCCTCGTCGACGGCCGCGCGACCCCGGGTCCTCGCTGTAGATCCGCACGAGCAGCACGCCCGGCGCGGCGCTTGCGCTGTGCCAGCGCGCCGTCTCCGGACCGCAGGGTCGCGAGCGCCGTGCGGGCCAGGTCCCAGGCGCTGCTCGTAGCCAGCGTCTTCGTCCGCGGACGCGCCCGCCGGTTGCTCGATCTCGACCCGCACGGCGACGATGCCATCCGTCGATCGGCAGGCCGAGGCTGCGCGCGCGCTGCACGACCGGCGGGCGCTCCTCGGCGACGGGGACCTGAGCAGCTCGGTGAGCACCTCGTCGCGCGACCGGATCGGCAGCTCCTCAGCACGGTGGGCGCTCGCGATGGCCTGCCGCAGCCGTCGGCCACCGCGTGCAGCACGATGTCGAGGCTCTTGCGCGAGCTCGCCCGTCCTGCCGCGGCGCGGACACCCAGCCCTCGACGTGGCCGTCGTCGACGACCGGGCGGCTCGCTGCGTCCGGCGGCTCGGACGGCGCCGAAGCGCGAGCGGGACGCCGAGCGCCGCACCCGCATGCTCGAGCAGCGCGTCGCGACGCCCGTCGGGAGGATGCGCCTCGACCGCGCGCACCGCCGCGTGGGCCCGCAGCAGCGCGACGTCGGCGCCCCCCGCCAGCTCGCGCCCGATCGCGACCGCCAGCTGGGCCAGGTCGATGCTGCTCGGCGGTCGCGAGGATCGCGATCCCGCGACCGGTCGGCGACGGCCGCGGCGGTCGGCGGTGATCGCGTCCGACGTCCTCGCCCGCGACCACGAGGGCCGCGACCTCGCGCGTGCGCCCGAGGCGCAGCGCCATGTCGAAGCGGTAGCTGCCCGCCGTGGCCGACACCGCCCGCGACAGGAGCACGATCGCGCCGCGGCTCGACCTTCCCGACGTCGGCGAGATCCTCGACGAGGGCAACGCTCGTGCACTGGACGCTCCGAGCGCGGCCGCAGGACGACGCTCAGCCACGACCGCAGGGCCGGCGACGCGACGAGCTCGCTGGGGCGCAGCATCGCGCCTATGCTAGATGGCGCCCGGACGCTCAGAAAGCGCGGTGTGACGTGCAGCTGGACGCGTCGAACCTGCCGGATCTCGCTCGCGGCTGCGAGCTGCTCGGGGCCGGCGGCGGCGGTGACCCCGAGCTCGGCCTACTCATGGCCCTGCGTGCGGTGGAGGAGGACGGTCCGGTGGACGTGGCTGCGCTCGCCGACCTCCCCGCCGACGCCTGCGTCATGCCCTGCGGGCTCGTCGGCGCGCCGGCGATCGCGGACGAGCGGATCTGGAGCGGCGAGGAGGGCGGTCAGCTGCGCGCGATCGTCGAGCGGTTCCATTCGGGTCCGGTGGCGGTGCTCATGGCCTACGAGATCGCGGGCGCGAACGGGCTGCTGCCCGTGACCTGGGCAGCGCGGACCGGCCTTCCGCTCGCCGACGCGGACGGGAGGGGACGGGCGTTCCCACGCCTGGAGCAGCAGGCGATGCACGTCGCCGGGATCGCCGCCGGCCCGGTGGTGCTCACGGACTCGCGCAGCAGCGTGGTCGTCGACGGCGCCGACGACGTGTGGGCCGGACCGTCTCGCGCGCGGCGTCGCCGCAAGCCTCGGCGGCGTGTGCGCGGCGGCCCTGTACTGCATGACGGTGGAACGCGCGCGCGCAGCGGCCATCGGCGGCTCGGTCTCGCGCGCGATCGCCGCCGGCCGGTCGGGCACGGTCGACGATGGCAGGCTCGACGCCGTGCGCGACGCGCTCGGCGCGACCGTCCTGATCGAGGGCAGGGTCGTCGACGTCGAGCGCACGACCGAAGGTGGCCTGTCCCGCGGATCGGCCACCGTCCAGGCGGAGGAGGGCGACACCTCGCGGCGCCTACGTCTGGAGCTGCAGAACGAGTATCTCCTGGCGCTCGAGGACGGCGCCGTGTGCGCGTCGGTCCCGGATGGCATCTCGGTGCTGTCGGCCGAGACCGGCGACGCGGTGGCCACGGAGCGCATCCGGTTCGGCGAGCGCGTCATCGTGATGGCGTGGCCCTGCCCCGACGTGTGGCGTTCGGGCGCCGGGCTGTCGGTCGCCGGGCCGGCCGCCTTCGGCTACGACATCGACTATGTCCCGCTCGCGCATGCCGGGCGATGAGCTGCGCCTCGGCGTCGACGCCGGGACGGCGAGCACGGACGCGGTGCTCGTGGACCGCAACGACCGGCCGCTCGCTGAGATCCAGTTGCTCGCGCTGCCGGAGGTGGGCGACGCGATCGGCGACGCGATCCGCGGTGCCCTGTCGAGCTCAGGTGTCGATCCGGCGCGCGTCACGCGCGCGATGCTCGGCGCGTCGGACGTGATGTCCACGGCACTCGAGCGCCGGGCCGTCAACCGGGTGGCGGTGGTCCGGATCGGAGGCCCCCTGACGGGAGCGCTGCCGCCGCTGTGCACCGTGCCGGCCGAGCTGCGGCGGGCGATCTCCGCGGGCGAGTGCGTTGTTCGCGGCGGCGCCGAGTACGACGGCCGCCCGGCTGCGCCGGTGGACGAGGAGGAGCTCGCGCGGTTCCTGCGCACCGTCGGCGGGGAGGTCGGGGCGGTGGCGATCACCGGCGTCTTCTCGCCGGTGACCCCCGACCAGGAGCTGTCGGCCGCCGAGGTGGTGCGCCGGGAGCTCGGCGACGGCGTGTCCGTCTCGCTGAGCCATGAGATCGGCTCGCTCGGGCTGCTCGGCCGCGAGAACGCGACCGTCCTCAACGCGGCACTGATGGGCGCCGCGCGGGAGCTCGGCGTCTCGCTGCACGCGACGCTCGAGGCAGAGCACGTCGAGGCGGAGGCGTTCCTCGCCCAGAGCGACGGGTCGGTCATGGCGATCGAGCATGCGCTGCGCTTCCCCGTGCTCATGATCGGCAGCCGGGCCGCCGCCGGGATGCGCGGCGCGGCCTACCTCAGCGGCGTCGGTGACGCGATCGTCGTCTCGGTGGGCGCCTCCTCGACGGTCGTCGGCGTGCTCGTGAACGGCTATCCCCGCGAGTCGGACCTGCTCCCGTCGATCGAGGGCGTGCGGATGGACTTCCGCGCGCCGTCGGTCTCGACGGTTGCGATCGGCCGCGACACGGACGCAGACGCCGCGGCGTTCGAGGCCCCGCTGCGCGACGCGGTCGCGCACGCGAAGGGGGCGCACGCAGCGCTCCCTCTGGTGGCCGTCGGGGTCGGCAGCGCGCGCGTCCCCGACGTGCTCCCCGGCGTCAGTGAGGTGATGCGTCCCGCCGGCGGGGAGATGGCGAGCGCGGTCGCGCTGACGATCGCGCCCGTGAGCGGTCAGGCCGACGTCATCTGCCCCGACCGTCCCGACCGGCGCGCCCAGGCGCTGGCGGCGGCGCGCACGGCTGCCATCGAGCGCGCGATCCACGCGGGAGCCGACCCGAGCGGCGTCGAGGTGGTCGAGCTCGCGGAGCTCCCGCTCACCTACCTCCTCGACCCCGCCGTGCGCATCCGCGTGAAGGCAGCGGGCCCCCGGATCTAACCGCCGCGACGCCGCTTATGTCGGCGCTCCGGGACGCCTGCGCGCCGGGGTTGTGCAACTGCCACCAAACGCGCGTCGAGACCGGCGAAACGCACAAGAGCGGGCGGGGTCGGCCCGAAAGGCCGTGGGTAGGTGACAAACGGGGGCGCGCTCGCCACGATCAAGCCGAGGATGGGAGAAGGGCCGCATGTCCGCGTGTCCACTCGTGCCCGCCCACGATGAGCCCAACGACGGCGGGCCGGTGCGACGGTTTCGTTCGCGCGACGAGCAGGGTGCCCGCCGGCGCCTCTCGCGCTCCGAAGAGCGGCAGCTCGTGCTCGCAGCACAGCGGGGCGTCGACGGCTCCCGCGACGAGCTCGATCGAGACGTTCCTGCCGCTGATCGCGAGCGTCGCGCGCGTCTACCGCGGGTCGCCCGCAGTGGACCGCACCGAGCTCATGCAGGAGGGCGTGGCGGGCCTGCTCCAGGCGCTCAGGCGCTACGACCCCACGCTGGGCACGCCGTTCTGGGCCTACGCGTCGTGGTGGGTGCGCCAGGCGATGCAGCAGATCGTCGCCCAGCTCACGCGGCCGATCGTCCTCTCCGACCGGGCACTGCGCCAGCTCGCCCGCGTCCGCCACGCCGAGCGCTGCCACCTGCAGGCGCAGGGGCACGAGCCGAGCCTCGCCGAGCTGGCGACCGCCACCGGCCTGGACACGGGGCAGATCGCCAGTCTGGCCTCGGCCGAGCGCTGTGCGCGGGGGCTGGAGGAGCCGCTGTCCAAGGAGGAAGGGGGCGACACGTTCGGCGACCTGCTCGCCGACCCCTGCGCCGAGGATCCCTACGATCGCGTCCCCGAGCGGCAGCTCGCCTCCGAGCTGTCCTCGCTGATGAGCAAGCTCAGCGAGCGCGAGCGGACGATCCTGCGCGGGCGCTACGGGATCGGCGGTCCGGAACGCACGCTGCGAGACCTCGCCGCGGAGCTCGGTGTCAGCGCGGAGCGCGTTCGCCAGGTGGAGCACCGCGCCCTCGGCAAGCTCCACGAGGCCGTCGCGGTCTGACCTGCGCTATCCCGCCTCGCAGGACCGCGTCCACCCGCGTGGCCACGTGGTCGTCGTCGTCGTTAGACGGTGAGGTCGTGGCTCATGCCGGGACGTCGACGCCGGGGTCGGTGTCCCAGGCCAGCAGCTCCGCGAGCCGGAGGACCGGCTCGGAGGCCGCGAGGATCGTCAGCCGCTGGCCCTTACGCCCGCGCAGCGCGCGCATGCCGGTGACGTCGACATAGGTGAGCTCGGCGAGCTCGAGCTTGAGCGGCCCGTGGAAGTGGTGACCGAGCACCTCGGTCAGGGCCGGTGCGCAGGCGAAGTTGAGGTCGCCGACGAGGCGCAGCGCGCCCTCGGGCAGGATGCGCGCGGCGCCCAGGTGGTCGTGGCGGGCCAGCGGCGCGAGCTCTGGCGAGAAGTCGACGTCGTGCATGCCGACGAGCTCGGACACCGATCCGTGCCTGCCCCGGGAGTGGTCGTAGTGGCACACCAGTATCGGCGCCGGACCGGGGATCACGTCGTTGAGGCGCTGCTTGTACTCGCCGAGCGCCTCGTGGCCGCTCGGCGTGGCGGGGGCCCAGCTCATGTCCCCGGTGATGCTGAGGCCGGCGTAGCCCTCGGACACCGCGCGCTCGTTGTCGCCCCGGAGGCACTCGAGCATCCGCTCCGCGTCGAAGGCCCCGTCGGGCAGGTACGTGCGCTGCGCCGTCCGGACCTCCATCTGTCCCTGCGCCAGCGCCTGCGTCACCGTGTCGTCCAGAAGGGCGAGGGCAGCGATCGCGCCATCCGGGTCGTCGTTCGGGCAGAGGTACACGACCTTGTAGTCACGCCGCACGGCGTCGCGGACCAGCGCGATGGTCAGCGACCGGCGGTCCTCTGCCGACGCGAAACGACAGCAGGCGTGCTCGCCTGGTCGTACCGCGAACGCGGTGTGGCTGTGCAACCGGGCCTCCTGGGGGATGACATCTCGCGTCCGGTGGGACGCGGGATGTGCGTGCGACCTGGATCCTGCGCTCCTGGCGCGCCCGCGTCATGGGGCGGATGCCCTATCTCTCGTCGTTGCCGACGCGTGCTCGAGGAGGGCGTGGACCACCGCCTGCTCGATCGGCACACGGTTGGCGGCCTGCTGCCACAGGAGCGAGAGATGGCCGTCGAGGACGTTCGCGGAGGCCTCCTCGCCGCGACGGGCCGGGAGCGGGTGCAGGAACAGCGCGCGGGGGGCCGCGCGCGCCATCACGCCCGGATGGACCTGGTAGCCGTGCAGCAGCGCGTGGCGTTCCTCGCGCTCGTGCTCGCGGCCGGGCGGCACCCACGGGCTCGTGCAGACCACCTGGGCTCCCGCGACCGCCTCGTACGGGTCGTCGGTGACCGTCACGCGCGCCTCGTGGCGCCGGGCCACGACGGAGGCGCCGAACGCGACCAGCGGGTCCGGCGGCAGCTCGGGCGGGCAGGCGACGCGGACGTCCATGCGCGCGAGCGCTCCAGCCTCCATCAGAGAATGGCAGGCGCCGTCGCCGCCGTCGCCGACGAACGCGACCGCGACGCCCGTGAGGCGCCCCAAGCGCTCCCGGATCGTCAGCAGGTCGGCCAGCGCCTGGCACGGTGCGTGCAGGTCGGAGCTCGCGTTGACGACCGGGATGCCCGCGGCGGCCGCCACGCGGCGCAGCGTGCGCTGGGCGAAGCCGTGCGTGAAGATGGCCGCGGCCGAAGCGGCCACCGTGCGCGCGATGTCGGCGACCGGCTCGTCGTCGCCGGCCTCGAGCTCGTCGCGCGGCAGGACGACCGGCATCATCCCGAGGCGCTCGGCGGCGGTCGCGATCGAGATGGCGACACCGGTGGTCGGCGGGTCGTAGAAGCAGGCCAGCGTCGCGCTCGGATGGGCCTGGATCCATCCCTCCGGAGCGCCCTTCATCGCCGCGGCGAGGTCGAGCAGGCCCGCCAGCCCGATGCAGGTGAGGTCGCTGACGCACAGCAGGTGATCGGGCCAGTCCGCGGCAGTCGTCGCCGGCGAGGGGGACGCGCCGGCCACGCTCAAGGCCGCATCCCGACCGCCGCGTACTCCGCGGGCAGCTGCGCGGTCAGGTCCAGGAGCTCGCGGCGGTCGAGCGCTTCGCGCAGCGTCTCGAAGACGGCGCGGACGTGCCCGCGCGCGTGCCACGCGTCGATGCCCTCGCGCTCGGCCACGCGCTCCACGAAGTCGTCGAGCGACATCCTCGCGGCCTTGCGCGTGCGGGAGGCGCCCCGTCGCAGCGGTGCGTGCAGCTCGACCGGGAGCTGGGCGAGCAGGTCGGCGACCTCGCCGCCGGCCACCCGCTCGGCCAGCGTCTCGAGCACGGCCTCGGTCGCGCGCCGGGCCGCGCCGGCGTCGATCCCCGCACGCTCGGCGACGCGCCGCAGGAACTCGTCGGCCGGCGTCACCTCGAAGAAGCGCCCGGCGGCCTCCGACACGAGGCTCTGGTAGTCCTCGGGCAGCTCGGCGGCCATGTCCTCGATCTCGTCACGGCCGACGGCCCGGCCCAGCGCCGCGAACACGCCGCGTGCGTGGCGCTGGGCGGAGGCGACGTTGACGCCTTCGCGCTCGGCCACGCGCCGCAGGAACTCCTGGACGTCGAAGCCCTGCGCATCCCCGCGGGGGGCCAGGTACGGCGCCAGCTCCGGCGGGAGCTGCGCCGCGAGGTCTCGCGCCTCGCCTGCGGAGAGTCGCTCGGCGAG
Source organism: uncultured Actinomycetes bacterium (assembly GCA_963840185.1). Classification (GTDB taxonomy): domain Bacteria; phylum Actinomycetota; class Thermoleophilia; order Solirubrobacterales; family Solirubrobacteraceae; genus JAOPZW01. The sequence goes on along the minus strand of CAWIXY010000003.1, from coordinate 193,715 downwards.
CGTCTGGAGCGTCGCGCGCGCAGCCTGGTCGGCCTGCTCTCGGGAGATTCCGGCATTCGTCTGGACGGTCGCCAGGAACTCGTCGTACACGTAGCTCACCGCGAGGCTGTCATAGGCCGCCTGCCCGCCGGTCAAGGGCCTTGACGCGGCCGGCGACCGCCTTATCCGTTGATCCCGAGGTTGGCCGCGAGAGAGGAGCAGTCCGGTGACGCAGCTGCAGACCGAGCAGGGCCTCGTCAAGGTGCCGGCCGGCACGTGGAAGGTGGACCCCGCGCACTCGAGCGTCGGCTTCGAGGTCAAGCACATGATGATCTCGACCGTGCGCGGCCATTTCGGCTCGTTCGACGGGACGCTCGATGCCGACGAGGATCCGGAGCAGTCGCACGCCTACGGCTGGGTGGACGTCGCGAGCATCAACACGGGCAACCGGGATCGCGACGAGCACCTGCGCTCGCCGGACTTCTTCGACGCCGACCGCCACCCGCGCATCACCTTCGACTCGACGCGGATCGAGTGGGTGGAGGGCGGGACCTACCGCGCCTGGGGGGACCTGACGATCAAGGGCGTCACGCGCGAGGTCGAGGTCGAGGCGACGATCCAGGGCGTGGGCGAGGACCCGTGGGGCAAGCAGCGCGTCGGCGTCGCCATCCGGGGGGCGATCGATCGCACCGAGTTCGGACTCTCCTGGCAGCAGCGGCTCGCGACCGGCGGCCTGCTCGTCGGCGAGGACGTCAAGGTGCTGCTGGACATCTCCGCCATCCGCGAGGTCTACGCCGGACGGCGAGGGGTGTGAAGCGCCTCTTGCACCTCGTCGCGGACTACGGGGCCGGTGATCTGGCTTACGCCGAGCTCGTGCAGCGCCTCGAGCTCGTCGTGCCCGGCACGGAGGTCCTCCTCACGCAGGTGCCGCGGCGCGACACGCTTGCCGCGGGGTCCCGCGTCGCCCGGCTGGCGCTCGCGCCCGGGCCGCCGGACCGCCTCGTGGTGCACGACGTCGGCGCGCCCCGGGCCGAGGCGGGAAGCACGGCGCACTTCTGCGTCGGCCGCACCCGCGACGGGGTCGCGGTCGTCGGGGCCAACGTCGGCTTCACCTGGTCTTTCGTCGCCGAGCACGTGTGCGGGCCGTGCTACCTCGAGATCCCGGCCGAGGGGTCGTCGCACGGCGCCCCCGAGCTGCTGGCGGCGGCCGTCGTGCGGGTCGTCAAGCGCCAGCCGCACGCGATCACCGGGATCGTGCCGGACAGCGAGATCCGGCCGGCGCCGGCGCAGGGCGGCGCCGTCTGAGCTGCGCGCGCTGGTGCCGGTGAGCGTCAGCGCTCGCGCCGTTCCAGCAGCGCGCGCACGTCGCCGACGGGGCCCGGGTGCCCGAGCTTGTCGGGATTGACGATCGAGACGACGCCGTGCACCCCTCCGCCGGCGATGTCGAGCGCCATGACGCTGACGACCCTGCCCTCGGCGTCGGCCACGACCGCGCCCGGCTGGCCGTTGACGCGGGCCGGGCGCATGACCGGCCTGGGCGGGCTGGTGCACGTCGTCGCCGCGGCGGCCGGCCTGTCGGCGATCATCGCGGCCTCAGCCACCGCCTCTCGCTCGTCAAGTACCCCGGCGCCGCGTACCTGGTGTGGCTCGGCATCACCGCCCACCGCAACCGCCGCCACGGCACGCCGGCGCTTCCAGCCGCCGCGCAACCGCCGGCGCCGAACGCGTTCCGTCAGGGCGTCCCGCGCAACGTGGGTCGCCGTCATCCCCACCCGCCAGGTCTGCCCCAAGAGGCCAGGTCAGCGCCCCAGAGACCGGATGTCCTCGTGCGGCGGTGTCCAGGAAAGCCGGCGGGTTTGGCGAATACCTCGCCGGTGATCCCGCTTCTCCTTGCGGCCCGGGGACTCGCGCGAGCCATCGCGGCCGTCTGGCGCGATCCCGAGACGAGGGCGCTGCCCCTCGTCGCGGGCGCCTTGGTGCTCACCGGGACGCTCTTCTACTGGCGCTTTGAGGACTGGACGTTCCTGGAGGCCCTGTACTTCTGCGTCGTGACGCTGACGACCGTGGGCTACGGAGACTTCTCCCCGACCACCGGCGAAACGCAGGTCTTCACGATCGTCTACATCCTCACCGGATTCGGCGTGCTCGTCGCCCTGCTGACGTCGGTCGCGCAGCAATACCTGACGCAGAAGGCCGAGGCCGGGCCCGCGCGGCGTCTGAAGGGCCGTCGATACCGCGACCCGCCGACTGAGGACGACGGATCGCGGTAGCGCCTGCTACTGCTCGCGGCTGTCGAGCTCCGCCATCTCGCTCTCGAGCTCGACCGCGAGCGCGTCGGCGATCTTGCCGATCGCGGACACGACCCGCGCCGTGCCGACGATCGGTGCGATCGCCGCCAGCACACCGCGGACCTGCTCGCCGTCGATGCCGACCTCGGCTGCCGCCTCGAGGTTCATCAGGTACGAAGCCGACGGGGCATCGACAGCGGTAAGGGCGGCGAGGCGAACGAGCATGAGCGTCTGTGCTTCGAGACTCGACGCAGCAAGCGAGTCCGCGGTCATCCCCACGAGCAGGTTGAGGACCGGGGCGTCATTCGGAGAGGCAGACATGATGCTTCCTTTCGGTCGACCATCAGATGTGCGATTGCGCCGAGCGTAGGCGTGCGCCGGCCCATCCCGCCTCATACCGATGGCATGAAAATCGTGGTCGTCGGCACGCGGTCCTGCGATCACGAACCCAACGCTCAGAGGCCCGTCTGGACCGCGACGCGGCCGGACACGACGGCCTCTCGCAGGGCGTTGTAGTCACGCTCGTTCTGGTCGGCGTAGGCCTCGGCGAACAACGCCAGCGCGCGATCGAAGCTGTCGCCCGCCCCGAGATAGCTCGCGATCGCGATCGGGTCCCCGGAGCGGGCGTGGGCCATCGCGAGCGTGTGACCGCAGATCCGCGCGTAGAGGTTCATGGCCCGTGGGTTCATCAGCTCGACCAGGGCCGAGCCCTTGCCGTCCCAGAGCTGGCGCACATAGAAATCCCGGTTCACGCCGTCCAGGCCGGCCCCCTGTACCCAGCCGAGCATGATGTCGCTCGCGGCTTGCGTCAGTCGCTGACCTTCGACGACCCGTTGACCGTGCTTGGCGAATGCGCTCTTGCCCAGGAACGGCTCGAGCACCGACGCCTGCGCCTCCTTCAGCTGCAGGAACAGGGAATCGGTCTCGTCGCGGCCGAGCATGAGGACGATCCAGGCGCGCGTGCCGACACTGCCCACCCCGACGACCTTGCGCGCCGCGTGGACGTACCGATACCGCTCGAGCAGCCGCCGGCGGTCGGCGCTCAGGGTTCGCCGGTAGGAGCGCAGGACACCGCGCACGAACCCCTCGAGCTCAACCCGTCCGTCGCCGGACGCCACGTCCTCGATCGGGACGATGAGCGGCGGGTCGCTCGCGATCCTGGGCTCGCCGTCCACCATCGCCGTGAGCTTCGCGAAGGCCTTCAGGCTGTCCTTCGAGCGCGCCTTGGCCACGTTGCGGTCGAACCGCTTGCAGCTGCTTTCCGCTTCCCTGCTGAGCCGTCAGCGCCGCGATCTCCTCAACGTCGATGCGGGCATACCAGAGGTCGAGGTTGGACATCGCGGAGAAGCCCCTGATCGCCTCACGGTACGAACGCGTGACCGCTCGGTTGATCGCCTGTCGCTCCTTCACGTCAAAGCCTCGATCGCGGCCGGCCACGGCGAAGCTCGCGACGAGCCGCTTCACGTCCCACTCGAACGGTCCTGGCAACGTCTCGTCGAAGTCGTTGATGCTGAATACCAGCCGCCGATCCGGCGCCGCGAACGCGCCGAGGTTCGACAGATGCGCATCGCCACAGAGCTGAACCTGTAGCCCGCTCCTGGGCGCACCGGCGAGATCGGCCGCCATCGGGTAGGCCGCGCCGCGGAAGAACGTGAACGGCGACACGAGCATCCGCCCGTAGCGGATCGGCACGAGTTCGGGCACCCGGGAGGCCGCCTGCTCCTCGAGCAGCTCGACTGGATCGCGTCGATCAGCGGCCGGCTCCCATTCGCCGTGGCCCGAGCGCGACGCGATCGCTCGAGCCGCCTTGCCGGTTGCCGCTCGCTCCTCAACGGTCGGGAGCGGGACGGTCACGACCGCCCGCGTTCCTGCGAGGGCGTGCTGAACGTCCACCATGATGTCGCTCCTTCTCGCGAGTGGCAGGTCGGAATACCGGTCATGAAACCGGGACCGAACCGGCGCGTCATCGTCCAGATCGCATGAGATCGTGCGCCCGGCGACGGCGACGGCCGCGGTCTTCCCGCTCGTCTTCCGACGGATTTCATCCCGTTGGGACGACGCCAGGGGACGATGGGGGCGAGACGATGGATGGGTCCGGCTACCGAAAACCGGCGGTTTGGACCCGGTTCAACCCGACGGCCGGGCCACCGAAAAGGAGGAGTCCGATGAACGAGTCCACGGCGGGGGGGAGCCGGGTCTTCTCGATCTGGGCAGGGGGCGAGTTCGGCGCCGCTCGAGAAGGAGCGACGCCATGAGCCGGCGACTGGCGGCGCTCGCCGCGCTGGTGGTTGGTGCGGCCACGATCGTCCTGGCAGTCGCTGTGGCGGTGAGCGAGTTTCCGCGCGGACTGGTGCTGCTGGGCTGCGTCGTGGTCGCCGCCGCGGCCGCCTGGTACGGGGTGCTGCGGCGAGGCACCTCACGTATCGCGGGGCTGACCGTCGCCGCGCTGGCGCTCGCCGGTGCGGTCGGCCTGCTCATCGCGGGCGGGACCCGATTCGCCGACCTGCTGGTGCTCGTGGGCCTCCTGGTCACGCTTGCCGCGGCCCGTGCCACGATGGCCGTGCACGTGGACCTGCCGGGCGCGTCGGCGCCGCGCCGGGCGGTGCTGTTCTTCAACCCCAAGTCCGGCGGGGGCAAGGCCGAGCGATTCAACCTGGCCGCCGAGGCGCGCAAGCGCGGGATCGAGCCCATCGAGCTCGGCCCGCCCGTGGGACCTCGAACGGCTCGTGCGCGACGCGGTCGCCGACGGCGCCGACGGGCTCGCGATGGCCGGCGGCGACGGCTCGCAGGCCATCGTCGCCGCGATCGCCGCGGAGCTCGACCTGCCCTACGCCTGCATCCCTGCCGGCACACGCAACCACTTCGCGCTCGACCTCGGCGTCGACCGCGACGACGTCGTCGGCGCCCTCGACGCGTTCGTCGACGGCGGCGAGCGCGTCGTGGACCTGGCCGAGGTCAACGGGCGCGTGTTCGTCAACAACGTCTCGCTCGGGCTCTACGCCGAGGCCGTCCAGCACGACGAATATCGCGACGCCAAGCTACGCACCCTGCTCGACACCGTGCCTGACGTCCTCGGCGACGAGGGCGGCGAGAAGCTCGACCTGCGCTGGACCGGGCCGGACGGGCACGCGCACCATTCGGGCGCCATGGTGCTGGTCTCCAACAACCGCTACCGGCTCGGCCGGGCGATCGGCTCCGGCACGCGCCCGCGGATCGACGACGGCCTGCTGGGGATGACCGTCGTCGGGGCGCCCTCGGGTCGCGGCGACAGCGGCCGGGGGCTGCAGCGCCCGTTGCGCGAGTGGTCGGCGCCGACGTTCGAGGTCGACGCCGACCGGCCGGTCGCCGCCGGCATCGACGGCGAAGCGCTGATGCTCGACCCGCCGCTGACGTTTCGCATCCGGCCGGCCGTCCTGCGCGTGCGCATCGCTCCCCAGCACCCGGGCGCCTCACCCTCGGCGAACGCTCCCGAAGGCATGTGGGCCGGCGTGCTGGACCTGGCGCGAATCGCCTTCGGCCGTGATCGGCCACCCGCAACCCCGCCCGCCGGGAGACCCGGATAGTTGGTCATCGTCCCGATGGCACGGCTCCCGGCTCTGTGAGCCGCCCCGCGGGTCCGCGGGCGCGCGTCACCTCGGCGGGGGCGCTCTCCATCGGCGGGGGCTTGTGGCGCGGATGCTGCTCGAACCAGTGGGCGTAGCGCCGCGCCAGCGGCGCCGCGCTGAGGCCGTGGGCGAGGACGGAGAGCCCCACGGTCAGGTAGATCGCGAGCACGATGAGGTGCTCGTGCGGAAGGCTGGACTCCTCGATCACGATCACTGCGAAGACGATCGATGCCAGGCCGCGGGGGCCGAACCAGCCGACGAACCCGAGCGTCGGACCTCTGGCGCGCGTCCCCGACATCGCGATCGCAACCGGCAGCATCCGCACGATCGTGAGGCTGAGGACCGCGTACAGAGCAAGCTCCCAGCTCAACTCGCCAAGCGCGGGTCCGAGCAGGATCGCCCCGAAGAGCACGAACGTGACGCCGTTGAGCACGTTCCCCACGTCCTCGCTGAGGTCGTTGAGGTCCTCGGGGTCCTTCCGGAGCGCAAGCCTGAAGGTCAGGCCCGCCACGAACGCGGCGATGAAGCCCGATCCGCCGAGCGCGCTCGCGATCCCGTAGGCAAGCGCCGCGCCGGCGCCAGGGATCACCTGCCGCCACTGCCCCGCGATCAGGTCCCGGCGGCCGGCGTGGATCACGATCGCCGCGACCACGAGCCCGCCGACGACGCCGCCGACGACCCCGTAGCCGATCTCCTCGATCACCAGCGTCGCGGCGCTGCGCCCCTCCGAGATCTCCGATTCCACGTCCGCCACGGCCACAGCGGCGAACAGCAGCGGGACGCAGATTCCGTCGTTGAGCCCGCTCTCGACGTTGAGCCCCTGGCGGATCCTCCCGGGGACGCGCGGCTCGGTGACCACCGCCTGCCCGAGTGCGGCGTCGGTGGGCGCCAGCACGATCGCCAGGATGAGCGCCTCTTCGACGGTGAGCCGGTCGAAGATGACAGCCGCCGCGACGGCGCCGAGCGCGATCGTCAGCGGCAGTCCGATCCCGAGCAGGCGCACCGGCAGCCCGACCTCGCGGCGAAGCTGCCCGAGATCGATGCGCGAGGCATCGCAGAACAGCACCAGCGCCAGCGTGGCCTCCGCCAGCGTTCGGACGGTCGCGCTCGAGCTCTCGAGGTCGACCTCGCCAAGGACCTCGGGCCCCACCAGCAACCCGACCGCGACGAACACCATCGCGGGCGTGACCGGCGTCCCCGACAGCCGCCGGGAAACCGCGGCGACGCCGAGCAGCGTCAGCGCCACGATGGCGAGGAACCACTCCATCTACAGCACCGAGACGCAACTCATCGCGGGTCGTGCCGCTCGAGGGCCGCGTCGACGTCGTAGCCGAGCGCGAGCGCCACTTTCGGGGCGCACTGGACGACTCGCGCAGCGCCCGTGACCGGGGTGACCGCCTCTAGGCATGCGACGATCTCGTCGCTCGTTGCTCCCGCCGCGAGAGCGAGCGCTGTGGCGTGCTGGAACGAGTGGGGCGCGGCATCGACGGCGATCGTTGCGGCGACGCGCACGAGTGCCACGGTCCTCTCGTCGATGACCCCCGTCGCGAATGAGCTGCCATCCGACGCGATCGCTTCGAGGAGCGCCTCGTCATGCACCGCGAGCCGCCGCAGATGCCGCTTGTACGAGTCCATTGGCGTCGGTAGATCCAACCCGCCGCGGCCTGCCGGGGCATCATCCTCCCGGGATGAGATTCGCCGCCGGCGGATAGACCGAGCTCTCCAAGAGCCCGACCTGCACGGCACGCTCGACCGCCTCGCTGCGCGACGAGACCCCGAGCTTGCGGTAGATCGAGACCGCCTCGGTCTTGACGGTGTTGCGCGAGATGAACAGCCTGCTCGCGATCTCGGGAAACATGAGGTGGGTGGCGAGGTACGGGAGCAGTCGCAGCTCGGCCCCGGTCAGGCTCATCGCCCACGCCCCGCCCGACCCGGAGGTCGCGGCCACGCGCTCGTGCAGCTCTCGCGCCTCGTCGACGAGAACTCCCAGGTCCGGGCGGAGCTCGAGCACCTGTTCGGTCTCGGTGAGAATCGTGCGCGCCGCGCCGGGCTCGGCGAGTGCGAGATGGGCGCGGGTCAGCTCGAGCCCGACTTGGACGGTCAGCCAGGGAAGGCCGTGATCGAGCAGCGGCCGCAGCCGGTGCGCCCCTGTCACTGCGGCGCGCGCGTCCCCCGGTCTCGCCTCGTGGAGCGCGACGCGCGCCGTCGCCACATACGCGAGCGCGCTGGTCGAGTAGCCGCCGAGGCCTCTCTCCTCGACGAGCGCCCGCGCCGCCCGTGCGCGTTGGCCGGCCTTGCCCCAGGCGCCCTGGTTGGCGGCAAGGAGCGCGAGCTGTGCCTGCGCAAGAATGACGATTTCGGCGGCGCCGCCGGCTCGCCCTGCCTTGGCGGCCGCGGTGAGGTCATCCGTAGCGCGGTCGGTTGCGCCGAGCAGCGCATGCGCCGCTCCGCGAAGGACCAGCGCGGCCGGCCTCCAACCACTGTCATGGGAGAGCTGATGAAGAGCGAGATCGGCGTCGGCGACCGCTTGCTCGACACCATCGGGCATCATTCCAGCCCTCAGCGTGGCGACCCAGGGCTCGATCGTGGCGCTTCCATCCGAGAGCGGGATCGTCGAGGTCGCGCCCTCGGCGAGACCGAGCCACCGCTCGGCCTCTGCAGGACGCCCGGTCAGGGCTCGGACCCAGGCTGCCTCAACGGCGAGCGCGGGATACCGCCGCAGATCATCAGCGCTGAACCAGCCCAGCCACTCGTCCAAGGTCTCCAGCCGGCCGTCGTAGTGCATCGTCAGGGCAAGGCTGTCGACCAGGCCCGCTATGGCATCCGTCTCGCCCGCAGCGTGCCCGTAGACGACCGCGGCTTCCCTGAGGTCGTGGGCGAGGCACCAGGCCATCGCCCGACGGCGGAGCTCGGGCAAGATGTCCGGCTCGCTGCGCTCGAGCTCCTTGCGCAGCAACTGGCCGAACAGGTGGTGGTAGCGGTACCACTCGCCTCGCCGGTCGAGGGGGACCACGAAGCAGTTCCTGCGCTCGAGCGCCTCGAGCATGTCGGCCGACCGCGTCGTCTCGAGCACGGCGTCGCAGAGACCGCCGCTCATGCGGTCGAGCACCGAGGTGTACATGAGGAACTGCGCCTCGGCCGGCGGCAGCCGGGACAGCAGCTCGAAGCGGAAGTACTCGGACACGAACCGGTCGCCGCCGCTGAATCCCGCGGCGCTCGCCGAGCTCGGCGCCCCGGCCTGCATCGACAGTGCCGCCAGGTAGAGACCCGCTGGCCAACCTTCCGTCCGCTCGGTCAGCTCGGACAGCTCGCTCGCGTCGAGCTGGACGCCGGCAGCTTCCAGTAGCAGCTTGGCCTCGGGCTCGTCCAGCCGGAGGTCCGGCACGCCGATCTCCTGCACCGAGCCGTGCGCTCGCCACCGCGCGAGCGGCAGCGCCGGCTCCTCTCTGCTCGCGATCGCGATCTGCGAGCCGGCCGGGACGTACGCGAACAGCGCCGCGAGCACGTCCAGGCAGGACGGGTTGGCGACGGCGTGGAGATCGTCGAGCACGAGGACCAGCGGGCGCTCCAGCGCAGCCAAACGCGCTCCCGAGGCGCGGGACTCGCTTCGACCAGACGGATTCCGCTGGACCCGACAACGCCTCGAACGTCTCGGCCGGGATCGGCTCGACGCGGTGAATGGCGGCCGCCATGTATCGCAGGAACACCAGAGCGTCGTCGTCCTGGCCGTCGAGCGCGACCCACGCGAACGGACGCGGATCTGCCTCGGCCCACTTCGCGAGCAGCGTCGTCTTGCCGTATCCAGCGGGTGCGACGACGGTCGCGAAGGGCAACGTCGACGTACACAGCTGCGCGATCGCATCCGCCTTGACCACGGTGCCCGGCCGCGCCGAGGGGCCGGCCAGCTTGGCCTCTATGAGGTCGAAAGGAGCTTCCGCGAGGGCCATGCGAGGCCAACCCTACGCTGCTGCTCGAGGCGCTTTTTCATCCCAACGGGATGAGGAGGACCCGCGTGCCCACGCCTAGGTTCGGGCTCCGGAAAGCAAGACGAGACCCCAGGGGGTGCAAGATGCGAGGTGCAGGTCGAGCGACATTCGCAGCGGTGCTGCTGTTGATCGCGGGAACGCTCAACATCATCTACGGCATAGGCGCGTTGGACAACGCGAACATCTTCGTCAACGACAAGCGGTTCATCCTCGACGACCTCAACACGCTGGGCTGGGTCCTGATCATCCTCGGCGTCATCCAGCTGAGTGGAGGCATCTCGCTGATGGCCGGCAACACCTACGGGCGGGTGATCGGCGTCGCCGGCGCCGCCCTCGGTGCCATCGGAGCTCTGCTGTCGATCGGCGGCTCCGATCCGTGGTGGTCGCTGGCCGTGTTCGCGCTCTGCGTGTACGTCCTTCAGGGGATCCTCGTGCTCGGAGAGGACGAGCGCGTTCCCGCGACCTGACCCCACGACCCGCGACAAGTCCCCTGAGACATCCGGCGGCGGCGCGTGAACCGCGAGCGCGTCGTGCGGACGCTGACGTTCTGGCTGCGGCCGGAGTTCGTCCTGCGCGTCGTCAACCGGTTCCAGAAGGTTGCGGGCTTCGACCGCGCGATCGCCCTGGCCTCCGGCGCCCTCACAGCCACGATCCCGCTGACCATCGTCGCGAGCACGGTGGCCTCGGAGTTGGGGGGCAAGGACACGTCCGAGCGGATCATCGACCGCTACGACTTGACCGGAGGCGGCGCCGAGGCGGTCACGGACATCTTCTCGCCACCCATGGGCAGCAGCACGAGCATCGGGATCATCGGCTTCCTCTTCCTGATGGTCGCGGTCCTGAGCTTCACCCGCGGCGTGCAGCGGCTCTTCGAGCAGACCTGGGAGCTTGAGCCGCTGAGCGTCCGCAACACCTTCAACGGGCTGCTGTGGATCGGCGGACTCGCGCTGTACCTCGCCGTCAGCGGCATCCTCCACAGCGCGCTCGGGCGCAGCCGCCTCGAGCTCAGCGCGGCGCTGCTGAGCGCGCCGCTCACCGCGGTGTTCCTGGTCTGGAGCGGCCGGGTCCTCAGCGCCAAGCGGATCGATCGCCACCACCTGCTCCCGTTCGGCATCTTCGGCGCGGTGTTGCTCGGGGTCTACTCGGTTGGCGCGACGGTGTACGTGCCGCACCTCTTCAGCAGCTACGCCACCCGCTACGGCGTGATCGGCGCGGTCTTCGCGATGATCTCGGCGCTCTTCTGCGTCATGGCCGTCCTCGTCGGCTCGGCGGCGGCCGGGCGCGAGATCGACGATGAGCTCGGCCGCATCCGGCGCGGCGAACGGCCCGCCGAGGACGAGGTCCGGCACCAGTGGGACCAGGTCACCGCCGAAGCACGGTCGCGCTGGCAGACGCTGCGCAAGCGGCCTTGATCTCATCCCAGCGGGATGAGGAGAACGGCCGGGCGCGTTCGCACGCTTGGCCCGCCGTACGAGCTGAACAACGCCCTCGAAGGCCATGCGACTGCCCACCGCGCCCGAGGGCAAGGCGGACAACTGTCGAGCCCCTGGCCTAGAACGACAAGCTGGCGAGAGCAGCCTGACGGGACTGAACCTCCGAACGCCCAGCAGACGCCATGCCGAGCCTGCTGGGCTTCGCGCCGGCGTGGGCGCAGCCGAGCTCGCACACGGCGCCCTTTCGCTTTGTGTGCCGACGGGATAGCGTCGCGGTGCTCCAACCCCAATCACCGGAGATCCGGAGGTCGAAGATGCGCGCCCCCTCGCCGAGCATGGCGGTCGCAATGACCGCCCTGGCCATCTCGCTCGGCGGCACGTCGTACGCCGCGGTGACGATCACCGGCAAGAACGTCCGCAACAGCACGCTGACCGGTGCAGACATCAGGAACAACACCGTGACCTCCGGGGACGTGCGCAACCGCTCGCTGCTGGCGCGCGACTTCAAGGCTGGGGAGCTGCCCGCCGGCGCCAGAGGCGCGACCGGCGCCACGGGCGCGACCGGCGCGACCGGTGCGGCGGGCGCCGCCGGATCGCAGGGTCCGCCGGGGCCCACCGCGGCCTTCAGCCGGGCGCGCGCCGAGTTCGTGACGCTGGCCAACAACGGCGGTCTGCCGACCGAGGCCCAGTCGCTGCTGGCGCTCGACGTACCGGCCGGCAGCTACGCCATCACCGCCAAGGGATGGTTCGTACCGTCAGGCAACGGTCAGGCGTACTGCCAGCTCATCGCCGGCGGCGACGTCGACGGCGTGATCGTCCAGGGGCAGGCCAACGGCGAATGGACGCCGTTCGCGCTTCAGACCCTGCACACCTTCGCTGCCGCCGGGACGATCCACCTGGCGTGCAGCGACAACAACGGGGCGACGCACTGGCAGGTCACGCGCCTCCGCATCCAGGCGACCCGGGTCGACCAGATCACGCAGTTGCCGTGAGGACGTGATGTAACTGCGCCGACGTGTCGGCCGCCGAGTGCGCCGGCGGCCAGGGACCGTCGGCGCTGAAGGCGACGGGCGGCGCATCGTCGCCGGCTGCATGCGCCTTGGTGTCTGAAACGGTCGCGGCGGCTCGACTGCCGGCGAGTGTGGCCCGGGCCATCCCTGGGGTGTCTATTGGCCGTGACCGGTCCGTCCCAACATGCGGCGCATGCTCAAGGCACTCAAGACGACGCTCATCGCCGGCGCCGCGGCGCTGGCGGTCGCATCGGTCGCGACTCCGGCGCAGGCCGCCGACAGGTTCCGCGTCGAGATCACCAACATGCGCTCAGGCCTGAAGGCCGATGTCATCTGGGCCTCGCAGGCCCAGCACACGGGCGTCTTCCTCTGGCCGAACAACTCCAGCGCCTCCCAGGAGTTCGACCTGCTCGACAGCGGCGGCGGTTACTTCCGCATCCGCGCCCGTCATTCCGGCCAGTGTCTGATGCTCGACTGGAGCACGGGCAGCTACACCAACGGGACGCGCGTCATCCAGCACCCGCACTGCGTCGCCGGCTACACGCCGGCCGAGTGGCGCGTGGGCTGGGCGAGCCCGCCGAGGCAGTGCGGTGGCGGGGTCTGCTCGACCAGCAGCGCTTCGTACCCGGTCCTGATCAACCGCAAGACCGGGAAGTGCCTGGACGTCGACAACGGCGCCGGAGGCGCGCCGCCCGTCCGAGCGATCCTGCAGCAGTGGAGCTGCATCCGCACGTCGGAGGACTGGAACGCCGGCAACCAGCTCTGGAGCCTCGGCGGAGCCTACCTCTAGCGAGCGAGCCTCATACCGCCGAGCGGAGGGCCGGGGGCGCGTGCAGGGCCGGGTGTGAGCGACGCTGGCGTTGAAAGTCTGCGCTTGGAGCGGGGTTTGCAAGAGCCGAGTCGCACGCAGCCCGCGCGGCGGGTCAGCCGTGGCGCTCGGCGGGCGTGAGGGACCGCGGCGCTGAAGGCGACGCGAGCCGCACCATCGCCGGCTGCATGCGGCGGGTGTCTGCTCGCGCCCGCCGGGAGAGTGTTTCCGACACGGTTGCGATCCGACGGCCGGCGATCGCCTCCCGGTCGCGGCCTTGCCGTGGTCGACGCCCCGGGCGTCGCCGCCCGGGGCGTCAAGGCGCAGGCGAAGCCGGGACTCGACTACCGAGGCGCCATCTCGAGGCACTCCCAGACATCCTGCCAGGGCTTGCACGGTTCGCCGCTCTGCTGCCCCAGTGCCGGCGAGGCGGATCCGGCGAGCAGGGCAACGGCCGCCGCGAGCGCGCTCAGCTTGCCCACCTTGGTGCTGATCATCCTGCCCTCCTCATACCGGCCGGATCGGGAGCTTCGAGGATGATGGGAATACCGCCTACCACCGGACACATCATGGACGCGTCACCGGGAGAGATGTAAACGACGCACTCCTCCCAGAGCACGTCCCCCTTCTTCGGCTTGGCCTCGGCGGGCGCTGCAGCGAGGCCGGGCGCCGTGAGGGCAACGGCGCTCGCCGCCAGCATCACGGCGATCTTCGACACTCGTCGCGGAGCACCGGTTCTGCATGCCGTTTTGTTGACCATCAAAGAACTCCTCTCGTTGTGTTGAGTGTGCGAATTGCCAACCAGACGGGTGAGGCGTGGCACGCGACATCACCCGATAGAGAGACGCCCGCGGTAAGACTTCAGGCGCCTCTCGATCCGTATGAGCCAGAGTCGGGCTCTGCTACCGCTGGCACCAGTGGTGAAGCCGGACCCTGAACGCGCCCGAGCCGTTCCCAGGAACGTCGTCATTGACACGAAGTCTCACGGTGCGCGAGAAGCCCGCGAGATTCTGGAACACCATGGTCCGATCTCCGATGTAGGTGAATCCCAGCGACGAGCCACCCTCGAGTCGGCCGATCAGCGAAAAAACGGGTACGCCCGGACGCGGGTAATGGCTGGGAGCCGACCAACCGACCCATCCCGCCGGGCCGTTCCCGCCCGTGAACCACACGCCCGCCCAAATCTCGTCGGTGAGGGGCTCGACCGTAACGGCCTCCCCCGACTGAAGCGTACGCGCCACCACTCCGCTGGAGGATTCGGGGACCGACAAGGAACTGGTGCCACAAGGGACCAGCGCGTGGGCGGTGGCGGCCCCTTGCACGGCAAGCGCGACGGTTGCGGAGAAGGCCGCGGCGAGCGAGACCACGGTCAGTCTCCAGCGCGGAGACAGTCGGCGACTACAGGTATGACGAAGTACGGGCATGCGTCCTCCATCGGAATGGTGGGTGCTTGGAAAGTGGATCGTGTGTCGTCGAGGAACGGCGAAGCGTCAGCGTTTGACGGCCGAACCGAGCCGGATGGGGGCGGCCAACGCGTGGGCCGAGCCGCGTTTGGTCTCGACGACCTTCGGTGTGAGCATCGGAGCCGTCCTCCCGTCTTCAGCGAGCGCACGTCGGCGCCAGCCTGACCGGAGGCAGAGGCCGAGCGCGAGCGCGCCGGTCACCTGCCGCCGTCCGCTGACCCGAGGTTGGTGATGGGACCAACGCAGATCGGCGAGTCGGGGGTGCACAGCAGTGTCCCGCCGTCCGTTCCGCCGTCCGCCTTCTGGGCACCGGCCGGGCCGGCGGCCCCGGCGACGGCCAATGTCGCCGTCGCTGCGCCCAGCGTCAGCTTGCGCAGGACGATTCGGTACGTCTGAGCCATAGTGGCCGCGCCTCCATGAGATGGGCATCGATGATGTGGCGCAAGCTACGGCCGGATCGATTCCCGTCCCACGTCATGCGACCCCTCCGCACCACGTCATTTGACGTGCTTCGGTGTGATCTGGCGACCATCGTTCAGACGGCGGCCCGGCGCACCGCGGCGACATCAAGTACGCGGATGCTGCGCCGGTGCGTCTCGATCCAGCCCAGCGTGCGCATCGTCTGCAATGCGCGTGCCGTCGACTCCAGCGACGAGCCCACCCACCCGGCCAGCTCCTCCTGGGAGATGCGTAGCGCGATCTCGATGTGCTGGTCGTGCGGTACGCCGAAGCGCTCGGTGAGCTCGAGCAGCCGCGTGGCGACTCGCCCCAGCGTGTCCTGCGCGGCGAACTCGATCTGCCTGGCATTCGCCTCTCGCAGGCGCCGGCTGAGGATGCGCAGCAGCGTCAGCGCCGCCGCCGGATGATCAGCCAGGAAGCTGCTGAAGTCGAGCGGCGCGAGCGCCAGCACCTCGACGGGCTCCAGGGCGACGACGCTCGCCGAGCGTGGATGGCCGTCGAGCGCCGCGAGCTCGCCAAGGAGCTCCCCGGGGCCCCGGAACGCGAGCACGATCTCACGCCCGCCGACGGTGGTCGAGGTGATCTTCACCCGACCGGCGCGCAGGATCAAGATCCTGTCGGCGATCTGCCCCTCGTGCAACAGCGCCTGCCCGCGGGCGAATGCGCGCCGCAGGCCGTGGCCCTGGAGGTCCGCCGCCTCGGACGCCGAAAGCGCCGACCAGAAGTCGGTGCTCAGAGGCTCGGGCATGGGTGCGTCCTACCGGAACCGGATGGAGCGCACCAACGTTTCCGTCCGATCATCGTGCTCCTTCAGGAGCACCACGAACCGCCCGCGGTGTCGCAGCGCGACGATGTCGAGAGGCTCCTCCTGGATCATCGCCGTCGCGCCAAAGTGTCTTGCGCTCCAAGGACCCGGGCACGAAGGGACAGACGGGTCCAGCCCGGCCGAGATCCTTGTGTGGCTTGGCCACGAAGGTCTTGATCCAGTCCGCGACCGCTTGAAGCGCACGTAGATCGATTTCCGCGAGCTCGCTAGTCCTGCTGCCGTCCTCGAGGTCCTCGAGGAGGAAGAGATTGGCGGCGGTCTCTGCTGGCATGAAGCCTCCCAAAGAGCGGAAGACGATCGTACATCGCCACGCTCAGAGGGCAGCGCAGCGCGATCCGCTCCGGGAGCGACCACGGGATGCGCGCCGGCCCCGCGGGGAAACGGGGCCGGCGCGGCACCGCTGTGGATGATCAGGCGGGCACGGCTGCCAGGCGGCGACGGCGCCGCGCGAGCAGCCAAGCCTGGACGACGAAGTCGATTCCGCCGCCGGCCGCGTAGATCGCGAGCATGTTCAGCATCGGATCTGTGCCGGTCGACGCGATGACGTAGGCGATGCCGAAGCTAGCAGCAGCCGCCGAGAGGAGCCGCGCTGGCTCCGGGCGTCGATGAACGAGGCGGCCACGCGATGAGGAAGAGCTGCATGGTGATGCTCCTTGCTTAGTCGAGGCACGAGGTCAGCCCGCGCGGGACTTCCGTCGCGGTACGGGGCCAGGAACTCGGTCAGCGCCGCGAGCATCTGCTGTGGGGCCTCCTCGGCGAGGAAGTGGCCGGCGCCGGGGATCTCAAGGCCCTGCACGTCGTTCGCGACGGCCTTCATCAGCAGCTCGGGGCCGTTCATGGAGGACGTGCCGCCGCCGATCGCTAGGACGGGCATCGTCAGCTTGCTCGCCATGCTGCGCTGCGAATTCTGCGCGGTGGTCGCGTCCCACGCGCGGTAGAACCCGAAGCTGCCGCGGAGCGCGGCGCGGCTCGAGGCGAAGCCGTCCGCGTAGTACTTGACCGCGTAGCGGGGGAGCTTGATGGTGGCCTCGGCGTCGAAGATGAAGCTGAAGAAGAGGTCCTCGCGCCCGCGGACGAGCTGTTCGTTGAGCCCGTTGAGCCGGTTGAAGGTGAGGTGGAAGAGCTGCGGCACCGCGCGCCCGGGCAGGAACAACGACGGCGTTTTATCCGTCACGCCTGGCAGCGGCGCCTCGCCGACGACCAGGCGCGCGACGCGCTCCGGGTGATCCGCGGCCAGGGCGTAGCTGATCACCATGCCCGTGCGGCGGGGAGGGAGTAAAGCGGACGATGGGCCCCGGCACTGGTCGGTGGGGTAGTCGATCCCCGATGCGGCCAGCGCGGGCTGTGACCAGCCCGAGACGCGTCCTGCGTCAGCCGCCCACGGTGCCGTGGCGCTCGCCGGTCCAGTCCGGCGTCGACGAGGATCTGCTCGAGCCTGCGGTGCGACGCGATGCGCGTTCGCTTCATGCCCGGCTGGTAGGTCGTGACGGTGTCGCGATCGGTGTCGCTGAACGCGCCGCGGCGCTGCGTGTCGGGGTCGCCGGCGAACGCGCCCATCGCTTCTCGGCCGGAGTGTGCGATGTTGGCGTACGAGCCGACGGTCTGGGCGTCGGCGGTCGTCGTGCCGGCGAAGGTGCCGATCCGGGCATCGCGCGCGTCGTTGACCGCGCGGCCCATGATCAGCTCGATTCGGGTTGGCGGCACACCGGCCGAGATCAGCCGTTCGATGGCGGTCTCGGCGTCGTGTGTTGATGTGTATGCGCGGTAGAGCGTGGCCATTTGTCGTGGCTCCTTTCACAAGCCCTGGTGGGCTTATTGGTTTGTGGACAGCACGAACCTGGTCGGCTCGTCTGCATGTCTTGCGTGTCGACCGCGACGGTGCTCTCGGAGTCGATCGCCCTGCGTGACGGATACGACTCCGGCGATGACGACTCCTAGACCCGCGGTCAGCACCTTGAGCGTCTTCATGCACGCCAGCATGCGGCCCCAAGCCCTGCATCGCCTCCGTGTAATGCCCCAGTCGTTCGCCTCCTTGAGCCGGTGGGCCGGGGTGTTTAGGGTCGGCGTTGGAATGCCTGGCGAGCGAGCTGCGACGGGGCTGCGCGGCCGGAGCCCAGAGTGCCGCGCGCTTGACCGACTGCTCGAGTCAGCGCGCGCCGGCCACAGCGCCACGCTCGTGCTTCGCGGCGAGGCCGGCGTCGGCAAGACCGCGCTGCTCGACTACGTGGCTGAACGGGCGTCCGACTGCCGGCTGGCGCGGGTCGCGAGCGTGGAGTCGGAGATGGGCTTCGCGTTCGTCGGGCTGATGCAGCTGTTGCACGGCGTGAGGTTGGACGCCGAGCAGCTGCCGGGCCCGCAGCGAGACGCGCTGCGGCGTGCTTTCGGGCAACTCGATGGGCCCGCGCCCGAGACCTTCCTGGTCGGCCTGGCGGCGCTGAGCCTGCTCTCGCAGGTGGCGGAGGAGCGGCCGCTCGTATGCCTCCTCGAGGATGCCCAATGGCTGGACCGGGAATCCGCTTCCGTGCTGTCGTTCGTCGCCCGCCGGCTGGCCGCTGATCAGATCGTGATGCTGTTCGCGGTGCGCGAGCCGAGTCCCGAGCAGGAGCTCGACGGGTTGCCGGAGCTCGTGCTCGAGGGACTCGGCGACGCCGACGCCCGCCTGCTGCTGGACGCGACGGTGCCGGGCGGGCTCGACGAGCAGGTTCGCGAGCGAATCCTCGGCGAGGCGAGGGGCAACCCGCTCGCGCTGCTGGAGCTGCCGCGAGGGCTGACCCCTGCCGAGCTGGCCGGCGGCTTCGGGCTACCCGACGAGCGGGAGCTGTCCGGCCGGATCGAGCAGACCTTTCTGCGGCGCGTGGAGGCGCTTTCGCTGGAGACGCAGAGGGCCCTGCTGGTCGCGGCGGCGGAGACCGTCGGTGACGCGACGGTGATCGTGGAGGCCGCCGGCCGGCTGGGCGTGGGCGCCGCCGACATGGTTCCGGCCGAGGACGCCGGCCTGGTCGAGCTCGGTCGGCGCGTCCGGTTCCGGCATCCGCTCGTACGGTCGGCGGCATATCGAGCCGCGACGCCGAGCGAGCGTCGCCGGGCGCACGAGGCACTCGCCTCGGCGACCGATCCGGAGCGAGACCCAGACCGCCGAGCCTGGCACCTCGCGCACGCGGCACCCGGCCCTGACGAGAGCGTGGCCGCCGAGCTCGAGCGATCGGCTTCGCGGGCGAAGGCGCGCGGTGGCGTAGCGGCGGCAGCCGCGTTCCTCGAGCGGGCGGCCGAGCTCAGCCCGGGGCCCTCCCAGCGCGGCACACGCGCGCTGGCGGCAGCGCGGCTGAAGCTCGACGCCGGGGCGCTCGAGGCAGCCGGCGCCTGCTCACGGCGCGACGACCTCGCCGCTCGGGGCCTCGCAGCGCGCGAGGTCGGCGCCTGCGCGCCCAGGTCGCGTTCGCCCGGACACCCGGCAGGGAGACGCCTTCTCTGCTCAGCGCCGCCGCGAAGCGCCTGGAACCGCTCGATCCGGAACTCGCGCGCGAGACGCACCTGGAAGCGCTCTGGGCGGCGCTCCGCAGCGGCTTTGCCGACAGCACAGACGTCGTGGAGGCTGCCCAGGCGGCGACGTTCCCCGCTGGACAGGAGCCGGCGCGTGCGGTCGACCTGCTGCTGGACGGCGTCCTCGCGCGACTGACGCGAGGGTACGAGCCGGCGTTGCCGGCGGTAACGAGTGCTCGACGTGAAGATCTGCCTCGGCGCGTCGATTGAGAGCGTGACCGTTCGGTCGTCGGTCCGCCCGATGAAGACGCTGTCGGCGCTCACGTCCCCAATCCAGCCGGACGTCCCGACCGTGATCGCGAAGGGCACCTCGAACTTGGAGGACTTCCAGCGGCCCGGACCAAGTGGGCCGTTGACCAACGGGCGTGGAGCGCGCGGGGGCGGTGAAACGCTGCTCGGCGCGGGCGCCGGCGAGGTCGGGACGAGCTTGAACAGGGACCGTCTCGGAGGGCTGATCAGCCACAGCGCGCCCGCGGAGGTGTTCTCAAAGCTCGGCATCAGCTCGCGCCGGGAGCTCGCGGACGCCCTGCCCACTCCGAGGCCCGAGCTGGTACCCGTCTGACCCGGCGGCGGGCCTCGGCGAACGGCAGAGCCTGGTGGGTGGACCGGGGCATCGCACGGACACGACCAATCCACGTCCTGCCTCAACCGGCGTCCGTCAGCGCGCCGTGAACGTCACGCCGCCGATGTCGACGTCGTGCGCGGTCCCTTCGACGTGGAACGCGGCGATGCCGTCTCGGTCCCCCGCCTCGAACCGCAGCTCGCCGCCGTCGAGGGCGATCGTCCCCGTCTGATCGCTCGGCCCCGAGGACGGCGGCCCACCGCTGCGACAGCGCGTCGGGATCGGCCGCGGTCAGCGTCATCCCGGTCACGCGCCCCGGGCCGGTCTGGGCGGGCGCCTGCGCCTCCCATGCCGGGCCGCCCCAGCGCCACGACTCCGGCGGGTCCATGCGATCGAGGGCGACGATCGCCCCGGGCACGTCGGCCGGGTGGAGGTGGAGGTCGACGACGTCGGGCTGCTCGAACTCGAAGACGACGCGGACGCCCAGCCGAGCGATCCGCTCCCGCGCCGCTGCGATCTGATCGATCTGGAACATCGCCATGTAGCCGCCGTCGCCGCCGAGGCGATCGAGGTGCCGGCCGGCCGCGGTGCCGTCGGCGATCGGCGAGACGACCTCGACGAACGTGTCGCCGAGGGCCATGACGGCGTTGCGGAGGCCGAAGTGGCCGACGCCGGGATCGTGGAATGGGTCAGCGAGCGGCAGGTGGGCGCGGAGGTCGGCGACGACCGCGTCGAGATCGCGCGCGACGAGGACCGCCTGGCGGAGCCTGAGCATGGGCCGCGCCTAGGGTACGGCGATGCGCGAGATCGACACCGGCACCGACGACCTGCTCGCCCGCGTCGAGGACGGCGTCGCCGTGCTGACGCTCAACCGCCCCGACCGGCGCAACGCGCTGTCGCGCGCGCTGCTGGAGGCGCTCGCCTCGACGCTCGCCGCGGTCGAGGTCGACGACGACGTCGGAGCCGTCGTGGTCACCGGCGCGGGCGGGGCGTTCTGCGCCGGCGGCGACGTCAAGGACATGGCGTCGGGCGTCGGCGCCGAGGTGCCGTGGGACGTGCAGGTCCACCGGCAGCGGCTCAACCACCGCGACACCGCCGGCCGACTGCACCGGATGCCCAAGCCGACGATCGCGTTCCTCCCGGGGGCCGCCGCGGGCGCCGGCCTCTCCCTCGCGCTTGCGTGCGACCTGCGGTACGCGACCCCCGAGGCGTTCGTGACGACGGCGTTCGCACGTGTCGGCTTCGCGGGCGACTACGGCGGCACGTGGTTCCTCACGAGGCTCGTCGGCCCGGCGAAGGCGCGCGAGCTCTACTTCTTCTCCGAGCGCGTCGGCGCCGACCAGGCGCTCGAGCTCGGGCTCGTCAACGCGATCGAGACGTTCGCCGAGACGGTCGACCGAGCCCGCCGCCTCGCCGCCGGCCCCCGCATCGCGTACCGGTACATGAAGGAGAACCTCAACCGGTCACTCACCTCCCCGCTCGAGGAGGTCCTCGACCTCGAGGCCACCCACCATCTCCACACGGGCACCACGGACGACCACCGCGAAGCGGCACAGGCCTTCGCCGAGAAGCGAGAGCCCACCTTCCACGGCCGATAAGGGAGCCGCCCGACGATCAGGCTTCAGGCGGCGGCGCGGGGGCACCCGTGCCTCGCCAGGCCACCGCCCTGGGCCACGCCAGCAGCGCGAGCGCGACGTCCTGCGCTCGCCCTGGAACCCAGGCGAGCCGGACGTCGCCAGCGTGGCGCTGCGCCACCGCGGCCACCGGCCGCAGGCGGGGCCGACCGCGGTCGGTCAGGCCGCCGTCGCGGGCCAGCCCGGCCATCGCGACGAGGAAGCCCTCCATGTCACCGGCCGGGACGAAGTCCACGCGGACCTCGACCTCGTCCGGCCCCTCGACGGCGAAGGTATGCGGCGTGCCCGGCGCTACTTCGAGCTCGTCGCCGGGCCCCAGCAGGTGCACGCGCCATCCACGCGTCACGCGCAGCCTCCCGCGGCGCACGGCGAAGCGCTCGCTCTGGTGGGGGTGGACGTCGGGCGCCGGCTCGCAACGCTCGTCTCACGGCGACGACACGGTCAGCCGCGTTCATGTGTCGAGGACCGTCTGGGGCAGCACGGCCCGTTGGCTGCCGCGCCGCCACTCCAACAGAAGAGCGGTGGCGTCGTCGCGCAGCGCGCCTTCGCCGCGCTCGATGATCGCCTCGCGCAGTCGGCGGAGCGTGTCGGGAGCAGCCTCGCCGCTGCCGGCCTGGCGCTCGATGAACTCCGCGAGGCGCTCGGTGGTGAAGAGCCTGCCGTCGCGGCGTCGGGACTCGGTCAGGCCGTCGGTGTAGAAGAGGACCATGTCGCCGGGCTGAAGCGACTCGTCGCCGAGGATCGGCGGACGCTCGGCCAACCCGAGACCCATCGGCGGCAAGGGCTTGACGTCGAGCTCCTTGACGAAGCGGCCGCCGCGCAGCAGCAGCGGGGCGGGATGACCGGCGCTGACCCACCGAAGCCGGCCGGTGCCGACCTCGAGCTGGGCGAGGCACGCGGTCACGTAGCGGCCGGAGGGGTACTGCTCGGCGACCTCAGCGTCGATTGCGTCGTACGTCGCGGGGAGGTCCTGGCCGCAGCGCCGGCTGTGCCGGTATGCCGACAGCGCGAACGTCGACACGCCGGCGGCGGCCAGGCCGTGTCCGACGCCGTCGAAGATCCCGAGGTGGAGGACGTCGTCGTTGAGGGCGTAGTCGTAGGCGTCCCCGCCGACGTCGTAGGCCGGCTCGAGCACCGCCGCCAGCACGAAGTTGTCGGTTGCCATCACCGACGGCGGCACCATCTCGCGCACCAGCTCGGTCGCCGTCGTCAGCTCCTTGCGGCGACGCAGGATCTTGAAGACGTCGCTGTAGGCATCCTTGGTGACGATCACGCCGGCGACGAAGTGCGCGTAGCGCTCGACGACCGCCAGCGCGTGCGCCGACAGCTCCTCCTCAGTCCCTCGGAAGGTCATCTCCATCACGCCCATGCGCTCCGTGCCGTCGAGGAGCGGCAACCAGACGCGCCGGCCCTCGCCGACCTGCGTGTCCAGGATGGAGCTCGCCGCGTACGAGCGGCCGCCGACGGTGCCCTGCACGGACATCGGCTCGCGATCGCCGGTATCGGGTCCGGGCACCGGCACGAGCATCGTCTGCTCGTAGTCGACGAGGTACAGGACCAGGGCGCTGATGCCGATCGCACGCGCCTCCTCGGCGACCACCGTGCTCACGTCGTGCGCCGGACTCAGATGGGTGCGGCGCAGCGCCTCCATGAGCATCGTCCCCGCCCGCGCAGTCAGCTCGTCCTCGGGAATCTCGGTGATCGCGTGAGTCATCGCTGAAGGGCCGCCGGAGCCTGCGGGGACTGTGATCCTCCGTGCAACTGTCCCCGTCCACGGCGGCGATCAACCCCGGCACGCCGGCGAATCCGCTCCCGCGGGAACCGGCTGACTTCAGCCCATGGCCGCGGGCAGCGACGCGCACACCGCCAGGCTCGAGCGCAACCCCGCCAGGTCGATCAGCACCGCGGCGGCGCTGCCGTTCGGAGCCACGACCTTGACGTCGCGGCCCTGACGCTGCAGACGCTGATGCGCCTGCAGGATGGCGCCGAGGCCTGATGAGTCGACGAACGTCACGCGGGACAGATCGACGATGAGCCGCGGGTAGGCTGCGTCCGCGGCCTCGTTCAGCTCGGGCGCCAGCGCCCGTGCGGCGTCCAGGTCCAGCTCGCCCTCCGGAGCGATGACGAACGGCTCGGTCATGCGTGCTCGTTCCCCGGTTGGGCGTTCTCATAGTCGCCGCGGCACAGGGATCGCCCTCCGGGCCAGCAGCTCTCGGATCCGAACGCCGCGGCGCCCGCCATGTGGCGGGCGCCCCGGTGCTTCATCGCGTGTGAGATGGATCAGGCGGAGGCGGGGGCGACCTGCGGCTCGTGCTCGAGCTTGGGCAGCCAGCCGAGGCGCTTGGGGAGCCACCAGTTGCGCTCGCCGAGCAGCTTCATCGTCGCGGGCAGCAGCACCGCGCGGACGATCGTGGCGTCGATCAGGATCGCGACGGCGAGGCCGACGCCGAGCTGCTTCATCTGCTGGTCGGAGCCCGTGGCGAACGCCGCGAAGGTGACGACCATGACCGCGGCCGCGCCGGTGATCACGCCCGCGGTGCTCTTGATGCCCTCCGCGACGGCCCGCTCGGTGGACACCCCGCGGTCGACGAGCTCACGGACCTTGCTGAGCACGAACACGTGGTAGTCCATCGACAGCCCGAACAGGACGACGAACAGGAACAGCGGCAGCCACGGCGTGATGCCGCCGACCGAGGTGAACCCGAGCGCCTTCTCCCCGTGGCCGTCCTGGAAGACCAGCGTCAGCACGCCGTAGGCCGCGCCGACCGACAGCAGGTTGAGGATGATCGCCTTGATCGGCACCACGATCGAGCGGAACGTGACCAGCAGCAGGATGAACGCCATCGCGAGCACGAACCCGAACACGATCGGGAGGTGCGACTTCATCGTGTCGAGGAAGTCCTTCGACCAGGCGGTCATGCCGCCCACCGCGACCTCCGCGTTCGTCAGCTTGCCGACGGTGGCGGGGACGACGTCCTCGCGCAGGACCTCCAGCGAGTGGTTGGACGCCGCGTCGGTGCCCTTGCCCTTGACCGAGAGCGTCACCATCGCGACGGTCTTGTCCGGGTTGATCGTGACGCTGGAAGGCTCCGACAGCTCGCCGCTGGCGATCGCCTTGTCGTGGAGCTGCTTGATCGCGGTCTGAACCTCGGGCGCCGTGACGTCCTCGGCCTTGACGGCGACGCTGGCGGGCACGCTGCCGCCTGGGAACGCGGCGTCGATGCGGTCCAGCGTCTGGATGATCGGCTCGCTGCGCGACAGCCCCTCCGTGCCGGCCTCCTTGAACTGCATGCCGAGCGCCGGGATCGAGAGCGCGACGAGCAGGCCGCCGGCGAGCATCACCGAGACGACCGGGCGCGCCAGGACGCGGGTCAGGATCGCGTTCCAGACGCGCGACTCGCCGTTGGCCTTGTGCCGACGCTTGGCGATGTAGGGCACGCGGCCCTTCTCGAGCCAGCCCTTCTGGCCGAGGTAGGACAGCACCGCCGGCAGGAACGTCAGCGACCCGATCATCGCGACGCCGACGACGATGATCGTGCCGACCCCGAAGGACGTGAAGATCGCGTTGCCCGAGAAGAACATGCCCGCCATCGCGACCATGACGGTGAAGCCGGAGATCAGCACGGCGCGACCGGAGGTGGTGGCGGCGATGTCCAGGGCGACATCGGACGAGCGGCCCTTGTCCTGCTCCTCCATCATCCGCCGCAGGTAGAACATCGCGTAGTCGACGCCGACGGCCAGGCCGATCAGCATCGTCACGATCTGGACGGCCTCATGCAGTGGAGTGAGCTGGCTGACCGGCCCGAGCAGCCCGGTGGTGGCCACGAACGCGGAGACTCCGAGCAGCAGCGGGACGCCGGCCGCGACGGCCGCGCCGAACACGAGCAGCAGGATGATGAGCGTGCCGCCCATCGAGATCTGCGTGGACTTCGCCTCGTCGGCGCGCTCTGTCGCGCCAAGCGCCTTGCGCTCGGATGCGCCGCCGTGCTCCTGCACGAGCACGTCGGGGTGCGCCTTCTGGACGGCGGCGACAGCCGCGAGCGGAGCGTCGGCCGCGCTCTCCAGCGCCTGCTTCTCCTCCTTGGTCTCGGCCTTGCCGGGCAGCGTGAAGTTCACGAGCACCGAGCGGCCGTCCTTCGAGACGGTGCTGGCGCGATCGGACGGGTTGAGCGGGCTCTCGATGTCGGAGACGCCCTTGATCTGCTCCAGGCGATTGACGACGTCCTTGACCGCGGCCTCGACTTCAGGACCATCGGCCTTGATCGAGCCCTTGCCCTGGATCAGCACGCGCTCGCCGACCTCATCCGGGTAGCCGGCGTTGTCGACGATGATGTCGTGGCGCTTGGACTCGCCGTTGCCCATCTTCGACGACTCGAGGTTCTGCTGGCCGACCTGGCCGCCGATCACGGTGGCGAGCGCGACGAACAGGATCCAGCCGAGAATCGCTGTCTTGCGATGGGTCGCGCTCCATCGTCCGGCGCGCGCCGCGAGATTGCGGGGTTGCATGCGGGGAAGCTCCTCCGAGTGGGTTCGAGAGTTCTGCTGGGCCACGTGCGCAGACTCCCAGCGCTCCTGACCCGGGCCCATGAGGCCTCCCTGCGTCCCGAGGGGCGGAATAACACGGCCGGCGGGTGCGGCCAGCCCCTCAGGAGGGTGCGCGTTGCACCACCCTCGAACGCTGCGAGCATGTAGGACGAACGACCAAGGGAAGGTGAACGATGCCCGCGCACACGATTGGAAGCCGCGAGGAATGGCAGGCGGCTCGCGACGAACTTGCGAAGCTCGAAGCCGAGCAGGCAAAGCTCGGCCAGAGGGTGACCCAGCAGCGGCGTCAGCTTCCCTGGGTTCCGGTGGAGAAGGAGTACCGGTTCGACACCGAGGACGGGAAGAAGTCGCTCGTCGAGCTCTTCGACGGGCGCTCGCAGCTGCTCGCCTACAACATCATGTTCGGGCCCGACTACGAGCTCGGCGCGTGCCCGGGCTGCTCGAACCTGGGGGATGAGCTCGACGCCACGCGCGTGCACCTGAACCACCGCGACGTGACGCTGATCTGCTTCTCGCGCGCGCCGATCGATCGACTCCTCGCCTACCGGGAGCGGATGGGTTGGCAGTTCCCGTACGTCTCGACGTATGGGACGGAGTTTGCGTTCGACTTCGGGCTCGCCCTCACGCCCGAGCAGGCGCAGGAGATCCCCGAGGTCAGGGGGATGATCGACGACCCGCCCGAGTGGCTCGAGGACTGGGGGCGGCAGGTCGGAGCCAAGCTCGAGGACGGCCTGCGCGAGGGCCCGAGCTTCATAGCCTTCGCGCGTGAGAACGGGAGCGTGTACCACACCTACACGGTGATGGCGCCCGATCCGTTCGTTGCGCCGTACCACTCGTTCCTGCTCGAGCGAACGCCGAAGCCCGAGGCTGAGGAGCCCCGCGCCTGGCGAAAGGACGAGTACCCGGACTGATCGTCGCGCGGGCGCGTTGGCGCACCGGGCCGGGCGACCAGCGCTCAGCAGGTACGGAAGCGGCGCGTCTCCTTGAAGTGCCGCTGCCTGGCGTCGCGCGCGTCGACGGTCACCGCGTACGTGCCCCTGGCCAGCCCGCGGAGGTCGATGGCGGCGGTCATCCGGCCCTTGCTCCTGCGGGCGGTGACGCGCTTGCCGCGCACCTTCACGACCGCCGAGACGAGCGGCACGTTCGCTGGGCGAAGCCGGATCGTGAACTTCCGCCGGGAGACGCAGTTCGCGGGTGGCGCAGCCGCGGGAGCGGGCGTTTCGGCGGCCACGTCCACGGGCGGGGTGCTCACGGTGAAGCTCCGAGTGGCCGGCGTCGTATCCGTGTTGCCGGCCCCGTCGGTGGCCGCGACCGAGAAGGTGTGCGTGCCGTCGTCGAGCGTGGTGGCGGTGAACGGTGAGGTGCACGCCGAGGCTGCGCCGCCGTCGACGGAGCACGCGAAGCTCGAGCCGGACTCGCCCGAGGCGAACTCGAACGCCGGGGTGCTCGTGCTCGTCGTCTCGCCGTCGGCCGGCCCCGCGGTGATCGTCGTCTCGGGCGCCGCGCTGTCGATGAGGACCGTGTCGATCGCGACGTCGTCGACGCTCGCGGTGAAGTTGCTCTGGTTGTCAACCTCGGCGAAGCGCAGCCGGACGGTCTGCCCGGCGAAGGGCGTGAGGTCGAGGGTGATCGTCG
Source organism: uncultured Actinomycetes bacterium (assembly GCA_963840185.1). Taxonomy (GTDB): domain Bacteria; phylum Actinomycetota; class Thermoleophilia; order Solirubrobacterales; family Solirubrobacteraceae; genus JAOPZW01. Next base: position 165,942 of record CAWIXY010000003.1, on the reverse strand, counting down.
TCGGTGCGAGCGTGGTCGGGTCGCCGGGCGTCGTCTTGAAGGCGGTGGCCAGCACGTCGGCGGCGGAGACGGAGCGAATGGGCGCCGCCGGACCCATGACGTCGACGCGGTACTGCTGGTTGGCCGAGCCCGTGTGCTCGAGCGTGTTCGGGCTCACGAGCGAGGCGCTGCTGCGGTAGTAGAGCTTGAAGGTCAGCGTGTGCCTCGCCGACGCCTCCAGCGCGACGTCCTGGTAGAGCACGTGCGAACCCGGGCCCGACTGGTCGGTCGCGGCCGCCTTCGTCCCCTGTGGCGGGGCCGCGACGGACTGGCCGGATGGCACCGTGGTTCCGGAGTAGACGTACCAGTCGCCAGACCCCTGGGTGCTCTTGGTCCAGCCGGTGAAGGCGCCGGCCTCGAAGCCGCCGTTGGCGATCGTGGCGGCGGATGCCGAGCTGGGGACGGCCAGCATGAACGCGGCGCAGAGCGCCGGCGCCAGCCTTCCCGTCGTTCGCCGATGGGACCGCATATGAACTCCTCTCGGCCCCGCTGGGAGCCGTCTGGGAAGGGGGAGGCCGCCTACCGGCCCTGCCCGCCTCATCGGCGTTGGCGCGTGCGGGCTTGAATCGGTCGTTCCGGTCGCTCGAGCGCGGTCAGATGGAGTCGACCCTGGTCATCCCGCCAAGCTCCCGCTGTCGGCGGCTTGCTGCGATGGCCCCACAGACGCCTCCGCGTGCTGCGGGAACGGACGGAAGCTGATCCGCACGGGATCGGATACGGCGTCGGCGCCGCGTGCGATCGTCACCGGCGCCGTGCCGTAGCGGTTCGTCAGCCGCACCCGCGCCAGCCGGCCGCCGGCGTGACCACCATCCGCAGTGTCTGGCCGGTGTAGCCCGGCATCGACGCGTACGCGGGCGCCGCGCCCCAGGCGCCGACCCAATGCGAGCCGGTGCATCGCGCGGGCACCGCCGCCCCTGCCGGAGCGGCAACGGCGAGGCCCAGGCCGACCGCGACCGCCGCGGCGATCAGCCATCGCATACGCGCGCCGCGAAGCTCCTGGATCCCTCCTCCCATCGATCACGACCTCCCGCCACCGCGCGACGTGCACGCCGCCGCCTCCTCCTCGTGCGCGCGGCTCAGTACCCGCGCACGCGAAGAGGAGACAGGTCGGGGCCACCAGATCCTCGCCCACCGGGGATGTGAGCGACCTACAATCCGCTGCGGTGAAGCAGAGGACGGCCGATGCAGGCCTCGCGCCGCTCGGGTGTTCACCCGACACAAGCGCAGGCCGCGGGGTCCTGAGCGTCGAGACCATGGACGCGGCGCCGCATACGCCGCAGCGTCCCCGACCCCTACGCCGCCCTGGCCACCTGAACGCGGTGCCCCTCCGACGCACTGCGGGCCAGTTCAGCGGCGCCGGTGGGCTTCGCATCGGCTGGCGCGCGTGGGCACCTGGCTCCGGGGCCGCGTCACGGGGGGCGCACGTGGTGATCGCGCACGGCTACGGCGAGCACGGAGAGCGCTACGCCCGCCTGGCCGAGCGGTTGACCGCCGCGGGCTTCAAGACCTGGGCCCCGGACCACCGCGGCCACGGGATCAGCGAGGGTCCGCGGGGAGTGGTCGACCGCCTCGCCAACGCGGTCACGGATCTCGACGCCGTCGTCGAGATGGCTCGCGCGGAGACGCCCGGCGGGGCGGGCGGGCGTGTGTTCCTGCTCGGCCACAGCATGGGCGGCGCCATCGCGCTGGCCTACGCCCTTGCTCACCAGGACAAGCTCGCGGGGCTCGTGCTCTCGGCGCCGGCCACGTCCTACAAGGACCTCCCCGCGACGCCGCTCGCCCTGCGCGTCCCGGCTGCGCTGGCCTCGGTCCTGGTGCCGCGCGCGCCCGCCTACACGATCGACCAGAGCAACCTGACGCGCGACCCAGCCGAGCTGCAGGCCTACGTGGACGACCCCATGATCCACAAGCGCCCGCAGCCCGCCCGCACCGTCGGCGAGATGCTGACCGCGTTCGCGCGGTTCCACTCCGAGGCACCGACGCTGCGGCTCCCGCTGCTCATCGTGCACGGGACCGCCGACCGGATCACCTCACCCGAAGGCAGCCGCAGGATCGTCGAACGGGCCGGATCGGCCGACAAGGAGCTGCGCCTCTACGACGGCTTCTTCCACGAGCTGCTCAACGAGCCCCGCCCCGACCGCGATCGCGTCATGGACGACATCGTCGCCTGGCTGCAGGCGCGGGCAGTCACGTAGAGGGCGGCCCCGTGGCGAGCGCGGCGCGTGGGGGCCTGAGGGCGATCACGAGCTCGAGGACCACCGCCGGATCATGCAACCGGCTGCCATAGAGCTCGCGCAGCTGCGTCATCCGGTACCGGACGGTCTGCGGGTGCACCGTGAGCTCGGCCGCGACGTCGTCGCGGCGGCCCCCGTGCAGCAGCCACGAGCGGAGCGTCTGCTCGAGCCGCGCGGCGGCGCTCGGGCGAAGCTCTGACAGCCGGCTCCAGGGCCCGGCGGCGCAGGTCGGCGAGCGCCGGTACCGTCAGCGACACCCGTTCGAGAGGAGCGCCATGAGCGCCGAGCAGACCACTCCGCAGACCATCGTGCTGATCCACGGCTTCTGGGTCACGCCGCGCAGCTGGGAGAACTGGAAGGACTACTACGAGGCCGCCGGCCATCGGGTCCTCACGCCCGCCTACCCCGGGCTCGAGGTCGAGGTCGAGGCGCTCAACGCCGACCCGACGCCGATCGAGCAGCTGACGGTCCCCGCGATCGTCGACCACCTCGCCTCGGTCATCGACGAGCTCGAGGAGCAGCCCATCCTGATGGGCCACTCGGCCGGCGGCGTGATGACCCAGCTGCTGATGGACCGCGGCTACGGCTCGGCCGGCGTCGGGATCAACTCCGCCCCCACCGAGGGCGTGCGGGTGGTGCCGCTGTCGCAGATCAAGGCCACGTTCGAGGTGCTCAAGAACCCGGCCAACCGCCACCGGGCGGTGGGGTTCACCTACGAGCAGTGGCAGTACGCGTTCACCAACGGCTTCCCCGAGGAGCAGTCGCGCGAGCTGTACGAGCGGCTGCACATCCCGGCGTCGGGCGGCATCTTCTGGGACAACGTCCTCTCGAACGTCAAGCCCGGCCACCAGGAGACCTGGGTCGACTACCACAACGACGACCGCGCGCCGCTGCTGTTCATCTCGGGTGAGCACGACCACCTGATGCCGCCGTCGGTCCAGCGCTCGAACGCCAAGCACTACAAGTCGAATACGACCACGGAGATCGTGGAGTTCGAGGGCCGCGCGCACCTCATGCCCGCGCAGGACGGGTGGGAAGAGATCGCCGACTACGCGCTGGGGTGGGCGGTCGCGAACGCGCGGCAGCCGAGCAAGGCGTGAGCGCGATGCGGCCCGCGCAGATCGGCGGGCCGGCCGCGTACTCCCCCGGGAGCAGGGCGACGGCCGTGAAGTGCCTCCCCCGGGCCGATGCGCGACGGCTCGCCGCCGTCGAGCATGCAGTGCATGCTCGAACGTCTTGGCAGCCTCTCCGCCGCGCGCCCCCGGCGCACGCTCATCCTCCTGCTCGCCTTCGTCGCCCTCGCGGGCGTCGTGGGCGGCCCGATCGTCGGCCAGCTCGAGTCCGGCGGGGGGTTCACGGCGCAATCGTCGGAGTCCAGCCGCGCCGCCGAGCAGCTCGAGCGCGCGAGCGGACGGCAGACGTCGGCAGGCGTCGTCCTGCTCGTCGGCGGGTCCGCCGGAAGCCTGGAGCAACGGGCGCAGGCGGCGGCCGGTCAGCTCGCCCGCGTACCTGGCGTCGCCGACGCCACCCGCGCCGGCCTGTCGCGAAACGGCGACAGCGCGCTGGTCACCGGCACGATCCGCGCCGACGCCGACGAGGAGGACGTCGCCGACGCCGCGCTGACCGCCTTCGAGGCGGACCCGAGGGTCACCGTCGGCGGCTCCGCGGTCTCCGAGCTCCAGATCGGCGAGACGGTGTCGGAGGATCTCGGGCGCGCCGAGATGCTGGCCTTCCCGCTGTTGCTGGTGCTCTCGCTCCTGTTCTTCCGCGGCCGCGCAGCCATCCTGCCGCTCGTCGTCGGGGTGACGACCGTGCTCGGCACGTTCCTCGTGCTGACCGGCGTCAACCAGCTCTACGCGATCAACGTGTTCGCGCTGAACCTCGTGATCGGCCTCGGCCTCGGTCTGGCGATCGACTACACGCTGTTCCTCGTCACCCGCTTCCGCGAGGAGCTGGGTACCGGAGTCACTCCCGGCGCCGCGGTGCGCACGACGATGGCCACGGCCGGCCGCACCGTCGTCTTCTCGGCCGCGACGGTCGCCGCCGCGCTCATCACCCTGACCGTCTTCCCGCTCGGCTTCGCGGAGTCGATGGGCATCGCCGGCGCGAGCGTCGCGATCGTCGCCGCCATCGCCTCGCTGACCATCGCGCCCGCGCTGCTGGCGATGTGGGGCCACAAGCTGCTGCGCAAGCGTGACGGGGGCGCCGCGGCCGCCCAGGACCGCTGGCATCGACTGGCGCACGCCGTCATGCGGCGGCCGGGCACGGTCGCCGTCGTGACCGCCGCCGTCATGCTCGCCGTCGCCCTGCCGGCGCTCGGCGCACGGTGGACACCGGTTGACGCGACCGTGATCCCGACCGACCAGAGCTCGCGCGTCGTCGCCGACGCGATCCAGCGCGACTTCGGCGGCGCCGGCGCGACGCCGGTCACCGTCGCCGTCACCGCCCCGTCGTCGGAGGCGGCCGCCGTGAGCGAGCTCGCCGGGCAGGTGCGCGGGCTCGAGGGCGTGCGCTCCGTCGCCGCTCCCGCCGACCTCGGCGATGACACGTGGCGGCTGACCGTGAGCGTGCCGGGCGACCCGGCGGGCGGCACCGCCCAGGACGTCGTCGATCGGATCCGCGACCTGGACCCCCGGCTCGAGACGGCGGTGACGGGCCCGGCCGCGGAGTTCGCCGACCAGCAGGCGACGATCGCCTCCCGGCTGCCGTCCGCACTCCTGCTGCTGGGCGCCCTGACCTTCCTGGTGCTGTGGCTGATGACGGGCTCGGTCGTGCTGCCGGCGAAGGCGATCGTCATGAACGCCCTGACCGTCGGGGCCGCGCTCTCGCCACTGCTGTTCATCTACCAGGACGGCCGCTTCGAGGACCTGCTCGGCTACACGTCCAACGGCGGCATCGAGCCCACCGACTTCCTCGTGACCGCGGCGATCGTGTTCGCGCTGTCGACCGACTACGGCGTGTTCCTGCTCGGCCGGATCAAGGAGGCGCGCGACAACGGCGAGAGCGAGCGTGAGGCGGTGGCCGTCGGCCTGGCGCGGACGGGACGGGTGGTGACCGCCGCGGCGATCCTGCTCGCGGTGGCGATCGGCGTCTTCGCGACGAGCTCGATCTCGTTCATCCAGCAGATCGGGATCGCCGCGGCGACCGGCGTGCTCATCGACGCCTTCGTCGTCCGCACGCTGCTGGTCCCGTCGCTGATGGCGCTGCTCGGCAAGTGGAACTGGTGGTCGCCCCGGCCGCTGCGCCGCCTGCACGGCAAGGTCGCGATCAGCGAGACCGCGGTGCGCACGCCCGCGGCGGGCTGAGGTGGCGCGCGTACGATTCGCAGGGTGACCGGCAGACTCGCCAGCCCGACGCTCCAGCGGTGGCTGCCGGTCATCGTCCTGCCCCCGATCCTGCTCCTCGACGGCGTCCTGTCGGAGAAGGGGGATCAGGTCGACCTCCTCAGCGTCGTCATCGCCTACGTGGCGACCCTGCCGCTCGCCCTGCGCCCGCGGCTGGGCTTCTTCGGTATGGCGCCGCTGCTCGTCGGTGGCGTCGTCCTCGCCCTGTGGAACTTCGAGCCGGGCACGACGGTGGTGGCGATCCCGGCGTGGGCGCTGTTCGACCTGGCACGCGACTACGGCCGGCGCCAGACCGTCATCGCCGCCGTCGCGGTCGCGCCGTGCGTGCTCGTGAGCGTCCTGCCGTTCAGCGACAACGGCGAGGAGCTCGTCTCGCTCACCCTGCGCAACCTCGCGTTGTGCGAGCTCGCGCTCGCCCTGGGCTACCTGATGTGGCACAACCGGGCGGCGCTCGAGCGCGAGGTCGCCGCACGCGAGGCGGACGCCGAGCGCCGGCTGGGCGACGAGCGGCTGCGGATCGCCCGCGAGGTCCACGACGTCGTGGCGCACGCGATGGTCGCCATCAACGTCCAGGCCGGCGTCGCCGCTCACCTCATCGAGCGCGACGCCGGCGAGGCCCGCGAGGCGCTGCTGCACATCAAGCGCACGAGCGGTGACGCGCTGGCCGACCTGCGCGCGACGCTCGGGGTCCTGCGCGACCGCGACCAGGCGGCACCCGTCGGGCCGGCGGCGGGGCTCGGCGACCTCGACGCCGTCGCCGAGCAGCTCCGCGCGACGGGCGTGGAGGTCAGGGTCGACGTCGACGCCGTCGGCATGGTGCCCACGCCGGTGCACTCGGCCGGCTACAGGATCGTCCAGGAGGGGCTCACGAACGTCCTGCGGCACGCCGACGCGCAGGCCGTCAGCGTCGTCGTGCGCGTCGACGAGGACATGCTCACGATCGTCGTCACGGACGACGGACCCGGCCGCACCGGCTCGACAGAAGGAACGGGCGCTGGCGTCCGCGGCATGCGCGAGCGCGCGGAGGCCCTCGGCGGGACCCTGTCGGCGGGCCCCGGTGAGGACGGCGGCTGGCGGGTGCAGGCGACGCTCCCGCTCGCGCCGGCCCAGGCACGTTCGTGACGGGCGTCCTGCTCGCGGACGACCAGGCCCTCGTGCGCGCCGGCTTCCGGGCGCTGCTGAACGCCGAGCCCGACGTCCACGTGGTCGGGGAGGCCTCCGACGGCGTGGAGGCCCTCGAGCTGGCCCGGCGCGCGCGGCCCGACGTCGTGCTCATGGATATCCGCATGCCGCGGATGGACGGCCTCGAGGCGACGCGGCGGATCACCGCCGATCCCGGGCTGGCGAGCACGCGCGTCGTCGTGCTCACGACGTTCGAGCTCGACGAGTACGTCTTCGGCGCGCTGCGCGCCGGGGCGTCCGGGTTCCTGCTCAAGGACATCGATCCGCCCGACCTGCTGGCGGCGGTGCGCGTGGTGGCCGACGGCGAGGCGCTGCTCGCGCCGCGGCTGACCCGCCGGCTGATCGAGGCGTTCGTCCGGCAGGAGCGTGCCGCCCCGCCCGTCCCGTCCGAGGACGACCGCCTCGAGGAGCTCACGCCGCGCGAGCGGGAGGTCCTCGCGCTGGTGGGGCGCGGCCTGTCGAACGGCGAGATCGCCGACGAGCTCATCCTGTCGCCGTTGACCGCGAAGACCCACGTCGCGCGGCTGTTCTCCAAGCTCGACGCGCGCGACCGCGCGCAGCTCGTCGTCCTGGCCTACGAGTCCGGGCTCGTCGTGCCGGGCGAGCGCTGAGCCGCACCCTTGCCGGTGACCACCTTCGCGAACACCCGCTCCGGCGATGCCCGGCACTTGCTGCTAACGATGAGCCACGTGCTCGACGCCCGCGCGACCGGCCGGGACGCTGCTCCCGGCGGGGACCGCTGAGACGTGGGCGCCGCGATCGGGTGGGGCGCGCTGGCGGCGTCGTCGCTGATCCTCGGCGGGTTCCTCGGGGTTGCGCGGCGCTGGCCGGAGCACTTGGTCGGGCTCGTCCTCGCCTTCGGGGCGGGCGCGCTGATCAGCGCCGTGAGCTTCGACCTCGCCGAAGAGGGCGCCCGCATCGGGGGGCCGAGCGCGGTCGGCACCGGCCTGGCGATCGGCGCGCTCACCTACTTCGGCCTCGACCGCTTGATCGAACGCGGCGGCCGTGGCGGCGGAGCCGCGCTGGCCCTCGGCGCGCTCCTCGACGGCATCCCCGAGCAGATGGTCCTCGGGATCGGCGTCGCGGCGGGCGGCGGCGTCGGCGTCGGCCTGCTCGTCGCGATCTTCGTGTCCAATCTGCCCGAAGCGATCGGGGCATCGGCCGACCTGCGCGCGGCCGGTCAGGGGCCCGGGACCATCCGGCGCCTCTGGCTGGTCGTCGCGGCGGCGTGCACGCTCGCGACGGTCTGCGGGTTCGCCGTCGGCGACGCCACCTCAGGCGACCTCCGGGCGGCCATCAACGGCTTCGCCGCGGGCGCCCTCCTCGTGATGCTCGTCGACTCGATGGTCCCCGAGGCGAGGGCGAAGGCCGGGCCTCCCGCCGGCCTCGTCACCGTGCTCGGCTTCGCCCTCGCCGCGGGCCTCTCGGGCCTTTCCTGACCAACCGAGAGTGCGCAGCGTTCAATCGCGGTCCGTGAGCGTGTCGATGGCCACCGTGATGGCGAGGATGAGCGCCGTGTCCTCGCCGGCGGCGACGTCGACGCCGTAGGACTCCCGGATGCGGAACCACCGCTTGGAGATCGTGGCGATGGTCTCACCGTCGCGCTCGATCTCGTACTCGTGGTCGAGCACGTTCCCGTGCGCCTTGAGATCCTCGCCGTGCTCGACGTCGATGGCGAAGCGGTCCCGGATGCCGATCAGCGCCTTGTGCACGGTCGCCGCCGTGTCACCGTCGCGTGTGATCGCGACCTTGTCGCGGATCGTGAGCTTCTTCTCGCGGATCCGGGCGACCTCCCGTCCGGAGGTGTCCTCGAGGACGAAGGTGTCGCGGAAGCGGATGGCCTTGCCGTCGACCTTGTAGGCCCGCTCGCCGGCGCTGTCCTCGATCCAGTAGTCGTCGCCGATCGAGAGCAGCTTCTCCCGCATGAGGAATCGCTCCCCCTGGGGTCCGTGATCGCGGTGTCGCAAGAGTCCCATGCCTGTTCCTTCTACCGGCATGCCGGCCGCGCCGCATCACCCCAACCGCATGAACCGCGGGCGAGGCCGCGACGCACGGGGTGGGTCAGGTAGCCGGGGCGGCGGCCATCGCGCACGTCGTCAGTAGCCGACGCCGGTCTTCACCCGCCGGCGGTCAAGCTCGTGCAGCCCGCCCTTCTCGTCGAGCGTCGCACAGGCGTCGGCGATGTCGCCGGCCAGCGTCGAGATGAGGGAGCGACCGAGCGTCTGCTTGACGAGCGCGCGCATGATCGTGAGGTGCTCGGCGTTCGGCGGCAGCGTGTAGGCCGGCACCATCCACCCGCGCTCGGCCGCCAGCTGCGAGGCGATGTCGAACTCGTCGTAGTTTCGTTCCTCCGCGAGCTTGAAGGCGACGAGCGGGAGCTGCTCGTCCGCCTCGCCTCCGATCAGGTCGAACAGGCCGGTCGCGACGATCTCCTGGCCGAGCGTGCGGGCGTTGGCCTGCATCGTCTCCATGATGTAGCGGTAGCCGTCGTGCCCGTAACGGATGAAGGTGTAGTACTGCGCCAGGACCATGCTCGAGCCCGTGGAGAAGTTGAGCGTGAAGGTCGCGTCGGTCTTTCCGAGGTAGTTCTCGTAGAAGACGAGGTCGTCGGCCAGGTCGGAGGTGTCGCGGAACACCAGCCAGCCGAGGCCCGGGTACACGAGGCCGTACTTGTGGCCCGAGACGTTGATCGACCGCACGCGCTCGAGACGGAAGTCCCACGGCGAGTCGGGGTACAGGAACGGCCATACGAAGCCGCCGCTGGCCCCGTCGATGTGCAGCGGCACGTCCAACCCCTGCTCCTCCTGGAGGCGGACGAGGAGGTCGTTGATCCCGACGATGTCATCGGTGTGGCCGGTGAACGTCGTGCCGAGGACGGCGGCGACGCCGATCGTGTTCTCGTCGACGTGCGGCTCGACCTCCTCTGGGCCGATCGTGAGCTTGTCGCTGCGCAGGGGGATGATCCGCGGCTCGACGTCGAAGTAGCGGCAGAACTTCTCCCACACGACGTGCACGTCGCCGCCGAACACGAGGTTCGGGCGATCCGTCGCCTTGCCCGCCTGCTCACGCCGCTCGCGCCACTTCCACTTCAGCGACAGGGCGCCGAGCATGATCGCCTCGGATGATCCCTGCGTTCGCGTGCCCGTCGTCTCGCCGGGCGCATGGAACAGGCTGGCGAGCATCCGGATGCAGCGCTGCTCGATCTCTGCGGTCTGCGGATACTCGGCGTGATCGATGTAGTTGCGGTGCAGGTTCTCGGCGATGATCACCTGGGCCTCGGGCTCCATCCACGTCGTCACGAAGGTCGCGAGGTTGCGCATCGGGATCCCGTCCAGGACGAGCTCCTCGCCCAGCAGGCGCATCGCGTCCGCCGCCGGCATACCGGACGCAGGCAGCTGGTGGTCGGGCGCCTCGCTGAGCAGGAACGCGTTCCCGTAGCGGTCGGCGTGGGTGTCGACGGTGTTGCTGGCCATCACGGTCTCCTCGGATCGCGCATCTCTTCCATGACACCGCACGACCGCCGCAGACTCATCATCACGATCGGGTGAAGGACGCTCAGCGGCCCGCGACCGGCTCCGAAGCACGAGCCCGCGCCTGCCCGCCGCCGGGGGGGCCCGGGGCCTCGCGCCCGGACAAGGCGAGCGTCGTCAGGAACGCCGCCACCACGCCGACCTCACAGCCCGGCGCGATGTCATTCGTTTTGGGTGATGCCCGCGAAGCGGCGTTCGGCGAGCCTTCACGAGGTGTGCACAGCGTGAGCGACATGAACGAGCTACCGGCGGTGGGCCGTGCGGCGGTCGAGCGCGTGTGTCGTGAGTTGGGCGAGCACGGTTCCCGCCAGCGCGCCGGCGACGACGTCGCCGGGGTAGTGGACCCCGGTGTGGACACGCGAGTAGGCGATGAGGGCGGCGAGTCCGTGCAGCGGGATGGCCGTCGGCGGGAGCACGTGGCCGACCCCCGTCGCGAACGCGATCGCGGCGGCGGAGTGCCCGGACGGAAACGAGGTCGAGGACGGCATGCGCACGTGACGCGCGACGGGCACCTGCTCGGCCGCGCGGTCGGGGCGCCGGCGGCGGCCGAGCGGCTTCAGGCCGAGGTTGACGACGCTCGACGTCACCGCGACCGAGGCGAGGCCCATCGTCGCGGCCCGTCGTCCGCGGCGACCCCCTGTCGCGGCAAGGACGCCGGCCGAGACCACCGACAGGCGGGAGTAGTTGGCCGCCCGGGAGAGCCGCGCCATGGCGCGATCGAGCGTGGGCGTCGGCGTCTGCGCGATCGCCGCGTAGAGCGCGACGTCGACCCGCTGAGCGTCGTCCAGCCAGCGGACGGGTCCGGGCCGCCGAGCAGCGGGGTCGTCGGCAGAGAAGTCCACCCACGCGTGATCCTATGAGTGCGCGGCGGATCGCGGCGGTTGCCGCCCTCCTCCTTGGCTTCGGCGGCCTCGGGCTCGCGGTCGTTGTCGCGGTGCAGGAGTTCCCGCGCGGCCTGATCGCGCTCGCCTGCGTCGCCGTCGCCGCCGCCGCCGCCTGGTACGGCATCCTGCGACGCGGCGCGGTGCGGATCGCCGGCCTGGCGATCGGAGCGCTCGGCCTCGGCGCGGCGATCGTCCTGCTGGCAAGCGATCGCCTGCTCGAGGCGTTGCTGGTCGTCGCCGCGCTCGTGCTGAGCTGCGCCTGCGCGCGGGCGGCGTTCGCTATCCGCGCCCACCCACCGCAGGTGGCCGCGCCGCAGCGGCCGGTGCTGTTCTTCAACCCCAAGTCCGGCGGCGGCAAGGCCGAGCGATTCACGCTGGCCGCCGAGGCGCGCGAGCGCGGGATCGAGCCGATCGAGCTCGGCCCCCCCTGGGACCTCGAGCGGCTCGTGCGCGACGCGGTCGCCGGCGGCGCCGACGGGCTCGCGATGGCCGGCGGCGACGGCTCGCAGGCCATCGTCGCCGCGATCGCCGCGGAGCTCGACCTGCCCTACGCCTGCATCCCTGCCGGCACGCGCAACCACTTCGCGCTCGACCTCGGCGTCGACCGCGACGACGTCGTCGGCGCCCTCGACGCGTTCGTCGACGGCGGCGAGCGCGTCGTGGACCTGGCCGAGGTCAACGGGCGCGTGTTCGTCAACAACGTCTCGCTCGGGCTCTACGCCGACGCGGTGCAGCGCACGGGCTATCGCGACGCGAAGCTGCGCACCCTGCTCGACACCGTGCCCGAGGTGCTTGGACCCGACGGGACCGGGCTCGGCCTGCGGTGGACCGGGCCCGGCGAGCACCAGCCTGCTTCGGGAGCCGCGATCCTGGTTTCGAACAACCGCTACCGGCTGGGCCGCGCGGTCGGCTCGGGCACGCGCCCGCGGATCGACGATGGGCAGCTCGGGATCACGGTCGTGGGAGCCCCGACCGGTCCCAGCGAAGGTGCACGCCTGCCGCAGCGACCGTGGCAGGAGTGGACAGCATCGGTCTTCGAGGTCGATGCCGACCACCCCGTGCCCGCCGGCATCGACGGCGAGGCGGTGAAGCTGGAGCCGCCCCTGCGCTTCAACATCCGCCCCGGCGTCCTGCGCGTGCGCATCGCCCGCCTGCATCCCGGCGCTTCGCCGTCGGCGATGCTGCCCGAGGGCCTCGGGCAGAGCGCCCGCGCGCTGGCCCGGATCGCCGCCGGGCGCGACCCCTTGCCCACCCAACCCACGACGAAGGAGAGCTGATGGACATCTTCGAGGTCGAGCAGAAGGAGCGCCTCAGGCGCGAGGAGGTCGCGGCACGGCTGCGCAACCTCGCCGACATGCTCGCGCGCCACAACGACATCGAGTTCGAGCGCGGCGGGATGCGCTTCACCGTGAACGTCCCCGACGAGGTCGACCTCAAGATCGAGCTCGAGATCGAGAGCGACAAGCGCGAGCTGGAGATCGAGCTGACCTGGTGAAACCGGCCGCGCCGCGGGTGTGCCGGCGTTCTACGTGTCGACGCCGTCTGCGAGCCACGTCTTCGCGGCCGCGAGTTCACGCACGTGGAAGCCCTTCGCTTTCCCGGGAAGCAGGAACGACAGCGCGCGCAGCGCCGGCCGCATCCAGTCCTCGTCGCTGACCACGGCGACGCGTTCGAACGACGTGGCGTGGCGCGCGCGAAAGCCCGCATCGGCGCTCATCGCGTCGCCCTCGACGTCTCGAGCCTCGGGCCCGAGCAGGTACAGCAGCCGCACGGGGCGTCCGTCGGCGATCTCGCGGCGCAGCACCGGCTCGACCGCCTGCTCCCAGTCGTCGTCCTCGACCTCGCCGATGGCCTCGAAGCCGATCGTGCCGGCCGGCATGTCTGTCATCCGTCGCAACATTCGTCAGCCCCCCGCCGGCTTCTCGTCGGGTGCGGCGTCGGGTACGGCCACGATCTGCGCGGCCGCGTCGGCGCTGAGCGCGTGGCGCGCGATCCGCTCGTAGCCCTCGAGACCGCGCTGCAGCTGCTCGACCACGTGGTCTTCGGCGATGGCGATGATCGCCGAGCTTCCCGGCGGCAGGCTCTCGCCGATCGCCTTGAGGTCCTCGTCCTTGAAGCCCTTGTCGCGGAGCTTGCCCCAGATGCCGCCGCCGGCGCCGCCCACGACGGCCCCGGCGATGATGCTCGGCGGGAAGAGCAGGCCGACGATGCCGCCGGCGACCGCGCCGCGCTTGCCCCACGTCTTGCCGCTCGGATCTGCGGTCTCCTGGATCTTGACCTTGCCGTCCGCCGTGTGCACGGCGACGGCCGCGTCGATCAGGTCGATCGAGCCTTCGCGGTGCATCGCGCGGAAGTCCTTCAGGGCCGCGTCGGCGCCGTCCTCTGTCTGGTAGGCCGCGATGAACACCTGGATCGGATTGCTACTCATGTCGCCTCTCTTGGTCGGGGATCGCGGCCGGGGCTCACGACGTGTACTCCCCGAGACGCTCAGCGAGGATGATCCGCGCCGCCGCCTCGATCAGCGCGAGGTGCGAGAACGCCTGCGGGAAGTTCCCGAGGTGCCGGCCGGTGGCGGCGTCGAACTCCTCGGCGTAGAGGCCGAGCGGCGACGCGACGCTGAGCAGGCGCTCCATCAGATCGCGCGCTCGCTGCTCCTCGCCGATGATCGCCAGCGCTGACACCAGCCAGAACGAGCAGATGAGGAAGGACCCCTCCTTGCCGGAGAGGCCGTCGTCCGTCTCGTCGGTCACGTAGCGCAGCACGAAGCCCTCCTCGGTGAGCTCGTCGGCCACCGCGAGGACGCTCGCCCGAAGGCGGTCGTCATCGCCGGGGAGGAACCCGAACAGCGCGGCCAGGAGCGTCGATGCGTCGAGCGCATCCGTCGCGTAGTGCTGGCGCAGCACGCCGCGATCACTGACGCCGTGCTCGAGGATGTCCGCCCGGATCTCGTCGGCGGTCTCCCGCCAGGTCGCGCCGAGCTCGGCGTCGCCGCCGATGTCGGCCAGCTTCGCGGCGCGGTCGAGGGCCACCCAGCACATCAGCTTGGAGGAGACGTAGTGCTGGGGGTCGCCGCGGGCCTCCCAGATGCCCTGGTCGGGCTCCCGCCAGACGCGGCGCGCGCATTCCGCCTGGGACTGCACGATCGGCCACAGCCGCCGTGGCAACCGGGAGCTGCGTCGCGTGTGCAGCAGGATCGAGTCGAGCACCGCTCCGTAGACGTCGTTCTGGCGCTGGTCGAACGCGCCGTTGCCGATGCGCACGGGCCGCGCTCCCGCGTAGCCGGAGAGATCCTCGCGCGTCGACTCGGTCAGGTCGCGGCGTCCGTCGATCCCGTACATGATCTGCAGGGCGCCGTCGTCGTTGGGCTCCAGGTCGGCGACGAACTGCATGAACTCGTCGGCCTCCCAGTCCAGGTTGAGCCAGTGCAGGGCCTGCAACGTGAACGTGGTGTCGCGCATCCAGGAGTAGCGGTAGTCCCAGTTGCGCTCGCCTCCGGGTGTCTCGGGCAGCGAGGTCGTGAGCGCCGCCACGGTCGCACCCGTCGGCATGTAGGTGAGGCCCTTGACCACCACTGCCGAGCGCCGGATGGGCTCGCGCCAGTCGTGGTCGAGGAATCGCCCCCGCCCCAACCAGTCGCGCCAGTAGCGCGTCGTCGCGACGAGCCGTTCGTCGGCCTCCTCGACCGTCGCCGGCCCCTCGAGGCCCTCCTCCCAGGACAGCGAGCAGAACAGTCGCTCTCCGGCCTCAAGACCGTGACGGGCGCGAACACGGTCGCCCTCGACGCCGAGCTCCATGTCGGTTTGCAGGCGGAACGTCTGGCCGGCACCGGTGGCGTCAGCGATGTGGCGATCGCCGGCGACCAGCGACCACTCGCCGGGGATGCGGCCGTAGTCGAACGCGGGCTCGCACACGAGCTCCATCTCGACGCTCCCCTCGAGGCAGAGCACCGTGCGCACCAGGGTGTGGTCGGCGTCGTCGTCGGTCGGGGGCCGGGTGTGCGGCGTGACCGTGTCCTCCCTGCGCCGCGGCCCGATCGTCAACGCGTCGCGCACCTCGACCCAGCCCCGAGGCGTGTGCCAGGTCGTCACCAGCGTGTTCGTGCCCGGCTCGTAGGCGCGCGTCGCGGGCACGTTGATCCCGAACGGCGCGAGGCGGAAGGTCCCGGCCTGGCGGTCGAGGAGGCTTCCGAAGACGCTCGGCGCGTCGAAGGAGGGGATGCACAGCCAGTCGATGGCGCCGTCAGGAGCGACGAGCGCGCCGGTATGGCAGTTCGACAGGAAGGCGTAGTCGGCGATCGGCGGGAACGGCGACGGTGCGGCTGCGCTCTGCGGCCGGGGCGCGGCCGCGGGGGCGGCCGCTTGCTTGGCTTGGGCTTCCGTGGTCATCGTGCGTTGGCCTCGCTCGTCGCCGGCTCACCGCTGCGTTACCCGGGAGCCTCGTGGCCGACGAGCATCGTGGCCGGCGACGGGCGTGTCATCACCCCAATCGGATGAGCGGCGCCGCCGCGGGTCAGAAGACGGTGGCCCAGTCCCGGCTGACGCTGACGACGGTCCAGCCGTCCCTGGCGGCCTGGTCGAGCGCCTGCTCGGCGCCGGTCGTGTAAGCGAACTCACGCTCGTCGTCGTCGTGCAGGACCAGCAGGCGCAAGGACGGGCTTGTCGTCGTGCTGCGTGAAGTGCAGCATCGGGACGTCTCCGTTGGAGTTGCCGGCCGCCAGCAGCGGCCGGCGGCCGGTGCGATTCCAGATGCGGATCGGCTTCTCCGGGCCGTCGTCGAGGTAGTCCGCCTCCGCCCGATGGGTGATCGTGCCACCGCGATCATCCGCGTTGTACGCGAGCGCGGCGCTGCTGCCGATCACGCTCTGGCGCGGAATGCCGTACACCTCCTGGCTGATCGGCCGCATGAAGTCGCGGCCGCCGCCCGAGGCGATGTAGTTGCTGAACCCGTTGGCGGCCAGGTAGGCGAGCAGCTCGACCATCGGCGTGTAGGCGCAGTCGAGGTACCCGCGGCCGAGCGTCGGATGTCGCGCGCTGCGCAGGAAGTCGTCCGCCTGCGTCTCGAAGTCCTCCACGCTGATGCCGTCGTACGCCGCCAGGACGCCGGCACCGAGGATCCTCACGTTCGTGTCATCGCCCGCGTAGTGCTCTGCCATGAGCGCGCTCAGCCAGCCGTAGTCGCGCTCGTAGGCGGCCTTCCAGGGCTGGCGCTCGCGCAGTGCCGCGTCGGCCTCGGCCATCTCGACGAACCGGCGCAGGATGAAGTCGAGCTGGATCGGCATCGGCTTCTCGCACCAGAGCGTGCCGTCGTTGTCGAACACGGCCAGGCGCTCGTCGACGGGCACCGGCTCCGAGCCGTCGGCGCCGCCGACGCGTCCCACGAAGTCGACGATCGCCTGCTTCGCCGCGCCGTCCCGCCAGGTAGAGAGGTCCATGTCAGTCCAGACGCCTCGTCAGTCGGCGAGGCGCGTGCGCGGCCCGCAAGCGGGCCCGCACGCCGCTCGCCCACTTACCGGGCGGTACCTGCCGTCCGCGAGGACACGCCACCCGCGCCCTCGGCGCCGTGCGTCGCCACCTGGTGGATCACGATGATGCAGATCGCGAAGATCGCCAGCGACCAGAAGGGATACGCCGGCAGGGACAGCAGCGCGGCGACCGCGCTCAGGGACGCCACGGCGATCGCGATGACCCGACCGTACGTGTTCCCGGCCCACAGCGAGAACGCTGCGAACAGCTCCAGCAGGCCGATGACGAGCGTGATCCAGCCCCACGTGTTGAGGTTGCTGAGGATGTACTTCTGGTCCTGCACGAAGAATCTCGAGTCGCCGATCGCGGCGATGCCCCAGATGATGTTGAGCACGCCGAGGACGAACAGCATCACGCCCGCGAACGTCACCCAGCCAGAGTGTGTGTCGGTCATGGGACTCCTTCCAGTCGAGGTTGCCGCAAGCTTGCGCGCCACACCTGCCGCGCGCATCCCCCCTATCGGATGACGCCGGGTCAGGCCGGGGCCGACGCTCCGACGGCCGGGTGGAACGGGCGGTGCTCCAGCCCGCCGCCGGGCGCGACGATCACCGCCGTCGAAGCGTCCAGCTCGTGCCACGCGCCAGGAAGGTCGGCGAACGGCTCGGAGACGACGAGGCGGTCCTCGTCGCGCAGCCGCTGCAGGCGCGGGTTGTCCGGGTTCAGCCGCCGCACCGTCGCCGCGTCGCTCGAGACGAACAGCGAGCGCGGCTCCTCGGCCGACGCGTAGCGCACGGCCCACAGCGACTCGCCGTCGCTGACGCCGATGCTCGCCTGGATCGCCGGCTCGAGCCCGTGGCGGCGCGCCGTCTCCTCGACGAATCCGATCGTCAGCTCGAGTGCGGAGATCGGGTCACGCGCGAGCCCGAACGTCAGCGCGAGATGGAAGAGCACCTCGGAGTCGGTCGAGCCCTGCAGGTCGGGGAAGAGCGCGGGATCGATCGCCAGCACGAGGTCGCGCCGCAGCTCGCGGAAGTCGCCGACCACCCCGTTGTGGACCATGAGCCAGCGCCCATGGCGGAACGGGTGGCAGTTCGTCTCCTGGATGGCGGTTCCGGAGGTCGCCCGGACGTGGGCGAGGAAGAGCGGCGACTCGACGTGAGCGGCGAGGTGTCGCAGGTTCGCGTCGCCCCACGCCGGCGCGACGCTGCGGTAGACGCCGGGCCCGTCGCCCGTGCCGTACCAGCCGACGCCGAACCCGTCCCCATTCGTCGTCTCGGCGCCGAGGCGGGAGTGCAGGCTCTGGTCGATCAGGCCGTGCTTGGGCCGGAACAGCAGCTCCTCGATCAGCACCGGCTGTCCGTGCCAGGCCATCCATCGGCACATGGCGTCCTCCTTCTCGAGTCGTGAGCGTTGGGATGAGCGTGCCGGTCCGGTGGCCGTGACGCGTCATCCGTTTGGGATGATCCAGGCCGCTCGCGCGCGGGCTATTCGCGGGCCATCATGGCGACGGCTTCGCGTTCGAGGTCGACGTAGGGCTCGCCGCTGACGTCGACGGCAACGCGCTTGATCGTGCCACCGGTGAACGGCCACGGCGCCGCGCCGGGGTAGTCGCCGGTGACCGGGTCGCTGCTGTCGCGTCCGACGCACAGCCCTTCTCCGCCCAGGGTGAACTTGCCCGGCTGGGTCTTGATGCGGCCCTCGCCGACCTTGACGTCGCCATGGAACAGCGACAGCGTGCCGACCGCGACGCCGGGCGGGTCCTCGCCCTGCTTGTCGAAGGCGGCGGACAGGATCAGGTTCTCACCGGTCGGCAGCTCTTGGCCGGAGACGATCTTCTGTTCGACGCTGCCGACGAAGCTGTAGACGTAGTGCAGGCGGTTGTCCTTGACGTAGAGGGCGTGGCCGCCGAAGCGCGCGCCGTGTGCGAAGAGCACACCCTCGGCCCCGGCCTGCGGGATGTCTACCAGCGCGGCGACCGCGTAGGAGCGGTTGCGGATGTTGACCGACTGGGACTCGGGCACGTCGGCGACACCCGGGTAGTAGACGTAGCGGTTGCGCGGCTCCGACAGCACCGGCCGCGGCGTGGTGAGGAGCTCCAGGGGGGAGCGGTCGTCGAGCGGGAAGGCGCCGTTGGCGCCGGCCTCCGCGTACCAGAGCATGATCAGCTCGCGCAGGCGGTCGGGCTCCTCGGCCGCGAGGTCGTGCAGCTCGGAGCGGTCGACGTCGACGTTGTACAGCTCCCAGGTGTCGTTGCGCGAAGTTGCTCCAGCCGCTGAGGGTCGGGTGGGTGGTGACGGCCTTCCAGCCGTCATGCCAGATGCTGCGCGAGCCGAGCATCGAGTAGAACTGGGTCTCGCGGGCGCTGGGCAGCGGCGCGGCGTCGAAGCTGTAGCGCATGCTGACGCCGTCGAAGTGGCTCTGGACGTGCCCGGCGATGGTTTCGGGCGGCTCGACGCCGAGCGCGTCGAGCATCGTCGGGACAAGGTCGATGGCGTGGTGGTACTGCTCGCGGATCTCGCCCTTGGCCTCGATGCCGGCCGGCCAGGAGATGATGCACGGGTCAGACGTGCCGCCGTTGAACTCGTAGCGCTTCCACATCTTGAACGGCGTGTTGAACGCCATCGCCCACCCGTTGGGGTAATGGTTGTAGGTCCCGGGACCGCCGAGCTCATCGAGCATCGCGAGGTTCTCCTCGATGTCGTCAGGGATCCCGTTGGTGATCTTGTTCTCGTTGACCGACCCGTTCGGCCCGCCCTCGCCGCTGGCGCCGTTGTCGGAGACCACGACGACCATCGTGTTCTCGCGCTTGCCGCTCTCCTCGAGGTAGTCCAGCAACCGCCCGATCTGCGCATCGGTGTGCGCCAAGAAGCCGGCGTAGACCTCGGCCATCCGGCTGAACAGCCGCTGCTCCTCGGCCGACAGCGAGTCCCACGGCCGCGTGTAATCGAGCGCCGGGAACGGCTCGCCGTTCGGGCCGGTCCGGGTCTCGGGCGTCCCGATCGGGTTCAGCGGCGGCAGCTCGGTGTCCGGCGGGACGAGACCCATCTCCTTCTGGCGCGCCAGCGTCTGCTCACGTATCGCCTCATAGCCCATGTCGAAGCGACCCTTGAAGCGGTCGCTCCACTCCTTCGGGGCGTGGTGCGGGGCGTGACACGCGCCCGGGGCGTAGTACAGGAAGAACGGCTTGTCGGGTGCCAGCACCTTGGCGTCCTTGATGAACTCCAGCGCCTTGTCGGTGATGTCGACGGTCAGGTGGTAGCCCTCCTCCGGGGTCCTCGGCGGCTCGACGGGGTGGCTGTCGTAGACGAGCTCCGGGAACCACTGGTTCGTCTCCGCGCCCAGGAAGCCGTAGAAGCGCTCGAAGCCACGGCCGGTCGGCCAGTTGCGCCGCGTGGAGGCGAGGTTCATCTCGGCCTCGGGGCACAGGTGCCACTTGCCGACCATGTACGTGTTCCAACCCTGGGCGCCGAGGATCTCCTGGATCTGGCCGTTCTCGGGCGGAATGACGCCGTTGGCGTTGGGGAACCCGCTGGCACACTCGGTGATGCACGCCATGCCGTTGCGGGTGTGGTTGCGCCCGGTCAGCAGGCAACTGCGCGTCGGCGAGCACAGCGCCGTCGTATGCCACTGCGTGTACCGCACTCCATCGCCGACGAGCCGGTCGATGTTCGGCGTCTCGATCGGGCCGCCGTAGCAGCTCATCGCCGAGAAGCCGACGTCATCGAGCACAACGTAGACCACGCTCGCGGCTCCGTCGGGCGCCTTGGGCGGCTCGAACGGCGACCAATCCGGCACAGAGTCGCGGATGTCGACGTTGATCTTGCCCTTGAACGGCTCGGCCATGATGGCTCCTCCGGTTTCACCGTCGTGTCGCGGTCGCGCAACGCCCTGCGGCGTCACGAACGCTGGTCGATGCCGCTGCGCGGCGCATCACCCAAATCGGATGACCGACGGGCGTGCGAGAGCGCGACCTCCTGCCCGCCTGATTTCATCCCCATCAGGTGATGCCTCGAGCACACGTCCGGACGAGAGTCGCGGCGTGCCCGAGCACCGGCGTCATGGCTGGACTGCGCTTGCCGCGGCGGCGTTCACGATCGGCGCGCTGGCCGCGGGCTGTGGCAGTTCGAGCGACGACACGGTCGACGACGCACAGGTGGAGCAGGGCATCAAGGACGACCTGTCGACCTCGTCGGCGAAGGTGACGAGCGCCAAGTGCCCCACCGACGTCACGGTGAAGAAGGGCGACACCTTCACCTGCACCGTCACGTTCGACAGCGGCGCAACGGGCGACGCCACCGTGACCCAGCAGGCCCTCGGCAAGTACACGTACGAGCTCAAGCCAGGGTCGGTCCAGGTTCCCGGCTCGACCGCCGACGCCGCCGTCGAGAAGTCGCTCGCCGCCAGGGGGATCCCCAACGCGACGGTCAACTGCCCCGAGAACATCATCGTCAAGGTCGGTACGACGGTCACCTGCAACGTCAGTGGCGCCCAGGCGATCGCATCGGGGACCGTGACCTTCACCTTCAGCGACGCCGAAGGCACGATCGACTCTTCGTCGGTCACGACCTGACGCCGCCCGGCCGGGGCATCGCCACCCGGCCGGGGTCAGGTTCGGACCGTGGCTCAGGTTCGCGGCGCCCTCTCGTCCTCGCCGAAGACGAGGATGCCGTGGACGACGTACACGCACAGGGCGAAGACGGCGAGCGACCACCATGGGTTGCCGTCGCCGATCGACAGCAGCGCCCCGATCGCCCCGAGGGTTCCGCCGATGATCCCGATGACCCGGCCGTAGGTGTTGCCGGCCATGAGCGAGAAGCCTCCCGCGAGCTGGATCACGCCGAGGATGATCAGGACCCAGCCCAGGGTGTTGAGATCGGCGAGGATGTACCTCGTGTCGTTGGCGAAGATGTTCGCATTGTCCAGGGCGCCGATGCCGTAGACGATGTTGAGCGTGCCCACGATCAACAGCAGCGTCGCTGCGAATATGACTCGGCCTGTTCCGCGCATCGGTACCTCCTTGAGTGGGTTCCCGGCGACCGTGACGCGCTACGGCCGCCCGCGCATCGCCCGGATGGGGTGAAAAGCTCACTCAGAGGCGGCGACGCGCCGCCGCAACGGCACCTCCGGGACACCGGGAGGCCTGCACCCGGGGCCCGCCCGTGCGGTGCGGCGGGGTCGCTGCAGCGGTCCCGCCGGGGTGTCCGCACGACCCCCGCACGCATGCCCGCCATGTTGGCGGCGACACCTCGGTGGGTTGACGCTACGCCGCGGGCCGCCCGCGCTCCAGCACGCACAGCCCCTGACCCGAACACGAGGTGACGAGATGACGAACCAGGACGACCCGGCGAGCACGCAGCCACAGCAGCCGCCCGCCCAGCCGGAGCGGCGACGCCCCACGCTGTGGATCGGCCTCACGGTGCTCTGCGCCCTCGCCGCCGTGGGTCTCGGGATCTGGGCCTTCAGCGCTCAGTCCGACGCCGACGACGCCGAGGCGAAGCTGAGCGCTCAGCAGCAGGACAGCGCGCCCGCGTCACCGCCGGCCGAGGCCGACGCCGAGACGCAGAAGCAATACGAGGAAGCGCAGGCCGAGCTCGGCGAGACCACGGAGGACGTCGATCAGCTCGAGAAGGAGCTCGACGAGGCCGTGGCGACGGCCGAGGAGGCCGAGCAGCAGCGTGACGACGCCGGCAATGCGCTCGACAAGGCGACGGCGGAGCTCGAGGCGGTCAAGGCGCGGTCCGAGGTGAGACGCACCTGTCTACGCGGGACGCTCCACGCGCTCGACGCGGCGTTCTCGAGTGGCGGGCTCGACGCGGCGGCCGAGGAGCTCGGGCGGCTGGCCGGCCAGTGCGGGTCGGCGACGTCCTCGTGAGACCCGGTCGCCGGTCGACTGCGCTCAGCGCCGCCGAGTCCGGCGCGCGGGCGCACGTGTTGGCGCGCCTCGACGAGCGCAGGGCGCCAGAGGAAGCCGGCGAGCCAGGCGGCCGTGCGGGCGTTGAGCCTGGCGCCCTTGAGCCGGCCGCGGATCCCGCGTGGCGCGGCCCGGCGGCGACGTGCAAGAGGTTGGAGCAGCATCGACGCCAGGCTGCACCCGACGGCGCCCTCGATCAAGAGTGCCCGCACGTGCGCCGGGGTGGTGTCGGTACCGCCCTTGGCGCCTGGGTGCTTGGTGCTCGCCCCCTCGGCTGACGCAGGCCCACCCCCTTGCCGCAACGTCCAGCGAACCGCGAGCGTGGACAGACCTCGATGACCCTGCACGAGCTGACGGCCACCCCACCAACCCTCCGCGTCGTCCCCGACGAGCAGACCGACGTGAGGCCGCTGTGCCGGCCGCTGCCGCCGAGCAGCGTGCGCCGCACGCGGCTCGTGCGCCGGCTGACCCGGGCAACCGCTCCTCTGGCCATGCTCGTCGCCCCGGCCGGCTACGGCAAGACCACGCTGCTGCAGCAATGGGCCGAGGCCGACGCGCGGCCCGTCGCCTGGCTCCCGCTCACCGAAGAGGACAACGATCCCGTCCAGCTGCTCGCGGCGATCGCTGCTCGTCTTGACGAGATCGCGGGCTTCGTTCCGCGGCTCGCCTGGGCGCTCGAACCCCCGCGCCGGCCCGTGATCCTCGTGCTCGACGACGCGCACCTGCTGCGCGAGCCTCGGGCCCTCGACGCGCTGCGCCTGCTGGCGCAGCATGTGGCGCCCGGCTCGACGCTGGCTCTCGCATCGCGCAGCGAGCTGGGGCTGCCGCTGGGTCGCATGCGATCCGAGGGCGTGGTCACGGAGCTCGGTGCGCCGGACCTGGCCATGGACGAGGACGAAGCCGCGACGTTCCTCCGGCGGGCGGGACTCCCGCTCAGTCCGGCGGAGGTGACGCTGATCTTCCGCCGGACGGAGGGATGGCCGGCCGGCCTGCGCCTCGCGGCGCTCTCCCTGCAGGCGCAGGACGACCCGAGCGCGGCCGCCGCGCGCTTCGCGGGGGACGACCGCTTCGTCGTCGACTACCTGCGCGACGAGCTGCTCGCCCACCTCGACCCCGACGACGTCGCCTTCCTCACCCGCACCTCGCTGCTGGGACCGCTGACCGGCCCGCTGTGCGACTCGGTGCTCGGGCGGCGCGGGTCGGGTCGGGTGCTCCGGGACCTCGCCCACGCCAACTTCCTGCTCGCCCCGATCGACCGGTCCGAGCAGCGGTTCCGCACGCACCCGATGCTCGCCGACATGCTCCGGCTGGAGCTCCGTCGCGACGACCCGGACCGGGAGGCCGAGATCCACCGCCGGGCCAGCGCGTGGCACGAGCAGCACGACGAGCTCGACCGGGCGATCGAGCACGCGGCGGCGGGCGGAGACGACGAGCGGGCCGGCGCTCTGCTCTGGCGGCTCACGCCGTCGTACGCCGCGAGCGGACGCGCCGAGGCGCTCGGCGGCTGGCTCGACGGCTTCGGCGACGCCCGGATCAGCATGCACCCGACGCTGTCGCTGTCCGCAGCGGTCCATCGCCTGATGCACGGGGATCGCGACCGCGCGGAGCGCTGGGCCGACGCCGCCGAAGGCGGGCTCGGCTCGACAGCGGCGGCGAGCCGCGGCTCGCTGCTGGCCGGCCTGGCGATCGTCCGATCGGGCGTCGCACGTCAAGGCGTTGAGCGGATGGACGAGGACGCCGCTCGGGCCTACGCGCTCAGCGAGGCCGACAGCCCGTGGCGTGCGTTCGCATGCGTCTTCCGCGGCGCCGCCGCGCTCGCCACCGGCCACCCCGACCGTGCCAGGACCCAGCTCGACGAGGGAGCACGGAGAGGCGCTGACGGCGCTCCGGGCGCGCGCGTGCTGTGCCTTGCCCAGCTTGCGCTCCTCGCGCTCGAGCAGGAGGACTGGGACCGCGGCGCCCAGCTCGCCGGACGCGCACGCGACGAGGTCGACCAGGCCGGACTCGGCGACGCCCCGGCTTGCGCGCTCGTCTTCGCCGTCGCGGCCTTCGCCCGGGCGCACAGCGGGCGCGTCGAGAAGGCCCGTCAGGATGTCCGGGCCTCGCGGCGGCTGCTCGCCATGCTCACCGAGAGCACGATGTGGTTCGGGTTGCAAGCACGCATCGCGCTGGCGCGCGCCGAGCTGCGTCTGAGCGACGCGGCCGCGGCGCGGGAGCTGCTCGTGGAGGCCTCGCGCATGCTCCGCGCCGCGCCCGCGGGGGTCACGTTGCAGGCGTGGGTCGACGACGGCTGGGGGCGCGCCGACACGTTCGCCGCCGGCGCCGTGGCGGGGCCGACATCGCTGACCACGGCCGAGCTGCGCGTGCTGCGCTTCCTGCCGAGCCACCTGTCGTTCCGTGAGATCGCCGCGCGGCTGCACGTCTCGGCGAACACCGTGAAGAGCCAGGCGCACGCGGTCTACCGCAAGCTCGACGCCTCGTCGCGCTCGGAGGCCGTGGCGCGTGCGCGCGATGTCGGGCTCGTCGACGGCTGACCGGCGGGGCGCGCGCCCGCACGCTCGTCGAGCACTGCATCGAGCTCGGCGCCGAAGAGCAGCACGGAGCCGGCCAGCCAGATCCACAGCATGAGGATGATCGCCGCGGAGAACGCCCCGTAGGTGGCGTTGTAGCTGGCGATCTGGGTGATGTAGACGTTGTAGCCCACGGTGGCCGTGACGAGCGCGGCCACGGTGAAGAGCCGTCCCGCGGTCATCAGCCGGAAGGGCCCGCGCCGACCCGTCGGAGCCGTCCAGCGGACGAGGTCGACCGCGATCAGCGCGATGCACGCGGCCGCCGGCCAGCGCACGATCGACCAGATCGTCGGGTCGGTCCCGTCGATGCCGAACAGGCCCGAGCAGATCCTCGAGCACGCGCCCGCTCACGGTCACGAGGACGAACGCGATGATCCCCATCGTGAGCAGGACGAGTGTCCAGCCGATGTCCTGGGCGCGCTTCAGCGCCGACCGGGGCTGGTAGGCGTGCCGTCCGATCGCGTCGACCGCGCGGCCGATCGCCGTGTACGCGCGCGACGCTCCGTAGACGAGCGTCAGAAGGCTGATCACTCCCGCGCTGCCCGCCGTGGGCACGGACGCCTCCTCGGCGGTCTGGACGGCCGAGCGAAGCGCACCGGCCACGGCTCCTGACGCGCCATGATCACGCGAGTACTCGGCGACGTCCGCGGGTGCGCCGTCGCCGGCGAGGAAGCGCGTCACCGCGAAGGCGAGCGTGAGCGCCGGGAACAGGGAGAAGATCCCGTAGTAGGCCAGCGCAGGGGCGCGCTCGGCCATGCCGTCGGCGACGTAGCGCTGCACCGTCGACGCGCCGACTCCCAGACGACCGCCGCCGTCCGGATCGAACTCCTCGCGGACGCGACGCAGCATGCGGTCGCGGGCCCGGTGGGAGTCAGCCGGCCTCGGCGCTGAGCCGGCCGTCGCTGACCGCCTGCTCGAGCGCGCTGTAGTCGGCGTCGTTCTGCTCCGCGTAGAGCTCGGCGAAGTCCGCCAGCGCCCGGTCGAATGCGTCGCCCGACCCGAGGTAGGCGGCGATCGCGATCCGGTCTCCGGACCGTGCGTGAGCGCGGGCGAGGGCCCACCCGCACAGCTCCCCGTACCGTGCCAGGCGCTCGGGCGACATGGTCGTCACGTCCGCGGACCCCTTGCCGTCCCACAGCTGCCGCACGTAGAAGTCGCGCGGCCGGCCGTCGATGCCGGTCGTGTGGACCCAGCCGAGCAGGATGTCGCTCGCCGCCTGCATCAGCCGCTGGCCCCGGACGACGCGCTCGCCGTGGTTGGCGTACGTGCTCTCGCCGACGTGCTCCTCGAGCACCGACGCCTCGGCCTCCTTGGCCTGCAGCACGAGGGGATCGGCACCGTCCCGCCCCTCGAGCAGGATGATCCACGCCCGCGTGCCGACGCTCCCCACGCCGACCACCTTGCGGGCCATGTCGACGAAGCGGTACGACGAGACGAGCCGGCGCAGGTCGTCCGGGAGGCTGGCGGCGTAGGTGTCGAGCAACGCCTGCATGCGCTCCTCGAGCTCGCGCGCGTCGACCTCGGGCAACAGGTCGTCGACGCGCTCGATCAGCGGCGGCGTCGCTGATGATCCGGATGCCGACCGTCGACCATCTCGGTCAGCCGGGCAAGCGCCCGCGAGCTGTCCTTCTTGCGCGCCTTCGCGGCCGCGCGGCGGGCCCCCTTGACGGAGACGCTTCGTTCGGCCTCGTCGAGCACGTCGTCGAAGTCCATCCGCGCGTACCAGACGTCGAGGTTCCGCATCGCGGCGAAGCGTGCACATCGCCTCGCGGTACCGGCGGACCGCGGCGAGGACGGCCGTCCGGCGCTGCCTGGGCGTGAAGCCGCGATCGCGCCCGCCGATCTCGATGCTCGCGGCGAGCCGCTTGACGTCCCACTCCCACGGCCCCTCGTGCGTCTCGTCGAAGTCGTTGAGGTCGAAGACGAGCCGGCGGTCGGGGGCGGCGAAGACGCCGAAGTTCGACAGGTGCGCGTCGCCGCAGAGCTGGGCGACGATGCCGGACCTCGGGCTACGGGCGAGATCGGCCGCCATGATCGCCGCGGCGCCGCGGAAGAACGTGAATGGCGAGGCGAGCATCCGGCCGTAGCGGATCGGGACGAGCTCGGGAACCCGCGCCGCAGACTCCTCCTCCAGGACCGCCACCGGGTCGGGCCGGTCGGCTGCGGGCTCCCACTTGGCATGGCCGCTGCGTGGAGCCTCGCGCCGCGCCGCCTTGCCGGCGGCCTCGCGCTCGGCGCTGGTGGACTGCGCGGAAGTCATGCCGGCTGGGGCGCTGACGGCGGACACCGATGTGGATGACAGCGCACTGCGCCTGCCGGCGCATCCCCCGGATCGGGTGATGCGGCGGCGCCGGGCTCCGGGCGCTTGCCCGAGCGATCGCTCCTCTGCGAGAGTCGAGCTCGTCGCATCACCGCTCCATGCCGTCCCTCTCCTCCCCCAGGAGCGCCCACGTGGCGCCGATCGTTCGCGTCGCCGTCCTGGCCGGGGCCGCCGTGACGATGGCGACGGTCTTCTTCGTGTCCCGCTCGGAGGTCCTCGCGGAGCCGTGGGTGAACGCTGTCCTGCGCTCACTCAACATCGTCTGCGCGATCGGCGTGGGAGCGGTGACGTGGTCGCTGCGTCCGCACAGCCGTCTCGGCCCGGTGCTCGTCGCCCTCGGGTTCCTCTACGCCGTGGCGTCGCTGCAAGCGTCCTCCGACCCGCTTCTCTACAACCTCGGGCGGCTGGTGCTCCCGGTGAGCACGCTCGCGCTGCTCTACGCGTCGCTGTCATTCCCGACGGGGCGGCTCGAGCACCCCGGACAGCGGCGCGTGATGGCCGCCGTCGCGGTGGTGATGATCGCGGCGTGGACGGTCGAGGCGCTGACCTCGCCGCGACTTCCCGTCTTCAGCGTCCTGTCGGACTGCGAGGCGGCGTGTCCGGCCAACCCGTTCAACGTCGTCGACATGACGGGCACGACCTTCGTCACGTTCGCCGCGCAGGCGGCGTCGGCCTGGGCGGTCGTCGTGATGCTCATACACCGCATGCGCGCTGCGACGCCGGTCCAGCAGCTGACGCTCAGCGGGGTCCTCTGCCTCACGGCGCTGCTCGCGACGGCGTTCACCGCTGCGGCGGTGCTGAGCGCGGCGGGGGCCGACCGCGCGGTCACGGCGGTCGGCTGGGTGGCGACGCTGTGGTTCGTCGCGATCCCGCTGGTGTTCCTCATCGGGCAGGTGCGCGGGCGGCTGTTTGCGGGCGCGGCGCTGCGACGCGTCCTGGCGTTGCTCGGGCCGCACGCCAGCGCGACGCACGTCGAACGCGCCATGGCCGCGGCGCTCGGGGATCCGTCGCTCCGGGTCGCCTACCCGGCTCCCGCGGGCGGCGGCTTCCTCGACGACGCGGGGCGCGCGATAGCGATCCCGGACGATCCGGCCGTCGGCGTCTCCGAGCTTCGCGACAACGGCGACCGGGTCGCCGCGATCGTCCATGACCCGGCGCTCGACGGTCTGCCCGGCCTCATGGACGCGGCGGGAGCCGCGGCGCTGCTCTCCCTACGCAACGCCAAGCTCTCGGCCGTGCTGCGGGCGTCGGTCCGCGACCTGCGCGCGTCGCGCGCACGCATCGCATCGGCGGGCGACGAGGCGAGGCGCAGGTTCGAGAGCGAAGTCGCGACCGGAGCGGAGCGCCAGCTCGCTGACGTCCGACGACGAGCTCGAGCAGGCCGCGCGCACGGCGACGACACCGGACCTCCGCGCGTCGCTCGCCGAGCTGGCGTCCGAGGCGGAGCAGACCCTCGCGAGCGTGCACGCGACGGCTCAGGGCATCTACCCCGCCCGGCTGGCCGACGAAGGCATCGCGAAGGCTCTGGGTGCCGAGCTCGCCGGCTCGCCGGCGGTCGTCATCCGCGAGGCGGCCGGAACCACCAGGCGTCCCCAGGCTCAGGAGGCCGCCGTGTTCTTCTCCTGCCTGGAGGCGGTGCAGAACGCGATCAAGCACGCCGGACCGGGCGCGCGCACGACGATCTCGCTGGAGCCAGCAGGCGGTGGCATCGCCTTCAAGGTGAGCGACGACGGGTGCGGCTTCGAGCTCGAGCGGGCGGGCAGCGGGTCGGGCCTGGCCAACATCCGCGACCGGATCGAGGCGGTCGGCGGCCGTGTCCGGATCTCGTCGGCCCCCGGACGAGGCACGACCGTCGAGGGAGCCGTGGCCTATGGGTCGTCCGACAACGGCGGCCACGGCACGTAGGCGGTGACAGCCCAGCGGCCGGCGCCCTCGACCGCCGCGTCCACCCGTCCGCCGAGCGCCGCGACGGGATCGCGCATCTCCCTGACCACGCGCTCCGCGAACTCCAGCGCCGGTGCCGGGGTGTCCGCGGCGAAGTGGACGCGCAACCACGTGCCGCGCGACTCGAGGGTCAGCGTCGCGTCCGTCATAGGCCCTGCTCCGTTTGTGAGCACGTCGAGGACCTCGCGACAGCAGACGTACACCGCCGCCTCGACGTCCGTGCGGCTGCGCTCGACGCCCACGGCGACGAGCGCGGGTGCGTCCTCCACCATCCGCAGCTCCGCGCGCAGGGCGGCGACGAGCCCGCGCTCCCCGAGGAGCGGCGGGTACAGGCCATGCCCGATCTTGCGCATGGCGCCGATCGTCGCCTCGACGTCAT
Organism: uncultured Actinomycetes bacterium; assembly: GCA_963840185.1. Taxonomy (GTDB): domain Bacteria; phylum Actinomycetota; class Thermoleophilia; order Solirubrobacterales; family Solirubrobacteraceae; genus JAOPZW01. Next base: position 136,143 of record CAWIXY010000003.1, on the reverse strand, counting down.
CGCCGAGCCCCCTGAGCAGGCGTCGCGCGGGCTCGGCTCCCGCTCGCTGCTCGGCGAGGTCGAGCTTCAGCCGCAGCATGATGAGGCGCTGCTGCGCGGTGTCGTGGAGATCGCGCTCGAGGCGCCGGCGCTCCTTCAGGCCCGCCGCGAGGATGCGTGCGCGCGAGGCGCGCAGATCGCGTTCCGAGCTTCGTACCTCGGCCTCGAGCCGCGCGTTCTCGAGAGCCAGCAGCACCGCCGTGCCGGCATCCTCGACGAGACCGGGCACCGGCCGCTCGAGCACCGGGTCATGGAGGATCGCCGCCACGATGCGCCCACCGTCGCGGATCTCGGTCAGCGCCGCCGTGCCTTCGGACACGTCCACGGGGATCCCGCCCACGTCGACATAGCCGGCACCCGGCACCCAGAACGCCAGCCGCAGCGACGGGTCGCCGAGCACCGTCGCCATCGTCGCCTCGAGGTCGTGACGGCTCGTGCCCGGCGTGAGCCGGCCGACCATGTCACGCAGGGCTCCGGCTGTGAACAGCCGTGCGCGCGACTGGGCCATGAGGAGCGCCACCGGGAACGCTGCCCCCGCGACCGACGGTGCCCAGAGCGCCGCGACGGCGAGCTCGTGGTCGCTGCCGAGCGTCGCGCCCAGGACCGTGCCGAGTCCGAACGCTGCTGCGATTGCGCCGAGTGCGAGCACCGCGGGCTGCAGCACCCGACGCCAGGCCGGCGTGGCGGCTCGCCACTCCGCGACGAGGACCACGGTCACTGCGATGGCGGCCACGGCCAACACCGTGATCGCAGCTCGCTCGAGGCCGTCGGTCAGAGACGCGGAGAACTCGCCGACCCGGAAGGGGTTGTCGGGACAGTCGTCCGGGCACCGATGGGGGCCCGCGACCGTCGGGATGCTGCGAGCACCGACGAGCAGCAGGCCCCACAGGACCACGCTGAGGCCGCCCATCGTCAGGAGGATCGCCGGTGACGCGGGACGGCTCAGTCGGCCGTCCGGGAACGTGAGCACGACCGCCGCGACGAGCGTGACCGAGAACGGCCACACCACCGCACCGATCGTGAACAGCGCCGGGGCCTCGAGCGCGGACAGGCCCGTGAGCGCGTAGACGAAGGCGACCGCGGTGATCAGCGGCCCGAGGCGGCTGTCGGGCCGCCGCTCCCACGTGGCGAGGCCGACGAGCGCCCAGCTGCTGGTGATGACCGCCCGGACGACGGCGACGAGCTCAGGGCTCTCGTACACCGTGCTCGACGCCGACGCCCACACGGTCGCGCCGGTGGCGGCCACCGCCAGGGCACCCAGGCCGGTGATGAGCAGCGGCGACGGCGGCGGGGTTGGTGAGTCGCGCACGGCGGGAGCCGCCTCGCGGCGGGACCTTACCCGCTGCGGAGCATGCGCCGCCGCCGGTCAGTGAAGCAGCGCCTTGACGGCGATCAGCATGCCGCCGACGCTGCCCACCACGACGCGCGTGCAGGACCGACCCGGGCAGGCCGACGCCGGCCAGCCGGGCGGCGCCGAAGCCGTAGAGGCCGATGAGACCGAGCCCGCTCCACTTGGCCAGCGGTGAACGCCGTCGGCGTCTCCATCGCTCCGAGCGCCGCGAGCACGAAGAAGACGGCAGGGAACCCGATGCCGAAGGCGACCGCGGCGGCCTCGCGCGAGATGTTCCTGATCTGCTCTCCCCCGGGGCGCCGCCGCGTACGGGCCTCGGTCCCCACGAAGTCGCTGTACAGCTCGGCCAGCGCGACCGCCACGGCGGTCGCGGCGAGCGTGGCGGCGACCACGCCGGGCGAGGGCGGGTGCTGCTCGAGCGCCACGACGAGGGCGAGCCCGATGATCGCGCCGTAGATGACGCGCGCGACGTGCCTCGAATCGAGGTGGGATCGGATCGCGCGCCGCAGGCTCGACAACGAGACTCGCCCCCGCGGTCCGGCGGTGGCCGGTCCTCAGCTCTGGACGGCCGCACCGCCCAGCGCCGAGCGCAGGTGCTGCTCCTCCTCGTCGTTCAGCGAGCTCTGGATGACCTCGCCGCCGTACTTCGCGACGCGTTCGAGCACCTTGTCCGGGGCGTTGCTCTGGGTGAGCACGATGAGCGCGGCGCTGCCCGGCGTCAGCTTCTCACCGAGCGTCTTCAAGAAGTCGTCGTTGACGCCGACGTCGGCCATCTTGCCGCCGAGCGCGCCGGATGCGGCACCGACGGCCATGCCCACCACCGGAGCGAGGAACAGGAGGCCGATGAGGCCGCCCCAGACCGCTCCGCCGGCCGCGCCCGCCGCGGTGGGGCTCATCGCCTGGCGGAGCTTGACCTTCCCGCCGGGCTCGTGGACGACGACGACGGCGTCGTCCAGGGTGAGCAGATGCTCCTTCGTGGCCTCGACGAGCTCGCTGCGCACGCCTTCGGCGGTCTCGGGATCCGGGTACGCGACGGCGATCAGATTGCTCATGGGACGCTCCTCTCGGCGATGGGTTGACGCCTCGCAGTCTCAGGTCGCGGGAACGGGCCGGGCAAGGGGGTGTACTGGTGTCCCGTGCGGTGGCGGGCACCTCATGGCGCCTGCTTTCACCCCCTTCGGATGATGCATCGCGGCACGAGCGGCGGTTGGATCGCCGTATGGCCGTTGTCGACCCCGCATCGTCGTCGCAGCCCACCCGATGATCTGGGTACTCCTTGCGGCGGTCGGCGTCCCCCTCTGGCTGTGCGCGATGGGCATCGTCACGCTCGTCCTGCGCAACCGCGCGCTGCGCCGCCGGCCCGGCAACGTCGCGTGCCGGCTCCGCGTCACTCCTGACGGACGCTGGATCCGGGGGCACGGTGTCTGGGTGCACGACGTGTTCGCCTTCCGCGGCAGCCGGGCGACGTGGAAGGAGCGGCTCCTGTGGGCCATCGACGTCGAGGTTCGCCCAGCGACGGAGGACGAAGCGAGGAAGCTGCGCGCCGCCGGGGACCACCCGGTGGTGGCGACGATCGCCGGCACGCCGGACGACGGCACGATCGAGGTCGCGGCGCGCGAGGAGGACGAGCTCCTCCTTCTCGGTCCGTCCGCAAGGCTCGCGCTCACGCGCTAGGGCTGAGACGGGCCACGCGAGGCGCCGGGTGGCGACGACCGAATCCCGCAGCGACATGGTCTGGCTCGAGGGCGGCGCCTTCGCGATGGGGGCCGAGCGCTTCTACCCTGAGGAACGGCCGGTGCGGCGCGTCGCCGTCGGGGGGTTCTGGATGGATCGCTACCCGGTGACGATCGCCGACTTCCGGCGAGTTCGTCGCCGACACCGGCCACGTCTCGCTCGCGGAGCGAGAGCCGGATCCCGCTGACTACCCGGGCGCGGACCCCTCCGGCGTGGTGCCGGGCTCGCTCGTCTTCCAGGGGACGCGCGGGCCGGTCGACCTGCGCGACGTCCGCACCTGGTGGTCGTACGTGCCCGGCGCGACGTGGCGTCATCCCGAGGGACCGGGCAGCCGGATCGCCGGACGGCAGGACCACCCCGTCGTCCACGTCGGGTGGGAGGACGCGACGGCGTACGCCGCGTGGGCGGGCAAGGCGCTGCCGACCGAGGCGGAGTGGGAGTACGCCGCGCGGGGCGGTCTCGACGGCGCCACGTACGCCTGGGGCGACGACCCGGAGCCGGACGGCCGGCCGATGGCCAACGCGTGGCAGGGCGAGTTCCCGTGGCAGAACCTGCAGAGGGACGGCTACGAACGCACGTCGCCGGTCGGCGCGTTCCCGCCCAACGGCTACGGCCTGTTCGACGTCACGGGCAACGTGTGGGAATGGACCGCCGACCTGTGGTCGGACCACGCGACCCGTCCGTGCTGTGCGCCGCGTGCGGCGAACGGAGGGTTCGAGCGCCGCGTCATCAAGGGCGGCTCCCACCTCTGCGCCCCGAGCTACTGCCTGCGCTACCGGCCGGCGGCGCGGCAGGGCGAGGCGGTCGACACGAGCACCTCGCACATCGGGTTCCGCTGCGTCGTGAGGGCCGGCGAACGCGGAGGGCCGTGAGCGGCCGGCTCGGCGACCGCGTCGAGCGTGCGATCGAGGAGCACGCCGACGTCGAGCACTCGATCGAGCGCGCCGAGGCCGAGGCGTCCCCCCAGCGCAACCTGCGGCGCACGATCTTCTGGCTCGTGGTCACCGGCGTCTCGCTGTACCTGGTCACGCCGAGCGTCCTGGAGGTCCTCGGCTCGTACGACGACGTCCAGCGGCTCGCGCCGGGCTGGGTGGCGGCGATGGTCGTCGCGCAGGTGGCGGCGCTCGCGTGCCTGTGGGCGCTCCAGCGGCTCGCGATCCACGTCCGCGGCTGGTACCCGATCGTGACGTCGCAGCTCGCGGCCAACGCGCTGGCCAAGGTCGCGCCCGGCGGCGGCGCGCTCGGCGCCGCGCTCCAGTACCGGATGCTCGTCGCGGCCGGCGTGCACCGGCCCGCGGCAGTATCGGGGCTGACGGCGACGAGCCTGCTCACGTTCGCCGTGATCCTCGCGATGCCGGTGCTGGCGATCCCGGCGCTCATCCGCGGGTCGGTCGCGCACGACCTGCTGGTGGTGAGCGCGCTGGGGCTCGGGCTCTTCGTCGTCCTCGCGGCGCTCGGCACGGTGCTCCTGGCCCTCGACCGCCCGCTCGGCTGGCTCGGCCGCACGATCCAGCGCGTGCGCAACCGGGTGCGGCCCTCGGCGGAGCCCCTCCGGCAGCTGCCCGACAGGCTGGTGCGCGAGCGCGATCGCATCCTCGAGACCCTCGGTCCGCGGTGGAAGCGTGCCGTGCTGGCGACCGTCGGGCGCTGGACGTTCGACTACGCCACGCTGCTCGCGGCGGTCGCCGCGGTCGGCGAGGGGGCTCGGCCGGGGCTCGTGCTCCTCGCGTTCTGCGCTGCGCAGGTCCTCACGCAGATCCCCGTGACGCCCGGCGGACTCGGGTTCGTCGAGGCGGGGCTCACGGCGATGCTCGCGCTCGCCGGCGTCGACGCCGGCGCGGCGGTGCTGGCGACGTTCGCCTACCGGCTGGTCTCCTACTGGCTTCCGCTGCCTGTCGGGGTGGCCGCGTGGGCGCTGCACCGCCGGCGGTACGGCGCGTGAGCGGCGCATCCCCCCGATCGGATGATGCGCGAGCCGCCGCGGGCTGTTTCGCTGGGCCGATGACAAGCCGCCTCATCGCAGCAGCGCTCCTCGCCACTGGCGCCCTGTCGGCCTGCGGGGAGTCCGACCAGGAGAAGGCACAGACGAAGGTGTGCGACGCGCGGGCCGACATCCAGAGTCAGGTCGACACGCTCAAGGGGCTTCCGGCCTCCCCGGAGAGCGTCGACAAGGCGACCGCCACGCTGCAGGCCATGCGGGGGAGCCTGAACGAGATCGCCGACGCGCAGGCCGATCTCGATCCGGACCGCAAGCAGGAGGTCGAGACCGCGGTCAAGACGTTCGGCGACCAGGTCAGGACGACCGCCGCCGCCGCCGTGTCGTCGGGCGCGACGGGGGACGCTGCGGCATCCCTCCGCACGGCGGCAGACCAGCTCGCCACGAGCTTCCGAGAGTCGTTGGAACCGATCGATTGCAGTTAGGAGCGAGCCGAGCGGTGTGAGGCACTCCCGGGGGGCGGAACGAGGACGAGCAGGCGATCGCCTGCTCGTCCTCCTCGTTCAGCGGGCGAGGATGCGCGCCTTCTGGGTCGCGAACTCCTCCTCGGTGAGGATGCCCTGGTTCTTCAGCTCGGCGAGCTCCTTGAGCTGCGCGATCGGGTCCGCCGGCGCGGCGGCCGCCGGTGCGGGCGGCGGGGGCGGCGGCTGTTCGGCGTAGGATTGCTGCGGCTCCTGCGCGCTCCACTTCTGCGCCTGGCGCCGGCTCACCCGGTTCGAGACCGCGGTGGCCGTACCGGAGATGGCGGCGACGCGGGCGACCCCGCGGAGAAGTCCTGGCATGACTGGGCCTCCTGATCAGACTGCCGCTTCTGCGGCGTCGAGAGCTTGGACGACGTCCTCGAGCGGGACGCGCTGGTTGGCGATGAAGACGCCGCCGTTGCGGCGGACGGCGGCGGCGAAGGCGGCCGCCCACGCGTTCTCGTAGACGATCACCGCCGCCGACATGCCCGGGTCGAGCGTCTCGGCCGCAGTCTCGATGTCGGAGCTGCCGAGCAAGCCGGAGGACGCGCCCTCGAAGAAGATGAGGTCCCCGACGCCCTTGTCGTCGAGGTCCGTGGCCTCGAACCCGACGAACATCCCCTGCTCGTCCTTGGACACGAACATGACGTCGAGCACGCGGATGATCCCGCGGTCGACGAGGTCCATGAGCAGCGGGATGGCCTCGCCGGTCATCGGTGCGCCGGCCGGATAGGCGATCACGGTGATGTCGATGGGGCCCATCTCGCGTTCGTGCGCTTCCATTCGTTCCTCCGCTCGTCGGGTCGTCTGGCATGGTCACGATCCAGCGCGCCCCGGCTCATCGCATCGTCCGGATCGGGTGAAACCCCGGCCGCGCAGCATCACCCGATCCGGAGGACGACTGCAGCGGCGTTAACGCCGACACTGGTGGCCGCGGCGATATGCCGCCACAACGCGAGGAAGTTCGAACACCGCATGCCTGCGACACCGGCGTCAACCGCTCGACCGATCCGGGTGCTGACCGCGGACGACCATCCGGGGTTCCTCGCCACGGCGCGGGACCTGATTCGCGCCACGCCCGGCTTCGAGACGGTCGCGGAGGCGACGTCCGGCGAGCGCGCCGTGGCACTCACCGCGCGCCTGCATCCAGACTTCGTGCTGCTCGACGTGCACATGCCCGGCATCGGCGGCATCGAGGCGGCGCGCAGGATCGTGGCGGCGTGCCCCCAGACCGTGCTGGTGCTGATCAGCGCCTACGCCGTCGAGGACCTGCCGATCGACGCGCGGCACTGCGGCGCACGGGCGGTGATCCTCAAGCAGCAGCTCCGGCCGAGCACGATCGCGCGGCTCTGGTATCTCGCCGGCAGCACGCCGGCGGGCGGCCTGCTTACCGGCCTCGGGAGTTGAGCGCTACGACCGCGGGTCCTGGGACTCGGCCAGGAACATCAGCGTCGCCTTGACACGCTTGCTGACGTCCTCCGCGAACGCGAGGTTCAGCTTGAGGAAGATCGCGTTGATGTGCTTCTCGACGGCGCGCTTGGTCAGGAAGAGCGACTCGGCGATCGCGGCGTTGCTCTTGCCCTGTGCGATCTGCCCGAGCACCTCGAGCTCGCGGGCGCTGAGCTCCTTGAGCACCGAGCGCTTCTCGCGCGCGCGGGCGAGCATGAGCGGCTCGACGACCTTCGGGTCCATGACCGAGCCGCCCGCGGCGACCGTGTGGATCGCGGAGACCAGCTGACCGCGGTCGCTGACCCGCTCCTTGAGGATGTACGCGCGGCCCTCGAGGCCGGACTCGAGCAGGCTGAAGGCGAAGTCCGGCTCGGCGTAGCTGCTGAGGATCACGACCCCGATGTCCGATCCGCGCTCGCGCAGCATCGCGGCGACGCGGAGCCCCTCGTCGGTGAACGTGGGGGGCATCCGGATGTCGGTCAGGACCACGTCAGGCGCATCGCGGTCGATCGCCTCGAGCAGCGAGTCGAAGTCGTCGCACTGCGACACGACCTCGATGCCGGCCTCGTGCTCGACGAGCAGCTGGGCGATGCCGGTCCGGACGATGAGGTTGTCCTCGGCCAGCGCCACCGTGACAGCCATCCGCCACACAGTACCTCGGCCGGCATCATGTGCGCCCCAACCTGGGCGCACGCACGCCCGACGGGTGCGTGCAGACACCATTGCGAAGCGCCGTCGGAGGCTGGGAGCGTGTCGACATGCGTGACGGCTCACCCCTCGCCTCGTGCTCGGCCTCGCCGGGTTCCTGGCGCGTGGCCAGAGGCTGATACCGCGCGTGCCCAACGCGCCCCACCCGAACCCGCACGCGCCCTACGGCACGCCCGTCAGCTGGCAGCCCGCGACGCCGCGCCTCGGCGTGCTGCGCACGCTGGTCTCCTGGGTGGTCTCGGCGGCGGCCGTCGCGGCAGCGGCCTGGATCGTGCCCGGCGTGAGCCTGGAGGAGCCCGGCTCGGCCTTCGCCGTCGCGGCGGTGATCGCGGTCCTCAACGCGACGCTGCCACCGCTGCTCGCGGCGTTGCGGCTGCCCTTCATGCTCGTCGCCGGCTTCCTGCTCGTGCTGGTCGCCGACGCCCTCGTGCTCCAGCTCGCGAGCGACCTGCTGCCCGACGAGATCCGGGTCGACTCGTTCGGCGACGCGCTGCTCTTCGCGGTCGTCATCGCGGCCGCGAGCCTGATCCTCCAGACGATCCTCGGGACCAACGACGACGACGAGTACACGGTCCGGGTCACGCGGCGGATCGCGCGCCGGCAGGGCGCCCACGCCGGTACCGACGTCCCGGGGATCGTGTTCCTCGAGATCGACGGGCTCGCGCTGCCGGTGCTGCGCGACGCGATGCGCGACGGCAGCGCGCCCACGATGGCCCGCTGGATCGCCGAGGACGGCTATCGCCTCGCCGAATGGGAGACCGACCTCTCGTCGCAGACCGGCGCCAGCCAGGCCGGCATCCTGCTCGGCTCCAACGAGGACATCCCGCGTTCCGCTGGGTCGAGAAGGAGCGCGGGCGCATGATGGTCTGCTCGTCACCGGCGGACTGCGCCGAGATCGAGCGGCGCCTGGCGACGGGCGCCGGCCTGCTGCGTCGACGGCGGGTCGAGCCGCGGCAACCTGCTCTCCGGCGAGGCCGAGGAGACGATCCTCACCGTCAGCCGCACGGACGCCGAGCGAAGGGCCAACCCGGGCTACCGCGCGTTCCTCGCCAACGGCTTCAACGTCACGCGCGCGCTCGTCCTGTTCGTCTGGGAGGTCGCGCTCGAGCTGACCGCGGCCGCGCGCGCGGCCCGGCGCGACGTGCGCCCGCGCGGCCATCGCGGTGGCGATCTACCCGCTCATGCGCGGTGCGATGTGCGTCGTCGTCCGCGACCTCATCGTGTTCGGCGTGCTGACCGACATGATGCGCGGGCGCCCGGCCGTGTACGCGACCTTCTCGAGCTACGACGAGGTCGCCCACCACTCGGGCCTCGAGCGTGCCGACACCCTCGAGGCGCTGCGCAAGCTCGACCAGCAGTTCGCGCGGATCGAGCGGGCGCGCCCGTACGCGCCGCGACCCTACGAGATCGTCGTGCTCAGCGACCACGGGCAGACGCAGGGCGCGACGTTCAAGCAGCGCAACGGCCACGGGCTGGACGAGCTGGTCGAGCGCTCGCTGACGAGCGGCGCGGTGGCCGGCTTCGCGGGCGGCGACGAGCAGAGCGCGATGGTGCAGCACGCGGTCGACGAGGCGACGGGGCGGGATGAGCGCAAGCGGGACAAGAACGACGTCTCCGACCGCCACGTCGTCGTGCTCGGCTCGGGCAACCTCGGGCTCGTCTACCTGATGGAGCTCGACCGCAGGCTGACGCTCGAGGAGATCGACGAGCGCCACCCGCAGCTCATTCCGACGCTGCGCGGGCACCCGCACGTCGGCTGGCTGCTGGTCCGCTCCGCCGAGCACGGCGCCGTCGTCCTCGGCCCGCGTGGCGCGAACTACCTCGAGGAGCAGCGCGTCGAGGGCGACGACCCGCTCGCGCCGTTCTCGCCGACCGCAGCCCGGCACCTGCTGCGCACCGACGGCTTCGCGCACGTGGCCGACATCATGGTCGGCGCGTTCTACGACCCCATGCTCGACGAGAGCTGCGCGTTCGAGGAGCTCATCTCCTTCCACGGCGGCCTCGGCGGACCGCAGACGCGGGCGTTCATCCTGCACCCGCCGCGGCTCACCCTCGGCCCCGACTCGCTTCTCGGGGCTGCAGCCGTGCACGGCGTGCTCGTCGCGGTGGCGGCAGGCGCTCCAGGGCGAGGCGGCCCCGGCGGAGCGGCCTGCCGCGCCTCAGGAGGAGGAATACTCCGACCGATGACCGTGACGCCCGCCGCGACGGAGCCCACGCCGCCTCCGCCGCCCGAGGCGGCGAGCCCGGCGGAGCGCGCTCCGCGCGTCGAGATCGTGTTCTCGGCGCGGACGGTCGTCATCGCGCTGGGGTTGCTGGTCGGCGGCGTGCTCGTCGTCGTCGTCCAGGAGACCCTGCTGTCGATCGCGCTCGCGCTCGTCCTCGTCCTCGGCCTGGACCCACCGGTGACCGCGCTGGAACGGCGCGGCTGGGGTCGCGGCAAGGCGGCGCTCTTCGTCTTCGCGGTCATCGGCCTCGTGCTGTTCGTGATCGTCGTCTGGGCGGCCAAGCCGGTGTGGGACGAGGTGCGCGAGTTCGTGCAGCAGCTTCCGTCGTACGTCGACGAGGCGCAGCACAACGCGCCGCTCAGCGACATCGACAAGAGCACCGATGCGTTCAAGAAGCTCGAGAGCGTCGCGGCGGACGCCGCCAAGCACATCCCGTCTGCGGCGATCAACCTGCTCGGAGCGGCGGCCGGAGCGCTCGGTGCGGTGTTCTCGCTCGTGACGCTGGCGTTCCTGACGCTCTTCGGGATCATCAACAAGCCGGCGCTCACGCGCGCAGCGCTCGCGCTCATGACTCCCGCCGTCGCCGAGCGCGTCGACCGGACGATCGACGAGGTCAGCCGCACGATCTCGTTCGCGCTGCTGGGCAACATCGTCATCTCGGTCATCGCCGGCACCGTCGTGGGCGTCGCGGCCTGGCTGGTCGACGCGCCGTCGCCGATCGTCCTCGCGCTCATCGTCGGCCTGCTCGACCTGATCCCACAGATCGGCTCGACGATCGCGGCCTTCATCGTCTGCATCGTCACGCTCATCGCGAGCGGCCTCGGGCCCGCGCTCGTCCTGCTCGCCGTGATCCTCGTCTACCAGCAGGTCGAGAACTACGTCATCCAGCCGGCGGTGATGAAGCCAGGCCGTCGAGCTCTCGGGCTTCGCGACGATCGCTGTCGTGATGCTCGGCGGCGCGCTGCTCGGCGTCGTCGGCGCCGTCCTCGCCGTGCCCGTCGCGGCGTCCGTGAAGGTCGTCGTCAACGAGCTGACGAAGGGCCGGCGGGCCCGGATGGACGCGTTGCGCGAGCCGGCGGCGCAGGCGCCGGCCTGATCGACGGCGGATCACCCGTTTCGGGTGGTGCGCCGGCGATCTGGCTGCGGCATCCTGAGGCCGATGGCGACAGCAGCCGCGAGCACCAGGGGTGAGCCGGGCGTCGGCGACGTCGGGAAGTACTGGTGGCTGCCGCTCGCGGCCGGCGTCCTGACGATCCTCGTCGGGATCGTGGCGCTGGCCTACCCCGGCCCGACCCTGCTGGCCATCGGCATCCTGTTCGGTGCGTACCTGACCGTGTGGGGGACGATGTCGGTGATCAGCGGGATCTCGGACACGGACACCGACACGGTGCTGCGCGTGCTGGGCGTCATCCTCGGCCTGCTCACCGCGCTGGCCGGCCTGATCCTGATCGTTCGGCCCGGTCAGTCCGTGCTCACGGCGGCCCTGGTCCTCGGCTTCTGGTGGACGCTCGTCGGCATCCTGCAGCTGGCGCGAGGCGTCGTGGTCGCCGAGGGGCGCGTCTGGAACCTCCTCTGGGGCCTGCTGGGCGTGGCCGCGGGGGTCATCATCCTCGCGCAACCCGACATCGGGCTCATCACGCTGGTCTGGATCGTGGGCATCGGTCTGATCTTCCAGGGGGCGCTGGAGATCGCCGCCGGACTGGCGCTTCGTCGCCTGCGCACGGAGCGGCGCGCGTGACGCGGTCGCGGATGGTCGCGGCGGTCCTGGCGGCGTCGCTGGCCCTCGCCGGCTGCGGCAACTCGCCCGAGGACGAGGCCCGCGACGACGGCAAGGCGGTCGGGGAGGCCACCCGCGCGCTCTACGACGCCACGACCCCCGAGGACGCGCAGGCGGCAGCGGCCGACCTGCGGGCATCGATCGACGACCTGGGCGAGGACGCGCGCGAGCGCGTGCGCGAGCAGGTGGAGACGCAGGGCGACACGCTGGACAAGGCCGTGCAGGCGTACCAAGCCGGGCGTACCGCGGCAGCGCAGGGTGGCGACGTGGAGGGGGCGCGCAACGACATGCGCAACGCCATCCAGCAGATCGCCGCCCAGGCCGACTCGTATCGCAGCGGGAACGATTCCATCGCCAACGAGTTCTGGCGCGGATTCGAAGACGGCTTCGACGGCTGATCTCGCGTCAGCTCGGCGGCTCCCCTTCCTGCGTGGCGCTGAGCCGGTCGACGTCGCGGCGCCACAGCTCGCGTTGCAGGCGCCACCGGCAGTAGCCCAGCATGGACCGTGCCGCGAGGAACACGAGCGTGGGCACGATGATCGCCAGCGCGAACGCACCCTCAATCGGCCTGCCCGAGTTCAGCGCATCCTCCACCGACCGTTTCCAGTCGAAGCCGGCGACCACCGACACGATGAACCCGACCCAGACCGCGGTGGCGAGCTTGCCGAAGAACTCCAGGTACCGGTGCAGACGCACGACCATATGCCAGCTCAGCCGCTGGACGGTCAGCCGCTCGAGGTGCGTCGCACGACGCGTGCGCTCCGGCGACAGCCGCGCCTCCAGCGCGGCCTGGACCCGGGCACGGATCGGCATATCTGCACGTCCCGCTATTGCGGGCCGTCGCGGTGCAGGCGCTGCAACTCGGCGCGGATCTCCTTGAGCTCGTCGCTCAGCGCATCCATGCGCTGGATGTACGGGTCCTCGCCTTCGGCGATCGCCTGGCGCTGGTAGCGCGCGACGAAGCCGCCGGTGATCATCGCGATGATCACGGTGAGGAACGCCAGCCCGCCCAGCAGCAGGAACGAGCCGATGATCTTGCCGGCCGTGGTCCCCGGGACGACGTCGCCGTAGCCCACCGTGGTGACGGTCTCCAGCGCCCACCACATCCCGAGCCAGACCGTCGGGAACGACTCCGGATCGACGATCCGCTCGAGGATCCCGAAGGCGACGATGGCCACCAGCCACACGAGCGTGATGAGGATCGCGGCATCGCGCGGGCGCAGCCCGCGGCGCTGCGCGCGGCCGCGCATCCAACCGGCCAGGCCCTCGCGTATCGACCTCTCGCGCACCATCAGATGAGCACGGCCGACGCTATCCGACCTAGGCCAAGGCGATCTCTTCGACCGCAGCTGATGGCGCAGGATCCGGTAGGCGCATCATGCGGAACGAGTTGAACAGCCCGAGGAGACCGGCAAGGATGGGGATGAGCAGCGCCACCTGAAGCGCACGCGGTCTGGCGTCCGTGTTGATGCGGATGATCTCGTCCCGGATCTCCTCGGGTTGCTCGACCAGCAGCTCTTCGAGCGCCGTGTTGCTCAGCACTTCCGCGTCGTCCTCCAGCCCTTGCGCAACGCGCTCCTGTTGGGCTGGGCTCAGCACGGTGCTCTTCTCGGCCATGTCGGTGAAGGCGAAGGAGAGCGTTGCGAGCATGATGGCGCCGGCGAACGCCAACCCGAACGACAGCCCGAACGAGCCCCCTGCCGAGTTCACGCCTGCGGCCTCGCTGACGCGCTCCTCGGAGATCGGCGACAGCGTGTAGTTGTTGAGCTGGGACACCAGGAGCCCCAGGCCCGATCCCGCGATCAGCAGCGGGACCACCAGGTGCCAGCCGGAGTCCGCCCGCGGCACGATCGGGATCAACACCACCATCCCCGTCGTCAGGAGCGCGAATCCCACCCTGATGATGCTGCTCGGGCGCCGCGTTCCCGCCTTCTTCCCCGCGAGGATCGCCACCCCGAACATGCTGAGCGAGAGCGGGGCCAGGGACAGGCCCGCCTGCATCGCGTCGTACTCGAGCACCATCTGCAGGTAGATCGGCAGCGCGATCATCGCGCCGCCCAGCGCGATCTGCTGGAGCACCTGCTGGGAGACCCCGAGCCTGAAGATCCTGGACCTGAACAGATCCGGGTCGAATCAGGGTCGGCTTGCCCTGACGCTTGCGTCGCACGAGCCAGGAGACGAGCCCTGCGAGCGCGATCACGCCAATCGCCAGGATCGCGCCGACGTACTCACCGCCCTCCTGCCACACCAGGATGCTCAGGACGATGCCGCCCATGCCGACGACGGAGAGGGCCGCACCACCGGCGTCGATGCGCCGAGGTCCCGTGTACGGCACGTCGCGGACCAGCTTCCTGCCGGAGAGCACGATCGCGATGACGACGACCTCGAGCAGGAACGCGACGCGCCACGACAGATAGGTGGTGATGAAGCCTCCGAGCAGCGGTCCGACCGCAGCGGCGATCGCAGCCGCAGCCCCGACCAGGGCGTAGGTCTTCTTCTGAGCCGCTCCTTCGAAGTTGCCGTGGATGAGGGACTGCATGGCGGGCAGCAGGAGCGACGCCCCGAGCCCGCCCACCAGCGCCCAGAAGACGATGATCGCGGTCAGGCTCTGCGCGAGTGCCATGGCCGAGGCGCCGATCGCGTAGGCGAGCAGGCCCAGCATGTACGCCAGCTTGCGCCCGATGAGATCCCCGACCTTGCTCCCGATCAGGATGAACGCGGCGGACACCAGCGCCTCGAGCGCGATCGCGGATTGGACGCCGCTGACGGTCGTGTCGAGATCGCGCACCACCGATGAGATCGAGACGTTCATCAGCGACGTGTCCACGACGAGCACGAACATCGCCATGGCCAGGAGGAGCGCCAGCCGTGGGTTGCCCTCTGCCTCCTCGGGCCTGGAGCTCGGTCCCTCAGTCATGGTCGGCCGTCATCGTCAACCGACCGCAGGGACCACGCATCGTCCGAATGGGGTGAGAGCGACGCGCGTCCTACGCCTGGACGACGATGAGCACGCCGGTGGCCACGGCGAGGACTGCGCCGCTTGCCGTGAAGGCCCCCACCAGGCGCCGATCGAGGTGCGCGTACCCGCCGGTGGACAGCGCTTCGCCCACGTGCTCGTGTCGCGCCCATCCGGCCCAGAAGAGCCCCACGGCCAGCGCGGCGTAGGCGACGCCGAGAGCGGCGAACGCCCACCTGCTGACGTCGAGCGCCTGCGGCAGCACGCCGCCCACGCCGATGGCCGCCACGGTCGTGCCGAGCGCGGTGCGCCACCAGGCCAGCCACGTCCGCTCGGCCGCCAACCAGGTACGGCGCGTGGCGTCGGGATCGGCCGTCGTCGAAGCCGTGTCGGGAGCTGCGCCAGAACTCGTCGGCAATCGAGCCATCACCACCTCGTCGGGTCTTCGCGTCGTAGAGCGTACGTCCCGGCGCCAGGGGTGGGCTCACCGCCCCGCCGCGCAGGTGGATGCACCATGCCGCGCCACCGGTGCGCCTCATTGCCCCCGGCCAGGCGAGGGGCGAGCATCACGCTGATGGCCGAAGGGGCGCACAGGCAGGCCCGGGTGACGCGCCTGCGCGACCAGGCCCTGTCGCTCGCCCCGCGCACCCCGGGCTACGAGCACGCGCTCGGAGCGTTCAACCGCGACCGGCGACAGGGCGGCGGCCTGCTTGCCGGTGCCCTGGCGTTCCGGCTGTTCGCCGCCCTGCTGCCGCTCGCGCTCCTCATCGCCGTCATCCTCGGCCACGCGGCGACCGTGGACAGCGACGCGCCTCGGAAAGCGGGAGAGGCGATCGGCATCGGGCCGGCGCTCCTGCAGTCCATCGCGGACTCGGCGAAGCTCTCGACCGGGACACGCTGGTCCGTGGCGGCCTTCGCGGTGTTCGCGCTGCTGTGGTCGTCGATCTCGGCGGCCCGGGCGGTCCGCGCCGCGCACAGCCTCGCCTGGGAGGGCGGGATCGGCCGGTTCGGGCGCCCCCTGGCCGCCGCGCTCGTGCTGCTCGCAGCGCTCGCGGCGTTCCTCGTCGTCATCGTGGCGGCTGCCAAGGCGCGCGCCGAGCTGGGCACGGTCGGGCTTCTGATCAGCATCGCCGCGTTCGCCGCCTTCTCTGCGATCTGGCTGGGCGTAGCATGGCTGCTGCCGCATGGCGACGCCGGCTGGACCGACCTCGTGCCGGGCGCGCTGCTCATGGCCCTCGGCGCCCAGGTGATCCACCTGGGCACCGTGCTCTTCATCGCCGGCAAGATCGAGCGCGCGTCGCAGACCTACGGCTCCCTCGGGGTCGCCTTCACGCTCCTCCTCTGGCTCTACGTTGTCAGCCGCGTGATCGTGGCCTCGGCGATGCTCAACGCGGCGCTGGCGCAGCGCCGACCGGCACATGCCTGACCCCGGTTCGACGTCCGCCGACGCCGAGGCGCTGGTCTACGTCGGGCACGCGACGCTGCTGCTCGAGCTCGCGGGTGCCCGGCTCCTCACCGACCCCTTGCTGGGCGCCGGCATCTGGCACGTCCGACGGCAGGTGCCGCGCCCGCGGCTCGAGGAGCTCGCCGGACTCGACGCCGTCCTGCTCTCGCACGCCCACCGCGACCACCTCGACGTCGCGTCGCTGCGGCGGGTGGCGCGGAGCTGCCCCGTGATAGCGCCCCGCGGCTGCGCACGGCTGCTGCGGCGATCCGGCGCGAGGGACATCGTCACCGTGCGGTGCGGCGACCGGGTCCGCGTCGGCGACGTGGACGTCGAGGCGGTGCCCGCCCGCCACGACGGCCGGCGCAATCCATGGGGCGCCCACGCGGACGCGCTGGGCTACGTCCTGCGCGGCGCCACCTCCGTCTACTTCGCCGGCGACACGGACCTGTTCGAGGGGATGGCAGCGCTGGCCGACGGCATCGACGTCGCGGCGCTGCCCATCGCGGGCTGGGGCGCGCGCCTGCCCCCCGGGCACCTGGACCCCGAGCGCGCTGCTCAGGCCGCGGCGCTGATCCGGCCGGCCCTCGCGGTGCCCATCCACTGGGGCACGCTGCGGGTGATCGGCGCGCAGCGCGGATTCGATCCCGCCGCCCCCGCCCGGGCCTTCGTCGCGGCCGTCGCGCACCGGGCGCCGGGGACGGAGGTGCGGGTGCTGGCACCCGGGCAGCGCATGGCGCTGGCGCCGAGCGGCCGGTCACACGAGCCCCGGCCAGGAGGACCACCCCCGCGCTGACCGCGCCGCCCTCGACGCGGGCGCCGGGGGCGGGAGCGCCGTCGCGCTGCCGCCCCGGCGTGCCATGCGGCTACTTCGGCGGCGGTGGGACGAAGCAGCTGATCGTCGCGCCCCCGTCGGCCACGACCACGAGCTCGTCCGGTCCGGTGATGTGCACCGTCACGGCGTCCGCGTTGCCGTTGGTACTGCCGATCTTCTTGGCCGTCGGGGTGGCGCCCGGCGCCTGGGTGTACTTCACGACCGTTCCGCTGTCGAACGGACCAAAGGTCACACCGCCGGTGCGGACGGAGACGTCGGTCCCTTCCACGCTCCCGATGAGGTAGAAGCCATCCTCGTTCTGCCCGCCGCGCTGCCCGGGCAAGGTCGTGGAGCCGGCCGGCGGCGTGGTCTGCCCGTGCGGGTTGACCGACTCCTCGCAGGTGGGCTGGTGCGCACTCGCCGTGGCGCCGGGCAGGGCGAGGCACGCGACCACCGTGGCCGGCACCAGAACACCGCGGCGCGCGCGGCGCCGGGACGTCTCGAGGCTCATCCTGTGACCTCCTCGCTGTGTGATTGATGGTCGACGAGGTGTCCGGCCGGGTCCCCGGCCGTGAGTATCGCCCTAGACATCTGACGCGTTAACAGCGTCGCCGGAGTCTCAGGCGACGCTGCGCGCGGGATGCACGATGCGCACCTGCACCCGCGCCGGCCGCGACGGCACCGCGAGCGACAGGAAGTCGCGGACCACAGCGCCGTGGCGGCAGAACGGGCACTCGAGCGCGTCGGACGGTGCCACGGGCCCCGCGGTCAGGGCCACCGGCGCGTCGCAGCGCGGGCAGGCGAGCGTGCCCGTGGCGAGCCGGGCGGACCGCGCCGCCTCGTGCTCGGCGCGCGGGCCGGCCACGCCCCCGACAGGGTCGGGACGGACTGCGTCGGGTCCACCGAGACCACCGTGCCAGGCCACGTGAGCAGTCTAGGTCCTCGCCCGTTCGATCGAGCCCTGCTGGGATGCGGGGTCCGGCATGAGGCTCTCCGACGTACCGCCGGTGGCAGGCGTCCGGCACCGAGACCTGTCGGTGAACGGCGTGCGCCTCCACGTCGCCGAGGCCGGGGGCTGCGGCCAGATCACCGCCTGAGCTCAGCCACCGTCGGGGACCGCTCGCTCGAGCTGCTGGGCGGTGACCACCGTGACCTCGACGCCGAGCGACTGCACGCGATGGGGCAGGTCGCGGCGCAGCCAGCGCGAGACCCGCGCCGGCAGCGTGGAGACGATCACCTCGTCGAACCCGAGCTGCGCCAGCGCGTCCCGGACGGCGACGAACGGATCGTTGTCGCCGATCACGCCGTCGACGTGCCCGCCGGCGGCCTCCTCGAGCAGTGGGAGCGCGAGCTCGAGCGTCGTCGCCGCCTCGTCGGTCTCGGGATCCCAGTAGGGGCGCGGGACCAGCAGCGTGAAGGCGCTCGGCGACCGTGCGGCACGGGCGCGGACGGCCTCCAGCAAGGCCGGCGTCGCCGCCGTCTTGTGGGCCACGACCAGCACGCGCGCGGGGGCTGCGGACGCCATCCCGGCACCCATTGTCGCACGCCCCGCGCAGCGCGCCGGGACCGTTACGGCCGGATGTGCACGACCTCGCAGCCCGGCCGCGGCTGCGCTGCCGCCGGCGAAGGTGTCGTTGACGTCGACGTAGGCGGTGTCGTAGTCCGCGCCGCAGTCGAGCCGGTCGGCCTCACGCCGCTGTCGCCGCTCGACGGTGAGCGTGTCGTTGCCCGCCTGGCCGTGCAGCCTGTCGACGGCCGATCCCGCCGGTGCAGGCTCACGGTGTCGTGGCCCGGACCGCCGTAGAACGAGTCGTGCCCGCGACCGCCCTTGAGCTTGTCGTCGCCGCCATCGTCCCCAGATGACGTCGTTGCCGTCGTCGCCGCCGGCGTGTCGGTGTGCTCGCCGCCCATCAGGTAGTCGATGCCTCCGCCGCCGTTGATGCACGTCGTCGCCGTCATCGCCCGCAGACGAAGTCGTCCCCGTCGGTCCCGACCGGCTGACCGCGGCGTCGAGCCCGTCGCCGTGGAGCTCGTCGTCGTCCGGGCCGCCGACCACGTAGCTCGCCGGCCGCCGAGCGCCGCGGCACCGCGTCGAGCGCGACGGCGACGTCCTGCTCGTGTCGGCCGACGCCCGATGCAGGTGTCGTGCCGGCGGTGCCTCCGATCACGCGGCGACGCGCGACGCCGCCGGCGCGAGCGCTCGCTGAGCGTGAGCAGAACTTCGCGATGACCGTGAGATCACGCGCCTGATCATGGTGGCCTCCAGGGCGTTGCGTTCAAGACCGCACGACGCGCCACATGCGGCCGCGTCACGATCGTGGCCGTGACGACGGCGCTAGCCTGCCCCTGCGATCGCGTGACCGCGCGCCCGCGGCGTGATCAGACTGGTCCTGCACGCGACCTGCTGCTCCGCCGAGCACGAGCTCCTACTGCTGCTGCTCGCACGACGCAGAAGGGCCAGTGACACGACCAGCGGCGCGGACGCGGCGCTCGGGAGCGCCGCTGCTCGACCTGGCCGCCTGCGGCCGATCAAGGTCGCGTGGCCGCGCGGCTGGTCGAGCGCGCGTGCTCTCGGAGGCGTGACGCGGCGCAGGTGCTCGCCGGTCCCGCGCGACGTGTACCCCACGACCGATCCCGAGCCCGAGCGCGCGCTGCGCGAGCAGCTGCGCGCCGAGCTCACGGGCGCGGCGGAGGTCACCTCGCGCACAGCCGGTGCTCGTCCCGCTGCTGCGGGCGCACGACCTCGTCGACACGCTCGTGGCCAAGGGCGAACGGCGGGAGGCCAGACGCCGCGCGAAGGCCATCGCGCAGGACCCGGCCAGGGTCGGCGCCGCGGTGCACTCGGTGGTCAACAACACCCAGGTCGCCGTCCAGGCGGCGATCGTGGCCTCGGTGGCCGCCACGGGAGGCGACGGCGGAGGCGGCGGGGGCGACGGCGGCAGTGGGTAGCGCCGTGAGCGTCGGCCCGTGGTGAGCAGCCCCACTCGCTTGTGGGCCCGGATCCGCCGGCATCCGCTCTGGACCGGCCTCGAGCGAGCGTGAGGGCCTTCCTAGAGCCTCAGTCGCCGTCGCCCGGCGCCGGCGCCGTCTCGATGACGCCGAGGATCTCGAGCACGCGGCAGACCAGGAGGCGCTCGTCGTCGAGCTCCACCCACGTGCCGGCCGAGCGCGGGAAGACGACGTGGTCGCCGGGGGCGATGGGCATCCGGAAGTTCGGCAGGTCGGGAGGTCCGTCGCCCACGGCCAGGACGATGCCCTCGTTGGGCGGGAGGTCGTGCGTCCCCTGCGGGACGAGGAGCCCCGACTTGCGCATGCGCTCGGGCTCGAGCTCCTTGATGACGACCTGGTCGAACAACGGGCGCAGGACATCGGGCATGCCGCGACGATACGCAACACAGGAACCTCCCAGGTTCCCCCAGCCCGCGCCGAGCGCCGTCCGGGAGGCTGCGCGGCATGACCACCGAACGACCACGAGCTGACCCGACGCGACACCGCGGCGGCAAGCGGGGCTGCCGCTGGAGCTGGTCTTCACCGTGCAGAACGCGCGGACCTGCACGCCATCCGCAGCGCCGACGTCGAGCGTTCCTGCCATCTTCCCGGGCGTTCATCCCGCCGCCCCGCCACCGCAATCCACCTCAAGGTCCACGTCGGCGGCGAGGCGCCACACCGGCCAGGTCTTCTTCAACGAGCAGACGACCGCCCGCGTCTATCGCCAGGCGCCCTACAGCTCGCACGGCCAGCCCGACACGAGCCACAGCGAGGACGACATCTACGCCCAGGCCGGCCGGTCGCGCGCCGTCATGCGCCTCAAGCGCCGCACCCGCGGCCGGCGGGGATACCGCGGGACGATCACGCTCGGCGTGGCGACGTGATCGTGGTTGGATGGGCGGAGGATGATCTTCCGCCAGATCACCCACGACGACCTCGGGTGCGCGTCATATCTCGTCGGTGACGAGCAGGCCGGGGTCGCGGCCGTCGTCGATCCGCGCTTCGAGGTCGACGAGTACCTCGAGCTGGCGCGCTACATGGGGGTGAGCGTCGAGCACATCCTCGAGACGCACAACCACGCCGACCACGTCTCGGGGCACGGACGGCTCGCGGCCGCGACGGGCGCGACGATCCACATCCATCGCGACGCCCGCCCGGCCTACGACCACGAGCCCTTCGTCGACGGCTGGGAGCTCGTCCTCGGCGCGTTGCACGTGCGGGCGCTGCACACGCCCGGCCACCGCCCCGAGCACACCGCGTTCGCGCTGACCGACACCGGCCGCGGCGACGAGCCGTGGGCCGTTCTCACCGGCGACACGCTGTTCGTCAACGACGTCGCGCGCCCGGACCTGGCCATGGACAAGGCCGACGGGGCTCGCGGGATCTTCCGCTCGCTGCACGGCAAGCTCCTCGGGCTGCCGCCCGCATGCGAGGTCTGGCCCGGCCACCTCGGAGGCTCGATGTGCGGCGGGCCCGACATGGACATGAAGATCAGCTCGACGATCGGCTTCGAGCTGGCCCACAACCCCAGGCTGGCCATCGACGACGAGGACCGCTTCGTCGAGGCGGTGCTGGCCGGCCTGGGGCCGCAGCCGCCGAACTTCAAGGCGATCGTCGAGCTCAACCGGGGGCCGCTGCTCACCGACGGCGTCGAGGTGCTGCCGCTCGCCCCGCGCCAGCTCGAGCAGAAGCGCGCGCAGGGCGCGATGCTCGTCGACGTGCGCACCGACCTGCAGTTCGACGACGCCCACGTCGAGGGCTCGATCTGCAACCCGATGCTGCGCGCCGGGTTCGGGTCCAAGCTCGCGTGGCTGGCCGATCGCACGCAGGAGATCGTCTTCATCGGCCGCGACGACGAGGACGGCCGGCGCGCAGCAGCCCTCGCCGTGGCGGTGGGCCTGCGCAAGCTCGGCGGCTTCTTGCACGGGGGCATGACGAGCTGGCGCCAGGAGCGCAGGGCCACCTGTGCGATCGAGCGCCTCGCGCTGCAGGACCTGCCCGGCCGCGCGGACGAGGTGCAGATCCTCGACGTGCGCGAGGAGCGCGAATGGGACGAGGGCCACATCCCCGGCTCGGCTTTCAGGCCCTGGCACGACATCACAGCGGTGCCGGCGGAGCTCGATCCGCAGCGCCCGATCGCCGTGCTGTGCGCCTCCGGCCAGCGCGCGGCGACCGCTGCGAGCCTCGTGCAGCGCCACGGCGCCCGGCACGTGATCCACGTCGTGGACGGCGGCGTGCCCGCCTGGGGCAGGCTGGGCCACCCGCTGGAACGCTCGAGCGATCCGCACGGCGCCGTGTCCGGGCGCTGACGATCGACGCGCGCTGGCCAGCGGCGCGGGGCTGGCAGAATCTCCCCGCGACATGCCGGAGCACAGTTCTGAGACGGCGGTCGAGCTCGCGGACGGCTCCCCGGTCTACGTCAGGCCGATCCGCCCGGAGGACCGGGAGGCGCTCGTGGCGGCGTTCGAGCGCCTGAGCGCCGAGTCGCGCTACCGGCGCTTCTTCGCCCCGGTCGCGCGCCTGCGCGAGCGGGAGCTCGACTACCTGACGATCGTCGACCACCACGACCACGAGGCGCTCATGGCGTTCGACGAGGCGACCGGCGAGGCGATCGGCGTCGCGCGCTTCGTGCGGACCGAGCCCACCGTGGCCGAGCCCGCGATCGTCGTGGCCGACGACTGGCAGGGCCGCGGGCTGGCCAGCCACCTGCTCGACGCCCTGGTCGACCGCGCCCGTGAGGAGGGCGTCGAGCGCTTCGTCGCGCCGGTGCTGGCCGACAACACGGCCGCGATCAGGCTGCTCCAGCGCCTCGGCGAGACGACGAGCGAGCAGCTCGGCCGCGAGGTCCAGCTCTCGATCGTCCTGCCCGCGCCCGGCCGCGCGAGCCCGCCGCTGCACGAGCTGCTGCGCGCCGCGGCCACCGGCATCGTCGAACCGGCGCGCACGATCTGGCAGCGCGTCGTCTGGGGCCGCCGGCCGGCGACCGCGGAGCCGCGGAACGCGATCGTGGTGGGCACGGACGGCTCGACGCGCGCGAGAGCGGCGGTTCGCTGCGCCGGGGATCTCGCGCGCATCAGCGGCGCCACGGTGCACCTCGTGACCGCGCACCGGGTGCTGCTCGACGACCGCGCCGAGTTCGATGCTCTGCTCCGAGAGGCGGCCGAGAGCCTGCGTGCCGCGGGCGTGCACGTCGATGCGCACCTGCGCCGCGGCGACGCCGCGGAGGCGCTGATGGACGTCGCCGCTGAGCGGGAGGCGCGGCTGATCGTGGTCGGCCCGCGCGACCTCGGCGGGGGCATGTTGCAGAGCAGCGTCTCCGACGACGTCGCCCACCGGGCGCCGTGCAACGTGCTCCTGTTCCGCGACGACGAGCCGGCCGGCGGCGCCGACGCGGAGGGGGTGGGCAGCGACGCCGGCGAAGCGCCGACGTCGCCTTAGCCCCCCCGGTCAGCCGGGCAGCACCAGCTCCGGCGGCTGCGCCGACTCGCGGCTTCGGTAGTAGACGCTGTTGTCGTCCGTCGTGGTGATGGCGAAGCTGTACACGCCGTTCCCGGTGATCTCGTTGCCGAGGTTCCACTCGACCGTCGTGTTGTTCGCCACGGTCCCCGCGGACGCGATGCTCGTCGGCCCGACCGCCGGGCGCGCGTTCCACGTCAGCGTGTTCTCGGCCCAGGTGTCGCCGACGCGGAAGACGCTGCCGCCGTCGGGCCCGCCGTCGTAGGTGAACAGGCGCAGCTTCGCGCCGCTCACCGGACCGGTCAGGCCGCTGACCTGGAACTTCAGGTAGGTGATGTAGGTCGCGTCCGACGCGCTCGTGCCCTGGCGCAGGCGCAGGTGGTCGATCGTGCCGTAGTTGGTCGTCGGGCTCGTCGACTTCGCATGCGCGTCGGCCGTGGGCAGGATCGTCTGGCCGCCGGGCGGGGGCGGCGGAGGCGTCGAGCCCACGGTGATGTAGCCGTTCTTGACCTCGCCGTCGGTGCCGTCGGCGTTGGAGACGATCAGCCCGACGTTGTAGGTCCCGGCCTGGGTGTAGGTGTGCGAGGGGCTGGCCTCGGTCGAGGTGGCGCCGTCGCCGAAGGACCACGTGTGGCTCGTCGGCGAGCCGGTCGAGGCGTCGGTGAACTGGACGTCCAGCGGCGCCTCACCGCTCGTCGGCGTGGCGCTGAAGGCGGCCGTCGGCCCCTCGGCCGGCGGCGGGCCGCCCGAGGTGGTCACGATGAGCTGCGGCTTGGTCGCGCCCTCGCGGCTGGAGTAGTACGCGCTGTCGGTGCTCGAGCTGGCCAGCGCGAAGCTGTAGGTGCCGTTGGCGGTGACGGCGCCCGCGCCGAGCTCCACCTCGACCGACGAGTTCGTGGTCGTCGCGCCGAACGACGCCAGGCTCGACGCGCCGATCCCGGGCTGGTTGCCCCAGGTGACGCCCGTCTCGCTCCACGCGTTGCCGGTCGCCGAGACCGAGCCGCCGTCACGGCTGCCGTCGGTCGAGAACAGCCGCAGCTTGACGCTCGTCGGCGTGCCCGACAGGCCGGAGACGTCGAACTTCAGGTACGAGCGGTAGCTCGCGTCCGTCGCGCTCGTGCCCTGCTTGAGGCGCAGCTCGGTCAGGGAGCCGTAGTTCGTCGACGTGCTGGTCGACTTGACCTGCGCGTCGGCCACGGCGTCGAACGTCTGCGTCCCGCCGCCGGGCGGGGGCTGCGCGCCGACCGTGATGTAGTTGGTCTTCACCTCGTTGTCGGTGCTGCCGGTCTTGCTGGCGGTCAGCGTCACGGTGTAGGTGCCGGCCGCGCTGTAGGTGTGCTGCGGGCTCTGCTGGGTCGACGTCCCGCCGTCGCCGAAGTCCCAGGACCAGCTCGTGGGCGAGCCCGTGGACGTGTCGTTGAACTGCACCTGCAGCGGCGCGGTGCCGGAGGTGGGCGTGCCCGAGAACTGGGCCGTGACGCCCGCGGGCGGCGGCGAGCCGCCGAGCGACAGGAAGCGGTGCCAGTAGGTGTCCGTCGGCGAGTTGTCGGCGAGGATGACCGCACCGGTGAACCCGTTGACGCCCTGCTTGGTCGACGTGGCGTCGTTCATCTCCGGGTTGCCCTCGTCGCGGATGATCGCCGTGCCGATCCCCGACGGGAACGACAGCGTGTCCAGCGAGGTGACCTTCTCGCAGATGTCGCCGCCGGACTGGCCGCTGCTGAAGGCCGGCGCCTGCGGGCAGGTCGCGTACATGCGCGCCTGGTTGGCGGGCTCGTCGATGAGCACGATCGGGCGCGTGTGGCTGTTGGACCCGGTGCCGAACGTCGCGCTGTTCCACGTCCCGTTCAGGTTGCGGCGCAGCAGCATCGTCAACGGAGCTGAGCCGGTGGCGCTGGTCTTGATCGCGGCGAAGACGCGCCCGGTCGAGTCCTTCTTGAGGTTGATGTGGTCGTCGGAGACCGGCAGGCCGGGGATCGTGGCTGCAGACCAGTCGCCGGCCGCGTCGCCCGCGCCGTCGTTGTGGACGGCGAACCAGAACTTGTCGTCGATCTGGTTGGAGGCCATCACGCCGATCTTGTTGCCGCCGAAGTGGATCAGCGACGAGATGTCGTCAGCGTCCACCGCCGGGATCCCGGGCACCTGGTACGGCGCGCCCCAGGCCGTGTCCGTGCCGTTGGTGTGCGCGACCCAGATCCGGTTGCCGACCATCCACGTGGCCCACAGGCGGCCGGTGGAGTCCTTGTCGATGACCAGGGTCTCCGTCTTGGCGGCGTTGATCGTCACGGGGAAGCCCGGGTCGATCGTGTACGTGTCGCTGCCCGCGTTGTAGCTGTAGCGGTAGACGCGGCCGGCGTTGGCGGCGGTCGTCGAGGCCGCGTTGTTCTCCGAGATGACGTTGGAGGAGACGTAGAGCTTGCTCGCGGCGGCGTCCCAGAGCACGTCGGAGCGCGTGCTGCGGCGCGTGTCGACCGCCGTCGTCGTCGAGGACCAGACGTTGGTCGTCGTGTTCAGCCGGTGGATGCGGTGCTGGCCGCTCGCGGGGTTGAAGAGCACGCCCCACCAGATGTTGTCGTTGAACCAGAGCTTGCTCTCCGGCTTCGAGGCCGTCGGCGGCACCCGAGAGCGGCGCGTAGTTGAAGTCCTGGGAGCCGATGTCGGCGGCGGACGCTGCGCTCGGAAGCGCGGCGCCGAGCGCGAGCGCGGCCAGGATGGCGAGCAGCGAAGCGCGCACGACGACAGAGACAGGAAGCCGGAGCATCGGAGGAAGGTAGTGAACGACCGCGTGATCGTCTGCTCCGCGCCCGGCTAGTCCTTCACGCGGCGTTGACCCGGGCCCCTCGACGTTCGTCTAGGACATTCGTCCAAGCCATGTGGCCAACGGCAGGCGTCAGGAGGCGACCGGCAGGCGCGTGAAGCGCGCCCGCACGCGCGTGCCGCCGCAGGCCGGGCGGCTCACGCGGACGTCGTCGGCGAGGCGCTCGACGAGCTGCAGCCCGAGGCCGAGGCCGGCAGGCCCCTCGGCGTCGTCCTCGGTGACCTCGAGCCGCAGGTAGCCGCCGTCGAAGTCGGCGCTCAGCTCGAACTCGGCCTCGGCGCCGGCGCCGGCGTCGTGGAAGGCGTGCAGCACCGCGTTGGCCGACATCTGGCAGGCGGCCAGCACGATCTCCTCCGCGTCGGCCAGGCCGTGGCGGTGGACGAACTCGCTGACGCAGGCGCGGACGGTGCCCACGGCCTCGGAGTCGGCGACCAGGCGGAGCTGCAGTTGGGGGCCGGGTCGCTGTGGGCGTGCGTTGCGCATGAGGACCGGAACGCGCAAAGTGCGCTGATATTGCTCATAGGCCGGACGCATGTCCGCACGCGGACATTTCTTGCCGCTCGAAAGGAGGTCAGGCGGCCGACGCGGCGAGGTCGCGCGCGGGCTCGATGCCCCAGCGGCGGCCGAGCGCCTCGAGGTCCGGCGCCAGCGGCCAGCGGTCGGCGGCGGGCGGGCCGTCGTAGCCGACGGCGGCGCCCTTGAGCGTCATGCTGCCGGCGTTGTCGCCGATGGCGCGCAGCTCGGCGACCTCGTCGTCGTCGAGCACCGCGCCCGCCGGCACGGCGGCGAGCTCGGCGCGCTTGGCCTCGATCGGCCGGGCGTGCTCGCCCGCCTCCTGGATGAGCGTCGGGGCGACGCAGGCCACGGGGCCGTGGGCGAGGTTCCAGACCGCCGCGAGCTGCAGCATCGTCAGGCCGTGGCGCTCGGCCACGGGGCGCATGCCGGCCATCCGCTCGCGGCCCGCCTCCACCCAGCCCTCGGGGCGGAAGCCGCGGTGGTCGAAGCGCCGCAGCGGGGTGTCGGGCAGCACGTCGTCCCAGAAGAGCCCGCCGTAGTCCACGACGCGCGTGATGAGCCGCACGTCGTGGGCCGCCGCGGCGCCCATCACCAGCTCGCCCGGCCACGGCTCGAGCGGGTTGAGGATCACCATCGCCCAGTCCATCCGATCTCCGAAGCGCTCGAAGGCGTCGATGAGGTCCAGCGTGAAGCCGTTGGCCGGCCCCGGGGCGATGCCGATCAGGTCGGTCAGCCCCGCGTCGCGCAGGGCCGCCATCGCGTCCCACACGGCCTCGCTGGTGTAGCCGGTGCGGTCGGGGTTGTGCAGCAGGAGGAGGTCGAAGCGGTCCAGGCCGCAGCGCTCCAGGGAGCGCTCGGTGGCCATCCGCAGGTAGCCGGCGTAGCCGTCGGCGCCGCGCAGGCGCGGATCGGTGAAGCGCGGGTAGCCCCTGGCCCCCTCGCGCTCGCCCTCGTAGAAGTCGTGCCCGACGGCGCCGACCGCGACGAAGCGCTCGCGCTGCAGCCCCTCCAGCGCGCGGCCGAGGATCCGGTCGGCCTCGCCCGCGCCGTAGGCGTCGGCGGTCATGACGGTGCGCACGTCGTCGCCGGGGCGCAGCAGGGCGACGAGGCGGTCATCCTCCAGCGGCTCGCCGAAGTGCATGAAGCGGCCGCCGCTCCACGTGCCGATCGCGGTGTGCGTCGGATGGGCCATGGGCTGATGCTACGACGACGGCCGCGGCCGGGCCGGGCTCAGTTCAGCGAGGGGTCCGGCGGCATCGTGGCCAGCAGCGCGTACTCGCGGCCCATGCGGCGCAGCACCGCCGCCCACAGGTCGAGCGGCTCCTCGGCGAAGACGTCGTCGCGCCGCGCGCCGCCGACGATCCACGAGTCCTCCTCGAGCTCGGCCTCGAGCTGGCCGGGGCCCCAGCCGGCGTGGCCGGCGAAGATCCGCCGGCGCCGCAGCGACGCGGCGAGGTCCTCGGGGTCGCCGACCTCGGCGGGGACGAACCCGAGGTCGCCCTCGACGAGCAGCGCCGCCCGCTCGGGGTCCTCGAACTCGGCGAGGACGATCACCGAGGTCGCGGCCACCGGCCCGCCGACGTGCACGTGGTCCTGCGGGTCGGCGATCCACTCGAGGTCCGGCACCACCTCGCCGACGGTGGACTCCGCCGGACGGTTGAGCACCAGCCCCATGGCCCCCTCGTCGCCGTGCTCGGTGAGCAGCACGACGGTGCGCGAGAAGTTCGGGTCGACGATCGAAGGCGACGCGACGAGGAGCTTGCCCTTGAGCTGGTCCGGCTTCTCTGCCATCCCGGGGATCTTCCCAGGACGGCAGGGCGCGACTCAGGGACTCACGGCGCGGGCAGCCCCCCTGCTGCGCGGGCGATGGCCGCCCACGGGTCGCCGTCGCGCGCCAGGCGCGCGGGGACGTCGCGCAGGGAGAAGGCGCGCGACGAGGCCAGTACGCCGTCGTCGAGCTCGCCGTCGCGCAGCGGCGTCGCGACCGGCGCCCCGGGCCGCGCGCGGACGGCGTACGGCGCGACCGCCAGCTGGCCGTAGCGGGTGCGCAGCACGTCCACGAACAGGCGGTCCTCGCGCTTGGCCTTGCGGAACTCCGTGGTCAGGTCGTCCGGCCGGCGCGAGACGAGCTCGCCGGCGACCGCATGGGCCGCCTCCTGCACGCGGTCGAAGCCGTAGCGGCGGCGCAGCGGCACGACGACGTGGACGCCGCGCGAGCCGCTGGTCATCGAGAACGGCGTCGCCCCGAGCTCCTCGAGCAGGGCGATCAGCTCACGCGCCGTGCGGGTCACGAGCGGCCAGTCGTCATCGCCGCGCGCGGGGTCGAGGTCGAAGATCATCCTGTCGGGGCGGTCCAGGCGATCGGCCCGGCTGGACCACACGTGCGGCGTGATGCAGTTCTGGTTGGCCAGCCAGACGAGCGTCGCGGCGTCGTTGGCCAGGACGTGGCAGACGCTGCCGCCGTGCTTCGCGACCTCGACGCGCTTGACCCAGTGGGGCGCGCCGCCCGGGATCTCCTGCTGGAAGAAGCCCTTGCCCGCGATGCCGGCGTTGAAGCGGTGCAGGCTCAGCGGGCGCCCGCGCACGAGCGGGACCATGGCCTGGGCGACGTCGCGGTAGTAGGCGGCGAGGTCGGCCTTCGTCAGCCCGTCGTCGGGGAAGAGGAGCTTGCCGGGGTTCGTCAGGCGCACGGCGCGCCGCCCGGCGCGCATGGAGCCCTCGCGGTCGTGGGTACCGCTCATGGTCGTGTCGTACCCCGTCCGCATCGGCTGCAGCGGGTGGCAGTACCGCAGCTGGCGGGGCGTGCTCTACCCCGAGGGCCTGCCCCAGCGCCGCTGGCTGGAGCGCTACGCGGAGGCCTTCGACACCGTCGAGGTCAACTCCACCTTCTACCGGCTGGCCTCCCGCGACGCGGTGGCCGCGTGGGTCGAGCAGACGCCCGGCGACTTCGTCTTCGCGCTGAAGGCCAGCCGCTACCTGATCCACATGAAGAAGCTGCGGGGCATCGAGGAGGGCATCGCCCGCTTCTACGAGCGCATCGAGCCGCTCGTCGGCACCCCGAAGCTCGGCCCGGTGCTGTGGCAGCTCCCGGCCTGGTTCACCCGCGACGACGAGCGGCTCGCCGGAGCCCTGGAGCTGCTGCCGCCGGGCCGGCACGCCTTCGAGTTCCGCGACCCGAGCTGGTTCGCGCCCGACGTCCTGGCCCTGCTGCGCGAGCGCGGCGTGGCCCTGGCCGTCGGCGACCACCCCGCGCGCCCCTTCCAGACGCTCGATCTGACGGCCGACTTCACCTTCGTGCGCCTGCACCACGGCCAGCGCGGCCGGCGCGGCAACTACTCGGCCACCGAGCTCGACGAGTGGGCGGCCCGCATCTCCGGCCTGCGGCGCCACGCCGACGTGTACGCCTACTTCAACAACGACTGGGAGGGGTTCGCCGTGCGCAACGCGCTGGGGCTGCGACGGCGTCTGGGCGTGTAGCCTGGAGCAACAAATCTGCGTCCCCGGGACTGAGGATTGTCGCTATACTTGCGTCTGCAACAGTTGAGCGACCCAAAGGTCCACCGCCCACATGGCATCCCTTCTTCTCATCCCCCTCGACGACACCGTCGTCTTCCCGACCATGGACGTCACGCTGCCGATCGACACCGGCGACGAGACGCACGTGCTGCTCGTCCCCCGCCACGAGGGCGAGTACGCCAGGGTCGGCACGATCGCGAACGTCGCCGAGCGGGTCCGCCTGCCCGGCGGCGCCCGCGGCGCCGTCCTGCAGGGCGAAGCGCGCGGCAGCGCCGGCGCCGCCTCGACCGACGCGGCCGGCCGGCTGCGCGTGGAGGTCACCGAGCACGCCGACACCGTTCCCGTCGACGGCCGCACCCGCGGCCTCGAGCGCGAGTACCGCGCCACGGTCGAGGAGATCCTCGAGCTGCGCGGCGACGACGGCCGCGTCGCGGCCTGGGTCCGCGCCATCACGGAGCCCGGCGCCCTCGCCGACACCTCCGGCTACGCCCCCGACCTGACCTTCGAGCAGAAGGTCTCCCTCCTGGAGACCGTCGACGTCACCGAGCGCCTCGAGCGCGCCCTCGCGCTTCAGCGCGAGCGCCTCGCCGAGCTGCAGGTGCGCCGCCGGATCCGCGAGGACGTCGAGGAGGGCGCCGCCAAGCAGCAGCGCGAGTACGTGCTGCGCAAGCAGATGGAGTCGATCCGCCGCGAGCTCGGCGAGGACGACGGCTCCGTCTCCGACGAGTACCGCCGGAAGATCGACGAGGCGGACATGCCCGACGACGTGCGCGAGCAGGCCGAGCGCGAGCTGGGCCGCCTCGAGCGCTCCGGCGAGCAGGGCGGCGAGGGCCAGATGATCCGCACGTACCTCGACTGGCTCGTGTCCGTGCCGTGGGGCAAGCGCTCCGAGGAGCGGCTGGACCCCGCGCACGCGCGCGAGGTGCTCGACGCCGACCACGCCGGCCTGGAGGACGTCAAGGACCGCATCACGGAGTACATCGCGGTCAAGAAGCTGCGCGTCGAGCGGGAGATCGCCGAGGACAAGCGCTCCGGCGCCATCCTCACCCTGATCGGCCCGCCCGGCACGGGCAAGACGTCGATCGGCGAGTCGATCGCGCGGGCCACGGGCCGCGAGTTCGTCCGCATGTCGCTGGGCGGCGTGCGCGACGAGGCCGAGATCCGCGGCCACCGCCGCACGTACATCGGCGCCCTCCCGGGCCGCCTGGTGCGCGCGCTGCGCGACGCGGGGACGATGAACCCGGTGATCATGCTCGACGAGGTCGACAAGGTCGGCGCCGACTGGCGCGGCGACCCCAGCGCGGCCCTGCTCGAGGTGCTCGACCCGGCCCAGAACCACGCGTTCCGCGACCACTACCTCGACGTCGAGATCGACCTGTCGCAGGTGCTGTTCATCGCCACCGCCAACATGGCCGAGACGATCCCCGGCCCGCTGCTGGACCGCATGGAGGTCATCCGCTTCGACGGCTACACCGTGGCCGAGAAGACGGCGATCGCCCGCGACTACCTGTGGCCGCGCCAGCGCGAGCGCAACGGCCTGCGCGAGGACGAGGTCTCGGTCGGCGACGACATCCTGCAGCTCGTCGTGAGCGAGTACACCCGCGAGGCGGGCGTCCGCAACCTCGAGCGCGAGCTCGGCACGATCCTGCGCAAGACCGCGACGAAGATCGCCGCGGAGCGCGTGCAGGCGCCCGTCCAGCTCGGGGTCGAGGAGGTCCGCGAGGCGCTCGGGCGCCAGAAGGTCTTCCAGGAGGCGGCGGCCCGCACCGCGGTGCCCGGCGTCGCCACCGGACTGGCCGTGACGGGCACGGGCGGCGACGTCCTGTTCGTCGAGGCCAACGGAATGCGGGCCAAGGGCTCGGGCCTGACGCTCACCGGCCAGCTCGGCGACGTCATGAAGGAGTCGGCGAAGATCGCGCTCACCTACGTGCGAGCGCACGCCGACGAGCTCGGCATCGCCGACGACGCGTTCGAGGAGCGCGAGTTCCACGTGCACGTGCCGGCGGGCGCGATCCCGAAGGACGGCCCGAGCGCCGGCGTCACGATGACCACCGCGCTGGCGTCGCTGCTCAGCGAGCGCCCCGTGCGCCACACCGTCGGCATGACCGGCGAGGTGACGCTCCAGGGCCGCGTCCTGCCGATCGGCGGGCTCAAGCAGAAGGTGCTGGCGGCGCACGCCGCCGGGCTGACCGACGTCATCCTGCCCGAGCGCAACCGCGGTGACCTCGACGACGTCCCCGAGGACGTCCGCGGGCAGATGACCTTCCACCCGGTCATGACCATCGGCGAGGCGCTCGAGGTCGCGCTGGAGCCGGCCCGCCAGGCGGCCGCGGCCTAGGCGCCGCTCCCCGACGGACCCGCGCGGGCCTCAGGTCCGCGCGGCCCGCGGGCGAGCCTCGCTGACGCCGCGCGACCGGACGGCCGCCGCCGTCGGCGAGCCGACCTGCACCGCCGCCAGCACCAGCCCGACCCACAGCAGCGTGGCCAGCGCGACGTGCACCCAGACGATCTCCGCGGGGAGCTCGAGCCGGTACTGGACGATGCCGAGCACGCCCTGGACACCCAGCAGGACGCAGATCCGCGTGAGCCGCTTGCGCAGGCCCGCGTCCGCCTGGCGCTGGCGCGCCAGCCACCACGTCGCGAGCGCCAGCAGCCCCAGCGCCGCGGCGAGCGCGCTGTGGCGATCGATGAGCCAGCCCAGCGTGTCGGAGCCCTGGAAGTCGAGGCGATGCACCACGTCCCCCGTCCCTGAGCCACCCGCGTGTGGCCCGGACGCGGTCGCCGCTGTCCCGATCGCGATCGTCAGCGCGCCCAGGACGGCGAGCGCCCACACGGCGCGGGTCGTGGCACGGTCGGCGGCCGGCGGCGCGTCGGGCTCGCGTTCGTACGCCGGCCGCGCCCGCCACGCGAGCACGCCCGCGGCGACGAGGATCACCATCGACAGCAGGTAGTGGCTCATGACGAAGCCCGGGGCCAGCCCGTACCAGACCGTCAGCCCACCGAGGATGCCCTGGCAGAGCACTCCGACCGGCAACGCGACGCCGAGCCACGCGAGATCGCGCCGGAAGGGCCTGCGCACGAACACCAGCAACCCCGCCGCGATCGCGGCGATACCGACGAACCCCGACAGCAGCCGGTTGCCGAACTCGATCCAGGCATGGCTGTTGAGCTCTGCCACGAGCCGCCCGTCCTCGTAGCAGTTCGGCCAGTCCGGGCACCCGAGCCCGGAGCCGGTGACCCGTACCGCGGCCCCGGTGAAGACGATCAGGACGAGGGCGACCAGCGCCACGGCCGCGACGACGAAGTAGCGCTCGGGGCTGATCTGCAGGCGGGCGCGCATCTGGACGACAGGATGACGCACCCTAGGATCCGGGCTTCAGCCTGCGGATCCGGTTGGCCGCACGCAGCACGCGACTGGCGCGCAGGAGGCGCAGCGACTCGGCCGTGCGGTAGTGCTCCTCGCGCTCCTGCTGGAGCGCCGCATCCGTCGCCTCGTAGGCCGCCTCGAGCGCCGTGATCCGGGACGCCGCGTCCGCCAGGCGACGCTCGAGCGCAGCCTCGCGCGCCCGTGGCTCGGCGAGCTGCAACTGAAGCCACTCCTCCGCGTCGAGGAAGCGCTCGCTGAGCGCCTGGGTCGCCGCGGGCTGCGGGGCCCGGCGCTCCAGGCCGGCCGCGAAGAACCCGGCGAGGCGGCGATCCTCGACGAGCCAGCCTTCCTTCAGCCCGGCGGCCCGCGCGGGCGCGTCGACGAGCTGCCGCGCGAAGTACCCGGCCAGCTCCCCGCGCCGGCGCTGGTCGTCCAGCGAGATGTTCTCCTCGCCGATGTCCGGCTTGAGGCCCGGGGTCGCGCGGATGTTCTCGGCGTGCGCCGCCACCTTGCGCTCGAGCTGAGCGAGGCTGCGGGTGGGGTAGTGCAGCGCGTCGATGACGTCGACCGGCGGCGCGAGCAGCAGGTCCGGCGCGAACGCGGCGTGGTTGCCGGTCACCACCTCGATGCGAGGGTCCCCGCGGTGGGCGGCGCGGGGGAGCCCGCGGTTGCCCAGCGGCGTTCGCAGCACCCTGCGGCGCACCGTCATGCGCTCCCAGAACGGCTCGTCGCCGTCGGGCACCGGGTCGAAGTCGATCCGTGCCGCGTGCAGCACGCCGTAGCGCTCGGGCACCGCGGCGAGCGCGTCCGGCAGCGTGCCGGCGCGTGGCCACCAGAACTCGTCGGCGTCCAGGTTCAGGACCCAGTCGGCGCCGTGCTCGGTCGCGGCGAGGCGGGCCATCGTGGTGACCCACTCGCCCTGGCGGTACTGGCCGGGCTCGGCCCCGGGGACGACGCGGACCGCGCCGGCGCGCTCGTACTCGCGCAGGATCTCGGGGGTCGCGTCCACGGAGCCGTTGTCCATGACGAGGAACAGGTCGACGCCCTGGGCGAGGTGGTAGTCGAGATGTGCGTGGAGGATCGCCTCCTCGTCGCGCACGAGCAGGGTGGCCGCGAGCCGCATGCCCCAATGTTCGCCGACGAGGCCTTCTCGTACGCTCCAGCGCTGTGAGGCGAGTGCGCGAGCTGCGCTGGTGGGCCGGGCGCACCTACACGACGCTGTATCGCCATGCCGCTCCGCGCTCGGTCCGCCGGGTCCCGCAGCTGCCCGCCGAGCCCCTGTCGCGGCAGTTCGGCGCCGACCGCGGGAGGCCGCTGGACCGCGTCTACATCGAGCGCTTCCTCGCCACCCACGCCGCGGACGTCCGCGGGCGCGTGCTCGAGATCTACGAGCCGACGTACACCCGGCGCTTCGGTGGGAGCCGCGTCCTGCGCGGCGACGTGCTCGACGCCGCCGCGGACGCACCGCGAGCCACGCTGCACGGTGACCTGGCCACCGGCGAGGGCCTCCCCGAGGGCGCGTTCGACTGCTTCATCTGCACCCAGACGCTGTCGCTCGTCCTCGACGTGCGGGCCGCGCTGGAGCACGCCCGTCGCGCCCTTGCGCCGGGCGGCGTGCTGCTGGCCACCATGCCCGGCGTGAGCCACCACCACCACGGCGCCGACGAGGACTTCCCCGACCAGTGGCGGTTCACGGCGGCCGGCCTGCGGCGGCTTGCCGCCGACGTCTTCGGCGCCGACTCGGTCGAGGTCGTGGCCTGGGGCAACGTCGCCGTGGCGGCTGCCTTCCTCTACGGCCTGGCCGAGCACGAGGTCGCGCCGGAGCTGCTGCACCGGGACGACCCCGACTACGAGGTCATCATCGCGCTGCGGGCCAGGCGAGGGCCCATGCCCGGCGAAGTTCGTAGCCTTGAGCGCCGTGCCTGACCCGAGTTCCGCCCCTGCCATCGTCGTCGACGGCGTCTCCAAGGCGTTCCGTCTCCCGCGCGAGCGTGTCCACACGCTGAAGGAGCGCGCGCTGCATCCGCTGCGCCGGCCGGAGTACGACGAGCTGAGGGCGCTGCGCGACGTGTCCTTCGCGGTCGGGCGCGGGGAGTTCTTCGCGGTCGTCGGGCGCAATGGGTCGGGGAAGTCGACGCTGCTGAAGTGCATGGCCGGCATCTACGGCACCGACGCGGGGCGCATCTTCGTGGCCGGGCACATGTCGACGTTCATCGAGCTCGGGGTGGGGTTCAACCCGGACCTGCCGGCCCGTGAGAACGTGATGATCAACGCCACGATGCTCGGCCTCAGCCCGCGCGAGGCCCGCGGCCGGTTCGATCAGATCATCGACTTCGCCGAGCTCGGCGAGTTCACGGAGGTCAAGCTCAAGAACTACTCGAGCGGGATGATGGTCCGCCTGGCGTTCAGCGTGATGATCCAGGTGGACGCCGACATCCTGCTCATCGACGAGGTCCTCGCGGTCGGCGACGCGGCGTTCCAGCAGAAGTGCTTCGAGGAGTTCGAGCGGATCAAGCGCTCCAACACGACGGTCCTCCTCGTCACGCACGACATGGGCGCCGTGAACCGCTTCTGCGACCGCGCGCTGCTGCTCGAGCACGGGAAGCCCGTGGAGATGGGCGCGCCGCAGCGCATCGGCATGCGCTACCTGCAGCTCAACTTCTCCGAGGAGGCACGGGCGCTCGAGGCCGCCGACGAGGTGATCTCCAAGAGCCAGGCGCCCTCGCCGCCGGCGGACGAGCCCCTGCGCCTGGGCGACGGCGCGGCGGAGATCGTCGAGGCCTTCTTCCAGGACGAGCACGGCGGGCGACCGGAGGTCCTCGAGGGTGGAGCGAAGGCCGCCTTCGCCATCCGCACCCGCTTCCATCGTGACGTCGAGGATCCCGTCTTCGCCGTGGCGATCGAGAACAGCCACCGCGACCTCGTCTTCCAGGCCACGACCCAGCTGACCGATCCCCATCCCGGCATCTTCCGCGCCGGCGAGGAGGTGACGATCCGCTTCGCGTTCGACAACGTCCTGGCCCCGGACCGCTACACGGCGACCCCCTCGATCGCCCGCGCGGGGTCGGGAGTGGCCTGGATCGACTGGCGCGAGCGGATGGTCGAGACGGTCGTGAGCGTCACCAACGCCGCGCCGGGCATCGTGAGCCTGCCGGTGGAGATCGACGTCCGGCGCGCGGCGCGCGAGGAAGCCTCGGCGTGACCACGGTCGCCGCCGAGCTCGAGCGGATCCAGCGGGTCGGCACGGAGGTCAAGGGGCCGACCGCGCTCGGCACCAGCCCGAGGCGGCTGTGGACCCTGGCCTGGGCGCTCGCGGTCACCGACTTCCGCCTGAAGTTCTTCGGCAGCGCGCTGGGCTACCTCTGGCAGCTCATGCGGCCGCTGATGCTCTTCGGCGTGCTCTACGCGGTCTTCGCGCTGTTCCTGGACTTCGGGGAGGAGCAGCGCTTCTACCCCGCCGCGCTGCTGCTCGGGATCGTGCTCTACGGCTTCTTCAACGAGGCGACCTCGCAATCGGTTCGCTCGCTGGTCGTGCGCGAGAACCTCGTGCGCAAGATCGACTTCCCGCGCCTGGCCGTCCCCCTGGCCTCGGTGCTGACGGCCCTGTTCAACCTCGCGCTGAACCTCGTGCCGGTCTTCGTCTTCCTGCTGGCCTCGGGCGGTCGGCCGCTGCCCGGCTGGCTTGCGCTGCCGTTCATCCTCGCCATCCTGGCCGTCTTCGCCCTCGGGATCGGGATGCTGCTCTCGGCCCTCTTCGTGCGCTACCGCGACATCGAGCCGATCTGGGACGTCCTCCTGCAGATGATGTTCTACGCCACGCCGATCTTCTACCCGATCGAGCTCATCATCGAGGTCGAGAACCTTCCGCTCGTCGGCCACCTGCTCATGCTGAACCCGTTCGCCACCCTGCTGCAGGCGGCGCGCCACCTGGTCATCGATCCCAGCCACATGAGCGCGGCCGAGGCGATCGGCGGGGCGGAGTGGCTGCTCGTCCCGGCGGCGATCATCGTCGCCGCCGTCATCGTGGGCTTCCGGGTCTTCGCGCGCGAGGCGCCCCGCGTGGCCGAGGAGCTCTGAGCGAGCCGAAGCAGGCGACGTCGCGCACCAGGTCCGCGATCAGCCGCGGCCACACGCGCGACGCGCGGAAGCGCTCGGCGCTGCGGCGCCCTGCTTGGCGGATCGGACCGTAGCCCGCGGGCACGGCGCGGACGCTGCGGATCGCGTGGCGCAGCTCCTGCGGCGTGCGCGCCTCGAGCAGGTCGACGCCCGGGCGCAGGCCGTGGTGGGGGCTGAGCGGCTCGCTGATCACGAGGTGCCCGGCGGCCAGGTGCAGCAGGACGCGGTTCTCGAAGCTCGGGTAGTCGCTGTGATGGACGTTCAGGGCGATGTCCGTGCGGGCGAAGAGCTCGCGCAGCGCGTCGCCGTGCAGGCCCCAGGCGACGTGCAGGACGTCGAACTCGTGCTTCGCGTCGATCAGGAAGCGCTCGCGGTGCTCGGTCGCGTAGCCGACGAACACGGGGCGCGGCGGGCGGCGCCAGGCGCCGACGGGCGCGTAGAAGCGGTCGTCGACGGGCAGCGGCAGCGAGCGCCAGACCGGCACGTGACCGGCCGCGGCGGCGGCCGACAGCGGGTCGAAGGTGACGATCCGGTCGAACTGGCTGGGGTCGGCGTGCGCGAGCTCGCCCAGGCGGACGAGCTGGTCGGGATGCGCGGCGGCCTCTCGCGGCAGCGGCTCGGTGCTGAAACCGAGCGTCAGCGCGTCGAGATCGTCGAACAGGCCGGGGGCGACGATCTCCGGGCGGAAGACGACGACGACGTCGGGTGCGGCGTCGGCCAGGCGGCGGCGCAGCGCGTCCGCGTCAGCGCCGCCGCGGTGGTCGACGAAGATCGGCTCGAGCCCGCCCGCCGGCGACGACAGGGCGCACGAGGAGAAGTACATCCCCTGCCCGACGAACGCGACCCGCAGCGCCGCTCACCCCAGCCGCTTGCGCGCGGCGCGGGCGGCGGGCGCCGCCATCCGGCGCAGCCCGGCGAGCCGCGGCGAGGACTGCAACCGGTCGCGCAGCGCCGTCGCGGCCTGGTAGGCCTCGTCGTCCTGGATGCGCTTGAGCTCGCCGGCCAGCACGAAGTGGTCGTTGCGGTAGACGGCGACGCCCGCCATCGCGTCGGCCATCAGGCGCACCGGCCAGCGCGCGTCCTCGGGCGGCGGCTCGGCGACGAGGCGCTCGAGCGCCGCGGCCATCTCCTGGGCCGCGTCGTCCTGCGAGGGCCAGGCGTGCGCGGTCGCGACCGCCTCGCTGCGCAGGCGCCCGAGCCACTCGGCATCGCGGGCGAGGTGGTCCAGCCAGCGCGCGGCGCCGCGCACGTCGTCGGGCTCGGCGACGATCCCGTTCTCGGCGTGGCGCACGAGCTCGGACGCCTCGGCGACCGGCATGACGATGACCGTCGCGCCGCAGTGCATCGCCTCCAGCGGCGCGCGCAGCACGCCGTCGACGGCCGACAGCATCATCACGACGTCGGCCTCGCGGAAGGCGGCCGCGCGGGCGGCGGCGCCGGCGCCGGCCTGCAGCGTCGAGGCGCGGTGCGGCTCGGCCGCCTCGGCCAGCGCGCCCGCGGCCCACTCGCGGCCGGGGTCCTCCTCGTGCAGCTCGACGGTCACGACGCGAAGCGGGCCGTCGCCGGCGGCGGGAGCGGCGGCGTCTGGTGCGAAGAGCGCCTTGTCGACCCCGCCGCGCACGACGAGGCAGCGGGCCTCGGGGCGCAGGTCGGCCAGCCCGCCCGCGACCGCGTCGCTCGCGGCCAGGAAGTCCACGGGGAGGTCGTAGGACAGCTGTGCGGCGATCCGCTCGGCGTTCCAGGCGCCGATGCGGTGGTGGGCGAAGCCGTCGACCCAGTAGGCGTGCCGCGTTGCCCTCACCTCGAAGAGGCGCGCCGTCGACGTCCAGTCGGTCGCCACCGCGACGTCGTAGCCGCCCGCGGCGATCGCGTCCTCCACGGCGACGGCGCGGGCCGCGCCGACCGCCGCGCCGCGCTCGCCGCCCGGGCGGTGCTCGGTCAGGGCG
This sequence comes from uncultured Actinomycetes bacterium, assembly GCA_963840185.1. Classification (GTDB taxonomy): domain Bacteria; phylum Actinomycetota; class Thermoleophilia; order Solirubrobacterales; family Solirubrobacteraceae; genus JAOPZW01. The sequence continues at coordinate 96,466 of CAWIXY010000003.1, read as the reverse complement.
AGCGTCACCTCGACCCCGTCGCGCGCGGCGAGGCCCCTGGCGTGCGCGCCGACGGCGTCGCCGGGGTCGGTGCCCGGCAGGCCGGGTGAGAGCAGGCAGACCTTCACGGGCGGGCCATATCCTAGGTGGCTCCCGTGTCGGTGCCCGATCCCCTGCGGCTGGCGTTCGTCGGCCAGCGCGTCTACTTCCACTACTGCGCGCTCGAGGCTCCCGCGGACGGCGTCGAGCCGGCCTTCTTCGACTTCCGCTTCGGCGGGCGCGTGGACGAGCTGCTGGCGGGCCTGGAGGCGTTCGCCCCGCACGTCGTGTTCGTCTGGCGCCCCGAGATCGTGCCCGCCGGCGCCTTCGACGGCCTCGACGCGGTGACCGTCGGCTACCTCACCGAGCCGCTCCCGCGGCCGGGCGCCGGTGCAGCGCATCCCGACCTGGAGCAGCGCCTGGAGTACCTGCGTCACGCCGACGCCGCCAACTTCGACCGCATCGTCCAGCTTCGATCCGCTCGTGGCGCCGACCGTCGACCCGCATCGTGCCCGTGTGGCGCTCGCTTCCCGATCCCGGTCTCCGACGCGTACTTCGCGCCGGTGCGCCCCGCCGCCGGCCGCCCGAAGGTCGCTCTTCACCGGCCGGGCCACCGACCACCGCGACGCCTTCCTCGACCCGGTGAAGCACGACTTCGACGTCGTGCACCTCGCCCACGGCGTCACCGACGAGCAGCTGATCGCGTTCCTGCGCGAGGTGCGACGTCGGCGTGAACCTCCACAACGAGCCCTACCCGACCTTCGAGAACCGCGTCAGCGTGTACCTGGCGGCCGGGCGTGCTCGTGATCTCGAGCCGCTGTCGCCGCGCCACGGGCTGCAGCCGGGCATCGACCTACCTCGAGGTCACGGGGCCCTGGCACCTGTGGGAGCTGGTCACCGCCGCCGCCCGCACGCCCGACGCCTTCCGCAGCGTCCGCCTGAGCGGCCGCCGGCGAGGCCGAGCGCTTCCGCGCCTCGCGCGTCTACCCGCGCTTCTGCCGCGACCTGCTGGCCGACGTCGGGGCATTCGGCTCCACGCGCCGGGGCGTGACGGCCGCTACCGTGCCTGCGGCATGAGCCACGAAGAGACCATCATCGCGGCGCCTGAGCGGCGCTCCAACGGCCTGTCGCCCGACGCCCCGCAGCCCGGCCAGCGCATCCTCGTCGCCGGCGGCGCCGGCTACATCGGCTGCGTGCTCGTGCCGCGCCTGCTCGAGCGCGGCTACCGGGTGCGCGCTGCTCGACCGCCTGTACTTCGGCGAGGACGCGCTGCACGAGGTCCGCGACCGGGTCGAGCTCGTCGTCGCCGACGTGCGCGACATCCCCGGCGAGCGCGCTCGACGGCGTCGACGGCGTCATCAACCTCTCCGGGCCTGAGCAACGACCCGACCGCCGAGTTCGACCCCGAGGCCAACTGGCAGATGAACGCGGTCGCCACCGAGACGCTCGGGCGCCTGTGCGTCGAGCGCGGGATCGAGCGCTACGTCTTCGCCTCGTCCTGCTCGCTGTACGACGGGCTGCCGCCGGGCATGCACGACGAGACGGCCGACGATCCAGCCGCGCGCCGCCTACGCGACGTCCAAGCGCTACGGCGAGGAGAAGCTGCTCGAGCTCGCCGGCGAGGGGCTCGTGCCCGGTCCTGCTGCGCAACGGCACCGTCTACGGCTGGTAGCCCGCGGATGCGCTTCGACCTCGTCGTCAACACGTTCGTCAAGGACGCGCTGCTCAACGGCAAGCTGCTGCTGCACGGCGGCGGCTGGATGTGGCGCCCGCTCGTCGACGTCCGCGACGTCGTCCGACGCGATGATCGCCGCCTACGAGGCGCCGGCCGAGAAGGTCCGCGGCGAGATCTTCAACGTCCTGCACTCGAACTACCAGATCCGCGAGCTGGCGATGCTCGTCGCGGGCTCGGTGCAGCTGGCACGGGCCGCCGCATCGAGCTGGAGGAGGTCGCGGCGCCGAAGCTGACGCGCGACTACGAGTGCTCGAACGCGAAGCTGTCGACGACGCTCGGCTTCATCCCGCGCCACTCCGTGCTGGAGGCCGTCACGGACCTGCTGCAGCGCATCGAGGGCTTCGACAGCGCCAAGCTGACCGACCCGCGCGCCTACAACATCCGCTGGCTCGAGCTGCTGAGCGAGCTCAAGCCCGGGCTCGAGCGCTTCGAGACCGTCCTCTAGGCCCGCGGTGAGGGCGCTGATCACCGGCGGGGGCGGCCAGCTCGCCTCCGACCTGCAGGAGCTGCTCGGCGACGAGGCGCCGCTCGTTCAGCCACGCCGAGCTGGACATCGCGGACCCCGCGGCGCTCGACCGCGCGTTCGCCGAGGTGCGCCCCGACGTCGTCTTCAACTGCGCGGCGTTCCACAACGTCGACGTCTGCGAGACCGAGCCCGACTCGGCCTGGGCGGTCAACGTCCGCGCCGTGCGCGACCTCGCCGGGCGCGGCGCCAAGCTCGTGCACCTCTCGACCAACTACGTCTTCGACGGCCGGCGCGAGGAGCCCTACGGCGAGCACGACGTGCCGGCGCCGCGCTCGGTCTACGCGCTGACCAAGCTCGCCGGCGAGCACGCCGCGCTGGCCTACGGCGACGGCGCGCTCGTCGTCCGCGGCGCCGGCCTCTACGGCCTGCACGGCAGCGCGTCCAAGGGCGGCAACTTCGTGCAGCGGATGATCGGCCGCGCGCGCGAGCGGCGCGCAGCTGAAGATGGTCGCCGACCAGCGCCTGCAGCCGACCTTCACGGCCGACCTCGCGGCGGCGCTGATCGACGGCCGTGCGAGCGCGACGCGAGCGGCGTCGCTCCACCTCACGGCCGACGGCGCCTGCTCGTGGCTCGAGTTCACCGAGGCGATCATGGAGATCGCGGGCCTCGACGTGGCCGATCGAGGCGGTCAGCACCACGATCGCCCCCGGCGGCGCCGACCGTCCGCTCAACGGCGTCCTGGCCCGCCCGGGCGCCGACGCGCTCGGGCATCGCGAGTGCTGCGCCCCTGGCGCGAGGCGCTGCAGGACTACATGGGCCGCGCGGGCCTCGCGGCCTGAAGCACGCGATCACTCGGCGGAGGGCAAGCTCAAGACGCTGTCACAGGGCGCCCGCCTGTCTCGTCTCAGGGGTGAACGAACGAGAAAGGAGCCGTCATGAACATCTTCGTAGCAGGCGCAACCGGCGCGCTCGGCAGGCCGCTGGTGGCCCAGCTCGTGAAGAACGGGCACGAGGTCACGGGCATGACCCGGAGCGAGTCCAAGCAGGATCTGCTTCGCGAGCTGGGCGCACGCCCGGTGGTCGCCGACGCGCTCGACCCAGATGCGGTCGCTCGCGCGGTCGCGGAGGCTGAGCCCGAGGTGATCGTCCACCAGCTGACCGCAATCGGGGCGTTCAACCTGCGCCGCATGGAGCGCGACTTCGCCGCCACGAACCGGCTGCGGACCGAGGGCACGGATCACCTGCTCGCCGCCGGGCGCGCCGTGGGCGTGAAGCGCTTCGTCGCGCAGAGCTTCGCCCCCTGGCCGTATGCGCGCACGGGCGGGATGGTCAAGAGCGAGGACGACCCGCTCGACACGACACCTCCCGCCCAGGTACGCACCACCCTCGACGCCATCATGTACCTGGAGCGTGCGGTGACTGGCGCGGACTGGACCGAGGGCATCGCGCTCCGCTACGGCGGTTTCTACGGGTCCGGGACGTCCGTGAGCCTCAACCCGCTGGGGGAGCAGGTCGAGATGATCCGCGCCCGCAAGCTCCCGCTCGCGGGCAAGGGCACCGCGGTGTGGTCGTTCATCCACATCGAGGACGCCGCAGCGGCCACGGTGGAGGCGATCGAGCACGGAAAGCGCGGCGTCTACAACGTGGTCGACGATGACCCGGCGCCGGTCTCCGAGTGGCTGCCCGTCCTCGCGAAGGCGCTCGGAGCCAAGCCGCCCCGCCGCGTGCCCCTGTTGCTCGCCCGGATCGCCGGCGGCGAGGCCGCTGCGATCATGATGACCGAGTTGCGCGGCGCGTCCAACACCAAGGCGAAGCGCGAGCTCGGCTGGCAGCCGCGCTACCCGAGCTGGCGCGAGGGCTTCGCGCGGGGGCTCGGCTGAGCCATGGCGGGCACCGACCTGTTCGAGGCGCTGCGGCCGCCGGCGTTCGCGATCGCGTACCGGATGCTGGGCAGCGTGAGCGAGGCGGAGGACGTCGTGCAGGAGGGCCTCCTCCGCCTCCATCGCACGCTCGAGGAGGGTGAGCGGGTCGAGTCGCCGCGGGCGTACGTCTCGACCGTGGTGACCCGGCTGGCCATCGACCAGCTGCGTTCCGCGCGGGTCCGGCGCGAGACCTACCCCGGCGAGTGGCTCCCCGAGCCGCTCGTCGCCGCCGGGGAGGGTGACCCCGCCTGGGAGGCGGAGCTCGCCGACTCGCTCTCCTTCGCGTTCCTCGTCGTTCTCGAGAGCCTCTCGCCCGAGCAACGCGCCGCCTTCCTCTTGCGCGAGGTGTTCGACTACCGATACGACCGCATCGCAGAGATCATCGGGAAGAGCGAGGACAACGTCAGACAGCTGACCGCACGAGCCCGCCGTCACGTGGAGGAGCGGCGGCCGCGCTACGAACCCTCGGCCGAGCTCCGCGACGAGCTGGCGCGGCGCTTCATCGCCGCCGCCCGCAACGGGGAGATCGAGGAGCTCGAGTCGCTTCTGGCCGAGGACGTAGAGCTGCACGGGGACGGCGGCGGCCGCGTCCCGGCGATCGCGCGGCCCCTGCAGGGGCACACGCGCGTGGCGAAGGCGCTCGCCGGTTGGGCTCGCATCGGCGCCCGCGGCGGGTTCGACTTCCGCCCCGTGGAGGTCAATGGTCAGCCGGGAGCGCTCACGCTGGACTCCGAGGGACGCATCATCGGCGTCCTCGCGCTCGAGATCGTCGACGGGCGCGTCCAGTCGATCAGCTCGGTCGTGAACCCGGACAAGCTGCGGCACGTCGGCCCGCTGGCCGACGTGCGGGCCTTCCTGCGCAGGAGCACGGGCCGGGATTAGACGTACACGAACGGCAGGTCGTCGGCGACCTCGGCGAGCGTCGGCGCGGTGGCGTCGCGCTCGGAGGGCTTGAGCTCGGAGACGGGCAGCGGCCAGGCGATCCCGATGGCGGGGTCGTCGTACTTGATGCCGCGCTCGGTCGCGTCGTTGTAGTAGCGGTCCTGCTTGTAGAGGACGTCCGCGACGTCGCTGGTCACGCAGAAGCCGTGCGCGAAGCCGACGGGGACGTAGACCGAGCGCATGTTCTCGTCGGTGAGCTCGAAGCCCTCCCACCGGCCGAAGGTGGGCGAGCCGCGGCGCAGGTCCACGACGGCGTCGAAGATCGCGCCCCGGGCGCAGCGCACGAGCTTGGCCGCCCCGCGCGCGACCTGGAAGTGCATCCCGCGGACGATCCCGACGCCCGAGCGCGAGTGGTTGTCCTGCACCATCTCCTCCTCGATGCCCAGCTCCATGAACTCGTTGCGACGGTAGGTCTCGCAGAAGAAGCCGCGCTCGTCGCCGATCACCTTCGGCTGGATGAGCAGCGGGCCGTCGATCTTCGTCTCCAGCAGCTGGAAGCGGTCGGACATGGGTCTCCTTGGGGAATCGGGTTCAGGCCGCGCGGGCGGTCCCGAACGCGTCGAGGTCGAAGAACAGGTCGTGCAGCAGGCGGGGGTACACGCGCGACGCCCGGAACTGCTCGGCCTTGCGCCGCCCGCGGACGCGCACACGGTGCCACAGGCCGGGGAAGCGCTGCAGGCTGACGAGCGCGTTGAGCAGCTCGCCCGAGGTCTGCACCACGACGAAGTCGATGCCGGGCTCCAGCCCGTGTGCGGGATGCAGCGACTCGCTGAGCACGAGGTGGCCGGCCGCCAGGTGCAGGCACACCCGGTTCTCGAAGCTCGGGTACGGGTTGTTGTGCAGGTTGATGCCCACGTCATGGGTCGCGAGCGCCTCGGCGAGTCCGTCGGCGTCCACGCCGAAGGCCAGGTGCAGCAGGTCGAACTGGTGCTTGGCCTCGGCCAGCAGCAGCTCGCGGTGCGGCGTCGAGCGGCCGACGAACAGCGGCCTGGGCCCCTCGGCGGTCGGGGCCGGCAGGGGCAGCGGCGCGAAGTAGCGGTCGGCGACCGGCAGCGGCAGCGACCGCCAGACCGGCACGATGTCGTGCGCGGTCGCCGCGATGTGCGGGTCGAAGGAGACGACGCGGTCGAAGTTCGTCGCGTCGACGTGGCCGAGCTCCCAGCGCCGGCGCTCGAGGTCCTCGTGCACCGGCGCGCCGCTGAGCTGGCGCGGCAGCGGCTCGGTGAGGAAGCCGACGGTGCGGGCGCGCAGCCCGTGCAGCGCCCCGGCGGGGATGACCTCCGGCCGGAAGACGACGACCACGTCGGCGTCGAAGGCGTGCAGGTCCTCGACCAGGGCGACGGCGTCGCCGTCGCGGCGGAACTCGAAGAAGCGGGGCTCGAGGCCGTGGCGGCCGGGCTCCAGGGCGCACGCCTCGAAGAAGGTCGCCTGCCCGACGAACGCGACGCGGGTCGGGCGGGAGCCGGAGGCAGGGGCCATGGACGGGCCGGTACGCTACCCGCTCGCATGGCCCAGCGCGTCCGCGACACGGATCCCGCCGCGCGCGTCGAGCGCGATGCGCGCCGCCACGTCGCATCGGGGCTCAGCGGCCGCGGCGCGTGGGTGGACCTCCGCGCCGAGGACGGCCCCGCCGCCGGCGATCCACCGCCCGAGGGCGCGACGCCGCTGACCTCCTCCTTCGCCGACGACGACGACCTCGCGGCGGTCCGGGACGCGGCCGGGCACGGCGGTCTGGTCACCGTGTTCGACACGCTCGAGCACCTGCCCAGCTTCGCCGCGCTCGTGCAGCTCCTCGTGACCGTGGCCGAGGAGCAGGAGGCGACCGTGGTGGTCGGCGTCCCCAACGACGCGGTCGGCCCCGTCGACCTGGCGGCCCGGCGGACGACGTGGGACGAGGGCGCCTTCGCCGAGCTGCGCTCGATGCTGCCCACCGATCACGCGGTCTGGCACCAGCTCGCGCTGCGCGGGACGGCCGTCGTGCCCGCGGGCCACGAGGGCCTGCACGAAGGAGCCGTCGCGCTGACCGACGACGGCGCGCCCGTGGCCTTCCTGGCCGCGTTCGGGCCGCTGGCAGGCGAGCTGGCCCCCGCGGTCGGCGTCGTGCAGGCCGAGGTCGCCGCCGAGCGCGCCGCCCGCCGCGCCGCCGACGCCGAGCTCGCGGTCCTGCGCGCGCGTGTCGCGGCCCTCGGGGGCTCGTGAAGGTCGCCTTCCTCGTCAACGACCTGCAGCTCTGCGGGCGGGATCGGCGTCGTCGTCGCCCACGCCCGCCAGCTGGCCGCCCAGCCACGGCTTCGACGTCACGCTCGTGCTCGTCCGCGAGCAGGAGGTGCCGCACTGGGGCTACGAGTCGCTCGAGCACCTGCACGTCGCGACGCTCGCGGAGGCGCGCCGCAGCGCTTCGACGTCGCCGTCGCCACGTGGTGGGAGACGACGTTCGTCGCTGTTCCACGTCCCCGCCGAGCGCTACGCCTACTTCGTCCAGTCGCTCGAGGACCGCTTCTACCAGCCCGACGACCCCGAGAGCGCGTTCGGCGCGGCGCTGACGCTCGACCTGCCGGTCGCCTTCATCACCGAGGCGCGCTGGATCGCCGACACGCTGCGCGAGCTGCGACCCGACGCGCCCGTGCATCTCGTGCGCAACGGCATCGACAAGGACGGTCTTCGCGCCGCCGGACGAGGTGCGAGCCCAACGTCGACGGGCCGCTGCGCATCCTCGTCGAGGGCTACGCCGACGTCTGGTTCAAGAACGTGAACGACGGCGATCGCGGCGACTCGGCTCGATGGCCGAGGCGCACGAGCTGACCGTCGTGGCGCCCTCGCGCGACCAGCTGCGGGCCGATGGCGCGACGCGCGTCGATCGGGCCGCTGTCGCACCGCGAGATGGCCGAGCTCTACGGCGCAGACCGACGTCGTGCTCAAGCTCTCGAGCGTCGAGGGGATGTTCGGCCCGCCGCTGGAGGGCTTCCACCGCGGCGCGACGTGCGTGACGACCGAGGTGACCGGCCACGACGAGTACGTCGAGCACGGCGTCAACGCGCTGCTCGTGCGACTGGGACGACCTGCGCGGGACCGCGCGCCAGCTCGACCTGCTGGCCCGCGACCGCCGGCTCCTGCACATCCTGCGCTGCAACGCGCTGGAGACCGCGCGCCGCTGGCCGACCTGGGAGCAGCAGGGCCAGTTCATGGCCGCTGGCGCTGCGGCGCATCCGCGACGAGCCGCCGCCGAGCGCCTACGGCGCGGGCCGCGCGCTGACCGGCGACCTGCGCGCGGGCATCGAGCATCACCGGATCCTGCTGCAGGAGCGCGCCGAGCTGCAGCGCATGCAGGAGCGCGTGGAGCGCATGGAGCGGCTGCCCGGGGTGCGCCACGCGCTGGCCGTGCGCGCCCTCGGCCCGCGCCTGTACCGCTCGCGGCTCGGGCGGCTCCTGCTCACCCGCGTGTGGCGACCGGTGAAGCGGCGGCTGCTGGGGTCATGAGCCCGCTGCCGCGGATCGCCGGGCGCAAGCGGGCCGGGCCGCGGCGAGTGGGCGCGCCGGCCGGGCTGCTCGAGGTGCTGCGCGACGGACCGGTCGCCGCTGGAGCCCCGACCGGCCGGCGCGACGACGCCCGCCTGCGCGTGGGCGTCGTCGTGCCGCAGTTCCGCCGGGGCAGCGGCGGGCACTCGACGATCGCCAACCTCCTGCGCGGGCTCGAGGCGCGCGGGCACGCCTGCTCGGTGTGGGTCGCTCGACGACGAGGGCCGCCACGCCGGCGAGTCCGAGGCCGAGGTCGGCGGCCCTGTGGCGGGACTTCTTCGGGCCGCTGGCGGGCGACGTGCGCGCTCGGCCTCGGACGGCTGGGCGGGCGCCGACGTCGCGCGTGGCGACCGGCTGGCAGACCGTGCCCCCGCGTGCTGCGGCTGCCCGGGACGGCGCGCGCGGGCCTACCTCGTGCAGGACCACGAGCCCGAGTTCTACGCGACGTCGGCCGAGCGCGAGTGGGCGGCGTGGACCTACGGGCAGGGGCTGCACTGCATCGCGCGCGTCGCCGTGGCTGGCCGGGCTGCTGCGCGAGCGCTACGGCGCGTCGGCGCTCCGCCTTCGACCTCGGCGTCGACCACGAGCACTACCGCCCGCACCCCACCCACCGCCGCGACGACCTCGTGCTGTTCTACGCGCGCGCGGTCACGCCGCGGCGCGCCGTCCCGCTCGGCGCTGCTCGCGCTGGCGGAGCTGCACCGCCGCCGGCCGTCGGTCGAGATCGCGCTGTTCGGCGAGGCCGCGAGCTCGAGACGCCGCTTCCCCCACCGCCACCTCGGCGTGCTCGAGCCCGATCGCGCTCGCCCACGCCTACGCGTCGGCCGCGGTCGGGATGGTGCTGTCGATGACCAACCCGTCGCTCATCCCGCCAGGAGATGCTGGCCTGCGGGCTGCCGTGCGTCGACCTCGCCAGCGACAGCATGGTCGCGACCTACGGCGCGCGACGGCCCGGTGACGCTCGCAGCCGTTCGACCCGCTCGCGCTGTGCGACGCGATCGAGCGCGCTGCTCGACGACCTCGCGCTGCGGGCCGAGCGCTCGCGGCGCGGGCACCGCGTGGGTGGCCGAGCGCACGTGGGACGCCGCCGCCGGGCAGGTCGAGGACGGGCTGCGCGCGGCGGTCGGGCTCGCCGCATCCGCGGGACGATGAGCGCCGTGATCGCGGTGGCCGTCTGCGCCCGCCCGGGAGCGCCGCTGCTGGGCGACTGCCTCGCGGCGCTCGAGCGCGCGGGCGTCGACTCGCCCATCGTGGAGACGGCCGTGGCCGGGCACGGCCTCGCCGTCGCGCGCAACGCGGCGCTGGAGCGCGCCGGCGCGGCCGACGTGATCGCCTACGTCGACGACGACGTGCTCGTGGGCGCCGGCTGGCTGCCCGCGCTCCAGGCGGCGTGGGCGGCCGCGCCCGCCGGGGTCGCGGCGATCGGCGGCCCGCTCGAGACGGCCGTCCGCGGGACACGGCCCGCGTGGCTGACCGACGAGCTGCTCGCGGGGCTGAGCGTGTCGGCCGCGGCCGGCGCGGGCGCGTTCGACCCGTCGCAGCGGACGCTGCCGGGCGGCAACCTCGCGTTCCGCACGGCCGCCCTTCGCGGCGTCGGCGGGTTCTGGCCGGCCCGCGGCCGGCAGGGGGCGCGCGACTGGTTCACCGAGGAGCACGAGGTCCAGCGCGAGCTCGGCCGCGCCGGCTGGGAGCTGCGGCAGGACGACGCCCTCGCCGCCCGGCGCGTCGTGGACGTCGCGGGCCTGACGCGGCGCGGGGTGGTCGCCACGCGTGCACGGAGCGGGGCACGCCGCGCCGTGCTCGGCGGCAGGGCGGCGCCGGGTGGCGGTGGCGCGCGCGCCCGCGCGGCGGGCGGCGCCGCGCGGTCGGCCGCCGGCGCCCTGCTCGCCGCCGCGCGAGGTCATGGCGGGCTGGCCGTCACCCGCGCGGCGCGCGGGGCCGAGCACGCCGGCGCGCTGGCCGGCCCGGTCCTCGTGCACACGGAGACCCAGCCCGTCAGCTCGCGCACGCCGTTCCGTCACACGATCGCCGCCGCCCAGGCCGGGCCGCTGCGCGCGCGGCTCGAGCGCCTGCCCCGCGGGCGGCGTGCCACCGAACCGCTCGTGCTGGCCCTGCACCGCGTGGCCGACGTGGAATCCGACCCGCTCGGCCTCGCGCTCCCGCCCGCCCGCTTCGCTGCGCTGCTGGACCGGCTGCGCGCCGAGCGCACGCCGGTCCCGCTCGAGGCGATCGTCGCCGGCGAGGCGCCCGCCGACGGCGTCGCGGTCACGCTGGACGACGGCTACGTCGACAACCTGGCCGTCGCGCTGCCGCTGCTCGAGGCCGCGAGCGTGCCCGCGACGTTCTTCGTCAGCACCGGCCACGTCGCGGACGGCCGCGCGTTCTGGTGGGACGAGCTCGACCGCCTCATGCGCTCCGCCGCGCCGCCCGCGGGCGAGCCGCTGCGCGTCGAGCTCGCCGGCGACCGTCGCGCGTGGCCGGCGAGCACGGCGCGCGAGCGCGCGATCGCCGCCGCGCACCTGTTCGCCTGGCTGCCGGCGCACCTGCCGGAGGCGATCGACGCGGCGCTCGACGACATCGCCGCCTGGGCGGGCGCCCGGCGCGGCGTCGACGAGGCCGACCGCCCGATGACCATCGCCGAGCTGCGCCGCCTCGCCGCCTCGCCGCTCGTGACCCTCGGGTCGCACGGGCGCACGCATCCGAGCCTCGCGCTGGTCGGACCGCAGCGCCGTGCCGAGGAGCTGCGCCGCTCGCGCGAGGACCTCACGGGCTGGCTCGGGACGGAGCCGGCCGCGTTCGCCTACCCGTTCGGCGTGTGGGGCGCCGACGTCGACGCCGCCACCCGCGACGCGGCCGCCGCCGCCGGGTACGCCTGCGCGGTCGTCAACACCGTGGCCGTACCCCGCGGCGACCGCTTCCTGATCCCACGGGTGCCGGGCGACCTACACTGACGCCCGTGACCCTCCACGAGGCGTCAGCCACGCGTGGGGCGCAGCGTGTCGAGCCCGAGCCCAGGCCCGCCTCCGAGCCGGCCGGCAGGGGCGGCGACCGTGCGCCCCTGCTCGCGCTCGCCGCGCTCGCGGTCGCGGCGCTCGGGATGCTGCTCTACGCCGGGCGCGAGATCGGCTTCTACTTCGACGAGTGGAACTTCGTCCTCGACCGCCAGGGGCGCAGCGCCGACGTCCTGCTGAAGCCCCACAACGAGCACATCTCGGTCGTGCCCGTCGCCGCGTACAAGGTGCTGTTCGAGACGGTCGGCCTGAGCCAGCACTGGCCCTACCGCGCGCTCCTGGCCCTGCTGCACGTCGGGTGCGGGGTGGCGACGTACGTGCTGGCCCGGCGGCGCGTGGGCGCGTGGGCCGGCCTGGTGGCCGCCACGCTCGTGCTCTTCCTGGGGCTCGCCCACGACAACATGGTCTTCGCCTTCCAGATCGGCTTCGTGGGCTCGGTGCTCGGAGGCCTGCTCGCGTGGGTGGCGCTCGACCGCGGCGACCGGCGCGGCGACGTCCTCGCCTGCCTCGCCCTCGTCTTCGCCATCAGCTGCTCGAGCCTCGGCGTGCCCCTGGCGCTGGGCGTCGCCGTGGAGCTGCTGCTGAGCCGCCGGCGCCGGGCGCTGTGGGTCCCCGGCGTCCCGCTGGTCCTGTACGGCGCGTGGTATCTCGGCTACGGCGCGAGCACGATCACCGCGGAGGGCGTCGTGCACATGGTGCCGTGGGCGGCCGGCGCCGCGACCGCCGCCGCCGGCGCGATCGTCGGGCTGGGCTCGACCTGGGGCGCCGTCATCCTCATCGGCTTCGTGGTGGCCGTCGGCTGGCGCCTGGCCGCCGGCGACGCCTCGCCTCGGCTGATCGGCCTGGTCACCACGGGCGTGGCGTTCTGGCTGCTGACCGGAGCGGCACGATCGGTGTTCCAGCCGCCGGTGCCCGCGGAGTCCAGCCGCTACCTGACGCTCGGCGCGGTCGTCTTCGTGCTGCTGGGGGCCGAGCTGCTGCGCGGGCTGCCACAGCGCCTGATCCTGCGCCGCGAGCTCGTCGCGTACGCCTCGGTCATCGTCCTGGCCGTCATCGGGCTGGGGTACGCGTCGTTGCACGACTACGCCAAGGAGATCCGGCGCATCACGTCGCTGACCACGGCCGAGCTCGGCGGGATGGAGCTCGTGGCCGACTACGTGGCACCCGACTACCAGCCCGACGCACCGAACATGCCGCAGGTGTCGGCCGCGCGCTACCTCAACGCGGTGAAGGTCTACGGCTCCTCGCCGGCCTCGACGCCGGCCGAGCTCACGGACGCGCTGGAGGCCGAGCGCGTGCAGGCCGACCGCGTGATCGCGCAGTTCGGCCTGGCCGTCACGCCGGCGGCGGCCGGCGCACCGACCACCGGCTCCCCGCCGACGGTCGACGTGGCGACCGGCGGCACCGCGCGCATCCGAGACGCATGTGTCGTCTTCGCGCCGTCGGCGCCGGGCGCCACGCTGGACGTCACGCTGCCGCCGACCGGCGCGGTCGTGCGCGCCACGGGCGCCGCACCCGTCGAGCTCGCTGCGCGCCGCTTCGCCGACGGCTACGGCGCGACGATCGCGACAGCGTCGCGAGACCAGCCGCAGCGCCTGGTCCCGCGCCCCGACGCCGCGGGCGGCATGCCGTATCGCGTGCGGGCCACGACGGGCGGTCCGATGCAGCTGTGCGCGGGCGGCGCGTAGTGGTCCGTCTCGTGACCATCGGCCCGGAAGGGCGTACGGCGGCGCCGACAGGCGAGGACGCAGACCCGCAGGAATGCCTCCGGCATTTCAAGTGGTCGAGGACGACGCATGTCGGTGATCGGCGTGCGTCATTACGGGTCGATGGTTGCGAGACGGGCCACCAGCTCAACGCTGGCGCGTGCGCTCGGCCACGACGCGGGCGGACGGGGAGCCGGAGCGCCAGAAGCGCCGTTCGGGCTCGTCGGGCGGCGGATCGGGGCGGCGGTAGTCGCCGCGGCTCAGGTGGCGCTCGAAGAACACGTAGAGCAGGATGAACAGGTAGCGGCCGCCCATCTCCTGGAGCTTGAGCTTGGACACGCCGGCGGCGCGGTTGCGCCAGCGGATCGGCACGATCGCGTAGGAGTGGCCGCGGACGACGGCCTTCAGGGGGATCTCGACGGTCAGGTTGAAGTGCTGGGACAGCAGCGGCTGGACGTTGTCGATGACCTCGCGGCGGTAGGCCTTGAACGCGTTGGTGGTGTCGTTGTAGCCGTGGCCGAAGAGCAGCCGGATGCCCGCGTTGACCAGCCGGTTGAGGATCAGCTTGGGCAGCGGGTAGTCCGTCGCGCGGCCGCCGCGGATGAAGCGCGACCCGAACGCGCAGTCATAGCCGGCCTCCAGCAGGCGGTGGTAGGCCACGAGGTCGTCGGGATCGTCGGAGAAGTCCGCCATGACGATCGCCACGCCGTCGCCCGTGAACGCCTCCAGGCCGGCGCGCACCGCGAACCCGAAGCCGTTGGGGTAGGGCGAGGCGACCGAGCGCACGTGCGGGTCGGCCTCGGTCAGGCGTGCGAGCACCTGCGCCGTGGCGTCGGTCGAGGAGTCGTCGACGACGACGATCTCGTACTCGATGGCCTCGCTGCGCAGGCGCCCGGCGAAGGCCTCGACCGTGGTCGCGATGGAGCCTTCCTCGTTGTGGGCGGGGATGACGACCGACAGCTTCACGACACGGGCGTGGTGGTCCAGCGCTCGGCGTTGTGGTCGTGGATGTCCTGCAGGACGTCCTGGATGCCGTAGGTCAGCCGCCAGTCGGGGAAGTCGCGCTGGAACGCCCCGAGGTCGCTGATCCACCAGCGGTGATCGCCGATCCTGGCCTGGTCGGAGAGCGTGTAGTTCAGCCGGCGGCCGGTGATCTGCTCGCAGATGGCGATCGCCTCGAGCATCGACACGTTGCTCTGCCGGCCGCCGCCGAGGTTGTAGACCGCCGCCGGGCGGGGGTCGGCATGGAACGCCGCGAACGCGGTCACGACGTCGGCGGCGTGGATGTTGTCGCGCACCTGCTTGCCGCCATAGCCGAAGATCGTGTACGGCTGGCCGGTCACCGTGCAGCGCATCAGGTAGGCCAGGAAGCCGTGCAGCTGCGCCCCGGCGTGCTGGGGCCCGGTCAGGCAGCCGCCCCGAAAGCAGACCGTCGGCATGTCGAAGTAGCGCCCGTACTCCTGGACCATCAGGTCGGCGGCGGCCTTGGACACCCCGAAGATCGAGTGCGTGCACGTGTCGATCGGCATCTCCAGGTCGATCCCACCGAACCAGCGGTGATCCTCGGGCAGCTCCAACCTGGTGTCGGTCTCGACCAGCGGCAGGAAGTTGGGCCGGTCGCCGTACACCTTGTTGGTCGAGGTGAAGATGAACGTGGCGTCCGGCGTGTGCTCGCGCGCGGCCTGCAGCAGGTTCAGCGTCCCCACGGCATTGACCCCGAAGTCGGTATGCGGATCGGACGCGGCCCAGTCGTGCGACGGCTGGGCCGCCGTGTGCACGATCAGCTCGATCTCGCGGGCGTGACGGGCGAACAGGCCTTCCACGCCCTCGCGGTCGCGGATGTCCAGCTCCACGTGCCGAAAGCCCTCCACCTGCGCCCGCAACTGCTCGGTGACCGACGCCGTCGACGCCTCGGGCCCGAAGAACCGCGCCCGCATGTCGTTCTCCACCCCGACCACGTCGAAGCCCTGCCCGGCGAAGAACCGGACCGACTCCGACCCGATCAACCCGCTGGACCCCGTGATGAGCGCGATAGGCATCGGCAGGAACGCTACGCGGTGAGGTGGCAGAAGGTCTTGCGGCGGCCCTCGCCTAACCTGAGCGTCCGTGCCGACGCCCCGTGACCTCGCCCTGCGCTGGCTGCCGCCCAAGGAGGCGGCGCTCAACCACCTGGTCTGCCGGATTCCCCTGGTTTCCGCGCGCATGCGGGCCTACCAGGCCCTCGGCGTGCGCTTCGACGACGTGCGCAGCACCGCGTTCATGCTCGGCACGTCGGTGACCGCTCCGCACGGCATCTCGGTGGGCGCGCACACGATCGTCGGCCAGCGCTGCTGGCTCGACGGCCGCGGTGGCGTGCGGCTGGGACGCTCGGTGAACGTGGGGTCGCAGACCATGTTCATGACGGCCAAGCACGTGATCGACGACCCTGACTTCGACGCGCGCTACGACCCCATCGAGGTCGGCGACCGCGCATGGCTGGCGGTGCGCGTCACGGTGCTCGGAGGCGTCGTGATCGGCGAGGGCGCCGTCGTGGCGGCCGGCGCCGTGGTCACCGCCGACGTGCCGCCGTTCGCCGTGGTCGGCGGCGTTCCGGCGCGGCAGCTCGGCGAGCGGAGCCGCGATCTCCGCTACGAGCTCGGGTACCGCCCGAACTGGCTGTGAGCAGCACGCGACGGCGGAGCGTCGCCTTCGACACCGCGCTCACCGGCATCGCCACCGCCATGACGATGGTCTCGGGCGGGGTGTTCGCGCTCCTGATCGCCGCCCGCTTCGGCTCGGATGCGCGGACCGACGGCTTCTTCGCGGCGTACGGCCTCTACACGGTCGCGGTCCTCGTGGCGCAGAGCATGCGGACCACGATCGTCGGCCGTCTCGTCGACGGCGCGACGCGCTTCGCCGGCTTCGACGCCTTCCTCGCCGCCGTCGGTGTCCTGGCCCTGGGCAGCGGCGTGCTGTTCGTGGCCCTCGGCGACGTGCTCGCCGGGCTCCTGACCGAGAACCCGGTCTCGCGCGCGACGGCCGCGGACGCGCTGCGCCTGCTGTGGCCGGCAGCGACCCTGCAGCTCATCGCCGCGCTCGCGGCCGCGATGCTCGGTGTGCTCGGCGACTTCGGCCGCGCGGCGCTCGCCCTGGGCGCGGGCAGCCTCACGTCGATCGTCGCCTTCCTCGCGCTGGCCCCCGCGCTGGAGATCGACGCGATCTCGGTCGGCCTGGTCCTCGGTGCGGTGGTCACGGCGGTGCCGCTGCTGGCCTCGCTGGCCAGGGTCGGGTGGCGACCGCGACGCGGCGGGCCGGCGCTACGGGGCGCGGGGCTCGTGCTCCTCGGCGCAGGCCCGGTCGCGCTGGCCCAGATCGTCTACCTCGTGAGCGCCGCGGCGGCGGCGCGCGGGGGCGCGGGGGAGGTCACCGTCTACTCCTACGGCTACTTCGCCCACGGGCTGGTGCTGGCCCTGCTCGCCTCGTCGGTCTCGATCGTCCTCGCCGCGCCCATCGCCGCGACCTGGGACCGCGACGCGGCATCGCTGCGGCCCCATGTCGAGACGGTGCTCCGTGCCGGGCTCGTGCTGCTCGTCCCCGCCGTGGCCGCCGTCGCGCTCCTCGGTCACGAGGTGACCGCCGCGGTGCTCCCGAAGTTCAGCGACGGCGAGGTGGACGACGTCGTCGGCGTGTTCCTCGCGCTGGCCCCGGCGGTGGTGTTCACGCAGGCCATCGCCGTCCCGCTCGTCGCGCTCTTCGCGCAGGGCGACTACGCCAAGGCGGCGGCCGTCGGCGTCCCGGTCGTGATCCTCCACGCCGTGGTGTCGCTGGCCCTCGCCGGCAGCGACCTGGTCACGCTCGCGCTCATCGCCTCGGGCACCTCGCTGGTCTTCTCGACCTGCCTTGCCGCCGCGCTCTTCGGCCGCGCGACGGGAGCCTTCCTCATGGTGGTGGTGCGGGAGATCGCGGCCGTGGCCCTGCCGGCAGCGGTCGCCTTCGGCGTCGCCGTGCTGGTCCTGGGCGAGGTGGGCGACGTCGCCGTCCTGCTCGGGGGAGGCCTCGCCTTCGCGGCCATGGTCGCGCTGCTGCTCCCTCGCCATCGTGCGATCGCCCTGCGGCTCGTGGGGCGCACGGCCGGCTGAGGGCTACGGCCGAACCGTCAGCCCGGCGTACAGCGCCTCCAGGCGCTCGGCCACGTCGTCCCAGGACGGGATCGGGGGCGCCGGCCCGTCCGGCGCGCGCAGCCCGCCGACCGCGGCCGGCAGCTCCTCGAGGCCGTCCACCAGCCGCACGTGTGCGGGATGGCGGGCGGCGAGCTCCACGTTGGCGGGCAGCGGCGTGGCGATCACCGGGGTGTTCTCCGCGAGCGCCTCGAGGACCGCGAGGCTCTGACCCTCGGCCGCGCTCAGATGCACCAGGGCGCGCGCGCCGCGCACCAGCGCACGCACGCGGGCAGGAGGCACCTCGCCCACCCAGCGCGCCCCGCTCTGGGCGACGGCGGACTCGAACGCTGCGCGTTCGGCGGCGGACCCGTCGAAGCCGCCGGCGACGACGGCCGTCACGGGCGCTCCCGCCAGCGCGCGGACGGTGTCGGCCTGGCGCTTGCGGGCGGACACCGAGCCCAGGAGCAGGACGTAGGGCTCCGGCACGCCGAGGTCCCCGACGGACCCCGCCTCGCCGGCGGCCTGCGCGTCGACGCCGTTGCCGAGCACCTCCACGCGCCGCGCGCCGAGGGCGCGCAGCAGCGCCGCCTCGTGCTCCGTGAGGGCGATCGCCACGTCGGCCCGGCGCACGACCTCCGCGCGGGCCCGCTGAGCCAGCGAGCGCAGCGGCACACGAGCCGCGAGGCGCAGCAGCCGCTCCTCGCGCCCGGGAGCGACCACGACGACGGGCGAGACGACGAGCGGCGCGCGGTTGCGCCGCCAGTGCTGCAGCGCCTGCCAGACGTCGGGCTCGCTGCCGAACGCGTGGAGGACGTCGAACGGCCTGGGCTCGGCGGAGCGCGCGACGTGGAAGACGTCGTGGCCGCGGCGCTCCAGCGCCGCGGCGGTGCGCCGCATCTGCAGCTCCAGGCCGCCGCCGCCCAGGCTCGCGGGCACGCCGCCGAGCAGGGCGACGTGAAGCACGGGCGCTGACACGCGCTCAATCTAGTCCCTCGCCGCCAGACGGCTAGCCTTGCCCGCGTGCCGGCCCTCCCCCGCGAGCTGCGCTCCTTCGTGGCCGAGGCGCCGCTGCAGCGCCGCCCGATCGCCCACGCCGTGGCCGCGGTCGCGGCCGCGCTGCCGGCCGGCTCGAAGGTGCTCGACGCCGGTGCCGGCGATGCCCCGTACCGGCCGCTGTTCGCCCACTGCGAGTACCGCACGCAGGACTGGCCGGGGACGGTCCACAGCGGCGGGCGCGAGGCCGACATCGTCGCCGACCTGCACGAGCTGCCGCCCGACGTGCGCGACTTCGACTGCGTCGTGTGCACCGAGGTCCTCGAGCACGTCGCCGAGCCGGCGCGCGTGCTGGCGGGGCTGCATCGCGCGCTCGGGCCGGGCGGGCGCCTGCTGGTCACCGTGCCCTTCCTGGGCGCGCTGCACGAGGAGCCCCACGACTACTGGCGCTTCACGAGCCACGGCCTGCGCCGGCTGGTGACCGAGGCCGGCTTCCGCGACGTGACCGTGCGGCCCCTCACGGGCTACTACGCGACGATCGCGCACCTCCTGCGCTTCGCCGGGCTCTCGACACAACCTCTCGGCGAGCGGGCGGGGCCAGGCTCCCGCGCCGCCGCTGCGGCGATGCTCGGCGCGTCACTGGCCCTCGGGCGCGCCGCGCCGGCGCTCGACCGTCTCGACCGCCGGCGGGCGCTGCCCGTCGGCTGGGTCTGCGAGGCGGCGCGCGGCTAGTCCCGGCGGCGCCCCACGAGCTCCACCAGCGCGCGCTCCAGCCGGTCGCCGAGCGCGGCCCAGTCGTAGCGCTCCTCGGCCAGCCGGCGTGCCGCGGCGCCGAGCCGCGCGCGCAGGTCCGCGTCGCGCAGCAGGCCGACCGTCGCGGCCGTGAACGCGTCGGCGCCGTCGGCGACGAGCGCGTGCTCGCCGTCACGCAGGTCCACGCCCTCCGCGCCGGCGGACGTCGTGACCATCCCGCGGCCGCTGGCGAGGCCGTCGAGGATCTTCAGGCGCGTGCCGCCGCCGGAGCGGATCGGCACGAGGACGACCGAGGCGCGGTCGAACCATGGCTGCATCTCCGGGACCCAGCCGGCGAGCGTCACCGAGTCGTCGACGCCGGCCAGCCTGCGCGCCTCCTCCGGCGCGTCGCGTCCCACGACGAGCAGGCGCGCCTCGGGCAGCTCCGCGCGGATGCGCGGCCACAGGTCACGCAGCAGCCACAGCAGCGCCTCGGCGTTGGGCGGGTAGGCCAGCGTGCCCGTGAAGATCGCCACCGGCTCGCGCGACCGGTGGACCGGCGCGCAGCGCCGACGTGTCGACGCCGTTGGGCACGACGACGCTCGGCGTGTCGCTCACCGACCTCACGGCGGCGGCGTCGTCCTCGGACATCGTCACGAGCAGGTCGTAGGCACCCAGGCGGCGGCGGTCGAAGCGCTCGAAGCGCCGCCCCTCGAGCCGCAGCCCCGTGGCCTCCGGACCGCGGCCCGCGGCCCGCGCCCGGGCCTCGTAGTAGCGCCACGAGAGGTTCTCGAGGGTCAGCACGCGCGGCAGGCCCGCGGGCAGCGCCTCGACCCACGCCGCGGCCCAGTCGTGCTCGACGAGCACGACGTCGGGGCGCTCCCGCACGGCGCGCAGCGCGAGCGGGCGCAGCGCGGTCCAGAACACGTCGACCTGCCAGGCCAGCAGCGGCTCGCGGGCAAGCGCGGGCACGAGGCCCGGCCGCTCCCGGACCGCCGCGAGCACCTCGCGCGCCCGCGACGCCGGGCGCGGCGCGGCGTGCAGCGTCACCCCCGCGCCGCGCAGCAGGTCGGCGCCCTCGCGCTGGGAGGGATGCACCGGGGCGACGACCGTCACCTCGTGTCCCAGCGCGCGCAGGCGGCGCAGCAGCTGGAACTGACGCGTCGAGCCGCCGCTGCCGCCCGGCGCGTAGGGCAGCTCGGGCGTGAGCTGCAGGATCCTCATCGCAGCACGGCGCGCACGAGGCGCCAGAACGCGGCGAGCGCGGCCGCCAGCCCCGGGATCCGCGCGGCCGGGGCCAGGAACGGCGAGTCCAGCGAGGGCGTCAGGTGCGCCGCGAACGCGCCCGGGGAGATCGCGGCGCGTTGCCTGGACGGCCCGCCGGCGGCGCAGCATGGATGGCAGCAGCGCGCACCACGGCGGC
This sequence comes from uncultured Actinomycetes bacterium, assembly GCA_963840185.1. Classification (GTDB taxonomy): domain Bacteria; phylum Actinomycetota; class Thermoleophilia; order Solirubrobacterales; family Solirubrobacteraceae; genus JAOPZW01. The sequence goes on along the minus strand of CAWIXY010000003.1, from coordinate 75,862 downwards.
CTGCGCGCGCAGCTTGGCCCGCAGCCAGCCGCCCGCCACGCGGCGAGCAGCAGCGCCAGCTCGAAGGCCAGCAGCGCGGGGGCGAGCAGCGCGAGCAGCGGCGCCGGGTAGACGCCCGAGCAGCGTCCACCAGCGGTTGCGCTCGAGGTAGAACCACTTGTAGTCGCCCTTGGCGAACGCGTAGTCGTGGGCGACCCGCGCGGCGGGCACCGACGCCGACGCCCCAGCCGGCCAGGCGCAGGCGCAGCGACAGGTCGAGGTCCTCGCCGTACATGAAGTAGCGCTCGTCGAAGCCCCCGGCGGCGTCCCACGCCTCGCGCCGCACGGCCATCGCGGCGCCCGAGGCGAACCCGACCTCGCGCGGGCTGTCGTCCACGTCGGCGACGGGCAGGTCCATGCCGCCGGCCCAGCCGAAGCCGAGGAAGTGCACGAGGTTGCCGGCGGTGTTGACGTGCTCGCCGTCGGCCAGCGTGACGAGCGCCTGCCACGCGCCCCAGCCGGCCGTTCGGCGGCGCAGGCGCGCAGGGCCGCGAGGCAGCCGGGCGCCGGGACGGCGTCGGGGTTCAGGAAGAGCAGGAGCGGCGCGCCCGATGCCCGCGCGCCGGCGTGGCAGCCGCCGGCGAACCCGAGGTTCGCGCCGGTCTCGACGACGACCGCCTCGGGATCGGCCCCGCGCACCGCAGCCGCCGTACCGTCCGCGGAGGCGTTGTCGACGACCACGACCTCGTCGCCGGGCTGCAGCTGGGCGCGCAGCGCGCGCAGCGTCTCCGGCGCCTCCGCGGCGCTGTCGTGGCAGACGACGACCACCGCGACCGCGGGCCCGGCGGCCACGGTCAGCGCGTGACGACGGGCTCGCGCTCGGAGGCGGGCGCGTCGAGCTCGCCGTCGCCCTGCGCGAGCGTCCGGTTCTCGAGCAGCTCCAGGCGCTGCTGGAGCAGGCCCACGCGCTGGGCCAGGACCTTGTTCTGGTCGGCCAGGCGGGAGATGACCAGCGAGAAGTGCAGCAGCAGGGTGAGCGTGAAGCCGAAGGCGATGACGAACAGCGCCGACGGCGCGTAGTAGATGCCGATCGCCGAGGAGACGTCCTCCAGCAGGCTCTTCCAGATGGCGAGGCCGAGAAGGACCGCGCTGGAGAACAGCCACAGCAGCGCGTAGCGCTCCATCAGGCGGCGCCGGCGCACGAGCTCGAAGACCAGGACGAACATCCCGCCCGTGGCCAGCGCGGCGACGATCTGGATCCGCGTCTCCATCAGATCGTGTGCTCGGCCACCACCGGGGCCTCGTCGCCGGACTCGATGGTCGGCCGCGTGCGCAGCAGGCCGACGAAGACCGCGAGGGTGACCTTCACCATGTAGTAGACCGACTGCGTCGAGCCGATCGAGGAGCGCCCCGAGTGGCGGGCACGCATGTGCACCGGCAGCTCCTCCGCGGTGAGGCGGTGGGCGTGGCACATGAGCACCGCCTCGACCTCGGGGTAGTCGTGCGGGTAGTCGCGGGCGAAGAGCTCGATGCCCTTGCGGTCGGTCATGCGGAAGCCGGACGTGGGATCGGTGATCCGGCGCCCGCAGACACCGGACAGCACCCACGAGAAGAGCCGGATGCCGATCCGCCGGGAGGCCGAGGAGCGGTAGCCGTGGCCGTCCTCGGCCAGGAAGCGCGAGCCGGTGACCATGTTGAGGTCGGGCCGGGAGCGCAGGACGCTCAGCAGGTCGCCGATGTGGCGCGCGTCGTGCTGGCCGTCGCCGTCCACCTGGACGGCGACGTCGTAGTCGTGGTCCAGCGCGTACTGGTAGCCCGACTGCACCGCGCCGCCGATGCCGAGGTTGAACGGATGCCGGACGACCTGGGCGCCCACGCTCGTCGCCACCTCGGAGGTGTCGTCGGTGGAGCCGTCGTCGACCACGACGACGTCGAACTCCGGCGCGTGACGGCGGATGTCGTCGACGGTGGCGGCGATGGCCGCACCCTCGTTGTACGCGGGGACGATGGCGAGCAGCTTGGTCATGGCGTTGCGCTCACAGGAACGCGGCGGCGACGCCGAGGTTGCGGCGAACGCACGCCAAGAGGCTAGCCCATGCGCTGGTGGGTACCGTCATGCGCCCTTGCACGAGCCCGGCCGCGTCGGCCTCAACCTGCTCTACCTGCTGCCCGGCCGCGTGGGCGGCAGCGAGATCTACGCGCACCAGCTCGTGGGCGCGCTCGCGGCCGCGCGGCCACAGACGCAGTTCGTCGCCTTCGCCGCGCGCGAGGCCGCCGAGTCGCTGCGCGCCGCGGGCTGGCCCATCAACGTGAGCGTGCGCGCACTGCCGGTGCCGGCGGCCGTGAAGCCCGCCCGTGTCGCCGCCGAGCTGACGCTGCTGCCGCTCGCCGCGGCGCGCGAGCGGGTGGAGCTCCTGCACTCGCTGGGCACGACCTCGCCGCTCGTGACGGGGCGCCCGTCGGTGGTGACGATCCTCGACCTGATCTACGAGCACTTCCCGGCGGCGTTCCCGCCGGCCGCGCGGCTGGGGCTCAAGGCGCTCGTGGGGCCCGCCGCGCGGCGGGCCGACCGCGTCATCGCGATCTCGGCCGCGGTCAAGGACGACGTGGTCGAGCGCCTGCGCGTGCCGGCCGACCGCGTTGACGTCGTGCACCTGGGCTTCGGGATGCGCCGCGAGGCCAAGCCCGCGCCGGAGGCCGAGCTGCGCGCGCGCCTGGGCCTCGGCGACGGCCCCGTGGTGCTGTGCGTGTCGGCGGCGCTGGCCCACAAGAACCTCGAACGGCTCGTCGACGCCTTCGGGCAGATCGGCGCCGAGCTGCCGGCTGCGCGGCTGGTGATCGCGGGGCACGCCGGGCGCGAGCAGGAGACGCTCATGGCCCACGCGCGCGCCGGCGGCGTGGCCGAGCGCGTGGTGCTGACCGGCTGGATCGACGCGGCCGACCTCGAGGGCCTCTACGCACTGGCCGCCTGCTGCGCCTACCCGTCGTTGCACGAGGGCTTCGGGCTCCCCGTCCTGGAGGCCTTCGCACGGGGTGTGCCGGTCGCGTGCTCGGACGCGACGTCGCTGCCCGAGGTGGCCGGCGACGCCGCCGAGCTGTTCGATCCCCGCGACGTCGGGGCGATGGCCGCCGCCATCCGCCGGGTGCTCACGGACGAGGCGCTCGCGGGCGAGCTGATACGCCGCGGCCACGACCGCGCCGCGCGCTTCACATGGGAGGCGGCGGCGCACGGCGTGCTGCGGACGTATGCGCTGGCGCTCCGGGGCCGCGCCTAGAGGTCGTCCGAGAACACGACGGTGGTCGGAGGGGGCCGGATCGTGGATGCCCGGCGCCGGACGATGGCGAAGCCGATGCTCGTCGCATCGGCGAGCCATCGGGTGGCGCCGGGCGCCGCGAGGCGGTCGCCTCCGGCCGCCGTCGTTCTCGGACGGCCTCCTAGACTGCTGCGCCGTGGCCGTGGCCTCGAATCTCCCGCGCGTCCGCCGGCGCCGGGCCGGCGCGGTGCTCCCGTGGCTGCGCAGCCGGGCCGTCGCGACCCCGTTCCCGCTGGTCGTGCTCGCCGTCGTCGCGCTCGCGCAGGGCGTCGCCTGGTCGGTGGCCACGGCGCCCCTCAACGGGCCCGACGAGGTCGCCCACGCCGCGTACGCACAGTACGTCGCCGAGACCGGGAACGGCCCCTTCAAGAACGTGGGCATCGGCTCGACCTCGACCGAGATGGGCGTGGCGCTGGGCAAGCTCAACCTGGGGCCGATCATCGGCCACGCCGGGGCCCGGCCGACGTGGACCCGCGTCGATCGGGTCTCCGCGGAGCTCGAGCGCCTGCCCGCGAGCGCGCGCAAGAACGGCTCTGGCCCGAACTCCGCGGCGGGCAACCCGCCGCTGTACTACGCCTACGCGGCCGTCGCCTACAAGCTCTCGCCCGACCGCTCGCTGCTGGGCCGGCTCTTCGCGATGCGCTTCGCCACGGTCCTGCTGCTGCCGCTGACGGTCGTGCTGAGCTGGCTGATCGCCGCCGAGCTGTTCGCGTCGGCGCTCCCGCGCGTGGTGACGGCCGGCCTCGTGGCCCTGCAGCCGAAGCTCGGCCACATGGCGGGACTGATCAACCCCGACATGCTGCTGTTCGCGCTGTCGACGGCCATGCTTCTGGTCGCCCTGCGCCTGGTGCGCCACGGGCCGACGTGGCCGCGGGTGGTCGGCGTCGCGCTGCTCGCGGGCGCGGGCGCGGCCACCCACGGGCGTGGCCTGGCCCTCGTCCCGCCCGCGCTGCTGGCGATCGCCATCGCGTGGTGGCGCTTCCGCCCGGTCGCGCGCGAGGCGCTGCTCAAGGGGCTGGCCGCCGGCGCGATCCTCCTCGTGTGCGCCCTGCTCGTGCTGCGCTACACGCGCAACCACGCCGGCGGCCTGGCCTTCGGGGGCCAGGCCCAGGGCGGCGGGGTGCCCTTCGACATCCGCCAGTTCGCCTCGTACGTCTGGCAGTTCTACCTGCCGAAGATGACCTTCATGGACCCGATGCTGGGTCCGCCCTACGGCTACCGCCAGGCGTGGATCGACAGCTTCTTCGGCACGTTCGCCGGCCTCGAGGTCAACTACGCCCTGGCCACCTACGACAAGCTGCAGATCGCCGCCGGCGCGGGGCTGCTGGCCCTCTACACGACCGTCGTCGTGCGCTGGCGGACGGTGCTCGCGGCGTGGCCCGCGGTCGCGGTGTGCGTGGCCACCGTCCTGTCGATGCTGGCCGTGCTGCACGTCGCCGCCTACCGCGCGCTGCAGGTGGCCCCCGATCCGGTCTTCACCGGACGCTACCTGCTGCCCTGCGTCGCGCTGTACGGCGCGGCGGTCGCGTGGGTCGTGACGTCGCTGCCGCGGCGCATCGCCCCCGTTGCGGCCGGGGTGGTGCTGGCTGCCGCGGCGCTGCTGTCGGTCGGGGGGATCGGTCTGACCTTCCTGCGGTTCTATGCGTAAGGCGGCACTCATCGGTGTGGTCCTGTGCGGCGTCCTGCTCGTCGCGGGCGCGGTGCGCGCGTACGTGCCGCCCCTGGAGGCCGAGCGCGACGTCGTCGTGTCGAGCCCGTCGCTGCCGGGCCTCTTCGTCCGCTCGGCGGTGAACGTCAGCCGCGGCGAGCGCGCCTGCCTGTCCCCCGTCCCGCTGGACCCGGAGATGACCTCCGCCGAGATCCTGGTCAACTCGGGGACGCGGCCGCCGATGCCGCTCGAGGTCTCGGTGCGGGCACGCGGCTACGTCGCCCGCGGGCGTGCTCCCGCCTCGTACGCCGCCCGGGGTCGACGCGCCGGTGCGCGTGGCGCTGGACGCTCCGCGGCAGCGCGTCGACGGCCGCGTGTGCGTGCGCAATGTCGGGCGCCGGACGGTCGCCCTGGTCGGCACGAACGAACCTCGCTCGGTGGCGGTTCCGCGGGTCACCGTCGACGGGAAGCTGCAGCCGCCGCAGAACATCGCGCTCACCTTCTACGGCGAAACCCGCGAGTCCGTGCTCGAGGATCCCGGCGGCGTCGTGTCGCGCGCCAGCGCGTTCACCGGCGCCTACGTGCCGGCGTGGCTGGCGTGGGTGCTCGTCGTGACGCTGCTGGCGGTGGTGCCGGCCGGCGTCGTGCTCGCGCTGGCCTGGGCCCTCAGGAGCGACGCAGCCGGCTCCTGACGACGCCGCGGGTGCGGCGCAGGAGGTCGCGGCCGTGGCCGTGGCGGAGCATGGACAGCGACTGGCGAGCCATCATGCGGGCGCCGAGGTGGCTGTTGCGCAGGACGTAGGGCTGGTCGCTCCACAGCCGGTCGGGGTCGGTCTGCGCCGTCTTGCGCAGGATCGCCGTCCGCCCGCCGAGCTCGTCGAGCAGCTCCCACTCGGGCTCGGCGACCAGGAAGTCGCGCAGCACCTTGCCCGTCCAGACGTGGACGTCGTCGACGATCAGGTGGCCGCCGACACGCAGCGCCGAGGCGGTGTGGAACCAGTCCAGGAAGACCTGCGGGAACGAGTGCGAGCCGTCGACGAGCACGAGGTCGAGCGTCCCGAGCTCCAGGCCCGGGAGGACCCGCTCGGACGGCTGCGGCCTGAAGTCGACGCGCTCGGTGGAGATCCCGCGCTGCTCGCAGTAGGCCCTGATGCGGTCGATCTCGGCCTGGCTCGGGGTGATGCACGTGTGGTGGGCGCCGCGCAGCGCGAACAGGATCGTGCTGTAGCCCGAGCCCGTCTCGAGCGTATGGTCGCCGTCGCGCACCGTCCGGTCGATGAAGCCCAGCGCCTCCTCCAGCAGCCCGTGGGTGAGCAGCGCGTCGGCGCCGGCCGGGCCGTGGATCCCGGGAGCGTCGCGCAGGACGTCGGCGAGGGTGGCGCTCATTGGCGGGCAAGCTACCGGTGGGCGGGCGCCGCTAGCCTGCCGGGCGGTCATGTCCACCCTGAGCGAACTGGTGCGGGCGCGCCTCCCCCGGCGAGGCGGTCGGGCGGGTGAGCCCGTCTCCGGCGACACGCTGCGGCGCACCCACCCCGACCTCGAGCCCGGGTTCGTCGAGGCCTGGCGAGCAGTGCGCCCCGTACACGATGACGTCGGTGGAGCGGATGTACGGCCTGTGGCACGGGGTGCGCCACGTCTGCCGGCACGCGGTCCCCGGCGATGTCGTCGAGTGCGGCGTGTGGCGTGGGGGCAGCTCGATGCTGTCGGCGCTGGCGCTCCGCGAGGAGGGCGACGAGGGCCGCACGGTGTGGCTCTACGACACGTTCGAGGGCATGACCGAGCCGGGCGAGCGGGACGCCGATCCGTCGGGCACGCGCATGGTCGACGTCTGGGATCGCCACCGCGGCCGGACCGGCGACCCGGTCTTCGCCTTCGGCGCCCTCGAGGACGTCCAGGCCAACATGGCGCGGACGGGCACCGACCTGTCGCGCGTGCGCTTCGTCAAGGGCCCGGTCGAGGAGACGATCCCCGGTGAGGCGCCGGAGCGCATCGCAGTGCTGCGCCTGGACACCGACTGGTACGAGTCCACCCGGCACGAGCTCGAGCACCTGTGGGACCGGCTGTCGCCCAACGGCGTGCTCATCATCGACGACTACGGCCACTGGGCCGGAGCACGCGAGGCGGTCGACGAGTTCTTCGCCGGCCGCGGCGGCGCACCGCTCCTCAACCGCCTGGACTACACCGGCCGCATCGCGGTGAAGGTCCCGATGGGCTAGAACCCCAGGCCGCATGCCCCAGAAAACAGCGCTTATCACCGGCATCACCGGCCAGGACGGCTCGTACCTGGCCGAGCTCCTGCTCGAGCAGGGCTACGACGTCCACGGGATGGTGCGCCGCTCGTCCACCGAGAAGTTCGAGCGCATCGAGCACATCCGCGAGCGGATCACGCTGCACCAGGCCGACCTGCTCGACCAGCGCTCGCTGACCGACGCGCTGCGGGCCGCCAAGCCAGACGAGATCTACAACCTCGCGGCCATGAGCTTCGTGGCCGTGTCCTGGATCCAGCCGACGCTCACCGCGGAGTTCACCGGCGTGGGCGTCACCCGCATCCTCGAGGCCATGCGCGAGACCTGTCCCGAGGCGCGCTTCTACCAGGCCAGCTCCTCGGAGATGTTCGGCAAGGTCCGCGAGGTCCCACAGAACGAGGACACCCCGTTCTACCCGCGTTCACCGTATGGCGTGGCCAAGGCGTACGGTCACTTCATCACGGTGAATTACCGTGAGTCATACGATCTCCACGCGACGTCGGGGATACTTTTCAACCACGAGTCGCCGCGTCGTGGACTCGAATTCGTGACAAGGAAGATCACCTGGCACGCGGCGGCGATCAAGCACGGGCTGCGCGACAAGGTCTCGCTGGGCAACCTCGACGCCAAGCGCGACTGGGGCTACGCGAAGGACTACGTCGTGGCGATGTGGCTGATGCTGCAGCAGGATCGTGCCGACGACTACGTCATCGCCACCAACGCGACGCACACGGTGCGCGACTGCGTGCAGATCGCCTTCGACGAGGCGGGCATCCCCGACTGGGAGCGCCATGTGGAGATCGACTCCCAGTTCGTGCGGCCGGCTGAGGTGGACCTGCTGATCGGCGACTACGGCAAGGCGCAGCGCGACCTGGGCTGGAAGCCGGACACGAGCTTCGAGGAGCTCATCCGGCTGATGACGCGCGCCGACCTCGAGCTGCTCGGGCGCTGAGGGGCCTCAGGCGCGGTCCAGCAGCACGGCGTCGCCCACGGCGACGCGGCCGGGCTGCACCGTCGAGCCGTAGACGCCCAGGCACGCCTGGCGCTGGTCTGCGATCACGCGCAGGACCGCGGGGTCACGGTCGGTGGTCACCGGGTCGACGTTGACGACGACGCAGCGCTCGTCGCGCTGGTCGACGCGCATCCGCAGGCCACCGATGTGCAGAGTGGCGCCAACCCAGCCGTCCTCGGGGAACGCGGCGTCGGCACGCGCGTCGACCACGAGATTGGGGCGAAAGCGCCGGACGTCGAGCGCGCCCGAGACGAGCGCGCCCAGGTGGGCGACGGTCTGCGTGGAGATCAGCGACAGCGGCATCGCGTCGAACACGCCGCGGTCCTGCTTGAGGACCCGCACGCCATCGCCCAACAGGGCGGCCAGCGCAGGGTCCACCACGTCGAAGCGAGCGCCGGCCGGCGTGTCGACCACGGTCGGCGAGGCGTCGGGCCGGCTCGGGTCCAGGAACGACGGGCGGTAGTGGCACAGGTCGGGGAGCTGGCGGATCGTCAGCCACGGGAAGCCGCTGCGGGCGATGCCGTCCCGGACGAAGGCCCAGCGGCGGTCGCCGGCCAGGCCGTGCCAGGACACCTCGACCTCGTCGAGCGCCTGGGCGCCCATCGACTTGACCGGATAGCGCCACAGCGCCGCCAGCCGGCCGACCTCGTGCACGGAGCGGCTCAGCCCCCGAAGCGGAAGCGCAGCAGTGCCGCGACGGCCTTGAAGCCGTCGCGCCACGTGATCTTCTTGCCCTCCTCGTAGGTCCGCCCGTAGTACGAGATGGGCACCTCGTACAGCCGGATGCCGGGCGTGCGCAGCACCTTGGCCGTCACCTCGGGCTCGAAGCGGAAGTCGTCGGACACGAGCTCGAAGGACCGCACGAGGTCGCCGCGGAAGGCCTTGTAGCCGACCTCCATGTCGGAGATCGTCGTGTTGTAGAGGACGTTGGTCAGCAGCGAGAGCGCGCGGTTGCCCGCGTAGTGCCAGAAGAGGTGCGCGCGCTGGGGCTCGCCGCCGCGCAGGCGGGTGCCGTAGACGACGTCGGCCACGCCGTCGGCGAGCGGCGCGAGCAGCGTCGGCAGGTCGCCGGGGTCGTACTCGAGGTCGGCGTCCTGGATCACCACGATGTCCCCGGCGGTGGCCGCGATGCCGGTACGCACGGCCGCGCCCTTGCCGCGGTTGACCTCGTGCACGATCAGGCGCAGGCCCTCGATCTGGCCCTCCAGGTCGCGGACGGCGGCGGCGGTCCCGTCGGCCGAGCCGTCGTCGACCACGATGATCTCCGTGCGGAACGGGACCTGCGAGACGCGGCGCAGCACCTGGGCGATCGTGGCCTCGCTCGCCGTAGGCGGGGACGACGATGCTGACGAGGGGGTCGCTCATGCGGTGCGCCACCCTACCGACGCAGGCGGGCCAGGTCGGCGTCGACCATCTCCGCGATCAGCTCCTCGAAGGTGTAGCGGGGCTCCCAGCCCAGGCGCTCGCGCGCCCGGGTCGGGTCGCCCACCGGCGGCGTCGGCTCGGGGTCGCGCACGAGCGCGGGATCGACGCGGACGTGGCGCTCGGGGTCGAGGCCCACGTGGCCGAACGCGACCGCGACGAGATCGCCCACGGTGCGCGGCACGCCCGAGGCGACCACGACGTCGCCCGGCTCGTCGGCCTGCAGAGCCAGCCACGCGGCGCGCACGACGTCCGCTGCGTGCGACCAGTCGCGCACGGCGCGCAGATCGCCGAGCACCAGCTCGTCCTGGAGGCCGAGGCTGATCGCCGCCGCGCCGCTGGTGACCTTGCGCGGGAGGAAGCGCGCGGGGCGGCGCGGCGACTCGTGGTTGTAGGTGATGCCCGAGCAGGCGAACAGCCCGTGGTGGGCGCGCATCGCGCCGACGAGGCCGTGGGCGGCGAGCTTGGCGACCCCGTAGGGCGTCCGCGGGCGCATCGGCGAGCGCTCGTGCTGGGGCGACTCCCCGGCGTCGCCGAAGATCTCGCTGGAGGTCGCGACCCAGACGCGCGGCGCGTCGTCGCCCAGCGCCGACGAGGCCGCCAGCAGCGCCGCGGTCCCTGCGGCGATCGCCTGCATGGTCTCCGTCGGGTCGTCCCAGGAGGCGGGCACGAACGTCGGTGCGGCCAGGTGGTAGAGCTCGGTCGGCATCACCTCGGCCACGGCGCGGTGCAGCGAGGCCAGATCGAGGAGGTCGCCGTGAACGAAGCGGACCCGGTCGCGCACGGCTGCGAGGGGGTCGGATGGGGCCGCATCCTCGTGCATGCGTCCGGCGCGGCGGATCAGGCCCGCGACCTCGTACCCTTCTCCGAGCAGCAGTTCCGCGAGGTAGGACCCGTCCTGACCGGAGATCCCGGTGATGAGCGCCCGTCGGCCGGTCACGAGGCAGGAGGCCGCGCGTCATGCCAGAATGGGCTTGGCAGGAGCACGGCCGGAGCCTAGACGGTCGCCGAGAACCGGCGTCATGTCATCGCGGACAGGCTGGTCGTGTCATCGGCGCGACTTTCTGCTCGCCGCCGCGTTTCATCGCAACAGACCTGCGATGCCCCCTACACCGAGCCCCCTACCCATCGGCGCACGGCCACGTGCCGCGTCCCCCCTTCCGGCCCCGCCGATCAGCGCTCCGGACACGGTCGACGTGCTCGGCGTGCCGCTCGCGCACATCGACTACGAGGCCACGCTCGACTGGATCGACGCGACCGTGGCCCGCGACGAGCGCCGCTACATCTGCGTCGCGGCGACGCACACGGTCATGGCCTGCCGCGAGGACGACGAGCTGCGCCGCGCGGTCATGCGCAGCGACCTGACCGTCCCCGACGGGCAGCCGCTGGTGTGGGCGATGAACGCCTTCGGCGCCGACCTGCAGGACCGCGTCTACGGCCCCGAGCTCATGGCCAGGGCCTGCCAGCGCGCCGCCATGACCGGCACGCGGATGTTCCTCTACGGGGGGCGCAACCAGGGCGCCCTCGTGCAGCTGGCCTACAACCTGCGCACGCGCTACCCAGGGCTGCAGATCGTCGGCGGCCACGCCCCGCCCTTCCGCTCGCTGTCGGCCCGCGAGCAGGAGGACATCGCCCACGAGATCGATCGCTCGCGCGCCGACGTGGTGTGGGTGGGGATCGGCGTGCCCAAGCAGGAGAAGTGGATGGCCGCGATGCGCGACCGCCTCGACGCGCCCGTGCTGGTGGGCGTCGGCGCCGCGTTCGACTTCCACGCGGGGCTGGTGCCGCAGGCGCCGTCGTGGATGCAGGAGTCGGGCCTCGAGTGGCTGTTCCGGCTCGCCTCGGAGCCCCGCAGGCTCGGCCGGCGCTACCTGCGCTACAACCCGCGCTTCGTGACCGGCTTCACCCGCCAGTGGGTAGGCCACCGGCGTGCGCGCCGCCGCGACGGCTAGCCTCCTCCGGCAGCGATCCATGGAGTTCGATGTCGCCATCATCGGGTGCGGCCGGATCGGCCTGCCGCTGGCCCTGTCCTTCGCCGACCGCGGCCTGCGCACGCTCGGCGTCGAGAACGACCCCGAGCGCCTGGCCGCCGTGCGGTCGGGGCGCATGCCCTTCCAGGAGCCCGGCGCGCCCGAGGTCCTCGAGCGCGTCACCGCCAACGGCGCGATCGCCTGGACGGACCGCGTCGCGGACGCCGCGCAGGCCCGCCACATCGTCATCACGCTGGGCACCCCGGCGCTGTCGCACATCGAGATCGACATGCGCGACATCCGCTCGGCCCTCGACGACCTGCTCGGCCTCCTGCACCCCGGCCACACGCTGATCCTGCGCTCGACGATCGCCCCCGGCACGACCGACTTCGTGGCCGGGTACCTCGAGAAGCGCAGCGGCCTGATCGCCGGCGAGGACATCCACGTGGCCCACGTGCCCGAGCGCATCGCCGCGGGGCGCTTCTTCGAGGAGATCGAGTCGCTGCCCTGCATCGTCGGGGGCATCGGCGAGCGCTCCGGCGAGGCCGCCGCCTCGCTCTTCGAGGTCTTCGGCGCGCCGATCCGCCAGACCACGCCGATCCAGGCCGAGCTCGCGAAGATCTGGACGAACATCCTGCGCTACACGATGTTCGCCCTGCCCAACCGGTTGATGATGGAGTGCGAGCTGTTCGGGGCCAACGTGTTCGAGGTCATCGACCTCATCAACCGCGACTACCCGCGCGGCGGCATGGCCCAGCCCGGCTTCACCGCCGGCACCTGCTTGCGCAAGGACTTCTCCTTCAGCGAGGAGCGCTCGCCCGCCCCCGGGATGCTGCTGGCGGTCTCGCGCGTGCACGAGGGCGTGCCGCTGTTCGTGGTCGACGGGCTCAAGCGCCGCCTGGGCTCGCTGCGCGGCCGCAAGGTCGCGGTCCTGGGCCTGTCGTTCAAGGCCGACACCGACGACGAGCGCGACTCGCTGGCCCACAAGCTCGTGCGGCTGCTCGAGCGCGAGCTGGCCGACGTCGCGGTGCACGACCCGCACGTCCAGACGCCGACGCAGTCCTTCGACCAGGCCGTGCTCGACGCCGACGCCGTCGTCATCGCCACGAACCACAGCGTGTTCCGCGGGCCCGGCGTGCTGCGCGCGATCGCCGACAGCGCCCGCTCGGACGCGGTCATCGCGGACCCGTGGGACACCTTCGGGGCCGGGCAGGTCTTCAGCTACGCGGCGGAGATCGCCGCACTCGCCGGGCGCGCGACGCGCTGACGTCTCATGTCGCGCGTGCTCGTCACCGGCGGCGCCGGCACGATCGGGGCGGCGGTCGTGCGCCGGCTGCTGCGCGACCCCGACTGGGAGGTGCGCGTCAGCGACCAGCGGGCGGCGCCGGGCTGGATGCGCGAGGGCTGCGAGGTCCACACGGGCGACCTGCGCGATCTCGACCAGGCGCGCGAGGCGATGCGGGGCTGCAGCCACGTCATCCACCTCGCCGCGATCGTCGGCGGGATCGCCAACTTCCACAAGCTGCCCCACACCCTCACCGAGGTCAACAACGCGCTCTACAACGCGATCGTGCGCGCCGCGCTCGACCACTCCGTGGAGCGCTTCGTCTACGTCAGCTCGAGCATGGTCTTCGAGCGAGGCGACGCAGTACCCGACCCCGGAGGAGCACATCCTCGAGTGCCCGATGCCGCGCTCGGCCTACGGCTTCTCGAAGCTCACCGGCGAGGTGTACGTGCGCGCGGCCCACGACGAGCACGGCCTCCCGTGGACCATCTGCCGGCCCTTCAACGCCTACGGCCCGGGCGAGATGCCCGAGGACGAGCCCGGGATCGCGCACATGGTCCCCGACGTGATCCGCAAGTGCCTCACGCTGCCCGACGGCGCCCCGCTGCCGATCTTCGGCGACGGCACGCAGACGCGGACGCTGACGCACGTCGACGACATCGCCGACGGCGTGGTGACCGCGATGGCCTCGCCCGCGGGGCTCAACGAGGACTTCAACGTCAGCTCGGCGCGCGAGATGACGGTGGCGGAGATCGCGCGCGTGATCTGGGAGGCGTGCGGCCGTGATCCGGGCGCCTTCGCGCTCGAGCACCTGCCGAGCTTCGAGGTCGACGTGGTGCGGCGCTGGCCGAGCGTCGAGAAGGCCGAGCGCCTGCTGGGCTGGAAGGCCCGCATCGAGCTCGAGGACGGCATCGCGCAGACCGTCGCGTGGCTGCGGCCGCTCGTCGCCTGAGCGTTTCCGGGGATCGCGCACGGGTAGTGCCACGCCATGGCACGACTCCCCTTCCGCAAGCGCAGGAGCAGGCTGGACACGGTCAAGGACCTGGCCCAGATCTACACGACCCTGAAGCTCTCGCAGGTCGGCCCGAGCGCCGCCAGGCGGGCGGCCAAGGGCTACGCCGGCGTCAAGGCCGCGAAGACCGGCGGGCGCGGCCTGCGCCGCGTGGTCGGCATCGCGCTGGCGCCGATCGCGATCGGCGGGCTCGTGGCCTTCCTCAAGAAGCGCAACCAGGAGCCGCCGGGCTACCAGCCCGCCGCACCGGCGCCCGAGGCCGGCGAGTCCGGCGAGCCCAGGTTCCAGACCGGGCCGGCGATGGGCGAGCCGGCGGCGCCGAAGTCCGGCACGACGAGCGCATCGCCGGAGGAGCCCGCCGGCGACGCCGCCGGCACGACCGCCGGTGAGACCGGGGACGCCCCGGCCGACGGCGCCGAGCGCTCCTAGCCTGCTGAGGCGGCCTCGGCGCGCACCGCGTCGAGCGTCGCCCGCATGCCCTCGACGAGGCTCGTCGAGGCGGTGAAGCCCAGCTCGCTGCGCGCCCGCGTGACGTCCAGCGAGCTGCGCTGGACCTCGCCCGCCCGCGCCGGCGCGAACTCCGGCTCGAAGCCCTCGTGCCCCTCGCCCCCGGCCTCGCGCAGCGCGGCGACGACGTCGAGCACGGTCGACTCGACGCCGGTGCCGACGTTGTACTCGCCGTGGGCCTCCGGATGGGCGGCGGCGGCCAGGTTGGCGGCGACGATGTCGCCGACGAAGGTGTAGTCGCGCGTCTGCAGGCCGTCGCCGTAGATCGTGGGGCGGCGGCCGTCGAGCAGCCGCCCGGCGAAGATCGCGATCACGCCGGCCTCGCCCTTGGGGTCCTGACGGGGTCCGTAGACGTTGCCGTAGCGCAGCGTGACCGCCTCCATCCCGTACAGGCGCCCGTACCAGCCGCAGTAGCGCTCGGCGCAGTACTTGCTCTGCCCGTAGGCCGCCATCGGCCGCGGCTCGACCGTCTCGGGCGTCGGCATGACGTCCGCGTCGCCGTAGATCGCCCCGCCCGTGGACGTGTTGACAGTCGTGAGACGCCGGCCTGGCGTGCGGCCTCGAGCACGTTGATCGTGCCCACGACGTTCACGGTCGCGTCGAAGGCGGGATCCTCGATCGAGCGTCGCACGTCGATCTGCGCTGCGAGGTGGAAGACGATGTCGGGCCGGGCGGCGGCGACGATCGCGGCCAGGCGGGGCCCGTCGCGGATGTCGGCCTCCTGGAGGTCGATGCCGCGCTCGACGGCGCCGGAGAGGTTGACCCGCCGTCCGGTCGACAGGTCGTCGACGACCGTCACCTCGTCGCCGCGGTCCAGCAGGGCGTCGACGAGGTTCGAGCCGATGAAGCCGGCTCCGCCGGTCACGAGGGCGCGCATAGGCGGAGGATCCTAGGGGTCTATCGCCGTGGGAGCGCGCTCGGCGGCCGCGTACACATCAGCGAGGCGGGGCGCGATCACCTCGGCGGCGGCGAGCGACCGCACGCGGGCCAGCCCGGCGTCGCCTGCCCGCTCGTCGCCCCAGCGGGCGCGCGCCGCGGCGGCGAGGGCGGCCGGGTCGCCGGGCGTGACGAGGCCGGCCGGGTCGACCAGCTCGCGCAGGGCGCCGCTCGCCGCAGCGACCACGGGCAGCCCGGCGGCCATCGCCTCCGCCGCCGCCAGGCCGAACGTCTCGGCGGCGCGCGAGGGCACGACGGCCAGCGCCGCCGTCGCGCGCAGGCGCGCCAGCTCGGCGTCTGCGACGCGGCCGGCGAAGCGCACGTCGCCCCCGGTGCGGGCGGCGAGCGCCTCGAGCTGGGACCGCAGCGGGCCGTCGCCGGCCACCACGAGCGGCAGGCCGGCCTGGGCGCACCCGGTGATCGCCGTCCCGACGTCCTTCTCGGCCGCCAGTCGCGAGACGACGAGCGCGTGGCGGCCCTGCGCCGCGCTCGAGCGCTCGGCCGTGGCACGCACGAGGTGGCCGACGACGTGCGTGCGCGCAGGGTCGACGGGGGCGCGCAGGTCGCGCAGGCGCGCCAGCGCGAAGGCGCTGGGCACGACGAGGGCGTCGGCCTGGCGCCACGAGCCGGCGCTGCCACAGCGCCAGCGCCGCGGCGTAGACGAGCGCCTCGGATCCGTCGCCGCGGCAGCCCAGGCGCACGCCCGGCCGCGTGTCGCGCCCGCGGCAGCGCGTGCAGTCCTCGCCGCGGGCGTTGAAGCACGTGCCGACCGCGCACACGAGCCGGTAGTTGTGCAGGTGCAGGACGACGCGGGCGCCCGCGCCGCGCGCGGCGGCCAGGGCGCGCCAGCCGAGCGTCGGGTGGACGTTGTGGGCGTGCACGACGCGGGCGCCGGTGCGCCGCACGGCGGCCGCGACCTCGTGCGGGTCGCAGGCCGCCGCCGAGCAGGCCCATCGCCGCGCTGGCGCGACCGAGTGACGCCGAGTCGCGCTCGAGCAGCTGCGCGTCCTCGCCGCAGGTGCTCGCGCACCAGCCACAGGAGGTCCTCGACGACGCGCTCCTCCCCGCCACCGACGCGGTAGCGGTTGTGGAGGAAGAGCACCATGGGCCGGGGCGAGGCTAGCCTCTGGCGCCCGATGGCGCCCACCGCCGAGATCATCGTCCCGACGAAGGGCAGGCCGGCCTACCTCGACGTCGCGCTGGCCTCGATCGCCCCGCAGGCCGCGCAGCACGGGGCCGGGGTCCTGGTCGTCGACGACGGGCCCGACGACGAGACGCGCGCGGTCGCCGAGCGCCACGCGGCGCGCTACCTCGCCCACCCCGCGACGCGCGGCCTCAACGCCGCGCGCAACACGGCGATCGACGCGACCGGCGCACAGCTGCTGGTGTTCGTCGACGACGACGTCGCCGTGCGAACCGGCTGGCTCGGCGCGCTGCTGTCCGCGGCGGACGCCTGCGGCGAGGACGTCGGCGTGCTCACCGGCCCGATCCACGCGCGCTTCGAGGACCACCGCTTCGCGACCTGCGGACGCGAGGGACCGCCGATCACCTCCCTCGACCTCGGGCCGGCCGACGTCGACGCGCCGCACGCCTGGGGCGCGAACATGGCCGTGCGGCGCAGCGCGATCGACCGGGTCGGGCGCTTCGACGAGCGCCGTCGAGCTGTACGGCGACGAGCAGGAGTGGCAGGAGCGCTGGCGCGCCACGGGCGGGCGCATCCGCTACGTCGCCGCCGCCGCCCTCGACCACCGGCGCGGCGGCGACGACGCCCGCCTGCGCTCGCTTGCCCGCGCGGCATACGCCCGCGGGCAGGCCAGCCGTCGCTTCGACGCCTTCCGCGGGACCGCGCCGTCGCTCGCGGCGGAGCTGCGCACGCTGGCCGGCTGCGCGGCGCACGGGCCGCGCTTCGCGCTGCGCCAACGGCCCGGTCATGACGGCGCACTCCGCGGGCCGCCTGCGCGCGCTGCTCGCGGGCGAGCCGCGCGGCGCGGCTGCGGGCGGGGGTGACGACGCCGACGACTTCCTCTCGGGCCACAGCGGCACCGTCGGCGGGCGTCGCGGGACGCTGCGGGGCGTCGCCGATCGCGTGCTCGACCTGCGAGCACGCCCTCTCGCCGCGGCGCCGGAGGCTGCGCCGGGCCGCCGCGCACGGGCCGCGGCGATGCGTGCTGGTCCTCGGCGTCGACCGCCCGGAGGTGCCGGGCCGCATGGCCGCGGCGCTGGCCGAGCTCGAGCGCTCCCACCAGAGCGTCACCGTCGACCTCGCCCACGC
Source organism: uncultured Actinomycetes bacterium (assembly GCA_963840185.1). Taxonomy (GTDB): domain Bacteria; phylum Actinomycetota; class Thermoleophilia; order Solirubrobacterales; family Solirubrobacteraceae; genus JAOPZW01. Next base: position 58,259 of record CAWIXY010000003.1, on the reverse strand, counting down.
GGGCGGCCGCGGCAAGTTCGAGAACCTCAACGCTCTGCTGACCCTGCACGACCTGACCGAGTTCGACTGGCTGGTGGTCCTCGACGACGACGTCGACCTGCCCCACGGCTTCCTCGACCTCTTCCTGCAGGCCGCGGAGCAGGCGGGCCTGCGCCTGGCCCAGCCGGCCCACCGCCTGCGCTCACACGCCGCCTGGGCCGTGACGCGGCGGCGGCCGGGCGCGATCGCGCGCGAGACGAACTTCGTGGAGATCGGTCCCGTCACGGCCTTCCACCGCGACACGTTCGCGACGCTGCTGCCGTTCCCCGAGCTGCGCATGGGCTGGGGCCTCGACGTGCACTGGGCGGCCGTGGCGGGCGAGCGCGGCTGGCCGATCGGCGTCGTCGACGCCACCCCGGTCGGCCACACCCTGCGCCCGGCGGGCGACGCCTACCCGCGGCGAGAGGCGGTCGCCGAGGCGCGGCGCTTCCTCGAGGGACGGCCGTACGTCCGCCGGGACGAGGTGCGCACGCTGCGGGTGCACCGGTGAGGGTCGCGATCGTCACCGAGTACTACCCGCGCGCGCACGACCCGGTGCTCGGCGTGTGGGCCCACCAGCAGGCGCTGGCAGCGCGCGACGCCGGCGCCGAGGTCCGCGTCGTCGTCCTGCACCGGCCGGTGCCGCCGCGCGCGACGGCCCGGAGCCGGCTGCTGGCCGAGGCGTGGCGGCTGGCGGCCCAGCCCGCGCGCGCGATGCTCGACGGGATCGAGGTCGACTACGTGCGCTTCCTCGCTCCGCCGCGCCCGCGCCACTACGGCTCGTGGGGCGCCTGGGCGGCGCCGACGCTGGCCGTCGCGCTGCGGCGGCTGCGCGGGCGCTTCCCGTTCGACCTGGTCCACGCCCACAACGCGGTGCCCGCGGGCGAGGCGGTGCGCAGGGCGCGGCTCGCCACGCCGCTCGTCGTCTCCGAGCACGGCGCCGACGTGTTCTACACCGCCCCGCGCCATCGCGCGGGACGCCGTGCGACGAGCGCTGCGTTCGCCGCGGCGCGCCTCGTACTGGCCAACAGCCACGGCGTCGAGCAGGCCTGCAGGGAGCTCGGCGCCCGCGACACGCGCGTCGTGCGCCTGGGCACCGACGTCCCCGAGCGCCGGGGCTTCCAGAGCGCCCGCGTGCCAGGACCGACGACGCTGGTGACCGTCGCCCACCTCGTCGGCCGCAAGCGCCACGCCGACGTGCTGCGCGCGCTGTGGCTGCTGCGCGATCGCGCGCCCGACGTGCGCTACCTGGTGGTCGGGGACGGGCCCGAGCGCGAGCCGCTGCGCCGCCTGGCCGGCGAGCTGGGGCTGGACGGGCGCGTCGAGCTGGCCGGCCAGCTGCCCCACGGCGAGGCGCTGGAGCGCGCGCGGGGCTGCGACGTCTTCGTCATGCCGAGCATCGACGAGGCGTTCGGCGTCGCCTACGTGGAGGCGATGGCCGCCGGCGTGCCGGCCATCGGCACCCGCGGGGAGGCGGGGCCCGAGGAGATCGGGAGCGTCGGCCCCGGGCTGCGGCTCGTGCCCCCCGGTGACGTGGAGGCCCTGGCGGCGGAGATCGAGGCGCTCGTCGCGGACGCCGCGTGGCGGGCGGACCTCGGGGAGCGCGCCCGGGCGACGGTGCAGGAGGGCTTCACCTGGGCGCGCTGCGGCGAGGAGACGGTGCGCGCCTACGCCGACGCGTTGCGATGACGACCGGACCACGCCGCCCCGTCCTGTTCGTCACGAACCACGTGCCGCCCGACCGGGCCGGCGCGTTCGCGGCGCTGCACGAGCGCGAGCCGCTCGAGCTCGCGCTCTTCGGCGGCCGATCGCACCACGCGACGGCCGGCCTCGACGACCCGGGCGTGCCCCACCGCCGGGTGGACGAGCGCGCGATCCACGGGCTCGCCGCGTCGAGGCGCTACCGGGCCGTCGTGTGCGGAACGGCGGGACGCGTCGCGCTGCCGGCGGCGTGGCTCGGCGCCCGCCGCGCGGGGACGCCGTTCCTGCTCTGGAGCGCCCTGTGGGGCGAGCTGATCACGCCGGCGCACCTGGCCGCGCGCCCGCTGATGGCCGCGATCTACCGCTCCGCCGACGCGGTCGTGGCCTACGGCGAGCACGTCGCCGCCTTCGCCCGTCGCCACGGCGCGCGGCGCGTGCACATCGCGCCGCAGGCGGTCGACAACGCGTGGTGGGGAGAGGGCGCCGCGCCGGCGGGCGGCGGTCCCCTGCGGGCGGTCTTCGCCGGGCGCGATGCACCGGAGAAGGGGCGCGACGTGCTGCTGGACGCGTGGCGGGCGGCCGGCCTCGGCGCGAGCGGCGCGGAGCTGGTGCTGGCGGGCGGCGCAGAGCGGCCGCACGCAGACGGCGTCAGCGCCGTCGGCGCGATCCCGCCCGAGGAGCTGCGCAACCTCTACCGGGCGGCGAACGTTCTCGTCGTGCCGTCCATCGCCTCCCGCCGCTTCCGCGAGCCGTGGGGCCTGGTCGTCAACGAGGCCATGAACCAGCATCTCGCCATCGTCGCCACCGACGCCGTCGGCGCCGCCGCGGGCGGGCTCGTGCGCGACGCGCGCAACGGCCTCGTCGTGCCGGCTCGCGATGCCGCCGCGCTCGGCTCCGCGCTGCGCCGCCTGCACGACGAGCCTGCGCTGCGCGCGCGGCTGGGCGACGGCGGCGCGCACGACGTGCAGGCCTTTTCGGTCGCCGCCTGGGTCGACGGGTTCTCAGGGGCGCTGCTAGCCTCGACCGCCGGTCCGGACGGCGATCGCGACTGCGCCCGTCCACCGCGCCGCCCATGAAGCGACTGTCCCTGCTCGTCATCCTGCCCGTCCTGCTGCTGCTCGCGCCCGCGGCGCCGGCCCAGGCCGCCTCGCTGCTCGACGACTGCCAGGACGGGCGCATCGACGGCACCTACTCGCAGGCGGACTACCGCCGCGCGCTGCGCAACATCCCCAGCGACTTCGACCAGTACACCGACTGCCGCCGCGTCATCCGGCGCGCCCAGCTCGCCGCCGCCGGCGGCGGGTCCGACCCCGGCAGCGGGGAGGGCGGCGGCACGACGGGCGCCGGCGGCACGGGCGGTGGATCGGGCGGCGCTGCCGGCGGCGGGACGAGCACGGAGGCGCCGACCAGCGCGCTGCGCACCGATCCGCTCGAGTCCGCCACGCCCGAGGAGCGCCGCGCCTTCGAGCAGGCCACCACCGGCGGCGCCCCCGTCCGCGTCGGCCAGGCCGCCATCCGCCCCGGCGCGACGGGCGCCGACGCTGCGGCCGGCGACATCCCCGGCCCGTTGCTGGTGCTGCTGGCCCTGCTCGCCGTCGCCGGCCTGGCCTACGGCGCGGCGGTCACCCGAGCCCGTGTCCTCGCACGCCGCGCCGGCTGAGCGCCGCGCGCCGCGGGTGCTGCGCCCCGCGCTGCCGCGGGCCCTCCCGAGGGTCGGCGCCGCGCCGCTGACGACGCTGGCGCTCACCGTGGCGCTGCTGGCCGTCGTCTTCGAGGCCGACGGCGGCCTGCAGCTCGGGCCGCTGACGACGGTCGAGATCGCGGTCGACCTCGCCGCCGGCGCGCTCGCGGCGGCCGCGGTGCTCGCCGGGCGGCGCACGCGGCGCGCGTGGGGCATGGGGACGCTGGCGACCTTCGGCCTGCTGGCCGCGCTGACCGCTCTCTCGATCGACTGGGCCGTCGATCCCGCCGCGGCGTGGGACGAGGCCAACCGCACGCTGAGCTACCTGGCCGCGTTCGTCGCCGGGCTGGCGCTGGTGCGCCTGGCTCCCGAGCGCTGGACCTCGCTGCTGCACGCCATCGTCCTGACGTCGGTCGCCGTGTCGGCCTTCGCGCTGCTGTCGAAGGTCCTGCCCGGCACGCTCAACCCCGACGAGGTCTACGCCCGCCTGCGCGAGCCGTTCGGCTACTGGAACGCCGTCGGCGTGCTCGCCGCGGTCGGAGGTCCGGCGTGCCTGTGGCTCGGCTCGCGGCGCGACGGACATGCGGCGGCGACGGCGCTGGCCTTCCCGGCGCTCGGCCTGCTGCTGCTGACGATCCTGCTCTCCTACTCGCGCGGCGCCCTGCTCGCCCTCGCCGCCGGCTGCATCCTGTGGTTCGTGGTCGTGCCGCTGCGCCTGCGCGGCGTCGCGGTGCTGGGCGTGAGCGCGGTCGGGGCCGTCGCCGTGTCGACCTGGGCCTTCGCACAGCGGGGCCTGAGCGAGGATCGCGTTGGACTCACGGAGCGCTCCGCGGCCGGCACCGAGCTGGGCGTCGTGCTCGTCGTCATGGTCGTCGCGCTGCTCGCGACCGGGCTGGCGGTCGGCTTCCTCACGGCCCGGCGCGCACCGTCACCGGGCACGCGGCGCCAGCTCGGGGTGGCGATCGCCGTGGCCGTCGCGATCATCCCGATCCTGCTCGTCGCGGCCCTCGCCCTGTCGGAGCGCGGGCTCGGCGGCTCGATCTCGAAGGGCTGGACCGACCTGACCGACCCGGAGGCGAGGCTGCCGACGAACTCCTCGGACCGGCTGACCGCGGTGGGCAGCGTGCGTGCGCGCTACTGGGACGAGGCGCTGAAGATCTTCAAGGCCGATCCCTGGGTCGGGGTCGGCGCCGGAGGCTACGCGGCGGTGCGCCCGCGCTACCGCCGCGACACCTTCGAGGTGCGCCACGCCCACGGCTACGGCGTGCAGACGCTCGCCGACCTCGGGATCGCGGGCGCCGCGGTGAGCCTCGCGCTGCTGGCGGCCTTCCTGGCCGCCGCCGCGCGCACCACGGCGCTGCGGCAGGGCGCGCGCGTGGCCCACACGCCCGAGCGCATCGGCATGCTCACGCTGCTCGCCGTCGTCCTGACCTTCGGCCTGCACTCGCTCATCGACTGGACGTGGTTCGTGCCCGGCACCGCGATGCCGGCGCTGCTGGCCGCCGGCTGGCTCGTGGGCCGCGGGCCGGTCGTCGAGGAGCTCGCGCCGCGGCCGACCCGCCGGCGCCCCGGGCCTGCGGTCGCGGCGGTGGGCGTCGTGCTCGTCGCGCTCCTGGCGGCGTGGCAGACGTGGCAGCCGCTGCGATCCGTGCACGCGGCCGACGACGCGCTGGCGGCGGCCGACGAGCGCCGCCTGCCCGACGCACGCGACCGCGCCGCCCGCGCCGTGGACCTCAACCCGCTCTCGGTGGAGCCGCTGTTCGCCCTCGCCGCGGTCGAGGTGGCCGCGCGCGACCTGCCCGCCGCGCGGCGCGCGCTCGAGGAGGCGGTGCGCCGCCAGCCCGCCGTCGCCGAGACGTGGCTGCGCCTGGCCGAGTTCGAGCTGACCAGCGCGGGACGGCCCGAGGCCGCCCAGCGCGCCGCCGGCGCGGCGCTGTACCTCGACCCGCGCTCGCCGGCCGGGCAGGCGTTGTTCCTCGAGGCGCTGCGCCAGAGCGGGCGGGAGGCGGCCCCCGGGCTGCTGCCCCCGCAGCAGGCGCTGCCGCCGGCCTCCAGCGGCGGCGACCCGGGCGAGACGCGCGAGCCGCCGGCGCTCCAGGAGCCTGCGGCACCCTGATGCGCCGACCTGTGATGTGGGCGGCGGCCGCGGTGCTGCTGGGTGCGCTCCTGCGCTTCGCCACGCTCGACCAGCAGAGCTTCTGGCTGGACGAGGCCTACACCGTGCGCTTCCTCTCCGGTTCGCTCGGCGACACGCTGCGCATCCTGCCCGAGTGGGAGTCGGCGCCGCCCGTCTACTACGTGCTGGCCTGGAGCTGGGGGCAGGTCCTGGGCTTCGGCGAGAGCGGGCTGCGGTCGCTCTCGGCCCTCGCGGGGACGCTGACCATCCCCGTCGTCTACCTCATCGGCGCGAGGCTCGTCTCGCCGCTGACGGGCGTCGTCGCCGCGGGCCTCACCGCGGTGCATCCGCTGCTCGTGTGGTTCTCGCAGGAGGCGAGGGCCTACAGCCTCGTCGTGCTCTTCGGCTCGCTGTCGGTGCTGTTCTTCCTGCACGTCCTCGACGGCGGGCAGCGGCGCTCGTGGGCCTGGTGGGCGGTGTGGTCGTCGCTCGCGATCGCCACGCACTACTTCGCCGGCTTCCTGGTGCTGGCCGAGGCCGCCTGGCTGGCCTGGAAGCTCCCGCGCGACCGGCGCATGGCCGTCGCCTTCGGCGCGGTCGCCGCCACCGTGCTCGCGCTCGCGCCGCTGGCCCTGGCCCAGCGGTCCTCCGGTCGAGCGGCGTACATCGGCGAGGGCGATCTGGCCTCGCGCCTGCTGCAGGTCCCCAAGCAGCTGCTCACCGGCTACGCCAGCCCGCTGCAGACGCTGAGCACCATCGTCGTCGCCGTCCTCGTCGCCGGCGCGCTCGCCCGGCTGGCCCGCGGGCGCGACGCGCGGGGGCTGCTGCCGGTGTGGCTGGCCGCGGGCACGGTCGGGGTGCCGCTGCTGCTGATCCTGACCGGCCAGGACTACCTCAACACCCGCAACGTGATCGTCGCCCTGCCGGCACTGCTCGTGGCGGTGGCGGCGGGGCTGACCGGGCTCGCGACACGCTCACCGCGGGCCGCCGTCGTCCCTGCCGCCGCGCTGGTCGCCGTCCTGCTCGCGGTCACCCTCGGGGTCGCGTCCGACGAGCGCTTCCAGCGCGACGACTGGCGCTCGGCCGCCGCCGCGCTGGGCCCTCCGAGCGGGACGCGGGCGGTCGTGGTGAGCCCGGGCTCGGGCTGGATCGCGCTCGAGCTCTACCGCGACGGGCTGCGGCCGCTCCCCGCGACGCCGACACCCGTCAGCGAGGTCGACGTCGTGGCCATCGCCCGGCGTTCGGAGACCGGCGGGCGCGAGCCCGCCCCCGTGCCGCCGAGGACGCCCGTGCTGCCCGCCAACCTGCGGGCGATCTCGACCCAGCGCGATGCGACGGCGACCGTCGTGCGCTACGCGACCATGCCGACGCCCTTCGACGTGGACCCGCCCACGCTCGCACCGGCGGCGCTGTGGAAGGGCGACGGCGCGGTGATGCTGCTGCCCCGCTGAGGCCGGAGCGCGGCTAGCCCGGCAGCAGCCGGCGCCAGCCTCCGCGCTGGCGCTCGGGGAACGACGGCGGCGGCGGGAGCTCGGCGCCCGCCAGGATCGCCGCGGGGACGTCCGTCGCCAGCCACGAGGCCTGGTCGCCGAGGCCCGCCGCCTCGAGCTCGGGCCCGATCGACGGCAGGCGCCCGGCCGCGTCGTGCGCGTCGGAGGCGACGTCGTGCACCAGGCCCGCGTGCAGCAGGCGCAGGGCGACCTCGCGGGGCTTGCGCCCGAAACGCCCGACCAGCGCGCCCGCGGTGACCTGGGCGATCATGCCCTCCTCGACCAGCGGCGCCAGCGTTGCCTCCGGTTCGGCGTGGAAGGCCGGGCTGCGCTCGGGGTGGGCCAGCACGATGCGGTGCCCGCGCGCCGCGACCTCGCGCGCGCCGTCGACGAAGCCGGCGGCGCCGGCCGGGCCCAGGGGGCACTCGAGCAGCAGCCACGGGCCGCCGCCGAGGTGCAGCGCGGTGAGCGCGGCGTCGTCCAGCGCAAGCGCTCGCGCCAGCGCCACCTCGGCCCCGGCCACGACCTCGACGCCGATGCGCTCGGCGCGCAGCGCGGCCCGGACGCCGCCGACCCGCTCGGCGATCCGCACGGCGTCGTTCTCGGGGTGGCCGGGATTGACGTGCGGCGTGGCCACGAGCGTCGCGATCCCGGCCGCCTGCGCGGCCCGGGCGAACGCGAGCGAGCCCGCGATGGTGGCCGGGCCGTCGTCGATCGCCGGCAGCACGTGGCAGTGCAGGTCGATGTGGCCGCTCACCCCCACGCTCCCATCATGGCGTCAACGCGCCCGCACGTGCAGGGCGTGGCGCAGCAGCGGCACGCCGCCGGACGCGCGCACGTCGACGTCCGAGAACCCGGCGGCGGCGACCAGCTCGCGCAGGCTGCGCGCGGTGAAGAAGCGCAGATGGTCGGCCCGCGGGTCGAAGTGCTCCTCGAGGGCTCGGCCCGGGCGCAGCGCGAGCGCCGCGAGCGCCACGCGGCCGTGGCGGGGCGTCGTGGCCAGCAGCGTCCCGCCCCAGCGCAGCACCCGCCGGACCTCGGCCAGGAGGCCGACGACGTCGGCGACGTGCTCGAGCACCTCGCCGGCCCAGACGACGTCGAAGGCGTCCTCCTCGAACGGGAGCGCCTCATCGTCGGCGACACGGCGCAGGTCGGCCCCGGGCGCACGCAGCCGCGCGCGGCGCAGGGCCTCATCGGCGACGTCCACGCCCGCCACGCGCGCGCCCACGCCCACCAGGGCGTCGGCGAACGTCCCGTCGCCAACCCCGACGTCGAGCACCCGGTCGCCCGCCGAGACGTGCGCGAGCAGGAAGGCGCGGCGGGCGGCGAGGCGCTCGGGCTCAGCGCCCTCGGGCACCGCGCGCCACACGGCCTCACGCCAGGGGTCCACCCAGCAGCTCCCGGTAGACGAGGACCATGGCCTGTGCCGTGGCCTCCCACGTGTACAGCGACGCACGCGCGCGCCCGGCCGCGGCCAGGCGCTCGCGCTCGGCCAGGGCGCGCGCGATCGCGGCGGGCAGCTCCTCCGCGGCGTCAACGTAGAGGGCGGCGTCGCCGCCGATCTCCGGCAGCGCGCCGGCGCGTGCCGCCACGACGGGGACGCCGCGGGACATCGCCTCGAGCACGACGAGCCCGGTGCCGTCGCGCCGGCCCGGGTGCACGAGCGCGCCCGCGCCGCCGAGCAGCGCGGCGCCCGGCGCACGGTCGACCACGAGCTCGTGGCCATCGGGCGGCGCGATGCCGACGTCGGCCAGCGCGAGGACGTACGGTCCGCCCGGCGTGCGAGCCGCGGGAGCGGCCGCGTCGGGCTCGCGCTCGACCGCGGGCGCGAAGGGCACGATCCGCACCCGCCCGGCATCGACGCCCTCGAGGCGGCCGATCTCGTCGGCGAGCCACGTCGACGGGCAGACGACGAGATCGGCCCGCGTCGGCTCCCAGCGGTCGCGCCAGACGGTCACCACGCCGGGCGAGCGCCGCCAGGGCGGCAGGACTCCGTCCAGCCCGTGCACGACGTCGGGACGCCGCCGCCACAGCCGCCACGGCGCACCGCCCTCGCGCACGTCCAGCCCCACGCTGCGCAGGCCCGCGACGAAGGCCCGCGCGTAGACGTCGCGCCGCCGTGTGTCGACCGCGACGCTCAGCACCGCGTCACACGGTGGTCAGTACGAGCCGCGACGCAGGAAGACGGCGGGGACCGTCTTCACGAGGATGCTCAGGTCGAGGAACACCGACCACCGCTCGAGGTACAGGAAGTCGAGGCGCACGAGGTCGTCGAAGTCGAGGTCCGAGCGCCCCGACACCTGCCACAGACCGGTGATCCCGGGCATGACCAGGTAGCGCTTCTTGTGCCAGTCCTCGAGGCGGGCGTAGTCGCGGGACGGCAGCGGACGCGGGCCGACGAGCGACATCTCCCCGCGCACGACGTTGAAGAGCTGGGGCAGCTCGTCCAGCGAGAAGCGCCGCAGGAACCGCCCGACCGGGGTCATGCGCGGGTCGTCGCGGATCTTGAACAGCGCGCCGTCGGCCTCGTTGAGCGCCTCGAGCTCCTGCTGCTGCGCGTCGGCGTCGCGGTACATGGTGCGGAACTTGAAGCAGTCGAACGGCACGCCGCCGATGCCCGGGCGCAGGCTGCGGTAGACGATCGGGCCGCGGGAGCTGAGCTTGACGCCCAGCGCGCAGGCCAGCAGCAGCGGGCTGATGGCCAGGATGATGAGCACGGACCCCACGAGGTCGAACGAGCGCTTCAGCGCGAAGTCGATGCCCTCGAAGACCGGCGGCTTGAGCTCGAACAGCGGGACGGACTGCCCTGGGACGAACTCCGCGCGGTGGACGAGGATCTCCATCGTGGACGGCGCCACGCGGACGCGCACGCCGCGCTGGTGGCAGACGTCGACCAGCTCGACCGCCTCCTGCTGGGGGAACGCCGGGTCCGCGATGATGACCTCGTCGATGCGGTGCTCGGCGACGACCTCGTCGATGCGGTCCAGCGTTCCGAGCGAGCGCACCCCGTTGTCGGGCCGTGGCGTCAGCGACACGAAGCCGACGACGTCCATCGCCGGGCTGTCGCCGGCCTTCAGGGCGTTGGCCACCGCCTCGATGTGGTGGCCGGTGCCGACCAGCACGGCGCGGCGCTGGTAGCCGGCGGCGCGCAGGACCGTCCCCGTGAGCCGCTCGTAGACGTAGCGGAACGACGCGACGAAGGCGACGGCGAAGAACAGCGAGCCGTAGAAGATGTAGTAGCTGGAGAACTCCTGGCCGTTGACGACGGCGTAGAGCAGCGCGACGACCGTGACCGCGAACAGCGACGAGACGATCCGCGTCAGACCCGGGCGCTCCGCCCGGCCCGAGTACAGCCCCGAGCGGGCGAACAGCAGCGCGGTCACCAGGAACGCGAAGGAGATGTACTCGTCGGTCTGGTTGACCTGGTTGTCCCAGTGCCAGCGATCGCGCGCGGCCGCCTTGAGCGACAGCGCCGTGAGGATGGCCAGGTAGACCGCGGCGAAGTCGAGCACCAGCAGCGAGACGATCCGCGCCAGCCGCCGGGCGGTCTCCCAGCGCAGCAGGAACGAGAGCACCGGCGGGCGCTTGCGCCGCACGTCGCGCTCGACGAGCGGCGAGGCGATGCCCTCGCCGCCGGGCATGCGCCGGATCCCGGCCGCGCCGCGTGACTCCTGAACCTGCTCGGGGGGCATCTCGCCTCGGCTAACGGGCACGGTGCGGGAGATGTCGCGGGGTTGCTCACGTACGGAGTGCTCGCTCCGGCTGCGCGCTTCACCGTACCGGGACGTGCGCGCGCGTCAACGTGTGGCGCCGACGAGCACCTCGACACCCGCCCGGTCGATCGTGTGCTGCAAGCCGTCGCGCAGGTCGACCTCGGGGTCCCAGCCGAGCAGCTGCTGCGCCTTGGTGATGTCGGGGCGGCGCTGCTTGGGGTCGTCGGTCGGCAGCGCCTCGTGGAGGATCTCGGAGCGCGAGCCGGTGACCGCGATGACGGTCTCGGCCAGCTCCAGCAGCGTGAACTCGGCCGGGTTGCCGATGTTGACCGGCTCGTGCTCGCCCGACTCGGCCAGGGCGATGATGCCCCTGATGAGGTCGTCGACGTAGCAGAACGAGCGGGTCTGACGGCCGTCGCCGAACACCGTGATCGGGCGGTCGGTGAGCGCCTGGCGCAGGAAGGTCGGGATGGCGCGCCCGTCGTGCGGGCGCATCCGCGCGCCGTAGGTGTTGAAGATCCGCACGATGCTCGTGTCCACGCCCTGCTGGCGGTGGTAGGCCATCGTCAGCGCCTCCGCGTAGCGCTTGGCCTCGTCGTAGACGCCGCGCGGGCCGATCGGGTTGACGTGGCCCCAGTAGTCCTCGGACTGCGGATGGACCTGCGGGTCGCCGTAGACCTCGCTGGTCGAGGCGAGCAGGAAGCGGGCGCGGTGCGCCTTGGCCAGGCCGAGCGTGTGGTGGGTGCCGTAGGACCCGACCTTCAGCGTGTGCAGCGGCAGGCGCAGGTAGTCGATCGGCGAGGCGGGGGACGCGAGGTGGTAGACGATGTCCACCTGCTCGTCGATCTCGTACGGGCTCACGATGTCGATGTTGAGGTGCACGAACTCGGGCACGCGGATGTGCTCGATGTTCGAGAGCGAGCCGGTTTCGAGGTTGTCGACGCAGATGACGCGGTGCCCGCGGCGCAACAGCTCGTCGCTCAGGTGCGATCCGAGGAAGCCCGCGCCACCCGTCACGAGACATGTGGCCATCGCCGAAGCGTAGGGGCTCCGCCCCCGTGGCAGCGGGTCAGATATCTCGGGAGAAGTGGTGCGAGCTGATCCGCAGGCCCTCCGCGAAGTAGATCCGGTGCGCCGCCTGGCGCTCGGGACCGACGCCCGAGTCCAGGTGCAGCTCCCCGCAAGCGCGCCGCTCAGCCTCCGCGGCGAGCCACCGCAGCAGCGCGCGCCCGTGGCCGCGCCCGCGCCGGTCGGCGCGCGTCACGAGGTCGTCGACGTAGAGGTGCAGGCCCCAGGCGAGGTTCTCGCTCACGCGGAAGCCGGCGACGCCGGCGGCGGCGCCGTCGCCGGGCTCGAACGAGGCGACGAGCCGGTAGCCGGCGTCGCGCTGGGCGTCGGCGCGTGCGACGAGCGCCTCGGCGCTCCCGAGCGACGGACGCAGCTCGAGCAGCGCGGCAGCGGCCAGGGGCGTCTCGCCTCGGTCGAGCTCGCGGACGTCGGGCACCGCGCCATCGTAGGCCGGGGGCTAGCCGTACTTTCGGGACGGTTACGTTTCGATACGGTGCCGTTCATGTCTACTCCAACCGCCTACCAGCGCCGCTGGTGGACCCTCGTCGTCCTGTCCGCCAGCCTGCTCGTGATCGGGCTGGACAACACGATCCTCAACGTCGCGCTACCGAGCATCCGCGGCGATCTCGACGCGTCGTCGAGCCAGCTGCAGTGGATCCTCGACGCCTACATGCTCGTCTTCGCCGGCCTGCTGCTCACCGCGGGCAGCCTCGGCGACCGCTTCGGGCGCAAGCGCGCGCTCACCGCCGGCCTGCTCGTGTTCGGCGCGGGCTCCGGGCTGGCCGCGCTGTCAACCGACTCGACGCAGCTGATCGTCTCGCGTGCCGTCATGGGCGTCGGAGGCGCGCTGATCATGCCCTCGACCCTGTCCATCCTCATCAACGTCTTCCCGGCGCAGGAGCGCGCGAAGGCGATCGCGGCGTGGGCCGCCGTCGCGGGCCTCGGCATCGCGATCGGGCCCGTCGCCGGCGGCTGGCTGCTGGAGCACGGCGACTGGAACCTCGTGTTCCTGGTCAACCTGCCCTTCGTCGTGGCCACGCTCGTCGCGGGCCGCTGGCTGGTGCCCGAGTCGCGCGACCCGGCGCAGAGCGCGCTGGACCCGCTTGGCGCGCTGCTCTCCACCGCCGGCCTGAGCGCGCTCTTGTACGGGATCATCGAGGCGCCCGAGCGGGGCTGGACGCACCCGGTCGTGCTCGGCGCCCTCGCCGCAGCAGCGGGGCTGCTCGCCGCCTTCGCCGCGCACGAGCTGCGCACCCAGACGCCGATGCTCGACATGCGGCTCTTCCGCAACCCCCGCTTCTCGGCGGCCAGCGCGGCGATCGCCCTGCTGTTCTTCGCCCTGTTCGGGCTCATGTTCTTCATGACCCAGTACCTGCAGGGCGTGCTCGGCTACAGCGCGCTGGAGGCCGGTCTGCGCACGCTGCCCATCGCCGGCGGGCTGGTGCTGGCCGGGCCGCTGTCGGCGAAGCTCGGCGAGCGATTCGGGGCCAGGGCGGCCGTGACCGCCGGCATGCTCCTCGTCGCCGCCGCGCTGGTGTGGCTGTCCGGCGCCGACGCGCAGTCCGGCTTCGGCCTGATCGGCGGCTCGCAGGCGCTGCTCGGCTTCGGCATCGGCCTCGCGATGGCCCCCGCGACGGACTCGATCATGGGGGCCGTGCCGCAGGACCGCGCGAGCGTCGGCTCGGCCGTCAACGACACGAACCGGCTGCTCGGCGGGGCGCTCGGCGTGGCCATCCTCGGCTCGCTCCTGTCGACGCTCTACCGTGGCGACATGGAGGCCGCGACGAGCGACCTGCCCCACGCCGCAGCGGAGCCCGCGCGCGACACGCTCGGCGGCGCGATCGGGGTCGCGGAGCGCGTCGGCGGTCCGGCCGGGCGCGCACTGCACGACGCCGCGTCCGGCGCGTTCGTCGGCGCGATGCAGACCACGGTCCTGGTCGCGGCCGGCGTGGCCGTGGCCGGCGCCCTGCTCGCCGCGCGGTACCTCCCGGCGCGGGAGGCCACCCACGACGACGCTCCCGCCGCCGGTCCGCTGGCGGGGGCGGCGGCGGCGTGAGCGCCGAGGCTCCCGCCCGCCGTCCCGGCCGCCCGCGCAGCGCGCAGGCCCACCAGGCGATCCTCGCCGCCGCCCTCGAGCTCGCCGTCGAGGGCGGCCTGGCGGGGATGACGATGGAGAAGGTGGCCGCGCGCGCGGGCGCCGGCAAGGCGACCATCTACCGGCGCTGGGACACGAAGCACGCGCTCATGGCCGACGCGCTGCGCAGCATCGCCGCCGACATCCAGGCGCCCGACACCGGCTCGCTGCGCGGCGACTTCCTCGGCCTCACCGCGCAGGCGCTCGGGCCCAACGCGCGCGGCGCGCTGCGCCTGATGCCGCGGCTGATGAGCGAGGCGGCCGAGGACCCCGAGCTGTTCGCGGTCTGCCGCGCCGTGCTGGTCGACCCGCGGCGGGCGCAGCTGCGCGCGGTGCTGCGCCGCGGCGTGGAGCGCGGCGAGCTGCGGGCGGACGCGGATCTCGACCTCGCGATCGACGGCCTCATCGGCCCGATCGTCTACCGCGTGCTCATCACCGGCGGCGACCCGGCGGAGCTGCGCGGCCTGGCCGCGCGCGTGTTCGACCAGGTGATGGCCGGCCTGGCGCCGTAGTGGCGGGGCCACTCAGCCGAGGGGCGGCCGCGGCGGCTCGCCGCCGACCCAGCGCTGCTCGCCGCCCGCCTCGACCTCCTTCTTCCAGATCGGCGCGGAGGCCTTCAGCGCGTCGATGGCCTCGCGCGCGCCCGCGAAGGCCTCGCCGCGGTGCGGCGCGCTGACCGCCACCACGACCGATGGCTCGCCCAGGGCGACGGTCCCGACGCGGTGCTCGGCGGCGGCCGCGCACAGGCCGTGGCGCTCGATCGCGGCAGCCAGGATCGTCCGCATCGCCTCGACCGCCATCTCGGCGTAGGCCTCGTACTCGAGGTGGTCGACCTCGCGCGTGACCCCCTGGAAGGTCACGATCGCGCCGGCCCGCGGGTCGCCCACCAGCGCGGTGACGGCGTCGAGCGAGAGCGGCTCGTCCGTGACGCGGACATGCGGCGCGCGCGGGTCCGGCATCCCGCCGCTGACCGGCGGGATCAGCGCCAGCTCGTCGCCGGCGCGCAGCACGGTGTCGGGCGGGGCGTACTCGCGGTTGACGGCCAGCACGAGCGACAGCCCGCCGGCGAGGTGGTCCAGCGCGGCCAGGGCGTCGGCCACGCGCGCGCCCTCGGGCAGCTCCAGCTCGAGCTCGCCGCGCCCGGCGCGCTCGCGCAGGATCGCGAAGAGGCGGATGCGCACCGTCATCTAGTGGTCCGTCTCGTGACCATCGGTCCGGAAGGGCGTGCGGCGGCGCCGACAGGCGAGGACGCAGACCCGCAGGAATGCCTCTGGCATTTCAAGGGTCGAGGACGACGCCTGTCGGTGATCGACGTGCGTCATTACGGGTCGATGGTTGCGAGACGGGCCACTCCAGCCCAGCGTACCCTTGGACCATGGCCACCGAGGAACGCCTGACCGTCGCCCCGATCACCGGGCCCGACGATCCACGCCGCTTCACCGACTCCGGCATCGAGGTCGAGCCCGTCTACACCGAGGCCGACCTGCCCCAGCAGCTGCGCCTCGGCGAGCCGGGCGAGTTCCCCTACACGCGCGGCGTGCACCCGGACATGTACCGCAAGCAGACATGGACGATGCGCCAGTACGCGGGCTACGCGAGCGCGAAGGAGTCCAACGAGCGCTACCGCTACCTGCTGTCCAAGGGCACGACGGGCCTGTCGATGGCCTTCGACCTGCCCACCCAGCTCGGGCTCGACTCCGACAACCCGCGCTGCCTGGGCGAGGTCGGGCGCACCGGCGTGGCCATCGACACCATCGACGACATGCGCACCGCCTTCGACGGCATCCCGCTCGACGAGGTCTCGACGTCGATGACGATCAACGCCCCGGCGGCGGTGCTGCTGACGCTCTACCAGCTCGTCGGCGAGGAGCAGGGCGTCCCGAGCGAGAAGCTGCGCGGCACCACCCAGAACGACGTGCTCAAGGAGTACATCGCCCGCGGCAACTACATCTACCCGCCCGGCCCGACGATGCGGCTCACCACCGACCTGTTCGCCTACTGCAAGGAGCACGTCCCGCGCTGGAACACGGTGTCGATCTCCGGCTACCACTTCCGCGAGAAGGGCTGCTCGGCCGTCCAGGAGGTCGCGTTCACGCTGAGCTCGGGGATCGCCTACGTGCAGGCGGCGATCGACGCCGGCCTGGCCGTCGACGACTTCGCCCCCCGCCTGGCCTTCTTCTTCAACGGCCACAACAACGTCTTCCAGGAGGTCGCCAAGTTCCGCGCCGCCCGGCGGATGTGGGCGACGATCATGCGCGAGCGCTTCGGCGCGCAGGACCCGCGCTCGCTGAAGCTGCGCTTCCACACGCAGACCGGCGGTGTGACGCTGACCGCCCAGCAGCCCGAGAACAACATCGCCCGCGTCGCGCTGCAGGGCTTCGCCGCCGTCTGCGGCGGAACGCAGTCGCTGCACACCAACGGCTACGACGAGGCGCTCGCCCTGCCGACCGAGCGCGCGGCCAAGATCGCCGTGCGCACCCAGCAGATCCTGGCGCACGAGTCGGGCGCGGCGGACACCGTCGACCCGTTCGCGGGCTCCTACTTCGTCGAGGCGCTCACCGACGAGATCGAGTCGCGTGCGCTCGAGCTGATCGCGAAGGTCGACGAGCTGGGCGGCTCGGCCAACGCGATCGAGTTCATCACCGGCGAGATCGACGAGTCGGCCTGGGGCTACCAGGAGCGCTATCGCGTCGAGCAGGACGTCGTCGTGGGCGTCAACCGCTACGTCGAGGACGACGCCGAGGTCCACGACCTGCTGCGCGTGGACCCCGAGTCCGAGCGCGCGCAGCTCGAGCGCCTGGCGGCGTTCAAGGCCGACCGGGACGGGGCGCTCGTCGAGCGACGCCTCGAGGAGCTGCGCGAGACCGCCCGCGGCAGCGACAACCTGCTGCCCGCGATCCGCGAGGCCCTGAGGGACCGCTGCTCGCTGGGCGAGGTGTGCGGCGCCATGCAGGACGTGTTCGGCAAGTACGCGCCCACCTTCTGATCGCGGGCAGGAACGCCGCGGTCGCCCGGCGAAGGGGTGCGGCGATGACCGAACCGAGCGCCCACAGGACCCTCGTCAAGTCGCCGCCCGAGCTGTGGGCGGAAGTCAGCGAGCCGGAGGCCCTCGCCCGTCACCTGGGCGAGTTCGGCGAGATCCGGATCACGCGGCTGGAGCCCGAGACCACCGTCGCCTGGGAGGGCGAGCGCGCGAGCGGCACGGTGCACCTCGAGCCCAGCTCGTGGGGGACGAAGGTGACGCTGACCGCCAGCGCCGCGCCGTCGCCCCCCGGAGCGCCGCCGGAGCCGGAAGCCCCGGGGGCCGCGGCCGCACCCGAGCCCCGCCCATCGCGGTGGGGCCGGTTCCTGCGCCGCCGGCCCGATCCCGCCGGGCGGGCCGAGCCGGAGCCGGCCGCGCCGGAGCCCGCGCCGGAGTCGCCCGCGCAGGACAGCGAGGCGATCGTCGCCAAGCTCGGCGCCGTGCTCGACGACCTCGGCGCCGCGCACCACCGTCCCTTCTCGCGGTAGCCGCGCCGCATCCGCCCCTGTGCGGATCCACGCCATCCAGACCGGGACCGTCCAGGTCAGGGAGCGCCAGCGCCGCGGCGTGGGTCCGGGGCCGCTGCGCGCGGTGGCGACGATCCTGGACCGGGCCTGGACCGATCCGCTGCCGATCCTCGCGTGGCTCGTCGAGCACGAGGAGGGCCTCATCGTCGTCGACACGGGCGAGACCGCGCGCGTGTCGCAGCCCGGCTACCTCCCCGCCTGGCACCCCTACTTCCGCCTCGCGGTCCGCGAGCGGGTCGCGCCCGAGGAGGAGATCGGCCCACAGCTCACCCGCCTGGGCTTCTCGACGGCCGACGTCCGGTGGGTCGTGCTCACGCACCTGCACACCGACCACGCGGGCGGGCTCGGCCACTTCCCCGACAGCGAGATCCTCGTCACCCGGGAGGAGCTCGCCTTCGCGTCGGGCGCTCTCGGCAGGGTCCGCGGCTATCTGCCCGACCGCCGGCCGACCTGGCTCGAGCCGACCCTCGTCGACTTCGAGGCTCGCCCGTTCGGCCCGTTCGCGCGCAGCCTGGCCCTGACGCGGGCGGGCGGCGTCACGCTGCTGCCGACACCGGGCCACACGCCCGGACACCTGTCGGTCGCCGTGCGCGACGGCGACCGCGTGATCCTGCTGGCCGGCGACGTCTCCTACACCGAGGGACTGCTGCTCGAGGACGTGGCCGACGGCGTCACCGGCGACGTGGCCGGCGCGCGCCGCACGATGGCGCTCGTCCGCGAGCTGGCGGCGGCCGAGTCGGTGGTCTACCTGCCGTCCCACGATCCGCAGTCCGTCGAACGCCTGGAGGCGCGCCGGGCGGTCCCGGCCTCCTCGCGGTAGCCGCACCTCCGCAGGGCGGTCTGCACCGCTGCGTGCGCCGCCCGGCGGGCGCAGGATGTGCTCATGACGCCGTCGACCGCCACGCCGCTCAACGCCGGGGTCGTTCTGACCTTCGAGACCCTCGACGCACCCGAGGCGCCTCTGCGCCTTCAGCCGGCGGACGACACGCTCCTGCGCATCATCGACGGGCTCGTCCGGCTGACCGTCGAGGGCGTCGAGCGCGTCCTGGGCATCGGCGACGAGGCCATCGTCCCCGCCGGGGCGGCCCACCGCCTGTCGGCCATCGCCGGCCGCGCGCGGGTCGTCAGCGGTCTGCGGCCGGCGCGCTGACGCACAGCGCGTCGACGAGCGACCGCCACCCGTCCCGCAGGCGCTCCAGCGGCCAGCCGAGGGTCCGGCGCGCGTGCAGGTGGCGGCCCGGCGCGAGCGTGGCCAGCAGCGCCTGGGCGGTGAACTCGGCGTCGACGTGCGGCGCCGCGTCGCGCAGCAGGATCGTCAGGTGGGTGGCGTAGAGCTGGAACGGGCCCGGCATGTCGCGGCCGGGCGGCGCGCCGGCCAGGATCAGCGGCGCATAGCGCTCCATGACGTCGAGGTAGCGCTCCCCGAAGGCCCGGAGGCGCAGAGCGGCGGGCGCGCCGGGACCGAGCGGCGGGGGCCCGGCGAGGATCGCGTCCTGGAAGAGCGCGCTCGTGGTCGTCGAGCAGCGCGAGCGCCAGCCCCGCACGGTCGCCGAAGCGGCGGTACAGCGTGCCGGTCCCGACGCCGGCCGCGCGCGCGACGTCGTCCATCGACACGCGCTCGATGCCCCGCTCCGCGACGAGCTGCGCCGCGGCCGCGAGGATCCGCGCGCGGTTGCGCGCGGCGTCGGCGCGCTCGCGCGACTCGACGGACGGCTGGACGACGGGCAGCTCGAGGGGCTTCGTGATCTCCTGTGCGGTCACGCCGCCTGCTCGGCCGGCGCCGAGACCTCCCGCACGAGGTCACCGAGCAGGTCGCCCAGGCGCGCGACCAGCTCGGGGTCGGCCAGCTCGCCGTCCTCGGTGAACGAATGGTCGGCCATCCCGACCGGGAGCTCGGCCTCGACGACGTGCGCGCCGCTGGCCTTCAGGACCTTGCGGACCTCGGCCTGCGCCCAGACCGCGCCGAACAGGCCGGTGCTCGCACCGATCACCGCGCTGGGCTTGTCGCGCAGCACGTTGTCGGGGAACGGGCGCGAGGCCCAGTCCAGTGCGTTCTTGAGCGCGCCCGGGACCGATGCGTTGTACTCGGGCGTGGCGATGAGCAGCGCGTCTGCCGCCTCGACCTCCGCCAGGAGCTCGCGGACGGGCTCGGGCGGCGTGGTCTCGAGGTCCTCGTCGAAGGCGGGCAGCCTGGCGAGCCCGTCCCACTCCACGAGGTCCACCCCGGACGGGAGCGCGTCGCCCGCCGCCCGGAGCAGCCTGCGGTTGTGCGACCCCCGGCGGATGCTGCCGGCGATGCCGAGGATCCGCATGGCTAGGCCTCGTCGCCCTGCTCGACCAGCGACAGGTCGACGGTGAGGGTGACCTCGTTGGCCAGCGCCTGACCGCCCGACGGCAGCGGCGCGTTCCAGGTCATCTCGTACTCGCTGCGGTCGACGACCGCCTCGAGCTGCAGGTGCCCGCGGGTGCGGCCGAACGCGTCGGCCTCGGGCCTGACCCACGTGCCGGTGGCCTGCACCGGGCGCGTGATGCCCTTGATCTCCAGGTCGCCGGCGACGGCGGCGGTGCCGTCCTCGCGCAGGTCGACGTCGTTGGAGGTGAAACGGACCTCGGGGTGGTTCTCGGTGTCGAAGAACTCCGGGCCCAGGACATGGGCGCGGAACTGCTCGGGGGTGCGGATCGAGATCGACTCGACCTTGGCCGTGCCCTCGAGACGGCCGTCGACCAGCGACGCGGTGACGTCGCTCAGGGTGCCGCGGAACAGGGACACGCCCTGGTAGCGCACGGCGAAGCCGAAGCTCGAGTGGACGGGATCGGCGGCGTAGGTGCCGGCGATCGGCGTCGAGGTGGTGCTCATTGGTCTCTCCTATCTTGGGGGGCAGCATAAGCGGAGGGAGTTCCGCTTGCTGCAACCATGATAGCGCAGAAGATTGCGCATGCAACTACCCGTGTCCGCGCGGCTACCCTCTGCCCATGGAACTCGGGCTCTACACGTTCGCCGAGCTGGCCTCGGGCGCGATCAGCCCGGCCCAGCGCCTGCGCGACCTGCTCGAGGAGATCGAGCTCGCCGACCAGGTCGGCCTCGACGTCTTCGGCGTCGGCGAGCACCACCGGCCCGACTTCGCCGTCTCGTCGCCCGCCGTCGTGCTCGGCCGCGGCCGCAGCGCGCACGCGAGCGCATCCGCCTGACGAGCGCCGTCACCGTGCTGAGCTCCGACGACCCGGTCCGCGTCTTCCAGGACTTCGCCACGCTCGACCTGCTCTCCGGCGGGCGCGCGGAGATCATGGCCGGCCGCGGCTCGTTCATCGAGTCGTTCCCGCTCTTCGGCTACGACCTCGACGACTACGACGAGCTCTTCGCCGAGAAGCTCGAGCTGCTGCTCGCGCTGCGCGCCGGCGAGCACGTCACGCTGGTCGGGCCGCCACCGCGCGCCGCTCGACGGCCTCGGCGTCTACCCGCGCCCGCTGCAGGACCCGCTGCCGGTCTGGATCGCCGTCGGCGGCAACCCGCAGTCGGTCGTCCGCGCCGGCGACGCTCGGCCTGCCGATGGCGCTGGCGATCATCGGCGGCGCAGCCCGAGCGCTTCGCGCCGCTCGTCGAGCTCTACCGCGAGGCCGCCGGCCGCGGCCGGCCACGACCCGGCGCGCTGCCGGTCAGCATCAACTCGCACGGCTACGTCGCCGACACCTCGCAGCGCGCGGCCGACGAGTACGTTCCCGCGCCTACGCCGCGATGATGAACCGCATCGGCCGCGAGCGCGGCTGGCCGCCGCATGACGCCGCGCGCAGTTCGAGGCGCCGCGCTCGCCGCGCGGCGCGCTCCTCGTCGGCAGCCCGGAGGAGGTCGCCGAGAAGATCCTGCTGCCAGCACGAGCTCTTCGGCCACCAGCGCTTCCTGATGCAGATCAGCGTCGGCACGCTGCCGCACGACAAGGTCATGCGCTCGATCGAGCTGCTCGGCACCGAGGTCGCGCCGCTCGTGCGCGACGCGCTTGCCTCGCGCGCGCCCGCGCCCAGCCCGCTCAGGCGTAGAAGTTGCGCTCCCAGCGGTGGGCCTTCAGCGCCTCGAGCTGGGCCGGCTCGAGCGGGCCGCGGCCGGCCGCCGCGAGGTTGCGCTGGACGTTGCGCACGGAGCGCATGCCCGGGATGACGGTGCTGACCGCGTCGTGGGAGAGCACGTAGCGCAGCGCGATCTCGGCGAGCTCGTCGCGCTGCACCCCGAGGTCCGAGACGATCGCCTCCGTGCGGTCGAAGACCTCCTGGCGACGGCCGTCGCGGAAGTAGTGCTCGCGGAAGTCGCCCTCGGGGAACTCGGTGTCCGGCGTGACGGTGCCGGTGAGCGCGCCCTCGTCGAAGGGCACGCGGACGATGACGCCGACGTCGTGCTCACGGCAGGCCTCCAGCAGCGCGTCCTCGGGGCTCTGGTCGAAGACGTTGAAGATGACCTGCACGCTGTCGACGACCCCGGTCGAGATGAGCGCGAGCGCGTTGGCCGGCTGGTGGTCGTTGATCGACACGCCGAAGGCGCCGATCTTGCCCTCGTCCTTCAGGGCCTGCACCGCCTCCAGCCAGTCGCCCTGACCGACCCAGCGGTCGTTCCAGACGTGCAGCTGCTGGACGTCGATGCGGTCGAGCGCCAGGTTCTGCAGGCTGCGCTCGGTGCACCGGCGGACCCACTCGCCGGGGAAGGCGTCGTCGGCCCGCGCGTCGTCCGGCGCGGGCCAGCGCTGGTTCTTGGGCGGGACCTTCGTGGCGACGTACACGGTCTCCGAGCGCTCGCGCACGACCTGGCCCACGAGCTGCTCGCTGTGGCCCTTGCCATACGCGAGCGCGGTGTCGATGAAGTTCAGGCCCTCGTCGATGGCCGTGTGCAGCGCCTTCAGCGACTCGTCGTCCTGGGCTCCGAGCCACTGCGACCCGCCGATCCCCCAGGCTCCGTAGCCCAGCTCGGAGACCTGCAGACCCGTCCTGCCCAGCCGTCGGTAGCGCATCGCCGGAGACTAGAGTGCGGCGCCGTATGAGCCCGCGCCAGAAGAGCCCCGAGACCTACGAGGAGAAGCTCCACCAGCTCGAGGAGCTGCGCCAGGCCGCCGCCCACTCCTCGCCCGAGGCCGAGGAGAAGCAGCACGCCAGGGGCAAGCTGACGGCGCGCGAGCGCATCGAGAAGCTGCTGGACCCAGGTTCGTTCCAGGAGCTCGACACGTTCGTGCGCCACCGCACGACCGACTTCGAGATGCAGAAGAACCGGCCGTGGGGCGACGCCGTCGTCACGGGCCACGGCAAGATCGACGGGCGCACCGTGTGCGTCTTCAGCCAGGACTTCACCGTCTTCGGCGGCTCGCTGGGCGAGGTCATGGCCGAGAAGATGTGCAAGATCATGGACCTGGCGGCCAGGATCGGCTGCCCGGTCATCGGCATCAACGACTCGGGCGGCGCGCGCATCCAGGAGGGCGTCGTCTCGCTGGGCGCCTACGGCGACGTGTTCGTGCGCAACGTGAGGTGCTCGGGCGTCATCCCGCAGGTCAGCCTGATCATGGGCCCGTGCGCGGGCGGCGCGGTCTACTCGCCGGCGATCACCGACTTCATCTTCATGGTGAAGGAGACGTCGCACATGTTCATCACCGGCCCCGACGTCATCAAGACCGTCACCGGCGAGGAGGTCGGCTTCGAGGAGCTCGGCGGCGCGATGGCCCACAACTCGAAGTCGGGCGTCGCCCACCTGGCCGCCGACGACGAGGAGGCGTGCCTGGAGGACACGCGCTACCTCATGAGCTTCCTCCCCCAGAACAACCTCGAGTCGCCGCCGCGCGTGCTGCCGACCGACGACCCGCTGCGCATGGACGCCGAGCTCGACACCGTCGTGCCCGACAACCCGAACAAGCCCTACGACATGCGCAACGTGATCAGGCTCGTCGTCGACGACGGCGAGTTCTTCGAGATCCACGAGCACTGGGCCAAGAACATCGTCGTGGGCTTCAGCCGGCTCAACGGCTACGCGATCGGCGTCGTGGCCAACCAGCCCGCGCAGCTCGCCGGCGTGCTCGACATCGACGCGAGCGCCAAGGCCGCCCGCTTCGTGCGCACGTGCGACGCGTTCAACATCCCGCTCCTCACCTTCACCGACGTGCCGGGCTTCCTGCCGGGCACGAGCCAGGAGTGGGGCGGCATCATCCGCCACGGCGCCAAGCTGCTGTACGCCTTCACCGAGGCGACCGTGCCGAAGATCACCGTCATCACGCGCAAGGCCTACGGCGGCGCCTACGACGTCATGGCCTCCAAGCACCTGCTGGCCGACTTCAACTTCGCCTGGCCGACGGCGGAGGTCGCGGTCATGGGCCCCGAGGGAGCGGTCAACATCATCTACCGTCGCGACATCGCCAGCTCGCCCACGCCCGACGAGCGGCGCACGAAGCTCATGGACGACTACAAGGCGCGCTTCGCCAACCCCTACAGCGCGGCCGAGCGCGGGTACATCGACGACGTGCTGGTTCCCCACGAGACGCGCCCGCGGCTCATCACCGCGCTCGAGACGCTGCTGACCAAGCGCGAGCCGGGGCCCAAGCGCAAGCACGGCAACATCCCGCTGTAACCGCGTGCGCTGGTAGCGTCGCCGCGATCGACGTCCAGGAGGAGGCCCTCGTGCACCGCCCCCGTTCGCGCACCGCCGCACTCGCGACCGCGGCAGCGGCCCTGACCGCAGCGCTCGCCCTGCCCGCCGGCGCCGCGGCTGATCGGGACCGCGACGTCACCGTGATGTCGCGCAACCTGTACCTCGGCGCAGACATCATCAAGGCGGCCGGCGCCCCGACGCCCGAGGCCCAGGCCCAGGCCGCCACCGAGCTCTTCGGCATCGTCCGCCGCACGAACTTCCCGCTGCGCGCGAGAGCGATCGCCTCGGAGATCGACCGCACGGCGCCGGACCTCATCGGCCTGCAGGAGGTCGCGCTGTGGCGGCGCACCGCCGACGGCGTCACGAACGACGTGAAGGACGCGCGGCGTGTGGTCTACGACTTCCTCGCGATCCTCCAGCGGCGGCTGCGGGCACGTGGGCTGCGCTACCGCGCCGAGGTCGTGCAGCAGGAGGCCGACTTCGAGGTGCCCACGAGCGAGGGCCATGACCTGCGACTGACGATGCGCGACGTGATCCTTCGGCGCACCGGGCGCCGAGCGCGCGTGCAGGTGCGCCGCCGCCTCAGGGGCAACTACACCACCAACCTCAGCGTCCCGATCCAGGGGCAGACCGTCACCTCCCGGCGCGGCTGGACCGCCGTCGACGCACGCCTGCGCGGGCGGTCGTTCCGCTTCGTCAACACGCACCTCGAGGCCTTCGGCGCGCCGATTCGCGCCGACCAGGCCGCAGAGCTCGTCGGCGGGCCGCTGGCGGCGGCGAGCCGGCCGGTGATCCTCGTCGGCGACCTGAACAGCGACCCACGCGACGCGTCCGCCGACGGGCTGGCGTTCCGCCGCGTCGCCGAGGCGGGCTTCGTGAGCGCCTTGGACCCGGCACCGGCCACGTCGGGCCAGTCCGAGACGCTGGACAACCCGGTCTCGACGCTGCGCAGCTTCATCGACCACATCCTCAGCCGGCCGCGGCTGAGGGCCGTCCGCTCCGAGGTGGTGGGCGACGAGCCGCAGGACCGCATCGGCGGCCTGTGGCCCTCGGATCACGCGGGCGTCGTGGCCACGCTGCGCCTGCCGCGGTGACAGGTCGTTAGCGCACGACCGCCGGGCATCCGGATAGCGTGCCGCCGTCCCGTCGCTCCGCCCCGAGGAGAAGGCCCACGTGCACACCCGCCGCCAGTTCGTCACCGCCGCCTCCAGCGCGGCGGCGGCCGTCATCCTCGCGCCCGAGGCTCTGGCCAACGGCAGAAGCGGGTCGTCGGGGCTGGCGCGCGGCGGGCGCTTCCGCGAAGGCGTCATGTCGGGTCAGCCGACGACGCGCGGCATCTCCCTGTGGACCCGCGTCGACGGGCTCGAGGGGCGCGCCCGCGTCGAGCTCGAGGTCGCGCGCGATCGCAGCTTTCGCAACGTCGTCGCCCGGCGGCGCATCACCACCTCCGACGCGCTGAACCACAACGTCAAGGCGCGGGTCAACGGCCTGCGCCCGCACGAGCAGTACTACTACCGCTTCTCGACGGCCACGGAGGACGGTCCCGTGGGGCGCTTCAGGACCGCGCTGCCCGCGGACTCGCGCCAGCCCGTGCGCTTCGCCTTCTACTCCTGCCAGGAGTACTCGCACGGCTACTTCAACGCCCACGAGGTCATGGCCGACGACGACCTCGACTTCGTGATCTGCCTGGGCGACTACATCTACGCCGAGACCTACACGTCGCGGGCGACCCGCAACGGCGTGCGCGACGACCGCATCGGCCGCGAGAACCCCTACCCGGGCGTGCTGCGGGTCGCGACGACGCTGCAGGACTACCGGCGCAAGTACGAGCTGTACCGCTCGGACCGCTCGCTGCAGAAGGTCCAGGCCGCCTTCCCCACGATCGCGACCTGGGACGACCACGAGGTCCAGAACAACTACGCCGGCGGCGAGGACGACGGCGGGCTGGCGGACAGGGAGAGGTTCCGCCGCTCGCGCCAGCGCGCCGGCTACCGCGCCTTCTTCGAGGCCACGCCGTACTTCCCGTCGCGCACCAACCGGCTCTACCACCGCCTCAGCTTCGGACGGACGGTGGACCTCATCCTCATGGACCAGCGCCAGTACCGCGACGACCAGCCCTGCGACGACGCCGTCGTGGTCCCCTGCGCCGACTGGGACCAGCCGCGCGACTTCCTGGGCCGCACGCAGATGAACTGGGTCAAGGACCAGCTGCGCTCCTCGGACGCCGTCTGGAAGGTCATGGCCAACGAGGTCATGGTCATGCCGGCCAAGGTGCTCGGCGGCGCCTTCTTCACCTTCGACAACTGGCAGGGCTACCCGCGCGAGCGCGAGGAGCTGCTGACCTTCATCCGCGACCGCCAGATCAAGGACGTCGTGTTCGTCACCGGCGACATCCACACGTTCATCGCCGGCGACGTGCGCACGGCCATGGGCGAGGGCGACCTGGTCGGGCTCGAGTTCGTCGGGGGCTCCATCACGTCGCTCAACCTCGGCGAGTCCGACATCCCCGCTGGCGGCGGCGTGACGATCGAGGGCAACGACGCCAACCCGAGCACCGACCCGGCCGTCATCGAGGCGCTGCGTGGCTTCAACCCGTGGGTGGACGCGGCCGACTTCGACCGCCACGGCTACGGCAAGGTCACGGCGACGCAGGAGAGCTTCGACTGCGAGCTCGTGCGCGTCGAGACGATCAAGCGCCGCACGACGCGGACGCTGCCCTCCGACGGGTTCCGCTGGCGCGTTGCCCGCGGGCAAACGTCCATCAAGGGTGTCAACGGCCCGCCCGCGACGCCGGCCGCGCGATGAACCGTCGCCAGTTCGTCACCGCCGCCGGCTCGGCCGCCGCGGCCGTGGTCCTCGCCCCGCCGGCGTGGGCCGGCGGCGGCCGCGCGGCGCCGCTGGCCCGCGGCGGGCGCTTCGCCGAGGGCGTCATGTCGGGCGAGCCGACGCCGCGCGGCATCGTCCTGTGGACGCGCGTGCACGACCTCGAGGGGCGCGTGGCGGTCGACCTCGAGGTCGCCCGCGACCGCGGCTTCGACGACGTCGTGGCCCGGCGGCGGCTCACCACCTCCGAGGCCCGCGGCCACGCCGTCAAGGCGCGCCTGGACGGCCTGCGCGCGCACGAGCAGTACTTCTACCGCTTCTCGACGGCGACGCAGGAGGGGCCGGTCGGGCGCTTTCGCACCGCGCTGCCCGCCGACTCCCGGCAGCCGGTCCGCTTCGCCTTCTACTCCTGCCAGGAGTACGCCCACGGCTTCTACAACGCGCACGAGGTGATGGCGCGGGACGACCTCGACTTCGTCGTCTGCCTGGGCGACTACATCTACGCCGACGCCAGCTCGTCGGTCGCGCGCGGCGACGGCGTGCGCGACGACGAGGTCGGCCGCGAGATCGGCGGCCGGCGCTTCGCCTACTCGCTGGACGACTACCGGCGCAAGTACGCGCTGTACCGCTCGGACGAGTCGCTTCGCAGGGTGCAGCGGCGCTTCCCGACGGTGCTGATCTGGGACGACCACGAGGTGCAGGACAACTACGCCGGCGGCGAACCCGACGGCGGCCTGCCGGCCGAGCTCGGCTACAGCCGTGCGCGGCGGGGCGCGGCCTACCGCGCCTTCTTCGAGTCGACGCCGTTCACGCCACAGCGCCGCGACCGCATCTACCGCTCGCTGTCCTTCGGGCGCACCGTCGACCTGATCCTCATGGACCAGCGCCAGTACCGCGAGGACCAGCCCTGTGGCGACGCGCTCGCCGCGCCGGCCTGCGCCGACTTCGACCAGCCGCGCGACTTCCTGGGCCGCAGGCAGATGCGCTGGGTCAAGGACGAGCTGCGCTCCTCGCGGGCCGCCTGGAAGGTGCTGGCCAACCAGGTCATGGTGATGCCCGTGCGCGGGCCCAACAGCCTGCTGGGCTTCGACAGCTGGCAGGGCTACGCGCGCGAGCGCGAGGAGCTCCTGACCTACATCCGCGACCGCCGGATCAAGGACGTGGTGTTCGTCACCGGTGACATCCACGTCTTCGTCGCGGGCGACGTGCGCACGCGCCTTGGCGACGGGGAGACCGTGGCCCTGGAGTTCGTCGGCGGCTCGATCACGTCGCGCAGCCTGGGCGAGCGCGACATCGACGTCGGCGGCGCGGTCATCGAGGGCAACGACGCGAACCCGATGACGCCGCCGGCCATCATCGAGGCCCTGCGCGCGCTGAACCCGTGGGCCGACAACGCCGACCTCGACCACCACGGCTACGGCCGGGTCGTCGCGACGAAGGACGACCTGACCGTCGACCTGGTCCGTGTCCAGACGATCAAGCGCCGCTCGACGGGCCTGCTGCCGGCCGAGGGCTACCGCTACCGCGTGGCCCGCGGGCAGACGTCGATCAAGGGCGTCAACGGCCCGCCCGCCTGACGCTCAGAGCGTCACGCTGACGGCCTCGACGCGCCCGGCTCGATGGGCGTCGAGCGCGGCGGCCGCGACCGCCAGATCCTGGATGGCCAGGCCGGTGGAGTCGAAGAGCGTGACGGCGTCCGGGGCGCTGCGGCCAGGGGCGTCGCCCGCCAGGACGGCGCCGAGGTCGGTCACGTCCTCGCGCCGCACGCGGCCGGCCTCGACCGCCGCGGTCAGCTCGCCGCCGTGGGAGGCCTGGGCCCACTCGTCGCAGTACAGCTCGCAGCGCGCCACGGCCTCGACGGTCGCCTCGGCCTTGCCCGGGCCGTCGGCGCCGAGCATGTTGAGGTGCAGCCCGCCCCGCAGATCGTCCCCGCCGACGACCGGCTCGGCGCCCGGCGTGACGCAGCACACGACGTCGGCGCCCAGCGCCTCCTCGCGCGAGCCCGCGCGCCAGCCGTCACCGAGCTCGCGCGGCGAGCGCCCGCGCGGCGTCGGCGCGGGGATCGGCGCAGACGCCGCCCGCGTAGCCCGCGGCGGCCAGGCAGCGAGCGGCCCACGCGCCGTGCAGGCCACAGCCGATCAGGCCGGCGCTGCGCGCGCCGGGCGCGGCGAGCGCCTGGGCGGCGACGGCCGCGACCGCGCCGGTGCGCAGCGCGGTGACCGAGCGAGCGTCGAGCAGCGCCAGCGGCTCGGACGTCTCGGCGTCGGACAGGCACACGACGCCCAGGACCGTCGGCAGCCCGCGCGCCGGGTTGCCGGGGAACGAGGAGATCCACTTCAGCATGGCCAGCCCGCCGCCCCGCGCGGGCATCGCCCGGAAGTCGCCGTGAGGCGGGCTGTCGAGGTAGACCTTGGCCGGCATGACCCACTCGCCGCGGTGATGGCGCAGGAACGCCTCGCGGACGCGATCGATCGCCTCGGCCGGCGAGACGGCGGCCAGCACGGCGTCGTGATCCAGGACGGGCAGCTCGGGCACGGCGGGCGACGACGATAGCCTGCGGCCCGTGGCCCCGAACCGCCGCCCGAAGCTCGAGATCGTCGCCCCGTCGGCCTCCCCGGAGGAGGCCGCCGCGGTCGTCGCGGCGCTCGAGCGCTTCATGCGCGACACCGCGCCGACCCCCGCGCCCGCCGCCGCGGCGCGCAACGCCTGGCTGCGCGCGGCGCGGCTCGAGGCGGTCGGCCACGAGCCCGAGGGCCCGACGCCCTGGGGCGACGGTCATCCCTGGTGATAGCGGCAACGCGCCAGCCTGCCCGCGTTAGTGTCGATCCCGGGCGCGCCGTCCGTCGCCGGGTTGATGGCAACCATCCAAGGAGGCAGGGATGAAGTACATGCTTCTCATCTACGGCGATCCGAGCGCGGGCCCCGCACAGGGCACGCCCGAGGCGGAGGCCGAGATGGCCCAGTGGTTCACGTACACCCAGGACCTCGAGGCCGACGGCTCGCTCGTGGCCGGCGACGCGCTGCACCCGATCGACGAGGCCACCACGGTTCGCGTCCGTGACGGCCAGGACATCGTCACCGACGGCCCGTTCGCCGAGACGAAGGAGTGGCTGGGCGGCTACTACATCGTCGACGTGCCCGATCTCGACGCGGCGCTCGACCGCGCCAAGCGGATGCCCAACATCGCCCACGGCACCGTCGAGGTGCGGCCGGTCATGGTCTTCGACCAGCCGTGACCGCGGCGGTCGAGCGGGCCTTCCGCGAGGAGTCCGGTCGTGTGCTGGCCTCGCTCATCCGCCACCTCGGCGGCGACTTCCAGCTCGCCGAGGATGCCGTGCAGGACGCCTTCGCCGTCGCGCTGGCCACCTGGCCGCGCGACGGCGTGCCGGCCCGGCCGGGCGCCTGGCTCACGGTCGCCGCGCGCCGCAAGGCGATCGACCGACTGCGCCACGAGCGCTCATTGGCAGACCGCGCCCGTCTGCTGGAGCGCCTGATGGACCTGGACGCAACCGGCGCCGCGGAGCCCGAGGACGACGACGAGCCGCCCGCCGCGCTCGCCGACGACCGCCTGAGGCTCATCTTCACCTGCTGTCACCCCGCGCTCGCGCCGCAGGCGCGGGTGGCCCTCACGCTGCGGACGCTCGGCGGCCTGAGCACGGCCGAGATCGCGCGCGCGTTCCTCGTCGAGGAGACGGCCATGGCCCAGCGACTGGTGCGCGCCAAGCGCAAGATCGCGCGCGCCCGGATCCCCTACCGCGTGCCGCGCGACGAGGACCTGCCCGACCGCATGGCCGGGGTGCTGCAGGTCGTCTACCTGGTGTTCAACGAGGGCTGGTCGGCCTCGGCGGGCGACGCGCTCGTCCGTGCCGACCTCTGCGCCGAGGCGCTGCGCCTCGGCCGCCTGCTCGTCGCGCTCATGCCCGACGACGCCGAGGCGCGCGGGCTGCTGGCGCTCATGCTGCTGCACGACGCCCGGCGCGCGGCGCGGCTGGACCCGGCCGGGCGCTACGTCGGCCTCGGCGAGCAGGACCGCTCGCGCTGGGACGGCGCGCTGATCGACGAGGGCCGCGACATGCTTGCCACGGCGGCGCGCCTGCGTCGCCCCGGGCCCTTCCAGCTGCAGGCCGCGATCTCCGCCGTGCACGCCGACGCCGGCGACGCCGCCGACACCGACTGGCGCCAGATCGCGGCGCTGTACGCGAAGCTCGCGCGCCTCGCCCCGTCGCCCGTCGTGGAGGTCAACCGCGCCGCCGCGCTCGGCCTGGCCGGCGACCACGAGCGCGGTCTCGCCCTCCTGGAGCGCGTCGCCCGCGACGAGCGCCTGGCCGCGTACCCGCCACTGCACGCTGCCCGCGCCGAGCTGCTGCGCCGCGCGGGTGACACCCGTGGCGCCGACGACGCCTACGCCGCGGCCATCGCCTGCAGCGCGAACGCCGTCGAGCGCTCCGAGCTCGAGCGCCGTCGCGACCGCGCCGCCACGCCGTAGAGGGGGGAGCACAACCCCCCCAAGGGGACCTGCCCGGGGGAGCGGGCCGATGTGAGGCTGTCCCGGTCACCGAAGCCGACCCCGAGGAGAGTCATCATGAAGCGCCCGTCCCCCGCCACCGTCATCTTCGCCGTGCTGGCCCTGATCGCCGCCGCATTCGCGCTGCAGGCGAAGTCCTCCGACAGCGACGCCACGCCGGCCGCAGCGGCTGCTCCGGCCGAGCGCGTCGTCGCCGCCGAGCCGGCCGTCGCCCCCGCTGCGACCGCTCCGGCCGCCACGCAGCCGGTCGCCGCCAAGCAGCGGACCGCCAAGGCGCGGACGCCCAAGCCCCGCCGCTCCGCCACGCGCTTCGCGCTGCCGTCCAACCGGGCGCTGGCCGTGCGGGAGTGCCGCGACGAGGCCTTCGACGACGCGGCCGAGTTCCGCTTCACGTTCGGCCAGGGCCAGGCGGCGATCCAGCGCTGCGCCCGCGCCGAGCTGGCCAAGCAGCGCGCCGACTGCCGCGCCGAGGCCATCGAGGACCCGTTCGACTACCGCGCCGAGTACGGCAGCGGCCGGCAGGGCCTGACGCGCTGCGTGCGCGACGCGCTCACCTGAGCCCGCGCGTCACCCAAGCCCGCCTGGTCAGAAAGGCTCCATCTCCTATCGGTATTGATACCTTTAGGCGATGGAGCCTTCGACCATCGGCCGCCGCGGGTCCCTCGACAACCCCGAGGTCTACGAGAACGTCCCCGGCCACGTGATCCCGATCCTCGAGCGCGAGTTCGACGACTTCGACACGGAGGCGCGCCGCTTCCTCGACGGCGACGTCGAGGAGACCGAGTTCATCGGCTTCCGCCTCAAGCAGGGCGTCTACGGCCAGCGCCAGCCCGACGTCCAGATGATCCGCGTCAAGCTGCCCTTCGGCGGCGTCACGCCCGAGCAGCTCGAGGCCTTCGCCGACGTCATCGAGCGCTACGCGCCGCTGAACAAGGGGCACATCACCACCCGCCAGAACATCCAGATCCACCACGTGCCGCTGCCCGACGCGGCGAAGCTGATCCGCGAGCTGGCCGACGCCGGGCTGTCCTCGCGCGAGGGCTGCGGCAACACGGTGCGCAACGTGACGGGCGACCCGTGGGCGGGCGTCTGCGAGGGCGAGCTCTTCGACCCGACGCCCTACGCCGGCGCCTACGTGCGCTACTTCGTGCGCCACCCGACCACGCAGCTCATGCCGCGCAAGGTCAAGACCGCGTTCACCGCCACCGACGAGGACCGCGCGATCACCGGCATCCACGACGTCGCCTTCATCCCCCGCGTGCGCGACGGCGTGCGCGGCTTCGAGCTGCGCGTCGGCGGCGGCACGTCGATCATGCCGCGCGTCGCCCCCACGCTGAGCGACTTCGTGACCGCCGACGACGGCGAGTACCTCAAGTGGACCGAGGCCGTCCTGCGCATCTTCGACCGCCAGGAGTGGCTGCGGGCCAACCGCGCCCGCGCGCGCATCAAGGTGTTCGTCGACAAGTTCGGCATCGACGAGCTGCGCCGCCAGGTCGAGGAGGAGCTGCAGGGCGACTGGGTCTCCGAGCGCGACTTCACGCCCGACCCGCTGCTCTTCGACGTCGACGAGGAGGCCGACGCGCCTCCGGTGCCCGCCGCGTACGCGTCGCCCAACGGCGACCGCACGGCCTTCGACCGCTGGACCGAGGCCAACGTCGTCGCCCAGCGCCAGGCCGGCTTCAGCGCCGTCGAGGTGCACGTGGTGCGCGGCGACCTCACGCCCGAGCAGCTGCGCGGCCTGGCCGACGTGGCCCGCGACTTCTCGGCCGGCACCATCCGCACGACGGTGGGCCAGAACCTCGTGCTGCGCTGGGTGCGCGACGAGTCGCTGTACGACGTGTGGCAGCGCATCGACGCGCTCGGCCTGGGCGAGCCCGGCGCCCAGCAGGTCAACGACGTCGTCTCGTGCCCGGGCACCGACAGCTGCAAGCTCGGCATCACCAGCTCGATGGGCCTCAACGCGGCCGTCCGCGAGCGCATCGACGCGATGGACATCACCGACGCGCTGACGAAGGCCGTCCACATCAAGATGAGCGGCTGCCCCAACGGCTGCAGCCAGCACCACATCGCCAACATCGGGTTCTACGGCGCGTCGATCAAGGTCGGCGAGCACACCATCCCGGCCTACGTCGCCCACATCGGCGGCAACTACGAGGGCGGCGAGGTCATCTACGGCACGCGCCTGAAGGTGCGCCTGCCCGCCAAGCGCGTGCCGGAGGCCGTCGAGCGCTGGCTGCGCTTCTACGAGGCCGGCCGCGCGGACGACGAGCTCTTCAACGCCTTCGCCGAGCGCGTCGGCGCCAGGGCCTTCGAGGACGAGGTCCGCGACCTCGCGATGCCGATCGAGTTCGGGCTGGAGACCATGAACCACTTCATCGACTGGTCCAAGAACGTGCCGTTCCAGGTCGTGCGCGGCGAGGGCGAGTGCGCGGTCTGACATGACGGCCGAAGCGGTCCTCGAGCAGGCCGTGGCGCGCCACGGTGACGATCTCGTGCTGCTGTGCTCCTTCCAGAAGGAGGAGTCGGTGCTCGTCGACGCGCTGCTCGCCGTCACCGCGACCCCGCGCATCGTCACCATCGACACGGGCGTCCTCTTCCCCGAGACGCTGGCCACGTGGCGGGCGTTCGAGGAGCGCTTCGGCGTCGCGGTCGAGGTGCAGGAGGCCTACGGCAACTGGACCGCCGAGCACTGCTGCGGTGAGGCGAAGGTCGCCGCGCTGGAGCGCGCGCTCGACGGCGCCGAGGGCTGGATCACGGGGATCCGCCGCGAGCAGTCGCCCACCCGCGCGGGCGCCCAGCCCGTCGAGCGCGACGAGCGCCGTGGCCTGTGGAAGTACAACCCGCTCGTCGACTGGACCGAGCGCGACCTGTGGCTGCGCATCCACGAGCGCGACCTCCCCTACCACCCGCTGCACGACGCCGGCTACGACTCGATCGGCTGCGCGCCGTGCACGCAGGCCGGCGCCGGGCGCGAGGGCCGCTGGAGCGGCAGCGAGAAGCTCGAGTGCGGGCTGCATACCCCGGCGGCCTCGTGAGCGACCGCTTCCCGCACCTGGCCGTCCTCGAGTCGGAGGCGATCCACATCATGCGCGAGGTGGCCGCCGAGCTGGAGCGGCCCGTGCTGCTGTTCAGCGGCGGCAAGGACTCGATCGTGCTGCTGCGCCTGGCCGAGAAGGCGTTCAGGCCCGGGCGCTTCCCGTTCCCGCTCATGCACGTCGACACCGGCCACAACTTCCCCGAGGTGATCGCCTTCCGCGACCGCCGTGTCGCCGAGCTCGGCGAGCGGCTGGTCGTCGCCTCCGTTCAGGAGTCGATCGACCGCGGGCGCGTCGCCGAGGAGACCGGTCCGCGCGCCTCGCGCAACCGCCTGCAGACGACCACGCTGCTCGACGCCATCGGCGAGCACGGCTTCGACGCAGCCTTCGGCGGCGCGCGGCGCGACGAGGAGCGCGCGCGGGCCAAGGAGCGCATCTTCTCGTTCCGCGACGACTTCGGCTCGTGGGACCCGCGCCGCCAGCGGCCCGAGCTGTGGAGCCTCTACAACGGCCGGATCCGCCGCGGCGAGCACGTCCGCGTGTTCCCGCTGAGCAACTGGACCGAGCTCGACGTGTGGCAGTACATCGCCCAGGAGGAGCTCGAGGTCCCTGCGATCTACTTCGCCCACGAGCGCGAGGTCTTCCGCCGCGACGGGATGCTCTACGCCGTCTCCGAGCACGTGCAGCTGGTCGACGGCGAGGTGCCGTTCGCGGCCAGCGTGCGCTACCGGACCGTGGGCGACATGAGCTGCACCGGCGCGGTGGAGTCGCGCGCGATCGCCCTGGAGGACGTCGTGGCCGAGATCGCCGCCACGCGGATCACCGAGCGCGGCGAGACGCGCGCCGACGACCGCGTGAGCGAGGCCGCGATGGAGGATCGCAAGGCGGTCGGCTATTTCTGACCTCCTGAGGCTGGCGACCGCCGGCTCGGTCGATGACGGCAAGTCGACCCTGATCGGCAGGCTGCTGCACGACGCCAAGGCGATCCTGGCCGATCAGCTCGCCGACCTGCACGGGGCCGACGGGACGCTCGACCTCGCCCGGCTCACCGACGGCCTGCGCGCCGAGCGCGAGCAGGGCATCACGATCGACGTCGCCTACCGCTACTTCGCGACCGCGCGGCGGTCGTTCGTCCTGGCCGACACGCCAGGGCACGTGCAGTACACGCGCAACATGGTCACCGGGGCCTCGACGGCGGACCTGGCCATCGTGCTGGTCGACGCGCGCAAGGGCGTCGTCGAGCAGACGCGCCGCCACGCCTTCATCGCGTCGCTGCTGGGCATCGGGCACGTCGTCGTCGCCGTGAACAAGATGGACCTCGTCGGCTACGACGAGGAGGCGTTCGACAGGATCGTGCGCGAGTACAGCGCGCTGTCGGCCGGGCTGCGCGGGGGCGAGACGACGTACATCCCGCTGAGCGCGCTGCACGGCGACAACGTCGTCGAGCGCTCGGCGGCGATGGGGTGGTACGGCGGCGTGTCGCTGCTGGAGCACCTCGAGACGGTGGCCATCGCCGCCGACCGCGACCGCGACCACCTGCGCTTCCCCGTGCAGTGGGTCATCCGCGACCCGGCCACCGACTACCGCGGCTACGCGGGCCGCCTGGCCGGCGGGGAGCTGCGCCCGGGCGACGAGGTCGTCGTCCTGCCCGCGGGCAGCACGACGACGGTCGCGGCCGTGGAGACGCTGGACGGGCCGCTGCAGGCGGCGGTCTCGCCGATGTCCGTCACGGTGCGCCTGGCCGACGAGCTCGACGTGTCGCGCGGCGACCTGCTGTGCGCCGCGGCAGCCGCGCCTCGCGTGGCCCGCGAGCTCGAGGCCGACGTCTGCTGGATGGCGGATGCCCCACTGCGGCCGGGCGGCCGCTACGCGCTCAAGCACGCGACCACGTCGGCCCGGGCGATCGTCGACGCGGTCGTGTCGCGCGTCGACGTCGCCACCTACTCGACCGACCCGTCCGCGCAGGAGCTCGGCCTCAACGACATCGGGCGCGTGCGCCTGCGCACCTCACGACCCCTCGCGCACGACGCGTACGCCGAGAACCGCACGACGGGCTCGTTCATCCTCATCGACGAGGCGACGAACGACACGGTCGGAGCGGGCATGATCGCGTGACAGGTCCAGAGCATGGCGGCCGACCATGACCCCGAGGTACGGTGCCAGTGTCACAAGGTTCCAAGCGGAGGAGACGGCCATGACGCTGCAGATCGGTGATACCGCGCCGGATTTCGAGGCGCAGACGACGGAGGGCCCGATGCGCTTCCACGAGTGGATCGGCGACTCGTGGGCGGTGCTGTTCTCTCATCCCAGGGACTTCACGCCCGTGTGCACGACCGAGCTGGGCTACATGGCGAAGGTCAAGCCCGAGTTCGATCGCCGCGACGTCAAGATCGTCGGGCTGTCGGTCGACCCGCTGGACAACCACGCCCGCTGGGCGCAGGACATCGAGCAGACCCAGGGCCAGGCGCCCAACTACCCGATCATCGGCGACGCCGACTTCAGCGTGTCGAAGCTCTACGGGATGCTGCCGGCCGACACCGCCGGCGACCCGACCGCGCGCACGCCGGCCGACAACCAGACGGTGCGCAACGTGTTCGTCGTCGGTCCCGACAAGAAGGTCAAGCTGATCCTCATCTACCCGATGACCACCGGGCGCAACTTCGACGAGGTGCTGCGCGTCATCGACTCGCTGCAGCTGACGGCCAACCACAAGGTCGCCACGCCGGTCAACTGGCGCGAAGGCGAGGACGTGATCATCGCCGGCTCGGTCTCCGACGACCAGGCGCGCGAGCTGTACCCCGACGGCTGGGACGCCCCGCGCCCGTACATCCGCATCGTACCCGCGCCCCGCTGACGGCCCAAGGTGACGGCGGGGTGGCCGCCGCCTCGGGTCCCCCGCCGGAGCGTTCTACTTGTCCGCCCGCGCCTGGTACGCCCGCGGCCGCAGCGGCGCATCGTAGACGGCGGCGAGGCGGGCGAGAGTGAGGGCGCCGAGCATCAGCCCGAAGTCACGCAGGGCGATGTCGTAGAACCCGGAGTGGGTCAGGAGGTTGACGATGATCCCCGCCAGCCAGCCGGCGACGACATACGCGCCGTAGCGAGGCTTCAGCGCGACGGCGACGCCGGCGAGGATCTCGGTGACGCCGACGGCGTACATGAACTGCTGAGCCGTGCCGGGCGCGAGGTCGTCGATCCAGGGGGCGAGGTAGATCGGCCAGTCGACCATCACGTTGAAGAACTTGTCCACGCCGAAGGCGATCGGCGCGACCGTGAACGCGAGCCGGAGGAGGGCGAAGGCCTGGTAGCGCGGGTCGCGCCGGTCGACGTGCCCTGCGGCGAGCTCGCCGCCGTTGTCAGATGGGGCGCGGTCGCGCACGGTCGCGGCTTGCGGGAATGCGGTGGAGGTCATGTGGTGTAGGCGTCCGCGCGCCGCCGATCCTTACCTGCGACCTTGGCCTCGATGCAGGCGAGCAGCTCGCGGTAGGAGGCGCAGAAGGAGCGCACGCCTTCGCGCTCGAGCCGCGCCGTGAGGGCGGGGAGGTCGACGCCGGCCTGCTCGGCGCGGCGGATGACCTCGTGGGCGCCACGCGCGCCGGGGTTCAGGGCACCGCGCACGCGGCCGTGGTCGGCGAACGCGCGCAGGGTGGCCTCGGGCATGGTGGTGATGACCCCGGGCGCGATCAGCCGCTCGACGTACAGGACGTCGGAGTACGCCGGGTCCTTGGTGGCGGTGCTGGCCCAGAGCGGGCGCTGGGGGCGGGCGCCGGCGCCGGCGAGCGTGCGCCAGCGGGCGTCGGCGAAGCGCTCCCGGTAGCGACCGTAGGCGCGGTGGGCGTTGGCGATCGCGACGCGGCCGCGCAGCTCCGAGCCGGCGGGGAGCAGCGCGTCGGCCTCGGCGTCGACGCGCGAGACGAAGAACGAGGCGACCGACGCGATCGTGTCGACCGGCTCGCGGGCGGCCACGCGCCGCTCGAGGCCCGCCACGTAGGCGTCGACGACCTGCTCGTGACGCGCGATCGAGAACAGCAGCGTGACGTTGACGTTCACGCCGCGCGCGGTGAGCTCCTCGATCGCGGGCACGCCGGCCTCGGTGGCGGGCACCTTGATCATGACGTTGGGCCGGTCGAGGCGCTGCCACACGTCGAGCGCCTGCTCGATGGTCGCGGCGGCGTCGTCGGCGAGGTCGGGGGTGCACTCGAACGAGACGAACCCGTCGCGCCCGCCGCTCGCCTGGTAGGCGGGGCGCAACAGGTCGGCGGCAGCGCGCACATCGTCGAGTGCGAGCTCGAAGAACAGCTCCTGCGGGTCGGTGATGCCGCCGGCGACGGCCGCGCGGAGCTGGTCGTCGTAGTCGTCCGAGCCCGTGATCGCCTTGGCGAAGATCGTGGGGTTGGACGTCGCACCGGTCACCGCGCAGTCGGCGATCAGCGTGGCGAACGCGCCGCTGTCGAGCAGCTCGCGGGAGAGCGTGTCCAGCCAGATCGAGACGCCCGCTTCGTGGAGCTGTCGCAGGCGGCTCATGCGAGGTCCTCGAGCGCGACGCCGGGGTCGGCCAGGCGCCGGTCGTCGACGGCCACGCGCTCGCGGATGAGCCGCTGGATGGTGTCCGTGACGTCCCAGACGTTGACGTTCATGCCCGCGACGATCCGATCACCGGACAACCAGAAGACGACGAGCTCGCGGGTCGCGGGGTCGCCGCGGAACACGACGCGGTCCCACGTGCGGGCAAAGCCGGCGTACTCCATGCCGACGTCGTACTGGTCGGAGAAGAAGTACGGGACGCGGTCGTAGGCGACCTCCTGCCCGAGCATCGCGCGGGCGGCAGCCGGACCCTGGTGCAGCGCGTTGGCCCAGTGCTCGACGCGGAGGCGCTCGCCGTAGAAGGGGTGGTGCGCGTTGGCGACGTCGCCGGCCGCGAAGACGCCGGGGGCACTCGTCTGCAGGTGCTCGTCGACGAGGATCCCGTCGTCGACGGCGATGCCGGCCTCGGCGGCGAGCCGTGTGCGGGGCAGCACGCCGACGCCCACCACGACGAGGTCGCACTCCAGCGTCCGCCCATCGTCGGTGCGGACCCGCTCGACCGACCCGTCGCCCTCGAAGGCCTCGACGCCGGACCCCGGCAGCATGCGCACACCGTGGTCCACGTGGATGTCGCGGTAGATGGCGCCGACCTCGGCGCCCAGCACGCGCTCCAGGGGAACGCCGAGCGGATCGATGACGGTGACGTCGAGGCCGCGCTGCCTCGCGGACGCTGCGACCTCGGTACCGATCCAGCCGCCGCCCACGACGACGACGGTGCCCCCGCGGTCGAGCCGCTCGCGCAGCGCGTCGGAGTCCCCCACGCTGCGCAGGTAGAGGACGCCCCCCAGCTCGGCGCCGGGGACGGGGAGGCGTCGCGGCTCGGCCCCCGTCGCGAGGAGCAGGACGTCGTAGCCCAGCCGCTCGCCGTCGTCGAGGGTCAGCTCGCGGGCCGCCGTATCGAGGCGCGTGGCCGTGCGGCCGAGGCGCAGCTCGATGTCGTGCTCCTCGTAGAAGCCCTCCTCGTGGACGTAGACCTTCTCGCGGCCGACCTCGCCGCGCAGGTAGTCCTTGGACAGCGGCGGGCGCTCGTAGGGGCGCTCGTCCTCCGCGCCGATGAGGAGCAGGCGCCCGTCGAAGCCCTCGGCGCGCAGGGTCTCGGCCGCCTTGGCGCCGGCGAGGCTCGCGCCGACGATGACGAACGTCCGGTCAGTGCTCATGGCAGGTCCTCGTGGTCAGGGCCAGGAACTCCTGGCGCGTACGTGGATCGTCGCGGACGGCGCCGTGCAGCGCCGAGGTCACGGTCCGGGCTGCCCAGCTTCTGCACGCCGCGCAGCGACATGCACAGGTGCTCGGCCTCCAGCACGACCCCGACCCCCCGCGGATCGAGCTCGCGCTGCAGCCAGCCGGCGATCTGCGTCGTCAGGCGCTCCTGGATCTGCAGGTCGCGGGCGAACAGCTCGACCACGCGGCCGAGCTTGCTCAGACCAAGGATCCGCGCGCCGGGAAGGTACCCGACGTGCGCGACGCCGTGGAACGGCAGCAGATGGTGCTCGCACAGCGAGTGGAAGGGGATCGCCCGCGCCACGATCAGCTCGTCGTAGCCCTCGTCGTTGGGGAACGTGGTCGCCCTGAACGGCTTGGGCGTCAGCAGCTCGGCGTAGGCGTCGGCGATCCGGCGCGGCGTGTCCCGCAACGCGGCGGTGTCGACGTCGGCCCCGAGCGCCTGCAGCAGGTCGCGTGCGGCGCGCCGCGCGGCGGCGTGGTCGATGTCCCGCCGCGGATCGCCGCTCGCCGATGATGGCGCGAGGGCGAGCGCCCCGGCACGTGAGGGTGTCTGGGTCATGTCGGGACTTAGCGGCGCCGGCGTGCGATCTCTTACCGGCAGGTAAGGCCGGGCGGCCGGCCGTCGCCAACACGGGGATGGGCCTCGACCTGATCGCACCGGAGCAGGCGGACGCGGGTGTTAGCGTCGTCGGTCCCCGCCCCCGTGGCCGGGCCGCCATGTCCCACGCCCCTCTCCCTGTCGCCGGACGCCGCCTCGACGCCGAGTCGATCGAGTGGCTCGACGCCCTCTGCGCCTCCGGGCGTCGTCGCGAGGCGGCCATCGAGCGCCTGCACGAGCTGCTGCTGCGCGCCGCGCGCTTCGAGGTCGCACGCCGGCGGCGCTCCAGCGGCGAGGCGCACGGCGACGACCTCGCCGTCCAGGCGGCGGACGACGCGCTGATGGCGATCCTGCGCAAGCTGCACACCTATCGCGGGGACAGCCGCTTCACCACGTGGGCCTACAAGTTCGCCCTGCTGGAGGCGGGCGTGAAGGTCCGCCGGCGCGCGTGGCAGGAGCGCGAGATCCCGCTGGAGTCCGACGGATGGGCGAAGCTCGCCGACCACCGTCCGTCGCCTGAGCGGGACGCCGAGACGGCCGAGCTGATGCGCGCGGTGGGTCGCGCGATAGCCGAAGCGCTGACGGCGCACCAGCGCACCGTCCTGGTCGCGATCACGCTCGACGACGTGCCGATCGACGTCCTCGCCGAACGGCTCTCCACGACGCGCGGGGCCCTCTACAAGACGCTGCACGACGCGCGCAAGAGGCTGCGGGCGCGGCTCGCGGCCGACGGCCACGCCGTGGAGCTCACCCGGGAAGGAGCGACCCCGTGAGCCACATCGACCCCCAGCGATCCACCCGCGCGCTGCGCGCGCTGCTCGGTCCTGTCGGGCCGGAGCTGAGCTGCGACGAGTGCTTCGAGCAGCTCGACCGCTACGTGGAGCTCGAGCTCGCCGGTCACGACGCCGACGCCGCGGTTCCCGGCATGGCCGCGCATCTCGAGGGATGCCCCGCCTGCCGCGAGGATCACGACAGCCTGCGCGCGCTGCTCGAGGCCGAGCCTCCGCAGCGGGCATGATCGCGGGCGTGGGCTCCCCGCTCGCCTCGCGCCTGCACGGCTTCGGCACGACGATCTTCGCCGAGATGACCGCCCTCGCCGGGCGCACCGGGGCCATCAACCTCGGGCAGGGCTTCCCCGACGCCGACGGCCCGCCGGAGGTCGTCGAAGCGGCCGTCGCGGCACTGCGCGCCGGGCACAACCAGTACGCGCCCGCCCGCGGGGTCCCGGCGCTGCGCGCGGCGATCGCCGCCCATCAGCGCCGGCGCTACGCGATCGAGCTGGATCCCGAGCGCGAGGTGCTCGTCACCGTCGGCGCGACGGAGGCCGTCGCGGCCGCGCTGCTGGCGCTGTGCGAGCCGGGCGACGAGGTGATCGTCCTCGAGCCGTTCTACGACTCCTACCCGGCGGCCATCGCGCTCGCCGGCGGCGTGCGCGTGCCGGTCACGCTGCGCGCTCCGGGCTTTGCGCTCGATCCGGACGAGCTCGCCGCGGCCGTCACGCCGCGCACGCGCCTCGTCCTGGTCAACACGCCCCACAACCCGAGCGGTCGGGTGCTGGCGCGTGACGAGCTGGAGGCCGTGGCACGCGTATGCCGCGAGCACGACCTGCTGGCCGTGACCGACGAGGTCTACGAGCACCTCGTGTTCGACGGGGAGCACGTCCCGCTCGCGACACTGCCCGGGATGGCCGAGCGCACGCTCACGATCTCGTCGCTGGGCAAGACGTTCTCGTTCACCGGCTGGAAGGTCGGCTGGGCCTGCGGCCCCGCGCCGCTGGTCGACGCGGTGGCGACGGCCAAGCAGTTCCTGACCTTCGCCGCCGGCACGCCGCTGCAGGACGCGGCGGCCGTCGCGCTGGACGGCGGCGACGCATGGGCGGCCGCGTTGGCCGCCGACCTGCGAGCCAAGCGCGACCGCCTGAGCGCCGGGCTGCGCGCGGCCGGCCTGCGGGTCCACGAGGCGGCCGGCACGTACTTCGTCAACGCCGACGTCAGCACGCTCGGCGACGAGGACGGCTGGGCGTTCTGCCGCGCGCTGCCCGGGCGCGCCGGCGTCGTCGCGATCCCGACGGCCGCCTTCTACGACGACCGGGACGCCGGCC
Source organism: uncultured Actinomycetes bacterium (assembly GCA_963840185.1). Classification (GTDB taxonomy): domain Bacteria; phylum Actinomycetota; class Thermoleophilia; order Solirubrobacterales; family Solirubrobacteraceae; genus JAOPZW01. Next base: position 15,292 of record CAWIXY010000003.1, on the reverse strand, counting down.
GCACGCTGGTGCGCTTCGCCTTCTGCAAGCGCGACGAGGTCATCGACGAGGCGGCGGCGCGGCTGGCGAGGCTGGCGCGATGAGCAGCGTTGCCGCTGCCCGAACGGCGGCACGTGACGAACGGTCGGACCGCATCGCGGTAATACGCCCCCGCGCGAAGGCTGCGATCGCCGTGCTCGTGGCGTCGGCCGGTGCGGGCGGGTGCGGTGGTGACGACGCCGTCGAGCGCCCGCCGCCCCTGACCCGGGGCGGGCCGGCCGCCGACCTGCGCGCGCCCGACCGTCTCGGGCGCCTGCAGGCGGTGTCGGGTGGGCGAGCCTTCGCGTGCGCGACCGACGGCGTGCTCGGGGTGCGCTTCGCGGGGCGCGACGGCGTGACGCTGACCGGAGGCGGCCCGCCGCTGGCCTTCGGACGGGCTGGCGTCCGCCTGGTCCGGCGCGACTGCGCGCGGCGGGACGCCGCCGTACCCAGGCCGCCGGCCGCCGGCGCGCGGGTGGTGACGCGCGCTTCGGCGCTGCGCTGCGCCGTGCCCGCGACGGTGACCATCGACCTGCGGTCGCTCGGCGCGGCCGCCCGGACGCGCGTGCTCGTCACCGAGCCGCGCACCGGTCGCCTCGTCGTGTCCGCCGTGGTCTCGCCGGCCGGCGGGCGCCTGTTCGCGGCGCGTGCGTGCCGGCCGGCGGACGAGGCGAGGGTCAGCCCCTAGGGACGATTCCCGATAGGCACGCCGGCGCCCGCGCGGCAGGCTGCCGATCATGGAACGCAACGACCCCGACCACGAGCACGATCCCGCGCCGCGCCCCGGCGACCCCCTCGGCGGGCAGCCCCCCACGGGCCCCGAGGATCCCGCGGCGGGCGAGCCGCCGCCCAGCGAGCCGCCGCCCACCGAGCGCGCCGCCCACCGAGCCGCCGACGACCGAGGCGCCCACGACCGAGGCCCCTCCTCCGCCGGCCGGGGCGGCGGGCGGGCCGCCACCTCCCCCGCCCCCGACCGCAGAGGCGCCGCGAAGGCTCGTGCGCTCGCGCGAGGATCGCTGGATCGGCGGCGTGGCCGCGGGCGTCGCCGACTACCTGCGCATCGATCCGATCATCGTGCGCGTCCTGGCCGTGGTGCTCGTGTTCGCCGGCGGCGCCGGGCTGCTGCTGTACCTCGCCGGGCTGCTGCTGATGCCCAACGAGGAGGGCGCCGCGACCGGGCCGCAGACGCCCGCGGGCAGCGGCCGCGCGGCGACCATCGCCGGGGCCGTGGTCCTCGCCATCGCCCTGGTCGCTCTCATCGAGGGCGGCTTCTTCTGGGGCGCGATCCTGCTGCCGCTGGGGTTCCTGGCGCTGGCGGGGCTCGGCGTCTGGTGGCTGTCGTCGGGTGAAGGTCCGGCCGGCGCGCCGCGCGAGGTGCTGCGCCGCATCGGCCTGGGCCTCGCGGTCCTCGCCCTGTGCGCCGCGCTGGCCGTCGCCGGCTTCTGGGCGGGCGCGACCGGCGGAGGCGCCGTCGTCGCCGGCGTCGTGATCGCCGCGGGCGTGGCGCTGCTGGCCGGCGCCTTCCTCGGCGGGGCGCGCTGGCTGATCCTGCCCGCGCTGGCCCTGGCCCTGCCGCTGGCCGTCGTGTCGGCGGCCGGCGTGGACACCGACGGCGGCGTCGGCGAGCGGGAGTACCGCCCGACGTCGGCGGCGGACGTGCGCGACCACTACGAGCTGGGCATGGGCAGGCTCGTCGTCGACCTGCGGCAGGCGGACCTGCCGCCGGGCGACCGCAGCCTGAACCTCGAGGTGGGGGTCGGCGAGGCAGTGGTCGTCGTGCCCGAGGACGTGTGCGTGGCGAGCACCGCACGCGTCGGCATGGGCGCCGTCGACCTGTTCGACCGCGACAGCGGCGGCATCGACGTCGACTGGGAGGACCGTCCGAAGGCACCGCCGGCGACGACGCGGCTGCTCGTCGACGCCGACGTCGGCATCGGCCACCTGGAGGTCGGCCACCGCCTCTACTCCGACGGCTGGGGTGGCGAGCCGGGGAACTTCGACGGTCCCGGCTTCGAGTCGCGCCGCGGCAACACCGCATGCGCCGCATGAGCAGGGCCGATCCCGTGTCGCTGGTCGCCGGGGCGGTCATCACCGCCCTCGGCGGCCTGCTGCTCGCCGACCGCCTCGACGCGCTGGACCTGCGCTTCGGCAGCCTGGCCCCGCTCGTGCTGGCCGCGGCGGGGGCGATCCTGCTCGCCAGCGGCCTCAGCCGGCGCGGCTGAGTGGCCGCCGCGGCGCGCGCTGGGATGATCGGCAGGGACATGGCCACCCGGCTCGACGCCCACCGCCCCGCGCGCACGCCCGCCCCCGGCCTGCGACGCGACCTCGAGCACCGCCTGATCGGCGGCGTCTGCGCCGGGATCGCCCGGGCGTTCGGCATCGACACGCTGCTCGTGCGCATCGCGTTCATCGCCGCGGCGGCTGCCGGTGGCGTCGGCGTCGCCGTGTACCTCGTGCTGTGGGTGGCGATCCCCGCCGGCGAGGGCACCGTCCGCGCGCCACGCCTGCGCACCGGCCGCGCGGCGGTCGAGGTGGGGCTGGGCGTCGGCCTTCTGCTCCTCAGCGCCCTGCTCGTCATCCGCAACCTCGGCCTGCCCTTCTCCGATGCGATCGTCTGGCCACTCGTGCTCGTGGCCAGCGGCGGCGCGCTGCTGTGGCGCCAGTCGCAGGCGAGCACGAGCGCGACGACGGCGGCGATCGACACGCCGCCGACGGTCGCCGGCCGTACGGCCCCGGCGGCGGCCACGCCCCCCGTGGCCGAGCGCGCGCAGATCATGTCGCGCACCGGGCTCGGCGTCGCGCTCGTCGTGGCCGCCGGGCTCGCCTTCCTGCAGGCCACCGGCGCACTCAGCGCCGCCCGCGACGTCCTGCTCGCGGCGATCGCCGTCGCGGTCGTGCTCGGCGTGATCTTCGCGCCGTGGATGGTGCGCCTGGCCCGCGAGCTGGCGGCCGAGCGCTCGACGCGCATCCGCTCGCAGGAGCGCGCCGAGGTCGCCGCCCACCTGCACGACTCGGTCCTGCAGACGCTGGCGCTCGTGCAGCGCCGCGCCGACGACCCCGCCGAGGTCGCCACGCTCGCCCGGCGCCAGGAGCGCGAGCTGCGGGCGTGGCTGGCGGGGCGCTCGCCGGGCGCTGCCGGGCACCCACCTGTCGGCGGCCCTGGAGGCCGTCGCCGACGACGTCGAGCAGGTCCACCGCGTGCCGGTCGAGGTCGTCGCCGTCGGCGACGCTCCGCTCGACGTCACCGGCGAGGCGCTGGTCGCCGCCGCGCGCGAGGCGATGGTCAACGCCGCCAAGTTCGGCGGCGGCGGCCCTGTCGCCGTCTACGCGGAGGCCGGCGACGATGTCCTGCAGGTCTTCGTCCGCGACCGGGGCCCCGGCTTCGACCCGGCGGCGGTGCCCGCCGACCGTCGCGGTGTGCGCGAGTCGATCGTCGGGCGGATGGCCCGCCACGGCGGCCGCGCGCAGGTCCATGCGACGCCCGGCGCGGGCACCGAGGTGGAGCTCGTCCTGCCCAGGAAGGCGCCATGAGCACGCCGCGCGTCGTGATCGTCGACGACCACCGCCTGTTCCGCGCGGGCGTGCGCGCCGAGCTCGAGGGTCGCGTGGAGATCGTCGGCGACGCCGAGACGGTCGAGCAGGCCGTCGCCCTGATCCTCGCCGAGCAGCCCGACGTCGTCCTGCTCGACGTGCACATGCCCGACGGCGGCGGCGCCGAGGTCATCCGCGGGGTGACGGCCGCGGGCAGCGACGCGCGCTTCCTCGCCCTGTCGGTGTCCGACGCCGCCGAGGACGTCATCGCGACGATCCGCGCGGGCGCGCGCGGCTACGTGACCAAGTCGATCGCGCCCGACGAGCTCGCCGACGCCGTGCGCCGCGTGCACGAGGGCGACGCCGTCTTCTCGCCGCGCCTGGCCGGCTTCGTGCTCGACGCCTTCGCGGGCGGCCGTGCCGGCGGGCAGGACCGCCGCCGACGCCGAGCTGGACCAGCTCACGGCCCGCGAGCAGGAGGTGCTGCGCCACCTCGCCCGCGGCTACATGTACAAGGAGATCGCCCACCGCCTCGAGATCTCGGTCAAGACGGTCGAGGCCCACGTCTCCTCGGTCCTGCGCAAGCTCCAGCTCTCGAGCCGCCACGAGCTGTCGCGCTGGGCGGCCGAGCGCAAGCTGGTGGACTAGCCCGCAACTGCGCGACGCCTCGCGAACGCGGGCACGGATACCCTCTTCGCCCTCATGTTCTCCAAGGTCCTGGTCGCCAACCGCGGCGAGATCGCGGTCCGCGTGATCCGCGCACTCGACGAGCTCGGCATCGCCTCGGTCGCCGTCTACTCCGAGATCGATCGCGACGCGCTGCACGTCAAGCGCGCCGGCGAGGCCTACCTGCTGGGCGGCGCCCCGGCCGCCGAGAGCTACCTCAACGTGGAGAAGATCCTCGAGGTCGTCCGCGAGTCGGGCGCCGAGGCCGTGCACCCGGGCTACGGCTTCCTCGCCGAGAACGCGCCCTTCGCCCGCGCCCTGGAGGACGCCGGCATCGTCTTCATCGGCCCGCCCGCCTCGGCCATCGACGCGATGGGCTCGAAGACCCGCGCCCGGGAGCTCATGGCCGCCGCCGGCGTGCCCATCGTGCCGGGCACGACCGAGCCGGTGGCGACGGTCGACGACGCCCGCCGCGTCATCGCCGACTCGATCGGCTACCCGGTGGCGGTCAAGGCGGCCGGCGGCGGCGGCGGCAAGGGCTTCCGCGTGGCGCTGGAGGAGGCCGAGCTCGAGGCCGCCTTCGAGGGCGCCGCCCGCGAGGGCGAGAAGTTCTTCTCCGACGCGACCGTCTACCTCGAGCGCTACCTGCCGGATCCCCGTCACGTCGAGGTCCAGGTCCTCGCCGACGCCCACGGCGCCGTCATCCACCTGGGCGAGCGTGACTGCTCGGTCCAGCGCCGCCACCAGAAGCTCATCGAGGAGTCACCGGCGCCCGCGGTCGACGCGGCGCTGCGCGAGCGCATCGGCCTGATCGCCACCGATGCCGCGCGGGCGGTCGACTACCGCGGCGCGGGCACGATCGAGGGGCTCCTGCAGGACGGGGAGTACTTCTTCCTGGAGATGAACACGCGCGTGCAGGTCGAGCACTGCGTCACGGAGATGACGACGGGCGTGGACATCGTCAAGGAGGGCATCCGCGCCGCCGCCGGCGAGCCGCTGTCGGTCACCCAGGACGACGTCGTCCTGCGCGGCCACGCGATCGAGTGCCGCATCAACGCCGAGGACGCGTCGAAGAACTTCGCCCCCGCGCCCGGCTCGATCGGCCGCTACCGCGAGCCCTCCGGCCCCGGCGTGCGCGTCGACTCGGGCGTCGGCGAGGGCGGCGAGGTGTCGCCCATGTACGACCCGATGGTGGCCAAGCTCATCGTCTGGGACGCCGACCGCGAGCAGGCGACGGCCCGGATGCTGCGCGCGCTGGGCGAGTACGAGATCGAGGGCCTCAAGACGCTGCTGCCGTTCCACACCGCGCTCCTGCGGACGCGCCAGTGGGCCGACGCGGAGACGTGCCGCGACCTGGTCGAGGACAGGGCCTGGCTCAAGCAGCTGGCCTTCCCCAAGCCTCAGCCGGCGACCGGCGACGACGAGGAGACCGAGACGGTCGAGCAGAGCTACACCGTCGAGGTCGGCAGCCGCCGCTTCGACGTGAAGGTCATCGGCGCGCCGTTCGCCGGCGCTGCCGTCGCACCCAACGGCGCCGCCCCGGCCCGCAAGCCCGCGCGCGGTGAGCGCAAGTCCGGCGGCGCGGGCGGTCCGGACATCCTGGAGTCGCCACTGCAGGGCAACATGTGGAAGGTCCTCGTCGCGCAGGGCGCGACCGTCGAGGAGGGCCAGCTGCTCTGCATCATCGAGGCGATGAAGATGGAGAACGAGATCGCCGCGCACAAGGCGGGCACGATCGCCGAGCTGCCGATCTCCGAGGGCGCGCCGATCGCCGCCGGCGACACGATCGCCGTCATCCGCTCGCCCGACGAGAGTTGACGGCACACCGCTGACCAACGGCGGTCAGGCCCGTGGGGGCGGACCGCTGCTGGCGCGGACGATGAGCTCGTGCGGGAGCCGCGAGGGCGGCGCGACGCTCTCGCCACGCAGGGCGGCCAGGAGGAGCTCACCGGCGAGGCGGCCCTTGGCGTGGTGGTCCTGGCGGATCGTCGTGAGACCGGCGTCGGCGGCGGCCGGCACGTCGTCGAAGCCGACGACGGAGAGCTCTGCGGGAACCTGGACGTTCGCGTCGGCGGCGGCGTCGAGGATCCCGAGCGCGAGAACGTCGCTCGTCGCGAGCATCGCCGTTGGCGCGACGTCCGCGGCGAGCAGGCCGGCGGCCGCGGCGCGGGCGGCGGCGCGGATGCTGCCCGGGCACTCGTGCACCGGGACGCCGGCCCAGTCGATGCCCGCCTCGGTCAGCGCAGTGGCGTAGCCGCTCAGGCGGTTGCGCGACACCGGGTACTGGGCGGTGCGGCGGCGCGCGAGATCCGCCGGTCCAGTTTGCTCGTCGGCTGCCAGGCCGAACGACACGACGGCGAAGCGGCGGTGCCCGAGCGTGGTGAGGTGCCGCGCCGCGGCGAGCGCGGCGTCCTCGTCGGCGATGCCGACGGTCGGCAGGCCGGTGCCGGCCGGCTGGTCGATGACCACCGCCGGGAGGCGACGCGCGACGGCGAGCGCCACGAGCGGATCGTCCTGGCCGACGGAGTACACGACGATGCCGTCGATCACCGCGCTCGACAGGCCCCCCGGCCCGCGGGGCGGGACCAGCAGCAGCGCGAGCGCCTCGTCCTCGGCGGCGGCGCAGACGCCGGCGATGACCGCCGATGCCGCCGGGTCGTCGAAGGCGTAGGAGAGGTTGGTGTCGCTGATCAGGCCGATCGCTCCGGCGCGGCCGCGGCGCAGGCCGCGCGCGAGCGGGTCGGGCCCCGGATAGCCGAGCTCCCGGGCGCACTCGAGGATGCGCTCGCGCAGCGCGGCCGACAGCTGGTCGGGCCGGTTGAAGGCGTTGGACACCGTCATCGGCGAGACGCCGACCTCCTCGGCGATGCGCTTGAGCGTGATGCGCTCCTTCTCCATGACGACCATCGTCGTTTCTGTAACGTTATAGATGCATGCGCTCCCGGGTCCCGCTGCTCGTCCTGCTGTGTACGGCGCAGTTCGTCGACGTGCTCGACGTCAACGCGGTCATCGTCGCGTTGCCCGTGATCGGTCGTGATCTCGACCTGAGCGGCGGCGCCCTGCAGTGGGTCGTCACCGCCTACGTGCTCGTCTTCGCGGGATGCCTGCTCATCGCCGGACGGCTCGCCGACGCCTTCGGCCGGCGGCGCGTGTTCGTGGCCGGGCTCGGGCTGTTCACCGCGGCGTCCCTCGCCTGTGGCCTCGCGCCGGCGGCGGAGGCGCTGGTCGCCGCCCGGGGTGCGCAGGGCCTGGGCGCCGCGCTGACCGCCCCCGCCGCTCTGGCGATGATCATCGACGCGTTCCCCGCGGGACGCGAGCGCGAGCGCGGCGTCGCCGCCTGGACGGGGGTGGCCGCGGTGGGCGGCGCCGCCGGCCTCGTGCTGGGCGGCGTCATCGCCGGCGAGCTCGGCTGGCGCTGGATCTTCCTGCTGAACGTGCCGGTCGGCGTGGCGGCGCTCGCGCTGACGCCGCGGCTGCTGGACGAGAGCCGGGCCGAGCAGCGCCCGAGCAGCCTGGATCTGCCCGGCGCGCTGGCCGCGACCGGCGGCCTCGGCCTGCTGGTGCTCGCGCTCGCGCTCGCCGAGCAGGCCGGGCCGCTGGCGCCCGCGACGCTGGTGGCGCTGGCCGGGGCGGCGCTCCTGCTCGTCGCGCTCGCGGTGCGCGAGCGCACCGCAGCGCACCCGCTCGTGCCGCCGGCGTTGCTGCGCAACCGGCCGCTCGCCGCCGCGCTGCTCGCCGCCGCCCTGCTCACCGCGACCACGAGCGGCGGCGGCATCCTCGCCACGCTGCACCTCCAGGACGTGCTCGCGCTGTCGCCGGCCGGCGCAGGGCTGCTCCTGCTCCCGCTCAGCCTCGCGGTCGTCGCCGGCTCGACCGGCGCGGCGCGTATGCGCGGGTCCGCGCCCGCGGTCATCGCGGGCGGTGTCGCGCTCATCGCGGCGGGGTCCGCGGTGGCGGCCGCGAGCCTGACCGCGACCAGCGGCCGCGCCGGCGTCATCGCCTGGGGCGTCCTCGCCGGCCTCGGCCTCGGCGCGGCGTCCGTGGCCGCGACCACGCTCGGCGCCTCGGCGGTCCGCGAGGGCGATCGCGGAACCGCCGCCGGATTGCTGAACACCTCCGCTCAGGTGGGGACCGCGGTCGGGGTCGCCGCGTTCATCCTCATCGCCGGCACGACGGACGCCGCCGCCGGCCATCGCCTCGGCTACGCCGCCGCCGCCGTGCTCGCCGTCCTCGGCGCCCTCCTGCCGGCCGTGCTGCTGCGCGCGCGCCCGCAGGGCTACTCGTAGACCACGAGGTCCGGCGGGGGCTTCAGCCCGAGCACGCTGCGCGGCTTCATCAGCCCGGTGTCCTCGCGGTAGAAGAGCTTGAAGCCGTCATGGAACTTCTTGCCGTCGTTGGTGAACAGGCGGTACTTGGAGACCTTGGCCGAGCGGGTACCGAAGCCGTCGACGTTCATCGTCACGGCCAGCTCGCGCGGCTGGATGACCTGCTGCTTGCCGGCCACCATGTCCGGCGTGAACTGGTGCACGACGAACAGCTTCTGGGGCAGGTTGCCGTCGCGCACGATCTTCGCCACGTGCCGCGCCACCTGGTTGACCTTCTCGGCGCCGACCGAGCCGATCACGCTGCCCGGCCGCGCGCCGGGGGTGTGCCACTCGGGGTCCAGGGCGATCCCGACGTCGGGCTCGCGCAGCCAGCGGTCCAGGCGGCGCACCTCGTCCAGGAAGTCGGCGTGGCCGGGCTGGACATCGAGGACCAGGAGCGCCTTGGCGCGCCGCGCCGCGCGCAGGTAGCGCCGGATGACCTTGCTCTCCTGGCGGGCGCGGTACAGGCCGTCGGCGCCCGGGTGGGCGTTGGCGATCACGGCGAGCAGCTCGAAGGCCGGCAGCACGGGCCGGGTCTTGCGCTCGTAGGGCTCGGCCTGCTTGCGCAGGCGCCGGGCGGCGGAGTCCGGCGACCCGATGCCCAGCTCGCCGAGCTCGGGCGCCTGCGGCGCGCCGTAGAAGGCGACGACGCGGCGCTCGGGGAAGATGCGCCGCCCGCCGCCGGGCAGCTCGCGGGCGGGCGGTGCCTGCGCGCTCGCCGCCACCGCCCGCGCGGCGCCGCTGCGGGAGTCGTCGTCGCCGTCGTCACGCCCGGCCCCGACGGCGACGCCGACCAGCGTCGCGCAGCCGGCGAGCACGCCGAGCGCGCCCAGTCGCCGGCGCAGGTAGACGGTCCGCGGTTGGCGCATCGGGCGGCATGGTGGCGCATCGGCGCCGCAGACGACCGCTCACTAGTACCGGTGTTCGTGAGTACGCGCGGTCGCCGGCGTTCGCCGGCGCCGGCTGGGGCCACACGGTGATCCGGGAGTGTGCCCCCGGCACATGACCGGTCGCCGGGTGGCGTCAGCCGGTGATCGGCGGGCGCCGGAACCGTGCGTACGTGCGAATGCCGGTAATAGGGTCTCGCGCATGAACGACGATCGCGCGAACCACGTCTGGGTCGCCGAGCCGCACGAGGCCGAGACGGTCACCCGGCTGATGGTCGCCTTCCGCAACCACCTCGGGCGCTCCTGGCCGTCGGACAACGCGTTCCTGGCCGGCGTCGAGGGGCTCATCGAGCTGCCCGACACCGAGTTCCTGCTCGGCGCCCCGCACGACGACGCGCCGCCGTGCGGCGTGGCCCAGCTGCGCTTCCGCCACGGGTTGTGGCGCGCGGGCGGCGACTGCCTCCTGGAAGACCTGTTCGTCACGGCCCAGGCGCGCTGGGCCGGGCTCGGCCGGGCGCTCGTGCGCGCCTCGATCGACCGCGCGCGCGAGCGTGGCTGCCGGCGCGTCGAGCTGGACGTCAGCGAGACGAACACCGCGGCGCTGCACCTCTACGCGACGGTGGGGTTCGAGGTGCCGCCGCCCGGTGAGCGCGACCTCTACCTGCGCCTGCATCTCGACAACGGGTAGCCCCTGGCGATGGCGACCGAATCGACCACCTGGAAGGCCCCGCCGCCGACCGCACCCGCGGCCCACGCGCTCGTCGAGCGCCTCGAGCAGCTGCAGGCCATCGACCCGCCGGCCGAGGCCGTGGCGAAGACCGTGCGCCGCACGCTCGGGCACGGCCCGCTCAAGGACGCGCTCAGCGGCACGCCGCTGGGCCACGCGCTGCACCCACTGCTGACCGACGCCGTGATCGGCACGTGGACGAGCGCGAACATCCTCGACGTGATCGGGGGCGAGCGCTCACGGCCGGCGGCCGAGCGGCTGATCGGCGTGGGCCTGCTCGCCTCGCTGCCGACGGCGCTGAGCGGCATGTCCGACTGGGCCGACACGACCGTCGGCAGCCCCCCCGTGCGGCGCGTCGGCGCGCTGCACGCGCTGCTCAACGTCGGCGCCCTGGGCCTCTACGGCGCGTCGCTGGCCGCGCGCCGGCGCGGGCGTCGCGGGGTGGGCGTCTTCCTGGGCCTCGCCGGGGCGGGGGCGCTGGGGGCCAGCGGACACCTCGGCGGCCACCTCTCCTTCGCCCGCGGCGTCGGCGTCGACCAGACCGCCTTCGACGCGCCGATCGAGGACTGGACGCGCGCCTGCTTCGCGACGGAGGTCCTCGAGGACGAGCCCCACGTGGCGACGATCGACGGCACGGAGATCCTGCTCGTCCGCCACGAGGGCGAGCTGCGCGCGCTGGCCAACCGCTGCTCGCACCGCGGCGGCGCCCTCAGCCGGGGCGACCTGTCGGACGGCTGCGTCACCTGCCCCCTGCACGCCAGTCGCTTTCGCCTGCGCGACGGCGGCGTCGAGCAGGGACCGGCCGCCTACCCGCAGCCGACGTACGACGTGCGCGTCATCGGCGATCGCGTCGAGGTGCGCTCGGCGGCGGCGCGGCCATGACCTCGACGCGGTGGCCGCCGGGCGAGCGCACGAACGAGCGCGGCGCGCCCCAGTGGGCCGGGCGCGGCTGCGGGTCGAAGCCGGCGTCCCGCAGCTGCCCGAGCATCGCTTCGTAGTCCGCCGCGACGATCGCCGACGTGACCCTCCGGCGGTGCCGTGGGGTCGGACGCGTGCAGGAGGTGGACCTGCGTGCCGGCGGCGCCCTGCAGCCAGGTCGAGCGCTCGGCGAGGGTGCCAGGCGCCTCGACGCGCTCGAACCCCAGCAACGCCCAGAACGCCACCTCGGCGCCGATCTCGTCCTCGCGGGTCTCGAGCGCGACGTGCTGGATCACGACCTGGCGCCCGCCATCTTCGCGACGTTGTCGGCGTGCAGCCGGCGCTGACGGGCGCTGCGGCGCGCCAGCGGCAGGGGCGCGTCCTCCGCGGGCAGCGCCCGCAGGTAGGCGAGGTCCTCGCGCATGAGGGCGAGCGCGCGTTGCGCGTCGAGCGGGACGCCGTGGCCGGGCACGACCCACTCGGCCCGCTCGACGTAGGGCGTCAGGCGCTCGAGCGTCGCCAGGTACGCGTCGCGGCTGCCGTGCTCCTGGAGCCACGGGATCTCGACGGGCAGCAGGTAGTCGCCGCAGACGAGCACGCGCGCCCAGCCCGCCCAGATCGCCATCCCGTCCTGCGTGTGGCCGTCGGCCGGCAGCAGCTCGAGCTGCTCGGAGCCGATCTCGACCGTCCCGGGCACGGGCAGCGCCTGCACGTGGCCCAGCGACAGCGGGCGCGGGCGCTCGACGTAGTTCTCCTCGTCGAACTCCCGCAGCGAGCGCTGGGCGTCACCGGGCTCGGCCCGCAGGCGCGCCGCCGTCGTCTCGGCCGCGCCGAGCGCGGCGTCGGGGAAGGCGCAGGCGGCCCAGCACGTGATCCCAGTCGCCGTGGGTGCACAGCAGGCCCGACAGCGTCCAGCCGGCCTGGGCGAGGATCGCCGGCAGCGCGTCGAGCTCGTCCTGGAAGACCGGCGAGTCGACGACGAAGCACTCCCCCTCGTGGCGCAGGACCGTGCACGTCGTCTGCCACATCTCGCTGCGCACGACGATCACGTCGGGGTGCAGGCTGATGGCCTGCATGGCGCTCTAGACGCCGAGGAGCTTGGCCGCCTCGGCGAGGTTCTTGACCTCGGCCGTCGGCTTCTTCTGGCCCGGCTCGAGCTCCTCCTTGCTGGCGGTTGACCCAGATCACCGGGACCTTCTCGCTCAGGCACGGCTCGACGTCGTGGTAGTAGCTGGCCGCGACGTGCACCCAGCCCTTCTTGCCGCCGATGCGCCGCGCGCACTCCTTGAAGTGCGCGGGGTCGGGCTTGTAGGAGCGCACCTGCTGCGCGGTGACGACGAGGTCGAAGTCGTGCGGGATGTGGCGGCGCGTCTGGCCCGAGCAGCTTGTCGTCGATGTTCGAGATCAGCCCGGTCTGGAACTTCTTGCTGAGCTTCGTGAGCTGGCGGGTTGGTCTCCTTGAACGGCGGCCAGCGCTGCACGGAGTCGGGCAGGAAGCCCGAGCGCGAGGGCTCGAGCGGCCACGCGATCTCCTTGGCGATGCGCACGGCCACGCGCCGCAGCACCTCGGCGTAGAGCTCGTAGGAGCCGCTCTGGATCTCGCGCTCGGCCTCGTGGAAGCGCGGGATGATCTCCTCGGGGCGCTCGATCGTGAAGCCGTCGCGCGCGGCCTCACGGCGAAAGGCGTCGAAGACGCCCTTCTCCCAGTCGATGAGCGTGCCGTAGACGTCGAACGTGACGAAGTTGACCTTGGAGGGAAGCGCCATGGGGCGGTGCATTGTGCCAATCAGGCGTGCACTGCGGTCGGCCGGTGGGCCGGTGCCATCGATCTCGGCGCAGAACGCCTCGACCACCGTCGGGGTCGAACTGCCCGCCGGCGCAGCGGCGCAGCTCGGCGAACGCCTCGTCCGCGGGCAGCGCCCGCCGGTACGGCGCGGTCGGTGCGCATCGCGTCGTAGGCGTCGCAGACCGCGATGATGCGGGCGCCGAGCGGGATCGCCTCGCCCGCGAGCCCGTCGGGGTAGCCGCGGCCGTCCCAGCGCTCGTGGCTGGTCGCGCACCAGGACGCGACGGCGCGCAGCGCGGGGGCGGCGGCGAGGATGCGCTCGCCGATGATCGTGTGCTGGTGGACGAACGCCCACTCGTCCGGCTCCAGCGCGGCCGGCTTGTGCAGGATCGCGTCGGGGATGGCGATCTTGCCGACGTCGTGCAGCTCGGCGCCGCGCACCAGCTCGTCGAGCGACTCGCCGCGCATCCCCATACGCCGCCCGACGCGCTGGGCCAGGGACCCGACGTCGCGCACGTGGGCGCGCAGCTCGGGCTCGCGCTCGCCGAGGATCGCGAGCAGGACGTCGCGCGCCTGCTGGCGCCCGGTGCTGCGGCGGCCGTCCTTCTCCGCGTACATGCGGCTGTCGGCGAGCTGCAGGGCGTCGGCTGGCGAGGCTGCCTCGCCGCGCAGGTCGATGACGCCGACCGAGCCGTCACCTCGAAGCCGTCCCCGCGATCGCCGAGCGTGGCGGCGAGGCGCCGCACGAGGTCGCCATGGCGGATCGCGGTGCCCTCGAGCAGCACGCAGAACTCGTCGCCGCCGAGGCGGTAGGCGGTGCCGCGCTCGGCCACGACTTCGGTCAGCCGGCGACCGAGGCGGGCCAGCAGCGCGTCGCCCGCGGCGTGGCCGAAGGCGTCGTTGTAGCGCTTGAAGCCGTCGAGGTCGAAGAAGGCCAGTGTGCGCGGCCCCTGAGCGATGCCGTGCGCGAAGGCCTCCTCGAGGTCGGCCATGAGCGCCCGCCGGTTGGCCAGCCCGGTCAGCCCGTCCTCGAGCGCCTCGCGGCGGCTGCGACGGATCAGCAGCACGTTCTCGCGCAGGGTGATGCCGCCGCGGACGAGGGTGAGCACGACGGCCGACGCGGCGAGGCCGACGGCGAGGTCGGGAACGTCGCGCAGGTGGGCGGTCACCAGCACACCGAGGGCGGCGAGCGCGAAGAGCCCGGGCAGCGCGACCATCGCCCAGCCGTCCGCACGCCGCTCGCGCCGGTTGCGCCGCTGCCAGGCCGCGGCCGCCATGAGCAGCGATCCAGCCGGCCACAGCGCATCGATGAGCGTGCCGGCGAGGTAGGTGCCTGTGGCCTCCTGGAAGAGGAAGACCGTGTCCGCCACGGCGATCGCGGCCAGGCCGAGGCCGAGCAGCAGCCACGAGCGCCCCGCGCTGCCGCCGACCACCACGATGGCGGCGACCACGAAGAGGATACTGGATGAGGTCGCCGAGCGGGTAGGCCAGCGACACGGCGACCGTCGCCGGGTCGCCCTCCGTCGCCGCCAGGACCGGGCCGAGGACCAGCGCCGCGCCGACCGCCGTGGCGGTCAGGCCGCCGATGACGCCGTCCAGCCACAGCGTCGGGCGCCAGGTCTGCAGGCGAGCGCGCAGGAGGAGGGCCAGCCCGGCATACGTCATGGGATAGGAGGCGAGGTAGATCGCGTCGGCGACCGAGGGGTAGGGCTGGGGGTCGAGCTTGGCGATGTGCAGGTCGTAGACCGCGTCGCCCGCGGCGTACATGGCCAGGGCGGACCCGAGCGTGAGCCAGGCCGCGCGCTCGTGGGGCACCAGGGCACCGCGCAGGAGCACGACCACGGCCGCGCCGGTCATCAGCGCGAGGTACAGCCACGGCTCGAAGAGCCCGTCGTCGCCGCCGTCCAGCGCGTGGGCCACGTGGGCGAGCAGGCCGAGCACGAGCAGGGCGAACCCCGCGCGGACGGCGACCGGGATGCGGATCGCCATATCCCCCCATTCGTCGGCAGGGCCATCGCGGAGCTTGAGGGGTATCGTGCGCGCCCGTCGCATGGATCTTCTCGAGTACCAGGGCAAACAGCTCTTCGCGCGTCACGGCGTCCGTCCCCGACGGGCGCCCCGCCAAGACGGTCGCCCAGGCCGTCGACGCGGCCGACGAGATCGGCTATCCCTGCGTCGTCAAGGCCCAGGTCCTCATCGGCGGGCGCGGCAAGGCGGGCGGCATCAAGGTGGCGGCGGACCGAGCGGAGGCCGAGGCCCACGCCAGCGCGATCCTCGGCCTGGACATCCGCGGCTTCACCGTCCACGAGCTGTGGGTCGAGGCGGCCAGCGAGATCGCCGAGGAGTACTACGCCTCGATCGTCTTCGACCGCTCGGCCAAGGCGCCGCTGCTCAT
>CAWIXY010000002.1:0-9547 GCA_963840185.1 uncultured Actinomycetes bacterium | reverse complement strand
CTACGAGCCGTACTGCGAGGCCTTCGAGTGCTGGACGACCAACCAGCTCGAGGACTTCGTCAAGGCGCTGACGCGCCCGATGGTGAGCTAAAGCCCGGTCCATCACCGTGCCGACAGCTAGTGCGGATGCGTACCAGCTGGAAGCGCCACCGGCCGCATGCGGCGGCCAACCTCGCCTTCCGCGTGCTCGCGGCGATCGGCTTCGCCACGGGCGTGCTCGTCGCGCTCAGCCTCGACGGCCCCCGCCCGGCGCCGTGCGACATCGCCGTCGCCGGCTGCCTCGCGGACCTCCTGCGCCACGAGGCGCTCGTGCACGTGCTGCCCCCGGTGGCCGGCCTGCTGGTCGGCATGATGCTCGGCCAGTGGGCAGCGCAGCGGCGTGCGTCGTGCCTACGGCGGCTGACAAGGGGTAGAACTCCGGCCGTGCGCCGCACGCCATCGTGGTGGTCACCGCCGCCCTCCTCGGGACGGCCGGCGGGCCCGCGTCCGCTCGCGAGGGCTCCGAGCTGCGGCGCGGCGCGATCGGGACGCAGGGCGTGGTCGCGACCGAGTCGCCGGCCGCCGCGCGCGTCGGGCGCGGCGTGCTCGAGTCCGGCGGCAACGCGATGGACGCCGCGGCGGCGACGGTGTTCGCGATCGGGGTCGCGCGCCCGCAGTCGTGCGGGGTCGGCGGCGGCGGGTTCCTCGTGTACCGCTCCGGGCGCGGGACGGTGCGCACGCTCGACTTCCGCGAGACGGCGCCGGCGGCGATCACCGCCGACCAGTTCACCGGGCCGGGCCCGCACCGCGTCTTCACCGGGCACACGACCGTCGGGGTGCCCGGGCGTCGTCGCCGGGCTCGACGCCGCGCTGCGCCGCTTCGGGACGATGGGCCTGCGCCAGGTCATCGCGCCCGCCGAGCGCCTCGCCCGCGCCGGCATCAGGGTGCCGCGCACGCTGGCCACCGGCGCGGCCGACAACGCCGAGCGGCTGCGCAACTACGGCGCCTCCGCGGCGATCTTCACGCCCGGCGGGCAGCCGCTGCAGTGGCGCGCGAGGTTCCGCCAGCCGCGAGCTCGCCGCGACCTACCGCCGGCATGATGGGCGGCGGCGCGCGCCGCGTTCTACCGCGGGACGATCGCGCGCCGCATCGCCGGCGAGATGGCGGGCCGCGGCCTGCTGACCGCCGAGGACCTCGCCGCGCTACCGGCCGGTCTGGCGGGCGCCGGTGCTCCACCACCTACCGGGGCCACCGGGTCTTCTCGATGGGCCCGCCGACCTCCGGCGGCGTGGCGCTGGTCCAGATGCTCAACCTGCTCGAGCCGCTCGACCTGCGGGCGCGCGGGCTCGGGTCGGCCGACGCGCTGCACCTGATGGCCGAGGCGCAGCGCATCGCGTGGGCCGACCGCGACCGAGTACCTCGCCGACCCGGGCGTTCGTGCGCCAGCCCTGGCGGCAGCTGACGTCGAAGGCCTACGCCGACCGGCGCCGCGGCGAGATCGCGCTGGAGCGCACCGCCGCGCACGGGCCCGGCGACGTCGCGCAGCCCGGCTCGACGACGCACGTGTCGGTCATCGACCGCCGCGGCAACGCGGTCGCCCTGACCTGCACCATCGAGCAGGAGTTCGGCAGCGCGGTGACCGCGCCGGGGACGGGCTTCCTGCTCAACAACGAGCTCACGGACTTCGGGCCGCCCGGCACGGCGAACGAGCCCGCGCCGGGCAAGCGGCCGCGCTCGTCGATGACCCCGGTGATCGTCACGCGGGCGGGCCGGCCGGTCCTCGTGACCGGCGCCGCGGGCGGCGTCGCTGATCATCATGGGCGTCACCCAGACCGTGCTCAACGTGATCGAGTTCGGGCTCGAGGTGCCGCAGGCGGTCGACGCCGAGCGCATCGACAACCAGGGCGGCACGGCGCTGCGCATCGAGGACGCGCGCCTGGACCCGGCGGTGCTCGCCGACCTCGAGGGCGCGCGGCTGGACGCTCACCCGCCAGGGCGAGTACGGGCCGCGGCCGCGCGTGCAGGCCGCCGGGCTGCTCGACGACGGGCGGCATGGTCGCGGTGTCCGACCCGCGCGCGGACGACGGCTCGCTCGCCGTGCGCCCGCGCAGGCCGGTCGCGTGCGTCCCGGTGGCCAACGACGCGTTCTCGTGCCCGGGCGCCGCCCGCCGCCGCGCCCTGATCGCCGCGGCCGGCGCCGTCGCGCTGGCCGGCAGGCGTCGCGCTCGGCGCGAGGGCGGGAGCGGACGAGGCGCCGCAGACCCGGCCCGCGGGCACCAGCGCCGCCACGGCCGCCGAGCCCGCGCAGCTGCCGCGCGGCGGGCGGCGGATCCTGCCCGACTACCGCGTCGTCGCGTTCTACGGCGCGCCCCAGGACGACGAGCTCGGCGCGCTGGGGATCGGCACGCCGGCGCAGGCGGCGCGGCGCCTGGAGCGCGTCGCGCGGCCCTACCGCCGCCTCGGCCGGCCGGTGCTGCCGGCGCTCGAGCTCATCACCGTCATCGCGAACGCGCACCCGGGCCGCGACGGCACGTACAACACGCGCCAGAGCGACGCGGTGATCGGGCGCTACCTGCGCGCCGCGCGCCGCGCGAAGGCGCTGCTCGTCCTCGACGTCCAGCCCGGCCACGCCGACTTCTTCGGCGAGGTCATGGCGCTCGAGCGCTGGCTGCGCGAGCCCGACGTCTCGCTCGCGCTCGACCCCGAGTGGCACACGCCGGGCGCGAAGCCGGGCACGGTGATCGGCTCGGTCGACGCGCGCGAGGTCAACGCGATCTCGTTCTGGCTCGACCGCCTCGTCCGCGGGCGCGACCTGCCCCAGAAGCTGCTGCTCGTGCACCGCTTCACCGACGACATGATCCGCGGGCGGCTGAAGCCGCGCCCGAACGTCGCGGTGACCGTCAACGTCGACGGCTTCGGCGGCGCGCGCGATCAAGCGCGTCAAGTACGAGGGCTTCGCGAGCGGCCGCGACCGCCTCCACGACGGCTTCAAGCTCTTCTTCGAGGAGGACACGACCTCATGCGCCCGAGCGACGTCGGCCGCCTGCGCCCGCGGCCCGAGGTCGTCGTCTACGAGTAGGCTCCGTGCCGAGCAACCAGGGGGGCTGGCAGGAGCGGCCGGCTGAGATAGCGCCTCGTCCCGGCGCTGACCCTCGAACCTGTCGGGGTAATGCCCGCGAAGGGAGCGATGGAGACCACCACGGCGTCGGCCCCGGCCACGCCCGAGCAGGGCAGCGGAGCGCGCGGGGTGCGCCTCGAGGGCGTGCGCAAGGCGTTCGGGCGCGTCGAGGCGCTCGACGGCGTGACGCTCGACGCGGCGCCCGGCGAGGTGCTCGCGGTCGTCGGCCCGAGCGGCTGCGGCAAGACGACGCTGCTCGAGCTCGTCTGCGGGCTGCTGGCGCCCGACGCCGGCACCGTCGAGGCCGGGCGCGCGGTGCTCATGCCCCAGCGCGACCTGCTCCTGCCGTGGCTCAGCGCGCTCGACAACGCCGGGCTGGCGCTGCGCGTCACCGGCGTGGCGAAGGACGAGGCGCGCCGCCGCGCGGCGCCGCTGTTCGAGGCGTTCGGCCTGGGCGGCTTCGAGGCCGCCCGCCCCCACGAGCTCTCGGCGGGCATGCGCCAGCGCGTGGCCTTCCTGCGCACGCTGCTGGCCGGCGCGCCCGTGCTGTGCCTCGACGAGCCCTTCGGCGCGCTGGACGCGATGTCCCGCGCCGACATGCAGGCGTGGCTGGCCGGCGCGCTGGCCCGCGAGCCGCGCACCGTCCTGCTCGTCACCCACGACGTCGAGGAGGCGGTCCTGCTCGCCGACCGCGTCGCGGTCCTCTCCCCCCGGCCCGGCCGCGTCGTCGCCGAGCTCGAGGTCGACGTCGCCGCGCCCGCGCCGCGCCACCGACCCGGCGGTCGTCGCGCTGCGCGAGCGGGCGCTGGAGGCGCTGCGGGCATGACCGCGATCCTGCTCCTGCTCGCGCTGCTCGGCGCCTGGCAGCTCTACGTCGCGCTCGTCCGGCGCCGGCGACAGCCTGATCCTCGCCTCCCCCACGCAGATCGCCGAGGCGCTGTGGGACGACCGCGCGCTGCTGTGGTCGAACTTCGTCGTCACCGCGCAGGAGGTCGTCCTCGGCCTCGCGCGTGGCCGTCGTCGCCGGCGATCGCGCTTCGCCGTCGCCGTGCACCTCTGGGCGCCGCTGCGGCGCGCCGTGCTGCCGCTGCTCGCCGCCTCGCAGGCGATCCCCATCGTCGTCATCGCGCCGCTGCTGGTGCTGTGGTTCGGCTTCGACCTGCGCCCGAAGATCGCCATCGTCGCGCTCGTCACCTTCTTCCCGATCGTCGTCACGACGCTCGACGGCCTGGAGTCCGTCGACCCCGCGCTGCGCAAGCTCATGCGCACGCTTCGGGGCGTCGCGCTGGCGCATGCTGCGCCACGTCGAGGCGCCGACCGCGCTGCCCGCGCTGCTGTCGGGCGCGAAGATCGCCGTCGCCGTCGCCGTCATCGGCGCCGTGCTCGGCGAGACCGCCGGGGCCAGCGAGGGCCTCGGCCACCTGATCACCCAAGCCAACAACCAGCTCGACACCCCGCGCGCCTACGCCGCCGTGGTCGTGCTCGCCGCGCTGGCGGCCGCCCTGTTCGGGGCGCTCGCCGTCGCCGAGCGCCGCCTGGCGCCGTGGGCCGAGCGGTCCCGGAACCGAGGAGGAACCCCCACGTGAGACGCCTGCTGCCCGCCGTCCTGCTCGCCGCCGTCCTGGCGCTCGCCGCCTGCGGCGAGAAGGAGGAGCGCACGCGCCCCGCCGCGGCGGCGCCGAGCGCGTCGACCTCGTCCTCGACTACACGCCGAACCCCGACCACGCGGGCATCTACACCGCGCTGCGCACCGGGCAGTTCCGCGAGGCCGGCCTCGACGTCAAGCCGGTCGTCCCGCCCGACCCGGCCGCGCCGCTGAAGCTGCTCCAGGCCGGCCGCGCGGACATCGCGATCTCCTACGAGCCCGAGCTGCTGCTCGCGCGCGACAAGGGCCTCGACGTCGTGGCGATCGGCGCGCTGATCCAGGAGCCGCTGACGTCGATCATGTCGCTCGGCCGCCGGGCGGTCACCCGGGTCTCCCAGCTCGAGGGCAAGACGGTCGGGACGGCCGGGATCCCCTACCAGGACGCCTACCTGAAGACGATCCTCGAGGAGGCGGGCGTCGACGAGGGCAGCGTCAAGACGGTCGACGTCGGCTTCCAGCTCACCCAGGCGATGACCTCCAAGCGCGTCGACGCGACGCTCGGGGCGTTCTGGAACATCGAGGGCATCCAGCTGCAGCGCGACCGCAAGCGGCCCGAGATCATCAAGGTCGACAGGGCCGGCGTGCCGACCTACAACGAGCTGGTCCTCGTCGCCCGCGCCGAGGACCTGCGCGACCGCGGCGCGCTGTTCCGCTCGTTCCTCCAGGCGCTGGCCCAGGGCCACCAGACGGTGCGCAAGGACCCGGCGGCGGGCGTGGACGCCCTGCTGCGCGGCCGAGCCCTCGCTCGACCGCGACGACACGCGCGCGCAGGTGCGCGCGACGCTCCCGGCCTTCTTCCCGCGCGACCGCGAGCGCCCGTTCGGCTACATGGACCCGCGCCGCTGGAAGGCCTACGGCGAGTGGATGCAGGAGAACGGCCTGATCAGGCAGCCCGCGTCGCCGCGGGCGCTGACCAACGAGTTCCTGCCGGGCGAGGGGCTCTGAGGAAGTACGTGCCGGCCAGGCCCGCCCACGGGGCGTAGGGCGCGAAGACCTCGCGCACCTGCTCCTCCGTGGCGCGGGCGTACGGCTCGCCGGTGAGCAGGCGGCCGACGAGCTTGAGGTAGCCGAGGTCGCCGGCCGGGATCTGGTCGTGGCGGCCCTGGCCGAACAGCGCCAGGCACTCGAGCGTCCACGGGCCGATCCCGTTGATCGCCCGCAGGCGGCGCCAGCCGCGCTCGTGGTCGGCGGCGCGCAGGTCGACGCGGCCGGCGGCGACCTCGCGCGAGGCCCTGATCAGCGCCATCGCCGGGCGGGCGTTGAGGTCCCAGGACTGCAGCCGGGCGGGCGAGAGCGCCGCGACCGCGGCGGGCGGCGGCACGTCGCGCAGGCCCGAGCGCGGGCAGCGCGGCCCGAGCGCGCGGACGATGCGCTTCTGGATCTCCTTGGCCCGGTCGAGCTCGATGAGCTGCTCGGTCACCGCGGCCAGCAGGGCCTCGTAGGGCTCGGGCCGCCGGCGCACGCGCAGGTACGGGTTGCGCGCGCACCGCGTCGCCGATCAGCGGGTCGAAGCGGAAGCGGTCGTGGAACGGCCGCAGGTCGTCGTCGACGCCGGTGGCGAAGCGCATCCGGGCGATCGCCTCCTCGGCGACGTCGCGCGCGTCGGCCTGGGCGCCGAACAGCACGCGGTCGGCGCGCGAGCTGGCGCACGCGGACGACCGCGGGCGCGCCGTCGACGTGCACCAGGCGCAGCAGCACCTGCCCGCGGACGCGCTGGACGCCCTCGAGCGAGCCCTGCAGGCGCAGCCGGAACGGCCAGGGCGGGCGGACCTCGACGCGGTGGTCGACGGCCCAGTCGCTCACCGTCGGTCGACGAAGTGCACGTCGACCAGGAAGGAGCGCGTGCCGACGATGTCGATCCGGCCCTTGCGCCGGCGGCCGCCGCGCGCGAGGCGCATCGCGGCCTTGCGCGCCTTGCGGTTCTTCATCAGCGCGACCATGCTCATGCCGGCGACGAAGCTCGCCCCGGCGACGGCAGCGGCCTGGACCGCCACCGGCCCCGCGGGCGGGCGCTCCGCGGGCACGGGCGCGGGCTCGTGGAGGACGGGCAGGCCGTCGACGACTTCGGTCTCGGACACCGAAGGATCGTAGACGCCGGTCAGGACGACGGGCGCCAGACCTCCGCATCCGCTGGAAACGCCGGGGAAACGTCGTCGCGCAGGCGCCGCTCGTAGATGCGGTAGCGCTTGACGACCCGCCCGTTCATGGCCTCCATCGCCCGGTTCATGGCGATGTTGGTCTCCAGGATCCAGCCCATCTCGCCGTGGTTGATGCGCTCGCGCTCGGCGTTGTCGAAGTGCTCGAGGTACATCAGCGCGGCCGCCCCGGTGTGCTGGTGGGACTGCTTGACGCCGAGGAACCCGACCCGGCACTGGTCGACGTACCGGCGGCGGGTGAGGAAGTGCCACCAGCCCAGCGGCAGCAGCCGGCCCTTCATCCGCCGCAGCACCTGGTTCATGTCCGGGACGGTGATCGCGACCCCCACCGGCTCGCCCTCGGGCGTCTCGGCGACCATGAACCACTCGCGGTCGAAGGCCAGCTGGAGCTCCTGGGCGTACGTGTCCAGGTCGTCGGAGTTGTAGGGCCGGAAGTCCCAGTTGCGGCTCCAGGCGTCGTTGTAGATCTCGGCGAAGGTGTCGAGGTCGCGCCGCAGCGTCCGCCGCGACATCTTGCGCAGCCGCATGCCGTGGTCCTCGCGGGCCTGGCGGGCGAGCTCGGGCAGGATCGGCAGCATCCCGCTGCGGTCGGCGATGTGGAGGAACCAGAAGTAGACGTCCATCGCCTTCTCGAGGCCCGCCTGCTCGCACAGCGCCGGCAGCCACGGCGCGTTGTAGGTCTGGCGGATGATCGGCGCGCGGTCGAAGCCCTCCACGAGGACCCCGCAGCCGTCGTTGAGCGTGAAGTCGGCCGGGCCGACCATCCGGTCGCAGCCGCGCTCGCGCAGCCAGCCCTCCGCGGCGCCCAGGAGCGCTCCGAGCACCTCGGCGTCCTCCTCGACCTCCAGGAAGCCGAACCAGCCCCAGCGGCCCTCGTGGACGGCGTCGAAGGCCCCGTCGACGTGCGCGCTGATGCGGCCGACGACCCGCCCGCCGCGCTCGGCGAGGAACAGCTGCGCCTCGCCCTGCTTGAAGAAGGCGTTGAACCGCGGGTTGAGGTACATCCGCCGCTCCAGCCGCAACGGCGGGATCCACGTCGGCGTCGTTGGCGTACAGTCGGAACGGCAGCTCCACGAAGGCGCGCCGGTCGCGCGCCCCGCTCACGGGACGGATCTCGAGGCTCACAGAGGGCGCCGAACCTACATGCCGACCACCACCGACGTCTTCGCGAAGGTCCGCGACCACGACCGCGCCGCGCTGCTGAAGGCGGTCATCGAGGCCGACGCGATGCCCTACTTCCGCGAGATGACCGGCCCGGCCGGGCCCGTGGTCGAGATGGAGGGCCGCGAGCGGATCATGCTCGGCTCCAACAACTACCTCGGCCTGACCGGCGACGAGCGCGTCAAGCAGGGCGCGCGCGACGCCCTGGAGCGCTTCGGGACGGGCCTGACGGGCTCGCGCCTGCTCAACGGGACCACCCCCCTGCACCTCGAGCTCGAGGCCGAGCTGGCCGCCTGGATGGGCACCGAGGACGCGATCGTCTTCACCACCGGCCACCAGGCCAACGTCGGGACGCTCGGCACGATCCTCGCGCCGGGCGACACCGTCATCGCCGACTCGGCCGACCACGCCTCGATCCTCGACGGCTGCCTGCTCTCGCGGGCCAAGCTGCGCCCGTTCCGCCACAACCGCCTCGACAAGCTCGAGCGCCAGCTCCAGCGGGCCGTGGGCGACGGCGGCGGCGTGCTGGTCGTCGTCGACGGCGTCTTCTCGATGGAGGGCGACGTCGCCCCGCTGCCGGCGATCTGCGACCTCGCGGAGCGCTTCGGCGCCCGGCTGATGGTCGACGAGGCCCACGGCGCGGGCGTGCTCGGCGCCCGCGGCGCCGGCACCTCCGAGCTCTCAGGGCGTCGAGGACCGGGTCGACCTGCGCATGGGCACCTTCTCGAAGTCGCTGGCCAGCTGCGGCGGCTTCATCGCCGGCCCGCAGGAGGTCGTCGAGTACCTCCGGCTCCAGTCCCGCGCCTTCCTGTTCACCGCCTCCGCGGTCCCGGCGGCCGTCGGCGCCGCGCTCGCGGCCCTGCGGATCGTCGTCTCCGACGAGGGCCCGCAGCTCATGGCGCGCCTGCTCGACAACGCCCGCTACCTGCGAAATGGCCTGCACGACCTCGGTTTCAAGGTCGTGGAGCACGAGGGCGAGACGGTCACGCCGATCGTCCCCGTGCTCGTCGAGGACGACTGGAAGGCCGCCCTGCTGTGGAAGGCGCTCTACGAGGCCGGCGTGTTCGTCAACGTCGCCGTCCACCCCGCCGTCCCGCCGGGGGAGCGCTCCTGCGGACGTCGGTGATGGCCACCCACGACCGGCCGGTGCTGGACCGCGCCCTTGGCGCCTTCGAGTCGGTGAAGGAGACGTTCGAGGCCGAGCACGGACCTCTTCCCGGCGCTTGAAAACCCTCACCGACTTGTCCAACGACGCACAAGCGTCCGGAGCAACGAAAGTCGCGCTCTTAGCGAACGAGTCGGTCAGAAGACTGTTGACCCGGCGCGCGGTCCGGTTCTAGCTTCCGCACCGCGCTGGACACGGCGCACGGGGATGTAGGACCGATGGCCGGAGCGGACGCCGGCCAGAAGATGGGTCAACGGTCTCAAGGGACCTAGGGGCACCCGTGCGCCGCGAAAGGCGAGACAATCTGACAACGAAGCCGCCC
>CAWIXY010000001.1:0-934731 GCA_963840185.1 uncultured Actinomycetes bacterium | reverse complement strand
GGCTCGGGCGCCGCCCGAGCCGTCGCCGAGGAGATCAGGAGCGCCGCGAGGCCCGCCACGTGGGGAGCCGCCATGGACGTTCCGTAATAGCCGGACGGAAGTCCGAACCGGGTCAGGCCAGAGGTGTAGGTCTGCTGGTAGATGGAGCGCATCGGCACGCCGGGATGGCAGTGCGTCTGGTCCCAGGCGTCGGCGGCCGGCACGGCGTCGCCGCCTCCGCCCGGGGCGGCGACGTCGACGTCCCTGCCGGCGTTGGTGTACGAGGCCTGGCAGCCGTCCTCCGTCGTCGCGGCGACCGCGATGACGCCCTGCGCCCGGGCTGGGAAGGGGAGCTCCATGCTCGCCTCGTTCCCCGCGACCCCCGTCACGACGACGCCGTGCTGCCGCGCGTAGCGGATCGCGGACAGGAGGTCGGGAACGTCCGCAGCGCGTACCGACGGGCCGAACTCGAGGCTCAGGTTGATCACGTCGGCGTGATGGCGGACGGCGTAGCGGATCCCGCGGGAGATCGTGACGGTGTCGCCGGATCCGTGCTCGTCGAGCGTGCGCACGGGCATGATGCGCGCCGCGTACGCGATGCCGGCGGCGCCGATGCCGTTGTTCGTGGCAGCGGCGATCGTGCCAGCGACGTGCGTTCCGTGCCCGTTCAGGTCGACCGGGAAGGGGTCGTCGTCGACGAAGTCGTAGCCGCGGACGAAGGAGCGCAGGTCGGGCGCGCGACGGTACTGGCCGATGTTCCGGTAGGCGACCCCGGTGTCGAGCACCGCCACGATCGCGCCGCGACCGCCAGGCGCCCCCCGGCGGCGCGCCAGCGACCATGCCTCGGGCATGTTGATCCCAAATGGGCCCGAGAGGTTCCACTGCAGGCGAAAGCCGCGATCGTTGGGGGTGAACCCGCTCGCCCGCGCCACGTAGTTCGGGACCGTGTACGCCACCCGCGGATCGCCGCGAAGCCCCGAGACCGTCTCGCGAACAGAATCGCGGTCGGCGAGCGCGAGGAGCTTCGAGCCGCCCGGGAGGGCCCCCGCTGCGTCAGCCCCCGTCCGTGACTCGATGCTCGACTCCGCCCGTAGGCTCGTGCCGGCGTGGTAACGGACGATGACCTCGTCCGGCTGGTACGCCTCGTGAGCTCGGGGCGCCTGGGCGTTCGTCGCACCTGGTGCCACGAGGCATGCGAGGGCGAGGGCGCTGCCGAGGATGAGTCCCCGGAGCAGCAGCCTCGACTGACGGTGTGTTCCTGGCGCGCCCACGGTAGACCCCCGCGAGCGTAGGCGCGGGCCTGAGTCGATCCGGGGAGTCCCGGCGCCCCCAGGGCACGCGAGGGTAACCCAGTCTCAGGCTCTAGATGAGAGTGAGATATCTGGACCGAACTGCGCCCCTGAGCGCGGCTCCCTCGTGACCGCGGTTTCCGCACGGAAATCTGACCGCCGCGGAAACGATTTCCGCACGGAAAGCCACGGAAACCGCTCGGGCCTCGAATCCCGTGCTCGAGCCGATTGCTATGGGTTCGGAGGCGGTCGACGCGGTCTCCTTTCCGCGGTGCCGCAGCTCCGGCTCTCGTTCCGCGGATGGGTTGCGACGCGACCAGGGCGGGTGAAGGAGGGAGGCGTGCGCGGCGGCGGGCGGGCCTCGCTTCCGTGCGCTATGCGCACAACGTCGCGACCATCCCGCCTGCGCTCGGGGCGGGCGGACCTGAGTCTCAACGTGAGCCTTAGGCTTTACCGCCCCCGCACTCGGGTCCTTCGGTATCGGCTGAGAGCGGGAGCCGATTGGTGGGCCCCACCGCCGAACGTACGGTGAGACGCATGTGCCATCCACAGCAGGACCGCGTTCTCCTTCATCGGCGCGCCTGCCTCTCGAAACTGAATGGAGAAACCATGACGAAGCGACTTCTCGCGCTCGCCGCGGTGACGCTCGCCGCGGTCACCCTCGGCGTCGCGCCCTCAACCCAGCTCGGCCTCACCGGCGTGCAGGCCGCACGCGCCCAGGTCGTCGCCCCCGCGCCCACGACGGATCCTGCGGCCACGGATCCCGCGGCGACGGATCCCGCGGCGACGGACCCCGCCGTCCCGGCCGACCCTGATGCAGCGCTTGACGACGTTCCCGTCGGTCCCCTCGACCAGACCGACACCGGCGCGCCGATCGACGTGACTGCTCAGCCGGCACTGGCGCCCGCACCGGCGCCCACGCCCACGCCGGCGCCCGTCCCCACGCCCACGCCGGCGCCCGCGCCGGCGGCCGCGCCCGCGCCCGCGCCGCTGACCCCGAGGCAGCCCTTGACGACACTCCCGTCGGCCCCCTCGACGAGACAGACATCGGCGCGCCGATCGACGTGACCGATCAGCCGACCATCCCGCCGCCGGCCCCGGCTCCGGCTCCGGCCCCGGCCCCGGCTCCGGCTCCGGCTCCGGCTCCGGCCCCGGCTCCGGCCCCGGCTCCGGCCCCGGGGCCCGCGTCGCCGCCTGCCGCGACGCCGCCGTCCAGCGCCGCACCAAGCGCTCCCAGCGGAGGAAGCCGCAAGACGACCTCCAAGAAGCGCAAGGCGTCCAAGAAGCGCAAGGGGTCCAAGAAGCACAAAGGGTCCAAGAAGCGCAAGGGGTCCAAGAAGCGCAAGGGGTCCAAGAAGCACAAGGGGTCCAAGAAGCACAAGGGGTCCAAGAAGCGCACGTCCGGCAACAAGCGCAAGGCCCCCCACACGCGCCGCGCGCGAGGCTCGGTCGCGCACCACGCCTCGAGCGAGATGAGGAGCGCTTCGACGGCGTAGCCGAACCGGACCCCGCCAGAGACGTCACGGCTCTCAGGCGGCACGCGCCGAGGTGAAGCCCTACGCCGAACGACGGCGTAGGGCGATCGGCTCGAGGCCGCCGAAGGGCCTGCGTTCAGTTGGCAGCGGGAGGTCGGCGGTGATCAGCGTGCCGCCGTCCGTTTGGGCTGTCGATCCGCAGCTGACCGTCGAGGGCGGCCAGGCGGTCGGCCAGCCCGGCGAGGCCGCTGCCCTCGGGCGGGCGCCGCCGATGCCGTCGTCGCGAACCTGCAGCTGGAGCGTGCCGTCCTTGGCGACCACGAAGTGGGCCGCCGCCTCGACCGGTCCAGGCAGCCGGTTCACGGACACGGCCACATCGCCCGGCAGCGGCATCCGCGACGGCAGCGTGGGGGATGGCGGGGAGGGTCCCGTGGGCGAGCTCGCGCGCTCGACGCTCGCACGCTCTGCGCGTGCGAGCGCCCGCTCACGAGCTTGGACCCAGGTCCTGATCGCGCTGGAGCGCCCGGTGGGCCAGCTTCAGGGGTGGTGATCGCGTCGACCAGGCGCTGCTGCGCACCGTCGAGCGGCCGGTCCCGACGCCTGGCCGCGACGAGCGTCGCCACCCGCCGCAGCGAGGTCTGCTCGTCGGCGAGGCGTTCGAGCTCGCGCTCGGCCGGCGCGCCGGCGCTCGGCGAGGCGGTGGACCGCTCCGGGCCGGCTCTACGAGCTGATCAACCGGCGAGGCGTCCGGACAGCGCGCCGCGCAGGGTCGCGAGCTCGGTCACGACGGCGCCGACGTAGACCGCGCGGCACTCGGAGATCTCGTCCTCGAGGTCCTGCATGTAGGCGTCGCAGTCGCCCAGGCCGGCGGACTCGGCCTCGAGCCGCTCCAGGTGCAGCAGGTCGAGGTGGGCGCGAAGCTCGCTGATGTTCATGTCTCGCCGACCTCGCGGGCCATCACGCCCGCGGTGAACGGGGAGGGCCACGACGGCTGGCTCCTGCGCGGCGCCGACCTCGCGGCGGCGGGGCGAACCGGGAGCCGGGCATCGCAGAACGGGCAGTTCGCCGCCAGCGCGTACGGCGCCGCCGCGTAGCTCTGCATTCCGCAGTCGCTGCACGCCACATAGGGCATCGCCGCAGGCTATGAGCGTGGGGTCGGGGCGCAATACGCCCGCATGATCGACCGATCGCGCCTGCCGATCGAGCAGCCCTGCAGCTGCGTCTGCGGTCGGGGCGCTACGGGCTATCGCATGAGAACTCGCGCGTCTTGAGCGCGTGCATTCAGCTGAGAGCGTGGCCCGCATGCAACGTTCCAACTCGAAGGAGAAAGCATGTTGAAGCGAATCCTGATGTTGGGGATTGCGGCGATCGCGTTCGCCCTCGTCGCGCCGTCGATCGGCACGCAGAGCGGCGTCGCGCAGGCGCAGGCGCCCACCACGCCGCCGACCACGCCGCCCGCCACGGAAGACCCGGCTGACCCGCCGGAGGCACCGGAGGCACCGGAGGCGCCGGAGCTACCGGACCCGCCGGAGGCACCGGCTCCGACGGAGGCACCGGCCCCGCCGGCCGCGCCGGAGGCACCGGCCGCGCCCGAGGCACCCGCCGCGCCCGAGACGCCCGACCAGCCCGAGCAGCCGGCCCCTGCCCCGCCTGCCCAGCCGGACAACGGTGATGACGGCTGCGCCGACAGCGCGCGCGTCGGCGCTCACGCGAGCGGTGAGGAGGATTGCGTCCCCACCCCGACACCCGCTCCGCTGCCCGGTGCCGACTCCGTCCAGGAGGACTCCACGCAGGGGGGGAGCACTGGCGAAGAGGGCAGCAGCCAGGGTGGCTCCAGCCCGGAGTCCCGCTCGGTCGCGGGCGAGAAGCAGAGCCACACCACGACCGCAAGGCCGCGGGTCTTCCGCACCGTTGCGAGCGTGACCCCTGGCACCGACACCGGCACGACCCCGAAGGGCGGGATCCAGGCCGGTGCAGGCGGCACCGCGGATGAGGGCGCCGGCTTTGCGCTCCTCCTCGGCTCGGCCGCGCTGATGCTCATGGTCACGGCGGGTGGCTTCGCGCTGCGGCGCAGCGGCCGCGGGTCGTGAGGACGCGACCCTCTCGTAGCACGAGCAGCACCTGGCGCCGCCGGCTTTGGCCGGCGGCGCCGCTGGTCGTGGCGGGCTGTGCGGCCGTGGCGCTGGCCGTGGTGGCCATCGCGGGCGGATCGCGCCCCGAGGACCCTCCACGCGGCCAGGCCCTTCCCGCCCACGCACTGGCCGCAGAGCGGCCGCTCGCGTCGTCGCCGCCACGTCCCCAGGCGCCTCGCCGGGCCCGGCGCCGGCTGGTCGATGTGGTGGAGCGCGAGGCTCCCCGGCCACGGCGGATCAGCATCCCCGCGATCGGCGTCTCGGCTCACATCGTCCCGCTCAGGCTCAGGCGGGATCGGACGATGCAGACCCCCGGCAACCCGGCGAACGCCGGCTGGTACGAGCCAGGCAAGGAGCCCGGCGAGCTGGGCCCGGCGGTGATCGCCGGCCACGTCGATTCCCGCAGCGGCCCCGCCGTCTTCTACCGGCTGCGGAAGCTCAAGCGAGGCAACCTGATCCGCATCCGGCGTGCGGGCGGCAGCGTCGTGCGCTTCCGCGTCGAGGGCCTGGAGCGTTGGCCCAAGGCTGCATTCCCGACGCGCCGCGTGTTCGGCAAGACGCACGTCGCCGCGCTGCGGCTCGTGACCTGCTCGGGCAACTTCGACTCCTCCACCGGTCACTACGTCGACAACACGATCGTGTACGCGGTGCGCGTCCCCGAGCGGCGGACCGTACGTTCACCGGCCCGCCGCTAGTCGCCCTGCGGGGCGACGGGCCGCGCGCGGGGCGGCTAGACGCCTGCGGCGCGGACAGCCGACTCGACCGAGCCGAACATGCCCTCGACGACGTCGAGCGACGGCCAGTCGTCACTCATCCGCTGCTTCCAGTCCTCGAGGACGGGAGCCCGCCCGCGGAAGAAGGCGAAGGCCCTGATCGCGCGCACCACCCCCGCCCGCGTCCAGGTGATCCGGCGACGGACGTGCGCCTTCTTGAGCGGGGGCTCCGGCACGACGGTCGACGAGCGCCCGCAGCGGATGCAGCCGTCGCCCTCGAGCAGAGGACGCTCACACCGACAGGGGCGCGCCAGCGAGTGCTGCGAGCTCATCGGTCCCAGATCCACGGCCGGTCGGGCCAGTCGTGGGCCATCAGGAAGCACCCGGCCGTTGCCAGCAGCGCTCCGACGGCTCCGTGGTGCACCCGGGCGCCCAGCACGTGGACGCGCGGTCCGAGCGGATGCCGCGTGACCGAAAGCAGTGAAAGCCATCCCATCATCGCCCCCAGCAGACCCGCTCGTGGCCGTCCGATCAACAACCACCGGCGCTCGCGCGAGAGCGGCGCGCGATCTGAGATGGATCGGCTATCGACCGACGGTCAGGAGCTGTTGGCCGCCCCCGGACCCAACCGTACGTTCGCTGCATGTCCCAGAGCGAACCGACCCCGAACGGCCGCGCCAGGCGCTCGCGCTTCCGCGTCCTCGCGGTCGGCCTCGCCGCTGTCGCACTCTCAGGCGTCGCCGCCGGCCAGGGCGAGGCGCAGGCCGCGGTGTGCGCCGGCGCAAACGATCAACCCACGGCCAGCCGGGACGCGCTCGCGCGCGCAACGCTCTGCTTGGTCAACGCCGAGCGTGGCAGTCGGGGGATGCGCCCTCTGCGGCTGAACCGGCAACTGTCGGTGGCCGCGCAGAGCCACTCGCGCGACATGGTCCGCAGGCGCTACTTCTCGCACACCGCACCAGGCGGACGGGGCTTCTTCGAGCGCATTCGCCGCAGCGGCTACCTGCGCTCCGCGCGCCGGTGGAGCATCGGCGAGAACCTCGGGTGGGGGTCGAGCCCCAAGGGCTCGCCCGGTCCGATCGTCGAGGCGTGGATGCAAAGCCCTCCGCATCGGAGGGCGATCCTCACCGCCGCCTTCCGCGACGCAGGCATCGGGGTGGTCAGCGGCATCCCCAGTCCGCTCGACTCGGGTGGCGCCACCTACACGATCGACTTCGGCGTCAAGCACTGAGCGCGGCCGCCGGACCGTGCTCACGCCTGCGGGATGCGGTCTTGCGTCGCGGCGCCGGCGTGGCTAGCTCATGCAGGCACGGCGAGTGCGCCGGTCTGAGAGGCTGCGCGCATGGTCAGCCCCGGCGACGTCTACACGAATCCGGTGACGGGCGAGCGGTGCGTCGTGCGCGTCGCAGACGAGGATGGCGATCCTGCGCGTGTCGTGGTCGACCTGCACGTGTCGCCCGGCGGGCGGGTGGCCGGCGCCCACGTGCATCCGTCGTTCAGCGAGCGTTTCGAGGTGCTGTCCGGCCGCGTGGGCCTGCGTCTCGGCGATCAGCAGGACGTCGGCGGTCCGGGCATGGTCGGGGAGGTCCCAGCGGGGACGGTCCACGACTGGTGGAACGCCGGCGATGACGAGGCACACGTCCTCGTCGAGTTGCGCGGTGAGGCGGAGACGCTGCGCCGCTTCGACGAGATGCTGGTGACGTTGTTCGGTCTGGCCCACGAGCGGCGCGTGCGCAAGAACGGCATGCCGGACCTGCTGCAGGCGGCGGTGATCGCCGATGAGTTCTCGGACGTCATCCGCTTCGTCAAGCCGCCGTTCGCGATCCAGCGCATCCTGTTCGGGCTCCTCGCGCCCGTGGCTCGCAGAACGGGCCGGCGTGCGACGTACCCCCATCACCGCGAGCTCGTCGTGCAGCGCACGCGGGCGCCGGCCTGACCGAGCGCCGCACGGACCCGGCTCAGCCGTCGTCGAGCGAGGCCTGCTCCAAGGCGGCCTCGCGCGTCCCGTGTGTGGCAACCGTGCGGTCCAGGCCGGTGATCGCGAGCGTGCGCGCGATCGGCGACCGCGGGGGGACTATGAGGTGCAACCGCTGCCGGCGCTGGCGCAGCTCGAGGTCCAGCTCGAAGAGGACGTTGATGCCGGCGCTGCCGAGATAGCGCATTTCCCCGAGGTCGATGATCAGCGCGTGGCTGCGGTTCGTCGGCGAGTCGCGCAGGCGGTCCCGGATGTCGCGCGCGTTCGACGCGTCGATCTCGCCGCCGACGACGGCGATCGCGATGTCGCCGGCGCGCTCGTCGAACACGCGCGCCAGCGGGCTCATGCGCCCTCGCCGGCCAGCGTGCGCTCGAGCACGACGATCGTGCCGTCGGGGGTGTGCTGGACGTCCAGGAGGTCCATCAGCTCTCGCATCATCAGCACGCCCCGGCCGCGATTGGACCCTCGGGGCGGTCGCCATTGCCCGTCGTCGCGCACGATGATGCGGACGCGTCCCGCGTGGCAGGTCGCATCGACCTCGAACGACCCGTGCCCTGGGCGATGGGCGTGCTCGACGGCGTTCGTGCACGCCTCCAGACAGGCCACGGCGATGTCGTTCGTCTCGTCCTCGGTCGCGCCCTGTGCGCGAAGCCAGCGGCGCAGGAGCTGCCGGATGCCCGCGAGCGCGCGCGCCTCCGCCGGCCAGCGACCGCTCAGACGCTCGGGGAGCGGCGGAACGCGAGCGGCGACGATCACGACGTCGTCGCCGGGATCTCCGGGCACCATGCCCTCGACGAGCCGCGTGCAGAGCGATTCCGGGCTGACGGCCCCCCCGCTCAGCGCGCGGAGGCGCTCGAGGCCATCGGCGATCGACGCGCCGCGGGACTCCACGAGCCCGTCGGTGTAGAGGACCATCATCGTTCCGGCCTTGAAGGCGTGCGTGTCGGAGTCGTAGCGCGCCAGCGGCAACGTGCCCAACGGGACGCTCCTCTGCAGCGGCAGGAACGACGCCTCGCCGTCTGGGGGAATCAGGAGCGGTGGCGGGTGACCGGCGATGACCGCCTGCAGCGATTGGTGCTCGGTGTCGATCACGACGTACACGAGCGTTGTCATCACGGGAGGACCGAGGTCCCAGATGAGCGCGTTGACGCGCTCGACCACGGCCCCCGGCGGATAACCGTCCACAGCGTAGGCGCGCACGGCGGTCCGCAGCTGCGCCATCGTTGCTGCCGCGGTGACACCGTGACCGACGACATCGCCCGTGGTCACGGCGATGCGGCCGCTCCCGAGCGAGAACGCGTCGTACCAGTCGCCGCCGAGGCTCGCGCCGCTGGCCGGAAGGTAACGGCTGGCGAGCTCGAGCTCGGGAACGCCGCGCAGATCTGGTAGGAGCCGCCGCTGCAGGACGTCCGCCAGCCGACGCTGCTCGTAGACCTGGGCGTGCTGGATGGCGACGGCGGCGCGGCCGGCGGCGAGCTGGAGCAGGTCGCGTTCGTCGGCGGTGAAGCTGCGTTGGACGAGGCTGCCGACGTGGAGCACGCCGAGGACGCGGTCCTCGGCCAGCAGCGGGACGCCGAGCAGGGAGCGGATGCCCTTCTCGCGCAGGATCGGATTGAGGATGTCAGCGTGGTCGACGTCTTCGATGGCGATCGCGCGACGCTCGGCGGCGATGCGTCCGGCAAAGCCCTTGCCGACCGGGATCTGCACCCCGCGCTCGACCTCTTCCTCGATGCCCTTGGCGGCCCGCGCGCGGAGCGTCGTGCCGGTCTCGTCGATCAGCAGGATCGCTGCCGTGTCGGAGTCGAGGATCTCGCTGATGCGCAGCAGCAGCTCCTGCAGCAGCTCGTCCTCCGACAGGTACGCCAGCGCCGCATCCGCGACACGCTGCAGCGCCTCGAGGCGGCGTGTGGCGGTCTCGGCCGCCACACGCGCGATCCGCTCCTGCTCGTAGACCTG
Source organism: uncultured Actinomycetes bacterium (assembly GCA_963840185.1). Classification (GTDB taxonomy): domain Bacteria; phylum Actinomycetota; class Thermoleophilia; order Solirubrobacterales; family Solirubrobacteraceae; genus JAOPZW01. The sequence goes on along the minus strand of CAWIXY010000001.1, from coordinate 925,212 downwards.
GGCGTGCTGGATGGCGACGGCGGCGCGGCCGGCGGCGAGCTGGAGCAGGTCGCGTTCGTCGGCGGTGAAGCTGCGTTGGACGAGGCTGCCGACGTGGAGCACGCCGAGGACGCGGTCCTCGGCCAGCAGCGGGACGCCGAGCAGGGAGCGGATGCCCTTCTCGCGCAGGATCGGATTGAGGATGTCAGCGTGGTCGACGTCTTCGATGGCGATCGCGCGACGCTCGGCGGCGATGCGTCCGGCAAAGCCCTTGCCGACCGGGATCTGCACCCCGCGCTCGACCTCTTCCTCGATGCCCTTGGCGGCCCGCGCGCGGAGCGTCGTGCCGGTCTCGTCGATCAGCAGGATCGCTGCCGTGTCGGAGTCGAGGATCTCGCTGATGCGCAGCAGCAGCTCCTGCAGCAGCTCGTCCTCCGACAGGTACGCCAGCGCCGCATCCGCGACACGCTGCAGCGCCTCGAGCCCTGGCCCGTAGACCAGGAGCCCGCGCTCGGCGTCGCGGTGGGAAAGCCTCGGCACGCCGCGATCATAGGAGCGTGCGTGGGACAGCTCTGCGCGCAGGAGGGGTGGCGCGTCCACCCCTGGGGTCTCCTGTGCGTGAGCCGGCGTCGATGGAGCATGCCTCCGTCGAACGAGGAGCGGGCAGATGTCGGGGATGAAGAAGTGGATGGTCGGGTCGCTCACCGGCATGGTCGTAGCCGTCGGGGCGCTGGCGTCGCTGGCCGGCCCGGCCCAGGCCCACGACGCCGGCACGTGCGATTGGCGCTTCGGCGCGGGCAACGTCGCCGACGTCGACCTCGTCTGGATCGACGCCGGCCTTGGGAGCAAGGTCGACTTCGGCGACGTGCGCAATCCCGGAGACGTCACGATCGGAAAGGCGCCCGCGGTTGTCTGCTGGGCCGACGACGGCCAGGTCGCCGTCCTGGGCCGTGTGTTCGCCGACTCCGGGAACACCGTCACCGTCGCCACCGCCCAGGTCACCTTCTTCGACGATGACGGGGTGGCGCTGGCGCCGAGCTCGCACTCGGTCGTGGGAACCCAGGCGGCGAGCTCGCCCATGAACCATGGGGCAGCCGGCCGAACGTTCAGCCGGGCTCGCATCCGGCTGTACTCACAAGTCGAGGGCACGAGGCTGGCGACGCTGGTCCACACGAGCAACGTCTACCGAGGCTGACCCAGCGCCCGAGACACTACGCCGGGCAAGCTCGTGCCGCGCGGTACGGGCGCTCGCCCCCGGCGCAGAGTGGCGAGCGTGTAGATCGCGTCGCAGCCGTCACCGCCACCGACGCGGTGGCGACGCGGCCGGTGCAGCCGCGGCCGTGACATCGCGGTCACTGACTGTCCTCATCGCGTGCCAGCATCGCCCCACCGTCATCCCAGACCACAGGAGGCTCACCATGCCCGCGATCTCCAAGCTCGACTTCGTCGCCGTGCCCTCGCAGGACGCCGAGCGCGCACGCAGGTTCTACGGGGAGACGCTGAGCCTGCAGCCGGACGAGCGGACGGCCACCGAGTTCTGGATCGGCGGGACGTGCCTGTCGATCTGGGAGCCCGCGCGGTTCGGCATGCCGTTCGCGCCGCAGAAGAACGCGCACCTGGCACTCCATGTCGACGACGTCGCCGCGACGCGCGCCGAGCTCGAGGCGCAGGGCGTCGAGTTCACCGGCGACGTCCTCGACACGGGCGTCTGCCACATGGCGTTCTTCGCCGACCCCGACGGCAACGACCTGATGCTCCACCACCGCTACGCCCCGCACCGGACGTAGGTACGGCTGGCTCGACGTCGGCCGCGGGCAACCGCACCAGCGCTCTCGCGTCACCCCCGTCGCCGGCCGCTGCGCACGGACATACCGTGCGTCCCATGCTCATCGCGTCCTCATCCCGCCCCTTGAGCACGGTGCGCACCTCGCTCCCGTCCGGAGCACGCACGCAAATCGGGATCTTCCTGTTCGCCTACCTGCTGTACAGCGCCGCCCGCTGGCTGACCATCGGTGACCTCGGGACGGCGAAGGCCAATGCCAACTGGATCGTCGACCTGGAGCACGACCTCGGCGTCGCCTCCGAGGCAGCGGTCCAGGACGGGCTGACCGGGACGTGGGTGCTGTGGCTGCTGAACCACCTGTACCTGGCCGCCCAGCTCGTCGTCCTGCCCGGCTCGCTGATCTTCCTCTACCGCCGCTCGCGGCCGCTGTACGAGCGGCTGCGCAACACGATCCTCGCCACGTGGCTCCTCTCGATCCCCGTCTACGCCGCCTTCCCGGTCGCGCCTCCGCGGCTGGCTGACATGGGCCTCGAGGACACGATCACGTCGCAGACCGGCGTGGCGCTGGACTCCTCGCTCACGACGAGCTTCTACAACGAGCTGGCCGCGGTGCCGAGCCTGCACGTCGGCTTCGCCGTCGTCGTCGGCCTGGCCATCGCCGCCGCCGTCAACAGCCCGGTGCTGAAGGTGCTGGCGTGGCTGTGGGGACCGGCGATCGCCCTCGCCGTGCTGGCCACCGGCAACCACTTCGTGTTCGACATCGCGGCCGGCGTCGTCGCGGCTGCGCTCGGCTACGCGCTCGGTCTCGTCGCGACCCGCCCCTGGACGCGCCGCGCACCCCGGCCGCGCCGGCCGCGCCGGGTCCTGCGCCCCGGCTTCGCCAGCGCCTAGGCCGGCGCCTCTGCCGGCTGCCGGCGGGCCACCCTGAGCGCGTCCGCGAGGCCTCGCCAGCTCACGGCGCGCAGGCAGATCGTCACGGTCACGGCGGCGCCCACCGCGGTGAGCACCGTGCTCGTGCCGACGAAGAAGGCCGCGAGCTGGCCGGCCGGCGCCGCGGTCCCTGTGACCGCGCCGAAGCTGGCAGCGACCATCGCCGCTCCGGCGCCGACGGACGCCGGCGCGAACGGCAGCAGGCGCCCGCTGCCCTGCGCGAACGCCACGAGCAGGACGGCCGCGAGCGTGACGGGGAGGTGGAAGGCGGCGAGGAAGCACGCCAGCGCCGCGAGCCTGCACGCCCTGCTGGCCAGCTGCCAGGGCAGCACGCGGCTCCCGTACCGGCCGGGGTCGCGCAGGGCCGCGCACCCGCGGCCGACGCCGGCGACGATGCCCCGCAGGCGCGGGAGCCGCATGGCGCCGGCCACCGCGACGAGCACCAGGAGGCCGGCGGCGAGCACGGGCAGGACGGTTCCCGGCGAGGCCCCCAGCTCAGGGCCGACGCCCAGCATCAGGGCCGCTGCCAGGACGACCAGGCCGACGGCCAGCTCGCCCGCGCCCTCGGCCACGAGCGTGCCCGTCAGCAGCGGGCAGCCGGCGCGCGGAGCGCGCCGGGCGAGCAGCAGCACGCGCACCGCGTCGCCGCCTCGCGCGGACGCGACGCCACCGGCACCGGCGCCGGCGACCCACGCCGCGATGGCGTCGCGGGGACGAAGCGCCGGATCCTCGGCCCAGGCTGCACGCACGAGCGCGTACCACCCGCGGCCGCGCAAGACCTGGTTGGCGAGATGCAGCGCGACGCCGAGCGCCAACCATCCGGGGGCAGCGCCGGCGACGGCTCCGGTGAAGGCCGAGAGCGCGCGTTCGCCGGCAGCCGCAAGCTCGACCGCCGCGTCCCACATCGCGGGTTGATGGTACCCGGGCACGCGTACACCGACCGCGCGATTCTTGACCCGCGTCGCCGGAGGGTGGTAGGCCATCCCCGTGCGCCGGCTGTCCCTGACCGTGGCAGTGCTGTCGACGGCGATCGCGATGCTGGCACCCGCGGTCGCCGACGCGCAGGTTCCGCGCCGCGACGCCGTGACCGGCACGCTCTTCGTCGAGCCCCAGTGCGCCGGCTGCGTCACGCCGCCGCGCTACTTCTTCGACGCGGTGAGCGACGCCGGCGGTGGTCAGTCCGCAGGGCATCGTGCTGTACCTCACCGGCGAGCGGCAGGGCACGGTGAGCGTCCGGGGCGTGGTCACGTGCCTCACGGTGAGCGCCAGCCGTGCGACGGTCGGCGTGAACTTCGACACGCCGCCGGCCGGCAGTCCGCCGGGGTCCCGCAGCGCGCTCCTCTTCCTCCAGGACAACGGCCCGGCGACCAGCGACCGGATCGCCGTGCAGCGCCTGCCGGGCGCGACGGCTCCATCCTCGTGTCCGCCGAACCCTCCCGCGGGAACGGCGTTCAACCCAGGTCACGGTGGGGGTGACGGGGTCACGGTGACCGACCAGCAGCCCGGTCCGGCCATCAAGCGGCAGTGCCGCGCCGGAGGCTGGGCGCGCTACGGCTTCGCCAATCGCCGGGCCTGCTTCGACTTCGTCGAGCAGTCGTGGATCTTGTACGGGGGGATCGCCGAGTTCCGGATCCCGACGCCGAACAGCTCGCCCGAGGGGATCACCGCCGGCCCCGACGGCGCGGTGTGGTTCACGGAGTTCAACACCGGCAAGGTCGGGCGTCTGGCGCCGAACGGGCGCTTCACCGAGTTCCAGATCCCGACGCCCAACGCCATCCCGCACGGCATCGCGAACGGGCCTGACGACGCCCTGTGGTTCACGGAGTCCGCCGGCAAGCTCGGGCGCATCACGACCTCCGGTGCGATCACGGAGTTCACGATCCCGCAGGGAAGCGGTGCCGAGCAGTTGACGACCGGTCCGGACGGCGCGCTGTGGATCACGGCGCCGAACCTGCTGCGCTCGAGCGCGATCATCCGCGCGACGACGAGCGGCAGCTTCCAGTCGTTCCCGCTCCCGGACCCCGGAGCGCTGCTGCGCGACGTCGTCACGGGCCCTGACGGCGCGCTGTGGGCGACCGAGTTCGGCGCCGGCCGCATCGCGCGGATCACCACCGGCGGGGTGGTGACCGAGTTCCCCGTCCCCGGGGGCAGCCCGCTCGAGATCACGCGCGGACCCGACGGCGCGCTGTGGTTCACGCAGTTCGGCGTCCCGCGGATCGGGCGGATCACGACGAGCGGCGCGGTCACGGAGCTCCCGCTGCCGGCGGCCTTCGGCGCCGCGGGGTTCGGGATCGCGGCGGGTCCCGACGGCGCGTTGTGGTTCACCTCGATCAGCTCTGAGCGCATCGGGCGCATGACGCCCAGCGGCAGGTTCACGTCGTTCCCGCTGCCGACCTTCCACGCCCAGCCGTACGCGATCACGAGCGGGCCGGGCAAGGTGCTGTGGGTCACCGACAAGGGCGCCGACGCGATCGTCCGGATCGGCTCCAGGCCGCCGTCGCTGCGTTCCTGCAATCACGGTCGCCACACCCGCTACGGCTTCGCGTTGCGCGTCGCCTGCAGGTCGTTCGTCAGGCAGGTCCCACCGGCGTAGCGCTTCGCGTTTCCGCGCGCCCGCGCGCGGGAATCGTCTCAGCGGGAACCGGAGAGGAGCGGCGATGTCGACGAGGACGGACGACCCCGGCACCGAGCGCGACCAGCGCGACGAGCCCTCCACCAACGGCAGGGCGGAGGGTGGCACCGCGACCTACCGCACGCTCGACGAGCAGGCCGGGCGCCTGTCGCCGGCGGAGGAGCGCTTCGAGCGCCGCCGGCGGGACATCGGGCTGTGGCTGGCGCCGCTGCTGTTCTTCGTCGTCCTGCTGATCCCGTTCGACCTGGAGCAGAACCAGCACAGCCTGGCCGCCATCCTCGCGCTCGTGATCACCTGGTGGCTGACCGAGGCCATCCCGATCCCGATCGCCGCGCTCCTCGGCGTGGCGCTGTGCGTGGTGCTCGAGGCCACCCCGCCGCCCGAGGAGGGCGACACGTCGGCGGACGTCGTCTTCGGCCTGTTCACCGACTCGACGGTCTTCCTCTTCATCGGCGCGTTCATCATCGCCCGGGCCATGGTCGTCCATGGCCTGCACAAGCGGGTGACCTACGCGATGCTCGCCGCGCGCGGCGTGGGCAACTCGACGACGCGGATCATCATCGCCTTCGGCCTGGTCGGGGCGGTGACGTCGCCGTTCATGTCCAACACGGCGGCTGCGGCAATGCTCCTGCCCATCGCGCTGGGCGTCATGACGTCGGTGGGGACGCTCGTGGCCGAGCAGACCGAGGGGAAGCGCGACCCCGAGCGGCTGCGGTTCGGCGCCGCCCTGATGCTCGTCATCACCTACGGCATCACCGTGGGCGGACTGCTGCTGCCGATCGGGTCGCCGCCCAACCTCATCGGGCGCGAGCTGATCGAGGAGGAGACGGGTGAGCCGCTGACCTTCGCCGAGTGGTTCCTCGTCGCCCTGCCCATCGTGCTCGTCATGTTCGTCGCGCTCATCGTGATCATCCTGCTCCTCAACAAGCCCGAGCTGCGCGAGGTCCGCGGCGTCCAGGAGATGATCGCCGAGGAGCGCCGCAAGCTCGGCAAGCTCTCGCGCGGCGAGCGCAACGTCCTCCTCGCGCTGGGCTTCGCCCTGGTCTTCTGGTTCCTGCCGGGGCTCATCGGCCTCGTGGCGGGCGATGGTTCCACGGCCTACGCGGACATCCAGGTCTACGCCGACGAGGGCGTGGTCGCGATCGTGGCCGCCGCCCTGCTCTTCGTCCTGCCCGTCGACTGGGCCCGCCGGCGCTTCACGCTCAACTGGAACCAGGCGAGCCAGATCGACTGGGGCACGATCATCCTGTTCGGCGCCGGCATCACGCTGGGCAGCCTGCTGTCGTCGACCGGGCTGGCCAAGGTCGTCGGCGAATCGCTGAGCGACAGCCTCGGCGTCACGACGCTCGTCCCGATCACCATCGTGTCGGTGATCGTCGCGGTGATCATCTCCGAGACGACGTCGAACACCGCATCGGCGGCGATCGTCGTGCCCATCGCCATCTCCATCGCCCTGGCGGCCGACGTCAACCCGACGATCCCCGCGCTCGCGGCGATCTTCGGCGCCAACTACGGCTTCATGCTGCCGGTGTCCACGCCGCCCAACGCGATCGTCTACGCCTCGGGGATGATCCCGATCACGAAGATGGTCCGCACCGGGGTCATCTTCGACATCATCGGCGCGGCGCTGTGCGTGGCCGGGGTCGTCGTCATGGCGAAGGTCGTCGGGATCGCCTGACGTGGCAGCGGCCTCAGGGAAGCGTCAGCCGCCGCCCGGCGGGCGCCACGGTTCGTTCGCGTGCCGCTGTGGAGCCGTCCAGCCCGAGCTCTCGGCGGTCATCCGCAGCGCGTGCATCCCGCGCTCCTTGAGCTTCCAGGGCACGCGCGTGTACAGCGGCACGAACGCCCGCCGCCACAGCAGGTCGCCGGGCTCCCGGTAGGGCGCGGTGGTGCCGCTGGGGTGACGGCGGCGCATCTCCTCCATGGCCGCCACCCGCAGATGATGCTCGGCGCGGTCGCGTAGGCGGCGCTTGAGCGCCACGAGCCCGCCGTTCACGCCGGCACCCGCGGCGCGGAACCGGAGACCGCCGCCGTGACGGTGGAGGCGCCTCGGGCGCCCCAGCCGCACCGGCCGCCCTCAGCTCGGCGACGCAGTTCTGCGCGGCGATGGCGATCGGCTCGAACAGCGCGCCGATCGGCGGCGAGTAGATGTTCTCCATCCACGCGAGGTCCTCGATCGTCGCCCCGCGCTTCGCCGCGAACGCCAGGAAGTCGCAGCGTTCCTTGACGCCTTCTCCGCCGTGGATCTGGCCGCCGATCAGCTTGTGCGTGGTGGGGTCGGCGAGCAGCTTGACGTGCGTCTTGGTGGCGCCCGGGAAGTACCGCGCGCGAGACACTCCGACGCCCTTCGCGAGCAAGTAGGGGATGCCCATGGCCGTCGCCAGCGTCTCACCGACCGAGAAGCCGCCGATCGTGTAGTCGCCGCCCACCAGGCCCCATGGGATCCACACCGGGTCGTAGACGCGGTCCTCGCCGGCGGCGTTCGCGGCGGCGGTCCTTCCCTGCGCGTAGGCGTGCGAGCCGGTCAGCCCGCGGATCGGCAGCATCGTGAGCCCGTGCGGCACCTCGATGACGTCGCCGGCAGCGAACACGCCGGACACCTTCGTGCGCATGTGATCGTCGACGACGAGCCCGCCCGTCGTGCCTGTCTCGAGCCCGGCGGCCTCCGCGAGGGCGGTGTTGGGGACCTTGCTGAGGCAGACGATCACGAGGTCGCAGGGCACCTCGCCGGCTGACGTGGCCACGGCGCGCACGTGGTCGTCGCCCAGGAACGCCTCGACCCGCGTCCCCAGACGGAGCCGCACGCCGCGCTCCTGCAGCGACTCGTGGACGGGCTCGGCGACGTCGGGGTCCAGCACCTCGCTCAGGACCCACGGGCCCTCGTCGATGAAGTCGACCTCGAGGCCGCGGTGGCCGAGGTTGCCGGCCATCTCCACCCCGAGCGGCGAGGCGCCGACGACGGCGACGCGCTTGACGTCGTCGAGCAGCTTGTCGAACTCCATCGCCTTGCGGATGTTCTTGACGTAGTGCAACCCCTCGAGGTTCGCCCCCGGCACGCTCGGCTTCTCCCAGGTGAAGCCGGTGCAGATGATCAGCTGGTCGAAGCCCTCGTGCTGATTGCGCGCGGTGACGATCCGCCGGTCGAGGTCGATGTCGGTGATGACCGTCTCCATGCGCATGTCGAGTCCGTCGGCGACGTAGCGGTCCACCGTGGAGAGGAACAGGTCCTCGAAGCGCGGTATCTCGCCGCCGTGCACGAACGGGATGCCGCAGGGCGAGTACGCGATGTCCTCGAACTCGGTGAACACCGACACGTGCAGGTCGGGCTTCAGCCGTTTGGCGATCGTGGACGCCGCGGTCCCCGCGCCGCCACCGCCGATGACGATCAGCCGTTCGCTCATGAGTCGCTCTCCTTCCAGACGCCGGGAACGGCGCTCGCCGCCAGGTCGCCGGCAGTGATGTCGTCGATGCTCTCACCACGCGCCACGAGGCGCCAGCGGCCGTCCTCGCGCGCCACGACCGCCGGCCGCAGGTCGCCGAACTGCGTCGACTGGGCCTGCTGGTAGGCCCCGACGTCCCGCGCGACGAGCAGGTCGCCGGCCCGCAGCTCGGGCAGCGGCGCGTCCGGGCTCAGGACGTCGATGTTCAGGCAGAGAGGCCCGCTCACCAGCGTCGCTGCGCGCTGACCGTCGACCTCGGTGGCGGGCTCGATCCGCGGCCATGCCCAGAGCGCGCCGGGCAGGAGGTTCGTGCCGCCGTCGACGAGCGCGCATCGCGTGCCGTCCTCCAGCCGCTTGACCGCCACCACGCCGAGCGCCAGGTCGACGGCGTCGGAGACGATCGCGCGGCCCGGCTCGAGCAGCACGCGTCCCGCGAAGCCGGCGGCGCGCAGCGCATCGGCGGCGACACCGGCGTGCAGCGCCAGCGCGGGGCCCGCGGGATGGCCGCCGCCGAGATCGACCACGTCGACGGCGACCTCGCGCGCCAGCGCGCCGAGGACCGCCGCGGCGCGCGCATGGCGCGCGGGCGAGGGCGGCCACTGCACCGTCACGGACTCCGCGAGGTGCACGCCGTCGCCCAGACGCCGTCGCACCCCGGTGGAGACGACGTGCCCGGACACCGCCTCGACCGACAGTCCGAGTGCGCGCGCCGTGCGCGCCGCGGCGGGCACCGCTCGTGCGCCGATGCCGAACCGGGTCGGTCCGATGCCGGCGCCCGCCAGCGCGACGCGCACGCCGACGCGCTCCACGCCCGCGGCCGCCACGCGCTCGATCTCGGCGGCGCTGTCGACGATCACGAGCGCGTCGTCGCGCGCCGCGCGCTCGAGCAGCGCGGCCGGCTTGACCGGACCGTTGACGACGATCGCCCGCCCGTCGACCCCCACGACGTCGCGGGCGAGTGCGTACTCGGCTGCGCAGACGACCTCGTGGCCGGCGCCCTCGGCGGCGATCGTGCGCAGGATCGCGGGCAGGCGGTTGGTCTTGTAGGAGTACGCGACGTCGACGTCGGGCCACGCGGCCTCCCAGGTCGCGCGGAACTCGCGCAGGCGCGCGCGCACGCGGTCGAGGTCGACCAGCCAGAGCGGCGATCCGTGCGCCGCGACGAGCTCGTCGATCACGAGCGCCCCCGGATCGTGCTGGCGATGCGCCGGGCGCGCTCGGTGCCCTTGCGCTCGAGCAGGTCGGCGACCGGTGCCCGCCAGCGTCCCGCGGCGGCCTCGTCGAGCGCCTCGGGCAGCACTGCGCGCAGGTGCTCCATGGCCGCCTGGCCGGGTTGCGAGAGGTTCAGGCGGATCGTGGTGGAGGCGATCGACTCGCCGAGCCCGTCACCGGGGTAGACCGCGACGCGCCGCGCGAACAGCGCCACCATCAGCTCCTGGGCGGTCGCCGCGCTGGGCTCGATCTCGAGCGCGCACGACAGCCCGTACCGCGGAGCGACGGGCAGGCGGATCGCCGGCACGGCGGTGAGCGTCTCCTGGAGGTGCGCGAGGTTGGCGCGGATCGAGCGCTCGGCGCCCTCGAGGTAGGCGCCGTCGCGCAGGGCGGCGAGCGCGCCGTGCTGGGCGATCAGGTTCGTGTTCAGGCGCGTGAGCGCCGCCTTGAGCTGGAGGCAGCCCCGCATCAGCGGTCGCGGCCCGCCGAGGAAGCCCAGGCGCGCGCCGGCCATGCCCCAGCAGTGGGAGACCGAGAAGGTTGCGACGCAACGCTCGGTCAGCCGCATCGCGGGGAGCGGCGTGAACCGGTTGGCGGTGTCGATGGCAAGCGGGCCGTGGGTGACGTCGTGGATCAGCAGCAGGCCGTGGCGCTCGGCGAGCTCGGCGAGCGCTGCCAGCTCCTGGGGCTCGAGCGCCGTCCCGTAGGGGTTCGCGGGGTCGACCAGGCAGAGGGCGCGCGTCCGCGGGCCGATGGCGCGCGCGACCGCATCGGGGTCGAGCCGGTAGCCGGTGTCCGGGCCCGCCGGGACCGCCACCGGGCGGGCGCCCACGGCGATCACCGCCGAGGGGACGTGGAAGTACCCCGGGTCGGCGACGAGCACCTCGTCGCCGGGGTCCACCGAGGCGAGCAGCGCCAGCGCGATGCCCGCCTGCGCGCCCTCGGTCCCGATCACCTCGAACGTCTCGTCGCGCGCCCTCCCGAGCACGCGCGCGGCCTCGTCGCGCAGGGGCTCGATCAGGTCGGGCGTGTACTGGTTGAGCGTCTCGACGCTCGTCGCATCGCGCATCGCCCGCACGGCGCTCGCGGGCGGACCGCAGAAGCACGTGAGCCACCCGAGGTCGGTCCACTCCTCGGGTAGCCGCGTCGTGCCACCGGGGTAGAGGACCTCGGGATCGAGGCCGAGCAGCCCGATCGCGTCGCGGTAGGTGACGTAGTTCCACATCGCGTGGTGGCTGGCCTGAAGCGCCTCCAGACGCCTGGACCGGACACTCGGCGCGAGCTCGGGCGCGTCGGTCCACGTGAGGACGCTGGTCATCGACCGTCCCGCTCGAGCCGGACGACGCGGTAGATGCCGTGCCGGTCGGCCGTTATCGACCGCGGGTGATAGCCGGCGGCCGCGGCGAAGCCGAGGATCTGCTCGACCGGGCGCAGGCGCCACACGCAGGGCTCGCCCGCGGCGTTGCGCCAGACGCGCGCGATGTGCTCGATCTCGGGGTTGCGCGTCTGGACGTTGAACACGATCTGGCCTGGCGCGACGAGCTCGGCGAGGTCGAGGAAGTGCTGCGCTATGCGCTCGTCGTCGTGGTAGATCCCGTACAGCCCGAGCTCCACCACGACGTCGGGTCGCGGCGCGAGCGCGGCCAGGGCTGCCGGGTCGAAGGCGTCGGCCCGCGCATACGACACGCGCTCGCCGACGCCGAGGTCGTCCGCTGCGCGGCGCGCGGACGCGAGCGTCGACGCGTCGACGTCGCCGAGGATCGCGTGCGTCGCGGGACGCGCGGCGAGCGCGTGCAGCAGGTACGGCGCAGGGCCGGCCGCGAGGTCGGCCACGACCGGGGCGGGTGCGGCGGAGTGGTCGATGGCATCGAGCACGGCCAGCTCGGCGAGGGCGCGGATGTCGCGGAAGGCGACGCAGGTGCGGCGCCTCAGCAGGCGCCGATCGACGGCGCGCCCGAGGGCCAGCCGGCCGGACGCCCGGTTGGCGTACACGTGCGCCATGAACGGGCCCGAGTCGAAGCCGTGGGCGTACCCGATGCGCAGGCCCTCGCTGAGGAGCGCGCCCACACGGCTCACGGCCATCGCGCACGCGAAGCGCCACGCGCGGGGCGAGCGGGCCGGGAGCGGGCGGCGCAGATCGGCGAAGGTCGGTGTCGCGGCGTCAGCCGGCATGCACGTAGCGCGGGGTCTCCACGAGCTCGCGCCGGCGGTAGCGCTCGTGCGCCTCGGCGGCCAGCCGGTGGGCGTCCGGGCGGACGAGCGGCCGCAGCGCGGCGCGCATGCGCGCGACGTCGGCCTGCACCGTGTCGATGGCGGCCGCGTCCTCTCCGTCCGCGGCGCCGCGGTAGACCGACAGCAGTTCGTCGAAATGGTCGAGCGAGCCGATCGCGTACCCGACCAGCTGATCGAACGAGTCGAGCTCCGCAATGCGGTCGTAGATGGCCTCGCCCTCGGCCGGTGCGATATACGCGTCGGGGTCGACGCCGTGGGCGGCGGCCCGCTCCCGGAACATCAGCATGTGGCGCGCGTTGTCCGCCACCAGGGTCGCGACAAGCGCCTTCGTCCCGGGGTCGTCGATGCCCCCGATGCGGGCGGAGAAGAGGTCGACCCATGCGCGCATGCCGTACGCGTGGCGCGCGAAGACCTTGCCGAGGCGCTCGCGCCGGCACAGCACGTCAGCCAGCTCGGCCGCGTTCTCCAGTGCCATGTCCCGTTTACTTTCCGAAATGCGCGTCTAGTGAAGTACGACCATACTCCACGACGACGCCCTCGGCCAGCGTGTTGGAGACCCAGCACAACGGGCGCGCGCGGCGTACGAGCCGGGCGAGTGTCTCGTCGTCGAGCGCCGCGCTGGTCTGCACCGCGATGTGCTCGTAGCGCAGCTCCCGGCCGGCGCGCTCCGCAGTCACCACGACGCTGAGGGCCGGCACCTCGAGGCCGTCCTTGCGCGCCGCGAACGCGACCGCGAGGCAGAAGCAGCTCGCGAGCGAGGCGCAGAACAGCTCCGTCGGCATCATGCCGCTGTCGCCGCCGCCGGCGCTCGCGGGCTCGTCGACGCGCACCTCGTGACCGCGCGCCGTGACGTCGGTCGCCCAGCCGCCGCGCCACACCGCGCTGACCTCGAGCCGGTCGGCCATCAGGCCACGACCGCGAGCGCGGTGGCGAGGAAGTCCCGGTACGCGCGCTCGTGCGCCCTCGCCGCGGCGTCCCAGCCATGCTCGGCGACGACGGCGTGGCCGCCCGCCCGCAGGCGCCCCCGCAGGCTCGCGTCGGTGGCCACCCGCTCCAGGGCGCGGGCGAGCGCCGGAGCCGAGCCGCACGGCACGAGCAGGGCGCTGCGGCCGTCGATGAGGAAGCCCCGCAGCACGTCGAGGTCCGAGGCGACGACCGGCAGGCCGGAGGCGAGGGCCTCGAGCACCACGAGGCCGAAGCCCTCCTTGACGGAGGGGAACGCCAGCACGTCAGCCGCGCGGTACAGGCGCTCGAGGGCCTCGTCGTCAACCGGGCCGAGCATCCGCACCGAGTCGTCGCCGAGGCCGAGCTCCGCGCGACGTGACGCGAAGCGCGCGATCTCGTCGCGATAGTCGAACAGCGTCGCGCCGCCGGCGATCACGAGCAGCGGGTCGCGTTGCGGACGCAGACCGCGCAGGGCCGCGAACGCCTCGATGAGCGTGAGCGAGCCCTTGCGAGGCTCGACGCCACCGATGGCCAGGACCGTGAGACGGTCTCCGAGACCGAGCGCCGCGCGATCGGAGGCGCGCTCGCGAGCGTCGCGCGGTGGCCGGTAGCGGCGGCGGTCGACGCCGTTGGCCACCATGCCGGCCCGCACTCCGAACTCGTCGCGTACGTGCTGCACCCACGGCTCGGAGACGCAGACGACGCCGTCCGGCGCAACGATCGAGCGCTCCTGGCAGGCCACCAGCGACGGCGACGTGAAGGCGTCGACGTGATGCACGGTACGCAGCACGCGCGGCACCACGCCTTCGTCGCGCAGCATGAGCGCAGCGTTCGCGGAGATGCAGTCCTGCGCGTGGACCACGTCGAAGCGGTCGCCGGCCAGCGGCTCGCGCAGTCCGCGCGCATAGCCGGCGATCAGGGAGGCGATGCGCTCGTCGAAGGGGGCGTCCGGCGGCGTGTGGGCGATCACGTTCGCCGGTACCGCCGGCGAACGGAAGAACCGCTCGCCCGGCCGCCCGACGGCGAACAGCTCGACGTCGTGACCGCGGTCCGACAGCGCCTCGGCGACCGCGATCGCGTGCACGACGCCGCCCCGCGGCTTGACCGAGTACGTCAGCATCGCGACCCGCAGGCGGGCGATCATCGCGAGGCCGCGTGTTCGCGGACACCGGGGGCCACTAAGCCACCGCCCGCAGCGCGAGCCTGCTCGCGGCGGCGTTGGAGGGCGCGACGAGCGCACCGGCCTCGCGCAGCGTCCTGGCCTGCCCGTCTGCATCCTGCGGGTCGGCGCGCGTGCCGCACACACGCACGAGCACCGTCGCCTCGCCCGCGATCCTCGCCACCGCGGGAGCGAGCTCGCGCGCGGGGTCGCGATGCGCGGCGTGCCCGAGCACGACGTCGAGCAGCACGCAGCCCACGTCGTCACCGGCCCTGACCCGCTGGAGCATCTCCGCGCGCAGGTCGAGGTCGACCATCGGATGGGGCCGCCCGCGGGTGTACTCCTCCTCGCCGAGGTCGAGCACGGTGTGGCCCCCGGTCCCGTCTTGGAGCGGGCCTCCGTGCCCGACGTTGCCCGCGACCGGGCCGAGCTGCGCCTCGAGGATGGTCACCGCCTCGTGGGCCAGCGAGCCGCCCGAGAACAGGCCCAGGACGCGGCGGCCGGCGCTGCGCGCGCGCCGCTCGTCCACCGCGCGCTCGAGCGCCGTGCAGTCGGGCGGCGGCGCGTACGCCGCCGCCAGCGCCGCGGCCTCGAGGGTTCGGTGCACCTCGAACGGGGTGTCGGCGCGGTCGGCGCCGACGAACGCCGCGACGACGCGCTTGTCCTTCGGCGCGCCGACCGCCAGCTCGCGGATGACCTGCGGTGCCGGCGCCTTGGCCACGAGCAGCAGTGTCTCGGTCGCGTCGTCGCCGGCGAGCAGCCGCATGCCGGCGCGGAACATCGCGCCCCCGACCTCCGCGGACAGGTCGCGGCCGCCGACCCCGACGATCTCCGAGATGCCCACTCCGGCTGCATCGACCAGGCACGCCGCCTCCTGGGCGCCGGTCCCCGCCGCGGCGACGATGCCCACCGGCCCCGGCTGCACGACGTTGGCGAAGCCCAGCCCGGTCCCGCCGAGCATCGCCGTGCCGCATCCCGGCCCCATGACGAGCAGACCGCTGCGCACAGCGCGGCGCTTGAGCTCCACCTCCTGCTCGACCGTCACGTGGTCGGAGAACAGGAAGATGTGCAGCCCGCGGGTGAGCGCCTGGTGCGCCGCGAGCGCCGCGTACTCCCCGGGCACCGAGACGAGCGCGAGGTTCGCGTCCGCGAGCCGGACGGCGGCGGCCGGCACCGAGCGCGGCGGCGGCCCGGCGCCGCCCGGGGCGGAGCCGTCCACGGGGGTGGGCTCCGCGAGGAGGCGCTCAGCGGCGCGCAGCGCATCCTCGCCGTCGCGCTCCGGCGCGCTCACGGCGATGACCACGTCTCCCGGTCCCGCGTCGACCTCGACGCCCTGCGCGGCGAGCGCCGCGAGGTTCGCCGGCGTGCCCATCGCGACCTCGCAGCCCCGTACGCCCGACAGGCCGCGCACCTCACGGGCGACGGCCATCAGGCGCACGCTGTCGGCGTAGCGATTGGGGATCACGCGGGCCCGCCACATCATGTCGCCGCCGGCGCCGGCGCCACCACGGACGGGCCCTCGTCATCGGGGACGATCCAGGTGCCGTCGTCGCCGTCCAGGGCATGGGACAGGCGCGGGGCGTCGGTGATCACGACCCGGCCGAAGCCTGAGGCGAACCGCACCGCGGACTCGATCTTCGGTCCCATGCTCCCTGCGGGGAAGTCGCCCTCCCGGAGGTGGCGCAGGGCGTCGGACACGGTCAGGCGGGCGAGGTCCCGCTGCCAACGCGTGCCGTAGTCGAACGAGACGCGCCGAACGCCGGTCGTGAGGATGAGCAGTGCCGCGCCGATCTGGATCGCGAGCTCCGTCGCGCAGCGGTCCTTGTCGATGACCGCCTCGACACCGGTGAGGCCGTGCTCGCCGTCGGCGACGGGAATCCCGCCGCCCCCCGCGGCGATGACGACCACCCCCTGCCGGGCGAGCAGCGCGATCTGCTCGTGCTCGACCACCGCCACCGGACGCGGGCTCGCGATCATCCGGCGCCAGCCGCGGCCCGCGTCCGGACTGACCTCCCACCCGCGCTCGCTCGCGAGGCGCCGGGCCTCGGCCTCGTCGTAGAAGGGGCCGATCGGCTTGGTGGGGGCCGCCGCGAACGCGGGGTCGCCACGGGCGACGATCGCGCGCGTGAGGATCGTCGCCGTCGGCAGCTCGCGATCGACGTCGCCGAGCGCCTGCTGCAGCAGGTAGCCCATCTGGCCCTGTGTCATCGCGACGAGCGCATCGAACGGCAGCGCGGGGACTTCGTCGGCGGCGCGCCCCTGCTGGAGCGCGAGCATCCCCACCTGCGGGCCGTTGCCGTGGGCGAGCACGACCTCGTGCCCGGCGCGCCCGAGCCGCGCCGCGGCCCGCGCCGCGCTCAGCGCGTTGCGCCGCTGCTCGTCCCAGCCGCCACGCTCTCCCTCGCGGATGAGCGCATTGCCGCCGAGCGCGATGACGATGCGCACGCCGGCGCTCCCGTCACGAGCTCCGGATGGCGAGCCAGATCGCCCGGGCGGGGTCCTTGGAGGGGTTCGACCACGAGTGCGGCAGCGTCGTGCGGAAGTGCAGCGCGTCGCCCGTCGCGAGCTCGTAGGGCTCGCCGCCGACCTCGAAGCGCATCGAGCCCTGCAGGACGACCACGAGCTCCTCGCCCGGGTGGACCATCGGCTCGGGGCCGCTGTCGGCGTTCGGCTCGACGTGGGCCTCGGCGCCGGCGACGAAGAACGGCCCGTAGCGGCCGGAGATGTTCTCGAGCGTCAGGCCCTTCTTCGAGGTGTAGAGCAGCTGCCGCTCGGCGGCGCGGATGTGCGTGACGGGACGCAGCGGCTCGGACTCGTCGATGAAGTAGGACACGCTCTTGCCGAGCGCCCCCGCGATCTTCATCAGGCTCGTGATGGTCGGCGTCATCCCGCTCTTCTCGATCTTGTGGATCGCGGCGGGCGACAGCCCGGCGCGGTCGGCGAGCTGCTGCAGCGACCAGCCGCGCTCGGCGCGGGCGTTCGCCACCTTGCCCTCCGAGCTCGGAGACCGCCTGCTCGACCGACGCCGTGATGTAGGTCACGCGTTCACCTTCGAGGACGTATCGTGCACTTTGCGACACGGCAGTGCAACCTCCCTCGCCCCCGTTTCCCATGGTGGACGGACGCCGACGTCGCCCCTTGACTTGCGCCGGTGGATGCGGGAGGTTCGCGTTTGCGATCCGACACGGACCGCCCGCGGTGCCCTCCGCGCTGCGGGGATCTCAACCCAGGAGGTCGTCGTGTCGAAGGGAGCCATCGCCCAGCAGCCGGCCGGCAGCGAGCTGTTCGACGTCACCGAGAAGATCTTCCCGGACGTCCAGGCGGAGGAGGGCGAGTCCGCCTACACGTTCATGCACACCGTGCCCTACGAGGGCTCGGTCGGGCTCGTGAACCTGCTGACCACGACGCGCGTGCTGCGCAAGGGCTTCAAGACCCACCTCGTGCTGTACGGGCCCGGTGTGCTGATGGCGTCCGGCTCGCGCGGATTCCCCAAGGTCGGCGACGAGGCCTTCCCGGGGCACATGGCCATCAACAACCAGATCCGCACGTTCCTCGACGAGGGCGGGACCGTCTACGCCTGCCGCTTCGCCTGCGGCGCGCTCTACGGGTTCCCCGAGGACCTGCTCATGGAGGGCGTCACGCCCTTCCACCCGCTCGACGTGCTCGACGCGGCGCTGACGGCGTTCCGCGACCGTGCCTTCCAGCTCAACACCTGGACGGTCTAGCGGCCGGCAGCCGATGTGCTGACCGATCGCGACGAGATCCTGGCGGCCTGGCGGCGCGCAGAGGCGAGCGTCTACCCCACGGTGATGGTCAACGCCGCCCTCTACGAGCAGTACGTGACCACGGTGCGCGCGGTCGCCGAGGAGCTCGGCGACGTGCGCACCGACGAGGGCCTCGTCGAGGCCTGGCACGAGCGGCGCGACGTCGCGGCCGAGGTCGTCGCGCGCAGCGCGCCGAGCATGCGCGCGTTCATGGACGTCACCGCGCTGCGGGACGCGGCGTTCTGCCATCGCCACCGGCAGCTCACGCGCGAGCGCGCGAAGGACATCGCGCGGGAGCGCCTCGAGCGCGCGCGCCGCGAGCGGGCCGAATGGGTCGTGCTGTTCGAGGACGTGACCCCGCTTGGATCCCAGCGGCTCGAGATGCACGTGCGCAGCGGCCGTGCCATCCACGCGTCGAGCCGCAGCGAGCTGGACCGCCCGATCGCGACGTTCGAGCTCGAGGTCGTGCAGCTCGACCCGGCGACCGGCGCGTGGCTCGTCGACCAGCCGCCGATCGTGCCCGCCCGCACCTTCGACACGCACGAGGAGTGGGACGCGCGCATCCGGCAGGCCCGCACCACCTTCGGGGCAGGAGGAGACCCGTGACCACCCATCCCAAGCGGATCATCGACGCGCACTGCCACATCGGCGAGATCCCGCCGTGGAAGTTCTACGACCTCGAGCATCCCGTGAAGCCGACCGTGTACGACTACCGCACCCCGGACGAGTTCATGAAGAAGCACATGGACGAGTTCGGCATCGAGCGGGCGCTCACGATGTCGAACTACGGCGTCCCCGTGCACGAGATCTCGTTCGACCTCAACGACGTCGTGCTGGAGACCGCGACGGCGAACGACCGTGTGCTCGCGGCGCTGTGGGTGTCGTTCCTGCCGCGCAACGCGGAGCTGACGCGGAAGGCGCTGAAGCTGGCGGCCGAGTCGCGCGTCGTGGCGCTCAAGACCACCTTCCTGCTGGGCGGGAACCCGGACCCGGGCACGTGGGACGAGGAGACGCTGAGCCTGGCCGACGAGTGCTTCGACGCCTGCGAGCGGCACGACCTGATCTTCCACTTCCACACCAGCCCGGGCGGCAACTCGGACATCACGAACTTCATGCCGCTCGTGGAGAAGTACGGCAAGCGCTGCAAGATCTACCTCGTCCACTTCGGCGGCGGGGTCTCCGGCCACATCCGGCTCGTCCCCAAGTTCCTGTCGTGGGTCGAGCAGGGCTACAAGGTCTACACCGACACCTCGTGGGCGATCGGCTTCGGGGCCCGCTGGCTGCTGACCGAGATCGAGCGCACGGGCATCGGGGGCGACCGCGTCTTCTTCGGGTCCGACGAGCCGTGGTCGGACTTCGACAGCGAGTACTGGAAGATCAACGGCATTCGCGGCATCTCGCAGGAGCTCAAGGACCGCGTCTTCTGGCAGAACTACGAGGACCTGTTCGCGGGCCGTGGCTGAGCACGCCCTCGGCGTCGACGACCGGCGGCTGCTCGTCGAGCTGCAGTCGCTGGGCGTGCGCGTCGAGGACGAGTCCGGCGCCGCTTCGATCCCGGGACGGCTCGGCGGCGCGGGCCCGTCGGATGCCGGCTTCCTCTGGGTCCGAGGCCTGCCGCTCACGGTCCCGATGCACTCGCGGTTCGCGCGCGACTCGCCGTACCGGCTGAGGATCTCCGAGCACGGCGCCCGGCTCTACCACGGCGACGAGTACGTCGGACCCGTGGCCGTGCCGCCGCAGCCCAGGATCTACGGCATGACCACGGCCGACGGCGTGCCGTACTGGAAGATCGCGCTCCTGCATCTCGACTCGATCGCGTCGACCGTCGTGCAGAAGTGCATCTACTGGGGCACGCCCGAGCAGTGCGGGTTCTGTGGCATCGAGCTGACGCGCGGCGAGCGGACGATCCCGGTCAAGACCCCGGCACAGCTCGCCGAGGTGTGCACGGCGGCGCGCGAGCTCGACGGTGCCGTCGACGCGACGCTGACGACCGGGTCGATCAACCGCCGCGACCGCGGCGCGCTCTACATCTCCCGGTGCGCCGGCGCGATCAAGGAGGCCAGCGGCCTGCCCGTGCAGGTCCAGTTCGAGCCGCCCGACGACCTCGCTGTGCTCGAGCAGGTGCACGACGCCGGCGTCGACGCCGTCGGCATCCACATCGAGACGTTCGACCCCGACGTGCTCGCGCTCGTGGCGCCCGGCAAGGCGCAGTGCGGGATCGACGGGTACTTCCGCTGCTGGGAGCGGGCTGTCGAGGTCTTCGGGCGCGGGCGCGTGTCGACCTACGTGATCCTCGGGATGGGCGAGCGGCGCACGCTGACCGAGGAGGGCTGCCGCCGCGCGATCGAGCTCGGCGTGTACCCGTTCGTGGTCCCGCTGCGGCCCGTGCCGGGGACGCTCATGGCCGGCGTGCCGCCGCCCGACCCGGACTACGTGGCCGCGATCTACCGCTCGGTCTCGGCGATGCTGGCCGCGAGCGGACTCGACCACGACGGCGCCGCAGCCGGTTGCGCTCGCTGCCAGGCCTGCTCGGGGCTGTCGGCCTGGGAGCGCGTCTTCCGGAAGGAGGAGCTGCGTGAGCGTCGCGCACAGTCCGTCGGTCAGGCCGGCTAGCCGACCGGACGCGGCCGGCGCGTGCCGCGTCGCGCGATCGCCCGAAGACCTCGAGCGGCACTTCGCGGTGCGCCGCGCGGTGTTCGTCCACGAGCAGGCGCTCTTCCCCCGCGACGACCGCGACGATCGCGACGACGACCCGCGGACGATGCACGCCGTCGGGACGGTCGCCGGCGTGATCGGCGGCACGGTTCGCCTGTACCCGCTCGACGATGCCGGCCTCTGGAAGGGCGACAGGCTGGCGGTGCTGTCCGAGCTGCGTCACGGGCTGCTCGGGGCGGCGCTCGTGCGCTTCGCCGTGCGGACGGCCGGCGGCCGCGGCGGCGCTCGGATGACCGCGATGATCCAGGTGCCCAACGTGCGCTTCTTCGAGGCGCTCGGATGGCGCACGAGTGATGCCGTACGGCCGTTTCACGGCGTCGATCATCAGCCGATGGACATCCGGCTCTCGCCCGCCCGGCGCGTCAGCCGCCGAGCCCCGTGAGCGGATCGCCGCCGAGGTCCCAGACGTCGGCGACCGCGCCGCCGGCGGCGAGGCGCAGGACCCGCGTGGCGTCGAACCGCCCGCAGACCGCGGCGGCCAGCCCGCGCGCGTGGAAGGGCTCGAGCGCCTCCTGCTCGCGGCCCGGCACTGCGGCGAGCACGAAGCCGAAGCTCGGGAACGTCACGAGCCAGCGCTCCAGCGGGGTGGCGGGGGGTCGCGGCAGCAGGTCGAGGTCGACCGTCGCCCCGCAGCGCGCGAGCTCGAGCAGCTGGAGCAGCGAGCCGGCGACGCCGGGCATCGAGACGTCGCGCGCCGCGCGGCACAGACCGCGGTCGGCGACCTCCACGAGAGCCTCGCCGTCGTCGCGCAGCCGCTCGGGCGCGCGCCGGCGCAGCGAGCTGAAGAACGGCGCCTCGCCGCGGTACTCCCCGTCGAGGCAGAACGCCGCCACGAGGGCGTCGCCCGGCTGCGCCGCGGCGGCGCGCAGCGGTGTGCGCGCGATGCCCGTGCAGAACGCCGCCAGCGCCGGCGCGCCGCCCAGCGTCAGGTGGCCGCCGACGACGTCGACCCCCAGCAGGCCGGCGGCCCAGGCCAGTCCGTCGAGCACGCGCTCGGCGTGTTCGCGGTCGGGGCTGACGAGCGTGTCGACGAGCCCGACCGGGCGGCCGCCCATCGCCCGGACATCGGCGACGTTGGTCGCCACCGCGGCAGCTCCGGCGCCGAACGGGTCGCGTTCGACGAGGGCGGGGAGGATCGCCTCGGCCGCGAGGACGAGGTGGTCGTCTCCATGGCGGATCAGGGCGGCGTCGTCGCCGTCGATCGCGGGCAGCGCGCTCGCCACGAGCATGAGCTCGCGCTTGGCGCGCAGGCCGGGCGCGTCGCGGATCAGGGCGGCCAGCTGATGCAGGTCGGGCAACGAGCGGCGAGTCTGACGGACGCCCTGCCGGCGCGCATCGCGGCGGTCAACGTGGGGCTCGCATCGTTCGGCGCCGCGCTGCGCGACCAGGGCGCAGCGGCGCTCGACGTCGACTGGCGGCCGCCGGGCGGGGGGGACCCGGACGTCGTCGCGCTGCTCGAGCGCCTCTGGGGCCGGCACGGCGAGCTCGTCGACGCGGCCAACGCCGACGTCGTCGCGCGCATCGAGGCCGCCCGGCCGCGGGCGGTCACGGTCTCGCCGGCGGGCGAGGCGATCGCGGGCCTGAGCGGGAGGATGCTGCTGCACGCGGGACCGCCGATCGGCTGGGAGCGAACCTGCGACCCGCAGCGGCGCGCGCTCGCCGCGGCGTGCGTGTTCGAGGGCTGGGCGCGGGATCGCTCGGAGGCGGCGGCGATGCTCGCCGCGGGCGACATAACGTTGGCGAGCGGCAACGAGCACCAGCACGTGGGGCCGATGACGGGTGTCTGCTCGCCCTCGATGCCTGTGTGGGTCGTCGAGGACGTCGACGCGGGCGTGCGCGCGTTCTCGACGCTGAACGAGGGCCCGGGCAACACGCTGTGGTTCGGTGTGGGCGACGACGAGTCGGTGGCGCGGCTGCGCTTCTTCGGCGATGTCGCCGGCCCGCTGCTCGCGCGACTGCTCGAGCGCGAGGGTCCCCTCGACGTGTTCGCGATCGCCGCGCAGGCGCTGCAGATGGGCGACGAGCTGCACATGCGCAGCCAGGCCGCGGGCAACCTGCTGCTTCGCGAGCTCGCCGCCGGGTTCGCTGCGCTGGGCGCCGAGGAGCCGCCGCCCCGCGCCGAGGAGGTGGCGCGCTTCGTCGCCGGCAACCACCACTTCTTCCTCACGCTGACGATGGCGGCGGCCAAGTGCGCCTCGCTGGCCGCCGAGGGCGTGCGCGGCTCGACGATCGTCAACCTCATCGCGCGGAACGGCACCGCCGCGGGCATCCGCATCGCCGGGCTCCCGGGGCGCTGGTTCGAGGCGCCGGCCGCGCCGGTCAAGGATGCCCTGCTGCGCGACGGCTTCACCGACCGCGACGCCGCGCGGGACATCGGCGACTCAGCGGTGATCGAGTGCGTCGGCCTCGGAGGCATGGCGCTCGCCGCGTCGCCCGCGGTGGCCGGGTTCTTCGGCGGCGGCGCCGCGGACGCCGTCGCTCGCACGCGCCTCATGGGCGAGATCTGCGCGGCGCGGTCGGACCGGTTCACGATCCCGTCGCTGGACTTCGCGGGCGCGCCGGTCGGGATCGATGCGCGGCTCGTGGTCGAGCTCGGCGTGACCCCGCAGGTCACCACCGGGGTGCTGCACGCCTCCTCGGGCGCGGGGCAGATCGGTGCCGGCGTCGCCCACCAGCCGCTGGCGCCGTTCGCCGACGCGCTCGCAGCGCTGGCCTCAGATCTCGACGCGGCGTGACCGCGCAGCCGCGGGCGCTGCTTGCGGGCCCTGGTGCGGCGCGCGCTCTGGCGGCGGGCGGGCGCGGGCGGCTCGAGGTGGCGCTCGGCACGGGCGGGTACGTCCGCCTCGGCGAGGACGCGTGGCTGCTGGTGGCCGGCCCGCGGTCCGCGCTCGGCCCGCTGTCGCTGCTCGTCGCGGGGCTCGGCGGCGAGCCCGCCGATGCCGGGTCCCGCGACGCCCGAGTCGAGCCCGGGGCGCTCCGCGTCGGAGCCCGGCGCATCGACCTCTGCGGCATGCGTGTCGCGGGCGTGCCCGCCTGGCCCCGTCCGGCCCCCGACGCGGGCGACGCGCTCGCCGCCGCGGCCGCGGTCGCCCCTCGTCCGCCGGCCCCGCTGCTGCCCGGGCTCCGAGCGCTCGAGCGCGCCGAGCTGCCGCGGGCGGTCGGACTCCTGGCGGGCCGCGGCGAAGGGCTGACGCCGGCGGGCGACGATGTCCTCGCCGGGTACGCGGGCTGGGCGGCGGCCACCGGCGACCCCGTGGACGTCTGCGCGCCGGCGGCCGGCCGCTCGTCGCCGATCGGTCTCGCCTACCTGCGATGCGCGCAGCGCGGCGAGCTGCCTGCCGCTGTCGCCGCCGTGGTCGTCGCCGCCCTCGCCGGCGACCGGGAGGGCGTCACCCGCCGCTCGCGCGTGCTGCGCCGCTGGGGGAGCTCATCGGGGTGGGCGATGCTCTGGGGCATCGCCGCCGCCGCGAGGACGCGGCCGGCGCCTGTCGCATGATCTGCGGCCGCACGCACTCCCGGGTACATTCGCCCGATGGACAGGCGCTACGAGGTTCTCGACGACGCGGCGCGTCTCGCCCATGCGTTCCTCGCCACGCTGCCCGAGCGACCGGTCGGCGCTCGGGCGGACATCGGCGCGCTGCGCGAGCGACTCGCGCGGCCGCTGACCGACACGGGCGAGGACCCACGTGACGTGCTGGCCGATCTCGCCCGTGACGTGGACCCGGGCCTCATCGCCTCGGCCGGGCCGCGCTACTTCGGCTTCGTCATCGGTGGCGCGCTGCCGGTCGCGGTCGCCGCCGACTGGCTGACGTCGGCCTGGGACCAGAACACCGGCGGCTACACGCCCGCCCCGGCGCTGTCGGTCGCAGAGGAGGTCGCCGGCGGCTGGGTGCGCGAGCTCCTCGGGCTGCCGGCGACGTGCGGGATCGGGTTCGTCACCGGCTGCCAGATGGCGCACTTCACGTGCCTGGCCGCGGCACGCCACGCGGTGCTGCGCGACGTGGGCTGGGACGTCGACGGACAGGGGCTGCAGGGGGCGCCCGAGGTGCGGGTCGTCGCGGGCGAGCACGCGCACGTGACCGTGAAGGTGGCGTGCCGGATGCTGGGGCTCGGCGGCGACCGGGCCCGGCTGCTGGCGTGCGACGACCAGGGCCGCATGCGGCCCGAGGAGCTGCGCGCGGAGCTCGACCGCTACGACGGCCCGACGATCGTCTGCGCGCAGGCGGGCGAGATCAACACCGGGGCGTTCGACCCGTTCGCCGAGATCGTCGAGGCGTGCCGCGCGCACGCCGCCTGGTGTCATGTCGACGGCGCCTTCGGGCTGTGGGCGGCGGTCAGCCCGCAGCGCCGGCACCTGCTCGACGGCTACGAGCAGGCCGACTCGTGGGCGACCGATGGCCACAAGTGGCTGAACGTGCCCTACGACTGCGGCATCGCCGCGGTGGCCGACGCGTCCGCACAGCGCGCGGCGATGACCTCCACGTCGGCCTACATCCCCTCGCACGACGACGACGAGCCCTGGGGCTTCGACTGGTCGCCCGAGTTCTCGCGCCGCGCCCGCGGGTTGCCGGTCTACGCGGCGCTGCGCTCGCTCGGGCGCGACGGGCTGGCGGCGCTGGTCGACGGCTGCTGCGACCACGCACGGCGCATGGCGGCCCGGCTCGAGCGCGAGGACGGCGTCGAGGTCCTCAACGACGTCGTGCTCAACCAGGTGCTGGTGCGCTTCTCCGACGACGACGAGGCCACGAACGCGGTGATCGAGCGCGTGCAGCGCGACGGGACGTGCTGGCTGAGCGGCAGCACCTTCCGAGGGCGGGCGGTGATGCGCGTCTCGATCGTCGGCTGGCAGACGACCGCCGGCGACGTCGACCGCTCGGTCGAGGCGATCCTCGCGGCCGCTAGCTCACCGGCATCGGCCGCCGACGGCCGCTGAGGCGGCTAGGGCACGTTCGCCGGGCCCCAGTCGGGCTCTGAGCCGCCCGCGATGAGCCGCCTGGGCGCCTCAGCGCACGGGCCGGTGCTGCCGGCGATCGGGCTGACCCAAATCCCGCTGCGCTCGCCCCAGGCAAGGCGCTTGCCGTCGGGGGACCAGCTCGGGCTCTCGATGCGTGTGTTCGGCGCCGAGCGAAGGTCGCAGCGCTCGGTGGGCCGGGCGGTAAGGCTCGACACCGCGTAAACCCTGATCATCGTCGGCGCCGAGCTCGCGGTCGTGCTCGGACCGCGGACGACCGCGAGCTTGTCCTGAGCGCGCGTGAGCTCGCCGTCGTTGAGCGGCTCGCCATCGCTGGGGTCGAGCACGTCGACCGTCGCGCGGTCCTGGAACCACTGGGTTGGGGCGGCCGGGCTGCCGAGGTCCACGGTCCAGGCGTCAGCCGAGTGGTAGACGTAAGGCGCGAAGATGACCGGCCGCGTGTTCGTCACCCACGTCGTGTTCTGGCCGGCGTCAGTCGTGCCCTGCAGCCGGCCGTCCGAGGCACGCGAGTACCAGACGCTGGTGTTGTAGTCGGTCCCGGTCGGCTCGCCCGGCCTCGGATCGCTATTGCGCACCGTGATCCACAGCGTGGAGGCCAGGCGACGCCCGTCAGGCGAGATCGCGTGGTCGATGATCACCGAGTCGAACGGGGGTGTGGGCCCGCCCGAGAGATCGCGCTTGCGCCGCAGTTGCCTGCCGCGCCGGTTGAAGAAGTAGATGTCGCGCCGACCGCGGACGGCGGTGATCACGCCGGCGTCGGAGTAGGCGGGTGAGCGGTACGGGTTGCTCGGCGTGCCGTTCCTCGTGAGCGCCCTCTGGCCTGTGCCGTCCGACTTGGCCAGCCAGACGTCACCGCGCTTGATGTAGACGATGCTGCTGGCCTGCGCGCCGGCCGCGAGGCCCAGCGCGAGCAGCACCGAGAGCAGGAGCAGGACCGGGATGTCGCGGCTGGACCACACGACCGGGCGAGCATAGACCCGGATCAGTGCCTAGGCAAGCTTCTCGGTGCGGCGCCGGAGGACCGCTCACCGGCTGCGGTCAGCGCTTGCGCAGCCCCCTGACAAGCCCGGCCTTGTTCATCCTGGCCATGCGGACTTCGTTCCTGGCTCAGGCGGCGAGGAATCGTTGGAACCGCAGCCGCAGGCGCTCGGGGTCGGGGCGGTCGTCGGCTCGCGACGGCATGGCGATGCGCTCGCCGTGGAAGCTCTGCAGCCCGGATCGCAGCATCGGGCCATCGTGCTCGTCGAGGACCCGCGGTGCGAGATGCACAACGCCGCCCGGATCGATGCCGAGGACGTGGCGGTCGTAGGCAAGGTGGTGGATCGCACACAGCGCCAGCCCGTTGCGCACGACGGCGGCGCCCTGATCGTGAGAGTCCTCGACGATGTGCGCCGCCTGAAGAAGTGAGCGCTCGCGCAGGGCGCAGATGGTGCACCGCTGGCGATAGGCGGCCAATACGCGGTAACGAAACTGGTGCTGGTGGAGCCGATACCGCACCTCGCGCAACGCGTATCGGCGCACGTCCGCGTCTGAGCGGATGCCATCCGGCGTCAGGTCGGTCGCGCGGCTACCGATCTGGACGAGCACGGCGCGATCGCTTGGCCGATCGTCGACGACGTAGACCGGTGCTGACAGCGAGTACACCGACGGCGCGATGCCCATCAGGTACACCAGCGGCACCTGCTCGGCGAACGCGGCGCGGAGCGAGCGGTTGTCCGCGCTGTCGATCGGTCCCTGCCGGTAGCTGTAGAGGATCGTGCCCCTCTCCTCGTCGAACGCATCGTCGTAGGGCGGGGGCGCATTCGGCTTGGGCGCCGTCGTCACGATCGTGAGCGCTGCCGGACCGCGGAACAGGCGAGGACGATGTATGCCGGACTGGGGGTTGACGAGTGGATAGCGGACGCCGCCGACCTCGAGGTTCTCGAGCAGCTCGCGGCGCGGAATCAAGTCGTCGAACCGGCGCCCGAGCGCATGCAGATGCTCGATGGCCGCGAGCCGCACCGCGAAGTCCGGATCCACGGGTCGACTCTGGCGCTTGCGACAAGCAAGGGCAAGCGTGCCCCGGGCGGCCGTTCGCTACTGGGCGATATCCGGTTGGAAAGCCATGGCCCAGGGGCCCGGGGCCGGTGGCCGCTAGGCGCGCTCCAGCCCCGCCACCTGCCACGGCATCCCGCGATGCACGAACGCCGGGCGCAGGCCACGCTGCTCCAGGACCGCCAGCATCGCCGCGGGAGGGTGGGCGAACGTCCTGAACTCCTTGCCGGTCAGGCGGAAGCCGAGGTTCTGCAGCCCGATCAGCGCCCGTGAGATCACGTTGCGCGGTGGATGGCTGAACACGAGCAGGCGCCCGGCGTGGTCGGCCGCTGCGGTGAGCAGCCGCTCGTAGTCGGGGTAGCAGCAGACGACCCGGTGCAGCACGACGACGTCGACCGGCTCCACGCCGGCGGGATCGACGGCGATGTCGTGCAGACGCCGCTGCACGCGGTCCTCGACGCCCGCCTCGCGCAGGAGTCGCCGGGCGTCGGGCTCGTAGGCCTCCGAGAGCTCGAGGTTGACCGTGCGCGCGGCACCGCGCTCGAGCAGCTCGAGCTGGATCTCGCCGACGCCGCCGCCGACCTCCAGGACGGTCGCGCCCTCGATGCCGCGACGTTCGAGGAACTCGACCATCCTGCGCCCCGGCCTGTCCAGCCCACGCTTGCGGTAGCGGTCGGCCATGCGGCGGGCGAAGCGCGTGCCGAAGAACTGGTCACAGCCCCGGGGATCGCAGCAGCCCGCCATGACGTTGACCCTAGGGGAGCGAACGTGAGAGGTTCGGTCGGTCAGCAACAGGAAGGAGCGGTGATGGCCGATCGGGCGATGTTCATCGGTTTTGGTCAGCCTGTTCGCGGCCGCGAGGAGCGCGCGGTCGAGGTCTTCAACGAGTTCGTCGGCATGTTCGGACGCATGCAGTCGGACGGGCGTATCGAAGGCATGGACGTCTGCTTGCTCGACCCTCACGGCGGTGAGCTCGGCGGGTTCTTCATGGTCCACGGCAGCCAGGCGCAGTGCTCGGCGCTGGCCGACGACGAGGAGTTCCGCCGCGGGGTCATCGACGCCACCCTCATCGCCGAGAACTTCGGCGTGGTGCCGGCGAGGACCGGCGAGGCCGTCGGACCGGAGATGACGATGTACACCGAGGCCATCAAGAAGGTCGGCGTCGGGGCGCACGCGCTCGCCGGGGCGCACAACGGCGGGTAGGACGTAGCAGGGCTCCGGGGCGCCGGTCTCCCGGCGCCCCGGGCGCTCACGTCGGGCCGTCTGCCTGCCGGCGCTAGGCGGCTGCCGGCGCGGGGTCAGGGGGCGGCGGGCCGCCGAGGCGCTCGATCCTCCAGCGCAGGTAGACGTAGGTGACGGCGAACAGGCCGATGAACACCGGCCAGCCGAGCACGAACGACACCGCCGCGAGTGCCCCGAGCTCGCCGGCCTCGATGAGCACGCCGTAGACGATCGCCTTGCCCGCGTAGTAGACGACCCAGATCACCGTCGCCTCGGTGAAGGCGCGGCGCACGGGCGGGTTGGCCAGCCAGTCCTCGGGCATGCCGTGCACGAGCTGGGCGAAGATCCCGACCGCGGGCCGGCGCACGACGATGCTGACCAGGAAGGCGAGCGCCCAGGCGGCGTTGAGCACCACGCGAGGCAGGAAGTAGCCCTCGGCGCTGCCGGTGGCCAGCGCGATCAGCACCGCGATGCCGACACCGACGAGGCCGCCCACCGCGTTGGCCACCGGCTGGCGGCGCACGACGCGGGTCAGCACGACGGCGAGCGCGAGCCCGAGCGCCGCGATCGCCGCGGCGCTGAGGCCGGCCACCGCGTTGACGCCGAGGAAGACGATCGGGGAGAGCGCGGTGTCGACCAGCAGCGAGCGGTCGTTGAGCGCGTCGCGCGCCCGCGGGCCGCCGGCCGGAGCGTCGTCGCTCATCGGGCGATGACCGCCCCTGCGGCCGCGTCGTCCACCGAGGCGGCGCCGCCGAGCAGTGTGGCGAGCGGCGAGCCGGCCAGCGCGGGGGACAGGCGCGGGAGCCCCCGCCGGTCGATGTTCGTGTGCTTGCCGGCCACCGCCGTCATGGTGGCTGATAGCGGCGGCGTCTGACGAGTGCCCAGGCGACAAAGATCCCCCCGGTACGGAGCCGAACCGTTTTACGGTCGATTGCCCGACCCCAGGACGTCCCACGTTGCCCGCACGCGCCGCATCTCGTCTCGGCCTGACCGTCGCGCTCGCCGCGCTCACCGCGCTGGCCCTCGCGCCGACGGCCGCCGCCGGTCCCGCGGTCGGGGGGCTGTGGACCTCGCGCGGCGAGCTGATGGCGCGCCCGACGAGCGGCGCAGCGTGGGACGCCCTGAAGCGCGCCGCCGACACGGCGGGCGGACCGGCGAGCGTCGCCGACCAGGACTCCGACCACGACACGCGGACGCTCGCCGCCGCGCTCGTGAGCGCCCGCACCGGCGACGGCGCCGCGCTCATGCGCGCGATCGACGGGATCCGGGCCGCGATCGGCACCGAGGCCGGCGGCCGCACGCTGGCTCTGGGCCGCAACCTGCCCTCGTACGTGATCGCGGCCGACGTGATCGGCCTGCGGCGGGTCGCGCCGGCGCTCGACGCGCGCTTCCGCGCCTGGCTGGCCGCGGTGCGCACGGTGCCGCTCGACGGCGACACGCTGATCTCCACCCACGAGCAGCGCCCCAACAACTGGGGCACGATGGCCGGCGCGGCGCGGATGGCCGCCGACCTCTACCTCGGCGACACCGCCGACTTCCTGCGCGCCGTCTACGTCTTCAAGGGCTGGCTCGGGGACCGCAGCGCCCACCGCGGCTTCGAGTTCGGCGACCTCTCGTTCCAGGGCGACCCGGCGGTGCCGCTCGGGATCAACCCGCCCGGTGCCGTGAAGGGCGGCATGTCGGTCGACGGCGCCCTGCCCGACGACATGCGCCGCGGTTGCTCGTTCCAGCCCGCGCCCTGTCACACGGTCTACCCGTGGGAGGCGCTGCAGGGCGCGGTCGTGCAGGCCGAGCTGCTGTCGCGCCGCGGCGTCGACGCCTGGGGCTGGTCGCATCGCGCGCTCCTGCGCGCGGCGCTGTACCTGCACCGTCTCGACGTGCACCACGGCGGCTGGTGGGCGCAGGCGGACGACACATGGCAGCCCTGGCTTCTCAACCACGCCTACGGCCCGTGGTTCCGCGCGAGCACGCCGTCGACGCCCGGCAAGGTCATGGGCTTCACGGACTGGACGCACGCGCGCTGAGCGCAGCGCGGCGTCAGTTCGACGACGCGCGCTGCACGAGGGCGTCGACGGTCTCGACCGCGTCGCCCACGCCGCGGCAGATCACCAGCCGCGGGTCGCCGCGCAGCCGCGGGGGCAGGCCGGCGCCGCCGAGCATGACGCCGGCCAGCGAGGGCGTGGAGCGGATGAGCTCGACCGCCTGCTCGGCGACCGACCCCAGCGCCGGCATGGTGACGGTGAGCCCGACGACGGCCGGCTCGTGGCGGTCGAGCGCCGCGGGGAGCGTGTCGAGCGGCACGTCGGCGCCCAGCATGCGCACGTCGTAGCCGCCCTCCAGCAGCAGGTTGCCCACCATCCCCAGCCCGACGACGTGGCGCTCGCCCTCGACGGCCGCCAGCAGGACGCGCGCGGAGGCGCGGCGCCGCGCGACGCGGAAGGCCTCGCGCTGCAGCGCGAGCATGCGGACGGTGATCTCCGTGGCCAGGTGCTCGTCGGCCACGGTCAGGTCGCCGTCCTCCCAGAGGTCGCCCACCATCCGCATCGCCGGGCCGATGACGTCCTCGTCGATGGTCGCCTGGTCCAGGCGCGCGTCGATCGCGTCGCGGATGACGCGCTCGGCGGCGACCTCGTCCCCGCGCAGGACGGCGTCCGCATACAGACGCTGCAACGCGGCGTGCAGGGCCTCCCGCCCCGACTGCTGCCCGCCGTTGTCGCTGCCTACGACCACGAGTCCCTCCGCACGCCGACCCTACCGCCCCGGACGGTGGCCCGAGCGGAGAGAATGCCGTCGTGGCCGCTCGACGCTGCACGCTGATCGCCGCCGCGATGCTGGCGCTCGCGACGGCGGGCTGCGGCGGCGGCGACGACGGCGGAGCGGGCGATGAGGAGCGCGCGGAGCAGAGCATCACCCTCTGGATCGGGGAGAACCAGCCCGATCGCGTCCGGGCGACGATCGCCAACGTCGCCGCGCTCACGCGCGCGACCGGCATCAAGGTGCGGGTCGTCGCCATCGGCGAGGACCAGCTCGTCCCGCGCGTCGAGCGGGCGAGGGCCACCGGCACCCTGCCCGACGTCATGCAGCTCCCGCTCGACAGCGCGCACGCCTATGCGCGCGACGGGATCCTCGACACGGGCGCGGCCGAGGAGGTCGTGCGCCAGCTGCGCGAGGAGACGTTCTCCCAGACCGCGCTGCGCCTCGTGAGCCGGGAGGGCAGCGTCGTGGCCGTGCCCAGCGACGGCTGGGGCCAGCTGCTCATCTACCGCAAGGACCTGTTCCGCGCTGCGGGCCTCGACGAGCCGCGCACCCTGAACGACGTGCGCCGCGCAGCCAGGCGCCTCCACCGTGACGGGCTCGCAGGCATCACGCTGGCCACCGCCCCGGGCACGGGCTTCACCGCGGAGACGTTCGAGCACGTCGCACTGATCGCGGGCTGCCAGCTCGTCGACGACGTCGGCGAGATCACGCTCACGTCCCCACGCTGCCGCGCGGCGTTCCGCCTGTACGTCGACCTGGCGCGCAACACGTCGGTCCCGGGCCCGCAGGACGTCGACTCCACCCGCGACACCTACTTCGCCGGGCGCGCGGCGATGATCTTCTGGTCGCCGTTCCTGCTCGACGCGATGGCGGGGCTGCGCGACGACGCGGTGCCGACGTGCCCGCAGTGCAAAGAGGATCCCGCCTTCCTGGCGCGCAACAGCGGCCTGGTCGGCGCGCTGGGGAACGGGCGCAGCCCCGAGCGGGCGCAGTACGGCTCCATCAACGGGTGGGGCATCGTCTCGGGTGGGGCCGTCGAGCCGGCCAAGCGCTTCGTCGCCTACATGCTGTCCGACGGCTACGCGCGCTGGCTGGCGCTCTCCCCGCAGGGCAAGTACCCCGTCCGTCTCGGCGACGCCGCGGATCCCGAGCGCTTCGCGCGGCAGTGGGCCAACCTGCGCAGCGGCGTCGAGCGCAAGGCGCCGCTGGAGCGCTTCTACTCCGCTGAGTCGATCGAGTCCCTGGGCGAGGGCGTGCGCAGCTTCCGGCGCTGGGGCTTCGAGCAGGGCCAGGCCGCGCTGCTCGGCGCGCTGGTCGGCCCCCAGCCGATCTCGAAGGCGGTGGGCGCGGCGATCAGCGGGCGGATCGGCGTGGACGAGGCGGCGCGCCGCGCGCAGGCTGCGGTGGAGAAGCTGAGCGCGGCCTCGCCGGGGAGCTGAGGCGGCGGGCGACACGGCGGCGCGAGCCCGTGTCGAGCGCGCGTGTCAAGAAACCGTTCGTATGCGATGGCTTTCTCGACGCGCGTCCGCGCGACGCGCGTCCGGAATACTTGACGCCATGTTCAGCGACGAGCAGCGTGCGACCCTCGAGGCCCTGTGCGACACCGTCGTGCCTTCCGTGGAGCGCCGTGACGACCCCGACGGCTTCTGGGCGCGCTCGGCCGGCGACCTCGGCGTGGCCGCGGGCGTCGAGCAGGTCGTCGCCGGCATCGCCGACCCCGCCGTCCGCGGCGGCCTCGTCACGCTGCTCGACGTCCTCGCCCAGCAGGGCCTGACCCGCGCGCCGTCGCAGCTCTCGCGCGAGCAGATCGTGCGCAACGTCGCGTGGGCCTCGCCGCCCGCGGCGCAGGGCCTGGCGGCGCTGCAGGCCATCACGCTGTTCCTCTTCTACGGTGCGCCCGACCCGCAGACGCACACCAACCCCAACTGGGCGACCTTCGGCTACGCCGGCCCGCTGTCGCCGCCGCCCGACGTGCCCAAGGCCATCGCGGTGCACGAGCCCGAGGGTGACGAGGAGACGCTCGAGGCCGACGTCTGCGTCGTCGGCTCCGGGGCCGGCGGCGGCGTGGTCGCCGCGACGCTCGCGGCGCAGGGGATGAAGGTGGTCGTGCTCGAGGCGGGCGGCTACTTCAACGAGTCCGACTTCTCCCAGCTCGAGCTGCACGCCTACCAGGAGATGTACTGGCGCGGCGGCCCGACCCCGACGGCCGACGGCAACGTCTCACTGCAGGCCGGCACGACGCTGGGCGGTGGCACGACGATCAACTGGACCAACTGCCTGCGCACCACGCCCTGGGTGCGTGAGGAGTGGGCCACCGAGCACGGGCTCGAGGGCGTCGACGGCCCGGACTACGACCGCCACCTCGACACGGTGCTGCAGCGCATCGGCGCGACCGACCGCGCGTCGGACCTCAACCGCCCCCAGCAGCGCATGATGGAGGGCGCGCAGCGCCTGGGCTGGAGCTCCAGGACGGTGATCCGCAACACGGACCCCGACACGTACTCGCCGGAGGTCGCGGGCTACCTGGGCTTCGGCGACCAGTCGGGCTCGAAGCTGTCGACCGAGCGCACCTTCCTGCGCGACGCCGCCGCGCACGGCGCCGAGGTGCTGGTGCGCTGCCGCGCGCGGCGTGTCCTCGTCGAGGGCGGCCGCGCCGCCGGCGTGGAGGCGGACTGGACGGATCCGAGATCGTCCCCACCCACCCGCAACGCGCGCGTCACCGTCCGGGCGCCGCGCGTCGTCGTGGCCTGCGGCGCGCTCGAGTCGCCCGCCCTCCTGCGCCGCTCGGGCATCGGCGGGCCGGCGGTGGGCGATCACCTGCGCCTGCATCCGTGCGCCGCCGTGCTGGGCACCTACGGCGAGGACCAGCAGGCGTGGTGGGGCGCGCCGCACGCCGTGCTCGTCGACGAGTTCGCCGACGTGCGCGACGGCCACGGCTTCCTGATCGAGGGCGCGCAGTACACGACGGGCGTGGCCGGCTCGGCGCTGCCGTGGACCGGGGGCGAGGCCCACAAGGAGCTGCTGTCGCGCTTCCGCCACGGGGTGAGCTGGATCGCGCTGACCCGCGACCGCGGACACGGGCGCGTCGACGTCGACGCCGCCGGCGAGGCGGTGCCGACCTACGCCGTGACCGACGAGCTCGACGCCGCCAACCTGCGCCTGGGCATCGAGCAGATCGCCCGGCTGCACGAGGCGGCGGGGGCGCATGACATCTCGCTGCTGGCGGGAGGGCTGCCGCGCTGGCGGCGGGGCGACGACCTCGAGGCCTTCGTCGCGCGGGCGCGGCGCAGCCCGCTGCGGGCCGGCGGCGTCCGGCTGTTCTCCGCCCATCAGATGGGCAGCTGCCGCATGGGCACGGACCCGGCGACGTCGGTCGCCGGCCCATGGGGTGAGCTGCACGACACGCCGGGCGTGTGGATCGGCGACGGCAGCGCGTTCCCCACAGCATCGGGGACGAACCCGATGGTCTCGATCATGGCGCTCGCCCACCGCACCGCGGAGGCGATCGCCGGCGTCCGCGACGAGGCGCCGGCCGGCGCCGCCACCCACTGAGAGGAAGCCGACATGGCCACCCAGACCGCCACGCCGCCGATCGTCCGCGACCGCTTCCTCATCGGCGGCGCGTGGGTCGAGCCGACGGGCACCGCCACCGCCGACGTGATCGAGTCGGCGACCGAGGAGGTCATGGGCACGGTCCGGCTGGGAACCGCGCAGGACGTCGACCGGGCGGTGCGGGCGGCGCGCGAGGCGTTCGAGCCGTGGGCGCGGACGGCGCCGCACGAGCGCGCGGAGCTGCTCGGCGACGTCGGCGCGCTGCTGGGCGAGCGCGCGCCCGAGCTCGCGACGCTCATCGCGCGCGAGGTCGGGATGCCGATCGGCCTGGCGCACGCGGTGCAGGTCGGGCTGGCGACGATGGACTTCGCCACGATGCCCGCGCTGATCGACGAGCTCGCGTGGGAGGAGCAGATCGGTAACTCGCTGGTCGTGCGCGAGGCGGTCGGCGTCGTCGCCGCGATCACCCCGTGGAACTACCCGCTGCACCAGCTCTCGGCGAAGGTGGCGGGTGCGCTGGCCGCCGGCTGCACGGTCGTCGCCAAGCCCAGCGAGGTCACGCCGCTCAGCGCGTTCGTGCTCGCCGAGATCCTCGAGCAGGCCGGCGTGCCCGCCGGGGTGTTCAACCTCGTCGCCGGCACCGGGCCGGACGTCGGCGAGCCGCTCGTCGTGCACCCCGAGGTCGACATGGTCTCCTTCACCGGCTCGACCGCGGTCGGGCGGCGCATCGGCGAGCTCGCCGCGCCCGCCGTCAAGCGCGTTTCGCTCGAGCTGGGCGGCAAGTCGGCCAACGTCATCCTCGACGACGCCGACCTGCAGGCCGCGGTCGTCGACGGCCTGGGCAAGTGCTTCCTGAACTCGGGCCAGACGTGCTCGGCCCTGACCCGCATGCTCGTGCCCCGTGAGCGCCTCGCGGAGGCCGAGGCGATCGCCGCAGCGGCGGTCGCGCAGGTCAAGGTGGGCGACCCGTTCGCCGGCGACTCCGCGCTCGGCCCGCTCGTGTCGGCCGCCCAGCGCGAGCGCGTGCGCGAGCACATCCGCAGCGGCGAGGCGGAGGGGGCGAAGCTGGTGGCCGGCGGCGCCGACGCGCCCGAGGGCCTGCCGCGCGGGTTCTACGTGCGCCCGACGGTGTTCTCGGAGGTCACGCGCGACATGACGATCGCGCGCGAGGAGATCTTCGGGCCGGTGCTGG
Source organism: uncultured Actinomycetes bacterium (assembly GCA_963840185.1). Taxonomy (GTDB): domain Bacteria; phylum Actinomycetota; class Thermoleophilia; order Solirubrobacterales; family Solirubrobacteraceae; genus JAOPZW01. The sequence goes on along the minus strand of CAWIXY010000001.1, from coordinate 888,693 downwards.
CGATCATGCCCTACGACAGCGAGGACGACGCGGTGGCGATCGCCAACGACTCGATCTACGGGCTGGCCGGGGGCGTGTGGTCCGGCGACGGCGAGCGCGCCCGCCGCGTCGCCCGCCGCCTGCGCACCGGGCAGGTCGAGGTCAACGGCGCGGCCTTCAACCCGCTGGCGCCCTTCGGCGGCTTCAAGCAGTCCGGCCACGGCCGCGAGCTGGGCCGCCACGGCCTCGAGGAGTTCCTCGAGGTCAAGGCCATCCAGCTCTGACGGCTCCCAGGAACCTCCAAGCGAACGCTCGCGGGGCTCTCGCACGCGTGGGCGACCGTGTGCTCACCACCCCCGAGCGCAGAGAGGAACCCCATGTCCGTCGCCCAGGCCGTCCCTCACGAGCACCGCGTCCTCGTCGTCTGCAACGTGCGAGGGGCCGGCGACCGGCTGCGGCGCACGCTCGAGGCGCGTGCGCGCAACGGGCCCGTCGAGGCCGTCGTCGTCGCGCCGGCGCTGAACAGCAGGCTGCGCCACTGGACATCCGACGAGGACGGCGCACGCGCCGCCGCGGCCGACCGCTTGCGGCGCTGCCTGGGACGCCTCGAGGCCACCCCCGGCGCGCTGGTGCGCGGGGAGGTCGGCGACGCCGACCCCGAGCAGGCGATCGCCGACACGCTCGCGAGGTTCCCCGCCGACGAGATCGTCATCGCGACCGAGCCCCCGGGGCGCTCGCACAGGCTCGCGCGCGACCTCGTCCAGCGGACGGCCGATCGCTTCGCGCTTCCGGTCACCCCGATCGAGGTGCACGAGCCCAGGCCGCCGGTACCGCTCGGCGCTGCGGCGCGCCGGCCGGTCGCTAGCGCGGCGTGAGACGGATGATCCGGTCGGTGCCGCCGCCGTTGCTGGTGGACACGTACAGGTCGCCGTCCGGCCCCTGGGTGACGGCACGCAGCCGGCCGTAGCCGGTCATCGTGATCCCGGTGTCCTGGACGGTGTCCTGGAGGGCGCCCGTGTTCGGCGCGAGGCGGAGCGTGCGCAGCGCCTCGCCCTTGAGCGTGGCGACCGCAAGGACCCCATCCCAGGTGCCCCAGCGCGATCCCGTCACGAACGAGGCGCCTGCCGGGGCGATGGTCGGCGAGCCCGAGCTGACGATCGCCCGGCGCGCGCCGGGGAACTTCGCCAGGTCGGTCATCGGGCCGCTCTCGTCGTAGCTGTCGCCGGCGCCTCGCGGGTCCCAGCCGAAGTTGCCGCCGTCGAGGCGGTTGAGCTCGTCGTCGCGATCGGGCCCGTGCTCGGTCGAGACACCGAGGCCGTCGGACTGGCGAAAGGCGAGCCCCTGCACGTTGCGGTGGCCGATCGAGTAGATCCGCGAGTCGTACGGTGGCCCCAGGTTGAGCGGGACGCCCCTGCCCTCGCGGTCCATCCGCAACACCTTGCCGCCGAGCGACCAAGCGTTCTGCGGCGCGCTGCCCTGCGCCGCGTCGCCCATGCCGACCCACAGGCGGCCGTCGGGCCCGAAGCGCGGCCGGCAGCCCGAGTGCCGGCCGGCCTCGGCGCTGGTGACGTTGACCGGGGCCCCCGTGACGATGTCGACGCGATTCACCAACGCGGTGCCGGCCTCGTTGAGCTGGAAGCGTGCGATGCGCACGTCCTCCCCCGCGCTGGGGAGGGTCGAGACGAGGCACACGAACACGAAGCGCGTGAACGCGAACTGCGGGTCGATGGCCATCCCCATCACGCCCGCCTCGCCCGTGCGCACGACGTCGGCCGGCTCGTTGAGGAGGCGCTTCTCCCCGTCGACGAAGGCGCTGATCCGCCCCGCGCGCTCGGTGTAGAGCATCGTCCCGTCGGGCAGGAAGCCGATGTCCCAGACGTGGTCGAGGCCGCTGACGACCGTGGTCTCGGTGAGCGGCGGCGTCTCCACGCAGCCGCCGGCGCCCGAGGCCCCGAGCAGCACGAGCGCGAGCGCGAGCGCTCGCCTAGGGCGCGAAGGTCGCCGTGAGGGTCGCATCGTCGTTGACCGTGATGTTGTGCGTGCGTGCTCCCCCGTCGGACCACGAGGTGAACACGCGCGGGATGCCGCCGAGCGTCTGCGGCGACGGGGCGCTGATCGAGTTCGTCGAGCCCTTGATCACCCGGCGGGTGAAGGGCGCCGTCGCCGTCGTCCCGCCCAGCGTGAGCTCCAGCCCGGCCGGCTGCGAGCGCAGCGTCAGCTCCACCGTCGTCGGGTCCAAGCGCATGACCTGGGTGTCCTGCAGGCCGCCGGAGTCGACGGCGGTCAGGCGCAGCTCGAGATGCGACGGGTACTCGTGGTCGGGTGTCACGAAACTAGCGCCGGCCGTGTCCGGCCAGCTCTGCAAGGGATGATTGTGGCAGCTGGACGGGCAGTGGCGCAGCGTCAGCGACCACGACAGCGACGTGCCCGGCACCGTCCCGTCCTGGTCGTCGACGGCGCTGCCCTGGAAGGTCACCGTGTCGCCGACCGACCAGGCAAGACCCGGGCTCGGCGACGTGATCGTGGCCGTGGGCGGCGTGTTGCCGGCGGTGATCGTCACCGCGTCCGTCGCGGTTGCCCCGGCGGCGTCGGTCACGCGCAGCTCGGCCCTGTAGCTGCCGGGGGTCGTCGTACGAGAAGGACGGCGCTCTGTGCGGTCGAGTCGTCGTACTGGCCGTCACCGTCGAGGTCCCAGGCGAAGGTGAGCGGGATCGCTCGAGTCGGGGTCGTCCGAGCTCGAGCCGTCGAAGGTCACGGTCAGCGGGGTGGCGCCCGTCGTCCGGTTCGCGGTGGCGACCGCGATCGGGGGCTGGTTGCCGGCCGAGTAGACGACGCGGCGGATCGTGCCGCCCTCGAAGTCCACGTAGAACAGCTCGCCGCTCGGCCCGACCTGCAGGTCGACGGGGTTGGGCGCCGCGGTGACGAACCTGCTGACCTGCCCCGGGCTGGGCAGCGTCGCCGCCCGAGCGCTTGCTCACCCAGATGCAGTCGCGCGAGACGTCGCCGAAGAAGAGCGCGCCGTCGAAGTCCGCCGGGTAGGGCCCGCCACCGTAGAAGCCGAAGGCGACGCCGGACGTCGACGAGCCGGTGAACGTGGTGCAGCCGTCGCCGGCCACGACCGGGACCCCGTGCTGGTAGGTCAGGAACGGCGCGGTCATGCGTGCCGCTCGCGTAGAGGGTCTCGCAGAGGTTGAGCTGCGGCCCCGTCGTAGCCGGACATGCGCCCGTTGCCCTCGTAGCAGGGCCAGCCGAAGTTCTCGGCCGTGGTGTCCGTGGGGCTGGCGATGCGGTTGATCTCCTCGAAGGCCGACCAGCCGACATCGCCGATCCAGACCTCATCGGTCCCCGGCCGCGTCGTGATCCGGAACGGGTTGCGCAGGCCGCTGGGCGATGATGCGCCGCTCGTTGCGGTCGGTGCTCGCCGCGCCCGGGTTGCCGGCCAGGCCCTCGCCGGTCTCGGGGTCGATGCGGATGATCGTGCCGTCGAGGCCGGCCGGGTCGCCCGAGGTGCGCAGGTCCTGGCTGCGCAGCGCCCCGCCCTCGGCGGTCGGCGGGGTCAGCGCGGTGCCGGCGTCGCCCGGCGGGTCGCCGCAGGGATTGCCGGTCTGGCCGTAGTCGACGTAGTTGAAGCTGGCGCCGTCGCCGCCGGACGCGTACAGCGAGCCGTCGGGCGCGAAGGCGAGCGAGCCGATGGAGTGGCTGGGGAACTGCTGGCACCAGTCCTCGACCAGCACCTGCTCGGGCCCGGAGGCGGCGTTCCCGTCGGCGACCAGGCGCGACAGCCGGCCGCTGACGACGCACCCGTCGGCGGTCGCCCCCGGCGAGGGTCGGGCACCCGTCCGACGAGGCCCCGGGCGAGCCCCAGCGCGGGCGCGGTGCCGCCGATCGCGGCGTCGTGGGTGTACAGCGCGTAGACGTACGGCCGGGCCGGGAACTCCGGGTCCAGCGCCATGCCCAGCAGGCCGCGGTCCCAGAACGCGTGGGTCCTCGTGCGCAGGTCGGCGAACACGGACGCGGAGCTGTCCCCGAGGCCGTCGAAGACCTTGATGAGGCCGCTGCGCTCGGCCACGAAGACCCGGCCGTCGGGCGCGAAGCGCAGCGCCGTCGGCATGTGCTAGGCCGCTGAAGGCGACCGTCTCGGCGAACCCGGCGGGCAGCCGGCTCCCCAGGGTCGCGAAGGTCTTGTCCTCGCCGCAGTGGATGCCCTGCTGCGAGTCCGAGCACAGGCGGTAGTGGTAGGCGCTGCCCGGGGTCAGGCCGGTGACGCGCTTGGTCACCTCTATGAGCGCGTCCCCTGTGATCGTCTCGCGCGCCGTCTTGAAGCCGTACCCGGTCGTCGTGCCGTACTCGAACCACCAGGTGATCTGCTCGCCGTGGGGATGCACGCGTCCGGGCAGCGTCGCCCCGGTCTCGGTCACCGACGTCGCCGGGCCGTCCGTCACCGCGCACCCGGAGAGCAGCACGAGCGCCGCCAGGCACGACGCGATCGCCGCTCCCCCCTGCCCCCGGTCATCGCACCCTGAAGGCCTTGACCATCCCGAGGGTGTTGTGCGACGGGTTGCCCTTCTCGCCGTCGCCGATGAAGCAGACGAACAGCCAGTCGCCCGCGCGCGGGAAGCGGACCTCGACGTCGTTGGTGGTCTCGCCCGAGACGATGCCGAGGGGCTCGGTCGCGCGCCGCTCCTCGGTCAGCCGGCCCGCGCGGCGCTCGTTGTTCGTCAGGAAGGCGCGCACGGCCGCCACCCGGCTCTGACCGCGGCGCACCGGGAAGGCGACGGCGATGTGCAGGCGCTCGCCGTGGTTCTCGAAGCGCACGGTGCCGTTGCGCGGCAGGGTCGCCGGCATGCCGAACGCGTAGTCGTAGAGCTCGACCGTCGCGTCGGGCTGCTCACGGGTGCCGCTCCCGGGCGTCTGGCCCGTCTCGAACGTGTCCAGCGGCGAGGTGGTGGGGTTGTCGGTGATGTTGCCGACGATGTAGGTCGTGTCCGGCTTGAGCGCGACGGTGGTCACGTAGCGGCCGCCCGGCGCGACCGAGCCGCCGGCCTCGAAGGTCGCGACGCGCTTGAGCGGGGCAGGTCCGCGCTGGGCGCCGCGCAGCGCGCGGCGGAAGCGGGCGAGGGTGACGCCCTGCTTGAGGGCCACGAGCGTCGCCTCGGCCGGGGCGCGCCGGCTGCTGTTGCGGAACTCGAGGCGGGTCACCCCGGCGGGAACGACCGCGGTGCCGCTGCCCACGGTCACCCGCGTGGGGGAGAGGGTCGCCTCGAGCGTCGGTGTCGTCGGTTCCTCCTCCTGCGCTCCCACCATGCCCGCCGTGGCGGCGCCGGCGACGAGGATTGCGATGAGGGAGAGCAGCAGGCGTCGGGTCATCGGTCGGACCCTACCTACGCACCGGCCGACGGTGCAACGGAATCACGTGCCTCGGACGCCAGGCTGCCGGCGTAGCACGGGATCCGCGCCTCCACGAGCGTGCCGCGCCCGGGAGGGCTGTCGACGACGAGCGTGCCGTCGAGCGCGGACAGGCGGTCGTTGAGGCCGCGCAGGCCGCTCCCGGCGCCGACGGCGGCGCCCCCGGCGCCGTCGTCGCGGACCGTCACCACGATCTCGTCGCCCTCGCGGTGGACGGCGACCCGCGCCTCGCTCGCGCCGGCGTACTTGTCGACGTTCGTCAGCGCCTCGGCGACGACGAAGTAGGCGCCCGCCTCGATCGCCGGGGACAGGCGCTCGTCCACGGTGATGTCGGCCTCCACGGGCACCGAGGCGCGCCCGGCGAGGGCTTCGAGCGCCGGGCCGAGGCCCCGGTCGGTCAGGATCGCCGGGTGGATGCCGCGGGCCAGCTCGCGCAGGTCGGCCAGCGCGACGGCGAGCTTCTGGGCGAGGTCGTCGACGAGCGACTCGACCTCCAGGTCACGCACCCGCGCCTTGAGCAGGCGCAGGTCCAGCGCGAGCGCCACCAGCTGCTGCTGGGCGCCGTCGTGCAGATCGCGCTCCAGGCGCCGGCGCGCCATGTCGCCCGCCTCCACGATGCGCACGCGGGAGACGCGCAGCTCCTCGACGCGGGCGCGGAGGTCGGCCTTCAGGCGCTCGTTGTCGAGCGCCAGGGCGGCCGCGGCGGCGGCGGCGTTGACGAGCTCCGGCCCGGTGTCCAGCGCGGCGTCGTGGATGATCGCGGCGACGCGGCGGCCGTCGCGCTCGACGGCCGTCCAGGCTCGGCCCGAGCCCGGCGCGGGCAGCTCGACCTGGCGCCCCTCGTCGTCGACGAACGTGCCGCGATCGGGCAGCCAGTAGGCGATCGACAGCGTCCGGTCGCCGAGGCTCTCGGCCAGCATCTCGCGCACGGGACCGCCCTCGGGCGCGCGCGGGACGAGCATCGCCCGCGCCAGGGCGCGCAGCAGGCTGCGCAGCCCGCCCAGCACGGCGATGGCCACGACGGCGGAGGGTGCCGCGAGCAGGCACGCGACGACACCGCTGGCCGGCCCGAGCGCCACCGGCCCGACGTAGCTCGTCTCGCCCCACCCCCCGATGCCCTCCGCGCCGAGCACGAGCAGTCCCGCCGTGAGGGCGATCGGCGCGACGCCCACGAGCAGCAGCACCACGGTCGCGGGCAGCTTCAGCGCGAGCAGCCCGACGATCCGCCACAGCTCGCGGTCGGCGAGGGCGTCGAGCGAGCGTCGCCACGGCGTCTCGCCGTGGGCGGTGCGCCGCGAGAGCGGCGTGATGCCCGCCTCGAGGAAGCGGTTGGCCTCGCGGCGGTCGAGGTCGGCCAGCCGCCGGCAGCCGGCGATGGCCGCCAGCAGCAGCGGCAGCCCGATCCACAGCGCGCTCAGCGCCGCCCCGACGGTCAGCGCGAGGACGGCGACGGCGGCGAGCACGCCGATCGGCAAGCTGATCGCGAGGTAGGCCAGCGCCTGGAACGCCTGCTCGACCCGGTGGCCGAGCTCGAGCGACCGCTGGGCCTCCGCCCGCGGCGCGTGGCGGGCGACCGTCGCGCCCGTCATGGCTGGGACTCCACCTCGACGTCACCGCTGCTGCTGAGCGCCTGGATCTGGAAGGGCGATTCGTCGGCCGGGGTGATGCCGCGCACGTCGGAGCGGCCGCCGTCGGTGTCCGCGTCGACGCGATAGCGCCCGGGCGGCACCACCGCGCGCACGTCGCCCGTCGCCGAGCGCAGCATGAGGCGCTCGGGCGGGCACGCCGCGGACGCGCTCACGTGACCCGTCTCGGCGCGCGCCTGCAGGGCGAAGCCGCAGAACGCGGCCACGGCGATGTCGCCCGCCTCGGTATCGATGCGCGCGGAGCCGCGGTAGCGGTTGAAGCGCACGTCCCCCGCGCCCGTGCGGACGGTGACCGGCACGTTGTCGGGCACCGTGAGCCGGTAGCTGGCCGAGCACGACCCGAGCACGGCCTGCGGGCAGCGCGAGCGCAGCCGCAGCACGCCGCCGGCGACCTCGCGCCGCGCGGCGGCGCTGCGGCCGAACGCGAAGCGGTCGGTCCGGCGCACGTCCACGGCGGGCCGGCCCTCGCCACCGCCGACGATGACGGCGTCAGCGTCGCCGAGGTCGAGCGTCACCGCGTTGAGGGCACCGCGGACCGCGTAGGTCGACACCCGTTCCTCCCGCGAGGCGAGCCACCAGACGCCGAGCACGAGCGCGCTGCCGCCGACCACGCACGCCGAGATGGTGACGAGCCACGTCCAGGACGACGTCCGGCGTCGGTGAGGTTGAGCGTCGGCACGGCGCAAGGGGGATACCTGATCACGAGCGCGGTGGGCGGCGCAAGGCGGATACCCGCCGCGTTTGCCGTTCGCCGTTCGCGGAGAGCTTCTGATCGATGGGCCGCCCGCGCTCGTTCCATCGTGTCCGCTCGCTGCCCCTGGTGGGCCGAGCGGCCGACTGGGGACTCGGGCCGCGGGCCGTGTCGAAGGAGACCAAGGCCGCCGGCGCCCGCGTGGCCGGCCTGAAGGCGACGGAGTCGGTGTGCCCGTACTGCGCGGTCGGCTGCGGCCAGGTGGTCTACACCCGCGACGGCGAGCTCGTCGACATCGAGGGCAACCCGCGCTCGCCGATCAACCAGGGCACCCTGTGCCCGAAGGGCTCGGCCTCGCGCCAGCTCGTCCAGCAGCCCGGTCGCATCACGAAGGTGCTGTACCGCGCTCCGCGCGGCACCGAGTGGCAGGAGCTCGAGCTCGAGACCGCGATGGACATGATCGCCGAGCGCGTGATCGCCGCGCGCGAGCACGGCTGGCAGGACCACGATCACCGCGGCTGGCGCGTGGACCGCACGCTGGGGTTCGCGCACCTCGGCGGCGCGACGCTGGACAACGAGGAGAACTACCTGATCAAGAAGGCCTTCACCGCGATGGGCGCGGTGCAGATCGAGAACCAGGCCCGCATATGACACTCCTCGACGGTCCCCGGTCTGGGGACCTCGTTCGGGCGCGGTGGCGCCACCTCCTTCCAGCAGGACCTGCAGCACGCCGACTGCATCCTGATCCAGGGCTCCTCGATGGCCGAGGCGCATCCGGTCGGCTTTCGCTGGGTGATGAAGGCGCGTGAGCGGGGGGCGAAGATCATCCACGTCGACCCGCGCTTCGGCCGCACGAGCGCGGTGGCGGACCAGTACGTCCCCATCCGCGCCGGGTCGGACATCGCCTTCGTCGGCGGTCTGATCCGGCACGTCATCGAGACGGAGTCCTACTTCCGCGACTACGTCCTGCACTACACCAACGCGTCGACGCTCATCGACGAGCGCTTCCAGGACACCGAGGACCTCAGCGGCGTCTTCTCGGGGTTCGACCCGGAGACCGGGACCTACGATCGCACCTCCTGGATGTACGAGGGGGGCGCGGTCGCCTCGGCGGCCGGCACGCGCGAGCACTCCACCCAGGCGTTCGAGGAGCACACCGGCGCGGGGATGCTCGAGGGCGCCATCCGCCGTGACGAGACGCTGCAGCATCCCCGCTGCGTCCTGCAGATCGTGCGCCGCCACTTCGCGCGCTACACGCCCGAGATGGTCTCGCGCGTGTGCGGGATCTCCGAGGAGGACTTCCACGCGGTGGCCGACGCGCTCATAGAGAACTCCGGGCCCGAGCGCACGACGGCGCTGGCCTACGCGGTCGGCTGGACGCAGCACTCGACCGGCGTGCAGATGATCCGCGCGGGGGCGATCCTGCAGCTGCTGCTGGGCAACATCGGGCGGCCCGGCGGCGGGATCATGGCGATGCGCGGGCACGCCACCATCCAGGGTGCGAGCGACATCCCCACGCTGTACGACCTGCTCCCCGGCTACCTGCACATGCCGCGCGCCCGCGAGCACGAGCTGACCCTGAGCGACTACGTCGAGTCGGGCAGGGCCTCGCGCGGGTGGTGGTCGCACTTCGACAACTACATCGTGTCGCTGCTCAAGGCCTGGTACGGCGACGCCGCGACGCCGGAGAACGACTTCGGCTTCGCGGCGCTGCCGAAGATCTCGGGCAACCACGCCCACTTCCCGACGATGCTGCGCGCGATGGACGGCGGGCTCGACGGGCTGTTCGCCATGGGGCAGAACCCCGCCGTCGGCTCGCAGAACTCCGGCCTCATGCGCCGCGCCCTGGCGCACCTGCGGTGGCTCGTGGTGCGCGACCTTGCGGAGATCGAGACCGCGACCTTCTGGCGCGACTCGCCGGAGGTGCGGTCCGGTGAGCTGCGCACCGAGGACATCCAGACCGAGGTGTTCCTCATGCCCGGCGCCACGCACGTCGAGAAGGAGGGCTCCTTCACCAACACCCAGCGGCTCGTGCAGTGGCGCGACAAGGCGCTCGAAGCGCCGCGCGACGCCCGCAGCGAGCTGTGGTTCATGCACCACCTGACGAAGCGCGTCAAGGCCCACTACGCCGGCTCCCAGCATCCGCGCGACTGGGGCATCCGCAACCTGACGTGGGACTACCGCGAGCACGGCCCCGAGCGCGAGCCGTCCGTCGAGGACGTGCTCAAGGAGATCAACGGGGTACGACGTGGCCACCGGGGCGCCCGTGCCCGGCTTCGCCCAGCTCAAGGCCGACGGCTCGACCGCCTGCGGCTGCTGGATCTACAGCGGCGTGTACGCCGACGGCGTCAACCAGGCGCGGCGCCGCAACGCCGGGCGACCTCGACGCGCCCGGCGGCTGGGTGTCGCCCGAGTGGGCGTGGGCGTGGCCGGCCAACCGGCGCATCCTCTACAACCGCGCCTCGGCCGACCCGGACGGCCGCCCCTGGTCGGAGCGCAAGCGCTACGTCTGGTGGGACGAGGACCAGGGAGGCTGGACGGGCTACGACGTGCCCGACTTCCCCGTCGACAAGCGCCCGGACTACCGGGCGCCGGACGACGGCGGGGAGGGGATGGACGCGATCTCCGGCGACGGAGCCGTTCATCATGATGGGCGACGGCAGGGCGTGGCTGTACTCGCCGTCGGGCCTGCTCGACGGGCCGCTGCCCACGCACTACGAGCCGATCGAGTCGCCCGTGCCCAACGCGCTGTACCCGGAGATCGGCGCGAACCCGGTGGCCCTGCGCTGGCAGCGACCGGACAACCCCTACAACCCCAGCGAGGATCCTCGCTACCCGCTCGTCGCCACGACGTTCCGCCTCACCGAGCACCACACGGCGGGCGCGATGAGCCGCAACCTGCCCTGGCTGGCCGAGCTGCAGCCCGAGATGTTCGCCGAGATCGACCCGGCGCTCGCGCGCGACCGCGGCATCGAGGACGGCGACTGGATGACGGTCGTCACCGAGCGGGCCGAGATCGAGGCGCGTGCCGTCGTCACCGAGCGCATGCGGCCGCTGTGGTTGGGCGACCGCGTCCTGCACCAGGTCGCCCTGCCGTGGCACTGGGGCTACGGCGGCGGGTCGACGGGCGACGCCGCCAACGACCTCATCGTGCTCTCGGGCGATCCCAACACGACGATCGAGGAGTCCAAGGCCTTCTCCTGCGACGTGCGCGCGGGTCGCCGGCGCCGTGAGCCGACGGAGCCGCTGCGCGGGGCCGGCCCCGCGACGGCGCGCATCGCACCCGACGAGGACCACCCCGCCGAGGAGCCGAAGCAGGGCACATGACGGAGATCGCGATCCACCGCCCCGACGCCCAGCGCATGGGGTTCTTCACCGACACGACGACCTGCATCGGGTGCAAGGCGTGCGAGGTGGCCTGCAAGCAGTGGAACGACCTGCCGGCCGACGGGTCGGAGTTCCGCAAGGGCGGCTCCTACGACCACACCGCCGAGCTGAGCGCGGCGACCTGGCGGCACGTGCGCTTCGTCGAGGTGCTCGAGCCGCAGCTCCCGAACATCCCCGCGGCCCACGGTGGGGCGGAGGTCCCGGATCTCGTCGACGTCGCCGAGCGACCCGACAGCTGGGTCTTCATGTCCGACGTCTGCAAGCACTGCACGAACGCCGGCTGCCTGGACGCCTGCCCGACCGGTGCGCTCATCCGCACCGAGTTCGAGACGGTGATCCTGCAGCCCGACGTGTGCAACGGCTGCGGCTACTGCGTGCCCGCTTGCCCGTTCGGCGTGGTCGACCGCGACCACGGCGACGGCAGGGCCGCGAAGTGCACGCTCTGCTACGACCGCCTCTACGACGGCCTGGAGCCCGCGTGCGCGAAGGCGTGCCCGACCGACTCGATCCAGTTCGGCCCGTACGAGGAGCTGGTCGACGTCGCGCGGCGGCGCGTCGGGCGCCTGCACGAGGATGGGATCGAGGGCGCCTACCTCTACGGGGCCGGCGACGAGCCCGGCGAGGAGCTGGCCGGCGGTCTTGGAGCCTTCTTCCTGCTCACGCTGCCGCCCGAGCGCTACGGGCTGCCCGCGCAGGCCGACTCGCCGATCCAGGAGAACGTCGTGCCCGCCACCTCGGCCGCCACGGCCGCGGGGCTGCTGGCCGCGGGTGCGGTGACGGCTGCCTTCGCGCTGGCCAAGCGCCACGATCGCGCGCCGCTCGTCGGGCTGGTGGCCGCCGCGGCGGCGGCGACCGACGCATGGGCGAGCTGGCGGCGCGGCCGCGAGCGGGAGGCCGGCGCGTGAACGGCGCCGGCGGGCACCGCGACGATCGTCCGGACCCGGGCGAGCTGCGAGTCGCGCGCGCCGAGCAGGAGGCGCAGGTCGCCGACGAGGGGCGACGGGCGGAGGAGGCCCGCACGGGCGAGCGCGACACGACGCCGGCGCTCGGCGAGCCCGGTGGCCCTGCCGTCTGGCGCCGGGCGGTCGAGGGCGCCGCGGTGGCGCTGCACCGGCGGGCGTGGGGCGACGCGCGGTGGTCGTACCTCTTCGGCGCGGACACCGACTACGCGACGGCGGAGCCTCCGCCGCCCGGAACGGTCGAGGCGGCCGCCCGGCGCGCCCGGGCGGGACCGCCGCCCGACCGCGTCCAGGGGCCGATGATGAAAGCGCCGGTGTGGACGTGGGAGGTGCCGATCTACTTCTGGTTCGGCGGCATCGCCTCGGGGTCGGCGTTCGTCGCGCTCGCCTGCGACCTGGCCGGCGACCACCGCTCGGCGCGCACCGCGCGGCTCGTCGCGCTCGGCGGGCTGGCGCCTTGTCCACCGCTGCTCGTGATGGACCTCGGGCGCCCTGAGCGCTTCCTCAACATGCTGCGCGTCTTCAAGCCGCGCTCGCCGATGTCGATGGGCGCCTGGGCGCTGAGCGCGTTCGGCACCCTTGCGGCCGGCGCGGTCGGCGCCGACCTGCTGGGCCGCGAGCGCACGGCACGGGCGCTCGGTGGCGCCACCGCGGTGGTCGCCGGGTACCTCGGCTCGTACACCGGCGTGCTGCTGGCCTCGACCGCGGTGCCGGTCTGGGCGCGCAGCCGGCTCTTCCTCGGCCCGATCTTCGTGGCCACCGCGACCGCCACCGGCGCTGCGGCCACGCGGCTGGTGCTCGTCGCCACCGGCCTGCCCGTGGGCCATCCGACCCGCCAGGCGCTCGGCCACGTCGAGACCGGGGCCATGACGGCCGAGCTCCTGCTCTCGACGGTCAACGAGCACCGCCTCGGGCGCCTGGCGCACGCCATCGAGGAGGGCACGCCCGGGCGCTTCCTGCACGCCGCGAAGTGGCTGGTCCGCGGAGGCCTGGCGCTGCGGCTGGTCCGCCGGCGCGGCGGTCCCGCGGTCCACCACGTCGCGAGCGTCGCCTACCTGGCCGCCGGCTTGTGCTTCCGCTTCGCCTGGGTCACGGCCGGCCGGCCCTCGGCCCGCGACGACGAGGCCGTGGCCCGCATGGCGCGCGCGCATGCCACCGCGAGCGAGCCCGAGGCCGTCGTCCGGGTCGTGCACACGGGGTAGACGTCCGCCATGGGCTACAAGGATCCGAAGGGCATCACGAAGGCCGGCATCGAGACCGGCGTCAAGAAGGCCAAGCTCTCCTGGGACAAGGCGCTCGTGGCCGGCTTCCTGGCGGGCGCGTACATCGCCTTCGGCGCGCTGCTGGCCATCACCGTCTCGTCGGGGATGCGCCCCGAGATCTGGGGCACCCTGCCGACCTTCTTCACCGGCGCCGTCTTCGCTCAGCGTGCGGCCATGGGCATCGCCGCGATCGCCAACTTCGGCTGGGTGCTGATCGGCAACCTCCTCGGGTCGCTGTTCGTCGCCTACTTCCTCGCCGTCGAGACCGGCGTCATCACGGGCGAGCTGCCAGCTCGCCCGCCTCGCTGACATCGCGACGGCCAAGGGCGTGGAGGAGACCGAATGGCAGATCTTCCTGCGCGCCCTGGGCTGCAACTGGCTGGTGTGCCTGGCCGTGTGGATGGCGCTCGCGGCCGACGACGTCGCGGGCAAGATCCTCGCCATCTTCTTCCCGATCATGGCCTTCGTGGCGATGGGCTTCGACCACGTCGTGGCCAACATGTTCTTCCTGCCCGCCGCGATCTTCGCCGACGTGCCGGGCATCGGCTGGGGCGACGCCGTGCACAACTGGCTGTTCGCCTTCCTGGGGAACCTGGCGGGCGCCGCGGTGTTCGTCGCGGGGGCCTACTGGTACCTCTATGCGCGTGACTCCGAACCCACCGCCGCCTCTGCCGACCGCCGGCGTGCCGACGAGCGCGAGCGCGAGCCGGCCGGCGCCTCGCGCTGAGCCGGTCGCGCTGACCTCGCTGTCGCACGGCGCCGGCTGCGGCTGCAAGCTGCCGGCCGCGGCCCTGCTGCCGATCGTCCGCGGGCTGCCGCGAGCCGAGGACCCCGCGCTGCTCGTCGGCTCGGACACCGCCGACGACGCCGCCGTCTGGCGGGTGCGCGACGACCTCGCGCTGGTGCAGACGGTCGACTTCTTCACGCCGATCGTGGACGACCCCTACGACTTCGGCAGGATCGCCGCGGCCAACGCGCTGTCGGACGTCTACGCGATGGGCGGTCGCCCGCTCACGGCGCTGAACCTCGTCGCGTTCCCGCTCGAGCGCCTCGGCGGGGACGTGCTCGGCGAGATCCTCCGCGGCGGCCACGAGGTCGTCGCCGCGGCCGGGGCGGCGGTCGTCGGCGGGCACTCGATCGACGACGCCGAGCCGAAGTACGGCCTGGCCGTCACGGGCGTCGTGCACCCCGACGAGGTCATCCACAACGCCGGCGGGCGGCCCGGGGACGTGCTGGTGCTGACCAAGCCGCTCGGCGTCGGCGCGGTCACCACGGCGCGCAAGCGCGGCGCGCGCGACGACGCGCTGCTCGCGCGGGCCGTGGACGCGATGGTGGCGCTCAACGACGAGGCGTCAGCCGCCGCGCGGGCCGCCGGTGCCCACGCCATGACCGACGTGACCGGCTTCGGCCTCCTCGGCCACCTCCACGGGCTGGCGCGCGCCAGCGGCCTGGCGGCCGAGGTGCAGGCCGAGCGCGTCCCGGCGCTGGACGGGGTCGAGGCGCTGCTGGCCGAGGGCGACGGCGCCGTCTCGGGGGGCAGCGCCCGCAACGCCGCCTACGCCGAGGCCTTCACGACGATCGCACCCGGCGTCCCCGCCTGGCGCCGGCGGCTGCTCGCCGACGCGACGACGTCGGGCGGGCTGCTGGTCGCGCTGCCCCCCGCGGCTGCGGCGGCGATGCCCGGGACGCGCGTCGGGCGGCTGGTGGACGGTCCGGCCGGGCGGCTGTCGGTGGTCTAGCCCCGTCCGCTGGCCGGTGGCTCGTGGCCCAGGCGGCGCAGCGCCACGTTGCGATGGTAGGCCCCGCTCCGGCTCAGAGCAGCCGCCTCCCCACGGCGCGCAGCTGGCGCGCCTCCCGCCGGCCGGGGAACCCGTTGTACGTCCCCGCGGCGGGGTCGATCGGGTGCGGCGTGGGCCAGGCGGGCGTGTCGAGGGTGGCGAGCAGCCGCGCGACGCGCTCGCCGGCCACGAGCTTGGCCCGCACGCTCACCGAGAACTGCGACTCGCCCTCGGACACCGCGACCGGGAACTCCGCGACCACGCGCCCGGCGTCGAGCTGCTCGGCCATCTCGTGCACGGTGACGACGACCTCGTCGTCGCCGCGGTGCAGCGCCCAGAAGGTGGGGAGCATCCCGCGGTAGTCCGGCAGCCGGCCGTTGTGGACGTTGAGCGCGTGGGGCGTGGCCCTCAGCGCCGCGGCGCGGAAGATCTCGGGCGCGGCGACGGACAGCAGCACGTCGACCCGGCGCTCCGGGAGCGTGCGCAGGTAGCGCTCGTCGTTGATCGTGTCGAGCGTGCGCACGGGGATGCCGTGGCGCGTCGCGATCGCCTCCACGCTGCGCGGCGTGCCGAGCAGCTCGCGGCCCTGGGCCCAGCCGTAGCGCAACGCCAGGCGCCCCACGCCGACCGGCCCGTAGAGCGCGGCCATCCGGCGCAGCAGCGCGGTGCGCGACTCGCCGAAGTTCGGCAGCAGCACGATCTCCTCCAGGCGCACGCGCCGCCGGTCGGCGGCGGCGAGGAACGTGCGGAAGAACGCCCCGGTGAAGAACGGGTCATCCTGGGTGACCGCGACGACGCGAGCCGGGGCGGACCTGTGAGCCATGCCGAGCGAGGGTCCCAGCCGTCGCGGCCGCCCACAACTGGCCGGAGGCACAGGATGGGTCGAGGTCGGCGATGCGTAGCCTGGCACGCGGAGCGGCCGGGGCCTGGTGGCCCGAGCGGCCTTCAAAGCCGTGAGCGGCGCGGCATCGCCCGCGCCGGGTGGGTTCGACTCCCACGCCGCTCCGTGGGCCCGGTACCCGCCGGACGGGGGCTCGGGGCCTCACGTTGCTAGCCTCACTCGTGCGAGCGGCGTCGTCGCTCGCGAGGATTCTCGCTCTGAGTGCGCTCTGCGGTTCGGGTCGGTCGAAGCCTCTCCCGAATCACCGGCGTCCCCGATGGACGCCAGAAGGAGTGCCCCAATGTCTCTCACGTTCGCCGATCTCGGCGTGTCCGCCGCCGTGCGCGGCGCCCTCGCCGAGCGCGGCTTCCACGAGCCGTTCGCCATCCAGAAGCTCGTCATCGCCGACGTGCTCGCCGGCCGCGACGTGCTCGCCCAGTCGCCCACCGGATCGGGCAAGACGCTCGCCTTCGGCGTGCCGATCGCCGACCGCCTCGAGGCGACCGACCGGCGACCCTCGGCCCTGGTGCTGGCCCCGACGCGCGAGCTGGCCGCGCAGATCGTCGAGGAGACCCGCGACGTCGCCCATGCCCGCGCGCTGAGCATCGCGGCCGTCTACGGCGGCGTCGGCTACGAGAAGCAGACGCGGGTGGCCCGCAAGGCGCACATCCTCGTCGCCACGCCCGGCCGCCTCGAGGACCTGCTCCAGCGCCGCGCGCTGTCGCTGGAGCACGTGAAGGTGCTCGTCCTCGACGAGGCCGACCGCATGCTCGACATGGGCTTCAAGCCCGCGGTGGACCGCATCGTCGCGCAGTGCCCGCGCGAACCGCCAGACGCTGTTCTTCTCGGCCACGCTCACCGGCGAGGCCGGCCGCGCGGCCGCCGCGTACACGCGCGACGCGCGGCGCCACGAGCATCACCACCCGCAGGACGCGACCACCGCCATCGAGCACCGCTTCGTCGCGGTGGAGCACGAGCGCAAGCTCGACGCGCTCGTCGCCGAGCTCGACGGGCGCCGCGTGCGCACGCTCGTGTTCGTGCGCACCAAGCGCGGCGCGGACCGCCTCACCAAGCGCCTGTCGGCGCACGGCATCGAGGCGGTGGCCATGCACGGCAACAAGAGCCAGGCCCAGCGCGAGAAGGCGCTGGCCCGCTTCGAGGCCGGCGGGGTCGACACGCTCGTCGCCACCGACGTCGCCGCGCGCGGCATCGACGTCGACGGGATCTCGCACGTCATCAACTTCGACCCGCCGGACGACCGCGACGCCTACACGCATCGCGTCGGGCGCACGGGCCGCGCGGGGCGCACCGGCGTCGGCATCACGTTCGTCGGCGCCGACGAGGCGCACGACGTGAGCCGGATGGCGGCCGCGCTGGACCTGCACCGCGAGTTCGCGGGCTCGGGCCTGCGCGCGGCGCCCTCGTCGGCCTCGCGCGGCGGCAGCCGCCCGCCGGCTCGCAGGACGCAAGCCCGCCCGCCCCAGCAGGGCGCGAGCCGCCGGCGCCGCCGCCAGCGCGTCAGGTGACGCGCTGCGCGCCGGTGTAGACGTTCATCCGGCCGCCGCGCGCGAAGCCGCACAGCGTCATCCCGCGGTCGGCGGCCAGTGACACGGCCAGCGAGGACGGCGCGCCGACCGCCACCATGATCGGCGCGCCCGCGACGGCCGCCTTCTGCACGAGCTCGAAGGACAGCCGGCCCGAGACGCACAGCACGTGGTCGCGCAGCGGCGTCAGACCGTCGAGCAGCGCGCGCCCGATGACCTTGTCCATCGCGTTGTGGCGCCCGACGTCCTCGCGGGCGAGCAGCAGCTCGCCGCCGGCGGCGAACAGGCCCGTCGCGTGCAGGCCGCCCGTGCGCTCGAACGTGGGCTGGGCCAGGCGCTCGGGCAGCGACGCCAGCAGCGCGGACGCGATCCGCGGGCCGGGCGAGGCCGGCGGTGCGTGCACCGCGACCTCGTCGAGCGCGCCCTTGCCGCACACGCCGCACGACGAGCTCGTGTAGAAGCGCCGCGGCCCGGGGGCGCGCAGCAGCGGCCCGCGCACGTCGACGGTGTTCGTGGCCAGGCCCGGCGCCGGGTCGACGGCGGGCGGGCGGCCGACGAGGCCCTCGCCGAGCAGGAAGCCGATCGCCAGCTCCTCGTCGTGGCCGGGGGTGCGCATCGTGACCGCCAGCGGCTCGCCGTCGACGCGGATCTCGAGCGGCTCCTCGACGGCGACGAGGTCCTCGAAATCGTCGCGCCGCACGAGCGCATGGGCGCCCCGGAGGTGCACGCTCGCGGCCATGCTCCCCTGCTCCCCGCCAGCTCGTGGCACGATGCGCTCGATGGTCGACGCAGCATCGCAGCCGACGACCGCGGTCCGCGAGCGGCTGCGTGCCCTGCCGGCGGTCGACCGGCTGGCGGCCGACGCCGGCGCGCCGATCGGCGTCGCCCGCGCGGTGCTCGCCGAGCGCCGCGCCGAGCTGCTGGCGGGCGCCGCCGGCGACGCGGACCTGGTGGCGCGCGCCCGCCGGCGGCTGGAGCCCTCGCTGCGCCGCGTGCTCAACGCGACCGGCGTCGTGCTGCACACCAACCTTGGGCGCGCGCCGCTGGCGCAGGCGGCTCGCGCGGCCGTGGCCCGGGCGGCCGAGGGCTATGCGAACCTCGAGGTCGATCTGGCCACCGGCGAGCGGGGCTCGCGCCACGTCCACGTCGACGGGCTCCTGCGCGAGCTGACCGGCGCCGAGGCGGGCATGGCGGTCAACAACGGGGCGGCGGCGACGCTGCTGGCGGCGGCCGCGCTCGCCGGCGCGGGGCGCGAGATCGTCGTCTCGCGCGGCCAGCTCGTCGAGATCGGGGGCGGCTTCCGCGTCCCCGACGTGGTCGCGCAGGCCGGCGCCCGGCTGGTCGAGGTCGGGACCACGAACCGCACGCGGCTGGGCGACTACGCCGCGGCGATCGGTCCCGCCACCGGCGCGCTGCTGCGCGTGCACCCGTCGAACTTCCGGGTCGTCGGCTTCGTCGAGGAGGTGGCGGTCGAGTCGCTGTGCGAGCTCGGCGTGCCGGTGATCGACGACGTCGGGTCGGGCCTGCTCGACGACGACGCCCCCGCGCTGCTGGCGGGCGAGCCCGCGGTGCCACGCTCCGTGCAAGCCGGCGCGGCGCTCGTCGCGTTCTCGGGCGACAAGCTCCTGGGCGGCCCGCAGGCGGGGGTCCTCGTCGGCCGCAGCGAGGCGATCGAGGCCTGCCGGCGCCACCCGCTGGCGCGCGCGGCCCGCATCGACAAGCTCTCCCTCGCCGCGCTGGAGGCCACGCTGGCGCTGCACCGCGACCCGGCCCGGGCGCGGCGCGAGCTGCCGGTGCTCGCGATGCTCGACGTCGGGGCCGAGGTGCTCGAGGCGCGCGCGCGGCTGTTGGCCGACGCGACGTCGGGAACGGTCGTGGCGTCGGTCGCGCGGGTCGGCGGCGGCGCGCTCCCGTTGCTCGAGCTGCCCGGCCCCGCCGTCGCGCTGCCCGTGCCTGCGGCAGGCGCGGACGCCCTCGCGGCCGCGCTGCGGGCCGGTGAGCCGCCGGTCCTGGGCCGCATCGAGGACGGGCGCGTGCTGCTGGACCCGCGGACGCTGAGCGACGACGAGGTCGCGCGGGCGGGCGGCGTCGCGGCCGGCGCGCTGCGCGCCTGCGAGCGATGAGCGCGCCGCTCACGCTCGGCACCGCAGGGCACATCGACCACGGCAAGACCGCGCTCGTCGCCGCGCTCACCGGCGTGGACACCGACCGGCTCCCGCAGGAGCGCGCGCGCGGGATGTCGATCGAGCTGGGCTACGCGCCGCTCGTGCTCGCGGGCGGGCGGCGGCTGTCGGTCGTCGACGTCCCCGGCCACGAGCGCTTCGTGCGGACGATGGTGGCCGGCGCCACCGGGATCGACCTGGCGCTTCTCGCGATCGCCGCCGACGACGGCGTCATGCCGCAGACCGTCGAGCACGCCCGCGTGCTGGAGGGCCTGGGCGTGCGCCGCGGGGTCGTCGCCGTCACGAAGGTGGACCGCGGCGCGCCGGAGCGCGCGCTCGCGCAGGCGCGTGAGCTGCTCGCGGGGTGGGACGCGCTCGAGCTCGTGGCCTGCTCGGCGCGCACGGGTGAGGGCGTCGAGGCCGTGCGCGGCGCGCTCGAGCGCGTGGCCGCCGGGGTCACGGGTCGCCGCGAGGCCGGAGGGCCTCCGCTGCTGCACATCGACCGCGCGTTCACGATCCGCGGCGCCGGGACCGTGGTCACCGGCACGCTGTGGTCGGGTGCCGTGGCCCAGGGCGACCGGCTGGTGCTGCTCCCGGCGGCGCGCGACGTGCGCGTGCGCGCCGTGCAGGTCCACGACGAGCCCGTCGCCCGCGCCGAGGCCGGGCCAGCGCGTTGCCGTGAACCTGGCCGGCGTCCGGGTGAGCGAGGTGCAGCGCGGCGACGCGCTGGCCGGACCCTCGGGCGGGCCCACGCCCACGAGGCGCCTCGACGCGGCGCTGCGCCTGCACGGCGCCCGCCACGCCCAGCGCGTGAGCGTGCATCACGGCACGCGCGAGGCTCCCGGCCGGCTGGCCGACCTGGGCGACGGCCTGTGGCAGCTGCGCCTGGACCGGCCGCTGCTTGCTGCCGCCGGCGACCGGGTCGTCGTGCGCAGCGCGTCGCCGGTGGACACGCTCGGGGGCGGGGTGGTGGTGGACGCGGCGCCGCGGCGGCGGCGGCGTGCGGACGCGGTCGTGGTGGACGCGCCGGCCGCCGCGGCGCCGGCCCCTTCCGCGCCCGCCGAGCTCTCGGCCGCTGCGCTGGCCCTCGAGGCGCGCCTGCGAGCGGCGGGCCACGAGCCGCCGAGCGAGGCAGAGCTGGGCGAGGCCGCGGCGGAGTTGCCCGCCCTGCGCGCGGCGGGGCGCGCCGTGCGCGTCGGCCGCTCGATGCACGCCCACCCCGACGCAATCGCCGCGGTGCGCGAGCGCGTCGGGGCGATCGTCGAGGTCGAGGGCGCGATCACGCTCGCCCGCCTGCGCGACGAGCTGCAGACGTCGCGTCGCTACGCGCAGGCGCTCCTCGAGCACCTCGACGCCGCGCGTGTCACGCGCCGCCTGCCCGACGACAGCCGCGTCCTGCGCCGCGCGGCGTCCGTCTGAGCCGCCGCCCCTCAGCGGGCGGCGTCAGCGGCGGCGCAGGCGCACCAGCTGGCCCGGCACCGTGCGCGTGCGGCCGTCGGGACCGCGGGCCACGACGACCACCTCGAGGCCGCGCAGCGCCCGGCCGCCCGCCAGCCGGAGGGCGGCGCCTGAGCCGAGCCGCACGCGGACGGTCCGCGTGGTGCCCGGGCGCAGGCGGTAAGAGGCGCGGCCGAGGGCGACCCTCCGCGTGGTGCCCGCAGCGCGCACCGAGGGGACGGCGACGAGCCGCAGGCGGCCGCGGCACCCGGCGGCCGTCTGGCGCGGGCAGGCCAGCGAGACCGACACCAGCCGCCGGCGCAGCACGCCGCCCGAGCCGGTGCGCAGGATCGGCTGGCACCACGCGGCGCTCGCGCAGACCAGCTCGCAGCCCGGCGGGGGTACGGCCGGCGGGAAGCTCATGAGCACATCGCGGCCGGGACCGCAGTCGATGCGGTCGCCGGTGCGCAGCCGCGCGTCGCGCGGCGTGGCGGTGATGACGTCGTCGCCGGCGCCGCCGAGCACGACGTTGTCCTCCGCCGGCGTGCTCGTCGCCGCCGGGATGCGCCGGCCGGGCTCCAGCAGCGCCAGCAGCCCGTGCTCGCCCGACGCCAGTGACAGCAGGCGATCGTCGCCCTCGCCGCCGTCCAGGCGGTCCGCGCCGGGGCCGCCGGCCAGCGTGTCGTCGCCCTCGCCGCCGTCGAGCGTGTCGGCGCCCGGCAGGCCCGCCGCGCCCGTGCGCAGCGCGTCGCCGAGGAGCACGTCGTCGCCGCCGCCGCCGCTCAGGCGGTCGGCGCCGCCCGCGCCCGAGAGCCGGTTCGGCGCCCCGGAGCCGGCCAGCACGTCGGCGGCCTGGCCGCCCGCCAGCTGCTCGACGTCGGCGCCGACGTCGTCCCCCTCGCCTGCGAAGCCGTCGCCGGGCACGTCGTCGAGCGTGACCGCGAGCGGCTGCGTGGCCAGCGCCTGGGGAATGCGCTCGTAGGCGAGCGTGTCGAGGCCGGGGCCGCCGCGCACCACGTCGGCCCCCGCACCCGCGAAGATGTCGTCGTCGCCCGGCCCCGCGTCGATGCGGTCGTCGCCACCGGCGCCCGACAGCACGTCGTCGCCCTCGCCGCCGGCCAGCACGCCACCGACCCACCCCGGCGCCACGGCCAGGGTGTCGGCCCCCGGGCCGCCGTCGGCGAGGACGGGGATGCTCGTGAACGGGTCGGTGGCCGAGGGGGCGGTGAAGCTGTCGTCCCCGTCGCCCAGCGCAAGCCGCAGGGACCCGGCCGGCGCGCTCGCGGGGCACGAGGCGATCGCGGGCCCGGCCAGCGCGTCGAGGACGCAGCCGACCCCCGTGCGCAGCACTTCGCCCGGCGCGGTCACCAGCTCGTAGCGCTCCGGCCGGCCGGGCGCGGCGGCGCGGTGGCGGATCGTGACGCGATTGACCTCGCCGGCGTCCGCGACGTAGCTCAGCTCACCGTCGACGAGCGAGATCGTCGACGCGCGCCCCTCCTCCGCGGGCACGGCGAGGCCCGCGACGAGCAGGAACGACAGCAGCAGCGCCCGCCGGGCCGGCCCGGCGGTGATCGATCCGAGGCCCATCCAACGGACCCTCGGCCCGCGCCGGCCGAAGCTCCAGGGCGGCTGGACGAAGAGAGGACTTCGACCGGAAAGCGGTCAGGCGACGATGCCGAGCAGCACCGCCACGACCGCGGGGTCGAACTGCGACCCCGAGCCGGAGCGCAGCCGCTCGCGGGCCTCCTTGAACGTGAGCGCCCGCCGGTAGGCGCGCGAGGTGGTCATCGCGTCGTAGGCGTCGATGCACGACACGATCCGCGCGGGGAGGGGAATGCCGTCACCCATCAGGCCGTCGGGGTAGCCGGTCCCGTCGTAGCGCTCGTGCGTCGCGCGCACCAACGGGGCGAGGTGCTCCAGGCCCGTCGTGCGCGCGAGCAGCTCCTCGCCCTCGATCGTGTGGCGCGCCATGATCGCGCGCTCGCGGGCGCCGAGCGGGCCCGGGTAGTCGAGGATCCGGGGCTCGACGGCGAGCTTGCCGACGTCGTGCAGGACCGCCACGACCTCGACCTCGGCGGCCTCGTCGCGGTGCAGGCCCATGCGGATGGCGACCTGCCTCGCAAGCGTGGCGAGGCGGTGGCTGTGCTCGGCCGTCGGCAGGTGGTGATCGCGCAGGTCGCGCGCCAGGGCATCGGCCGCGCGCCGCACCCAGCGCGCCTCAGCCGATGGTGCCGTGACCACGGAAACGGTTCGCATCGTGCCCCACCCAACGGCTCCCACCCTCATATCTTGCTCATCCTCGACGATCGCGCTCGACCCGAAGCGGTGAACGGCGTATTTCACGCGGCAGGCGGCGTGACGACCGCTCGCCTGCGCCGGACGGTAGCCGTCGGGGGCCGGTGACATCCGACCGCAGGCAGATACTCGCGGGCGGATGGTCGCCAGCGAGCCCGCCCCCCGGACGGTCGTGCGCATCGTCCTGATCGTCGTCGCCGTCGTCCTGACGCTGTACGTGATCTACCTCCTGCGCCGCCCGATCAGCTGGCTGGTCATCGCCACCTTCCTGGCCGTCGCGCTGGCCGGCCCGGTGAACTTCCTGTCGCGGTGGATGCGCCGCAGCTTCGCGATCGCCGTCACCTACACGCTGCTGATCCTGTCGCCCGTGCTGCTCGGGCTGCTGGTCATCCCGCCGATCGTCGAGGAGGCCGCCGGCCTCGCCGACCGCGCGCCGCAGTACGTCGCCGATGCCCGTTCCTACGTTCAGGACAACGAGACCCTGCGGCGCCTGGAGCAGGACTACAACGTCCTGGAACGCCTGCAGGAGCAGGCGGGCGAGCTGCCGGCGAGGATCGGCGACGCCGCGACGGCGCTGGGGGACATCGGGCTGGGGCTCGTCAACTCGATCTTCGCCGCGGTGACGATCATCATCCTGAGCATCTTCATGGTCAGCAACGGGCGCAGCTGGATCAGGCGCCTGATCGCGCTCCAGGAGCCCGAGCGCGCCGCACGTATGGAGCGCACCCTGGAGCGGATGGCGGAGGCGGTGGGCAACTACGTCGCGGGGGCGCTGGCGCAGGCCTGTGTGTGCGGCATCACGACGTTCCTCGTGTTGACGATCCTCGGCGTCCCCTTCGCGGCGCCGCTGGCCGTGCTGTCGGCGCTCTTCGACCTGATCCCGCTCGTCGGCGCGACCATCGCGGCCATCGTCGTCGGCATCGTGACGCTGTTCACCGACTTCCCGACGGCGACGATCATCTGGGCCATCTGGGCGATCATCTACCAGCAGATCGAGAACACGGTCATCCAGCCGCAGATCCAGAAGCGCGCGGTGGACATCCACCCGTTCGCGGTGCTCGTGTCGGTGCTGTTCGGCAGCACGCTGTTCGGGATCGGCGGCGCGCTGCTGGCCATCCCCTTCGCCGCGTCGATCCAGATAGCGGTGATCGAGTGGTGGCGCTTCCGTCACCCGCAGGTCATCGCGCCGCCGTCGACGCCGCCGGCGGGTGGGGGACCGGATCCGGGCGCCGCCGCTGCAGCACCCCCGTGATCGCGCCGGCCAGCGCGAAGCCGGCCGCGACGGCGAACGCCGTGCGGTAGTCGGTCAGGGCCGCGACGGCGCCCGCCAGCGGCGCGCCGATCCCGACGCCCGCGTCGAAGAACGCGGTGAAGGCGCCCATCGCCGCGCCGCGCCCGGCATCGTCGACACGGCGCACCACCAGCAGCGCCAGCGACGGGAAGATCAGCGACGTCCCGGCGCCCATCACCAGCGCGCCCGCGAGCGCCACGGCGAGGCTCGAAGCGGCCGCGACGAGCGCCAGGCCCGCGGCCTGGGCCAGGGCTGCGAAGAACGCGCTGCGCCGCGGGCCGATGCGGTCGGGCAGGCGCCCGAGGAAGAGCCGCGTCACCACGACCGACGCCGCGAACGCGGTGAAGACGAGCGCGCCGCTGCCGATCCCCTGCGCATCGAGGTGCAGGACGACGAAGCCGGCCATGGTGCCGTAGCCGACGTTGGCCAGCGCCAGCGCCACGCCGGGGCGCAGCGCCGCGCGCGGCAGCAACGGCGCGCTCGGCGGCGCGGCGCCGGCCTCGACCTCGGGCGGGCGGTGGTGGTCGGGCACCGTGCGGGCCACGAGCACGCCGCGCCAGCGGCGACAGCGTCGCGAAGGCCCACACCGCCTCGTACCCGCCGAGCGCGTACACCGCCTCGCCGAGCACGGTGCCGATGGTGAGCCCGCCCCAGATGGCCAGCCCGAAGATGCCGATGGCCTGCCCGCGGCGGTCGGCCGGCGCGAGGTCGACGATCCAGGTGACGCCCGCGGTGAACACCCAGCCGTCGCCGAGGCCGAGGACCAGCCGCGCCACGACCAGGCCGGCCACGCCGAAGGGCAGGAACAGCAGCGCGCCGGCGACCGCGCAGATCAGCAGGCCGGCGAGGACGACGCTGCGCCGCCCGCGGCGGTCGGCGAGCCGGCCGCCGATCGGGCGCCCGACGAACGCGGTGACGGCGAAGGCGCCGACCACGAGGCCGACGGCGAGGTCGCCCGCCCCGACCGGCCCGGTGACGTAGCGCGGCAGCACCGGCAGCACCGCGCCGATGGCCAGGAAGCACAGCAGCGTCGCGCCGAAGACGCCGGCGAACGCGCGCGAGCGCGGGCCGCGCGGCGCCCGCGACGCTCGCGCAGACGCGCCGCAGGCGCGCGATGCGTCGGCCTCCATGGCCTGCGACCATAGCCTCGGACGCCGGTCGAGCGCTACACTCGAGCGCTTGACTCGCCCGGGGCGGGTCGTTTTCTGTCGCCCGGACCGGTCGGCCGATCAGCCTCTTCACACCGCGGGAGCCCCCATGGCCCGCGGAGACGTGCGCATCGCTGTCACCCTCGCCTGCGAGGAGTGCAAGCGGCGCAACTACCAGACCAACAAGAGCAAGCGCAACAACCCCGATCGCATCACGCTGCGCAAGTACTGCAAGTGGTGCCGCGGCCACACGAGCCACCGGGAGACCCGCTAGCGGGGAGCGGTCGTGGCGCGTGATCGACAGCGAGCGAAGCAGCGCAAGGCGCGCCGCGCCCAGAACCCTGGGCCGGCACCGTCGCGCCCGCACCGCGAGAACGTCCCCGGCGAGCTCGACCACGCCTCCGGGCGAGGTCGACGAGTTCGAGGCCGCGCTCGTCGCGCGGCGGCGGACGGCGAGCCCGCCGCCGACCCGGACGAGGTCGAGCGCGAGGCCCTCGCGGAGGAGATCGTCGAGGACGAGGTCGTCGAGGACGAGGCCGGGGCCGAGGTCGAGGCCGAGCTCGACGAGGAGCCGCTGGAGGGCGACGACGACGCCGAGCCCGCCACCGAGGACGAGCGGCGACCGTATCCCGAGAAGGCGCCGTCCCCGGGCAGCCGACCAAGCGCGGCGCCAGCCGCTTCCTCGCCTTCCTCCGCGCCTCCTGGGCCGAGCTCCAGCGCGTCCAGTGGCCCGACCGCCGCCAGGTCGGCGCAGGCCACCGCGGTCGTCCTGGGCTTCGTCGTGATCGCCGGCGCCTACCTCGGCCTCGCCGACGCGGTCGCCCAGGAGATCGTCGACCTCATCATCTGAACCGCAGCAGCAGCAAGGAACCCCATGTTTCGCTGGTACGTCGTCAACACCTATTCCGGACACGAGAACAAGGTCAAGCAGAACCTCGAGCACCGCGTGGTCTCGCTGGGCCAGCAGCGCGCCGTCCGCCAGGTCGTCGTGCCGACCGAGACCGTCTCCGAGATGAAGGACAACCAGAAGGTCTCCGTCGAGAAGCGCACCATGCCCGGCTACGTGCTGGTCAACATGGAGCTCAACGAGGACTCCTGGCAGCTCGTCAAGGGCACGCCCGGGGTGACCGGCTTCGTCGGCGCGTCCAACGAGCCCGTGCCGCTGACCCAGCCCGAGGTCGACCGCCTGCTGCACCGCGAGGTCGCGCAGAAGGTGGCCACCAAGGCGCAGTTCTCGATCGGCGAGTCGGTCAAGGTCATCTCCGGCCCGCTGTCGGACTTCTCGGGCGAGATCTCCGAGATCAACCAGGACGCGTCCAAGCTCAAGGTGCTTGTGTCAATCTTCGGCCGCGAGACGCCGGTCGAGGTCGGCTTCGACCAGGTCAAGAAGATCTAGATGGCCAAGAAGGTCCTCACCCAGATCAAGCTGCAGGCGGTCGGCGGCCGGCGAGCCCGGCGCCGCCGGTCGGCCCTGCGCTGGGCCAGCACGGCATCAACATCATGGAGTTCTGCAAGGCGTTCAACGCCCAGACGCAGGACGACGCGGGCACGATCGATCCCGGTCGTGATCACGGTCTACGAGGACCGCTCGTTCACGTTCATCACCAAGACGCCGCCCGCCGCCGTGCTCATCAAGCAGGCCGTCGGGCATCGACAAGGGCTCGGGCGAGCCGCACCGCGACAAGGTCGGCGACGATCTCCCAGGCCCAGCTGCGCGAGATCGCCGAGAAGAAGCTGCAGGACCTCAACGCGCACGACGTCGACCAGGCGGCGAAGATCATCGCCGGGACCGCCCGCTCGATGGGCGTGGAGGTCAGGTAGGCCATGGCGACCAAGCACGGCAAGAAGTACCTCGAGGCCCGCGCGCGCAGGTCGACCGCGAGCACGAGTACACGCCGGCGGAGGCCGTCGCGCTCGTCAAGGAGCTCAAGCGCGCGAAGTTCGACGAGTCCGTCGAGGTGCACGTGCGCACCGGCCTCAACGTCCGCCACGCCGACGAGCAGCTGCGCGGGACGATCGCGCTGCCCCACGGGCTGGGCAAGGAGGTCACGATCGCCGTCTTCGCCCAGGGCGACAAGGCGCGCGAGGCCGAGGAGGCCGGCGCCGACATCGTCGGGCGCCGAGGACCTCGCCAAGCGCGTCCAGGACGGCTTCACCGACTTCGACATCGCGATCGCGACGCCGGACATGATGCCCGTCGTCGGCCGCCTCGGCCGCGATCCTCGGCCCGCAGGGCAAGATGCCCAACCCGAAGGTCGGCACGGTGACGCATGGACGTGAGCCAGCGCCGTCGAGGAGTCCAAGGCCGGCAAGGTCGAGTACCGCACGGACCGCACCGCGATCGTGCACCTCGTGATCGGCAAGACCGGCTTCGAGGAGCGCGCGCTGCTGGAGAACTACGCCGCGGTCATCGAGGAGCTGATCCGCGCCAAGCCGTCGGCGGCCAAGGGCCGCTACCTGCGGTCGATCACGCTGGCGTCGACCATGGGCCCCGGCGTCAAGGTCGACCCGTCCCGCACCCGCGACATCCTCGAGGAGGCCGCGCCGGCGACCGCCGCGTGACCTGATCCCCGAGGCCACCAGAGACCCCGGGCGGGCGCCGCGAGCGCGGTGTCGCAAGCCCCGGACAGGAGGCCGACTTGAACCGCGAACAGAAAGCAGCGGCGATCGCAGAGATCGCCGAGCAGATCCGGGAGTCCGACGCCGTCTTCGCCGTCGACTTCCGCGGCATCTCGGTGCCGCAGGCCGCCGACGTGCGCACGAAGCTGCGCGACGCCGACGCGCGCTTCCGGGTCGTCAAGAACACGCTGACCGAGCGTGCGGCCGACGACGCCGGCGCCGAGGAGCTGAAGGCGCTCCTCGTGGGGCCCGACGGCGCTGACGTTCGTGCGCGGCGACGTCGCCGTGGCCGCGAAGGTGATCGCGACGTTCAACCGCGACACGCAGCTGCTCGAGTTCAAGGGCGGGCTGCTCGACGGCGACCCGCTCGCCCCCGAGCAGGTTCAGGCGATCGCCCGCCTGCCCGCGCGCGACGTCCTCTACGGCCAGCTCGTGGGCATCGTCGCCTCGCCGGTCTCCGGCCTGGTGCGCACGCTCAACGCATTGATCGGCGGCCTGGCGCTGCAGCTCGGCCAGATCGCCGAGCAGAAGCAGTCGGGCGAGCCGCCCGCTGCCGCGGCCGAGCCGGCCGAGGCCGGCGACGACACCCCTTCCGAGACCGACAACGCATAGCCCAGGAGGCACCAGCACCATGGCCACAAGCACCCAGGAGTGGATCGACGAGCTCAAGGGCATCTCCGTGCTCGAGCTCAGCGAGCGCATCAAGGCGCTCGAGGAGGAGTTCGGCGTGTCCGCGACAGCCGTCGCAGCCGCGGCGCCCGCCGCCGGTGGCGGCGGCGGCGACGGCGCAGCCGCCGAGGAGGAGAGCAGCACCGTCGACGTCGTCCTGACGGGCGCCGGCGACAAGAAGATCCAGGTCATCAAGGTCGTCCGCGCAGCGACCGGCCTCGGCCTCAAGGAGGCCAAGGCCCTCGTCGACGAGGCGCCCAAGCCCGTCAAGGAGGGCGTCGAGCGCGACGAGGCCGAGACGCTCGCCAACGAGCTCAAGGAGGCCGGCGCCTCCGTCGAGGTCAAGTAGCGCCGACGCGCCCGCCGCCGCCGTTCTCCGGGGCGGCGGCGCCCGCGCCGAGCTCGTCGCGGGCCAGCGCCTTGGCGGAGGCGAGGTGACGGGCGCGGCCGCGCCTGCTCGCCTGCTCGCGGCGGTCGGCCGGCAGGCCGGCGTCGATCAGCTCCCGAGCGCGGCCGGTCAGCGTGCGCAGGAACGGCGCGGCCGGCCAGCCGTCGGAGGCCGCGAGCAGCTCGGCCGCCGGCTCCAGGCGCCCGCGCTCGGCCAGCAGCAGCGCGAGGACCATCAGCGTCGTCCACTGCGACGCCGCGTCGGTCCTCGCCTCGTCATGCGCCAGCGCGGCGAGCAGACGCTCGGCCGCCTCGTCGCCGTCGCCCTCCAGGAGCGCGGCGACGCCGAGGGCGCGCAGGCTGAAGCGCACCATGTGGTGGTGGCCGATCTCGCGGCCGAGCGCGATCGCCCGGGTGAGCCACAGGCGTGCCTCGGCGGTGTCGCCGTCGAGCTGCACGACGCCGCTGACGTACCGCGACCAGCACACCATGAACGGCGCGTCCAGGCGCTCGGCGTCGCCGCGCATGCGCTCGGCGAGCGCGACCGCCGCGTCGCGCTGGCCCGCCGCGTGCAGGAGCTGGACGCCGAAGCCCTCGCACTCGACGGCGAGCGCCTCGTGGCCCGCCGCACGGGCACGGTCCGCGGCGTCCTGCGCGAGCTGCGCGCCCTCCGCCGGCTGGGCCGAGTACAGCGCCAGATGGGCCAGCGTGCGCCGGCTGAGCAGCGCCGGCTCGCCGATGCGCTCCTCGAGCGCGACGGCGGCCTCGGCCCGGCTGCGCGCCCCGGTGGGGTCGCCGGCGAACAGCCGCGCGGTCGCGGCGGTGCCCAGCGCGTGCAGCCGCAGCGGGTGGTCGCCGGGCCATCGATCGAGGGCCTCGTCGGCGAGCATCGCGATCTCCTCGGCGTGCCGGGCCGGTGACAGGCCCCACAGCGGCACGAGGATCGTGAACGCGCGCTGGGGCTCGGCGTCGGCCTCGACGCACCAGCGCAACGCGGCCCGCACCTCGTCGAACTCGTCGACGAACGGCAGCGTCGACCGCCAGGCGAGCGCGGCCTCGATGACCGGGCGGGCGCGCGCCACGTAGTGGTCGGCGTGGCGGTCGCGCAGGGTCGCGCGCTCGCCGCGCGCGTCCAGGCGCTCGGTGGCGTACTCGCGCAGCGTCTCGAGCATCCCGTAGACGGTGCCCGCGGCGGCCGGGGTCGCCGTGACGAGCGAGTGGGCGACGAGCTGGTCGAGCAGCTCGGGCACGTCGCCGGTGGCGACGCCCTCGCCCGCGCAGACGTCCCGCGCCGCCTCGAGCGTGGCCCCCCGCGCGAACACCGCGAGGCGCTCGAAGAGCCGGCGCTGGGGCTCGTCGAGCAGTTCGTAGGACCAGTCGACCGCCGCGCGCAGCGTGCGATGGCGTGCCGCGGCGCGCCGGCCGGAGACCGCGAGCAGGCCGAAGCGCTCGTCGAGGCGGGCGGCGATCTCGACCGGGGTGAGCGAGCGCGTGCGCCCTGCGGCGAGCTCGATGCCCAGCGGCAGGCCGTCGAGGCGCCGGCAGATCTCGGCGACCGCGCGGACCTGCGAGGCGGCGTCCACGACGCCGCCCGCGGCCCGCGCGCGGTCCAGGAAGAGCGCAACGGCGGCCGAGGCCTCTCCATCCGGTGCCGCGTCGCCGGCCGGCAGCTCCAGGCCGCCGACGGCCAGGACCTCCTCGCCCTCCACGCCCAGCGGCGTGCGGCTGGTGGCCAGCACCCGCACGCCGGGGCAGCCGGCCACCAGCCGCTCGGCGACGTCGGCGGCGGCGTCGAGCACGTGCTCGCAGTTGTCCAGCACGAGCAGCCCGCGGCGCGCGGCCAGGTGCTCGACCGTCCCGTCGAGCCCGCCGCGTCCGCTCGTCGCGTCGACGCCGACCGCGTCGCCCACGGCTCCGGCCACGTCGGCCGGCAGCGCTGCGGGAGCCAGCTCGCACCACCACACGCCGTCGGGGAAGCGGTCGTCGAGCCGGCCGGCGAGCTCCGCGGCGAGGCGCGTCTTCCCGGCGCCGCCCACACCGTTGAGCGTCACCAGCGGTCGTTCCTCCAGGAGCGCGGCGGCGCGCGCGAGATGGTCCTCGCGGCCGTGGAAGCGACTGGCGCGCGCGGGCACGCGCGACCGTCGCGCCCGGTCGGCCGGGGGCGCGGCGGCCGGCGCCTGCTCGTCTCCCGGCTGGGCGGTCAGCTCGTGGGCGAGGACGCGGCGCTCGAGCTCGCGTGTCTCGGCGGCGGGCTGCAAGCCCAGCTCGCCCAGCGCGGCGGCGAGCGTGCGATAGGCGGCGAGCGCCTCGACCTGGCGGCCGGCGCGATACAGGGCGACCATCAGCGACCGGGCGAGGTCCTCGTGCAGCGGGTCCTCGGCCGCGAGCCGTTCGAGCTCGCCGGCCGCCTCCGCCGGCCGCCCGAGCTCGACGAGCGCGCGCGCCCGGTCCGCCTGGGCCCGCCGGCGCAGCTCGTCGAGGCGCCGGATCTCGGCCTGGGCGAGGTCGACGCCGGCCAGCTCCGCGAACGGCGTCCCGCGCCACAGCGACAGCGCTTCGTCGAGGGCGCCCAGCCTGACGGCCGCGGGCAGCGCCGCGGCCCCGTCCACCAGCGCCTCGAAGCGTCGCGCGTCCACCTGCTCGGCCGTGACCTCGAGCCGGTAGCCGGCGCCGGCACGCGCCAGCGCGGTCGGGGCCAGGAACCGGCGCAGGTTCGCCAGGCGCACCGCCAGCGAGCGCGCCGCGGCGCCGGGATCGACCCCGGGCCACGCGGCCTCCAGCAGCGCGTCGGTCGGGACCGGGCGGCCGGGGTCGAGCAGCAGGCAGCCGAGGACGAGGCGCTCCTTGGCTCCCGCCGGCGAGGGCGAGCCGGCGCCGTCGACCTGCAGCGGCCCGAGCACGCGGAACTCCATCGACGCGACCATACCCCGCCAGCGCGGTGCGGTAGGAGGACCGTAGGTGGGCCGTAGGGCGCGATCCGGACGCTGCGCCCCATGAGCACCACGACATCGCACGCCAACGGAGGAACCCTCGTGGCCCCCGCCCCCGACGCCACCGACGCCCTCGTCGAGCGCCTCTTCGGCGCCACGATCGGCGCGCTGGAGCTGTGCTCCGATCTACCTCGGCGCGGAGCTCGGGCTCTACCGCACGCTCGACGAGCGCGGCGCGCTGACCGCGCCCGGCCTGGCCGAGGCGGCCGGCATCGCTCCGCGCTACGCGCACGAATGGCTCGAGCAGCAGGCGGTCGCCGGGCTCGTCGCGGTCGACGACCCCGGCGCCGAGCCGGCTGAGCGCCGCTACGAGCTTCCCGAGGCGCACGCGCGCGCGCTGGCCCGTCCGGAGGACCCGGCCCACGTTGCGCCGTTCGCGCACATGCTGGCCGGCATCGGCGGCGTGCTGCCGCGCGTCGCGGAGGCCTACCGCACCGGCGGCGGCGTGCCCTACGCCGACTACGGCGTCGAGTTCCGCCACGGGCAGGGCCACATCAACCGCCCGGCCTTCACCCACGAGCTGCCGACGGACTGGCTGGCCGCCATGCCCGACGTGGTCGCGCGCCTGCAGGACGCCGCGCGCCCGCGGATCGCCGACGTCGGCTGCGGGCAGGGCTGGTCGACCGTCGCGGTCGCCGGCGCGTTCCCCAACGCCGCCGTCGACGGGCTCGACCTCGATCCCGCCTCGATCGCCGACGCCCGCCGCCACGCCGCGGATGCCGGCGTGCAGGGCAGCGTTCGCTTCGTCGAGGGCGACGCCGGCGCGCTCGCGGCCGAGGGGCCCTACGACCTCGTGCTGATCCTCGAGGCCCTGCACGACCTGGCCCGCCCGGTCGAGGCGCTCGCCGCCGCGCGCGCGGCGCTGGCCGACGGCGGCACCGTGCTCGTCGTCGACGAGAAGGTCGCCGAGCGCTTCACCGCTCCGGGCGACGAGGTCGAGCGGATGATGTACGGCTGGAGCGTCACGCACTGCCTGCCCACGCAGATGACCGAGGAGCCCTCGGCCGCGCTGGGCACCGCGCTGCGCGCGGACACCGTCCGCGAGCTCGCGACCGAGGCCGGCTTCGCCCGCGTCGAGGTCCTCCCGGTCGAGAACGACTTCTTCCGCCTCTACCGGCTGCACGCCTAGCCGGCGCCCACGACGAAGGAGCATCCCATGCCCACGCTGACCCCTGCCCGCCTCCGGCGGGGCCTGCTCGCCGCCGTGCTGGCGAGCTGTGTCGTGCCGGCGAGCTCGTCGGCGTCGACTCTGTTGATGGCCGGCGACGATACGCTCGTGCACAACGGCACGAGCGGCGCGCAACACGCTGAGCGTGCGGCAGGTCGCCGACGCGCTCATCGTCACGGACACCTCGGGGCTTTCGAACAGCCCGAGCAACGTCCCTCCGCGGACGTGTGGCCAGGTCGACCGGCAGACGATGCGCTGCCCCACGCGGTTCGTCAAGCGCGTCAGGTCGCTCCTGGAGGGCGGGGACGATCAGGCCGGCCCGATGGAAACCCATCTGCCGGTCGTCATCGACGGTGGAAGCGGTAGAGACACCTACACCTCCCGCAATCCGTCGTTCCTGACCAACGTCAACGTTCACGGCGGTAGCGGCGCTCGACACGGCGTCACCTACGCGGGCTCGGCGGGTGCGGTGGTGGGCGCGGTGTGCGCATCAGCAGCGACGGCGTGGCGACGACGGCCGCATCGGCCTGGACACCGACAACGTCGGCCGTGACGTCGAGAAGCTGATCGGCTCGCGCCCACCGCGACGAGATCACCGCAACCGCCGCCTCGACTTCGCCGCACCCAGTTCGCCCACCGGAGGTCCAGGCTTCCAGGGAGACGACGTCCTGCGCGTCGGCCGGCGGACGGCGGACCTCGGTGTCTTCCATCCGGAGGTCGTGGCCGACGGAGCCGACCAGATCCTCGGCGGCCCTTCGCCCTCGAGATCATTCTCGGACCGAACGTGCCCGGCCTCAACGCCACCCTGAACTTCGGCGGTGCTGACGACGGCGAGGCGGGCGAGCGCGACGAGATCGCCGGCGGCCACGAGTTGATCCGCGGCGGACAGGCCGGCGACGTCCTGCGCGCGCCCCCACCTTCGAGGCGCCGCACGACATCAACGGCAAGGCGGCAACGACACGATCGACGGCGCCGAAGGCCCCGACAGGCTGATCGGCGGCGCCGGCGGCGACACCCTCAGCGGGCTCGGCGGCGACGACCGGATCTTCGCCAAGGACGGCGAGCTCGACACCGTCGACTGCGGCCTTCAGACCGACACCGTCGACGTCGACTCGATCGACAACTTCGGCAACTGCGAGAACGGGACGATCGGCGTGCTGCGGCTCACGCCGAAGGCGCTGCGCGTCGAGGCCGGCAAGACAGCCCGGCTGCGCCTGTCATGGCGCCACCCGCGCTCATGGCGGCAGCTGCGCCGGATCGAGCTGCGCGTCTATCGCGGTGACGCTCGCGTCGGCGCGGTGGCGATCAGGCCGCGTGGCAAGCGCATCGAGGCCGACGGAGCGGTGCGCCTGGCGGGCAAGGCCAGCCGGCTCGCCCACAAGGGCAAGACGGTCAGCGCCCGGCTCGCGCTGCGGCTCGATCGCTCGCTGGCCGGGGAGCGGCTGCGGCTCGCGGTCGCGGCCGTCGACCGCGGCGGCGTCGAGCAGGTCGAGCGCAGGGCCGGCTCGATCCGCGTCGCCGGCTAGGTCCGCGTCCGCCCCACCCAAACCACCAATACGAGGACACACCACCATGACCCACCAGACAACGCGCAACCGACGGCGCCGGGGGCTCGCCCCGGCGCTTGCGGGACTTGCCCTCGCGGCCGCGGCGCTGCCGTCCGCCGCCTCGGCGGCCGAGGTCGACGTTCCCATCGGCGGCCCCGACCAGCTCAACGTGGTCGCGGCGCCCGGCGAGGTCAACCGGGCGCGCGTCTCCGACGACGGCACAGGGTTCGTGCGCATCCACGACGAGGCCGGGCTGGTCGACAGCACGAGCCGCTGCGTCGCGCTGTCCTCCACGGAGGTGCGCTGCTCGGTCAACCCCGCCACCACGGCGATCGTGCTGCGCCAGGGCGACCGCGACGACCGCGCCGAGGTGGCCTCGACCATCCGGGTCGGCATCGACGCCGGGGCTGGCAATGACACCTACGCCGGTGGCCTGGTCGCCGGCCGGAGCACCGTCCTGTTCCGCGGCGGGCCCAACGCCGACACCGCCTCGTACGCCGACGCGACGGCGCCCGTCGTCGTGGGCCTCGGCGACGGCCGCCCGGGCGACGGGCGCGCCAACGACGCCGACGAGATCGCCGACGCCGAGCGGATCATCGGCTCGCGCTTCGGTGACCGGCTCGACGCCTCCGTCGCCCAGCCGTTCGTCCACGCCGCGCTGGAGGGCGGCGCGGGCAACGACATCCTGGTCTCCGGCGAGGGCCGCGACCTGCTGATCGGCGGCCTTGGGATCGACTTCCTCTCGAGCCGCGGCGACATCGACCGCATCGATGCCCGCGACAACGAGCGCGACACCGTCGACTGCGGCGCCGGCACCCCCGACGAGACGCTCGTCTCGCGCGACGGCGAGAGCAGCACCGCGGGCTGCGAGCGGATCGTCCCCACCCGCCCCCCTGCCACCAACAACGGCGGCCTGGTCGGGACGCTGCGCCTCACCCCGCAGGCGCAGCGCGTGCCGGCCGGCGAGCCCGCGCGCGTGCACCTTGCGTGGCGTCACCCGCGCGGCTGGCGCGCGCTGCGCCGCATCGAGCTGCGCCTCGTGCGCGGCGGCGAGGTCGTCGCGCGCGTCGCGCTGGATCCGCGCCGCGGTCGCGCGAGCGACGGCACCCGGCTCGTCCGGCGCGGGCGCAGCGTCCGCGCGCGCCTGGCGCTGCGCCTCGGCGAGGCCCTGGCCGGCGCGCGGCTGCGCATCGAGGTCGTGGCCGTCGACGCGCGCGGCCGCCGGCAGCTCGAGCGCCACGCCGGCTCGATCCGGGTCCTCGGCGCGGTAGGGGCGCGGTAGGCCGCCCGTAGGCCGCGGCGCCGACCCTCTCGTCATGAACACCTCCACCACCACCACCACCACCACCGACCGGCACGTCGCCGCCGACGGGGTGGACCTGTGGGTCCACCAGCGCGGCGACGGGCCCGACGTCCTGCTCATCGGCGGGCTCGGCGACCCCTACGAGGCGTGGCAGGGCCAGCTCGACGGGCTCGCCGGCCGCTACCGCGTGACGGCCCACGACAACCGCGGCGTCGGGCGCACGCCCATGCCGGCCGACGGCCTCTCGATCCGCGCGATGGCCGGCGACGCCGCGGCGGCGCTGCGCGAGCTCGGCATCGAGCGGGCGCACGTCGCCGGCTTCTCGATGGGCGGCCAGATCGCCCAGGAGCTCGCGCTCGCGCACCCCGACCGCATCGCGAGCCTCGTGCTCCTGAGCACGTACGGCCGCACCGACCCGCTCCTGCACCAGACGATCAGCAGCTGGATCTGGCTGGCGCAGACCGCCGACGACCCGCGCGAGTTCCTGCGCTCGTTCTCGACCTGGCTCTTCAGCCGCCACGGCCATGCGAACGGCTTCGTCGAGCAGTGGGTCCAGGCGGGCCTCGACGACCCGCACGCGATGAGCACCGAGGACTTCTGCGCAGCGGCACAGGCGTGCCTCGAGCACGACGCGCTGGACCGCCTCGGCGCGATCGAGGCGCCCACGCTCGTTGTCGCCGGCGACGAGGATCTCGTGACCCCGCCGCGCTTCGCGCGCGAGATCGCCGGGCGCATCCCCGGCGCGCGGGTGGAGGTGCTCCCCGGGTACGCGCACCAGTCGTTCATGGAGGTGCCCGAGCAGGTCAACGCCCTCCTCGACGGCTTCTGGAGCGAGGTGACCGCATGACGACCGCGACGCAGCCCTCCGTCACCACGGCGGCCATGGAGGACGCCCCGGCCGTGGCCCGCACGCTCGCGCGCGCCTTCGCCGACGACCCGGTCTCGGTCTGGTTCTTCCCGCGGAAGACCGACCGCCTGCAGCGCCTGCAGCGGGCATACGAGCGCCTGTTCCTGCGCCGGATCGCGCTGCCGCGCGACGCCACCTTCGCCGTCGCGGGCCACGCCGGCGTCGCGATGTGGCTGCCGCCGGGGCAGGCGCACCTGGGCGCCCTCGAGCAGCTGCGGCTGCTGCCGGCGATGGTCGCCGAGTTCGGCCGCGACCTGCCGCGCGCGATGCGCGGGATGAGCGCCATGGACGCGGTCCACCCGCACGAGCCTCACTGGTACCTCTGGCTGCTCGGCGTCGACCCCCAGCGCCAGGGAGAGGGGCTGGGCAGCCGGCTGCTCGCCGAGGTCCTCGAGCGCTGCGACCGTGACCGCGTCCCGGCCTACCTCCAGGCCACGACGCCGCGCAGTCGCGAGCTGTACCTGCGCCACGGCTTCGAGGACCGCGGCGAGCTGCGCCTGCCGGACGACGGGCCCCGGCTGTGGCCGATGTGGCGCGAGGCGGGCGCGTGATGGCGCGCCGATCCCTTGGTGCCGGCACGCTCGCCGCGCTGGCGGTGCTCGTCGCCGCGGCGCCCGCGGCGGCCCACGGCGGCGCGGGCGTCCGCGCCGCCGCCGACCGCCCCGCGGATGCCCGCCGCGAAGCCGCCGTGCAGCTGCGCGGGTGCTTCCTGAACGTCGCGCTCGTCCCACGCCCGGCGGGCGCGCTGCGCGATGCGATCCCGTCGCCGCCCGATCTGACGCGGACGTTCTACGGCGCCGATCCGCTCGTGTCGTTGTGGGGCCTGTCCTGTGACGGCGCGCGCGTGGACGGGAAGCGGATCGGGCCCGTGGTCCTCTCGCTCGTCGCCGTGCCGACCGGGCTCACCGACCCGCGAGCGGTGCCGCTGGCCAACAACTTCGCCCATCGCCTGGTCCGGATCGACAGCAGCGCGCGGACGCTCGCGCTCGCCCTGCGCCGGCGCGGGCTGCCGGCCAACCTGACCCGGCGGGCGCGCGGAGGCGACGGCCGCGTCGTCGTGCCCGGGCAGTACCGGCTCACCGTGCGCGCCGTCGTGGTGGACCAACCCCATGACCACGCCAACCGCTTCGAGCGCCCGGTGCGCGGCGGGCGGTCGGTGTCGCTCGGGCTTCAGACGGCCGGCGCCGTCGACCGCTTCTGCTTCCCTGCGGCGGGCGGCTGCGAGGCCTCGCTCGCCGCCGTGCCGCGCTCGGCCGTCGGGCGGCTGGTCGGCGGCGCGGCCCCGGCGGTGAAGGTCGCCTTCGAGCACCGCAAGATCGCGCGGCTCGACCTGGCGGTCAGAACACGCCGTACTGGCGGATGAGGCGCCGCAGGGGCTCGCGCTCGAACAGCAGCGCGAGCAGCCCCTGCTGCACCTCGCGGCCCAGGCGCCGGGCGGTCTGGAAGACCGCGCTGGCGTGGACCTCCTCGCGGCCCAGGCGCTCGAGCTCGGCTCTGGCGCCCGGGTCGTCGAGCAGGCCCAGGAAGCGGTCGTAGGCGCCGAACGTGCGCGCGCCTGCGTCGGCGGCGTCGTAGCCCAGGAACGCCGCGGCGAGGCGGTCGGTCGGCGGCAGCGCGAACTGCTCCAGCAGCAGGCGCGGCACCTCGTCGGCGACGACGTGGTGGCACTCCAGCACCGGCACGAGCCCGCCGGCGAACAGCATCGCGCGCGAGGTGCGCAGCTTGGCGTGGCGCAGCGCCCACTTGCGCTCGTCGCCACCGCGGGCCTTGCCCTCGAAGTCGACGCAGATCGTGCGCCAGTAGCGCACGACGTCGTTGAGCAGGAAGCGCGGCGGCCGGCGGTCCTTGCGGTCGTCGGCCAGGTAGGCGTCCAGCAGGGCGGCCAGCGCCGCGCGGTGAGCCCGCGCGCCGAGCAGCGGCGCGGACTCCAGCAGCAGCAGCAGTCGCCGCGTCGTGTTCGCGTTGTCGTCGGCCTCCAGCCCGATGCTCGCCAGCCGCGTGAGGCTGACGGCGCAGTTGAAGATGCCCTGGTCGCCGGCGGGCGGGCGCAGGGCACCGCGCAGCTCCTCGACGGCCGGGCGGATCTCGTGCTCGGGACGGTCCTCGCCGGTGGCCAGCACGAGGACGTCGTCGTCGCTGCCCGAGGTCAGCTCGCCGCGACCCCAGGAGCCCATGAGCACCACGGTGACGTCCGGGTCGACCGTCACGCCGCCGAGCGCCGCGCGCGCCTGGGCGACGCGCCGCGCGGTGTGCTCGCGCGCGCCCAGCAGGTGGGGCAGCGGCTCGCCCGTGGCCTGTGCGAGCGCCTCGAGCGGGCTCAGCGCCGTGGGGGCGGGGCCTCGAGGATCCACGGCACGTCGGGGCAGCGGCGCAGGACGGGGGCGAAGCGCGCCTCGTCGCGGCGGTACAGGGGCACGTGGGTCGACCGGCCGGCCGGCGCGACCCGCAGGGAGGACAGGTGCACGTGGCGCAGGCGGCCCCCGTGGGCGTCGAGCAGCGCGTGGGCGAGCTCCATCGTCTCGTCGACGGCGCCGGCGTGGGCGACGTCGAAGCAGAACCCGGCGTCGGGCAGCTCGGCGAACAGCACGGCCAGGTCCTCCGGCGTCTGTCCGGAGTCCTTGCGCCCGTCCATGTTCTCCAGCACGAGCCGGCGGCCGAGCGGGCGCCAGGCGGCCGGCTCGCTCGACCTGGTCGGGGTGCATCACGATCGCGTCGACGTGGGGCGGGAGCGCGCCGAGCTCCTGCGCCAGTCGCGCGTCGGGCAGCGTGCGCTGCTTCGTGGGCGCGTGAACGGACAGGTAGTGGAAGGGCAGGCGAGGGCGCTCGGCGAGGAAGGCGACGAGACCGGGCAGCTCACCCTCGCTCAGCGCCGACAGCTCGATCGCGAAGGTGGAGACGGCACAGGCCCGGCGCACGAGCGCGGCCCAGTCCTCGCGGGCCGGGAGGTAGCCCGTCGACGCGCCGATCGGGTGGTGCATCGACAGCAGCGCGCTCGTCGCCGGGCGCCCGGTGGCGACCAGGCGATCGCCGAGCGCGAGGCTCGGGAACGGGGCCTGGGTGGCGTAGGCACGGGCGCGGCGCATGGGCGAGGGAGGCTATCTGGGCGCGTGTGGCGAGAAACCGGTCCCATGTGATCGGTTTCTCGCCACGCGCCGAGCATCGCGGCGCGACCTAGCTCGCGCGCAGCAGCTGCGTCGCCGCCAGCGACCGGTAGAGGTCGTCGCCGGCCACCAGCCCGTCGTGGTCGCCCACCGCCCGCACGCGGCCCGCGTCGAGGACGACGATGCGGTCGGCGGCGACGACGGTCGAGAGCCGGTGGGCCACGACGAGCACGGTCGTGGTGCGCGACACCTCGGCCACGACGTCGCGCAGCGCGAGCTCGTTGACCGCGTCGAGCTGGGAGGTCGCCTCGTCGAGGAGCAGCACGCGCGGGCGGCGCAGCAGCGCGCGGGCGATGGCCACGCGCTGGCGCTCGCCCCCCGACAGCGTCGTGCCGCGGGTGCCGACGCGGGTGTCCAGGCCGTCGGGCAGGGAGGCCACCAGGCCGTCGAGGCGCGTGCGCGCGAGCGCTGCCCGCAGCGCCTCGTCGCTCGCCCCGGGCGCCGCGAGCAGCAGGTTCTCGCGCAGCGTGCCCGCGAGGATCGGCGCGTCCTGCTCGACGTAGCCCAGCGCCGCGCGCAGCTCGTGCAGCGGCCAGTCGCGCACGTTGCGGCCGTCGACCGCCACGGTGCCCGCCTCCGGCTCGTAGAAGCGCTCGAGCAGCGCGAAGAGCGTCGTCTTGCCCGCGCCGGACGGCCCGACGATCGCGGTCAGCGCCCGCGCCGGCGCCGTGAAGCCGACGCCCCGCAGCACCTCCGGGAGGTGCTCGGCGTAGCGGAAGCGCACGTCCGCGAAGACGACGTCGGCCGGCCCGGCCGCCGCTGCGATCGCGGCCGCGCCGGCGGGCCGCGCCGGCTCCACCTCCAGGTCCTCCACCTCGCGCATCCGCCGGACCGCGGCCAGCCCGGCCTGCAGCTGCGTGGCGCCCATGGTCAGCGAGGCGATCGGCTCGGCCAGGAAGAACAGGTAGAGCAGGAAGGCCACGAGCGAGGACACGTCCAGCGCCCCCGAGGCCACCCGCGCCCCGCCGACACCGAGCACGGCCAGGAACGCGACCTGCAGCGCCAGGCCGGACGCCACCCCGCTGACCGCGGTCAGCCCCGCGACGTCCACGCCGCGCCGGTACGCGGTGTCGGCGGCCTCGTCGACCGCCGCCGCCTCGCGCTCCTCGGCGCCGCTGGCCTTCACGGTGCGCAATGCGCCGAGCGCGCGCTCGAGCACCGAGCCCATCTCGCCGACCGCCGCCTGCGAGCGCTCCATGGCGCGCCCGATGCGCGGCAGCACCACGACCACGAGCCCGCCGACGACGACCAGCACGCCGACGGTGACGCCGAGCAGCGGGAGGTCGACGACCCCCATCAGGACGATCGCCCCGACGAGCATGAGCAGGCCCGTGACCGCGTCCACGACGCTCGACGTGGCCACCGTGCGCAGCAGCACGGTGTCGGAGGTCACGCGCGAGAGCAGGTCCCCGGGCGCGAGGCGGTCCAGCTCGCCGACCCGCAGGCGCAGCAGGCGGCCGACGAGGCGCCGGCGCGCGCGCAGCACGACGGCCTCGGCGGCGCGCTCGAGCACGAACAGGCTGGCCGCCGACAGCAGCGCGCCGACCACGACGAGCGCCGTCAGCAGGAGGATCGGACGCAGCAGCGACGCGTCGTCGGCGAGCGCGTCGATGACCGCCTTCGCCGCGAGCGGCTGGGCCAG
Organism: uncultured Actinomycetes bacterium; assembly: GCA_963840185.1. Taxonomy (GTDB): domain Bacteria; phylum Actinomycetota; class Thermoleophilia; order Solirubrobacterales; family Solirubrobacteraceae; genus JAOPZW01. Next base: position 846,435 of record CAWIXY010000001.1, on the reverse strand, counting down.
CGCCGCGCTCCCGCCCAGGAGCCCGAGCACGCCGCCGGCGAGGAGCGCCCGGCGATGGGGGCGCACGTGGTCGAGCAGGAGGGGCCAGGCTGGTGCGGGGGGCGCCGCCGGATCGCCGGTCACGCACGTAAGGTAAGCGACGTTCGCCCTGCTGGCGGGCGCGTGGCCTGCCCGCTACACTTCGCCGGTCGGCCGATAGTCGCAGCCGCCCAACGAGTTCGGTGCCGCGCCACATACGCGGAGGCCGCGGGCGGGGTCCGTGAGCGCCGATCGCCCCCTCGGGGGGGTCGCGCCGCCCGTGCTATCTTGGCTGGTCGCGCTTTCCTAGCGCTCCTCCCCGCTCGCTTTGCCCGCTCTCGACCCCCTGAGGAGTCGCTGTCTTGCCTCGTGTTGACGCTCCCCGGACGCGCCGTAGCTTCGCGCGCCTGGACAAGGCCCTTGACGTCCCCAACCTCATCGACATCCAGCGCAGGTCGTTCGACTGGCTGACCGATCCCGAGACCGGGGGTCTGCGGGAGACGATCGACGACATCTCGCCGATCGAGGACTACACCGGTCACCTCGCCGTCAACTTCGGCGAGTTCCACTTCGACGAGCCGGCCGCCACGATCGAGGAGTGCCGCGAGAAGGACCTCACCTACTCGCGCCCGCTGACGGTCACCGTCGCGTTCATCAACCACGAGACGGGCGAGATCCGCGAGCAGTCGGTCTTCATGGGCGACTTCCCGTGGATGACCGAGCGCGGCACGTTCATCATCAACGGCACCGAGCGCGTCGTCGTCACGCAGCTCGTCCGCTCGCCGGGCGCCTACCTGATGGAGCCCAAGGACCGCGAGAAGCAGGTCTTCACGGCGAACCTGATGCCGGCCCGCGGCTCCTGGCTCGAGCTCGAGATCGACAAGAAGGGCAAGGTCTTCGTCCGCATCGACCGCAAGCGCAAGCTGCCGGTCACCGTCCTGCTGCGCGCGATGACCTACAACCCGGAGACCGACGGCGGGCGTCGAGGAGACCGACGAGGACATCGAGCGCCTCGACCAGGAGCTGCTCGAGCTCTTCGACAACTCGCTCTACATCCGCAACACGATCGACGCGCGACCCCGAGAACACGAAGACCAAGAAGGGCGCGCTCATCGAGCTCTTCAAGAAGCAGCGCCCGGGCGAGCCGCCGAGCGTCGACGCCGCCTACGCGCTGCTGCAGCAGCTGTTCTTCGACCCCAAGCGCTACGACCTCACGCGCGTCGGCCGCTACAAGCTCAACGCGCGCCTGGGCCTCGACATCGACCTCGACACGCGCACGCTGACGCACGACGACATCCACGCGCTCGTCCAGGAGCTCGTCGTCGCTGCCGCGCCTGCTCGGCATCCCCGAGGACGGCGAGGTCGAGATCAAGGACTACGCGGCCGAGGCCGTCTCGCTGCCGCGCGAGCCGGTCGCCGAGCACCTCGACGAGTACGAGCACTTCGGCAACCGCCGCCTGCGCACCGTCGGCGAGCTCATCCAGGAGGCCTTCCGCATCGGCCTGTACCGGATGGAGCGCGTCGTGCGCGAGCGCCTCACCACCGAGGACGAGGACACGATCACGCCGCAGACGATCGTCAACATCCGCCCGGTCGTCGCGGCGCAGAAGGAGTTCTTCGGCTCCTGCCAGCTCGTCGCAGTTCATGGACCAGACGAACTCGCTGGCCGGCCTGACGCACCGCCGCCGCCTGTCGGCGCCTCGGCGCCGGCGGCCTGACGCGCGAGCGCGCGCCGATCGAGGTGCGCGACGTGCACCCGACCCACTACGGCCGCATGTGCCCGATCGAGACGCCGGAGGGCCCGAACATCGGCCTGATCGGCTCGCTGTCGAGCTACGCCGAGGTCTCCGAGCACGGCTTCGTCACGACGCCCTACCGCGTCGTCAAGGACGGCGTGGTGACCGACGAGATCGTCCACCTCGACGCCACGCAGGAGGAGGAGCGCCTCATCGCGCAGGCCAACCACCCGGTCGACGAGGACGGGCAAGCTCAAGGGCCCCGAGGTCGTCTGCCGCACGCAGGCCGGCCAGTACGTCACCGTCGCGCCCAAGGACGTCGACCTCATCGACGTCTCGCCCGAGCAGATCTGGTCGGTCGCCACGGCGATGATCCCGTTCCTCGAGCACGACGACGCCAACCGCGCGCTGATGGGCTCGAACATGCAGCGCCAGGCCGTGCCGCTGCTCAAGACCGACGCGCCGATCATCGGCACGGGCATGGAGCGCCGCGCGGCGCTGGACACCGGCGACGTCCTGCTGGCGCGCAACGGCGGCACCGTCACCTACGTCGACGCCGACGCAGATCGTCGATCGAGGGCAAGGACGGCCGCGACGAGCTACGAGCTGCAGAAGTTCATGCGCTCCAACCAGGGCACGCTGATCCACCAGAAGCCGCGCGTCGACACCGGGCAGGACGTCAAGGCCGGCGACGTGCTGGCCGACGGCTCCTCGACCGACCACGGCGAGATGGCGCTGGGCAAGAACCTGATGGTCGCCTTCATGTCCTGGGAGGGCTACAACTTCGAGGACGCGATCATCCTCTCCAAGCGCCTGGTCAAGGACGACGAGCTCACCTCGATCCACATCGAGGAGTACGAGATCGACGCGCGCACGACGAAGCTCGGCGACGAGGAGATCACGCGCGACATCCCGAACCGCTCGGAGGAGTCGCTGCGCAACCTCGACGACCGCGGCATCGTCCGCATCGGCGCCGAGGTCGGCTCGGGCGACCTGCTCGTCGGCAAGGTCACGCCGAAGGGCGAGACCGAGCTGACGGCCGAGGAGAAGCTGATCCGCGCGATCTTCAAGGAGAAGGCGCGCGAGGTCCGCGACACCTCGCTGAAGGTGCCCCACGGCGAGGGCGGCGTCGTCATCGACGTCATGACCTTCTCGCGCGAGAACGGCGACGACCTGCCGCCCGGGGTCAACGACCTCGTGCGCGTGTTCGTGGCCAAGAAGCGCAAGATCTCCGAGGGCGACAAGCTCGCCGGCCGCCACGGCAACAAGGGCGTCATCTCGAAGATCGTCGACGAGCAGGACATGCCGTTCCTCGAGGACGGCACGCCCGTCGACGTGATCCTCAACCCGCTCGGCGTGCCGAGCCGCATGAACGTCGGCCAGATCCTCGAGACCCACCTCGGGTGGGTCGCCGCGCAGGGCTGGTACGACGACGGCACGCGAGGCGTTCAAGCAGGTCCCGCGACGGACGGCGGCCAAGGTCTACGTCTCGACGCCGGTCTTCGACGGCGCGACGCGTCGACGACGTCGACAACGCGCTCGTGCAGTGGCAGGAGGAGCACAAGGGCCGCATCCGCATGGACATCGACAGAGTCGCGTCCGGAGGGCCACCGCGCCTCGGGCAAGTTCACGCTCTTCAACGGCCGCACCGGCGAGCCGTTCGAGGAGCAGGTGACCGTCGGCTACATGTACATCCTGAAGCTGCTGCACCTCGTGGACGACAAGATCCACGCCCGCTCGACCGGCCCGTACTCGCTCGTCACCCAGCAGCCGCTGGGCGGCAAGGCGCAGTTCGGCGGCCAGCGCTTCGGCGAGATGGAGGTCTGGGCGCTGGAGGCCTACGGCGCCGCCTACACGCTGCAGGAGATGCTGACGATCAAGTCCGACGACACCGTCGGGCGCGTGAAGGCCTACGAGGCGATCGTCAAGGGCGAGAACATCGCCGAGCCGAGCATCCCCGAGTCGTTCAAGGTGCTGCTCAAGGAGATGCAGTCGCTGGCGCTCGACGTCAACGTCGTCTCCGAGGAGGGCCAGCGCGCCGAGATGCGCGACGAGGACGACGACCTGCTGCGCGCGGCCGAGGAGCTCGGCATCGACCTCTCCGGCGTGCGCGCCGGCGACGGCGCCGCGGGCGCCGCCGACGAGGCGGTCGAGGGCGTCGACACGACCGACGTCGGCGAGCCCGACGCCGAGCCCGAGCCCGAGGCCGAGCCCGAGGACGTCCCCGTCGCGGAGCTCGACCGACGAGCGACACCGACCTGGAAGTAGACGCAGACATCGACCTCGGAGGACACCGAGGAAGCCGAGGCTTAGGAACCACATGATCGACATCAACAACTTCGACGCAATCGAGATCGGTCTCGCCTCCTCCAAGCAGATCCGGGGCTGGAGCTCCGGGTGAGGTCACCAAGCCCGAGACGATCAACTACCGCACGCTGAAGCCCGAGAAGGACGGCCTCTTCTGCGAGCGCATCTTCGGTCCCACCAAGGACTGGGAGTGCTACTGCGGCAAGTACAAGCGCGTCCGCTACAAGGGCATCGTCTGCGAGCGCTGCGGCGTCGAGGTCACGCGGTCCAAGGTGCGCCGTGAGCGCATGGGCCACATCGACCTGGCCGCGCCGGTCAGCCACATCTGGTTCTTCAAGGGCGTCCCGAGCCGCATCGGCTACCTGCTGGACATGGCGCCCAAGGAGCTCGAGAAGATCCTGTACTTCGCGGCGTCGATCGTCACGTGGGTCGACCAGGAGGCGCGCTGGCGCGACCTGCCGAAGCTCGAGGGCGAGATGCAGGACGAGCTCGACCGCCTGCGCGCCGAGGAGACGCGAGCGCGTCGGCGAGCTGCGCACGTCGCTCGAGGCGCGCGCTCGGCAGTACCTCGACCGACGGCGTCGCAGGCCGACTTCGGCGACGAGGACCACCTGTGGGCCGAGTCGCTGGAGGTCAACGTCAAGAAGCTCTCCGAGGAGGAGCGCAAGAAGCTCGAGAGCGAGATCAAGAAGTCCTTCACCGCCGACATCGACGACACCGAGGCCTACTACGAGGACGCGCGCGTGCGCCTCAAGGAGGTCTGGAAGCTGTTCGCCAACAAGGACGAGCCGGCCGACGACCCGCCCGCGGAGGGCGAGGACTGGCCGCTGGCCCAGTACGCCGACAAGCCGGCGAGAAGGACGAGTTCCGGCCCAAGATGATCATCGCCGACGAGACGTTCTTCCGTGAGCTCAAGCACCGCTTCGGCTCGCCGTTCGGCTTCGGCGAGTACTTCGGCGGCGGCATGGGCGCCGAGCACGTCCGCGAGCTGCTGCGCGAGAAGCCCGAGTACGACCGCGAGGCCTCGCCGCGCGCGGTCGACCCCGACCGCGCGCCGGGCGACGACCTCGCGCCCGCAGGACCTGCCCGGCATCGTGCCCGAGCACGAGCGCGTCGACCTCGAGGACCAGGTCAAGAACGGCAAGGGCCAGAAGCAGGCCCGCGCGGTCAAGCGCCTGAAGGTGCTGTCGGCGTTCCTGAACTCGAGCAACAAGCCCGAGATGATGGTCCTCGAGGCCGTGCCGGTCATCCCGCCGGAGCTGCGCCCGATGGTCCAGCTCGACGGCGGCCGCTTCGCGACGTCGGACCTCAACGACCTCTACCGCCGCGTCATCAACCGCAACAACCGCCTCAAGCGGCTGCTCGACCTCGGCGCGCCGGAGATCATCGTCAACAACGAGAAGCGGATGCTGCAGGAGGCCGTCGACGCGCTGTTCGACAACGGCCGCCGCGGCCGGCCCGTCACCGGCCCGGGCAACCGGCCGCTGAAGTCGCTGAGCGACATGCTCAAGGGCAAGCAGGGCCGCTTCCGCCAGAACCTGCTGGGCAAGCGCGTGGACTACTCGGGCCGCTCGGTCATCGTGGCCGGCCCGTCGCCTGCGCCTGCACCAGTGCGGCCTGCCGAAGCTCATGGCGCTCGAGCTGTTCAAGCCGTTCATCATGGCCCAGCTCGTCGAGCGCAAGGACGCGCAGAACATCAAGGCGGCCAAGAAGATGGTCGACTCGATGATCCCGCAGGTCTGGGACGTGCTCGAGCAGGTCATCCACGAGCACCCGGTGCTGCTCAACCGCGCGCCGACGCTCCACCGCCTGGGCATCCAGGCGTTCGAGCCGGTGCTCGTCGAGGGCAAGGCCATCCAGGTCCACCCGCTCGTCTGCCACGCGTTCAACGCGGACTTCGACGGCGACCAGATGGCGGTCCACCTCCCGCTGAGCGCCGAGGCGCAGGCGGAGGCCCGGATCCTGATGCTGTCGTCCAACAACATCCTGTCCCCCGCGCACGGCGCGCCGCTGGCGACGCCGACGCAGGACATGGTGCTCGGCGCCTACTACCTGACCTACGGGCCGGAGCAGGCCGAGCTGTCCGAGAAGCAGGCAGCTGCTCGCCGGCGACAAGTGGCCGGCGAGGCGAGCCGCGCCCGAAGGTGTTCCGCACCGCGCAGGAGGCCGAGCTGTCCTACGAGCTGGGCGGCGTCAGCTGCACGACCTGGCCGAGTACCGGCCGGTCGGGCGCAGGGCGGGCCACGTCCTCACGACGGTCGGGCGGATCATCTACAACGACCGCATCGAGCGGGCGCTGGAGGAGGCGCTGGGCGACGAGTTCGACCCGGCGACCTACGACTTCGTCAACCAGTCGATGCGCAAGCGCGACACGGTCGCGCGTCATCGACGCGCTCGTGCAGACCTACGGCGCGTCGGCGATCTCGCTGGTGCTCGACGCGTTCAAGGACCTCGGGTTCAAGTACGCGACGCAGGCCGGCATCACGATCTCCAAGAACGACGTCGTGATCCCGCCCGAGCAAGGGCGAGATCCTCGACGGGTACGAGGCCGAGGTCGCCGAGATCCAGGACCAGTACGACATGGGCCTGATCACCCAGGAGGAGCGCCACGAGGCCGTCGTCGACAAGTGGACCGCAGGCGACCGAGGAGGTCGCCGAGGCGATGGAGGAGCACTTCGACGTGCTGAACCCCATCTTCATGATGGCCAACTCGGGCGCCCGTGGCTCGTTCAAGCAGATCCGCCAGCTGGCGGGCATGCGCGGCCTCATGGCCAACCCGAAGGGCGAGATCATCGAGCGCCCGATCAAGGCCAACTTCATGGAAGGCCTGACGGTGCTCGAGTACTTCATCTCGACCCACGGCGCCCGCAAGGGCCTCGCGGACACCGCCCTGCGCACCGCCGACTCCGGCTACCTGACGCGCCGTCTCGTCGACGTCGCCCAGGACGTGATCATCCGCGAGCCCGACTGCGGCACCGAGGAGTTCATCGAGCTGCCCGTGTTCACGCCGACCGGGCGACGCCAACGACAACCTCATCGGGCGCATCGCGGCGAAGGACATCAAGACCAAGCGCGCGCAGCGTCATCGTCGAGAAGGGCGACGAGATCGACCGCGCCGAGATGGCGGAGATCGGCGAGGCCTTCCGCGCGGACGCCGACGGCGGCGCCCGGCCGACGGTGCGCGGTGCGCTCCACGCTGAAGTGCGAGGCGCTGACCGGCGTGTGCCAGGCGTGCTACGGCCGCTCGATGGCCACCGGCCAGATCGCCCAGATCGGCGACGCGGTGGGCATCATCGCCGCCCAGTCGATCGGCGAGCCCGGCACGCAGCTGACCATGCGGACGTTCCACACCGGCGGCGTCGCCGGCGCGGACATCACGCACGGCCTGCCGCGCGTCGTCGAGCTGTTCGAGGCGCGCAAGCCCAAGGGCCTGGCGCAGATCGCCGAGCAGGACGGCATGGTGTCCATCGAGGAGACCGAGAAGGCGCTCACGGTCGTCATCACCGACGACGCCGGCGAGGAGCACCGCTACACGTTCCCGCGCCGCACGCGCCTGTTCGTCGACGAGGGCGAGAAGGTCGAGGCGGGCACGCAGCTCAACGAGGGCTCGCTGTACCCGCACGACCTGCTCGCGCTGCGCGGCCGGACCGAGACCGAGCAGCTACCTCGTCAAGGAGGTGCAGGAGGTCTACAAGTCCCAGGGCGTCGACATCAACGACAAGCACATCGAGCTGATCGTGCGCCAGATGCTCAAGAAGGTCCGCGTCGACCAGAAGGGCGACACGGACTACCTGCCCGGGCCAGTTCGTGGACCGCTACGACTTCGCGCGCGAGAACGCGCGACGTCAAGAACGGCCAAGGGCGAGACGGCGCAGTTCGAGGAGATCATCCTCGGCATCACGAAGGCCTCGCTGAACACGGACTCGTTCCTGTCGGCGGCCTCCTTCCAGGAGACGACGAAGGTGCTGACCGACGCCGCGCTCGAGGGCAAGAAGGACACGCCTCAACGGCCTCAAGGAGAACGTCATCATCGGCAAGCTGATCCCGGCCGCCACGGGGCTCAAGCGCTACCGGCGGATCGAGATCGAGCCGGCCGAGCCGCTCCCGCGGGCGATGGACGACGTCGGCCTGCTCGACCAGGACGAGATCGCGGCCGAGCTCGGCCTCGGCGACGGCGACGCGCTGGGCGGCTTCGGCGCCGCCTTCGACGACGACCTCGCGCCAGCCTCGAGGAGATCGGCGCGGGCGGGGGCGACCCCGGCTTCGCCGAGGAGCTCGCCGACCTCGACGTGCCCGACGAGGGCGGCGAGCAGAACTAGGGAGCCGGTGGCTGCCGCGTGGGCGCGCGCGCCCACGCGGTGAGCCGCGCCACGTGGGCGTCGGTCAGCCCCGTCGCCGGGTCCGTCGCGACCAGCAGCGTCGGCGCCTCCCGGGCCCGTGCCCAGGCGGCGCAGGCGTCGTTGTGGTCGTCGTCGATCCAGGCCAGCGGGCGCTGTCCCGCGTAGGCCTCGAGGGTTGGCAGCTTCCAGTGGCCGTGGGACCCCGGGCGCTCATGCCTAGGTGGAAAGGTGAGAAAGGGCAGCGCAGCGGGTAGGGCCAGAGCCAGCGGCAGGTGCTCGTTGGCCTTCTCCTCCCAGCCGCTGCCCACACCAGGTCGAAGGCCTGCGCGAGGGTGAGGAGGTGGCCACCGGCGGTCACCGAAAGGAGATGCAGCACGCCGTCCACGTTGATCCAGGTGCCGGCTGGACGTCTGTCCGAAGCGAAGCCGAACAGGGAGATGACGCCGTCGATGTCGACGAAGAGCAGCGGTTTTTCCGCGCTTTGCAGTGGATTCGCGCCACCCGCCGTAACGCGGCGCTGGGCCGGTGTAGGTTGGGTAGCCTGTCTGGGCGCGTCGTCGGTCAAGCGTCGTCCTTGGCGTGCCGATGAGTTCATCACCTCTTGGCACCGCCATCCTGACCGTCCCGGCACGTCCCTGATCTCCATATGACCCTTCAGCTCGGCATCCTGCTGGCGCTCCTCTGCGCTTTCGCCTCGAACCTCGGATTCTTCTTCAAGCACCGCGGCGCCGCGAGGCCCCCCGGGTCGACATCCGCCACCCGCTGCGCACGGCGAAGGGCCTGTGGACCTCGAAGTGGTTCGCCATCGGCATGGCCGTCGGTGGCGGCGGCTGGCTGCTGCACGTCGCGGCCATCTCGATCGCGCCGCTGTCCGTCGTCCAGGTCGTCCTGTCGGGCGGCGTCGTGCTCATCGCCGTCATGGCCGACCGCCTCTTCGGCTTCGAGGTCGGCCCCCGGCAGTGGTGGGGCGCTGGCGCTCACGGCGCTCGGCCTGATCCTGCTCGGGCTCACGATGCCGGCCAGCGACGGCGCGCACTCGACCTTCTCCCTCGCCGCCATGGTCGCCTTCGAGGGCGCGCTGTTCGGCATCGGCGGGCTGCTCATCCTGGGCCCGCGCGCCGGCGCCCCGGCAGAGCACCACGGCGTCATGCTCGCCGCCGCCTCGGGCATCCTCTTCGGCGTCTGCAACGTCGCCGTCAAGGCGCTGAGCGGCATGGTGGGCGACGTCGGCATCCTGGGCCTCGTCTCCCCGTGGCTGCTCGTCGCGGCCGCCGGCTCGGCCACCGCCTTCTACGCCTCGGCGCGCAGCCTCCAGGACGGCGACGCCGTCGAGGTCATCGCCATCACCGGCACCGCGGCCAACGTGTCGTGCATCGCCGGCGGCATCATCGTCTTCGGCGACCCGCTGCCCGGGACCGCCGTCGGCATCGTCCTGCAGGCGGTCGCCTTCGTGCTGGTCATCGTCGCCTCGGCGCTCACGCCGGCGCCCGTGCGCTCGGCGCGCGCCGCGGCTGCCGCCACCGCGTAGCGGCGGCGGCGCGGCGGATGGCCGGCTCCGCGTCACCAGTCGTCCTCGCGGCGCTGACCGCCGAGCCGGCGAGCACCGACGAGCTCTACGACCGCGTCGGCTACCCGGCGCTCGTCCAGGCCGGCCTGATCCAGTACCCGCGCTTCCGCGCGGCGCTCGAGCAGCTCGCCGCCGAGGGCCTGGCCGAGCGCGAGCCGGGCCCGGACGGCGCGACGCTGTGGTGGCGCGCGGGCACCGAGCCGGCTACGCCCGCCTGATCGTGCGCACGCCCGCCTCGGGCGTCCACACCTCGATGACCAGCTCCTTGCCCTTCTCGTCGAGGCCCACCGCCGAGACCTCGCGCAGGTCCAGGCGGAAGAGGTGCGACGGCTCCGGCGGTGCGCCGGCCGCGCCGTTGATCGCCTTGACCCGCTCGGGATCGGTGATCTCCTCGACCACGCCGGAGAGCTTGGCGTCGCCGGTCCACTCCGGCGGGTCGGTGGAGCCGGTGTGCAGGGCGAAGCGAGGATCGCGCTGCAGGTCGTGCGCCTTGCGCGCCTGCCACATCGAGCCGATCCACAGATCGCCGTCGGCGTAGGCGGTCTCTGTGCCGGAGATCCGCGGGGAGCCGTCGCGGCGCAGCGTCGCGAGCGTCTTGTGCTTGTGCGCGTCGAGGCGCTCGCGCACCGTCCGCGCGAGCGCGGGAGCGGCGGCCTCGAACTCGGTCCAGGTGGGCATGGCCCGACGATGCCCGACGGCGGGCGCGGCGTCGAGCAGGACGTCGAACGCGATCAAGCGGCGCTGCGCGGTCGCCGCCTGCGCGGTCCGTCCGCGCTGCGCGACCATGTCGGGGCGTGCCCGACCGCCTGCGCGAGCTGATCGACCTCGTCCTGGCCTCGCTCGACGAGCCCGGCGCGGACGGGCGCGCGCTCGCCGGCCGCGCGCACATCTCGCGCGATCACCTCGACCGCCTGCTGGCGGCCGCGACCGGCGAGCGTCCCGTCGCGCTGCGCCGGCGGCTGCTGCTCGAGCGTGCCGCCTGGCAGCTGCGCACGGGCGCCGCGACGCCCTCCGAGGCTGCGGCCGCCGCCGGCTACGGGTCGCTCGCCGCGTTCTCGCGCGCGTTCACGCGAGCGCACGGGGTGACGCCCAGCGCCTTCAGCGGCGCGGACGAGCCGATGGAGCTCGAGGCGCCCAACGGCATCCACTTCCACCCGCCCGCCGGTCTGCTCATCCCCGGCGGCCGGGCGCCGGTGGCTCGGCGAGACCTCGCCGACCGCCTCGTCGGCCACCACCTCGACCGCGTGCGCGAGCTGCTGCGTGCCGCCGCGACGCTGCCCGCCGCGGAGCTGCAGCGGCCGCTGCGCCCCGGGCTCGTCGTCGTGTGGTTCGAGGGCGAGGAGCCCAGCGCGGCGGTGATGGCCGAGCGCCTGGTGTTCACGCTCGAGGTGTGGGTCGCGGCGATCGCAGGGCGGGCGTTCCCCGGCGGCGGCGAGGGCGCCGCCGGGGTGGGCGCCGCCGGGGAGGACCTCGTCGCGCGCTTCGAGCGCGCCGCCCGCGACTTCGCCCGCATCGTGCGGGCCATCCGGGAGCGGGGCGCCTGGGACGACGCCTTCGTCGACGCCCTCTGCGAGCCGCCGCAGTCCTTCACCTACGGCGGCGTCGTCGCCCACGTCCTGAGCTACGGCGCGGTGCGCCGCGAGGCGCTCGCCGGCGTCCTGGCCGAGCTCGGCGCGGAGGTGCCGACGTCGGGCGACCCGATCCAGTGGGAGGCGGGGCGCACGCGGCCCGCGCGAACCGGCCACACGTGACACCCGCCCGCCGACACGACGCGGTTCACCTTGAGCCGGCGAACCACGCCGGCGCCCCCCGCTCAGCCCGCGAGGTGCCGGCCCACGTCCCAGGTCCACAGCTCGACGACGTTGCCGTCGGGGTCGCGCAGGTACGCCGCGCGGCTGTCGTCCGCGCCGGGGAAGCGCTGCTCCTGCAGGAACGCCGGGTCCGAGCGCAGCGGGGCGACCGCCGCCTCGTAGTCCTCCGGCGCGAGGTGCAGCGCGAAGTGGACGTGCAGGCCGCCGCGGCCGCCGGCCAGGCCGACCTGCGGGCGCCAGAGGCCGATGCGGGTGCGCTCGCCGGCCATCACCCACAGCGCCTCGCGCTCGGGCCAGCGGTCGACGACGGGCAGCCCGAGCACGCCGGCGTAGAAGGCCTCCGCCGCCTCGAGGTCGACGACCTCGAGCACGAGCTCGCTCACCCCGGTGACGACCCCGCCCACGCCGCGGCCAGTCGGGCCTTCCATTGCGCGCAGCCTAGCCCTATGTTGTCCACTTCGACCAACGACTCTGCCGAACTGGCGAACGGGAGCGGGAGCATGGCGACGACGGAGCGGGCGGCGACGCTGCAGGAGCTGGCCAAGCGCCACCTGTGGATGCACTTCAGCCGCATGGGCGCCTACGGCGACGGCCATGACGTCCCGGTCATCGTCAAGGGCGACGGCTGCTACGTCTGGGACGACAAGGGCAACCGCTACTTCGACGGCCTGAGCGCGCTGTTCTGCGTGAACATCGGCCACGGCCGCGCCGACGTCGCGCAGGCGGGCGCCGACCAGGCGAAGGACCTGGCCTTCTTCACCACCTGGTCCTACGCGCACCCGCCCGCGATCGAGCTGGCGGCGAAGCTCGCCTCGCTGGCCCCCGGCGACCTCAACCGGATCTTCTTCACCTCGGGCGGCGGCGAGTCCGTCGAGTCCGCGCTCAAGCTGGCCCGCCAGTACCACAAGCTCACCGGCCACCCGAACAAGACGAAGGTGATCGCGCGCGAGATCGCCTACCACGGCACCACGATGGGCGCGCTCTCCGCGACGGGCGTCACCGCGCTGCGCGCCCCCTTCGAGCCGTTCACGCCGGGCGGCTGCCACGTGCCCAACACGAACGCCTACCGCCTCGCGCCCGGCTACGGCCTGGAGACGCTGGCCGAGGCGATCAAGCACCGCATCGAGTTCGAGGGCCCCGACACCGTGGCCGCGGTCATCCTCGAGCCGGTGCAGAACGCCGGCGGGTGCTTCACGCCGCCCGAGGGCTACTTCCAGCGCGTCCGCGAGATCTGCGACGAGCACGACGTGCTGCTCATCTCCGACGAGGTGATCTGCGCCTTCGGCCGCATCGGCGAGTTCTTCGGCGCCGATCGCTACGGCTACCAGCCCGACATCATCACCACGGCCAAGGGCATCACCTCGGCCTACGCCCCGATGGGCGCGATGATCGCCTCGGACCGGCTGATGGAGCCCTTCCTGGAGGGCTCGGCCTCGTTCGCCCACGGCTTCACCTTCGCCGGGCACCCGGTGGCCGCGGCCGTCGCGCTGGCCAACATCGCGGTCTTCGAGGAGGAGGGCATCCTCGAGAACGTGCGCGAGCACGAGGGCGCGTTCCGGGCGATGCTCGACTCGCTGCGCGACATCGAGATCGTCGGCGACGTGCGCGGCGCCGGCTACTTCCACGCGATCGAGCTGGTGAAGGACCGCGACACCAAGGAGACGTTCACCGACGCGGAGTCCGAGACCCTGCTGCGCGGCTTCCTGTCCGCCGAGCTCTTCCGCCGCGGCCTGATCTGCCGCGCCGACGACCGCGGCGACCCCGTGCTGGCGCTCTCCCCGCCGCTGATCGCCGGCCCCGAGCACTTCGAGGAGATGGAGGGGATCCTGCGCCCGGTGCTCGAGGAGGCGTCGCGGCGGATGCTGCACGGCGGCGGCTGACGCGCCCGGCCGGCGTCCGCGCATGCTCACCGTCCGCGACGTCCTGGCCGACCTCGACGTCCGGCTGCTGGCCGGCGAGCGGCGGCTCGACACGCCGGTGCGCTGGGTGCACATCTCCGAGCTGCCCGACCCGACGCCCTTCCTGTCGGGTGGCGAGCTCCTGCTGACGACCGGGATGGCCCTGGACAGCGCCGCCGGTCAGCGGGCCTACGTGACGGCGCTGGCCGACCACGGGCTCGCCGGGCTCGGGCTGGGGACGGGCTTCGCGCACGCCGAGGTCCCGGCGGCGCTGCGCGAGGCGGCCGCCGAGCGGGACTTCCCGCTGTTCGAGGTGCCCTACGAGCTGCCGTTCATCGCGATCACCGAGCAGGCCTTCACGCGCCTGGTCAACGAGCAGTACGCGCTGCTGCAGCGCTCGATCGCCGCCCAGGAGCGCCTGCAGCGGATCGTCCTCGGCGAGCGCGGGCTGGAGGCGATCGCCGGCGCGCTGGGCAAGCTCGTCGGCGGGGCGGTGCTCGTCTTCGACGGGCGCGGCGAGCCGCTGGCCCGAGCCGGCGCCGGTCCCGGGCGCGCGGCCGAGCGCGCGCTGGCGGGTGAGGTGCGCGCCCACGCGCGCCGGGGCGACGTGCAGCGCGTTCGCGCCGGCCGACCCCGCGCTGGCCGAGCGCGCGCTCGTGCTGCCGGTCGGCGGGGCCGAGGGCGGGCGGCTGCCCGAGGCCTGGCTGGCGACCGTGAAGGCCGGCGGCGGCCTCGCCGAGATCGACCGGCTGATCCTCCACCAGGCGGTCACCGTCGTCGCCCTGGAGCTGCTGCGCCAGCGCGTCGCGCATACGACGGAGCGGCGGCTGGCGGGCGACCTCATCAACGCCGTCGTCGGCGGCGGGCTCGAGGGCGCGGAGCTCCGGCCGCCGGCTCGAGCCGTTCGGGCTGGGCGACCGTGTGGCGGCGCTCGTCGTGGCCGCCGCCGGCGCGCCCGCCGAGGCTGCGGTGGCCAAGGCCCTGGACGCCGAGGCCGTCGGCGGCCTCGTCGCCGGCACCGGCGACCTGGTCTGCGCGCTGCTGCCCGGCTACGACGACGACGAGCTCTTCGACGTCGCCCAGCGCGTGACCGATCGCGTCGGCACGGCGCTCGGCGAGCACGGCCCGCGCGAGAACGGCCCGCCCGCCCCCGTGCTCGCGGGCGCCGGCCGCGCCGTCCCCGCCGGGAGGGCCAGGGCGGCCTACCACGAGGCCCGCTGCGCGCTCGAGGCCCGCCAGCTCGGGCCCCACCCGGGCGGCCGCGCCGCCCCGGCTGCCAACGGCCACGGCACGCGCGGTGGCGACGTTCCGCGACCTCGGCTCCTTCCAGCTCCTGCTCTCCCTGCAGGACACCGACGCGCTGCGCCTGTACTGCGAGTCGCTGCTGGGCCCGATCGAGACGGGCGAAGGCCACTACGGCGACGAGCTCGTCCGCTCGCTGGAGGCCTTCATCGCCTGCAACGGCCAGTGGGAGGCTGCGGCCCGGCGCCTGTACTGCCATCGTCACACCCTGCGCTACCGCATCCGCAGGATCGAGGAGCTCACCGGCCGCGACCTGAGCTCCGCGCGCGACCGCATCGAGTTCTGGCTCGCCCTGCGGGGCCGCGAGATCGTCCACACCACCACCGAGCGAGGTCTGTCAGCGTGAAGGTCGGCGTCCCAACCGAGATCAAGACGGACGAGTACCGCGTGGCCCTGACGCCGTCGGGCGCGCGCGAGCTGGTCGAGTTCGGCCACGAGGTGATCGTGCAGGCCGGCGCCGGCGAGGGCTCGGCCATCGCCGACGGCGCCTACGTCGAGCAGCGCGCGCGAATCGTGCCCGACGCACGGGCGGTCTTCGCCGAGGCCGACATGGTGGTGAAGGTCAAGGAGCCCCAGCCCCAGGAGGTCGCGCTCCTGGAGCCGCGGCACACCCTGTTCACCTACCTGCACCTGGCGCCCGATCCGGAGCTGACCCGCGGGCTCGTCGCCTCGGGCGCGACGTGCATCGCGTACGAGACCGTGGAGGACGAGCGCGGGCGGCTGCCGCTGCTGGCGCCGATGAGCGAGGTCGCGGGCAAGATCGCGACGCAGGCGGGTGCCTTCATGCTCGAGAAGCCGCTGGGCGGCCGGGGCATGCTGCTCGGCGGCGTGCCCGGCGTCGCGGCGGGCAAGGTCATGGTCATCGGCGGTGGAGTCGTCGGCCAGAACGCGGCGGAGATCGCCATCGGGATGGGCGGCGAGGTGTACGTCTACGACCGCTCGATCGACCGCCTGCGCGAGCTCGAGGTGCTGCTCAACGGCCGCTGCTCGACGTGCTTCGCCTCGACGCTGGACATCGAGCAGCGCCTGCCCGAGGTCGACCTCGTCATCGGGGCCGTGCTCGTGCACGGCGCCAAGGCGCCGCACGTCATCACGCGCCGGCAGCTGGGGCTCATGAAGCGCCACTCCGTGCTCGTCGACGTGTCGATCGACCAGGGGGGCTGCTTCGAGACCTCGCGCCCGACGACGCACTCCGACCCCACCTACGAGGTCGACGGCATCACCCACTACTGCGTGGCCAACATGCCCGGCGCCGTGCCCATCACGAGCACCTACGCGCTGACCAACGCGACGATGCCCTACATCGTGCGCCTGGCGACCGAGGGCGTGCAGCGCGCGCTGACGGCCGACCCCGGTTTCATGCGCGGGCTGAACGTCGCGGCGGGGCGGCTGACCTACGAGCCCGTCGCCCGTGACCAGGGCCTCGAGTACACGCGCGCCGGAGGAGGTACTGGGCGCGCTGGCCGCGGGCTGAGGCCCCGCAAACCTACGGTCATCGGTCCAAACAGCGCCGGGCAGCGAATACGCTCGCGGCTATGGCGTCCACGCAACCACGGACCAAGCCCGCAGCCGAGCGGGCACGCGCCCCGAAGGGCGACGGCATGGCGTCGCGCGACGAGCAGGCCCTCGAGGAGGTCCTGCGCGCGCTGACGGCGGCGCGCGACGGCGACTTCACCGTGCGCGTCAGCGCGCGCCGCCGCGACCTCATCGGCGACGTCCAGTCGCGGGTCAACGAGCTCGTCGAGCACAACGCGCGCATGGCCAAGGAGCTCGAGCGTGTCGCCCGCGTCATCGGGCGCGAGGGGCGCATGGGCGAGCGCGCCGCGCTGCCCGGCGTGTACGGATCGTGGGCCACCGGCGTCGAGTCCGTCAACGCGCTGATCGACGACCTCGTGCGCCCGACGACCGAGGTCGGGCGCGTGCTCGTCGCGGTCGCCGAGGGCGACCTGTCCCAGAAGATGGCGCTCACGATCGAGGGCCAGCCGGTCAAGGGCGAGTTCGCCCGCATCGGCACCACGGTCAACGCCATGGTCGACCAGCTCTCGTCGTTCGCCGACGAGGTCACGCGCGTGGCGCGCGAGGTGGGCACCGACGGCAAGCTCGGCGGCCAGGCCGAGGTCAAGGGCGTCTCGGGCACGTGGCGCGACCTCACCGACAACGTGAACCTGATGGCGGCCAACCTCACCGAGCAGGTGCGCCAGATCGCCCAGGTGACCACCGCCGTGGCCAACGGCGACCTGTCCCAGCAGGTCACGGTCGACGCGCGCGGCGAGGTGCTGCAGCTCAAGCGCACGATCAACGCGATGGTCGCCCGCCTGTCGTCGTTCGCAGCCGAGGTGACGCGCGTGGCGCGCGAGGTGGGCACGGACGGCGAGCTGGGCGGCCAGGCCGAGGTGGCCGACGTGTCGGGCACGTGGCGCGACCTGACCGACTCGGTGAACGTCATGGCCTCCAACCTGACCGACCAGGTCCGCCAGATCGCCGTGGTCACGCGCGCGGTCGCCGGCGGCGACCTGTCGCAGAAGGTGACGGTCGAGGCCAAGGGCGAGGTCGCGGCGCTGGCCGAGACGATCAACTCGATGACCGACACCCTGCGCGTCTTCGCCGAGCAGGTCACCAGCGTGGCGCGCGAGGTCGGGACGGAGGGCGTGCTCGGTGGCCAGGCCGACGTGCCCGGCGGCGCCGGCACGTGGAAGGACCTGACCGACTCGGTGAACGTCATGGCGTCCAACCTGACCGACCAGGTGCGTCAGATCGCGGTGGTGACGAAGGCGGTGGCCAGCGGCGACCTGTCGCAGAAGGTGACGGTCGAGGCCAAGGGCGAGGTCGCGGCGCTGGCCGAGACGATCAACTCGATGACCGACACCCTGCGCGTCTTCGCCGAGCAGGTCACCGGCGTCGCGCGCGAGGTGGGCACGCTCGGCGTCCTCGGCGGCCAGGCCGAGGTGCCCGGCGGCGAGGGGACCTGGCGCGACCTCACCGAGTCGGTGAACTCGATGGCGGCGAACCTCACCAGCCAGGTGCGCAACATCGCCCAGGTCACCACGGCCGTGGCCAACGGCGACCTCACCCAGCAGATCACGGTCGACGCCCAGGGCGAGATCCTCGAGCTCAAGAGCACGATCAACACGATGGTCGACCAGCTCTCGTCGTTCGCCGACGAGGTGACGCGCGTGGCGCGCGAGGTGGGCACGCTCGGCGTGCTCGGCGGCCAGGCCGACGTGCAGGGCGTGTCGGGCACCTGGCGCGACCTGACCGAGAACGTCAACTTCATGGCGGCGAACCTGACGGGCCAGGTGCGCAACATCGCCGACGTGGCGACGGCGGTGGCCAAGGGCGACCTCACGCGTCAGATCACGGTCGACGCCCAGGGCGAGATCCTCGAGCTCAAGAACACGATCAACACGATGGTCGACCAGCTCTCGTCGTTCGCCGACGAGGTCACGCGCGTGGCGCGCGAGGTCGGCACCGACGGCAAGCTGGGCGGCCAGGCCGAGGTCGAGGGCGTGGCCGGCACGTGGCGCGGGCTCACCGAGAACGTGAACCTCATGGCCTCCAACCTGACCGACCAGGTGCGCAACATCGCCCAGGTCACGACGGCGGTGGCGCGCGGCGACCTGACGCAGAAGATCTCGGTCGACGCGCGCGGCGAGATCGCCGAGCTGAAGGACACGATCAACACGATGGTCGACCAGCTGCGCTCGTTCGCGGCCGAGGTCACGCGCGTGGCGCGCGAGGTCGGCACCGACGGCAAGCTGGGCGGCCAGGCCGAGGTCGAGGACGTGGCCGGCACGTGGCGCGGGCTCACCGAGAACGTGAACCTGATGGCCTCCAACCTCACCGGCCAGGTCCGCTCGATCGCCCAGGTGACGACGGCGGTGGCCAACGGCGACCTCACGCGCAAGATCACCGTCGACGCGCGCGGCGAGATCGCCGAGCTGAAGGACACGATCAACACGATGGTCGACCAGCTCTCGTCGTTCGCCGACGAGGTCACGCGCGTGGCGCGCGAGGTCGGCACCGAGGGCCAGCTCGGCGGCCAGGCGCGCGTCGAGGGCGTCTCCGGGACGTGGCGCGACCTGACCGAGAACGTCAACTTCATGGCCTCCAACCTGACCGACCAGGTGCGCAACATCGCGCAGGTCGCGACGTCGGTGGCCCAGGGCGACCTCACGCAGCAGATCACCGTGCAGGCGCGCGGCGAGATCCTGCAGCTCAAGGGCACGCTGAACACGATGGTCAACCAGCTGTCGTCGTTCGCCGACGAGGTCACGCGCGTCGCCCAGGAGGTCGGCACGGAGGGCAAGCTGGGCGGCCAGGCCGAGGTCGAGGGGGTCTCGGGCACGTGGCGCGGCCTGACCGAGTCGGTCAACCAGCTCGCCTCGAACCTCACCACGCAGGTGCGCGCGATGGCCGACGTGGCCACCGCCGTGACCCAGGGCGACCTCACGCGGCGCATCACCGTCGAGGCCCAGGGCGAGGTGGCCCAGCTCAAGGACCGCGTCAACGAGATGATCGCCAACCTGCGCTCGACGACGCAGGAGAACGCCGAGCAGGACTGGCTGAAGACCAACCTCGCGCGGATCTCCGGCCAGATGCAGGGCCGGCGCGACCTGCAGGCGGTCTCGCGGCTGCTGATGTCGGAGATCTCGCCGCTCGTCGGCGCCCAGCACGGCGCCTTCTTCCTCGCCGAGGCGGGCGAGGGGACGACCGAGCTGCGGCTCGTGGCCAGCTACGGCTACAAGCGGCGCAAGAACCTCTCCAGCCGCTTCGCCGTCGGCGAGGGCCTGCCCGGCCAGGCCGCGCTGGAGATGAAGAGCATCCTCGTGACCAACGCGCCCGAGGACTACGTCAAGGTCACCTCCGGGCTGGGCGAGTCCTCGCCCGTCAACCTGATCGTCCTGCCGATCCTGTTCGAGGAGCAGGTGCTCGCCGTCGTCGAGCTCGCCTCGCTGAGCCCGTTCAACGAGGTCAACCTGTCGTTCCTCGAGCAGCTGTCGGAGACGATCGGCGTCGTGCTGTCCACGATCATCGCCAACGGCCGCACCGAGGAGCTGCTCACCGACCAGCGGCGCCTCACGCAGGAGCTGCAGTCCCAGTCCGAGGAGCTGCAGACCCAGCAGGACGAGCTCAAGCGCTCCAACGCAGAGCTCGAGGACCAGGCGCGGTCGCTGCGCGCGTCGGAGGAGCTGCTGCAGACCCAGCAGGAGGAGCTGCGCCAGACCAACGACGAGCTGCAGGACAAGGCGGCGCTGCTCTCTCAGCAGAACCGCGACATCGAGGTCAAGAACGAGGAGATCGAGCGCGCGCGCGAGGCGCTCGAGGAGCGCGCCGCCCAGCTCGCGCTCAGCTCGAAGTACAAGTCGGAGTTCCTGGCCAACATGAGCCACGAGCTGCGCACCCCGCTGAACTCGCTGCTCATCCTCTCGCGGCTGCTGGCCGACAACACGGCGGGCAACCTCACCGAGGAGCAGATCGAGTTCGCGCGCACGATCAACGGCGCGGGCACGGACCTGCTCGACCTGATCTCGGACATCCTCGACCTGTCCAAGGTCGAGGCGGGCAAGATGGAGATCCACCCCGGCCCGGTCGAGCTGACCGAGGTGGCCAACGCGATGGACCGCGCCTTCCGGCCACTGGCCGAGGACAAGGGCCTGGCCTTCGCCGTCGAGATCGCCGACGGGGTGCCGCAGTCGGTCGTCACCGACGAGCAGCGCCTGGCCCAGGTCCTGCGCAACCTGCTCTCCAACGCGGTGAAGTTCACCGACGACGGCGAGGTGCGGTTGCTGGTCGAGCCCGCCGAGGCGCCCTTCGCGGCGTCCTTCACGGTGCGCGACACCGGCATCGGCATCCCCCCGGACAAGCTGCGCCTGGTCTTCGAGGCCTTCCAGCAGGCCGACGGCACCACCAGCCGCCGCTACGGCGGCACCGGGCTCGGCCTGTCGATCAGCCGCGAGATCTCGCGCCTGCTGGGCGGCGAGATCCGCGCGCAGAGCGTCGACGGGGAGGGCAGCACGTTCGCGCTGCTGCTGCCCGGCGAGCTGCGCGCCGCGCCGATCCCGGCCGACGAGCAGGACGCGACGCCGACGCTCGGGCCCACGGCGGGCAACGGCGCGTCGCCGCTGGAGGTCCCGGCCGCCGAGCGGGTCGGCGGCCGCGTCGCGCTCGTGGTCGACGACGACCCGGTGGCCGCGGCACGGGCCCAGGCCGTGGCGGGCGAGCACGGCTTCCGCGCCGTCGTCGCCCCGACCGCTGCCGAGGCGCTCATGCTCGCCCACGAGCACGCGCCCGACGCGGTGCTGCTGGCGGCCGGCGCCGAGGGCGGGACGGAGCTGCTCGAGCGCCTCAAGCAGGACGAGCGCACGCGCCACGTGCCGGTCTACGTCCTCGGCGAGGAGGCCCAGCGCCACGACGTCCTGCTCGCCGGCGCCGCCGGCTTCGTCGAGCGGCCCGCCGGCGACGCGGAGCTGGCGGGCGCCTTCGACGCGCTGGCCGGGCTGCTGGACCGCGGCGTCAAGCGCATCCTGCTCGTCGAGGACGACGACACCGAGCGCGCGGCTGTCGCGCGGCTGGTCGGCGGGGAAGACGTCGAGGTCGTCGCGGTCGCCACCAGCGAGGACGCCGTGGCCGAGCTCGACCGGTCGCGCTTCGACTGCATCGTGCTCGACCTGAAGCTCCCCGGCGCCACCGGCTTCTCGCTGCTGGAGCGCGTCAAGGACGACGAGCGCCATCGCGACGTGCCGGTGATCATCCACACGGGCAAGGCGCTGACCCGGCGCGAGGAGACCCGCCTCAAGCGCCTCGCCGACACCATCGTGGTCAAGGACGCCGCGTCGCCCGAGCGCCTGCTCGACGAGACCGCGCTGCACCTGCACCGCCCCGCCGCCGCGCTGCCGGAGGAGGGCCGCAGGATGCTCGAGGGGCTGCGCGAGGCGGGTGCCGCGCTGTCGGGCCGGCGTGTGCTGATCGTCGACGACGACGTGCGCAACGTCTTCGCCCTCACCAGCGCGCTGGAGGCGCACGGCATGCACGTCGCCTTCGCCGAGAACGGCCGCGAGGGGCTGGACGCGCTGCGAGCCGACCCCGACGTCGACCTCGTGCTGATGGACGTGATGATGCCCGAGATGGACGGCTACGAGACGATGCGGGCCATCCGGGAGATGCCCGAGCACTCGCGGCTGCCCGTCATCGCCCTGACCGCCAAGGCCATGCAGGGCGATCGCGAGAAGAGCATCGCCGCCGGTGCCTCGGACTACATCACCAAGCCGGTCGACGTCGACCAGCTCGTCTCGCTCATGCGGGTCTGGCTGTACGGCTGAGGGTGGATGGCGGCGGGCGACGATGAGCCGGACGTCGAGGAGCTGGAGATGGACCTGCTCCTCGAGGCGATCCACCGCCGCTACGACTACGACTTCCGCGGCTACGCCCGAGCGTCGCTGCGGCGGCGGCTGTGGCACCGCGCGACGCTGGAGCAGCTGTCCACGCTCAGCGCCCTCCAGGAGCGCGTGCTGCACGACGCCGCGGCCATGCAGCGCCTGCTGCGCGACCTGTCGATCAACGTCACGGAGATGTTCCGCGACCCGGGCTTCCACGCCGCGCTGCGCGAGCGCGTGTTCCCGGCCCTGCGCACGTACCCCTTCGTGCGCGTGTGGGTCGCGGGCTGCTCGACGGGCGAGGAGGTCACCTCGCTGGCGATCGCGCTCGCCGAGGCGGGCCTGCTCGAGCGCAGCCGCATCTACGCGACCGACATCGACGCGACCGTCCTCGAGCGGGCCCGGGCGGGCGCCTTCCCGCTCGAGCGCCTGCGCGCGCTACACGCAGAACTACCAGCGCGCCGGCGGCAGCGAGGCGTTCTCGTCGCTACTACAGCGTCGAGGGCGAGCAGGCGGTGTTCGACCGCGCGCTGTACCGCAACGTCGTCTTCGCCCAGCACAACCTCGTCAGGACGGCTCGTTCAACGAGTTCCAGCTGATCGTGTGCCGCAACGTGATGATCTACTTCGCGCGGCCGCTGCAGGATCGCGTGCTCGAGCTGTTCGTCGAGAGCCTCGGGCGCTTCGGCATCCTCGGGCTGGGGCGCAAGGAGTCGCTGGCCGGCACCGGGATGGAGGAGCGCTACGAGGTGCTCGACGCCGCCGAGAAGCTGTACCGCCTGCGGCCGTGACCGTGCGTCATCCAGAGCGCCGTGTCGTGGTGATCGGGGCGTCCTGGGGCGGGCTGCACGCCGCTCGGGCGCCTGCTCGGCGGGCTGCCGGCCGGCTTCGAGCTGCCGCTCGCCGTGGTGCAGCACCGCAGCAGCGACGGCGAGGAGCCTGCTGTGCGAGCTGCTCGTCGCGCCAGCAGCCCGCTGGTGGTCCGGAGGCCGAGGACAAGGCGCCGCTCGCGCCCGGCTGCGTGCTGATCGGCCCGCGCGGCTACCACCTGCTGGTCGAGGACGGCCACGTCGCGCTGTCGACCGAGGCGCCCGTGCAGTTCACGCCGGCCGTCGATCGACGTGCTCTTCGAGTCGGCCGCCGACGCGTACGGGCCCGCGGCGATCGGCGTCGTCCTCACCGGCGCCAACGCCGACGGCGCCGAGGGGCTGCGCGCGCTCGCGCGGCGCGGCGGCCTTCGCGATCGTGCAGGACCCCGCCGACGCCGAGCGCCCGCGAGATGCCGGCGGCGGCGCTCGCCGCCGCGGGCGCCGACGCCGTCGTCGCGCTGGACGGCGTCGGCGCCGCTGCTGCAGGAGCTGGCCCGATGACCGCCGTGGCCGCGCGCACGCAGTCCACCGCGCCGGCCGTCCTGCTGGTCGACGACCGGCCGCGAGAACCTGCTCGCGCTCGAGGCGGTGCTCGCGCCGCTGGCCTGCCGCTGCGTCACCGTCACCTCGGGCGAGGAGGCGCTGCGCCGGCTGCTGCACGACGACTTCGCGGTCATCCTGCTCGACGTCCAGATGCCCGACCTCGACGGCTTCGAGACGGCCGAGTACATCAAGCGCCGCGAGCGCACGCCAGGCCGTCCCGATCATCTTCGTCACGGCGATCTCCAAGGAGCGCCACCACGTCTTCCGCGGCTACGAGACGGGCGCCGTCGACTACGTCTTCAAGCCGTACGACCCGCAGCTGCTGCGCGCGAAGGTCGCAGGTCTTCCTCGAGCTGCACGAGGCGACGCGAGCGCGTGCGCCGCCAGCGAGGAGCTGCTGCGCGCGACGTTCGACTGCGCGCCGATCGGGATGGCGCGGCTGGACGACGACGGGCGCATCGCAGCGAGGTCAACCGGCGCGCTGGCGGCCATCCTCGGCGTGCGCGAGGCGAGCTGCTCGGCCGCACGCTTCGACAGCGCTCACGCACCGCGACGACGCCGGCGCCGACGCGAGCACGCGGCGCGACGCTGCTGCGCCGGCGCGGCTGAGCGCCTACGAGATCGAGAAGCGCCTGATCGACGCCGACGGCGAGGAGATCGCCGTGCCTGCTGTAGCTTCTCGCTCGCGCGCGACGAGGACCGACGCGCTGCGCGCGACTGCTCGTCGCCCAGGTGCAGGACATGCGCGAGCGCAAGCGCGCGAGGCCGAGCGGCGAGGAGCTCGTGCGCGAGCAGGCCGCGCGCGCCGAGGCCGAGGCGGTCGCCCGACCGCCAGCAGGCCGATCCAGCGCGCTCACCGACGCGGCGCTCGCGCCGCTCGACCTCGACGAGCTGCTGCGCCGAGCTGCTGGAGCGCATCGCGACGTGCTCGGCGTCGACGGCGCCGCGGTGCTGCTGCGACGAGGACGACGCGGGCACGCGATCGTCGTTCCAGTCGGCGGGCGAGGCCGCGGCGGTGCGCGAGGAGCGCTGGCCGCTGCCCGAGGGCGGCTTCGCCGCGCGCGTCGCCTGCGCGAGGGCGCCGCCGGTGGTCGGTCGACGACGCCGCGCGCCGAGCGCGAGCTCGGCGACCATCCGCTCGGGGCGAGCGGTCACCTCGCTGCTCGGCGTGCCGCTGCTGCGTCGGCGACCGGGCGATCGGCGCGCTGCAGGTCGGCTCGCTCTTCGCGCGGCGCTTCAGCGACGAGGACGTCGACCTGCTCGCAGCTCGCCGGCCGACCGCGCCGCGCTGGCCATCGAGCGCGCGCGGCTCTTCGAGCGCGAGCAGCGCGATCGCCGAGGAGCTGCAGCGCAGCCTGCTGCCCGCCGAGCTGCCGCGCCGTGCCCGGGCCTCGCGGCTGGCCGCGCGCTACCTGCCCGGCGGCGCGGGCACCGAGGTCGGCGGCGACTGGTACGACGCGATCGCCGCTGCCCGGCGGCCGGCTCGCTGCTCGTCATGGGCGACGTCGCCGGGCGCGGCGTGCGGCGCCGCGTCGATGATGGGCCAGCTGCGCAGCGCGCTGCGCGCCTACGCGCTCGACGGATCGCTCGCCGGCCGACGCTGCTCGAGCGCCTCAACCGCTTCCTGCTCGGCGCTCGCCGCCGGACTCGCATGGCGACGGTGGCGGTCGTCGAGGTCGACGTCGGCCGCCGGGACGCTGCGCGTGGCCTACGGCCGGCCATCCGCCGCCGCTGCTCGTGGGCGCCGACGGCGTCGGCGCGGTCGCTGCGGGCCGCGCCGCGGCGTCCCGCTGGGCGCGCTCGACGTCGCCGGCTACGAGGAGGGCGCGACGGCGCTCGAGCCGGGCGCGACGCTCGTCCTCTACACCGACGGCCTGGTCGAGCAGCGCGACGAGCGACCTCGACCGCGGCATCGCAGCGCCTGCGCGACGCGGTGCTCGACGGGCCCGACGACCCCGAGGCGCTGTGCGAGCGCATCGTGCGCGGCGACGGTCGGCGCGCGACGGCTCAACGACGACGTCACGCTGCTCGTCGTGCGCACGCTGTCGACGGCCGCCGACCAGCGTCGTCGCTCGAGCTGCCCGGCGACGCCCGCGGCGCTGGCCGCGCTGCGGGCGAGCGCTGCGCCGCTGGCTGGCGCGAGTCGGCCGCCGCGCCCGAGGAGATCACAGGACATCACCATGGCCACCAACGAGGCGTGCCAGAACGCGATCGAGCACGCCCACGCGCTGACCCCGCGGCCGTTCCAGGTCGAGCTGCAGCGCGACGACGGCGCGGTCACCGTCGTCGTCCGCGACCGCGGCGGCTGGCGCGAGGGCCTCAGCGAGAACCGCGGCCGCGGGCTGCCGCTGATGCGCGCGCTGATGACCGACGTCGAGATCGAGCCCTCGGAGGAGGGCACGGCGGTGACGCTGCACCGCGAGCTCGTCAGCGCAGCGCCGAGATGACCTCGCTCGCCGCCCGCGCTCCGGTCGCCACCGCCCCGTTGAGGTAGCCCTGGAAGTCCTGTGTCGTGTGCTCGCCGGCGAAGTGGCACGCACCTTCGGGCTCCGACTCGGCGCCGCCGAACGCCGTGTACTGGCCGACGCGGTAGCAGGAGTAGGAGCCCTTGCTCCACGGGTGGCTGGGCCAGTGGAACCGTTGCACCTTGCCGTCCCAGGCCGCGCTGGATCCCGGGCAGCACCGGTTCGAGCTGGTCGAGGAAGTGTCGACGCGCGCGACGCTGGCGTCCCGGAGCCCGCGTCGTCGATCTTGCCGAGGTCGTCGTCCATCGGCGCGACGTCGCGGCCGACGGCCTCGACGGTCTCGCGCATGGTGGTGATCGAGGTGGCCACCGCGTCCAGCTTGGCCAGGAGGCCGTCGTGGAGGCGGCCCAGGTGGCCGTCGAGGCGCTTCACGCCGCCGGGCAGCGGCGCGAGCCCCGTCCGCATCCCGCCCAGCTCCTGCTGCATCGCGCCGATCCGGTCGGGCAGCGCTCCCGGATCCCCGCGCATCCCGCCGAGCTCGCGCTGCGGGCACGCCATCCGCCGAGGCAGCGGCGCGAGCTCGGCGCGCTGCCGGCCACGTCGTCGCCGGCGCTGCCGACGACCTTGACGAGGGCGGGCCCACCGGGCGACCGCGTCGGCGATCCGGCGCAGGTCGTCGGGGGATGCGGAGGGGGAGGGTCACGAGGGCGAGCGGGGAGGCCATCGTCGCGCGTCACCCCGCGCGCTCGGAGGGTCAGCCCCTTGCTACCATCCCGCGCCGCATGCCGACCACGAGCCAACTCGTCCGCAAGGGCCGCAACCCGAAGGCCAAGAAGCTGTCCACACCGGGCCTCAAGTCCGGCAAGGGCCGCAAGAAGAAGGTCGCGGCGCCGCAGCGACGTGGCGTGTGCACGCGCGTCTACACGACGACGCCGAAGAAGCCCAACTCGGCGCTGCGCAAGGTGGCCCGCGTCCGGATCACGGGCTCGGCCGAGGTCACGGCCTACATCCCCGGCGAGGGCCACAACCTGCAGGAGCACTCCGTCGTGCTCGTGCGCGGCGGCCGCGTCAAGGACCTTCCGGGCGTGCGCTACAAGGTCGTGCGCGGCACGCTCGACGCCGCCGGCGTGAGCGACCGCAAGAAGGCCCGCTCGCAGTACGGCGTCAAGCGGAAGTAGCTCCGTGCCCCGCCGCGCCGCAGCCCAGCAGAGGCCCGTCGAGCCGGACGCGATCCACCGCTCGCGCCTCGTCCAGCAGGTGACCAACAAGGTCATGCTCGACGGCAAGAAGTCCACCGCCGAGCGGATCGTCTACGACGCCCTGGCCATCATGGCCGAGCGCACCGGGCGCGACCCGGTCGAGTCGCTCGAGGCGTCGATCAAGACGCTCACCCCCGTCCTCGAGGTCCGCTCGCGCCGCGTCGGCGGCGCGACATACCAGGTGCCGGTCGAGGTGCCCGCGCGCCGCGCGCGCACGCTCGCCGTCCGCTGGCTGGTCGAGTTCGCCCGCCAGCGCCGCGAGAAGACCATGGCCCAGCGCCTGGCCAACGAGCTCCTCGACGCCCAGTCCCAGCAGGGCGGCGCCTACAAGCGCAAGGACGACATCTACCGCATGGCGCAGGCCAACAAGGCCTTCGCGCACTACCGCTGGTAGGGGCTCGCGGCGCCGCGAACGGCGGCAAGTGAGGCGAGCGAGCCCGACCATCAGCGCGCTGCGCCGGGGCGCCAGGAAACCCGTCCAGGACCAGCGTCCGCCGCCCCCGGATCGCTCGCGGCTGCTCCGCGCCCGAGGGAGGGCGGTCCGGCCACTCCGGCGCGCGTGGCGAGAAACCCGTCGCATGCGAACGGTTTCTTGCATCGCGCGCCCGACACGGTCGCTTGCGCCTGGAGCGGACCCTCTCCCTCACCCGCCGCTGTTCGCGCCCTTGACCACCGCCGCGACGAGCGCCTTCGGCGCGCGCGCCA
The DNA here is from genome assembly GCA_963840185.1 of uncultured Actinomycetes bacterium. Taxonomy (GTDB): domain Bacteria; phylum Actinomycetota; class Thermoleophilia; order Solirubrobacterales; family Solirubrobacteraceae; genus JAOPZW01. Next base: position 818,243 of record CAWIXY010000001.1, on the reverse strand, counting down.
CGTAGGCGTCCTCGATGACGCCGGCGATGTCGTCCCAAGGAACGTCACGGTCCAGGCGGACGCCGACCCAGCCGCGCGAGCCGACGTACGGCGGCACGAAGTAGCGCTCGGGCGCGGCGTCCACGAGGCCGGCCTGGGCGCCCTCGGGCGCGGCGCACCACAGCGCCACACGGCCGTCGCCGTGGTGGTTGTCGTGGAAGGTGACGAACGCGCGCTTCTGGCGGATGAAGAACGTCGGGGCGCCGTGGCTGGGGCGCTCGCTGGTCTCGGGCAGCGACAGGCAGTGCGCCCGCACGCGGGCCAGCGACGTCCGCGCTGGAGGCGCCGCAGCGCCCTCGCCGCGCGCTGCGGCCATGATGCCCGCCCGCCCGCGCCGCTCGGCGAGCAGCAGCCCGGCCGCGGCCAGGACGAGCAGCGTCGCGCCGGCGATCTCGGTGTACCAGCCGGGGCCTGGGCCGGCCTCGGCCTCGGCGTACAGCGCGCCGATCAGCCCGGTCTCGTCGAGGTCGGGGCGGTCGACGACGAGCGCGAGGCCGAGCGCCGCGAGCCCGCAGACGCCGAGCGCGACCGCCGCGGGCCTGGCCCCGCGGCGCCGCGCCGACGGCGAGCGCCGCGGCGAACGCGCCGAGCACGAGCAGCGCGGGCCCGTGGCGCTCCCAGCCCTCCAGGCGCGTGTCGGCCTCGGCCAGGCGCGAGGTGCCCCCGACGGCGATCTCGATGACGGCCAGGAAGGGCGTCGCCGCGAGCAGCGCGGCGCCCACCACACCGAGCGCCGCAAGCCCGTTGCGCAGGGGGAAGGAGGGGCGCTGGAGGCCCGTGAGGGCGGCCATCCTCCTGCTATAGTCCTTCGTCGTCCGGCCGGCGGCGGCGCGTCTGCGTGCACTCTGCCGGGCGGCTCTTCGCGCCAGGATGGAGACCTCGAGCACATAGCGCCACCTGCAGGGACATCACCTGTCGTGCGCGCGGGCCCGAGGGGCCCGTTCTTTTTGCCCAAGACCCCACGAAACGCCCCCGCTTATGCCCCGCAAGTTCTCGCTCGACAAGACCCGCAACATCGGGATCATGGCGCACATCGACGCCGGCAAGACGACGACGACCGAGCGCATCCTCTACTACACCGGCCGCACCTACAAGATCGGTGAGGTCCACGAGGGCGCGGCGACGATGGACTGGATGGAGCAGGAGCAGGAGCGCGGCATCACGATCACGTCGGCCGCCACGACGTGCGAGTGGCGCGACCACCGCATCAACATCATCGACACGCCCGGCCACGTCGACTTCACGGTCGAGGTCGAGCGCTCGCTGCGCGTGCTCGACGGCGCCATCGCGCTGTTCGACTCCGTCGCCGGCGTCGAGCCCCAGTCGGAGACCGTCTGGCGCCAGGCCGACAAGTACCACGTCCCGCGCATCGCCTTCATCAACAAGATGGACCGCATCGGCGCGGACTTCGAGGGCTCGGTGCAGACCATGCGCGAGCGCCTCGGCGCGCACCCGGTGCCCGTCCAGCTGCCGATCGGCGCCGAGTCGGAGTTCGCCGGGATCATCGACCTCGTCGCGATGAAGGCGATCCTCTACCGCGACGAGCTCGGCACGGAGTTCGACGTCGTCGACATCCCCGCCGAGCACGCCGACGCGCGCCGCGCAGGCGCGCGAGTTCCTGCTCGACGAGATCTCCCACTACGACGACGAGCTCGTCGAGCTCATCCTCGAGGAGGCCGAGGTCCCCGTCGACCGCCTCAAGCAGGCGATCCGCCAGGCCACGCTCGACATCAAGCTCACCCCGGTCTTCTGCGGGTCGGCGTTCAAGAACAAGGGCGTCCAGCCGCTGCTCGACGCCGTGCTCGACTACCTGCCCTCGCCGCTGGACGTGCCGCCCGTCGAGGGCACGCTCGTCAGCCGCGGCGTCGACGGCGAGCACGCCATCCGCAACGCCGACGACAGCGAGCCGTTCGCGGCGCTGGCCTTCAAGATCATGGCCGACCCCTTCGTCGGCAAGCTGACCTACTTCCGCGTGTACTCGGGCCGCCTCGAGGCGGGCTCGCGCGTGCTGAACGTCTCGACGGGCCGGACCGAGCGGGTCGGGCGCATCCTGATGATGCACGCCAACGACCGCGAGGAGCTCCAGGAGGTCTACGCGGGCGACATCGCCGCCGGCGTCGGCATCAAGCAGATCGTCACCGGCGACACGCTGGCCGCGCCCGACGCGCCGATCAAGCTCGAGACCATCGTGTTCCCCGAGCCGGTCATCAAGGTCGCCGTCGAGCCCAAGACGAAGGCCGACCAGGAGAAGATGTCCGTCGCGCTGGGCCGCCTCGCCGAGGAGGACCCGACCTTCCAGGTGCAGACCAACGAGGAGACCGGCCAGACCGAGATCTCCGGGATGGGCGAGCTGCACCTCGAGGTGCTCGTCGACCGCATGAAGCGCGAGTTCAAGGTCGAGGCCAACGTCGGCCGGCCGCAGGTCTCCTACCGCGAGACCGTCCGCGGCACCGCCGAGAAGATCGAGGGCAAGTTCATCCGCCAGACCGGCGGCTCGGGCCAGTACGGCGTCGTCTACATCAACGATGGAGCCGGCGCCCGGCGAGGGCTTCGACTTCGTCTCCAAGATCAAGGGCGGCTCGGTCCCGTCGGAGTTCATCCCCGCGGTCGAGAAGGGCTGCGAGGAGGCGATGGCCAACGGCGTGCAAGGCCGGCTACCCGATGGTCGACGTCCGCGTGACGCTGACCGACGGCAAGTACCACGACACGGACTCCTCGGAGATCGCCTTCAAGGTCGCCGGCTCGCTGGCCTTCAAGGAGGCCGCCAAGCGCGCCAAGCCGGTGCTGCTGGAGCCGATCTTCAAGGTCGAGGTCGTGACCCCCGAGGAGTTCCTCGGCGACGTCATCGGCGACCTCAGCCGCCGGCGCGGCCGGGTCGAGGGCCAGGAGCCGCGCGGCAACGCGCTGGCGGTCACCGCCTACGTGCCGCTCAGCGAGATGTTCGGCTACGTGACCGACCTGCGGTCCAACACGCAGGGCCGTGCGACCTCGACGATGCAGTTCGAGCGCTACGACGAGGTCCCGCCGAACATCGCCGAGCAGATCGTCGAGCACCGGGCGGGCGAGCCGGTCCCGGCCTGAGTTGCGATAGCTTTCCCTGGTTCGCCAGGACACCCCCGAAAGACTTCAGTAAGGAGCGAACAGCAGTGGCAAAGGAGAAGTTCGAGCGCGACAAGCCGCACGTCAACGTCGGCACCATCGGTCACATCGACCACGGCAAGACGACGCTGACCGCTGCCATCACCACCGTCCTGGCAGAGAAGATGGGCGGCCAGGCCCGCAGCTTCGAGGAGATCGACAACGCGCCCGAGGAGAAGGAGCGCGGCATCACGATCGCCACGTCGCACGTCGAGTACCAGACGGAGAACCGTCACTACGCGCACGTCGACTGTCCCGGGTCACGCCGACTACGTCAAGAACATGATCACGGGCGCGGCCCAGATGGACGGCGCGATCCTGGTCGTGTCGGCCGCCGACGGCCCGATGCCCCAGACGCGCGAGCACATCCTGCTCGCCCGCCAGGTCGGCGTGCCCTACATCGTCGTGTTCCTCAACAAGGTCGACATGGTCGACGACGAGGAGCTCCTCGAGCTCGTCGAGGTCGAGGTCCGCGACCTGCTCTCCGAGTACGACTTCCCGGGCGACGACATCCCGTTCGTCATCGGCTCGGCGCTGCAAGGCGCTCGAGGGCGACGAGGAGTACAAGGCCAAGATCGTCGAGCTCGCCGAGCAGCTCGACACGTACATCCCCGAGCCCGTGCGCGACCTCGACAAGCCGTTCCTGATGCCGGTCGAGGACGTCTTCTCGATCACCGGCCGCGGCACCGTCGCCACGGGCCGCATCGAGCAGGGCGTCGTCAACACGGGCGACAACGTCGAGATCGTCGGCATCAAGGACACGACGACCACGGTCGTCACCGGCGTCGAGATGTTCCGCAAGATCCTCGACCAGGGCCAGGCCGGCGACAACGTCGGCTGCCTGCTGCGCGGCACCAAGCGCGAGGAGATCGAGCGCGGCCAGGTGCTGTGCAAGCCGGGCTCGATCACGCCGCACACGAAGTTCAAGGCCGAGGTCTACGTCCTCAAGAAGGAGGAGGGCGGCCGCCACACGCCGTTCTTCACGGGCTACCGCCCGCAGTTCTACTTCCGCACCACCGACGTGACCGGCGTCGCCAAGCTCCCCGAGGGCGTCGAGATGGTCATGCCGGGCGACAACGTCCAGATGGAGATCGAGCTGATCCAGCCGATCGCCATGGACCCGGGCCTGCGCTTCGCCATCCGCGAGGGCGGCCGCACGGTCGGCTCGGGCGTCGTCACCGAGATCAGCGAGTAGGTCGCGCGAGGCCAGCGGACGCACGCCGCCCCACGCATCGTCACACCAGATACGACTCGAGCACAGGGGGCGGGCCCCGGTCGGCTCACGGGATCCGCCCTCCGGCACGCAAGGACTGAAGCGACTTCACGCACATGGCCACCGCCACCCAGAACAAGATCCGCATCCGCCTCAAGGCCTACGACCACTCGGCCATCGAGACGGCTGCCAAGGAGATCGTCGAGACGGCGACCCGCACCGGCGCGACCGTGTCCGGTCCCGTGCCGCTGCCGACCGAGAAGAACGTCTACTGCGTGATCCGCTCGCCGTTCAAGGACAAGGACTCGCGCGAGCACTTCGAGATCCGCACGCACAAGCGGCTGATCGACATCCACCAGCCGACGCCGAAGACGGTCGACTCGCTCCAGCGCCTCGACCACCTGCCGGCGGGCGTCGACATCGAGATCCGGCTCGCGGGCTGACCGATGGCCGCGATCCTCGCCAAGAAGCTCGGGATGACCCAGCTGTTCCTCGAGGACGGCCGCGTCGAGCGCGTCACCGTGCTCGAGGCCGGCCCCTGCCCGGTGACCGGCATCCGCACGCACGAGCGCGACGGCTACGAGGCCGTGCAGCTCGCCTTCGGCGCCACGAAGGAGAAGCACCTCACCAAGCCCGAGCTCGGCCACCTGCGGAAGGCCGACGCCGGCCCGCACAAGCACCTCGTCGAGTTCCGCGACGAGGCCGGCGAGCTGCAGGTCGGCGAGACGGTCACCGTCGACGCCTTCGAGGCCGGCCAGACCGCGTCAAGGTCTCGGGCACCTCCAAGGGCAAGGGCTTCCAGGGCACGATCAAGCGCCACGGCTTCACCCGCGGCCCCGTGTCCCACGGCTCGCACAACGTGCGCGCCCCCGGCTCGATCGGCGCCGCCGCCTACCCCGCGCGCGTCATCAAGGGCATCCGCGGCCCGGGCCAGATGGGCAACAAGCGCGTCACCCAGAAGGGCCTCGAGGTCGTGCGCGTCGACGCCGACGAGAACCTGCTCATGGTCCGCGGCTCGGTCCCCGGCCCGCGCAACGGCGTCGTGGAGGTGCGGACCGATGGCTAAGGCGCCGGTGCTCGGGCGGCAAGCAGCAGGTCGACCTCGACGCCACGGCCTTCGGCGCGCGCTTCAACGGCCCGCTCGTCCACGAGTCCGTCCGCGCGGAGCTCAACGCGCGCCGCCAGGGCACCGCGTCGACGAAGACGCGCGGCCAGGTCCGCGGCGGCGGCGCCAAGCCGTGGCGCCAGAAGGGCACCGGCCGCGCCCGCGCCGGCTCGACGCGCTCGCCGATCTGGACCGGCGGCGGCGTCGTCTTCGGCCCGCTCGCCGCGCCACTACACCTTCAAGGTCAACCGCAAGGAGCGCCGCGCGGCGCTGCGCAGCGCGCTGTCGGTCCACGCCGAGCGCGGCTCGATCGCCGTGCTCGACCCGTCGGGCTTCGACACGCCGTCGACCAAGCAGGCGGCGGCGCTGCTCGCCGACTGGGCCGCGCGGCGGCTCGGTGCTCGTCGTCCTCGCCGACGAGCAGGCGCGCGTCGCGCTGTCGTTCCGCAACCTCGAGCGCGTCTCCGTGCTGCCCGCCACGGGCGTCGGCGTCGCCGACCTCATCGGCGCCGCCTCCGTCCTCGTGACCCGCGAGGCGCTCGACCAGCTCACGCGCGCGCGCTCGGCCGGCGGCCGACGCCGCCGACGGAGGCCTGACATGGAGCCCAGCCAGGTGCATCATCCGCCCGGTCGTCAGCGAGAAGAGCTACGTGCTCGCCGCCAACGACAAGTACACGTTCCGCGTCCACCCCGACGCGCACAAGACGCAGATCCGCCAGGCCGTCGAGGCGCTCTTCGACGTCAAGGTCGTCGAGGTCCGCACGATGTCGCGTCAAGTCCAAGCCCAAGCGCCGCGGGCTCACCGCCGGGCGCACGCGCGCCTGGAAGAAGGCCGATCGTGCAGGTGCGCGCCGGGCGACTCCATCCCGATCTTCCAGGGCCTGCAGGGCCTGGAGGGCTGACAGGAACGCCATGGCCATCCGCAAGCCCAAGCCCACCAGCCCCGGCCGGCGCTTCTCGACCTACCCGGACTTCGCCGAGATCACGAAGACCGAGCCCGAGAAGAGCGCTCGTCGAGGGCCTGCGGAAGTCCGGCGGGCGCAACGCCCACGGCCGCAAGACCGTCGCGCCACCGCGGCGGCGGCGCCAAGCGCCTGTACCGCAAGATCGACTTCAAGCGCCGCAAGGACGGCGATCCCGGCGAAGGTCGCCGCGATCGAGTACGACCCCAACCGCTCGGCCTACATCGCGCTGCTGCACTACGCCGACGGCGAGAAGCGCTACATCCTCGCGCCGAGCCGGCTGCGCGTCGGCGCGACGGTGCAGTCCGGGCCCGGGCGCCGAGATCAGCGTCGGCAACTGCCTGCCGCTGGCCAACATGCCGATCGGCACCGTCGTCCACAACGTCGAGCTCGCAGCCCGGGCGCGGCGGCCAGATGGGCCGCTCGGCGGGCGCCGGCGATCCAGCTCATGGCCAAGGACGGCGACATGGCGACGCTGCGCCTGCCCTCGGGCGAGATGCGCCTGGTGCGCGCCGAGTGCCGCGCCACCGTCGGCACGATCGGCAACGCCGACCACCAGAACGTCAAGATCGGCAAGGCCGGCCGCAAGCGCCACATGGGCGTGCGCCCGCAGACGCGCGGCACGGCCATGAACCCGGTCGACCACCCGCACGGCGGCGGCGAGGGCTCGACGACGGCCGGGCCGTCACCCGGTCACCCCGTGGGGCGTGCCGACGCTCGGCTACCGCACGCGCAAGAAGAACAAGTCGTCCGACCGCTACATCGTCCGCGGCCGGCGCCGCGGCAAGAAGGGCAGGTAGGCCGGCGTGAGCCGCTCGAGCAAGAAGGGCCCGTGGGTCGAGGAGCGCCTGATGGCGCGCATCGAGGCCATGAACGCGGGCAACCAGAAGACAGATGGTCAAGACCTGGTCGCGCGCGTCGACGATCTTCCCCGAGATGGTCGGGCACACGATCGCCGTCCACGACGGGCGCAAGCACGTGCCCGTGTTCGTGAGCGAGTCGATGGTCGGCCACAAGCTCGGCGAGTTCGCGCCGACGCGCACCTACCGCGGCCACGCCGGCTCGGGGAGGGTCCGCTAGCGATGAGCCCGACCAAGCCCGGCGATCCCGAGCAGGGCAAGCCGGCCGACGAGCGATCGAGGCCGAGGCGGCCGACCGAGGCGGCCGCCGAGGCCACGGCGGAGGCGGCCGCACGCGGAGCAGAAGCCGACGCCCAAGCCGCCGGCGAGGCCGCGAGGCGACGCCGAGGCCGAGGGCACGGCGGCCGAGGAGACCGGCGTCGCGAAGGACGCGCCGCGGCCGCCGCTGCGAGGAGGGCACGCGGCGAGCCCGCCGGCCGCCGAGGAGGCCGACCGACGAGCCGCGCCGCGGACGAGCCGGCGCCGAGAGCCCGCCGCCGACGCGCCGGCGCCCGACGACGCCGCCCGCCGACGAGCGCGCCGACGCCACGCCCGCGCCGCCGCGAGCGGCCGGCCGCTCGCGCCGCCGCCGCGCGCCGGGCGAGCGCGTCGCCGTGCGCGCGCACGCCAAGTACGTGCGCACGTCCGCCCGCAAGGCGCGCCTGGTCTGCGACCACATCCGCGGCAAGTCCGTCGACGAGGCCCGCGCGATCCTGGCCCACACGCCGCGCGCGGTCGCCGCGACTGGAGCAAGCTGCTCGAGTCCGCCGTCGCCAACGCGGAGCACAACCACGAGCTGATCGGCGACGAGCTGCGGATCGACTCGCGTGACCGCCGACGAGGGGCCGACGCTCAAGCGCTTCCGCCCGCGCGCCATGGGCCGCGCGACGCGCATCCGCAAGCGCACGAGCCACCTCACGATCACGCTCACGCCGAAGGAGTAGGACGAGCAATGGGACAGAAAGTCCATCCCGAGTCCATGCGCGTGGGCTACATCCACGACTGGAAGTCGAACTGGTTCAACGAGCGCCACTTCGCCGACTACCTGGCGGAGGACATCGCCATCCGCCAGCACATCACGGCAAGCTCTCGCACGCCGGCCTGTGCGACATCACGATCCGCAAGGACGCCAACGAGGTGGAGGTCAACATCCACACCGCGCGTCCGGGCATCGTGATCGGCAAGTCCGGCAGCGAGGTCGACGCGCTGCGCCGCGACCTGCACCGCATGACGCGCAAGCAGATCAAGGTCAACATCCTCGAGATCAAGCGTCCCGAGCTCGACGCCAAGCTCGTCGCGCAGTCGATCGCCGAGCAGCTGCAGAACCGCGTCGCCTTCCGCCGCGCGATGAAGCGCGCGCTGACCAGCGCCATGCGCTCGGGCGCCAAGGGCTGCAAGGTCCAGGTCGGCGGCCGCCTCGGCGGCGCCGAGATGGCGCGCACCGAGAGCTACTCCGACGGCCGCGTGCCGCTGCACACGATGCGCGCCGACATCGACTACGGCTTCTACGAGGCGCGCACGACGTTCGGCCGCATCGGCGTGAAGTGCTGGATCAACAAGGGCGAGATCATGCCCGAGGGCTTCAGCGGCGTGGACCTGACCGAGATGGACGCCCCCGCGCCCCAGCGCGACGATCGCGGCGACGGCCGCGGTCGCGGCCGGGGCCGCGGTCCCGGCGGCCCGGGTGGCCGCGGCGGCGGCGGCGGTGGCGGCCGTGGCGGCGGCGGCGGCGGCGGCGGCGGCGGTGGCGGTGGCCGCGGCGGTGGTGGCCGTGGCGGCGGCGGCGGCGGCGGCGGCGGCGGCGGCGGTGGCCGCGGCGGCGGTGGCGGTGGCGCGGCGGCGGCGGCGGCGGTGGCCGTGGCGGCGGCGGTCGTCCAGGGAGGCGGGCGCTAGATGCTGTCCCCCAAGCGCGTCAAGCACCGCAAGCAGCACCGCGGCCGCCGGGCCGGGCTGTCGCGCGGCCAGACGACGGTGCAGTTCGGCGAGTACGGCATCAAGTCGCTCGACGCCGGCTGGCTGACCAACCGCCAGATCGAGGCCGCCCGAATCGCGATGACCCGCAAGATCAAGCGTGGCGGCAAGGTCTGGATCAACGTCTATCCCGGACAAGCCCTTCACGAAGAAGCCGGCCGAGACCCGCATGGGCTCCGGCAAGGGCTCGCCCGAGGGCTGGGTCGCCGTCGTCAAGCCGGGCCGCGTCATGTTCGAGCTGGCCGGCGTGCCCGAGCCGCTGGCCCGCGAGGCCATGCGCCTGGCCGGCCACAAGCTGCCCGTGCGCACGAAGTTCGTCATGCGCGAGGACGTGCACGCATGAACGCCAAGGAGCTGCGCGACCTCACGGACGACGAGCTCGTCGAGCACATCAAGACCGCGCGCCGCGACGTCTTCGGCCTGCGCTTCCAGCACGCCACCGGCGAGCTCGAGAACACCGCCGGCGTCGGCACCGCCAAGCGCGACCTCGCCCGCGCGCTGACCGTCGCCCGCGAGCGCGGCATCGACCCCGACCGCACCCGATAGAGATGGCACCCGAGACGCCCGAGACACCCGAGGACGAGCCGAGACCGACGGCCGGCGAGGCCGCGCCCGAGGCCACGCCGCCGAGGAGCCGCCGCCGAGGCCGAGGCCGCCGCCGAGGCCGAGGCGGCCCGCGCCGAGGCCGCCCGGCCGAGGCGCCGCCGCCGCGCGCTCGCCGCCGCGGAGCCCGTCCCGCAGCTCGCGCCCAAGGAGCGCAAGGCCGCCGCGCGCGCCCAGCGCGGGCGCCGCCGCGGGGCCACGCCCGAGGAGCGCGCCGAGATCCGTGCGCAAGAAGGCCGTCGCGCGCCGCCGCCGCCGCGAGCAGGAGAAGGCCAAGCGCCCCGCGCGCGAGCCCGGCCAGGGCACGCCCGTCGCCGACAGGCCGGCCGGCACGCCGCAGGTGCGCACGGGCAAGGTCGTCTCCGACAAGGCCGACAAGACGATCACCGTCCGCATCGACATCGCCCGGCGCCACCGCCGCTACCAGAAGATCGTGCGCTCCTCGATGACGCTGCACGCCCACGACGAGACGCAACGACGCCAACGCCGGCGACTACGTCCGCGTCGTCGAGTCGCGGCCCGATGTCGCGCACCAAGCGCTGGCGCCTGGTCGAAGTCCTGGAGCGGGCGAAGTGATCCAGAACGAGACCCGCCTGAAGGTCGCCGACAACACGGGCGCGCGCGAGATCCTCTGCATCCGCGTCCAGGGCGGCTCGCGCCGGCGCTACGCGGGCGTCGGCGACGTCATCACCGCCACGGTCAAGCAGGCCAACCCGCAGGGCACGGTCAAGAAGGGCGAGGTCGTCAAGGCCGTCGTCGTGCGCACGAAGAAGGAGTTCGGGCGCGACGACGGCACCTACATCGCCTTCGACGAGAACGCCGCCGTGATCATCGACGCCGCAGAACAACCCGCGCGGCACGCGCATCTTCGGGCCCGTGGCCCGCGAGCTGCGCGACCGCAACTTCATGAAGATCGTCTCCCTCGCCCCGGAGGTGCTCTAGCATGGCCGCTCGAAGATCCGCCGCGACGACGAGGTCGTCGTCATCAGCGGCAAGGACCGCGGCAAGACCGGCAAGGTCCTGCGCGTCGACCGCGCCAAGCAGACGGGTCTTCGTCGAGGGCCTGAACATCGTCAAGCGCCACCAGCGCCCGAGCCAGGTCCCGAACGCGCAGCGCGCCGAGCAGGTCGGCGGCGTCATCGAGAAGGAAGGCCCGATCCACATCTCCAACGTCATGCTCATCGACCCCAAGGACAAGCAAGCCCACCCGCGTCGGCGTCAGCCGCGCAGGACGGCGTGCGCAACCGCGTCACGCGGCGGTCCGGGACGAAGCTCGACTAGGACGACCAGCACCATGGCCCGCCTCAAGACCGCGCTACCAGGACGAGATCCGCCCGGCGCTCATCGAGCGCTTCGGCTACTCGAGCGCCGATGCAGGCGCCGCGCATCGAGAAGATCATGCTCAACATGGGCGTCGGCGACGCCAAGCAGGACTCCAAGGTCCTCGAGGCCGCCGCCGAGCAGCTCGCCCAGATCGCCGGCCAGAGGCCGAACGTCCGCCGCGCGCGCAAGTCGATCGCCGCGTTCAAGCTGCGCGAGGGCATGCCCGTCGGCGTCTCCGTGACGCTGCGCGGCGAGCGCGCGTACGAGTTCCTCGACCGCCTGATGTCGGTCGCGATCCCGCGGATCCGCGACTTCCGCGGGCTGCGCGCCACCTCGTTCGACGGCCGCGGCAACTACACGATCGGCGTCCGCGAGCAGATCATCTTCCCCGAGATCGACTACGACGCCGTCGACCAGGTCCGCGGCCTCGACGTCACGATCACGACGTCGGCGCAGACCGACGAGGAGGCCTACGCGCTGCTCGAGGCCTTCGGCATGCCGTTCACCCGCGACAACTCGAACCCCTATCTCCGCCAGGAGCAGGAAGCCGCCGCCTAGACATGGCCAAGACCTCACAGCGCGTGCGCCAGGCACGCGGCAGCCAAGTTCAAGACCCGCGAGTACACCCGCTGCCGCCGCTGCGGCCGCGCGCGCTCCGTCTACCGCAAGTTCGGCCTGTGCCGGATCTGCCTGCGCGAGCTCGCGCACGACGGCTACATCCCCGGCATGACGAAGAGCAGCTGGTAGCCATGTCGATGACCGACCCCATCGCCGACTTCCTGACGCGCATCCGCAACGGGATCACCGCTGCCCACGAGACCGTCGACATCCCGTCCTCGAAGCTCAAGCGCGAGATGGCCCGCATCCTCAAGGAGCAGGGCTACATCCGCGACTACGAGTCCGAGGCGCCCACCGCCGACCATCCCGGCGAGCTGCTGCGCGTGCACCTCAAGTACACCGAGCGACCGCCGCTGCGCGATCGCGGGCCTCAAGCGCGTCTCGCGCCCCGGCCAGCGCACGTACGTCGGCCACGGCGACATCCCCAAGGTGCTGGGCGGCATGGGCACCGCGATCGTCTCCACGTCCCAGGGCGTGATGACCGGCCACGAGGCCCGCCAGGCGGGCGTCGGCGGCGAGGTCGTCGCGCACGTCTGGTAGCCGCATGTCCCGCATCGGCCGCAAGCCCATCCCCGTCCCCGCCGGCGTGACCGTCGCGATCGAGCCCGAGGTGGTCCGCGTCAACGGCCCCAGGGGCGAGCTCTCCGAGCGCATCCACCGCGACATCACCGTCGCGCAGGACGGCGACGAGCTCGTCGTCACCCGCCCGACCGACCGCGGCGAGCACCGCGCCCTGCACGGGCTGACGCGCTCGCTCGTGGCCAACATGGTCGAGGGCGTCACCACCGGCTACCAGAAGACGCTCGAGATCCAGGGCGTCGGCTACCGCGCCGCGCTCAAGGGCCGCGACCTCGAGCTGGCGCTCGGCTACTCGCACCCGGTGTCGATCAAGGCGCCGGACGGCATCGAGTTCGAGGTGCCGCAGCCGACGCGCGTCATCGTGCAAGGGCATCTCCAAGCAGCTCGTGGGCGAGATCGCCGCCAACATCCGCAAGCAGCGGCCGCCGGAGCCCTACAAGGGCAAGGGCATCCGCTACGAGGGCGAGTACGTCGCCCGGAAGGTCGGCAAGCGCGCATGAGCCGTCACCACCAAGCCCCAGCAGCGGCTCAAGCGCCGCCGCCGCGTCCGCGCGAAGATCACCGGCACCGCCGAGCGGCCGCGCATCTCGGTGTTCCGCTCCAACCGCGGCATCTCCGCGCAGCTCGTCGACGACGAGGCCGGCCGCACGCTGGCCGCCGTCACCTGGACCGAGGCCGACCTGCGCTCCCTCGGGCGCATGGAGCAGGCCGCGAAGGCCGGCGAGCGCTCGCCGAGCGCGCCAAGGCCGCGGGCGTCGAGCGCGCCGTCTTCGACCGCGGCGGCTACCAATACCACGGCCGTGTCAAGGCCTTCGCCGACGGCGTCCGCGAGGGCGGGCTCGCCGTCTAGCTACCGTGAGAGGACCCCTATGGCCTTCGTAGACCGCACCGTGAGCCCAGCCGGACTCGACCTGCAGGAGCGGGTCGTCGAGATCAACCGCGTCGCCAAGGTCGTCAAGGGCGGCCGGCGCTTCTCGTTCACCGCGCTCGTCGTGGTCGGCGACGAGCGCGACGTCGTCGGCGTCGGCTACGGCAAGGCCAACGAGGTCCCGCTCGCGATCCAGAAGGGCGTCGAGCGCGCGAAGAAGAACCTCTTCCGCGTGCCCAAGCACGGCTCGACGATCACCCACCAGACGACGGGCATCTTCGGCGTCCGGCCAGGTGCTGCTCAAGCCGGCCTCGCCCGGTACCGGCGTCATCGCCGGCGGCGGCGTGCGCGCGGTGCTCGAGCTGGCCGGGATCCACGACATCCTCTCCAAGAGCCTCGGCTCGCAGAACCCGATCAACCTCGTCAAGGCGACGGTCGCCGGGCTGCAGTCGCTGCGCACGCCCGACGAGGTCGCCGAGCTGCGCGGCCTGTCGATCAACCAGGTGCTCGGCCTGGGCGGCGAGCCGCAGCCCACCGAGACGCTCGACCGCGCAGGCCAACGGCGGCGCGCCGGCCCGAGGCCGAGGTCAACGCCGTGATGGCCGGCACGCTCAAGGTCACCCAGCAGCGCTCGCGCAACGGCTCGGACGCCGCCCAGCTCGACACGCTGCGCTCGCTCGGCCTGCGCCGCATCGGCCACACGGTCGAGGTCAAGGACACGCCGCAGGCGCGCGGCATGCTGCACCGCGTCCGCCACCTGGTCCGTCTGGAGGAGGAGCGCTGATGGCCGCCGACGACGAGCGCACCGAGGCCGAGCCCATCGGCCTGCACAGCCTCAAGCCCGCTCCGGGCAGCCGCAAGGCGCGCAAGCGCGTCGGCCGCGGCGACGGCTCGGGCACGGGCAAGACGTCGGGCCGCGGCCACAAGGGCGACGGCTCGCGCTCGGGCGCCAAGGACCGCGCGCGCTTCGAGGGCGGCCAGATGCCGATCCACATGCGGATGCGCAAGCTGCGCGGCCCGCACATGAAGAAGTCGATGCCCTTCGAGCCGTTCCGCACGCACACGCAGGCGGTCAACCTCCGCGACCTCGAGGCGCGCTTCGACAAGGGCGCCGAGGTCACGCTCGAGGCGCTGGCGCGCCGCGGGCCTGGGCAACGCGCAAGGGCGTCCCGGTCAAGGTGCTCGCCAAGGGCGAGCTCACCAAGCCGCTGACCGTCCACGCGCACGGCTTCAGCGCCGCCGGCGCGCGAGGCGATCGAGGCCGCCGGCGGCACCTGCGTCGTCGTCGAGGGCTAGCCGAGCCCGTCCGGGGCCACGCCGATGCTCTCGACGATCCTCAGCGCGTTCACCGTCGCGGAGATCCGCAAGAAGCTCGCCTTCACCGCGATGATCCTCGCGCTCTACCGGCTCGGCTCGCACATCCCGGTGCCGGGCATCGACGTCGACGCCGTCGAGCAGGTCCAGGAGCAGTTCGGCGGCGGCGGGATCCTCAACCTGCTCAACACCTTCTGCGGCGGCGGGCTGTCGCGGATCGCGCTCTTCGCGCTGGGGATCATGCCCTACATCACGGCCTCGATCATCCTGCAGCTGCTGACGGTCGTCGTGCCGTCGCTGGAGAAGCTCCAGAAGGAGGGCGAGGTCGGCCAGCAGCGCATCACGCAGTACACGCGCTACCTCACCGTCGGCCTGGCCTTCGCCCAGTCGATCGGCTACGTCTTCCTCTTCCGCTCCTTCGCCGCCGAGCGCGGGCGCGCCGATCATCCCCGACTTCGACGCGCCGCACGTCTTCCTGATCGTCATCTCGCTGACCGCGGGCACGGTGCTGCTGATGTGGATGGGCGAGCTGATCACCCAGCGCGGCATCGGCAACGGCATCTCGCTGATGATCTTCGCGTCGATCGTCGCCGGCCTGCCCAACGGCATCCAGGCCTGGTGGACGAACCCCGACCAGGTCTTCAAGGTGATGATGCCGTTCGTGGCCCTGGCCGTGATCGCCGCGGTCGTCTTCATCCAGGAGGGCCAGCGGCGCATCCCGATCCAGTACGCCAAGCGCGTCATCGGCCGGCGCATGAGCGCCGGCGGCCAGACCTACCTGCCGCTGCGCGTGAACATGGCCGGCGTCATCCCGGTCATCTTCGCCGCCTCGATCATGGCCTTCCCGCCGACGATCGGCCAGCTCATCCAGCAGCCCTGGGCGCAGGACGTGTCGACCTTCTTCAGCCCCCAGCGACTGGGCCTACCTCGTCGGCGAGACGATCTTCATCATCCTCTTCACCTACTTCTACACCGCGGTCACCTTCAACCCGGTCGACCAGGCCGACAACCTCAAGAAGTACGGCGGCTTCATCCCCGGGGTGAGACCGGGCCGGCCGACGGCCGAGTTCCTGGACCGCATCCTCGCCCGGCTGACCTTCCCGGGCGCGCTGTACCTGGCCGCGGTCGCGGCCCTGCCGACGCTCCTCATCAACCAGACGAGCGCGAACTTCTTCTTCGGCGGCACGTCGCTGCTGATCGTCGTCGGCGTCGCGCTGGACACGATGAAGCAGCTCGAGGCGCAGCTGATGATGCGCAACTACGAGGGCTTCCTGAAGTAGGTAGGGTCCCGGCTCGCGCTCCGGCCGCCTCGAGGCGGTCGTCCGACTCCGATCGCCCTCGTGTCCGAGCTCAACCTCATCCTCCTCGGCCCCCCCGGCGCCGGGCAAGGGCACGCAGGCCGAGCGCCTCACGCAGGACTTCGACGCTCGCCTACATCGCCACCGGCGACATGCTGCGCGAGGCGGTCGCCGACGGCACGCCGCTCGGCAAGCAGGCCAAGAGCCACATGGACGCCGGCGAGCTCGTCCCCGACGACGTCATCATCGGCGTGATCCTCGGCGCGAGGTCGACGGCGAGGACGCCCGCGACGGCTTCCTGCTCGACGGCTTCCCGCGCACGGTCGGCCAGGCCGAGGCGCTCGACGACGAGCTCGACGAGCTCGGGCGCAAGCTCACCGCCGTCCTGCTCATCGAGGTGCCCGACGACGAGATCGTGCGCCGCCTGTCGGGCCGTCGCGTCAGCCGGTCGGGCCGCGTCTACCACGTCGAGTTCGACCCGCCCAAGCGCGAGGGCGTCTGCGACGTCGACGGCTCCGCAGCTCGTCCAGCGCGAGGACGACAAGCCCGAGACGATCCGCAAGCGCCTCGCAGGTCTACCACGAGCAGACCGCGCCGCTGATCGACTTCTACGAGAGCGCGGCCTGCTGCGCCGCTTCGACGGCACGCGCTCGCCGACCGAGGTCCACGACCACATCCGGGCGACGATCGCGACGCTGCGGCTCGAGGACCGAGCTGTGATCATCCGCAAGACGCCCGAGGAGATCGACAAGATGGCGGCCGCCGGCGCGATCCTCGTGCGGACGATGAGGCTGATCGAGGGCAAGGTCCGCGAGGGCGTCACCACCGCCGAGCTCGACGAGGCCGCCGAGCGCTACATCCGCTCGCAGGGCGCGACGCCCGCGTTCAAGGGCTACCGCGGCTTCCCCGGGCTCGATCTGCGCGTCTCGCCCAACTCGATGGTCGTCCACGGCATCCCCGGCGCCCTACACGCTGCGAGCGCGGCGACATGCATCTCGATCGACGTCGGCGTGGTCCAGGACGGCTGGGTGGCCGACGCGGCGCGCACGTTCGCGGTCGGGCACGTCTCGCCCGTCGCCCACAAGCTGCTCGACGTCACGCGAGGCCTCGCTCTTCGACGCCGTCGAGCAGTGCCGCGCCGGCAACCGCCTCGGCGACGTCTCCCACGCCGTCCAGGCGCGCGTCGAGGGCGAGGGGCTGTCGGTCGTGCGCTCGCTCGTCGGCCACGGCGATCGGGCGCGACATGCACGAGGACCCGCAGGTCCCCAACTTCGGCGAGCCGGGCAAGGGCCCGCTGCTCGAGGAGGGCATGGTGCTGGCCGTCGAGCCGATGGTCAACGCCGGCCGCCACCTCGGTGCGCATGGGCGACGACGGCTGGGCGATCTACTCCCAGGACGGCTCGCTGGCGGCCCACTTCGAGTTCACCGTCGCGATCACCGCCGACGGCCCGCGCATCCTCACCCCCTGGCACTGAGCAGGTGCGCTGCTATCGTGATCGCGTCTGCGCGCTCGGCGCAGTCCGTCGTGCGCGCGTCCGCGACCAGGTAGCGGCGGCCTCAGCGGCCGCCAGAGCCGGCTCGCTGGTCACCGATCGAAAGGGATCATGAAGGTACGACCGTCGGTCAAGCCGATGTGCGAGAAGTGCAAGATCATCCGCCGCCACGGCGCGGTGCTCGTCATCTGCCAGAACCCCCGCCACAAGCAGCGGCAGGGGTAGCTCGGCCATGGCACGTATCGCCGGGATCAACATCCCGCTCAACAAGCGCGTCGAGATCGGCCTGACCTACATCTACGGCATCGGCCGCCCGACGTCGAACGGCCTGCTCGTCCGAGCTCGAGATCTCGCCCGACACCTACGTGCGCGACCTGACCGAGGACGAGGTCGGCACGCTGCGCGACCTCATCGACAGCGACCTCACCGTCGAGGGCGACCTGCGCCGCGAGCGCTCGCAGAACGTCAAGCGCCTGATGGAGATCGGCTGCTACCGCGGCCTGCGCCACCGCCGCGGCCTGCCCGTCCGCGGCCAGAACACGAAGACCAACGCCCGCACCCGCAAGGGCCCGAAGCGCATGCAGGTCGCCGGCAAGAAGAAGGCAGGCAAGAAGTAGCCGATGAGCCCGCTCCCAAGCGCCCGCAGCGCGGCCGCCGCAAGCCGAAGAAGAACATCCCGATCGGCCAGGCCCACATCAAGACCAGCTTCAACAACACGATCGTGTCCCTGACCGACCGCGAGGGCAACGTCATCGCGTGGGAGTCCGCCGGCGGCGCCGGCTTCAAGGGCTCGCGCAAGTCGACGCCGTTCGCCGCGCAGGTCACGGCCGACGCCGCCGCCCGCAAGGGCATCGAGCAGGGCCTGCAGAAGGTCGACGTCTTCGTCAAGGGCCCCGGCTCCGGGCCGCGAGACGGCGATCCGCTCGCTGCAGGCCGCCGGCCTCGAGGTCACGGGCGTCAAGGACGTCACCCCGCAAGCCCACAACGGCTGCCGCCCCCGCAAGCGGCGCCGCGTCTGAGGTTCGAAGCGATGGCCCGAGACACAGCACCCCAGTGCAAGCAGTGCCGCCGCGAGGGCAGAAGCTCTTCCTCAAGGGCGAGCGCTGCCTGACCGACAAGTGCGGCGTCGAGCGCCGCGCGTACCCGCCCGGCGACCACGGCCGCGGCCGCCAGAAGCAGAGCGAGTACCGCGTGCAGCTGCGCGAGAAGCAGAAGGCGCGCCGCTACTACGGCGTGCTCGAGAAGCAGTTCCGCCATCTACTACGACAAGGCCAGCCGCCAGCACGGCATCACGGGCGAGAACCTGCTGACGCTGCTCGAGCGCCGCTTCGACAACGTGCTCGTCCGCCTCGGCTTCGCCGCCTCGCGCCGCCAGGCGCGCCAGCTCATCCGTCACGGCCACTGGACGATCAACGGCCGCCGGGTGGACATCCCGAGCTACCAGGTGCGCGACGGCGACATCATCGCCGTCAAGGCCGGCACGGGCGCCGAGCAGCTCATCCGCGACGCGACCGAGCTGACCGCACAGGTGCCGGCCTGGCTGCAGGCCGACCACGACGCGCTCACCGCCAAGGTGCTGCGCAAGCCCGGAGCGTCGTGAGATCACGACGCCGGTCCAGGAGCAGCTCATCGTCGAGCTGTACTCCAAGTAGCGCCCGCGCGCTGCATCCGGCGGTCGCGGTACCCGACCCCGCCCGCCGACCGAACACCCCGCACGACAGTCAGGACCCCTCCGATGCTCGACTTCCAGATCCCCCGAATCACCAGCGAAACGGTCGAGGAGAACCGCGGCTCCTTCACCATCGAGCCGCTCGACCGCGGCTTCGGCTACACGTTCGGCAACTCGCTGCGCCGCGTGCTGCTCAGCTCGCTGGCGGGCGCGGCGGTGACGAGCGTCCGCATCGAGGGCGTGGCCCACGAGTTCTCGACGATCAAGGGCGTCACCGAGGACGTCACCGACATCGTCCTGAACCTCAAGGGCATCGTCTGCCGGATGCACTCCGACGCGACCGAGGTCGAGGCCCCGCTCGTCGTCACCGGCCCCGGTGACATCACGGCCAAGGACATCGACCTGCCCGCGGGCGTCGAGATCCTCAACCCGGACGTGCACATCGCCACGCTCGAGAAGAAGACCAAGCTCGAGCTGTACCTCACGATCGGCCGCGGCCGCGGCTACCGCCCGGCGGAGGAGAACAAGTCGCCCGACCAGCCGATCGGCGTCATCCCGATCGACTCGATCTTCTCGCCGGTCGCGCGTCGCCTACGCCGTCGAGCAGGCGCGCGTCGGCCAGCGCACCGACTACGACAAGCTCACGCTCGACATCGAGACCGACGGCTCGATCGACCCGCAGGCCGCGCTGCGCGAGGCCGCGGAGATCCTCATCTCGCAGCTGGCGATCTTCACCGACGCCGACCGCATCGAGGAGCTGCGCGCCGGCCCCGGCGGCCAGCTCGAGCCGGAGGGCGCAGGCTCGCTCAACGGCGGCGGCGCCGGCGGCGCGGGCGGCCCGATGCACGACATCCTCATCGAGGAGCTCGAGCTGGGCGTGCGCTCCTACAACTGCCTCAAGCGCGCGGGCATCCAGACGGTCGGCGACCTCGTCTCGAAGTCCGAGGGCGAGCTCAACGCGATCCCGAACTTCGGCAAGAAGTCCATCGACGAGGTCATCGAGACGCTCCACGCGCGCGGGCTGGACCTGCGCGACGACTAGGATCCCTCCCGGCCGGAGCCCCGCCATGCGCCACCAGAAGACCCGCCACAAGCTCAGCCGCTCGGCCTCGCACCGCAAGGCGCTGCTGGCCAACCTCTGCAAGGAGGTCATCGAGCACGAGCGCATCAAGACCACCGAGGCCAAGGCCAAGGCGGTCAAGCCCGAGGTCGAGCAGCTCATCACGCTGGCCAAGCGCGGCGACCTGCACGCCCGGCGCCAGGCGCTGGCCATCCTCGGCCAGGACAAGTTCACCGTGCACAAGCTGTTCGAGGAGGTCGCGCCGCGCTACGCGGAGCGCCCGGGCGGCTACACCCGCATCCTCAAGCTCGGGCCCGCGTCGCAGCGACGCGACGGAGATGGTCTACCTCGAGCTGGTCTGAGGCGCGGCGCCGGGCTCGGCGCGCGCGCCGGCCCGAACGGCGGCTGGTCAGGGAGTGAGGCGGTCCCGTTCGTGGGGGTGGGCTGCATCTCGCATGGGATGCATGCGGAATGTCGCCCACCCCCGCCCCGCCCAACCGCTAGGCGGCGCCGCAACGATCACGGCAGCACCCCGCCGCGCGACCGGCGGTGAGCGCGGCTCCGCGGGCGCCCATGTAGACGGCGCTCGTGCGCTCGAAGGGGCCGATGTGGGCCTCCTTGACGGCGCGCGCCGCGACGCCCTCCGACCAGCCGCCCGCCATCACCAGGCGGGTGTGCGGGCCGGCGACGCGGGCCATGCGGTCGAGGATGTCGGCGGCGCCGCGGCCGGCCGACTCGAGCGCCGCGCGCCAGACCAGGGCGGGGGAGGGGTCGGCGCCGATGTTGACCAGCGCCACCTTGTAGTCGTTGAGGCCGTGCAGCTCGATGCCGCCGGCCTCCGCGTCGCAGGCGAGCGCCGCGCGCTCGAGCTCGTCACGGCCGCCGGGCCCCACGCCGAGCAGCGCGAGGACGCGCCCGAGGGCCGCGCCGGAGCGCATCGCGCCGAGCAGGTTCTGGCGGTCGGGCACCGCGTGCCAGCCGACGGTGACGCCCTCCTGGACCGCCTGGACCGCCTGCTGCGGGCCCAGCGGCGCGACGGTGCGCACGAACGCCTCGGCCGTGCCCCACGAGTCGAGCACGTCGCCCTCGGAGACCGCGCCGGCGCCGACCGCCGCGCTGAGATGGTCGTGGCCGGCGACGGCCAGCACCGCCCCTCGTGCCTGCGGCAGCGCGTCGCCGACCGTGCCCAGCGCAGTGCCGGCGGGCGCGGGCTCGGGGAGCAGCCCCTCCGGCGCGCCGGCCCACGCCAGCGTCTCGCCCCACCAGCCGCGCGTGTGGAGATCGAGCCAGCCGGTGCGCGACGCGAGCGACAGCTCGGCGCCCTGGTCGCCGCCGAGACCGCTGACGACCCACTCCCCGACGCTCAGCCAGCGCACGCCGCGGGCCGTCGCCTCCTCGTGGTCGCGTAGCCAGCGGTACTTGGAGACCGTGCGCAGCGCGCGCACGGACAGGCCGGTGTGCGCCGCGAAGCGATCGTGCCCGAGCTCCTCGCCGAGGCGCTCGGCCTCCTCCTCGCCGCGCGAGTCGTGCCAGGCGATCGAGGCCACCACCGGCGTCCCGCCCGCGTCCAGCAGGACGCCGGTCTCGGCCATGCTCGACACGCCGAGCGCCGCGACCCGGCCCTGGGGCGCGGCTGCGAGCGCCTCGCGCGCCGCCGCGAGCGCGCACTCCAGGAACCCCGCGGGCGCGATCTCCGCGCCCGTGGGCACCGTGGTCCAGCGCAGCGGCGCCTGGCCATGGGCGACCTCCTCGCCCTCCGGGGTCACGACCGCCGCCTTGCACGAGGTCGTGCCGACGTCGAGCCCCAGCAGCAGCTCCGCGCTCACGCGCGACAACCTATCCGCGCGCGGCGCGGCGGCGACGCGGGGCGCCGGAGCGCCCCGCGTGCAGCGGCTCTCAGCAGTTCGCCTTGTAGAGCGAGTCCCGGTTCTCCTCCAGGTTGTCCTTGGTGATGGACACGGACTCCGTGCCGATCTTCTCCGTGGTGGGCTTGCCCTCGAGCGCGTTGAACGCCTGCTCGACGCCCTGGGCGCCGATGTCGGCCGGCTTCTGGGCGACGAGCGCCTGCACCGTGCCGTCCTCGAGGTCCTTCACCTGCTTGGGGCCCGCGTCGAAGCCGACGATGCTGACGCCCTTGGCCCCGGACTCGCGCACGCCGCTGGCCGCGCCCTCGGCCGAGAACAGGTTCGTGCCGAAGATCCCCTTGAGGTCGGAGTCCTTCTGCAGCGCGGCCTTGGTCTTCGCCGCCGCCGTCTCCGGCTTGTCGTTGGAGTACTCGCGGCCCAGATACGTGAGGCCGAGGTTCTTCGCCTCGGCGACGAAGCCCTTCTCGCGGGCGTCGGTCGTCGAGATGCCCGGCTTCACGTTGACCACGAAGACCTTGCCCTTGCCGCCGATCAGCTCGGCGAGGATCTTCGCGGCCTCGGCGCCGCCCGCCTCGTTGTCCGAGGCGATCTGCGACACGGCCATGTCGGGTTGCTCGAGCGTCGTGTCGACCAGGACGATCTTCGTCCCGCCGTCCGCGAGCTGCTTGATCGGGGCGTACAGCGCCTTGGTGTCGGTCGGCGCGATGAGAACCGCGTCGGGCTTCTTGGCCGCCACCGCGTTGACGATCGGGGTCTGCTGGGCGGCGTCGAACTCCTGCGGCCCCTGGAAGTCGAGAGTGACCCCGAGCTCCTTGGCCTTGGCCTGGGCCCCGCAGTTCATCGTGATGTAGAACTCGTCGCCCTTGACGCCGGCGATCAGCGTCATCTTGTAGTCCTTGCCGCCGCCTCCTCCGGATGCGGTGCCTCCGCCGCCGCCGTCGCCGCCCTCGTCGTCGTCGCCGCAGGCGGCGAGCGCGAACATGAACGCGGAGCAGAGCACCGCCAGGAGCCAGAGCGCCCGGCGGGGTCGTTGGGTGTGGGACATGACCTTCCTCCTCCTCGTGGTGTGGGTCTCGTTCACTGGCGCTGGCGCGCGCGGCGCACCTGGTCGAGGTAGACGGCGACGATCAGCACCGCGCCGACGGCGACCTGCTGCCAGAAGGCCTGGACGCCGATGATCACGAAGCCGTTCTGCAGGACGGCGGGGATGAACGTTCCGAAGACGGTTCCGAGGATCGTCCCGATCCCGCCGAACAGGCTCGTCCCGCCGATCACCACCGCGGCGATCGCGTTGAGGTTGTCCGTCGCGTGGCCGCCGATCGTCGTGGTGCCGAAGCGCGCGAGGCTCATGAACCCCGCCAGCCCCGACAGCGTGCCGGCCAGCGCGTAGACCTTGATGAGGTGCCAGTCGACGTTGACGCCCGCCCGTCGCACGGCCTCCTCGTTGGAGCCGATCGCGTACGTGTAGCGCCCGAAGCGCGTCAGCGCGAGGACGATCCCGAAGACGATCGCCACGGCGATCGAGATCAGGACCAGGTACGGGATCCCGGCCACGCGGCCGATCCCGACCTCGGACACGAGCTTGAACGGCACCTCGCGCTCGTCGACGCCGCCCGTGATCAGGTACCCGGCGCCCAGCGACATCCCCAGGGTGCCGAGCGTGACGATGAACGCGGGGATCTTCGCCTTGGCGACCAGGAAGCCGTTGATCAGCCCCCACGCGAGCCCGGCGGCCAGCGCGCCGGCGAGCCCGGCGAGGATCACGCCCCAGCTGTCGCCGCCCATCGCGTTCATGAGCTTGGCGGCGATGACCCCGGAGAACACGAGCACCGCCCCGCACGACAGGTCGATGCCCGCCGTGATGATCACGTAGGTCGCCCCGACCGCCAGGACGAGCAGCACCGCGGCGTCCGTCGCGATGTTGCGGGCGTTGGGGATGGCGAAGAACTCCTCGGGCTTGAGCACCGCGAAGAACACGATCAGCGCCACCAGGATCAGCCCGATCTGGGTGCTCGACCCCGCGGCGACGCGCTGCCACCACGGCATCCGCTGCTCGTCCTCGAGGACCGGCTCGTCCTGCGCCGTGCTCATCGGCCGTCCTCCTCGTGGAAGGAGAGCGCGCCGGTCATCGCGGACACGACGTCCTCCATCGTCACCTCGCTGGGCCGCAGCCGCGCGACCCGCTCGCCGAGCCGCAGCACCTCGATGCGGTCGGCGACCTCGAAGACCTCGGGCATGTTGTGGCTGATCAGGACGATCGACAGGCCCTGGTCGCGCACGCGGCGGATCTGGTCGAGCACGTTGCGGGTCTGCACGACGCCGAGCGCCGCGGTCGGCTCGTCCATGAACACGACCTTGCTGGCCCACGTGACCGCGCGCGAGATCGCGATGCCCTGGCGCTGGCCGCCGGACATGTTGGCGACGGGCGCCGTGGTGTCCTGGATGCGCACGCCGAGGTTGCGGAAGGCCTCCTCGCTGCGCCGGCGCATCGCCGCCTTGTCGATGAACCCCAGGCGGCCGAGCGGGCCCGTGCGCAGGATCTCGCGTCCCAGGAACATGTTGGCCGCCGGGTCGATCTCGGCCGCGAGGGCCAGGTCCTGGTAGACCGTCTCGATGCCGATGTCGCGCGCCTGCTGGGGCGTGTGGATGTCGACCTCGCGGCCCTCGAACAGGATCTCGCCGCGGTCGGGCGGGTGGACGCCGACCAGCGTCTTGACCAGCGTGCTCTTCCCGGCGCCGTTGTCGCCGACCAGCGCGACCACCTCGCCCGGGTAGACCGTGAAGTTCGCCCCGTTGAGCGCGACCACGCGCCCGAAGGTCTTGACGATGCCGCGTGCCTCGAGCACCGGCTGGCCGTTCACCACGTCCCCTCCCCGCTGGTCGGATCCGGCGGCCGGCACCGGATGAGCTCGGCGTCGCCGGCCACCGTCGTGACGCCGGCGGCGTGGGGCACGAGCGCGGTCGTGCCCCGCCGCACGCGCAGCTCGTCGCCGTGCTCGCTGTGCAGCCGGCCCTCGCCGGCGACGCAGAGCAGGATCGCGAACGAGGGCTCGAGCTCGTCACCGGCGCGGACGCGCTCGGCGCGGAAGTACGGGTCGGCGGCGGCCGGCAGCCGCAGCTCGCCGTGCGTGACGAGCTCGCCGGTGTCGGTGGGCCCGCGGTGCATGGCGCCCAGCGCGACATCCCACCCGAGGCCGAGGTGCTCGGGGCCGTCGTCGACGCCGAAGGGCTTCCACTCGACGAGCACGGAGAGGTCGGTCGGCTCCTGCAGCTCGAGCAGCAGGATGCCGGCGCCGATCGCGTGCACGGTCCCGGCCGGGACGAGCACCGCGTCGCCCGCGCCGACCTCGACGCGGTTCATGGCGGCCAGCATCTCGCTGGCGTCCTGGGCGTCGACCCAGCCGCGAACGGCCTCGGCGTCGAGCTCGTCGCGCAGCCCGACGTGGACCGCCGCGCCCGGCTCGGCCTCGAGGATGATCCAGGCCTCGGTCTTGCCGTAGCGCAGGCCGAGCTGCTCGCGGGCGAACGCGCGCCCGGGATGGAAGTGCACGGGCAGCCGCTCGCCCGCGTCGAGCAGCTTGACCAGCAGCGCGGGATCGGCCCCCCAGCGCCGAACGTGCGCGGGGCCGAGCAGCGCCTCGGGCTCGGCCTGCAGCACGTCGCGCACGAGGCGGCCGTCGGCGAGCCGGCTGAGCCCGTCCGCGTCGTCGCCCCAGGTGGTCGTCACCGAGCCGACCCAGTCCTCGGGGTGGTTGTCGGCGCCTGCCGGGACGCCGCGCAGCGCGCCGATGCGAGGACCCCCGGCGTAGAAGCGCGGGAACTGGTTGGGCGGCAGCTCGACGGGTTTCACGGCGCGACCTCGCCCGAGCCGCGGATGACCAGCTCGGTCCCGACCGTGATGGTGCGGGGCGGCTGCGCGTCCCCGGCGAGCCGCGCGAAGGCCAGCGCGGCCGCCCGCTCGCCGAGCTGCCACGGGTCGGCCCGGACGACCGTGGTGCCCAGCAGGTCGGCCAGCTCGAAGTCGTCGAAGCCCACGAGCGCGGTCGTGCCGTGGCGCCCGGCCAGCGCGTGGAGGGCGCCCACCGTGCTGCGGTTGTTCGTGGTGAAGATCGCGGTCGGGCGCCGGGCGTCGTCGAGGCCGAGCACGCGCTCGACGTCGGCCTGGGCGTGCGCGGCGTCGAAGTTGCCCGTGCGCACGAGCAAGGGGTCCACCTCGATCCCCGCCGCCGCCAGCGCGGCGCGGTAGCCCGCCAGGCGCAGCCCGTGCGTGTAGACGCTCTCCTCGTCGAGCACGCAGGCGATCCGCGTGTGGCCGCGCTCGAGCAGGTGCTCCACCGCGCGGCGCGCGCCGCCGGTGTTGTCGAACAGGACGGCGTCGGCGGCGATGTTGCGCGGCGGGCGGTCGAGGAAGATCGCGGGGGTCTGGTCGCCGAGGTAGGCGTGGTCGGTGCCCGCCGGCACGACGAGCAGGGCATCGACGCGGCGGCGAAGCAGCGCGGTGACCAGCTCCTGCTCGCGCTCCGCGTCCTCGCCGGCCGACGCCGTGATCAGCAGGAACCCGCGCTCGCGAGCGACCGCCTCGACGGCGTTGGCGATCGCCGAGTAGAACGGGTTGGCGACGTCCTCGATGACGAGGCCCAGCGTGGAGGAGGTGCGCCCCTGGCGCAGCGAGCGGGCCAGGTCGTTGCGCTCGAAGCCGAGCTCGGCGATCGCGTCCCCGACCCGGGCGGCCGTGGGAGCGGCGACGCCGGGCTCCGCGTTGATCACGCGCGACACCGTCTTCAGGCTCACGCCCGCGATCTGCGCGACGTCGCGCATCGTGGGCCGGGCTGTGGTCAGCGACCTGTCCTCCTCCCTCGACCTGTGGTGACAACGTTGACTGACAACGTTGTCAACCTGTCGCGCTGAAGCTACCCGGCGGGTTGGCGCGGTGTCAAGGCGGTGTTGGCGGCGGTGCGCGCTGAGGCGGCCGTCCTGCCTTTTGGTTGCATAGCAACCATGAGTCAGGACAGCGGCGCGGCGGGCGCCCCCTCTCCGTCACCAGCCGCCGTCCGTCAACCCGCAGCCTTCGACATCGCAGCGGCCAGCGCCCGCGCGCGCTCGGGGTCGAGCTCGCCGGCCGTCGGCGACTCGACGCTCGCCGCCGCCGCGGCGATGCCCGCGCGCAGCGCCGCGGGGAGCTCGTCCCCGCGCTCGAGCGCGGCGGCCAGGCCCGAGGCGAGCACGTCGCCCGCGCCGACCGGGTTGCGCACGTCGGCGATCACCGGCGCGGGCATCCACGTGGTGGAGCCGCCCGCCGACGCCAGCGCGGCTCCCGCCGCCGCGGCGGTGACGACCGCCGCCCGCGCGCCCCGCGCCACGAGCGCCTGGGCGGCGGCCAGCGCGCGCGGGCGGGCGTCGCTCGCGGCCTCGACCTGCTCGCCGCCGCCGCCCGTGCCGAGCACGCCCTCGGCCTCGCCGAGGTTCGGCGTCACGACGTCGGGGCCGGCGGCGAGCGCCGCGGCGAGCGTCTCCCCGCCGGCGTCGACGACGCTGGACAGCCCGACCCGCCGCGCGAGCGCCGCCAGGCGGCCGTAGGCGTCGCGCGGGCTGCCGGGCGGCACGCTGCCCGAGCAGACGAGCACGCCGTGGCCGGGGAGGTGCGCGCCGACCTCGTGCTCGTAGGCCTCCCACTCGGCGGCGCCGATCCGTGGCCCCGGCTCGTTGAGCACGGTCGTGCGGCCGCTCGCCTCCAGGATGACGGCGGTCGAGCGAAGCTCGCCTGGGCTCGGCACGCCGCGCAGCTCGATGCCCTCGGCGGCGACCATCGCCGCACCGGCGCGGCCGGTGTGCCCCGGCACGAAGGACACCAGCACGGCCGGCTCCCCGAGTGCGCGGGCCGCCCGCGCGACGTTCAGGCCCTTGCCGCCGGGCGTGACGGCGACGCGCTCGAAGCGCAGGACCTCGCCGGGGCGCAGCTCGGCGATCGTCAGGGTGCGGTCGATGGTCGCGTTGGGTCCGGCGATCAGCATGGCGTCGTCGTCGACTAGTGTGCCGCCGCGTGAAGCAGTACCGCCTCAACCGCCTCTTCCACCCGGTCTCGGGACGCTGCTTCGACGTGGCCGTCGACCACGGCATGCCCGGGGAGCCCGCCTTCCTCGCCGGCATCGAGGACATGGAGGCGGCGATCGCGACGCTCATCGACGCGGCGCCCGACGCGATCCAGCTCTCCGTCGGCCAGGCCGACCTCCTGCAGCGCCATCCCGGGCGTGACAAGCCCGCGCTCGTGCTGCGCACGGACACGCCGAACATCTACGGCCCCGAGCCGCCGGCGGAGGCGTGGACGGTCATGGTCGACGACCCGGTCGGGCACGCCGTGCGCCTCGACGCCGCGTGCGTCGTGATCAACCTCCTCGACGTCCCGGGCCGGCCCGGGCTGCGTGGCGACTGCGTCGCGGCGATCAGCCGCCTGCGCGCGGCCTGCGATCGCGCCGCCATGCCGCTGATGGTCGAGCCGCTGGCCTTCGACGAGGGCGCGAGCGGCTATGACTCGAGCGGCGATGCCGACCGCATCTGCGGGCTCGTGCGCCAGGCCGTCGAGCTGGGCGCCGACGTCATCAAGGCCGACCCGACCGCCGACCTCGCCGACTACCGCCGGGTGGTCACCGTCGCCCGCGTCCCGCTGCTCGTGCGCGGCGGCGGCCGCGTGAGCGACCGCGAGATCCTCGAGCGCACCAAGGCGGTGCTGGACCAGGGCGCCGCCGGCATCGTGTACGGGCGCAACGTCATCCAGCACGCCGACCCCGCGGGCATGACGCGCGCGCTCATGTCGGTCGTGCACGATGGCGCGACGCCCGAGCAGGCGCTGGCGACCCTGGCCTGACCCCGCCGCCGCTCAGATTTTCTGCACGGCCCGGTGCGGGAGGAGTAGCGTCGGCAGCGGACCCCTGTCCCCTGCCGAAGGAGGTCGCAGATGGAGCGCGAGAAGCTCCTCGCCATGGCCCGTGAGAGCGTCGACGCCTGGAATCGCGGTGATGCCGACGGCACGGTGGGCAACGTGGCGGACGACATCGTCCATCACGATGGCGGCCTCGGCATGGACGTGCACGGCAAGGCGGAGCTGCGCGACCTCGCCCAGCGCTACATGACCGCGTTCCCCGACCTGCACGTCGAGATCACGAGCACGACGTGCGAGGACGACCGGCTCGTCCAGGAGTGGGTCGCCACGGGGACGCACGAGGGTGAGCTGATGGGCATGGCGCCCACGCACCGCCACGTCGAGTTCCGCGGCTGCGCGGTCGGCGAGATCGGGCCGGACGGGCTCGAGCATCGCAGCGCCCAGTACTGGGAGGCGCTGGCGTTGATGAACCAGCTCGGGGTGAGCCCGGCGACCGCCGGGGCGGCCGGCCAGGCCTGAGCGGAAGCGCACCGAGGCGTACGCGACGGCGGGTCCGGAGGCGGGGGGGCCTCCGAGACCCCCGTCGTGCTGCGCGCTCCCAGGTTGTCGCGCACCCGTGCGCGCGTCGATACTCCGCGCGTGTGTCGCTCAGCGCTGCTCACCGCGATGACCGCCGCGCTGGCGGGCCTCCTCGCGCTGCCCCCGGCCGCCTCCGCGTGCACGTGCGCGGGCGGCGTCCCCGAGGCCAAGCGCTTCGCCGCCGCCGACGCCGCGTTCGTCGGCGTGCTCGAGAGCCGCCGGCAGCTCGACCCGCCGCGGCCCGACGGCGTCGTCACCAGCGCTGACCGGTTCGTGCACCGCTACCGCGTCCAGCGCCGCTACAAGGGACGCGTCGGCGGCAGGGTGTGGGTGCGGACCGTGCGCGACGGCGCGTCCTGCGGCCTGCCGGCCCGCCGCCGGGTGGCGCTGTACCTCGACCGGATCGACGGCGCGTGGCACGCCGGGCTGTGCTCGACCACGAGCGAGGCCGCGATCCGAGCCGTGGTGCGGGGCGATCGCTCCGCGCGGACCGCCGCCGTCGCGGCCTGCCGAAGGCCCGCCTGACCGCGCGCCTGGACATCGAGTACGACGGGACGGGGTTCGCGGGGTGGGCGTGCCAGCCGGGCATGCGCAGCGTCCAGGCCGAGCTGGAGGGCGCGCTACGCACCGTCCTGCGCCGCGAGGTCACCCTGACCGTCGCCGGGCGCACCGACCGCGGCGTGCACGCGTGGGGGCAGGTCGCGTCGCATGCCGGCCCCGCGGCCGACGCCGGCTCGCTGAACGCGCTGCTCCCGCCCGACCTCGCGGTGCGCCGGGCGGCCCCGGCGCCCGACGGCTTCGACGCGCGCGGCGACGCCGTGTCGCGCACCTACTGCTACCGGATCCTCGCGCGCCGCACCCGCTCGGCGCTCGAGCGCGGCCGGGCGCTGTGGTGGCCGCACCGGGTCGACGTCGGGCTGCTGCACGGCTGCGCGGCGGCGCTGCGCGGCCCGCACGACTTCACGGCCTTCACGCCCAGCCAGACCCAGCACGTCCACTTCGAGCGCCGGATCCTGGACGCGCGCTTCGAGGAGCACGGCGAGGTGCTCGAGCTGTGGGTCACGGCCGACACCTTCCTGCGCCACATGAACCGGATCCTGGTCGGGACGATGCTCGAGGTCGCGGGCGGCCGTCGCGACCCCGCGTCCTTCGCCGCCCTGCTCGACGGCCGTCCGCGCGCGGAGGCCGGGCCGACCGCTCCGGCCCACGGCCTCTACCTCGCCGGCGTTCACTACCCGGCGCTCTGAACGACCCGCACCGGCTCTATCCTCGAAGGAGGATGCGGGTCCTGCTCACCAACGACGACGGCATCGAGGCGGAGGGCCTCCAGACGCTGCGCCGCGCGCTGCTCGAGGTCGACGGCATCGAGCTGGTCACCATCGCGCCCGACGGCAACCGCTCGGCCTTCGCCCGGATGATCACCACGCGCCGGCCGCTGCTGGTGGAGGAGCTGGACTTCGGCGACGGCACCCGCGGCTACGCCACCGACGGCACACCGGTCGACTGCGTCCGGCTGGCCAAGCTCGGGCTGGTCGACGGGTTCTCGCCGGACCTCGTCGTCTCGGGCATCAACCACGGCGCCAACCTCGGCGACGACATCACGTACTCCGGCACGGTCGCCGCGGCGCTCGAGGGCATCGTCCTCGGACTGCCGGGCATCGCCGTCTCCCAGCAGTCCGCGCGCCGCGAGATGGACTTCCGCCTCGGCGAGGAGTTCGACTTCCGCGTCGCCGCCGACTTCGTCGCGCGGATCGTCGACGAGGTCGACGAGGTCCCGCTGCCGCAGGGCACGCTGCTGAACGTCAACGTGCCGGCGGGCCACCCCGAGGGCGTCAGCGTCACGCGGCTCGGCAAGCGCATCTACCGCGACGAGCTGAAGCTCGACGCCGAGCAGGCCGACGGGCGCCGGCGCTACTGGATCTACGGGGCGGACCCCGGCTTCCACGAGGAGCGGGGGACGGACCTCGCCGCGGTCGCCGAGGGCCGGATCGCCGTCACGCCGCTGCACTTCGACCTGACCGACGTGTCCGGCATGGACGGCCTGGAGCGGTACGACCTCGCCCGTCTCGTGTCGCCCGCCGCCTCAGAGATCGAGTGAGCGCTCCGCCCACGCCTGCCCCGGCCGCCCGCGCCGCCGAGCTGCGCGAGCAGCTCTCCCTCCACAACCACCGCTACTACGTCCTCGACGACCCGCTCATCGGGGACGACGAGTACGACGCGCTGCTCGACGAGCTGCGCGGGCTGGAAGCCGAGCACCCGGAGCTGCGCAGCCCCGACTCGCCCACGCAGC
The DNA here is from genome assembly GCA_963840185.1 of uncultured Actinomycetes bacterium. Lineage (GTDB taxonomy): Bacteria > Actinomycetota > Thermoleophilia > Solirubrobacterales > Solirubrobacteraceae > JAOPZW01. The sequence goes on along the minus strand of CAWIXY010000001.1, from coordinate 786,480 downwards.
GCGTCGGCGGCGAGCCGGTGGGGCGCCTGGAGAAGGTCGAGCACCTGCAGCCGATGTTCTCGCTCGCCAACGCCCGCAGCGAGGAGGAGCTGCGCGCCTGGATCGAGCGGATGCGCAACCACCTGCGCCGCGAGGGCATCGAGGACGCGCGCTTCGAGTACGTCGCCGAGCCCAAGATCGACGGCCTGGCCATCTCGCTCGTCTACCGCGACGGCGTGCTCGAGCGAGGCGCCACCCGCGGCAACGGCGAGATCGGCGAGGACGTGACCCACAACCTGCGCACGATCGGGTCGATCCCGCTGCGCATCGACGACGCTCCGCCGCTCCTCGAGGTCCGCGGCGAGGTCTACATGTCGCTGCCCGACTTCACGGCGCTCAACGAGCGCCGCGCCGAGCGCGGGCTGTCGACGTTCATGAACCCGCGCAACTCCGCCGCGGGCACGATTCGCCAGCTGGACCCCAAGCTGGCCGCCGACCGGCCGCTGTCGATGTGGTGCTACGGGATCGGCAAGACCGAGGGCCTGACGCTGACCTCCCACTCGGAGGCGCTGCAGTGGCTGCGCGACCACGGCTTCCGCGTCAACGGCGACGTCCAGGTGCTGGAGACCGAGGAGGAGGTCGTCGCGCAGTGCCTGGAGTGGCAGCGCCGGCGCGGCGCGCTGGACTTCGAGATCGACGGTGTCGTCGTGAAGGTCGACGCCTTCGAGCTGCAGCGCCGGCTGGGTGTGGTCGGGTCGCGATCCGCGCTGGGCGATCGCCTGGAAGTTCCCGCCCACGACGAAGGTGACGACGCTGCTCGACGTCGCCTGGAACGTCGGCAAGTTCGGCGACCTGCACCCGTTCGCCGTGCTCGAGCCCGTCGGCGTGGCCGGCGTCACGGTGAAGCTCGCCACGCTGCACAACGAGGAGGACCTCGCCCGCAAGGACCTGCGCGTCGGCGACGAGGTCATCGTGCTGCGCGCGGGCGACGTGATCCCGCAGGTGGTCTCGCCCGCCCCGCACGCGGTCGAGCGCAAGGGCCGCAAGCGCCGCCCACGCCCGCCCAAGCGCTGCCCGTCGTGCGGGACGCCGACGGTCAAGCCCGAGGGCGCGGTCTTCACCAAGTGCCCGAACCGCGCCGGCTGCCCCGGCCGCCAGTTCCAGCTGCTCAAGCACTTCGCCTCGCGCGGCGCGATGGACATCGACGGGCTGGGGGAGGAGCGCGTGCTCCAGCTCCAGCGCGCCGGGCTCGTGGGCAACGCGGCCGACCTCTACCGGCTCACCGTCGAGCGCCTGCTCGAGCTCGAGGGCTTCGGCACGATCAGCGCCGAGCGGCTGGTCGCCGCGATCGAGGCGTCGAAGGACCGCGCCTTCGGCCGGGTGCTGTTCGCCATCGGCATCGAGGGCGTCGGCAGCGGTGACCGGCGCAGGCGCTGGCCCAGCAGTTCCGCTCGATCGACGCGCTGCTGGCCGCGAGCGCCGAGGCGATCGCGGAGACGCCGGGCATCGGCCCGATCGTCGCGTCGCTCATCCACGAGCAGCTGCAGGACGAGGCGATGCGCGCGCTGATCGCCGACCTGCGCGGCGCACGGGCTGCGCTTCGAGGTCGAGGGGGCCGCCGCCGGGCGAGGGCCCGCTCGCGGGCAGGACCTTCGTGCTCACCGGCACGCTGCCCGACCTCACCCGCGAGGAGGCCACGGAGCGGATCCTCGCCGCCGGCGGCCGCGTGACCTCGTCGGTGTCCAAGAAGACCGACTACGTGGTGGCCGGCGAGAGCCCGGGCTCCAAGCTCGAGAAGGCCGAGCGCCTGGGGGTCGAGGTGCTCGACGAGCCCGGGCTGCTGGCGCTGCTCAGCGACCCGCCGGCGAGCGACGCGCCGGCGGGCGCCTAGCCGTCGAGCCGGGCGATCGCCGCCGTCATGCGGTCCTGCGCGCGGCGGGCGCCGAACAGCCAGGTCCGGTTCATCAGGAAGGCGAAGGCGACCGTCCGCCCGCCGGTCGTCGTGCACAGACCTGCGAGCGCGCTGACGTCGATCAGCGTCCCGGTCTTGGCGCGGCAGTTGCCCTCGGCGGCCGTGCCGCGCATCCGCCGGCGGATGCGTCCCCGTGCGCCCGGCGACCGCCAGCGACGCCTCGAAGGCGGCCCGCGACCTCCTGGGCGTGCATGCGCTCCAGCAGCCGCACGACCTGGCGCGGGGTGGTGCGGTTGGCGCGCGAGAGGCCCGAGCCGTCGGCGATGCGCGGATGCACGCCGAGGCGCGCGAGCGCGGCGCGCACGACGCCGGCGCCGGCGGGCGTGCTGCCCAGCCCGCCGAAGCGCGCCCCGAGGCCCTTGAGCAGCATCTCGGCGGCGAAGTTGTCCGACGGGGCGTTCGTGGCGAGGGCGAGGCCCGCCATCGGGGGGCGACTCGGCAGAGCGCGAGCTCGGTGACGCCGCTGGGCGTCGCCGCCCGTGGTGCTGCGGCCGGAGACGCGGACGCCCGCGGCGCGCAGGGCCGCCGCGAGGCGGCGGGCGGCCTCGCGGGCTGGCGAGCCGTCGCGCGAGAAGCCGCGGCTCACGGCGACCGCGCTCAGGACCCCGCCGACGTCGCGGTCGTAGGCGAAGCCGGTGCGCGTGGCGCCGCGGCGGCGCGTCGAACGCGCGTCTCGTCGGCGAGCACGGCGCCGTCGACGCGCACGATGCCGTGCTCGGCGGCCAGCGCGCGGGCCAGGCGGACCAGCCTCGGCCGGTCCAGCGTCGGGTCGCCCGCCGCCGCGCAGGTAGAGGTCGCCCCGCCAGACGCCGGCGGGGTCCAGGAAGCCCTCGCCGGCCACCGTGGTCACGAGGCGGCGCGTCGGGCCCGAAGCGCAGCAGGGCCGTCGCCGTCGTGTAGAGCTTCTGCACCGAGGCCGGGATGCGGGCCACGTCCTCGTTCTGGGCGAACAGCGTGGACGCCGGCCCGCCCGCCCCGGCGGGGTCCACGTCGCGCACGTAGGCGCCCGAGAAGGCGCTCGTGGCGCGCATCTCGCGGGCGAGCACGGCCCGCAGCGTCGCCGCGTCGAGCGCCTGTGCGGCGGGAGCGGGAGCGAGCAGCAGGGCGACGGCGGCGATCAGGCCGACCAGGCCGGACGGGCGCGGGCGCATCGGCGTGGCACGGTAGCGCCTGGCGCGCATCTACACTCCGCCTCGCATGGGCAAGGTCGTCGAGCTCCCGGCGGACAAGACGCAGGCCAAGGGCAAGGCGCGGCGTCCGCGGCGCCAGTCCAAGACCGCGCTCGTCCTGGGCGGCGGCGGCTTCACCGGCGCCGTCTACGAGATCGGCGCCCTGCGTGCCCTCGACCTGCTGTCGGTCAACCGCTCGACGAACGACTTCGACGTCTACGTCGGCACCAGCGCCGGCGCGTTCGTCGCCTCGATGGCGGCCAACGGCATCACGCCCGAGGAGATGATGCGCGTCGTCAACCAGCAGGTCCCGACGCCGTTTCGCGACGTGGACCTCGGCATGCTGCTGCGGCCCAACCTCCTCGAGTTCGCGGCCAAGGGCATTGCGCTGCCGCTGCAGCTGGCCCGGGTCGCGCGGGCCCTCGCGGGACAGCTGCCGCACATCTCGGCCATGGACGTCGTGCTGGGCCTGGCCGAGGCGCTGCCCTCGGGCCTCTACTCGGGCTCGGGGGTCGAGGAGTACGTCCGCAGCGTGCTGTCCGATCCCGATCGCTCCGACGACTTCCGGATGCTCGACCACGAGCTGTACCTCGCGGCGACCGACCTCGACACCTGCGAGCGCATCGTCTTCGGCGCCGACGACTGGGACGACGTGCCGATCTCGGTCGCCGTCCGCGCGTCGACCGCCCTGCCGATGGTCTACAAGCCGGTCAAGGTCCACGACCGCGAGCTTGTCGACGGCGGCATCGTCTCGACCACGAACCTCGACATCGCGGTCGAGGCCGGCGCGAAGTTGATCGTCGTGGTCAACCCGCTCGTGCCCTACGTCAACGACTTCGCCCAGACGGTCACGACGCCGCTGGGCTCACGAGCGCGGCACGTCAGCGACATGGGCTTCCCGCAGATCGGCTACCAGGCGTTCAAGCTGCTCGCCTACCAGCGCCTGCACGAGATGGCCCGCCAGTGGGAGCAGCGCTACCCGGGCGTCGACATCATCCTGATCGAGCCCGAGCCCGACGACGAGCTCATGTTCCAGACGTCGATCATGAACTTCGCCAAGCGCGTCGAGATCGCGCGCCACGGCTTCGAGTCGGTCACGCTGCGCCTGGCCGAGGACTACGACCAGATCCGCGAGGTCGCCGCCCGCCACGGCATCGAGATGTCGGCGACGCGCGTGCGCAAGGTCATCGCGCACTTCTCGGCCGAGAAGGAGAAGACGCGCGCCTGGCGCAAGATCCTCGAGCAGACGACCGGCGCGCTGCTGCGCCAGTCAGCGGACGAGCGCGCGTAGCGCGCGCCTACAGGGGCAGCTTGCCGCGGCCCTTGCGGCCCGCTGAGGCGCTCTTGTTGGAGGCCTTCTGCGAGTTGCTGAACGGCTTGCGCAGCCAGCGACCGAGCGGGCCGGGGGCCTTGCCCGCCACGTTGCCGCCGGTCCCGAAGACCTTGTTGACCCCGGACTGCGGCTTGGACGAGAGCCGCGGCGCCAAGAAGGCCAGGACGAGCAGGATCACGCAGATGACGATGACGGCGGCGATGAGCATGACCAGCATCTACCCGCCGCGCGGGCTTCTCAGCCTCGCCCGTCGACGGCGCGTGTCAGCGCTCCGACGAAGCGGTCGCCCGCCGCGCGATCGCGCACGGTGACGCGCACGTGCGCGGCGTCGCCGAGCGGGCCGCCGCGCTGGACGATGACGCCGTGGCGCTCGCAGGCGGTCGGCGAGCTCGGCGCCGTCCGACGCCGTCGGCCCGCAGCCACAGCACGTTGGCCTGGCTGCGCGTCACGACGACGCCGAGCGGTCGCAGCTCGGCGCATCAGCCGCGCGGCGCTCGGCGGCGACGCCGGCCGCGCGCCCGCGCCACGAGCGCCTCGCCGCTGCGCAGCGCCTCGAGCGCGCCGGCCTGGGCGAGCTCGTTGACGCCGAGCTCGGGCGCGAGCTGCTCGAGCAGCGGCTCGGCGCCCGGGCCGCCGATCGCGTAGCCGCAGCGCAGGCCGGCCAGGCCCCAGGCCTTGGAGAACGTGCGGAAGACGAGCAGGCGCGGGTGGTCGCTCGAGCAGCGCGAGCGTCGCGTCGAGCGGCTCGGCGTCGACGAAGTCGCGCAGCGCCTCGTCGAGCAGCACGACGACGCGCTCGGGCAGCGCCTCGAGCAGCGCGTCGCAGCTCGTCGGTGCTCAGCAGCTCGCCCGTCGGGTCGTTGGGGTTGCACAGCGCGACGAGCGCGTGCGGTCGTTGACGGCGCGCAGCATCGGCTCGGCGCCGAAGCCCGGCACCGGCACCGCGTGGCCGTGCGCGCGGCGGGCCATGACGCGGATACAGCGGGTAGGACGGCCACGGCGTGACCAGCTCGTCGCCGTGGCTCGAGCAGCGCCTGCGCCGCCGCGCTCAGCAGCTGCGCGGCGCCGTCGCCGACGACGAGCTGCTCGGGCGCGACGCCGTGGCGCTGCGGCGAGCTCGGCGCGCAGCTCGCCGGCGTGCGCGGTCGAGGTAGCGGTGCAGGCCGCGCCGCGCGGCGAACGTGATCGCGTTGACGACGTGCGGCGGCGGGAGCTCGGGCCACGTCGTGCGCGACAGGTCGAGCGGCTCGACGCGCGCCAGCGCCGTGCGCGCGGCGCTCGTCGGCCTCGCTCGCGCAGCTCGGCGTTGACCTCCTCCTCGGTCAGCGCCTCGAACTGGCGGTAGTAGTCGAGCAGCCCCACTCAGGCCGCTCGGCGGAGCAGCGACGGGCCGAGGCCGCCGATGAGCAGCAGCCAGACCGTGAACAGCGTGACGCCGATCGACCGCCGCGACGGCGAAGACCGGGCCGATGCACGCCCTTGCGCTGGTCGTAGCCCGCGGCGCGGCGCACGAGGATCCAGGCCTGGTCGAGGCGCTTGAGCAGCGACGAGCCCGCCGAAGCAGCGTGAGCAGCAGCCCGACGAAGCCGACGAAGATGCCCGAGGCTGACGATGTCGGTGTGGTACTGCGACCTGCGAGCCGATCCACAGCCACGCCGATCGGGATCGGGCCCCAGAACAGCAGGCTGACGAGGACCATCACGGCGAGGAGGCGCGTGCGCCGAGCGAGCTCGTCGGCGCGCTGCCGGCGCGCGCCGTGCCCGCGCTCGGGCAGCGTCGCGGTAGCGCACCGGCGCCGTGCCCGGGCCGGCGGCCGACGAAGAGGCCGCCGTTGTCGGTCGGGTCGGTGCGCACGCGCCGCCCAGGGTACCCGGTGCGCGCGCGCGCCGGTCAGCTCGCTGTACAGCTCGTCGAAGCAGGTCGGCGTACTTCTCGTTGACGACGTTGCGCTTGACCTTCAGCGTCGGCGTCAGCTCGCCGGTCTCCTGCGAGAGGTCGTGGTCGAGGATCACGAACTTCTTGACCTGCTCGACCTGCGCGTACTTCGCGTTGGCCTTGTCGAGCTCGGCCTGGATGAGCTCGTGGACCTTCGGCTCGTTCGGCGAGCGCGGCGATCGTCGGTCGGCGAGGCCCTGCTCCTCGGCCCAGGGGACGATCTCCTCCTCGTCGAGCGTGACGAGCATCGACGGGGTACGGGCGGCGGTCGCCGTGCATGATCGCCTGCGAGACCCAGCGGCGTCTGCTTGCAGGTCGTTCTCGAAGTTCGCCGGCGTGAGGTTCTTGCCGCCCGCGGTGATGATGATGTCCTTCTTGCGGCCGGTGATCGAGAGGTAGCCCTCCTCGTCGAGCGACCCGAGGTCGCCGGTGTGCAGCCAGCCGTCCTCGACCGCGCCGAACGACGCGTCGTCGTTCTTGTAGTAGCCGCTGAAGATGTTCGCGCCCTTGATGAGGATCTCGCCGTCGTCGGCGATCTTGATCTCGACGCCGGGCAGCGCCTTGCCGACCGTGCCGAACTTGTGCTCCTCGGGCGTCGAGGTCGTGGCGGCCGTCGACGGTCTCGGTCATGCCGTAGCCCTCGAGCACCGGCACGCCGCAGCGCCCAGAAGAACTCGAGGATCTCCTGGGCGATCGGCGCGGCGCCGGTGACGGCCTCGCGCAGGCGCCCGCCGAACGCGGCGCGCACGTTCTTGAACAGGCTGCTCGTCGGCCTGGTCGAAGTGCTCCTGCAGCTCGGGCGGGACCGGCTGGCCGCGGCCTCGAGGTCCTGGACCTTGCCGCCGACCTGCGGTCGCCTTCGCGATCAGCTCCGGGTCGCCGTGCGCGGTGACCAGCGTGTAGAGCTTCTCGAAGATGCGCGGCACCGACGGCAGGTAGGTCGGCTTGACCTCCGATCAGCTCGGGGATGATCTGCTTCGTGTCGCCGCCGAAGTAGGCGATCGGCGTGCCGATGTCGAACGACGCGAGCTGGATGAGCAGCGCGAACGCGTGGGCGAGCGGGCAGGAAGAGGTAGACGAGGTCGTCCTCGTCCTGGAGCAGGTCGCGCTCGCTGGACCATGTCGAGGACCGCGCGGTAGTTGCCGTGCGTGAGGACGCAGCCCTTCGGCGGCCCGGTCGTGCCCGACGTGTAGATGAAGGTGTACGGGTCGTCCGGGCCGACGGCGTCGGTGCGCGCGGTCAGCTCGGCGCGCGTCGCGGCCGCGGCCGCGCTCGCGCAGGTCGTCGAGCGTGATCGCGTCGCCGACGTCGCCGGCCGCCCTCGGGGTCGATGACGATGATGTGGCGCAGGGCGGGGAGGTTGCTCGCGGACCTCGGCGATCTTCGCGACCTGCGACGGCGTCCTCGCAGACGATCGCGACGGACTCGGAGTTGCCGGCGACCCACTCGCACTCCTCCGGCGAGTTCGTCGGGTAGATCGGGACGACGACGCGCGCCGGTCGGTCGAGATCGCGAAGTCCGCGTAGGTCCACTCCGGGCGCGTGTTGCACAGCAGCGCGACGCGGTCGCCGGGCTGGATGCCCAGGTCGATCAGCCCGCGGCCGATCTCGGTGACGATCTCGCCGACCTCGCGCGAACGTCACGTCGCGCCACTCGTCGCCGGCCTTGTGGCGGACGGCGACGCGATCGGCGATACAGCTCTGCCGCCTTGGGCAGCAGGTCGGCGATCGTCTTCGACCCCGTGCCCTGCGTCGGGTGCGGTCCCAGCTTCCATAGCGCTCCTCCTGTGACGAACGTCGCGAGGTGCGCGATTGTATGCGCCGCGCTCAGGCAGCGGCGCCGCGTGGGATCAGGCGGTGGCGCCCGACGGCGTGGCCGGCGCGGTGGCCTTCGTCGCGTGGACGAGGCTGGCCAGGAAGAGGGTCTTGTCGATGCGGCCCTGGAAGATCGGGACGCCGAGCTCCATGCACTTCGTGATGACTTCCTGGCGCTCCAGACCGGCCTCGCGCGCGAGCTCCGTGGGCGTCAGGTGATTGGCCATCGGACTTTGCCTCCTTGTGCGGTTGCGACGTCGGCTAGGTATACCGGTCGCTCCGGACGCGCACAACCCGCGGATCGGTGAGCGGTGGGCGGCTGCGGTCAGATCGGGTTCGGGACGTCCACGAACACGTGGCGCACGCCGAAACGCTCGGCCAGCAGCTCGCCGAGGGCCCGCACGCCGAAGGTCTCCGTCGCGTAGTGGCCGGCGGCGAGGAAGTGGATGCCCGCCTCCTGCGCGCGGGTCATCACCCGCTCGGCCGGCTCGCCGGTCAGGAACGCGTCGAGGCCCTCGGCGATCGCGTCCGCCAGGTGGTCGGCGCCGGCGCCCGAGACGATCCCGATCGTGTGCACCGGGTCGGGGCCGGCCAGGAAGGCCAGCGGCTCGCGGCCGGTCGCCTCCCGCACGCGCGCGACGAGCTCGCCCGCCGGCAGGCCGCCGGCGGCGAACGGGCCCGCACGCCGATCGCGGCGCCCTTGACGGCGGCGAAGGGGGCGGCGTCCTGCGCGCCCAGCTCGCGGGCCAGCAGCGCGTTGTTGCCGACCTCGGGATGGCCGTCGAGCGGCAGGTGGTAGGCCGCCAGGGCCATGTCGGCGTCGAAGAGCGCCTGCAGGCGCGCCTTGGCGGCGCGGTCGAGCGGTCGCGGCGGGCCTGCCCAGAACAGGCCGTGGTGGACGAGGACGAGGTCCGCGCCCTCCTCGCGCGCGCGTGCGAACAGCTCGGCGCTGGCGGACACGCCGGTCACGATCGTCCGGATCTCCTCGCGACCGGGGACCTGCAGGCCGTTCGGCCCGTAGTCGGCGAAGTCGTCCGGACGCAGCAGCTCGTACAAATGTCCAGTGATATCCCCGACTAGCGCCACGCGCGGCGAGGGTACAAGGGGGCAGGGACGTACCAGGTGCCGCGGACGGATCGCTGCGCCGACGACGTGATCTTCCACCGAGGGACCCGGGGACCATCGCCATCGACGCCGCATCGAGCCCGGCACTTCCGCCGGGTAGGCTCGCACCGTCCGACGAGGCGCTGGTCGCGCGCGTCCGCCGCGGCGACGACCGCGCGTTCGAGGAGCTCTACGGGCGCTACCAGCGGCGGATCACGGCGTACGTACGCGGCATGGTCCGCGACCACGCCCGCGCCGAGGACATCACGCAGGACGTCTTCATCTCCGCGCTGCGCCGGATGCGCGACACGGAGCGCCCGATCGCCTTCAAGCCGTGGATCTACGAGATCGCCAAGAACGCGTGCATCGACGCCTTCCGGCGCTCCAAGCGCGCCGAGGAGGTCTCGTTCGACGCCGAGGACGACCTCGCGTCCGGCGAGCGCCGGCGGATGGCGAGCGCCACGCACACGCCCGACGCGGCCTTCGAGGAGAAGAACTCGATGGCCCGGCTGCAGGGCGCGTTCGGCGGGCTGAGCGAGACCCATCACCAGATCCTCGTGATGCGCGAGCTCGAGGGCCGCTCCTACGCCGAGATCGGCGAGCGCCTGGGCATGAGCCGCCCGGCGGTCGAGTCGACGCTCTTCCGCGCGCGCAAGCGCCTCAGCGAGGAGTACGAGGAGCTCGTCACCGGCGAGCGCTGCCAGCGCGTGCAGGCGATCGTCGCCGCCGCGTCGGGCGGGCCGGTCGGCCTGCGCGACGAGCGTCAGATGGCGCGTCACATCTCCTACTGCCAGCCGTGCCGGCGCTGCGCGATCGACGCCGGGTTCGACGTGCTCGCGCTGTCGCACAAGCCGGTGCGCTCGCGCATCGCCGCCATCCTGCCGCTGCCCGCGTTCCTCAAGCGCCGCTGGGGCGGCCGTGACGACGCCGGCGCGACCGGTGTGACGGCAGCCGCCACGCTCGCCCCCTACGCCGCCGCCGCGTCGTCGTACGCCGACCCCGCGCTGGCCGGCTGGGTCAAGACCGCGGTCGCCGTGGCCGCCGTCGCGGTCGCCGGTGCGGGCGCCGGCGTGGCCGTCGACCGCAGCGGCACGCTCGCGGGCATCGAGCCCGACCGCTCGCGGGGCGGCGAGGTCGCGAGCGCTGACGGCACGGACGATGGCGCCGGTGCGGGCGTCCTCGGCGTCTCCGGGTCAGGTGGCGGGTTCGGCGGGCTCCCCGGCGCGCCGGCGGCGGGCGGCGCCGGCAGCGGCCCGGGCGATCCGGGCGCCGGCTCCGGCGGTTCGGGCGGCTCCGGTGGCGGTGCGGGCGGCTCCGGTGGCTCCGGTGGCGGGCCGGGCCTCGGTGGGCTGTCCTCCGGCACGTCGATCCCTGCGCTGCGGCGCATCGCCGGTGGCGCGCTGGGCGGGGCGACGACGACCACGGGCAACGCGGTCGCCGGTGTCGGCGGCAGCGTCAACGGGACCGTCGGCGGCGTCGGCGGGACCGTGACGAAGACGGTTGGCGGCGTGGGCGGCACCGTCAAGAACACCGGTGGCGGGACCGTCGGTGGCGCCGGCGGCACGGTGAAGGACACGGTCGGTGGCGCCGGCGGCACGGTGAAGGACACGGTCGGTGGCGCCGGCGGCACGGTGAAGGACACGGTCGGTGGCGCCGGCGGCACGGTGAAGGACACCGTCGGTGGCGCGGGCGGCACCGTGAAGGACACGGTCGGTGGCGTTCCCGGCACGGTCAAGGACACGGTCGGCGGCGCGCCCAAGGCTCTCCCCGCCCCGCCACTGCCCGCGGTTCCCGCCCCGAAGGTCGCGCCACCCCCGGCGCCGAAGGTCGCGCTGCCGCCGGCGCCGAAGGCCGAGCCGCCGCCGCCGCCGGCGCTGCCCGCGCCCAAGATCGCGCCGCCCCCGCCCCCGCCCGCGCCGAAGGCCGCGCTGCCGCCACCGCCGCCGCCGCCCAGGCTGCCGGCCCCGCCCCCGCCGCCCGCGCCGCGCGTCACCCCGCCGCCCGCTCCCTCCGTCCCGCGGCCGGTGGCCGACGCCGTCCCGCCCGCTCCGAGCCTCCCCACAGGCCCCCTGCCTTGAGCGGCGCCGAGGGTGGGCCGTCCGGCGGCGCCTTCGTCGAGGCCCTGACCGACTCGAGCCTGTACTCGATCGGCGCATACTTCTGCGACCGCCACCCCGGTCTCATCGACGACGTCCTCGCCCAGAGCGAGGCGATCGAGGAGCTGGGCCTCGCTCGATGGGCCGACCGCGAGGGCACCGCGGTCGAGTCGGCCTTCCAGACGCTCGTGACCGGGCTCGCGGTGCGCTACTTCAAGGCCGTGGCCGGCCCGGGCTGACGCGCCCCGCGCGCCCAGCCTTGGCATACTGAGCAGGTCATCGGGGCGTGGCGCAGCCTGGTAGCGCGCGCCGTTCGGGTCGGCGAGGTCCCCGGTTCGAATCCGGGCGCCCCGATTGATTTCCAGGCCGCGACAGCGCGCGACCTGGGGAGCCCCGAGAGGCCTCCGAAGGAATGGGGAGCTTGGGCCTCCGGGGCCCGTAGGTACGAGAAGCGCTGCACGGCCCGCTGCGAGGCCGGACCGCACGCGACCCGCACGCGGCCCGGGCGCGAAACCGCACGCGGCGCACACGCTGCAACCGCACCCGCCCGGGGAGGCCGCGTGAGCCGGCGCGATCGCCGGGAGCGCTGCAACCGCTGCGGCGGCCGCTTCGAGGCCAGCGACGATGCCGTCGTCCCGACGCTGTGCTGCCGCAGCTGCTTGCGCGAAGTGCCCGCCCGCGCGCTGCCCCGCCGGCGGTCGCGCTGCGGCGCATCGCCTCGATCGTGCCCAAGGCCACCCGCCAGGAGGACGCGGCTTGACCGCACGCCCGCGCGTCCGACGTCGCCGACATCCTCGGGCTGCTGGCGGGCGGCGCCGGCGACGCGGGCGTCAGCGTCGGCGGGCTGACGGTGCGGCTCGTGCGGTGACGTGCAGGGGATGACGCCGACCGTCTTGGCGCCCAGCCGCGCATAGCCGCCATCCGTCTCCTGCAGGACGGGCGTATCGACGCGAGAGGAACCATCTCCCCACCCCACCAGAGGAGGATTCATGTCCCATCACCCCTCGAGGCTCGTGGTCGTGCTCACGGCGCTCGCACTCCTGGCCTTCGCGGGCACCGCGTCCGCGCAGAGCCCCAAGGTCGAGGTCGAGGACGGCGCCACCACGCTCGCGCTCGATCCCGGCACCGCAGCCGCGCTGACCGACGCCGGCATCGCCGTCAAGCCGATCGGCGACGCGAAGGCGACCGACGACGGCGTCGCGTTCCCCGTCGTCGGCGGCTGGCTGACGGCCGACCCGGTCGGTGGTCGCATCCATCACCTCGGCGGCCTGCGGCTGCGCAGCGACGACACCACCGTGCGGCTGCGCAACTTCGTCGTCCGCCTCGACGAGGACCCCGACCTCCTGGCGAAGGTCGGCAACGCGGACGAGCGCGTGTCGATCGCCGACCTCGACCTCTCCCAGGCGCAGGTCTCGCTCGACGGCAGCCGGCTGCAGGCCTCCGGCGTGATCGCGACCCTCAGCGCCGACGGCGCGGCGGCCCTGAACGCGGCCTTCGGGCTGCAGCTCCCCGCGGGGTTGCCCGTCGGCACAGCGAACGTCGACGCCGAGCTGGAGGCCGACGACGACTGAGTCGTCGCCGAGCTGACGGCGGTCCGCCCGCCGGCGAACGAGGGGTCCGCACCGCGGGCCCCTCGTCGTTCGGGGCCGCGGCAGGCGTGCCCGCGCCCACAACGACGAGCGCCCCCGCTCCCCGCCCGCCGCGCGTCGTGCTGTGGGGAGGCCGCCCGAGCGCGACCTGCAGCTCGGCGCCGCGCGCAAGTGGCGCCGCGCGCTCATCGCACGCGCCGCCGCCCGCGACCAGGCCATCGCCGCCGGCGACCTCGACGCCGCCCGCCAGTACGCCGTCCAGGGGCTCGTCCTCACCGCCGCGCTCGCGGCCATGCCCGGGAGTTCTACGCCTCCTGCACGGCCGCATCGCCACGGAGTAGGGTCGGACCGATACCGAGCGGAAGGGAACGCGGCATGTCCCAGGCGAACGTCGACCTCGTCACGAGCGGCTACGACGACTTCAACAGCGGCGACATCGAAGCCGTCACTGCGCGATTCGACGCGGACATCGAGTGGATCGAGCCGGGCGGCGGCAATGCTCCGGCGGGCACGTTCCGGGGGCCCCAGAGCGTCGCGAACGACGTGTTCGCCAAGGTGCCGGAGAACTTCGACGAGTTCACGTGCACGGTCGAAGAGGCCAGCGACCAGGGCGACATCGTCGTCCTGAACGTGCGGTTCAGGGGCAGGAACAAGCGCGGAGCCGAGCTCGACACCCCGGCCGAGCACGTCTGGGAGGTCCGCGACGGCAGGATCGTGCGCATGGAGAACAAGGTCGACCAGGTGGCCTGGGCGGAGGGCTGGAGCTAGCGCTCACGCGCAGAAGAGCGCCGACCAGGGCGGCGCGTTCGTGCGCGCCTTCCGCGAGCCCCTGCTCGACCCGACGCCGCTGGCGCCGGCCGACGCCGAGCTGCTCGCGCAGATGCGCGCCCGCCGCCGCGACCTGTAGCCGGCGGCGTCAACCGCCCGCGCACCGACCTCGATGCTCAGACCGCCGCGGAGGCCCGAATGCTCCGTAGCTATGGGGAAGTGTTCCTATCGCCCCGATTGACGGCCCGCGGCGATCGGATCGGCTCGACCGCGCGGGCGACGCATCCGGAACGCCACAGGGCCCCGCGGATCGCGGGGCCCCTCGTGCGCGGCGTTCGGAATGGCCCTTACTGGCGGACGCCGAAGTCCATCGTGTACGTCCCTCCCGCCTGGCTGACCGAGGCGCCGGGCCCCTCCTTCGGCGTGCCCCACCACATCGAGACGCCGACCTCGCGGAACCTCGGGTTGAGCATGTTCGCGTTGTGCCGGGGGCTGCCCACCCATTCGATCCAGGCCCGGAACGGCGTGTTCGCCGAGCCGGTGGCCTTGCAGATGTTCTCGCCGACCGCGTACGGCGCGCGGTTCTGCCAGTACGACTGCCTGCGCACCTCGGGATCGCGGCCCCTCGCGTCGAGGTGGTTGACCGGGTCCCAGATGTTGCGGGCGAGCATCTCCCCGCTGTAGTTGTAGGCGACCCCGTCGAGCGTGTGATCGCGCGAGCGGCGGAAGCCGATTCGCCTCGCGCCAGTTGTTGACCAGGCAGATCAGCGACCGCTCGGCCGCGAAGCGGTTGGTCAGGTCGACGAGGTAGTTGCCGGTCCAACGCTCGACCCGCATGAACTGCGCCTGACCGCAGTCCTGGGCGGCGTACGCGTCGGGTGCCTGCGACCCAGCGCGGCGGTGCACGCCAGCGCGCCGAGCAGGGTCGCGAGGAGATGGCGGGGACGGATGAGCGACGTGAGCATGGCGGTGCGGTCTCGGGTCGCTCAGGCGGCCGGCAGCCCGCCGCGGGGCGTGCCGCGCGAGAGCGCGAAGCGCGCCTTCTGGCCCTTGCGCGCGACCGCGTGGACGAGCGTGCCGGCGATGCGGCGCGCGCCGTCCTGCTCGAACGCGCGCAGCGCGAGATGGGGCTGCTGCTCGAGGTCGTCCTCGGCGGCCTGGCGGAAGAGCGCCGTGGCCCCGCAGGTGTGCTCCAGCAGCCCGCGCTTGGCCGGCCCGACGTGCAGGGCGGGCAGGACGTCGGGCGGCGCGTGCGCGCCCAGCAGGTCGCGGGCCAGGACGAGCGCCTCGTGCAGCGTCGTGCGCGCGCCGATCGCGCGCGCGGCGGCGACGACCCGGTCCCAGTCCAGCGTCGCCCAATCGCGGCGAACGAGCTCGGCGACGTCACACAGGTGCCGCAGGCGCAGGGGCGAGCGGGCGCGATGCACGGCGAGGTGCAGGAGCGTGTCCTCCGGGCCCAGGACGCGGACCTCCGCGTCGCCGAGCCTCGAGGTGACGCGGCGCTCCCAGAGCCCGTCGACGTCGCCGAAGTGCCTGGCCGACCACAGGGCGTGGTGCAGCTCGAGGCACACCTGCCCGCCGGCGACGGGACGGAAGTACTGCGGGTCGTGGAACGGGTGGTGCAGGGCCTCGAACGGCGGCGCTGCGGCGTGGGCGAAGCCGCGCGCGCGCAGCGCCGCGCGGGCCGGAGCGAGGTCGGCGGGACGGACGAGCACGTCGAGGTCGGCCGAGGACCGCAGGGCGAGGCTCCCGTAGAGCGTGCGCGCGAGCACGATGCCCTTCACCGGGAGGCTGTCGACGCCCGCGGCGCCCAGCGCGCCGATCACGCCGAGCAGCTCGGCCTCCAGGGTGCGGTTGCGCAGCAGCGTGGCGACCGACCGGCGCTGGGCGCGGGCGAGCCACGCGGGGGGCACGGGCACCTCACGGTCGAGCCCACGCACGGTCGCGCCGACGAGGTCGAGCACCTCATGGCGATGGGCCTGCGCCCACAACCGCTCCCAGTCGACGCCCGCGCGCAGCAGGGCGACGAGCTGCAGCTCGGCCTCGCCGTCGAGGCGCGTCCGCGCGGCCAGGCACAGCGCGCGCTGCTCGGTGTCGTGGACGGCGCTCACGGCCGAAGGCTCCCGTCGGTGCGCGCGATGCGCAGCGTGACCATGCAGGCGGCCAGCGACAGCGGCAGCAGCACCGCGGTGGTGCCCGCGAGCGCCAGCAGCGAGGGCCACAGCTCGTCCAGTCCGCGGCCCAGCAGCAGCGAGCCGCGCAGCGCCTCCAGCGCGTGGGTGATTGGCAGCGCCTGGCCCGCGACGCGCATCGCCTCCGGCAGCACGGCGACCGGGTAGAAGACCCCGCCGAGGACCATCGAGCCGGTGCGCACCGCCCACGCCGCCGGGTTGCCGCGCGTGCTCACGAACACGACGCTGGCCACCAGGACGCCCAGCGCCGCGAAGCCCACCGTGGCCAGCGCGACGGTGAGGGCCGCGACGGCCAGGTTCGCGGCTCCCAGGTCCAGGCCCAGCGCGACGCCGGTGCCCAGGTACGCGGCGAAGCTGACCGCGGCCAGCGGGTAGGCGGCCAGCGACGAGCACAGCAGCAGCGCCGACGTGCGCGCGGGGCTGAGCACGAGCAGCTCGAGCGTGCCCGCCGCCTGGCTGTCGCGCAGCCCGCTCGCCATCGCGCCGACGCCGTGGCCCATGTAGCCCAGCAGCGCCAGGCCGACGACGGCGAACGCGAAGTAGCTGGTGTCGTAGGGGCCCAGGCCGGCGGCCGCCGCGCCGCGCAGCGCGCGGGCGATGAAGAAGAAGACGAGCACGCTGCCGATCGCGGCGACGAGGCGCGTGGCCAGCGCCCCCGGATGCGCGCCCTCCACCCGTGCCTCGCGCAGCAGGAAGGCCCACTGCAGGCGCAGGGTCAGCACGCGAGCACCTGCGTCTCGGCGCCTGCGGGCGGCCCGGCCAGCGCACGCACGTAGACGTCCTCGAGCGTGGCCTCGCGCACGGTGCATGCGTGCACGGCGCCGCCCTGCCCGACGACCTCGCCCAGCACCGCGGCGAGCCCCTCGCGCTCCTGCGCGAGCGCGATGCCCAGCAACCACCCGCCGGGAGCCATGGCGACCTCGACGTCCTGCACCTCCGGCAGGCGCCGCAGCGCGTCCGGCAGCGCGGTGGGCACCACCGGCAGCACCAGCTCGCAGCGCACCCCGTGCGGGAAGGCGGCGCGCAGCTCGGCCACCGTCCCCTGGGCCACGACGCGGCCGTCGCGCACGAGCGCGAGTCGATGGCACAGCTCCTCGGCCTCCGGCAGCGAGTGGGTGGCCAGGACGACCGTGCGCCCGAGCTCGCCGACCAGGAACCCGGAGATCAGCGCGCGCACCTCGCGCGCCGAGATCGGGTCCAGCGAGCGGCTGGGCTCGTCCAGGAAGAGGATCGCGGGGTCGCCGAGCAGGCCGCGGGCGATGCCGAGCTTCTGGCGCATGCCGGCGGAGTACGTGCGAAAGGCGGCGCCCGCGCTGCCCGCCAGGCCGACTGCCTCGAGCAGGCCGTCGGCGCGCGCGCGGGCTGTCCGGCCGGTCAGGCCGCCCAGCGCGGCGAAGAACTCGAGGTTCTGGCGGCCCGTCAGGCGCGGATGGAACGAGCGGTCGTCGCTCGGGACGACGGCGATCGCCGCGCGCACGCGGCGGACCTCGCGCGCGACGTCGTGGCCCGCGACGCGCGCGCTGCCCGACGTCGGCACGAGCGCGGTGGACAGCATCCGGATCAGCGTCGTCTTGCCGGCGCCGCTGCGGCCGAGCAGGCCGAAGAGCTCGCCGCGCTCGACGCGCAGCGACACGGCGTCGACCGCGGGGCGCTCGCGCTTGCGGAAGCGCTTGGTCAGCTCGGATGTCTGGATGGCGGGATGCATCTCGGTGGTCCCCGGAGGGAGGTCGCGCCCTGCGCGACCTCCCGCTCCGGTGGTGCTCATGGCTACAGCTCGACGGGCAGCGGCTCGTTGTCGTAGCCGCCTGTGCAGACGGCGGCCTCGTGAGCGAGCTCCTCGGTCGAGTAGCTCACGAGGACCTCGGGGCTCTCGTAGGTCTCCATGCGGTGTTCACCTCCTTCCGGGTATCGGCGCGGATCCGCGCGCACGCCAGCAGGGCGGCGGCGGAAAGCTCGACCGGGAGGCAGGCCAGTCCCCCGAGGGCGCGCAGGATGGGGACCCGCAGCGGCCGCGGCAGCCCGCGGGCCGCGTCGCGCGCCGGCGTCGCGAGGCGTCCGGCCGCGCCCGAGACGCGCGCCAGCGCCCACGCCGGGCGCCCGGTCAGGCCCGCGCTCGAGGGCCGGCCGTCACGCTCGTGGCGGACCGCCCCGACCACGCCCAGGGCGGCGCCGGCCTGCACCGGTGCGTCCGCCCAGGCCTCGGCGTCGCCCTTGGTGACCAGCAGCGCACGGCGCCCGGTCCCGTGGCGCTCGACGAGCCGGTGGGCGACGAGCCGCGGGCCGACGGCGATCACGACCACGTCGCCGACCTGCGGCGTGCGGCAGCCGTCGACGCGGATCCAGTCCCCCGGGCCGATGAGCGGCCACATGCTCGAGCCGGTCGCCTGCACCCACGTGCGCGAGCCGTGACGGCCGTTGGCCTCGAGCAGCGCGCGGCGCGCCGCGGCCCGCAGGCGGTCGTCGCCGGCGATCACGAGTGAGGCCTCTCGAGCCAGTCCACGACGAGGTCGAGCGTCTCGTCGAGTGCGCCGGCCCGCAGCCGGGCGCACGCGGCGCCCTCCACGAGCGCGGCGATCCTGCGCAGGGCTGGGCCCACGCCGCCGGCGGCCGACGGGGTGCCGCGCAGCAGCTCCATCGCGGCCAGCGCGGCGGGCACCTCGGTGATCTGCGGCGTGCGCTGCGCGCGGGGCTCGCCGTCGAGCAGCAGCACGTGACCGAGCGGCGCCGGGCCCGCCAGCCCGCCGGGGAGGGCACGGGCCAGCTCGGCGGGCGCGAGCGCCCACTCGATCCCGCCGCCCAGCGCGTGGCGCTCGCGGTCGTGCAGGAAGCGCAGCGACGGCACGAGCTCGGGCGTGCCCGGCCGGACGTGGACGCTGCGGCGGTAGGGGAGGATCTCCCGGCCGTGTGGGCCGGCGAGCGCGAGCTCGTCGGAGAGCAGGCCCAGGCCGCGGGCGACGAGCCCGAGCACCAGCGTCGTCTTGCCCTGGCCGCTGCGGCCCGCGACGATCGCCGCGCGGCGCGCGTGGACGACGGCGCCCGCGTGCACCGCGGTGATGCCCTGCTCGTGCAGGCCGGCGAGCACGGTCGCTACGACGCGGCCGAGCACGTCCACCGCCGCACGGTGCTCATCGGGCCAGCGCCGCGCATAGCCGGTGTGGTCGCGGACCTCGGCGTCGCGCAGCTCGATCCAGCCCGCGCCGGCCGGGCTGGCCGGGGCGCGGAAGGCGCCGTAGCTGGCCTCGACGCGCTCGAGCGCGAGTGGTGTGTCGGAGCGCACGACGAGCGGCACGTCGTGCACGGCGTAGGCGGCGGCTCGCGTCACGGCGCCTCAGGCGAGCAGGCCGAGGGCGGCGAAGCGGTCGAGCGTCTGCTCGACGTCGGAGCGCACCGCGTCGGCCGGCAGCGCGTAGGCCGCGGCGAAGGCCACGATCAGGGACTCCCGGTCGCGCGCTGCGCCGAGCAGCTCCCACAGCCGCGCGGCCGAGCCGTTGACCACATGGGCGCGCCCGGCGCCGTGATCGAGCAGGATCGCCTCGGCGCCCACCCGCTCCAGCGTGATCCCGGCGCGCTGCGCCGGCTTCGCGGCCTCGTCGACATGCGTGTCGTGGTCGAGCATCCTGCCCCCGTTCGCGCGCGAGCATGCCCCCCATGCTCGACCTGCCGCACGAGGCGGCAGGCCGGGCCATTGTGGGCCGCGTGGCCGGTGCGCGCCACTGGCCGAAGGTCCAGAAGCGGTCGAGGTCGACCGCGCGACCCGGCGGCGAGCCCATCAGCCGCACTTATGGCAGATGCCATGCACGATCGTTTGTGCTGATGGTGGCAGCGCGCGACAATGTGCCCATGACCAGCGCAGAAGAGATCACCATCCGCAGGGCCCAGGACTCAGACACCGAGGCGCTGCGCCGCCTGGCAGCGCTCGACAGCGCCCGCGTCCCCGCCGGCGACGTGCTCGTGGCCGAGGTCGACGGGGAGCTGCGCGCCGCGCTCGGCGTGCGCGGCCGCCACGTGGTGGCCGACCCGTTCCACCCCAGCGCCGGCCTCGTCGAGCTGCTCTCGGCCCGTGCCGCATCCGTGCGCGCCTCGACGCTCACCCGCGGCGACCGCGTGCGCGCCCGCCTCGAGCTGTGGGCGCACCTGTGGCGCGGCGCCTCCGCGGCGCACCCGACCGCCTAGCCCGAGCGGCGAGCGTCCCACCCTGGGGTCGCCCGACGACCCCCAGGTGGGACGCTTGCGCCATGCCGCTGCCCCAGTCCCTGCGCCGCCTCGCTCCCGACCGCCTGCGCCACGACACGCGCGTGCGTGCGCTCGCGGTCGGGGCCGGGGTGATCCCCCCGCGCACCATGCACTCGGCCCCCGAGGCCGCCCTGCTGCGCGAGCTCGCGCGCGGACGCCGGCGCGTGGTGGAGATCGGCGTGTACGAGGGGTCCTCGGCGGTCGTGCTCTGCGAGGTGCTCGACGCGACCGCCGAGCTGCACCTGGTCGACCCCTTCGGCCAGCACCCGGCGGCGCTGCCCGCGGGCTGGGGCGCGACCGAGCGTGCGAGCCGGCGCGTCGTCGCCCGCGCCGCCCGCCGCCACGACGGGCCGCGCGTGCGCTGGCACGTGGACTTCTCGGCGAACGTCGCGCAGCGCTGGACCGCTGGCCGGGTCGACCTGCTGTTCGTCGACGGCGACCACAGCGAGGCCGGCGTCGCCGAGGACTGGCAGCACTGGCACGGTCACGTCGCGCCGGGTGGCGTGGTGCTGTTCCACGACGCGCGCTCGAGCCGACCCGGCGGGCGCGGCCTGCCGGGGCCGACCGCCGTCGTCGATCGCCTGTTCCGCGGCCCGTCGGCGACGGCCGGCTGGAGCATCGCGCGGGAGGCCGATCGCGCCGTGGCCGTGCGCCGCTCGGCGTAGTGCGACGTGGCGCGCCGGCGCCTGCGGGTGCGGCGTCCCGCCGCGCGGCGGCTGGCATCCTCCACCGCCATGCTTCGCCCCTGCCTGCTCCCGGTCCTCGCCGTGCTCGTGCTCGGCGCGTGCGGCTCGGGCGACTCGACGGAGCCCGCCGGCGGGAGCCCTCCGGCGGCTGAGGAGCAGCCCGGCAGCGACGCCGCGGGGCGCGACGACGGTGCCGCCGCCGGCAATGCGGCGCAGGCGCGCGGCGTGCGGCTGGCGGCGGTCGGGCGCTTCGACGCCCCGCTGTACGTCACCTCCCCGCCGGGCGACGAGCGCCGCGTGTTCGTCGTGCAGCAGGGCGGGCGCATCATGGTCGTGCGGGGCGGACGCAAGCTCCGCGCCCCCTTCCTGGACATCAGCGCGCAGGTGCTGTCCGGTGGCGAGCAGGGACTCCTGTCGATGGCCTTCGCCCCGGACTACGCGCAGAGCCGGCGCTTCTACGTCTACTTCACCGGTCGCGACGGCCGCCAGAACGTGGTCGAGTACCGCGCCGCGGGCGCCGATCGCGCCGACGCGGGGAGCGCGCGTCTCGTCCTGCGGATGGACGATCCCGAGTCCAACCACAACGGCGGCCTGCTGCTCTTCGGCCCCGACGACCTGCTGTACGTCGGCACCGGCGACGGCGGCGGGGCCAACGACCAGCACGGGGAGCGCGGCAACGGCCAGTCGCTCGGCTCGCTGCTGGGCAAGATCCTGCGCATCGACCCGCGTGCGAGCGGCGGCCGCCCCTACCGGACGCCCTCCTCCAACCCGTTCGCCGGCCGTGCCGGCGCGCGGGCGGAGATCTACAGCTACGGGCTGCGCAACCCGTGGCGCTTCTCGTTCGACCGGCGCACCGGCGACCTGAGCATCGCCGACGTCGGGCAGAACGCGGTCGAGGAGGTCAGCTTCGTGCGCCGCGGGCGCGGGCGGGGCGCGAACTTCGGGTGGCGCCCGTTCGAGGGGCGCACGCGGATCTTCGACGAGGCGGCCCCGGGCGCGATCGCCCCGGTCATCACGCACAGCCACGACGAGGGCTGGTGCTCGGTGACCGGCGGCCACGTCGTGCGCGACCCGGGCGTGCCGGCGCTCGCCGGGCGCTACGTCTACGGCGACCTCTGCGAGGGCCGGATCCGATCGGCACGGCTGCGCGCCGGGCGACGCACCACCGGCCGGCCGCTGGACCTCCCGACGGTCTCCAACCTGTCGTCGTTCGGCGAGGACGCCCGCGGGCGCGTGTACGTGACGTCGCTGGACGGCCCGGTGTACCGCCTGGCCTCGCGTTAGCCGCGCGTGGTTCACTGAGCGGCGATGGACGCGCTCGCGGGCCTGGACATCGCGCAGGTGCAGGCCGACAACCCCGGGCCCTTCACGCTGCAGGGCACGAACACGTGGCTCGTCGGGCGCGACCCGTGCTGGGTCGTGGACCCGGGGCCGGCCCTCGACGCCCACGTCGACGCGGTGCTCGCCGATGCCGCCGACCGCGGCGGGATCGGCGGCATCGCCGTCACCCACGACCACGACGACCACGTCGCGGCCACGGCCGAGCTGCGCCGCCGCGCCGGCGACCCGCCCGTGGCCGGCGCGCGCTTCGCCGGCGCCGACGTGCGGCTGGGCGACGGTGACGCGTTCGGCCCGCTGCGGGCGATCGCGACGCCCGGGCACGCGCCCGACCACCTCGCCTTCGTCGCGCAGCGGGCGCTGTTCTCCGGCGACGCCGTGCTCGGGCGACGGCAGCGTCTTCGTGTGGCCCGATCCCGGCGCGCTGCGCGGCTACCTGGCCGCGCTCGAGCGGCTGCGCCGGGCTCGACCTCGCCGTCATCTGCCCCGGCCACGGCCCGCTCGTGCTGGATCCCGCCGCCAAGCTCGCCGAGTACCTCGACCACCGCCGCGACCGCGAGCGACGGCTCGTCGCACGCGCTCGAGCAGGGCCGGCGCGGGGTGGAGGAGCTGCTCGACGCGGCGTGGTCCGACGTGCCCTCGGCGCTGCGCCCGGCGGCCGCCGTCACCCTGGCCGCCCACCTCGACAAGCTCGCCGAGGAGGGCCGCCTGCCCGCCGGCGTCGAGCGCCCCGCCGTGCCCCGTTTGCAGGCCTGACCCCGGCGAGCTAGCGTCGCGCGTGCGATGCCTGACGACCGCGTCACCTTCTGCCGGATCTGCGAGGCGCACTGCGGCCTGGTGGCGACCGTCGAGGACGGCCGCGTCACGCAGCTGCGCCCCGACCGCGAGCACCCGCTGTCGCGGGGCTACGCGTGCCCGAAGGGCATCGCGATGACCGAGGTGCAGAACGACCCCGACCGCGTCGTGCACCCGCTGCGCCGGCGGGCGGGCGGCGGCGGGTTCGAGCGGGTGTCGTGGGAGGAGGCGCTCGACGACATCGGCCGGCGCCTGCGGGCCGTGCTCGAGCGCCACGGGCCGGCGTCGGTCGGCTGGTACATGGGCAACCCCGGCGCGTTCTCCTACGCGCACACGCTGTGGGTCAAGGGCTTCCTCGACGCGCTCGGCTCGCCGCACTACTACTCGGCCGGCTCGCAGGACGTCAACAACCGCTTCGCGGCGAGCGCGCTGCTCTACGGCACGCCGCTGCTGGTGCCGATCCCCGACCTCGCGCGCACCGCGTTCCTGCTGATCCTCGGGGCCAACCCGCTCGTCTCGCACGGCAGCGTGCTCACCGCCCCGCGCGTCGCGCGACCAGCTGCACGACGTCGTGCGCCGCGGCGGGCGCGTCGTCGTCGTCGACCCGCGCCGCACGGAGACCGCCCGCCAGTTCGAGCACGTGGCCGTGCGCCCCGACGCCGACGCCTGGCTGCTGCTGTCGCTGCTGCACGTGCTCTTCGAGGAGGGCCTGGCCGACGAGCGCGCGCTCGGCGCCCTGACCGCCGGGGCGCGGGAGCTGCGCGCGGCCGCCGCCCGGCACCCGCCCCGAGGACGACCGCCCGGCGCACCGGCGTCGAGGAGGCCGCGCTGCGCGCGCTGGCCCGCGACCTCGCCGCGGCGCCGAGCGCCGCGGTCTACGGGCGCACCGGCTCGTGCCTGGGGCGCTTCGGCACGCTGACGGCCTTCCTGATCGACGCGGTCAACGTCGTCACCGGCAACCTCGACGTCCCCGGCGGCGCCGTCTTCGGCCGCCCGGCGATCGCGCTCGACGAGGTCGGCGAGCGCACGGGCCTGGCCACCTACGGGCGCACGCGCTCGCGTGTCGGCGACTTCCCGGACGTGATCGGCAACCTGCCCGCCTCGCTGCTGCCGCGCGAGATCACCACGCCCGGCGAGCGGCAGATCCGCGCGCTGTTCGTCAGCGCGGGCAACCCGGTGCTGTCGGTGCCCGACGGCGACGCGCTGGAGGCGGCGCTCGGCGAGCTGGACCTGTGCGTGTCGCTGGACCTCTACGTCAACGAGACCAACCGCCACGCCGACTACGTGCTGCCGGCGGCGACCTGGCTGGAGCGCGACGACCTGCCGATCGCCTTCCTCGGCTTCTACACGACGCCGTTCGTGCAGTGGACCGACGCGGTCGTGCCGCCGCGCGGCGAGGCCCGCGAGGAGTGGGAGATCGTGCGCGACCTCGCGCACGCGGCCGGCGTCGAGCCCTACAGCGTCCCGGCCCTGCGGCGCCTGGCGCGCCTGGGCCTGGCGCTCACCCCGCGGCGCCTGGCCGTCGCTGCTGCTGCGCACCGGCCCTGCCGGCGATCGCCTCGGCCTGCGGCCGCGGGGGCTGAACCTGTCCTGGCTGCGCCGCCATCCCCACGGCGTCGTCACCGGCCGGCACCTGGCCACCGGCGTGCTGCCGCGCCGCATTCGCCACCGCGACTCGCGGGTGCACCTCCACGGCCCCGAGATCGCGGGCGAGCTGCGGCGGCTGGGCGGACACGAACGGGCACGACCCCGCGTTCCCGCTGCGCCTGATCGGCCTGCGCGAGCTGCGCTCGCACAACTCGTGGATGCACAACGCTCCGCTGCTGATGCGCGGCGGCCGCACGCACGCGCTGCGCGTGCACCCCGACGACGCCGCGTGCGCACGGGCTGCAGGACGGGGGCACGGCGACGATCGCCTCGAAGTCCGGGTCGCTCGAGGTGCCGGTGACGGTCACCGACGAGATGAAGCCCGGCACCGTCGCGCTGCCCCACGGCTGGGGCCACCGCGGCGGCTGGAAGCTGGCCAACGCGGCGGGCGGCGCGAACGTCAACGTGCTGGCCAGCGGCGAGCCCGAGGACCTCGAGCCGCTGGCCGGGATGGCGTTCCTCAACGGGATCCCGGTGCGCGTGGGGCCGGCGGGCGGGCCCGAGGCGGTGGCGGCCGGCGAGGCTGGGCGGGCTGAGGTCGCCGGGTAGTCCGGGGGTCACCGCGCCGCCGCCGGCGGCGCTGCTCCGCGCTCGGGCACGGCCGCATCGAGGGAGACCAGTGCCGTCCTGCAGGCAAGCGGCTCAACGTCACACGTCACACTCGTCGGGACGGCGCGCGCGACTGTGACGTTACGCCCGGGGTCGGCCAGGCGCCGGCGCGCCAGCTCCATCGCCGCCGTCAGCGGCGTCATCGAGCCCGCCCCGGCGACGTCGAAGAGGGTGCGCAGCGTGTCGCCGATCCCGCGTACGCGGATGCGTGCGCGGGCCGGCGCGTAGCCCTCGGGCTCCAGCTCGACGCTGATGTTGATGATGCCGCCCGCGTTGACCACGAAGTCGGGGGCCCACAGGATGCCGCGGGCGGCCAGCAGGTCGGCGACAGCATCGTCGGCGAGCTGGTTGTTCGCCGCCCCGGCGACGACCTGGGCCTGCAGGCGCGGCACGGTCTCGTGGTCCAGCACGCCGCCCAGCGCGCACGGCGCCAGCACGTCGACGCCCGCGACGAGCGCCTGCGATGGGGTCATCCAGCGCGCGCCGAGTTGCTCGGCGGCCTCGCGCTTGCCCTCGTCGATGTCGGCCACGACGAGCTCGGCCCTGCGACGGGCCAGCAGCCGCGCGAGGCGCAGGCCGACGTGGCCCAGGCCGACCACCGCGACCGAGCGCCCGCGCATGGACGCTGGTGCCGAAGGCGCGTTCGCAGCAGGCGACGATCGCCGCCTCGACCCCCAACGCGGTCCACGGGCTGGGGTCGCCCGAACCGCCCTGGCGCCTGGGCAGGCCGCTGACGTGGCGCGTGACCTGGGCGATGGCCTGCATGTCACGCGTGGACGTGCCGACGTCCTCCGCCGTGACGTAGCGGCCCTGCAGCGCCTCGACCGTCTCGGCGAAGTCGTGCAGCACGGCGTGCCGGCGTCGCGGCCCGAGCGGGGCGCCGTCGGGGGCAGCATGATCACGCCCTTGCCGCCGCCCAGCGGCAGCCCCGCGACGGCTGACTTGTAGGTCATCCCGCGCGACAGGCGCAGGGCGTCGCGCACCGCCGCGCGGCTGTCGTCGTAGCCCCACATCCGGCAGCCGCCGAGCGCGGGGCCGCGTGCGGTCGAGTGCACCGCCGCGATCGTGAACAGCCCCGAGCGCCGGCCCCGGCGGACGAGCAGCTCGTCGTGCTCGAGGATGGCGAGGTAACGGTCGATGGCGGCGCGGTGCTACGGACCCGGCGCGGAGGCCGCGGTGCCTGCCGGAGCGACGGCGCCCGGCGCCGGCGCGGGCTGCGCCGACGCTGCGCCCGCGGGCGCCTCGGCGGGCCCCGTGCCGGCCGGCGGCGCGCTGGTCGCCGGAGCGGCGGCGTCCGGCTCGGCGGCGCCGAGCCCGGATTCGCGCCCGGCCGTCCCGCCGGAGCCGTCGAGAAGAGCGGGATCGGGCGGCGCGCCGGCGAGTGGCGCGTCCTCGGCGGGCGCGGCCATGCCGCCCGTGCGCAGCTCGTCCTCGGTCACCGGAGCCACGGGCGCTTGCAGCGCTGTGATCGCCGCCTCGCGCTCGAGCGTCGCGTCGGTCCCGGCGCCTGCGGCCGGTGCGCGCGTGTCGGCGGCGGCGCGCCGCTCCGCGACCGTGTCCGACATCGCGCGCAGCCGCTGCGCGCGATCGTCGGCGGGAGCGGCGGTGGGTGCTGCCGGCGCGCTCGGCGCCATCTGCACGACGCGGGCCGGCGGGGCCGGCGCGTGCTGGGAGGGTGCGAGCTGGGTCCTGACCTCGGCGGCCCCGCCGCCCACCACGGCGGCCGCGCCCACGATCGCGGCGACCTTCGTCGCCGTCGCCGTCGCCGCGCTCCCCGCCGCGGCGACGGTGCAGGTCCCGGCGATCGCGCTGCCGCCGGCGGCTGCCGCCGAGCCACCCGCGGCCGCGCCGCCGCCGGCGACGGCCCCGCCGCCGGCCGCCGCTCCCGACCCGGCTCCGCCGAGGCCGAGCAGCTTGGCCAGCGTGGCCAGGGGGCCGGAGGTCGCGCCGCCGGCCCCGAGCGCGCCGAGGCCGGCCTGGGTGCCGCGCATGGCGGTGCGGTAGTCGCGGCAGGCCGCGCAGTCCTTGAGGTGGCGGCGGGAGCGCCCGCTGGCGCGCACGCCCCGATCGAAGGCCAGCGTGAGCTCGGAGCGGATGTCCGAGCACGCGGTGTCGCGCGCGTCGCCGGCCTCGACCAGGCCCACCCGGGCGCGCACGAGCAGCGACTTGACGGCCGGGATCGTCACCCCGAGCACGTCGGCCATCTCGACGTAGCTCAGCCCCTCCATCTCGCGCATGAGGAGCGCCGAGCGCTGCTGGTCGGGCAGGCGGCGGACGTCGGCCACCAGGCGGCGCAGGTCCTCGCGGCGCTCGGTCTCCAGGAGCGGGTCGTGCAGCGGCGGCCGGGAGACGTCGAGCAGGTCGACCGGTGCGGGGCACGGGCGGCGCAGGTGGTCGACGCAGCGGTTGTGGGCCACGCGGTACAGCCACGCGCGCAGCGTGATCGGGCGGTCGTCGGCGCGCAGGGCGCCGTACGCGCGCAGGAAGACCTCCTGCAGCGCGTCCTCGGCGTCCGAGCGCGAGCCGGCCAGCATCTGCCGCGTGTAGGCGAACAGTCGCTCGCGGTAGCGGTCGTGGATGACGCTGAACGCGTCCTCGTAGCCCATCCGGAACAGGGCGACGAGCTGATCGTCGCTGCGCAGGCGCAGGAGGGGACCGGCCGCCGCGATCCGGCCGAGGCCCTGCGGTGCAGTGAGGACGGAAGCTTCCACCGCGTGCTCTGCTCACCCTAACGCGCCCAGGTGCCGGAAGTCTCGCCGTGCACGTCAACCTTCAAGCGCCGCGAGCAGCGCCGGGAAGGCCCGCGTCTGCGCGTCGCGCGCGTAGAAGAGGTCGAGATGCCCGTAGCCGTCAAGGACGGTGAGCCGGTGGAGCCCCGGCTGGCGCTTGTCGAACCACGCGTGGGTGCGGCGCTGGCTCTCGGCCGTGAAGAGCCGGTTGCGGTCGCCCGCCACGAAGGTCCACGGCGTCTCGTCGCGCAGCTCGGCGTCGACGTAGCTCGGAGGGAGGTCGGGCGGGCCGGCGACCGGCACGAGGTGGCCCGCCCGCACGCTGCGGGCCATCTGGGCCAGGAAGCTCATCGGGGCGTAGCCGAACTCGCGCGCGGTCCAGTCGTGGGTCTCGTCGTCGAGGTTCGCATGGCGCCACAGGACGTCGCCGCCCGCCCCGTACATGAAGTTGGCCAGGGCACACACCGGGTCGTGGCACTCGCGGCGCACAAGCCCCGCCCAGCACGCGACGAGCCAGCCCAGGGGCGTCGGCGGGCGCACGCCCCACTGCGCGCTGACGATCGGCGTCAGCCGGCCCAGCACCGGCCGCAGGAGTAGCAGCTTCAGCCTGGAGGCCCACGGCACCACCGGGTGCAGCGAGACGGCGCTCGACACGACCCTGGTGACGTTCGGGGCCAGCCCCGCGAGCGCGGTCATGACGAAGCTCGTCGAGCCCTGGCAGTGGCACAGCACCTTGAGCGAGCTCGCCCCGCTGTGCTCCAGCACCGCGGCCATGGCGAGCGGATGGTCGTAGCGCGCGGCCTCGTCGAGCGTGTAGGGGCTGATGCCCAGGTCGATCGAGGCGCGCCAGTTCTCCAGCCACACGTCGTAGCCGGCGTCGACGAGGGCCGCCACGAACGACGGGCGCCCGGGTGGCCCGTAGAAGAGGTTCGCCCGCACGCCCGAGCCGTGGATGAGCAGGACCGGCCCGCGCGTCGGGGGCTGCGGTCCGCGCACCTGGTGCAGTGTGAGGACGCGGTCGTCGACCGTGTGCAGCGCCAGGATGCGCCGCTCGAGGCCATCGAGCTCGGGCGGGCGGTGCCAGGCGCCCTGGGGGTGGCCGGCGAAGGGCTCTGCGCCCGGCACGAAGGGGTCGGGGAAGTCGGCCTGGTGGCCGGAGGCCGGGACGCCGCGGAAGACGCTGCGCAACCGTCCGAGGAACAGGGCGGCGAAGCGCCAGCGCGCGCGCAGCCGCGCCGGCGGGGTGCCGCCGCTCGCACGCATCGAGGCCAGCAGCGCAAGGAAGCCGGGCGCCGAGATGCGCAGGATCCCGGCCGCGACGGTCAGCCGCGCGGCCGCCGGCCCGCCGCGCTCGGCCGCCTCGTCGACATGCCCGCTGAGCACCCGGACCAGCAGCGTGGTCGCGTCGCGCCACGCGTCGGCACCCGGGTCGTCCACGATGTCCTTGAAGCCGCTCAGCGTCGCTTCGCGCCCGTCCTCGTCGTGCAGGAACAGGCGGTAGCGCATGCGCATCGTGCGCTCGGCGTCGCCGTCGCGGAAGAGGTTGAAGGTCCCCCGCGTGACCTCGAGGCGGCCGCCGAGCTCCTCGCACTGCACATGGCCCGTCACGCCGGCGACGTGCTCTGGGTCGCGAAGGAACGCGTCGACGTCCTCGATCGCGATCGCGAGGTCGAAGGCCAGACGCGAGCGGCGAAGGCGCCCGCGGCGCGCACCGTCGTTGGGCTCGCGCGACCCGAGGCCGACCGGGCCGCGCATGCGGTCGCGGAAGCGCAGGGCCGTCATCGCGGCCCCTCCGCGGCCAGCGCCGTCGCGAAGCGGTCGGCCAGCGCGGCGATGGTCAGGCTCGGGTTGGGCCCCGCCGGCCCGGGCATGACCGAGCCGTCGGCGACCAGGAGACCTGGCTCGCCGAACACATGTCCCCATTCATCGACCACGCCGTCGGTGGGCGAGGCGGCCATCGCGCACCCGCCGAGCGGGTGGACGGTGACCAGGTGGCTCAGCGGCGGGTCGTAGAAACGACCGCCGAGCCGCTCGGCGATCGCGCGCGAGTCGCGCACCAGCTCGCGGAAGACCCGCGAGCGGTCCTCGTCGAAGCCGACCAGCTCGAGGTCGTCGCCGTCGAGCTTCAGGCGCGCGACCGGCCGGTCGCGGCCCATGCCGAGCATGGGGAGGACCCGCGGGGAGGGCCCCTCGAACAGCCGCGCGAGCTCGGCGCTGACGTTCGTGTCGCGGTCGCCGCTGAGGGCCCGCCATACCCGGCGCAGCAGGAAGCGGCGGTGGCCGAGCAGGACGCCGGCCAGGAACC
The DNA here is from genome assembly GCA_963840185.1 of uncultured Actinomycetes bacterium. Classification (GTDB taxonomy): domain Bacteria; phylum Actinomycetota; class Thermoleophilia; order Solirubrobacterales; family Solirubrobacteraceae; genus JAOPZW01. The sequence goes on along the minus strand of CAWIXY010000001.1, from coordinate 756,186 downwards.
CCAGGTTGGCGCGCAGCGTGCCCACGGCGCCGAGCTGGTGCACGAGCCAGGGGCCGAGCGCAGGGACGCCGCCGTCCTGCACCTGGTGCAGGCGCTCGCCGTCCTGCCAGCGCGCCGTCGCCGTGATGACGGGACCGTGCGCCATCTCGACCGGCTCCGCTGTCGCGTGGGCGAAGGTGAGCAGGTCGCCGTTGGTGCTGAAGCGATCGCCCAGCCGGGTGCTCAGCCCGGGCAGGCTCGCGCGGTTGCGCAGCAGCAGGCGCGTCGTCCCGAGCGTGCCCGCGCACAGGACGACGTGGGGCGCCACGGCGCGGTGCGCGCTCTCCCCGCCGGCGCCGTCGCGGCGCACCCAGCCGACCTCGTAGCCGCCGCCCGCCCGCCGGGCGACCGTCCGGACCTCGCACAGGCTGCGGATGTCGGCGTCCTGTGCGATCGCGCTGAGGTACGTGAGGTCGAGCGTGTTCTTCGCGCCGTAGTTGCAGCCGACGTCGCACTCGCCGCACAGCCGGCACGTGGAGCGCGGGACGCCGTGGAGGTTCGGGGCGTCCAGCGGACGGCCCGGCGCCGGGCCGTCGCCCGTCCGCCGCGAAGCTGACGGCCAGCGGCGTCGCGCACGAGCGTCCCGCCGGCGGCGGTCTGCCGCCGCGCGTGAACGCTGCCGTCTTCGGGGTGCTGGCCGCGTAGGGGTAGGCCACCGGGTTGAGCACCTGCTCGACGGCCGTGTAGTGGCCGTCGAGCGTCGTCGGGCTCCAGCGGCCAGCGCTCGTCGCCCGGCGGCGAACGTCTCGGGCGGCTTGCGCTGCAGGACGTTGGCGTAGATGAGCGACCCGCCGCCCAGGCCGCTGGCCACGACCGCGTCGAGGTCGTGGAAGGACCAGACGTCGAACAGCCCGAGCGGCCGGCGTCGGGGTCCCAGAAGGCCCGGGCCATCTCGGCCGGGCTGCGCGGGAAGCTGCCGGGCGGATACGGCCGTCCGCGCTCGAGCACGAGGACGTTCCAGCCCGCCTCTGCGAGCTTGGCCGCGGTGACCGAGCCCCCGAAGCCGGTGCCGACGACGATCGCGTCGAAGCGCTCGCGGGCCACGCGCTAGCCGCGCTCGACGCGCCAGCGCAGCGGTCTGCGCGGGTCGGGCCGTAGGCGCAGAACGTGCCCGTCCGGATCGTCGACCGCAGCTCGTGGCCCAGGCCGGCGTCGTGCTCGGCCGACGCGCCGCAGCACCGAGCGGATCGCGCGCGTGACGTTCACGCGCGCCCGCTCGGCGTCTGGAGCCGGTGGGCCGGTCGCGACCGCCGCAGGCCGACCGCGCCGGCGAGCTCGGCGGCGAGGAAGTCGAGCTCCTCGCGCGCGCGGGCGGCGCGCTCGGGGTCGTTGAACGCCTCGGCCTCGTCGAGCTCGTCGCGCAGCTCGGCGGCCCGCGCGCGGTAGGAGCGCTTCGCCTGGGCGTCGAGCGCCGGGCCGGGGCCGTCGGCGCCCGGCGCGCGTGCGGTCAGGCCGGCGTCGGCCGCCGGCGCGCCGCCGAGGCGCGGGGCGGGTTCCGGCGCAGCGGCGGCCAGGTCCAGCGCGTGCACCTCGACGCCGGGGTGCTCGAGCAGCGTGGCGAGGTACTCGACGCCCTTGGCGTGACGCACGCGCAGCGTCCGCCCGTCGAGGGCCAGGGTCCACACGTCGCCCTCGCGCCGCAGCGAGGCGTCCGCGCCGGAGGGCGGCTGCCGCGTGACGCGCTCCGGCGGTGCGGCGCCCTCCTCGTCCAGGAGCGCCCGGGCGCGCGCGCTGACCGCCTCGAGGCCCGTCTGCGCGCCGCGGGCCTGCGCCTCGTGCAGCGCCGCGGTCGCGGCGGCGGCGTCACCGGTGGCCCCGCGCCGGCGCCGCGCCGCGGCCTCGTCGAGCGCCACCCAGGCGAGCACCGCGCGCATGCCGCCGCGCTCGGCCGCGCGGCGGGCCGCGGCCAGGTGCGTCAGCGCAGCGTCGTGGCGATGCAGGAGCGACGCGAGCGCGCCGGCCGGGCGCGCGACCGGTCCCAGGAAGGCAGCGCTGGCCAGCGTCGCGTTGCGGTGCACGTGCGGCTCGAGGGCGGCCAGCAGCGGCCTCGCGGCACGCTCGTCCCCCAGGCGCACGGCGCTGTCGGCCAGCAGCACGCAGGAGACGATCCAGGTCACGTCCTGGGCCAGCTCGACCGCGTCGTCGCCCACCAGCCCGTCGAGCACGGCCCGTGCCTCCGCGTCGCGCCCGGCGTCCAGCAGCGCGGCGACGCGCACGCACTGCCACACCCCCATCGCCGGATGGGCGTCGGCCAGCGCCGTGACCGCGTCGACGAAGGCGGCGAGGTCGCGCTGGGTGTAGCGGATGCTCACCAGCAGCCCGCTCACCAGCAGCGGCGCCATCGAGCCGGGGATCGACAGCCCCTGCTCGCCGGCGGCGGTGCGCAGCTCGTCGGCCTCGGCCAGGCGCCCCTCGACGAGCGCCCGCACGGCGCGCAGCTGGGGCACGTACCACAGCCAACGCGGCTGGCGCAGGCGCTGGGCCAGCCGTGCGAAGCGCTCGGTCTCGATGCCGGCGGTGCGCAGGTCGCCGAGCTGGGTGGCGGCTGAGATGCGCCACACGCGGATCTGCGCCTCGGCCTCGAGACGGCCGGCGGTGCGCGCCTGCTCCAGCAGCCGGTCGAGGTGCGCCAGGCGCGCGGGCGACTCCAGCCCGCTGGTGGCCAGGTGGATCTGCGTGCCGATGTCCAGGGCGGCGCCGGGGTCGGCGACCTCGGGGAGGATGCGCCCAGCCGCCTCGGCCAGCGCGAGGCGAGCCGGCGGCAGCGGCGCAGCGGGCTCGGGCGACCAGTAGTGCTGGACGGCGAGGCGAGCCAGGACGACGCCGCGCAGCTCGGTCGGGCGGTCGTCGAGCGCGTCGAGCGCCTCCTCGAGCAGCGCCACCATCTCGTCGTCCACGTCGCCCGGCGGCAGCCCGACCGCCCCGAGCTCGACGGCGGCGCGCGCCAGGCCCACCGCGTCGCCGGCCGTGCGCGACGCGGACGCCGCCGCCAGCAGGGTGTCGCGCGCGGCCGGGTCGGAGGCCCTGGTCTGGGCGCGGCCCAGGGAGAGCAGCAGCGCCGCGCGCTCGCCGGGAGGCGTGTCGAGGTGCTCCTGCAGCGCGAGCGCCCGGGCGAGATGCTCGACCGCCTCCTCCCACGCCGCGAGGCCGAGGGCGCGCTCGCCGGCGCTGCGGGCGAACTCATGCGCCCGCGCACGGTCGCCGAACGGCAACGCCTCGAACAGGTGGTGGGCCACCTCGGCCAGGTGCGCCTCGGGGGCGGCGGCGTAGCGGCGCTCGAGGACTGCGGCCACTGTCGCGTGCAGCTCGGCGCGCCGGCGGCGCGAGAGGCGGTCGTAGATCGTCTCGCGCACGAGCCCGTGGGTGAAGGCGAACGTCGGCTCCGCCGTGCCCGCCGCGTCGTCCACGAAGCCGCCCGCGATCGCCTCCTCGAGGTGGTCGAAGGCCTCGCCCGCAGGCAGGCCGGCGGCGGCGGCCACGGTCTCCAGGCGGAACTTCCCGCCCACGACGGCCGCGACCTGCAGCAGCGTCCCGGCGGGCGCGCCGAGCGGCTCCAGGCGCCGGCCGATGGCGTCGCGCACGCCCGCGGGCAGCGGCACGTCGCCGCCCGCCCGCGGCGGGCCCTCGCGCTCGACGAGCCCGAGCAGCTCGTCGACGAACAGCGGGTTGCCGCTGGTGCGCTGGTGCAGCTCCCGGGCCAGCGACTCCGGCGGCGTGCCGGGGACGCGGGCGGCGACGAGCTGCGCGACGTCCGCCGGGTCCAGGCCCGTGAGCTGGAAGCGCCGCGCCTGCGGGGCGACCGCGGCCGGCTCGGCGCGGGCGCCCGCCGTCGTGCCCCGGTCGCGGTAGGTGCCGACGATCAGCAGCGCCAGCCCGTCGACGTCGCGCGACACGAAGTCCAGCAGCGCCAGCGACGACGCGTCGGCGTCGTGGAGGTCGTCGAGCACGAGCAGCAGCGGGCCCTGCGCCGCGACCGCCCGCAGGGTCGCGGCGACCGCGTCGAAGAGCCGGAAGCGGTCGTCGTCGTTGCCGGCGCCGGCGCGCTGGGGGGCGGGGCCGGCCGGATCGCCGGCGGGCAGCCGGCCGGCGAGCTCGGGCACCAGCCGGGCCACGTGCGCCGCATGCGGCGCCGGCGGTGCGAGCGCAGCCCGCTCCCCGTCGGCCAGCAGCCGGCGCAGCACCTGGATCCAGGGCCAGTACGCGGGCGCGCCGCCGCCGTCCCAGCACGCCGCCCAGACGGGCCGCGCGCCATGGTCGGCGCAGCGTGCGGCGAGGGTCGCCGCCAGGCGCGTCTTGCCGATGCCGGGCTCGCCGGTGAGCATGGCCACGGACCCGGTCCCCGCAGCGGCGCGCTCGAGCAGCTCCTCCAGCTCGGACAGCTCGCGCGCGCGGCCGACGGTCGGGCGGGTGGGCTGCGAGGGCGTGGCGACGTCGTGCACCGGACGCCGAAGCTAGAGCCAGGGCGGCGAGCGCGCAAGCGGCGACCGGCGGCACGGAACGATGTTCACCGCGATGTCACGCCAGAGGTGACATGCGCAGCCGAGAGCACTCACGCAGGCTCATGCTCATCCTCCTCGCCGGCGGCGACGCCACCGCCGTCCTGCGCGAGGGCTCCACGGCGACCGGCTCGGGCCCTGACGCGCCGGACGTCGCGTCGCCCGAGCGCACCGAGCCCGGCCGGCCCGAGCCCGTTCTCCACGACGAGCTCGACGCCGAGTGGCGGCTGTGGTGCGGGGGGACACGATGACGGGGGCCGGCCACGGGGGTGGCCGGCCCTTGGAGCCTCCTAGGAGAGGCTCGCCATGACGTGCTTGATCTGCGTGTAGTCCTCGAGCGCGTACATGGACAGGTCCTTGCCGTAGCCCGAGTCCCCGTAGCCGCCGTGCGGCATCTCGCTGGCGATCGGGATGTGGTCGTTGATCCACACGCACCCGAAGCGCAGCGCCTTGGACACCCGCAGCGCGCGGCCGATGTCGCGCGTCCACACCGAGGAGGCCAGCCCGTACTTCGTCCCGTTGGCCCAGGCGATCGCCTCTGCCTCGTCGGTGAAGGGCTGCACGGTCATGACCGGTCCGAAGATCTCGCGCTGGATCATCTCGTCGTCCTGGCGCAGGCCGGAGACCACCGTCGGCTCCAGGAAGAAGCCGGGCAGGTTGGGCTCGCCGCCGCCCGTGACGACCTCGGCGTGGTCGGGCCTGCGCTGCAGGAAGCCCTCGACGCGCTCGCGCTGGCGCGCTGAGTTCAGCGGGCCGAGCGTCGTGTCGGCCGAGCGCGTGTCGCCCATGACGTAACCCTTGGCCTGCTCGGCCAGCCCGCTGACCACGTCGTCGTAGACGTCGGCCTTGGCCAGGATGCGCGTGGCCGCCGTGCAGTCCTGGCCGGCGTTGTAGAGCCCGGTGCCGGCGATCGTCTCCATCGCGGCCTCCATGTCGGCGTCGTCGAAGACGATGACGGGGGCCTTGCCGCCCAGCTCCAGGTGCACGCGCTTGAGCGTCTTCGCGGCGTGCTCGGCGATCCAGCGGCCGGTCTCCACCGAGCCGGTCAGCGACACCATGTCGACGTCCTCGTGCTCGACGAGCGCCGCGCCGGCCTCGTTGCCGCCCGCGACGACGTTGAGGACGCCCTTGGGCAGGACCTCAGCGGCGTACTCGGCGAGCTTCAGCGCGCTGAGCGGCGTCGTGGGGGCGGGCTTGAGGATGACCGTGTTGCCGGTGGCCAGCGCCGGCCCGATCTTCCAGACCGCCATCATCAGCGGGTAGTTCCAGGGGGCGATCTGGCCGATCACGCCGACGGGCTCGCGCCGGATCATGGAGGTGTAGCCCTCGAGGTACTCGCCGGCCGGCTTGCCCTCCATCGTGCGCGCCGCGCCCGCGAAGAAGCGCAGGTTGTCGACCATGAAGGGGATCTCGTCGTCCTTGAACGCCTGCAGCGGCTTCCCGGCGTTGGCGGACTCGAGCTCGGCGATCTCGTCGGCGTGCTCCTCGAGCTTGTCGGCCAGGCGCAGCAGCGCCAGCGAGCGCTCGGCGGGCGTCGTGTCTCCCCAGCTCGTGAACGCGGCGCGCGCGGCCTTCACCGCACGGTCGACGTCGGTGGCCGTGGACGCGGGGGCCTGCGCGATCTCCTCGGCCGTGGCCGGGTTGAGCACGGCCTCGGTGCGGCCGTCGGCCGGGGCGACGAACTCGCCGTCGATGAAGTTCTGCAGCGTCTGCGTGGCGGTGGCCATCGCTGTGCTCTCCTCTCCTGAAGGGGTCGGGCTGAACGTAGCACCGCCTAGGCTGGGTGCCGCGTGACCCGCGTCACCGTCCTCGCCGGCGTCGTCGTGCTCGCCGCGCTCAGCCTGCTCGCACCGTCCCAGCCCGGCTACGACCCGTGGGCGTGGCTGCTGTGGGGCCGCGAGCTCGCGGGCCTGCGGCTCGACACGGTCGACGGCCCCGCGTTCAAGCCGCTGCCCGTCGCCGTCGCCGCCCTGCTGGCGCCCGCAGGCGACGCCGCGCCGGCGCTGTGGCTGCTGGTCGCGCGGGCGGGAGCGATCGCCGCGGTGCTGCTCGCGGCCCGCCTGGCCTGGCGCCTTGCGGGCGGCTCGTGGCTCGCCGCGGCGGTCGCGGGCGCGGGTGTGGCGCTGACGGCGGGCTGGTGGTGGCACGCCGCCGTCGGCAACGCGGAGGGGCTGTTCGTCGCGCTCGCGCTGGGCGCCCTCGACCGGGCGCTGGACGGTCGCCACCGGGTCGCGCTCGGACTGGCGCTCGCGGCGGCGCTGATCCGTCCTGAGGCGTGGCCGTTCCTGGGCGCGTACGGGCTGTGGCTGTGGCGGCGCCAGCCGGACCTGCGCCCGGCGCTCGCCGCGGCGGCGGCCGCCCTGCCCGCGCTGTGGTTCTTGCCCGACCTCTGGGGCTCGGGCGATCTGCTGCGCTCGCTGGAGCGCGCGCGCGTCCCGAACCCCGGCGCGCCGGCCACGGCGCAGCGCCCGGCGCTCGCGTCCCTGCGCGAGGCGGCCGCGCTGCCGCTCGTGCCGGTCGGGCTGGCCGCACTCGCCACGGTTCTCGTTGCGGCGACCGGGCTGCGCCGCGCCCTGCGGGCCAGGCGCGGCGGCCCGCTTGCGGGACTGGGGTTCCTCGTGCGCCACGGCGCGACGACGCGACGGTGGGCCGGCGCGGCGCTGCCCGCCGTCGCCGGCCTGGCCTGGATCGCGCTCGTCGCGCTCATGGCGGAGGGCGGCTCGTCGGGCGAGCCGCGCTACGCCCTGCCGGGCGCCGTCGCGCTGGCGGTGAGCGCCGGCGCGGGAGTGGGGCTGGCGGCGCGGTGGGCGCCGGCCGCGGCCGTGCCGGCGGTTGTCGCGCTGGCGATTGTCGCGCTGGCGCCCTTCGTCGCCCTGCGCGCGGGTGACATCCGCGGCGAGCTGCGCCGCGCCGGCGACCAGGCCGAGCTCTACGGGTCGCTGGGCGAGGCGGTGCAGCGCGCCGGCGGTCGTGACGCCCTGCTCGCCTGCGGCCGCCCCGTGACCGGGCGCTACCGCGGCCCGGCCGTCGCCTGGGCGCTGGGCGTGCACAAGCGCGAGGTCGCGTTCGACCCCGCGCTCGCCGGCGCCCTGCTGCGCTCGCGGGTACGCCGCGGCGCGACGGTCCAGCCCGCGCTGCCGCCCGCCTCCCGCGTCATGGGCCGCTCGCGGCGCTGGCAGGTGGCGGTGCGCTGCTAGTGGCTACTCGTCCGGCTGGTTCATCTCCTCGTCGGGCGGTACGCCGACGTCGTCCGGGGGCGCGGGCGACGCGGTCTGGCCGTGTTCGGACTCGTCGCCGATCGGCGGGGTCGCCGCGGCGCTGCGTGCGCCCTCGTCGCCCTCGCCCCGCACGTCCTCGTCGACGCCGCGGTTCTCTCCTCCGGACTGAGGGGGCTGCTCTCGGGTCTCTTCGGCCATGGTGCCTCCTTGAGGTGGGTACGGCTCGCTCGGCCTGCCCGCGGGGCTACCCGCCCACCGTGGTTAGGGGACCCTAATACGCGATAGGGTGCGCCGCCGTGCCGCGCCGAACCGCCCTCGCCACCGCCCTCCTGGCCGCCTCGCTCTCCGGCTGCGGCGGCGACGCCGGGCGGCCGGCCAGCCCGGCGGGTGGACCGGGAGCCGGGGCCGAGAGCGATGTCGCGCCACGCCTGCCGCTGTGGCGCCAGGCGCCCGACAAGCCGCCCGGCCCACCGCCGGCGCGCGTCGCGGGCCGCGCGCGCAGCTTCGCCCTGCGGCCGCTTGCCTCGGGGCTGCGCCGGCCGGTCCAGGTCGTCGCGCGGCCGAGCGACGGGCGCCTCTACGTCGCCGAGCAGCACGGGACGGTGCGCGTCCTGGAGGGCCGCGCGCCGCGCCGGCGGGCGTTCCTCGACCTGCGCCGCCGCGTGCGCTCCGGTGGCGAGCGCGGCCTGTTGACCATCGCCTTCGCCCCGGACGGCCGGCGCCTCTACGCCATGTACACCGACCGCCGCGGCGACACGCGCGTCGTCGCCGTGCCCGCCGGGCCGCGACGCGGCCGACGGGCGCGCCGCGCGCACGCTGCTGGCGGTCCATCAGCCCTACGAGAACCACAAGGGCGGCACGCTGCTCGTCGATGACCGCGGGCGGCTGCTGCTCGGGCTCGGCGACGGCGGCAGCGCCTTCGACCCCGGCCACCGGGCCCAGGACCCCGCAAGCAGGCTCGGCAAGCTCCTGCGCTACGACCCCGCGCGGCCGCGGGCCGGTTGGCAGACGCTCGCGATCGGGCTGCGCAACCCGTGGCGCCTCTCACGCGACCGGCGCACCGGGCTGGTGTGGATCGGCGACGTGGGGCAGGACGAGCTCGAGGAGGTCGACGCCGTGCGCCTTCCCGACGGTGGGGACGGGCTGCTGAACCTCGGCTGGCCGGCCTTCGAGGCCCACCGGCCCGTCGGGCGCAAGCCGCTGCGGCGCCTGGGCCGCCTCGTGTGGCCCGTCGCCGCGTACCGCCACCGGGAGGGGTGCTCGGTCACCGGCGGCCATGTGTATCGCGGGCGTGCCGTGCGCGCGCTGCGCGGGCGCTACGTCTACGGCGACCTCTGCACGGGGACGATCTGGAGCCTCGACGCGCGCGGCGCCGCCGACCGCGCTGCCGCGGACCTGCGCCGCGAGGCCGCGCGCCTGCCCGGCGTGGTCTCCTTCGGCGAGGACGCGACCGGCGAGCTCCTGGCCGTCTCGGTGCGCGGGCGCGTCCTGCGCCTCGCGCCGCGGCTCAGCGCGGGAACATCGCGTCCATCGCCTGGCGCAGCTGCGCAGCGCTGAGCCGCGTGACGGGGACGGGGACGGCGCGGTACAGCGTGGCCCCGGGGATCTGCAGCTTGAAGCGACGCGAGCCGTCCGCGGCGTACTCGGCGACGACGGGCTGGCCACCCCAGGCCAGCAGCCAGCCGCCCGAGCCGAGCTTGCGGGCGCTGCCACAGCAGCCGGAGGCGGTGATGTCGGCGTCGGCGACGCTCTCCACGAGGGTGGCGGTGCCCGCCGTGGTGTCGATGCTGTAGCGGGCAGCGCGGGGCGGCCGCCCGAGGCCGGTGCCGTTGTCGTACACGCTCACGGTCCCGTCGGCGAGGCGGCGGACGTCGTGCTGGCCGCCGAGCGTGGCGGGGGGAGCGCGGTCGTCGGCCACGGTCAGGCTCTCGGGGATCGCGGTCCCGCCGAGCTTCCACTCGACGTGGCCGTCGGTGCGGCTGATGCGGTAGATCGCGTCCGTGTGGCGCAAGGAGATGAGCAGGCCGGTGCCGTCGGGCTCGACGGCGTTGATGTGGATGTGGTCCATGGCCTGGCGCCCGTCGGGCAGGGGCCCGGGGTTCTGGATGTTCCACCAGCGGCCGGTCTCGTCGAGGTCGATGTGGTCCTTGGAGTTCCACGACCACACGAGCTGCCCGTCCGGGGTGAGCTCCTGGATCTCGGCGTCGAGCACGGTGGAGTCGCTGGACTTGCCGTACGCGCTGAGGTCGACGTGGTCGCGCGGCTTGTAGGCCACGAGCAGGTAGTTGCCGTTGGGCAGCTCCTGCAGATCGTGGAAGTCGGTGGGCACGCCCACGGTCTGCAGCGTCCGCACGAGGGTGCCGTCCAGGCCGCGCACCTGGTACTTCCTCGCTGGGTCGGCGTTGAAGCTGCTGAGGCTCCACTCGGCGAACGCCACGCTGTCGTCCGACAGCAGCTTGGCGTCGATCGGGAAGATCCCGACTGGGCTGTACCACCAGACGGGCACGCCGCGGTTGTCGAAGAAGACCACGTGCTGGGCCGTGGTGGACCCCTTGACGACGCTCACGAGCGTCCAGCCCTGGCTGGGCTGGCCGCTTCGCGCGTGGGTCCAGGCGGGGAAGTCGGCGGGCAGGCAGCGGACGTGGAAGGTGTCGGTCGTGCGCGCCGGTCGTGGCCGTGATCGCGGCCCGCTGCCCGGCGGCGAGCTGGACGCTCTCGGTGAAGCGACCGCTGCGCGCCGCCGCCCCGTCGACGGCCACCGTGGTGCCCTGCCGGCGCGCCGACGTCGAACGCGACCGGGTCGCTGCCGCAGCGCGTGACGTAGTCGCTGACGGCGGGATCGAAGGCCGGGTACAGCGCCGGGGTGGCGGTGATCGAGAGCTCGGTGGGCGGGGCGTCGGGCTGCGGTCGTGAAGGCCTGGTCGTCGCCGCAGAACGCGTCGAAGTCGGGGGCCTGCGCACAGAGCCGGACGTGGTAGGCCGTGTCGGGCTCGAGCCCTCCGAGGGCCTCCGAGACGTCGACCCGCGTCCGACCCATGGTGAGGGTCCGTCGCGGGGTCTCGCTGCCGTAGACGGTCGAGGTGCCGTACTCGAACCACCACGTGACCGTCTGGTCGCGATCGGACTCGACCGCGCCCCGCAGCGTGGCGCCGGTCGCCGTGACGTCGGTGGCCGGGCTCGTCCGTCCCACCGCGCAGGCGGAGAGCGTGACGGCGGCCAGGAGGACCGCAGCGAGCCGGACGACGAGGCGGATGGCCTAGGCCTACCACTCCGAAAGGAGGTCCGTCAAGGCATCGCCTACGCGCCTCGCCGCGCCGACCGCCGAGCGTGTGATGGGGTACCCCACCGACATGCCCACCTTCGCCACCGACGCCGAGGTCTACGAGCACCTCGGCAAGCTCCTGCAGGACGTCGTCGCCGACGAGCAGCTCGGCGCGCCCTTCGCGCGGGCCAACACGACCGTGCAGTACCAGCTGCGCGCGCCCGACGCCCAGCTGACCGTTCGCGCGGTCGACGGCGAGGAGCGCCGCGTCGACCTGGGCCAGACCGACCTGCGGCCGGAGGTCGTGCTGCGCATGGACGCCGACGTCGCCCATCGCTTCTGGCTGGGCATGGTCAACCCCGCGGTCGCACTCGCCCGCGGCGAGATCACGCCGCGCGGGCCGGCGGCGAAGGTGCTCGAGCTCGTGCCGATCGGCGAGCCGGTGTTCGCCCGCTACCGCGAGCAGCTCGAGGCCGCGGGCCGCGACGATCTGGCCCGCGGATAGGATCACGCCCGCCATGCGGCTGCTCGTGCTCGCCACTGATCCCGTCGACGCCGGCGACGTGCGCCGCGCGCTCGGCGACGAGGACCTCGAGGGCAGCGAGGTGCTGGTCGTCTCGCCCGCCGTCAACGAGTCCGCGCTGGCCTTCTGGGTGTCCGACAGCGACGAGGCGATCGCCGACGCGGACTCTGCCGCGCAGCGCACCGCCGCCGCGCTGCGCGAGGGCGGCGCGCGCGCCCGGGCGACCACCGGCGAGAGCGAGCCGCTGGTCGCGCTGCAGGACGCGCTCGCGACCTACGACGCCGACCGCGTGCTCGTCTTCGTGCGCGAGGAGGACGCCACCCGCTACCGCGAGGACGACGTGGCCGGCGAGGCCCAGCGCCGCTTCGGCGTGCCGGTCACCGAAGTGACGCGCTGAGGTCCTCGCGCGAGCCGGCGACGGTCTGGCGCAGCGTCTCGTGCGCGTCGTGCCGGGGGCGCCAGCGCAGCGCGCGCCGCGCCTTCGTCGTGTCCATGAGCACGGGCCGGCGCAGGGCCTCGATCCACGTCGTCTCCTCGGGCAGGAACGGCAGCCTGGCGACGACCTCGGCGGTCGCGTCGACGGCCAGCTCGGGGACGGGCACGGTGTACCAGCCGAGCGCGTCCGCGAGGTCGCGCATCGTCAGCTCGCCCGGGCCCGCGAGGTTGTAGGCGCCCGGCCGGCCGCGGCCGAGCACGCCCTTGACGAGCGCCGACGCGACGTCGTCGTGGTGCACGAGCTGGAACGGCACGCCCGGGTCGGGGAGCACCGGCTTCAGGATCGGCACCTGGTCGAACAGCGCGCGGACGGCGCCCGGCAGGCGCTCGGAGAGCTGCACGAAGGGGATGCTGTCCACCAGCAGGGGCGCCTCGGGCCCGGCGACGATGCACGGCCGGAACACGTACGCGCCCGTCTCGCTGCCCGCGAGCGCGTCGTCCAGCACGCGCTCGACCTCGGCCTTGTGGGCGGAGTAGGGGTGGCGCTCGTGACCGGCGGCCGGCATCTCCTCGTCGAGCAGCCCCTCGACGTCGGGGAACCCGTACGCGGCGACCGACGACGCGTAGACGAGCCGCTGCGCGCCGGCCTGCGCCGCCGCCTCGAAGACGTTGCGTGAGCCCTCCACGTTGATGTGACGGGTGTCCTCGCCGGCCCCGAGGATGACGAAGGCGAGGTGCACGACGACGTCTGCGCCGTCGACCAGCCGCTCGACCGAGGCCCGGTCCAGGACGTCCCCGCGGCGGTACTCGGTCTTCGTCCATCCGCGCGAGGCGGGGTCGAACGGCCGGCGCGCCATGCCGATCACGCGCACGACGCCGGGCGTTGCCTCCAGGGCCGCGATGAACGGCTTGCCGATCTCGCCGGTCGGGCCTGTGACCGCGACGGTGAGGCCGCTCGCCTGCGGCCGCCGCGCCCGGGCCGCGGGGGGCATCAGCCGGCCCCTCGGCCCCTGTCCCCGCCTCTGCGCCGTGCCCGTGCGGTGCGCGCGTAGCCGATGGCCTTGCGGGCGTTGGCGGCGTGGTGCCGAAGCCCGGCGCCCGGCGGCAGCTCGAAGCCGCCGACGACGCGATGCGGGGCGAGTGCCCAGCCGTCTCCCGTGCGGACGAGGTCGCCGCGCACCTGGAAGTTGCGCTGCCACGTGAAGTCGGGCGCGTGGGCATGGGCGGTGAGGCAGGCGAGACCCGGCTCCAGCGGCGCGCCCACCGGATCGGCCTCGAGGTGCACGAGCCCCGCGGTGCGCTCCGCGCGCACCGCCACGCGCACGGCGAACGGGAAGCCGTCGGGGCCGACGACCGCGAGCGCCGCGGTCGGGTGGTCGCGGCCGAGCTCCTCCAGGCGCTCGTGCCACACGGTGCCGCCGCCCTCGGGCGGCGCGTGGCCCTCCTCGGGCTCCTCGTTGTGGCCGGAGCGGACCTCCTCGAGGTGCGCGTCGAGCAGCTCGGGCTCGCGCTCGGGATCCTCCTCGGGCCACGAGTACACGCGCTCGGGACGCACCCGCACGTAGATCCGCGTCGCGTACCAGTCGAACAGCGGGCGCAGCGCCCCCGGAGGCTGCCGCCGGCGCGTCGCCGGCAGCTTGGCGGCCGACTCGCGCGCGTAGCGGTCGCGGTTGGCGTCGAGGTCGCGGTCGTCGACCGTGCGCGGTGCCCTGCACGAGCACCATCGGCGGGTCGTCGAGGCCGCTGCCCGTCGGGTCGGAGAACAGCAGGGCGACGTGCGGGTTGGCCGCGGCGTCGTCGGCCTTCTTGGGGTAGCCGAGACCGGTCGTGACGTCGATCGTCTGGTCCTCGCGGCGGAAGTAGGGCGTGACGGGCCAGACGATCGGCTGCCCGCGGTGGTCGACGGTGACGTACTCCGTGGTGACCGACCGCTCGAAGACCTCCAGCAGCCGGTCGGGCAGGGTGGCGATCATGGCGGGCCTACGCTACCTCCCGAGCGCCCGGCCTGCGGCCACCTCTAGTCGTCGTAGCCCGGCTCGCCGGGCAGCAGCACGCGCGCGATCTCGCCGGTCACGACGACGCGCGGTTGCGACGGGCACGCACGTCGCGCCCGCGGGCGTGGTCGAGCGCCTCGGCGGCCGAGCCGAAGGGCTCGAGCTGCTCGAGCGTCTTGATCGTCGGGAAGACGAGGTCGAGCCGGCCGTCCGCGTGCAGTTCGAGCGCCTCGCGCGGCGTGAGCCAGCGCAGGTCGACGCACTCCTCGCCGTCGACCCGCGGCTCCTGGCCGGCGGGCAGCGCGACGAGGAAGAAGTGCGTGTCGAAGCGGATGGCCACCTCCGCCGGCGTGATCCAGCGCGAGAACTTCACGAGCTCGGCCGGGTCGGCGATCGTCGAGGGCGGCCTCCTCGGCCAGCTCGCGCACGGCCGCCACGCGGTGCGACGCGTCGCCGCTGCCCTCCGCGGCGTCGACGGCGCCGCCCGGGAAGACCCACACGCCACCCATGAAGCGCGCCTTGGGCGTGCGCCGCACGAGCAGCAGCTCGAGCACCCGGTCGCCGCCGCGCAGGACGATCACGGTCGCCGCCTGGCGGGGCGGCGTGGGCTCGCCCGAGACGTTCAGCTCCTCGCCCCCAGCCGGGCGCTCGACCTCCACCTGCCGAAGGCTACTGTTCGCCCCATGAGTGAGACGACGGCCGTGCAGCGCTGGATCTGCGAGTCCTGCGGGTTCATCTACGACCCCGCCGACGGGGACCCCGACGGCGGCATCCCGCCCGGCACGGCCTTCGACGACATCCCGGACACGTGGTTCTGTCCCGTGTGCGGAGCGCGCAAGCGCGACTTCGTGCCCTACGAGGACTGAGTGGCCAAGACCGACAAGAAGCGCGCGGCGAAGAAGGCCAGGAAGGCCGGCGAGGCGGCCGCGCGCAGCGCCGCCGAGGCCGTTCCCGGCGTGCCCGAGCGCGCGTTCGAGGGTGAGCCGGTCGACGCGGAGCCGGTCGACGAGCGGGCCGTCGGCGCCACCGTCGCGCCGCTCCCGCCGCCTGCCCTCGCCGCCCGTGGCCTCGACGCGCTCGCCAACCCCGCCGGCCTGTGCTACGGCGCGCCGATCCGCGAGGCCGGGCGCACGCTCGTACCGGTCGCGCGTGTGCGCGTCGACGGCGGCGGGACGATCGAGGCGGTGCCGATCGGGGTGCTCGACGTCGGCGCGGCGGGCTCGCGCTTCGCGCCCGTGCACCGGCGGCGCGAGGGCGCCGTGCCGGCCCTCGTCGCCGCGCTCGCCGGCGCGGCAGCCGGCGCTGCCGCCGGTGCGCTGAGCCGCGGCCGGCGCCGGGCGCCGCTGCGCCGCCCGTGGCGCTGATGGCGGCGGTGCGCAGTGCCGGCATCCTGCTGCACCGTCAGGGCCCCGGCGGGCCCGAGGTGCTGCTGGTGCATCCTGGCGGCCCGCTGTGGGCCAGGCGCGACGCGGGCGCCTGGTCGATCCCCAAGGGGGTGCTCGACGAGGGCGAGGACGCGCGCGCCTGCGCTCGCCGCGAGTTCGAGGAGGAGCTCGGGTCGGCGCCGCCCGCCGGCCCGCTGCTCGAGCTCGGCACGGTCCGCCAGAAGGGCGGCAAGGTGGTGGAGGCGTTCGCGCTGGAGGGCGACCTCGATCCGGACACCGTGCGCAGCACCAGCTTCGCGATGGAGTGGCCGCCGCGCTCGGGGACGACACGCGAGTTCCCCGAGGTCGACCGCGCGGCCTGGTTCGGTCCCGCCGAGGCGCGCGAGAAGCTGATCGCGGCGCAGGCGGAGCTGGTCGACCGGCTGCTCGAGCGCCTCGCCGGCGCGCGGCCCTGACGCGCTAGACGGAGGCCGGCCGCGACGCTGCCCGGCTGTGCCGCGAGCAGGAGCCCCGCGGGTGCGTGACCATCGCGATCGGGAACATCAGCCACCACAGCGCCCACAGGCCGGTGAGCATCGTGACGACGAGCAGCGTCGCGACCGCGCCGAGCAGGACGGCGGTGCGCGGCAGGCCGCCCGGGCCGGCCTGCCCGGCAGAGCCCTCGCCGCGGGGCGTGCGCGGCCGCTCGCTCGCCCGCAGGCGCGGCAGGTCGGCCAGCGCGGCGTCCAGCTCGCTCAGGTACGTCGCGGTGAGCACCGTCTCGAGGCGGCGCTCCAGCTCGTCGGGGTCCAGCCTGCCCGCGCCCGCGTGGGCGCGCAGCGCCTCGGCGGCGCGCTCACGGTCGGCGTCGCCCGCGCGCACCGGACCGGTCGGCGGGTCCGCCGGGGCGGTCCACGGCGACTCGTGCGTCGACCGGTGGGGATGGCGGGCATGCCGCGTGTGGCGGCTGTGGCACATCAGCGTGCTCCTTCGGCGTAGGGGGGCTTGGGCCAGTACTCGCGCGGCACCTCGAGCGCACCGGCGATCGTGAAGAACATGCCGCCGGCGATGAACAGCGCGACCTCGTCGCGCGTGGCGCCGGTCATGGCCGCGACATCGTCGAACAGCCCGATGAACTCGGCGCGCACGTGCTCGCGCACCTCCGGGTCGCCCGACGCCGCGTAGCCCTGCAGCTGGCAGCGCAGCTCCTCGCGCTCGGAGAGCAGCGCGATGAACGCGCCGCCGGCGCGCCGCAGGGCGTCGCCCGGCCCGGCGGCGCCCTCGACCGCGCGGGCGAAGGTGTCGCGGATGTGCTGCACGACCCGCGTGTGCGTCGCGAGGAAGAGCGCCTTCTTGTTGGGGAACAGCGCGTAGATGTAGGGCTGGGAGATGCCGGCGCGGCTTGCGATCGCCGTCGTGCTGGCGGCGTGGAAGCCGTGCCGTGCGAACTCGGCGATCGCGGCGTCGAGCACCTCGTCGCGGCGGCTGATCGCGGTCGGGCGCGCGGTCTGGACGGCCATCACGAACCGATGATAGGTCTATCAATCACCCGCGGTCAAGCCGCACGCACAGCGGCCGCTGGCGCGGCCGCGTACGCGCATCTAGCGGCCCGGCAGCCTGACCACGTCGTAGTCCGTGTCCGTGGTCACCGGCGTCCCGAAGCGGGCGTTGACGACGTAGTAGCGCGAGCCCGAGCGGGCGATCGTCGTCGGCACGCGAAGCGCCGGGTCGGTGATGACGCGCAGGAGCGTGCCCTTGGCCTCGTCGAGGTCCTGCGAGAGCTGCACGACCGACACCTGGTTCGAGAAGTTCTGCACGACGTACAACCGCCGCCCCCTGAGCAGCAGGCCGTCGCCGTTGGTGAAGCTCGGCACGCCCGCGACCTCGATCTCGTCGGTCTCGCCTGTGGTCGAGTTGATCAGGAACAGCTTGCCCGTCTCCGTCTGCACCGCGATGAGCCTGCTGCCGCTGAGGTTCGAGGTGATGCCGTTGAGGTTGAACGCGTCCGGCCCGGTCACGGGCTTGAAGTCACCGGTGAGCGGCAGCGAGCGCACCTCGTCCTGCCCGGGCAGGTGGCCGTCGTCGTCGAGGGGGAGGACCGAGAGCGCGCCGGCGCGCGAGTCGGTGAAGAACGCTCCGCGCGGCGTCACCACCACGTCGTTGATGAACGTGTTGCCGGGCGGCGCCAGCGTGTACTCGGCGAGGTCCCCGCCGTCGCGCGCGTCGTAGACGAACGCCTTGCCCGTGGGGCCGCCGGAGACGAACAGTCGCTGGCGCCGGTCGACCTTCAGCCCGATCGCCGCGCGCCCCTCGCGACCCTCGACGAGCACGTCGCCCTCGCCGCTGCGCAGGTCGCCCTTGTAGACCGCGCCCGTCGGGATCGACCCGACGTAGAAGTCCGGGGTGCCGGCCCCGATCGCGATCCCCTCGGGCCCGAATCCGTTGGGCAGCTGGATGATCGAGGGGAACGAGGACGCGCTCGCTGATGAGGGCCCACCCACCCCCAGCAGCGCTACGACGGTGAGAGACAGCAGGAGGCGGCGCATCGCGCGACCATATCGCGAGACCCCGCAACTCCGGCGCGGTTGCGCTGTTCGTGCGGACGATGACGCGCGCAGCGACGTCCGTGGCCCTGCTGGCGCTCGCCTGCGCGCCCCCCGCGGCGGTCGCGCAGACCGGCGCGCCGCCGCTCACGCGGACCGGCGTCGGCTACGACGTCGACGGCAGCGTCCCGGTCCCGCAGCGGCTCGGCACGCTCGACCTGTACCGGCCCGCGCCGGCACGCAGGGCCGACCGGCGCGGCATCGTCGTGTACGTGCACGGCGGCGGCTGGCAGGTCGGCGACAAGCGCGCGGTCGGCGCCAAGGCGCGGCTCTTCACGCGGGCGGGCTACGTCTTCGCCAGTGTCAACTACCGGCTGTCGCCGTCCCCTCCGGATCCCGCGAACGCAACGCGCGTCCGCTTCCCCGATCACCCGCGCGACGTCGCCGAGGCGGTCGTCTGGCTACACCGCCACGCGCGGGGCTTCGGCGGCGACCGGCGGCGCATCGCGCTCATCGGCCACTCGGCCGGTGCCCACCTCGTCGCGCTCGTCGCCACCGATCCGTCCCACCTCGGGCGCCTTCCCGGGCCGCGCCCCGCGATCAGCGGCTTCGTACCGCTCGACGCGGGCGCGTTCGACGTCGCGGCCGAGATCCGGCGGGCGCCCGCCGGGCGGCGCACCCTGTTCACCAATGCCTTCGGCACGCCCGCCGAGGAGGCCCGCGACGCGCGCTGGGCCGCCGCGTCGATGCTCACCCACGCCGATCCGGGTGACCCGCGCGCGCTCGTGGTCAACCAGCGCCGCCGTGGCGGGCTCGCGGCGCGCTACGCGGCGAGCCTCGGCGGAGCGCCCGACGCCCAGGTCCTGCTGCTCGACAAGACGCACATGGAGATCAACCGCGACCTCGGCGCGCCCGGCGACACCAGCCCGCTGACGCCCACCGTGCTTCGCTTCGTGCGCAGCGTCCTGGGCCCGCCCCGCGGCTGAGGGCGGTCGCGCCGCAGCGATGCGGCGGACCGCCGGTGCAAAGGGGAGATAACCCCACTTCGCCGGGTTCTGGAGCGGCGTAGGTTGCTCGCCGTCCCAGGTCCGGTTCCCCAGAGGAGGTCACCCTTGTCCGCACACCGGCTCGCCGGTGCGGTCAGCGCCGCAGCCATCGCCGTCGCCGCGCTCGCGGCGGGCCCGGCGTCGGCTGCCACGAAGACCGTGTACGCAGGCCCGAACGCCCGGCTCTCCCCCAAGGACCTGGTGATCAACGACTTCTTCCGGCGGGCGGTGACGATCCATCAGGGCGACTCGGTGCGCTACGTGTTCCGCGGCTTCCACGACGTGGTGCTTCCCCGCCGCGGGCAGCGACCCGCCGGCCTCATCGAGCCTGACCCGAGCGCGCCGTACACGGGCGTCGTCGATGCGGCGGGGCAGGAGTTCTGGTTCAACGGCCAGCCGCGCCTGCAGATCGGGGCGACGACGATCCTTCGCCAGGGCGGCAGGACCTATGACGGCACGCGGCTCACGAGCTCGGGCATCGCGCTCGGCGAGCCGCGGCCGTACACGGTGCGCTTCCCCAAGCGCGGCTCCTACACGTACTACTGCACGATCCACGCCGGGATGAAGGGGACCGTCCGAGTGCTGCGGCGAGGCGCGCGGATCCCGACCGCGGCGCAGGACAAGCGGGCGGCCGCGGCCCAGCTCGCGACCGCCCAGAGCGACGGCGCGGCGGCTCGCCCGCCCGGACATCCCCGCGCGGACGATCAGCGGCGGCTCGGACAGAGGCGCGGTCAACTACCTGCGCTTCTTCCCGCGGCGCCTCACGGTCGACGCAGGGCAGACGGTCCGCTTCACCGTGCCCAGCAAGCAGGAGCCGCACACCCTGTCGGTCGGGCCGAAGGCGTTCCTCGACAACCTCGGCGAGAACGCGTTCGTCCCGCCGCCCGGAGGGCCGCCTCCGCCGCTGGTGGCCGACGGCCGCGCCTTCCTGCCGAGCGACCCGCCGCCCACGCTGCCCGACTTCGACGGCACGAACCACGGCAACGGGTTCATCAGCACCGGGGTCCTCGGCGGCGGCGCCGTCGAGCAGACGTCGAGCGCGATCCGCTTCACGAGGGCGGGGACCTTCGACTTCATCTGCCTCATCCACCCGGAGGAGATGAAGGGCCAGATCACCGTCCGCTGAGGATGGCGCGGGTCACGCCCCGACATCGCACCGCGTCGCGAGCGGCCATCGGCCTGCTCGCGGCGCTCGGGGGCGGGCGCCACGGCGGCGCCGGCCCCCGGCGCCGTGCGCGAGCTGTGGATCGCGGCGGTGCCGGTGACGTGGGACGTGGCCCCCAACGGCCAGGACGCCATCCACGGCAGCCAGGTCGAGCCCGAGCGCAGGCGTGTCGAGACCGTCATGTACCGCCGCTACACGCGCAACTGGGGGCGCCGGCTCGACGCCGTCAGCCAGACCCGCGGCCTCGTGGGGCCCGAGATCCGCGGGCGCGTCGGCGACCGTTTCATCGTGCACTTCCGCAACCGCGACACCCGCTTCCGCAATCCCCACTCCATGCACTTCCACGGCGTCCATTACGCCTTCGGCAGCGACGGCTCGTACATCCCCGGCTTCTCCGGCCGGGGAGCGAACGTGATGCCCGGCCGGAGCTACACCTACAGCTTCACCGCCGGAGCCGACTCGCGCGGCGTGTGGTCCTACCACGACCACTCGCCGAGCATGGAGGCCTCGATCGCCGGCGGCCTCTACGGCTCGCTCTCGATCAGGGGACGCTCCGAGCGGCGCCCCGACCGTGAGTTCACCGTGTTCTTCGGCGCGGTCGGCGGCTTCCAGACCATCAACGGCCGCGCCTTCGTCGGCAACACCCCGGTCTTCCGCGCGCGGGTCGGCGAGACGGTCGAGTGGAACGTCCTGTCGCTGGGCGACGAGTTCCACACCTTCCATCCGCACGGGCACCGCTGGCGCCTGCGCGACGGTACGCCCGAGGACACGCGCACGATCGGCCCCGCGGAGAGCTTCCGCGTGCGCTGGAAGGAGGACCGCCCCGGCACCTGGCTGTACCACTGCCACGTCGAGTCGCACATGACGCAGGGCATGATCGGGATCTACCGGGTGCGGCGATGAGGCGCGCGCTCACGCTCGTCGCCTCGGCCGTCGCGGTCACCCTCCCGGTGGCGGCGCCCGCCGTCGCCCAGGCCCCGCACGCGACCGACCACGCGGCGCCCGCGCTCGCCGCGCCGCTGCTCGGCGCGCCGCCGCCGGTCGCGATGGCCGACAAGATCTTCGCCCCCGGCGCCGTCACCGCGCTGGTCGGCGAGCCCGTGACCTGGGTCAACGACGACCGCATCGCCCACGACGTGGCGACCCTCGACGGCTCCTACGACTCGGGCCGGATGGAGCCCGGCGCCAGGACCCAGCACGTCTTCACGACCCAGGGCGACGTCCAGTACCGCTGCAAGCTGCACCGCTTCATGTTCGGCCGGGTCCGGGTCTTCGGCCTGGCGCTCGCCGCGGCGGGCTCCTCGTCGACGCCGGGCGGGCGCGCCAAGCTGGAGGGCCGCGCGGCGCCCGGGACGGGCGAGGTGACCATCGAGCAGCGCGGGCCCGACGGCGCCTTCTCCGCCGTCGGCGCGGCCCGCCCCGGCGCCGATGGCACGTTCAGCGCGGAGGTCGCCCCGCGGGCTCCGAGCGCCTTCCGCGCCCGGACGGGCGAGCTCACGAGCCCCGAGGTCCGCGTCGCCGTGGCGCCGAGGCTGACCGTGCGCGCCCAGCGCCACGGGCGACACATCGTGCTCAGCGTCCGCGCGACGCCGGGGCAGCGCGGCGCGCCGGTCGTGCTGCAGCGCTACCGCCGCGAGCGCTTCGACTTCCGCACCGTGGCGAAGGGCGAGCTGAGCCGTGGCTCGTCGGCGACGTTCGAGTTGCGCTCCAGTCACTGGGAGCGCCTGCGCGTCGTGCTCGTGCGCGGCGTCGGCGGGTACGGGTCGTCGATCAGCCGGCCGGTCGCGGTGCCGGTCGGCCACCGCCGCGTCCAGCGCGGGCACGCCGGTCACTGAGGGCGGGCCTGGGTCGCGTCAGCGCCCGCGCCAGCGGGCGGGGCGCTTCTCGCCGAAGGCGCGCACGCCCTCGCGCAGGTCCTCGGAGGCGAAGCAGGCGCGCCGCAGCTCGATCAGCTCGCGCTCGATCGTCGGGGTCGAGCGCGCCGCCGGCGCGCAGCAGCTCGCGCAGGACGCGCTTGTTGCCGCGCACGCTGAGCGGCGCGTTGGCGGCGAGCTCCTCGGCCATGCCCAGCGCGGCCTCGTCGAGGTCGGCGGGCAGGGCGACCTCGCTGACGAGGCCCCAGCCCAGGGCCGTGCGCGGCGTCGATCTGGCGCCCGAGCAGGAACAGCTCGCGCGTGCGCGGCGGCGCCGATCGCGTCGAGGAAGCGGCGCAGGCCGGTGTGCGAGTAGACGAGGCCGAGCTTGGCCGGCGGCATCCCCAGGCGGATGCCGTCGGCGGCGACGCGCAGGTCGCAGGCCAGCGCCAGCTCGAGCCCGCCGCCGATCGTGTGGCCGGGCAGCGCGGCGACCGTCGGCAGGTCGGTGGCGTCGAGCGCCTCGAGCGCCGCCGGTGAACGGATGCGCGACGAGCCGCTCGGCCTCGGTCTCGAAGACGTCGTCGGGGATCCCGCCGAGGTCGTAGCCCGAGGAGAACATCCCGTCCGCGCCGGTGAGCAGCAGGCAGCCGACGCCGTCGCGCCGTCCGCGCCGCGACGGCCTCGGCGATCGCGTCGAGGATCGCGAGGTCGAGCGCGTTGCGCTTGGAGGGGTTGGAGATCGTCAGCCGGAGGACGCCGTCCGCCGGCTCGTCGATGAGCAGCTCACCCGCCACGAGGCGGGAGGATGGCAACTACTCGAGCACGACGAGCGTGTCGCCCTCGTTCACCGCCTGCCCCTCCTCGCAGCGGATCTCCTTCACCGTGCCCGCGTCCTCGGCCTCGACGGGCATCTCCATCTTCATGGACTCGAGGATCACGACGGTGTCGCCCTCGGCGACCTCGTCGCCGACCTCGCACTCGATCTTCCACACCGTGCCCGTGATGTGGGCCTCGACGTCTGCCACCGCGCCTCCTCGTCGACCGGGGAGGCTGGGACCATAACCACAGTGCCGCCCGACGCGCCGCCGCAGATCCTCGTCGTCATCGCGGCGCGCGACGAGGCCGACCGCCTGGGTGCGACGCTCGAGGCCCTGCGCGCGACCTTCCCGGGCGCGTCGCGTGCTCGTGGCCGACGACGGCTCGCGCGACGCGACCGCGGCGGTGGCCGCCGCCGGCGGGGCCGAGGTCGTGAGCGCGCCGCGGCCGCTCGGCAAGGGCGGCGCGGCGACGCTGGCGGCCCAGCGCCTGCTCGACCGCGTCGCGCGACCCGGCGGGCGCTCCGGTCGATCGTGCTGCTGTGCGACGGCGACCTCGGGGCGAGCGCCGCGCGGCTCGTCCCGCTCGTCGACGCGGTCCGCTCGGGCACGCTCGACCTCGCGGTGGCCTCCTTCGCCCGCCGCCTGGGCGGCGGGTTCGGCCTGGCCGTCGGCTACGCGCACGGCGCCGTGCGGCGGCTGACGGGCCTGGACCTGCAGGCGCCGATCTCCGGGCCAGCGGGCGATGCGCGGCGAGGTCCTGCCCGCCGTGGTGCCGTTCGCGCCACGTTTCGGCATGGAGATCGGGATGACGGTCGACGCCGCCCGCGCCGGGTTTCCGCGTCGGCGAGATCGAGCTGGACCTCGAGCACCGCGCAACCGGCCGCACGCTGGCGGGGTTTCCTGCACCGCGCGCGCCAGCTGCGCGACTTCATGCGCGGTCGAGCGCTCCCGTCGCGCTTCGACCTCAGGGCGATACGGGCCGCCCTGAGTTCCGACCGGCTGTCGGTGGGCGCTCCTCCCGGCGACCCGTACCTTGCGGAGCGTACGGACGGCAGCCAGCAGCGGCCCTCAACGTCTCCTCCTGCGACGAATGAGCCGTGGCGTCGAACACCGTGCACCAAGGCCGGCGACCCTGACCCAGTCGTCGTCCGTGGGGTGCGTAGGGCCGGGGCCCGTGAGGTCCGCCGCCGGGGACGGGACAGCTTCGGCGGCGGATCGGGCCTCGGCCCCACCCCCACGCGTGCGCGCGCCCGGGCGGGGTAATCTTGCGCCGTGGCGCACGATCGTCCTGAGCCTCAGGAGACCCCGGGCGACCTCACGCCGATGAAGGCGCAGGTCTACAAGGACGCGCGCCCGAAGGAGCACTTCGACCGCTTCCACGAGCGCTCGCGCACGCGCGAGCCCGACTGGGTCTACGAGGTCGTGCGCATCGTGCACCTCGCTGTACGCGTGGACCTTCTTCCGCGCCCGCGGCCTGAGCGCCGAGAAGGTCCCGCCGAGCGGGCCCGGTGATCCTGGCGCCGAACCACTTCTCGTTCATGGACCACTTCTTCCTCGGCGCGGCCATCCGGCGCAAGGTGCGGTTCATGGCCAAGTCGCAGCTCTTCTCGGGGCCGCTGCAGTGGATCTACACCCACGGCGGCGTCTTCCCGGTGCGCCGCGGCTTCCGCGACGAGGAGGCGTTCATCACCGCCAACTCGATGCTGGACCGCGGCGGCTGCATCGCCATGTACTGCGAGGGCGGGCGCTCGCGCACCGGCACGCTGAGCGAGCGCGCCACGCCCGGGCATCGGGCGCCTGGCGCTCGAGTCGCGGCGCGATGATCGTGCCGGTCGCGATCCACGGCTCGTCGCAAGGTGCGCAACTGGAAGCGCCTGCAGTTCCCGAAGGTCACCGTCCAGTACGGCGACCCGTTCCGCTTCGAGCGGGTCGACGAGCCCGACGCGCGACCAGCAGCAGGCGGTCGGCCGACGAGATCTTCACGGAGATCAAGGCGCTCTACGCGGGGCTCGAGGCCGCACGGCCGCGCGGGCGTGCTGCAGCGCCTGCGCGCAGAGCGCCGCGCCGCGCGGCGGCAAGCGCGCGGCGACCGCGTAGTGCGGTCGCGGGCGCTCGCGGGCGCTGTCGTCGCGGCCCTCGCCCTGGTCGCGCTGGCGCGTCGCGATCGCCCGCCGGCGCCGCCGTCCGCCTCGTGCCGGTGGGCACGTTCGAGCGCCCGACGTACGTGACCGCGCCGCCGGGCGACGCCCAGCGCGTCGTCGTCGTCGAGCAGGGCGGCCGGGTGCGGCTGATCAAGGACGGCGCGCGTGCAGCCGCGCGCGTTCCTCGACGTCAGCGCGCTGTCGACCGCCGCAGCCGACTCGCCGCGTCTCCGAGCGCGGGCTGCTCTCGATGGCCTTCGCGCCCGACTACGCGACGAGCGGCGCTGCTCTACGCCTACTACACCGGCGAGGGCCAACGGGCAACGTGCGGATCGACGAGTTCCGCCGCGGCGGCCGACCCGGACGTCATCGACGCGGCGACGCGGCGCCCGGTGCTCGAGATCCCGCACGACCAGCGCGGCAACCACAACGGCGGCCAGCTGCAGTTCGGGCCCGACGGGATGCTCTACGTCGGCACGGGCGACGGCGGCGGCGGGCGGCGACCCGGCCGACAACGGCCAGAACCTGACGCGGCACCTCGCCGGCCGTCGTCGGCGTGCGTCAACCAGAGCCCGCTGCTGGGCAAGATCCTGCGCATCGACCCGCGCGGCGGCACGCCCTACGCCGTGCCGGCCGACAACCCGTTCGCCGCGCCGGCGCGCGGAGGTCTGGTCGCTCGGCCTGCGCAACCCGTATCGCTTCTCGTTCGACCGCGAGACCGGCGACCTGATCGATCGGCGACGTCGGGCAGAACGCGCTACGAGGAGATCAACTTCGCGCCCGCCGGCGGCGAGGCGCGGGCCGCGGCACGAACTTCGGCTGGAAGCTCTACGAGGGCCTGCACACCGCGGCCGGTGCGCAGGTCGGCTCGCCGCCGCCCGCCGGCTACGCCTTCCCGGTGATCGAGCACTCCCACGGCGACGGGCTGGTGCTCGATCACCGGCGGCTACGTCGTGCGCGACCCGGCGCTGCCCGACCTCGCCGGCCAGTACGTCTACGGCGACTACTGCCTCGGGCGCGTGTACGCGGCGCGCCTGACGCGCCGCCGGCGCGAGCGACGTGCGCGCCCTCGACCTGCCGGCGGTCGGCGGCCTGTCGTCCTTCGGCGAGGACGCGTGCGGGCGCGTGTACGTCACGTCGCTCGACGGGCCGGTCTCCCGGCTGACGGACGGCGGGCAGTGCATCCTGCGCACCGGCGAGCCGGGCGCCGCCGGGCCCGCCGGCCCCGCGGGCCCGGGCCCCGCGACGCCCGGCGGCGCGCGCGACACGCCGCGCGCCGCGCGCCGTGCTGTCCGTCGCCGCGCCGCCAGCGCGTCCTGCGCACCGGCTTCGTCACCGGTGCGCGTGCGCTGCGACGAGCCGTGCACGCGTCCGCGCCAACGGCCGCGTGCGCCATCCGGCGCCTGCGCGCCCGCGCGCTCGGCGGCCCGCGCCGCCGCGGATCGCCCGCTGCGCGTCCGCACCGGCCGGGCGAGCGCTCGCCGCCGGCGCCGCGCCGCGCCCTGCGCCTGCGGGTCGCCCGCTCGACCCGCGCGCGCATCGACCGCGCGCTGAAGCGCCCGCGGCGCACGGCGACGGCGGTCATCACCGTCCGCACGACCGACCGCGCCGGCAACACGTCGACCAGGCGCGTCAGCGTCCGGATCGTGCGGCGCCTCGCGCGGCGCTGAGCCGCGCGAGCTCCGGGCACCGCTGCGTCAGCGGCGCACCTGCTCGCAGCTCGGGGTTGACCGCGTCGTCGACGTCGGCGAAGACGATGTCGGTGCCGGGGCCGCAGTCGATGCGGTCGAAGCCGCCGCCGACGGCCTGGATGCGGTCGTCGCCCTCGCCGCCGGCGATGACGTCGTTGTCGAGGTTGCCGTTGATGAGGTCGTTGCCGGTCTCGCCGTTGATGCGTGTCGTTGCCGCGGTCGCCGGTGATCGTGTCGTCGCCCGGCGTTGCCGAGGATCAGGTCGTTGTCGTTGCGGCCGTGCATGTCGTCGTTGCCGTTGCCGCCGTGCAGGACGTCGTCGCCGTCCTCGCCGTCGACGTAGTCGTCGCCGTCCTCGCCGAAGAGCTGGTCGTTGCCGTCCTGGCCGAAGAGCGAGTCGTCGCCCGGCGTGCCGAGCAGGACGTCGTCGCCGTCGGTGCCGAAGATGTTCGACGGTGCCCGGCGCGTCGGTCGCCGGCTCGGCGGGCACGCGGATGACGATCTCGCAGCGGGTCAGGCGATCGCGCGTCGGGCGCGTCCTCCTCGACGTACACCGTGTCGCGGCCGGTGCCGCAGTCGACGACGTCGGCGTCGCCGTCGGCGACGCGGACCTGGTCGTTGCCGCGCCGCGCGTCGACGTCGTCCTTGCCCGGCCCGGCGACGATCTCGTCGGCGCCGTCGCGAGCCCGAGACGCGGTCGTCGCCCGAGCCGCCGTCGATGCGTGTCGGCGCCGGAGGAGCCGAAGATCGTGTCGCGGCCGGCGTCGCCGCGGATCGTGTCGTTGCCCGTCGCGGCCGAAGAGCAGGTCGCCGCCGGTGCCGCCGTCGATCGAGTCGTCGCCCGTCGCCGCCGTCGACCGTCTCCGAGCCCGAGTGCCGCCGAAGCAGCGTGTCGTTGCCCTCGCCGCCGACGACCTTGTCGTCGGTGCCGCGGCCGCCGTAGACGTAGTCGTTGCCGGGGCCGCCGTCGAGCAGGAGTCGTTGCCCAGGCCGGCCTCGTTGATCTTGTCGTCGCCGGGGCCGCCGAGGATCGTGTCGTCGCCGTCGCCGCCGTCGAGGTAGTCGTTGCCGTCGCCGCCGTCGAGCGGTCGTTGCCGGTGCCGCCGTTGGCCGCGTCGTTGCCGGGGCCGCCGAGCAGCCGGTCGTTGCCCGCCTGGCGCGAAGAGCCGGTCGTCGCCGTCGCCGCCGTCGAGCAGGTCGTTGGCCGCGCCGCCGGCGAGCGAGGTCGTTGCCCGGGCCGCCGAGCACGACGTCGGTCTCGCGGCCGCCGCCGAGCTGGTCGTCGCCGCCGAGGCCGTCGAGGCGGTCGCGCCCGCGCGTGCCGCGGATGACGTCGGGCCCGTCGGTGCCGAGCAGGAGCGCCAGGCCCGGCTGGACCGCGAGCGCCGGCGGGCCGGCTCCCGGCCGGGAGGCGCTGCACGGTCAGGCGCCGGAAGGACAGCGCGCTGAGCACCGAGACCGTGTCGCCGCCGCCGTCGGCGACGTAGACGCGCGCGCCGTCCTCGGAGATCGTCGGACGGCCGGGCCCGGCGCCGGTGCGCACGCGCGCCGCGACGCGCCGCCGCGCGCAGGTCGACGACGGCGGTGACCGCCTGGCCGGCGTCGCTGCCCGACGACGGCGTAGCGGCCGTTGCGCGTGAACGCCAGGCCGCCGCCGCCGACGAGGCGGCCGACGCCGTGACGCGCCAGCAGGCGGCCGTCGGCGCGGTAGCGCAGCAGGCGCCCGCCGCGCCGCGTGGGCGTGGAGACCCACAGATCGGTGCCGCCCGCGGGCGAAGGCGAGGCCCGACGGCCGGCCGACCTCGATGCGGCGCAGCAGGCGTCCCGCGGTCAGGTTGACGAGCCCGACGTGACGGGCGTCGAGCACGACGGCGGCGCGCGTCGCGCCGTCCGAGACGGCGAGCGCGACGGGCCGCGAGCGTCCCAGGGCGATCGAGCCCAGGACCGTCAGGGCGACCGGGTCGACGACGTCGATGGCGCCGCGCCGCGCGGCGTACAGGCGCGAGCCGTCGGCCGACATCGCGAGCGCCAGTGACGCCGCCGGGCAGCGCGACGCCGCCGGCGACCGTGCGCGTGGCCAGGTCGAGGGCCACGATCCGGGGCCCGGCGGCCACGAACCCGCGCGAGCCGTCGGGCGAGGCGGCTGCGGCCGAGGCGGGGGCGCCGACGGGCAGGCGCGCCACGGCGGCGTTGCTCGACGTGTCGGTGAGGTGGGCGGCCCCGTCCGCGCCGGCGACGACGACGACGCGCGCGTGCGCGGCGGCGGGGGCGAGGGCGATCAGCAGGAGGGCCGCGAGGGCCGGCACGAGCGTCCGGGGCAGGCGCATCCCCCTCACAACCCCTCCACGGGCCGAGAGGTTGCGGTGCGAGGTCAGGAGTACCGGTCCCGGACGGCCGGCCAGCCCTCGGCGTCGTGGCCGCAGACCACGGCGACATCGGGGTTGCGCTCCACGTAGCGGCGGATCTCGCCGAGCGAGCGGCGGTAGCGGTGGACGTCCTCGCAGAAGAGGGGCAGCAGGTCCTCGTCGATCGAGCGGCGCGCGTAGGCGGCGTCGCCCGTGACCAGCAGCTCGCGGCCGGCGCTCAGGCGCAGGAGCACGGACAGGTGCCCGCTGGAGTGGCCGGGCGTGGAGAGCAGGCGGATCGAGCCGTCGCCGAGCAGGTCCACGGCCCGGCCGAACGTCTCGTGGGATCCGACGTCCGGCGCGCCGAAGTCGACCAGCCGCCAGTCGAGCGGATGGTCGAGATGGGCGCGGCGGTAGCCCTTGCGCAGCCCCGACGAGCGCGCCGCCGCCCACTCCTCGCGGTCGACGACGAACGGCGCCTGCGGGAACTCGCTCGCCGCTCCGGTGTGGTCGTAGTGCAGGTGGGTCATGACGACCAGGCGCACGTCGCCGGGCTCGAGTCCGCGCCCGCGCAGCTGGGCCGGCACGGCCCATTCCGGTCGCATCGTCACGTCGAAGGCGCGCGCCCCGATGCGCCCGAGGCCCTCGGCGGGGTCGTCCGGGATGGCGGGGTGCAGGCCGGTGTCGACCAGCAGCAGCCCGACGCCGGGATGCTCGACGGCGAAGGCGGGCACCGGGACCGACCCCCAGCGCGAGCGACGGGAGAGCAGGCCGAGGCCGCGCACGGCGGGCAGCGGCCCCCGCGGGCGCTCCAGGAAGCGTGCGGGCGCCTTGATCTCGCCGGTGCGCATCGGATGCACGCGCACCGTGGCGCCGGCGACCCCTCCGGGCAGCGGCAGAACCGCGGGGCGAGCATCGGCGGTCCGCACGCGGCGCCAGCCTAGTGGTAGCGATAGCGTCGCGCGCCATGGCCCGTGCGCTCGCCGACCTCCTGCGCGCCGACCTGCTCGCGGGGCAGGTGGTGGCCGTGGCGGGCGCCGGGGCGGATGGGAGCGGCCGCGCGGTCGCGGCCGGCTGCGCTGCCCTCGGGGCGGTCACGCCCGCGCTCGACGCGCCGCTGCTCGACGAGCAGGCGGTCACGCGGGTGGCGGTCGCACTCGGCCGCGTCGACACGCTCGTCTGCGACGCCGCGGCGCCGTTCGCAGCGGCGGGCGGCGGGCTCGAGGGGCTGCGCGTCGGGCTCGACGGCGCCTGGAACGCGACGCGCGCGGTGGCCAACGCGGCCTGGCGCCCGGCCGCGGGCGGGAAGCTCGTCCTGCTCGCCCCGCGACCCGGGGCCGGCGCGCACGCGGGGGCGCTGGCGGCCGCGCTCGAGAACCTCTCGCGCACGCTGTCGGTCGAATGGGCGCGCTACGGCATCCGGACGACCGCCGTCCTGCCCGGCGAAGCTGCATCCGACGACGAGCTCGCGACGCTGGTGGCCTACCTCGCCTCCCCGGCCGGCGACTACTTCTCGGGCTGTGCCTTCACACTTTGCGGTAGCGAAATGACCTTCCCCCGACCCGCCTGACGGGAGGACACTCGAGCCCCAGCCTAGGAGGCCCGATGTCCGCGCGAAGGCGCGTTTGCATAGCGCTCGCAGGCGGCGTCGCAGTCCTCGCAGCGCTGCCCGCCGGCGCAACCGCGCAGACCGACAACTGCGCGCGGCTCGCTCCCTTCACGCCCGGCGCCTTCAGCGATTCCGCGACGATCGACAACGGCTTCCTGCCGCTCGCGCCGGGCTCGCAGCTGGTCATGGAGGGGCGGGCCAACCGAGGTGGCGGCGTGCTGCCCCATCGCGTGGTCTTCACGGTGACGGACCTCACGAAGGTCATCGGCGGCGTGCGCAGCAGGGTGGTCTGGGACCTGGACGTCAACGAGGGCGTCGTCGTCGAGTCCGAGCTCGCATTCTGGGCCCAGGACGACGCCGGGAACGTGTGGAACACGGGCGAGTACCCCGAGGAGTACGAGGCCGGCACGTTCGTCGGCGCCCCGAGCGTGTGGCTGGCCGGCCTCGACGGCGCGGAGCCGGGCATCCACATGCCGGCCGCGCCCCAGGTCTCGAAGACCACGCGCTACCTCCAGGGGTCGGCGCCCGCGGTCGACTTCCTGGACTGCGCCAAGGTGACGCACCTCGCGACGCGCACGTGCGCGCCGGTCGGATGCTTCGAGGGCGCCCTGCGCACAGCCGAGACCAGCCCCCTCGACCCGCAGGGCGGGTCCCAGATCAAGTTCTACGCGCCGGGCGTCGGCGTGGTCCGCGTCGAGGCGGTCAACGACCCGGAGGGAGAGACGCTCCTCCTGGTCCAGCGCAACGCGCTCGCGCCCCAGGCGCTGGCCGACGTGCGCGCCGAGGCGCTGCGGCTCGACCGCCACGCCTACGAGGTGAACGCGCTCTACCGCAACACCTTCCCGGCGGAGCCGCCGCCCGAGCCGCAACCGCAACAGCAGCCCGAGCCGCCGGCGCAGGTGCCGGAGATCGTGGTCGAGACGCAGCGGCGCACGTCGACCACGCGGCTGACGGCACGGACCGCGCGCTCGGCCGTGCGGCGCGCGCTGGCCGCGCGGCTGCGCGGCTGGACGATCACGCGGGTGACCTGCCGTCTCGGCCGCGAGCGGCGCGCCACATGCGTGTTCACGGCGCGGCGGCGCGGCGCGAGGCTGACGGGGAGGGGCAGCGTCACGCGGCGCGCCACCGGCGCCGGTGTCGGTGCCGGTACCCGCACCGACGTGGGCTACCGGCTGACGTCGACGATCCGCCGGGCCGGCTGCAGGCCGGTGTCCAGCAGCCGCTGCTCCCGGCGCGTCGTCTGGTCGCGATGAACGTCCCCCGCCGCGCGCTCGCCGCCGGATCGCTCGTCATCGCCGTGGCGGCCCTCGCCCCGGTCGCCGGCGCACAGGACCCCACGATCGGCCCGTCGGACTCCACGCCGAGGGTCGATCACCCCTTCGTGCCCTTCTCGTCGGTCGCGGTGAAGGTCTACACGGGCAGCGAGCGCGACCCAGAGACACGCAGGACCGCCCGTACCCGCGTCGTGACCCGCGTCCTGCGCGGGACGCGAACGATCGCCGGGGTTCGCTCGGCGATCGTGGCGGTGCGCGAGTACGAGGACTCCGAGCTCGTCGAGAGCACGCAGGACTACTACGCCCAGCGCGACGACGGCAGCGTCTTCTACATGGGCGAGCGCGTCGACGACTACGAGGACGGGCGGGTCACCGGTCACGGCGGCCAGTGGTTCGCCGGCCGGCGCAACGCGGTCGCCGGCCTGTTCATGCCGGCCAACCCCCAGGTCGGCCAGGTCTTCGAGCAGGAGCGCGCGCCCGGCGTCGCCGAGGACCGCTCGACCGTCATCGAGCTGAACCGCCGGGTGACGACGCGCGCCGGGCGGTTCTCGGGCTGCATCAAGACGCGCGACGAGGCGCCGCTGGACAACCTCACCGAGTTCAAGTTCTACTGCCCCGGCGTGGGTCTCGTGCGCGAGATCACGCAGACCGGCCGCAGCGACCTGGTGAGCTTCCGCTCCGGCTGAGCGCCCGAGCGGTGCTCACCCCGCCCAGGGCACCTCGACGGAGTCCTCCGTCGGGGCGTCGCGGGCCACGACGTACTCGGCCGGCTCGCTGTCGGAGGGGTTCTCGAGGATGTGCGTCTCGCGCGGCGGAACGTAGACCATGTCGCCCCGGCCGATGCGCACGGACTCCTCGAGGTGCTCGCCCCAGCGGACGTCCAGCGTGCCCGACAGCATGTACACGGCGCTCTCGCAGCCCGCGTGGTAGTGGGGCCGCGAGCGGGCGGCGGGCGGGACGCGGAACACGCCCATGTAGATGTTGTGCGCGCCGGCCGTCGCCTGCGAGATCTCCGCCCCGCCGACGACGCCGCGCGGGACCTCGCGGTCCGGCCCGGGCTTGACGACCCTCACTGTCGCATCCCTCCGATCCCTGCGGCGCCCTCGGCGACCGCGATGACGTCGAAGCGCTCCACCCGCACCGGGGGCAGGCCGCACAGCCCGGTCACGCGGTCGGCGATCCAGTCCAGCGTCGCGTCGCGCGCGCTCGCGTCCTCGAAGACCATCAGCGAGCCGTAGCGCTCGCCGTCGCGAACCCAGACCTTCGCGTGCATGCCCTCCAGCCCGGTGAAGCGCTCCAGGCCAGCGTCGTGCACGCTGCGCTCGAGGTCGTCGACCGTGCACGTCGCGCCCGGCTGCGACAGGTCCCAGAGCAGGTGCAGGACGGCCTTCATGTGACGTCCAGACTGTAATCGAGCCAGCGCGAGCGCTTTGCGCCGGTGCGCTCGTACACGGCCTGGGCGCGCTCGTTGTCCAGCGCGGTCTGCCAGTCGAGCTCGCGTCGCGCCATGGCGGCGGGCCAGCCCGGCGCAGGCCTGGATGAGCGCGTCGGCGAGGCCGCTGCCACGCGCCGCGGGGTCGACGAAGAGGTCGTTCATGACCGCCGATGCGCGAGGCGCTCAGCGTCGACCAGCTCCAGAAGACCGTGGCGAAGCCGACGGCCGCGCCGTCGCGCTCGCGGTCGCGGGCGAGGAGCTGGACGCCCTCGTGGCCGGGGTCCGCCAGCAGCGCGCGCGACAGCGCCAGCAGCGCGCCGTCGGGCGGGGCGACCGCGTAGAAGTCGCAGTAGGCGCGCATGAGCGGGAGCAGGTCGTCGAGGTCCTCCTCGTGCACCGCGGCGATGTCGAAGCGCTCCGGCGTGGCTCGGCCCTCGCGCGACGGCGCTAGCTGGTCATCCCGGTGAACTGGCCACCGGTGACGTTGAGCACCTGGCCGTGGACGTAGTTGCTCCACGGCGAGCACAGGAAGAAGACGCCGCCGGCGGCCTCCTCGGGCGTGCCCGGGCCGGCCGAGCGGGATGAGCATCGAGGCCATCCCGCGCAGCTGGTCGGGGATGCCGAGCTGCACCTTCTCGCCGCCGATCTCCATCGTGTTGGCCTCGTCCTTCGAGGCGGTCAGGCGCGTCTCGATGTAGCCGAAGGCCACGGCGTTGACGTTGATCTTGAACTGGCCCCACTCCTTGGCCAGCGTCTTCGTGAGGCCGACGACCGCGCTCTTGCCGGCCGAGTAGTTGGCCTGGCCCGCGTTGCCCATCGTGCCCGAGATCGAGGAGACGTTGACGATCTTGCGGAAGACCTCCTCGCCGCGCTCGCGCTCGGCCTTGGCGGGCTCGCGCAGGTGCGGGGCGGCCGCGCGGACGACGCGGAAGGGCACGTGACGTGGATGTCGAGCATCCGCTGGAACCAGTCGTCGCTCATCTTGTGGATCGGGCGCGTCGAGCGTGTAGCCGGCGTTGTTGACGATGATGTCGATGCGGCCCGAAGGCGTCGATCGGCCGTCTTGCACCAGCTCGTCGGCGGCGCCCGAGGCGGTCAGGTCGCCGCCGTAGACGGCGGTCTCGCCGGCGATCTCCCCGGCGGTCTGCTGGGCGACGTCGGCGTCGAGGTCGTTGATGACGACCTTCGCGCCGTGCTCGCGACAGCAGCTCGGCCGTCGCGCGGCCGATGCCGCGGGCGCTGCCGGTGACGATCGCCACCTTGTCGTCAAGGACTCCCATGTGCGTCTCCTTGTGGTCTGGCTCGGGTCTGGCGCGGGCCATCCTATGGAGTCCTGAGCGGCAGGCGGCGCCCCGGAGGGCGTCGCCGGTGCCGGTCTGGCTGAGCGGAGCTGTACGGCTACGACCACCGCGCGCACGAGGCGCGGCCGATCATGCTCCAGCTCGCCGGCCAGGAGGCTGGTGATGGTCTTACGCATGGTGCGGCTCCGGACGGGCCACCCCCTGCCGGCCACTCACATGCCCAGGGTCTTGCCCAGGATCTCCCGCATGATCTCGTCGGTGCCGCCGCCGATCGGGCCGAGGCGGGCGT
Source organism: uncultured Actinomycetes bacterium (assembly GCA_963840185.1). Lineage (GTDB taxonomy): Bacteria > Actinomycetota > Thermoleophilia > Solirubrobacterales > Solirubrobacteraceae > JAOPZW01. The sequence goes on along the minus strand of CAWIXY010000001.1, from coordinate 721,342 downwards.
CGCGGGCCATGCGCTCGATCTCGTACTCGCGCATGTAGCCCGCGCCGCCGTGGATCTGCAGGCAGGCGTCCATGACGTCGAAGGCCGCGCGCTGGGTGACGAGCTTGGCCATCGTCACCTCGCTGCACGGCGTCCTCGCCGGCGACGAAGCGCCGCAGCGCGTCGTAGGTCAGGCAGCGGCCGGTGTGGACGCGTCGTGGCGAGGTCGACGAGCTTGTGGCGGATCGCCTGGTGGCCGGTGAGCGGCCGGCCGAAGGCCTTGCGCTCGCGCGCGAAGGCGAGCGTCCGCTCGAACGCGCGCCTGCATCGCCGCCGACCGCGCCGAGCGCCATCAGCAGCCGCTCCCACTGGAAGTTGGCCATGATCAGCTTGAAGCCCTCGTGCTCGCGCGCCGAGCAGGTTCTCCTCGGGCACGAAGACGTCGTCGAAGGCGATCGTCGCGGTGTCCGACGCGTGCCAGCCGAGCTTCTCGAGCTTGCGACGACGTGACGCCCTCGCTGGCGGTCGACGATCAGGAAGCTGATGCCGTGGTGGCCGCCCTCGGCCGTCGTCTTGCACGGCGGTGACGAAGAAGTCGCGCGCGCACGCCGTTGGTGATGTACGTCTTCGCGCCGTTGACGACCCAGCCGCCGTCGACGCGCTCGGCGCGCGTGCGGAGCGCGGCGACGTCCGAGCCCGCGTCGGGCTCGGTGATCCCCAGCGCGGCGATCTTCTCGCCGGCGATCGCGGGGGCGCAGGTAGCGCTGCTTCTGGTCCTCGGTGCCGAACTTCCAGACCGGCGGCGTGGCGATCCCGATGTGCGCGCCGATGCCGGCGGCCAGCCCGCCCGAGCCGCAGCGCGCGAGCTCCTCGGCGAAGCACCGCGTCGTGCAGGTAGTCGCCGCCCTGGCCGCCGTACTCCTCGGGGTACTTCAGCCCGAGGAAGCCGAGCTGCCGCCATGCGCGTGAAGACCTCGTCGGGGAACCAGCGCGCGTCCTCCCACTCGCGTCGCGTGCGGGCGCAGCTCGCTCGGCGACGAAGCGGCGGATCGACGCGCGCAGCTCCTCGTGCTCGGCGGTGAACGGCGGACGTGCTCACAGCCGCTTGCGCAGCATGCCGAAGACGCCGCGCAGCACCTGGCGCTGCAGCGCCTTGCCCTGGCGCGAGGTGAGGAAGTCGCCGATGGCCTCCGCCGCCGCCCGAGGGCTTCGGCGCCGGCGCGCGCGGCGCTGCGGCAGCGGGCACGTGCTCCATCGGCGGGGGTCCGGCGCGGCGGCGCGGCTCGGCGGGCGCGGGCTCGCGCGCGCGCTCCATGCGCGCGGCGAGCAGCTCGCGCGCGCTCTCGCGCTCCATGCGCGTGGCGTACTTGCTCGCGCAGCGGCGAGGCCGCGGCGAGCGCGGCGACGTCGTCGGCGGGCGCCATCCGCGAGCGCGGCGCCGCGCATGCGCGTGTGCACGACCGGCGTCGGCACGCCCGACTCCGACAGGATGCGTCACCGCCGCCTCGCCGATCCCCAGCGCGGGCAGCAGCTCCTCGAGGTCGTAGAGCTCCGACGTCGGGAAGGTCGAGACCGTCGCCTTCAGCGCCTTGGCGTCGTCGGGCGTGAAGGCGCGCAGCGCGTGCTGGACGCGGTTGCCGAGCTGGCCGAGCACGTCGCCCGGCACGTCCTTCGGGCGTCTGGGTGACGAAGAACACGCCGACGCCCTTGGAGCGGATCAGCCGCACGGTCTGCGCGACGGCGTCCAGGAACGCCTCGGTCGCGTCGTCGAACAGCAGGTGCGCCTCGTCGAAGAAGAACACGAGCTTGGGCTTGGGCAGGTCGCCGGCCTCGGGCAGCGTCTCGAACAGCTCGGCGAGCAGCCACATCAGCGCGGTCGAGAACAGCTTCGGCTTGTCCTGCACCGCCGCGAGCTCCAGGCAGGAGATGACGCCGCGCCCGTCGGTCGGCGACGCGCAGCAGGTCGGCGACGTCGAGCTGGGGCTCGCCGAAGAGCTCGTTGCCGCCGCCGGTCTCCAGCGCCGACGAGCGCGCGCAGCAGCACGCCGACCGTCGCCTTCGACAGCCCGCCGATGCCCTCGAGCTCGGCCTTGCCCGTCGTCGGAGTCCAGGAAGGTCAGCAGCGCGCGCAGGTCGGCGAGGTCGAGCAGCGGCAGGCCCTTCGCGTCGGCGTAGTGGAAGACGAGCGCCAGGCTCGACTCCTGCGTCTCGTTGGCGTCGAGCACCTTGGCCAGCAGCTGCGGCCCGAAGTCCGAGACGGTCGCGCGCACGGGCACGCCGGGGCCGATGCCGCCGAGCGACAGCGGCTCGACCGGGAAGCTCGCCGGGCTCGAACGTCAGCCCGAGCTCGGCCATGCGCTTCTCCGCCCCGCCGCCCGCCTCGCCGGGCGCGGCGAGCCCCGAGACGTCGCCCTTGACGTCGGCGACGAACACGGGCACGCCCGCCGCCGACAGCTGCTCGGCCATCACCTGCAGCGTCTTCGTCTTGCCCGTGCCGGTCGCGCCGGCGACGAGCCCGTGGCGGTTCATCATCGCCAGCGGGATCTGCACGACGGCCTCGTGCGACGACCGCGCCCTCGTGCACGCCGCGGCCGAGGGCGATGGCGGGCCCGTCGACGGCGTAGGCGTCGCGGATCGTCGCGGCGAAACCGCCTGTCCCAGCGGGCACCGCGCGAGCCTACAGGCACAGCTAGGCCTTCGGGCCTTCGGCCTACAGGCCGTAGGAGCGCCCGATGACGTCGAGCATGATCTCGTCGGTGCCGGCGCCGATGCGGTTCAGGCGCATGTCGCGCCAGACGCGCTCGACGCCGTACTCCTTCATGTAGCCGGCGCCGCCGTGGATCTGGATGCACTCGTCGGCGACCTCGCACGCGACGCGCGAGGCGTGGAGCTTGGCCATCGAGATCTCGCGCACGGGGTACTCGCCGTTGGCGAAGCGCCAGGCGGTCGACGTAGACCATCTGGCGGGCCGTCTCGATCTTCGTCGCCATCTCGGCGAACTTGTGGCGGATGACCTGGAACTTGCCGATCTGGCGGCCGAACGCGGTGCGCTCCTTGCGCGTACTGCAGCGTCTGCTCGAAGCAGCGCTGGGCGCCGGCGACGCAGCCCGCGGCGCCGATCAGGCGCTCGCCCTGGAGCTCCCACATGATGTGGTAGAAGCCCTTGCCGACCTGGCCGAGGACCGCGGTGTCGGGCACGCGGACGTCCTGGAAGGCCAGCAGCGCCGTGTCGGTGGCGTGCATGCCGAGCTTCTCGCAGCTTCTTCTCGCGGATCACGCCCGGCGCGTCCATCGGCACGAGGAACAGCGTGAAGCCGTCGTAGCCGGCGTCGGGGTCGGTCTTGGTGACGAGCACGATCACGTCGGCGCGGTGGCCGTTGGTGATGTAGGTCTTCGAGCCGTTGATGACGTACTCGTCGCCGTCGCGCACCGCGCGCGTCTTGATGCCGGCGACGTCGGAGCCGGCGTCGGGCTCGGTGATGCCGAGGCAGAGGATCTTCTCGCCGCGGATCGCCGGGACGACCCACTCCTGCTTCTGCTCCTCGGTGCCGAACGCGAGGATCGGCGGCATCGCCATGTCGGTGTGCACCGCGACGCCCATCGCCAGGCCGCCCGACTGCGCGTGGACGATCTCCTCGGCGAGCACGAGGCTCGAGAAGTAGTCGCCGCCCTGCCCGCCGTACTCCTCGGGCTTGTCGAGGCCGAGGAACCCGAGCTCGCCCATGCGGCGGAAGACCGAGTCGGGGAACGTCGTCTCCTCCCACTCCTCGGCGTGGGGGGCGAGCTCCTTGACGGCGAACGCGCGGATCGACTCGCGCAGCTGCTCGTGCTCGTCGGTGAAGATGAAGTGCTTGCGCCGGGCGGCGTGGTCGGGCTTGAGGACGGACTCGACGGACGTGGCCATGCCGTGACACTACTTGCGCTCGGACCAGGAGTAAACAGTGAAACGTCCTACTTCTGTCGAAGGTCGAGGGCGAGCCGCTGGCCGACGAGGTCGTGGCCGAAGCTGTGGTGGCGCTCCTCGGCAACAAGCCGGAAGCCGGCCGCGTCGTAGATGCGCCTGGCCGCGACCAGCGGGTGGTTCGTCCACAGCACGAGCTCGCGGTAGGCGGCGGCGCGCGCGAAGTCGACGCAGGCGGCGACGAGCGCCGTGCCGACGCCGTGGCCGCGGGCGAAGGGCTCGACGAGCAGGATCCGCAGCTGCGCGACGCCGGCCTCGCCGCCGGGTGCGACGACGCAGAACACGCAACCCGCGCGGCGGCCGTCGACCTCGGCGATCCACGCCGCCTCGCGCTGCGCGTCGTGGCCCTCGGCGAAGTCGGCCACGATCCGCGCCACGAGCGCCTCGAAGCTGGCGTCCCAGCCGAACTGCTCGGCGTACAGCTCGCCGTGGCGCTGGACGACCCAGCCGAGGTCGCCGGGCCGTCCGATCGGGCGCAGGCGCAGCGGGGCTAGCGTCCCCTGACGATCGCGTTGCGCCGCGCGACGGCCCGCGCCTGGCGGCGCGGTGTCGTGCGCAGCACGCGGGTCGCCGCCCGCGCCGCGCGCCTGGCGGCACGCTCGGCGCGGGTCGGCGCCACGCGGATGGCGCCCGCCCGGTCGTCGTCATCGTCGTCGTCGCGCCCGCGGCAGTCGCGCGCCCGGCCGCCGTAGCGGGCGGTGTTGGGCACGAGCCAGGAGAACACCTGCTGGAACTCCGTCCGGGGCAGGCCCTCGTCGAAGTCCGGGTCGCGACCCGGGTCGTTGGCCAGGTGGGTGTCGTTGACGAACGGGATCGCGTAGCAGTTGTCGGCCACGAGGCCCTGGTAGTCGCCGATGAACTGGCCCGAGCCGGAGATCGGTGGGTTGATCCCCGGGTCCCACGAGTCGTGGGAGAGCCTCGTCTCCGACCAGGTCGCACCGCCGTCGCCCGAGCGGGCCAGCCAGGTGTCGATGAAGTAGTTGCCCGGATGCTCGGGCGGGCGCGGCACATCGAGCCTGCGGTCGAAGAACGAGACGTTGAGCTGCCCGCGCGGCGGTCACGCGCAGGTACTGCTGGAACTGGTCGGCGTTCGTCTCGTCCTGGTTGACGCGCACCGGGGCGCTCCAGGTCTCACCGCCGTCGGACGACGTGGTCAGCTTGACGTCGGCGTGGCGGTCGTCCTCGTCGGGCGTGCCGGCCCGCAGCTCGTTGTAGTCGGCGTAGGTCAGGTACACGTCGCCGCGCGGCCCGACGGCGCCGATCGGCAGCGTCAGGTTCCTGAACGCCTGGCGCGGGAAGACGTTCGGCAGCGGCTCGATGCGCTGCACGGTCGCCGGGGCCGACCACGTGCGACCGGCGTCCGTGCTCTTGGACATCTGGATCGTGTTCGTGCCGCTGCCGTCGAGCAGCCCGGACAGGTACTCGAGCCAGAACGTGTAGAAGGTGTCCTCGTCGCGCGTGTCGGGCACGACGTGCACGCCGATGACGAGCGCCTGCTCGGGCGGGGAGACCCGCACCGGTCCACGCCACGTGCGGCCGCCGTCGCTGGAGCGGCTGCACACCGTGGCCTGCGGGCCGTCGGTCTCGGTGGCCGGGAAGTTCTTGCCCCAGCAGGCGACGATCGGGCCGGTGTCGTCGTCGTCGCGGCCCGCGTTGTTGACGGCGAACGTGTTCTTGTCGTCGAGGATCGTCGCCTGCTCCTCGGCGGTCTCGTACTTGCTGATCGGGATGCGCTCGCCCCAGGTGCGGTCACGACGGACGTCGCCACGCGACGGCGTGCGCCAGCGGTGGAAGCTCATGCCCCAGCCCGCGCCGCCCTCGAAGACGGGCGAGTCGAGGACCATGAGGTACGCGTTGCCCTCGTCGTCGAAGTCCACCCACGGGTCCGAGGTGATGTAGTTCTCGCTGATGTCCTCGTCGACGCTCGGGTCGTCCTCGGGGTAGCAGGTGTTGTTCGGCCAGGACTCCGGCGGTGCCTCGGCGAGCGGGCAGGTCCCGGTCGGCCCGAGGTCGGTCCACGTGCGCCCGCGGTCGAACGACACGTACGTGCCGATCTTGAACTCGTAGTCGGCCAGCGACGTCGGGTCGCGGTTGTACTGCTTGGAGGCCGCGACCAGCACGTTCGGGTCCTTGGGGCTCTGGGCGATGTGGGGCTCGGAGTGCGAGCGGTAGCCCAGGCCGGGGTCGCTGGCCAGCGAGTCCTGCAGCCCCGGCGGGTCGTCGACGTCGGGCGGGAACTTGTCGCGGCGGAAGAACTCGGCCCGGCCCTCGTAGCCGGCGTTCGTCATGTCCCAGTAGACCGCGATGACGCGGTACCAGCCGCTCGCGTCAGGGATGGCGACGTTCTCGTCAGCCGTGGGGCCCGCGGACGAGCCGACCAGCGCGCCGATCGCCTCGGTGCCCTCGGCGCGCTTGCGGATGCGGCCCTTGCGTCCCTTGTTCACCCCGCGGGCGCCGCCCTTCTGGACGACGAACGCGCCGCTGGCGTCGGAGCGGTAGACGTACAGGTCCACGTCCACGGCGCCGGGGCCGCCGGTCGTGCTGAACTCGACCCCACCGGAGGCCGTCGCGTAGAAGCCCTGGGGATCGGCGTTGACCAGCGTGATGTCGCAGTACGTCGCCGGCTGCTTGCTGCACGGGCCGCCGGTTCCGCCGTCGAAGGCCTCGTTGTTGCCCGAGGCCACCGGGCCGGCCCACGTCGCGGCGGCGGTCGGGGTCGCGGTGACGGTCCGGTCCGGCGCGGGGGCCTGCGCCGCCGCCTGCGCTGGCAGCGCAAGGAGCATGGCGAGCACGGGCAACGCACGAAGGACAGGCATGGCTCCTCCTCGCGGTGGGTGCCGGCAACGCTACGCCCGCACCCATCGCGAGGCAAGCCCTAGTCCCCTCCGCTGCCGCGGACGCCGAGGTGGCGCATCGCGCGCTCCACCAGCGCCGCTCGCTGGGCCGCCGTCGACACGCCCTCCAGCCCGAAGCCGAGGTACACGGTGTCGCGCGTCGCGATGCCCGGGCCCTCGACCAGGCCGACCGAGCCGGTGCGCTCCCACTGCGGCTCGGGCTGGGAGCCCTCGGGCGCCGGGCCGGCCCCGAACCCGCCGAGGTCGGCCTCGAACGACGTCTCCTCCGTCGCGGTGCCGTCCTTCACGACGCTCGCGTCGTCGACGAACGCGCCGAGACCCGCCACCGCGAAGTCCTGCGCGGAGGTGATCGAGATCTCGACCTGCTTGCCCTTGTAGGCGCTCAGGTCGACCTCCCAGGCCTGGTAGCCGCCGGAGTTGCCGCTCGCCGCGTTCCACGCGCCGGTCGTGCCGGTCGGCGTGCAGTCCTCCTCGCCGGCCTCCTCGCTCTTGTTCGTGTTCGTCTGGTAGTGGGCGAGGAACGGATGCAGCGTGTCCCAGTTGATGTCGCAGGACCCGCCGACGCTGTCGGACGTGTTGCCGTTGACGTCGGGCAGCGTCGTCCAGTCGTCCTGGCCGACGCTGTGGGCCTCGACGAACACGTAGTCGAAGTCCGCTTCCGTGTCGTAGGAGATGTTGAACCTGAGGCTCGCCGTCGACGTGACGCCGGTCAGGTCGATCGTCTTGCGCAGCCGCTGGTAGGACCCGTCGGCCGATCGCGCGACCGCGTACGACGTCCCGGTCAGCGGGTCGAAGGCCGCGGGCCGGTCGAAGGCCACGACGCGCTCTGACCTGAACAGCGGGAACTCGTCCGGGGGCAGGACGCTCGAGGTCGTCACGCCCGCGTAGACGTGCTCCTGGTTGTCGGCGCTCTCGGGCCCGTTGAGCGAGAACGCGGTGTCGCCGAGCCGGCCTTCGGCCTGCAGCTTCAGCGCGCTCGCCGCGTCCTTGTCGCCCTCGCCGAACACGCCGGCCGCGTCGATCTGCACGTAGGACCCCAGGTAGTACTGCAGGAAGTCGTCCGACAGCGGCACGCAGTTGGTCACGTCGCCCGTCGGCGGGCAGAACGGGGGCTCTCCGGCCGGGTTGTAGGCCAGCGCGTTGGCCTGCGCGCCCGCGGCCCACTGCCCGCTGTAGAGCAGCTTGCCGCCCTCGTTGAGGTAGGACCGCACGTTGATGATGAGGTCGTCGGCCAGCTTGGCCACGCCGGTGCCCGCGCCCTGGTCGGGGTCACGGGTCAGGAAGTCGTTGCCCGTGTACCACAGGACGGCCCGGTAGTGGCTGAGAACGCCCAGCCGGTCGGGGGCGGTTCGCCCGTTGGCGTCGACGTCGTACACGTCGTAGCCGATGCCGCTGGCCTCGAGCGCCGCGGTGTGCTGGCCGAGGAGGTACGGACCCGCCGTCCCCGGGTACTCGGGGATGCTCGCCGTGCCGGTGTAGTCCTCGGCCGACAGGATGAGCACGCGATTGCCGCTGTCGCTCTTGGCCTCGTAGGTGAAGGGCTCCGAGCGCTTCCCGTCGCGCGCCTCGAACCAGACCTCGACCTCGTCGCCCGGATCGGTGCCGCGCACGGTGCCGCGCAGGCGGTGGTAGTAGACGTCACCGGCCTCGCCGAAGCGCTCACCGCCGTCCCACTCGTCGGTGCCCGTCGTGCGCACGCGCCCGCCGTTGATGCGGTAGCGCAGGCGCACGGAGCCCAGCTCGCGCTTGGCGTTGACCTCCACGACCTGCGGGTCGCCGTAGGACACCGCGAAGGCCTGCGGCTCGAAGTCGGGCGTCGTGTTCTGCAGGTGCGAGACGGGGTTCGAGGGATCCCCGGCCGACGCGGCCACGTCGAGCGCGAACGGGACGTTCTTGGCGTACGCGTCCTGGACGTCTCCCTCGGAGTCCTGGAACTCGAAGACGCTGCCGCCGCCGCCGCGCGCCGGGTCGGCCTCGTCCATCTCGGGCGTCCAGGCCAGCGTGCCGTAGCGCACGTGCGCGTGGTCGGTGGTCTCGCCGTTGGTCGTGTACAGCTCGGCCCCGAGGTCGGGGTCGTAGTCGTTGGGCGCGCCGCTGCCCTCGACGCCGTCGATGGCCGGCTCCTCGTCGGTGCCCGACAGGGCCCGGTAGATCGGGTCGTCGCTCGTGAGCGTCTCGACCTGGAACCCGAAGGGGTAGAGCAGCAGCTCCGCGGCGGAGTGGTAGTTGACCTGGAAGGCGAAGCGGATGCGCCGCAGGAGGCCGTCGATGGCCCTCGTCTCGGGCTCGGAGCTCGGCCCGCTCCCGCGGTAGGTCTCGTCCGACGGATCCGGCGACGAGCCCTCGTTGTCATAGCCCCACTTGTTGGCGAAGTTGCGGTTGGGATCCACGCCGTCGACGTCCGTGATCTGGCCGTCGCCGTTGTTGTCGCGCAGGTTCTTGCGCCACAGCCGGTTGCCCGGCGTGAAGCTGTGGTCGTAGCCGTCGGGGTTGGCGACGACGACGAACCACAGCTCGTGATCGTCGACGATGGGCGTCCATCGGCGGCCGGCCTCGGTGTCCTGGCCGTAGCTGGAGACGACCGTGTGCGCGAGGCGGCGGACCATCTCCGGCGTGATCCACTCGCGCGCGTGCTGGGTGGCGCTGTAGAGCACCGCCGGCCGGCTGCCGTCGCGGCGGCTGCGCGCGTTGCGGGTGACCTTGAGGGCCAGGATCGGCTTGCCGCCCAGCGAGCGGCCGATCGTGACCGTCTTGACGATCCGCGGGTTGTCCCGCGCGAGCTGGACCATCTCCTCGTAGAGCGTCGGGCGCTTGGCGCCCTGGGCGTCCGTGCCGACGTAGGTGTCGTCGTAGTAGGGCCGGTAGACGTCGTAGCTGCCGTCCTCGCGCTGCACGCGCGCGTCGAACTGGGTCGCGGTCTCGCCTCGCGCGTTGCGCTTGAGCTCGGCCTCGACGCCGCGGGCGCGCAGCTTGGCCGCCTTGGCGCTGGTCGTGACGATCTCGATCTTCCCGCCCGAGCGCGCCTCGGTGACGTCGAAGCCCTCGAGCGCCAGCGCACGCAGCGCCTTGGCGCTCGCGTTGACCTCGTAGGCCTCCAGCCCGCTGGGCGCAGCGATCGCTCCCGGTGCCGCGACGGCGCTGACGGCGGCCGTCGCCAGCAGGGTCGTCAACAGGCTTCGTCGCATCGTGCGCTCCTCCTCCGTGCTGGACTCTGCGCCTGCCCCTGCCCGGGGCAAGGGCAGGCGAAACGTACCGACCGGCGATAATCGCGCGCCGATGCCCTACTCGACGCTGCGCTACGAGGTCGCCGACACCGGCGTCGCGACGATCTCGCTCGACCAGCCGGAGACGCGCAACGCCCTCTCCGACGAGGTCCTCGCCGACCTGCTGGCCGCCTTCACCGCCGCGCGCGACGACGACGCGGTGCGCTGCGTCGTGCTGACCAGCACGCACGAGAAGGTGTTCTCGTCCGGCGGCGACCTGGGCGGCTTCGCGGCCGACGTGCCGCTCGTGCACAAGCACCTCGGGACGGACCGCTTCCCGCGGCTGTTCCGGCTGATCGGCGAGCTGGGCAAGCCGTCGCTGTGCGCCGCCAACGGCCACGTCCTGGCCGGCGCGCTCGGCCTGGCGCTGGCCTGCGACCTGGTCATCGCGCGCGAGGGCGCGACGTTCGGCACGCCGGAGATCAACGTCGGCGTCTTCCCGTTCATGATCATGGCGCTGATCTACCGCAACGTCGGGCGCAAGAAGACCAACGAGCTGCTGCTGCTCGGCGAGCGCGTCGACGCCCACGAGGCGCAGCGGCTGGGGCTCGTCAACCGCGTCGTGGCGGCGGACGAGTTCGACGCCGCGGTGGCCGACTGGGCGGGGCGGCTGGCGGCCAAGTCGCCGGTGCTCATGCGCCTGGGCAAGGACGCGATGTACCGCCAGCAGGACATGGCCTTCGCCGACGCGCTGGAGTACCTGCGCCTCAGCCTGACGCTGGCCTTCTCCACGCGAGGACATCCAGGAGGGCGTCAAGGCCTTCTTCGAGCAGCGGGAGCCCAAGTGGACCGGCCGCTGAGCCTCGTCGCGCTGCCCTGCCGGACCTCCGACCGCGCGCCGGAGGGCGCGCAGGGCGCGCTGGCGCTGGCCGCCGAGCTCGGCCGCCGCCGCGGCGTCGAGCCGCGCGTGGTCGGCGAGCCCGGCGAGCCGCGCGTCGGCGAGCTTCGCCGACGACCTGCGCGACTCGCGCGGCTGCCTGCTGGAGGCCGGCGGCCAGGTCGACGACGCGCTGGCCGCCGGCGCGCTACCCCGTGCTCTTCGCCTCGGACTGCTCGATCTGCATCACGACGCTGCCCGCGGTGCTGCGCCACGTGCCCGACGCGACGCGTGCTGTGGCTCGACGCCCACGGCGACTTCAACACGCCCGACACGACGCCGTCCGGCTTCCTCGGCGGCATGTGCCTGGCCGCCGCGTGCGGCGAGTGGGACGCCGGCTTCGACGGCCCGCGCGTGGACCCCGCGCAGGTCGTCATGTGCGGCGTGCGCGACCTCGACGGCGGCGAGCGCGTGCTGCTCGAGACGCGCGGCGTCGGCGTCGTCGAGCGGCCCGTCGGAGCTGGCCGGCGTGCTCGCCGGGCGCCGCGTCTTCGTGCACCTCGACCTCGACGTGCTCGACCCCTCGGTGCTGCCGGCGCAGTTCCCGGCCCCCGGCGGGCTGTCGGACGGCGGGCTGCGCACGCTGCTGGACGAGGTCGCCGGGGCGGCCGACCTCGTGGGCTGCGAGATCACCGCCTTCGCGCAGCGCCGACCGCGCGCGACGCGTCGCGACGATCGTCGAGCCGCTGGTGCCCGGCGGCCCGATGAGCCTCCTGCGCCCGCTCGTCGAGGACCTGCACGAGCGCCGCGCCCGCGCGCGGCTGGGCGGCGGCGAGGAGCGGATCGCGCGCCAGCACGAGGCCGGCAAGCTCACCGCGCGCGAGCGCCTGGACCTGCTGCTCGACGAGGGCAGCTTCACCGAGCTGGGCATCCACGCCGGCATCCACTTCTCCGTGCGCGGCCTGGAGGGCAAGGAGGCGCCGGCCGACGGCGTCATCACCGGCTACGGCAAGGTCGACGGGCGGATGGTCGCCGTCTGCGCCTACGACTTCACCGTGATGGCCGGCTCGATGGGCATGACGGGCGAGACGAAGGTCGCGCGGCTGCGCGACCTGGCGCTGACCAAGCGCATGCCGTTCGTCTGGCTGCTGGACAGCGCCGGCGCCCGCATCCAGGAGGCGGTCGGCTCGCTGTTCGCCGGCTCGGGGCACCTCTTCCGCGAGGAGGTGATCATGAGCGGCGTCATCCCGCAGGTCGCCGCGCTGATGGGGCCGTGCGCGGCGGGCACCGCCTACATCCCCGGCCTGGCCGACTTCGTGCCGATGGTCAAGGGCCGCGGCTCGATGGCGCTGGCCGGCCCGCACCTCGTGCGCGCCGCGGTCGGCGAGGACGTCACCCAGGAGGAGCTCGGCGGCTCGCGCGTGCACTGCCGCAAGTCGGGCGTCGGCGACCTCGAGGTGCCCGACGACGAGGCGTGCATCGAGGCGATCAAGGGCTACCTCTCCTACCTGCCCTCCCACAACCAGCAGCCGCCGCCGCGCCGCGCGAGCGCCGACCCGGTCGACCGCCGCGACGACGAGCTGCTCGACGTGCTGCCCGAGTCCAACCGCAAGCCCTACGACGTCTACGACGTGATCCGCCGGATCGTCGACGACGGCGAGATCTTCGACCTCAAGCCGCAGTGGGCCAAGACGATCGTCACCTGCTTCGCGCGCTTCGACGGCCGGCCCGCCGGCATCGTCGCCAACCAGCCGCGCCAGCTCGGCGGGATCCTCGACAACGACTCCGCCGACAAGGCCGCGCGCTTCGTGAACCTCTGCAACGCGTTCGGCGTCCCGCTCGTGTTCCTGCAGGACGTGCCGGGCTTCATGGTGGGCACGAAGGTCGAGGCGGCGGGCATCATCCGCCACGGCGCGAAGATGCTGCACGCGGTGGCCAACGCGACGGTGCCCGAAGATCACCGTCGTGCTGCGCAAGGCCTACGGCGCCGGCTACTACGTGATGAACGGCCGCGCCTACGAGCCCGACCTGATCGTCGCCTGGCCCAGCGCGGAGATCAGCGTGATGGGCGCCGAGGGCGCGGTCGAGATCGTCATGCGCCGCCAGGTCGAGGAGGCCGACGACCCTGCGGCCAAGAAGGCCGAGCTGATCGAGGCCTACCGCGGGATCATCGACGTCTACATCGCCGCCCGCAACGGCATGATCGACGACGTCATCGACCCCCGCGAGACCCGCCCGACGATCTGCCGCGCGCTCGAGATGGCCGAGGGCAAGCGCGTCGAGCGGCCGTGGAAGCGCAACGGGGTCGTGCCGGTGTGAGCGTCGGTGGTGCACGAACGGCGGCGGTGAGGGAGAGGGGTCCGCGGGCCGCGTCGGCCGGCCCGCGTGGCAAGAAACCCTTGCATCAAGGGTTTCTTGACACGGCGGCCCGACGCGGCCTTTCGCGCACTTCTCCCTCATCGCCGCTGTTCGTCCGCCTCACCCCCGCCGGTCGTCGCGCCGCTCGCGGTCGCGCCGGCGCTCGCGCATGTCGCGGTAGATCTCGCGGTGGAACGCGCGCTCGCGGGCGCGGCGCTCGCGCTTGACCGCCGCCTTGTCGAGCAGCGGCACGGGCGCGTCGCCGTCGTCGAGCGGCGCGACGCTGCGCAGGCCGGGCGTGTCGACGAGCAGCGCGCCGCCCGGCAGCGCCACCAGCTCGCGGCGCACGGTCGCGTGGCGGCCGCGGTCGTCGCCGGCGCGGATCGGCCGCGTGGCCTGGCGCTCCTCGCCCAGCAGGGCGTTGAGCAGCGTCGACTTGCCGACGCCCGAGCTGCCGAGCAGCACCGCCGTGCGCGCCGGCTCGAGCAGCGCTCGCACCGCCGCGAGGCCGCTGCCGGTGACGGCGCTGAGCGCGAGCGCGGGGATCCCGTCGAGGCCGTGCTCGACGCGGGCCGCGATCGCGGCGGCGTCGCTCGCGAGGTCCGCCTTGGTGAGCAGCACGACGGCGTCCACGCCCCCGCGCGCGGTGATGGCCAGGAAGCGCACGAGGCGCCGCGGGTTGAGGTCGCGGTTCAGCGACGTCGCCAGCAGCGCGAGGTCGACGTTGGCGGCGAGCACCTGCGGGCGCCCGCCGTCGACGCGCCGCGCGATGACGCCGCGACGGGGCAGGACCGCGCGCACGGGGCCGCCGGGGAGCGCGGCGACGAAGTCGCCGGTGGCGGGCATCGCCGAGGCTCGGCGCAGGCGCCCGGCCAGCGGCGCGCGCCAGGCGCCGGCGCCGGCGTCGACGAGCACGCTGCCGCGGTCGACGGCCGTGACGCGTGCGGCGACGAGCGACGGATCGCCGAGCGCGTCGAGGTCGGTCTGCAACTCCGCGCGCCAGCCGAGGCGCGCGAGGGGATGGGTCTGCAAGGGGTGCTCCTTCGTCAGCGGACGGACTGTCCGCCGGGCGCGGGGCCCGGCGCCGGATGCGGAGGCCGCGACCGCGTGCGGCGGTCGCGGCTCAGCGAGCGGCGGCGGCGAGGAGCTGTGAGAGCGTGATGAGCAGAGGCTTCACGACTCGAGGGTAGGCGCCCGGCGCGCGCCTGCGCAGTGGGGCTACCCCCCGAAGAGCCGCTCCACGGTGCCGCGCATCACCGCCGGGTCCGCGTCGACGCCGGTCCAGTGGCGGATGCTGATGACCCCCTGGTTGACGAGCATGCCCATGCCGTCGAGCACCGTGGCGCCGCGCGCCTCGGCGTCGCGCAGCAGCACCGTGCGCGGCGGGTTGGGAATGACGTCGGCGACCACCATCCCGGGGCGCAGGCTGTCGGGATCGAGGTCGAGCCGCGCGTCCACGTCCGGGAACAGCCCGATCGAGGTGGCGTTGACGACGATGTCGGTCGTCTCGGGCACGCGCTGCGTCGCGGCCCAGACGACGAGCTCGGCGCGCGCCGGGGTGCGCGCGGCGAGCAGCTCGACGAGCTCGCGCCCGCGCTCGGGGTCGCGGTTGACGACGGTGATCGAGGCGACGCCGGCCAGCGCGCACTCCACCGCGATGGCCCGCGCCGCCCCGCCCGCGCCGAACAGCACGAGCGACGCGCCGGCGGGATCGACGACCGTGCGCAGCGAGGACAGGAAGCCCTGGCCGTCGGTGTTCTCGCCGACCCAGCGCTCCGCCGTGGCGCACGACGCAGTTGACCGCGCCGATGACCTCCGCGGACGCGCCGAGGCCGTCGAGGTGCTCGATCACGGCGACCTTGTGCGGGATCGAGCAGTTGAAGCCGGCCCAGCCCATGGCCCGGGCGCCGCGCACGGCGTCGCCGAGGTCGGCGGGCGCGACGTCGCAGTTGAGGTAGCGCGCATCGACGTCGTGGTGGCGGTAGGCCGCTTCGATCATCGCCACCGTCGGGTTCTCCGCCGCCGGGCGTCGCGAACGAGCCGGTGAGCAGGCTCAGGAAGTTCAGCGGGCTCGCCATGATCTCCTCATGGTCGCCACGCTATCCGCGCAGGTCGTCGTGATCGGGTCGGGCATGGGCGGCGGCACGACGGCGCTCGCGCTGGCACGCCGGGGCGTCGACGTGCTCGTGCTCGAGCGCGGGCAGCGCGTGCCGCGCGAGCCGGCGAACTGGTCGGCGCGCGCGGTGTTCGGCGAGCGGCGCTACCGGCCGCGGGAGCAGTGGCGCGACGGCGCGGGCCGCGCGTTCTCACCCGGGGTGCACTACGTGGTCGGCGGCAACACGAAGGTCTACGGCGCGAGCCTGCCCCGCCTGCGTGAGCAGGACTTCGGCGCGATCGAGCATCGCGAAGGCACGTCGCCCGCGTGGCCGTTCGCCTACGCGGACCTCGAGCCCCACTACGCCGAGGCCGAGCGCATCTATCGCGTGCACGGCACGGAGGGGGAGGACCCCACCGCGCCGTGGCGCAGCACGCCGTTCCCGTACCCCGCGCTCGAGCACGAGCCCTACATCGCGGAGCTCGCCGGGCGCCTGCGCGAGCAGGGCGTCAGGCCGACGTCCAACGCGATGGGCGTCGACCGCCGCCCCGGCGGCTCGTGCATCCGCTGTGCGACGTGCGACGGCTTCCCGTGCCCGCTCGACGCCAAGAGCGACGCCGAGACGTGCGGCATCGATCCCGCTCTCGCCACCGGGCGCGCCCGCCTGGAGACCGGCGTGCGCGTGCGCCGGATCGTCGCCGACGCCGGCGGGCGGCGCGTCGACCGCCTCGTCGCCGAGGGCCCCCGCGGCGCGTTCGAGGTCACGGGCGAGCGCTTCGTGCTGGCGGCCGGTGCCGTGAACTCGGCGGCCCTGCTGCTCGCCTCCGCGGACGCTCGGCACCCGCGCGGCCTGGCGAACTCCTCCGGCCAGGTCGGGCGCAACCTCATGCTGCACAACAACGCGCACATCGTGGCCGTCGACCTCGACCGCCGCAACGACGTCACCTTCCAGAAGACGCTGTCGGTCAACGACTGGTACCTCGACGGCGGCGACGGCTTCCCGCTCGGCGCGATGCAGCTGATCGGCAAGGTGCAGGGGGTGATGATGGGCAGCGCCGCGCCGCGCGGCGTGCCGCTCGTCGTCCTGGACCGCGTCGCCCGCCGCAGCGTGGAGTGGCTCGTCATGTCCGAGGACCTGCCGCACCCCGGCAGCCGGGTGACGGTGGACGGCGAGGGCGCGATCACCACGACACGCGTCGCCCGCGGCGCGGGCACGCATCGTCTGCTGCTCCGGCGGGTCAAGCGCCTGCTGCGTGCCGCGGGCTACGACGCGATCCTCACCCAGCACTTCGACATCGCGATGAACAGCCACCAGTGCGGGACGGTCGTGGCCGGGCGCGATCCCGCCACCAGCGTGCTCGACCCGTGGTGCAAGGCCCACGACCTCGACAACCTGTGGGTCGTGGACGGCAGCTTCTTCCCGTCCTCGGCCGCGATGAACCCGGCCCTCACGATCGCCGCGCAGGCGCTGCGCGTGGTGGCGGAGTCGGACCTCGCGGCCTGAGAGCGATCAGCGCTCAGCGTGCATCGTCCCCGAGCAGCAGCGCCGCGGAGGCGTCGAGGTGCTCGCGCAGCGCCTCCGGGCCGCGTTCCTCGAGCCCGGCCACGAGGCGCAGGTGGTCCTCGGCCAAGGCGGGCAGCGACCAGTGGCGCGGCACGTTCAGCAGGAACAGGCGCGTCTCGGCGGCCAGCGCGGCGTGGGCGTCGGCGATGCGCGGGCTCTCGGCGGCCGCGACGATCGAGCCGTGCAGCGCGCCATGCGCGCGGCTGACGTCGGCCCAGCGTGCGTCCCGCCGCGCGCATGCGGCGGCCAGCCGGTCGGCGGCGCGGTGCGTGGCGTCGGGCAGCCGGCCGCCGTGGCGGGCCAGGGCGAGACGGGCGGCCTCGACCTCCAGGCCGGTGCGCAGCTCGTAGAGCGCCCGGCCGGCGGGCCCGTCGAGGACGGCGACGTGCGCGCCGCGGTGGCGCTCGAGCGTCACCAGCCGCTCGGCGGCGAGCGCCCGCAGCGCGGCGCGCACGCTGTGGCGCGCGGCGCCGTGCTCGCGCGCGAGCTCGACCTCGCGCAGCCGCGTGCCCGGCGGCCGCGCGCCGTCGAGGATGGCCTCGCGCAGGCCGGCCGCGACCTGATCGACGACCGAGCTCACGCAGCGCCCGCGGCGCCGACGGCGACCTGACCGCGCGGCACGCTCGCCCGCGGCCGCTCGCGCGCCGCGCCGAGCACGACGAGGCCCGCCAGGACCAGGGCGATCCCACCGACGGCGAGCGGTCCCGGCCGCTCGGCCAGGACGACCGCCCCGAGCGTGGCCGCGGTCACGGGCTCGGCGAGCGTCAGGGTCGCCGTCTCGGCCGCGCTCAACCGCCGCAGCCCGCGGGCGAAGAGCACGTACGCGGCCGCCGTCGGCACGGCGCCGAGGAACAGCGCCAGCGCGAGGCCGTTGCCGGTGGCCAGCCACGCGACGTCACCGATCGCCAGCACCGGCGCGAGCAGCAGGGCGCCGGTCCCGAAGGTGAGGGCCATGGCCTCCTCGGGCCGCGTGCCCCCGCGCAGCAGGCGCTTGGAGGTCAGCGTCATGAGCGCGTAGCCGGCGCCGGCGACCAGCGCGAGCGCCACCCCGACGAGCGAGATCTCGGCTTGCCCGCCGCCGGCCAGCGCCAGGCAGCCGACGCCCGCCGCAGCCAGCGCGGTCGCCATCGCCCACCCCGGGCCGGGTCGCTCGCCGTCGACGAGCCACGCCGCGCCGCCCGCGAGCGCGGGCGCGGAGCCGAGTGCGACGACGGTGCCGACCGCGACGCCGGTGTCGGCGACGGCCGCGAAGAAGGACACCTGATACACGGCCACGGCGAGCCCGCCCAGCGCGACGGGCCCGAGGGCGGGCCGGCGCCATCCCCGCCCGCGCATGCCGATGGCGGCGACCGCGACCAGGAGAAGGGCGCCGACGACGATCCGGGAGGCACCCACGGTCGCGGGAGAGGCGGCCGGGCCGAGCGCCTGTGCGGTTCCCGTGGTCCCGAAGCAGACGGCGGCGAGGAGGACCTGAACCCGGCTGACCATGGCCAGGATTGTTCCACAATCTGCGGAGCGCCGTCAACGCTCGTCCGCCGATGCATAGGCTGCGCGCATGGCCAACCTGCTGCTCTTCGGCGACAGCGAGCGCTCGGCGGCGCTGCGCCACGAGGTGCCGATCGCGATCATGGACCCGTTCCTGTTCGCCGAGGTCGACGGGCGTCCGGTCGTCCTGACGACGCTCCTCGAGCGCGAGCGCATCGCCGCCGCGCTGCCCGAGGCCGAGCTGCTCGACGTCTTCGCGCTGGGCTTCAAGCGACTGATCGAGGAGGGCCGTTCGCGCGACGAGGCGCTGCGGGAGGTCGTCGCGCTCGCGGTCCACCGGATCGGCCTGCGCGATGCGATCGTGCCCGGTGACTTCCCGCTCGCCGTCGCCGACCGGCTGCGGGCCGACGGCGTCGCGCTGACCGTCGACGACGGCGCGGTCGCCGCGCGCCGCCGGCCCAAGGCCGGCGCCGAGCTCGACGGCGTCCGCGCCGCGCAGCGGGCGGCCGAAGCCGGGATGTCCGCCGCCGTTGCGCTGCTGGCCCGCGCGGAGCCGGGGCCGGGGAAGCGGCTGCACGCCGACGGCGCCGAGCTGCACGCCGAGCACGTCCGCGCCGCCCTGCGGTCGGCGTGCGCGGCGCACGACGCGCCCTGCCCGCCCGACGTGATCGTCGCGTCGGTGTGGAACGGGACCGGGCACGAACCGGGGAGCGGCCCGCTGCCGGCGGGCCTGCCGATCCAGGTCGACCTGTGGCCCCGGCACGAGGAGACCGGCTGCTGGGCGGACATGACGCGCACCTTCGTGGTGGGCGAGCCCGACCCGCACCACGCCGAGCTGATCGGCGCCCAGGAGGTCCTCGTCCGGGCCGCGCTGGAGGACGTGCGCGCCTCGATCGGCCCTGGCGTCACCGGCCGCGCGCTCTACGACGCGGCGTGCGAGCGCTTCGAGGCCGCCGGGCTGCGCACCCAGCGCACCGGTCCCGGCGACGATCCGTCGGAGGGCTTCCAGTTCGCGCTGGGCCATGGCGTCGGCCTCGAGGTCCACGAGGAGCCGGTCCTCGGCCTGGCCGGTGGTGACCCGCTCGTCGCGGGCGACGTCCTGGCCCTCGAGCCGGGACTGTGGGACCGGCGCATCGGCGGGGTGCGCTTCGAGGACCTCGTGCTCGTCACCGACGACGGGTGCGAGACGCTGACGCGCTACCCGTACGGCCTCACGCCCTAGGGACGCCGGGCGCGGCGCCCGGCGGGAAGGATCCGGCCGGGTGGGCGTCATGGGGTGCGACGCACGTCCACCGCTTCCAGGAGGTCCGCATGTCCAGGCGTTCCCTGTCCGCGCTGCTCGGGTGCTCGCTCGTCGCGGCGCTCGCCGTCGGTGTCACCACCGCGGGTGGTCAGTCCGGGTCGTCCGATCGCGCGCTGTTCGGCTCGCTGAGCGGGCTCAACGAGATCGGCGAGGACGGCGAGCGCGGCGCCGGCGACCGCAACGGCAGGGGGTCGGCGAGTGCGATCATCGACGGCGGGCGCATCTGCTACGCCCTGACCGTCAAGAACATCCAGGACCCGGTCGCCGCGCACATCCACCGCGGCGGGCGCACCGTCAACGGCCCGGTCGTGGTCGAGTTCGAGGCGCCGTCGGCCGGTGACCCGGGCGCGTCCTCGGGCTGCACGAGCCATCAATCGCGACCTCGCGCGGCGCATCCTGCGCAACCCGCAGAACTACTACTTCAACGTCCACACCGCAGGACTTCGCGGGCGGCGCGGTGCGCGGGCAGGTGAGGACGGCCCGCTTCTAGCCGCAGGCCGGGGCCACGGGGGGAACCGCCGGCCGGCCGACCGCTAGCGTGGCGACGTGCGCGTCGCCAGCGTCAACGTCGGCCGGCCGGTGCCGCTTCGCGTCGCCGGCGAGGTCGTGCCCTCGGCGATCGGCAAGCGCCGGTCGCCGGGCCGGTCGCGGTCGGGCGTACGAACCTGGCCGGCGACGAGCAGGGCGACAAGGTCAACCACGGCGGCCCCGAGCAGGCGGTCTACGCCTACGCCGCCGAGGACGCGCGCGTGGTGGGCGCAGCAGCTCGGCCGCGCGCTCGGACCCGGGGCCGTTCGGCGAGAACCTGACGCTCGAGGGCGTCGACGTCAACGGCGCCCGCATCGGCGAGCGCTGGCGGATCGGCACCGCCGAGCTGCGCGTCGCCGGGCCGCGCGTGCCCTGCCAGAAGCTCGCCACGCAGCATCGGCGACGCCCGGCTTCGTGCGGCGCTTCACGCTCGCGCTGCGCCCGGGCGCCTACCTGGCCGTCACGCGCGAGGGCGAGCTGCAGGCCGGCGACGAGTCGAGGTCGTGCATCGCCCGCGCACGACGTGAGCGTCGCGCTGGCGCTCGAGGTGCTGCTGCTCGCGCCCCGGCGCATCGCCGAGCTCGAGCCCGCGCGACCGACATGCTCTCCAAGCTCGAGGCCTGGGTGCGCGTAGCGTCAGCGCACGGCAGGCCGGTCGCGGCGCGCGGCGATCTGCCGGTAGCCGATCAGCAGCAGCATCGTCCCGATGATGGCCCCGATCAGGCCGCCGAGGTCGAAGATCTCGCTGTCGCCGATGCCCAGCAGCTCGGTGAAGATGAAGAAGCCGATGAGCGAGCCGGCCAGGCCGAGCAGGATGGTCACGAAGAAGCCACCCGGGTCGTCGCCCGGCAGCAGCGGCTTCGCGATGTAGCCGGCCACGAGGCCGAGGATGATGGCGCCGATCATGGCACCCCCTTACCCGCTGCCAGCGGTTGCACACGTCCGCGTGCATACGCGCAGCAGTGATGCGTCCTACTTGAGCCGGCCGCCGTGAGCCTCGACGACCCCGTCATCATCACCTGCTCGATCTCCGGTGCGATCGCCAACCGCGACCAGTGCCCGGCGATCCCCTACACGCCGGAG
This sequence comes from uncultured Actinomycetes bacterium, assembly GCA_963840185.1. Taxonomy (GTDB): domain Bacteria; phylum Actinomycetota; class Thermoleophilia; order Solirubrobacterales; family Solirubrobacteraceae; genus JAOPZW01. The sequence goes on along the minus strand of CAWIXY010000001.1, from coordinate 700,051 downwards.
GAGTACGGCGCCGAGGCGCGGCGGATCGTCGACGAGGGCGGCGTGATGATCCACATCCACGCCCGGCGCCCGGACGGCACGCCGTCGTTCGAGGTCGAGGACTTCCGCGCCATCACCGAGGCCATCCGCGCCGAGGCCGGCGACGTGATCATCAACTACTCGACCGGGGCGATCGGCGTCCCGCTCGAGACGCGCATCGCCTACCTGCGCGAGCTGCGCCCGGACGTCGCCGCGCTGAACATGGGCTCGCTGAACTACGCCAAGTACTCCGCGCGGCGCAAGCAGTTCGTCTTCCAGACCGTCTTCACCAACCCGTTCGACGAGATCATCGAGCTGCTGCAGGCGATGAACGAGCTGCAGCATCAAGCCCGAGCACGAATGCTTCGACGTCGGGCACGTCGGCTCGCTGGCGCCGCTGGTCGACATGGGCGTGCTGCATCCGCCGCTGCACGTGTCGTGCGTCATGGGCGTGACCGGCGGGATCCCGCCGTCGGCGCGCAACCTCGCGCTGATGGCCGACAACATCCCCGCCGGCTCGCACTGGGGCGTGATCGGCATCTCGCGCGAGCAGTGGCTGCTCGTCGCGGCGGCGCTGACCCTCGGGGGCTCGGTGCGCGTCGGCCTGGAGGACAACTTCTACCTGCCCGACGGCACGATGGCCCGCTCCAACGGCGACCTCATCGCCAAGGCCCGCCAGATGACGCTCGACGTCGGCCGGCGGCCGGCCGACGGTCGACGAGGCGCGCTCGCTGCTGGGCATCTCGCCGCGGGCGGCCGTCTGATGGCGGCCGCGCTGGAGGGCGTGCGCGTCCTCGACCTCTCGCGGCTGCTGCCCGGCGGCTTCTGCTCGCTGCTGCTGGCCGACCTCGGCGCCGACGTCGCTGAAGGTCGAGGACACCGGGATGGGCGACTACGTGCGCTGGGCGACGCCCGGCTTCGAGGGGGCCGAGGACTCGGCCAAGGGCGCGCTGTTCCTCGCCCTGAACCGCAACAAGCGCTCGGTGCGCCTGGACCTCAAGAGCGAGGCGGGGCGCGAGGTGCTGCTGCGCCTGGCGCGCGACGCACGACGTCCTGCTCGAGTCCTTCCGGCCGGGCGTGCTCGACCGCCTCGGCGTCGGCTGGGACGTCCTGCGCGAGGTCAACCCCGGGCTCGTCTACTGCGCGATCTCCGGCTACGGGAGGACGGGCCGCGCGTCGGGCGCTCGGGGCACGACCTCAACTACCTGGGCCTCAACGGGCTGCTGGCGCTCACCGGCGAGCGCGACGGCCCGCCCGTGCAGTCGGGCGGCCAGATCGCCGACCTCGGCGGCGGCGCGCTGATGGCCGCGTTCGGGATCCTCGCCGCGCTGCGCCACCGCGACGCGACCGGCGAGGGCCAGGTCGTCGACGTGTCGATGTTCGACGGCGCGCTGTCGTGGCTGGCGATGGTCGCCGGGCGCGTGTTCGCGGCCGGCGAGCGTCCGCGGCGCGGCGGCGAGGCGCTCGGCGGCTCGCTGGTCTGCTACCGGCCCTACGCCTGCGCCGACGGCTGGGTGACGCTCGGCGCGCTGGAGCCGAAGTTCTGGGCGGCGTGGTGTCGCGGCGTCGGGCGCGAGGACCTCATCGAGCGCCAGTTCGAGCGCGCCCGGCTCGGCGACGCACGCCGAGGTCGAGGCGCTCTTCGCCGGTCGCACGCGCGCCGAGTGGGAGGCCTTCGCGGCCGCAGCACGACTGCTGCCTGGAGCCGGTGCTCGAGCTCGAGGAGGCGCTGGCCTCCGAGCTCGTGCGCGCGCGGGAGATGGTCATCTCCTTCGAGCAGCCCGGCGCCGGCGAGGTGCGGGGCCTCGGCTTCCCGGTGAAGCTCTCGGCGACGCCCGGCGCGGTCCGCCGGCCCGGCCCCGCGCTCGGCGAGCACACCGAGGAGGTGCTGCGCGAGGCCGGCTACGACGACGACGAGATCGCGGCGCTGCTCGCGGCGGGCGCGGTGGCCGGCCCGCCCGAGCCGGCGGCCGTCGGCGCCGGGATCGTTCCTGTCATGAGCCAGAACGGCCTGCTCAAGATGAGCGAGCTGGCCGAGCGCTCCGGCGTGAGCGCCGGGACGATCAAGCACTACCTGCGCGAGGGGCTGCTGGGCGACGGCGACGAGGTCGTGCGCACCTCGCGCAACATGGCCTGGTACCCGCCGGCGTTCGTCGAGCGCGTGCGGCTCATCAAGCGCCTGCAGGAGGAGCGCTTCATGCCGCTGCAAGGTCATCCGCACGATCATCGCGGAGGAGGCCATCCGCGAACGCGCGCTGGCCGCGGGCGAGACCGAGCGGCTGTCCGCGGCCGAGGTCCGCCGCCGCTACGAGGTTCCCGAGAACGTCCTGGATCGCCTGGCCGAGCTCGAGGTCCTCACGCCGTCCTCGCGCGGCTACGACGCCGACGACGTGCAGATCATCGAGGCGATCTCGCGCTTTCGCGCGGGCGGCTACGACGAGCGCCTGGGCTTCACCGTCTTCGACACGCTGCGCTACCGCGACGCGCTCGACCCGCTCGTCGCAGGAGGAGGTGCGCACGCTGCTGGACCGCCTCGCCGGCGAGGTCGACGTCGACCGGGCCGTCGAGATCATCGCCTCGGGCGCGGCGCCGCTGCGCGAGCTGATCGGCGCGATGCACTCCAAGCTGCTGCGCGCGGAGCTGCGCGCGCAGGCCGAGGGCTGACGCGCACGGGAACCGGCGGGCCGCCGCGCGGTGTAGACCCTGCACCGTGGTGAGCCGGCCACGACCCGAGCACGAGCTGCTCGCGCTCGCGCGCGAGGGCGACGACGACGCCTTCGCCGCGCTCGTGCGCGCCCACCAGGACGTCGCCTTCCGCACCGCCATGCTCATCACCCGCAACGCCGCCGACGCCGAGGACGCCGCGCAGGAGGCGTTCGTCAAGGCCCACCGCGCGCTGCATCGCTTCCGCTCCGGCGAGCCGTGGCGGCCGTGGCTGCTGGCGATCGTGGCCAACGAGGCGCGCAACCGCCGGCGCTCGGCCGGCCGGCGCGAGGGGCTGGTCCGGCGCGCCGTGGCGGAGGCGAGCGCGGCTCCGCTCGCCTCCGCCGGCGCGCCGGACCAGCCCGAGGGCGCGCTGCTGTCGGCCGAGCGCCGCGGCGAGCTGCTCGAGGCGCTCGAGCGCCTGCGCGACGACGACCGCCTCGTCATCGGCTGCCGCTACCTGCTCGACCTGTCCGAGCGCGAGACGGCCCAGGCGCTCGGCTGCCGGCCGGGCACGGTCAAGTCGCGGCTGTCGCGCGCGCTCGAGCGGCTGCGGGCGGAGCTGGCCAGCGAGGTGCCCGCATGAGCGCGCTCGACCTCGACCGCGAGCTGCGCGCGCTGGCGGCGGACCCGCCGTTCCCGCCGACGCCCGACCTCGAGCGTGCGGTGCGCGCGCGGATCCCGGCGCGGCCGGAGAGGCGCGCCGGGCGGCCGCGCGCGCGCGCGGTCCTCTGCTCGGCGCTCCGCTGCGCTGGCCGCTCGCCACCCAGGCCGCCGCCGCCCTGCTGCTCGTCTTCGCCGCGCTCATGGCCGCGTCGCCCGGCGTGCGCTCCGCGGTGCTCGAGGTGCTCGGGATCGAGGGCGCGCGCATCGAGCGGCGCGAGCCCTCGCCGCGCGCCCGGGCGGCCGGCGCCCGTCTGGACCTCGGGCGGCCCGACCACGCTGGTCGCGGCCCGTGCCCGCGCGCCGTTCGACGTCGTCGTGCCCGCCGACCCCGGTCCACCCGACGCGGTCTGGTTCGACCGCGCGGCGCCGGGCGACGGCCAGGTGGCCTTCGTCTGGGAGCCGGGGAGCAGCGACGGCCGCCCGCTGCTGCTCACGCAGATCGCCGCGCTGCCCCAGCCCGTGATCGGCAAGGCGGCCGGCCCGGGCACCGACATCGAGGAGCTGCGTCATCGACGGCGAGCCGGGCTTCTGGCTGACCGGCGACCCGCACGAGTTCGCCTTCCTCAGCCCGGACGGCCAGTTCCGCACCGACACGCTGCGGCTCGTCGGCGACGCGCTCGTCTGGAACCGCGACGGGGTCCTCCTGCGCCTCGAGGGACGCGCCGTCGAAGGCCCGCGGCGCTGCAGATCGCGCGCTCGGCTCCCTCGCACGTGCGAGCCGGCTCGCGCTCAGCGTCGCCGGCGCCATGGCCCACGCCCACCACACGAGAAGCCCCAGGTCGACGTCCCCTCCGACCAGCCGCCCTCCTACCAGCTCGAGCTCGAGGACATCGAGGTCGGCGACGGTGACGAGGCGGTCGCCGGCCGCGTCGTCGAGGTGCACTACGTCGGCGTCTCCTGGCGGACCGGCAACCAGTTCGACGCCTCCTGGGATCGCGGCGACACCTTCAAGTTCAAGCTGGGCAAGGGCCAGGTGATCCCCGGCTGGGACCGTGGCGTGGCCGGCATGAAGGTCGGCGGGCGGCGGCGCATCACGATCCCGCCGGACCTCGCCTACGGCAAGCGCGGCGCGGGCGGGGTCATCGGCCCCGACGAGACGCTCGTGTTCGTCGTGGACCTCGTCGGCGTGCGCTGACCAGCTCGACGCTGTTGCCGTCGGGGTCCACCGCCGTGGACCGCGGCGCACGGCATCGTCGCTCGCGGCGAACGCCATGTGCAGATGCTCGGTCGGCGTGCCGGCGACGAGGCAGAACGAGCCGCCCGCGCTCGCGGAACTGCGCGAGGCCCGGCATCCGGTGGCCGGCGCGCAGGCCCGCGTGCGGCGCGATCGTCGCGTAGAACGCCTGTCGCGGCGGCGACGTCGGCGACCCGGATCCACAGGTGGTCGACGATGCCGTTCGTGCGCACCGCCCCGTGGTCGACGGCCTCGGCGCTGTTGCCGTCGGGGTCGAGCAGGAACGCGCCGTAGTAGTCGTGGCGGTACTGCGGCCGGGCCCGGACGCGCCGTCTCGGGTGCCCGGCGGTGGCCGCGCGCGACGGCGTCGCACGGCGCGAGAAGTCGCCCCACGCCGTGTCGTGTCCTCGGCCGCTCGGCCGGTACCGCTCGACGCCGAGCGTCGCGCAGCACGGTGTCGTAGAACGCCTCCGACGCGGCGCGATCGGTCACCCGGATGGTCACGTGGTCGAACACCGCTAGCCGCCCGCCACGCCTCGGCCAGCTTGACGCGCCCGCCCGTGCGCAGGACCGCGTTCGCGTAGATCCGCGCCGCCGCCGCGAGCAGCGCCGCCGCCGCGACCAGCAGCAGGAGGACGCCGAGGACGACCTGCCACGCGGCCACGTCGCCCGCGATGACCCGCACGGGCAGGACGATCGCCGCCGTCGGCGGGACGAAGCTCAGCGCCTGCGCGAGCGCGCCGGCCGGCTCGCTCGCCGCCTGGAAGCCCAGGAAGTAGGCCGCGAAGCAGCATCACCGTGATCGGCGTCGTGGCGTTCTGCACCTCCTCCTGGCGCGGCACGAGCGCGCCGGCGACCGCGAACAGCGCCGCGTAGAACGCGTAGCCCAGCACGAAGAAGCCGAGCACGACGAGCAGCGCGACGACCGCGTCGCCGGGCACGTCGAGCGAGCCGGCCGCCAGCGCGAGGCCCAGGCCGATCCCGGAGACGAGCAGCAGCTGGCCGAGCGCCACCACGCCGATGCCGAGCACCTTGCCGGCCAGCAGGTCGCGGGCCCGCAGCGTGCTCAGCAGCAGCTCGACGACGCGCGAGGCCTTCTCCTCGACGATCCCGCCGCCGTCCAGTAGCCGTAGCCGATGAGCTGGAAGAACAGCAGCAGCACCGCGATCAGCGCGAGCCCCTGGGCCTGGTCGTCGCCGCGCTCGTCGAGTCCGCGTGATCGCCAGCGGCGGCGCGCTGAGCGCGGCGCGGCGCTGCGCCGTCGTCGAGCCCCTCGCGTGCGAGCGCCGCGTCGGTGCGCAGCGCCGCCGAGGCGTTCTGCAGCGCGCCCTCCAGCGAGTCGTCGAGCTCGTCCTGGACGACGATCCTGGGCTCCTCGCCGACGAGCGCCGCATCGGCGTCGCCGTCCTGCGACCATCGCTCGGCCGTCGTGCTCGCTCGCCGCCCGCTCGACGCGTGAGGTCGACGCCGAGCGCCGCTGGCCTCGGGCCCGGCTGCGCGCGCGACGCGCTCGGCCTGCGGCGAGGCGACTGCGATCGTCTGGCTGTTCTCGTCGAGCCCGAGGACGCTCGGGCAGCACGACGATCGCGGCCAGGATGACGAGCGTGAAGACGGTCGAGATCGAGAAACGAGCGCTCGCGCGTGCGCTGCGTGATCTCGCGCCGGGCGACGAGCGCGATCGCGCGCCGCGACCTCATCTCGGCCACCACCTCGCGGAAGCGCTCGCTGAGCGACGGCGCCACCGGCTCGAAGCGGCGCACCGGCCCGGCGGCGCGCGCGGCGTCGAGCAGCGCCTGCTCGTCGGCCCCGGCCTGCCAGGCGCACGATCGTCGCGTCGCCCGTCCTCGCGGTGCTCGGCCACGCCGGCGACCGCGCCGGCCCAGCCGTCGCGCGTGCCCGCGACCTCGACGCGCCACATGCCCTCGGCGCCGCGCGAGCGCAGCTCGTCGACCGTGCCGTGCGCCACCAGCCGGCCGTCCGTTGACGATGGCCACCGCGTCGCAGATGCGCTCGACCAGCTCGAGCTGGTGGCTGGAGAAGAGCACCGGCACGCCCTCGCGGGCACGGCCGAGCAGACCTCGCTCATGCAGGTCCACGCCGACCGGGTCGAGGCCGCTGAACGGCTCGTCGAGCACGAGCGCGACCGGGTCGTGCACGAGCGCGGTCGCGAGCTGCACGCGCTGCTGGTTGCCCAGCGACAGCGCCTCGACGCGGTCGCCGGCGCGCTCCTCGACGCCGACCGTCGGCCAGCCAGCGATCGGCCGCCTCGCGCGCCGCGGCCGCGCTCGGCGCCGTGCAGCTCGGCGAAGTACGCGAGCTGCTCGCGCACGCGCATCTTGCGGGTACAGCCCGCGCTCCTCGGGCATGTAGCCGAACCGCGCCCGCGCGGCGCCGCGTCGATCGGCCGCCCCGTCCCAGCGCACCTCACCCGCGTCCTGGGCGCGAGCACGCCGAGCACGATCCGCATCGCCGTCGTCTTGCCGGCGCCGTTGGGCCCGACGAACCCGTGCACCTGCCCGGCCTGCACGCCGAACGTCAGGTCGTCGAGCGCGACCACGTCCCCGTAGCGGCGCGTGAGGCCGTCGAGCTCGAGCATCGGCGGCCAGGCTACGCGGCGCGAGCAGCCGGCCGTCCGCTCACCACGACGAGCGGTCAGCGCGAGCGCCCGTGTCAGGCGCCAGCCGGCGGCGCGGGGCAGGACGCACGATCGCGGCGACGACCGGCGCTCGACCCCCGAGGACGAGCATCCCAGTCAAGTCCGGCACGCCGATCAGCCGCTCGCCGTCGCTGAGCAGCCGAGCCCCGCCCGCTCTCTCGGTTGAGTTGGGCCCATGACCACCGCCACCCTCCAGATCACCGGCGTCGACTTCGTCTGCGTCCCGACGCGCGACCACGACCGCGCCGCCGAGTTCTACGGCGACACGCTGGGGCTCGAGCGCCGCAAGCGCTGGGGCAACATGCCCGCCACGGAGTTCCAGGCCGGCAACCTCACCCTCGCCGTGATGGACCCCAGCGCCTTCGGCCAGCCGGAGGCACGCCCCAACAGCGCGCCGATCGCGCTGCAGGTCGACGACGTCGAGGCCGCGCGCGACGCCCTCCAGGCCAAGGGCGTCACCTTCGTGGTCGAGATGATGGACTCGGGCGTCTGCCACCAGGCGATCTTCACCGACCCCGACGGCAACCCGCTCATCCTGCACCACCGGTACGCACCCGGCGGCTAGCTCCAGCGCCGGGGCGCTTCGCGCGGGCGCTGAGCAGCCGGCCGTTGTCGACCATCCACACACGGCCGGCCGTCAGCGCGAAGCGCCCGCTCGCAGCGGCCCAGCTCAGCAGGCGGCGGCTCCGAGGAAGGAAGGCGCGGAGCCGCCGGCCCTCCCACCACGCGACGACGCCGGCCGCGATGGCGGGCGGTGCGCACCAGGGCATGCACGTGTGGACGAGCAGTGGCCCACTCCCGCCGGTGTGCACCCGGCACGCCGACGAGGCGCCGACCGTCGCTGAACAGCTCCCCGGGACCGGCACGCCCGTGTCGCCGAGCGCCGGCGCGCCGCCGGCCGCAAGGCCATCGGACGGCATGAGCGCGAAGACGAGCATGGCGAGGACCACGACCAGACCGCTGACCACGCCTGCTGCAACGCCGCTGGCCTGGCGGAGTTGCTACCAGCGCACGACTGTGGCGCTCCATCACGCCGAAGCCCTCGGCCAGCTCGAGGCCGCCGGGCAGCGTGCCGCTGAACGTGCCGAACGGCTGGCGGTAGTCGGAGGCGAAGACGACCGACGTTGTCGTGGCGCGCGCGCTCGGCCTCGGCGGTGAAGCGCAGGTCGCCGACGCGGCGTCGAGGTCGGCGCGCGAACGCGACCGGCGGCGACCTCGCGCGGCGCGCCGGCGACCCAGACGGTGCGCTCGCTGCCGCGCGGCGCGTCGTGCACGCCGGTCGACGAGGTTCCAGGCCACCGGCTCGCCGGCGGCCGACGTGCCGACGCCGGCGCTCCAGTCCCACGCGGTCTCGCGCGCGTGGTAGCCGGCGGAGTCGTCGACCAGGCCCGGCCGCGTCGACCGCGCACGCGTGCGGCCGTCGAGCGTCACCGAGCCGTGGGCGCGCACCGGGCAGCTTGCGCGTCCAGATGCGCTGCGCGCCGTGGCGGCTGACGACCTCGATCGGGTCCCCGGCGGGCTCGACCACCAGCACGATCTCGGCGTCGCGCGCGCGCGACCCGCGCCGCGCCGTCGGGCAGCGCCACGCCGCCGCGGCCGAAGACGCGTGCGCTCGTGCAGCGCCCGCGCGTCGCGGTCCCACACCGCCCAGAACGCCTGCGGGATGCCGCCGATGCGCACCGCACCCGCGCAGAGCATCAGCTCGGGCCCGTAGACGCCGACGTAGCGCCAGCGCTTGAGCGGGCGCCCGCCGCGCAGCACCGCCATGCGCGCCGGCGGCAGCGGCTCGAGGTCGGCGGGGCGGGCGGCGCCCGTGGCGTCGTCGCGCCAGGGCAGGGTCGTCGGCATGGCGTCTATGCTCCCAGCACGCCGTTGTTGACTGACGGGTCAACGACGCCGAGGAGAGGGTCCACCATGCGTGCCGCTGCAGTCCAGCTCACCGCGACCGCCGACAAGGCCGCGCAACCTCGCGACGGCCGACCGGCTCGTGCGCGCAGGCCGCGCGCCGACGGCGCGCAGCTCGTCGTGCTGCCCGAGAAGTGGCCGGTGCTCGGCGGCGGGACGACGCTGCGCGACGGCGCCGAGCCGCTCGACGGGCCGGCGATCAGCTGGGCGCGCGGCGCGGCGCGCGAGCTGCGGATCGACCTCGTCGCCGGCTCGATCTCCGAGCGCGTCGAGGGCGAGGAGCAGCTGCGCAACACGAGCGTGCACATCGGCCCGACGGCGAGATCCGCGCCGTGTACCGCAAGATCCACATGTTCGACGTCGAGGTCGACGGGACCGTCTACCGCGAGTCCGAGCACGAGGAGCCGGGCGACGAGCCCGTGCTGACCGAGACGGCCGGCGGCGTCGAGGTCGGGATGACCGTCTGCTACGACCTGCGCTTCCCCGAGCTCTTCCGCGATCCTCGCCGTCCGCGGCGCGCGCATCCTCGTCCGTGCCCAGCGCGTTCACGCTGGCCACGACGCGCGACCACTGGGAGCCGCTCGTGCGCGCGCGCGCGATCGAGAACCAGGCCTTCGTGATCGCCGCCAACCAGATCGGCGAGCACGCGCCGGGCCTGCGCTGCGGCGGGCGCTCGATGATCGTCGACCCGTGGGGCGTCGTGCTCGCCGCCGCGCCCGACCGCGAGACCGTGATCACCGCCGACCTCGACCTCGACCAGCAGGACGACATCCGCCGTCGCCTGCCCTCGCTGGCCAACCGCCGCCCGACGGCCTACCGCTGGCCGCAGGAGGTCACGCGCCTGATGGCGGCGCGCAACCCGCAGGCCGCCGCCGACAAGCGCCGCCTGATCCTCGACGCCGCCGTGCGCGTGTTCGCCCGGCGGGGCTTCAACCAGTGCCGCGTCTCGGACATCGCCGACGAGGCGGGCGTCGCCTACGGCCTCGTCTACCACTACTTCCGCTCCAAGGACGAGGTGCTCGACACGCTCTTCCTCGAGCGCTGGAACGTGCTGCTCGACGTCATCCGCGAGCTCGACGGCCGCGAGCTGCCCGCGCGCGAGAAGCTCTACGCGATCGCCTCGTTCATCGTGGACTCCTACCGCCACGACCCCGACCTGATGAAGGTCATCATCGTCGAGGTCACGCGGGCGGCGAACTCGTTCGGCCAGCACCCACCTGGCCAAGATCCGCGAGGCCTACGAGCTGATCGACGCGATCGTGGCCAAGGCGCCAGGCCGCAGGGCGAGTTCAAGGACACGGTCACGCCCGAGGTTCGCCGCGATGGCCTTCTACGGGGCGATCGAGCAGGTCCTCACGGGCTGGATCTTCGACGTCCTGCCGCGCGGCGACGACGAGTTCGAGCAGGCGAAGGCGTTCGTCGTCGAGACGATCTGCGGGGGGCTGGACAGCGTGCCAGCCGCCGCCTGACGTAGGATCCGCGGCGCTCGATGGACAACGACGTCGTCAAGCGCCTCGTGTGGTCCGGCCTCCTCGCGGGGGTCGGCGCCGCTCGCGTCGATCATCACCGCACGGGTCGCGGCGATGATCTACCGCCGAGCCTTCGGGGAAGATCCGCCCGAGTAGTGACCGACGACCTCCACACCTCCGCGACGGCCGCGCCGAGCCCCGTCGTCGGGCCTGCCGACGCAGGCCCCGGCCGCCCGGCCGGCAGCGCCGCCGCCGGCGGGAGCGATGCGGGCGGCGCGCAGCAGGCCGTGGCCAGCGCCCAGCAGGCGGTGCAGGGTGCCGCCGAGAAGCCCGAGGTGCTCGTCGGCGCCGCCTTCGCCGGCGGCTTCGTGTTCGCCTTCCTGCTGAAGAGGATCGGCCGTGGCTGACGACAGCACCACACCCGGCAACGGCCGGCAGAGCGGGGCCTACGCGGCGCCGGGCCAGGAGCCGACGGGGGCGCCCGACCGCATCGGCCACGCGATCACCGACGTCACGCAGAAGATCCAGCTCCTCGTGCGCGAGGAGATCGAGCTGGCCAAGGCCGAGGTCGGCGCCAAGGCGTCCAAGCTCGGCAAGGGCGCCGCGATCGGCGCGGCGGCCGGCGTCTTCGTGCTCGGCGCGCTGGTCCTGATCCTGCACGGCTTCGCCTGGCTCGCCTGGTACCTGCTCTTCCCCAACGAGACCTACTTCTGGGGCTTCTTCCTGGTCGCCGGCCGTGCTGCTGCTCATCGCCGCGCTCGCCGGCTTCATCGCCTACCGCGCGTTGAAGGCCGGCAGCGCCGCCGACGCCCGCAGATGGCGATCGACGAGGCCAAGCTCATCCGCGAGACGGTCGGCTCCAAGCAGCCCGAGACGACCGTCGCCCACCCGGAGGCGCGTCGCTGATGGCCACCCGCGCTCGCACGCCCGAGGAGATCCGCGCCTCGATCGAGGCCAACCGCCACGACCTCGCCCACTCGCTGGGGCGGCTGCGCGGCGAGCTGACGGTCGCCACGCGACTGGCGCGGCCAGATCGAGCGCAACAAGCAGAAGGTCCTGATCGGCGCCGCCGTCGCGGGCTTCGTGCTCGGCGGCGGCATCGCCGGCCTGACCGGGCTGTTCAAGCGCGGCTGAGCCGCGGCCGGCGCACGCCACCCGCGGGCGCGGCGCCCGTAGGCTTGGCTCGTGCTTGCCTTCGACGAGGACAACGCCCGGCGCGTCGAGGCCGTCTACAGGAGCCCCGACGTGGTGGCCCAGCGCCGCGCGATCCGCCGCGAGCTCGCGCTGCAGCCCGGCGAGCATGTCCTCGACGTGGGGTCGGGGCCCGGCTTCCTGACGGCCGAGATGGCGCTCGAGGTGGGCCCCGCCGGCCGCGTGCACGGCGTCGACCCCAGCGAGAGCATGCTCGCCCTTGCGAGCCGCCGCGAGCGTGCCCCCGAGGCCGCGCCCGTCGAGCTGCAGGTCGCCGACGCGCTGGCGCTGCCGTTCGCGCGCGCGAGCCTCGACGCGGTGGTCTCGACCCAGGTGCTCGAGTACGTCGACGACGTTCCCGCCGCGCTGGACGAGGCACGGCGCGTGCTGCGACCCGGCGGACGGCTGCTCGTGCTCGACACCGACTGGGACTCGATCGTGTGGCACGCGACCGACGAGCGCCGCATGCGCCGCGTGCTGAAGGCCTGGAACGAGCACCTCGCCGATCCCCACCTGCCGCGCAGGCTGCCCGCCATGCTCCGCGAGGCCGGCCTCGCGCTGCAGGCCTGCACGGTCATCGCCCTGCTGAACCACGGGCGCGACCCCGCCAGCTTCAGCACCGGCCTCACGGAGATGATCGCGACCTACGTCACCGGCCGCGGCGGGATCAGCCGGGCGGAGGCGCTGGCCTGGGCGCAGGACGTCGCCGACCTGGGCGACGACGCGTTCTTCAGCCTCAACCGCTACGCGTTCGTGGCGAAGGTCCCATCCCGGTAGGCCCGGATGGGATCTACGGCGCCCGCGTAGCCACGCACGGCGCGCCGCCGCAGACGTCGACGACCGCGCCGTCGGGCTTGAGGAACTCCGACTTCTGCACGCGCGCGGCGACCGTCGCGCGCGGGTCCTCGTGCGGGTCGGAGCCCGAGCGGTTGGGGACGTTGGCCAGCGGGTTGGGGCCGACGCGCTCGGGCCCCGTGTCCCAGTAGACGATCGCCGAGCCGCGCCACGGGTAGCGCGGGATCGGCTCGATCGCGTACAGCGGCCGGTGCTCGAGCGCCCGGCCGTCGGCCAGCGCGGGCTGATGGATGCGGGCGCCGATCGTCCGCGCCTCGACGTCGACCTGGAAGTTCGTGACCTGATGGTCGCCGTAGGCGGGGTGCAGCAGCACCTGGTGGCGGGGCGTGTCGTGCAGCGGGTCGTCGGTCATGTGCTCGGCGACGCCGTTCGCCTCGCCGCGGTCCCACAGGAGCTGGGCGAGGTCCAGCACGAGCGGGCGCTCGAGCTGGTCGACGTAGGCGGGGTCGAACACGAGCGCGTACGTGTCGAAGTCCACCGAGCGCGGCAGCAGCACGCTGTAGTTCATGGCGGGCACGCCGAGGACCGCTCGCGTGTAGTCCGGGGCGAACGCGGTCAGCGCGCCGCCCATGATGCCGCCCTGGCTGTTGCCGTCGTAGAACAGGTGGCGCGTGTCCAGCAGCGAGCGTCCGCCCGCCTGGAAGGCCTGGTGGGCGGCCAGCCCCTGCGGGTGGTGCATGAGCCGCCCCAGGTACAGGAAGTTCAGCATCCCCTGCTGGAGGCGGTCGGCGATCGTCGGCATGCGCCCGATGTCCTGCAGCACGGAGATCGCGTTGCCGATGTCCTGGTTGGACATCCCGGCCCAGAACGTCGCGCAGAACACGACGTCGTGCTCGTTGGCCATGAGGCGCACGTTGCCGGCGCTGACCTCCGTGAAGTTGCCCAGCAGACCGTGGCCGTAGAGCGAGATGCGCGCCGGGCGGTCGGGCGTCGCCGCGCGCGGGACGTTGCAGCGGAACGGCGCCTGCGTGACGTTGCCGGGCGCCTGGGTGGGCAGGAAGTCGCCGGGCCGCTCGTAGCGATAGCGCGATCCCGGCGGGCAGCCCGGCAGGTCGAGGTAGCAGGGCACCGTGACCTCGCCCTCGATGCGCCGCGCGATGTTGGCGTCCTCCGCCGGCGTGAAGTCGGTGACGCTGGTGATCCGGTAGGCGGGCGGCGCGCCCTCGACCCTGCGGTCCGACAGGTCGCGGTCGCCGAGCTGGGCGAACGCGTCGTCGCGGATGTGCAGCATGCGGCCGCTGAGCGAGCGCTCGCTGGCCACCGTGAAGTCCCAGGCCAGGAACAGCGAGCGGTCGCGCTCGACGTCGGCGTGGCGCAGCGTGCGGAAGATGCGGTCGTAGCGCCGGCTGCGCTGGCGGCCGTCGCGCAGCGCGGCGAACGCGGGCGACGCCGCGATGCGCGACCCGTCGGCCCGGCGCAGGTGGCGCAGGACGACGATGTAGCGCCGGCCCTCGCGCAGGTTCTTCGCCGGGTGGATCTCCAGCAGCCGGTCGGCGTCGGCCTCCGCGTCCGAGTCGAGCTCGACCCAGATGAGCTGGCGCTCGCCCGTGCGGGCGTCGAGGACCAGCACCGGCGCGCGCCGCGCGCGGTAGCGCGACAGGTCGCTCAGGCCGACGGGGTTCGTGCGCTCCAGAGCCGCGGGCGTGTCCAGGCCGGGGACCTTCGTCAGGATCACCGAGCCGGGCGAGAAGCCGTCGAGCGCGTTGAGCGGCGCGGGGTCGATCGGCACGCCGGCGCTGTTGCGCGGCATCTGGCCGGCCTGCAGGTCGATGCGGCGCCCGGTGTCCGTGTCGCCGTCGGCCCGCGTGAAGGCGTCGTTGGGGAACGGCAGCAGGCAGGCGGCGTCGTCGAGACGGTCACAGCCCGGGCCCGCCGGGTCTGCCGTGGCGGCGCTCGCACCGGGCGCGGCGACGGCGAGCATGGCGATCCCCAGCGCGAGCGGACGGGACAGTCTGCGCATGCTCGCGAACCTATCGGAAGTGAACGACGGCGTTCACCGCTCGGCGAGCAGCGAGGGCGGGATGCCCGCCACGCCCAGCAGGCCGGGGCCGGCGTGCGCGCCGATCACCGGCCCGATCTCCGAGACGAACAGCGGCTCGGAGTCGAAGATCTCGCGGCCGCGATCGACGACCTTCTCCGCCTGGTCCGGCGCACGGATGTGCTGGACCATCCACGCGGTCGCGCCGTCGGCCTTGCGGTCGTGCAGGTAGTCGATCATGCGCTCGAAGGCGCGGCGCGACGTGCGGACGCGCTCGATCGGCACGAGCTCGTTGTCGAGCGTGAGGATCGGCTTGACCTTCAGGGCGCCGCCGACCCACGCCTGGGCGGAGCCGATCCGGCCGCCGCGGCGCAGGTACTCGAGCGTGTCGACGGCGAACCAGATCTTCGTCGCCTCCTTGGCGGCCTCGGCCCGGGCGGCCACGGCGCCGGCGTCGGCGCCGCCACGCGCCGCAGCGGCCGCGGCGAGCACGATCGCCCCCATGCCGCCGCACGCGCTGCCGGAGTCCATGACCGTGACCCGGTTGCCGGTCCCGCGGCGCTCGAGCTCGGCGGCCGCCTGGCGCGCCGACTCGACGGTGCCCGAGATCCCGCCCGAGATGTGGATCGAGACGATGTCGCGCCCCTCCTCGGCGAGCGGCTCGTACACGGAGAGGAAGTCGCCGATCGAGGGCTGGGACGTCGTCGGCACCTCGGCGCTCGACCGCAGGCGCTCGTAGAACCCGTCGAAGTTCGGCATGTCGGCCTCGCGCTCGTGGCGGTCGCCGTCGCTGACGTAGAGGCTGACCTCCTGGACCCCGGCGGCCCGCACCATCTCGCGCGGCAGGTAGTGGGTGGTGTCGGTCACCACCGCGACGGTCGCCATGCGCAGACCCTAATGGTCCGGCCGCGGGGGATACTGCCTCCCGATGGGGCGCACGCTCGTGACCGGCGGGACGGGCCTGATCGGCGGCCACGTGGTGCGCGCCCTCCTGCAGCGGGGGGATGACGTGCGGGTCACCGTGCGGCCCGTGTCGCGGCTGGACAACCTGGCCGGGCTCGACGTCGAGCAGGTCACCTGCGACGTGCTGGACCGCCGCGCCGTGCGCCGCGCCCTGGACGGCGTCGACCGGGTCTTCCATCTGGCGGGGCGAACGTCGCTGCGCGCGAGCGCCGACGACCTCTTCCGCGTGAACGTCCAGGGCACCCGTGTGGTGCTCGAGGAAGCGCTGCGCGCCGGCGTCGAGCGTGTCGTCTACACGTCGTCGGTCGCAGCGATCGGCCCGGCGCGGCGCGGCTCGACGGCCGACGAGGACAGCGTCTTCCGCGCGGGACGCTTCGGCCTGCCCTACGTGAACTCCAAGCACGAGGCCGAGAGCGTCGCCATGCGCCTGGCGGCGCAGGGCCTGCCGGTCGTCGTCGTCAACCCCGCGCACGTCTTCGGCACCGGCGACCTCTACCGCTCCTCGACCGAGCTCGTCCGCCGCTTCCTGCGCCGCCAGATCCCCGCCTATGTCGACGGCGCGCTCAACGTCGTGGACGCCGACGACGTCGCGCGCGGCCAGCTGCTGGCCGACGAGCGCGGCGTGGTGGGCGAGCGCTACATCCTGGGCAATCGCAACTTCACGCTCGATCGCCTGCTCGCCGACCTGGGGCGGCTGTCCGGCGTCGAGCCGCCGGCGGTGAAGCTGCCGGTCGGCGCGGCGATCGCGCTGGCGCGCGGGCTCGAGGAGGCGCCCGGCCCGACGCCGATCACCACCGGCGAGCTGCGCGCCGCGTCGCTGTGGTGGGCCTTCCGCTCCACGAAGGCCAGGCGCGAGCTGGGCTGGAAGCCCTCGCACCACGAGGACACGCTGGTGACCACCATCGAGTGGTACCGCACCCGCGAGCCGCTGCGCCTGCGCCCGCCCGGCACGCGCCAGCCGGCCGCCCTGCGGCTGGCGGGCTTCGGCCTGCGCACGGCGGGTGGGGTCATCTCGCGGCTGACGCCCTAGGGCCGAGCAGCGCGTTGGCCAGCAGCAGCTCGGTGCCCTCGACCGCGGCCCGGAAGGCGGGGTCGAAGGTGAAGAGGATCGTGCGGCCGGCGCCCGCCGGCTGGTCGACGATCGCCGGGGCGCCGCGCAGCGCGCCGAGGCCCTCGGCGTACCCCGAGCGCAGGGCGTCGCCCCGCGGCGGATGGCGGCCGACGACGCCGTCGCCGGCCCGCAGCACCGGGTCGCCCTCGTTCAGGACGATCACCCGTGGGCCGGCGCCGAGGGCCAGCGGGGCCGCCGCCTCCAGCTCGACGGCGAGCGCAGCGCCGGCGAGGCGCAGCGCCTCGGGTGCCACCGCGCGCTGGGCCGTCGTGACCCCGGCGGCGACGGCCACGTCGGCCCCGCGGCCGCGCCAGCCGACGTACGTGCCGCCGGCGCGCACGAAGGCGCCGATCGCCTCGGCTGCCGCGGGCGACACGTCGGCGGCGCCATCGGGGACGACGAGGTGGGTGTGCCCGGCGGCCAGGCGCCCGCCGGCGACGTCCTCGGGTGTCAGCTCCTCGACCGCCAGGCGCAGCCGTTCGCGCAGCACGAAGCGCGCCCACGCGGGGCTGGCCGACGGCTGCTGGAGGCCGGGGGCGGCGGTCGAGGCGGGTGTCGCGGCGGGGGATGCGCGCAGCAGCGCGACGCGCGGGAGCCCCAGTGGCGTCGCGCGCGCTGGCCTGCCGCGAGGGAGCGCGCGGAGCGTCGCCGAACGCCGGGAGGCCGCGGCGCGCACGCGCGACAGCGGCAGGCCGCTGACCACGAGCTCGCCGGTCCCGGGCAGCCGTGCGACGGTCGCGCCGCCGGCGAGCAGCTCGACGGCGAGGCCGAGCGCGCGGGCCGTGTCGCCGGCGATCGCCTGGGCGGGAGGGGGCGCACCGGGGCCGCCGGCCCCGAGCGCGCCCGCCCGCCCGGGTGGCGTCGCACGAGCGCGCGCCTCCCTGCCGCCCGGGACGAGCGCGGCGGCCGCCGGCAGGCGCGACGCGATCGCTCCGCCGTCGAGGCCGCCCAGCAGCGGCAGCGACCACGCGCTGACCTCGCCCAGCGCCGGCAGCGCGACATGGGCCTCGGGGCCGAGCAGCGCCTGCGCCCAGTGCTTGGCGCCCTGCGCCATCGACACGACGAAGGTGCCCGCGGGCAGCGTGACGGCGCGAGCCGGGCCGCCCGCGAAGGGGAGCAGCCGTGCCACGCGGGCGGCCGAGCGCAGCCGCCGCACGGCGACCCCGGCCCGGCGCAAGGTGCCGACGAGCGCCGCGGCGGTCGCCTCGCGCCGGTCGGCGCGGATCGCGTAGCCGCGGACCGGGCCCGCCGGCACGGTGGCGCGCAGCGACGCGTCAGCCTCGCGCGTGAGCGCGTTGGGCTCGAGGCGACCGCGCGCGCCCTGGGCGCGCGCCTCGCGGGCGGAGGCGGCCCAGCCGTGCACCAGCCTCGCCTTGCCCTGCGCCGCGGCGTCCACGACCGCGGCGGCGGCGGCGGCCTGCTGCGCGACGCGATCGGCGAACGGGTCGTCGTGCGCGACCTCCACGGTCAGCCCGGCCGCGCCGAAGCGCAGCGTCGTGGCGCTGTCGGCGTAGCCCGGGAAGAACAGGTCGAGGCCGCCGGACCTCACCAGGTCCCAGCCGCCGGCCGCGAAGGCGCGGCGCACGGCCGGACCGAAGGTCGACGCGGTCGTACGCAGCGGCCAGGCGGCGACCTCGTGGTGCACCGGGTCGGCATAGGGGGGCACGAACGCGGCGGAGCCGCCCTGCTCGTGCTGGTCGACGAACGCCAGCGGCGGCAGCCCGCGCACGGCCGCCATCCGGGCGCGTGACTCGGGCTGGGCCTGGGCCAGCCAGTCGCGGTTGAGGTCGAACCCGCTGCCGGAGACGCGGGTCGCGGCCGCGTGGCCGTCCGGGTTCTGCACGGGCATCAGCGCCACGACGAGGCGGGCCAGGCGCCGCGCGGCGGCGCAGTCGCGGCCGGAGGCCAGCTCGTAGAGCAGACGAGCGTCCGCGTCCGAGCCGCTCGGCTCGTTGCCGTGCACGCTCCCCGCGACCCACACGACGGCGCGTCCCTCGCGCGCGAGGCGCTCGGCCGCGTCGGCCGCCGCGGTCCCGTCGACGACGGCGCGCAGTGTGCGGCCCAGCGCCGCCAGCCGCCGCGGGCGCAGCGCGGCAGGGGCCGAGACCAGCGCGTAGCGCAGCGCCCGGCCGCCGGCGCTGCGCCCGGCCGTCACGACGCGCACGCGGCCGGACGCAGCGTCCACGCGCGCGAGGTAGCGGTCGAGCTCCTGCAGCGTCGCGGGCCGTGCGCCCAGCGCGTACCCGTTGACGGTCTCCCACGCCGGGATGCGCGGGTCGGGCGTCGCGGTCGCGCGGCAGGGGGCGGAGGCGGGCGACGACGCTGCGCGGGCGGTGGACGAGTGCGCGAGACCCGCCGCGGCCGCCGCGGCCGCCGTGGCCGTGACGGCCGCGGCCGCGAGCGCGCGGCTCAGCGCCACGGCTCCACGAGCGCCTTGAGCGCCTCGCCGCTGCGGGCCAGGGCCAGCGCGCGGCCCGTCTCGCCCAGGCCGAGGCGATGGGTGACCAGGGGCGCGGGGTCGACGCGCCGGCCGGCGACCAGCGCGAGCGCGGCCCGCATGTCGCCCGGGCCCGCGGCGTAGGAGGGGCGCAGCTCGATCCCGCGCCGGTACAGGTCGTGGCCGTCGAGGGCGAGCGGCGTCCCCGGCTCCGGCGGGGCGTACAGGCACAGGCGGCCGCCCGGCGCGAGGGCGGCGAACGCGTCGGCCAGCGCGGCCGGCGCGGGCGTGCAGACCATCGCCACGTCGACGAGCTCGTTGCCGTGCCGCTCGGCCCCCAGCGCCAGGGCACGCTCGATGCGCTCGGGCCGCGGCTCGCGCACCCACACCGCCTCGACGCCGCGCGCGTGCGCCGCGGCGACGGCCAGCAGCCCGCTCGTGCCCGTGCCGACGACCAGCAGCGCGTCGCCGGCGCGAACCTCCGCGCGGTCGAGCGCGCGCAGCACGCAGGCCAGCGGCTCGACGAACGTCGCGCGCTCGGCGTCGACGCCGTCGGGCAGCATCAGCAGCTCGGCGGCGAGCGGCGCCGGCACGCGCACGCGCTCGGCGAAGCCGCCGGGGTCCAGCGCCGTCGCCCGGTAGCGCTCGCACAACGTCTCGTGCCCGCGCCGGCAGCGCCGGCACTCGCCGCACGGCGCGTGGTGGTGCACCACCACGCGGTCGCCCGGCGCGAGGCGGGACACGCCAGGGCCGCAGGCCTCCACCTCGCCCGACAGCTCGTGGCCGAGGACGGCCGGCAGCTTCGGGGCCACCCACCCGTCGCTCACGTCCGAGCCGCAGACGCCGCAGGCCAGCACCCGGCAGACGACCTCGTCCTCGCCCGGCGCCGGGTCGGCGACCTCCTCGACACGGACGTCGCGCAGGCCGACTGACCGGGCGACCCTCACGAGCCCATCAGCCCCGCGACCGTCGCCGCAGCGGGCGGGGCGGCGATGCCCCGCTCGGTGACCAGGGCGGTGACCAGCGCCGGCGGGCGTCACGTCGAAGGCCGGGTTGCGCACCGGGGTGTCCGGCAAGGTGACCAGGCGGCCGGCCACGGACCGCACCTCGCCGGGATCGCGCTCCTCGATCTCGATCGCGTCGCCGTCGGGGATCGCCGGGTCCACCGACGAGGTCGGGCCGGCGACCACGAACGGGATGCCGGCCGCACTCGCGGCGAGCGCGAGGCCGTAGGTCCCGACCTTGTTGGCGACGTCGCCGTTGGCCGCCACGCGGTCGCAGCCCACGACGACCGCGTCGGCCTCGCCGCGGCGGATCAGCCCGGCGGCCGCGCCGTCGACGACGAGGGCGTGGGGGACCCCGTGCCGCGCGAGCTCCCAGACGGTCAGGCGGGCGCCCTGCAGCAGGGGCCGTGTCTCGCAGGCGAGGACGTGCACGCCCCCGCGTGCGTGCAGCTCGAGCGCGACGGCCAGCGCCGAGCCCTCACCGCCGGTGGCCAGCGCGCCCGTGTTGCAGTGCGTGACCAGCCGCCGCGAGCCGTGCAGCAGATCGGCGCCGGCCGTGGCGATGGCCGCGCTGGCCGCGTCCTCCTCGGCGTGGATGGCCTGCGCCTCCGCGCGGACCGCTGCGGCGAGCGTCGCAGGGCCCGCCGCGAGACCGGCCGCGCGGACGCGCTCGACGGCCCACGCGAGGTTCGCCGCTGTGGGGCGGGCGTCGCGCAGCTCGTCGGCAGCGCGCTCGAGGGCACCCAGTCCTGGCTCGCGAGCGACCTCCATGGCAAGGCCGTAGGCCGCGGCGATGCCGATGAGCGGCGCGCCCCGCACCGCGAGGCGCCGTATGGCGGCGGCGGTGCCGGCCGCGCCCGCGGGCGCGAACCACACCTCCTCGCCCGGCAGCCGCGTCTGGTCCAGGAGGCTCAGGCGCCTGCCGTCCCAGCGCAGAGCGCGCAGGCGCCGCGTCGAGACGGCCATGGGGCGATGCTATCCCGCGATCGCATAGCCTCCGTCGCTCGTGCTCCGGTCCGCCGCGACGACCGCCGCCCTCTCGCTCATGCTGGCCGGCTCGGCTGCCGCTGCCGGTGATCCGATGCTGCCGCTCGACCAGGTCCGCGCCGGGATGGCGTGCACCGGCCACTCGGTCGTCAAGGGCACCGCGATCTCCGCGTTCGACGTGGCGGTCGAGGACGTCGTGGCCGGCGACCCGGCCTCGCGCGCGCCGCGGATCCTGGTGCGCGTCAGCGGCCCGGCCGTCGCAGGGACCGGCGTCGGCCCGGGCTTCTCGGGGTCGCCGATCTACTGCCCCGGGCCGGACGGCACGCAACGGGTCATCGGCGCGATCTCGGAGAGCGTCGGCGAGTACGGCAACGCGGTCGCCCTGGCCACGCCGATCGAGGCGATCGTCGGCGAGAGCGTCGAGCCGCCCGCAGCGGCCCGCAGCGCGCCCGCGCTCCTGCGCTCGGCACGCCCGCTGGCCGCGCCGATGAGCATCGGCGGTCTGTCGCCGGGCGTCGCCGCCGCCGTCCGCCGGGCGGCTGCGCGCGCCCGCGTCCCCGTGCTGGCCGTTCCCGCCGCGCCGCAGACCGGGTTCGCGGTCGCACCGCTCGTGCCCGGCGCGGCGATGGCCGTCGGGCTGGCCAGCGGCGATCTCACGGCCGGGGTCATCGGCACGGTGTCGTACGCCGACGGCGACCGCGTCTGGGGTCTCGGCCATCCCTTCGACGCCGTCGGGAGGCGCTCGCTGTTCCTGCAGGACGCGTACGTGTACTCGGTCATCAACAACCCGCTGGGCATCGAGAACTTCACGACCTACAAGCTGGCGGCCCCCGGGCACGACCTCGGCACGCTCACCGCCGACGGGCTGTCGGCGGTCGCCGGCCGCCTCGGCGCGCTGCCGGACGCCATCCCGATGCGGGTCTTCGCCCGCGACCTCGACACCGGGCGCCTCGACCAGACCGATGTGCAGCTGGCCGACGAGAGCGGCGTCGGGCTGCCCACCGGCGGCTCGGCGCTCAGCGCGGTCGGGCCCGTCGCGCTCGCGCAGGCGGCGTCGACGGTGCTGGGCGGCGCGCCCGTGCGCCAGAGCGGCTCGATGTGCGTGCGCATCGAGGTGCGGACGCGGGAGCGGCCGATGCGCTTCTGCAACACCTACGTCGGCGGTGGCGGCGGCAGCGAGGAGCTGGCCGGCGCTCCGCTCGTCCAGGACTTCAGCGAGGCCGCGGCGCTGCTGGACGCCTACGAGGCGACGCCGCTGAAGATCCAGCGCGTGGAGGCCAACATCCGCCTGCGGCGCGGCCTGCGCCAGGCGTTCCTCGTCTCGGTCAGGGGGCCGAGCCGCGCGCGCCGGGGCACGACCGTGCGGCTGCGGGCGCGCCTACGGCGGGCGGGAGGCAGCGTCCAGACGCGCACCATCTCCGTCCGCGTGCCGCGCGAGATGCCCGCCGGGCCGCGCGACCTGACCCTGATCGGGACACCGGAGGACACGGGCGCGTCGGGCCTGGGCGAGGGCGACACGCTGCTGGACCTGGGCACGCTCTTCGACGTGCCCGAGCCGGAGGCCGACGGGCCGACGACGCTCGCCGGCCTCGCCCGCGCGATCGAGCGCATCGAGCGCTACGACGGCGTGCGGGCCAGCTTCGTCGAGCCCGGCGCCGATCCCCCGGACCCCGAGGACCCGTCGGGCGACGCGCCGAAGGGCCCCGAGGGCGCGGCCGTGCGCCCGCGCCGCGTGTACCGCGACGCGGAGCTGCGCATCAGCGGCACAGCGAAGCTGCGCGTGAACGTCCGCTAGCTCAGGCGGTTCTCGACCGACAGCGGCGCGGGGCCGGCGGGCTGGGCCGCCTCGGCCACGGGCGGCGCCTCGCCCGCGGGCTGCTCGACGCCGACCGCCTCGGCCAGCTCGCCGGACTCGTACATCTCGACGATGATGTCCGACCCGCCCACCAGCTCGCCGCCGACGAACAGCTGCGGGATGGTCGGCCAGTTCGAGATCGCGCTGAGCTCCTGGCGCAGGCGCGGGTCGGGGAGGATGTCGACCGCGGCGAATGGCGCGCCGACGGCCTGCAGCGCCGCCACGGCGCGCGCGGAGAAGCCGCACGCGGGCCCGTCGGGCGTGCCCTTCATGAAGAGGATGACGTCGTTGTCCTTGATCGCCTCGGCGATCGCGTCGCGGATCTGGCTGCTCTGATCGCTCATCGGTGCTCCTGGGGGGAGGGGGTCGTCGTCTTGAGGCTCAGCGCATGGATCGCCCCGCCGAGCTCGCCGGCGAAGAGGTCCATGACCATGCGGTGCTGCTCGAGCCGGCTCTTGCCCGCGAACGCGGGGGAGGTCACGACCGCGCTGAAATGCACGCCGTCGTCGCCCTGCACCTCGGCGCGGGCATCCGGGAGCGCGGCCTCGATGCGCTGCCTGAGCTCGTCGGGGGATGGCATCCCTGGACAGGGTAGAGGCTCGCTACACTTGGTAAAGCGATGAGCACAACCGAGGTCACCTACCGCGCCAAGGGCGTTCAGTTCACCGAGCAGGGCGCCGAGAAGGTCCAGGCCTTCCTGGCCACCCAGGAGACCGACGTGTCGTCGGCCGGCCTGCGGGTCGGGGTCCGCGGCGGTGGCTGCTCGGGCTTCCAGTACCAGCTCGCGTTCGACGAGCAGCGCGACGGCGACGTGGTCTTCGAGGACCACGGCCTGCGCATCCTCGTCGACGGCCAGAGCCTGCCCTACGTCGACGGCTCGAGCATCGACTACGTCGACTCGCTGCAGGGCGCCGGCTTCCAGGTGCTGAACCCGAACGTCGTCGCGGCCTGTGGCTGCGGCTCGTCCTTCCGCGTCGCGGAAGACGAGCAGGTCTCCGCCGTCTAGTGCCGGCATTCGGACGTACGCACGGTTCCGGCGCTCGCCGATCACCGCCTGACGCCACCCGGCGACCGGTCATGTGCCAGAGGCACACTCCCGGATCGCCGTGCGTCGCCAGCCGGCGCCGGCGACCGCCGGCGACCGCACGTACGTACGAACACCGGCACTAGCCCCGCGGGCCCACCCCGCCATGCGCCGTCCGCTGCCCTGGCGCCGCCTGCTCGCGGTCGCCGCAGTGCTCGCCGCCGCGGTCGCCGCGGCGGCGATCGTGCTCGCCGCTGACGCCGGCGACCCGGGCGAGCCGCCTGCGCGGCCCGCTCCGCGCGCGGAGGAGCGCGCGCCCGCCGCGCCCGCCGCTCCTGACGAGCCGCGGCCGGCCCGCAGTCGCGGGCTGGCGATCGGCGTGACCGAGGCCAACGCGAACCTGCTCTTCACGTCCCAGGAGCGTCCCGACGTGGGCGCCCTCGGCCCCTGGCGCGAGCGCCTGGGCGCGCTGCGCCCCCGCTACTTCCGGCTGCCGGTCGACTGGTCGCAGCTGCAGCCGAGCCCCGACGCCCCGCCGCAGTGGGACCTGCCCGCCGACGGCTGCCAGCGAGGCGGGGGGCCGTGCGCGGGCTACGGGGGTATCCGCGACGTGCTGCGCGCCGTGCGTTCTCAGCAGCGCGCGACGGGTGGGTGGGAGGTCCTGGTGTCGCTGTACGGCGTGCCGGCGTGGGCCGCGCGCGCGCCGGGCGGCTGCGAGCGCCCGGGCACCGGCCCGCGCTCGCGACCGATCACCGACTCGGGGCTCGACGCGTACCGCGCGCTCGTGCGCTCGCTGCTGGCGCTGGCTCGCGCCGAGGGCGTGCGGCTGCGCTGGTGGACGCCGTGGAACGAGCCCAACGGGCCGTTCTTCGTCAGCCCCCAGCGCCAGGGCTGCTCGACGAACAGCACCGCGCTCGCGCCGGGCGTGTACACGCGGCTGGCCCGCGCGCTGCGCGCCGAGCTGGAGGCCGAGCCCGGCGAGCAGGGCCTCGTCGTGGGCGAGCTGGCGGACTACGCCGACCGCAGGCGCTACGGGGCCTCGATCCCGGAGTTCTACGAGGCGCTGCCCGACGACGTGGTGTGCTCTGCCTCGGTCTTCAGCCAGCACGCCTACGCCCAGCGCGGCCAGCAGGCCGACGACCCCGGTGCGATCGGCCAGCTGCAGCGCACGCTCGCCGAGCGGCCCTGTACCGCGGGCAAGCCGATCTGGGTCACCGAGACCGGCGTCGGCGGCGCGCACGTCGGGGATCGCCGCTCCGGCGGGCCGGCCACCCAGCGCGCCGACTGCCGGGCGATGGCGACTGCGCTCTCGCGCTGGCGCCGCGACCCGCGCGTGACCGCCGCCTTCCAGTACACCTTCCGCGACGACCCCGTGTTCCCCGTCGGGCTGGCCGACGTATCGCTCACCCGCACGTGGCCGGCCTACGCCCTGTGGCTCGCCTGGGGCGGCGAGCGCGACCCGCGCGACCCGGAGCCGGAGCTGCCCGCGGCTTGCGCGCCCTGAGCGGTCGCTTGACGCTGAGCGAGCGACGCGCGATCAGCCGCCGGCCGGGGTGATGTTGTGGTTGCGCCGGAAGAGGTTGTCCGGGTCGTACCTCGCCTTCACCGCTCCCAGCCGCCGCAGGTTGCGGCCGTAGCCCTCGTCGACGCCGGCGTCTTGCCCGCCGCCGGCGCGACCGTTGAAGTTCAGGTACGTGGTGCCGGTGCCGAAGCGCGAGAGCTCGCTCCACGCCTCGCGTACCCAGGCGACCTGCGCGCCGTCCTGCGCGGGGTCGGTCCAGTTGCCGCCGACGCCGACGCCGTACGCGGCGGTGCGCTCGCAGAGCGCCGTGTCAGTCGCACCCACCCGGGCGATCGCGCCGCCCATGTGCATCACCGCCAGCATCGTGACCGGCGAGGGCCGCTCCAGGGCCCGTGACGCGAGCGCCTCGACGGCGGCGTCCGAGAGCTCCGCCAGGAACAGCGCCTTCCAGTAGCTGCGCAGCCCGCCGCGGGGGAACACGGCGTCGAACGAGCTCTGCACGACGGTGAACGGCATGGGCGCGGAGCCGTCGGCGATCGGAGTGCCCAGCTCGCGAAGCGGTTGCAGCGCGCGCATCCCCCGGTCGACGTCGCCCGCGTACAGGCCCTCGACGACGACGCACGCGCGGCCGTGGACCACCTCGGGCAGTTCGGGGTCGGCCGGCATGGTGACCATGGTCGCCTCGGCTGTCACGTCGTCGGGTGCGCCGTCGCAGAAGGCGCGGAAGCCACGCAGGATCGCCCCGGCGTCCTCCTGCGGGTAGAAGACGCCGGCGAATGGGACCACCGGTCCCACCGGGTGCAGGCGAAACGTGAACGAGGTGACGATGCCGAAGTTGCCGCCGCCGCCGCGGACGGCCCAGAAGAGGTCGGGCTCCGCGTCGGGCGACGCGGTTCGCACGCGGCCGTCGGCGCCGACGATGCGGACCGCCAGGAGGTTGTCGCAGGACAGCCCGTACTTGCGCCGCAGCCAGCCGTAGCCGCCGCCCAACGTGAGCCCGGCGACGCCGGTGTCCGAGACGAGGCCGCCGGGCGTGGCGAGCCCGAAGGCCTGGGTCGCGGCGTCGACGTCCGCCCACAGCGCGCCGCCGCCGACGCGCGCGACGCGCGCCTGCGGGTCGACCTCGACGCCGGCCATGGGCGCGAGGTCGATGACCATGCCGCCGACCGAGCTCGAGAAGCCCGCGATCGAATGCCCTCCGCCGCGCACGGTGACCTCGATGGCGCGCTTGCGGGCGAAGTCGACGGCGGCGACCACGTCGTGCTCGTCGCGGCACAGCACGACGAGGTCCGGCCGGTCGGCGTGCATCGCGTTGAACGGTGGCCGGACGGCCGCGTAGCCGTCGTCGGCCGGCGTCAGAGCCTCGCCGCGCAGCCGTTGTCTGAGCGCGGGCAGGTCCGCCTCGATCTGGATGGTGTCCTCGGTGATCGACATGGGGTGACGATGTCGCGGAGCGCTGGCGCGCGCTTCGCGCGCTCCGGCCATCTTCGCGGCGAAACGTCATGGCCTCCGCAGGCCATGGCGCACCGCCTACAGGAGCTGGAGGCGGCTGGCCGACGCGACGGCCGCGGCGCGCGAGGAGCAGCGCAGCTTGGCGTGGATGTTCGCCATGTGGCGGTGCACGGTGTGCTCGCTCAACACCAGACGGGCCGCGATCTCGCGGTCGCCCAGCCCCTCGGCCACCAGCCCGAGCACCTCGAGCTCCCGCGCCGTGAGCGGCCCCGAGGAGCGCGGGGAGACACCGAGCTGCTCGAGCAGTGCACGGGCGCGGCCGCTCTCGGTCGCCGCGCCCAGCGCGCGCAGGCGCTCCAGAGCCGTGGTCGCCTCCCGAATGGCGGCGTCGGGTCGCCCCAGTGCGTGCAGCGCCCTGGCCAGCTCGATCCGCGCACGGCCGGCCTCAAGCGGCGCAGCGTCCGCGAACAGGTCGACGGCGTCCTCGAAGCGCTCGCGCGCCGTCGCGTGGTCGCCCGCGGCCGCGGTCGCGAGGCCCTCCGAGAAGGCGGCGGCGGCCGCCAGCGGGCGCGTGCGGACCGTGCCGGCGATCGCGCGCAGCTCGCTCGCGTGACCGGCGGCGGCCTCGCCGTCACCGGCGGCCGCCTCGGCTCGGACGAGCAGCTCCAGTGGGCTCGCGCGCGCGACGAGCGCCGATGCGGGGAGGCGGCGCAGCAGACGATCGAGCCCGTCGCGGGCGCCGACAACGTCGCCGCGGTCGAGGGCCAGCTCGGCGGTGCCAAGCTGGGCCAGCGAGTGGTACGGCGCCTCGCGGAACAACCCGTCGGCCTCCGCGAACCGGCCCTGGCGGCGACGCAGGTCGCCGAGACGCACGATCGCCTCCGACCGCCAGAACGGGCGTGTCGTGGTCAGGTCCTCGAGCGCGCGCAGGAGCTCGCGCTCGGCCGCGTCGAACTCGCCCCGCCAGGTCAGGATCGCTCCGTAGTGCGCGCGGCAGGTGCCGTTGACGAAGGCGATCCGGAGGCGACTGGAGAACTCGTCGACCTTCCTGCACCACTGGGCGGCGCGCCCGTGGTCGCGCACCTCCTCGCAGGTCGTGATCATGCAGCAGCAGGCCCAGCCGGCCGGCCGCAGGTCCTCGTACTCGCCGCCGAGTGCGGCGGCCGTTCCCTCGTCGAGGCGCCGCATCCCCTCCTCGACCTCGCCCGAGGCGACGAGGGCCATCCCCTCGATCACCAGGCTGAGCATCTCCAGCGAGACGTCGCCGAAGCGGCGTCCCAGCTCGCGCGCCCCGGACGCGAGCTGCCGTGCCGTGGCGTCGTCGTGCTCCATCAGCGCGCCGTGGGCCTCGAAGACCTCCAGCCAGCCGTGCTCGGGACAGGGGTCCTGCTCCGCGAGGATCGTGCGCGCACGCCGGAGCCAGCCGCTGGCGATCGCCTCCTCGCCACGGAACTCCACGTGGTCGTCGCTCAACCACAGGGCCATACGCGCCGCCCCGCGGCAGTCCCCCGCGTCGCGGTAGGCGCGGAATGCGCGCTCGCGCGCGTCGAGGCAGGCCTCGACGTCCTCCAACCACCACGCTGCCCAGCTGAACCCCTCGAGCTCCTCGGCCGTCTCGCACGCCGCGAAGATCGAGCGTGCCTTCTCCCACTCGCCGCCGGCGAGCGCTGCCCGGCCGTCGCTGAGGGCGGCGTCCGTGAGCATGGCCCGCGGCTCCGGCCAGGCCCTCCTAGGCGCTCCGCCTGCGCTGGGCCTCGAGCGGGCGGGCAGGATGAACTCGGTCGGGCGGCTCGCGCACACGCCGATGATCCGCTCAGCCCGGGGCGTTGTCCAGCGACCGCCACAGCAGCCGGCAGGCCGCCGACCGGTGAGGGCGCCAGCGTTCGGCGAGCGCCTCGACGTCGGCGGGCGAAGGCAGGGCGGGGAGGCCGTAGGCGCGCTCGACGGCGCGGCGGATCCCGAGGTCGCCCGGCGCGACGACGTCCGGGCGCTCGAGCTGGAACATGAGGAACATCTGGGCGCTCCAGGCGCCGATGCCCTTCACCGCGGTCAGCTCGGCGAGGACCTCGTCGTCTCCGAGCTCCTCGAGCCGGTCGAGCTCGAGCTCGCCCGAGACGACGTGCTCGGCCAGCGAGCGCAGGAAGGCGACCTTCGCGCGGGACAGGCCGGCCGCGACGCGCAGCGCGTCGGGGTCGTCGGCGAGCAGCTCCGCCGGCGACGGCGTCCGGCCGCCATAGCGCTCGAGCACGCGGCCGTAGATCGCGCGCGCGGCGATCACGGACAGCTGCTGCCCGACGATCGCGCGCAGCAGCGCGCCGTAGTGATCGCCCGGCGCCGGCCGCGAGGGGTCGCGCCGCAGCTCGGGCGGGCCGTGCTCGTCGAGCAGCCGGGCCAGCACGGGGTCGGCCGCGCGGAGGTGGGCCGCCGCGGTGGCTGCCGCGCTCAGGGCTGGCCCTCGACGGCCCCGGGCACGCCGGTGTTCGTCGAGTACTTCGGCTGGATCTTCATCTCCGGGCGGAGCAGGTGCACGGCCTGGGCGACGGCGATCGCCGCCTCGGCGTAGCCGGTGGCGATGAGCTTGAGCTTGCCGTCGAACGTCGTGATGTCGCCGCAGGCCCAGACGCGCTCCAGCGAGGTCGCGAACAGCGGGTCGACCTGGATCGCGCCCTTCTCGATCGCGAAGCCCCATTCCTTGAGCGGCCCGAGCTGCGTCTTGAACCCGAGCTGCAGGAGGATCGCGTCGCAGGCGATCTCGACCTCCTGCGTCTCGTCGTCGGAGTGGAACAGGCGGATCGACTCGACCGAGCCGTTGCCCGTGACCTCCTTGACCTGGTAGGGCACGTGGAGGTCGATGTGACCGGCGCCGTGGGCGTCCATGACCTCCTTGACCGTCGCCTCGTGGGCGCGGAAGCCGTCGCGGCGATGCACGAGCGCGACGCGCTCGGCGGTGTCCATCAGGTTGACGACCCAGTCGCAGGCGCTGTCGCCGCCGCCGATGATGACCACGCGCTTGCCCTCGAACTGGCGCTTCTCGCCGACGAGGTAGTGCGCGCCGCGGCCCTCCCACGGCGTCAGGTCGTAGCCGGGCAGCTTCTTGGGCTCGAACGCGCCGTGACCGCCCGCGACGATCACCGTGCGCGAGCGCAGCTCGCCGCGGTCCGTGTGCAGGACGACGACGCGCTCCTCGCCCTCTCCCTCCCACGTGATGCGCTCGGCGGTCGTCTCGAGGTGGACGGGCACGTCGAACTGCTCGAGCGTCTGCTCGCGGTGGCGCTCGACGAGGTCGCGGGCCAGGATCTTCGGATGGCCGGGCACGTCGAAGATCCACTTCTCCGGGTACAGCGTGGTGAGCTGCCCGCCGATCTCCGGCAGCGAGTCGATGATGCGCGAGCTGGCCTCGCGCATGCCGGCCCAGAACGCGGTCGACAGGCCCACGGGCCCGGCCCCGATGACGGTGATGTCGCGGATCTCGCCGAAGTCGTCGCTCATGTCGTGGCGGCCTCGAGGGTCGGGATGGCCTCGCCGTCGAGCGCGCTGAGCGCCCGCTCGACGGACGCGGCGATGCAGGTGAAGCTCGGCGTGTCGCGCAGCGTGAAGGCCGACGCCTCGGTCGTGCGCAGGCGCTGGACGAGGTCGAGGAACGCGCCCGGCGTCGTCGGTGTCGAAGGCCACGACGAACTCCTGGTCGTCCAGGCCGAAGCAGTACGTCGTGTGGTTGTCGACCGTCGGGGTACTCGCGGCCGACGCGGATGTGGTCCTGCATGATGCGCCAGCGCTCGTCGGCGGGCAGCGCGTACCACGCGCGCGTCTTCACGAACGGGTAGACGAACAGGTAGCGGCCGCGGAACGGGCGCGGCACGAGGCGCTGCTCGTCGGAGTACTCCGAGCCCTTGCGCAGCCCGAGGAACGAGTAGGGCTGCGCGGCCCACTGCATCAGCCCGCTCTGGGCGAGCACGACGTGGAACTCGTGGATGCGATCGAGGTTCTCGGCCTCGGCGACGAGCATGATGTCGGCGTCGCCGCGCGTGCCCGACGAGCGAGAAGGCCTGCAGCAGGTGGTCGGTGGCGAAGTCCTCGCAGGCGGCGAGGAACTCGCGCTTGTCGCTGCGCGCGGCGCTCCGCGTCGAGGCGGCGCCAGGCAGGGTCGACCTTCAGGAAGGTGTACTTGACGAAATGGCGGTCGGTCATGACAGGGACGCTTCAGGAAGGATAGTGGCCGTGCTGCGGGCGCCCGTCCTCGTCTGCGCCGCGCTGCTCGCCCTCCTGCCGGCCCTCGGCGCGCAGGCGGCGACGGCCTCCGCGCAGGGCGAGCGGGCAGTCACCCTCGCCTTCTGGCCGCAGCCGGAGGCCGACGCCCGCGACGAGGCGGCCGACGCCGACGGGGCGCCCGGCGTGCTCACCGCGCTCGACGAGCGCCGGGCCCTGTCGCTCGGCCTCACCGGGGCCACGCAGGGCCGCTACGACCCGGCGCAGGCGCTGCTGGACCTCAGCGCCAGGGCACGCGCACCTCGATCGCCGCCTACGACGCCCGACGACCCGCCGGAGCTGGCCTTCTACGCCGACGGGAGGCGGCGGCCTCTTCCAGGGCTGGCTGGCCGCCCGCGCGCGGGCGGAGACGCGCGCCCGCCGACATCGTCCCCGGCCTGCTCGGCGCGTCGATCCCCGGCGGCGCCGCCTACGCCGGGGTCCGCGGCGCGCAGCCAGCTCGAGGCCGTCGCCGCCGCCGACCGTGCCGGGCGTGTGCCGATCGTCTCGCTGGGCTCGGCGGCGACGGTCGCCGCGCGGGCGCGCGCGCTGCTCGGGCCGCGCGCGGCTCGTCGTCGTCGGCCTGCCGACCGGCCCGACGGGCGGCGAGGCGCTCGACGAGCTGATCGCCGCGCGGCGCGACGGCGAGCTGCTGCTCGTCATGCAGTCGCCGCCCGCGCGTGCGTGCGCCTCAGCTGCTGCCCAGCGGCGCGCTGGGGCTGCCCGGCGGTCCCGGCAGCGCTGATGTCCGCCACCACGCGCCTGGACGGCGTCGTCGCCGCCATCGACTACCTGCCGACGGTCCTGCGCTGGCTGGGCGAGCCGGTGCCCGACGAGGTCAAGGGCCAGCCGATCCGCGTCGAGGGCGCTCGCGACGCCGGCCGCCTGGAGCGCCTGGAGGACCGCCTGCGCGTCGTCGGGCCGCGGCGCTTCCCGGCGCTGGAGACCGTGCTCGCCGCCTGGCTGGCGCTCGTCCTGCTGCTCGGGATCCTGGCCGACCGCCGCGGCGTGCGCGCGGTCGCTGCGGATCGGCGCCCTGGCGATGCTGTGGCTGCCCGGCCTGTGCTGCTGGTCACCGCCGCGGTGCAGCCCGCGCGGACCGTCGAGCTGGCCATGCTCGCCGGCGGCGGGCTGCTGCTCGGCGCGCTGACCGACCGGCTGCGTGCCCTGGCCGCGCGCCCCGGCCGTGCCCGGCCTGCTGACCGTGGGCGCCTACGTGGTCGACCTCGCGCTGGGCTCGGACCTCATCATCCGCTCGCTGCTGGGCCCGAACCCGCCGCTCGGGCTCGCGCTACTACGGCATCGGCAACGAGCTGGAGGCCACGCTCCCCGTGCTGCTGCTCATCGGGCTGGCGGCGCTGCTGACCGGGCGCGGGCGCACGCGCGGGCCGATGCTCGCCTTCGCGCTGTCGGGGCTCGCGCTGGGCGTGGCGATCGGCGCCGGGCGCCTGGGCGCCGACGTCGGCGGCGTCATCACGGTCGGCGCGGGCACCGCGGTCGCGACGCTGCTGCATGCTGCCCGGCGGCGTCACCCGGCGCGCGCTGGTGATCGCCGCCCTCGTGCCGGGCCTGGCGCTCGCCGGTCTCGCCGCGCTCGACCTGGTCACGGGAGGCGACGGGCACTTCACGCGGACCGTCCTGCGCGCGCGAGGACGGCGACGCGCTCTGGGACATCTTCACGCGGCGCTACGAGCTCGCGTTCAACGCCCTGCAGCGCGGGCTGATGCCGTTCGCCACCGGCCTCGCGCTCCTCGCCATCGTCTACGGCGCTGCGCCACCGCGAGCGCATCTACGCGCCGCTGCGAGGGCGATCCCGCCTGGCGGGCGGCGCTCACCGGCGGGCTGGTCGCCGCGATCGCCGGCACGCTGTCCAACGACTCGGGACCGGTGCTGCTGCTGTTCGGCGCGGCCGCTCTCGCGGTCGTGACCGCCTACGTGCGCGGCGACCCGCGGCTGGCCGAGCCCACGCCCGAGCCGGAAAGTGGTCCGATCGGAGGTACGGTTGCCCGCACGGAGCCCATCGGAGCCGGAAGCTAGGATGGCTCCGATGCGGATCGCCCTCGTGTCTCCGTACTCGTGGACGTACCCGGGCGGCGTGATGCGCCACATCGAGGCTCTGGCGGGTCAGTTCGACCGGCTCGGCCACGACGTCCGCGTGCTCGCCCCCCACGATCCGCACGACCGCATGTCGGCGCGGTTGCATCGTGGTGCCTGGCCCGAGGACCGTCCCGTGCCGGACTACCTGGTGCCCCTGGGGCGCACGTTCGGCCTGCCCATGAACGGCGCGGTGTCCACGCTCTCGCCCACGCCGAGCGCCGTCGCGACGCTGCGCCGCGAGCTCGCGGCGGGCGGCTTCGACGTCGTCCACATCCACGAGCCCGTGGCTCCGGTCGTGGGCTACAGCGCCCTCGACTTCCAGGGCGCCCCGCTCGTCGGCACGTTCCACGCCTACTCCGAGAACGCTCTGACCAACGGCCTGGGCAACGCGATCGCGGGCACGCGGCGAAAGCTCAACCGGCTGCACGTGCGCATCGCCGTGTCCGAGGCCGCCGCCTGGACGGGCCGGCGCTTCTACGGCGGGCGCTACCGGATCATCCCCAACGGGGTCGACCTGGCCGGCGCCGCGTCCGGCGGCCGCCCGCCCGCTCGCGACGGCGCACGGCTGCGCATCGCCTTCGTCGGCCAGGCGGTCGACCGCAAGGGGCTGCCGGTCCTGCTGCGCGCGTTCGAGGCGCTGCGCGAGCACCTCCCCGCCGAGCTGGTCATCGTCGGCGCGGGGCCCGACGACGTCGCGCCGCTGGTGCTCGACGACCGCGGCGTGACCGTCCTGGGCAAGGTGTCCGACGCCGAGCGCACGCGCGCGCTGGCCGAGGCCGACGTCCTGTGCGCCCCGTCGCTCGGCGGCGAGAGCTTCGGCATGGTGCTGACGGAGGCCTTCGCGGCCGGCACGCCGGTCGTCGCCAGCGACATCCCCGGCTACCGCGACGTCGTTCGCGACGGGGTCGACGGCATCCTGGTCCCGCGCGGCGACGCCACCGCGCTGGCCGAGACGCTGCGCGAGCTCGCGCTCGCCCCGCAGCGGCGGGCAGCGATGGGCGTGGCCGCGAGCGAGCACGCCGAGCGCTACGCCTGGCCGTCGGTGGCCGCGGAGGTGCTCGACGCCTACGAGGACGCGATCGCCATGCCCGCACCGTCCTCGCGCGCCGAGCGCACGGCGGTCTACCTGGGGTCCGTGGCCGCCGATCTCGCCCCGCCCGTGCCGCCGCGCCGCCTGCCGACGCTCGAGCCCCGCACCGATCCTGTCGCGCCGGGTGGGCGGGCCGGTGTCAACCCCGTGCGCGTCCTCGCCCGGCGCGTCGCCATCGCCGCCGCCGGCCTGGCTGCCGCCGGCCTCGCGCTGCTGGCGCTGCAGCGCATCGGCCTGGAGCGCATCGGCTCCAGCCTGCTGGCCTCGAGCCCGACCTGGGTGATCGTCGGGCTGGCCCTCATGTGCGCCTCGATGGTCGTCCGCGGGGTGGCCTGGCACGCGATCCTGCGCGCGGCGCTCCCGGGGGTCCGGGTGAAGCGCATCGACGCGATGCAGGGCACGTTCATCGGCGTGCTGATGTCCGCCACGCTGCCCGCCCGGCTCGGCGAGCCGTCGCGAGCGCTGATCGTCGCCCGGCGCACCGGCCGGCCGCGCGAGCACCTGCCGACCGTCGTCGGCACGCTCGTGTCCCAGACGATCCTGAACATCGTCGCCCTCGTGATCCTGGGCGGCGTCATGTTCGCCACGTCCAGCCTGTTCGACCAGCGCCACGACGCGCTGATCGCGTTCGGGATCGCGCCGGTGGCCATCCTGCTGGGCGTCATGGTCGCCCCGGCGCTGCTGCGCGGCGGCGTGCCCTCGCGCTCGCGCCGGGTGCAGGCGTGGGTGCGCCGCTCGCGTGACGCCGCGATGGCCGTCCGCGCGGGCCTGCGCGTGTTCCGGATGCCGCGCGAGGGCACGACGGCCATCAGCGCGCAGCTGCTGGCCTGGGCGATCCAGTGGCTGTCCTGCTACGTGCTGCTCGTCGCCCTGGGCCTCGACGACCGCGCGGGCCTCGGCGCCGCGGCCGCCGTCCTGTTCGCGGTGAACGTCACCGCCGCCCTGCCCGCCACCCCGTCGAACCTCGGCGTCTTCCAGGCGGCGTGCGTCGCGGTCCTGCACGGCGCCTACGGCGTCGGCTCGGCCGACGCGCTGGCCTACGGCATCGTGCTGCAGGCCGTCGAGATCGCGACCGCGGTCATCATGGGCACCCCCGCCCTGCTCAAGGAGGGGCTGAGCTGGCGCGACGTGCGCATGCGCGCGCTGCACGCGAGCCCCGTGCGCCTGGACCCGCTCCCCGCAGCGGCGGCCGGCGGCGCCCGGGCGAAGGCCTGAGCGCGAGCGCGGCGAAAGCCGCTCGGTGGCCCCCGCACGACGCGACCCATGACGGAGACCACTTCGATGGACGGGCATCGGGCCTGGGTCTACCTGCTGCGCTGCGCCGACGGGTCGCTGTACTGCGGCTGGACCGTGGACGTCGAGCGCCGGGTGGCCGCCCACGCGGCCGGTCGAGCCAGCCGCTACACCGCGTCCCGGCGGCCCGTCACGCTGGCGGTCGCGCTGCCGATGGCCGACCGGTCGGCCGCGCGCCGCGAGGAGGCGCGCATCAAGCGGCTGCCGCGCACGGCCAAGCTCGCGCTGGTCGCCGCGGCGGCGCCGTGAGCGACGGCGCGGTGCTCGCGATCCTCGCCGTCGCGATCACGACCGGCGCGCTCGTGCAGGGCACGCTCGGCCTCGGGCTCGGGCTGATCGCCGCGCCCGTCGTCACGCTCGTGGACGCGAGCCTCATGCCCGAGCTCATGCTGTGGCTGGCCGCCATGATGCCGCTGCTGACGCTCGTGCAGGAGTGGCGTCACGCCGACCCGCGCGGCCTGGCCTGGGCGCTGGCCGGCCGCATCCCGGGCACCGTTGCGGGCGTGGCCGTCGTGGCGCTGGCCTCTGACCGCGTCCTGGGCGCTGCGGTGGGGGCGATGGTCCTCCTGGCCGTCGTCCTGTCGGTGCGCGAGGTGCGGGTCGCGCTGACCCCGCGCTCGCTGCTTGCGGCGGGCGCGGTGTCCGGAGTGGCGGGGACGGCGACGTCGATCGGCGGCCCGCCGCTGGCGCTGCTCTACCAGCACCACCCCGGCCCGGTCGTCCGTGCCACGCTGGCCGTCTACTTCTGCGTCGGCGCGCTGCTCTCGCTCGCGGGGCTGGCCCTCGTCGGCGAGGTGCGCTCGCGAGAGCTCGTCTGGGCGCTCGTCCTCGCGCCGGGCCTTGCCGTCGGCTTCGCGCTGTCGGGCCCGCTGCGCCGCCACGTCGACGCGGGGCGCACGCGCAAGGCGATCCTCGCGCTGTGCGCGACGTCCGCCGTCGTGCTCATCGTGCGCAGCCTGCTCGCCTGAGCGACGGCCCGCGGCTCAGTCCACGGCATCCGCCCGCACGTAGCCGATGCGCATCCGCTGCGGGTGGTCGCCCACGGGGATCCGCCGGACCTCGCGCGCGGTGCGGTAGTCGATGACCGACACGCGGTCGTTGCCGCTCACCGAGACGTAGCAGTAGCGCCCGTCGCGGCTGGTCGTCGACCAGTAGGGCTTGTCCCCGACGGGGATCGTGCGCTGGACCGTCAGCGTGCTGCGCCGCACGATCGCCGCGTAGTTGGACATCGTGCCCGCGACGCACAGCTTGCGCCCGGCGTTGTCGAAGGTGAGCCCGTGGTGCGCGGAGTCCTGGGTGTACTGCTGGCGCGGCATGCGCCGGCTGACGTCGCTGAACGGCAGGACCATGATCCGCTTGGGGCGCATCGCCGGCGAGGTCCCACTCGACGAAGCCGTGCACGAACGAGAGCTGGAAGAACATCGTCTTCTCGTCGGGCGCGATCGCCATCGGCCGGACCGCCCCGTTGACGTTGAGCCCGTAGCGCGCGAGCTCCTTGCCCATCTCGATGCGCGTGCGCACCCGCAGGGTCCGCGCGTCGACGAGCTCGAAGTAGCGCACGCCCTTGCCCTCGTCCTGCGAGAAGTCGTCCGTGTCGGTGTAGGGGGTGCCGAGGTTGGCATGGAAGATCGTTCGTCCGTCGCGCGAGAAGTTGTTCTCGTGCGGCGCGTAGCCGGACGCGAAGCTGCCGATGATGCGGCCGCGGGCCGTGTCGATCACGTGCACCTTGCTGGCGGTGGACGCCGAGACCAGCAGCCGCCGGCCGTCGGGCGACAGCCCCATGTGGTCGGCCCGGTAACCCTCGACCGGCACGCGCCAGCGGATCCGGTTGGTCGCCACGTCGATCGCCACGACGTCCGCGAAGCTCGGGCGCGAGAAGTAGATGAGGCGGCCGTCCTTGGAGGCGAAGCCGTCGTCGACGAACTGGTCGTGCCCGTCGCCGACGAGCTGGCGGATGCCGTCGAAGTAGAACGTGGCGGTCTGGTCGGCCTGGATCTGGGCGATGCGCTCGGCCTTGTCGGGCACGACGTTCAGCCGCTTGAGCCGCTTGGAGGTCTTCACGTCGATGACGTCGGCCGTGCCGGCCCAGTTGTTGCTCACCACGAGCACGTCACGCAGGCCGTTCGGCGTGGCGGCGGGTGCGGCGGCCGGGAGCAGGACGGCGAGCACGGCGGCGAGGCTGAACGCGGCGGGCACGGTGCGGCGCCGCCGGGGGGAGCGGGACGGATGCATCAGGGGTCCTTTCGTCGCAGGATTGCGGTCAGCAGGTCGGTGGCGTCGGCGGTGACGCCGGGCAGGCGGGGGGCGCCGCGCTCGACGGCGCGCAGCATGTGCTCGTTGATGCCGCCCAGGGCGCCGAGCAGCAGCCCGCGCGAGGGCGCGCGCAGGTCGGGGCGCCCGCGCGCGATGTCGCGCGTGATGCGCGCGAAGAGCCGGACGTAGCGGTCCAGCACCTCGCGGCGCAGGCGCAGCGCCCTCGGGCTGACGGCCTGCACCTCGATGAGCAGGCAGCGGGTCAGCGCGGCGCCACCGGCCATCGCGGCGAGGTAGGCGCCGACGATCGCCTCCAGGCGCTCGCGCCAGTCCAGGCCGGCGGCCACGGCCTCGGCGTCGGCCTGCTCGATGACGGCGATCACGCGATCGCTGGCCGTCGAGTAGAGCGCGAGGAACGCGTCCTCCTTGTCGGCGAAGTGCGCGTAGACCGTGCTCTTGGACGTGTGCGCAGCCGCGGCGATGTCGGCGATCGTGGTCGGCCCATAGCCCTTGCGGCCGATGCAGGCAGCGAGCCCGCCGAGGATCTGGCTGCGCTGGTGCGCGTCGAGCTCGGCGCGCTGCACGGCAGAGAGGGCAGGCCTCGCCATAGGTGGTACCGAACGGTACCGGTAAATGGAACGTGAAGCAAGTCGCGGGGTCGGCGGCGCTGCGAACAGCAGCATCGAGGGACACGTTGAGCGGTCCAGAGCGGCACAAGGTGAAGGCCGGTGGGTCGATCGGCGACGAGTGGGACGTTGCGCCGGTTGCCTCCTCGACGCCGCTGTTGACGAGCGCGGCGCGTCACCCCCCGCGACCGCGCGGCCGGCGGAGAGCGATTACGGTGGGCCGCATGAGCAACGTCGTCGTCGTCGCCACGCTGAGGGTCCGCGAGGGGGCCGAGGAGGAGGGGATGGCGGTGCTGCGCGAGCTGGTCGAGCGCAGCCAGCCCGAGGAGGGCTGTCTGGGCTACGCCGTCCATCGCGCGGCCGACGACCCGCGCACGGTCGTGCTCGTCGAGCGCTGGGCGTCGCGCGCGGCGCTGGACGCCCACTTCCAGCAGCCGCACGTCGCGGAGGCGGGCGCGCGGTCGGCCGAGGTGCTCGACGGCCAGCCGACCATCCTGTTCCTGGAACCGGTGCCGGTCGGCGATCCGGCCAAGGGCGTCCTCTAGCGGACAGGCGCGGGGTACGCTGGCGCGGTGCGCCGCCGCCGCCTCGTCGCGCTGGCCGTCCCCGCCCTCGTCGCCATCGCGGCCCAGAGCGCGCCGCCGGCCGCCGCCGCGCAGCGCTCGGCGGCCAGGCTCGCGCGCTTCGACTCCTGCGCGGACCTGAGCAGCTATGCGCGCAGCGCGCTGCGGCGCACGCGGGGCAGCATCGGCGTGCCGACGCGCGTGGGCCTCCCGCCTCCCGTGCCGCTCGCGCGCATGCCGGTGCCCGGTTCGCAGGGGGCCGAGGGCGGGGCCGGCCCGGTCGCGGCCACCGGGCCACCGCCGGCCTCCGCCGACAGCGGCGTCCCGGGCGAGTCGACGACGAACGTGCAGGAGGCCGGCGTCGACGAGCCCGACCTCGTCAAGTCCGACGGCCGCCGGCTGTTCGCGCTGGCCAACGGCTCGCTGCACGCCATCGACGTCGCGCGTGACGCGCCCGTTCTCCGGGGCTCGCTGGCGCTGGAGGGATCCGCGGCGGAGCTCCTCGTGCGCGGGGACCGCGTGCTCGTGATCGGCTCGGCGGCGACCGCGCCGCCGCCACCCGGCCCGCCCGGCGTCGCGCCCGAGCCGGCGGTGCTCCCAGCGGGCGGCCAGCAGGTGCAGCTCACGGAGGTCGACGTCAGCGACCCTGCGCGCATGCGCGTCGCCCGCACGCTGACCGTCGCCGGCGCGTACGTCAGCGGCCGGCTCACCGGCGGGACCGCGCGCCTGGTCCTGTCCTCACCTCCGGAGCTGCCCCAGCCCGAGCCCGCGGCCGCGCCCGCGACCGTCGTGCCGCGCTCCACGATCCGCAGCCGCATCAGCGGCCGCACCTTCCGCCGCGCGCTGGTCGGCTGCCGTGCGGTGTCGCATCCGGTCCGCTTCTCCGGCCTCGACCTGCTGACCGTGCTCACCGTCGACCTCGACCGCGGGCTGTACGACGTCGACCGCGACGCGATCATGGCCGGCGCGCAGACCGTCTACGCGTCCCAGCGCAGCCTCTACGTGGCCAGCCAGCGCTGGGTCCCGGGCGTCGCCGGGAACCCGGAGGCGGCCGCCCGCCTGGACACCGAGATCCACCGCTTCGACGCCTCGAGCTCGGGCACCACGACGTACGCGTCGAGCGGCAGCGTCAGCGGCTCGGTGCTCAACCAGTTCTCGCTGTCCGAGCACGAGGGCGCGCTGCGCGTGGCCACGACCGACGCGCCGCAGTGGGTGGCGGGCGCGCAGACCGCCGAGAGCGAGAGCTCCGTGACCGTCCTGCGCGAGCGCGAGGGCCGCCTGGTGACCGCGGGGCGCGTCGGCGGCCTGGGTCGCGGCGAGCGCATCTACGCGGTGCGCTTCGTGGCCGACCGCGGCTACGTCGTGACCTTCCGCCAGGTCGATCCGCTCTACGTCGTCGACCTGGCCGACCCGTCGGCGCCGCGTCTGGCCGGCGAGCTCAAGATCCCCGGTTACTCCGCCTACCTGCACCCCGTGGGCGACGACCTGCTGCTCGGGGTCGGCCAGGACGCGACCGAGCAGGGCCAGCGGCTCGGGTTGCAGGCCTCGCTCTTCGACGTCTCGAACCCGAGCCGGCCTTCGCGCCTGGCCGCGCACGGGCTGGGCACGGCGTCCAGCGAGGTCGAGGTCGACCATCACGCGTTCCTGTGGTGGGCGCCTGAGCACCTCGCGGTGCTGCCGCTGCAGCACTACGGCGGCGACTCGCCGTCCGGCGCCGTCGGCCTGCGCGCGACCCGCGCCGGCGGCATCGGCGAGCGGGGGCGCATCCAGCACCCGGGCTCCTTCCCGCTGCCCGTCCGCCGCTCCCTCGTGGTCGGCGAGCGTCTCGTCACCGTGTCCGACGGCGGCGTGGCCACCAGCCGCCTCAGCACGCTCGCGCCGCTGGGCTTCCTGGCGTTCCCGTAGGCGCGCCGAGGTGGCCGCGCGGTCGTTCGCGGTGCCGCTCCGTGCTCGGGCACGGCGGCGGGTGAGCGAGAGGTGGCACAGCGTCAGCAACCGCCTCAACGTGCGGCGGGGGGCCACCCTCTCCCTCATCGCCGCCGTTCGCCCTGCCACCGGCTCGCACCTACCAGCCCTCGCGCAGCGCCTCGCGGGCCAGCTCGACCCAGTCGGCCGTCGCGCCGAGCTTCGCCAGCTCCGCGAAGAGCGTGCCGAGCATCCGCAGGGGCCAGAGGTCCTCGGGCGCGACGCTGCCGCGCAGCGCGAGCGTCGCCAGCTCCTCCTCGGACGCCAGCGCGCGCTCGGCCACCGCACGCAGGGCCGCGGCGTCCAGGCGCGCGCCGGGGTCGAGCAGGTCGCCGAGCAGGCGGCGGGCCAGGGCAAGGCCCTGGCGTGCGTCGCGGGCCGGCAGCCAGCCGAGGTCCGCCACGATCGCGCCCAGACGGCGTGCGTCGTCTGCCGCGAGGGCGTCGAGGGCGCCCGCGGCGAGCGCAACGCGCTCGGGCGAGACCACACGACTGGCGCCGAGGTCGACGATCCAGAGGCGCCCTCGTGCGTCGAGCAGCGCGTCGCGGACGTCGGGGTCGGCGTCGACCGTGCCGTGCAGGGCGGCGCCGAGGTGGAAGCGCAGCAGCAGCCGCGCCGCCCGCTCGCGCTCCTCGCCGCGCAGGTCGGCCGCCGCGACGCCGTCGACCCAGTCGCTGACGAGCACGGTCTCGTGCGTCAGCCCGGAGTGCACGGCTGGGACCCCCAGCTCGGCGTTGCGGCGCAGGGCTCGGTGGAAGCCGCGCTGCACGCCGCCCTCGTACTCGAGGTCGAGCTCGTCGAGCACCCGCTCGCGCACCTCGCCGGCCACCGCGCCCGCGTCGAGCCCCGGGACGACGCCGCCGACCAGCGCGGCGACGGCGTCGGCGAGGGAGAGGTCGCTGCGCACGGCCTGCGCGACGCCCGGGCGCAGCAGCTTGACCGCGACCGCGCGGCCCTCGGCCGTCTCGGCGCGGTGCACCTGGGAGGCCGGGCGCACGGCGACGGGCGAGCGGTCGAGCGAGGCGAGCACGCGCCCGGGCGGCGCGCCCCAGGCGTCGCGGAGCGCGCGCTCGACCTGCTTGAACGCCAGCGGCTCGACGGCGGGCACGCGCGCGAGCCGCCCGCGCACGCCGCGGCGCAGGCCCTCGGGCACGGCCTCGAGGTCGATCCGCCCGGCGAGCGACTGCAGCGCCAGGCGCACCGACGCCGTGCCGGCGATCAGCTCGGCAGCGGCGGCGAGCGCCTGCTCCAGGCGCCGGGAGGAGTCGCGGTCGGCCGCCAGCGGGCTACGTGCCCTGGCCGGCCATCGCCGGCTCCTCGTCGCCGTCGGCCGGGTCCGCGTCGGGCAGCGCGCCCAGCCGCGTCGGGTCCTTGTCGGTCCCGGCGATCAGCTCGTCGCGCGCCTGGCGGTCGTTCTTGGGCAGGAAGCCCGACTTCATGCCGAAGTACACGGCCTGCGGGTGGTGGGCGACGATCGCGAGCGTCGACTGCTCGGGCTCGGGGGCGTGGCCGTCGGTCAGACGTCATGCCGATCTGCGAGAGGTCCAGCAGCGCGTCGACCTTGTCGTGCTCGGACTGATCGGGCACCGCGGGATAGCCCCACGAGTAGCGCCTGCCGCGCGTCGCCTCGATGCCGAGGTCGGTCCGCACGCGCGCGTGCAGCCACTCGGCCAGGCCCTCGGCCGTCTGCACGCCCAGGCCGTGGACGAAGAGCTGCTCGGCGAACTCGCCGTCGGCCTCGAGCCGGGCCATGAGGTCGGTGACCTCGCTGCCTGCGGTCACCGCCTGCAGCGCGACGACGTCCAGCTGGTCGCTGCCCTTCGGGCGGAAGAAGTCGGCCAGGCAGATGCGGTCGTGCTTGGGCTGGCGTGGGCAGACGAAGCGGGTCAGCTCGGTCGCGCGGTCAGCCGGGTCGAGCACGACGATGTCGTTGCCCTCGCTGTAGCAGGGGAAGTAGCCCAGCACGGTGCGCGGGCGCAGGTAGTCCTGCTCGCCCACATGCGCTCCAGGCGCGGCTGGAAGTCCTCGCGCAGCAGCTTCTGCCACGCCTCGCCCTTCACGCCGCGCCCGCCCCAGTGCAGCTTGAACAGCACGTGCGTGTCGAGGTGGTGGTAGACCTCGTCGAGGTCGACCTCGATCTCCCGCGCGCCCCAGAACGGCGGCTCCGGCACCGGCGCGTCGGTCGCCGCGGCCGAGCGCACCGAGTCGTCGTCGGTGGGCAGCGCCTCGGGCTCGGGGCCCTTCTCGCGCAGGCGCACCGCGGCCTCGCGCGTCTTGGCCACCAGCGCCTCGCGCTTCTCCTCGTCGACGATCTCGTCCATCTTGGCCAGGCCCTCGAAGGCGTCCTTGCAGAAGAACACGCCCGGCTCGTAGATCTCGTCGCTCTCGCGCCCGTGCGGGTACAGCGCACGCAGCCCGAAGTCGCGGTTGATCGCCGCGCCGCCGATGAGCACCGGGAACTCCAGGTTCTGCGCGTGCAGCTCCTGGATGCAGGCGGGCATCTGCTTGGACGTCGACACGAGCAGCGCGCTCAGGCCGATCGCCGTCGCCTCGTGCTCCTTGGCCGCGTCGAGGATCGTGGAGATCGGGACCTGCTTGCCGAGGTCGACGACGGTGTAGCCGTTGTTGGTGAGGATCGTGTTGACCAGCGACTTGCCGATGTCGTGCACGTCGCCGAACACCGTCGCGATGACGACGGTGCCCTTCGTGTAGCCCTCGAGCTTGTCGAGGTACTTCTCGAGCTGGGCGACTGCGCGCTTCATGACCTCGGCGCTCTGCAGCACGAAGGGCAGGATCAGCTCGCCGGCGCCGAACTTGTCGCCGACCTCCTTCATGGCCGGCAGCAGGACGTCGTTGAGCACCGGGACGGCGCCGATCTTCTCGACGGCGAGGTCGATCCAGTCCTCGACGCCGTCCTTGCGGCGGCGCAGGATGTGGAAGTGCAGCGCCTCCTCGGGCTCCATGCCCTCGGTCGGGTTGCCCGCGGCCTGCTCCTCCTCGGGGCCCTTGGCCTCGAAGTGCGCGATGAAGCGCTCGAGCGCGTCCTCGCGGCGGTCGAACACGAGGTCGTCGGCCAGGTCGCGCTCCAGCTGCGGGATCTCGCCGTAGGGCGTGA
This sequence comes from uncultured Actinomycetes bacterium, assembly GCA_963840185.1. Classification (GTDB taxonomy): domain Bacteria; phylum Actinomycetota; class Thermoleophilia; order Solirubrobacterales; family Solirubrobacteraceae; genus JAOPZW01. Next base: position 655,834 of record CAWIXY010000001.1, on the reverse strand, counting down.
TGTGGTTGGGGTTGACCATCGCCAGGTCGAGCCCCGCCTCCACGCAGTGGTGCAGGAAGATCGAGTTGAGGACGGCGCGGGCCGGCGGCGAGACGCCGAACGAGACGTTCGAGACGCCGAGCGAGGTCTTGACGCCCGGGAGCTCCTCCTTGACCAGCCGGATGCCGTCGATCGTGGCGACCGCGCTCGGGCGCCACTCCTCGTCGCCCGTGGTCAGCGTGAAGGTCAGCAGGTCGAAGATCAGCAGCTCGGGGTCGAGCCCGTGCTCGTCGCAGGCCAGCTCCTTGATGCGCCGCGCGATCTCGAGCTTGCGCTCGGCCGTCTTGGCCATCCCGACCTCGTCGATGGTCAGCGCGATCAGCGCCGCGCCGTGCTCGATGGCCAGCGGGGCGACCACGTCGAGCTTGTCGCGGCCGGCCTCGAGGTTGACCGAGTTGACGATCGCGCGGCCGGGGATCTGCTCGAGCGCGACGCGGATCACGTCGGGCTCGGTGGAGTCGACCTGGATCGGGGCCGGCTGGCTCAGCGAGACGCGCTTGACCACCTGGCGCATCTGCTCGTCCTCGTCCTGGCGCTCGGTCAGCGCGACGCAGATGTCGAGCACGTGCGCGCCGCCCTCGACCTGGTCCTCCGCGATCTGCACGAGGCCGTCGTAGTCGTCGGCCAGCAGCAGCTCCTTGGCCTTGCGCGAGCCCTGCGAGTTGACGCGCTCGCCGACCAGCGTCGGGCGCGGATCCTGGACGAGCGGGCCGGCGGCGATCATCGAGGAGACGAAAGGCGGTCGCGGCGCGGGACGCGGCGCGACGCGGTCGCGCGGCGCAGCGCTCGACGATGGCGGCGATGTGCTCGGGCGTCGTGCCGCAGCAGCCGCCGACGATGCCGACGTCGTAGCGCTCGACGAAGTCGCCCAGCACGTTGGCCAGCGGCTCGGGCTTCTCGGGGAAGATCGTCTCGCCGTCGGGCCCCTGCAGCGGGAGGCCGGCATTGGGGATGCAGTGGACCGGCACGCTGGAGTGCTCGCCGAGGAAGCGGATGGCGTCGCGCATGTCCTCGGGGCCGGTCGAGCAGTTCAGCCCGATGGCGTCGACGCGCAACGCCTCGAGCGTGGCGAGCACCGCGCTGATGTCGGTGCCCAGCAGCATCTTGCCGCCGTTGGGCAGCAGCGACACCGAAGTCTGGATCGGCACGGCGCGCCCGATCGCCTTGAACGCCTGGCGCGCGCCGAAGATCGCCGCCTTGACCTCGAGGATGTCCTGCGCCGTCTCGATGATCAGCAGGTCGGCGCCGCCCTCGACCAGCCCCCGGGCCTGCTCCTCGAACACCTCGACGAGCTCGCGGAACGTGATCTGGCCCAGCGTCGGGTCATCGGAGGCGGGCAGGTAGCCGGTCGGGCCGATCGAGCCGGCCACGAAGCGGTCCTCGCCGGCCGCCTTGCGCGCGATCTGCGCGGCGCGGAGGTTGATCTCGAGCGTCTCGTCGGCCAGGCCCCACTCGCCGAGCTTCAGGCGGCTGGCCTGGAAGGTGTCGGTCTCGAGCACCTCGGCGCCGGCCTCGATCATCGAGGCATGCACGCCCTCGATGACGTCGGGCCGGTTGAGGACCAGCACCTCGTGGGCGCGGCCCGGGAGCTTGTAGTCGTCCTCGAGCGAGAGGTCGAACTGCTCGAGGGTGGCCCCCATGCCGCCGTCGAAGACGACGACGCGCGAGCGGATGGCATCGAGGTAGTCGCGAGGCATCCTCGCCCATGCTACCAGCGATCGGGCGAACCTTGACACGACTATGGCAAGGTTGCTTCCAGGGGCCGCGCGGCGCTAGCGTCGGCCATCGGCAAGCGCTCCGCCATCGCGTGCGCCGGTCTGCTCGCGGCCCTGTGCACGGGCTGTGCCACCGGCGAGACCGGCTCGCCCTCCGACGTCTCCGAGAGCGGCATGACCGTGGGCGGCCGGGTCGTCAGCGACGTGGGCGGCGCGGTGGAGTACTGGGTGCAGTACGGAGCGACGACCGCGTACGGCTCCGAGTCCGCACACGCGACGGTCACCGTCGTGAGGAACGTCCCGCAGGCCGTGTCGGGCATCGTGGTCGGCGGCCTCGCGCGCTCCACGACCTACCACTACCGGCTCTGCGCGCGCGACTCGCGGCAGACCGGCGGACCGGGCTGCGGCGCCGACAGGACCTTCACGACGCAGCGCTTCGGGTGCGGCGAGACCGTCACGTCCTCGATGCGGCTGACCGGCGACCTCGAATGCGAGAGCGCCGCCGGCCTGGTCGTCGGCGCCGCCGGCATCGACGTCAACCTGGCCGGCCACGAGCTCGGCGGTCCGATCTTCGTGGGCGCCGGCGGGCCTCCCGGGATCCTCAACAGCGCCGGGCACGACGACGTGACGGTCCGCAACGGCCGTGTGTTCGGATGGGGCAACTCGGTCCAGCTGGAGGGAGCGAGCCGCAACCGCATCCGGGACGTGACCGCCGGTGGCGCGTCCGCGGCGATCTTCATCGAGGGCGGTGAGGACAACGAGATACGCGCGAGCAGCGCGAACGGCCGGACCGCCGGTGTTTCCGCGGTGGGCTCGGACCGCCTGGTGATCGCGGGCAGCCGGGCGGGCTCCACCTTCGGCGCGGGGATCAGCATCGCCGCGGATCTCGCGACCATCACGCGCAACGACCTGTCGAGCGGGGGCCTCCCGGGGAGCTCGGGCATCGAGATCGCGGGCTCCGGCAACCGGATCGTGGACAACCGGGTGACGGCACTCGTCACGAGCGGCATCGTCATACGCGGGGGCTCCGACAACGTGCTCGCCGAGAACGAGGTCTCCGGCTCGCAGCTCACCGGGCAGAGCCCACCGGGCGATGCGGAGGGGGACGGCATCTTCATCGGCGCCTTCACGGCCGGGACGCTGCTGCGGGACAACATCGCGCACAGCAACGAGGGCGACGGGATCGAGGTCGACGCGCCCGCCACGCGCCTGCGGGGCAACGTCGCGACCAGCAACGGCGACTTCGGCATCGACGCCGTGGCGGGTGTGACGGACCTCGGGGGCAACCGGGCGAGCTCCAACGGCAACCCGGCGCAGTGCCGCAACGTCATGTGCGAGTAGCGACCCGCGCGTCACCGGCGGTTCACAGCGCGCCAGGGCCCATCCCATACAACCCTCGAGTCCCGCCTTCCCCCCGAGGAGACACCTTGCCCAAGACCCACCAGGTGCACGAGGACAGCGGCGATCCGGCGACCGTCGAGCTCGGTCAGCTCCTCGCCCTGCACGTGCGCGACTTCGACGCCGTGTACGACGCCGGGTAGGCGGCAGTCGCCACGGACCTCACGGGCGCGGTAGCTTCGCGCCCGTGAGGATCCTGTCGATCGACGGTGGCGGCATCCGGGGGATCATCCCGGCGATCGTCCTGGCCGAGATCGAGGAGCGCACGGGGCGGCCGGTGGCCGTCCTGTTCGACCTCCTGGCCGGCACGTCCACGGGCGGGATCCTCGCCGCGGCGCTGGCGCGGCCGGGCGACGACGGGTCGCCGCGCTTCTCGGCCCGGGACCTCATCGGGCTCTACGAGGCCGAGGGCCCGGAGATCTTCGACCGCTCCCTGCTGAAGCAGATCCGGTCCGTCGGAGGGTTGACCGACGAGCGCTACGACGCCGCGGGCCTGGAGCGCGCCCTGGAGCGCTACCTCGGCGAGGCCCGGCTGTCCGACGCGCTGACGGGTCTGTTCATCACCGCCTACGACATCGAGGCGCGCGCCGCGTTCTTCTTCCGCTCCTCGCGCGCCCGCGACGACCCGGCCAGCGACTACACGCTCGCCGGCGCCGCGCGTGCGACCGCCGCCGCGCCGACCTACTTCGAGCCGGCCCGCCTGACCGACGTCGCGGGCGCGCGCACGCGGGCGCTGATCGACGGCGGCGTGTTCGCCACCAACCCCGCGATGTGCGCGTTCGCCGAGGTCGCGCGCGCCGGGGGCGAGGACGAGCTCGACCTCGTCGTCTCGCTGGGCACGGGCTCGCAGACCGATGCGCTGCGCTACGACGACGTGCGCTCGTGGGGCTCGCTGGAGTGGGCCCGCCCGATCATCGACGTCGTCTTCGACGGGGTGGCCGACACGGTCGACTTCCAGCTCGCCCAGCTCCTGGACGACGGGCGCTACGTGCGTCTGCAGACGCCGCTGGAGCGCGCGTCGGACGCCCTCGACGACGCCGGCGAGCGCAACATCGCCGCGCTGCGCCGCGAGGGCGAGCTGCTCGTCGAGCGCCGGACGGCCGACCTCGACGCGCTCTGCGCCGAGCTCGTGCGCGGGGCGTGAGCGCCGGGCCCACGCTGCGCCCGGCGCGCGCCGCCGACGCCGCGGCCATCGCCGCGATCTACAACGAGGGCATCGCGTCGCGCCAGGCGACGTTCGAGACCGCCGAGCGTGACGCGAGCGACGTCGAGGGCTGGCTGGCCGCCGGGCTGCCCTTCCTGGTCGCGGAGGCCGGCGGCGCCGTCGTCGGCTGGGCCAGGGTGAGCCCGGCCTCCGACCGCTGCGCCTACGCGAGCGTCGGCGAGCACGGCGTGTACGTCGCGGCCGCAGCCCGGGGCGCCGGCGTCGGGCGCGCGCTGCTCGACGGGCTCTGCGCCGAGGCGCAGGGGGCCGGCTTCCACAAGCTGCACTCGCGGATCTTCACCACGAACGCACCGAGCCTCGCGGTCCACCGGGCGGCCGGCTTCCGCGAGGTCGGCGTGCAGGTCCGCCACGGCCGCCTCGACGGTGAGTGGAAGGACTGCGTGCTGGTCGAGCGGCTGTTGGCGTAGTCGCGGGGCGGCGGCCCAGAGAAAGAGCGCCAACGCGCCAGCTCTGAACCTGGACCAACCTTCGTCCAGGGGGTGCGTCCTTGTTCGTGTGGGGGGGTTTGCCTGATGGCCGTCTACCCGGTGGGGGGGAGTCGGACCGAGTTGGGGACAGCACCTCGAGCAGGGAACGCTCGGGGTGCTGCTTGGTTGTGGAAGGAGCGGGAACTCGCCGGGGGGGCGGGTTTCCGCTTCGCTCCGCAGCCCCACATGACGTCCGCGTACGGACCGACCACTATGGCGCAGCGAGCGGGAATTCACGACGAAACGACGTTTTCGACCGCCCAGCGGTGCATACTGGGGGTGTGGCGGTCGCCGTTCCGACCCGATTCCGGTCCAACAAGCTCCGCGCGGACCTCGCTTACCGGTCGGACGACGACGGTCTGGTTGCGCGCGTCCGCGCAGGCGACGAGACCGCGTTCGCCACGATCTACGAGCGCTACCACGGCAAGCTGCTCGCCTTCTGCCGGCACATGGTCGGCAGCCGCGAGGAAGCCGAGGACGTCCTCCAGCACACGTTCGCCTCGGCCTACCGCGCGCTGTGCCGCACCGAGGAGCCGGTCGCGCTGCGCCCGTGGCTCTACACGATCGCGCGCAACCGGTGCCTCTCCACGCTGCGCGCCCGAGTGCCCGAGACCGACCTCGATGGCGCCGACGGCGAGCTGCGCACCTTCGACGGCCTCGCGGCCGAGGTCCATCGCCGCTCCGAGCTGCGCGACCTCGTGCACGACCTCAAGACGCTGCCCGAGGAGCAGCGGGCCGCACTCGTCCTCTTCGAGCTGGGCGACCACAGCCACGAGGAGATCGCCCACGTCCTGGGCGTCCGGCGCGAGAAGGTCAAGGCCCTCGTCTTCCAGGCCCGGGAGGGCCTGATGCGCGCGCGCCGGGGCCGCGACGCGTCGTGCCACGAGATCCGCGAGCAGCTCGCGATCTCGCGCGGCTCGGCGTCGAAGCGCAGCCTCGAGCGCATGCACGTCGACCGCTGCCCCGCGTGCGCGGCCTACGCGGCTGACGTCCGCCGCCAGCGCGCGGCGCTCGCCGCCGTCCTGCCGGTCCTCCCGAGCGTCGGCCTCAAGTCGTCGGTCCTCGGCTCGATCCTCGGTGGCGGCGGCCTGGCTGCGGCCGGTGGCGGCGCGGCCGGTGGCGGCGCGGCCGTGGTGACCGGTGCCGGCGGCGCGAGCGCGGGCGCGGGCGGCGCGGCCACCACGGGGGCGATCGGTGGCGGCGCGACGGCCGCGGGCGCCGGTGCGAGCGCGGGCGGCGCGGCCGCCGGCGCCGCCGGAGCAGCCGCGGGCACGGCGGCGGCGGGCACCGCCGCCGCCGGCACGGCCGCGGGCGGGCTGGCCGCGGCAGGCGCCGGTGCGGGCGTCGTCGCAGCCGAGGTCGGCGCGGCCGGTGGGCTCGCCGGCGGGCTTGCCGGCCTGGGCGTGCAGGGCGTCGTGGCCAAGGTGCTCACGGTCGTCGCCGTCGCCGGCGGCGCCGGCGGCGCGACCGCCCACGAGATCGCCCAGAATCGCGACAGCAAGCCGAAGCCGGCCGCGGACGTCGTCCAGCAGTCCGCAGCCTCGAGCACGCCGGCGGCCGCCGGCGCGGTCGCTCCGGCCACCGCGGCGCCGCTCGGCGCCCTCGGGATCGGCGCGCTGGCGCCGATGCCGCCCGTGAACCTCGCCCCGGTCGTGGCCGAGGCGCCGCCGACCCCGGGCGCCGAGCCGGACGCGCCCGTCCCGGCCGATCCGGGAGCGCCTTCCTCGCTCCCGCCGGCGGCCGACCAGACGCCCGCTCCCGCATCCGGCCCGGCCACGGAGCCCGGTCCGGCCGTCGCCGAGCCCATCTTCCCGTTCGACGACGGCATCTCGGGCTCGACCGCCGACCCGCCGGCCACCGAGGGCGCCACGACCGAGACGACGCCCACCGGCCCGGTCGCCCCCTTGGTGGCTCCCGAGGCGCCCGGTGACCCGACGACGCCCACCGAGTCGGTGCCGCCGACCGACCCGGCCCCGGCTGACCCGACGCCGACCGACCCGGTCGCGCCAACGATCCCCGAGGAGCCGACGGGGACGGACACGCTGCCCGACCCCAGCACCGGCCCGCAGCCGACGAGCACGCAGCCGGGCGAGACACCCAAGGATGAGGGGACCGGCACGGACACGCCGTCCGGCGGCGGGGCCGAGGCCCCGGCCGGCTCGACCAAGACCGAGTGAGATGCGCGCCATCCGGGGTCGCGTCGTCGCGCTCGTCGTCGAGATGTGACGGTCCGCCTGCAGCCGGCGACCCGGCGCTGACGATGCGCCCGTTCATCACCGTCGCCCTCGCGGCCGCTGCGCTTGCGATCCTGCCGGCGACGGCGAGCGCGCTCTCGTGTGCACCCGGCGGGGGCGCGCTCGCCGAGCTGCATGCGAGCGACGCCGCTTTCATCGGCCAGGGCATCGAGCGTCGCGGCAACCACGTGACGATGTCGGTGGTCGAGGCCTTCAAGGGCGTCGCCGCGGGCCAGACGGTCGAGGTCATCTACGCCGACGGCTTCCCGATGGAACCGCCGGGGAACGAGACGCAGGTCTCCACTCGGCCGGTCGTCGTGCTCGCGAGCATGATGGAGGGCCGGCTGTTCACGTCCGTGTGCAGGGGGCCTGGCATCACGCCCGACGTCCTGCGGGCAGCGGGCGTGGCCGCCGGGCAGGGGCTTCGCTGCGGTCCCCCTCCGCGGATCGTGTGGGCCGTGCCGACGGTCACCGGCCGCGTGCTCTCGCTGCGCGTCGTGGTCGCGGACGAGCTGCGGCGCACGAACACCGTGCGCGTCGACTGGGGCCACTTCTTCGGCGTACGGCAGAACGCGGTCACGACCACGCGCGTCCCGAGGTCGCGGACGGTGCTCCTGCGCCACCGCTACCGGCGCAGCGGCGACGTGCAGGTCGGCGTGACGGTGACCGGCCCGACGATCCACCCGCCCTCGCTCTGCTTCACCGCGTTCGGGACCGCACGCACGCTGCTCGTGAGCATCCCGGGCCCCCGGCGCTAGGAGGGCCGCGCCTCGAGCGCGGCCCTCAAGCCCCGGCGGTCTTCCAGCGGCGCTACTTGATGAACAGCATCTCCGAGTACTTCGGCAGCGGCCACAGGTCGTCGGCGACGACACGCTCCAGGCGGTCGGCCACCGCGCGGGTGGCGTCCATCGCCGGGATGATGTTGTCGCGCATCCAGCGGGCGTGCTCGAGGCTGTCGAGCGAGCCCTCGTGGGCGTTGAGCTCCTCCAGGCGCTTGACGGCGGGGACCAGCTCGTCGAGCAGGCCCTGCGTCTCGGAGATGAGCTCGTCGTTGCCGGCTGCCTTCAGCTCGGCCAGGTGCCGCGCCGTGGCGGGCAGGATCATCGTGCGCGCGATCGACGCTGCGACCTCGGCCTCGATGTTGAGCTTCGTCGCGTACTGCTCGACGAGCACCTCGAAGCGGGCCTCGAGCTCGCGCTCGCTGAGCACCTCGTAGCGCTCGAAGGCCCGGATCGTCGACTCCTCGACGAGCCACGGCAGCGCGTCGGGCGTCGTGCGCAGGTTGGCCAGCCCGCGCCGCTCGGCCTCGGCGTACCACGCGTCGGCGTAGTTGTCGCCGTCGAACACGATCTGCTTGTTGGCCGCGTAGACCTCGCGCACGACCTGCACGACCGCCTCGTCGACGCTCGTCCCGTCGGCGGCGTGCTGCTCGAGCTTGGCCGCCAGCTCGTCGATCGCCTCGGCCACGATCGTGTTGAGCACCGTGTTCGGCAGCGCGAGCGACCTGCTCGACCCGAGCGTGCGGAACTCGAACTTGTTGCCGGTGAAGGCGAACGGCGACGTGCGGTTGCGGTCGCCGCCGTGCATGGGCAGCGGCGGGAGCACCGGGGTGCCCAGCTCGAGGAACGAGCCCGGCGTCGCCGGGTCGCCCTCGCCCGCCTCGATCGTCGCGAAGACCTTCTCGAGCTCGGCGCCCAGGAAGATCGAGATGATCGCCGGCGGCGCCTCGTTGGCCCCGAGGCGGTGGTCCTGGCCGACGTTGGCCACCGACGCGCGCAGCAGCGCCTGGTGCTTGTTGACCGCGGCGATGACCGCGCTGCAGAAGAACAGGAACTGGATGTTCTCGTGCGGCGTGTCGCCCGGCTCGAGCAGGTTGTCGCCCGTGTCGGTGCCCATCGACCAGTTGTTGTGCTTGCCCGAGCCGTTGACGCCGGCGAACGGCTTCTCGTGCAGCAGGCAGACCAGCCCGTAGCGCCGGGCCACGTTCTGCATGACCTGCATCGTGAGCTGCTGGTGGTCGGTGCCGACGTTGGAGTTCTCGAAGATCGGCGCGATCTCGTACTGGTTGGGCGCGACCTCGTTGTGGCGGGTCTTGACCGGCACGCCGAGGCGCCCCAGCTCGCCCTCGGTCTCCATCATGCAGGCGAGGATCCGCTCGGGGATCGAGCCGAAGTAGTGCTCGTCGAGCTCGTGGCCCTTGGGCGGCTTGGCCCCGAAGAGCGTGCGGCCGGTCGTGTAGAGGTCGGGCCGCTCGAAGTAGTACTGCTCGTCGATGAGGAAGTACTCCTGCTCGGGCCCGACCGTCGTGAACACGCGCTTGGCCTCGGTGTCGCCCAGCAGGCCGAGCGCGTGCACGGCCGAGCGGCTCAGCGCATCCATCGAGCGCAGCAGCGGGATCTTCTGGTCCAGCGCCTCGCCGGTCCACGACGCGAAGGCGGTGGGGATGCACAGCAGCGCGCCGTTGGGGTTCTCGAGGATGAAGGCCGGCGAGCTCGGGTCCCACGCCGTGTAGCCGCGCGCCTCGAACGTCGCGCGGATGCCGCCCGTGGGGAACGACGACGCGTCGGGCTCGCCCTGGATCAGCTCCTTGCCGGAGAACTCGGCGATCGCGCTGCCGTCGCCGTCCGGCGCGTAGAAGGAGTCGTGCTTCTCGGCGGTGAGCCCGGTGAGCGGCTGGAACCAGTGCGTGTAGTGGGTGGCGCCGCGCTCCATCGCCCACTCGCGCATCTCCTTGGCCACGGCGTCGGCCAGCGAGGGGTCGAGCGCCTCGCCGCGCTCGAGCGTCGACTGCAGCCGCCTGAAGACCTCCTTGGGCAGGCGCGCGCGCTGCACCTCGGCGCTGAAGACGTTGGCCCCGAACCCGTAGCTACCGGGCTCGGTGAGGTCGGGGGCGCCGAGGGCGGCTCCGTTGGCGCTCCACTGGGCGGCGGTGACGTTCTGCTGACGGGTTCTGGCCATGGGCGGGGGAGCTCCTCCTGGGGTATCGGGCAAGAGCCAGGCTAGGGCTGGCGCGGCCGTTCGACCTTATCCACGTGGCGAAGCCCGCGGGGCCTGCCTTCGCCCTGATGTCAGCGCCCTCGACCGAAGGGCGAAAGGCCTGCGGGGATCTTTCGACATGCGGACATAGGACCACCCCGGCGCCGGCGCGGAGACTTCCGGGCGCCACCCGACTCAGGAGGACTCTGCATGACACGCAGCACACTGGCGCGCGCCCTCGGGCTCGGCCTGGGCGTCACGCTGCTCGCCCCCGCGGCAGCGATGGCCGACTCGTTGGAGGCCGCCGGCAACGGCGTGCTGCCGGACTCCGTCGCGATCAACTCGATGTGGGTGATCGTGGCGGCGATGGTCGTCTTCTTCATGCAGGCGGGCTTCGCCTTCCTGGAGATCGGCTTCTCGCGCGGGAAGAACGCGGGCACGGTCGTCGCGAAGATCCTCACGAACTTCTCGATCGCTGCAATCTGCTGGTGGGCCTGCGGGTTCGCCCTGGCCTTCGGCGTCGGCACCATCGCCGGCAGCGACGGCTTCTTCCTGCAGGACTTCGGTGACCCGCAGGAGGCGTTCCCCGTGATGGGGCTCTCCGACGCGACCATCGAGTCGAAGTTCTTCTTCCAGTTCGCCTTCTGCGCCGTCTCGCTGGCGATCGTCTGGGGGACGACGCTCGAGCGCGTCAAGTTCGGCGTCTACATCATCTACTCGATCGTCTTCGCGTCGCTGATCTACCCGCTGGGCGCCCACTGGGTCTTCGGCGGCGGCTTCCTGCAGACGGGGGACTGGCTCGGCACCGGGATCGCCGGCATGCAGGACTTCGCCGGCTCGACGGCCGTCCACCTCATCGGCGCCACCGGCGCGCTCGCGGCGCTGCTGCTGCTCGGACCGCGCAAGGGCAAGTACGACGCGGCCGGCCGGCCGCGGGCCATCCCAGGCCACAACATGCCGCTGTTCGGCCTGGGCGTGCTGATCCTGTGGCTCGGCTGGTTCGGGTTCAACCCCGGCTCGACGCTGGGCGCGCTCGACGGGCGCTTCCCCGAGGTCCTGATCATCACGAACCTGGCCGCCGCCTCCGGCGTGCTGGCCTCGATCACGGTGGCCTACCTCAAGACGAAGACGCTGGACATCGGCATGGCCGGCAACGGCGCGATCGGCGCGCTCGTCGCGATCACGGCGCCGTCGGGCTACGTGGAGCTGTGGGCGGCGGTGCCGATCGGCCTGATCGCCGGCGCCATCGTGCCGCTCGGCGTCTACGCGATCGATCGCCGGCTGGACGACCCGGTGGGCGCGCTGACCGCGCACGGCCTGTGCGGCGTGTGGGGCACGATCGCGTGCGGGTTCTTCACCTCGCCGCGCCTGGCCCAGTACAACGCCTTCGGCGACCCCGACGGCGGCCTGCTGTACTCGGGCTCGTTCAGCCAGCTGATCGCCCAGGTCGTGGGCCTGACGATCGCGTTCTCGTTCGTGTTCGCCATGAGCTTCGCGACGTTCTACGTGATCAAGAAGACCTACGGGCTGCGCGTGACCGAGGAGGAGGAGGAGGCCGGCCTCGACATCTCCGAGCACGGCATGTACGGCTACCCCGAGCAGTTCATCCCCGCCCCCGAGCTCGTTGGCTACGGTGCGGTTCCGAGCCCCGCGAACACCAGCGCGGGCTCGCCCATCCCCACCACGAAGGAGGTGACCGCGTGAAGAAGATCGAGGCGTTCATCCGCCACGAGGCGTTCGAGCCGATCCGGATGGAGCTGCTGACGCTCGGCTTCCCCTCGCTGCTCGATCAGCGAGGTCAAGGGATCGGGCCGCCAGAAGGGCATCACGGAGCGCTACCGCGGCGCCGAGCTCACGAACTACCTCCGGCCGAAGGTCAAGCTGGAGTGCGTCGTGGCCGACCGCGACGTGCAGACGATCGTCGACACGATCCTCAAGCACGGGCGTACCGGCGCGGTCGGCGACGGCAAGGTGTTCGTCCTCCCCGTGGAGGAGAGCTACCGCGTCCGCACCGGCGAGTCCGGCGAGGAGGTGCTCCAGGCGCACCCCGACGCGGCGGCCGCAACGACCTGATGGACCCCGTGCACGGGGCGGCGGGAGCGAAGCGCACGCCCGCCGCCCCGGGCGCGACGGGCCTCGTCGAGCGGTTGCGAGCGGTGCACCTGGCGATGCTCGACGCCGTCCTTGGCGGCGAGGGCCTGCCGCGGGTGGCCGCCCTCGCCGCCGAGGCGGCCGCCGCGCCGGTGGCGATCGTCGTGCCGCGCCTCGGCGTGGCCGTGGTCGCGCCCGGGGCCGGCGACGAGACGCTCTCCGCACTGCGCCGCTATGTCGGCGACCGCGTGAAGGACCGCCCGGCGCAGGTGCCGTCGATCGTCGCGGCCGAGGTCCCGATCATGTCGGGCGACGACGTCGTCGGCGCGGTCGTGCTGCTGGCCGGCCAGCCCCCGGCGACGAGCCGCCCGAGGACGCCGGCGAGTTCCTGCACCTGGCCGCGGTCGCCTCGCTGACCGAGGTCGCCGTCGAGGAGGCCAAGGAGGAGGTCGAGGAGAACCTGCGCGGCTCGTTCCTCGAGGACCTGCGCTCGCGCCCGGACCTCGAGCCGCGCGAGATCGTGCGCCGCGCCGCGCGGCTGGGCTGCGACCTGTCGCGCGGGGCCGTCGTGCTCTGCGCCGAGCTGACCACCGACCGCCCGCGCCACGTCGTCGCGACGATCTCGGGCGACGAGCCCGGCGCGCTGGCCCAGCACATCGACGACTCGGGCCGGCCCGGCCACAGCGGCCGCGTCTACGCGCTGCTGCCGGCGACGGGCGGCGACGACGCCCCGGAGGCCACGCTGGAGCGCGCCCGCCGGCTGGCCCGGCGCCTGGGGCAGCACGGGACGGTCGGCCTCTCGAGCTTCTACACCGACCCGGGCGAGTTCTCGCGCGCGATCCAGGAGGCCGAGCTCGTCCTCGAGGTCCTGCGCCAGTCCGACGCGCCGATCGCCCAGGACATCGGCACCGGCACCTACCGCCTGCTCTTCCGCGTCCTGGCCTCCCATCCCGAGGAGGTCCGCAGCTTCTACGAGGACACCGTCGCGCCGCTCGTGCGCTACGACGATCAGTACCGCACCGACCTCGTGGGCACGCTCGAGTCCTACCTCGAGCAGAACTGCAACATGAACGCGACCGCCTCGGCCATCTACGCCCACCGCCACACCGTGGCCTACCGGCTCGACCGCGTGAAGGAGCTCACGGGCCTGGACCCGATGCTCAGCGAGGACCGCGAGCGCCTCGGCCTGGGGCTCAAGGCCTACCGGATCATCGCCCCGCGGCTGCCGAAGTAGCCGGCGCCGGGCGCCGCCGCACGCTCAGCTCGCCCGGGGTGCGGAGGGGACGAGCACGAGCAGCGTTGCGTCATCCTCCAACGGACCCGGTGCGGCATCGGCGACGGCGTCCTCGATCGCACGGACGGTGGCCGGAGCCGATGCGCTCGGCGCCTGCGCGACGGCGCGCCTGATGCCCTCCAGCCCGAAGGGCCGGCCGTCGCGGGTGGCGCGCCCGATGACGCCGTCGGAGTGGAGGATCAGCCGCTCGCCCGGGGTCAGGCGCCGCCGGTTGACCCGCAGCTGCGGCGCGCCGTCGGGAGCGCCCAGGGCGCCGGTGAGGGGCGTGAGCTCCTCGAGGTCGCCCTCCGGGGTGACCACCACGGGGAGGGGATGGCCGCAGTTGATCCAGCTGAAGGTCGAGCTGGGGCCGTGCCAGCGCCCGATGATCGCGGTGACCGTGCCACCCGCGGACGCGGCCGCGCGCACCGTGTCGTCCATGGAGGCGACGGCGTTCTCGATGTCGTCCTGGCTGCGCCGGGCCGCCCGGAACGCGCCCAGGGCGATCGCCGCCAGCCCGGCCGCCGCAGCGCCGCGGCCGGCGGCATCGGCCACCGCGAGCCATGCCCCGTCGGGGTTCTCGGTGTAGTCGAACCAGTCGCCCCCGACGTCGTAGCCGGGCAGCACGTTGCCCGCCACCGCTGCGCCCGACATCGGCACGATCCGAGGAGGCAGCAGGTTCTGCTGGATCTCCGCCGCGGCGGACGTCGGCTTGCGTCGGCGCCTGATGGCGAAGACGTCGGTGTACAGGCCGGCGAGGTCGATCGCGGCCGCCGCCTGGCGCGCGACCTCGTCCAGCGATCCGTGCGCGGCGTCGACGGCGAGCAGGAGGCCGATCGCCCGCCCGCGCAGGTACAGGGGCGCCGCCTCGCTGTTCGGCAGCTCGGCCTCGATCAGGCGGCGCAGGCTCGCGATCCCCTCGCGCGCGATCTCCGGGCCGACGGCCAGCGGGGCGCGCAGCTCGGCGGGGAACTCCTGCGAGCCGGCCAGGCGCAGAAGGCGGGAGCCGTCGATGTCGACGACGTACAGCGAAACCGACGAGACGCCCGCGATGCGCGAGGCCTCGGCGACGATCTGCTCGCCGAGCAGGTGCGGGGGGACCTTGTTGAGGATGCCTGCGACGTCCAGGGTCGCCGGCTCGCCGGCGACCTCGCCGGCGGGCCGCAGCCCGTCGCGCATGTCGGCGCCCGTGTCGTCCGCCGCCTGCTGGTGGGCCGTGGCGACGAGGTCCTGTCGCGTCGGGAAGTGCCGGTACACCGTCGCGCGGCTCAGCCCCGACGCGTCGGCGATCTGGTCGACGCTGGTCCTGGAATCGGCGCTGAGCAGGCGCACGGCCGTCTGGACGATGCGGCTGAAGTTCTGCTCGGCGTCCGAGCGCCGCCTGCGGACGGTCAGACCCTGGTCGCCGTCGCGCTCGCCGTCGTCGTCGTCGGTCATGACGACGGCGGACTGTACACCCATCGGGCGCTCGTTGGGCGCCGATCCGAGACAGACGTCTCGCTTCTGAGCGGCTGTCACCGCCGTGTCCGAGGTCAGACACGAATCGTTTGTCGCACATGAGTCGCGGGAAGGCACCCGCGGACGCATCGCCGACCAACGAACACCGACGAAGGAGGTCCTCGTGTCAACGAGTGCCCACGCTCCATCAACACAGCCCGGCCAGGGCGCCGACGGGGTGCAGGACAAGGCCCGTGAGGCAGCCGGCCAGGTGCAGGAGAAGGCGCAGGAGGCCGCGGGACAGGCCAAGGGCCGCGTCCGCGAGCAGGTCGACCAGCGCTCGACCACGGCCGGCGAGCAGGTGCACAGCGCCGCCCAGGACGCGCGCTCGGTCGCCGAGGAGCTGCGCAGCAAGGGCAAGGAGCAGCCGGCGAAGTACGCCGAGCAGGCCGCGGATCGCGCCGAGCGCCTGGGCGCCTACCTCAAGGACTCCGACGCGGACAAGATCCTCGGCGACGTGGAGGACTTCGCGCGGCGCCAGCCGATGGCCGTCCTCGCAGGGGGCCTGGCACTGGGCTTTGCGGCCTCGCGGTTCCTCAAGGCCAGCAGCGCCAAGCGCTACGAGGCCGGCGGCGCCGGCACCCGCGGCTTCTCCGGCCAGGGCCAGGTCGGCAACGGCCGCTCGAGCTACGGCACGCCGCTGCCCGCGCCTGGCGCCGAGGCGCCCATCGCGCCGCCGGTGCCCGGGTCCGCTGCGGAGCCCGCGCCGCTGCCGCCCGTGAGCCCGCAGACGCCGGGCCTCGGCACGCCGGTGACGGGCCCCGGCTTCACGCCGGAGTCCCGCTGATGTCCACCTCGGCTGATCCGAGGCGCCAGGACGACCTGCGCGAGCAGCCGATCGGCGAGCTGCTGAAGCAGCTGTCGCAGGAGACCACGACGCTCGTGCGCCAGGAGCTCGAGCTCGCCAAGGCCGAGATGACCGAGAAGGGCAAGCAGGCAGGCGTCGGCGCCGGCCTGCTGGGCGGTGCCGGCGTGGCCGCCCTCCTGGCCCTGGGCGCGCTGACCGCGTGCCTCATCGCCCTCCTGGACACCGCCATGGCGACGTGGCTGGCAGCGCTGATCGTGACCGCGGTGTGGGGAGCGATCGCCGCGGTGCTCGCCCTGCGCGGGCGCGATCGCGTGCAGGACGCAGGACCGGCCGTGCCCGAGCAGACAATCGAGACCGTGAAGGAGGACGTGCAATGGGCAAAGACCCAGACACAATCCGCAGGGAGATAGAGGAGACCCGTGACCGCATGGGCGAGACCGTGGATGCCGTCGGCTACAAGGCCGACGTCCCCGCCCGGACCAAGGACAAGGTGAGCGACAGCGTGGATTCCGTGAAGGAGAAGATCGGGATCGCCGGCTCGAAGGCCGGCGACGCCACCCCGAGCGGGCAGGACGTCAAGCAGCAGGCCAAGCGGGCCGCCGGCGTGGCCCAGGAGAACCCGCTGGGGCTGGCCATCGGCTCGATCGCCGTCGGCTTCGTCGCCGGCATGCTGATCCCCTCGAGCCGCGTCGAGCACGAGAAGCTCGGCCCGCTGTCCGATCGGGTGACCGAGCAGGCCAAGGAGACCGGCCAGGAGGCGCTGGAGCGCGGCAAGCAGGTCGTCCAGGACGCAGCCGGGAGCGCCAAGGAGACCGCGCAGGAGAGCGCCCAGGAGCACGGCGAGAAGCTGCAGTCGAGCGCCCAGGACAACCTCCAGACGGCACGGAGCTCGTCCTAGTGCCCACCACGACCCGCGGCAAGGGCCGCCGGGGCGCGAAGGGCCCGGCCGGAGCGGCGCTGCTGTTCAGCGCCGCAGGCCTCGCGTTCAAGAACCGCGAGAAGCTGACGTCCCTGCTGGGCCGCAAGGACAAGGAGACCGGCGCTCCGCCGGTCGCCGAAGCCTCGGACACCCCCGAGGTCCGGACCGCGTTCCCGCCGCCGCAGCAGCACGTCGCGGCGACATCACGGCCCGTCTGACGCGCGAGGGAGGCTGCCGCCGCCGTGGCGGCAGCCGTCCTTCACGACGTCACTCGCCCTCGCGCACGACCTCGCCCGTCTCCGGGTCGACGCGTGACTCGGGGGGCTTGGTCGTGATGCGGACGTCGATCGTGCCCTCGGGGGCGACGCCTCCGGCGAGGACCGCCTTGGCGTTGCCGTCGAGGCCCGCGTTGACGCGGTAGCGCACGCGGTGCTGGCCCGGGGCCACGGCCGTGACCTTCCAGGTGAACTCGCGCGTGGCGCCCGCCGCCAGGCGGCCCAGGGCCCAGGTGTTGACGTAGGCGGTGATGCCCCCGCGCGGGCCGTCGTCGACGACCCACACCGGGCGCGACGCGTCGGACAGGTTCGGGGCCTCGCTGCGCTGGCTGAACGAGTCGACGGTGACCGACAGGTTGGGCAGCGCCTCGTCGCCGGTGTTGCGCACGGCGAGCTTGAACTCCTCCTGCTTGGCCACGTTCTGGCGCTCGGCGAAGCTCGCGCGCACGATGTCGACCTCGTAGGTGCCGGTCGGCTCGTTGCCTCCCTGGCTCTCGCCGCCCCCGCACGCCGACAGGACGAGCGGGGCGCACGCCAAGAGCGCGATCGGGACGCGCGCGGTGGGTCTCCTCCCGGCCACAGCGGCGCCAACGTACCACAGGCCCGGGCGCGTTCATCCGGCATCCGGTTCGGGTTTGGCAGCCGTCGACCGTTGTGCATAGAGTTCGCCTCGGTGCGCCTGGAGAGGGCGTGCTCACACCTGGGTTGAGAGAGGAGGGAGAGATGGTCCGCAACGTCGCCGATCGAGCGTTCTTGCCCACCAAGAGCGTGCTCGAAGAAGTCGGGGACATGATGATCCTGACGGGCAAGACCATCGTCTCCGCGCTGCGCCCTCCCTACCCCTACGGCGGCGAGTTCGTCAACCAGTTCCTGTTCGCCCTGCGCCTGTGCTGGTTCCCGCTGCTGATCTCCACGGTCGCCTTCGGCTACGGCGCACCCGGCCTGCAGGCGGCCAACATCCTCGTCCTGTTCGGCTCCATCGACCGCCTCGGCGGCTTCTTCGTCCTCGCCTCGATCCGCGAGTTCGCGCCGTTCGTCACCGCGATCGTGCTGGCCGGCGTCGCCGGCACGGCGATCACGGCCGACCTCGGCGCGCGCAAGATCCGCGAGGAGCTCGACGCGCTGCAGGTCCTCGGCGTCGACCCCGTCAAGAACCTCGTCGTCCCGCGCTTCCTGGCGCTGATGCTGCTCACCGGGCTGTTCGACATCTACGCGCTGCTGTTCGGCATCTTCGGCGGCGTCGCCGCCACGCTGGTCAACAACGCCCCGCTCGGCCCGTTCTGGGCCACCTTCTTCAACCAGGCCTCGGTCACCGACCTCTGGGGCTCGGTCCTGAAATGCACGCTGTTCGGGGCGATCATCGCGATCGTCTGCTGCTACAAGGGGATGACCGCCTCCGGCGGGGCGGCCGGCGTCGGGCGCGCGGTCAACCAGGCGGTGGTCATCGCCTTCCTGGGCATCTTCGCCTTCAACTACGTCTTCACCCAGACGCTGCTGGCGACCCACCCCGAGATCACGGTGATCAAGTGACCGTCGCCGCGGCGGCCGCGAGGGGGGGGCGCCTGATGGGCCGCACGTGGCTGGCCGTGCCCCGCGACTGGCTTGCGAGCTTCGGCGAGATCGCCCGCTTCAGCGGGCGCACGATGGGCCTGGTCTACGGGCTGCGTGTCTTCCGCTTCTTCGGGGAGGCGCTGCGCCAGGCCGGCATCCTGATCCTGTCCTCGACCGTCGTGATCTGGGGCCTGGTCTTCATCATCGGCCTGCAGTGCGGCATCGAGGGCGCGTACGCGACGCGTGCGGTCGGCGCGCCGGCCTACGCCGGGCAGTTCGCGGCCTGGTGCGACCTGCGCGAGCTCGTGCCCTACGCCTTCGGCTACATGATGGCCGCCAAGGTGGGCACCGGCATCGTCGCCGAGCTCGGCGCGATGCGGATCTCCGACGAGATCGACGCGCTGGAGGTCATGGGCATCGACTCGATGCTGTTCCTCTGCGCCACCCGCCTGCTGGGCGCGTGGATGGTGCTGCCGTTCATGTACCTGTCGGCGATCGGCGCCGGCTTCTTCGCAAGCTACCTGGCGGTGGTGCAGCAGATCGGCGAGGTGTCGGAGGGCGGCTTCTTCTTCATCTTCTGGATGTTCCAGAGCCCCGTCGACCTGCTCTACAGCGTCATCAAGGGCATGGTGATGGCGACGGCGATCGTGCTCGTGGGGTGCTACTACGGCTACAACGCCGGCGGCGGCCCGGTGGGAGTCGGGACGGCGACGGCGAAATCGATGGTGCTCAACCTCGTGCTCGTGCATCTCATCGGGATGCTCGGCACGCAGCTCTTCTGGGGGGCCAACCCCCGGGCACCGGTGGGAGGCTGACGATCATGGACCGCGACGACGACCGCTACGACGACCCGCCGGACGAGCGCGCGCGCGAGGCGGAGACGCTGCGCGCCGACGAGCGAGAGCACGCCGGCGACCCCGGCGCGCCGCTGCGTCCCGGCGAGCTGGAGCGCGAGCGCCGCCGCGACGAGGAGCCCGACGCGCGGGCGGGCTCGGATCCGTCGCGCGTGTCTGTCGTGGGCGAGCGAAGCGGCGAGGACGACGAGTACCAATGGCACACCGGGCTCGCCCGGCCGTCGGGAGTGTCCGACGCCGTCGAGTTCGTCGACGTGCACAAGGCGTTCGGGCGCAACAAGATCCTGAAAGGCCTGAACATGGGCCTTCCGGACGACAAGATCTCGATGATCCTCGGGCCGTCGGGCACGGGCAAGTCGGTGTGCATCAAGCACATGGTCGGCCTGCTGTACCCCGACCAGGGCGACGTGCTCGTGCACGGCCAGTCGGTGCCCAACATGGTCGACGACGAGCTGTTCGACATGCGCAAGAAGTTCGGCGTCCTCTTCCAGGACGGCGCGCTGTTCGGCTCGATGAACCTCGTCGACAACGTCGCCTTCCCGCTGCGCCAGCACACGGACAAGGGCGAGGACGAGATCTCGGAGATCGTCAGCCGCCGTCTGGACGAGGTGGGCCTCGGCGACGCTCACGACAAGATGCCGAACGAGCTGTCGGGCGGCATGCGCAAGCGCGCGGGCTTCGCCCGGGCGCTCGTGCTGGACCCGGACATCGTGCTCTTCGACGAGCCCGACTCCGGGCTGGACCCGGTGCGCACGGCGCTGCTGTGCGAGCTCATCCAGGAGATCCACGAGGAGAACGGCGGCGCCTACGTCGTCATCACCCACGACATCATGAGCGCGCGCCGGGTGGCCGAGCACATCTCCGTCCTGTGGCGGGGGCGGATCGTCGAGTCCGGCCCGGCCGAGGAGCTCTTCAACTCCGACAACGCCTTCGTCCGACAGTTCCTCTCCGGCGAGTCCCAGGGCCCGCTGGGCATGGAATAGCCCACCGCAGCCATCCGCTTCCCCCGCACACCACACCTCCCGACCGCGCGCGCGGAGGCCGCCCGGTGACCGCCGCCCGCAGGATCGCTGCCGGCGTGGCCCTGGTCGCGGTCGTCGTCGTGCTGTTCCTCGTCCTGCGCGGCGAGACGGGAACGCCGTACCGCCTGCGCTTCGAGAACGCGGGCCAGCTCGTCAAGGGCGGCGAGGTGCAGGTCGGCGGCAAGCGCGTCGGCTCGATCCAGGACCTGGCGCTGACGGACACCAACCAGGCGGAGATCACGATCCGCGTCGAGGGCGACGTCGCCCCGCTGCACGAGGGGACCACGGCCGAGATCCGCGCGACGTCGCTGTCGGGCGCGGCCAACCGCTACATCACGCTCGTCCCCGGGCCGAACTCAGGCGAGGAGCTCGACGACAACGCGGTGATCGCCTCCAACCGGACCGAGCCGATCGTCGACATCGACCAGCTCCTCAACGCGCTGGACCCCGACACGCGCAAGGGGCTGCAGCAGGTCACGTCGGGCTTCGCGCGCTGGTACGAGGGCAAGGGCGAGGAGGCCAACGCCGGCGTCAAGTACTTCAGCCCCGCCGTCAGCGCGACCCGGCGGCTGGTGGCCGAGGTCGCGCGCGACCAGGGCACGCTGGTGGAGTTCCTGCAGAACACGTCGAACACCATGAAGGCGATCGGCGAGCGGCGCACCGAGCTGACCGCGCTCGTCTCCAACACCGGCCGGACGATGGACGCGATCGGCAGCGAGGACGCCGCGCTGGAGCAGGCGCTGCGCTTCCTGCCCGGCACGCTGCGCAAGGGCAACACGACGTTCGTCAACCTGCGCGCGACGCTCGACGACCTCGACGTGCTCGTGGAGGAGTCCAAGCCGGCGACGAAGGACCTGGCCCCGCTGTTCCGCGAGCTGCGCCCGCTCGTGCGCGACGCCCGCCCGATCGTCCGCGACCTCTCCAAGCTCGTGCGCACCGAGGGCTCGTCGAACGACCTGACCGACCTGCTGCGCACCGCGCCGGGCCTGGCGCGCGTCGCCGAGCCGGCCCTGGAGCACAGCCGCGAGGCCCTGCGCGAGGCGGTCCCCAACTTCACCTTCAGCCGCCCCTACGGCCCCGAGCTCATCGCCTGGCTGCGCGACTTCGGCCTCACGGCCGGCAACTACGACGCCAACGGCCACTACGCGCGCGTGGCGCCGGCCTTCATGTCGCACGCCTTCACCGACACCCCGCAGGGCGGCGAGCTGCGTCCGGTCCCGCCCGAGCAGCGCTACGACGGCCTCACCAAGCGCGTCGAGCGCCGTTGCCCAGGCAGCGCCACGCAGCCGGCGAGCGACGGCTCCTCGCCGTTCACCGACGACGGCACGAACGACTGCGACCCCAGCCAGGTGCCGCCCGGGCCATGAGGCGCGTGCTCGCCATCGGCGCGGTGCTGCTGGCCGCGGTCGTGCTCGCCGTCGTGGCCACGGGCGCCGACGAGGGCGATGACGGCGCCTACCGCGTCCGCGCGATCTTCATGAACGCCTCGTTCCTGGTCGACAGCGTCGACGTGAAGGTCGCCGGCGTGAAGGTCGGGACGGTCGAGTCGCTCGACGTCACGCGCGACAACCGGGCGGCGGTCACGCTGCTGATCACCGACGACGGCTTCAAGGACTTCAAGAGCGACGCGGAGTGCGCGATCCGCCCGCAGTCGCTCATCGGCGACAAGTTCGTGGAGTGCTCGCTGACGCAGCCGCGCCCCGCGGGCCAGCCCGAGCCGGGGCCGCTGCGCAAGATCGAGGAGGGCGAGCGGCAAGGGCGACTACCTGCTGCCGGTCGAGCAGACCAGCAAGCCGGTCGACCCCGACCTGGTCGTCGACACCTTCCGCCTGCCCTACCGCCAGCGGCTGTCGATCATCCTCAACGAGCTCGGGACCGGCCTGGCCGGCCAGGGCGAGGCGCTGCGCACGGCCATCCGCAACGCCGACCCGGCGCTCAAGGAGACCGACAAGGTCATCAAGCTGCTGGCCGGCCAGAACAAGGTGCTGGCCGACCTGGCCGACGACTCGGAC
Source organism: uncultured Actinomycetes bacterium (assembly GCA_963840185.1). Classification (GTDB taxonomy): domain Bacteria; phylum Actinomycetota; class Thermoleophilia; order Solirubrobacterales; family Solirubrobacteraceae; genus JAOPZW01. The sequence continues at coordinate 633,478 of CAWIXY010000001.1, read as the reverse complement.
CGCGTGCTCGCCCCGCTGGCGCGCGACCGGCGCAGCGTGTCCGGCTTCGTCGAGAACGCCCGCAAGGCCGCCGAGGCGACGGCCGAGCGCAGCGCGGCGCTGGAGGAGTCGATCCGCCTGCTGCCGCCGTTCCTGCGCGAGCTGGGGCCCACCATGGACCGCCTCGGCGGCCTGGCCGACGAGATGACGCCGGTGCTGCGCGACGCCGGCGCGGTCGCGCCGGACATCAACCGCTTCACCGAGCAACTGGAGCCGTTCTCGCGGTCCTCGCTGGCCTCGTTCCGCACGCTGGGCGCCGCCTCGGTCAAGGGGCGCGAGGCGCTCACGAAGTCCCAGCCGTTCTTCGAGACGCTCGAGGACTTCACGATCAGCGGCAAGCCGCTCACGAAGGACCTGCGCGACCTGGTCGTGTCGCTGCGCGACACCGGCGGCATCGAGAGCCTGCTGAACCTCTTCTACTACCTGTCGGGCTCCTCCAACGGCTACGACGGGCTCGGGCACTACTTCCGCGTCGGCCTGCTGGCCAAGACCGAGTGCCTGCTCTACGCGACCGAGGTCAACGCCGCGTGCAACGCGAACTTCTACGGCAAGACGCCCGCCGACGCCAAGGAGGAGGAGGAGGCCGCCGCCGAGGCGGAGGGCGAGGGCGGCGGCGAGGGCGGCGAGGCGCGGGCGGCCGCGATCCGCGCGGCCGCACGGGACGCGGCCAGCGCGCAGCCGTCCTCCGTCGGCGCAGCCGGCTCCACCTCCAAGGCCGCGGCGCCCGCGGCACCCGCGGCGCCGGCCGCGCCCGCGGCCTCGCAGGCGCCGGCCGGCGGCACGTCGAGCACCGACGAGTCCCTCCTCGACTACCTGCTGGGGGACTGACGTGCGTCGCGGCTCGGCCTCCATCGCAGCCAACCCCGTCCTCATCGGGGCGGCCACGACGCTCGTGGTGATCGTCGCGGTCTTCCTCGCCTACAACGCCAACAGCGGCCTGCCGTTCGTGCCGACCTACGAGCTGAAGGCCCAGGTGCCCAGTGCGGCCTCGCTGGTGAAGGGCAACGAGGTGCGCATCGGCGGCACGCGCGTCGGCGCGGTCGAGGCGATCGAGGCCTCGGTCGACGCCAACGGCCAGGCGCGCGCCGTGCTGACGATGAAGCTCGAGCGGGCCGTCATGCCGCTGCCGGTCGACACGACCGTGCTGGTGCGCGCGCGGTCCGTGCTGGGCCTCAAGTACGTGCAGCTCACGAAGGGCAACTCCGAGGAGGGCTTCGAGGACGGCGCGACGATCCCGCTGCGCCAGGCGACGCCCGAGCCGGTCGAGTTCGACGAGTTCCTGCAGACCTTCGACGACCCGACGCGCGAGGCCCAGCAGGCCAACCTCGCCGAGTTCGGCAACGGCTTCGCGGGCCGCGGGCAGGACCTCAACCGCGTGTTCGAGTCGCTGCCCGCGCTGCTGCGCGACATCCGGCCGGTCATGCGCAACCTGTCCGATCCCGAGACGCGGCTCGCCCGCCTGTTCCAGGTGCTCGGGCGCACCGCCGCCCAGCTGGCGCCGGCCGCCGAGGCCCAGGCATCGCTGTTCCGCAACCTCGACACGACGCTGCAGGCCTTCGCGGACGTCTCGCGCCCCTACATCCAGGAGGCGATCGAGGAGGCGCCGGCCACGCTGGACACGGCGACGCGAGAGCTGCCGCGCCAGCGGCCGTTCCTGCGCGACAGCGAGCGGCTGTTCGCCGAGCTGCGCCCCGGCGCCCGCGCGCTGCGCAGCGCCGCGCCGCCGCTGGCCGACGCGATCAGCGCGGGCGTCACGACGCTCGAGCGCTCGACGGCGCTCAACCGCCGCCTGGGCACGACGTTCACCAACCTGCAGGCGCTGACCACGGATCCGCTGGCCCAGGTCGGCCTCGGCGACCTGACGACCATCAGCGAGCTCGCGGCGCCGCTGGTCGGCCACATCGCTCCGATCCAGACGACCTGCAACTACGTCCAGCTCTTCCTGCGCAACGCCAGCAGCCTGCTCTCCGACGGCGGCACGAACGGCACCTGGCAGCGCTTCATCGTCATCGGCGCCCCGACCGGGCCCAACAACGAGGGCGGCTCCGCCTCGGCGATGGCCAACGGCGGCGGCGCGGAGGGCAACTACCTGCACTCCAACCCGATGCCCTTCACCGCCTCGCCCGGGCAGGGGAACGAGAACGAGTGCGAGGCCGGCAACGAGCGCTACGCGGTCGGGCGCCAGGTCATCTTCAACCCACCGGGCGTGCAGGGCACGAAGACCGAGGTCACGCGCCGCGAGCTCGTCGGCAACGGGGAGGCGCGCTGATGGCCCTCTTCCGCCGCAACCGCGGACCCATCGACCCCGCCGACCGCGTGCCGCGCAAGGACCGCCAGGGGATGAGCGCGGTCAAGGTCGGTCTGATCGCCGCCGTGGTCGTGGCCATCGGCGTCTACTTCGGCTTCGCCAAGGACATCCCGTTCACCGAGGGCTACCGGCTGCGGGCGGTGTTCGAGACGTCCAACCAGATCCGGCTGAACTCGCCCGGTGCGGATCGCCGGCGTCAACGTCGGCAAGGTCAAGTCGATCGAGCGCCAGGAGGACACCGGCGCCGCGATCGTCGTCATGGAGATCCAGGACAAGGGCCTGCCGATCCACAAGGACGCCGAGGTGAAGATCCGCCCGCGCATCTTCCTCGAGGGCAACTTCTTCGTGGACCTGAAGCCCGGGACGCCGGCCGCGCCGACGCTCGACGACGGCGACACGCTGCCGATCACCCAGACGGCGACCCCGGTGCAGTTCGACCAGATCCTCAACACGCTGCAGCAGGACACGCGCACGAGCCTGCGCGACACGCTGCAGGGCCTGGGCGACGGCCTGGTGCGCAAGCCGTCTGCCGCCGACGATCGTGACAGCGACCCCATCACCCGCGGCGAGTCGGCCGCCGAGTCCCTCAACGACGCCATCGACTACGGCGAGGAAGCCCTGCGCAGCACCGCGCTCGTCGCCGACGCGCTCGCCGGCGTGGAACGCGACGACGTGTCGGCCCTGCTCCGCGGCCTGAGCCGCACGACCGAGGGCCTGGGGCGCAACGAGCGCCAGCTCCAGGGCCTCATCACGAACTTCAACCGCACGCTGGCCGCGACGGCCGCCGAGTCGAGCAACCTGCAGGCCTCGATCCGCGAGCTCGGGCCGACGCTGCAGAGCGCCGAGGGCGCCCTGGACGCCCTCAACGGCGCCTTCCCCAACACACGCGCCTTCGCCCGCGAGATCCTGCCCGGCGTGCGCGAGACGCCGGCGACGGTGGCCGCCACCTTCCCCTGGATCAAGGAGGCCAGGCCGCTGGTCAGCCAGGCCGAGCTGGGCGGTCTCGTCGACGACCTGCAGCCGGGCACCGCGAGCCTCGCGCGCGTGGCGACGCAGAGCCTGGGCCTGATGAGCGAGGCCGACCTGCTCTCGCGGTGCACCACCGAGAACCTGCTGCCGATCCTCGAGAGCCGCATCGACGACGGCCCGCTGTCGGCCGGCACCGAGGTCTCCAAGGAGTTCTGGCACGCGATGGCCGGCATCGCGACCGAGGGCCAGAACTTCGACGGCAACGGCCACTACGTGCGCCTGCATCCCGGCGGAGGCAACCAGCACCTCGAGCTCGGCGGCCGCAGGGACCCCTACTACGGCAGCCTGCCCGCCAGGCCCCTGGGCACGCGCCCGGCCTGGCCCGCGACGAAGCCGCCCCTGCGCACCGACGTCGCCTGCCACACACAGCGCAAGCCGGATCTCACCGCGCGGACCGGGCCGTCCGACGCCCAGGGCTCCACCGCGACCGCGGCTGCGGCGAGCGCGCGCGGGGGTGGTCGCCCGTGATGCGCGCGATCAGCAAGAACCGCAAGGAGTTCATCGCGATCATCGCGCTCGCCCTGGTCGCCGCCGTCGTGGGCGGCTACATCCTCACCAAGCAGCGTCTGACGCTGCCCGGCTGGGTGCCGGGCATCGGCACGGAGTTCACCGTGTACAAGGCGCAGATGTCGACCGCCCAGGCCGTCACCCCCGGCCAGGGCCAGACGGTGCAGATCGCCGGGGTCGACGTGGGCGAGCTGACGAAGGTCGACCTCGTGGACGGGCGGGCGATCGTGTCGATGAAGGTCGACCCCGACCACCCGTTCTACCGCGACGCCTCGGCGATGCTGCGCCCGAAGACCGGCCTCAACGACATGGTGCTGCAGGTCGATCCGGGCACACGCGCCGCGGGTGAGGCGCCCGACGGCTTCACGATCCCGGTCGACAGGACGCTGCCGAACGTGAACTTCGACGAGTTCCTGTCGGCGCTCGACGGCGACACGCGGGCGTCGCTGCAGCTGCTGCTCGGGGGCGCGGGCGAGGCGGTGCGCGGACAGGGCCGCGAGCTGTCCAACACGCTGCGGCGCTTCGAGCCCCTCGGGCGCAACACGGTCCGGCTCAACCGCGAGCTCGCCGTACGCACGCGCAACATCAAGCGGTCCGTGCACAACTTCCGCCTGCTGGCCGAGGAGCTCGGCCGCAAGGACGACGAGCTGGCGGGCTTCGTCGACGCCAACAACGCCGTCTTCCGCTCCTTCGCCAACCAGGATCGCCGGCTGCGCGAGACGCTGCGCGAGCTGCCTGAGGCGCTGCGCAAGACGAACACCGCGCTGGCCAAGGTCGAGCCGCTGGGCACGGAGCTGGGCCAGACGCTCGGAGACCTGCGGCCGTTCGCACGCGACCTCGGGCCGGCGCTGCGCGCGACGCGCCCGTTCCTGCTCGAGACAGAGCCGATCATCCGCACCCAGCTGCGGCCGTTCGCCCGCGACGCGCAGCCGGTGGCCAAGCTGGTGCGGGCCGGCGGCGGACGGGCTGACGGAGATCACCCCCAACCTGCGCACCTCGCTCAACGTCGTCAACGAGCTGGCCGACGCGCTCGCCTTCAACCCCAAGGGCCCCGAGGAGGGCTACCTCTTCTGGTTCGCGTGGTCCGCGCACCTGGGGAACTCGATCTTCAACATGCAGGACGCCCACGGCGGCGTGCGGCGCGGCGCGATCGTGGCCTCGTGCGAGGCGCTGACCGCAGCCAACGCGCTGGCGGCGACCACGGGCCCGCTCGCGGTCCTCGCCACGCTGAGCGACACGCCCAGCCCGTCGGACGTCAACTGCACGGTGCCGGAGGAGCACGAGTGAACAAGCAGGCCCCGAGCGCCAGTCGCATCATCGTGATGGCGGGCTTCGCGCTGTCGTGCTTCGGGCTGCTCCTGTACCTGTGGCTGGCCTTCGGCGGCCCGATCCCGCTCAAGCCCAAGGGCTACCGAATGGACGTCTCGTTCCCCGAGGCCCAGCAGCTGGCCGAGCAGGCCGACGTGCGGATCTCCGGGGTGCCCATCGGCAAGGTGCAGGGCACGGTCGCCAACAAGGACACCGGCACCACGGTCGCCACGCTCGAGATCGAGGAGAAGTACGCGCCGGTGCCCAAGGACACGCGGGCCATCCTGCGCCAGAAGACGCTGCTGGGCGAGACCTACGTGGAGCTGACGCCCGGCAACGCGAGCGCCGGGATGGTCGCCGAGGGCGGCGCGCTGCCGGTCGGGCGCGGTCTCGCCGACCGTCGAGGTCGACGAGCTGTTCCGCACGTTCAACCCCCAGCAGCGGCGCGACTTCCAGATCTGGATGCAGCAGCTGGCGCTGGCCAGCAAGGATCGCGGGCGCGACATCTCGGAGGCGATCGGCAACCTCGCACCGTTCGTCGAGGAGACGCGCGACCTGGCGAAGATCCTCAACGCGCAGGCGCCGGCTCTGCAGAGCGCCGTGCGCGACACCGGTGAGGTGGTCGAGGCGCTCAGCGAGCGCGAGGGCCAGCTGCGCGGTCTGGTCGAGAGCTCCGACCGCGTGTTCGCGGCCACGGGCCGGCGTTCACAGGAGCTGCGCGAGGCGTTCATCGCGCTGCCGACCTTCGAGCGCGAGTCGCGCCTGACCGTGCAGCGACTCACGCGCTTCGCCGACGACACGCGCCCGCTGGTCAACCAGCTGCGGCCCGTCGCGCGCGAGCTGTCGCCCACGCTGCAGGAGCTCAACAGGCTGGCGCCTGACCTGCGCAACCTCTTCCAGGACCTCGACCCGGCGATCACGGCGTCCGAGAAGGGCCTGCCGGCGATCGACACGGTGGCGAGCGAGCTGCGCAAGACGCTGCCCGAGCTGACGCCGCTGCTCAAGCAGCTGTCGCCCAACGTCGAGGGCTTCGGCAGGTACCTGCCCGAGATCAGCGCCTTCTTCGCCAACGCGGCGTCGGCGACGCAGGCCTACGAGGTCGACGACCAGGGGCGCAGGCTGCACTACCTCCGCGTCGATCAACCCGGTGGTCCCGGAGAACCTCGCCACCTACCAGAAGCGCATCGGCAGCAACCGCACGCTGCCCTACATCTTCGCGTCGGCCTTCGGCGGGGCCTACACCAAGTTCAAGACGGGGCTCGACTCCTTCGAGACGCGCCACTGCGGCCGGCCGACCCCGATCCTCGCCCCCGACACGGTCGACGCCAACCCGATCGATCCGGCCGCCGAGGCGCTCGTCCCGCGTCGCGTCGCGGTGGACGTCAAGCGGCTCGCGTTCGGCGACACGCCGCGCCAGGTGCCGGCGCCCGCGTGCAACGCACAGGCGCCGTTCCCCACCTACGGGGTGCCGGCGCCCGGGACGAAGTACCCGCAGCTCCGCGAGAACCGCCGCCTGCTCGGCGACGCGCTCTTCTCGCCGCGGCCGCCCGACGCCGAGCCGCCGCCGGAGCTCACCGAGGAAGCGCCGGCCACGCGCTGAGCGACGGGTGACGCCGGCGGCGTGCGGCGCGACCCGTCGGTGCTCGGGCTAGGCTGCCCGCGTGAAGCTGTCCGGGGTCCTGCGGGTGGTGATGGGCACCGCCGCCCGGCGGCCGCTCGTCACCGGGCTCGCGATCGGCCTGCTCGCCGTCGCCGGCGCGGCGCTCGCGCTGCGCCTGGAGCCGACGACCGGCACCGACACGCTGGTCGGCGCGCGACACGCCGAGCTTCACGGCGACGGAGCGCCTGCACGAGCGCTTCGGCGACGACGGCGTCCTCGTGCTCATCCGCGAGGACGTCGCGCGGCTGGTGCTGACGGCGGACCTCGGGCGCCTGGTCGGGCTGGAGGGCTGCCTGTCCGGGCGCGCGCCAAAGGGCGCGCGCATCGCGGGGGGGCGCGAGCGGTCCGTGCGGCCGGCTGGCCGCGACGAAGCCCGTCCGCGTCGTGTACGGCCCGGGGACCTTCATCAACGAGGCCGCGGGCCAGATCAGCGACCGCTTCCGGGCCCAGGTCCGCGCGCGCGCGGCCCAGGCCGACCGTGCCGAGCGGGCCGCGCGCCAGCTCGCGCTGAAGAAGGGCCGCAGCGGCGCCGAGGCGCGCCGCCTCGGCCGGCAGGCCAGGCAGCTCGTCTACGCGCAGTTCCTCAGCGAGACCTACCGGCTGGCCGCGCGCTACGGACTGCGCTCGACGCCCGACATCAGCGACCCGGCCTTCGTGCAGCGGATCGTGTTCAGCGACCGCGTGGGTGAGCCGAAGGAGCGCTTCGCCTACCTGTTCCCGACCCGGAGCAGCGCGCTCATCCAGGTGCGGCTGCGACCCGAGCTGCCCGAGCGCGAGCGGCGGGCGGCGATCGCGACGATCCGCGAGGCCGTGGCCATGCCCCAGTGGCGGCTGACCGAGGGCCGGGGGACGTACGCGGTGACCGGCGCGCCGGTCGTCGCCGACGACCTGGCCGACCGCGCTCAGCGACTCGATCCTGCGGCTGCTGGTCGTCGCGCTGGTGGTCATGGCGCTGACGCTCGCGCTCGTGTTCCGCGCGCGCCTGCGGCTGCTGCCGCTCGTCGTCGCCCTCGCCGCGGCCGGCGCTGACCTTCGGCGCGCTGTCGCTCGCCGGCGCGTCGCTGACGATGGCGTCCATCGGCGTGCTGCCGGTGCTGATCGGGCTGGCCGTCGACTACGCGATCCAGCTCCAGTCGCGGGTGGCCGAGGAGCAGGCCGCGGGCGTTCGGCGCGCGGCGCGGTCGCCGGCGGCGGCCCGCCCGGCGACCCGCCCTCGGACATCGTCGGTGCCATCGACCGCACCGCGGCCCGCGGCGCGCCCACGGTCGCGACCGCGGCCGCGGCCACGGCGGCGGGGTTCGGCGTGCTCGTGCTCTCGCCGGTGCCGATGGTCCGCGGCTTCGGGATCCTGCTGCGTCGTCGGCATCGTGCTCGCGCTCGGATGCGCGCTGAGCCTCGGGATGGCAGCGCTGGCCGGCGCCGAGCGCTCGCGCCCGCGGCCCAGGCCGGCCGGCCGGGTGCGCGACGCGCTCGGGGCGGCGTGGCGCGGCGCCGGCGAGCTGATGGCCGCCGCCGGAGAGGTGGCGGGCGGCTCGGGGCGCGTGCGCGCGCGTGCGGGCGCGCTGGCGGCCGGCGCGCTGCGCGCGGCGACCGCCCGGCCCGGCCGGGTGCTGGCAGTCGGCGCCGCGGTCGCCGTGATCGGCCTGGGCGCTCGACACGCAGACCCACGTGGAGTCCGACGTCACGAAGCTCGTCCCGCAGGACCTCGCGGGCGCTGCGCGACCTGCAGGCGCTGCAGCGCTCGACCGGCGTCGGCGGCCAGCTCGACGTCGTCGTCAGCGGCGAGCGCGTCACCGACCCGGAGGTCGTCAGCTGGATGACGCGCTACCAGAAGCGACGTGCTCGAAGCGCTTCGGCTACTCCGAGCGCAAGGGCTGCGGCGAGGCCGACGCTGTGCCCGGCCTTCTCGCTGCCCGACCTCTTCTCGGCCGGCGCGCCGCGCAGCCGCGAGCAGGTCGACGCGCTGCTCGACGCCGTCCCCGCCGTACTTCTCGCAGGGCGTCATCAGCGCGGACCGCTCGACGGCGACGCTGGCCTTCGGCATCCGGCTGATGTCGCTCGAGCGTCAGCAGGAGGTCATCGACGAGCTGCGCCGGCGCCTGAACCCGCCGGAGGGCGTGCGCGCCGAGCTCGCGGGCCTGCCCGTGCTGGCCGCCGAGGCCAACGACCGGGTCTCGTCTGCCTGGCGGCGCGCGGCCACGCTGCTTGCCGGCCTCGCCGCGGTCGCGCTCGTGCTGTTCGCGCGCGTTCCGGCGCTGGGAGCGCGCGCTCGTGCCGCTCGTCCCGATCGCGCTGGCCACCGGCTGGTCGGCGCTCGTGCTGTTCGCCCTGCGCATCCCGCTCAACCCGATGTCGGTGACCCTCGGCGTGCTCGTGATCGCGATCTCCACCGAGTTCAGCGTGCTGCTGAGCGAGCGCTACCGCGCCGAGCGCGCCGCCGGCCACCCGCCCGAGCAGGCGCTGGCCCGCACCTACCGCTCCACCGGCGCGGCCGTGCTCGCCTCGGGCGTGACGGCGATCGCCGGGCTTCGCCGTGCTCGTCGCCTCGGACATCCGGATGCTGCGCGACTTCGGCTTCGTCACCGTCGTCGACCTCACCGTCTCGCTGGCGGGCGTGCTCGTCGTCCTGCCCGCGGTGCTCCTGCTGGCCGAGCAGCGGGCGCTTGGCATCCGCCTGCCGGGATGGGCCCGGCCGCGCCGGCCGCGCCGCCCACGCCGGCCGCGTCGCCCGCGCCGGCCGCGTCTGGCGCGATGAGCGCGTCGCGGCTGCCCCCCGGAGCCAGCCGCTACACCTGGTTCGTCGGCGTGCTCATCGTGCTCCTGGCCGCCACGATCATGATCAACACGCTGCGCACGGAGGGCGTCGGGTCGCGCGGGCTCGACCGCCGGCCAGCGCCTGCCGCCGTTCGCCGCGCCGCTCGCCACCGGGCCGCTGGTGGGCGACGTCAACGTCGACCGCCGCACGGCCTGCCGCGTGCGCGGCGCCGGGCTGCTCAACAGCTGCGAGCTGGCCGAGCGCGGCCCGGTCGTCCTGGCCTTCGTCGCGACGCGCAGCGACCGGTGCCTGGACGAGCTGGACAGCCTCGAGCGCGTGCGTCGGTCGCCACCGCGGCGTGCAGGTCGCGGCCGTGGTCGTCCGCAGCGACGCGGCGACGTCCGCGGCCTGGTGCGCGAGCGCGGCTGGCGCTTCCCGGTCGCGCTACGACCGCGACGGCATCCTCGCCAACGTCTTCGGCGTCGCCGTCTGCCCGCAGATCACGTTCGCGCTGCCGGGCGGGCGCGTCACGGGGACGAGCGTGGGCGAGCTCGGCGCCGGCGCGCTGGGGGCCAGGCTCGGCCGCCTCGAGCGGCGCGCGCGCGAGGACGGGTGGCGGCCGTGAGCGCGGCTCGGCCCGGCGGCGACGGCCCCGGCGGCGGCGGCCCGCCGGGCGGCGGCGCCGCGGCGACCGACGGCTGGATCGCCGCCGAGCTCGCCGACGAGCTCCCCGGCCTGTCGCTCAGCAGCCTCGTCGCGCCGGTCGCGGGCCAGCGCACCACGCCGGGCCTGCGCCGGCGCCTGCGCACGCTGTCGGACCGCTTCGGCGGCGCGCGCGCGGTGCTGCTGCGCTCCGAGCCCGTGCCCGCCGCCTACCGCGTGTTCTTCCGCCAGGTCGGCCTCGACCCCGACGTCGACCGCCCGCCCGGCGAGGCCGTCGTCCTCGACCGCCTGGTGCACGGCGGCTTCAAGTCGTCCGGGCGCGTGGCCGACGCCCTGCTCCTCGCCGTCGTCGAGACCGGCGTGCCCGTCTGGGCGCTCGACGACGAGCGACTCGACGGGCCGCTCGGGCCTGCGCACGGCGGGCGCGGGTGAGCGCGTCGGCGACGGCGAGCTCGCCGGCGAGGCGCCGGCCGGCCAGATCGTCGTCGCCGACGCCGCGCGCGCCGTCGCGGTGCTCTTCGCGCCGCCGGCGGCCTCGCACGCCCTCGCGGCCGGGACGGCGGGCGCGGGACGGCCGCCGCGCGCGCCTGTTCGCGGTCGGCGTGACGGGCGTGCCGGCGATCCACGTCGAGGAGGCGCTGTGGACTGCTGCGGAGGCGCTCGAGGAGGCGTAGACTGCGCGGCGGAGGAGCCCGTGTCGTTGGTCGCCGACCCACATCCGCCGTTCGCCAGCCCGAGTCCCGGCGGGGAACCGACGGCGACGGCGCGCACCGCCGCGCCCGAGCGCGCCGCGCGGGCGGAGCTGCGCCGCCAGATCGTCACGCTCGAGCGCCAGCTCGCCGACGCGCTGGCCACCGCCTTCGTCCACGCCACGCCCGACGCCCTCCAGAGCCTGTCGGGGCCGGCGGCGCGGCGCGCGTCCGGCGCGCCGCGGCTTCTGGGCCTCGGCGAGCTCGAGGCCGTGCGCGACGCGCTCGCCGCGCGACTCGGCGAGGCCCGGGCGCTGCTGAGCGCGGTCGGCGAGCGCCAGGAGGAGGCCCGGCTCCTGCTCGAGCGGATGCTGCGCGAGCCCAACCGCCACCACTTCGTCCGCGTCGCCCGCCGCGAGCTCGGCGAGGGCGGCTGCGGCGTACTGGCAGGTGCGGCCCGCGGCTCGGGCTCGTCGGGATGCTGATGGGCTGGTGGCAGGTCAAGCTCTCCTCCGGCTGTCCGTTAGCCACCTGACAGCCTGACCCGCCGTGGGCCGTCGCAGCCGCAAGCGCACCGTCCGGCGCGCCGACGCGCCTCCGCCGGCCGAGCGCCCGCCGGCCGGCACGAGCCCGTCCGCGCCCGGCGCGCGAGCGCCGGGGCAGCCGGTCAGCCGGCGCGCGCGCATGGACGAGGCGCCGCCCGCGCCGTGGGCGCCGGTCCCGCTCGTCGAGCTGTGCGTCCTGGCCGGGCTCGTGCTGATCGTCGTCGGCGTCCTGAGCGACGGCAGCCGCTCGCGCCTGCTGCTCGGCTGCGGGATCGCGCTGGTCGCCCTGGCCGGCCTCGAGCTCTCCGTCCGCGAGCACTTCGCCGGCTACCGCTCGCACTCGACGCTGCTGGCGGGCGTCGCCGCGATCCTCGCCGCGATGCCGCTGTTCCTCTTCACCGCGCTGCCGCAGCTGCTCCTGCTGGGCATCGCCATCGCCGTCTTCGGCGCCGTGTTCGTGGCCCTGCGGTCGGCCTTCCGCGCCAGGGCCGGCGGGCTCGGCTTCCGGGCCTGACCCTAGACTGCGGCGTCGTGACCGACTTCACCGGCCAGCCGCCGCCGTCCGCGCCCGAGGCGCCCGGCGAGCCGCGGCGCATGCGGCTGCTCGGGCTGCACCACCTGACCGCGATCTGCGCGACCTCGAGCGCACGACGGCCTTCTACCGCGACCTGCTCGGGCTCACGCTCGTCCGCGAGGGCGGTCAACGACGACGATCCCGACGCGCGCCACTTCTGGTTCGGCGACGCCGACGGGCACGCCGGGGACGCTCGTCTCGTTCATGGAGTACCCGTCGATGGAGGCGGGCACGGCGGGCACCGGCTCGACGCAGCACTTCGCCTTCGCCGTCGAGCTCCGCCGAGGAGCTGGAGGCGTGGCGCGACTACCTGCGCTCGCGCGGCGTGCAGTGCACCGACGTCTTCGAGCGCGGCGGCTTCCGCTCGATCTACGTGCGCGATCCCGACGGCCACATCGTCGAGATCGCGGCGCCGAGGAGTGAGCGCGGCGCGGTCGGGGCGAAGGCCCCGACCGCGCCGGCTCACGTGGACGTCAGGCGATCGCGAGCTCGCGCGCCGGTCGCTCGGTCTCCCTGCGCGCGGGCGTCCCTGAACCCGTCTGCGAGCCCAGCTGGCGGGCCAGCGCCTGGCGCTGGCGCTCGGTCAGCGAGCCGATCGTCTTCGTCTCCGACATCGGGATCGCTCTGCAGGAACCGCCGGCAGCGCGTGGTGCCCCAGCGGCGCTGGCTCATGAGCAGGTCCGCGATGGTCATCGACCTCGCCTCCCACGGCGACTCGAGGACGACGTCGGCCGCGCTCGATCTCCCCGTCGGCCACGCGGCGCTTGAGCTCCGCGCGCGCCAGTCGCACCGCGTTCGCCCGCTGCAAGCGCCTGCATGTGCTGCGGCCCAGGGGTGGGCCGCGCCTCTGCGTTCATCGTTCCTCCCTGCCGCCCTCCCACGGGCGGCACCGGTCGTTGTCATGTGACCGCGCGACAACGCGTACCCGGAGGCCTCCACAGGGTCCGCTGCCCTCTCCTGACTCGCCACGAGCCTGCAAGCCTTGGGCGGAATCCCTCTCCCGGTCGACGTCGCCGACGCCGCGGACGAACCTACGCCAGCGCCCGCGCGAAGGTCAACGTCGCCGTGCCGACAACCTCCGCTAAGAGCGCAGGTTTTCTGACCGGCCCCGTGGTGCCGCCTGCGGGCCGCCCTCGGGCCCGGGCAGCGGCCCGTGCTCGGCCTCGAAGCGTCCCTTGACGGCGGCGAAGGCCTCGCAGCGCGCGGTCGAGCGTGGCGGTGTCGTGCGTCGCCATCACGCTCGTGCGCAGCAGCGCGCCGCCGGGCGGGACGGCGGGGTGCAGCGCCGTGTTGACGAAGACGCCGGCGTCGTAGAGCGCACGCCACAGCAGCACGGCCTTCCAGTCGTCGCCGACGAGCACCGGGACGATCGGGGTCACGATCTCCGAGCCGTCGGGCAGCGTCGTCGGCTCGACGACGTGGAAGCCGCGCTCGCGCAGGCCGTCGCGCAGGTAGCGCGCGTTGTCGAGCACCCGGCGCAGGAGCGGCGGCCCCTCGGCCGAGCGCACGACCCGCAGCGCGGCCAGCGCGGCGCCGACCGCGGCGGGCACGGCGGCGGCGGTGAACAGGAAGGCCCGCGACTGGATGCGCAGGTACTCGATGACGTCGGCCGGGCCGGCGATGAAGCCGCCGCACGAGGCCAGCGACTTCGAGAACGTGCCCATCCGCAGGTCGACGCGGTCCTCGACGCCGAGCAGCTCGCGACGCGCCCGCGCCGCGGGCGCCGAGCACGCCCGCGCCGTGCGCCTCGTCGACCATCAGCCGCGCGCCGTAGCGCTCGACGAGGTCGCCGATCTCGGGCAGCGGCGCGACGTCGCCCTCCATCGAGAAGACGCCGTCGACGACGACGAGCACGCCGCCGCCGTCGCCCGCGGCCCGCTCGAGCGCGCGTCTCGAGCTTGTCGAGGCGGTTGTGGCGGAAGGGCCGCAGCTTGGCCCGCGACAGCAGGCAGCCGTCGAGGATCGACGCGTGGTCGCCCGAGTCGGCGATCGACCGTGTCGCCCGGGCGCGAGGATCGTCCCGAGCGTGCCGACGTTCGCCTGGTGGCCGGTCGTGAAGACGATCGCGTCCTCGGTGCCCATCCACTCGGCGATCTCGCGCTCGAGCTCGAGGTGCAGCGGGATCGTGCCGTTGAGCAGCCGCGAGCCGGTCAGGCCGGTGCCGTAGCGTCTCGAGCGCGTCGCGCGCGCCCTGCAGCGACGCGCTCGTCGCCGGTGAGCCCGAGGTAGTTGTTGGAGCCGAGCATGATCCGCTCGGCCGCCCTCCATCTCCACGACCGGCGCGCGCCGGGCGCCTCGAGCACGCGGAAGTAGGGCAGCACGTCGGCCTCGCGGGCGGCGCGCAGCTGCTCGGCGCGCTCGTGGCCGCGGACCTTGGCGAAGACGTCGACTGAGGTGCTGGCCATGTAGGGTGCGCCGCCGTGTCCGTGGACGTCCGCCCCGTCGGCGCCGGCGGGAGCTGCGGGAGTTCATCGAGCTCCCGTTCCGCCTGCACTCTACCTCGCCGCAGTGGGTGCCCCCGCTGCGTCTGGAGCGCCGGCTGTTCCTCGCCGCGGCGCTTCAACGCGTTCTTCCGCACGGCGAGGCGCAGCTACTTCCTGGCGCGCCGCGACGGCGCGCGTCGTCGGGCGCATCACCGCCCAGGTCGACCACGCGTTCAACGACTTCCACGGCAGCCGCTGGGGCATGTTCGGCTTCCTCGAGCTCGAGGACGACCCCGAGGTCGCTGCGCGGGCCTGCTGGGCGCCGCCGAGGCCTGGCTGCGCGGCGCGCGGCTGCGAGCGCGATGGTCGGGCCGATGGACTTCACGATGAACGACGAGAGCGGGGTCGCTGATCGAGGGCTTCGATCGCGAGCCGTTCGTCCGCCAGCCGTGGCACCCGCCCTACTACCAGCGCCTCTGCGAGGAGGCGGGCCTCGACAAGGCGGTCGACCTGCTCATGTGGGAGCTCGACATCGGCGACCGCGAGAAGATCCTGCCGATCATCTTCGAGCTCGGCCGGGCAGGTCGGCGCCGAAGCACGGCATCCGCCTGCGCAAGATGACGCGCCGCACGCTGCGGCGCGACCTCGACGCGCTTCGCCGAGGTCTACAACGCGGCGTGGAGCGCAGAACTGGGGCTTCGTGCCGTACTGCGAGGAGGACCTCGACGCAGCTACGCCCAGGAGCTGCAGCTCGTCTTCGACCGCGCCTGGTTCATGGTCGCCGAGACGCGAGCGACGGCGAGGTCGTCGGGCGTGGCGATCACGGTGCCCGACGTCAACCAGGTGCTGCGGCGGATGAACGGGCGCCTGCTGCCGCTCGGCTGGTGGCACTTCCTGCGCCGCCGGCGGATCATCGACCGCGTGCGCGTCGGCTTCCTCGGCGTCAAGCCCGAGTACCAGCACACCGGCGTCGCGGCCGCGGTTCTACGTCGAGCACTTCGACCTGGCCGCGGTCACGCCGTTCAGAGTGGGGCGAGATGGGCTGGATCCTCGAGACCAACCGCGCCATGAACCGCGGCATGGAGGCGATGGGCGGGCGGGTCGTCAAGCGCTACCGCGTCTACGAGCGCGTCCTCCCCGGCGCGTAGACTTCGCGTGCAGATGACCGCCAGCGTCGCCGCGCAAGGCACCGTCCCCCGGCTGGGCGCCTCCACGGAGGGCGTCTGGCTGCGCTCGCGCAACTGGGACCTGACGTTCCTCATCCTCAGCGCCGCGCTGGTCCCGATCCCGCTGCTGCATGTACCACGGGCTCGGGGTCTCGCAGACCGCGGTCAACCTGATCGTCGCGGGCCTGATCGGCGGGCCGCACCTGTACTCGACGTTCACCTACACGTTCATGGAGCCCAGCTACCGCCGCCGCCACCGGGCGCTTCCTGCTCGGCTCGCTCGCTGCTGCCGGTGATCGTCACCGTGCTGGCCTTCGTGAACCTGCAGATCCTGCTGACGATCTTCTTCACGTGGGCGTCGATCCACGTGCTGCACCAGATCACCTACATCAACGACTGCTACGCGGCCAAGCGGCCCGTGCAGCGCCCGCTGCGGGACAGGATCATCGACTACGGCGTCGTCTTCACGTGCCTGTACCCGATGGCCACGCCGCAGATCCTCAACCACGACTTCCAGCTCGGCGGCGAGCGATCTGTACGTGCCGGGCTGGGCCGACCACGGCTTCGTGCGCCGACCTGCAGATCTTCGGCGGCCTTCGCGCTGTTCGGGATCTTCTTCGTGCTGTGGATCGGCAAGAACCTGCGCGAGTGCGCGCCAGGGGATGCTGCAACGTGCCCGAGCGTGCTGCTCATCGGCCTGACGATCGTCATCGGCTTCACGCTGCCGCTGTTCCCGAACATCGACGTCGCCTTCCAGGGCTTCAACACCTGGCACTCCTTCCAGTACCTGGCCCTGATCTGGTTCCTCAACCGATGCGCAAGGAGCGCGGCGAGATCGACAACCACTTCGTCGCCGAGATGAACGGGCCCGACCGGCCGCTGCGCTTCTACGCGCTGAACGTCGGGCTGACGCTGCTGGCCGGCGCTGCTCGTGCTCGTCATCCACGGGATCGGCGGGGTCGAGCTGCAGACGGCGTACTACATCGTCATCCTGTCGACCCTGTTGCAGCACTACTACCTCGACCACCTGCAGTTCACCAAGCTCGGCGACATGGTCGGCGAGGGCGAGCGCCTGCTGTCGGAGCCCGCGCGATGACGAGCGGCGAGCCGGCGGGCGACGTCGTGCCCGAGGAGCCCGTCGAGATCGTCGACGCCCTGCCCGTCCCGACCGAGGGCGGCCCGGTCGCGCCGCGGCGGACCGGGACGCCGCCCGTCGTGCGCCAGGCCGCGGCGGTCGCCGCCGGCTCCTTCGTCGCCGGCGCGGCGACGATCATCGCGGCCCGCGGGGCCAAGGGCATGCGCGCGCGCCGCCGGGCGCGCCGCTCGCGGATGCTCCCCGCCGTCGTCGCCTCGCGCACCTTCGTGGTCGACGTGCACCTGCTGGCGCCGCGCGACTGAGCGTGCTCGCGGGGTCGGTCGAGGTTCGCGTCGAGGTGCGGCCGAGGTGGCCGTTCCGGCTGCCCGGCGGCGGGATGGACGGCGTGGCACGCCGCCGCGGCGGGGTGCTCGAGCGGCTGCTGCACGTCGAGGGGCGGCCCGTCGTCGTGCGCGTCGCGCAGACCGCCCCCGACGCCGTGCTGTTCGGAGCGTGGGCCGGCGACCGCGCCGCGGCCGAGCGCGGCATCGCGCGGATGCGCTTCGCCCTGGGCGTGGACGACGACCTGCGCCCCTTCCACGCGCGCTTCCGCCGCGACCCGCTCATCGGCCCCTCGCTGCGCCGGCGCCCGCACCTGCGCATCCGGCGCCGGCCGGAGCCCTTCGAGGCGCTGGCCTGGGCGGTCTGCGAGCAGCTCATCGAGTACGAGCGCGCGACGCGCATCGAGCGGCGGATCGTCAGCCGGCTCGGTCCGCGGTGCGCGCGCACGGGCCTGCGCGACGTCCCGGCCGCCGGCACCCTGGCCGGCACGGCGCCCGCCCTGCTGGAGTCCTTCGACCTGGCCGGCCGGCGTGCGCTCACGCTGCGCCGCGCCGCCCGCGAGGTCGCCGCCGGCCGCTGCGACCTCCACGCCGACCACGAGCGCGCCTGGCGGCGCCTCCGCGCGATCCCGGGCATAGGCGCCTGGACGATCGAGATGCTCGCCCTCCGCGGCCAGGGCCGCTACGACCAGCTTCCGGCCGCCGACGTCGGGTACCTCAAGCTCGTCGGCCGGCTGCGCTCGGGCGGCGACCCGCACGCCCGCGCGACCGAGGACGAGGTCCGCGAGCTCTTCGCGCCCTACGAGGAGTGGGCCGGCCTGGCCGGCTGGCACGCGCTCGGGGTCGGCACCGCATGACGGTCGACGCCTGGATGCAGCACCCGACGCCGCGCTTCCTGGCCCACGACATGTTCGCCTCGCTGCGCCGCTGGACCGGCGCGGCACTCGAGCCGCCGCCCGAGGAGCTGCCGATCGACGTCACGATCGCGGCGATGGACGCGGCCGGCGTCGAGGTCGGCCTCCTCAGCGCCTGGCACGGACCCGACGGCGCGCTGATCGCCAACGACGAGGTGGCGGCGTGCGTCGCCGCCCATCCCGGCCGCCTCGCCGGGCTGGCCGCGGTCGACCTGCGCCGGCCCGTGCAGGCGGTGCGCGAGCTGCGTCGCTGCGTGCGCGAGCTCGGGTTCGTCGGGCTGCGCGCGATCCCCTGGCTGTGGGGCTGGCCGCCGAACGACCGCCGCTACTACCCGCTGTACGCCGAGTGCGTCGAGCTCGGCGTCCCGTTCTGCACCCAGGTGGGCCACACCGGCCCGCTGCGCTCCTCGGAGACCGGGCGGCCGATCCCCTACCTCGACGACGTGGCGCTCGACTTCCCCGATCTCGTGATCGTCGGCGGGCACATCGGCTACCCGTGGACCGAGGAGATGGTCGCCCTGGCCCGCAAGTACGAGCACGTCCACATCGACACGTCGGCCTACACGGCCAGGCGCTATCCGCCCGAGCTCGTGCGCTACCTGCGCGCCGACGGGCGGCGCAAGGTGCTGTTCGGCTCCAACCACCCGATGATCGCCCCGGCGCGGGCGCTCGAGCACCTCGACGACCTGGGGCTCGACGACGAGGCCCGCACGCTGTTCCTGGAGGGCAACGCGCGGCGGGTGTTCGCCCTGGAGCGTCCCTGAGCTACCGGGCGGCGACGCGGCGGTAGCGCGCGACCGCCAGCGGCGCGAACACCGCGATCAGCACGACGCACCACACGAACGCCATCCACACGTCGGTGTTCGCCGGGGTGCCGAGCCACAGCGCGCGGACGGCGTCCGACACCGTGGTGAACGGGTTGGCCTCGGCGACCTGCCGCAGGCCGTCGGGCATCGTGTTCACGGGCACGAACACCGACGAGGCGAACGTGAGCGGGAAGATCAGCGTGAAGCCGATCGCGTTCGCCGTCTCGGGGGTGGACGAGAACAGGCCCACCAGCGCGAAGACCCACGAGAAGGCGTAGCCCAGCAGGAGCAGCAGCAGCAGCCCGAGCGCGATCTCACCGGCGCTCGCGTCGATGAAGTTGAAGCCGGCCAGGAAGCCGACGCCCAGCAGCACGGCAAGCGAGAGGCAGTTCAGGAGGACGTCGGAGAACGTGCGGCCCGTGAGCACCGCGGCGCGGGACATCGGCAGCGAGCGGAAGCGGTCGATGAGACCCTTCTGGACGTCCTCCGACAGGCCGAGCGCCGTCACGAAGCCGCCGAAGGCGATCGACTGGACGATGATGCCGGGCATCAGGAAGTCCACGTAGTCGAAGCCGGGCGTCTGGATCGCGCCGCCGAACACGTAGACGAACAGCAGCACGAACATCACCGGCTGGATCGTGTAGCCGACCAGCAGGTCGGGCTGGCGCTGGATGCGCATCAGGTTGCGCCTCGCGAGCACGAGCGTGTCCGAGACCGACATCGCCAGCGAGCTCATCGCGAGCGCCCCCGGTCAGGGACCGCAGGTGCTTCGGTCGAGCAATGACGCGGTGTCATGCCGACACCTCCACGCCCGCCTCTGCCGCCTCGGTGCTCTCTTCCTCCTCGGCCGCGTGGCCGGTGAGGGCGATGAACACGTCGTCGAGCGTCGGGCGGCGCAGCGCGATGTCCTCGATCCCGACGCCGGCGTCGTCGAGGCGCCGCACCGCCTCGGCGATCACGCCGGACCGCCGGCGCACCGGCGCGCGCACGGTGCGGTCGTCGAGCGACGGCCGCTCGGCGGCCATCTCCGCCAGCGCCGCGATCGCGGCGTCGGCGTCGGCCGGGTCCTCGAGCTGCACCTCGAGGCGCTCGCCGCCGACGCGGTCCTTGAGCTCGTCGGAGGTGCCCTCGGCGATCACGGTGCCGTGATCGATCACCACGATGCGGTCGGCGAGGCGGTCGGCCTCGTCCAGGTACTGCGTCGTGAGCAGCACGGTGGCGCCCGCGGCCGCCCGCGCCTCGATCGTCTCCCACATGCCCAGCCGGCTGCGCGGGTCCAGGCCCGTCGTCGGCTCGTCCAGGAACAGGACCGGCGGGCGGAACACGAGCGCCGCGGCGAGGTCGAGCCGGCGGCGCATGCCGCCGGAGTAGGTCTTCGCGGGCCGCCTGGCGGCCTCGGTGAGGTCGAAGCGCTCGAGCAGCTCGTCGGCGCGGGCGCGGGCCGCGGCGCGTCCCATGTGGTAGAGCTGGCCGACCATCTCGAGGTTCTGGAAGCCGGTGAGGTTCTCGTCGACGGCCGCGTACTGGCCCGCCAGGCCGATCCTGGCGCGCAGCGCCGCGGCGTCCTTGACCACGTCGAGCCCGGCGACGCGGGCGCTGCCCCCGTCGGGCTTGAGCAGGGTGGCCAGGATCCGCACCGCGGTGGTCTTGCCCGCGCCGTTGGGGCCGAGCAGCCCGAGCACCGAGCCGGTCCGTGCGGTGAAGTCCACGCCGCACAGCGCGCGCACCGAGCCGTAGGACTTCTGGAGGCCCTCGACGACGATCGCATCATCGGTCATGTCCTCGACGCTACCCACGAGGCGAGCCGCGACGGTACGGGTAAGCACACCTTGGCGGAGCCCGGTGCCCTGGGGGGCGCGAAGTACCCTGCCGGCCATGGCGGCGCTGACGGGCAGCGCGTCGATCGAGATCGACGCTCCCATCGACCGGGTCTGGGCGGTCTGCGAGGACGTCGGGTCCGCACCCGCCTGGCAGCAGGGTCTGGACGACATGGTCGTCCTCGAACGGGACGCCGGCGGCCGCGTGGTGCGCGCCGAGTCCGTCAGCGACGCGAAGGTGCGCACGATCCGCTCCCGCGTTCGCTTCTCCTACGACGAGCCCCGCCGCGTGTCCTGGCGCCAGGAGAGCGGCGACCTGAAGCGCCTTGACGGCGCCTGGGAGCTCGAGGACCTCGGCGGCGGTCGCACGCGTGCGACCTACCGCCTCGAGGGCGACCCCGGCCGGGTGCTCGGCATGCTGCTGCGCGGGCCGGTGCAGGACCGCGTGCTGCAGGTTCTCGTCGCCGGCCGGCCCGAGGAGCTCAGGGCTCGCGTCTACGAGACGTAGACGGGAGGGCGCTCGGCCGCCGGATCGGCCGGCGGGTGGTAGTCGCCCTCCGTCTCGTGCCAGGCGTGCAGCCACAGCGCAGAGCGGGACTCGCGATCGAGCTGCGCGGAGTCGATCACATCGTCCTCGATCCGCTTCAGTGGGACCCTCGCCCGAGCGAGCTCGTCGATCAGATCCCTGAGCGTTGGCAGGTTGTCCTCAGACATGGGGCGTCGCCTCCTGGCGCGCGCGGGTGACCTCGCGCTGAAACTAGCGTCGTCGCGCCAGATGGCAAGCGCGCCTAGACGGATGTTCACATCGTGCCCAGGCAGCTAGCCCTCGGGCCCCACGCCGGAGCCCTCGAGGCCCTGGCCCGGCAGGAACTCGTTGGTGAGCGCCTGGCCGGTGCCGGGCGTGCGCAGCAGCCGCTTGTCGAACATCCAGCGCTGGTAGGCCGCCCACTCGGCGGGCTCCTGCCAGCCGAAGGGTCGCCCGCGGGGCGGGGCGAAGGCGGGGAGCGTGGCCTTCACGCTGGCGAGCTGCGTGCGGCGGTCGAGGTCGGGGTTGGCCTTCAGCAGCGGGTCGACCCCGGCGTCGGCGTCGCGCGCGAGCGCCTCGTGGCCCTGGGCGACCGCGCGCAGGAAGCGGCGCACCTTCCCGCCGCCGCGGGCCAGATCGCCCTCGCGCGCGGCGAAGACGAGCTCGTCGTAGGTCGGCACGCCGGCCTCGTCGACGCGGATGATCTTGGGGCGCTTGCGCTGCAGGCGCAGCTCCACGCCCTCGTAGTTCCAGAACGCGCCGAGCGTCGCGTCGACGCGCTTGGAGAGCATCGCCGGCACGAGGTTGAAGCCGACGCTGATCTCCTTCACGGTCGAGGGGTCGACCCCCGCCTCGCCCAGGATCGCCTCGAGGTAGGCGCTCTGGTAGGGGATCCCCGCCGTCCCGACGTGCTTGCCCCGCAGCTGCTCGGGGCGCTCGATCGCCTTGGACCCGACCGACATGATCGACGTCAGCGGCCGCTGGACGAGCGCCCCGACGCCGACGAGCTCGCCGCCCTTGTCGCGCGCCAGCAGCAGCTCGGGCTCGTACGAGATGGCCAGGTCGACGCGCCCGGCGGCCAGCAGCTTCAGCGGGGCCGCGGGGTCCGACGGCGCCTGGATGTCGACGTCGAGCCCCGCCCGCTCGAAGGCCCCCGTCGCCTGCGCGGCGTAGATCCCCGCGTGGTCGGCGTTGGGGAAGTAGTCGAGCATGAGCGTCAGGCGCTCGCGCTTGGGGGCGCCGGTCGGCTCCTCCTTCTCGCCGCAGGCGGCGAGCACGAGCGCGGCGGCGAGCACGAGCGCAGCGAGGGCGGGACGGCGGCGGCGGGCGGTCACGGGGTCCAGGGTCCTTTGGGTCGGTGCGCCCAGGGGACGAGGCGGCGCTCGGCCAGGGCGAGGGCGGCGAAGAGCAGGACGGCGAAGGCGGCCAGCAGGACCACGGCCGCGTAGGCGCGAGCCGTCTCGAGCTGGGGGATGGCCTGCAGCATGAGGTGGCCGAGCCCCTCGCTCGAGCCCGCGTACTCGGCGAACACGGCGCCGATGACGGCGACCGCGACGGCGATCTTCGCGCCGCTCAGCGCGGCGGGCAGCGCCGCGGGCGCCTCGGCCCAGCGGAACGCCTGCCAGCGCGAGGCGTCGAGCGTGCGCAGCAGCTTGAGCTGGTCGGGATCGACCTTGGCCAGCGCGTCGAGCGTCGTGACGACGATCGGGAAGAAGCAGACCAGCGCGATGATCGACGAGCTTGGGGAGGATCCCGAAGCCGAACCACACGACGAGCAGCGGCGCGATGACGACCACGGGAACCGCCTGCGAGGCGACCAGCAGCGGGTACACGCCGCGCCGCAGCGCGCCGGAGAAGTGCAGGGCGACGGCGAGGCCGGCGCCCAGCGACGAGCGCCACGAGGATCCCGAGGCCGACCTCCTGGGCGGTGACGAGCAGGTTGTCCCACAGCAGCGCGCGGTCGTCGACCAGCGCCTCGGCGACCTCCGTCGGTGCGGGCAGGATGAAGTCGTCGACGTCGGCCAGCCCGGCGTAGGCCTCCCACGCGCCGAGGAAGCCGAGCACGAGCAGCACCGGCGCCAGCACCCGGGCGATCATCCGCGCAGCGCCTCCAGCGCGCGCTCGCGCAGGGCGACGAGCTCCGGGTCGGCGGGCCTGCGCGGTCGCTGCGGCGTCGACCGCGAGCTCGGCGACGACACGCCCCGGGCGCGGCGACAGCACGACGACGCGGTCGGCCAGCAGCACCGCCTCCTCGACGTCGTGGGTGACCATCAGGACGGTCCGCGGCTCCCGCGCGAGCGCCCCCGCGAGCCACTCCTGCATCTCGCGCCGGGTCAGCGCGTCGAGCGACGCGAACGGCTCGTCGAGGCACAGCACCGGCTTGCCGGACAGCAGCGTGCGCAGGAAGGCGACGCGCTGGCGCATCCCGCCCGACAGCTCGTGCGGGCGGGCCGCCTCGAAGCCCTCCAGGCCGAAGGCGGCGAACAGCGGGTGGGCGCCCTCGCGGGCGGCGGCGCGCGACGCGCCGGCCAGGCGCAGCGCGAGCGCGGCGTTGTCGATCGCGCTCAGCCAGGGCAGCAGCAGGTCGCGCTGGGGCATCAGCACCGCCGCGGCGACCGCTGACCGTCCCGGCGTCGGGCGCCTGCAGGCCGCAGACCAGCTCCAGCAGCGTCGTCTTGCCGCAGCCGCTCGGCCCGACGACGGCGACGATCTCGCCCGGCGCCACGTGCAGCGACACATCGCGCAGCGCGGCGACCGGACCGGCGTGGCGGCCGCGCGCGGCGAAGGCCCGGCTCACGCCCTCCAGCCGCACCTCACCCGTCTCACCGACCTCACGAGGCTCCTGCACGGGAGCCTCCAGCCTCGTCGTCATCGCTCCCTCCGCGGGCATTACCCCACAGGTTCGAAGGGTCAGCGCCGGGGTCCGGAGGCGCTATCTCAGCCCGCTTCCGCGAGCCCCCCTGGTGTGCACGGCCGAAGGCCGCATCCTAGCGACCCGGCTATCGCCCGGCGACGGTCGGCTTGGCCAGCGCCTTGACGAAGTCCTCGAGCTGGCCCGTCGTCCAGCACTCGAAGGCCTGGCAGTGCTGCTCGTAGGCGGCGATCACCGAGTCGCCGTAGTTCCAGTACAGGCGCGGCTCCGGGTTCAGCCAGAACGTGCGTCCGGCCCTCTCGGCGATCGCGGGCGAACACGTCGGCGCGCGGGTCGCGCCCGTTGGTGCGCGCGTCGCCGAGCACGATGACCGTCGCGCGCGGGTGCAGGTCGTCCTCGACCTGCTCGCGGAACTCCGTCCAGACGCGCCCGTAGTCGGTGTAGCCGGAGATGTCGGCCACGCCGGCGTCGCGCCCGATCGCCTCGCTGACCGCCTTGAAGTCGCGCTCGCGGGCGAAGACGTCGGTCACCTCGCTGATGCGCTCGATGAACACGAACGAGCGCATCTTGCGAAACGAGTCGTGCAGCGCGTGCAGCACGCTGAGGAAGAACACGCTCGCGCTGGTGACCGAGGTCGACACGTCGCACAGCACGTAGATCTCGGGGCGGCGCGGGCGCACCGGCCGGTACTTCAGGACCACCGGCACGCCGCCCGTCTGCAGCGAGGCGCGCATCGTGCGCCGCACGTCGACGTGGGCGTGGCGGCGGTGGCCGCGCGCCTCCTGGCCCTGGGTCTTCAGGCGCCGCTTGAGCTGGGCGACGACGCGGTGCACCGCGGCGAGGTCCTGCAGCGGGCCGCTGGGCAGCGCGCGGTCGAGCTCGTTGAGCGGCCGCGCCGGCGGCAGCGACTCCGTGCGCTCGATCTGCGCCCGCTCGAGCTCGGCCGCGCAGCAGCGCCTCGAAGCGGCGGATCGCGTCGCGCGGCAGCCCCTGCGAGCGCGGGTCGTCGGGCGGCAGATCGGGCTGGGGCTCGGCGCGCAGGCCGAGCGCGCGGCGGATGCGCTGCACGTCGACGCCGATGACCCCGGAGCCCTCGCCCTGGCGGCCGAACGCCGCGATCGCCAGGCGGGCGAGGTCGCGCATGCGGCCCTCGGCGCCCTCGGCCAGGGCCTGGGCGATCTGCTGGCGCAGCGTCTCGAGGTTGAGCTCGGCGCCCGCCGCGTCGATCCCGCCGCCCTCGCCGACGCCCTCGCGCACGGCCGCCATCTCGGTGGCGCGGAAGAAGAAGCGCTCGAAGACGAGGTCGAAGATCCGGCGGTCCTCCTGGGACTTGGCCAGCGTGGCGGCGAGCGCCTCGCGGAAGTCCTGCGGCCTCGTCCACTGCACCTCGCCCAGGACGCCGAACGCGTCGAGCAGCTCGCTCGTGCCGACCGCGACGCCCTCGCCGCGCAGCTCCTCGCCGAACTCGAGCAGGCGGGCGGCGAGGCCCTCCGGCGCCTGCTCGGCCGGGGTCTGGCTGTGCAGCGCGGCGCGCCTACTGACCGGCGGGGGCGACACGCAGCGGCTCGGCCAGCTTGACGCCGACGCGCTCGGCGACGACGTCGAGGTCGGTGCGGTGCTTGACGATCACCGACATCGTCTCGCGGAAGACCTGCGCGTCGATGTCGGCGGCGCCGAGCAGCAGCAGGGCGCGCGCCCAGTCGATCGACTCGGCGATCGAGGGCGGCTTCTTGAGGTCCAGGTCGCGCACCATCGCGATGACCTCGACGAGCCGGCGGGCGATCGTCCTCGCCCAGCTCGGGCGTGTGCAGGCGCACGATCGCGAGCTCGTGCTCGAGGTCGGGGTAGTCGAGCCACAGGTACAGGCAGCGGCGCTTGAGCGCCTCGGTCAGCTCGCGCGAGTTGTTGGAGGTGAGCAGCACGACGGGCTGCGTGCGCGCGTCGATGCGGCCGAGCTCGGGGATCGAGATCTGGAAGTCCGAGAGCAGCTCGAGCAGCATCGCCTCGAACTCCTGGTCGGTCTTGTCGATCTCGTCGATGAGCAGCACGACCGGCTCGTCGGAGCTGATCGCGGTCATCAGCGGGCGCTCGAGCAGGAACTCCGCGCCGAAGATGTCGTCCTGCACGCGCTGCCAGCCCGCGTCGTCGGCTTCGGCCTGGATGCGCAGCAGCTGCTTGCGGTAGTTCCACTCGTACAGCGCCTTGGCCTCGTCGAGCCCCTCGTAGCACTGCAGGCGCACGAGCCTGCGGCCGAGATAGCTGCTGAGCGCCTTGGCCAGCTCGGTCTTGCCGACGCCCGCCGGCCCCTCGACGAGGATCGGCTTGCCCAGCTTGGCGGCCAGATAGGACACGAGCGCGGTCGACTCACCGGGCAGGTAGCCGACCGAGCGCAGGCCCTGGGCGACGTCGGCGACGGATGCGGGTGATGCGCCCATGTGACGGGGGATGATAGGAAGGGCGGCGTGCCGGCGGCACCCGTCCTGCTCCTGATGGCGCTCGGGGTCCTCGTCGCCATCGCGGGCCACGTCATCCGCAGCCCGCGCACCGTGGGCGCCGGCATCGCGCTGCTCTTCGTCGCGACGGCGCTGATGATCCTCGGCGGCTTCGCGGCCTACCAGGGCGACGAGCGCGACCCGCGCCCGGCCGACACGTTCCCCTAGGGCTCACGGGACCGTCACGCGCCGGCCGCCTCGAGCGCAGGCGTGCGGAGCGCGCGCCGGGTCGCGGCGAGGCTCGACGCCAGCGTCAGGAGCACGGCGGCGCCGACGACGGCCAGGTGGATCGCGATCGTCGATTCCGGGGGCGCGGAGCCGGTCCTCGCGATCGCGAACGGCACGACGGTGAGGATCGACGCCAGCGAGCCGAACAGCACCCCGGTCGCCGCGAGCACGAGGCTCTCGAGGCCGACCATGCGCAGCACCTGCGGCGGGGTGGAGCCCGCGAGCCGCTGCTGGCCGAACTCCTGGCGCCGGTGGGTCGTCGCCGCGATCAGGGTGTTGAGGAGCATGATCGCCGCGAACACCGCGACGATCGCGACGACCACGAGGTTCAGCGTCTCGATGCTCCGCTCCTCGGTCGTCTGCGTGACGCCCGCGGCGTCGACCGCGGCGTTCTCGATGTTCTGCATGGACAGCGTCCCGACGGCGATCCCGACGAACAGGATCATCGGCATCAGCGCACTCGACAGCTGCTGGCCTCGCCTGCGCACGTTCAGCGCCGTGAGGTAGCCGCTGGCACCGGCCGCCTCCGCGAGCGGGCCGGCCAGGCGTGCGGTCACGCGCCGGACCAGCGCGGGTGCGAGGAGCGACAGGCCGATCGCGAAGAAGATCGACGCCTGACCGGCCGTCGCCATCGCGTCGGCTCCCTTGCCGCGCATCACGGTGGCGGTGACCACCGCCAGATCGCAGCCGAGCAGCAGGAAGAGGGCGGCCGCCACGATCCGCTTGCGGCTCATCGGCGGGTCGTCGTGCGCCGCCGCCACGACGGCTTCCTGGGCCCGCATGCGGGCGGCGCGCCTCGCGGCGGCCACGGCGGCGATCGTGGCCGCGACGAAGGTGATCCCGAGGCCCATGCCCACGGCGATCGGGCCGAAGGCGTGGTCCACGCCGGCCCCCACCTGCTCGGTGTCCTTGAGCAGTTCGAGCAGCAGCGAGCCGCCGAGGATCGCGGGGGCGGTCGCCAGCGCGGCCGCGACGATGGCCATGACGCCCGCCTCGCTCACGATCATGCGCCGCAGCTGCGCCGGCGTCGCGCCGACGGCCTTGAGCAGCGCGATCTCGCGGCTGCGCTGGCGTACGGCCAGGGTCAGCGTCGAGGCGACGCCGAAGGCCACGATGATCAGGCCCCAGCCCCCGACGACGACGGCCATGGTGGTCAGCGTCTCGCGATCGGAGGCGGAGACGCCGCTCCCGGCGCTCGTGTCGAGCATCGACGCGAACGCCATGAGGATCGCGGCGCCGAGGAGCATCGTGAGGAAGCTCGCCGCGAAGGCGGCTGTGCGATGGCGCAGGGAGCGCACGGCCAGGGCGGTCATGCCGCGTCTCCCAGGTGCGTCATGCGCTCGGCCACGGCTGCGGCGGTCGGGTCCGCCAGGTGGCCGACGATCCGGCCGTCGGCGAGGAACAGCACGCGGTCGGCGTGGGCCGCGGCGACCGGGTCGTGGGTCACCATGATCACGGTCTGGGCGTAGAGGCCGACGGCCTGCTCGAGCAGCGTCAGGATCTCGCGCGTGCTCGTGGAGTCCAGGGCGCCCGTCGGCTCGTCGGCGAAGATCGCCGCAGGGGCGGTCACGAGCGCCCGCGCGATCGCCGCGCGCTGCTGCTGACCGCCGGACAGCTCGGCCGGCCGGTGACCGAGGCGGCCGGCCAGGCCGACGCGGTCGAGGACCTCGCGGCTGCGCTCGGGGTCCGCGCTGCGCCCGGCGAGGCGCAGCGGCAGGGCGACGTTCTGCAAGACGGTCAGCGCCGGGAGCAGGTTGAACTGCTGGAAGACGAAGCCGATGCGCTCGCGGCGGAACGTCGTGAGCGCGGTCTCGTCGGTCCCGGTCATCTCCGTCCCGTCGACGAACACGCGCCCAGCCGTCGGTCGGTCGAGCCCGGCGCCGACCTGCAGGAAGGTGCTCTTCCCCGAGCCGGACGGGCCCATGATGGCGGTGAACGTCGCGGGCGGCAGCCCGACGGTGACGTCGTCCAGCGCGGTGACGCGCGTGCCGGCGGTCCCGTAGAGCTTGGAGACCGAGACCAGCCGCAGCGCGTCCGCGGAGGTGGATGTATATGGCATACACCTATGTGTAGCACATATACTCAAGCTCATGAGCGCTGAGGACGGCGGGCTGTCACCGGCGTTGCGCGCGGTCTGGCGCCACGAGGACGCGCCGGTTGCCCGCAGGCGGGGCCTGACCGTGCACGGCATCGTCGAGGCCGCGGTGCAGCTGGCCGACGCCGAGGGGCTCGCGGCGGTGTCGATGGGCCGCGTCGCGGAGCGGCTCGGGTTCTCGCCGATGGCGCTCTACCGCCACGTGGCAGGCAAGGACGAGCTCCTGCAGCTGATGTTCGACCGTGCGGCCGGTGAACCGCCCGCTGTCATCGACGCCGCCTGCCGCGAGGGATGGCGCTCGGGCCTCGAGCGCTGGTCGCGGGAGCTGCTGGCGGTCCTGCGGCGCCACCCGTGGGCGCTCGAGATCCCGCTCGGCGGCGTGCCGGTGACCCCGAACCGGCTGGCCTGGTTCGATCGCGGCCTGCACGCCCTGGAGGACACCGGGCTCTCCGAGGACGAGAAGGCCGGGACGGTCCTGCTCCTCAACGGGCATGTGTTCTGGTGGGCGCGGCTGGAGGGCGACCTCAGCGGCGGCGGGCGCGACGACGACGGGTCGGGAGCGCTGCTGTCCTCGCTCGTGGACGCCGAGCGGTTCCCAGCGCTCCGCCGCGCGCTGGATGCCGGGTTCCTCGACGACGAGACCGACGACTCGGAGTGGGGGCTCGAGCGGATACTCGACGGCATCGGGGCGCTCGTCGCGCAGCGGCCGCGCGCGTGAGCGCGGCGGCCCTGCACCCCGAGACCGAGCCGTACGACCATGGCATGCTCGACGTCGGCGACGGCCATCGCCTGTACTGGGAGGTCTGCGGCAACCCGGACGGCAAGCCCGCCGTCGTCCTGCACGGCGGCCCGGGGTCCGGCTGCACGGCCGGGCAGCGGCGCTTCTTCGACCCGGGCGCCTACCGGATCGTGCTGTTCGACCAGCGCGGCTGCGGCAGGAGCACCCCGCACGCCGGCGATCCGACGGTCGACCTGAGCACCAACACCACCGACCATCTGCTCGCGGACGTCGAGCTGCTGCGCCGCCACCTCGGCGTCGAGCGGTGGCTGGTGTTCGGCGTCTCGTGGGGCTCGACGCTGGGCCTGGCCTACGCCGAGCGCCATCCCGAGCGCGTCACCGAGGTCGTCCTCGGCGCGATCGCGACGACCGTCGCAGCGCGAGGTTCGCTGGATCACGCGCGACGTGGGCAGGCTGTTCCCCGAGCAATGGGCGCGCTTCCGCGACGGCGTGCCGGCCGGTGAGCGGGACGGCAGCCTCGTCGAGGCCTACAGCCGCCTGCTGGCCCACCCCGACCCCGCCGTGCGTGGCGGGCGGCGCGCGACTGGTGCGACTGGGAGGACGCGCACGTGCGCGGTGCGACCCGACGACGGCCACGACCCGCGCTACGACGACCCGGCGTTCCGGATGGCGTTCGCGCGGCTGGTCACCCACTACTGGCGCCACGCCGCGTGGCTCGAGGACGGCGCCCTGCTGCGTGACGCGGGGAGGCTGGCCGGCATCCCCGGCGTCCTCGTCCACGGCCGCCTCGACGTCGGCAGCCCGCTGGACGTCGCGTGGGAGCTGTCGCGCGCATGGCCCGGCAGCAGCCTCGTGGTCGTCGACGAGGCCGGGCACTCCACGCGCGACCCGGGGATGGCGGAGGCGCTGGTCGCCGCGACCGATCGGCTCGCCGCGCGCGGGTAGCCGGCGGCGTTCCGCGACCTTCACAGCCGCATCGAGGGAGCGTCCCCACGCTCAGCCGGCTCGATGTCACATCCGTCGCCGATCGAACCGCCGGTGTGACGTTGTGCCCCTCTGACCGGCTCAACGTCACGCTCGTCGAGGCAGAGCTTCCTTCCCTCGATGCCGCTGTTCGGCCCGCCGCTTGGTGAAGGGGCTAGCCCGGGTGCCGGCGGCGCGGCGGCGGGTGGTATTCCGGGACGTCGCCGGGCTCGGTCGGCTCGCGCGGCCGGGCCGGGGCCGGGCGGGCGGGCTCGGTCGGAGGCTCCGGCTCGGGCTCCTCGTCGAAGGAGAGCTGGCCCGCGACGGTCGTCGGCGGCTCGCTCGCCTCCGCCGGCGTGCGCCGCATCGGACGCGTCGGGGGCTCGCGCGGCGGCGGCTCCCGCGGCGCGGGGGGCTCGGCGACGTCGAGGTCCGGCTCGGGCACGTGGGCGGCGCGGATGCGGAAGCCGGCGTAGGCCAGCAGCGCGCCGAGCAGGAAGGCGATGAAGATGCCCCACTGCACGCCGACCGAGGTGTTGATCGGGCCTTCCTGACGGCCGTCGGGCTTGTCGAGCTGGCGGTAGAAGATCAGGAACATCACCCACAGCCCGGCCGCGAGCACGACGGTCCCATCGCCGCCGGGCAGGTGGAACGCCCGCCGCTCGCCGCGGGCGAACATGAGCACGAGGACGCCGGCGGCCACCAGGAAGATCGCCGCCTCCACGAACGAGTAGACCTGGAACGCGTTCTTGGAGTCCTCGATCGCGGCGAGGCGGCCGTCGACGATCGCGTTGCCCGTCTCGTGGTACCAGGGCAGCAGCATCGACGCCAGCAGGGCGAGCGCCGCGATCGCGGCCAGGCGCTGCTCGGGCGTGAGGCGTCGCCAGGCGCCGCGCGTGCGCGCGGCGAGGCCGCGGGCGCGGTCCGCCGGTGCCGTGCTCATGGTGCCGCGACGCCGCCCGCGGCGCGCAGGCGCCGCACGAGCAGGTCGGCGTCGGCGTCGGACACCGTGCGCAGCTGGCCCTGGAAGGCGAGCGTCCAGTGCTCGGCCGGCCATTTGCGCACGTGCTCGAGCTCGTCCTTGACCTCCTCGGCCGGGACCCACTCGTCCTCGCCGAGGACGAGCTCCGGCTCGGTCTCGAAGCGCCACGGGTACGGGTCGGGGCGACCGGGCTTCCCGGGCCAGACGGGCTCGCGGTCCTCGAACATGCCGGACACGAGGCGCACCGTGCCGCCGAAGGCGCCGACCCGCGTGAGGTAGAAGACGATGCGGTCGCCGGGCTCCATCGCCTCGGCCTGGCGGCGGCGGCGCTCCTTCATGCCGACGAGCCTGAAGCCGTGCTCGCGCGTGGCCGCGAAGTTCTCCGGCGAGCCGGTGAGGATCCACGTCGTGGGCGCGGCGGCCATGCGCGGCGATTCTACGCCCCGGGATGGGAGGATCCCGTCGCCATGACCGCGTTCGAGACGCTGGCCGACGGCTACGTGCTGGTGGAGGGCCCGCGACCCGACGGGCATGGCGGCGTGCTGTTCAGCGACGCGGTGGGGGGCGGCGTGCGCCGCTGGACGCCCGGCGGGGTGGAGCTCGTCGTGCCGGATCGTCGCGGCGTCGGCGGCCTCGTCCTGCACGCCGACGGCCGCCCCGTCATGGGCGGTCGCGACGTCGCGCACGGCGACAGGACGGTGCTCGCGCGCCCGGCCGGCGTCAGCGGCTTCAACGACCTCTCGACCACCGACGACGGCGGCGTGCTGGCCGGCGCCCTGCGCTTTCGCCCGATGGCCGGCGAGCCGCCCGTCCCGGGCGATCTGTGGCTCGTCCCGCCCGCCGCGGCCGGCGCAGAGCCGCGCCTCGTCGCCGGCGGGATCCTGTGGCCCAACGGCATCGGCCTGTCGCCCGCGGGCGACGTGCTCTACGTCAGCGACTTCGCGGCGGGCGAGGTCCTCGCCTTCGACCCCGACGGCGGGGGCCGCCGCGTCCTGGCCCGCGCACCCGCCGGGTCTCCCGACGGCCTGGCCGTCGACGCCGAAGGCGGCGTCTGGGTCGCCCTCGGACCCGCCGGCCAGATCGCGCGGCTGGGTGCCGACGGCAGCCTCGACGCGCTGCTCGACGTCCCGGCCGCCTTCGTCGCCAGCGTCGCCTTCGACGGGGAGGACCTGCTCGTCGCGACGGCGGGTGCGCTGCTGCGCACGCGCGCCGGCGTGGCCGGGCGCCCGGTCGCGCTCGCGGCCGTCTGAGCGACGGCCCGCTACTCGATCGGGATGTCCTCGAAGCGCTGCTGGGCGGGTGGGTGTGCCGTCTCGGCCGCGGCCGCCCCGCTGCCCTCGGGGTCCAGGCGCGCCACCCAGAGGTCGATGATCGCGCGCAGCAGCAGCAGCACCTGCCGGATGACCTCCGAGACCTGGGCCTGGAGCTCGGGCGGCACGACCTCGCGCAGGGCCTGCAGCAGCGCGACGAGCGCCTGGGCCTCCTCCTGGCGCGCGGTGCGGTCCTGCGGCGTCGCCCAGCCCTGCGGCGGAACTCCGCCGCCGGCGGCTCGCCCGGCGGCGCCGGCCGCCTCGCCCGCCAGCCGCTCGGCCGCCGCCTGCGTGGCGCCGAGGCGCTCGCGCAGCTCCTCGAGCGGGTCAGGCACGGGCGGGCGGGCCGTCGAAGGTCACGTCGAGCACCCCGTCCGCGAACGACGCGCCGCTGGGGCTGTACTCGACGAGGGCGGGCGGGAGGATGAGCGTGCGCTTGGAGCCGTCGACGCGCACGATCAGCTCCAGGCCGAGCTTCTTCAGCGAGATCTCCCCCTTCGACGCGAACGGCAGGTCGATGCGCAGGCGCGCGCCGCCGTCGCCGACGGTCGAGCTGCTCGGTGACGCGCTCGTGCAGGACCGTCGCAGCGTCGCGGCCCTCGAAGAGCGCGTCGCCGAGACGGTCGAGCGTCGCGGGCCCGACGACCTCCTCGCCGAAGAACGGGGCGGGCAGGACGGGGACCGGCGCGAACGCGGCCTCGACGCCGCGCAGCTCCTCCTGCTGGCGCTCGCGCCAGGCACCGAAGTAGTCGCCGACCTGCTCGGGGAAGACGCGGTTGACGATCACCGCGTCGGTCAGGTAGCCGTAGAGGTTGAGGTAGGTG
Source organism: uncultured Actinomycetes bacterium (assembly GCA_963840185.1). Lineage (GTDB taxonomy): Bacteria > Actinomycetota > Thermoleophilia > Solirubrobacterales > Solirubrobacteraceae > JAOPZW01. Next base: position 599,828 of record CAWIXY010000001.1, on the reverse strand, counting down.
AAGGTCCGCCTGGCCTCGTCGATGACCATCCGGTCCGGGGTCATCACCAGCCGCACGGAGACCCGGCTGGTGTCGCGCAGGATCTCGTTCATCGCGATGAGGTTGCGTGACCAGGCGCTGCACGTCCTCGAGCACCTCCTCGCCGGGCAGGCTGACGTCCAGGACGGCGCGCGCGAGCGGTCGCGCGGCGGCCATCAGCGAGCCCTGCTGCGGCACGACCTTCTCCAGCCACCAGCGGGCGACGTCGGGGAACGACAGCAGGCGCAGCGTCTCGCCCGTCGGGGCGCAGTCGACGACGACGACGTCGAAGGCCTCCTCCTCGTGGTGGCGCTTGACCTGCAGCAGGCTGAACAGCTCGTCGAGCCCGGGCGGCACGGTGAGCTCCTCGGCCGAGATGCGATCCACGCCGCGGTCCACGAGCACCCGCCCGAGCCAGCGCTGCACGGCGGCCCAGTTGCGCTCCATCTCGTCCTGGGCCGAGACCTCCTGCGCCCACAGGCCGCTCGGCCACGGCCGTCGGCTCAGGGCCGACCGGCGTCTGCAGCGAGGCCGACAGACTGTGGGCGGGGTCGGTCGACAGCACGACCGTGCGCAGCCCGGCCGCCGCGCAGCGGCGTGCGGTGGCGGCCGCCACCGACGTCTTGCCGACGCCGCCCTTGCCGGTGTAGAGGATGGTGCGAGGCGCCATGGAAAGCCGCGAGTGTACGTCGCGTCAACGGCGCGGCGGGCGCACGTGCAGCACGCCGGTCGCCGATGCGGCGTTGCCCGCGAGGTCGACCGCCCGCAGCCGCAACGCCAGCGGCCCGGCTTGCGCGGGGCGCAGCGCGAGCGCGTGGCGGCCGCGCGCCAGCCGCGCGCGGCGCGTCCACACGACGCGCCCGCGCCGTGACGCCGTGGCCGTGACCGTCGAGATCTTCGACAACGTGAAGCGGATGCTTGTCGTGCGCCGCGCGCGCGCCGGAGCCGACGGCGCCGCCAGCGCGAGCTCGGGCGGGGTGCGCAGGTAGGCGTCGAAGCGCGCGGCGGTCTGGCAGATGTGAGCGGCGCGTGCGGGCTCGGCCTCCAGCCGCGCGCACAGCCCGCGCAGGAAGTCGCGCACGAGCACGTGGTAGCCGAGATCGCTCTCGCGCGTCAGCGAGTAGCGCGACCAGGCGCCCGTGTCGTAGCGCGCGAGCTCCGCGGCGAGCTGCGCCTCGCCGGCCGCGAACAGCTCGTGGCCGCCGGCGTCGTTGGCCAGGCGCGCGAAGTCGAGCAGCCCGTTGAGCGACTGCACGAAGCCGTTGAGCACGCGCAGGCGCGGCGCGAAGGAGTAGATGAGGTAGTGCGCGCCCGCCGCGGTCTGGACGCGCACCCCCTCGGGCGGGGGCGCGCGGAAGATCGCCAGCCCCGCCCGGGCGACCTCGAACAGGCGCGGATCGCCCAGGCGCACGGCCGCGCGCGCGAGCGCCTGGACGGCGGTGCCCTGCGCCAGCGCGCTCACCCACGGCGGCCGGCCGCCGTCGAAGCGGAAGGCGTACTCCCAGGCCAGCCCGCCGGCGCGCTCGGTGGCCAGCGGCACGGCCTCGTCGAGCAGCGCGCGCAGGCGCGCGTCGTAGACCCGTCCCGTGAAGAGGGCGTTGGCCCGCCCGAACGTGGCCAGCCACTGCACCTGCAGGCCCTGGCCCGCGTAGTGCTGCCACACGAGCTCGCTGCCCGGGAAGGTCACGCGCGCGCCGGAGCCCAGCAGCGGGCGAGCGGCCCACCAGGCGCGGTTGCGCTGCACGGTCAGGAACAGCGCCGGGCCGCGCGTCGGCGTGAGGAGGCCGGTGGCCGCGATAGCGCGCGTGTTCGACAGCACCGCGCCGAGCGCGCCGCGGCGAGCGCCGCGCAGCCGGCGGTGGGTGCGCACGGCGTCGTCCCAGGCCGCGCGCCAGCCGTCGTGGCGCTCGGGGGTGATGGCGCCGGCGCCGAGCAGCCGCCGCAGCTCGCCGGGCACGGTGCCCTGCCCCGCGGCGGGGGCGGGCAACGCCGCGAGGCAGACGGCGAACCAGGCCGCGATCGCCGCGGCTGCAACCGGCGGGCGGCGCACGGCGCGATGGTACGCTCGCCGCGCGTGTCCCCCGTCCGCCGCAACGCCCTGCCCGCGGTCCAAAGAGCCCATCGAAGGAGTCGGCCGCCCGGCTGGAACCGTCTCGCGGCGCCAGCCGCCACCCGTGCCCTTGCCGATGCCAACGGGCATGGGCTGCGGACACGTGCGGCGCCTGGCATCCACGATCCGGCCCCATCCCGACGACCGCCAGTCCTTCGACGGACTCTCGGCGCGCTCGCGCTGATGCTCGCGCTCGTCACCGCCGGCTGCGGCGGGGGCGACTCGGGGCCGAGCGACGAGGAGGCCGGCGCCCTGCTGCGCCAGACGTTCGCCAACCAGCAGGCGGTGCGCAGCGGCCGTCTGGACCTGAAGATGGACCTCGACGCCAAGGGCGTCCGGGGCGTCCAGGGGCCCGTGTCGATGCGCCTGACCGGGCCGTTCGACAACGGCGCCAAGAAGGGCGCCCGGGCCAAGTTCGACTTCGACCTGGCGGTGCGCACCGGCGGCGCGTCGCTCAAGGCCGGCGCGGTGTCCGACGGGCGCAAGGGATACCTGCGGCTCGCCGGGCGCGCCTACACGCTCGACGGCGCGCTCGCCAAGAGCCTGGCCGGCGCGGCCGGCAAGGGCGGCGGCGGCCCGACGCTCAGCGGCCTCGGCCTCGATCCGCGCCGCTGGCTGAGCGACGTGCGCGCGGAGGGAGAGGAGACCGTCGGCGGGTCGAGCACCGTGCACATCAGCGGCGACGTCGACGTGAAGAAGCTCGTCGGCGACCTCGACAAGCTGCTCGACGCGGCGGGCGGCGCGGGGATCACGGGTGCGATCGCGCCCGACGCGCTGTCGGGCGGCACGCGCGACGCGCTCGTGAAGTCCGTGGACCGCGCCGAGGTCGACATCTGGACGGGCAAGGCGGACAAGGCGCTGCGCCGGCTGCTCGTCGCGCTGCAGTTCGGCGGCGGCAAGCAGAGCGGCACGCTGCGCGTCGACTTCAAGGTCGCCGGCCTCAACCAGAAGCAGGCCATCGGCCCACCGGCGGACCCGCGCCCGCTGTCGGAGCTCGCCACGGCGCTCGCCGCACTTGCCAGCCGCCAGCAGGAGGGTGCGGCCGCGCCACAGGACTCCGGCGCCCAGGCCACGACGCCGCCCGCCTCGCAGTACGACGCCTGCCTGGCCGACGCCCAGTCGGATCTCGCGGCCGCGCAGCGCTGCGCGTCACTGCTCGGCAAGTAGGAGGACCATCAGGGTCGCTGCGCTGGCCCGCGGCGCCTGTCCCTATCCTCCCCGCCGGTGTCCCGCGTGCGACCGATTCTGTCTGCCTTCGGCTGGTCGGCGTACCTGCTGCCGTTCATCGTCGTCGCGGTCGTGCTCGAGGTCGTGCACGCGGACCCGGTCATCGTCTTCGCCGCCTCGGCGCTCGGGGTCATCCCCACCGCCGCGCTCATGGGCCGCGCCACGGAGGAGCTGGCCGTGCGCTCGGGCCCCGGCATCGGCGGCCTGCTGAACGTCACCTTCGGCAACGCGCCCGAGCTGATCATCGCCCTCTTCGCCCTCGGCGCCGGCCTGCACGAGGTGGTCAAGGCCTCGGTCATCGGCTCGATCCTGGGCAACATCCTGCTCGTCATGGGCGCGGCGATGTTCGTCGGCGGGCTCAAGCGCGAACGCCAGTACTTCGACCGCACCGCGGCGGGCGTGCAGTCGATCATGGTGCTGCTGGCCGTCGCCGCCCTCGTGATGCCCGCGCTCTTCGAGCTCATCGAGGGCCAGGGGCTGCCCAACCCCAGCGACGAGCGACGGAACTACGACGCCACCGTCGAGGAGCTGTCGTTCGCCACCGCGATCTTCCTCATCCTCACCTACGTGGCCGGCCTGATCTTCTCGCTGCGGACGCACCGCCCGCTGTTCAACCCGGTCGCCCAGGAGGAGGAGCCCCCCCACGGCGAGCCGTGGTCGGTGCGCACGGCGGTCATCGCGCTGGCCGGCGCCGGCCTGCTGGTCGGCCTCATGTCCGAGATCCTCGTCGGCTCGATCTCCGAGGCCTCGGAGTCGATCGGGCTCAGCGAGTTCTTCGTCGGCGTGATCGTCGTCGCCACGGTCGGCAACGCGGCCGAGCACTGGGTCGCCGTCCTCGTCGCGGCCAAGAACAAGATGGACCTGGCCGTCAACATCTCCATCGGCTCGAGCGCGCAGATCGCGTTGTTCGTGGCCCCGGTGCTCGTCCTCGTCTCGTTCGTGCTGGGCCCGCACCCGATGCCGCTGGTGTTCAACGGCTTCGAGATCGGCGCCGTGCTGCTGGCCGTCATCATCGCCAACCAGGTCACGCACGAGGGCGAGTCGACCTGGTTCGAGGGGTTGCAGCTGCTCGTCCTGTACATCGTGTTCGGGCTCACCTTCTACGTCGCCTGACGTGAGCGTCCCGCTGTCAGCCGCCGAGGGGCCGCTCGTCCTGGGCGGGCTGGTCGCGGTGATCATCGCCCTGCTGCTCGTCGACCTGCTGTTCTTCGCGCGCGGGCGCGAGCCGAGCTTCCGCGAGAGCGGCGCCTGGAGCGTCGGCTGGCTGCTGCTGGGGCTCGCGGTCGCCGTGCCGATGTACGCGATCGGCGGCTCGGAGGAGGCGATCAACTACACGACGGTGTACCTGATCGAGCGGTCGCTCTCGCTCGACAACCTCTTCGTCTTCCTGCTGATCTTCGCGTACTTCCGCGTGCCCCACGAGAACCGGCCGATCCTCCTGTTCTGGGGCATCGTCTTCGCGCTCGTGATGCGCGGCTTCGCGATCCTCGTGGGCGTCGAGCTGATCGAGCGCTTCCACATCTTCATCTACGCGCTCGGTGTGCTGCTCCTGTTCCTCGCCTACCGGATCCTGCGCGGCGTCGACGAGAGCGTCGACCCGGGCAAGAGCTTCTTCGTGCGCATGGTGCGCAAGGTCTTCCCGGTCAGCGAGGAGTTCCACGGGCCGCACTTCTTCACGCAGGCGGAGGGCCGGCGCGAGGCGACGCCGCTGCTGCTGGCGCTCGTCAGCATCGTGGCGGCCGACATCGCCTTCGCCGTGGACTCGATCCCCGCGGCGTTCGCGATCACGACCGACTCGTTCACGATCTGGGCGGCCAACGCGTTCGCCCTGCTGGGGCTGCGCTCCCTGTTCGCGCTCGTCGAGGAGCTGATCAAGCGCTTCCGCTACCTCGACCAGACGATCGCGGTCGTGCTGGCCATCGTGGCGATCAAGCTGCTCATCGAGGACCTGGTGAAGATCGGCCCGATCGTCAGCCTGCTGCTGGTGCTGGGCTGCTTCGCCGTGGGCATCGTCGCCTCGATCCTCGCCGACCGGCGCGACCCCGAGGGCGCGCAGGAGCGCCGCGACGAGCGCGAGAAGGTCGAGGCCGGCCAGCTCTGACGAGCGGCCTCGGCCGCCGGTGGCCGCCGCCCGGAGTAGGCTGCCGTGCCGTGTCCGAGGCGACGAGGAACGGCCGGATCCCGCGGGACCGGGACAACGACTACACGCGCGGGCAGGCCGATGCGCGAAGGGCCTTCGCGCAGGAGCGCACGGGCGCCGACCTGCACCACGTCTCCAGCTACTCCTTCGACCCGGCGATGCTGCCGGGCAACGTCGAGAACTTCATCGGCGTCGCGCAGGTGCCGATCGGCCTGGCGGGCCCGCTGCTCGTCAACGGCGAGCACGCCCAGGGCGAGTTCTACGTGCCGCTGGCCACCGCCGAGGGCACGCTCGTCGCGAGCTACAACCGCGGCATGCGCCTGCTGCGCGAGGCGGGCGGCGTCACGACGACGGTCGTCGACGACGCGATGCAGCGCGCGCCCGCCTTCCTCTTCCCCAGCGCCCGCGAGGCCCGCGACTTCAGCGGCTGGCTGCGCGAGCACTTCGACGACATCAAGCGCGTGGCCGAGATGACGACACGCTCGGGCCGCCTGCGCAACATCGAGCAGTACTCCGCCAGCCGGATGCTCTTCACGCGCTTCAACTACACGACCGGCGACGCCGCCGGCCAGAACCTGACCGGCAAGGCGACGTTCGCGGCGTGCGAGTGGATCAAGGCCAACCACCCGCCACTCGAGCACTACTTCCTCGAGTCCAACTTCGCGACGGACAAGAAGAGCTCGCAGGTCAACATGCTCAACACGCGCGGGAAGCGCGTCGTCGCCGAGACGACCGTCCCGCGCGAGCTGCTGCGCGAGATCATGCACGCCGACCTCGACCTGCTCTGGCGCGCCCGGCTGGTGTCGAACCTCGGCGGCTTCATGTCGGGCGTCAACAACAACGGCGCGCACTCGGCCAACGGCATCACCGCGATGTTCATCGCGACGGGCCAGGACGTCGCGAACGTCTCGGAGTCATCGGCCGCCTTCAACTACTCGGAGATCACCTCCGATGGCGACCTCTACGTCTCCATCACGATCCCGTCGCTGATCGTCGGCACGTACGGGGGCGGCACGGGGCTGGCCACGCAGCGCGAGTGCCTCGAGCTGCTGGGCTGCTACGGCGCCGGCAAGGTCCACAAGCTGGCCGAGATCGTCGCGGCGACGGTGCTGTGCGGCGAGCTGTCGCTCGGCGCGGCGATCGTCGCCGAGGAGTGGGTGAAGGCCCACGACCTCTTCGGGAGGAACCGCTGATGGAGCTGCAGACGGCCAGCCCGCTGGACGAGCGCCGCGCCCTGGCGCGCACGGCCTTCGACGAGCTGGGGCAGGTGATCGGCGGAGGCGCGGCCCTGCACCGCGCGATCGCCGATCGCGTCTTCGCCGGCGTGGAGCGCGGCACCGACGTCGCCGCCGTACCCGCCCGAGCGCTCCACGACGCGATCAGCAGTGCCGTCTACGCCGCCGTGCGCGGCGCCACCGATGTGCTCGGCCTGGGCGCCGAGGTCGCGGTGGGCCTGCGCGAGGCGCCGGGCGTCCCGGCGCCGTCGCAGACGCCCGGCGGCGCGCTGGCCATGGGCGTCCTGCAGGGCCTGCGCGGTGACGCGCTCGAGCGCGAGCGGAGCCCGCTGGCGCAGCCGATGGCCGTGCGCGTCGACGGCGCCCCGGTGGCACCCGAGCACGACGCGCTGGCGGCCGCCTTCCCGGCGGCGACGCCGCGCCTCGTCGTGTTCGTGCACGGCCTGATGGAGACCGAGCGCTCCTGGCGGCTGGGCGCGGGCGAGCAGGGCGAGACCTACGGCTCGCGCCTGGCGCGCGACCTGGGGTGCACGCCGGTCGACGTGCGCTACAACAGCGGCCGCCACATCTCCGAGAACGGTCGATCGCTCTCCGAGCTGCTCGAGTCGGTCGTGGCTGCCTGGCCCGTCGAGGTGGACGAGGTCGCCCTCGTCGGGCACTCGATGGGCGGCCTGGTCGCGCGCAGCGCCTGCCACGTCGGGGCGACGGAGGACGCCGCGTGGGTGCGGCGCGTCCGCCACGTCGTCTCGCTGGGCTCGCCGCACTTCGGCGCGCCGCTGGAGGAGGCGGTGCACCTTGCGGCGGTCGGCCTGCACCGGCTCCCGGAGACGCGCCCGGTGGCCAACTTCCTGCGCCGGCGCAGCTCGGGCATCCGCGACCTGCGCCGCGGCTCGCTGGTCGACGAGGACTGGCGCGATCGCGACCCCGAGGCGCTGCGTGCGGCGGCCTGCCAGGAGGTCCCGCTGCTGGAGGGGGCGACGCACTGCTTCGTCGCCGCGACGCTCACGCGCAGCCCGCACCACCCGCTCGCGCGGCTGGTCGGCGACCTCCTGGTGCTCGTCCCCAGCGCGTCGGGGGAGAGCCGCGCCCGCCGCCTGGGCTTCCGCGCCGAGCACGGCGCGCACGTCGGAGGCGCCACGCACTTCGCCCTGCTGAACCACCCGGCCGTCTACGCGCGGCTGCGGGGGTGGCTCGCGACAGCACCCGAGGCGCTGGGCGCCGGGAAGGCGCCGGCATGAGGCATCGCAGGTGGCCGGCGGCGATCCTGGCCCTGGCGGCCGTCGTCGCGGCGCCCGCGGCGGCGTCTGCCGCCGCGCCCGCCAGCCAACGCGACGTCATGGTCGTGAGCAACAACTGGGCGGGCACGGCCGACCTGGTGGACCCGCACACCTTCCGGCGCCTGGGCCGCATCAACGTCATCCCCGACCGCGACGAGCGGATCGCCGAGATCGAGGCCGACCCGGCCCGCAAGACGGTCTTCGACTTCATCCGCGAGAACGTCGGCGAAGGGCACAACCAGTACGTCGACGACGGCTTCACGTCCAACGACGGTCGCTTCGTGTACTTCTCACGGCCCAGCTTCGCGGACGTGGTGGCGATCGACCTGCGCACGAAGCGGATCGCCTGGCGGGTCCCGGTCGACGGCACGCGCGCCGACCACATGGCGCTCTCCCCCGACGGGCGGCGGCTGCTCGTGTCGGCCTCGACGGCCAACGCCATCGACGTCATCGACACCCGCCGCGGCCGGATCGTCGGGAGGATCCCCTCGGGGGACCAGCCGCACGAGAGCAACTTCTCGCGCGACGGCCGGCGGATCTTCCACGCCAGCATCGGGCCCGTGTACACGAGCACGGACGACCCCTCCGAGGACGCCACGAAGGGCAACCGCATCTTCGAGATCATCGACGCTCGCACGCTGCGCGTGGTCAGGCGCTTCGACGTCGGCCGCGAGCTGGCCAAGCACGGGATCACCGCCAGCTCGGCGGTGCGGCCGATGGCGGTCTCCCCCGACGAGCGCTTCGTGTACCTGCAGCTGTCGTTCCTGCACGGCTTCGTGGAGTTCGACCTGCGCACGATGCGCCCCACGCGGATCTCGATCCTGCCGCTCAGCGACGCCTCGCGGAACGTGCCGCGCACCGGCTACCTGCTGGACTCCGCCCACCACGGGCTGGGCATGAACCGCGCAGGGACCAAGCTGTGCGCGGCCGGGACGATGTCGAACTACGCGGCGATCGTCGACCGCCGCACGCTTCGCGTCGACAACGTCGTGCGCGTCGGCCGCGTGCCCTACTGGTCCACCTCCACGGAGGACGGGCGCTACTGCTTCGTGTCGGTCGCAGGCGAGGACCGCGTCTCGGTCATCTCGTTCCGGACCGCCAAGGAGGTGGCCAGGATCAGGGTCGGCGACCACCCGCAGCGCATGCGGCCGGGTACCGTCCGCCGCGACATCCTCTGACGCCTGAGCGCCACGCACCCGCCGCCCGCCGTGCCCGCGGTGCGCGGACACGGCGTGTGGCGGCGAGGTTGGTGTGTCAGCCCGTGAACGTCGGCCGGCGAGCCGCGGGGCGGCAGCGGCCGAAGCCCAGGCGCAGGGTCTTGGCCGCCGTCTTCGACGACGCGGCGAAGCTGACCCTGGCCTCCAGGCGGTGCGCGCCGTAGCGCAGCCCCTTGGGCCGGACCGGGACCGTCCAGCGGCCCTTGGCGTCGGCCTTCGTGCTGACGGCGATCCGCTTGCCGTCCAGGTACCAGGTCACGCGCACGATGCGGCGACCGGTGACCGAGGCGGTGACCGTCCGGGTCGGGCAGCCGTTGGGACCGCGCAGCTTCGCCGTGCCGGAGACGACCGCGGCCGGGGCCACGACGATCTGCGGCTGCGGCTGCGGCGCGGCGACCGGCTCGGCCGCACGCGGCTCGGCGGGAGGCTCGACCGGCGGCACCGGCGGTTGGGCCAGCGTCGTGGTGAACGTGTCCTCGTCGGTCGCGGTGCGGTCGTTCTCGTCGGTGCCCTTGACCGTGGCGGTGTTGACCACCTCGGTCTGGCCCGCCTTGGTCTGGACCTGGCAGCTGTACGTCCAGGCGTCGCCGACGTCGAGCGTGCCCGGCGTGCTGTCGTTGCCCTTGGACTGGAGGGCCGGCGCGGCGAGACACAGCGCATCGCCCAGCTCGAGCGGGTCGACGAACGGCGAGTCGCCGCTGTTGACGACCGTCATCGAGTAGGTGATGAGGTCGCCGGCCGTCGCCGTGGCGGGGCCGGTCTTCTCGATGTCGATGGCCGGATGCAGGAACCGGGTGTCGTGCGTGTCGGTGTCCTTCACCGTGCCGCCGTCGGAGTCACGGCCGGTCGCGGTGACCGTGTTCGTGACCGGGTTGACGTCGCCCTTGGCGTGGGTGGCCACGTACGAGCACGTGTAGCTCCAGGTCTCGCCCGGGTCCAGCGTGCCGTCCTGGTTGCCGCCGGCCTTCGCCGTCGGGCCCACCACGTCGGGGCACTTGTCGTCGCTCACCGCGATGCTGGTGAGCGGGTCGTTGCCCGCGTTGGTCACGGCGAAGCCGAACGTCAGCCGGTCGCCCGAGTAGGCCAGCGAGGGGCCCGTCTTGCGGACCTGGATGGTCCGGTCGATGCGCGTGTTCGTGTAGGTGCAGACGATCTGGTCGCCGGGGTCGGCGGTGAACGTCCTCGTCGCGCCCGTGCCGCCCGAGGCGCCGAAGCGCTCGGTGCAGGCGGCACCGCTGAGGCGGTAGCCCTGGCCCTTCGGGTCGGCCTCCGTGACGGAGTACGCCCCGGGGGCGACGGTCACGGTGCGCTCGGCGCCGTGGGCCAGCGAGAACGAGCCCGCGCCCGGCAGCGTGCTCGTGAACGCGAACGCCGCGCCGCCGGACTGCGCGGGCTGCGTGAGCTTGCGCACGGTCACGCTCGCCTTGCGGCGGTTGGTGATCGTGCAGACGACGGCATCGCCGTGACCCACGCTGACCGTCAGCGGGCCCGAGCCGCTCGCCGAGCCGGCGGCGGTCGTTCCGTTGCGCTTGCACTCGACGTCGCTGACGTAGTCGGCGAGGTCGGTGCCGGCCTCGGCGCGCTCGGCGACCGTGTGGTCGCCGGCCACGACCGGCACCGCGTCGGTGGCGTCGCCGTCGCCGGCCTGGTCGCGGGCAACCGCGCCGTCGATGAGCAGCTCGAAGCGGCCCGTATCGGTCGCGGGCTGCAGGTCCTTGATGACCTTCAGGGTCCCGCCGCGGCGCGTGTTGCGGATGACGCAGGTCCACGCCTCGCCCTTGCCGACGCTCAGGGAGACGTCCGGCCCGCTGGGGTTGGACACCGTCGCCTTGCCCGGCGCCGAGCAGTCGACGCGCTTGTCGTAGCGCGCGAGGTCGGTCACCGCGCCGGCGGCCTCGGTGACGCTGTGGGTGCCGGTCGTGACCTCGACGGCGGGGGTGGCCCCGTTGTCGGCGATCTCGTCAGCCTTGACCTGGCCGTCGACCAGCAGGTCGAAGCGGCCGGCGTCGGTGGTGCCGGGGATCGGCACGACGTCCTTGACGACCTTGATCGTGCCCTTGTCACGCGTGTTGGTGACGAAGCAGACGACCCACTCGCGGAAGCTGACCTTGTAGTTCAGCGTGCGCCCGGAGACGGAGCTGTCGGTGTCGACGGGGTCGCTCGCGGTCGGCATCGACGGGAACGCGCTCGTGCCCTTGCGGGTGCGGCAGACCGCGCCCGTCATCGAGTAGCCGGTCCTGACGTCCTCCGTGATGGCCAGCGTCGTGTTGGCTCGGCAGTACGAGCCGACGTTGCAGTCGATCTCGTAGGTCTTGCTCTGACCGCCGAGCAACGAGAAGCCGGGCTTGCTCGGGTAGGTGTTCGTCTGGAAGGAGAAGCTGTCGGCGGGGTTGCCGCCGTCGTTCACCTTCACGACCGAGATCTTCCCGTAGGTCGCCTGGGCGGCAGATGCGTGCCAGGCAAGCCCCGCGAAGGCGCACAGCAGCGCGCAGGCGGCGACCAGCAGGTCGCGGCTCCACGCGCGGTGGCGCTCGGCCCCCGCCGAGCACGTCACTCGCTCCATGATGTTCCCCCAGTGCTCCCCGGCTCGGTCCGCCCGGCCGGGGGCATCAATCCGTTGATGTGCCCCGAAGGTACGGACGAACGGCGGTTCCCACAAGCTCAACGGCGTCGGACATGCGTCCAACGGCGGCCCGAACGCTTCAGGCGGCGCCGGCGGCCGGCGCTACAGCTCGTCCGGGTCCTCGTCGGGCTCGAGCTCCTCGTCGGGCTCGAGCTCGTCGTCCTCGGTGGCCGCGACGGCACCCGTCGCGCCGGGATGGTGGCGCACCTCGAAGCGCTCGATGATCTCGTCGCGGGCGCTCTCGTCGATCGGCACCTCGTCGCCGAGCAGCACCCACTCGCCGCTCGCGTCGTCGTCGTCCTCGAAGAGGTCCGTGTCGAGCGACGTGGCGTCCTCGTCGATGACGACGAGCACCTCCGTGTCCGGGTTGAAGTAGGTCCCGGGGCGGTTGAGGATGTCGTCGATCTGGAAGCGGCGGGGGGCGGGCATGGCGAAAGAGCGGGGGCTACCCGGACGGCGCGTTCACCCTACAGGCGCCCGAGGTCCCGCACCTGCCGCTCGACCTCGGCCTCGACGTCCAGCGGCTCGCGGCCCTGGCGGGCCCGGCGCTCGTTGCGGGCCACCACGAGCTGGCGGATCTCGGCGCGCAGAGCCGGATCGACGGTCGGCGCGGCGAGCCGCGCCAGCTCCTCCTCCACGTCGAGCGGCTCCTTGCCCTGGCGCACGCGCCGCTCGTTGCGCGCGGCGAGCATCTGGCGGATCTCCGCCTCGCGCTCGGCGGCCGAGGCGCTCGAGCCCTGCGCGGGCTCGGCCGCGGGGCGGTCGCTGCCGTCGCGCAGCGACAGGCCGCCGCGCCCGATGTGGTCGTACAGGCGCCCGGAGGTCAGGAACGTGGCGATGGCGACCAGCCCGCCCACCGCGACGACCACGACCAGCACGGTCCCGAAGGCGTCCTCCACGCCTAGAGTGTCGCGCATATGTGGCGCCGACACCGCCGCAGGACGTTCGGCCCCAGCCGCCCTGCGCTCCTGCCGGAGCAGTGGGGTCTGGCGCTCGTCACGCTCGCGGCGGTCGTCGGCGGCATCGTGGTCGTCGCCCTCCTGCTCGCAGCCGGCTGACGGAGCGCGCGGGGCCCGCCGGATCGGGCGCGCCCGACGCCTGCGCCTCTGTTACCGGGCCCGGCGACGGGGTATTCTCTTCGGTACAAGGTTGACTGACCAGTCAATCTGGCATCCCAAGGAGACGAACCAGTGGTCGACTTCACGCTGACAGACGAGCAGAAGGCGCTGCGCGAGATGGCGCACGACTTCGCTGAGAAGGAGATCCGTCCCAAGGCCTGGGAGTACGACAAGGACAGCACCTGGCCCCAGGACATCATCGAGAAGGCCTGGGAAGTGGGCCTCATGAACTCCCACATCCCCGAGGAGTACGGGGGCGCGGGCGCGTCCTACCTCGACGGCTGCCTCATCGAGGAGGAGCTGTCCTGGGGCTGCTCGGGCATCCAGACCTCGCTCGGCGCCAACGGCCTCGCCGCCGCGCCGGTGCTGCTCGGTGGTTCCGAGGAGATCAAGAAGCACTTCCTCGGCATGCTCACCGACGAGCCCAAGCTCGCCTCGTTCTGCCTGACCGAGCCCGACGCGGGCTCCGACGTGTCGGGCATGCGCACGCGCGCCGTGCGCAAGGGCGACACGTACGTGCTCAACGGGTCCAAGTGCTTCATCACCAACGGCGGCTACGCCGACTGGTACACGGTCTACGCCAAGACCGACCCGGACGCCGGCCACCGCGGCATCTCCGCCTTCGTCGTGCCCAAGGACGACACGGTCGTCGTGGACAAGAAGGAGGACAAGATGGGGCAGCGGGCATCCAACACCGCGACCATCACCTTCAACGAGACCGAGGTCCCGGCCGAGAACATGCTCGGCGAGGAGAACAAGGGCTTCAAGCTGGCGATGATGACGCTGGACCGCACACGTCCCGGCGTCGCCGCCATGGCGACCGGCATCGCGCGCGCCGCGTTCGAGTTCGCCACGGCCTACTCCAAGGAGCGCGTGCAGTTCGGCGTGCCGATCGCGATGCACCAGGCGATCCAGTTCATGATCGCCGACATGGCCACGAAGGTGCATCTGTCGCGCCTGGCCACGTGGAACTCGGCGGTCCTCCTGGACCAGGGGCGGCGCAACACGCTGGAGTCCTCGCACGCCAAGCGCTTCGCGGCCGACTCCGCCATGGAGGTCGCCACCGACGCGGTCCAGGTCTACGGCGGCTACGGCTTCATCAAGGAGTACCCCGTCGAGAAGCTCATGCGCGACGCGAAGATCATGCAGCTCTACGAGGGCACGTCGCAGATCCAGCGCCTCGTGATCGCCCGCGAGACGCTGCTGCCGCGCCGCATCGAGGAGCCCGCGACCGCGGCGGTGTAGCCGTCGCCGCACGGCGCGCTCCCGGCCGATCCGGCACCCATGCCCGCCATACTGCGGGCATGGGTCCAGTGGCTCCCGTCACGAGTCCCGCCGCGCCCGGCGGGCGCCGAACACGACGCGACCCATGACGCGGACCAGTCGCAGGGCCACCGAGCAGGCCGTCGCCGACGTCGCGCCGCTGGAGGCGGCGCGGCAGGCCGCCGGCGCGCGGCCCTCGGGCAGCGGATCGCAGGACCCCTTCGTCGGCGACCTGCGCCGGCGCGGCCTGCTCCCGTTGCTCGTGCTGCACTTCCTCGCCGGCGGCCCGTCCTACGGCAACCAGCTCATGGACCGCGTAGGCGCCGCCACCGGCGGGCTGGTCGCGGTCAACCCCAACACGATGTACCCACTGCTGCGCTCGCTGGAGCAGGACGGCTTCGTGGCCGGCGACCTGGGAGCATCCCGAGCGCCGCTCGCGGCGCTTCTACCGCCTGACCGAGGCGGGCGAGGGGGAGCGCGACCGCCTCGCCGCGGAGCTCGCGCCGCGACTCGACGCGGTGGCCGCCGGCATCGAGCACCTGCGCGCAGAGCTCGGGAGCTGACGCTCGCGTGGGCCGAGCCGTCGCGGCGATCGACGTCCCGGGGCGGGTGAGCGACGCCGAGGCGCTGTGGTACGACCACACCCGCTGGCCGACCTTCGTCGACGGGCTCGCGCACGTCGACAAGGTCCAGGGGGACTGGCCGCGGCCCGGCGCGCGGCTGCTGTGGGTCTCCCAGCCCGGCGGCCGCGGTCGCGTGGTCGAGGAGGTCACCGAGTACGAGGCGCGCGTGGGGCAGACCGTGCACCTCGAGGACGAGCACACGTACGCCACGCAGCGCGTCGCCTTCGAGCCGCGCGAGGACGGGGCCACCGTGCGCCTCGAGCTCGACTACCGCCTCAAGCGGCCGCGCCCGCTGATGCCGGTCGTCGACCTGCTGTTCATCCGCCGCCAGCAGCGCGAGGCGCTGCAGCGCACGCTGCGGCGGTATCGCACCGAGCTGGTGGCCGACTCGGACGAGGCGCTGGCCCGATAGGGTTCGCGCCCGCCGGACCCGGTCGCATTCCCACCTCAGGAGTCATCTCTCGCATATGTTCGTGTTCAAGGCAGCCGTCGTCGGCGCGGGCACGATGGGTGGGCAGATCGCCCAGACCATCGCCGCTGCAGGCATCCCCGTGATGCTCAAGGACATCCAGCAGGAGCTCGTCGACGCGGGCCTGACCGAGGCGCGCAACGTCACGCAGGGCCAGGCGGGCAAGCTCGCCGAGAAGGGCAAGATCACCGAGGAGCAGGCCGCGGCGCAGGTCGAGGAGGTCATGGGCCGCATCCACGGCACGACGACCTACGAGGGCTTCGGCGACGTCGACTTCGTCGTCGAGGCCGTGCCGGAGAAGATGGCCATCAAGCAGGCCGTCTTCGCCGAGCTCGACGCAGTGACCCCCGGCCACGCGGTGCTCGCCTCCAACACGTCCTCGCTGAGCATCACCGAGATCGGCGACGCCACGCTGCGGCCCGACAGGGTCGTCGGCTTCCACTACTTCTACCCGGCCTCGATCATGCCGCTGATCGAGGTGGTCCAGGGCGACGACACCTCGCAGGAGACCGTCACCGCCGCGGTCAACTTCGCCCAGGCGATCAAGAAGAACCCGATCACCTGCGGCGAGGTGCCCGGTTTCGTCGTGAACCGGATCCTCAACAGCGGCATCAGCGAGGTCTGGCGCGCCCAGCACGAGCAGGGGCTGTCGATCAAGGCCATCGACGAGGCGATCAGCACGCAGAACGTCGTGCCGATGGGGCCGTTCTTCCTCATCGACCTGCTCGGCCTGGACACCGTCCTGCACGTCGCGGTGCACCTGCGGGAGTCCTACGGCGATCGCTTCTACGTGCACCCCGGGCATGAAGCGCCTGGTCGCCGAGGGCAAGCTCGGCGCCAAGACGGGCGGCGAGGGCTTCTACACCAACGGCGAGCCCAACGTGGAGGGCGACGGGGCCGCCGACGGCGAGCAGCTCGCCGATCTGCTCGGCCTGAAGTCGTTCGTCGAGGCGTGCCTCGTGCTCGAGGAGGGCGTGGCCACCCACCGCGACATCGACGTGGGCATGATGGCCGGCGCGGGCCTCGACCCGCGGCGCGGCCTGTTCCCGCCGTTCATGAAGGCCGACCTCACCGGTCTGGACGTCGTGCTCGAGAAGCTCGAGCAGGCGCAGGAGGCCCACGGCGAGCGCTTCGCCCCGCCGACGGTGCTGCGGCGGCTCGTCGCCCAGGGCCGGCTCGGCCAGAAGAGCGGCCAGGGCTTCTACGCCTACCCGCAGGCGGACGCCGAGCGAGCCCGCCCGCGAGGTCATCACGCTCGAGACGCGCGGCGACGTCGCCATCGCGTGGCTCGCCAACGGGCAGCTGAACTCGATCGCGCCCCAGGTGATCCGCGACCTCGGCGCCGTCTGGCAGGCGGCGAAGGACGGCGGCGTGCGCGCGCTCGTGATCGCGTCGGCCAACCCGCTGCTGTTCTCGGCCGGCGCCGACATCAAGGCCTTCACGCAGATGGACGAGGCGGGCGGCGCCGAGCTGCTGGACCAGGCGCACGCGCTGTTCCGCGAGCTGGGGACCGAGGGGATCGCGACGATCGCCGCGGTCAACGGGCTGGCCTTCGGCGGCGGCTGCGAGCTGGCGATGGCCTGCGACGTGCGCATCGCCGCGCGCTCGGCCCTCCTCGGCCAGCCCGAGATCAAGCTCGGGATCATCCCGGGCTTCGGCGGGACGCAGCGGCTGCCGCGCCTCGTGGGCCAGAGCAAGGCGCTCGAGATGAACCTCGTCGGCGACGCGATCGGGGCCGACGAGGCCTACGAGTTCGGCCTCGTCAACAACGTCGTCGTCGACCACGAGCTGCTCGACACAGCGCTGCTCTGGGCGCGCAAGCTCGCCGGCCAGGCGCCGCTGGCGCTGGCGGAGATCAAGCGCGTCTCGGCGAAGGGCGACCTCGACGAGGGCATCGAGGCCGAGAAGCAGGCCTTCGCGCACGCGTTCGGCAGCGAGGACGCGCGCGAGGGCATCTCCGCGTTCCTCGGCAAGCGCCAGCCGGCGTGGAGCGGCCGCTAGCGTCATGGCCATGACCACGGTCGCGCGGGACTCCATCGAGGAGCTGGCCGCGCTCGTGCGCGCCGCCGGCTCGGTCGTCGCGCTCACCGGCGCGGGCATCTCGGTGCCCTCGGGGATCCCCGACTTCCGCACGCCCGGCACGGGCCTGTGGGAGGACGTCGATCCGATGGAGGTCGCCCACATCGACGCGTGGCGAGCCGACCCCGAGCGCTTCTGGCGCTTCTACGGCGCCCGCTTCGCGACGCTCGAGGGCAAGCAGCCCAACGGCGCGCACCACGCGCTGGTCGAGCTCGAGCGCCGCGGCAAGCTCGACGCGGTCATCACGCAGAACATCGACATGCTGCACCGCAAGGCCGGGACGTCGGAGCTCGTCGAGGTCCACGGAACGATCGAGCACGCCTCGTGCCTGTCCTGCGGCGCCACGGCCACGCTCGCGGACACGCGGGCGCGGCTGGCGGCCGACCCGGCCGGCGTCCCGCGCTGCGCGTGCGGGGCGCCGCTGAAGCCCGACGTCGTGCTGTTCGGCGAGTGGCTGCCCGAGGGTGCGCTCGAGCGCGCCTACGCGCTGGCCGCCGGCGCCGACCTGCTGCTGTGCGTCGGCTCGTCGCTCGAGGTCCACCCGATCGCGCAGCTGCCGTCGGTCACGCGTCGCAGCGGCGGACAGGTGGCGATCGTGACCCAGGGCGCGACGCCCGAGGACGGGCGCGCGGCGGTCAAGCTGTCGGGCGACGTCGTGGCCGAGCTGCAGGCGCTGGTCGCGGCGCTGTAGGCGCGGCCGTCGCTCAGTCCGAGCCGGCCGCCGTGCGGGCGCGCAGCGCCGCCTCCAGGCGCCCCAGCGCGTGCCTGACGGCGTCGATCTGGGTGTCGTCGAGGCCGCCGGCCAGGGCAGCCGCGGCGGCGTCGTCGACGGTCTCGCGCAGGGCGGCGCAGCTCGGCGAGGCGCTCGGCGAGGTCGCCGCGGTCCGACCACGGCTGGAGCTCCGCCAGCGCGGCCTCGAGCGCCGGCGCGCAGCTGCAGGGCGGCCTCGCGGTGGCGGTCGGCGTCGACGTCGGCGCGGGCGCGCAGCGCGAGCTCCTCGCAGGCGAGCGCCGCGTCGCGGCCGCCGAGCAGCGCGGCCAGGCGGTCTCCGGCCCTCCCGCCGCCCGCCGCGTCGCCGCGACCGGCTCGCCGGCGGGCGGGCGGGTCGCCGCCGGGCAGCTCGACGGCGTGCGTCCAGCGGCCCTCGGCGACCTGCTCGCCCTCGCCCAGGCCGACGCGCACCGTCAGCGCCTGGGCGCGCGACGGCGTGCCGATCGACGGGTCGGCGCTGGCGACGCGCAGGGCGTGCAGCACGCGTCCGAGCACCGCGAGCGCCTCGTCGGCCGCCGCGTCGACGTCGGCCCCCCGCAGCCAGCGCTCGGCCTCGGCGTGCTCGCCGAAGGGCTCCGCGGCCACGAGCGTCACGCGGGTGACGGGCACCGCGGGCAGCGAAGGCTCAGGCTCGACCTCACGTGCACGGCGGCGGCGCGGCCGTCTCCCGGCGCGCTCGGCGGCGAGCGACCCGACGACCAGCACATGCGTCGGCTCGCCTGCGTGACCGCGGACGACGTAGCGGCCGTCGGGCGGCGCGAGGGCCCAGGGGAGCTCGACCTGGACGAAGCGGAACAGCGGGCGCGGGGCTGAGCTACTCGCCGGCGTGGGCGCGGCTGGCCCGCTTCGGCTTCGTGACCTTGATCGAGTACTTCGAGGGCTGCGTGAGCACCGTCGGGTTGTCGATCTTGCCGAGCCGGTCGATGAGCTTGATCCACTGACCCGGCTTGAGCACGGAGTTGAGCTGGCGGCCGAGCTTCGCGTTCGTGCCGAACAGCGGCTTGAAGCCGAGGTGGATGTGATCGGCGTGGTCGGGCAGCGCCATCGTGTTGTCGGCGCCCTCGAACGTCATGAGGCTGATGATCTGGTCGGGCCTCATCGTGCCCTGGAGCGTGAGCAGGCGCCGCACGGTGATGTCGGTGATCGAGCCCTCGCCCTGGTGGCCGAGGATCGGGATGCCGTTGACCTTGGCGATGTCGACGGCGTTGCCCGACGAGTGATGGGAGACGTTGCCCGACGCCGTGTAGTAGCCGTGGCCGCAGTGCAGCGAGGTGACCGTCGGCTTGAGGCCGCTGGCGGCGAGGAACTCGAGCGCGGCAAGGACGCGGCGGTCGATCCCGCCGGCGCGCACGTCGCGGCGCCCGCACTCGTAGATCTCGATGTTCGCGTTGGTGAGCACGCGGCGCTGCAGCGCCTCCTTGCTCATCAGCAGGATCTGGCCGATCGAGGGGTTGTCGGCGTCGGGACCGAAGAACGGGTTCTTGCCGGCCGCGCGGTAGATCGCGGTGGACTCGAGCAGCTTCCAGCCGTCGAGGATCGGCTTGGGGTCGATGCGCGGGGCCTCGCGGCCGGCCGGGCGGATCTCGAAGAGCGTGTGCGGGGCGGTCTTCGTGCCGTCCGTGCCGATCCGGCCGAGGATCGTGCCGGCGATGACCTTCGACCCGGGCTTGAGGCGCCGGAGCTCGACGTCCTTGCGCTTGAGGCCGTAGAGCTCGGTGAAGTAGGAGTTGAAGGTGGTCGAGCCGCTGAGGTCGGTGCCGCTCTGCAGGAGCTGCTCCTCGCCGCCGGCGCGGAAGGCGCGCGGGCGGTCGGGGTGGGCGAAGATGCGCTCCTTGGCCACGGTCGCGGCGGGGTCGGCGGCGTCCGGCGAGGCGGCGGCGCTCGCGCGTGCGGCGCTCGCCTTCGTGGCGCTCGCTGCGCGCTGCTTGCGCGGGCCCTGCTCCCCGGCGCTCGCCGGGGACCGCGGGGCGGGGTCGCGGCGGGGGAGGTCGAGCTCGCGGCGCACGTCGGCGCGCGTGACCGTCCGCCGCTTGGGCACCGGGTGCGCGCGGGCGAGCTTCTTGAGGTGGGCGTAGGTGTAGGTGTTGCCGTAGACGTCGCGCAGCTGCACGAAGCGGCCGAGGCGCTCGGTCCAGCCCATCCGCACGATCTTGCCGTCCTGCACGGCAACCACCGGGGAGCCCGCCTTCGCGAAGATCCGGACCCCGCGGCGCGAGGCGTCGCCGTCCACCGGCAGCGCGGCGTTGCGGCCCTTCTTCACGCGCTTGGTCGCCTCGCGGGCCGAGAGGTCGTCGGCGTAACGGGCCTTGGCGTGCACAGGGAAGTGCCCCTGCGTGAGGCCGCCGAGCGAGCCCACGAGGTCGGCGGGCAGGCCGCCGATGAGGCGGGCGCGCATGAGCACGCTCTCGACGTACCAGTCGGCGTGGTTGTAGGCGAAGATCGCGCGGCGCAGGTCGCGATCGGCGCCCGCGGCCTTGAGGTAGCGCGCGGCGGCGAAGATCGCGTCGACCGGGTTGTACGGGTCCTTGCTGCCGTCGCGGTTGGCGTCGACGCCGTACATCTTCCAGCTCGACGGGATGAACTGCATCCAGCCCAGCGCGCCGGCCGATGAGACGTTGAGGTTGCGCCCGTAGTCCGTCTCGATCTCGTTGATCGCGGCCAGGACCTCCCAGCGCACGCCGTACTCGATGCCGGCCGCCTGGTAGATCGGCAGCAGGAACGGCGGGATCCTGAACTTGTCGATGAAGAAGTTGGGGACACCGATCGGCGCGGGGCCGGGGAGCGACAGTGCGAAGCCCGGGTCGGCGGGCGAGGGGGCGTGCGGGTCGGCGGCAGCTTCCTCGCCCTTCTCGTTCCCCTGCGTCTTGTCCTTCGCAGCATCGCCGTCACCCGAACCCTCACCCTCAGGTCGAGCGTTCGACTTAGCCTCCGGGGATGTCGCCTGATGCTGCTTGCTCGCGGTGCCGGGCTCGTCGGTCGGCGTCGCGTCGGACGGCGTGGCCGCCGGCGGCGCAGGGGCCGTCGAGGAGCTGACGGGCGGCGCAGGAGCGCCTGCGGGCGCCGGCGCCGGGGCCGAGACGGGCGTGGCGCTGAGCACCGGGCCGCCGACGACCTGCTCGACGGTCTGGCCGTCGGGCACGTCGATCTGCACGGTCTCGCCGCTGACCAGGGTCACGACGTACCGCGTGTCCGCGGACGCGGGGAGGACGAAGGAGCCGAACCCGACCAGGAACAGGCCTGCGAACAACAGGCTGATGAGCAGCTTGCGCGCGTTCATGCGTAGGTGCGGTCTCCTCCCGCCACGCGACGACCTGCCTGCGACGACGCGCGGCGCGACCCTATCAGGGCCTCCTGCTCGCACGCGCCGCACGCTATATGCAGGTATGTCCGAATGCAACGGACCGTGGTGGCTTGGGCAGAGTGGTGCATGAGGACGCGTGCGCGAGGGCGCCGCTGACCCTGGTTATCGACCGGCCGGGCACAGGCCTTGAAGCGTCCCGCCCGCGAGCGCCAGCTCGCGCGCCAAGAAGAACCCTCGACCACAGCTCGAGGGCTGGTCGGCGGGGCTGGGGCCGGGTAGGTTGCGTCCATGGACGACCCGACGCCGAACGAGGGCCTGCGCGACCGGCTGGCCAAGTCCGGGGAGGACGCGCTGGGCAAGCTCGCCCAGGACCTCCTCGAGAACCCGCTGGTGAACGGAGCGATCTCGCGCGCCTTCGAGGCGCGCGAGCGAGCGGCCCAGGCCCAGGAGGTCGCCTTCGGGGCGCTGAACATCCCCTCGGCGGCAGACATCGAGCGCCTCACGCGCCGGGTGCGATCGGTCTCCCAGCGCCTGGAGGGCATCGAGGACGGCGTCGACCGCCTCGACGAGCACGTCGTCGCCCTGTCGACCACGGCCGCGCTCGACCAGCGCCTCCAGGCGATCGAGAGCACCCTGTCGCGGCTGGCCGAGCAGCTGGACGAGGTCCAGCGCGGGGTCGCCGCGGGACGCGCGACGCCGGCCGCGGCGGACACGCCGGCCGCGGCGCCGGCCGCGCGGCCGGCGTCCGCCCGCAAGCCGGCCGCCCGCAAGGCGGCAACGCGCAAGGCGGCCACGCGCAAGCCGGCCACACGCAAGCCGGCCACGCGCGCGAAGGGCTCGGGCGCCGACGGCTCGGGCGGGTCCGGCTCGTAGCGCCCGCGGGGGCGCCCCGGCGCGGGCGTGCCCGCTCCCGGCCGCGCTGCGACGGGCTGATGAGGGCAGAGCGGGACGAGGCGGCTACGTGCGACCCGCGCGCGCGCTGAGCGCGGTGGCGCCGGCGCGGCCCGCCCGCTCGATCGCAGCTTCGAGCTGCTCGCCGTCCAGGCGGCCCGCGGGGGCCGCGGCGACGGTCAGCACGCATGCCGCGCGGACGCCGCGGCGCCGGGCGACGGCGAGGATCGCCGCCGCCTGGAGGTTCGTCGCGAGCGCGCCCTCGGGCGCGGGTGGGGGCGCGTAGTGCAGGTCATGGGACGCGACGAGCCCCGCGTGCTCGGCCTGCTCGGCGAGCGCGGTCGCAAGCTCGGGGTCGGCGTGCACGCTCGGCGCGCCGGCGAGGGCGGCGCTCGCGCCGTCGCCCGTGACCGCGGTGTTCGCCACGACGAGGTCGCCGAGCGCGAGGTCGGCGGCCAGGGCCTCGCACGGGCCGACGCCGATCGCGGTGCGCAGCCCGAGGTCGCAGAGCTCCTCGAGCACGACCGCGGCGCTCGGGCCGCCCAGGCCCGTGCTCTGGATGGTCAGCGGCTCGCCGTCCGCCGCGGTCCCCGTGTACCCCCACAGGCCGCGGCTGTGGTTGAACATGAGGACGCCGTCCAGCAGGGCCTGGGCGAGCGCCAGCGCGTCGCCCGGGTCGTCGGGCAGCAGCGCGCGCTCGGCCAGGGCGGCGGTCGGCCTCAGGTGCAGGGGTGTCGCCGGCACGGCGGGCGAGGATAGACTCCGGCGCTCCGTGGCGAAGAAGAAGGACAAGGAGCGCAAGAAGCAGTCCCGTGCCGAGTCCGTGCGCGCGGCCGCCGCCCAGGCGGTGCAGTCCGCGGCCGGCCAGGCGCAGCTCACGCGCGACCGCGCGCAGGAGCTGGCCGACGAGCTCACGAGCGCCGCCGTCCGCGTGCGCTCGACGCTGGACGACCTGCGACCGCCGACGGGCGACGACGTCAAGAGCATCGGGCAGCGGCTCGACCGCATCGAGGCCCGCCTCGCCGCGCTCGAGGCAGCGGGCGGCAGCGCCGCACCAACCCCGCGCGCGCGAGCGACGGCGGCGCGCCGCACCCGCAGCGCAGCCAGCGAGACCGCCGCCGCCGCGACCCGCGCGGCGGCCAAGGCCGGTCGCTCGGCGAAGGCGGGCAGCGCGGCCGGCAAGGGCGCCGCCACGAAGCCCGCCGCCGCCAAGCCCACCGCCGCGGCGAAGCCGAAGCCCGCCGACTCCACGACGGGCAGTCGCACCAAGAGCTAGCGCGGTGCGGCAGCCGGCGTGCACGCCGCAGCGATCTGGCGGAGGATGAGGGCGGCCGCCGCCGGCGGCCCGTCGACGAGGTCGAGCAGGAGGAGCGTTCAGCGATGGGAGCCCAGTACCGGTCGCCGCAGGAGTTCCGCGAGGTCATGGACCGGATCTTCGGGATGATGGACTCAGACCCCGACATGGGGCCGAAGCTGCAGGACGCGGACGTCCCGCAACGCTTCGAGTTCGAGGACATGGACCTCGTCGTGAACGTGCGCGCGGCGCGGCCGGACGAGGATCGCCACATCGTGTGGGAGTGGACCGACGACGTCGACTGGGAGCCGAAGGTGCGCATGGCCATGTCGTCCGAGACGGCCAACAAGTACTTCCAGGGCAAGGAGAACGTGGCCATCGCCATCGCCCGGCGGCGGATCAAGACGGCGGGCGACGTCAAGGCGGCGCTGTCGCTGATCCCGGTGACGAAGCCGATCTACGAGCAGTACCGCGGCGTGGTCGCCAGCGACTACCCGCACCTGAAGGTTTGACGCGCAACGGTTGACGTTGACAGGCATCGCGCGCGGGGAGTACCTCTATGTGCACGACCAAGGCACCAGGCCGCAGAGTGGGCGGGCCACCCGAAGGGGAGTTCCGCCCGCAAGGCGCCGCCGCTCACGCGACGAGCGCCGTCGGCCGACGCAGCGGGACGTTACGCCCGCGGGCGGCGGGACCACCGACATCGGGGTCCCGCCGCTGATGCTCAGCGGCTCCCGTCACGCGTCGGAGACCGCTGGGAACCTCCGCCGGTGAGCGACGGGATGTCGACCGCCGAGGCCGCGCGGCGTGCCGGCGTCGCGCCGAGCACCCTGCGCCGCTGGGCGCAGGATGGCCTCGTGCCCCAGACCTCCGACGGCGCGTGGACCGAGCGGGCGGTCGCGCAGGCCCGCATGGTCGCCCGCCTGCGCGACCGCGGGCACACCCTGCGGGAGATCCGGCGCGCGACCGAGGAGGGCCGGCTCGCCTTCGGCTACATCGAGGAGCTGCTGCCGCCGGCCGCCGCCGACCACACCCTCGAGGAGGCGGCGCGCGAGAGCGGGCTCCAGCCCGCGCTGATCGAGCGCATCTACGCGACGATGGGCTTCAACGCGGCCTCGCTGGAGCACATCTCCGACGAGGACCTGCAGCTCCTGCGCTACGTCGCGGCGGTGCTGGACGCCGGCCTCCCGCTCGTCGCTCTGCTCCAGCTCACGCGCGTGTACGGGCAGGCGCTGGCCCAGATGGCCGACGCCGAGGTGCGGCTCTTCCACCTCTACGTCCACGAGCCGCTGATGCGCGACGGCGTCCCCGCGCTGCAGATGGCCGAGGAGATGCGCGGCCTGTCGGGCGACCTGCTGCCGCTGACCTCGCCGATCATGGACCACGTCCACCAGCGCTTCCTCGCCCACTTCGTCGAGCAGGACGTCATCGGCCACATGGAGGCCGAGCTGGGGGCCGAGACGCTCGATCTCGGCCGCCTGCGCGTGGCGATCGCCTTCGCCGACCTCGCCGGCTACACGCGGCTCACCGAGGAGGCCGGCGAGGAGGAGGCGGTCAACGCGGTCGAGCGCTTCGTCGAGGTCGTCGAGCACACGCTGCCCGACGACGCGCGCGTCATCAAGACGATCGGCGACGAGGTGATGGTCGTGGGCAGCGACGCGTCGTCGCTGGTCGACTGGGCCGTCGGCTTCCAGCAGCTCGTGGTGGAGCGCCCATTGCCGCGCATCGGGGTGCACTTCGGCGAGGTGCTCTACCGCGACGGCGACTACTACGGGCGCGAGGTCAACCAGGCCCACCGCGTGGCGGCGCGCGCCGCCGGAGGCGAGGTCATCGTGACGCGCCCCGTGGTCGAGGCGTCGGGATCGCACCTGGTGTTCGAGCGCATCGGCGAGGTCAGCCTCAAGGGGTTCACGTCGCCGACGGAGCTGTTCCTGGCCCGTCCGGCCGAGGAGGACTGACCCACCCGGCGGTAGGCTTGGTCCACTTGGCCGGCGAGCTGGACTGGGGCGACGGGGACTACGACAGGACCGCGAGGACGCTCGCCCCGGCCGCCCCGATCGCGCTGGACGCCGCCGGCGTCAGCGCCGGCGACCGCGTGCTCGACGTGGCCTGCGGAACGGGCAACGCCGCGCTGGCGGCGGCCGGCCGCGGCGCGACCGCGGTCGGGGTGGACGCGGCCGCTGATCTCGTGGAGCTCGCGACGCGGCGGGGGCAGGGCCTGGACGGCGACGTGCGCTTCGTCGTCGGCGACGTGCTCGACCTGCCCGTCGAGGACGCGTCCTTCGACGCCGTCGTCAGCGTCTTCGGGGTCATCTTCGCCCCGGACCCCGGCCGCGCGGCGGCCGAGGTCCTGCGCGCCGTGCGCCCCGGCGGGCGCATCGCGCTCACCAGCTGGGTGCCCGACGGCCCCATCAACGCGATCGGCCGGTTGCTGTGGTCGGCCGTCAGCGCCCCGCCGAGCGATCCGCCGCGGTGGGGGGACGCCGCGTGGGCCGCGCAGCTCCTCACGCGCCACGGCGCGCGCGACGTCGGGGTCGCCGAGCATGGGCTGGCCTTCACCGGCGCCTCGCCGTCGGCCTGGTTCGCCGAGGAGGAGGAGCACCACCCGGTGTGGCGCTGGTGCCGGCGGCAGACGGCGCCGGAGCGCTGGGCGGCGCTGCGCGACGAGAGCGCAGAGCTGCTGGCGGACGCCAACGAGGACCCGCGGGGCTTTCGCACCACGAGCCGCTACCTCGTGATCACGGCGACGCGATGAGCGGGTCGGGCGAACGGCGCGACGGCGAGGCGGGCGAGCGGCGCGACCCCGACGTTCTCACGCGCGTGCGCGCGGGAGGGCTGCTGCCGGAGGGCCGGCCGGTCGTCGTGCTGCTGTCCGGCGGGCGCGACTCCGTGTGCCTGCTCGACGTCGCCGTGGAGCTCGCCGGCCGCGAGGCGGTCAGCGCGCTGCACGTCGACCACGGGCTGCGCGCCGGCTCCGCGCAGGACGCGGCCCACTGCCGGGCGCTGTGCGAGCGCCTGGGGGTCGAGCTGCACGTCCACCGCGCGCGCCGGCCGGAGGGCGCGGGCAACGTCCAGGCGTGGGCGCGCGACACGCGCTACGGCGAGGGCACGCGCATGGCGGCGACGCTGGGAGCGCGGCTGGCAGCCGGCCACACGGCCACCGACCAGGCCGAGACCGTGCTCTACCGCCTGGCCGCCTCGCCCGGCCGCCGGGCGCTGCTGGGGATGGCAGACGTCGCGGGGCTGCTGGTACGCCCGCTCCTGCGCGCGGGCCTCACGCGCGAGGACACCGCCGCGTGGTGCGCCTCGCGCGGCCTCGCCTGGCGCGAGGACCCCGGCAACGAGGGCGACGCGTACGCCCGCTCGCGCGTGCGCGCGCGACTGATGCCGGCGCTGCGCGCGGTCCACCCCCAGGCCGAGGCCAACGTCCTGCGCACCGCCGCGCTGCTGCGCGAGGAGGCCGCCGTGCTCGACGAGATGGTCGCCACCGCCCTGGCCGGCCGCGATCACATCGACGTGGAGCAGCTCGCGGCGCTCCCGCCCGCGCTCGCGCGCCTCGTCGTGCGCCGGCTGGCCGAGGACGCGACGGGCGGCCTGTGCGCGCGGGCCGCGGCGCGCCTGCACGACATCCTCGCGCTGGACCCCGCGGGCGCCGCCCTCGACGTGGGAGACGGCGCCCGGGCCGTGATCGCCGACGGCGTCCTGCGCATGGTGCCCGTGCCGCCGCTGCCCGAGCGCCCGCCCACGTCGGCGGCCCCGTAAGCCCTAGACTGGCGCGCCCGTGCGCGACCCCCAGATCGGCGAGATCCTCGTCCAGCCCGACGAGCTCAAGGAGCGCGTCCGCGCCCTCGGGCGGCAGGTGACGGCCGACTACGAGGGCCGCGACCTCATGCTGATCGGCGTGCTCAAGGGTGCCGTGTTCTTCCTGGCCGACGTCATGCGCGCGATCGACATCCCGTGCGAGGTCGACTTCATGGCCGTCGCCTCCTACGGGTCGGCGACCGACTCCAGCGGCGTCGTGCGGATCCTCAAGGACCTCGACACGTCGATCCAGGGCCGCGACGTCCTGATCGTCGAGGACATCGTCGACTCGGGGCTGACGCTGCAATACCTCATGCGCAACCTCGGCGCCCGCAACCCGGCCTCGCTGGAGGTCTGCGCGCTGCTCACCAAGCCCGACCGGCGCAAGGTGGACGTGCCGATCCGCTACGTCGGCTTCGAGATCCCCGACCGCTTCGCGATCGGCTACGGGCTCGATCACGCCGAGCGCTACCGCAACCTGCCCTACGTGGCGGCGCTCCGATGGCAGGGAACCGACCCGTCGGACACCCCGTAGACACGGGAAGATGCGTGTCTGTGACGCCAGTCGCGCGGGCGGGTCAACCGTCCGGCCGACCCGAGGCGTGCTGGTACCCTCTGCTAGCCGATGAGTCGCTTCTTCAAGAGCGCCGCGTTCCCGATCCTGATCGTGGTCGTGCTCGCCTTCTTCGCCCAGAAGCTGATCAGCCCGGGCAACCAGGAGGAGCCGCCGTCCTACGGCACCTTCGTGCAGCAGCTCGAGGCGGGCCAGGTCCAGACCGTGGACCTGAAGACGAAGGACAACACGATGACCGTGAAGCTCAAGAGCGGTCAGACCTACGAGACGGGCTACACGGACGAGGCCGCGGGCCGGCTGGACACCCGCCTCGAGGCGGCGAAGGCCAACGGCGAGATCAAGGACTACGACGTCGAGGGCTCCAAGTCCAACGGCTGGCTCTCCCTGCTGACCTACGTCCTGCCCTTCCTGATCTTCATCGGGTTCTGGATCTTCCTCATGAACCAGGTGCAGGGCGGCGGCTCGAAGGTCATGTCGTTCGGCAAGTCGCGCGCCAAGCGGCTGTCGGTCGACTCGCCGAAGATCACCTTCCGCGACGTCGCCGGGGCCGACGAGGCCGTCGAGGAGCTGCACGAGATCAAGGAGTTCCTCGAGAACCCCAAGAAGTTCCAGGCGCTCGGGCGCGCGCATCCCGAAGGGCGTCCTGCTCTACGGCCCTCCCGGCACCGGCAAGACGCTGCTGGCCCGCGCCGTGGCCGGTGAGGCCGGCGTCCCGTTCTTCTCGATCTCGGGCTCGGACTTCGTCGAGATGTTCGTCGGCGTCGGCGCCTCGCGCGTGCGTGACCTCTTCGAGCAGGCCAAGCAGAACTCGCCGTGCATCATCTTCATGGACGAGATCGACGCCGTCGGCCGCCACCGCGGCGCCGGCCTGGGCGGTGGGCACGACGAGCGCGAGCAGACCCTGAACCAGCTCCTGGTGGAGATGGACGGGTTCGAGATGAAGGACAACATCATCATGATCGCGGCCACCAACCGGCCCGACATCCTCGATCCCGCCCTGCTGCGCCCCGGCCGCTTCGACCGCCAGATCACCGTCGACCGGCCCGACCGCAAGGGCCGCGCGAAGATCCTCGAGGTCCACACGCGGGGCAAGCCGCTGGCCAAGGAGATCGACGTCGACGCGCTGGCCGGCCAGACTCCCGGCTTCACCGGCGCCGACCTCGCCAACCTGGTCAACGAGGCAGCGCTGCTCGCCGCCCGCACCGGCAAGCGCGAGATCACCCAGATCGAGCTCGAAGAGGGCATCATGCGGGTCGTCGCCGGCCCGGAGAAGAAGACCCGCGTCATGGGCGAGAAGGAGCGGCTCATCACCGCCTTCCACGAGATGGGCCACGCGATCGTCGGCCACTACCTCGAGCACTCCGACCCGGTGCACAAGATCTCGATCGTCGGCCGCGGGCAGGCGCTGGGCTACACGATCTCGATGCCCCAGGAGGACAAGTTCCTCACGACCCGCGCGGAGCTGACCGACGGCATGGCGATGACGCTCGGCGGCCGCGCCGCCGAGGAGATCGTCTTCGGCGAGATCACGACGGGCGCGTCGAACGACCTCGAGAAGGTCACCGCGACGGCCAAGCAGATGGTCATGCGCTTCGGCATGTCCGAGAAGCTCGGCCCGCGCGTCTTCGGCCACGACCACGGCCAGCCGTTCCTGGGCCGCGAGTTCTCGGCCGAGCCCGACTACTCCGACGAGATCGCCCGCGAGATCGACGACGAGATCCGGCGCATCGTCGAGTCCGCCCACCAGGCCGCCAAGGACCTGCTCACCGAGCACCGCGACTCGCTGCACACCATCTCCGAGGTCCTCGTCCGCCGCGAGACGATCGAGAAGGAGCAGTTCGAGGCGCTGCTGGCCGGCAAGACCGAGGAGGACGTCTTCGGCGCCGACCAGCCGCCGGCCGCGCCGCCCGAGCTTCCCGGCGCCCCGCAGCCCGCAGACCGCCGCGAGGGCCCGCGGCCGCTGCCCCGCCCGGGGCTGGCCGGCGGCAGCGTCGAGGCTCGCGGCCTCGACCTGCCCGAGAAGCCCGAGCTGGCCTGAGCGGGCGTCGCGCGCGAAACAGCGGCGCGGCGCGGGCCCGGGCGGGGTCAGCCCTTCGCGCGCGTCGTCTTCGGCTTCACCAGGTCGTAGCTGTCCTCGACGAGGTCGCCGATCATGTCGGCGGGCAGTGAGCCGTCGACGGTGATCGTGATCCAGTGGCGCTTGTCGAGGTGGTAGCCCGGCTCGATCGCCGGATAGGTGCTCCGCAGGCTCTCGGCCAGCTCGGGCTCGCACTTCACGCTGACCGTCAGCGGCTTCGCGCGCAGTGGGCTCAGCGCGAAGATCTTCCCGTTGACCTTGAAGACCGACGTCACCTCCCCGAAGGGGAAGGTCTCCTCCGCGCCGGGATGGCGCAGGCAGGTCCGGCGGAGCTCGGCAGGCGTCACGCTTCCGCACCTCGGGCGCCGGTCGGCAGTGCCCGCGAGCGCCCGCGGCGCGCCGGCCCTACGCCGCGTCATACGCCGGCTCGCCGGCGCGTGACTCGGCGTGGGCGGTGTCGGGCGGCGTCGGGCTGCGCAGGACGCTGAAGGCCACGACGATCGCGACGGCGACGAGGATCGCGCCGATGAGGTAGGCGAGGTGGTAGCCGCCGTTCAGCGCGGAGGCGACGGACTCGCCGTCGGCGCGCAGGCCGTCGGTGCGCTCGGTGGCCAGGGTCGCGAGCACGGCGAGGCCGATCGCTCCGCCGACCTGGACGGTGGCGTTGATCAGGCCCGAGGCCAGGCCCGCGTCGGCCGGCGTGGCGCCCGACATCGCGAGCGTCATGAGCGACGGGAAGGCGACGCCCGCGCCGAGGCCGAACAGGACCATCGGCGGCACGATGTCGGTGAGGAAGTCGCCGTCCACCGGCGTGCGCGCGAACAGCAGCAGCCCGCGCCGTGATCGACACCATGGCGGGGATCAGCGTCGCCTTGGGGCCGTAGCGCATGTTCAGGCGCTCGGAGAAGCGCAGCGACATCGTGCCCATGACCAGCGTCGAGGGCAGGAACGCGAGGCCGACGGCGAGCGGGTCGTAGCCCAGGACGCGCTGCATGTACAGCGCGCCGAGGAAGAACATCGAGAACATCCCGGCCACGACCAGCGCGATGACGACGTTGGCGCCCACCACGTTGCGCGAGGCGAACAGGCGCAGCGGCATCAGCGGGTTCTCGATCCGTGCCTGGCGCACGACGAATCCGGCCACGAGCAGGCTCGCGACCGCGCCGAGCAGCAGCGTCCGGGCCGAGCCCCAGCCCTGCTCGCCGACCTCGAGGATCGTGTACACGCCGAGCATGAGGCCCGCGGTGAGGATGACGGCGCCCGGCAGGTCGGCGCCGGCCCCGAAGCCGAGGCCCTCGCGCGGCGCGACCAGCCTGCGCGCGAAGTAGGCCGTGGCGATGCCGACCGGCACGTTGATGAAGAAGATCCAGTGCCAGTTGATGGCCTCGGTCAGGACGCCGCCGGCGAGCAGCCCGATGGAGCCGCCGGCCGAGGCGACGAAGCCGTAGACGCCGATGGCCTTGGCCTGCTCGCGCGGCTCGGGGAACATCGTGACGATCATCCCGAGCACCACGGCCGAGGACAGCGCGCCGCCGACGCCCTGCACGAAGCGCGCCGCGATCAGCATGCCCTGGGTCTGGGCGGTCGCGCACAGCACCGAGGCGATCGTGAACACGGCCAGGCCGATGAGGAAGATGCGCCGCTGGCCGAGCAGGTCGCCGAGGCGGCCGGCCAGCAGCAGCAGGCCGCCGAACGCGATCAGGTAGGCGTTGACCACCCAGGCGAGGCTGCTCTGCGAGAAGCCGAGGTCGTCCTGGATCGAGGGCAGCGCGACGTTCACGATCGTCGCGTCGAGCACGATCATGAGCACCCCGGCGCACAGCACGTAGAGGGCGAGCCAGCGCTTGCGGTCGGTGTCGTACGAAGTCGTCATGTCATCTAGGACGCGTCTGCCGGTGGGAACTCATCGGTCGCCGGCGGCCGGCGCGGTGCCGCGCGACCACTCGGCCTTGTGCTCGCGCTTGGCCGCCTGGTACTCGGCGAGGGCCTGCGCGGAGTCCACGTCGCCCAGCGTCGGGTGGCCCGGCACGAGCTCGCGGGCGACGTCGACGCCGAAGCGCTTGGCCAGCACGGCGCCGAGCGCCTTGACCTTCATCTCCCCGAAGCCCGGGAGGCCCTGGAGGTTGGCGCGCAGCGCGGCGGCGTCGGCGGCGCCGGTCCAGACCCGAGCGGCGTCGCCGTCGTACTCGTCGCGCACGTGCGCCGCCAGGTCGTGCACGCGCTTGGCCATCGCCCCTGGGAAGCGGTGGATCGCCGGCCGCTCGCGGAAGATCGGGCTCGAGATCGGCGGACGCCAGCGTGGCGGCGTCGATGGCGCCAAGGCGCTCCTGCAGCGCGAGCGGCCCGGAGAACGCCTTCTGGACGCTGACCTGCTGGTCCAGCGCGAAGCCCACGAGCAGGGCCATCGGATCCGAGGCGATCAGCGCGTTGGCCTCGTCGGAGTCGGTGAAGTACAGGCGCTCGGGCACCGATCGATCGTAGGACCGGTCCCGGCTGCTCTCGGTACGGGTAGCCCCCGCTCTGGCACGATGCGGCCGTGGCCGCAGCACACGACGACGGCGATCGCGTCCACGCCGAGAGCGCTGCCGACTGGGCGGCGTGGCTCGAGCGCCACCACGAGCGCCGCGAGGGCGTGTGGCTGACGACCTGGCGCCCGCGGACCGGCAAGCCCGTGCTCGGCTACGAGGACGCCGTCGTCGAGGCGCTGCGCTTCGGCTGGATCGACAGCAAGGCGGGCAAGGGCGACGAGGAGCGCTCGGAGCTGTGGTTCTCCCCGCGCCGCAGGGGGAGCGCCTGGGCGCGGACCAACAAGGCGCGCATCGAGCGCCTGCAACGCGAGGGCCGGATGGCGCCGGCCGGGATCGCGGTGCTCGAGGCGGCCAAGGCCGACGGCTCCTGGACCAGGCTCGACGATGTGGAGGCCCTCATCGTGCCCGACGACCTCGCGGCGGCCTTCGAGGAGCACGAGGGCGCGCGCGAGCAGTGGGACCGCTTCCCCCCGTCGGCGCGCAGGGGCATCCTCGAGTGGATCGTGCAGGCCAAGCGCGCGCCGACGCGCGCCAAGCGCGTCGAGGAGACGGCGCGCCTGGCGGCCAAGGGCGAGCGTGCCAACCAGTGGCGGCCCAAGGACGCGACCCGATGAGTCGGCGGTCGGCGCGGGGTCTGTAGGTCATGTTCGAGAACACGAAGGCATACAGCGGGTTCGCCGTCTCAGACCTCGAGAAGGCGCGTGCGTTCTACGGCGAGACCCTGGGGCTCAAGACGTCGGTCGAGTACGGCCTGATGACGCTGCATCTCGCCGGCGACCGGGGCACGCTGGTATACGAGAAGGCGGATCTCGAGCCGGCGAACTACACGATCCTCAACTTCACCGTCGACGACATCGACGCCGCCGTCGACGGGCTCGCCGAGCGCGGCGTGCAGTTCGAGCGCTATGAGGGCTTCAACCAGGACGAGAAGGGCGTCTTCCGCGACGAGGGGCCGTACATCGCCTGGTTCAAGGACCCGGCCGGCAACATCCTCTCCGTCCTGCAGGAGCGCCCGGCCGGCCGCGACGGCTAGCTGCCGTTGGCGGAGCCCGCGATCCGTTGCAGCAGCGCGGAGCGCTGGCGCGGGTTCGGCGTCATCGCAACCGCCCGTTCGAACTCGAGGCGTGCCTCCTCGTCGCGGCCCAGCTGCTCGAGCAGATTGCCGCGCACGGTCGGCAGCAGGTGGTACTCGCGAAGCGCCGCCTCCGAGCGGAGCGAGTCGACCAGCGCGAGCGCCGACTCGGGACCGAAGGCCATGCCGACTGCGACGGCCCGGTTGAGCGCGACGACGGGCGACCCCGTCAGCTCGGCCAAGCCGTCGTAGAGGGCGACGATCCGCTCCCAGTCGGTGTCCTCGGGTGCCCGCGCCCTCGCGTGACAGGCGGCGATCGCCGCCTGGAGCGTGTAGGGACCGATCGCTCCCCCGGCCTTCCGGGCGCGCTCCAGCGCGGCGAGCCCGCGGCCGATGAGCATCCAATCCCAGCGCGCCCGGTCCTGGTCGAGCAGCAGGACCGGCTCGCCGGTGGGGCCGGTCCGCGCCCGCGATCGGGAGGCCTGGAGCTCCATCAAGGCAATCAGGCCATGAGCCTCGGACTCGCCGGGAAGCAGCCCGGCGAGGATGCGGCCGAGGCGCAGCGCCTCCTCGATCAGCTCTGGACGGAGCACCTCATCGCCGGCCGTTGCCGCGTAGCCCTCGTTGAAGATCAGATAGATCGCCTCGAGCACCGAGCCCAGGCGCTCGGCCAGCTCGTCGCGGGCGGGAACCTCGAACGGCACCTGGGCGGCGGAGAGGGTGCGCTTCGCGCGCACGATCCGCTGCGCGATGGTGGACTCCGGAACCAGGTAGGCGCGGGCGATCTCCTTCGTCGTCAGCCCGCCGAGCAGCCGCAGCGTCAGCGCCACACGCGCCTCGGTCGAGAGCAGCGGGTGGCAGGTGGTGAAGATCAGGCGCAGGAGGTCGTCGTCGAAGACGTCGCCCACCCGGGCCTCGGGATCGGCCCCCTGACCGTCACCGAGCCGCTCGATCTCGAGCCCGAGCTCTCGCGTCTTTCGCTCGTGGACCTCGGCACGCCGAAAGCGGTCGATGGCTCGGTGCTTGGCGGTGGCCATGAGCCAGGCGCCCGGGTTCTCCGGAACGCCTGACTCGGGCCACTGCTCGAGCGCGGCCACCAGCGCCTCCTGGGCCAGGTCCTCGGCGACGCCGATGTCGCGCACCATCCGCGCCAGTCCCGCGATCAGCCGCGCCGACTCGATCCGCCAGACGGCATCGATCGTGCGGTTGACGTCGGCGTTCGCCATCGTGGTCAGGCTCTCACGTCCCCTCGGTCTGCGCCCGCAGCTGCTGCTCCTTCTCGCGCAGCTCCGGCGTCAGCTCCTCGCCGAAGTCGTCGGGCTCGAAGATCGGCCGCAGCTCGACGATCCCGTCCGGGCCGGTCGGGTCGCCAGGGATGCGCTGCGCCCATTCGAGTGCCTCCTCGATCGACTTCACCTGCCAGATCCAGTACCCGGCAAGCAGCTCCTTCGTCTCGGCGAACGGCCCGTCGATGACCTTCTTGTCGGTGCCCGAGAAGTGGATGCGCGCGCCCTTCGAGCTCGGATGCAGCCCGTCGCCTGCGAGCATCACGCCCGCCTTCACCAGCTCCTCGTTGAACTGCATCATGTTCTCGAGCAGCTCCGTGCTGGGCATCACCCCCGCCTCGCTCTCCTCGGTCGCCTTGATCAGCACCATCACTCGCATCTCGTCTACCTCCGTCTCGTGTGTCGTTGCAATAGGGACGTCGAACGAGGAGCGCGAAAATCGACACGCGGCCTGAAATGGGTTCGGCCTAGGATCCCGCCCGTGACGGCCTTCCGCCTGATGGGCGTCCTCAACGTCACGCCGGACTCGTTCTCGGACGGGGGGGAGTGGGTCGCCGTCGATGCTGCCGTGCGCCACGGCTTCGCCATGACGGCGGATGGGGCCGAGCTCGTCGACGTGGGTGGGGAGTCCACGCGTCCCGGCTCCGCCGGCGTCTCCCTCGACGAGGAGCTGCGGCGGGTCGTGCCGGTCGTCGAGGGGCTCGCGGGCCGAGCGCGCGTGAGCATCGACACCTCCAAGGCGGCGGTGGCCGCGGCCGCGCTGGCAGCCGGCGCGACGTTCGTCAACGACGTCACGGCCTTTCGGGGCGACCCGGCGATGGCGGGGCTCGTCGCCCAGGCCGGCTGCGAGTGCTGCCTCATGCACATGCTCGGCGAGCCTCGCACGATGCAGGACGACCCGCGCTACGACGACGTCGTCGACGACGTCCGCGCCTTCCTCGAGCAGCGCGCCGCGTTCGCGGTCGGCGAGGGGGTTGCGCCCGAGCGCATCCACGTCGACCCCGGCATCGGCTTCGGCAAGACGCTCGACCACAACCTCGAGCTGCTGCGGCGCCTGGACGAGATCGTCGCGCTCGGCTTCCCGGTCATGGTGGGCACCTCGCGCAAGTCGTTCCTGGGGCGGCTGACCGGCCGCGAGGACCCGCACGACCGCGTCGCCGCGACGGTCGCCACGAGCGTCATGGCGCTCGAGCGCGGCGCCACGCTGTTCCGCGTCCACGACGTGGCGGCCAACGCGGATGCGCTGCGGGTGGCTGCTGCTACGTTGGCCGCCCATGGCGCCTGACCGCGAGGACGACCCGCGCGACGAGTACGACGACGACGACTTCGGCGACGACGGCGAGGGGCCGCAGACCGAGGTCACGATCGAGGTCTCGGGCCTGTCGCTGTACACCCACCACGGCGTCAGCGCGGCCGAGCGCGAGGTGGGACAGCGTCTCGTCCTGGACCTCCGCCTCGAGGTCGGCGAGTGCGACGCGACGGTGACCGACCTCGTCGACGACACCGTCGACTACGGCGTCGTGTGCGAGCGCGTCGCGCTCGTCGCCCAGCAGCGGTCCTACCGGACGCTGGAGCGGCTGTGCTCGGCGGTCGCCGACCGGCTGCTGGCCGACTTCGAGGCCGAGGAGGTGTGGGTGAAGGCGACCAAGCCGGAGCCCCCGATCCCGCTGCCGGTCGACGAGGTGTCGGTCGAGGTGTGGCGCCAGTCGCGCGGCGACGCTTGATGGACCTGCCGTCGTGACCCGCCTCGCGCGCTTCGTGCATGCGCGCGCCCGCAGGATCCTCGTCGCCGCGGGTCTCTTCTTCGTCGTGGCCGCTGTGCTCGGCGGGCCGGTCGCCGGGGAGCTCGGGCGCGAGGACCGCGACTTCGAGGACCCCCAGGCCGAGAGCGTGCGCGCCGAGGACAGCGCGGAGGCGGCCAGCGGCGGCGCCGTGGGCTTCGGCGTCGTGGCGCTCGTGGGCCCCGGCGGCGACGTCCGCAGCGACCCGGCGGCCGCGGCGCGGGTGCGCGACGTCGTGCGCGAGCTCGACGCCGACCCCGCGGTGGGCCGCACGCTCAGCTACCCGGCCACACGCGATCCCGGGCTCGTGGCCCGTGACGGCGCCACGACCACCGTCCTCGTGCAGCTCGAGCCGGGAGCCGACGAGGAGGCGGCGGTGCAGCGGCTGCGCGAGGCGCGTCGGCGGCCAGGGCGTGACCTTCGGCGGCTCTGACGTCGCCTTCCCGGAGATCGGCACGCAGGTCTCCGAGGACCTCGCGCGCGCCGAGCTGATCGCCTTCCCGATCCTCTTCCTGCTGTCGCTGTGGGTCTTCCGCGGCGTCGTCGCCGCGCTCATGCCCCCGCTCATGGGCGCGCTGGCCATCGTCACGGCCTTCCTGGCCATGCGGCTCGTCGACGGCTACGTGACCGAGCTGTCGATCTTCGCGCTGAACCTGGTCACGGCGATGGGCCTCGGCCTGGCCATCGACTACAGCCTGTTCGTGGTGTCGCGCTACCGCGAGGAGCTCGCGCGCACAGGCCCGGGCCGCGAGGCGATCGCCCGCACGCTGCAGACCGCGGGTCGCACGGTGCTGTTCAGCGCCCTGACGGTGGCCGCGGCGATGGCCTCGCTGCTCGTCTTCCCGCTGGGGTTCCTGCGCTCGATGGGCATCGGCGGGATGCTCGTGAGCCTGGCCGGGGCAGTGGTGGCGCTGCTCGTGCTGCCCGCCGTGCTGGCCGTGCTCGGCCCGCGCGTGAACGCGCTGGCCCCGCGACGCTGGCGGCGCGCGGCCGAGGCCTCGGCCCGCCCGGCGAGCGCGGGCGGGTGGTACCGGCTCGCGCACGGCGTCATGCGCCGCCCGGGGGCCGTGGCCGTCGTGACCGCGGCGCTGCTGATCGTCGCCGGGCTGCCCTTCCTGCGCGCGACCTTCGTGCCCACCAACGCCAAGATGCTGCCCGAGTCGTCGGAGGCGCGCCAGGTCGCCGAGGCCGTCGAGCGCGACTTCCCGGCCGCCGGCCAGGCGCCGATCCGCGTCGTCGCCCGCGCCGGGCCGGCACAGGACGCGGCCGTGGGCGCCTACGCCCGGCGCCTGCGAGCCGTCGAGGGGGCGGGGACGGTGGCGCCCCCGCGGCGGCTGGGCCCGGACACGGTCGAGATCGACGTGCTGCCGCCGGGTGATCCGGTGGCGCCCCGCAACCTCGACGTCGTGCGCGCCGTGCGCGATGTCCCCGCTCCGGTGCCGGTCGACGTGGGCGGCGACGCGGCGGCCTTCGTCGACCAGCAGGACAGCCTGCGCGCGAGCCTCCCGCTCGGTCTCGCGCTGCTCGCCTGCACGACGCTGGTGATCCTCTTCCTCATGACCGGCTCGGTCGTGCTGCCGGTCAAGGCGCTCCTGATGAACCTGCTGACGCTGAGCGCGACGTTCGGCCTGCTCGTGCTCATCTTCGAGGACGGGCGGCTGGAGGGCCTGCTCGGCTACACGTCGGCCGGCGGCCTCGAGGCCACTCAACCCGTGCTGCTGTTCGCGATCGCCTTCGGCCTCGCCACCGACTACGCCGTCTTCCTGCTGTCGCGCATCAAGGAGGCCCGCGACGGCGGCCTGGCCGACCGCGAGGCCGTGGCCTTCGGCGTCGAGCGGACCGGGCGCATCGTGACCGCGGCGGCGCTGCTGTTCATCGTCGCGGTCGGCGCCTTCGCGACGTCCGGCGTGCTGTTCATCAAGCAGGTGGGCATCGGCACGGCGATCGCGGTGGCGATCGACGCGACGATCGTCCGCGCGCTGCTCGTCCCCGCCCTGATGGCGCTCCTGGGCCGCTGGAACTGGTGGGCGCCGGCGCCGCTGCGACGCCTGCATGCGCGCATCGGGATCAGCGAGGGCCCGCCCGCGCCCACGAGCGGGGCCGCCGCGTGAGCGAGGAGACCACGACGGCGGACGCGCGCAGCGCGTTCGACCGAGCGACCGCGGTGCGGCCCGGGAGCCCTGGCCGCTGGCTGGCGACGTGCGACACGACGTGGTCGACCCCGCGCGGGCCCAACGGCGGGTACCTGGCGGCGATCGTGCTGCGCGCGCTGCTCGCCGAGGTTGCCGCGCCCGCTCGCGAGCCGCGCTCGCTGACGCTGCACTACCTGCGCCCGCCGGCCGACGGCGGGCTGGAGATCGACGTGGCCGTCGAGCGCACCGGGCGGTCGCTGACCTCGCTGTCCGCGCGCGTCAGCCAGGACGGGCGCCTGTGCATCCTGGCGCTGGCCGCGCTTGCCCTCGACCGCGAGAGCGTCGTGGACTACGCCGGCACGCCGCCGGCCGTGCCGCCGCCCGAGGCCATCGCGCCGATGCCAATGCGTGAGACGGCGCCCCCGATCGCCCGGCGCTTCGAGGTCCGCCCGGCGCTCGGCGCGCCCCCGTTCAGCGGCGCCGGCGAGGCGCTCACCGGCGGCTGGCTGCGCCTGGCCGAGCCGCGGCCGCTCGACGCGCCGGCCCTGGCCATGTACGCCGACGCGTGGCTGCCGGCGCCGTTCACGCGTCTCACCGGACCGGTGGGCGCACCGACGATCGACCTGACGGTCCACTTCCGCGCGCCGGCCGCCGCCGCGGCCGTCGCGGCCGGCGAGCCCGTGCTCGCCGTGTTCCGCTCGTCGACCTCGGGTGGCGGCTTCTTCGAGGAGGACGGCGAGCTGTGGAGCCGCGACGGCGTTCTGCTCGCGCACAGCCGCCAGCTCGCGTTGCTCACCTGATGATCGGCTACCTGGGCCTGGGCTCCAACGTCGGCGACCGGCGGGCGCACCTGCAGGCCGCCGCCGACGCGCTGGGCGCGCGCGGGGTGCGCGTGCTCGCCTCGTCCTCGACCTACGACACCGATCCCGTCGGCGAGGTCCTCGACCAGCCGGCGTTCCTCAACGCCTGCCTGCGGGTCGACACCGAGCTCGGGCCCGAGGAGCTGCTCGATGCGTGCAAGGCGGTGGAGCGCGAGCTCGGGCGCGACCTCGAGGGCGGCGTGCGGCACGGCCCCCGCCCGATCGACGTGGACCTCCTGCTGCTCGGCGACGTGGTGCACACGTCCGGGCGCCTGCGCCTGCCGCACGAGCAGGCGACGTCGCGGCGGTTCGTGCTCATCCCGTTGCTCGAGCTGGACTTCGAGCTGCGCACGCCGGACGGCACGCGCCTGAGCGACTGCCTCGCGGCGCTGCCGGTGGAGGAGGGCGTGCGTCGTGCTGGCGATCCGCTCGCGGTCGCCGGCGGGGGCGGCTGAGTCAGCGTGCGCGAAGTCCGTCGAGCAGCGCCGTGATCGCCGCGCCCATCTCGCGGCGCGCCGCATCGCGGTCCGCGGCGCGGGCCACGTAGAGGGCGGCCTCGTCGAGCGCGCCGAGCAGGAGGTGGGCGAGCGGCCGCGCGGGCTGGGGGGCGATCCGGCCGGCGTCGATCGCCGCCTGCACCGTCCCCTCGGTGAGGCCCATCCCGTAGCGCCAGCCGATCTCGCGCCAGCGCTCCCAGCCGAGCACCGACGGCGCGTCGAGCAGGATGATGCGGTGGACCTCGGGCTCCACGCAGGCCTCGAGGAAGTGCTCGGCGCCGGCCGCCAGCGCCGCCAGCGGATCGGTCACGCCCGCCTGCGCCATGCGCGAGCCGATGCGCTCGAGCAGCTCCTGCTCGATCTGCTCGTAGACCGCTTCGAGCAGTCCCTCCTTGCCGCCGAACTGGTGGTACAGGGCGCCTCGCGTCACGCCTGCGGCGCGCACGATCTCCTCCGCGCCGACGCCGGCGAAGCCGCGGGTGGCGAACAGCGGGCGCGCGGCGCGCGACGAGCGCGGCGCGGGTTGCGTCCGAGCGCTGCGCATGTTTGGACTTGCGTTCCATACAGGCTGTATGCAAAATACGTACAGACTGTACGCAAAGCTAGACGATCGAGAGGACGCCGGAGCCATGAGCGAGCTGCATCTGCCGCAGGGAACGATCCATGTGAGGGACACCGGCAACCGCGAGGGCCCGGTGATCGTCTTCGTCCACGGTCTGCTCGTCGACGGCACGCTGTGGCGCAAGGTCGTGCCCCGCCTCGAGGACCGCTTCCGCTGCATCTGGCCCGACTGGCCGCTTGGCTCGCACCGCACGCCGATGGATCCGGCGGCCGACCTGTCGCCGCGCGGCGTCGCGCACCTGATCGCCGACGCGCTCGAGGCGCTCGACCTGCACGACGTGACGCTCGTCGGCAACGACACCGGGCGGCGCGATCGCCAGCTCCTCGTGACCGAGCGGCCGGAGCGCGTCGGGCGGCTGGTGCTGACCAACTGCGACGCGTTCGACAACTTCCTGCCGCCGCTGTTCCGCGGCTTCCAGGTGCTGGCCAGGATCCCCGGCGGGCTCACCGCCGCGCTGCAGCCGATGCGCGTGCGTTCGCTGCGGCGGCTGCCGATCGCCTACGGCCTGGTGACCAAGCGCAAGGTCGACCACGCGGTGACCGACGCGTGGCTGCGTCCGTTCCTCACCCAGGCCGGCGTGCGCCGCGACACGGGCAAGCTCCTGCGCGGCATCAGCAGGCGCGACACGCTGGCTGCGGCCGAGCGCCTGCGCGCCTTCGACCGCCCGGCGCTGATGGCCTGGGCGCGCGAGGACCGCTCCTTCCCGGTCGAGCACGCGCACCGGCTGGCCGCGATCCTCCCGCAGGGGCGCGTGGAGGAGATCGACGACAGCCTGACGTTCGTGTCCGAGGACCAGCCGGAGCGCCTCGCGGAGCTGATCGCCGGCTTCGTGGGCCCCGAGGGCTACGCGGCCGCGCCGGCCGCGTCGAGCCGCGCCGGCGCCGGCGCGGCGCGGGCAGCCACGCGCGCGGGTAGGCGCCGGCCGGCACCTCGCCCGCGAGGTCGGGGAAGAGGCGCAGCGCCAGCTCGGCGGCGGGGCGCCCGTCGATGAGCGGGCGCACGTCGCCGATCGTCATCAGCAGGCGCAGCGGTCGGGGCGATCTGCAGGTCGGCGCGGTTGGGGGCCGCGCCGCCGATGACGCCCTCGGCGATCCACCCGTCGATGCGGTCGAGGTGGTCGGGCAGCGAGCGCAGGTCGGCGCGCACGGCGCCCTCGTCGGCGCTGTTGAGCTTCACCTCGACGCGCGTGGCCACGGGCGCCATGGCGCGCACCGCGACGGCGGGCAGGGCGATGCGCGAGCCCTCCGCGTAGCTCGGCATCGACGCGGGGCGGCGGCGCAGCGCCGGCCACAGCAGGCGCCGCGCGATCGGCTGGAAGACCTCGTCGCCCCACTCCTCGGCGCGCAGCACGGCGGTGCGCTGCTGCGGGTCGGCCGGGCAGCAGCGGCGGCTCGGGCACGAGCCGCTCGATGCGGTCGAGGATCGCCCGCGAGCCCACGAGCTTCTCGCCGTCGTCGAAGCGCACCGCGGGGACGGTGCGCGTCGCCGAAGCGGATGCGCTGCAGCGCGGCGTGCAGCGGCGGCGGCAGCTCGACGACGTCGTGCTCGATGCCCTTCAGCTCGAGCGCGCGCTGCACCGTCGCGCACGGGTGCGAGCCGTGGACGACGTAGAGCTTGAGCGCCATCGGGCGAGCATAGACTCCGCGCCCGATGCTGCTCGTCGTCGACGTCGGGAACACCCAGACCCACTTCGGGACGTTCCAGGGCGAGCAGCTGGTCGAGCACTGGCGCTTCGCGACCGTGCGCGAGTCGACCGCCGACGAGCTCGGCGCGCGCGCTGCGCACCCTGCTCGAGCTGCGCGGCGTCGGGCTCGCCGACCTCGACGCCTCGATCGTCTCCTCGACGGTGCCGCAGCTCGCCCCCGAGTGGTCGGCGATGGCCGAGCGCTACCTCGTCGCACCGCGATGCTCGTCGTCGGGCCCGGCATCCGCACCGGCA
This sequence comes from uncultured Actinomycetes bacterium, assembly GCA_963840185.1. GTDB lineage: Bacteria > Actinomycetota > Thermoleophilia > Solirubrobacterales > Solirubrobacteraceae > JAOPZW01. The sequence continues at coordinate 557,002 of CAWIXY010000001.1, read as the reverse complement.
TGCCGCTGCGCTACGACAACCCGCGCGAGATCGGCGCCGACCGCCTGGTCAACGCGGTCGCCGGCTACGACAAGGTCGGCGGCGCGTGCATCGTCGTCGACTTCGGCACCGCGATCACCTACGACCCGGTGTCCGCGCGCGGCGAGTACCTCGGCGGCATCATCGCGCCGGGCGTCGAGATCTCGCTCGAGGCGCTCACCAGCCGCGCCGCGAAGCTCCCGCGCATCGACCTCGTCGCCCCGCGCTCGCTCATCGGCAAGACGACCGTCGACGCGATCCGCTCGGGGATCGTCTACGGCTTCGCCGGCCAGGTCGACGCGATCGTGCGCCGCCTGCGCGACGAGCTGGGCGAGGACACCGAGACGATCGCGACCGGCGGGCTGGCCGATCACATCGTCCCCTTCACGGAGACGATCGACGAGGTCGACGACCTGCTGACCCTGAACGGGCTGAAGCTGCTGCACGAGCGCAACTCCGGAGGGCCGCACTAGGCTGACTGCGTGCAGCTCACCGAGCCCTTCGAGATCGGCGGCGTGAGGATCCCCAACCGCGTCGTGCTCGCTCCGCTGGCGGGCATCGGCAACTGGTTCGTGCGCCTGCAGGCCAAGCGCTACGGGGCCGGGCTGGCCGTCTCGGAGATGGTCTCGAGCTTCGCGATCCACCACCGCAACGAGAAGACGATGACCGAGCTGCTGCGCATCGACCCGCGCGAGCGCGACGGCGGGCCGGTCTCGATCCAGCTCTTCGGGCAGGACCCCGACGTCATGCGCTCGGCCGCCGCGACGGTGGCCGAGGCGGGCGCCGACCTCATCGACCTCAACATGGGCTGCCCCGTCCCGAAGGTCTGCAAGACCGGGGCGGGCGCGGCGCTCCTCGACGATCCCGACACGGCCGTCGCCGTCGCGCGGGCGGCGCGCGAGGGCAGCGGGCTGCCGGTGACCGTCAAGCTGCGCTCCGGCCGGCGGCCGGGGGAGACCGACGGCGTCGCCCTCGCCCACCGCCTCGTCGACGAGGCGGGCGTCGCGGCGATCACCTTCCACCCGCGCTCGGCCGCGGTGCACCACAAGGGCACGCCCGACTACGACCTCGCCGCCCGCCTCGTCGCCTCGCTCGACGCTCCGGTGATCCTCACCGGCGGCCTGAGCAGCCCGGAGGCCGTGGCCGCCGCCGCGCGAGCGCACCGGCGCCGCCGCGGTGATGCTCGCCCGCGGCGCGCTCGGCAACCCGTGGCTGTTCGAGCAGGTGCTCGGCACGCGCGACGCGCCGCCCACGCGCGACGAGGTCCTGGCCGAGCTCGACTGGGTCATGGACTGCGCCGTCGAGCACCTCGGCGGCGACCGCGCGGGGCGCTAGCTGCGCACGTTCTACCCGTGGTACGTCGAGCGCCTGGGGCTCGGCCACGAGCGCGCCAAGCCGCTGCAGCGCGCGCTCCAGCAGACATCGTCCGTCGCCGAGGCGAGGCTTGCCCTGCCAGGGCGTCGGCAGCGTGGCTGCCGCGGCCTGAGGGTGGGCCCTGGGCGCCGCTATACTGCGCCGCCGCCATGTCCAGGGAAGTCATCCTCACGCCTGAGGGCCTCACGAAGCTGAAGGACGAGCTCGAGGACCTGCAGACGGTCAAGCGCCGTGAGGTCGCCGAGCGCATCAAGGAAGCGCGCGAGTTCGGCGACATCTCGGAGAACTCCGAGTACGACGACGCCAAGAACGAGCAGGCCATGCTCGAGCAGCGGATCGCGGCCCTCGAGGAGAAGCTGCGCTCGGCCCAGGTCATCGAGGTGTCCGGCCTCTCGACCGACGAGGTGCGCGTCGGCGTCATGGTCAACGTCAAGGACGAGGGCACCGGCGACAGCGAGAAGTTCACGATCGTCGGGTCGGCCGAGGCCAACCCGCGCGAGAAGAAGCTGTCCAACGAGTCGCCCGTCGGCCGCGCGCTCATCGGCCACAAGCGCGGCGACACCGTCGAGGTGTCGCTGCCCAGCGGCAAGAAGCGCAAGCTCAAGATCACGAAGATCGACGTCGCCGCCTAGGGCGGCTGCCGTGGCGGAGGAGCCCTCCGAGCTCCTGGCCGCCCGGCGCGCGAAGCTCGAGCGGCTGCGCGCGGACGGCGTCGACCCGTTCCCGCACGCCTTCCCGGGCGTCGTGCCGATCGCCGAGGTCCAGGCCGCGCACGCCGAGCTGCCCGCGGGCGAGGACACCGACGCGCGCTACCGCGTCGCCGGGCGCCTGCACGCCCGCCGCGGCCAGGGCAAGATGGCCTTCCTGGACCTCGACGACCGCTCCGGTCGCATCCAGCTGCAGGCGCGCGTCGACGTGCTCGGCCCCGAGCGCATGGCGCGCGCTGCTCGACCTCGACCTCGGCGACCTCGTCGGCGTCGACGGCACGGCCTTCCGCTCGCGCCACGGCGAGCTGACGCTGCGCGTCGAGGACTTCACCGTGCTGGCCAAGAGCCTGCGCCCGCCGCCCGACAAGTTCCACGGGCTCACCGACGTCGAGACGCGCTTCCGCCACCGCGAGCTCGACCTGATCGCCAACCACGAGACGCGCGAGCTGTTCGAGCAGCGCGCCACGGCGATCTCCGCCGTGCGCCGCTACGCTCGACGACGACGGCTTCATCGAGGTCGAGACGCCGGTGCTGCAGCCGCTCTACGGCGGCGCGCTGGCGCGGCCGTTCACGACGCACCACAACGCGCTGGACCGCACGCTGTACCTGCGCATCGCGACCGAGCTGTACCTCAAGCGGCTGATCGTCGGCGGCCTGGAGAAGGTCTACGAGCTGGGCAAGGACTTCCGCAACGAGGGCATCTCGTACAAGCACAACCCCGAGTTCACGATGGTCGAGTGGTACGAGGCCTACGCGGACTACACCGACGAGATGCGGCGCGTGGAGACCGTCGTCGCGGCGGTCGCCGCGCGCCGTCGGGTACGACGGCGAGGTCAGCTTCGAGCCGCCGTGGCAGCGGGATGACGCTGCGCGACGCGATCGCCAGGGAGACGGGCATCGACATCCTCGAGCACCGTGACCGCGACGCGCTGGTGGCAGCGATCGAGTCGAGCGTCGCACCGGCTCGTGCCGACCGAGGACCGCACCTGGCCCCAGCTCGTCGACGACCTGCTGTCGAAGTACGTCGAGCCCGGGATCCGCGAGCCCGTGTTCATCGTCGACTACCCCGTCGAGCTGTCGCCCTTCGCCAAGGCCCACCGCAGCGAGCCGGGGCTCGTCGAGCGCTTCGAGGCCTACGTCATGGGCATGGAGATCGCCAACGCCTTCACCGAGCTCAACGACCCCGACGAGCAGCGCGCGCGCTTCGAGGCGCAGACGCGGCTGGCCGCGGCCGGCGACGACGAGACCCAGCCCTTCGACGAGGACTACCTCGCCGCGCTCGAGCACGGCATGCCGCCGACCGGCGGCGTGGGCCTCGGGATCGACCGCCTCGTCGATGGCGCTCACCGGGCAGGCGCTCGATCCGCGAGGTCGTGCTGTTCCCGGCGATGCGGGACTGAGCGCGCTCGCGGCACTCGGCGCCCTCCCTTGCGGCGCCGCTCCGCGCTCGTGAACAGCGGCGGGTGAGGGGGTGAGTCCGGTCGTGGCGGCCGACGCAGGCGGCTCAGCGTGAGACGCGTCGCCGATTGCACCGCCCGTTTGCACGTTGAGCCGCTCCTACCGGCCCAACGTGCAACGCGTCGCGCCGAAGCGCGCGACTTTCACGTCGTGCCGGTACGGGGCGACCATCGCGCCGTCGGGGTGGCTGGCACCCGCTTCCCTCACTTGCCGCCGTTCGGCCGCGGGAGGCGCGAGCGACGGCGGACGGGAGCGGCGCAGGATCGGCTGGTCAGCGCTGGTCGTCGGGGCTGAGCGGCGGGTCGCCGAGACGCTGGCGAGCGGATAGGCGCGGCGTAGCCGCTTCCGGCCATCCCGGGCGCGATGGCCGGAAGCGGCGAAGAGGTGACGGGCGCGCGCGCGTAGCTTCGCCGCCATGCCCGCCGCCGGCCGTTCCTCGCGTGACCTGCGGCTGCTGGCCGGCGCCGTCGCGCTGTCTGCCGCGGGCGATCTGCTGGCGCTCGTCACGCTCGCGCTGCACGTCCACGAGCTCACCGGCAGCGGGCTCGCCGTGTCGGCGCTGTTCGCCACGACGATGGTCCCGGTCGTCGCGCTCGCGCCCGTGGCGGGGCTCGTCGTGGATCGCGTCGAGAGCACGCGCGTGCTGGCCTGGTCCTCGCTCCTGCAGGCCGCCGTCGCCGCCGCGCTCGTCCTGCTGTCGGGCGACCTCGCGGCGGTGCTCGCGCTCTCGGCGCTGCTCGCCGCCGGGGCCACCGTCAGCCAGCCGGCGGAGTTCACGCTCGTGCCCGTGGTGGCCGGGGAGCGCTCGGGCGCGGCGCTGACGCGCGCCAACGGCGTCATGGAGACCGCGCGGGCGGTCGGCTTCGCGCTCGGCCCGCTGGTCGCCGCGCTGGTCGTGGCGCTGGGCGACACGCGCGCGGCGCTGGCGCTCAACGCGCTGAGCTTCCTGGCCATCGCGGCCGCCGCCGTCCTGATGCGGGCGCGGCGGGCGGGCGTGCCGGTTTCGCACGCCGCGGTTGCGCGCGAGCGCGCCATCGAGGGCGCCGCGATCCTGTGGAGCGACCGCGGGCTGCGCGTCGTGGTCGGCGCCGCCACCGCGGCGCTGCTGTTCATCTCCGCGTCGATGACGGTCGAGGTGTTCTACGTCAAGGACGTGCTGCACGCCGGCGACGCCGGCTACGCGATGGTGTGGACCGTGTGGATGGCGGGGATGGCGGCGGGCGCGGGGCGCCTCGCCGGCCGCGTGCCGCCGCGGGCCATGGCGGCGGGCGCGCTCGTCGCGCTCGCCGTGCAGGGCGCCGGCATGGCGCTGCAGACCGTGTGGGCGGTCCTGCCGGTCGCCGCGCTGGGGTACCTCGTCGGCGGCGTGGGGCACGGCGCCAAGAACACGCTCATGCGCACGGTGATCCAGCTCCGCGTCCCGGACCGCCTGCACGGTCGCGCGTTCGCCGCCTACAACGCCGCGCGCAACACCGCGGAGCTCGGCGCCCTCGGCGCCGGCGGGCTGCTCGTGACCGCGCTCGGGCCCCGCAACGCGCTGGTCCTGGCCGGTCTCGGCCCGGTCGTGGCGGGCCTCGCGGGCCTGCTCGCGTTGCGCCGGCGCGCCAGTCGCGCGCCGGCTCGCGCGGCCACGATCCGCATGCCGCATGGGGCTCCAGACCCGTTGATAGACTGAGCCATGCCCGGCGAACGGACCCGAACACTCATCTCAACTGCGCTGCGCGCCGAAGAGTTGGGTAGTCGGGCATCGACGCGTCCCCCGATCAGGACCCTTCAGGACCACAGCATCGACCCACGCTGAGCACGCCCCAGCAGGAAGGACAGGCAGCACCAATGTTCGAGCGATTCACAGAACGAGCCCGCCAGGTCGTCGTTCTCGCGCAGGAGGAAGCGCGCACGCTCAAGCACAACTACATCGGCACCGAGCACATCCTGCTCGGGCTGCTGCGCGAGGAGGAGGGCCTGGCCGCCCGCGTGCTCGAGTCGCTCGACATCACCGTCGAGCGCGTCCGCGCCCAGGTCGTGCGCATCGTCGGATCCGGCGAGGAGGTCACCTCCGGTCAGATCCCGTTCACCCCGCGCGCCAAGAAGGTGCTGGAGCTCGCGCTGCGCGAGGCGCTGAGCCTCGGCCACAACTACATCGGCACGGAGCACATCCTGCTCGGCCTCGTGCGCGAGAACGAGGGCGTCGCCGCCCGCATCCTGCTCGACTTCGACGCGGACTCCGAGAAGATCCGCAACGAGGTCATCCGCATGCTGTCCGGGCCCGGCGGCCGCCGTCAGGGCTCCGGCGCAGGGCGCGGGCGCAGGCGCCGGCGCGGCGCCAGGGCGAGGGCAAGAAGTCCTCCAAGCTCCTGGACCAGTTCGGCCGCAACCTCACGAAGCTCGCCTCCGAGGGCAAGCTCGACCCCGTCGTCGGCCGTGAGACCGAGATCGAGCGGATCATGCAGATCCTCTCGCGCCGCACGAAGAACAACCCGGTGCTCATCGGCGAGCCCGGCGTCGGCAAGACCGCCGTCGTCGAGGGCCTCGCCCAGCGCATCACCAACGCCGACGTGCCCGAGCTGCTCAAGGGCAAGCAGATCTACACGCTGGATCTGGCCGCCCTCGTCGCCGGCTCGAAGTACCGCGGCGAGTTCGAGGAGCGCCTCAAGAAGGTGATGAAGGAGATCACCCAGCGCGGCGACATCATCCTGTTCATCGACGAGCTCCACAACCTCGTCGGGGCGGGTGCCGCCGAGGGCGCGATCGACGCCGCCTCGATCCTCAAGCCGGCGCTCGCGCGCGGCGAGCTGCAGACGATCGGCGCCACCACGCTCGACGAGTACCGCAAGTACCTCGAGCGCGACAGCGCCCTGGAGCGCCGCTTCCAGCAGATCCGCGTCGACCAGCCGTCGACGGAGGAGACCGTGCAGATCCTCAAGGGCCTGCGCGACCGCTACGAGCAGCACCACAAGGTCGAGATCACCGACGAGGCCCTCGAGGCCGCGTCGGAGCTCGCCGACCGCTACATCTCCGACCGGCAGCTGCCGGACAAGGCGATCGACCTCATCGACGAGGCCGCCTCGCGGATGCGCATCAAGTCGATGACCTCCCCGCCCGTCTACCGGGAGCTCGAGGAGGAGATCGAGACGACGCGCCGCCAGAAGGAGGCCGCGATCGAGGCGCAGGAGTTCGAGAAGGCCGCGAACCTGCGCGACCAGGAGCGCAAGCTCACGAACAAGAAGCGCGAGCTCGAGGACCAGTGGGAGTCCGGCGAGGGCGACCACCAGCGTCCCGCGATCGGCGAGGAGGAGATCGCCGACATCGTCTCGATGTGGACCGGCATCCCGGTGTTCAAGCTCACCGAGGCCGAGACGGCGAAGCTCATGCGCATGGAGGACGAGCTCCACAAGCGCGTCATCGGGCAGCACGCCGCCGTCGAGGTCATCTCCAAGGCGATCCGGCGCTCGCGCGCCGGCCTGAAGGACCCGAAGCGGCCGACCGGCTCCTTCGTCTTCCTCGGGCCGTCGGGCGTGGGCAAGACGGAGCTGGCCCGCACGCTCGCCGAGTTCCTGTTCGGCGACGAGGACGCGATGGTGCGCATCGACATGTCGGAGTACATGGAGAAGCACGCCGTGTCGCGGCTCGTCGGCTCGCCCCCCGGCTACATCGGCTACGACGAGGGCGGCCAGCTCACCGAGGCCGTGCGGCGCAAGCCGTACTGCGTCCTGCTGCTCGACGAGATCGAGAAGGCCCACCCGGACGTGTTCAACATCCTCCTGCAGATCCTGGAGGACGGGCGCCTGACCGACTCGCAGGGCCGCACGGTGGACTTCCGCCACGCGATCGTGATCATGACGTCGAACATCGGCGCGCAGGAGATCGCCCGCAACACGCCGCTCGGCTTCGCCGTGAGCGACGACGAGACGGGCATCACCTACGACGACATGAAGAACCGGATCATGGGAGAGCTGAAGAAGGTCTTCCGGCCCGAGTTCCTCAACCGCATCGACGACGTCATCGTCTTCCACAAGCTCCAGAAGGACGAGATCAAGACGATCGTCGAGCTCCTGCTGCGTCGCATCCGCGAGTCGCTGGCCGAGCGCGAGCTGCAGCTCGAGCTCACCGACGCCGCGAAGGAGCTGCTGGTCGACAAGGGCTGGGACCCGTCGATGGGCGCGCGTCCGCTGCGCCGGGCGATCCAGCGCTACATCGAGGACCCGCTCGCCGACTTCGTCCTGCGGGCCGAGCTGCCCGCCGGTGCGACGGTCATGGTCGAGCGCGCGCCGGAGGGCGAGGACCCCGAGGTGACGCTGTCGGTGGTCGAGCCCAAGAAGGTGCCCGCGGGCGTCGGCGGAGGCCCCGCCGAGGAGCAGACCGACGAGCCGGCGCCGCCGGCCCCGCCGGCCGACGAGCCGGATCCAGCGGCCTAGCGCCGAGCCCGGCACAGAGCATCACGAGGGCCGCCTGCGGGCGGCCCTCATTCGTTGTGGCGGCGGCCGCCACGCCGCCTCGGCGGGGGGCCGTCAGCCGGGCGGCTCGAGCGCGCAGGCGCCCTCGAGGCTCGGCGGGCGGTTCGGCACGGGCTCGCGCACACCGGCGTTGGGCGGGTCGTCGTCGGGCCCGGTGTCCGGTCGCCAGCGACGCCAGCGGATCGCCCACGCGCCCGCCCCGCGGGTGAAGCCGATCGTCAGCCGCCCGCGAGGCCCGGTGGGGACTGTGATCGCGGCCATCGCCGAATTGTGACCGAACCGTCCTGACGAACGGTTGCCATGCACCCAGGAGTCAGGACAGCGCCGAACGCCCCGGCCGCACACCCGGTCTGGTAGACCACTCGCGCGGTGCTCATCGAGCGGCTTGTCGAGGTCCTCTGCCCCGCGCGGCCTGACGCGCCGGGCGAGCAGCGCGAGACCGTCGAGAGCATCGAGGCCTATGTCGCCTGTCTTCCGCCGGCGAGGAGGCGGGCGCTGGCGGCCGCGCTCGTGGCGCTCGACCAGGGGGCCCGGCTGTACCCGCCGTCGCGAGGACGACGGTTCGCCGAGCTCGACGCCGCGCGCGCCGAGCGCTACCTCAGGCTGCTGCTGCGCGGGCGCCTGCGGCCGGTCCGCCTGGCCGCCGAGGTGCTGACCTCCCTCGTGGCGCTCTGCCACTACGACCTACCCGAGGTGCGGGCGCGGCTGGGGTATGAGCCCGACGCCCACATCGCACGCGTCGCGCGGCGGCGCCTCGAGCGCCACGGGGAGGCCATCGCGCGCGCCGAGCAGGCGGTCGTCGACGGGGCTGCCCGGACCGGGCCGGCAACGGCGCCGATCGCGGGCGACGGCGGGGACCTCGAGCTTGGCTGCGACGTCGTGGTCGTCGGCTCGGGCGCCGGGGGAGCGACCATGGCGGCCGAGCTGGCGGACGCCGGGATCGACGTCGTCATGGTCGAGGAGGGCGGCTATCACCCCACCGAATCCTTCGGGACCGATGTCGTCCGCGCGCTCGGGTCGCTCTATCGCTCGGGCGGCGTCCAGACGATGCTCGGCAGCCCGCCGATCGGGTTTCTCGAGGGCTGCTGCGTGGGCGGCTCGACCGTGGTCAACGGGGGGATGTGCTGGCGCGCGCCGCCGGAGGTCCTCCAGCGCTGGTCGCACATGGCCGCGATCAGCCCGGGGGAGATGGAGCGCCACTTCGAGGCGGTCGAGGCACGGCTGTCGGTGGGGCCGCAGGCGGAGGACTCGATCGGCCGCGACACCGAGCTGCTGCGCCGCGGGGCGCACGCGCTGCAGTGGAAGCTCGACCGCAGCGTGCGCAACCAGCTGCATTGCGGCGGCTGCGACAACTGCTTCTGCGGTTGCCCGACCGGCGCCAAGCGCTCGATGCTCGTCACGAGCGTCCGGCGCGCACTCGCGCACGGCGCGCGGCTCGTGCCCGGATGCCGGATCGAGCGGATCACGCACGCCGGGGGCGTCGCCACGGGCGTCGAGGGCCGCTTCACACGAACGGGCGGCCCGCCGGGGGCCCGCCTGATCGTTCGGGCGCCGGTCGTCGTGGTCGCCTGCGGCGCGGTGCAGACACCCGCGCTGCTCGCGCGCTCGGGGTTGCGGTCGCGGTCGGGGCAGCTTGGGCGCAACCTCACCGTGCATCCGGGTGCTGCGCTGGTGGCGATCTTCGACCACGACGTGCGCGGGTGGGAGGGTGTGCACCAGGCCTACCAGGTGACCGAGTTCCTGCGGGAGGGGATCCTCGCCACCGCTTCGACGCTGCCTCCGGCGCTCGTGGCCTCGTCGCTGCCCCAGCGCGGCGCGGCCCTCGCCGAGCTCATGCAGGACTACAACCGGATGGTGGTGGCCGGCTGCCTGGTCGAGGACTCGGCCGCCGGGCGCGTCGTCACGCTCCCCGGTGGCCGCCCGGTCATCCGCTACCAGGTGCGCGACGCCGACGCCCGGCGCATCGTCCGCGGGCTGGCCTACTCGGCCGAGCTCATGCTCGCCGCCGGCGCGCGCCGCCTGCTGGTGCCGGTCGAGGGCGCCAGCGAGCCGCTGGGCGCGGACGCCGCCCGCCGCCTGCTGGGTGCGACGATCCGGCGCAGTGCGCTTCGGCCCTTCACCGTCCACGCCATGGGCACCGCCCGCATGTCGAGCGAGCCGGCGCGTGGCGTCGTCTCGAGCTGCGGTGAGCTGTACGGCACGACCGGCGTGGTCGTCGCCGACGCGAGCGTCCTTCCCGGACCGGTCGGCGTGAACCCGATGGAGACGATCGTCGCGCTATCGGCGCGCAGCGCCGAGCGGCTCATCGAGCATCGCGGCCGCTACGGGATCTGACCCATGGCCTTCGCCTCACCGGCCTTCCGCGCCCTCGCCGCCCGCTCCTCGCGCGAGCTCGAGGCCGTCCTGCAGCGCGGGCGCGCCCCCGACATCGGCGCGCTGCTGGGCTACGAGTTCCGCGGCTTCAACCATCCGCGGCGCACTGCCCTGCTGGGTATCCGCTCGTTCTTCAAGGGGTTCTTCGCCGTCGGCGAGGACGCGTTCGGCTTCAACGCGCGGGCGCGCCAGAACGGGCTCGACGGCGAGTGGCTCGCGAAGCCCGACGATGCGCACCCGCAGCGCTTCGCCTTCTTCGGCGTCCTGCCGGGCGAGCGCGGCAGCGCCTACCCGCACGCCGTGCTGCTCGACTACGCGGCGGGCAGGAACGCCCGCTACGACCCCGCGCGGCTCGTGCGCGACTACGTCGTGCGCGTGGACGAGCACTCCGACGACCTGCTGCTCGGGAAGGCGTACCTCGCGCTGGCGTCGGCGCGCGTCCCGGTGGGCTTCTTCCTGCTCGAACGCCACCGGCCCTTCTCGGACGAGCCCCGGCCGCGTCCTTGACGCGCCGATGGCGATGGGAAAGGGTTGCGCGCCATGGACCCAGCCCGCCTGAAGAAGATCCCCGTGTTCGCCGACCTCAGCGACGAGGAGACGCGCTACGTCGCGCAGCTCGCCGCCGAGGTCTCCGTGGAGGCGGGCAAGGAGCTCGTCCGCGAGGGCGACTACTCCTACGACGTGCTGGCCATCGAGGAGGGCACGGCGCGGGTCGAGCGCGATGGCCAGACCGTTGCTGACCTGGGGCCCGGCGACGTGCTCGGCGAGATGGGCGTGCTGGAGCGCTCCCAGCGCAACGCGACCGTGGTGGCCACGTCGCCGATGCTGCTCGTCACGCTCACGGGCTGGGACATCCGGCGCCTGCAGCGCACGGCGCCCCACGCGGTCGAGCACCTGCGCGGCGTGGTCGCGCAGCGCCGCGACCACGCCTGAGGGAGCCCCCGCCGGACCGGTTGTCAGCTCGGCAGCGCGAGCGCGTACCCGTAGACCAGGCAGGCCGCGCCGGCCGTGCCGCGGCCGTCCTGACGCACGACGCCGTTGACGACGTAGTTGGTGCCGCGGCGCTCCAAGTGCAGCTGGAAGGCGTTGGAGGCGCCGATCGAGAACGTGTGCGTCGTGCCGCTGGGCAGCGCAGCGATCACATGGGGGTTCACGCCCACCTGGCGCGACAGGTTGACGGCCTCGCCCGAGCTGTTGGCGAAGACGAGCGTCGTCAGCGGGTCGAGTGCGCCGGCCGCCGGGTTCTGGTCCACGCACGAGGCCGTCACGATGCCGATGCCCGGCACGCTGCCGATCTCGGCGGCGGCCAGCGCCTGGTTGTCGACGACGTTGAACGAGCGGCCGAAGTTGCGCGCGGTCCCGCGGACGGCGGCCGACAGGTCGAGGAACTTGCCGTCGATGCGGCCCCGCTCGGGGCCGGCCGCCTTCGTGGCCACGAGCTTGCCCACGCCCTGCGCGCGCAGCGAACCGCCCGAGACGGCGCTCTTGCCGTCCACGGCGCCCGCGTTGGTGGCGAAGCTGACGGCGGCCACGGCGGAGCCGGTCATGGCCATGACGAGCGCGATGAGAGCGACGACCATCGCGGGGGATGGGCGGTGGAGCTTCATGGGTTCCTCCCGGGTAGCTTTGGGACGGTGAACACCGACCAGCCCGCCGAAGTCGCGGCGGCCGCCGCGCCCGTCGAGATCAAGGTACGCGACAACGGGCCGTACAAGGTGAGCGGCCCGGTGCGCCTGGTGGACGCCGACGGAGCCGTGTTCGACGTGCCGGACGATCGCCCGATCGCGCTGTGCCGGTGCGGGCGCTCGGCGACCAAGCCGTTCTGCGACGCCTCGCACAGATCCACGGGCTTCGTGTCGTGCGAGCGAGCCGGCCGGTGAGCGCCGGGGATCCCGCGGGGCCCGCGCCGGGGCCGAGCACGCGCGCGGTCCGCGCCGGCCTGCCCGCGGCCGCCCAGGGCGAGCCGTTCCTGCCCGGGCCGGTCTTCGCCGCGCCGTACCACCTCGCCGGGCCGGCGGATGCGTCGCCGCTGGGCTACGCGCGCATGGCCAACCCGACGTGGCTGCGGCTCGAGGCCGCGCTCGCGGAGCTCGAGGGCGGCGAGAGCCTGAGCTTCGCCTCGGGCATGGCCGCGGTGGCCGCCGTCCTGCTCGCCCTCACCGAGCCGGGTGACGCGCTCGTCGTGCCGAGCGACGCCTACCCCGGCGTGCGCCAGATCGCTGAGGGCCACCTGCGCCCTCGCGGGGTGGAGGTCCGCGCGGTCCCCACCGACGAGGCCGCGGTGCGCGGGGCGATCGCGACGGCGCCGGCGCCGTCGCTGGTGTGGGTCGAGACGCCGGCCAACCCGGCCCTCGACGTGCTCGACGTGCGCGCGCTGGCCGCGGCGGCCCACGAGGCGGGCGCGCTGCTGGCCGTCGACAACACGCTCGCCACGCCGCTGCGCATCCAGCCGCTCGCGCTGGGCGCCGATCTCTCGATGTGCAGCGACTCCAAGTACCTGACCGGCCACGGCGACCTCGTGCTCGGCCACGTCGCCGCGCGCGACGGCGAGCTCGCCCGCCGGCTGCGCGCCTGGCGCACGCTGACCGGTGCGGTGCCGGGGCCGTTCGAGGCGTGGCTCGCCCACCGCTCGCTCGCGACGCTCGCGGTGCGCCTCGAGCGCCAGGAGCAGAACGCGCGGGCGCTGGCCGAGGCGCTCGCGGCCGAGGCGGGCGTGACCGGCGTGCGGTGGCCGCAGGTCGGTGCGGTCGTCGCCTTCGACCTCGGCTCGGAGGCCCGCGCGCAGGGCTTCCTCGGCGCCTGCCGGCTCGTCGCCGAGGCCACGAGCTTCGGCGGCGTGCACTCGAGCGCGGAACGGCGCGGGCGCTGGGGCACCGACGCGGTCGGCGAGGGGTTCATCCGGCTCAGCGCGGGCATCGAGGACACGGCCGACCTGGTCGCCGACGTGCGGGCGGCGCTGCGGGCCAGCGGATAGGGCCACGGACAGGCGGCCCGCCCGCCCGGGGCGAAGCCGTCGGGCCCGGCGCCTAGTCTCGGGACATGGCCCGGCCGGCGACCGTTCACGTGTGCTCGCAGTGCGCACACGTCGAGGCGCGCTGGCACGGGCAGTGCCCGGGCTGCGGGGAGTGGAACACGCTGGTCGAGGAGCGCTCGCGCGCGACGGCCGGCGGCGCGGCGCCGGCGGGCGCCCGGCCCGTGCCGCTGCGCGAGGTCCGGGCCGAGCGCACGCCGCGCCTGCACACGCAGATCGGCGAGCTCGACCGCGTGCTGGGCGGCGGGCTGGTGCCGGGGTCGCTCGTCCTGCTCGGCGGCTCGCCCGGGATCGGCAAGTCGACGCTGACCAACATGGCCCTCGGCCACCTCGCCGGCAGCGGGCGCGCCACGTTGTACGTCTCGGGCGAGGAGTCGGCCGCCCAGATCCGCCTGCGCGCCGAGCGCCTGGAGCGCGGTGGCGTGCGCGCGGCGCTCGACGTGCCGGTGCTGGCCGAGACCGACCTCGACGCGGTCTGCGCGACGCTCGAGGCCGAGCGCCCGGCGGCGTGCGTCATCGACTCCGTGCAGACGCTCGCCGCCGCCGAGCTCGGCGGCGCCGCGGGCAGCGTGGGGCAGGTCCGCGAGGTGGCGACGCGCATCACCGCGGTGGCCAAGCGCCACGGCATCGCCGTGCTGCTCGTCGGCCACGTCACGAAGGAGGGGTCGCTGGCCGGCCCGCGCGTGCTCGAGCACCTCGTCGACTGCGTCCTGCAGTTCGAGGGCGAGCGCGAGCGCACCTACCGGACGCTGCGCGCCCTCAAGAACCGCTTCGGCTCGACCAACGACGTCGGCGTCTTCGAGATGCGCGACGGCGGGCTGGTCGAGGTGCTCGACGCCAGCGCGCGCTTCGTCGCCGAGGCCACGCGCGCGCCGGGCAGCGTCGTGCTGGCCTCGATGGAGGGCTCGCGGCCGCTGCTCGTGGAGGTGCAGGCGCTCGTCTCGCCGTCGGAGCTCGTCCCCCCGCGGCGCGTCTGCACGGGCTACGACCGCAACCGCCTGGCGCTCGTGCTGGCCGTCCTCGGCCGCCACGCCGGCGTCGGCGTGGGCAGCGCCGACGTGTTCGTCAACGTCGTCGGCGGCGTCCGCATCGACGAGCCCGGCGCCGACCTCGCCGTCGCGCTGGCGGTGGCGAGCGCGGCGCGCGGCGTGGTGTGCGGTGGCGAGGCGGCGCCCGTGGCCTGCTTCGGCGAGGTCGGGCTCACGGGCGAGCTGCGCTCGGTCGCCCACCCCGACCGCCGGCTCGAGGAGGCGGCGAAGTTCGGGCTGCGCCAGGTCGTCTCGCCCGACAGCGCCCCGACGCTGCGCGCGGCGGTGCGGGCCGCGCTGGGCCAGGTGCGCGCGGCGGCGTGAGAGCCAGGGGCGTCGCGGCGGGACGCCGGCGGCGGGCCGAACCGATCGAACGTGAGGGCCGCGGTCGCCGGCGCGTGGCCTCGCGGGCCAGGATCAGCGTGTCACCTCGGGCTCGTTGAGGCTGCTGGGCGGACCTAAGCCGGAACTAAAGTCCTGGTAGAATCGTGCCCGATGGCGCAACGTGCTGGGGATGAGCTCACCGAGCTCGAGAGCCGTCAGGAGCCCCGGCTGGTCAAGGCCCTCGAGATGGTCGCGCCAGGCACGGCGCTGCGCGAGGGCATCGACAACATCCTCCACGCCCGCACCGGCGGCCTCATCGTCATCGGCGACAACGAGGAGCTGGGCTTCCTGTTCTCGGGCGGCATCAAGCTGGACGTGGATTACACCCCAGCGCTCCTGTACCAGGTCGCCAAGATGGACGGTGCGATCACGTTGAACGCCAACGCGACCAAGATCGCGATGGCCAACGTGCAGCTGATGCCAGATCCCACCATCCTCTCGCTCGAGACCGGAACGCGTCACCGCACCGCCGAGCGCGTGTCGAAGCAGACGGACGCCCTGGTCATCGCCGTCTCCCAGCGCCGCGAGGTCGTGTCGCTGTACGTCGACGGCGCCAAGTACATCCTCGAGGACATCCCCGTCGTCCTGGCCAAGGCCAACCAGGCGCTGGCGACGCTGGACAAGTACCGCACCCGCCTCGACCAGGTCTCGACCAGGCTCACCGCGCTCGAGTTCGAGGGCGGCGCGACGCTGCACGACGTCCTCACCGTCATGCAGCGGTCGGAGCTGGTGACGCGCATGGCCGTCGAGATCGAGCGCTACATCGTCGAGCTGGGCACCGAGGGCCGCCTCATCGAGATGCAGCTCGAGGAGACGATGGTGGGCGTCGCCGGCGACAAGGCGGCGCTCGTGCACGACTACCTGGCGCAGGACACCGACGACGCCTTCGCCTCCGGGCTGGACCAGATCGGCCGCCTGCCCCACCAGGACCTGCTCGACTTCGGCCGCCTGGCCGAGCTGCTCGGGCTACGACCGCAAGGTCAACACGCTCGACTACCCGGTGTCCCCGCGCGGGTACCGGATCCTCGGGCGCATCCCCCGCCTTCCCAAGCTGGTCGTCAGCCAGATCGTCGCGGAGTTCGGCGGGCTGGACCAGATGCTGGCCGCGACCGACTCGGAGCTCGAGACGGTCGAGGGCGTCGGCGAGATCCGTGCCAAGGACATCCGCGAGGGCCTGCGTCGCCTGCAGGAGATCAACCTGGTCGACCGGTACCTGCAGACGTGACGTCCGGCGCGGTTCCCCCAACTTGCCACACCAGGCCCGCGGCGGAGCCGCGTGGCTGTCACCAAGGAGGATGACCATTCCCGAAGTGATCGAAGAGCAGCTGCTCGAGGACCTCGAGCCACCGGTGATCGAGAACATCGAGTTCGAATGCGGCGACAACGTCGTCTACCCCCATCACGGGGCGGGCAAGGTCCTCAAGAAGGAACGACGGAAGATGTTCGGTGAGGAGCGGGAGTACCTCACCATCAAGATCCTGCACAACGACATGACCGTGATGGTCCCCTGTGAGAACGCCGGCGTTACGGGTCTGCGCCGCGTGATCGACGAGGAGACGGTGCTGAAGGTGCTGGCCGTCCTCGCCGACGACGTCTCGGAGATGCCCAAGAACTGGAACCGCCGGTTCAAGCACAATCGCGACAAGATCAAGACGGGCGACATCTACGAGCTGGCCGAGGTCGTGCGGAACCTCGCCATCCGGGAGCATCACAAGGGTCTGTCGACGGGTGAGAAGCAGATGTTCACCCGCGCCAAGAAGATCCTCGCGTCGGAGCTGATGTACGCGCTCGACAAGGACGAGGACGAGGCGGAGCAGCACCTCGACAACCTGCTGGCCGAGTCGGCGGGCGTGAAGCCCGTCGGGTAGTTCCCCGGCCGGATCATCCATGGCGGTCGCGCTGCTCGTGGCCGCCGGTCGTGGCGAGCGCCTTGGGTCCGATGGGCCCAAGGCGTTCGTGCGTTGTGCCGGGCGGCCCGCTGCTCGAGTGGAGCATCGAGGCGCTGCGCGCGGCCCCGGACATCGAGCGCATCGTGGTAGCGCTGCCTCCCGGGGTCACCGCACCGCCGGGCACCGAGGGCGTGCAGGGCGGCGAGCAGCGCGCGCACTCCGTGCGCGCGGCGCTGCGCCACGCGGGCGACGCCGAGGTGGTCGTCGTGCACGACGCGGCGCGCCCGCTCCTGACGCCGCGCCTGGTGCAGGACTGCCTCGACGTGCTGCGCACCGAGGACTGCGACGGCGCGATCGCCGCCGCGCCGGTCACCGACACCATCAAGGAGTCCGCAGGCGAGGTGGTCCTGCGCACGCTGGACCGCACGCGGCTGTGGGCGGTGCAGACGCCGCAGGTCTTCCCGCGCGCGGTGCTGGAGCGCGCCCACGACGCCGATCCCGAGGCCGCGGGCCTGGCGACCGACGACGCGGCGCTCGTCGAGCGGGCCGGCGGCGAGGTGCGGCTCGTGCCCGCCCCCCGCGAGAACATCAAGGTGACGACGCCGGCCGACCTGCGCCTGGCCGAGCTGCTGCTCGAAGCCCGACCCCGCCCATCCGCGCCTTCCCGGCGGTAGGAGCAGCGCCGCGCGCCTCGAAGGTAGTGGCCTCCGCCACGAGTCCCGTCGCGTTTGGCGGGCGTCTCGCCGCCCGTGGCGGGCGTCCTCGAACCTTCACGTGCCCGAGGCGCGCATCATGTTCTGCGTCCTTGCCACGAACGACGATCCGCACGCCAACCACGACGCGACTCATGACGGAGGACCACCTAGCCTCGTGAAGGGACTGCTCGTGCTGCTCGCGGTCGTGGCACCGCTCGCCGCCCCCGCCGCCGCGCCGGCGCGCGTGGCCCTCGTGGGCACGGGCACGCCGGAGGTTGCGCTGCTCGACGTGGCGACGAACGCCGTCGTGGCGCGCGCACCGCTCCCGGGCCCCTCGCGCGCCGTCGCGATCAGCGCCGACGGCAGGCGCGGGTTCGCCGCCGGGGGAACCGCGGTCGCGGCGCTCGACCTGCGCGTCACGCCGGCCGCCCCCGGCGGCCTGGCGCCCCCGATCATCGCCACGCGTGACCTCGCGGCGCCGGTCACGGGGCTTGCGGCTGCGGGCGGCCGCCTCGCGGCGGCCGCCGGGCGCTCGCTGCACGTCCTGGATCCCGCCACGCTGCGCGTGGTGCGCCGCGTGAGCCTGCGCGGGCCGGCCGGAGCGGTGGCGCTGTCGCCGGGCGGCAGCCTGGCCGCCGTCGCGCTGAGCTCGGGCCGTGTCGCGCTGGTCGACGTGCGCGCCGGACGGCTGCTGCGCCACGTCAAGCTCGGCCGCGTGCTCGGCGTCGCGGTCGACGGCGGCCGGCGCACGTGGGTCACGACCGCCCGTGCGCGCCTGCACCGCATCGCGCCCGGCGCGCGGCGGCCGGCGCGCGGCAAGCGCCTGGGCGCCGGCGTCGGAGGGGCGCTGGCGCTGTCGCCCGACGCCTCGACGCTCGCCGTGGGGGCGCTGCCGGGGGCGCGCACCGCAGCGCTCGTCGAGCTCGGCACGGGTCGCCTGCGGCGCTTCCGCTCCGGCGTCGGGCCCGGCGCCCCGGGCTGGTCGCCCGACGGCGTGCGTGTCTACCTGGCCGAGGCCGGCGCCGGCGGCCTGTCGCTCGTGAGCGCGCTCGGGGCGCGGCGCATCGGGACCGTCGCGCTGCCCGGGATGACGCCCGCGGCCGTCGTGGTGCAGCCCGGGCGCGCCCGCGTGGCGGGCACCGACCTCGGCGAGGCGATCGGCGGCACCCGCCTGCAGGACCTGCTCGACGGCCTGGGCGGCGACGACCGCCTGGCCGGCGGGCGCGAGAACGACGTCCTGCTCGGCGGGGACGGCGCCGACGACCTGCGCGGCGGCAGCTACGACGACCGCCTGGAGGGAGCGGCGGGCGACGACCTGCTCAGCGGCGGCTCGGGCAACGACCGCCTCGACGGCGGAGACGGCGCCGACCGCGGCGACGGCGGCACGGGCAACGACGCCGTGCACGGCGGCGAGGGCGCCGACGTCTTCGACGGCGGCGCGGGCGACGACCGCATCTACGGCGAGGGCGGCGACGACCAGATCATCGAGGCAGGCTTCGGCAACGACCGGCGGCTGTACGGCGGCCCGGGGAACGACCTCATCCGCGGCGGTCGCGGCTCGGACCTCATCAAGGGCGGCGACGGCGACGACCGGCTCGAGGGCCAGAGCGGCACCGAGAACATCACGGGCGGCGACGGCGACGACGCGATCGAGGGCGGCGCCGCGCGCGACCTGCTCGGGGGCAACAACGGCTCCGACGTCGTGCGCGGCGACAGCGGCGACGACCTCGTCGA
This sequence comes from uncultured Actinomycetes bacterium, assembly GCA_963840185.1. Lineage (GTDB taxonomy): Bacteria > Actinomycetota > Thermoleophilia > Solirubrobacterales > Solirubrobacteraceae > JAOPZW01. Next base: position 537,857 of record CAWIXY010000001.1, on the reverse strand, counting down.
GGGCGGCGCGGGCGCCGACCAGCTCGACGGCGGGTCCGGCGACGACGACCTCGTCGGCGACGAGGGCGCCGACCTCGTCGTCGGCGGCCCCGGGCCCGACCTCGTCGAGGCGGGCGCCGGCGACGACACGATCCGCGTCGCCGACGACAGCCGCGACGAGGTCGACTGCGGCACCGGCAACGACACCGTGTTCGTCGAGGCCGGGGCACCGGCGCGCGACGCGCTCGTCGACTGCGAGACGGTCTCGCCCGTGCCGGCCGAGGCGGCCAACGACGCCGACCGGCGCTCGATCGTGTCCGGCACACGCGGCGACGACCTGCTGCGCGGCACGCCGCTGGAGGACTCGCTGTTCGGCAAGGCCGGCGCGGACCGCCTGTTCGGCGGCGGCGGGCCGGACTACGTCGACGGCGAGTGGGGCGCCGACGAGCTGCACGGCGGCGCGGGCGACGACACGATGGCCGGGCGCTCGGGCGACGACCGCATCTTCGGCGACGACGGCGACGACACGGTCACGGGCGACCGCGGCGAGGACCGCATCGCGGGCGGCGGCGGCGACGACCAGCTCTTCGGCAACCTGGACGCGGACGTCGTCTCGGGGGGCTCGGGCGACGACCGCATCAACGTCGTGCGCGGCGATCTCGACGAGGTGCGCTGCGGCGCCGGCCGCGACGTCGTCCTGGCCGATCCGGGCGACCGGGTGGCACGGGACTGCGAGGACGTGCGCCGGTAAGAGAGGATGCGCCTCGTGCTCAAGCTGCCGCCCGAAACAACCGCCCTGCTGTTCGACCTCGACGGCGTCATCACCCAGACCGCGAAGGTGCACGCGGCGGCCTGGAAGGAGATGTTCGACGGCTTCTTGCGCGAGCGCGCGCAGCGCACCGGCGAGCCGTTCGTCGAGTTCGACGCCCACCACGAGTACGACGAGCACGTCGACGGCAAGCCGCGGCTCGCGGGCGTGCGCGGCTTCCTGGACGCGCGCGGGATCGAGTACGACGACGACCTCGTCCGCGAGCTCGGCGACCGCAAGCAGGAGCTGGTGGTGCGCCTGATCCGTGACGACGGCGTCGAGGTCTACGACGGCTCGCTGCGCTTCGTGCGCGCCGCCCGCGACCAGGGGCTTCGCAGCGCGGTCGTGTCCTCCAGCGCCAACGCGCGCGACATCCTGGCCTCCGTCGGCATCCTCGACCTCTTCGAAGCGATCGTCGACGGCCTCGTCGCCCAGCGCGACGGCCTGCCGGGCAAGCCCGCCCCCGACACCTTCCTGGCCGGCGCCCGGGCGCTGGGCGCCGAACCCTCCCAGGCGGTCGTGTTCGAGGATGCGCTGGTCGGCGTCGAGGCCGGTCGCGCCGGCAACTTCGGCCTGGTGGTCGGCGTGGACCGCACCGGGCAGGCCGAGGCCCTCAAGGCGCGCGGCGCCGACATCGTCGTGAAGGACCTCTCCGAGCTGCTGGAGGAAGGATGACCCCGGGACCGGCGTACGAGGTGGAGCCCTGGGCCGTGCGCGAGCACGGCCTCGACCTGGGTCTGATGGGCCGCAGCGAGTCGGTCTTCGCGCTGGCCAACGGGCACATCGGCCTGCGCGCGAACCTCGACGAGGGCGAGCCCTACGCGGTGCCCGGCAGCTACCTCAACGCGTTCTGGGAGGTGCGGCCCCTGCCGTACGCCGAGACTGCCTACGGCCTGCCCGAGGCCGGGCAGACGCTCGTGAACGTGACGAACGGCAAGCTCATCCGTCTGCTCGTCGACGACGAGCAGTTCGACGTGCGCTACGGCGACCTCCTGCGCCACGAGCGGGTGCTCGACCTGCGCGACGGCGTGCTGCGCCGCGAGGTCGAGTGGCGCTCGCCCACCGGCCGCGAGGTGCTCGTGCGCTCCACGCGCCTCGTGTCGTTCGTCCATCGCTCGGTGGCGGCGATCGCCTACGAGGTCACGGCGACCGACACCGCCACCCGCATCGTCGTGCAGTCCGAGCTCGTGGCCAACGAGCCCGGGCCCGCGCCCAGCTCGGACCCGCGCGCGGCCGCCGCGCTGCGCCGCCCGCTGCACGCCGAGCAGCACGGCCACCACGAGCTGCGCGCCGGCCTCGTGCACGCGACGCGGCGCAGCAAGCTGCGCATGGCCGCGGCCATGGACCACATCGTCGAGGGCCCGGAAGGCACCGTGACCGCGACCGAGAGCGAGCCCGACCTCGCGCGTGTCACGCTCACCACCGAGCTCAAGCCCGGCGAGACGCTGCGCGTGGTCAAGCTGCTCTCCTACGCGTGGTCCAGCCAGCGCTCGCGCGCCTCGCTGCGCGACCAGGGCGACGCCGCGCTGGCCTCGGCCCGCCGGCGCGGGTGGACCGGCATCCAGCAGGAGCAGCGCGCGTTCCTCGACGACTTCTGGGAGCGCGCCGATGTGGAGCTCGAGGGCGACGCCGAGCTGCAGCAGGCGCTGCGCTTCGCGCTGTTCCACACGCTGCAGGCCGGCGCGCGATCCGAGCGTCGCGCGATCCCGGCCAAGGGGCTGACGGGCACCGGCTACGACGGCCACAGCTTCTGGGACATGGAGAGCTTCACGCTGCCCGTCCTGACCTACACGTTCCCCAAGGCCGCGGCCGACGCCCTGCGCTGGCGCTACTCCGTGCTCGACCTCGCGCGCGCCCGTGCGCAGGAGCTGGGTCGCGAGGGCGCCGCGTTCCCGTGGCGCACGATCCGCGGCCAGGAGTGCTCGGGCTACTGGCCGGCGGGCACCGCGGGCTTCCACATCAACGCCGACATCGCCGACGCCGTGCGCCGCTACCACGCGGCGACCGGCGACGACGAGTTCGAGCGCGAGGTCGGCCTCGAGCTGCTCGTCGAGACGGCGCGCCTGTGGCGCTCCCTGGGCCACCACGACCCCCACGGCGCGTTTCGCATCGACGGCGTCACCGGTCCCGACGAGTACAGCGCGATCGCCGACGACAACGTCTACACGAACCTCATGGCCGCCCGCAACATGCGCGAGGCCGCCGACGCGGCGGCCCGCCACCCCGATCTCGCCGCCGCGCTCGACGTGGACGAGGAGGAGATGGCGAGCTGGCGCGACGCCGCCCGCGCGATGAGCGTCCCGTTCGACGAGGGGCTCGGGGTCCACCAGCAGGCCGAGGACTTCACCAACCACCGCCACTGGGACTTCGCCAACACGCGCCCCGACCAGTACCCGCTGCTGCTGCACTTCCCCTACTACGAGCTGTACCGCTCGCAGGTGATCAAGCAGGCCGACCTCGTGCACGCCCTCTACGTCTGCGGCGACCAGTTCGACGCCGAGGAGAAGGCGCGCGACTTCGCCTACTACGAGGCCATCACCGTCCGCGACTCGTCCTTGTCGGCCGGCGTGCAGGGCATCGTGGCCGCCGAGGTGGGCCACCTCGACCTGGCCTACGACTACTTCGGCGAGACCGCGCTCATCGACCTGCAGGACCTGCAGCACAACACGCGCGAGGGCGTCCACCTCGCGTCGCTCGGCGCGGCGTGGCTGGTCGCGGTCGGCGGGTTCGGCGGGATGCGCGACCACGGGGAGGAGCTGACCTTCGCGCCGCGCCTGCCCGCCCGGCTGACGCGGATGCGCTTCCGCGTGGCCTACCGCGGCCGGCGCCTGCGGGTGGAGGTGAGCGACGGCGAGGCGACCTACGAGCTGCTCGAGGGCGACGCGCTCGAGCTCGTCCACCACGGCGAGCAGTTCGAGCTGACGCCGGCCAGGCCGGTGTCACGCTCGGTGCCCCCGGCCCCGCGGCGGCCCCCGCCGTCGCAGCCGCCGGGGCGCGAGCCCTACAGGCGGCCTCACAACCCGTAGGCGTCCATCAGCGCAAGCCAGAGCTCGCTGCGCGTGGGGAACGCCGGCACGGCGTGCCACAGACGGTCCATCGGGACATCCGCCACGATCGCGATCGTCGCCGCGTGCAGCAGCTCGGCGACCTCCGGGCCGGTGAAGGTGGCGCCGACGACGACGCGGCGGTTCTCGTCGACGACGAGGCACGCGGTGCCCGGCACGCCCTTGCCCACGAAGGACCCGCCCGCCGTCTTGCCCGGCTCCGCCTCGACGCAGCGCGCCTCGATCCCGGCTTCCCGCGCGCCCGCCAGCGTGTAGCCGACGGCCGCGACCTGGGGCTCGGTGAAGACGACGCGCGGCGACAGTGCGCCGCCGTAGACGAGGCTGGCGGTCCCGCGCCCGAGGATGTGGTCGGCGGCGACGCGCGCCTGGTACTTGCCCTGGTGGGTCAGCAGCGAGAGCCCGTTGCAATCGCCCACGGCGTACAGCCAGTCGTGGCCCGGTACGCAGAGGTGGCTGTCGGTCGGCACGGGCTCGCCGCCCGAGAGGCCCAGCGCCTCCAGGCCGATGCCCTCGGTGCGCGGCTTGCGGCCGGTGGCGACGAGCAGCTCGTCTCCGCGCACCTCGCCGGCGCCTTCGAGCTCCAGCCGCACGCCGTCGCCGTCGCGCGCCACGTGCGTCGCCTCCGCCCCGAGGCGCACGTCGACGCCGCGGTCGCGCAGCGCCTGGGTCACCTGCTCGGACGCGAAGGGCTCCTCGCGCGGCAGCAGGCGGTCGCCCGCCTCGAGCAGGACGACGCGCGAGCCCAGCGCGCTCCAGGCCTCCGCGAGCTCCACGCCGACGACGCCGCCGCCCAGCACCACGAGCGTGGCGGGGACGGCCTTCGCCGTCGTCCCCTCGCGGTTGGTCCAGGCGAGCTCCCGCTCCAGGCCGTCGATCGGGGGCAGCGCGGCGGCGCTGCCGGTGGCGAGGATCACCGCGCGCCGCGCCTCGAGGCGCTCGTCGCCGATGCGCACGGTCCGCTCGCCGTCGAGCGCGCCGGTGCCGCGCACGAGCGTCACGCCACGCTTCTCGAGCCACGGGAGCTGGCCGGCGTCGTCGAGGTCGTGGATGACCTCGTCGCGCCGGGCGAGCGCGGCGTGGGCGTCGAGCTGTCCGGTCACCGCCTCGGCGGCGCCCGGGACGCGGCGGGCCTCGCCGAGCGCCTGGCCGGGGCGTAGGAGCGCCTTGGAGGGCATGCAGGCCCAGTAGGAGCACTCGCCGCCGACGAGCTCGCACTCCACGAGCGCCACCTCGAGCCCGCCCTCCGCGAGCCGCCCGGCGGCGACCTCGCCGGCCGGCCCGGCGCCCAGCACGATGACGTCGAAGGTGCGTGTCGCTGACATGGCGGGGGAGTCTCCCACGCCGCTGCTTATATCCCTGGCCGTGCTGACCGACTACCACGTTCATCTGCGCCCGGATGAGCCCGACACGGCGGCTGACCGCTACCTGACGGCTGCCAACGCCGAGCGCTACCGGACGGTCGCCGCCGAGCGCGGCATCGCCGAGCTGGGCGTCAGCGAGCACGTCTACCGCTTCACGCAGGCGCTCGACGTCTGGCGGCACCCGCTGTGGGTCGAGACGGCGCACGACGACCTCGACGAGTACTGCGCCTTCGTGCGCGAGCAGACCGACCTGCGGCTGGGCATCGAGGCCGACTTCATCCCGGGCCGCGAGGACCGCATGGCCGAGCTGCTGGCCGGCCGCGACTGGGACTACGTCATCGGCTCCATCCACTTCCTCGGCGACGGGGCGCTGGACTACGACCGCTTCGACGTCTGGACGCGCGCGTCGTCGCCCGACGCCGTGTGGCGGACGTACTTCGAGTGGCTCGGGGAGCTGGCGCGCAGCGGCATGTTCGACGTGCTGGCCCACCCCGACCTGGTCAAGCACTGGGGCGCCGAGCGCCCGCAGCCCAGCCGCGACCTGCGCCACTTCTACGAGATCGCGATGGAGCACATCGCCGACAGCGGGATCGCGGTGGAGGTCTCGACGGCCGGGCTGCGCAAGCCCGTCGGCGAGATCTACCCCGACCGCGCGTTCCTGGAGATGGTCCTCGACGCGGGCAACCCGATCGTGCTCTCCAGCGACGCGCACGTGCCCGACCAGCTCGGGTTCGCCTACGACAAGGCGCTCGCCCTGCTCGAGGAGGTAGGCGTCACCGAGCTGTGCGTGTTCGACCACCGCGAGCGCCGCCTGGAGCCGGTGGGGGCCACGTGAGCGTCACCACGGGCATCGGCTGGGACTCCCACCGGCTCGTCGAGGGCCGCCCGCTGATCCTCGGCGGCGTCACGATTCCGCACGACAGCGGCCTGGCCGGCCACTCCGACGCCGACGTGCTGACCCACGCCGTCATCGACGCGCTGCTGGGCGCAGCCGCGCTGGGCGACATCGGGCAGCACTTCCCCGACACCGACGAGCGCTTTCGCGGCGCCGACTCGCTCGGGCTGCTGCGCCTCGTCGTCGCCTTCCTGGGCACCCAGGGCTTCGCGGTCGCCCACGTGGACGCCACGGTCGTCATGGAGCGCCCGAAGCTCGCTCCTCACCGGGACGCGATCCGCGAGCGGCTGGCCTTCTCGCTGGCCATCGACCGCGATCACGTGAACGTCAAGGCCTCGACGGGGGAGGGCATGGGCTTCGTCGGGCGCGGCGAGGGCGTCGCGGCGCTCGCGGTGGCGACGTTGCGGGCGGACTGACCGTGGCGGCGGGCCGCTGATGGGGGGCCACGAGCACGAGCTCGTCCTCCTCGGCGTCCTGGTCGCGTCGGCCGGCCTGCTGCTGGTCGCCCAGCGCTCGTCGGTGCCCTACCCGATCGTGTTCGTCGTCGGCGGGGCAGCCCTCGGCTTCATGCCCGGGCTGTCGAGGGTCGAGCTCGAGCCGGACCTCGTCCTGATCCTGTTCCTGCCGCCGCTGCTGTACTCGGCGGCGTTCTTCTCGTCGCTGCGCGAGCTGCGCGCCAACGTGCGGCCGATCTCGCTGCTGGCCATCGGCCTGGTCGTCACCACGATGGTCGCCGTGGCCGTCGTGGCCCACGCGGTGATCGACGGGATGACGTGGCCGGCAGCGTTCCTGCTGGGGGCCGTGCTGTCGCCGACCGACCCTGTGGCGGCGACCGCGATCGCCTCGCGCGTCGGCGCGCCGCGGCGCTACGTGACGATCGTCGAGGGCGAGGCGCTGGTCAACGACGCGACCGCGCTGATCGCGTTCAAGTACGCCAGCGCGGCGCTGGTCACGGGGAGCTTCTCACTCGCCGACGCCGGCATGAACTTCGTGCTGGGCGCCGCCGGCGGCGTCGCGATCGGCCTGGCCGTGGGCTGGGTGATCGCCCGCATCCGCGAGCCAATGGACGATCCGACGACGGAGATCTCGATCTCGCTGGTCACGCCCTACCTCGCCTACCTGCCCGCCGAGGCGCTCGGGGCGTCGGCCGTGCTGGCTGCGGTGACGTCCGGCGTCTACCTGGGCTGGCACTCCCCGCGACTCATCAGCGCGCCGACGCGCATCCAGGCCTTCTCGGTGTGGCGGGTGCTCACCTTCGTGCTGAACTCGGTGCTGTTCGTGCTCGTCGGGCTGACGCTGCCCACGGTGCTCGACGGCATCGCGGGCGTCGACACGGGGACACTCGTCCTGTACGCCGTCGTCGTCGCGCTGACGGTGATCCTCACGCGCATGGCCTGGGTGTTCCCGTTCACCTACCTGCCGCGGCTGCTGTTCCGCCGGGTGCGTGAGCGCGACCCCGCCCCGTCGTGGCGGCAGCCGCTGGTCGTCGGTTGGACCGGCATGCGCGGCGCCGTGTCGCTCGCCGCCGCCCTCGCGATCCCGCTGCAGACGGACGCAGGCGCCCCGTTCGCCGAGCGCGACCTCATCATCTTCCTGACCTACGCCGTGATCTTCGCGACGCTCGTGCTGCAGGGCCTCTCGCTGCCGTGGCTCATCCGCCGTCTCGGCCTCCGGGAGGACGGCGACACCGGTCCCGAGGCGAAGGCGCGGCTGGCCGCCGCGCGCGCCGCGCTGCGCCGCCTGGACGAGCTCGCGGACGAGGACTGGGTGCGCGACGAGACCGCGGAGCGCATGCGCGGCCTCTACGAGTTCCGCGTGCGGCGCTTCAGCTCCCACCTGGACGAGGACGACGACGGCGAGATCGAGGCCGGCTCGCAGGCCTACCAGCGCCTGCGGCGCGAGATCCTCGACGCCGAGCGCGCCGAGGTGGTGCGCCTGCGCAACGAGGGCCGCATCGACGAGGACACCATGCGGCGCATCGAGCGCGACCTCGACCTGGAGGACACCAGGCTGGAGACCGGTCCCGCGCGCTGAGCGGCGGCTCGACGCGTGTGGGGGCGGCGTTTCCCGATCCGTCGGGCGGCGGCGATTCTGGGGTAGACGGTCGAAAAATCACCCTCAACGGCATCGGACGCTCGTCCAACGGGGGTTTGGCGTCCGTCAACGGACATCGAGCCGTGACGCACGATCGTCGGCCGGCCCGCCACAATCCACGGCAGGATCGCGCAGGGCTCCGCCGGAGCCCGGCCCGTTTCGCCCGTCCCCCGATGCCCCCCGTTCAGGAGCTCACGGCGGCCCGCCCGCCGCTCACCGCGCTCGCCGTCCCGCGGCTGGCCGCCAGGCACGGCGCGGTGCTCGCGGTGCTGCTGCTGGCCGCGCTCAGCTTCCTCGCGCCGTCGGCCCCGACGTACGACCCGTGGGCGTGGATCATCTGGGGACGAGAGGTGCTGCACCTCGACCTGTCGACCGTGGACGGGCCCTCGTGGAAGCCGCTGCCGGTGCTGCTCACCACCGTGTTCGCGCTGGCCGGCGACCTGGCGCCCGACCTGTGGCTGTACGCGGCGCGGGTCGGTGCCCTGGCCGGCGTCGTGTTCGCGTTCCGGGTCGGGCGCCGCCTGGCAGGGACGGCGGGCGGCGTGGCGGCCGCGGTCACCTACGCCTTCGCCCCGTGGACGGTGCGCAACGCGGCCTTCGGCAACTCCGAGGGGCTGCTCGTGGCGCTCGCGCTGGCCGCGGTCGACCGCCACGCCGCGGGCGCCCACCGCGCGGCCTTCATGTGCGGCCTGGGCGCTGCGCTGCTGCGTCCCGAGGGCTGGCCGCTGTTCGCGCTCTACGCCGCATGGCTGGCGTGGCGCGACGCGGGCGCCAGGCGGCTGGTGGCCGCCGGGCTCGTAACGCTGCCGGCGCTGTGGCTGCTGCCCGAGCTGTGGGGCTCGGGCGACCTGCTGCGCGCGATGCACCGGGCGCAATCGCCGCGGGCCAACAGCCCGGCCTTCGCCGAGAGCCCGGTGCGCGAGGTCCTGCGCCAGTTCGCTGACATGCTCACGCTGACGCTGTGGGCCGGCACCGCGGCCCTCGGCGCGCTCGCCCTCGCCCTGCGCGCGCCGCGCCGCGCCGAGCTGCGGCTCGCCGGGTGGCTGCTGGCCATCGCCGTCGTGTGGGTCGCCGAGGTCGCGGTCATGACCTCGGACGGGTTCTCGGGCAACAGCCGCTACCTGATCCTGCCCGCCGCGATCGCGTGCGTGCTGGCCGGCGCGACCGTCGGCTGGGTGCTGCGTGGGCTGCGCGCGCGCGGCGCCGGCGCGGTGATCGGCGTCACGGCCGCCGTCGTGGCCTTCGCCGTGCCCTGGGAAGGTGCCATGGACCGGACGTTCCGCTCGGTCGAGTACCAGACGGGCGTCACCGACGGGCTGGCCACAGCGGTCGACCGCGCGGGTGGGGCGCAGCGCCTGCTCGCCTGCGGCGAGCCCTCGACCGGGCCGTTCCAGGTGCCCGTCGTCGCCTGGGAGCTGGGCGTGCACGCCGAGCGCGTGCACCTGGACCCGACCGTCCCCGCCGTCGCCTTCCGGGTGCGCAACACCCCGGGCGGCCCACCCGCGCCGGCGCTCGAGCCGATCGGCGGCGAGGCCGGCGTGCGGACGTTCGCGACCGCTGCGGGCTGGCGCATCGTCGGGCGCTGCCGGGCGGGCGCCCGATGAGCGTCGCGCGCGGTCGCCGGGACCCGACGCTGCCGGCGGCGGCGGCGCGCCTGCGGGCGGGCGCCGCACGCATGCGGGCCGCGGCCGTGCCGAGCACGACCGCCGGCATCGCGCTCGGCCTGGGCGCGCTCATCGGCGCGTCGCTGCTGCTGCGCTCGACCGCGCTGCATGCGCGCTACTGGATCGACGAGGGGCTGTCGGTGGGCATCGCCCAGCACCCGCTCGTCGACATCCCCGGGCTGCTCCTGCAGGACGGCTCGCCGCCGCTGTACTACCTGCTGCTCGGCGTGTGGATCGACGTGGCCGGCTTCGGCGAGGCCGACACCCACGTCCTGTCCCTCGCCTTCGCGCTGCTGATGGTGCCCGCCGCCTTCGCGGGCGGGCGGGCGCTGTTCGGGGCGAGGGCCGGATGGCTCGCGGCAGCGCTCGCGGCCTGCAACCCGTACCTGACCTACTACGCGCAGGAGACCCGGATGTACGCGCTCGTCGCGTTCCTGGGCCTCGTCGTGGCCGCCACCTTCGCGCTCGCCTTCGTGCAGCGCCGCCGCGCCTGGTCGTGGGCGTTCGCGGCGGCGCTGGCGCTGCTCGTCTACACGCACAACTGGGGCCTGTTCCTGGGTGCGGGTACCGTCGCGGCGCTCGTGCCGCTGGTGATCTGGGCGCGGGGCGATGAGCGCCGTGCGCTGCTGCGCGACGCCGGGCTGACCTACGGCGCCGTCGCGCTCGTCTACCTGCCGTGGGTGCCGAGCCTGCTGGCGCAGGCGCGCCGCACGGGAGCGCCGTGGTCCGAGCAGCCCAACGTGGACACCGTCTTCGACGCGCTCGGCCTGCTGATGGGCGGCACGGCGCCGGCGGTGGCGCTGCTCGTCACGTGCCTGGCCGGCGCGGGCGCCCTGTTCTCCGGTGAGCGCGCCGGCCCTCGCGCCCGGGCGCTGCTGGCCGTCGGCGTCATGACCGCGGTCACGCTGGTCATGGCCTGGACCGCCTCCCAGGTGTCGCCCGCCTGGGCGCCGCGCTACCTGGCCGTCCTCGTCGGGCCGCTCCTGCTGGTGGTCGCCGCCGGCCTCGCGTACGCAGGGCGCCTGGCGGTCGTCGCGCTCGTGCTCGTCGTGCTGTTCTGGATCGACCCGCGCACCAGCCAGCTCGAGGCCAAGAGCAACGCCCACACGACGGCGGTCCTCGTGCGCGACCGCCTCGAGCCCGGCGACCTCGTCGTCTCGACCCACCCCGAGCACACGCCGGTCATGCGCCTGTACCTCGGCGGGGGCTACCGGTGGGCGACGAGCATGGGCCCAGTCGCCGACGCAAGGATCATGGACTGGCGCGACGCGCTGGAGCGCCTGCGCGCCGCGCGCCCGGCGGCCACCGCCGAGCCGCTGGTTGCCTCGCTGCGCCCCGGCCAGCAGCTGCTGCTCGTGCAGCCGGTCATCCGCTCGGCCCGCTGGCGCGCCTCGTGGACCGCGCTCGTGCGACGCCGGGCCATGCAGTGGGAGCGGCGGCTGGACCGCGATCCGCGCCTCGTGCGGACGCTCGCCGTGCCGCGCTTCGGGAACCGTCCCGTGCCCCGAGGCGTCCGGGCGGTCCTGTATGAGGTGCGGTGACAAGAGTCCGCGGCACGTCGTTTCATGCTTCAGCAGGGCGCGTACCGGAAAGCCCTTTCATACACTGCACACGTCGACGTGACCGGAGGGTGTGTCGACGTCCCCCATGTCAGACCGCTTCTTGCCTGCCCACCGCAGCGATCCTGACCAGCGCGTGCTCGTGCTCGGCGGCGGTCCCGCGGGCCTGACCGCGGGCTACCTGCTGGCCAAGCGCGGCCGCCCCGTGACGGTCTTCGAAGCCGCAGACCAGGTCGGCGGCCTGGCCATGACGGTCGAGCGCGACGGCTACCGCTTCGACCTGGGCGGGCATCGCTTCTTCACGAAGAACCGCGAGGTCGACGACCTCTGGCACGAGATCATGGGTGAGGAGTTCCTGCGCCGCCCGCGCATGTCGCGCATCTACTGGAACGGCAAGTTCCTCGACTATCCGCTCAACGGCATGGACGTCGTGCGCAAGCTCGGCCCCGTCGAGCTGACGCGCGCCTTCGGCTCCTACCTGGCCGCGACGATGCGGCCCAAGGGCGAGGAGGAGACCTTCGAGCAGTGGGTCTCCAACCGCTTCGGCAAGCGCCTGTTCGATCTCTTCTTCCGCTCCTACACCGAGAAGGTGTGGGGCGTCCCGACGAGCGAGATCCGCGCCGAGTGGGCCGCCCAGCGCATCAAGGGGCTGTCGTTCTGGTCGGCCGCGCGCGACGCTTTCTTCGGCGACCGCGACCAGAAGGTCAAGTCGCTCATCAAGGAGTTCAACTACCCCCGCTACGGCCCCGGCCAGATGTGGGAGGAGATGACCGAGCGCATCCGCGCCGTCGGCGGCGACGTGCAGCTCGAGGCGCCCGTCGAGGAGTTGCGCATGAGCGGCAACGGCCGCCTCGCCGAGGTCGTCGTGGGCGGCGAGGCGCTCGAGGCCGACACCGTGATCTCGTCGTTGCCCCTGCGCACGGTCGTCGGCCTCACCGATCCGTCGGCGCCCCGCCGCGTGGTCGATGCGGCGCGCGGGCTGCGCTACCGCGACTTCCTGACCGTGGCGCTCGTGCTCGACGGCGAGGACCTCTTCCCCGACAACTGGATCTACATCCACGAGCCCAGCGTCGAGGTCGGCCGCATCCAGAACTACCGGTCCTGGAGCCCGTGGATGGTGCCCGACGCGCGCACCGCGTGCGTGGGCCTGGAGTACTTCTGCTTCGAGGGCGACGAGCTGTGGAGCATGGACGACCAGGACCTGGTCGACCTCGCCGCCCGCGAGCTCGAGCAGCTCGGCCTGGCGCGCGCGTCCCAGGTGGTGCGCGGCTACGCCGTGCGCGTGCCGAAGGCCTATCCCATGTACGACGTCGACTACGCCGAGCGCGTGGGGACGATCCGCGGCTGGCTCGACCGCATCCCCAACCTCCAGCAGGTCGGGCGCAACGGGCTGCACCGCTACAACAACTCCGACCACTCGATGCTCACCGCCATGCGCGCCGTCGACAACCTGCACGGCGCGCGCCACGACCTCTGGGAGGTCAACGTGGAGAGCGTGTACCTCGAGGAGGACGAGCCCGACCAGCAGCCCTACCGCGCGGCGCCGGAGACCCCGGCGATGAGCGCTCCGCTCGGCTCCGAGGCCTGAGCGCCGGCGGGCCCCCGGGCGGCGGTCAGCCGCTGCAGGGGGCGTCCTCGATCCGGAAGTAGATCGGCGCGGGCTCGATGCGCTCGCCGACGTGCCGGGTGCCGTCCAGGCCGATCTGCAGACGGCGGATCCCACCCCGAGGCACACGGACCCTGGCGCTGTAGCGCCCGCGCCGGGCGCTCCGTTCGCTCCGTGCGTGCGCCTTCGCCGGCCTGGCGCCCGACCGGCTGAGCAGGCGGACGAAGACACCGCCGGCGCCGAACGGCCGCCGCCTGCCGTCCTCGACGGACGTCAGTCGCCAGGCGACGGTGATGGTGCTGCCGGCGGCGGCGTCGCAGCGCACCGGTCCGTCGATCCTCGCCCGCACGTCGCCCTTGCCCGCGGCGGGCGCGGCGACGGCCAGCGCAGGGAGCGCAGCCACCGCGAGCGACATGACAGGACGGTGCATGGACCCTCGCTCGAGGCTACACCGGCGAGCGGCTGGTGAGGTGTCCTGAGTAGTGGTTGCCATGCAACCAACAGGCAGGACGGCTGACCTTCCCTCACCTGCTGGTGCCCTCGCTTCGGTCGGGGCGGGTGCGCCGTCGTCCGCTGCACGGCCCGGCGGCGAGCCTTCCTGCCCGCTCTACCGTCGCCAAGGACGAGGACCCGGACGCGCTGGTCACCTACGTCAACTTCCCGACGACCGAGTACCTGGACCTGCCGTTCTCGACTTCCTGCTCCTTCAACGTCTACCTCGAGATCGCGGACCGGCTCGGGCCGTACCTCGCGCGGCTGCAGAACATCGCCGGCGACCGCCCGCTGCTCATGGCCGAGATCGGCCTCGACAGCCGGCGCAACGGCGCGGACGCGGCAGGCCGAGGTCCTCGCTGGCAGCTCCGAACGCGTTCGCGCGCGGCTGCGCGGGCGCGTTCGTCTTCGCGTGGACCGACGAGTGGCACCGCGGCGGGCACGACATCGAGGACTGGGACTTCGGGCTGTCACCGCGCGACCGCGCGCCAAGCCGGCGCTCGCCGCGTGCGCGAGCGCTCGCCAGCTCCCGTTCGGCCGACGCGCTGGCCGCGGATGTCGGTCGTCGTCTGCAGCTACAACGCCGCGCGCACGATCGCGCAGTGCCTCGCGGCGTGGCCGAGCTGACTACCCCGACTACGAGGTGATCGTCGTCGACGACGGTCGACCGACGCGACGCCCGCATCGCCCGGGCGCACGCGTGCGCCTCATCTCGGCCAACGCGGGCTGAGCGCGCGCGCAACCCGCTGGCCGCACGCGAATCGTCCGCTACCTCGACGCGACGCGTACCCGATCCGCACTGGCTGCGCTACTGCGCGCACGTTCGCAGACCGACCACGCGCTCGGGGCCGAACTGCGCCCGGCGACGCCGCGTGCCGCTGCGTGCGACGCCCGGCCCGCCACGCTTCCACCCCGGCACATCCCTGCACATCTGCGGCGAGCCTTTCGCGTTCGACGCCTCTCCGCGACGCCCCGCTAGGAGGCGGCGCCCGCCCGCGCGGCGCGGCGCTCGGCCGCCGCCGGCGCGACTGCTCGTGCTCGACCTGGCGCTTGAGCTGCTGCAGCGAGCGGCGCAGGTGCCCGGCGACCTGCGGCGGGGCGACGCGCTCGGCCAGCCAGCCGAGGATGCCGCTGCCGGCGACGCCGTAGGAGAGGCGCAGCTCGACGTCGGTCTCGCCGTCCGCGCGCTCGCGCAGGCGCCAGCGCCCGCGCTGGTCGATCCCGGTGACCGACGTCCAGGCCAGGTCGCGGCGCGGCTCGTGCTCGACGACCTCGACCAGGCCGCCGACCTCGGCCGAGCCGACGCGCATCAGCATCCGGTAGCGGGCGCCGAGGCCGTCGCGCTGCTCGCCGGCGACCTCCCAGCGCGTGATGCCGGACATGAAGTGCAGGTAGCGCGCGGGATCGGCGACGAACTCCCAGACCACGTCGGCGGGGGCCGAGATGTCGATCTCGACGGCGCTCCTCATCCGATCACCGGCAGGCGCCGCTCGGCGGCCAGCGCGTCGAGCGTCTCCTGCATCAGGCGCATGACGTGGTCGTAGACCTCGTCGACGTCGGGGTCGGGGCCGAACTCCTCGCGCAGGTGGATCGGCGGGAGCGCCTCGACGACGATCTTCGCCGGCAGCGGGACGTGGCCGAGCAAGTCGCCGACGTTGAGGCCCCACGGCAGGGCGAGCGAGATCGGCAGCACCTTGAGGCGGAACAGGCGTCGAGCATGAGGACGCGGGCGAGCCCCTCGCCGCGCGACAGGAAGAGCGCCGTCTCCTGGCCGCCGATCGACACGACGGGACGATCGGCACGTCGTGCTCGAGCGCGAGGCGGATGAAGCCCTGGCGCCCGTCGAAGTCGACGCGCCCGGACTCCCACGACGGGCGGTGGACCTCGTAGTCGCCGCCGGGGTAGACGAGCAGCGCCGCGCCCTCGGCGAGCGCCTTCTCGGCGTTCTCGGGCGAGGCGGCGACGGTGCCGAAGCGCCGCAGGAAGCCCAGGCCGGGCATCGAGAGGACGAGGTTGTGGGCGAGCTGGTAGAAGCTGGCGCTCGACGCCGAAGTAGGCGGTGAAGGCCAGCGTGAAGACCGTCGTGTCGAGCGTGAGGTTGCCGCCGGAGTGGTTGCCGACGAGCAGGACCGGGCCCTCCTCGGGGATGTTCCCCAGCCCGCGGACCTCGCCGCGGAAGTACAGGCTGGCCAGCAGCCACAGGCCGGGCAGGCTCTCGCGGATGTAGTCGGGGTCGCGCTCGTCGAGGTCGGCGGCCGGGACGCGGCGCGTGACCTGCCGCGCGAGCGCCCGCATCGCCCGCTCGCCGAGCCACGGCCCGCCGTCGGGGCGGGGCGGCGCGCCGTGCGCGCCGGCGCAGGCCCGGGGGCTCGCCGTCGGCACCCGCCGACGAATGGCCGTTGCGTCTGGCCGCCTCGGCGGCGGAGCTGGCCTCGCTCATGGTGGCCATACTACGGAGCGGCGAGCGCCGCCTCGGGGCTGAGTGACCCTCAGGCCGCGCGCAGGTTGGCGCTGCGTCGGCCGGCGAGGGCCTCGGCGCGGGCGAAGAAGCGCTGCAGCAGGCCGTTGGTCTGCTCGGCGCGCTCGACCTGCGGGACGTGGCCGCAGTCGTCGAGCACGATCTGCTCGGCGCGCGGGCAGCCACTCGGCGACGTGGCGCTTGAACGCCGGCGGGATGAGCCGGTCGTGCGTGCCCCAGACGAACAGCGCCGGGCGCTCGAGGCCGGCCAGGCGCGGGTAGAAGCCGCCGCGGCCGAACGGCTTGTCGAGGTAGATGTTGCGCGCGGCGGCGAGGAAGGCGAGGCGCGCGCCCGGCGGACGCGTAGATGCGCTGGAACTCGTCGACGACGACGTCGGCCACGCTCGGGTCGACGGCGTCGGGGTCGGCGAACAGCGACCAGAACTGGCTCGGCGACCATCGCCGCGCGTGAAGCGGTGGGGCAGCACGCCGAGCTCGGGGCGCAGGAGCCGCACGATCGGGTGGTAGCCGCGCTTGACGAACGCGACGGCGGGACACAGCAGCGCGAGCGCCGCGACGCGCTCGGGCCAGCGCAGGCCGACCTCGATCGCGACGCGGCCGCCCATCGAGTTGCCGACGAGGTGCGCGCGCTCGATGCCGAGCGCGTCCATGACGTCGACGACGGTCTCGGCGAACCAGCTGCGCCGTGTAGGGCGCCGTCGCCGGCTTGGACGACGAGCCGAAGCCGGGCAGGTCGAGCGCGTGGACGCGGTAGCCGCTGGCCGTCAGCGCCGCCGCCGTGTCGAAGAACGAGGCTCTTCGTCGCCGCCGAGGCCGTGGATGAGCAGGACGTCGGGGCCCTCGCCCATCGTCAGCGTCGAGACGCGGCGGCCGGGCAGCTCGACGTCGTGGACGCGCAGGAGCGGCGGGCGGCCGTCGGGCAGGCGGAAGAGGCCCTCGAAGCCGACCGCGAGGTCGAGGTTGCCGCGCGCGTAGAGCAGGCGCTGCGCGAAGGCCTCGATGCCCGACAGCTCGCCGTGGCGCAGCCGCAGCCAGGTCTCGGCGTCGGTGCCGATGACGACGTCGGGCCGGCGGCTCGTGACGCCCTTGCGCACGCGGGCGCCGTGCGTCGGTGCAGCGGACCTCCCAGGTGTGGCCGACGTCGCCGAGGCGCACGTGGTAGGTCGCGTCGAAGCCCGGCTCCGCGCCGAGATAGCGCTCGGGCAGCGTGCGGAAGGCCTCCTCGACCAGCGCGAGGCGGCCTGCGCGGGGTGCGACCCAGGCACCGGCGGCACGGTACCCCAGCGATCGGGCGATCGACCGCCCAGACCCCGCAGTTCGGCTCGCGACATTCGTCTAGGGTCCGCCGTGCGCACGATCCGGCTGCACGACACGCGCTCCGGGCGAGCTGCGCGAGCTCGCGCCCGGCGCAGACGGGCCGCGTCGGCATCTACGCCTGCGGGCCGACGGTCTACAGCCGCATCCACGTCGGCAACGCCCGGCCGTTCGTCGTCTTCTCGCTGCTCAAGCGCTTCCTCGAGCACGAGGGCTACGCGGTCACGCTCGTCGTCAACATCACCGACGTCAACGACAAGATCTACGACGCCGCGCGGCGCGCGGGCGTGCCGAGCGAGCGAGCTCGCGCGCGAGATGACCGCGCGCTACGTCGCCGACACCGACGGCCTCGGCCTCGGGCGGCCCGACGCCGAGCCGCTGGCCTCGGAGACGATCGGCCCGATCGTCGACGCTGATCGCGGCGCTGATCGAGCGCGGCCACGCCTACGCGGTCGACGGCGACGTCTACTTCCGCGTGCGCTCCGACCCCGAGTACGGCTCGCTCTCGCACCGCGTCGTCGACGAGATGGACCAGGGCGAGGGCGTCGAGGGCGCCGACCGCAAGGAGGACCCGCTCGACTTCGCGCTGTGGAAGGCGCAGAAGGAGGGCGAGGACACCGTCTGGGACGCGCCCTGGGGCCGCGGGCGCCCGGGCTGGCACATCGAGTGCTCGGCGATGGCCGAGGAGCTGCTCGGCGTCGGCTTCGAGATCCACGGCGGCGGCAACGACCTCGTCTTCCCCCACCACGAGAACGAGGCGGCGCAGACGCGCTGCGCGCCGCGGCGCCGAGCTCGCGCAGATCTGGATGCACAACGGGATGCTCCAGCTCGGCGGCGAGAAGATGGCCAAGTAGCGTCGGCAACATCGCGCCGCTGCCCGACGTCGCTCGAGCGACTGGGGCCGCGACGCGCTCGTCCTGTTCTTCAGCGCCGGCCACTACCGCCAGCCGATGGCCGTTCGACGACGACGCGCCTCGACGCAGGCGCCGGCGCGGCGTGCGCGCGCGTGCGCGACGCCGGCGCGCGCGGCTCGTCGACGGCGCCGTCGCCGGCCGGACATGGCGCCGCTGCGCGACGCTTCTTCGACGCGCTGGCCGACGACTTCAACACGCCGCGCGGCGCTCGGCGGCGCTGTTCGAGTGGATCCGCGAGGCCAACCGCGCGCGAGCGAGCCGGTCGGGCGCGCCGACCTGCGCGAGATGCTCGGCGTGCTCGGCCTCGAGAACCTGCTCGAGCGACGGCAGCGAGGCCGGCGCCGAGGACGCTCGAGCTGCTCGAGCGGCGCGAGGCCGCGCGCGCGGCGAGGACTTCGCCGAGGCCGACCGCCTGCGCGACGAGCTGGCGGCGCGGGGCTGGGAGGTCCGCGACGCCGCGGACGGCCCGAGCTCGTGCCCCGGTGAGCCGTCCGGGCGTGGCCGGCGCCGGCCCGCGCCGCGCGGGAGCCGGCCGCCGCCGGCGACGTGCTCTACGGCCGCAACCCCGTGCGCGAGGCGCTGCGCGGCCGGGCCGGCGGCGGGTCCACGAGGTCTGGGCGACCGACGCGGCGCGCGCGCGAGCCGTGGCTGCGCGAGGCGCGGCGTCGCGCGTCGTCGACGCCGACGAGATCGCGCGCAGCGCGCGGCATCGCACGCCCACCAGGGCGTCTGCGCCGAGGCCGGCCGCTATCCCTACGCCGACGCGCGCGGAGCTGCTCGCGCGCCGACGACCCGCTGCATCGTCGCGCTCGACGAGGTGCAGGACCCGCAGAACCTCGGCGCGATCGCCCGCACGGCCGAGTGCGCGGGCGCGACCGGCCTCGTCATCCGCGAGCGGCGCGCGCGCCGAGGTCACGCCGGCGGTCGGCAAGGCGTCGGCGGGCGCGGTCGAGCACCTGCGCGATCGCGCGCGTGCGCAACCTCGCCGACTTCCTCGCGCGAGGCCAAGGAGGCCGGCTGCTGGTGCTACGGCGCCGACGGCGCGCGGCGACGACGCGCCTACGACGAGCCCGACTACAGCGGCGGCGTCGTGCTCGTCCTGGGCGCCGAGGGCAAGGGGCTGCGGCCGCGCGTCGCGCGCGTCCTGCGACGTGCTCGTCGCGCTGCCGCTGCGCGGGCGGATCGAGTCGCTGAACGTCGAGCGCCGCGGCGGCCGCTGCTGCTGTACGGGATCTTGCAGCTGCGCGGCGACGCTTGACAGCGCTCCATAAGCAGGCACAGTGGCCGCCAACATCACGGTCGACCTCAGGTTGAGGTAGCCGTCTTCATCAGCAGTTGGCGCCAGGGGAGGAGTGCGCCACTGAGCACATCGATCCGGCCCGCGATGCGGGCCGGGAAGGACTGCTCGTGGCACGACTCTCCGCCAAGTCTCAAGGTCAGCTTCAGGTCGATGATGGCTACCTCATCGCCCTGGCCAAGCAGGGCGACCCGACCGCGTACGACCGCCTCGTCCGCCGCTACTACGGCTTCGTCCGCCTCAAGGCCTCGTCGTACTTCCTCGCCGGCGGCGACGCCGACGACCTCATCCAGGAGGGCCTCGTCGGGCTCTACAAGGCGGTCCGCGACTACCGCACCGACCGCGAGTCGAGCTTCCGCAACTTCGCCGAGCTGTGCATCACGCGCCAGATCATCACCGCGGTCAAGACGGCGACGCGCAACAAGCACACGCCGCTGAACCAGTACGTCTCGTTCTCGCGCGACGCCCGGCGAGCGCGCACCGACGGCGAGCCGACGCTCGACGAGGTCATCCCGGGCCCGACGCGTCCACGACCCGGTCAACCAGGTCATCTCCTCCGAGGAGCTGCACGCGCTCGTCGCCTGCCTGTCGACCGCGCTCTCGGAGCTCGAGTCGCGCGTGCTGGCGCTCTACCTCGACGGGCGCTCGCTACGAGGAGATCGGCGAGCCGCCTCGGCTGCGACACGAAGACCGTCGACAACGCGCTGCAGCGCGTCAAGCGCAAGGTCGGCGACGCACCTGCGCGCCCGCAGCGTGCTGCTGTAGGTCCTCCCGGCCACGCACTCCATACCATGACGGCGTGAGCACCCTCGCCATCGTCCTGATCGTCGTCGCCGTCCTGGTCGTCGCGTTGATCGTCGGCGGCTACGTCGCCAGCGGCCGCCGCCGCCGGGCCGACGACCAGGCGCGGCGGCCGAGCTGGCCCTCGCCAACGAGCACCTCGCGCTGGCCCACGCCCAGGACAAGGGCTGGGAGCGCACGCGGCCTCGAGCAGGCCGCGCGCGCGGCCTTCGCCCAGCGCTCGGCCGCCGATGTCGCGCGCGCTGCACCTCGTGCAGGTCGTCGACAGGCCCGGCACCGAGGAGGACCAGGCCGTCTTCCGCGTGGAGACCGACCACGGCGCCGAGTACGTGCACCTGCACCGTCACGGCGACACCTGGGCGGGCGAGGACCAGCGCTGACGGCGCTCAGCCGCCGTGCGTCCAGTCCGAGAAGCCCATGACCTTGCCCGGTGACGACGGGCTGGTCGCCGGCAGCGACGTGCCGTACGCGCGGTTGATCAGCCAGGGCTGCCAGGTGTCGTCGCCGCGCGCCCACCAGCCGCCGTGCTGCGCGTCGAGACGCTGGAGGTAGTGGGCGGCGCGCAGGAGGGCCTGGTCCGACCAGCCCCAGGAGTCATAGCCGGCGCGGAAGAGCAGCTCGGCCTGCACGACGGCGCCCTGCATCGCCTCCCAGGCGTAGTCGGTGGGGCACGGCTGGGGCTGGAAGGGGCAGCCACGGCGCATGTCGTCGGGCAGCGCGCCGTCGATCGAGACGCCCTGCTTGGCGGCGCCGGCCGCGTTCACGCCGACCGGCGCGCCAGGGTCGGCCTGGTAGGAGAGGTCGCCGAACTCGAAGCCCGCGTATGCGCCGCGGTCGCCCAGCCAGCCGCGGAAGACGCTGGCTGCGCGCTGCAGGTCGGCGGTGTCGCCGAGGTAGGCGCTGGCGGCGATGCGCGCCGCGCCGGCCATCGTTCCCCAGTTGTTGGGTCGCAGCTCGTGGGTGGAGACGAGCGTGTCGCCGTCGAGGTTGGCCGTGCGCACGCCGCGCAGCCACTCGCGAAAGCGCACGTCGAGCCCTCCGTCGTGAGCCCCGAGGCCGACGAGGTCGGCGGCGATGACGTAGGACGGGAGGTTGCGGCCCGCTGCGAGCGTGCGCCCGCCGGCCTCGGTGCCGATCGCCGCGCCGATGGCGTCGGCGGCCTTCTGGCGGTAGGCGGGCGCGCCGGTGCGCGCGAACACCAGCGCGGCGGCCAGCGTCGCGATGTCGTGCTCGGAGTCCTGGTCGGCGATGGCGGCCGGTCCGGCCACGCCGTCGGCCGTGCGCTTGAGCCGCTCCCAGGCGGCGCCGCTCGCCGGCCGCGCCGCGAGCTCGCCCGGCGAGACCCACAGGCCGGGGCCGCCCGGAGGACGGGTGGGCGCCGTGCCCGCCGGTGCGGTGGTGGGCACAGCGGCCTTCGCCGGGACCTTCGCGCCCGGCGAGCCCGCGGCCGGGGACGAGGACGTCGAGCCACCCGCGACCTGCACGACGAGGCGCGCGGCCCTCCGGGCCCGCTTGCGCAGGGTGCGCACGGCGCGGCGGTCGCTGCTGATCACGAGCAGCTCCACGCGACCGTTGCCGCGCACGGCGCGCGTCACGTCGACCGACAGCTCGTCACCGGGGCGCTCGCTCCCACGACGCGGGCGCCAGGTCCCGATGACCGCGCCGGCGCCGGTCCGCCCGCGCGCCTGGCGGACGCGGACCGGCCTGCGCGGCGCGCGGGTGCCGCGCACCACGAGCGTGGCCCGGGTGACGCGGGAGGGCAGGCCGCGCACCTCGAAGCGCAGGAGCGTGCGGGTGGACGCCTCGCCGTTGCGGGAGGAGGCCTTGGCCGCGGCCGCCTTGAAGCTGGTGCGCGTGCTCGCGGCGTGGGCGGCGTCGGCCGCGACGACCAGCAGGACGGCGACGATCATGAGCGCAGCGGGCAGCAGCCCGGCCGCGCCCCGGCGGGGCGGCGTGGTCACGGCTCGAGGTCCTTTCCCGGGCCCGTGCCGAGGGGGCGGCGCGGACGGTGTGGGACCGGTGCCGAGCGTGGCCTCCGGTCCGCTCTACTTCAGAGGGGATCGACCTCGTGAGCGAGACCTTGAGCGAAACCACTCACCGCGCCGCTCGCCTGCAGCCCGCGACCGCTCGTCGCGGTCAGCTATCCACCATGCGTCCAGTCCGTCCAGCCCATCACCTTGCCCGGCGAGGACGGGCTGGTCGCCGGCAGCCCCGCGCGGTAGGCGTGGTTGAGCAGCCACGGCTGCCACGTGTCGTCGGCCTCCGCCCACCAGCCGCCGAACCTGGCGTGGAGGTTCAGCAGGTAGCGAGCCGCGCGCAGCAGCGCCTGGCTCTGCCAGCCCCACGCGTCGTGGCCCGCCCGCCACAGCAGCTCGGCCTGGACGACGGCGCCCTGCATCGCCTCCCAGGCGTAGTCGGTATGGCACGGGGTGGCCGACAGCGCGCACCCGCGGCGCATGTCGTCCGCCAGCGCGCCGTCGACGGAGAGCCCGTCGCGGGTCGCCCCAGGGGGCCCGACGGCCACGGGGTGGGCAGGGTCGGCCTGGTAGGAGAGGTCGCCGAACTCGAAGCCCGCGTATGCGCCGCGGTCGCCCAGCCAGCCGCGGAAGACGCTGGCTGCGCGCTGCAGGTCGGCGGTGTCGCCGAGGTAGGCGCTGGCGGCGATGCGCGCCGCGCCGGCCATCGTTCCCCAGTTGTTGGGTCGCAGCTCGTGGGTGGAGACGAGCGTGTCGCCGTCGAGGTTGGCCGTGCGCAGGCCGTGCAGCCAGCCGCGCAGGCGCATGTCGAGCGCCGCGTCGATCGCGGGCAGGTTGATGACGTCGGCGGCGATCACGTAGCCGGGCAGGTTGCGGCCGACCGCCAGCGAGCGGCCGCCCGCCTCGCTGCCGATGGCGCCGGCGATGCCGGCCTTGGCCTTGTCGCGGTACGCGGTCGAGCCGGTCTTCGCGGCCACGAGCGCGGCTGCGAGCGTCGTGACGTCGTGCTCGGAGTCCTGGTCGGCCAGCGCGGCGGCGCCGCCGCCGTCGGCCGCCGCGCGCATCGCGTTCCAAGCCGCCCCCGAGGCCGGCCTCGCGGCGATCTCGGCGCGTGAGACCCACAGGCCGCCGGAGGGCCGAGACACCGCGGTGCCGCCCGCGGCGCCGCCACCGCCGCCGGCGCCCGCGCCGCCGGGCCCCGCGCCGCTCACGCCGCCGTCGCCGGCCTGCGCCGTCGCCGCGTCGCGGGTCGTCACGACGAGGCGCGGCGCACGACGGCGCACCTCGCGGCTGTAGAAGGACAGGCCGCGGCGGTTGGGCGTGCTGACGACCAGCGTGACGACGCCCTCGCGCGCGACGGCGGAGGTCACGTTCACGGCGACGCGCCGGGTGCGCCGCCCGTCACGGCGGGTCGAGGCCGCCACCCCGAGGTGGCGCAGGCGCGCCGCGCGGCGCGCGGTGACCCTGCGCTCGCGCCAGGGACGCCCGACGGCCCGGACCTGCAGCCGGGGGGTCCAGGTGCGCCGCCGGCCCTGCAGGACGAGCTGGGCCGAGCGGACCGGGCCGTCGAGGCCGCGCACCCGGAAGCGCAGGTACACCCGCCAGCGCGGGGCCGCGCCGATGCGCAGCCACGAGCGTGCGCCGAAGCGGGCGTTGGGGCGGCCCAGGTTGACCGACGCGTCGGCGCTCGGGCGAAACGCGTACTGGGCGGCGGGCGCGGCGGCCGGAGCGGCGAACGGGGCGACCATCGCGAGCGTCAGTGGAGCGGCGATCGCCATCGCCCGGCGCGAGCTGCGGGGCGGGGTGCTCGGCCTGCCGTCGTGCGATGCGTCTGCGGGCGTCGACGAAGACACCGTGTTGGGGTTCCTTTCGCGCAGGCCTGCGGGGTTAGCTGTCGGGCTGGCGCCGCTCGCGCCTCCCGCGCATCAGCGCGGGACTCGCCCCGGGGACTCGTGGGTCCCCCGCTCCCCATCTGCGGGGATTCGGCCTTGGATCACGTCGCAAGCTAGCAGAGGTTCGCCTGCAAACCCTCAGGGATGGCGTCTGCCTACGCGGGCACGGCCCCGCCCCGGGGCAGGGTCAACCGGAGCGCGCGACCCGCCGCCTGCGCCGCGAGCGCGCCCCGAGCGCGAGCGCCCCGGCGGCCAAGACCAGCGCACCCGAGCCGGCCGCGACGAGCGGCCACGGCACGTCGTCGTCCTTCTCGCGCGCGGCGCGGCGGCGCTCGACGCGCGGGTCGGGCCGGGTGGCGGCGGGCACCACCGGCTTGGGCTCACCGCGCGGTGCGGCGCATGCGTCGCCCTCGCACGGCGTCGCGTGGGTCCAGTCGGCGAAGCCCATGCTCTTGCCCGGCTGCGCGGGGATCTGGGTCGGGAAGCCCGCGCCGTAGCGCGCGTTGAGCAGCCACGGGATCCATTGGTTGCCGTCGGGCGCGGCCCAGTCCTCGTGCGGCGAGCGCTCGTTGAGCTCGAAGAGGAACTCGGCCGCCCGGCGCACGGCCTGGCCCTGCCACTCCCAGGCGTCGTAGCCCTGGCGCGAGAGCAGCTCCGCCTGGGCGGCGATGCCCTGCATGGCCTCCCAGGGGTAGCGCGTCGGGCAGGGCTCGGGCCGGAAGGAGCAGCCGCGGCGCATGTCCTCGGGCAGCGCCCCGTCCAGGCGCTCGCCGCCCTTGCGCGCGCCGGCCGGAACGACGCCGACCGGCTTGGCCGGGTCGGACTGCCATGAGAGGTCCTCGTCGTAGTTGAAGCCCTTGAACGCCTGGCGGTCGCCGAGGTAGCCCTTGAAGACGGCGGCCGCGCGCGCGAGGTCCTTGCGGTCGTCGAGGTAGACCGCGGCCGCGATCCGGCTGGCGCCCGCATGCGTGCCCCAGTTGTTGGCGGCGCGCTCGTGCGTGGTCACCAGCGTGGGGCGCGACTCCGGCTCGAGCACCTCATTGCGCACGCGGCGCAGCCAGTCGCGGAACCTCCGCTCGCGGTCGGGGTCGAGCTGCTCGAGGTCGATGAGGTCGGCGGCGACCACGTAGGGCAGCAGCCCGCGCGCGAGCGCCAGCGAGCGCCCGCCGTCCTCCGTGCCGATGACGTCCATGATCCCCTCGGCCGCCTTCTCGCGCAGGCGGTCGGACCCTGTCCGCGCGGACACCATCGCCGCGGCGAGGACGTGCACGTCGTGCTCGTTGTCCTGGTCGGAGATGTCGGCGGTGCCCGCCGGCGCGTCGGCGAACCCGTCGAGCTGGCTCCAGGCCGGGCCGCTCGTGGGCAGCGCCTGCAGGTCCTCGGGGCTGATCCAGATGCCCTCGCGCGCGCCACCGGCGTCCTGCGCCGAGGCGGGTGCGGCGAGGGCCAGCACGGCAACGAACACGAGGGCGAGAGTGCGCACGGCCCTCAGCTTGGCAAACGCCCTGCGCGAACGGTGCGGTCGTTCACAGCCTCCGTACACTCGCGGCGAGGCCGGAGTAGCTCAGCTGGTAGAGCAACGCTCTTGTAAAGCGTAGGTCAGGGGTTCGAGTCCCCTCTCCGGCTCTGGCTCCCGCCGAAGGCGATGAGCACGAACGAGAAGGCGGCCGCCAGGGCCCCGAAGCCGATCGGCGTCCGCAGCCAGGTCAACCGGCGGTCGCTCGTGGGCAGGTCGACCCAGCGCACGCCCATCACGTCGGCCGGTCTGGGTCGCCACTGGTCGACGGTCGTGCGGTTGTCGCCGCGCACGACGAAGCCGGTCGCGGCGTCCCCGCCCGTGATGCGGTGGATGATCACGCCGCCCGCGCCCACCTCGCCCTCGGGGACCTTGTAGGCGATCACGTCGCCCACCCGGTAGGACCGGCGGCGATGGACGAGGACGAGGTCGCCGGTGTGCAGGGACGGCTGCATGCTCGTGCCCGACACGACGACGACCGCCGTGGGCCCGCCGAGGGCCTGAGGGCGCAGGAAGACCGTCCAGCCGGCGACGAGCACGAGCGTGAGGACCGCCGTCAGGACGGTGCGCAGGTGAAGGCGGCGCGGAAGGCGGGCGGTGCTGAGGGCGATGGTGGTCATCCGAAGGTCAGGACGAGCTGGGGTGGGTTGTCCGGGGCCTTCTCGCGGGCGTGCAGGCTCTGCTCGGGGCCGGCCGCGGCGCCCTCGGTCGCGTCGCGGATCAGGAAGCCGTTGTTGGCGCCCGAGTACATCGCGGCTGCCTGGCTGGTGACCGTCCATTCACGCCAGCCGGTGCCCGATGCCACCGTCGCCGCCGCGCCGGTCGTGGCGGGCTGGGCGCTCCACGTCACGGTGCTCTCGGTCCAGGCGGCGTTCACGCGCAGGGCCTGCAGCGTCCGGCCGGTCAGCGCGGAGGACGAGTAGAGGCGCAGCTTGGCCAGGGTGACCGTGCAGTTCGCGGACAGCACGGGCAGCGCGAAGCGCACGAGTGCCCGTGCGTTGGCGTTGCTCTTGGAGCGGACCCTGAGGCTCGAGTCGGTGGCGTAGTTCGTCAACGGGGAGCCCTGGTCGACCCAGCTGTCGGCGCTCGCCGTGGCGGTGTGGGTGCCCGGGCTCGCGCACACTGCCACGCTGGTCGCGCCCTGCCAGGCGGTGAGCTTGGTCGAGACGACGGTGAACGTCGCGGCGAAGGCGGGGGCGGCCACGAGCAGCGCCAGCGCGGTGCCGGTGTACGCGGTGCGGCGGGCGCGGCGTCTCACGGCCCGGTGATGGAGACGTGGACGCGGTTGACCTGTGCCGCGGCCGGCTGGGGGCTGAGGGTGACCGTGACGGCGTTGTCCGTGGTGCCGGCGTCTGTGGCGACGGTCGCCGGCCCGCCGGAGGCGAGGCTCGTCGTGCCGTTGGCCAGCGTCAGCGAGAGCTGCCCGCCCTCGCAGCCGGGATCGGCGATCCCGCCGACCGTGGCGCTCGTCACGTTCGCGCCCGACGTCGCGTAGCTCATGGTGAAGCCGTTGGTGTCGCAGGCGGCGACCGTGACCCCGCGCGCGCCGAGCTTGCCCGGCGCGAGCCCGCCGAGCGACGTTGCGAAGGCGGGGACCATCGCGACGGTCAGGGCGGCGAGCCCAACGACGATCAGCGCCCGCGGCCTGGGGCCACGGGCGCGTGTCGATGACGCAGGAGAGCGGATCGGTCCTCCGACCTCTGCTAGTCGGCGATGACGACGTGCACGCCGGTGACGGACTCGGCGAGGACGTTGGCCGCCGCGACCGGCACGGCGGCCGTGGTGCCGGCACCGGTCGGCACGGTCAGCGTGCCCTCGCCCAGCGACGTGCCGCCGGACCCGGTGAGGCTGACCTTCAGCGTGTCCCCGTCGCAGGCGTCGGCGATCCCGCCGACCGTGACGGCGCTGACCTTGTAGCCCGCCGTGCCAGTGGTGCTGTAGGCGTTGGTGTAGGCGGTGGTGACGCCATCGGTGTCGCAGGCGGCGACGACGGCGTCGTCGGCACCGAGCTTGTCGGACGTGAGGCCGCCGAGGCTGGCCGCCATGCCGATCACCATCGAGAAGGCCATCGCGCCCGCCAGCAGGCCCAGCAGCACTCGCTTCTTGCTCATCATTCGTCCGATCTCCATGAGGGTCTGATACGGGAGCGTTTCCCTGGGCCCGCTCATCGGCGGGCGAGACCCGGCGCTGAAGGCTCACGAGCGCCTTCAAACGCCATTGGACGAATGTTCGAGTGCCGTGCTCTTAGGACACGGGGCGGCCGGGGCGACCGGCTAGGGCCGAGCCGCGCCGACGGCGTGCTCGATGTCGCCGTGCCCGTTGGAGGAGACGACGTGCTCGTAGGACGGCACCTCGTCGTCCTGCGGCGCGTTGAGGCGCCGCTCCAGCTCGCCCAGGACGAGGCCGAACAGCAGGTGGCGCCAGGTGGCCTGGGCCAGGGCACGCGCGCTCGTGGCGAGCGCGGGCAGCTCGTCGCGCGCGGGGTGCAGGCGATCGGTCACCGCGGTGAGCGGCCACGTCGAGGCGTGCTCGGCGAGGCCGGCGAGCGGACCGCGGGCCCAGGAGGGCAGCGGCAGGCGCGGCGCGACGGCCGCATACAGCGCGCCGAACAGCGCGCCGTTGCCCAGGTGCAGGGCGACGCCGACGACCGGCCACGCCGGCCCGCGCGTGACGAGCTTGCCCAGCAGCTCGGTGTCGTCGTAGGGGAAGCCGAAGACGCGGCGGTCCAACGGCTGCTGCGCGGCCCACACGCCGGCGGCGGCGGCGCCGGCCAGGGCGCCGCGGGTGGTCCGTGCCCGGTCGATCCGCATCGGGGCGAACCTTACCGGGGCCACGTACCCTCGCCCGTGTAACTCGGGAGCTGGCGCGAAGTATCCGAAGGGCATGGAACGGACGGAGCTGCTGCAGCGCACGCGGACGAGGGGCGTCACGCCGCTCGTCTACTGGCTCGTGCGCGCCGCTGCTCCAGCCCTTCTTCCACGTCTACTTCCGCCTGAGCCGCATCGGGCGCGAGCACATCCCGGCCGAGGGGCCGGTGATCTTCGCGTCAAACCACCGCTCGTTCCTCGACCCGTTCGTCATCGCGACGCTCGCACGCCGGCCGATCTACTTCATGGCCAAGCGCGAGCTCTTCCGGGGTCGCGTCGTGTCGTGGCTCCTCTCGAGCCTCGGCGCCTTCCCGATCGATCGCGGCAACGGCGACAACGACGCGATGGCCACCGCGCGCGAGATCCTGGAGCGCGGCGACGGCGTGCTGATCTTCCCCGAGGGCACGCGCACGCGCCCGGGATCGCTCGGCCGGCCCAGGCGCGGCGTCGGCCGCCTCGCGCTGGAGACCGGCGCGCCCGTCGTGCCCGTCGCGGTCATCGGCACCGAGGACGTGCGCCGCGGCTGGCGCATCCGCCCGCACAAGGTGCGCATCCGCGCGGGCCGGCCGCTGACCTTCCCGACGGTCGACTCGCCCTCGCCGGCCCTGGCCGGCGCGGTCACCGATCGCATCTGGCCGTGCGTCGAGCTGCAGTGGGAGTGGCTGGGCGGCGCGCCGCGACTGCGCCGTGCCGCGGTCGTCGGTGCGGGCGCCTGGGGGACGAGCCTCGCCGTCGCCCTGCAGCGGGCCGGCCTGGAGGTCGACCTCGGGTGCCGCACCGCCGAGCAGGCGGTCCGGCTGAGGGCCACGCGCGTCAACGAGGCGTACCTTCCCGGCGTCGCCCTCCCCGAGAGCGTCCACGTCATGCGCGCGGCCGAGCTGGAGCTCGCCCACCACGACCTCGTCTGCCTGGCCGTGCCGACCCGCGAGCTGCCGGCGGCGGTCGCGGCGCTCGGCGAGCGCATCCCGGCGCGCGCGGGCGTGCTCGTGCTCGGCAAGGGCCTGGTCGCTCCCGGGACGCTTCCCTCGGCGTACGTCGCGCAGCGCACGGCCGCCCGCGCCGTGGCGTGCGTCGGCGGGCCCGGACACGCCGCCGACGCGCTGGTGCACGGCGCCTCGCTCGTGGCCGCCTCGACCGACCCGTCGTTCCTCGCCCAGCTCGCCGACGTCCTCGGCGCCGCCGGATACGACGTGGAGCGCACGACCGACCTCACCGGCGTCGAGCTGGCCGGCGCGGCCAAGAACGCCGCTGTCGTGGCGGCGTCGGCCGCGGCGGTCGCCGGCCCGAACGCCGCGGGCGCGGCGGCGGGCAAGGTCTTCGCCGAGGTCCACGCCTACGCGCGCGCACACGGGGGGCAGTCCGAGACGTTCGCCGGGCTCGCGGGGGCCGGCGACCTGGTCGCGACCGTCGTGGCCCAGGGCAGCCGCAACCGCCGCGCCGGGGAGATGCTCGGGCGCGGTGTCCCGGCCGGCGAGATCGGCTCGGCGCTCGGCCAGGCCGCCGAGGGCCTCGACGCGCTGCCGCTGCTCGCCGCGGCGCTGCGCGAGAGCGGCGTCGACGCGCCCGCCGTCAGCGGGCTGGCGGCTGTCGTCGAGGGCCGCGCCGACCCTGGGGCCTGGGCCGAGGACGTCACGCGACCGCGTGCCGGCGGGCGCGCGCGCAGGCGGGCGGCCTAGATGGCTGGAGTAGGTTTCGTGCGTGGACAAGGCCCAGCTCGATCGGGAGTTCTCCGAGCTCTACCGGGCCCATCTGCGCGACGTCTACTCCTACGCCTACTACCGGGTCGGCGACCATCACGACGCCGAGGACCTGACGGAGCAGACCTTCCTGCAGGCCTACCGGCACTTCGAGCGCGCGGTG
Source organism: uncultured Actinomycetes bacterium (assembly GCA_963840185.1). GTDB lineage: Bacteria > Actinomycetota > Thermoleophilia > Solirubrobacterales > Solirubrobacteraceae > JAOPZW01. The sequence continues at coordinate 507,418 of CAWIXY010000001.1, read as the reverse complement.
CGCGAGTCCGACGGCCGCCCGCTGCGCCCGTGGCTCATCCGCATCGCCCACAACCTCGCGGCGAACCTCTACCGCGACCGGTCGCGCAAGCCGCAGACGCCGATCGACGACACGAGCGTGCTGCCGACGATGCACACGACCGAGGATCTCGTGGAGGGGCGCGACGAGCTGGCGCGCATCCTCGAGGGCGTCAAGGAGCTGCCCGACGACCGTCGCGAGGCGCTGATCATGCGCTTCGCGCTGGGCATGGACAACCGCGAGATCGCGCGGGCGATGGGCCGCACCGACGGGGCGACGAAGGTGCTGATCCATCGCGCGATCAAGCAGCTCGAGCAGATCGTGGCGGCCGGCCAGGCGGGGAGTCGTTGAGATGAGCGACGACGCCGTCCTGGACGTCGAGCGCCTCCTGCGCCAGGCGCTGGCGCCGGTCGAGCCGCCCGAGGAGCTCGCCGCGCGGCTGGAGGGGACGCTGCGCAGCCTCACCGAGCTCGCCGCGGAGGAGCTCGACGCGTGGGAGCTGTCGGCCATGCGCGACCCGCGCAACTGGGTGCGGCCGGTGGCCGCGGCGACGATCGGCACCGCGGCGGGCGCCGGCCTGGTCGTGCTGCGCGTGCGCAGTCAGCAGAAGCGCCGCCGCGCGCAGTCGGCGACGAACACCGAGTTCGCCGAGCGGACGGTCCGCGCCATCGGCCACGAGCTGCGCAAGATCGTCTCGCGCTGAACCAGCGCAGGTTCTGATCCGATCGGGCCGTCGCGGCGTAGTGTCGGGCCGGGCATGTCGCTGACACATCTCGCAGACGAGGACCTGATGCAGCTCGTCCGCCGCGGTGACGCGGAGGCTTTCGAGCTGGTGTACCAGCGCCACGCCACGGTCGCCTTCTCGCTGGCCTACCGCATGACACAGAGCCGCAACATCGCCGAGGACGTCGTCCAGGAGTCCTTCCTCAGCCTGTGGCGCTCCGGCGGGCGCTATGACCAGGGCCGCGGCTCCGTGCGCACCTGGGTGCTCGGCATCGTCCACAACCGCGCCATCGACGCGCTGCGCCGGGCGCTCGTGCACGACCGCAGGCGGGCCAGCGACGCGGGCATCGAGGAGCGCTTCGCCGCGCCCGAGCGCACCGACGCCGAGGTCGCGCGGCGCGACGAGGCCCGTGAGGTGCGCGACGCGCTGGCCACGCTGCCCACCGAGCAGAGCCGCGTCATCGAGCTCGCGTACTTCGGCGGCTACAGCCACAGCGAGATCGCGTCGATGCTGGACACGCCGATCGGCACGGTCAAGGGCCGCATGCGCCTCGGGCTGGAGAAGATGCGCGGCACGCTGGCGCCGGCGATGGGGGAGGCGAGGGCGTGACCTCGGCCTCGTGCCCGCACGGCCTGGACACCGGCGCCTACGTGCTCGGGGCGCTGCACGACGACGAGCAGCAGCGCGTTCGAGCAGCACCTGGCCGGCTGCGAGGCCTGCCGTCGCGAGGTCGGGGAGCTGCGCATGGCCGCCGCCATGCTGCCGCTGGCGGCCGACCAGGTGGCGCCGCCCGACGCGCTGCGCGAGCGGATCATGCGCACCGTGCGCGAGGAGGCCACCGCGCAGGCGGGCGGGCCACGGCTCGGGGCCGAGGCGAGCGGCGGCGAGCGGGCCCCGGTCCGCGCTCGCCCGAGCTGGTGGAGCCGCCTGCGCATGCCCGCGATCGCGCCGCTGCCCGCGGCGCTGGCAGCCTGCGTCCTGCTCGCCCTCGGCGTCGCCGGCGGCGTCCTGCTGAGCGCCGGCGACGGCTTCCGCGAGGTGGACGCCCAGGTCGCGCTGGCCGGCGCGAGCGGCACGCTGCGCGTCGAGGACGACGGCGACGCGCGCCTCACGCTGCGTGACATGCCGGCGCCCCCGGACGGGCGCGTGTACCAGGTGTGGCTGCTGGATGAGGGCGAGTCGCCTTCACCCACCGACGCCCTCTTCGTCCCGGGCCGGGACGGCACGGCGAGCGTCGACGTGCCCGGGGACGTCGCCGGGGCGCGGCAGGTGCTGGTCACCGCGGAGCCCCGGGGCGGCAGCAACCGGCCCACGCGCCCGCCCGTGGTCATGGCGTCACCGGCCTGAGCGCTTCGATCGTCCTGAAGTAGGGTCGGTGCCATGGCGACCGACCGATCCAGGGACCACGACGTGGTCGTATTCGGCGCGACGGGCTTCGTCGGGCGGCTCACCGCGGAGTACCTCGCCGAGCACGCGCCGGCCGGGACGCGCGTCGCGCTGGGCGGCCGGTCGCTGGACAAGCTCGAGCGCGTTCGCTCGGAGCTCGGTCCGCAGGCGGCGGGCTGGCCGCTGATCGTCGCCGAGAGCCACGACGAGCAGGCGCTGGCGCGGCTCGCGGCGTCGTCGCGCGTCGTCGCCACCACCGTCGGGCCCTACCTGCGCTACGGGCTGCCGCTGGTGCAGGCGTGCGCGGCTGCGGGGACCCACTACGCCGATCTCACCGGCGAGGTCCTGTTCATGCGCCGGTCGATCGACGCCGCCCACGCGACGGCCACCGCGAGCGGCGCCCGCATCGTCCACAGCTGCGGGTTCGACTCGATCCCGTCGGACCTGGGGGTCTTCCTGCTGCACGAGCACGCCCGTGCGACGGGCGCGGGCGACCTCGAGGAGACGACGCTGGTCGTCAAGGCGATGAGCGGAGGCGTGAGCGGCGGGACGATCGACTCGATGCGGGGCCAGCTCGACGAGGCCAGGGCCAAGAAGGAGAGCCGCAGGCTCATGGGAGACCCGTACAGCCTGAGCCCCGATCGCTCGCGGGAGCCCGACCTCGGCGCCGAGCGCGATCCGATGGGCGTCGTGCGTGACCCCGAGCTCGGTGGCTACCTGGCGCCGTTCGTGATGGGCACCGTCAACACGCGCGTCGTGCGCCGCAGCAACGCGCTGCAGGACCACGCCTACGGCCGGCGCCTGCGCTACCGCGAGCTGATGCTCGGCGGCGGGCTGCCGCTGGGGCCGGTCAAGGCGGCGGGCGTCGTCGGCGGGCTCGCCGCGCTGGTCACCGGCCTCTCGCTGCCGCCCACCCGCAAGGTGCTCGATCGCGTGCTCCCGGCGCCCGGGGACGGCCCGAGCGAGGACCGGCGCGAGCGCGGCTTCTTCCGCATCGACGTGCACAGCCGCACGAGCACGGGCGCGCGGCTGATCTGCCGGATCTCGGCGCCCGGCGACCCGGGCTACAAGGCGACCGCCGTGATGCTCGGCGAGAGCGCGCTGGCGCTCGCGCTGAACGCCGAGCGGCTGCCCGACGCGGCGGGGGTCCTGACCCCGGCGACCGCGCTGGGCGGCGTGCTGGCCGACCGCCTGCGCGCGGCCGGCCACTCCTACGAGGCCGTCACGGCCTGAGTCAGAGCCGACACCTCGCTGCTACCGTCGATCGCCGGATGGCGACGACGGACACCTCGACCCAGGTCTGCTACCGCCACCCGTCCCGGGAGACCGGGGTGCGCTGCTCCAACTGCGGGCGGCCGATCTGCCCGGACTGCATGACCCCGACGCCGGTGGGCATGCGCTGCCCGGAGTGCTCGCGCCAGAAGACGAAGACGCGCTCGCTGGCCTCGACCCGCAGCGAGCCGCGGGTCACCGTCTTCCTCATCATCGCCTGCGTCATCGCGTTCCTGGGCAGCGGCCAGTTCGGCGTGGGCTCCGGCGGCGGGACGTCGCTGTACCGCGACGGCGCGCTGTTCGGTCCGGCCGTCGCCGACGGCGAGCTGTGGCGGCTGGTCACGAGCGGCTTCCTGCACGCGGGCCTCATCCACATCGGCTTCAACATGTACCTGCTGTGGATCCTGGGGCAGCTGCTCGAGCCCGACCTGGGCTCGGTGCGCTTCGCCGCGCTCTACGTCACGTCGCTGCTCTTCGGCGCGTTCGGCGCGCTGCTGCTGGAGCCCGACGCGCTCACGGTCGGCGCCTCGGGTGCCGTCTTCGGCCTGATGGGCGCCGCGGCGGTCGAGCTGCGCTCGCGCGGGATAAACCCGTTCAAGACCGACATCGGGATGCTCATCCTCTTCAACCTGGGGATCAGCCTGATCATTCCCAACATCTCCATCGGCGGCCACGTCGGCGGCCTGATCGGCGGCGCGCTCGCCGCCGTCGTGCTGAACGCGACCCGAGGCAGCCGCCAGGCCCTGCCGCTCGGGCTGGCCGGGTGCGCGGCGCTGTCGGCGGTCGCCGTGGCCGGCGCGCTGGCCGTCGTCTGATCAGGCGACGGCGAGCGGCACGTCGAGCGCCACGCCCGGGGCCTCGGGCACGCGGTCGGGATGCAGCAGGTGGGCGAGCACCTCGAGCCCGTCGACCAGTCGCGGCCCGGGGCGCGAGAAGTACGCCGCGGCGTCGACGGCCACGATCCGCTCGGCCCCGAGCGTCGCCAGGCGCGGGGCGTAGGCGACCGCCTCCTCGAGCGAGCGGAGGGCGTCGTAGCCGCACGGCATGCAGACGACGACGCTCGGCCCGGCGGCGGCGACCGCCTCCCACGTGCTCTGCTCGGAGCGCTCGCCGGGCAGGCCGAGCACGTCGAGCCCGCCCGCAAGCTCGACGAGCTGCGGCGTCCAGTGGCCGGCGACGAAGACCGGATCGAGCCACTCGATCGCCGCGACGGGGACCGGCTCGGCGTCGCGCACGGCCCGGCGCACCGCATCGATCCGCGCGCGCTGCCGCGCGATCAGGTCGAGCGCCTCGTCGCGCGTGCCGGTGGCCTGGGCGACCGTGCGCACGTCGGCCATGCTCTCGCCCAGCGTGGTCGGGTCCAGGGCGATGACCTGCGGCTGCGGGGACAGCTCGGCGGCGACGCGGCGCACGTCGTCGGAGGAGACCGCGCACACCGGGCACAGGTCCTGGGTCACGATCAGGTCGGGCTCCAGTTCCTGCAGCAGCTCGGTGTCGAGCGCGTAGATCGCCTCGCCGCGCCCGGTGCGCTCGCGGACGGCGGCGTCGATCTCGGCAGGGCCCAGGCCCGGCGGGAGGACGTCGCGCGTGACCTGGGGCAGCTCCAGCGCCTCGGGCGGGAAGTCGCACTCGTGGGTGACCCCGACGATCCGGTCGCCCAGGCCGAGCGCGAAGAGCAGCTCGGTGGCGTGGGGAACGAGGCTGACGATCCGCACGGCGGCCACTAGTGGCCCCTCCGGCGAGTCCCACACACGTCTGCCGGGCGCAGCCGGCGCCTGGCGGCGTCCTCGATCGCTCGTGTGCCAGAGGCACACCACGCGATCTGCGTCCTTGCCAGGCATCCGCCTGCATCCCGGCATACGTGCGCGCGACTCACCGGACGGACCACATGCACGAGGATAGGGCCATGGGACTGCTCAGCGACGAGGAGATCGGCACGCGCCTGCAGGGCTCGGCCTGGCGGCGGGAGGGCGACGAGATCGTCCGCGACGTGAAGCTCGCGGACTTCGCCGAGGCGATGCGCCTGGTCAACGCCGTGGCGGCCGAGGCCGAGGCGGCCAACCACCACCCGGACATCCTCGTCCACGGGTGGAACAAGGTCCGGCTGTCGGTCACCAACCACGCCCAGGGCGGGCTGACCGAGGCGGACTTCGCCCTGGCCGGGCGCATCGACGCCCTGACCGGCGACTGAGCTGCTGCTAGCGTTCGCGCGCAGATCAGGACTCGTGCCCGACGACCTTCCTCGAAGTAGCGGCTCACGGGCCGCCCGCACGTGACCGCGCTCCTGCTCGTCGCGGTCGTCCTCCTCGTCCTGGCGAACGGGTTCTTCGTCGCGGCCGAGTTCGCGCTCGTCCGCTCGCGCCGGTCGCGGCTCGAGGAGCTGGCCGACGCAGGGCAACCGCAGTGCGGCCCGGGCGGTCGTCCTGATGGACGACCTCAACCAGTACCTGTCGGCCTGCCAGTTCGGGATCACGCTCGCCTCGCTGGGCATCGGCTTCCTCGGCGAGCCGGCGATCGCCGACCTCATCGAGCCGCTCTTCGGCGGGCTGTCGCACGGCATCGCCGTCGCCGTCTCGATCGGCATCGCCTACGTGCTCGTCACCACGCTGCACATCACCGTCGGCGAGCAGGTCCCGAAGATCTTCGCGATCGTCAAGGCCGAGCCCGTCGCGCTGCGCGTCGCCCGCCCGCTCATCTGGTTCAACGCGCGATGCGCCCCTTCATCTCGGCGCTCAACTGGCGCCTCCAACGGGATGCTGCGCGCGCTCGGGGTCAACCCCAACGCCGACGTTCGAGGAGGGCGGCAGCCCCGAGGAGCTGCGCGTGCTCATCGCCCAGGCGCGCGTCGGCGGCCAGCTCGACCCCGGCGAGGCCGGGATGCTGCAGGGCGTCTTCCACCTGCACGAGCAGGAGGCGCGCCAGGTGATGACGCCGATCCCCGCCGTCGTCACCGTCGACCTGTCCGAGGACGTCGAGACCGCGCTGCGGCGCTGCGTCTCGACGGGCCACACGCGCCTGCGTCGTGACCGAGGACGAGAACCGGGACCGCGTCCGCGGCATCGTGCACATCAACTCGCTGGCCCGCAGGCTCATGGCCGACGGGCCCCATGCCTCGATCGAGCCGCTCGTCAAGGACGCCCCGATCGTGCCCGAGACCAAGCCGCTCGACGACCTGCTCGCCGACCTGCAGCGCCAGCGCACGTCGATGGCGGTCGTCGTCGACGAGTACGGCCGCGTCGCCGGCATCGTGACCGTCGAGGACATCATCGAGGAGGTCGTCGGCGAGATCGACGACGAGACCGACCCGGCCGGCGGCGAGGTGCGCCGGCTCGCCAACGGCGACTGGTTCGTCCGCGGCCACGTCGCGCTCACCGACCTCGTCGACTACGGGCTGCACCTGCCCGTCGACAGCGACGCCTACAACTCCGTCGGCGGCTTCGTCTTCGGCCAGCTCGGGCGCCTGCCCAAGCGCGGGGACACCGTGCACGCCAACGGCTACGCGATCCGCGTCGAGTCGGTCCGCGAGAACCGCATCGAGGCCGTGCGGATCCGCGAGCGGGGGCCCGCCGCACAGCGCGACGCCGCTTCAGGAAGTCCGTAAGCAACCTTTAGCGCGCATTGAGGAAACGGGCAGATACTGAGCGCGCGAACGTACCTCGCAAAGTGCACCTCCTCCCAGAAGCACTCGATCGGCCCGCCTCCGGCGGGTCGATCGGCTTTCAGGCCGGGCCGCAGGCGAGCCGGCGCTGCCGGTAGCGGGCCCGCTCAGGCCATCATCGCGGCGGCGGCGCGGACGAGCGCGGCGTTGTCGGCCGCCGGCCGCCCGTCCGGCAGGACCATCGTGTCCTCGAGGCCCGTCCGGATGCCATGCCCGCGGTGCAGCGCCCGCGCGTTCACGGCCCAGCTGGCCACGCCGTCGCCGTGGTGGACCTGCTCGAGCCTGATCCCGGCCGCGACGAGCGTCCCCTCCATCGCGGCGGCGTGCTCGACGGCCTCGGCCGGGTCCGCGTCGAGCGGCTCGATGAGGGCTCGCGTGCAGCGGTCGGCGAGGCCCGAGCGGACGAACGCCCGGGCGTCGGCCAGCGACAGCAGGCCGGCCTCGATGCCCACGCCGCGGCCGATCAGCTCGTCGCAGAGCTCGCGGATGCCGGGCTCGCCCTGATTGGCCGTGACGAGCTCGGGCAGCACCGTCCAGCTCGCGATCAGCGCGCGGCGCAGGCCGGGATCGGGTTCGATCGCGGCCGACGTGCTCAACGACACGGGGACGCCGGGGCACGCCTCCCGGACGGCCCGCAGGGCTGCCCCGCACGGGTCCGGGGCCAGCGTCTCGAGACCCGCCGGGTCGTACGGATGCAGGTGCAGGACCCGCGCTCCCTCCGCGACGCACGTCCGGGCCGCCTCGGCCAGCTCGTCCGGTGTCCTGGGCACGGCGGTCCGATGGGTGCCCGAGCGCGCGCCGTTGAGCGCGGCTTCGAGGAGGGGCGGGGCCGGGGCGGTCATCGCGGCAGCGCGTCGACCCGCTGCACCCAGGCCTCCAGGCGCGGATGGCGGCCCACGATCGGCAGATGCTCGGCCAGCACCCGGTGGAACGGGTCGTCGTCGGCCGGATCGGGCGCGACGACGCCATAGCGCAGGAACGGGAAGGCGCAGACGTCGGCGGCGCCCAGCCCGTCGCCGAAGAGGAAGTCGCGACCGGCCAGCAGCGCCTCGAAGCGGGGCAGCCAGCCGGCCAGCAGCGCGGCGTCCGCGGCCTCGGTGGGAGCGCCGGGCTGGTCGGCGAGGCGGTTCGGCGGGCCCTTCCAGACGAGGTTGAACCAGTCGACGAAGACGTCGACCTCCGCGCGGCGGGCCGGGTCGGCAGGCCACAGCGGCGGATCGGGCGCGCGGGCCTCCAGCCAGGCGACGATCGCCATCGAGTCCACGACGACCTCCCCATCGCCCGCGTCCAGGACCGGCACCAGCGGCTGGCCGCTGAGGCGCTGCACCGGCGAGCGGTCGGCCGCGTCCACGTCGACCCACGCGATCGGCACGCCCTTGTGGGCGGCAGCGAGCGCGACGCGTTCCACGTTGGTCGAGAACGGGATGCGCAGGACGCGCGGAGGGACCTCAGGTGTGGTCATACAGCCCGCGACCGGTCTTGCGGCCCAGTGCGCCCTCGGCGACCAGTGCGTGCAGTCGCTCCGGCACCCGCGCGCCGATCGTCTCGCCGATGGCCACGGCGACGTCCAGCCCGACGAAGTCCAGCAGCGCCAGCGGCCCCATCGGGTGCCCGGCGCCGAGCGTCATGCACGCGTCGACCGCCTCGGGCGCGAGGCCCGAGGACTCCATCAGCTCGACGGCGCTGAACAGGTAGGGGAAGAGCAGGCGGTTGACCACGAACCCCGGCGTGTCGGGCACCTCGACGGGCGTCTTGCCCAGCGCCTCGCACAGCTCGCGCGCGCGCCGGCGGGTCTCGCTGCCCGCCTCGGCCGGGAAGGCCAGCTCGACGAGCTTCATCCTCGGCACGGGGTTGAACACGTGCAGCGCGGCGAAGCGCTCGGGGATCCCCGAGGCGGCGGCCAGCTCGGCCACCGAGAGCGACGAGGTGGTGGTGGCCAGGAGCGCGTCGCGGGCGGCGACACCGGCCAGCCCGGCGAGCAGCTCGGCCTTCGCGGCAGCGTCCTCGACGATCGCCTCGACGAGGAAGCTCGCTCCGGCCACGGCCTCGAGGTCGGTCTCCACACGCACGTGGCGCGCGTTGACCGCCCCGCTCAGGCGCCCGCAGATGGAGTCGACGCTGGCCCGCGCGCGGTCGGCCGAGTCCGCCGAGCGGGCCAGCAGCAGCGACCTCGCCGTGGCGCGCGGCCGTCGCCGCCAGCCCACAGGCGATGGCCCCGGTGCCCGCGATCGCGAGCCGTTCCTCCACGCCGTCCTCCTCGGTTGACTGGTCAGTCGGCCCGGTACAGTACGTGACGCCACAGTCACCCAAACCGCACGAGGGGTCGCACAGCGCATGAGTGGGCAACAGGGTCGCGAGGTCGTCATCGTCGAGGCCGTCCGCACGCCGATCGGGCGCGGGCACAGGGAGAAGGGCTACTACAAGGACACGCACCCCAACGACCTGCTCGGCACGACCTACGTCGAGGTGCTCGAGCGCGCCGGCGTCGATGCCTCCGAGGTCGAGGACGTGATCGCCGGCTGCGTCCAGCAGATCGGCGAGCAGGCGCTTCAACGTCGCGCGCAACGCGTGGCTGCAGGAGGGGCTGCCGATCGAGGCGGCCGCCACGACCGTCGACCGCCAGTGCGGCTCGGCCCAGCAGGCCGTGAACTTCGGGGCCGCGCTGATCGCGTCGGGCATCCACGACGTGGTGATCGGCTCCGGCGTCGAGCACATGGGCCACATCCCGTTCAGCGTGGGGATGGAGACCCAGCAGACCTACGGCGTGGCCTTCACGCCTGCGCTCATGGAGAAGCACAACATCGTCGGCCAGGGCCTGGGCGCCGAGATGATCGCCGACCAGTGGGAGATCCCGCGCTCGGAGCTCGACGAGCTCGCGCTGCGCTCCCATCGCCTGGCCGCCAAGGCGACCGAGGAGGGCCGCTTCGAGCGCGAGATGGTGCCCTTCAAGGTCAACGGCGACACGTACGTGACCGACCAGGGCATCCGGCCCGAGACGACGCTCGAGGCGCTGGCCAACCTCAAGCCCGTGTTCAAGCCCGACGGCAAGATCACCGCGGGCAACTCGTCGCAGATCTCCGACGGCGCCGCCGCCGTCCTGCTGATGTCGCGCGAGAAGGCCGACGAGCTCGGGCTGAAGCCGCGCGCGAGGATCGTCGACCAGACGACCGTCGGCGTCGACCCCGTCACGATGCTCACCGGGCCGATCCCGGCCACGCAGAAGATCCTCGACCGCAACTCGATGGCGATGAGCGACATCGACTTCGTCGAGATCAACGAGGCCTTCGCGCCGGTGCTCGCCGCCTGGGCGCGCGAGCACAAGCCCGACATGGACCGCGTGAACCCGCGCGGCGGCGCGATGGCCCTCGGCCACCCGCTCGGCTCGACCGGCGCCCGCCTGCTCACCACGCTGCTGCACGAGCTCGAGGACGAGGACAAGGAGCTCGGCCTCGTCACGATGTGCTGCGGCGGCGGGCTGGGCACGGCCACGCTGATCCAGCGGGTCTGACTCCGGCGGCGAGCCTGAGCGCCGGGGAGGCCCGGCGCATGGCCCTGCGGGCGCAGGGCCTGCTCGGCGCGCCCGACCGCCGGGGCGGTATCGATGCCCTGCTTCGCCGCCTCGGCGCGGTGCAGCTCGACACGATCTCGGTGCTGGCACGCTCGCACGAGCTCGTGCCCTACGCGCGGCTGGGGCCGGTCGGGCGCGAGGCGGTCGAGGCCGCCTACTGGGCCCGCCCACCCCGGCCGCCCCGGGCCTTCGAGTACTGGTCGCACGCCGCGTGCGTGCTGCCGCTCGAGGCCTGGCCGCTGTTCGCCTTCCGCCGGCGCGCGTTCCGCGCGCGCGGCTCGCGATGGCACGCCGTGTCGCCCGCGTCGTGCGAGCGCGTGCGCGCGCGCCTGCAGGCCGAGGGCCCGCTGACCGTGCAGGAGCTCGGCGGCGGGCGCCGCGGAGGGGAGTGGTGGGACTGGTCGGAGGCCAAGGTGTCGGTCGAGTGGCTGCTGGACCTCGGCGAGGTCGCGTGCGTCGAGCGCCGCGGCTGGCGGCGGGTGTACGACCTGGCCGAGCGGGTCGTGCCGGCCGAGCTGCTGGCCGCCGAGCCCGACGACGCGAGCTGCGTGCGCGCGCTCGTCGAGCGGGCGGGCCGCGCCCTGGGCGTCGGGACGCGCGCCGACCTCGCCGACGTCCACCGCCTGCGCGGCGACCAGGTGGATGCGGTCGTCGGGGACACGGCCCTGGTCCCCGTGGCCGTCGACGGCTGGGACGCGCCCGCCTGGGCCGATCCCGGCGCGCTGGACGCGCTCGGCACGCGCGGCCGGCACCGCACGACCCTGCTGTCGCCGTTCGACTCGCTCGTCTGGGACCGGGCGCGCACGCAGCGCGTCTTCGCGCTTCACCCATCGCCTGGAGGCCTACGTGCCGAAGGCCAAGCGCGTGCACGGCTACTTCGCGATGCCGCTGCTCAGCGGCGGCCGGCTCGCGGGCCGCGTCGACCCCGCCCGCGAGGGCACGACGCTCGTCGCCCGCCAGCTCTCGCTTGACGCCCGCGCCGTGGCGCCGATGGCGGCGGCGCTGCGCGAGGCCGCGACCTGGGTCGGCTGCGACGCCGTGGCGCTCGGGAAGGTCGACCCACCCGAGCTCGCCGGGCGCCTGCAGGCCGCGCTGGCCTGAGGTACGTTGCGGCACCGGGGCGCCTGCTCGACGCGTCGGAAAGGAGGAAGAGGCCGTGGCCATCGCAGGGCCCGCGCGTGCACCGCGGCCCGCGACCCTGTGGGCGATCGCCGCCGCCGGCTGCGCGGCCATCGCGATCTCGGTGGCGTTCGCGCTGAGCAGCGACCACCTGAGCGAGCCGGGCGTGCATGCCGGCGCTGCTGAACTGGATCACGCTGACGTACGTCTCCGCGCGGGCTCGTCGCCTGGTGGCGCCGGCCCGAGAGCCGCTTCGGCCCGCTGATGGTGATCGCCGGCTTCGCGATCTTCCTCTCCAGCCTCTCCTCGGCGAACGTCGCCGTCCCGTACACGATCGGGGTCGCCTTCGACCTGCTGCCCGCGGTGCTGTTCCTGCACGTGTTCCTGGCCTTCCCGAGCGGCCGCCTGGAGCGCCCGGCGGAGCGTGCGCTCGTCGGCGCCGGCTACGTGACCGCCTTCGGCGCGCAGCTCGTCGGGATGGCGCTCGGCGGGTTCGGCCCCGACAACCTCCTGGACGGTCGTGTCGGAGCCCGACGCGGCGTACTCGCTGCTGCGCGGTCCAGCTCGTCGCCATCAGCGCCTTCTGCCTGGCCGGCATCGGCGTGCTGGTCGTGCGCAGGCGGGCGCGCCGGCCGGCCGGCGCGCCGCTGCGATCGCGCTGCTGGTCGACGCGTTCGCGCTCGGGCTGGTCATGATCGCCTTCCTGTTCCTCTCGGCCGCGTTCGGCCTGGTCCAGGGGAGCCCGCCTTCGAGACGATCCGGCGGACTCATGCTGTTCGTCATCGGCCTCGCGCCGGTCGCGTTCCTCGTCGCGTTGCTCAGCGCGCGCCTCGCCCGCTCGGCGGTCGGCGATCTCGTCGTCGAGCTGCGCGGCGATCCCGGCGCCCGCAGCGCTGCGCGACGCCCTGGCGCGCGCGCTTGCGCGATCCGTCGCTGACGCTCGTCTACTGGCTGGAGGAGTTCGAGAGCTGGGCCGACGTCGACGGCAAGCCCATCGAGCTGCCCGCGCGAGGACGGCAGGCGGACGACCACGCTGATCGAGCGCGACGGGACCCACGTCGCGGCGCTCGTCCACGATCCGGCGCTGGACGACGAGCCCGACCTGCTGCGAGCCGTCGCCGCCGCGGCGGCGATCGGCGCTCGAGAACGCGCGGCTGCAGGTCGAGCTGCGCGCGCGCGTGGACGAGCTGCGGGGCTCGCGCGCGCGGCTCGTCGAGGCCGCCGACGCGGAGCGCCGCCGGCTGGAGCGCAACCTGCACGACGGCGCCCAGCAGCGGATGGTCGTCCGTCGCGCTGCAGCTGCGCCTCGCCCAGGGCCGCATCAGCGACGACCCCGCGGTCGCCGAGCAGCTGCTGACGACGGCCAGCGACGAGCTCGCCCTGTCGCGAGCTGCTGCGCGCCGTCGAGGCGCACGAGCCCGACGTCGCGATCGTCGACATCCGCATGCCGCCCGGCCAGAGCGACGAGGGCCTGCGGGCGGCGCACGAGATCCGGGAGCGCGCACCCCGCGATCGGCATCGTGATCCTGTCCTCGCACGTCGACCTGGGCACCGCCATGCGCGTGCTGGCGCGAGCGGCCCGAGCGTCTGGGGTACCTGCTCAAGGAGCGGGTCACCGACGTCGGCGGACTTCGTCGGCACGCTGGAGCGCGTCGCCGCCGGCGGCTCGGCCCTGGACCCCGAGGTCGTGTCGCAGGCTGCTGGCCGGCGCGCGCGAGGAGCATCCGCTGCACACGCTGACCGACGCGCGAGCGCGAGGTGCTCGAGCTCGTGGCCGAGGGGCGCTCGAACCGCGGGATCGGCGAGCGCCTCGCGGTCACCGAGCGCGCGGTGCAGAAGCACGTGACCTCGATCTTCGCCAAGCTCGCGCTCCCCTCCGGCGAGGACGACAACCGCCGCCTCAAGCTCGCCGGCGGCAAGCCCGACCCGGCGTGGCTCGACGAGCTCGATCGACAAGGTCGGCCTCGGCGAGCGCCTCACGCACCGCCCGGCCGAGCTCTCCGGCGGCCAGCAGCAGCGCGTGGCGGTCGCCCGGGCGCTCGTCTCGCGCCCGAGCGTCATGTTCGCCGACGAGCCGACCGGCAACCTCGACTCCACCACCAGCGGCGAGATCCTCGGCGCTGCTGCGCGAGTCGGTCGACTCGCTCGGCCAGACGACGGTGATGGTCACCCACGACGCGCACGCCGCCGCGATCGCCGACCGCGTGCTGTTCCTGGCCGACGGCGCGCATCGTCCGCGACCTCGGCGCCTCGAGCGCGCACGAGATCCTCGAGACGCTCGAGCAGGTGAGCGGTCGATGATCGCCGTCGCGCTGAAGGGACTCGCGGGCCGCAAGGTCCGCGCGCTGCTCACCGCCTTCGCCGTCGTCATCGGCGTCTCGATGGTCAGCGGGACCTACGTCCTCACCGACACGATGCAGAAGGCCTTCGACGGCATCTTCACCGCGTCCTACGACGACACCGACGCCGTCATCGCCGGCAAGCAGATCGTCGAGAGCTCCTCGAGCGGCAACGCGCCAGGTGCCCGCCTCGCTGCTGGCGAAGGTCCAGGCGCTGCCCCAGGTCGACGCGGCCGGCGGCACGATCGGCGGGGACGACTCGTCCGAGGCCGAGATCATCGGCCGCGACGGCAAGGCGCTCAGCTCCGGCGGCGCGCCGCCGCTCGGCCTCGGCTACGACGCCGAGCACCCCCAGTTCAGCCCGCTGAAGCTGCAGTCGGGCGCCTGGCCGCAGGGCCCGGCCAGGTCGTCGTCGACGCCGGCACGGCCGAGGAGGAGAACTACAAGGCCGGCGACTCCGTCGTCGTCTCCACCTTCGGCGAGCAGCGCCGCTACCAGGTCACCGGGGTCGCGACGTTCGGCGACGTCGACTCGCTCGGCGGGGCCACCATGGCCGTCTTCGACCTGCGCACCGCGCAGAAGGTCCTCCACAAGGAGGGCGTCTACGACGGGATCTCGATCACCGCCAAGGAGGGCACCTCGCCGGCCGAGCTGGTCGAGGCGGTGCAGCCGCTCGTGCCCGCCAGCCTCGAGGTCAACGACTCCGAGAAGCAGGCCGACGAGCAGGCGGCGGAGACCGACGAGGGCCTGTCCTTCATCCGCTACTTCCTGCTCGGCTTCGGCGGCATCGCGCTGTTCGTCGGCGCGTTCGTCATCTTCAACACGCTCTCGATCACCGTCGCCCAGCGCACGCGCGAGTACGCGACGCTGCGGACCCTCGGCGCCTCGCGCCGGCAGGTCATGCGCTCGGTCGTCGATCGAGGGCATCGTCATCGGGCTGCTGGCCTCGGTCATCGGGCTGTTCCTCGGCGTCGGCATCGCCAAGGGCATGAACGAGCTGTTCAAGGCGATGGGCACCGACCTGCCGGAGTCCGGCACCGTGCTCGCCGCGCGCACGATCGTCCTGTCGCTCGTGCTGGGCACCGCGATCACGCTGCGTCGCCAGCGTCCTGCCCGCGCGGCGGGCGACGCGCGTCCCGCCGATCGCCGCGGTCCGCGAGGGCGCGACGCTGCCCGCCGTCGCGCTTCGCGCCGCACTCGATCAAGGCCGCCGTCGGCGTCGTCGTCGCCGCGGTCGCGGCGATCTCCGCCGGCGTCTTCGTCAGCGGGCTGAGCGGGGCGCGATGCGCGCTGCTGCTCGGCGGCGGCGTCCTGGCCCTGTTCCTGGGCGTGGCGCTCGCCGCGCCGCACCTCGTCAAGCCGCTGGCCCGCGCTCGTGGGCTGGCCGGCCCGGCGCGCGGGTGGCGTGGCCGGCGAGCTGGCCGGCGCGAACTCCATCGCGCAACCCCAGCCGCACCGCGTCGACCGCGGCCGCGCTCATGATCGGGCTGACGCTCGTGACCGTCGTGGCCGTGCTCGGCGCGGGCCTGCGCGGCTCGGTCGACTCGGCCGTCACCGACCAGGTGCGACGCGGCCTACGTCCTCAGCGCGCAAGGACGGCGTGCCGTTCGCCGCCGCCGAGGGCGACAGCGCTCGCCAAGGTCGCATGGCGTGACCGCCGCCACGCACGTGCGCAACGACAAGGCGCTGATCGCCGGGCGAGGATCGCGACGTCACCGGCATCGACCCGGCGACGATCGCGGGCTTCTACCGGTTCGCGTGGACCGACGGGTCGGACGCCACGCTCGGCCGGCTCGGGGACGACGGCGCCCTCGTGACCGAGGCCTACGCCGAGGACCGCGGCCTGGCCGTCGGCGAGCGGCTGTCGCTGCAGAGCCCGTCGGGCGAGAAGCGCACGGTCGTCGTGCGCGGGATCTACGACCCGCCCGCAGATCGACGCGCTGCTCGGCGACGTCAGCATCTCGCAGCGCGACGTTCGACGACGCGTTCCCGCAGCCGAAGAACGCGTTCACGTTCCTCGACGCGGGGCCCGGAGGCGAGGACGGCGCTGGACGCCGCCGCGGTCGGCTTCAACGACGCGACGTTCCACACCGGCGAGGGCTTCGGCGAGGAGCGCACGAAGAGCTTCGCCAGCTTCCTGCAGATGCTCTACGTGCTGCTGGCGTTCTCGGTGGTCGTGAGCCTGTTCGGCATGGTCAACACGCTCGTGCTCTCGGTCTTCGAGCGCACGCGCGAGCTCGGGATGCTGCGGCCCGCCGGCCTCGGGCTCAACGTGCTGGACGCGCTGCACCACGAGTAGCCATGAACACCACGATCACCGCACCGCGCGCCGTCGCGGCTCCGCCGTCAGGGCGGAGCCGCGCGCGGCTCGCGCGCCTCGAGCGGCCGCTGCTGCTGGCCGGCCTGGGCCTGGTCGCGCTGCACCTGCTCGACCTCGCCCTCTCCGGGCCGGACACCTCCGTCCCGGGCGTGCTGGCGATCGTCGCCGTACCCGTGATCTGGGCCCTGGCCCAGCCACGCGTCACGCGACCCACGCGGCTCGTCCTGGGCGTCGTCATCGGGCTGCTGACCGCCGGCCTCGCCGTCGTCTCGCACGGCCTGCACGTCGTCAACTCGGGCCCGGACTGGACCGACGTCACGGGCGTGGGCATGATCGCCGGCGGGCTTCTGCTGGTCGCATCGGGCCTGAGCGCGTTGGCCGCACCGCGGCGGCCTCCCCGCCGCAAGGGCCTCGGCTGGCGCGCCGGCCACGCGCTGGGATGGGTCGCCGGCGCGGTGGTGATCGCCGCGCTCGGCGTCGTGCCGCTCGTGCAGGGCTTGCTGACGACCCACGCCCCCCGCTGGGAGATCCAGGAGTCCTCGCTCGGCATCCCACACCGGGAGGTCGCGATCGAGACCGCGGACGGGCGCGCGCTGAGCGCGTGGTACGTCCCATCGACCAACCGCAGGGCCGTGCTCCTCAGCCACGGGTCCGGCGGCAGCCGCGAGCGCGTGGCCTCTCACGTGCGCATGCTGGCGCGTCACGGCTACGGCGTGCTCGCGCTGGACAACCCCGGCAACGGCGAGAGCGAGGGTCACTCCAACGGGCTCGGCGACAACGCCCAGCCGGGCGTCGACGCCGCCGTCGGATGGCTCTCCCGGCGCCCCGACGTCGACCCCGAGCGCATCGCCGGCGTCGGCACGTCGCTCGGCGGCGAGGTGCTGCTGGAGGCCGCTGCCCGCGACCGGCGGCTGCGCGCCGTCGTCTCCGACGGCGCCGCGCGCCCGCAGGACAGCCGGGAAGTCAGCGATCCTTCGTTCCCCGAGCGCGTCCGGGGGACGCTGGGGCTGCAGGCCGTCCGCGGCATCTCGGGCATGCGGCCGGCACCGTCGCTCTTCGGCCGCATGCCCGACATCGCGCCGCGACCGGTGCTGCTGATCGCCGGCGGCGACGTGGACGAGGAGGTCCTGACCAACCGGCGCTACCGCGCAGAGGGAGGGCCCGGCGTGGAGCTGTGGACCGTCCCGGGCGCCGGTCACACGGCCGGCCTGCGCGAGCGGCCCGCCGAGTACGAGCGGCGCGTGATCGGGTTCCTCGATCGCTCCCTCTAGCGCCGGTACTAGCATCGCGGCGTGCGGATCCTCGTCACCGGCAGCTCGGGCCACCTCGGGGATGCGCTGGTCCGTGTGCTCGGCGCGGAGGGGCACGACGTCGTCGGTCTCGACGTGCTGCCCGCCGCGTCGACGAGCGTGGTGGGGTCGATCGCCGACCGCGCGTGCGTGCGGCGCTGCGTCGACGGGGTGGAGGCGGTCGTCAACGCGGCGACCCTCCACAAGCCGCACGTCGGCTCCCATCCGCGCCAGGCGTTCGTCGACACCAACGTGACCGGCACGCTCGTCCTGCTCGAGGAGGCCGTCGCGGCCGGGGTTGGGCGCTTCGTGTTCACGAGCACGACGAGCGCGTTCGGGAGGGCGCTGACCCCGCCGCCCGGTGCTCCCGCGGCCTGGATCACCGAGGACGTCGTCCCTGTGCCGCGCAACGTGTACGGCGTGACCAAGACCGCCGCCGAGGACCTCTGCGAGCTGGTGCATCGCGATCACGGCCTGCCTTGCGTGATCCTGCGCACCTCGCGCTTCTTCCCCGAGGGCGACGACCGCGACGACGTCCGCGCGGCCTACGACGACGCGAACGTCAAGGTGAACGAGCTGCTGTACCGCAGGGTGGACCTCGAGGACGTCGTGCGCGCGCACGCCCTCGCGCTCGAGCGCGCTCCCGCGATCGGCTTCGGGCGCTACATCGTCAGCGCCACGACGCCCTTCCAGCCCGGCGACCTGGCCGAGCTCGCGGCCGACGCGCCCGCCGTGGTGCGCCGCCTGTTCGGCGACTACGAGGCCGTGTACGCCGACCGCGGCTGGACGATGTTCCCGCGCATCGAGCGCGTCTACGTCAACGCACGGGCGCGCCATGACCTGGGCTGGTCACCACGCCACGACTTCCGCCATGCCCTCGACCGCCTGGCCGCGGGCGAGGACCCCCGCAGCGAGCTCGCCCGCGAGATCGGCCTCAAGGGCTACCACGCCGTCGTGACCGGGCCCTAGCACGCTGACGCGGCGGCCGCGACGAGGCGAGAGCGCGCCGGCCGCTGCCCGCCCGCAGCCGGCTCAGAGGTTGACGCAGGCTCCGAAGGTCTGGACGAACGTCCCGGCCTTGCCGGGCTGGCTCTTGTGCGCGCTGCCGGGCACGACACCGACGCCCGAGTCGGTCAGGTCGCGGTTCAGGATGTTCCCGCGGTGCCCGGAGCTTCCCATCCACCAGTTGACCGCTTCCTGCGGCGTTCCGCCGATGGTTGCGTTCTCACGGTTCTGCCACCACTTCGGCGCCCGGCAGTACCCGGCGGCGATGATGCGGCTCTCGATCGTCGACTTCGTGACAGGGTTGTCGTGGGGGTTCCCGTTGTCCCACCAGGGATTGGCCACCGATGCGGCGGCGTGCCCGCGCGCGGCGCTCGCGAGGCTGCCGCTCGGCGCGAGCGCGGCGATCCCCGCCTTGGCGCGCTCGAAGTTGACCAGGCATAGCACCGCCGCCTCGGCCGCGTGCTGTGACAGCTGCGTGACCAACGTGTTCGCCCCGCTGCACGCGCGGGTGACGTTGAGCGAGCAGTGGGCACGGGCGCGGTTGCCCGCCACCGTCTGGCGCACGCCGTTGCACTCCACGGTCGCCGACTCGCCGTAGTTCAACCCGAAGTTGCCCGCGTCCTCGGCGCGGCAGAAGTTCGTGCCCTCGCAGCTCCTGTCCCGCCAGCCACGCACGGCGCCCGAGGTGTTGAAGAACCGAATCCTCGTGTTGAGCGTCACGCGGTTGCCCCAGAACTGCTCGGTGTTGATCGTCGACCGGTTGCTCACGAGGCAGACCGGGTAGCTCGTGCACTTCACCCGGACGGTGGTGCAGCCGCCGACGTAGCTGCCCCAGGCGCCGTACTGCCCGTGGACGCCCGCCTGATGGTCGGGGCTGCAATCGACGTAGTGGCCCGTGCCGTAGTCCTCGTTGCTGGCCAGCGCGGCGTCGGCCGGCTGCGCGCTCGCTGACAGCGCCAGGGCGGCCACGGCGGCGGCGAACATGGACTGGATGACTCGCATGTCGTTCTCCTCCAGGTCCGCCGGGCGGACCGCATCGATGGACGATCGAGGCAACCGCTCGGCCGCCACGGGATGGAGTGTTCGCGTCAGCGCAGCGCTCGCCGACGGGTCCTAGGGATGGTTCGGCCACCTGTGGAGGCACGCGGCCCTAGGCTTGTCGCCATGACCAGGGACGAGGCCGACGACCTCCTGCGCCGCCGCAAGGAGGAGGAGCCGCAGTTTCAGTGGGTGGTGCAGCGCCGCGCAGAAGGTGACTGGGCGGTGCTGCGGCTCCCGGGCGGATCGGGGATCGATCCGTCCAGCGTCAAGGGGCAGAAGGGAGAGCCGGTCGACGTCAGGGACGACCCTCGCGTGGCAAGCGAACGCAACATCCCGCCTCTCGGCCCGGGCTTCTGACGCTGCGCGTGGAGGGCCCGCCGCTCAGGCGGCCGGCTGGAACGTGCCGCTCTGCGAGTCCAGGCGACCGGGCGTCAGGCCGCCGTCGCCGTCGATGCGGGCCAGGCCGGCGCCGCTGACCAGCGACGTGGCGAGGCGCACCGCCTCGTTGAGGGTGACGCCCTCGCCGGGGTAGACGGGCTTGCCGGCGCCGTTGACCACGGCGTACTTCTCGCCGTCGTCCTTGACCGTCTCTCCCGAGCCGATGTTGCGGTTGGCCATCTTGGCCGGCTTCTTCTTGGCCTTCTGCGCCATGGGTTCGCTCCCTCGTGGTCTGCGGTGTGCTGCTGCCCTGATGGTGGCAGCTCGGTCAGCGCTGCGACCACTCGCCCCAGCGGAACCCGGTGGGGCTCGCCTCGGGCTGCAGCGGGCTCGTCGGCAGGCCGGGCGGCGGGTCGGTGTCGTTGAAGCCGCCGGGCGCGACGTCGTTCGGTGTGTCGGGATGGAAGATCGAGGCCAGGAGCTGGATCTGGCCGCGGCCGGGGCCGAGCTCGAACTGGCCGCCGCCGTACATCCCGATCCCGCGCTCGGCGCAGAAGTCGTAGGCGCCGAGCAGCCCGCGCAGCGGCCCGAGGCGCGAGGGCTTGACGTTGACCATCCGCGGCGGGAAGGGCAGCGCCTCGATGTCGGCGACGGAGTGGATGATCGCGTCCCACGTGATGCGGTCGCGGTGGGGGCGCAGCACCTCGTCGGTCTCCGGGGTGAGGCGCGGATCCTCGATCCACGCGTCGGGGAAGGACTCGGCCACCAGGCGGTAGAGCTCGGCGTCGGCGCCCTGGTCGACGACCGTCCCCTCGTACTGGCCCTTGAGGTCGACGCGAGTCGACGGCGCCGGTCGCGACGAGCGCGTCGACGAGCTCGCGCGTCCCAGTCGCTGGTGGGGTCGAGCTTGAAGCGCAGCGACGGGTAGCGCTCCAGGCGCCGGCGGATCGGATCGATGCGACGGCGGCTCGGGCAGGCGCAGCGAGACGACGAAGGTGACCGGCTGCAGCGGGCGGTCGAGCACCTCGTGCAGCGCCCGGCCGGCCTGGCGCAGCGCGAGGTCGAGTGCCGCGGACTCGAAGCCCCAGATCCGGTAGTGGCGCGAGGGCTCGCGCGCCGGCGGGCGCGGCCACAGGTCGAGCGCCTCCACGCGGTCGCAGAAGTCGGCGAGCGTCCCGTCGCCGGCCAGCGCCGTGGGCGGCCCGGCTTCCTGCAGCACGTCGTGGTCCTCGCCGTCGTACGTGACGTCCTCGCCGACGCCCTCGTGGCCGCCGCCCCGCAGGCGGATGACGGTCGACTTGCGCGTGAAGTCGCTCGAGACGTCGCGCTCGAGCGCCTCGAGCGCGCAGTCGTCGACGGTGAGCGGGAGGTCGGCGAGGCGGTCGAACGTGGCCATGCAGTCAGGCTAGGCCGCGCGCGTCGCGAGCTCGTCCGCGGCCGCGGCGGCCTCACCGCGCCCGGGCTCCAGGCGCGCCACGAGCTCGTCGAGGCGCAGCTCCTCGAGCCCGCGGCCGACGGCCTCGAGCTCGCCGGCGCAGAACTCGACCAGGCCGCGGCCCTCCTTGACGAGGTCGAGCGTCTCGCGCAGGCCGGCCTCGCCGGAGTCCAGCCGGCGGATGATCTCCTCCAGGCGCCCCGTGGCGGTCTCGTAGGTGGGCGCTGTCATGTCGTCTCCTCCTGTTCGATGGTGGCGTCCACGGCGGCGTCGTGGAAGAACAGGCGCACCGCGCCCGCCCGGCGCGCCTCGGCAGCCGAGGTCAGCACGCCGCCGTCGCGGTCGTCGACGACCGCGTAGCCGCGCCGGACGATCCGCTCGGGGTCGTGGGCGTCGAGCGCGAGCGCCAGGCTGTCCAGCGCGGCGCGGCGGGCGGCCCCCCGGGCGCCCGCCGCCGCCTTCGCCTGGCGGTCGAGCACGACCGCGGTTGTGCTCGCAAGGCGGCGCTCGTCGCCGAGGCGCCGCGTCGCGCTGGCCCGCAGCTCGCGGGCCTGCTGGTGGAGGCGCGTGCGGTGGCGCGCGACGTGCTCGGCCGGCGCGCGCCCGAGGCGCGCGAGCGCGCGCGCCCGCTGGACGACCGCGCGGCGCCCCTGGCGGTCCAGGCCGGCCGCCGTGCGCAGCAGCGCGGCGCGCTCCTCGCCGCAGTGGCGAGGCACCGCCTCCTCCGCGGCATGGGTCGGCGTGGAGCAGCTCACCGCGGCGACGTCGTCGAGCAGCGTGCGGTCGGTGTGGTGGCCGACCGAGGCGATGACGGGGACGCGCAGCAGCGCCACCGTGCGGCACAGCGTCTCGTCGCAGAAGCACAGGAGGTCGGCCAGCGAGCCGCCGCCGCGCGCGACGATCAGGACCTCGACCTCGGGCACGGCGGCCAGGCCCTGGACGGCCGCCGCGATGCGCTGGGCGGCGTGGCGGTCCTGGACGGGAGCGAAGGCCCAGACGAGCCGCCCGCCCCAGTCGCGGCGCCGCAACCCGGCCAGCACGTCGTCGCGCGCCTTGCCGCCCTCGCCGGTGACGACGCCGATCGTGCGCGGGAGCGCCGGGCGCGCGAGCGCCCGCTGGGGCGCGAACAGCCCCTCCCCGGCCAGCCGGCGCCGCAGGCGCTCGATCTGGGCCAGCAGGTCGCCCTCGCCGGCCACGCGCAGGTCGGCCACGTGGAACGAGAAGTGCGGCGAGGCGGTGCGCGAGCCGGGGTAGAAGTCACAGCCGCCGGCGACGACCACCTGCGCGCCGTCGCAGAGCGTCCCCTCGGGCAGCCCGAGCGCCTCGAAGTCGCTGCGCCACATGGCGCACGGGCAGCGCCCCGTCACCGTCGCGCAGCTCGAAGAACACCCGCGCGCGCGAGGAGCGGCAGGAGAAGACCTCGCCCACGATCTGCACGCGCGCGAACTCGCGCAGGCGCTCGCGCAGCCGGGCCGCGTACTCGCCCACGGCGAACGGACCCGGGAGCTCGCTGCCGGGGATGCCCGTCGGGATGGGTGCGTGCGTCGTCGCCGTCATCGGACCGAGGACCGCGAGACGCTAGACCCCGATCCGGACGGACCGGCCACGTGGCTACAGGACGGCGTCGGCCAGCAGGTCCACCTGGTCCGGGTCGCGGCTGCACGGGAAGAGGATCAGCTCGTCGCAGCCGGCGTCGGCGAACGTCGACACGTACCCCTTGACCGTCGTCGCGTCGATCGCCGCGCTGCCGGCGATCATGTCCGCCACCTCGCCCAGCCAGGCGTAGTAGGCGAGCGCGAGCGTGCGCGGCTCCCCCTCCCGCCCTGCGGCGCGCCAGGCCTCCTCGGTCTTCGCCTTGCCCTGCCTGAACTGGTCGGGCGTCCCGCCCCCCATGATCCAGCCCGCGTCGTACCGGGCCGCGCGCCGGAAGGCCGCGTCGGCCGAGCCGCCGATGATGAGCTCGGGCTCGCCGTCGCGCGGCTGGGGGCCCGATCGGCCCCGCGGTGCCGATCGTCTCGCCGGCCCAGATCCGCCTCCACTGGGCGAGCATCTCCTCGAAGCGCCTGCCCCGGGCGTGGAAGTCGACGGCCGAGACGTCCATCACGCTCCTCTACGCTGGCGCGGTCGAGCCGCCAACGATAGATCAGCTGCCCGCCTGGGCGAAGGCGCTGCTGGACGCAGAGCGCGTAGCGCGCCTGGCCTTCGTGGACGACGCCGACCATCCGCGCGTCCTCCCCGTGACCTTCGCCGTCGCCGGCGGCGCGCTGTTCACCGCGATCGACGACAAGCCCAAGCGCACGCCGGTGCCGGCGCGGGTGCGCTACCTGCGCCGGCGTCCGCAGGCGGCGCTATGCGTCGACCGCTACGACGAGGACTGGACGCGCCTGGGCTGGGTGCAGCTCCTGGGCCTCGTCGACGTCCTCGACGCCGGCGACGCCCGGGCGGGTCTCGCCGCTCTCGCCGTCCGCTACCCGGTCTACCGCGAGCGACCCCCGTCCGGGCCCGTCCTGCGGCTCACGCCGGCCCGCGCGCTGTTCTGGCGTGCGGCGTGACTGCGCGCGGCGCCGCGCCGCCGGCGAGGGCGCTCGGCTGGTGAGGAAGGGTGAGGAAACCGACCCGGCGGCGGGCCGCTCTGTCACGAGATGTAAGAAATACTCTGCATAGCAACGGTTTCTTGCATCTCGCCGATCGACGCTCGTGATCGACTGCCGGACTGCGGCGGTTCGGGCCGTTCTCCCTCGGTGCCGCCGTTCGCGGCGCGGCAAGCCGCCGATCCGGCCTCGACCGCTACGCCGCGTCGGGCGGGTCGTGCGCCCCGGTGACCGAGGGCAGGGGGGCGAGGCCGTCCTCGCCCTCGTGGCCACGCACCTCACCGGTGTAGCCCAGGCGCGTCAGGCGCTCGATCTCCGCCTCGCCCTCGATGCGGGCCGGGTGGTCGGGCGGCAGCCCGTCGATCAGGCGGGCGATGCGGTTGCGGATCTGCAGGGCGAAGTGGGGCGTCGAGGCCCCCTTGAGCACGCGGACATCCTCGACGGTGACGTCGCGCCCGAGCCGGTCGGGATGCTCGGCCTGGCTCACGGGGACTGGCGCTGCTGGGCGGCGGGGTCGGTCACGGGGGTGATCTCGAGGAGCTCGTCGATGCGGGCCTGCGCGGCGAGCCCGAGCGCACGGTCGTCGCCGACGATCCAGCCGTGATTGTAGACCCCGCGTACCGGGTCGGACCGGTAGCCGGGCCGGATGTCGAGCAGGTACTGCTCGAGCTCGGCGTCCAGGCGCTGCGCCCCGCCGACCAGCAGGAGCGGCCCGTAGCTGCCGTGGGCCGACAGGGCGGCGGCGGCGACCGCGTCCAGGGCGCGGTCGGCGCGGGCGAACACGAGCCCGTGGCCCGGGTCCACGACGCCCCAGCCGAAGCCGCCCTCGGCGAAGCGGGCGAACGCGATCGCGCTGGCCACGGGGTCGGGCGCGCCGATCCGCGTCACGGTGCCGAGCCTGCGCAGCCCGCGCACGACCGCCTCGGAGACGGCGGTGGGCGGGCCGAGCACGAAGATGTCGGGTCGCTGGTGGCTGCGCAACGCGGCGCGCGTGTCGGCCGGCAGGCCGTCTCGCGTGACGAACAGCACGGGGTCGCCCGACTTGGCCGCCCAGCCGGCGGCGGGGACGGCGTAGGCCGGGCTGTCGGCCGACACGACGAGCACGCGGCGGCTCGCGCCCCCGCGCGCCGCGGCGTGGAAGGCGTCGACCGCACGGGCCAGCGCGAACGGGTCGCGGCCCGCCAGGTCGGTGGTGCGCAGACCCTCGGGCCGCGCCACGTCGCCGACGCGGATGACCTGGGCGCCGCCCGCCGCGCGCGCCCCGGTGGGCGCGAGCTCGCTCAGCGCGTCGCTGCTGGCCCGCGGCAGGTCGCGGCCGTTGGAGAGCAGCGATCGGCGCGCGGATCGGCGCGCTGCCCAGGACGGCTGCCGCGAGGCCGACGCGCCAGTCGCGCCCGTCGGCCAGCACCACCGCGCGGGGCCGTGTCGACGCGGACTGCGCCGGGAACACGGCGCGGGCGACCGCCGCCGCGTTGGCCACGGCGTCCGCGCCGCCGACGCGCGTCGTGTTCTTGGTCGCGAAGGCCGGGAAGCCGAGGTCCTGCGCCGCCTCTTCCTCCTCGCCGCCCTTGCCGAGAACAGGATCGCGCTGCGAGCCGCCGTCGCCGTCGCGGGCGCGGTCGTCACCGGAGCGGTCGCGGCCGCAGCCGGCCAGGACGGGGGCGCCGAGCGCTGCCACGAGCGCGAGCGTGAGCGCGACGAGCGCGTGGCGGCCAGGTGGGCGGGCGGGCACGGACGCGCAACGGTACCGGCTGCCGCTCCAGTGAACGCTTGCGTATGGTGAGGGCATGGACTTCCGCCTCAGCGACGAGCAGATCGAGTTCCAGCGCCACTGCCACGCCTTCGCCCGCGACGTCGATGCGTCCGGCGGCGGCCCAGCACGACCGCGAGCAGACGGTGCCCTACGAGGTCGTGCGCGAGGCGCGCGCCTGGGGCCTGCACGGCCTCGAGCACCTGCAGCGCATGGCCACCGACGACACCGGGGCGCTCTCGGTGATCTACGCCGAGGAGCTGCACTGGGGCTGCGCCGGCATCGCGCCTGGCCATCTCGGCCTCGACGCTGGCAGCCGCCGGCATCGCGTCCTCGGGCACGCCCGAGCAGATCGGGCCGCTGGCTGCCCGAGTGCTTCGGCCTGGGCGACGAGATCAAGTTCGGCGCCTACGCCGTCACCGAGGCCGGCGCCGGGTCCGACGTGAGCTCGCTGCGCACGACGGCCCGGCGCGACGGCGACGAGTGGGTGCTCGACGGCAACAAGGTCTTCATCTCCAACGGCGGCATCGCCGACGTCACCGTCGTCGTCGCCACGGTGGACCGCGAGCTCGGTCACCGCGGCCAGGCCTCGTTCATCGTCGAGAAGGGCACGCCCGGCTTCGCGATGGGCAAGAAGGAGGACAAGATCGGCATCCGCGCGTCGCAGACGACCGAGCTGGTGCTCGAGGACGTGCGCGTCCCGCTCGACCACCTGCTCGGCGGGCTCGAGAAGCTCGAGGCCAAGCTCGAGCGTGCCCGCTCGGGCAAGAGCGGCGGCTCCTCGGGCGCGCTGGCGACCTTCGAGGTGACGCGCCCGTTCGTGGGCGCGAGCGCGCTCGGCATCGCGCGCGCCGCCTACGAGTGGACGCTCGACTGGCTCGACGGGCGCTCCGACGCCGACGGCCCGCTGCTCGAGCAGCAGCGCGTGCAGCAGGTGCTGGCCGACGTGGCGACCGAGATCGAGGCCGCGCGCCTGCTCGTCATGCGCGCCGCGTGGATGGGTCGCCAGGGGCTGCCCGATGACCGCGGGCCAGGGCTCGATGAGCAAGCTCAAGGCGGGCGACGTCGCGATGTGGGCGACCACGGCGCTGATGGACGTCGTCGGGCCCGAGGCCTCGCTGACCGACCACCCGCTGGAGAAGTTCTTCCGCGACGCGAAGATCTACCAGCTGTTCGAGGGCACCGCCCAGGTGCAGCGGCTGGTCGTGTCGCGCATGCAGGTGGCCGACCATCGCCGTCGTGCGGCCGACGAGGGCTCGGCCATCGAGGCGGCCGCGCAGTCCGGCACGCCGAACGTGGTCGGCGACGCCGCGAAGGCCATGGGCACGGCCTGAGCCGGCCGCCTCAGGCCGTCCGTCCGGAGGGCTCCATAACGTCACTGCACGTGTCCGTTCACATGTGTAGGGTGCCCGCCAACGCCGAATCCCTGGAGGAACCAGGGAACGGGGGACCCACTGGACGTCGTGAGGAGCGGCGTCCTGGGGCGAATCTCACGGTCATCCGTGGGAGGCGCCGGCTCTTTCCGCGCCAGCCCGTCAGCTAACCCCGCAGGCCCACGAGAGAGGGACACCGAGTGCGGGCTGCCCGAGCCCTGACGACGTCGATGCTGGCCATGGGTGCGTTCGCCGCGAGCGCTGCCGCTGCCTCCGCGCAGGCTCCCGCTCCGGCTCCGGACGGCGCCCCCGCGCCCGCGGCTCCCACGCCCCCTCCGGCCGACGTCGCCACCGCGACGGCCGCCTCGGGCGGCGTCGGCTACGGCGTCCGTGCGGTGCAGCCGGTCACCGCGGCCCCGCAGGCCACGCTCGGGGTCGACGGCCTCGCCCAGGCACCCGCCGGCGCCCCGCCGCAGGTGCAGGAGGCCATCTGGGCGGCCAACGAGATCATCGGCAAGCCCTACCGCTACGGCGGCGGCCACCGCCTCGGCTTCAAGGACCGCGGCTACGACTGCTCGGGCACCGTCAGCTACGCGCTCAACGGCGCGGGCGTCCTCAAGCGGCCCGCTGGACTCATCGAGCTTCTTGCGCTGGGGCGACGCCGGCCCGGGGCAGTGGATCACCGTCTACACGAACCCGGGGCACGCCTTCGTCGTGATCGCCGGCCTGCGGCTGGACACCAGCGCCGCCGGCGACCGGGCGGGCGGCAAGGGCCCGCGCTGGCGGCCCGCGCTGCGCTCGACCAAGGGCTTCAAGGCGCGGCATCCCGTCGGTCTGTAGCACGCCCTCGGGCGCCGTCAGCGGCTAGGCTCTCCCCTCCACCAGACCCCGCGTCAAGGAGGCCGCATGCCCGGCATGGGCGGACGGATGTCAGTCGTCATCAAGTCGAAGATCTCGAGGCTGCTCGACCGCGCCGAGGACCCCTCCGAGACGCTCGACTACAGCTACCAGAAGCAGCTCGAGTCGCTGCAGGGCGTCAAG
This sequence comes from uncultured Actinomycetes bacterium, assembly GCA_963840185.1. Taxonomy (GTDB): domain Bacteria; phylum Actinomycetota; class Thermoleophilia; order Solirubrobacterales; family Solirubrobacteraceae; genus JAOPZW01. The sequence continues at coordinate 479,111 of CAWIXY010000001.1, read as the reverse complement.
AAGGGCATCGCTGACGTCGTCACGGCCAAGAAGCGCCTGCAGATGCAGTCGTCGAAGCTCGAGCAGTCGGTCGTCAAGCTCGACACGCAGGCCCGTCAGGCGCTCAGCCAGGGCAACGAGGACCTCGCGCGCATCGCGCTGGAGCGCAAGAACGTCGCGCAGACCGAGCTGCAGTCGCTCGACACGCAGGTCACCGAGCTCGAGGGCCAGCAGCAGCGCCTCGTGGAGTCCGAGCAGCGCCTGCGCCAGAAGATCGAGGCCTTCCGCACCAAGAAGGAGGTCATCAAGGCGCAGTACAACGCCGCCGAGGCCCAGGTCCGGATCTCGCGAGGCGGCCACGGGCGTCGGCGAGGAGATGGCCGACGTCGGGCTGGCCATGCAGCGCGCCACCGACAAGACGGAGGAGATGCGCGCCCGCGCCGACGCCGTCGGCGAGCTCGAGGCGGCCGGGACGTTCGAGGACCTCACGGCGCTGGGCTCCGGCCAGGACGACATCGACCGCCAGCTGCACCAGCTCTCCAGCCAGAGCCAGGTCGACGACGAGCTGTCGAAGATGAAGGCCGAGCTCGGCTCCGGCTCGGCGCCCGAGGCCGGCCAGCTCCCCCAGGGCGACGAGGAGCAGCGGGCATGATCGTGCGCATCTCGGCCGAGGGGCAGTACGACCTCGACGACGCGCTGCACGAGCAGCTCAACGAGCTCGACGACGCGGTCGTCGCCGCCGTCGACGCGGGCGACGAGGAGCGCTTCCACGAGCGCTTCCAGGAGCTGCTGACCTTCGTGCGCTCGGAGGGCACGCGCCACGACGGCGAGGACCTCAGCGAGTCGGACTTCATCCTCCCGCCCGCCGACACCTCGTTCGCCGAGGCCGGCGAGGACTTCACGGGCGACGGGCTGATCCCCGAGCCCGCCTAGGAGGCCGGATGGCCCGCGACGAGGACGTCACCCGCAAGGCCTTCATCGGGACGAGCGCGGCGACGGCCGCGGGCGCCGGGCTCCTGGGCGCTGCGACGGCGGACGCCTCCGGCGGGCGGCGCGACCGGCGCCGCTCCCTGCGCAAGCGCCGGGAGCGGCAGGTGCTCGAGCACATGGCCTCCGAGAACCGCCAGGAGTTCGACGACACGCTGGAGACGTTCGAGCACCCGCGCTACGAGATCGTCCCCACCGGCGACGTGTACGACGGACCGCAGGAGGTCGCCGAGTACTACCGCAGCACGCGCACGACGTTCCCCGACCAGCGCAACGAGAACGTCGTCCTGTACCACGCCGACGAAGACGACGCGATCATCGTGGAGTTCGACCTGCTCGGCACCATGCTGGGCGCCCTGCGCGGGATCCCGCCGACGGGGCGCAGCTTCCGCGTGCGCATGACCGCGTTCTTCCTCTTCGAGGAGGACGGCGACGGGATCGTCGTCGAGCGCGTCTACTTCGACCTGTTCACCTTCCTCCAGCAGCTGGGGCTGCTGAAGCTCGTGGTCGACGCGGGGCTCGTCTTCCCGGCCGAGCCCTGACGAGCCGCCTCAGCTCTCGCGCAGCCACTCGGCCAGGAACGGGTCCACGACCCGCCAGCCGGTGCGCTCGGATCGATCCTCGACGAGGTGGCCGTTGCCGAACAGGCGCTGGACAGCCGCCCGCGCGGAGCCGCCCTTCGGGAGGCCGAAGCGAACATCGGCTTCCCGGCTGCCGAGCGCGATCGTGCGCTCGGCGATCACCTTGAGGGCGCGACGCTCGAGCGACGTGCAGGACTCCCAGAGGACCGCGATCTCCCCCTGCGCCTCCAGGCGGGCGGCCTGCAGCGCGTCCACCCAGCACTCGATGTCCGCAGTCTGGCCGGCGCGGAGCCGCTCGTAGAGGTGGTGAGCCAGGAGCATGGCTCGCTGAGGATGCCCCCCGGCGGTATCGAGCAGCGGGCCCAGCGCCTCTCCCGGGTCCCGCCGGCCATCGGCGAAGCGCGCCGTGATGTAGGCGGCCAGCTCGTCCGGCGGCAACTGACCGACCTCGACCGGCGCAGCCTGCGCGAAGAACGCGTGACGCCGGTCGCTGAACAGCTCGCGCATCAGGCCTGGATGAGATCCCGAGAAGAGGTACGCCGCAGCGCTGCCCTGGCCCTCCAGCTCCGAGCGGAAGACCCCGGGAAGCGCCGCGTCGATGCGCACGACCTCCTGGAACTCGTCGAAGGCGATCACGCAGAGGCGGCCGGTGCGCTCGTGGATCCGACGCGGCAGCGCCAGGCGGTCCAGGAGGCCCGGGGCGCTGAGCTGCGGCTGGGCCGTGACCCCGACGCCGGCCGGCGCCATGCTGACGGTCGGCTTGAGCGTGCGGACGAGGCCGTCGTACCAGCGCCGCAACCGGGAGTCGAGCTGGTCGCCGTAGGCGCGCTCGATCCGCTGCGCGACGTCTGCGGCGGTCACGCACCCCAGGAAGCCGACCTCTATGGGGACCGCCCCTGCCTTCTCCACTGCGGCCAGCGTCGCTCGCAGCAGCGAGGTCTTGCCGTACCGTCGCGCACCCTCGAGCCGGCTGTTGCGGGCATCGAGCGCACGATCGGTGAGCACGCCCAGCTCGGTGCGGCGACCGATCAGGGCAGCGGGCTCGACGGGCTCCTCATAGACGAACGGGCTGGCCATCGGTGTTTGATCATAACACCGTATGGTGGCGACATACGCCACCGAGAGGTGGCGTCATCGTCACCTAGATCGGGATGCCCCAGAGGGGGAACCAGCGCTCGAGCTCGGGCTCGAAGGGCAGCTCGGGGCCCACGGCGGCCTTGATCTGCAGCTCGCGCTCGGAGTCGCGCTGCTGCTCGCCGTCGGCGGGCACGAACGGGTACCACAGCCCGCGCTTGACGTTGTAGATGAAGTACAGCGGCTTGCCCTTCGCGTCCTCGAAGGCGAAGACGGCGCACAGGACGCGCTCGCCGTAGCCGCCGACCTCCAGCGCGTCGTTGACCGCGTTGACGCCGACGACGAGGTCCTCGATGTCGGGGTCGCGGATGATCATCCAGCGGTAGCCGAAGCTGTCGTCGCTGGTCTCGATCGTCGAGTCCGTCTCCTCGCCCGTGCCGCGCAGGACCTCCTCCATCTCCTGCACGATCGTCGCGAAGTCGCCGGTGGCCAGCGGCTGGAAGACGATCGCCGCGGCCCCGCGCGTGCGGATCGACTGCTGGGCCTCGAGCCCGACGTAGGCGGTGCTCATGGCGAACAGCGTGTTCTTGGCGGCCTGCGGCTGCAGCTTGCGCTTGCCCAGCAGCGCGTCGAGGAAGCCCATGCCGCTTGGCCGGCTAGCCCTGGCCCTGGAGCTGGGCCTCGAGGCGCTGCAGCGCCGCGATCCGCTTCTCCATCGGCGGGTGCGTCGAGAAGAGGTTGAACAGCGAGCTCTTGGCCGAGGCGGGGAAGATGTAGAACGCGTTCAGCTCCGAGTGGGCCCGCAGGTCCTGCTGGGGGATGCGCTGCATCGTCCCGCGAGATCTTCATGAGCGCGCTGGACAGCGCGCTCGGGCGCCCGGTGATGAGCGCCGCGCCGCGGTCGGCGGCGAACTCGCGGTAGCGCGAGAGCGCCTGCATGAGGAAGAACGACACGACGTAGACCGCGAGCGCGACGAGGATGACGGCCAGGAAGCCGGGGCCCTCGTCGTCGTCGCCGCCGCCGCCGAAGAAGAAGCCGAACTGCACGATGCACGAGGCGAGCGAGGCGAAGAAGGCCGCGAGCGTCATGATCACCACGTCGCGGTTGGCCACGTGGGTGAGCTCGTGGGCCATGACGCCCTCGAGCTCGGCGGGCGACAGCAGCTCCATGATCCCGGTCGTCGCGCAGACGGTCGAGTTCTTCTGCGAGCGCCCCATGGCGAACGCGTTGGGCATCGAGGAGTGCATGACGCCGACCTTCGGCTTGGGCAGGTCGGCCTGCACGCACAGGCGGTCGATCATCGCGTGCAGCTCGGGCGCCTCCTGCGGGGAGACCTCGCGGACGCCCATCGCCCGCAGCGCGAGCTTGTCGGAGGTGAAGAACTGCAGGGCGAGCAGGCCGCCGGCGACCACGAGGATCATGCACGCCGCTGGCGCCGGAGGCGAACAGCACGCCCACCAGCACGGCGTAGACGCCGCCCAGGAGCAGCATCGTGATGAGCATCCGGACCTGGAGGCCGGTGTCCCTGCCGAAGGAGGTGGGTCGAGCCATGATGCAATCCATTTTGCCAAACCGCGGTTCCGGGCTCGCCATGTGCATGATTCGTGGTCGCCCGCCGGGCCCGATCCGGCGTGCGTTCCGATGCACACGCCCTTCCGACAGCCCCGCGCCCGCCGCGCCGCGCTCCTGTGCGTCCTGGCCGGCGTCCTCGTGCCGGTCCTGCTGTGGGCGGTCCTGCCGGTGGGCACGCGCGGCGCCACGCCCGAGGGCAAGCTCGACCGCCTCGAGCGCCAGATCGACCGCACGCAGGGCAAGATCGGGCGGCGCAAGGGGACCGAGCGGCTGCTGACCACCGAGATCTCCGCGTACACGCGGCGCATCAACCGCCTGCAGGCGCGCATCGGCGCCGCTGCAGCGCCGCCAGGCGACGGTCCAGGCCGACCTGACGCGCAGGCCGCGCCGAGCTCGCCCGCATCCAGCGCGACCTGCGCTCCGAGCGCCGGCGCCTCGTGCGGCTGCGCGCGCGCCTGGCCGAGACCCGGGCGGCGCTGGCCAACCGGCTCGTCGAGCTCTACACCGCCGAGCAGCCCGACCTCGTCACGGTGATCATGAGCGCCAAGGGCTTCACCGACCTGCTCGAGCGCGGCGAGTTCCTCGAGCGCGTCTCCGAGCAGGACCGGAGGATCGTCGCGATCGTGCGCGACGCGCGTGCGGACGCCGTGCGCACCGAGGCGCGCCTGGACCGCCTCGAGGCGCGCCAGGCGGAGCTGACGCGTGCGATCGCCGCGCGCCGCGACGAGGTCGCGGCGGTCAAGCAGGAGCTCATCGGCACGCGCGTGGGCTACAGCCGCACCCGCGCCGACAAGGACGCCGCCCTGCGCGGCGTGCGCCACGAGCGCCACCAGCTCGAGGGCGCGCTGTCGGAGCTCAAGGCCCAGCAGGCGAAGATCCAGGCGACGCTGCAGCGCTCCCAGGCCCAGCCGGGGCTGCCGGCGGGCCCGATCCGCCAGGGCGGCGGCTCGATGATCTGGCCGGTCAACGGGCCGATCACGTCGCCGTTCTGCGAGCGCCGCTCGTGGGAGAGCTGCCACCCGGGCATCGACATCGGCGTCCCGTCGGGCACGCCGATCCGCGCCGCGGCGGCCGGCCGCGTCGCGCTGCTGCAGTCGTCGGGCGCCTCGGGCGGCTACGGCAACTTCACCTGCGTGCAGCACTCCGGCTCGCTGTCGACCTGCTACGCGCACCAGTCGAGCTTCGCCACGAGCATGGGCGCGAGCGTCGCGAAGGGCCAGGTCATCGGCTACGTGGGCTGCACCGGGCTGTGCTTCGGCGACCACCTGCACTTCGAGGTGCGCGTCAACGGCGCGGTCGTCAACCCGATGGCGTACCTGTAACCCTCTCGGGCGTGCAGCCCGAGATCGACCTCGGACCCGTCGAGCTCAAGACCTTCGGGCTCATGTTCGCGCTCGGCTGGGTGGCCGCGGGAGCGATCGTGTCGCGGCGCATGCGCGAGCTCGGCATGCCGGCCGACTGGGCCTACGAGATCATCTTCGCCGCCCTGTTCGGCGGCCTGGTGGGCTCGCGCCTGTACTGGCTCATCCAGAACGCAGGTGACCTCGACGGCGGCGTCCTCTCCAATCTCGTGTCCGGCAGCGGGCTGGTCTGGTACGGCGGGGCGATCGGCGGCGCGGTCGTGCGTGATCGCCTGGGCCGCGCTGGCGCGGCGTGCTGTCGGTCGGCCTGCTCGACATGGCCTGCATCCCGCTGGCCATGGGCTACGCCATCGGGCGCATCGGCTGCCAGCTCTCGGGCGACGGCGACTACGGCAAGCCGTGGGACGGCCCGTGGGCGATGGCCTACCCCGACGGCGTCGTCCCGACCGACGTGCCCGTGCACCCGACGCCGATCTACGAGACGCTGGCCATGGGCCTCGCCGCGTGGGTGCTGTGGCGCTTGCGCGACTCGCTGCGGCCGGGCCTCGTCTTCGCCCTCTACCTCGTGTTCGCCGGGACCGAGCGCTTCCTGGTCGAGTTCCTGCGCCGCAACGAGCCCGTGGCGCTCGGCCTCACCACGCCGCAGTTCCAGAGCCTCGCGCTGCTGCTGGCGGGAGCCGTGTGGCTGGGCGTCGCGGCGCGCCGCGGCGGCGTGCTCGCGCCCGCGCGGCCCGCCCGGGTCGGCCTAGGAGGCCGCCTTCGCCGCGCGCACGAGGAAGCGCACGGCGGCGGCCTGCAGCTCGGGGTCGTGCTGGACCGAGCGGTGGTGGCCGCCGGGCACCTCGACCAGGCGGCTGCCCGGCGCAGCCTCGTGCAGCGCGCGCGACAGCATCACCGGCACCACCTCGTCGCCCTCGGCGTGCTGGAGCATGAGCCGCGGGCCGAGCCGCGCCGCGGCGACGCGCTCGTCGCGGGCGGCCAGCAGCGCGTCGAGCGCGTCGCGGTCGGCGGGGAAGCCGAAGCGCCGTGCGGCCAGCGCCCGGCGCAGGCCCGCGCCGCTCGCCGGGCAGATGGCGACGACGCCGGCCGCGGCCAGCCGCACGCCGGCCACGAGCGCGAGGTAGCCGCCGAGGCTCGAGCCGCGCACCAGCCGCGGGCCGGCCGGGAGCAGCTCGGCCACCGAAGCGACGTCGTCGACGAGGCGGCCGTCCAGCGGGCCGGGGCTGTCGCCGTGGCCGCGCAGGTCGAAGGCGACGGCGGCCAGGCCGGCGGCGCGGCACGCGCGGGCGAAGTCGAAGTGCGACTCCTTGGTGGAGTCGGCGCCGTGGACGATCACCACGCCGCCCAGCGGGGCGTCGCGCGGCAGGAACAGGGCGTAGGCGAGACCGTCGTGGACGCCCGTGTCCGCCGGCGGGTCGACGTGGGCGGTGCGCACCGCGTGCCATGATGCGCCGCCGATGGCCGTGGCGCAACAGGTCTCGCACGTCTTCCCGCTGGGCAGCCGCGTCAACGAGGCCGGGCGGCTGGAGGTGGGCGGCTGCGACCTCGTCGAGCTCGCCCGCGAGGTCGGCACGCCGGCCTACGTCGTCGCCGAGGACGACCTGCGCGCCCGCGCGCGCTCGTTCCTGGCCGCCTTCGCGGCGCACGGCGCGCCAGACCGACGTGCACTTCGCGGCCAAGGCGTTTCCCTGCACGGCCGTGCTGGAGCTGTTCGCGCAGGAGGGCCTGGCCTGCGACGTCGCGGGCCGCGGCGAGCTCGAGGCGGCGCTGCGCGCGGGCTTCGACCCGTCGCGCATCCACGTGCACGGCAACGCCAAGACGGAGGACGAGCTGCGCCGGGCGGTCGCAGGCGGGCGTCGGCCACGTCGTCCTCGACAACGCGGACGAGATCGACCGGCTCGAGCGCATCGTGCCCGCCGGCGCGCGCCAGCGCGTGCAGATGCGCATCGCCCCCGGCGTGAGCCCCGACACGCATCCCGCGATCTCCACGGGCGGCCCGAACACGAAGTTCGGCTTCTCGCTGGCCGACGCGCCGGCGGCGATCGCGCGCGTGCAGGCCTCGGGCGCCTTCGAGCTGGAGGGGCTGCACTTCCACATCGGCTCGCAGATCCTCGACCTGGCGCCGTTCCGCGCGGCGCTGGCGGCGATCGCGCCCCTGGGGCGCTTCGGCGTCGTGAACCTCGGCGGCGGCCTCGGCGTGGCCTACACGCAGGACGACCACCCGCCCTCGATCGAGGACTACGCCGCCGAGAAGGTGCGCCTCGTGCGCGAGATCCTCGGCGACCCGGTGCCGCGGATCCTCGACGAGCCCGGCCGCGCGCTCGTGGCCAACGGCTGCGTGACGCTCTACACCGTGCAGTCGGTCAAGCGCAACGTCGCGACCTGGGTCGCGGTCGACGGCGGCATGGCCGACAACCTGCGCCCGATGCTCTACGGCGCGCGCTACGAGGCGCACCTCGCCGACCGCTTCGGCGCGCCCGGGACGCGCGTCAACGTCGCCGGCCGTCACTGCGAGTCGGGCGACGTGATCGTCCGCGACGCCGACCTCGCCGACCCGCGCGTGGGCGACGTGATCGTCACGCCGGCCACCGGCGCCTACGGCCACGCGATGGCCAACACCTACAACGGCTCGCCGCGGCCGCCGGTCGTGTTCGTCCGCGACGGCGACGCGCGCGTGGTCGTGCGGCGCGAGACCTACGACGACCTGTTCGCGCGGACGTCGTCGATGGCTGACGCCGGCGCCGGCGCGGCCGGCGCGTTCCGCGTCGGCCTGCTGGGCTACGGCACCGTCGGCTCGGCCTTCGCCGCGCTGCTGGCCGAGCGCGCCGACGACATCGCGGCGCCTGACCGGCCTGCGGCCCGAGCTGAGCGGCGTGCTGACGCGCAGCCGCGGCGACTTCGAGGACCTGGTGGTGAACTCCGACCTCGTCGTCGAGGTCATCGGCGGGCTCGAGCCGGCGCGCGACTACGTCCTGCGCGCGATGGCGGCCGGCCGCCACGTGGTGACGGCCAACAAGCAGCTGCTCAGCCGCCACGGCGAGGAGCTGTGGGCGGCCGCGCGCGAGCAGGGCGTGCAGCTGCGCTTCGAGGCCGCCGTCGCCGGCGTCGTGCCGGTCATCCGCGTCCTCCAGGAGTCGCTGGCGGGCGCCCACGTCGAGCGCATCCACGGGATCGTCAACGGCACGACCAACTTCATCCTCACCCAGATGGCGCAGACCGGGGCCGGCTACGAGGAGGCGCTGGCCGAGGCGCAGGCGCTCGGCTACGCCGAGGCCGACCCGACCGACGACGTCAACGGCGCCGACGCCGCCGCGAAGATGGCGATCCTCGCGCGGCTGGCCTTCAACACGCCGGTCCACCTCGACCAGGTTCCCTACGAGGGCATCGAGCACCTCACCGCCGACGACATGGCCTACGCGCGCGAGCTGGGGCTCGGGCTGAAGCTGGTCGGCACCGCCGAGCGCACCGGCGAGGGCCTGTCCGTGCGCGTGCACCCGGCGTTCCTGTACGGCGGTCATCCGCTGGCCAGCGTCAGCGGCCCCTACAACGCGGTCACCATCGAGTCCGAGGCGATCACCGAGATCACGCTGTCGGGCCCCGGCGCGGGCGGGCCGCAGACGGCCAGCGCGGTCCTGGGCGACGTGATCAGCGCGATGATCCCGCCCGCCTCCACGCCCCCGGCGACCGGCGCGCTCGCGATCGTCAACGACGTCGAGTCGGCCTTCTACCTGCACCTCGAGGTGGCGGACCGGCCGGGTGTCCTGGCGCAGGTCGCCCAGCTCCTGGGCCTGCAGGGCGCCTCGGTCAAGAGCGTCGTGCAGCACGGCCTCGGCGAGAACGCCCGCCTGGTGATGGTGACCCACCCGATCCTCGAGTCGCGCTTCTTCGCCGCCGTCGAGATGATCGGCGGGCTGGACTTCGTGCGCTCGCGACCGCGCGCGATCCGCGTGATCGACGAGGAGTTCGTGTAGTGGACGGCCGCCAGTGGCGCCGGAGCCTGATGGCCGGCCTCATCGAGCGCTACCGCGACCGCCTGCCCTTCGCCGGCGGCGACCCGGTCGTGTCGCTGCAGGAGGGCTCGACGCCGCTCGTGCACGCGCCGCGGCTGTCGCGAGGAGGTCGGGGTGGAGGTCCATCTGAAGCTCGAGGGCGCCAACCCGACGGGCTCGTTCAAGGACCGCGGCATGACCTGCGCGGTGTCCGACGCGGTGCGCGACGGGGCCGAGGCGGTCGTCTGCGCCTCGACCGGCAACACCGCGGCGAGCCTGGCCGCCTACGCGGCGCGTGCCGGCCTGCGCGGCGCGGTGATCGTGCCGGAGGGCAAGATCGCCGCCGGCAAGCTCGCCCAGGCGCTCATGCACGGCGCGCGCGTCATCGCGCTGCGCGGCAACTTCGACGAGGCGCTCGAGCTCGTGCGCGAGCTCGCCCGCCGCCACCCGGTCGCGCTGGTCAACTCGGTCAACCCGCTGCGCCTCGAGGGCCAGAAGACCGCCGCCTTCGAGCTCGTCGAGGCGCTGGACGAGCTCGACGCGCTGTGCATCCCGGTCGGCAACGCGGGCAACATCACCGCCTACTGGAAGGGCTTTCGCGAGATCGGCCGGGCCCCGCGCATGCTCGGCTTCCAGGCCGAGGGCGCCGCGCCGCTGGTCATCGGGCGCCGCGTCGAGCAGCCCGAGACGGTGGCCAGCGCGATCCGGATCGGCAACCCGGCGCGCTGGGAGGAGGCGATGGCGGCGATGACGGAGTCGGGCGGGGCGATCGACGTCGTCAGCGACGACGAGATCCTCGACGCCTACCGCTGGCTGGCCGCGCACGAGGGCGTCTTCTGCGAGCCGGCCAGCGCGGCGGGGGTCGCCGGCCTGCTGCGCCACGGCGCGGGCGACGCGCGGCGCGTGGTCTGCGTGCTCACCGGGCACGGGCTCAAGGACCCGCAGACCGCGCTCGAGCAGTCGGGCTCGGTCGTGCCCTGCGCGCCCGAGCTCGGCGCCGTCGAGCAGGCGATCCTCGGCTAGGACGACGCATGGAGCGCCGCCGCCTCGTCCGCGTCCCCGCCTCGTCGGCCAACCTCGGCCCGGGCTACGACGTGTTCGCCGCCGCGCTGGGGCTGCACATGGAGCTCGAGGTGGTCGAGACGGGCGCGTTCGCCGTCGAGACCGACCTGCCGATCGCGACGCGACGCGCGCAACCTCGCGGTGCGCGGCTTCGCCGCGCTGGCCGATCCCGCGCCGTTCACCTTCCGCATCCGCTCGGAGATCCCGCTGGCGGGCGGCTTCGGGACCAGCGCCGCCGCGTACGTCGCCGGGCTGCTGGCCGCCGACCACCTCTTCGAGCTCGACGCCGACGTCGCCGCGCTGGCCACCGCGCCTCGAGGGCCATCCCGACAACGTCGCCGCCGCGCTGCACGGCGGGTTCGTCGTGGCCGCGGACGGGCACGGTCGCGCGCTTCGACCCGCCGACCGGCCTCGAGGCCGTGGCCGTCGTGCCCCGCGAGGCGGTGCGCACCAAGCAGGCGCGCGCGGCGATGCCGGCCGAGGTCCCGGTCGCCGACGCGGTCTTCAACGTCGCCCACGCCTCGCTGCTGGTGCTCGGGCTGGCCCGCGGCGACTGGGACCTCGTGGCCCGCGGCCTCGACGATCGCCTGCACCAGCCGCGCCGCGCGCACCTGTTCCCGCGGTCGATGGGCCTCGTCCGCGAGGCGCGCGCGCTCGGCGCGCTCGGGGCGACGATCTCCGGCGCGGGCCCGTCGGTGCTCGTCTGGTGTCACTTCGAGCAGACGGCCGGCGTCTTCGACGGCCTGCGCCGCGCGACCGAGGGCTGGGCGAGCGTCGTGCGCGCGCCGTTCGAGACCCAGGGAGCGGACGTGCGCGAGTTGTGAGTGGGCGGCGGGTTCGCTCCTACGCTCGCTCGCGGCGGGATGGACAACGGCGGCGATGAGGGGGACGGTCCGGGGGGCGGGCGGTCGCGCTACCGGCCCGACGTCACACTCGCTCCCTCTGGCGCGATCAGCGTGACGCTGAGCCGGTCAGAGCGGCACGTTCGTCACACCGGGCGCTCGATGCGCGACGAGCGTTACGTTGAGCCGGCTGCATGACTCAGACCAGCGTCGATCGTCCTGCAGCAGAACGCCATGACGTTCGTCGGCGTCGCCGCGTTCCCAGTTCCTGCAGCCCCGCTCGAGGCGGATGGGCCCGGCTACGGCGTCGCCCCCGGACCGCCGTTGGTGCTCGCCGCCGTGAGCGCCTTGAGCTTGCGCCGCGCACCCTGCTGGCCCAGGCGGCCCAGCAGCTCGTCGGCCAGCGCCACGTAGTCCGACGCCGAGATCCGGGCGGTGGTCGAGGATCGAGACCGCTCGCTCGGCCGACTCGGCGTAGGCGATCGACTGGCGGACCGTCGTGGTGAGCAGCTTGTCGCCGACGTGCTTCGCGCAGCGAGTCGAAGGCCTCGCGCGAGTGCACCGTGCGCATGTCGGCGATGTTGAACACGACGCCGAGCCACTCGAGGTCGGGGTTGAGGCTGTCGCGGGCCAGCTCGATGACCTCGAGCGCCTGCTCGACGCCCTGCATCGCGAAGTACTGGGCCTCGGCGCTGAGCAGCGCGAAGTCGGCGGCGACGAGCGCGTTGACGGTCAGCAGGCCCAGCGACGGCGGGCAGTCGACGAAGACGACGTCGTAGTCGCCCTCGACCTGCTTGAGCGCCTTGCGCAGGGTCAGCTCGCGGCCCATCTTGCCCGCCAGCGTCAGCTCGGCCTCGGCCAGCGACAGGTTGGCCGGGATGATGTCGCCGTGGACCGCGGCCTTCGCGGACGCGCGGCCCGTGAGGACGTCGCCGATGGTCGGCTCCACCTCGGGGTCGACGTCGAAGTAGTCCGAGAGGTTGCCCTGCGGGTCGAGGTCGACGGCGAGGACCCGCAGGCCCGTGCGCCGGAAGACGTCGGTGAGATGGCGCACCGCGGTCGTCTTGCCGGTGCCGCCCTTCTGCGAGAGAACCGCGATCTTCTGGGCCACGGACGGCATGGTAGGCGTCACCGCGCCACGCCGTCCGCCGGGGTCAGCCGGCGGCCTCCAGCGGCTCCTCGGACGACGGCGATCGGGTCGGCGGGCCGAACTCGGCCGGCTCGCCCTGCAGGAACTGCAGGCGGTAGCGGCCGACGAGGATCTCGTCGCCGTCGGCCAGCGCGCGCCACTCGACGCGCTCGCCGTTGACGAACACGCCGTTGAGGCTGCGGTCGTCGAGCACGCGCACGCCGTCGGGCTGGCGGACGATCAGCGCGTGGCGGCGCGAGACGGTGGGGTCGTCGAAGCGCACGTCGGCGGCGAGGCTGCGCCCGATCCGCGTCCACTCGCGCTCCAGGGCGACGACGCGCACGATGTCGCCGTCGCGCCAGGCGAGGAACTCGCCCGTGCCCGAGATGTGCTCGCGGGCCGCCATCGTGAGCGCCTGGCGCTCCTCTGGCGTCGGCTCGTCGCCCTTGCGGGCGAAGCGCCCGCCGGCGAACAGCGAGGCCCGCGCGAAGCTCGATCCGCCGCAGCCGGGGCACTCGGGAAGCTGATCCTCGGCGGCCAGGGTGACGACGTATCCGCACTCCTCACAACGGAACGAGCCCGTGCCCGCAAGCGTTCCGGACGTCAATGACTCCATGTTGACTCCCTCCGGCTCAGGCGGCGACCCCGGTGGCCTGCCGAAGGCTCATGGTAGCCGCGCTGTCAATCGTGTGTGAGCCGAAAAATGGCTTGCCTATCGGCCCTTTCACACGATCGCCTGCTCCCGCGAAAGCACCGGATACCACGATTTCAGGGCCTGCCGAACGAGTGTCCGTGTGCCAGAAACGGCTGCGCAGCAGGAAGGACCGCGTGCCCGGGCGGCGAACACGACCCCATGCTCCGTCCCGTCCTCGGCATCTCCGAGCCCGACCTCGAGCGGCGCCTGCTGCGCAAGGGCGTCGGGGAGCTCGAGGCCGGCCGCGCGCTGTGCCACGAGTGCAGGCGCTCGCCGCTGGTCGGCGAGCTGCTGCACCACTTCGCGCGCGGTCTCGTGCTGTGCGACCTGTGCCGGCCGGGCCACGGCGGCGAGCTGCTGGGCTCCGAGCGCGTGGCCCACAGCGAGCGCGGTCACACCGTTCGCCTGCGCGCGCGCCCAGCCGCCTGAGCCGGCGCTGCACCGCCGTCCGGGTCCACTAGGGTTCGGGCCGGCCGTGGACCCGATCACCGTCTCCGTCACGATCGACCGCCCGCGCGAGGAGGTCTTCGCCTACCTCGCCGACATCGCCAACCACCCGGAGTTCACCGACCACTTCATGGTCGACTGGCGGCTGACGCGCGAGGACAGCGTCGGCGTGGGCGCGGGGGCGCGCTACCGCCTCGAGGAGCCGTTCAACCGCTTCCCGTGGGGCGACGTGACGTTCGTCGAGGTCGAGCCGCCCCGCCGGCTGGTCAAGGTCGGGCGCACCGGCAAGTTCAACCGCATCCGCACGCTCGGGATCTACGAGCTCGCCGCTGCGGCGGGGGACGCGACGCGGGTCACGTTCACCTTCCAGACCGAGCCCAAGATGCTCTCCGACAAGCTCATGCGAGTCCCTCGGCGCGCGCCGCTGGTTCAAGCGCAAGCTCGCCAAGGCCATGCGGCGCCTGCGCTCGATCCTCGAGGAGGGCCGCGAGCGCGGGACCCGCGCGACGATCTCCGGCGGCGCCCGCAAGCCCGCGACCGGCTTCCGGTTTCAGCCCGTAGAGTGAGGCCCGCCATGCGCACACCGCTTCGCCAGGTCGTCCTGCTCGCCGCAGCCATCGCCCTCGTCGCAGCGCTCGGGGCCTGTGGCGCGAAGGAGGACGAGATCACCCACGGCGAGACCGAGGGCGCCTACCTCGACCTCGGCGAGCTGAAGTACCAGGTGCAGATCTCGCGCCAGCTGAACCCCGCCGACCGCGAGGACGAGGCGTACCTGCTCGGCTTGCCCGCCGAGGAGCGCGAGCTTGCTCCCAACGAGACGTGGTTCGCCATCTTCATGCGCGTGCAGAACATCACCGACGAGCCGCACCCGGCCGCCGAGGAGTTCGAGATCCGCGACACCCAGGGCGAGGTCTTCGAGCCGGTGGAGCTCGGGCCCGAGAACGTCTTCGCCTACCGCCCCGTCGAGATCCCCGCCGACCAGATCCTCCCCGAACCCGGACTCGCCGCCGGCGGAGAACACGATCCAGGGCTCCCTGGTGCTGTTCAAGATCCCCTTCGCGAACCTCGAGAACCGCCCGCTGGAGCTCGAGATCCACGACCCGGCGACCTCCGACAGCACGGTAACGGTCGACCTCGACATCTAGGTCGCGCGCAGCGCGGTCAGCCGCCGCGGCGCAGCCCCGCGAGCATGACGGCGCGCGCGGCGGGCGCCGCCGTGTCGCCGCCGGCCCCCGACCCGACGAGCAGCACGCCGACGGCCACCCGCGGCCGGCCGGCGGGCGCGTAGGCGGCAAACCACGCGTCGGTGTCGGTCGGGTCGGCGTTCTGCTCGGGCGGGCAGGACTCCGGGTTCTCCGGATCCGGCTCGCAGCGCGCCGTCGTGCGCAGCTCGGCCGTGCCCGTCTTGCCCGCGACCTGCACCCCCTCGATCGCGGCTGCGGTGCCGGTGCCCTCGCGCACGACGGCGAGCATCATCCGCTCGACGGTCCGGGCGATGCGGGCGTCGGTGACGCGGCGACCCTTCGGGCGGTCGCCCTCCTGCTGGAGGTCCAGCGTGAGCACCGGGCGCACGCCGCGCAGCGCGATCGTGGCGGCCGTGTCGGCCATCTGCAGCGCGGTGGCCTGGACGCGTCCCTGCCCGATGGCCGACGAGCCGACCGCGAGCGCGTCGCCGATCTCGTCGGCGTCGGGGATCACGCTCGTCGCCGCGCCGACGATGCCGGGCGGGCTGTTGAAGCCGAAGCGCTCGGCCACGTCGACCAGGCGGCGCGCGCCCAGGCGGGCGCCCAGCGGGGCGAACACCGAGTTGCACGACTCCGCGAAGGACTGCCGCAGCGAGCCGCCGCAGGACTCGCCGTTGGCGTTCTCGAGCGCCACGCCCTCGAGCACGGCCTCGGTCTGCACCGGGTAGCGGCTGCCCGGGCCGGTCAGGCGGGCTTCGAGCGCGCCGGTCAGGGTGATGATCTTGAACGTCGAGCCCGGCGGCTGGAGGCCCGAGAACCCGATGCCCGCGAAGGCGAGGATCTGGCCGCTGCGCGGGTCGAGCGCGACCACCCCGCCGAGGCGGCCCGCGAGCGCCGCGACGGCCGCGCGCTGCACGCCGAGCGCCAGATGTCGTGCGCACCGGCGGCGCCTGGCGCGGCTGCCTCGTGCCGAGCACGCGGGTGCCCGCGAGCAGGCGGCCGCCGGGCCTGCCGAGCAGTCGCTCGTCGAAGATGCGCTCGAGGCCGGTGAGGCCCACCTGGGTGCCGGCGGGCACGCCGAGCTCGCGCAGCCGCGCCCGCCGGTCCGCCGGGACCGGGCCGAGCCTGCCGACCACCGACGCCTCGAGGCCGCCGAGCGGTGAGCTGCGGGCCGCGCCGCGCGCCAGCACCGTGGTGTCGCGTGCGAGCAGCGTGCCGCGGGTCGGCATGCGCGTCTGGCGGCGCAACCGCTCGCCGGGCCGCAGGCCGGCGAAGACCGCCTCGGGTCGCCACGCGACGCCCGGGTCGTCGGACGGTCCTTCGAGCGCGAGACGGACGTCGCCGCGCACGGTGCCGAAGATCCGGGTGCTCGTGCGCACCGGCAGGCGCCAGCTCTCGCCGTCGTCCACCGGCTCGCCGACGCGCACGGCGCGCGTGGTGGCCGTGGCCGCGGCGCGGCGGTAGGCGCTCGCGAAGGCCTTGATCGACGTGCGCTCCTGCGCATCGTCGCTGAGCGTGCGCGTACATGCCGGCGACGTCCCCCTGCTGCCAGGCGTCGGCGAAGCGCTGCACCACCTGCTCGCCCGCATCGTCGCCTTCGCGGATCAGGACGATGGCGCCGACGAGCGCGACGGCCGCGACGAGCGCGCCGACCGCGAGCACGCGGCGGCGGAGCACGGCCCCTCCCTGGCCCGGCGGACGCCCAGGGGATGCGAGGAACGGGCCCCGCCCGGGCGGTGGTTGCCTGCGGCTGCTCACCTGTCGGGCGCAGGGTAGCCTCCGAGGCCGTTTCACAACGTCGGTGGTCGGACGCAACCGTCTCGCGGCGCCCGGCACCACCCGATGACCTGGCGATGTCGCGGCATCCCCTTCGTCATCGTGCGGCGCTGGGCATCCACGATCCGGCCGCCTCCGACCGCCGTCTTGGTGCGAAACGACCTCTCGCCGCCGCTGGTGGACCCCAGGTGACCGCACTCGACTGGATCATCGTCGCGCTGACCGTCTTCGCGGCCCTCGTCGGCTATGTGCAGGGGTTCCTCGTCGGTGCGGCCACGCTGGTCGGCTTCGGAGGCGGGCTGCTCGTCGGCGGGCGGGTGGGCTCGGCCCTCGTCGAGGGCGGCTCGCAGTCGCCCTACGCGCCGCTGTTCGGGCTGGTGGGCGCGCTCGTCGGCGGGCTCGTGCTGGGCGGGCTGCTCGAGGCGCTGGGCCACGGGATGCGCCGGCGGCTGGACGTGCCGGCGCTCGGCATCGCCGACGGGGTGGGAGGGGCTGCGCTGGCGACCGCGGTGGCGCTGGGGCTGGCGTGGCTGGCCGGCGCCGTGGCGCTCCAGACGCCGGGCGTCCGCTCGCCGCTGCGCTCGGAGGTCCAGCGGTCCGCGGTGCTGCGCTCGCTCAACGAGCTGCTGCCGCCGTCCGGGCCGATCCTCAACGCGCTGGCGCGCTTCGATCCCGTGCCGAGCATCGACGGGCCCTCGGCGACGGTGCCGGCTCCGCGCGCGGCGATCGCGCGCGACCCGCAGGTGACCGCCGCCCGCGCCGGCGTCGTGCGCGTGCGCGGGACGGCGTGCGGGCTGAGCGTCGCCGGCTCCGGCTGGACCGCTCGGAACGGGCTGGTCGTGACCAACGCGCATGTCGTCGCCGGGCAGGACGACACGACCGTGCAGCCCGGCGGCAACGGCACGGTGCTCGACGCGACGGCCGTGGCCTTCGACACGCGCAACGACGTCGCCGTGCTGCGCGTCCCCGGGCTGGCGGCCCGCGCCCTTCCGCTGGCCGAGGACCCCCAGGCCGGGACGGCGGCAGCGATCCTCGGCTATCCCGAGAACGGGCCGTTCACGGTGCGCGCGGGCCGGCTGGGCGCAACACGCACGGTGCTCACGCAGGACGCCTACGGCGAGGGCCGCGTCGCCCGACGGCTGACGACGCTCCGCGGGCGGGTGCGCCCGGGCAACTCGGGCGGCCCGCTCGTCGACGGGCGCGGGCGGGTGGTGACCACCGTGTTCGCGGCCACGCGCGGCGGTCCGCCCGGCGGCTACGGCGTCCCCAACAGCGTCGTCGTGCGCGTGCTGCGCGGCGCGACTCGGCCCGTCGACACGGGTTCGTGCACGCGCTAGTGGGCCACTCGAGGTGTGTGACGAGAGTGCGCGTGGGTCCCTCCGGGCCTCCGGGCGGCGCTAAGGTGACGCGCCAATGGCCAAGACCCTCGTCATCGCCGAGAAGCCGTCCGTGGGCCAGGACCTCGCGCGCGTGCTGCCCGGCCCGTTCCAGAAGCACGCCGGCGCGGGGGAGAAGACGGCCCGCTGGCTCGAGGGGCCCGACCACGTCATCTCCTGGGCGGTCGGCCATCTCGTGCAGCTCGCCGAGCCCGACGAGTACGACGACCGCTTCAAGAAGTGGCGGATGGCCGACCTGCCGATCGTCCCCGGGCACTTCAAGCTCGTCGTGCGCGACGAGCGCTCCCAGAAGCAGATGACCGCGGTCGCGTCGCTGCTGGGCCGCGAGGACATCGACCACGTCGTGAACGCCTGCGACGCCGGGCGCGAGGGCGAGCTGATCTTCGCGTACCTCTACGAGTACGCGAGGTCCGACAAGCCCGTCGAGCGGCTGTGGCTCTCGTCGATGACGGAGCGGGCGATGCGCGAGGCCTTCGGCGCCCTGCGCCCCGCCGAGCAGCTCACGAGCCTGCGCGAGGCGGCGAAGTCGCGCTCGGAGGCCGACTGGATCGTCGGGATGAACGCCACGCGCGCGGCCACGATCCGCCTGCGCTCGTCGTTCGACGGGGCCGTGTCGCTCGGCCGGGTGCAGACGCCGACGCTCGCCATCCTCGCCCGCCGCGAGGAGGAGATCCGCGCCTTCCGGCCGGAGACCTACTGGCTGGTCGACGCCGCGTTCGAGGCCGACGGCGCCCGTCGCTACGAGGGCCGCTTCCACGACGGCGCGCAGCCGCGGCTGGCCAGCGCCGAGCAGGCCGCAGGCGATCGTCGACGCGGTGCGCGGCCGCCGCGGTCAGATCACCAAGCTCGACAAGACCAAGCGCACCGAGCGCGCGCCGCTGCTGTACGACCTCACCTCGCTGCAGCGCGACGCGAACACGCGCTTCGGGTTCTCCGCGCGGCGCACCCTGGGCGCGGCCCAGCGCTGCTACGAGGAGCACAAGGCGCTGACGTACCCGCGCACGAGCTCGCGCTACCTGACCAGCGACATGGTCGGCGAGATCAAGCCGACGGCGGCCAAGGTCGGCCGGCGCGAGGAGTACCGGGCGGCCGCCGGGTACGTGACCGGGCTCGACCTTCTGCCGCTCGGGCGCGTCGTGGCCGACGAGAAGGTCGGCGACCACCACGCGATCATCCCGACCAACTCGGCGCACGTCCTCGACAAGATGAGCTCGGACGACCGCCGCATCTACGACCTCGTGGTGCGCCGCTTCCTGGCCATCTTCCACCCCGACGCGGTGTTCGAGAACACGCGCGTGGAGACGACGGTGGAGGAGCGGGTCTTCCGCACGCGCGGGCGCGTGCTGCTCGTGCCGGGCTGGCGCGGCGTCTACGGCGAGCTGGCCGAGGGCGAGCGCTCGGCGTCCGAGGAGGACGAGGGCCGCGACCAGCAGCTGCCCAAGCTCGAGCGAGACGAGCAGGTCGACACGCGCGAGGCCGAGGTGCTCGAGCGCGAGACGAAGCCGCCGCGGCGCTACTCGGACGCGTCGCTGCTGGGCGCGATGGAGACCGCGGGCAAGCTCGTCGACGACGACGAGGCGCGCGAGGCGATGAAGGAGTCGGGCATCGGCACCCCGGCGACGCGGGCGGCGATCATCGAGCGGCTCATCGACGTGGGCTACGTCGAGCGCGACGCCGCTCGCTGGTCGTGTCGGAGAAGGGCCTCAACGTCATCCGGCTGCTCGACGAGCACCCGCTGACCTCGCCTGCGCTCACGGGCGAATGGGAGCATCGGCTGTCGCGGATCGAGCACGGCGAGGAGCAGCGCGAGCGCTTCATGGCCGACATCGCGAAGTTCGCGGGGTCGACCGTCGGCGAGCTCGACGCCAAGCTCAAGGACGTCCGCATCCCGCGGGCGAACCTCGGGCCGTGTCCCGTGTGCGGCCACGACATCGTCGAGAACCGCAAGGGCTACTCGTGCTGGTCGCGCGAGGACCCGGGATGCGGCTTCGTGATCTGGAAGTCCAAGGCGGGCAAGCAGCTCCCGGCCGCCGTCGCCCGCGAGCTGATCTCGACGGCGCGCACAGCGCGGCCGGTCACGGGCTTCAAGGGCCGCAGCGGGCGCTCGTTCCGCGCCCGGCTGGCGCTCGAGCAGGGCGAGGACGAGAAGTGGCGCGTCGAGTTCGACGAGCCGTGGGCCCGCGAGGGGGCCAAGGCTCCCGAGGGCGAGCCCGAGGCGGGCGGTGAGCCCGGTGAGCGCGCCGGTGAGGGCGCAGCCGCGGCGTAGCCGGCTGGCGCGGCGGCTGGCGCCGCTCGCGATCGCCGCGCTGCTGCTCACGGCCCCGGGCGCCGCGCGCGCCGACGAGGCCGGGTCGGTGACGGCGTCGGGCGGCCCGGTCCGCGCGACGCTGAGCTGGCAGGCGGCCGAGCTCGGTGTCGCCGATCCGCGGCTGGTCGTCGAGCGCGACGGCGTCCAGGCCTTCGCCGCCTCGCCGTTCCGGGCGGGCTCGTCGTGCGCGGAGGGCGGCTGCTCGCTCCTCGCCTCCGGCAGGCGCGACTCACCGCTGCAGGTGAGCGACCTCGACGCCGACGGGGAGCCCGAGGTGCTTGTCGACGCGTTCACGGGCGGGGCGCACTGCTGCGCGACGACCGAGGTCTTCCGCCGCGACGCCGCCGGCGCGTACGCCGCCGTCGGCCTGCGCTGGGGCAACGCGGGCTACGAGGTCCGCGACCTCGACTCCGACGGGCGCCCCGAGTTCGTGACCGCCGATGACACGTTCGCCGCCGCCTTCACCGCCTACGCCGCCTCGTACTCGCCCGTCAGGATCGCGCGCTTCGACGCCACGCGCCGCTCGCGGCTGGTCGCGGTCACGCGCCGCTTCGCCGCGCCGGTGCGCAGCGACCTGGCGCGCATCCGGCGCCTGATCCGCTCCCAGCGGCGCCGCGCGAACGCCGACCTGCGTGGCCTCATCGCGGCCGAGGTCGCCGATCTCTACCTGCTCGGCCGGCCGCGGACGGCGGTGCGCACGCTCGACGCCCACGTGCGCCGCGGGGAGGCCGACGGCGGCGGCCCGGCATCTCGCGGGCGGGCCTTCCGCCGCGACCTCCTGCGCTTCCTGAAGCGCCACGGCTACCGCTGAGGCACGCCGCGGGCGGCGAGCTGGGCGCGCAGGCGCAGCAGCGCGAGGTCCTTGGCCTTGGCCTCGAGCATGACGTCGACGTCGAGGCCGGCGGCGGTCTCGGTGACGAACGCCTCGAAGGCGATCGGGTCGACCAGGTCGGCGTGGGCGCGCAGCTGGGGCAGCACGAGCGAGCGCTCGACGCGGCGCCCGACCCTGCGCTTGCGTTCCTCGACCGCCGTCTTGGGCGACGAGAAGTGCACCTTCGGGCGGACGCCCGCGGGCCAGGTGGCCATGGCCAGCTCGAGCGCCTCGCGGTCGGGGATCCGCTCGGGGTCGTGGCAGTGGTGGTGCAGGATGTCCCACACGACGGGCCGCCCGATGCGGCGGGCCAGCGACAGGACGTCGCGCAGCGCGAAGGTGCGGTCGTCGTTCTCGACCACGAGCCGCGCGCGAGCGGCCTCCGACAGCTGCTCGAAGCCCAGCTCGAAGCGATCCAGCGCGGCCGCGATGCCGCCGGCCGCGCCGCCCACGTGCAGCACGACGACGGCCTCGGGGCCCAGGCCCATCCCGTCCAGCACCTCGGCCTGGACCTCGAGCTCCTCGACGGCGAGCCGCCGGATGCGCTCGTCCTCGGAGTTCAGGACGGTGTACTGGCCGGGGTGGGTCGACAGGCGGATCCCCAGGCGCGTGGCCAGCGCGCCGACCTCGGCGAGCCGCTGCGCGCACTCCTGCGGCTGCGCCCGGAACCGGGTCAGCTCGGGGTGCGACGCGTACGGGCGCCAGCCCGGTGGCCATGCGGTACATCGCGATGCCGTGGTCCTCCAGGTACCGCAGGACGGCCTCGAGGTGGTCGAGGGAGACGCGGAGGTGGGGCTCGGACTGCCAGCGCCGGGTGTCGTGCGACGGCAGCCCACCCGCTCCCAGGACCTTGACCGCGAAGCCGAGACGCATGTCGCGAGCGTCTCGCGCCTGGTCAGTGCGTCGCCGTCTGGTCCACCTCGCCCCGCCAGCCGCCGCTCGCGGCGCCGCGCGACTCGATGAGCTCCTTGAAGCGCGACAGGTCCCCCTTGACGCGGCGCTCGACCAGGCCCAGCGCGTCCCCGATCTTCTCGGCGACGCCCTCGGGCTCGTAGTCCATCTGCAGCATGACGCGGGTCTTCGCCTCGTCGAGCCGGTGGAAGGTCACGACGCCGGCGTGCTCGGGCCCGTCCTCCGACGTCCAGGCGATGCGCTGGTCGGGCGTCTGCTCGGTGATGACCGCGTCGAACTCCTTCTCCTTGCCGGCGACCTTCGTGCGCCAGTGGGTGTGGGTGTCGCCGGACTGGCGGACCTCCTCGACGCCCTCCATGAACTGCGGGAACTGCTCGAATTGCGTCCACTGGTCGTAGGCGGTGCGGACCGGGACCTCGACGTCGATGCTCTGCTCGATGGTGGCCATGGCTGTCTCCTCGGGGTTGAGCGTTCAGCTCGGGGTACGCGGTTGGGCGAAACCGGGATCGATCCGCCGCCCGGTGCGCGACCCTAGATGTCATGCCGCTGACCCTCGTCACCGGACCCGCCAACGCCGAGAAGGCCGGCTTCGTCCTGGGCGCCTACCGGGAGGCGCTGGACCGCGACCCGCTGCTGGTCGTGCCGACCTTCGCCGACGTGGAGCACTACCGGCGCGAGCTGGCCGAGGCCGGGCTCGTGTTCGGTGCGAGCGTCCTGTCGGCCGGGCGCTTCGCCGCCGAGCTGGCGCGCCGCTCCGGCGTGCCGGGCCGGCCGCTCGGGCCCCTGGCCCGCGAGCGGGTCGCCGCCGCCGTGGCGGCGCGGGCCCGCCTGCGCGTGCTCGCGGCCTCGGCGGCCACGCCGGGCTTCCCGGCCGCGCTGCTGCGGCTCGCCGACGAGCTCGCCGAGCGCCGCATCGCGCCGCCCCGCTTCGCCGCCGCGATGCGCGCCTGGGGTGACGCCGAGCCGGCGCGCGCGCCCTATGCCGGCGAGCTCGGTGCGCTGATCGTCGCGCTCGGCCGCGCCCACGAGGCGCTGTCGCGCCCCGATCCCATCCGCCATGCCTTCGCCGCACATGACGCGCTGCGCCTGGACCCGTCGCGCTGGGGGGCGTCGCCCATCCTGCTCTACGGCTTCGACGACCTGTCCGCGCTGCAGCTCGACGCAGTCGAGACGCTCGCGCGCCACGCCGGCGCCGAGGTCACGGTCTCGCTGACCTACGAGCCGGGCCGCGTGGCCTTCGCCGGGCGGGGGGCAGCCCACCATGCGCTGATCGCCCTGGCCGATCGCCACGTCGCGCTCGAGGCGCGCGCCGAGCACTACGCCCCCGCCGCCCGCGAGGCGCTGCACCATCTCGAGCGCGGGCTGTTCGAGACCGACGGCGCCGGCCGGCCCGGGTCGCCCGTCGCGCCGGGCACAGCGGTGACCCTGCTCGAGGGCGGGGGCCGCCGGGCCGAGGTCGAGCTGGTCGCCGCGGAGGTCGCGAGGCTCGTCGGCGAGGAGGGCTATGGGCCCGACGACGTGGCCGTCGTCGTGCGCGACCCCGAGCCCGACGCGGCCCTGCTCGAGCAGGTCTTCGCGGGCTGTGGCCTGACGGTCGCGCTCGAGCGCCGCGTGACGGCCGGGCATACGGCGCTCGGCCGCGGCATCGTGGCGATGCTGCGCTGCGCCCTGCTGGGCGGCTCCGCCGAGGACCTCCTGAGCTGGCTGCGCACCCCGGGCCTCCTGGAGCGCCCCGCGCTCGCGGACGAGCTCGAGGGCCTCGTCCGCCGCGAGGGTGCCGCGAGCGCGGCGGCGGCGCGCGAGCTCTGGGAGCGCCGCCATCCGACGTTCCCGCTGCAGGCCCTCGACCGCCTGGCTGCCGCCGGCGCTCGCGGGCCGGCAGCGCTGTTCGAGCGCCTGCAGGCCGAGGTCGCGCGGCTGTTCGCGGCGCCGTGGCGGCGGACGGCCGCCGTGCTCACCGGTCCGGCCGAGCTCGACGCCCGCGTCGCGGCGGCGTTGCGCGACGCGGTCGGGGAGCTCGCGGCGCTCACGGTCGCAGACCACCGCCTCGCGCCGTCGGCGGTGGAGCTCGCCGGCCTGCTGGACGGCCTGCCCGTGCGCACGGGCACGTCCGGGCGGCCCGGGGCGATCGCCATCACGCGACCCCAGGCGATCCGCGCCCGGCGCGTCCGAGCGCTGTTCGTCTGCGGGCTGCAGGAGGGCGCCTTCCCGGCTCCGGCACGCGGCGAGCCGTTCCTGGGCGACGGCGAGCGCCGGGCGATCAACCGGGTGGCGGGGCTTGGCCTTCCGCTGCACGAGGACGCGCTGGCCGTCGAGCGGACCTTCTTCTACGCGGCCGTCTCGCGCCCGACCGACCGGCTCGTGCTGAGCTGGCACGCGGCGGACGAGGCGGGCGATCCGGCGGTGCCCTCGCTCTTCGTGGCCGACGTCCGGGACCTCTTCGGCCCCGAGCTGTGGACCCGGCGCCTGCAGCGCGCGCTGGGCGCCGCGGGGTGGCCGGCCGGCCGCGCGCCGACCGAGCGCGAGCGCCTGCGCGGCGCCGTCGCCGAGCGGGCGCCCGGGCGCGAGGCGCCGATCGCGCCGCTGCGCCACCCCGAGGTGCTCGCGGCGCTGGCGGCTCGCACGACGTGGTCGGCGTCCGCCCTCGAGCAGTGGGCGAGCTGCCCGGTCAAGTGGTTCGTCGAGCAGCGCCTGGACCCCGAGGCGCTCGAGCCCGACCCCGAGGCGCTGCGCCGGGGCGGCCTGGCCCACGGCGTGCTCGAGGACGTCATGCGCGCCCTGCGCGAGCACGGCATCCCGCTCGTCGAGGAGCGGCTTCCCGACGCACGGCGGCTGTTGCACGAGGCGCTGGCCAGGCGCGCGGAGGGCGCGCGGCTCTCGACCAATCCCGAGCGCCGCCGCTCGCAGCTGCGCCGCCTGGAGGCCGACCTGCTGCGCTACCTCGAGTTCGCCGCGCGCGACGACGCCGCCTACCGGCCCGAGCACTTCGAGGTGACCTTCGGGTCCGAGCGCGACGAGCTGGGCCCCGTGCGGCTGGCCGGCGGCGCGCTGGAGCTGCGGGGGCGCATCGACCGCGTCGACGTCGATCCCGCCGGCGGCGGGGCGATCGTCGTCGACTACAAGGGCCGCAGCGCGCCGCCCCAGGCGCGCTGGGTGCAGGACGGCCGCCTGCAGGTCGGCCTCTACGTGCTCGCGCTCGAGCAGCTGCTGGGCGTGCGCGCCGTCGGCGGGCTCTACCAGCCTCTGGGCGGCGACGACCCGCGCCCGCGGGGGCTGGTGCTCGCGGGCGAGGACCCGGGCCGCACGACGGTGAGCCGCGACCGCGTCGACGAGGCGGCCTTCGCCGCGGTGCTCGCGGCCGTCGAGGAGGCCGCGGTGCGCTGCCGTGACGCAGCTGCGCGCCGGCGCGCTGGAGCCGCGGCCGGAGAGCTGCGCCTGGAACGGCGGCTGCTCGTACCCGTCGATCTGTCGCTGCGAGGCCGCGGGATGACGTGCCTGATCGACGCCGCCGGCCGGCTCCTCGGCCCGGGCGGCCGCGCCTTCACCGCCGAGCAGGCGGAGGTGGTGACGCGCCGCGACGGGCCGCTGCTGGTCGCGGCCAACGCCGGCTCGGGCAAGACCTCGGTGCTCGTGGAGCGCTTCGTGCGCAGCGTGGCCGAGGACGGCCTGCGCCCGAACCAGATCCTGGCCATCACCTTCACCGAGAAGGCGGCCGGCGAGCTGCGCGCCCGCGTGCGCGAGCGCTTCCTCGAGCTCGGCCGCCGCGAGGACGCGCGCGACACCGAGGGCGCGTGGGTCTCGACGATCCACGGCTTCTGCGCCCGCGTCCTGCGCGCCCACGCGGTCGCCGCCGGGCTCGACCCGAGCTTCGCCGTGCTCGACGAGCCCGCCGCCCGCGCGCTGCGCCGCAGGGCCTTCGAGACGGCGCTGGCGGCGTTCCTCGGCGACCCGGAGGCGCGCGACGACGCGCGCGTCGCGCAGCTCGAGCTGGCCGCCGCGTACACGCCCGACCGGCTCGAGACGATGATCGGCGGGGTCCACGAGGAGCTGCGCAGCCGCGGCATGACGCGTCCGGCGCTGCCGGTGCCGGTGGCCGCCGACCTCGCCGCCGCCCGCGCGGAGCTCGCCGCCGCGGCCGCGGCGGCCCGGGAGGAGCTCGTCCCGGCCCGGTCCCTGACCTCCATCGATCGCGCGCGCGCCGCCGTCGACCGCTGCCTCGCGCTGCTCGCGGCGGGCGGCGAGCCGCCCGGCGCCGCGGCGCTGGGCGAGCTCGCCTTCCGTCCGGGCCAGGTCGACGAGCTGGCGACGGCGGCCTGCGAGCGCTACCGCCGCGCGCGCGACGGGTTCGCGCGGGCCTGCGCCGACGCCCGCGCGCTGCCGGTCGTGGCGCTGCTCGACGAGCTCCTCGGCCTCTACGCCGCGGCCTACGCCGAGGCCAAGCGCGAGCGCTCGGCCGTCGACTTCAGCGACCTCGAGCTGCGCGCGCGCGACCTGTTCGACGCGGCGCCGGCGGTGGCGGCGGGCTACGCCGAGCAGTTCCGGCGCGTGATGGTCGACGAGTTCCAGGACACGAACCCGCTGCAGCTGGACCTGATCGACCGTCTCGACCGCGACGCCCTGTTCGTGGTCGGCGACGAGCTGCAGTCGATCTACGGCTTCCGCCACGCGGACGTGCGCGGCTTCCAGCGCCGCCGCAAGGCCCACGAGGCGGCCGGCACCGCGGCGGCGCTGGCCACGAACTTCCGCTCGCGCGCCGAGATCCTGCACACGCTCAACGCCGCCTTCGGCGAGGCTCACGGTCCGGACTACGTGCCCCTCGTGGCCGGGCGCGACGATCCGCCCGCGCACGAGCCCCTCGTGGAGCTGCTGCTCACCGACGCGCCGGCCTGGGACGCGCAACCCGACGCCGCGACCGCGGTCGCCGCGCGCGAGGGCCTCGGCGCGGCGCGCAGCTCGCTGGCCGCCGAGGCGCGGCTCGTGGCCGGGCGCGTGCGGGAGCTCGTCGACGCGGGCGCGTGCGAGGCCCGCGACGTCGTCGTGCTGCTGCGCGCGGTGGCGAACCTGCCCGTCTTCGAGCGGGCGCTCGAGGACGCCGGCTTCGCGACGCTGCCGAGCGCGAGCCGCGGGTGGTGGGGGCGGCGCGAGGTGCTCGACCTCAGCGCCCACCTCGGCGCGCTCGCGAATCCACGCGACGAGGCCGCCCTGCTCGGCCTGCTCGCCTCGCCGCTGGTCGGCCTGTCGTCCGACGGCCTGGCGCTGATGGCGATGGCGCGCACGCGCGAGGGCGGTCTGTGGGCCGCGGCCGAGGCGGCGTTCTGCGGCGGGGGCGCAGCGTCGGGCGGGGCGCGCCGCGTCGGCGCTGGCCGCTCGCCTCCCGCCCGCCGACCGCGAGCGGCTCGCCGCGTTCTGCCCGTGGTTCGCGGCCGAGCGTCGCGAGGCCCCCCGCCGCGGGATCAGCGAGCTGCTCGAGCGCGCGGTGCTGCGCAGCGGCTACGACCTCCACGTGCTCGGCCTCGCCAGCGGCCGCCGCCGGCTGGCCAACGTCCACAAGCTCATGCGGCTGGCCGACGCGTTCGAGGCCGGGCACGGCCGCGACCTGCGCGGCTTCATCGACCACGCGCGGGCCGAGCTCGACGCGGCGGCGACCGAGGCCGACGCGCCGGTCGACCTCGGCGACCAGGACGCCGTGCGCCTCATGACCATCCACGCGGCGAAGGGCCTCGAGTTCGGCGTCGTCGTCGTGGCCGAGCTCGGGCGGCAGGGGGCGGAGCGCGCGGGCGACCTGCTCGTCGCGCGACGGCCGTCTGGGCGTGCGGCTCGTCGGGCTGGACGGCACGAAGGAGACGGCGCTGGCCTACGACGGGCTGCGCGACGAGCTGCGCGCCGCCGAGGCCGAGGAGGAGCGCCGCGTCCTGCACGTGGCGATGACGCGCGCGTCCGAGCGCCTGATCCTCAGCGGCGCGACCGATCCCGCGAAGGGCTGGCCGGCCGAGCGCCCGGGCGGCTGCCCGCTGGCCTACCTCGGCCCTCGCGTCAGCGCCCAGGAGTCGGTCCGGGTCGTGCACCACGCGCCGCCCGAGCAGGTCGCCGCGGGCGGCGAGACGCCCGCCCGGCCCGATGCGGCGCCCGCAGCGCCGAACGAGGCGCCCACACCGCCTGGCGAGGCGCCCGCGGCGGGCGAGCAGCTCACGCTCGCGCTCGGCGACGCGATGGAGCAGCCGCCCGCCGGGGAGCCCGCGATGGGGGAGAGCGGCGCGCCGGCCGAGCCGCCCGCTCCGCGCCGCGCCCGCCGCCGGCCCGCGGCCCGTCCGCGCGCTCTCCTACTCATCCCTCTCCCAGCACGCGGCGTGCTCCTACCGCTTCTACCTCGAGCGGGTCCTCGGTCTGCCCGAGCAGGAGCCGCCGCCGGGGCTGGTCGCCGATGCGCCCGGCCTCGAGGCGCGGCTGCGCGGGACGCTCGCACACGAGCTGCTCGAGCACGTCGACCTGGCGCCCGGGGCTGCGCCGCCGGGCCGTGACGAGGTCGTCGAGGTGGCCGCGGCGCACGGGATCGAGCTCGACGGCCCGGAGGTCGACGACCTCTGCACGCTGGTCGAGGCCTTCGCGGCGAGCGAGGTCCGCAGGCGGCTCGGCCGCGCGGCCTGGGTGCGGCGCGAGCACGCCTTCGCCTTCCCGCTGCTCGCCGGCGACCCGGCCGGCCCGCTGCTCAACGGGGTCGTCGACGTGCTGGCCCGCGAGCCGTCCGGCGCGATGCTCGTGGTGGACCACAAGACCGACCGCGTCGGCGATGCGGATCTCGAGGAGCTGGTCGAGCGCGCCTACGGCGTCCAGCGGCGCATCTACGCCCTTGCGGCCCTGCGCGCGGGCGCGCCCGCGGTCGAGGTCGTGCACCTCTTCCTCGAGGCCGGCGACGCCGGTGCGGTCAGCGCCCGCTACGTCGCCGCGGACGCGGCCGCGCTGCAGGCCGAGCTCGCCGAGCGCGCCTCCGGGCTGCTGGCCGGCGAGTACCCGGTCACCGCCGCGCCGCACGCCGCGCTGTGCGCGACATGCCCCGGCCGCGACGGACTCTGCTCGTGGCCGCCGGAGATGACCGACCGGCCTCCGCCCGAGGTCGTCGAGGCGGCGCCGGCCGACCCGGCCTAGATGTCGCGCCGCCGCCGCATCGGGCGGCCCGCTCGCCGACGCTCGCTTGCGGAATGACCCTCAGCGCGCGCGGGCCGGCGGCGCGGGCATCTCGGGCGAGGGTGGGGGCGTTGGGAAGGGCGGGGCCGCCCGGCCGGCGGCCGTCTGGCGGTCGAGCTCGGCGTCGAATTGCGCGCCGAGCAGGAACGCGTTGGCCGACAGGAACAGCCACAGCAGCAGCACGATGAGCGCGCCGGCAGTGCCGTAGGCCGCACCGTAGTTGCCGAAGTTCTGGATGTAGAGCGCGAAGCCGGCCGAGGCCAGCAGCCACAGGACGACGCCGAACGCGGCGCCGGGCGAGATCCAGCGAAAGCGCTTGGCGCCCGGTCGGCCGGCGGGCGCGTAGGCGTAGATCAGCCCGTAAGCGAGCATCGCCGCCGCCAGCGCCAAGGGCCAGCGGACGATCCGCCAGACCAGTGCGCCGGTGTCGCCCAGACCGATGGCGCCCGCGATGTCCTCGACGATCCCGCCGCCGACGAAGACCGCGACGATGACGACGAGGAAGAGCACCAGCACGGTGATCGTGATGCCCAGGTCCACGAGCTTGCGCCGGACGAAGCCGCGCGAGTCGTCGACCGCGTTGATCACGTTGAGCGCGCGCCCCGCGGCCGCGAACGCCCCCGACGCGCCGTTGAGCGCCAGAGCGACCGAGAGCAGCAGCGTGAGGCCGAGGGTGCTGGAGTCCGCCTTGACGACCTGCTCGAGCGCGCCCTGCAGCGCGTCGGCGGTCGCGTCGTCGGCCCCCCGCTCGAGCACGTAGTCCGACGCCTCGGTGACGAGCCCCTGTTGCCCGAACAGGCCGAGCAGCGACACGCTGGCCAGCAGCGCGGGGAACAGCGACATCAGCGCGTAGTAGACGAGCGCCGCCGCCCGGTCGGTCAGCTCCTGCGCGTGGTACAGCTTCAGCGCGCGGAGCGCGACGCGGGGCAGCGACGCGCCGTCAGAGGGGACGCTGCTCACGTCCCCCCGAACCTACAACCGCTCGCCGCGGCGCCCGAAGCCGTATCCGCCGGTCCCGATGCCGCTGACCAGCACGAGGATCGCGGCGACGATGCCGACGATGGCCGGCAGGCCGAGCGCAAGGCAGAGCGCGTAGACGAGTGCGGCGAGCAGCACCGCGATGAGCACACTGATCATGAGTTCCCTCTCCTCGGGGTGGCTTGATGCCTGCTGGCGTGATCCCCGTCCAGCGGCCCCGCTAATCCCGTCCCTCGGGGAGGAACGTACCCCCCTCGATGACCGATCCGGCCACGGCCACGACGCGGCGATTGTGTGCGCGGGCGTACGCGCGCAGCATCTCGAAGGCCTCGCGCTCCCCGACCCCGTGGCGCTCCATCACGATGCCCTTGGCCCGCTCGATCACGGCGCGACGTTCGATCGCGCCCTCGAGGCGCTGCACCTGGTCGTGGAGGTCGCGCAGCTCGGCGTGGCGGGCCATGGCGACCTCGATCGCCCCCTGCACCGACGCGGCCGTCGGCTGTCGTGCGTAGGCGGAGATCCCGCGCTCGGCAGCGCGCGCGACGAAGGCCGGGTCCTCGCCATGGAGCAGGGCGATGACCGGACCGCTGGCGTACTCGTTGAGCTCCTCGATGAGCGCGAGGGCGTGCTCGTCGTCCTCGTGGACCACGACGACGGCGAGGTCCGGCTCGTCTTCGGCGATGCGATCCACGGCGGTCGCCACGTCGACCGCGATGTCGGTCACCTCGTGCCCGAGCTCGCGCAGCAGCTCCGTGGTCTCGCGCAGCGCGCGCTCGTCCTCGTCAGCCGCGAGGACCCTCAGGCCGGTCAGTTCGCCTTCGGCGACCACCGAAACGCTCCTTCGTGCCGTCCTGGTTTCACCGCTTCCAGCGAGTAGTATCGCGGGGCGGAGACCGTAAAGCCGGTCCGCCGGACTCCGCTGCGCCCCAGCCCCCCGGCGCGCCGCAAAGCTGGCTGCGCGCTGTGACCCTGACCATTCCTCACGACTCCTCGGACGACCGGCCCGGTCGCGCTTCGAGCCGCGCCCAGGAGGATCGCGCGCTGTTCGAGCGCTATCTCGACCGCCGCGATCCTGTGGATCGCGAGGCGCTCGTGGAGCGCTTCCTGCCGCTCGCCCGCCAGCTCGCGCGGCGCTACCAGCGCCCGGAGGAGCCCTTCGACGACCTGCTGCAGGTCGCCTCGCTGGGCCTCGTGAAGGCGATCGACCGGTTCGACCTCGAGCGCGAGGTGGCCTTCTCGAGCTACGCGGTGCCGACGATCCTGGGCGAGATCAAGCGCTACTTCCGCGACCGGACGTGGTCGGTGCGCGTCCCGCGCGACCTGCAGGAGCTCGCCCTGAAGGTCGACCGCGCCGTCGGCCAGCTGTCCGTCGACCTGCACCGCCAGCCGTCAGTGCAGGAGATCGCCAGGGCCGTCGAGGCACCCCAGGAGGACGTGCTGGAGGCCCTCGAGGCATCGGGCGCCTACCGCGCCACGTCACTCGAGTCCCCGCGCGGCGCCGACGACGACGCGGGCGACACCCTCGGCGACACGGTGGGCACCGACGAGCGCGGCTTCGCCCTCGCGGAGGACCGGGCCACGCTCGCCGCCCTGCTGCGCGCCGTCACACCGCGCGAGCGCGAGGTGCTCCGCCTGCGCTTCGAGGAGGATCTCACGCAGGCGGAGATCGGCGAGCGCATCGGCGTGTCGCAGATGCAGGTCTCGCGCATCATCCGCCAGTCGCTCGGGCGGCTGCGCACCGTGGCGCGCACGGACAACCCGATCCCCTAACACGGCGTTCACGCGACTGCCACACCGGGAAGCAGAACCCCGTGGCCGTCGACGTCGAACAGGCTCCCGATCGCCGGGAGCAGCGCACCGAGGAGGAGCAGCACCGGCTCGACCGCCAGCTCGAGGAGCTGCTCCAGGAGGTGCGCGTCGCCATGCCCGGCGTGCAGGTGCTCTTCGGCTTCCTCCTGGCAGTTCCCTTTCAGCAGGGCTTCGACACGATCACGTCCAGCCAGCGGATGATCTACTTCGGCACGCTGCTGGCGGCCGCCGCGGCCACCGCGTTCTTCATCGCGCCCGCCGCGTTCCACCGCATCAACTTCGAGCAGAACCAGAAGAAGAGCGTGATCCACGTCGGCAACCGCCAGTTCCTCATCGGGCTGGTCGCCCTGGCGCTGGCCATGAACGGCGCCGTCGCGCTCGTCACGGACCTCATCTTCAAGGGGAGCACGCTGGTCGTCACCGTGGTCGTCGTGGGGTCGCTGTTCGCCTGGCTGTGGTTCGGCCTCGGTGTGCTGCGCCGCGTGCAGGGCAGCTCCGGCGGATGAGCACGCGCGAGCCGGCAGCCATCCTCGACATCGACGGCACGCTGGTGGACTCCAACTACCACCACGCGATCGCCTGGTACCGAGCCTTTCGCCAACACGACGTGGTGCTCCCGGTGTGGCGGATCCACCGCCACATCGGCATGGGAGGCGACCAGCTCGTGGCCGCGGTGGCCGGCGAGGAGGTCGAGCGCGAGCGCGGCGACGACATCCGCGCCGCCGAGACGGAGCGCTACGCCGAGCTCATCGAGGAGGTCCGCCCGCTGGAGGGGGCGCGGGAGCTGATCGAGGACCTCAAGCGCGACGGCCGCCAGGTACGTCCTGGCCAGCTCGGCCAAGCCCCAGGAGGTCGAGCACTACCTGGACCTGCTCGACGCCCGTGAGCTGGCCGACGGCTGGACCACGTCGGGCGACGTCGAGCACACCAAGCCCGAGCCCGACCTGATCCACGCAGCCCTCGAGCGGCTCGACGGCGACCGCGCGGTCATGGTGGGCGACTCCACCTGGGACTGCCAGGCCGCGCGCAGGGCCGGCATCGAGACACTCGCGGTGCTCACCGGCGGCTTCTCGGCGCAGGAGCTGTTCGACGCCGGCGCCCTGTCCGTCTTCGCCACGATCACCGAGCTGCGCGAGCGCTTGCGCTCCACGGCGCTGGGGTAGGCGACGGGGATGGGAATCACCGACAAGATCACAGGCCGCGTCAAGCAGGCCGCAGGCGACCTCGCCGACGACGCCTCGCTTCGCCGCGAGGGGAAGAACGAGGAGCGCAAGGGCGAGGCCAAGGACCAGCTGTCCAACGCGCAGGAGAAGGCCGAGCACAAGGCCGACGAGGTCGCGGACCTCGAGCGCAAGACCTCCTAGCGGACTCCCGCCGGCCCGGCCGGTCCATCCGGCCGGGCCGGTAGACCCGCCTGCATGCGGGCCGTCTTCGTCGCCTACCTGCTCGTCATCGCGACGGGCCTGGTGCTCTACACCGCGATCGGGCTGGCCCACCACTGATGCGGCGAGCCCTCGGTGCGAGCGCGCTGTCGCTTGTGTTCCTCGCCTTCTTCGTGCTCGCCATCGCCGGCCAGGCCGTCGCCGGCTGGCAGGACTTCAACAACGAGGCCTCCGCCCACGACGAGGCGACGATCTCGCTGGGCCGCTACCTCGTGTCGTCGAGCTTCGGCAACGCCGTCCTCGAGAACTGGCAGTCGGAGTACCTGCAGTTCACGCTCTACATCCTGCTGACCGTGTGGCTGGTGCAGCGCGGCTCGCCGGAGTCCAAGCAGCCCGGCGAGGAGGGCACGGAGTCCGACGCCGCGCAGCAGGTCGGAGCCCATGCCCGCGCGGACTCGCCGGCGTGGGCGCGGGCCCGCGGGCTGCGGCTCTGGCTGTACGCCAACTCGCTCGTGCTCTTGATGGCCACGATCTGGCTCGCGTCGTGGTTCGGGCAGTCGGTCACCGGCTGGACCGAGTACAACGACGACCAGCGCGCCCACGACGAGCCGGTCGTCGGCTGGGCCGGCTACCTCGGCTCGGCCCGCTTCTGGGAGTCGACGCTGCAGAACTGGCAGTCGGAGTTCCTGGCCGTCGGCTCGATGGTGGTCTTCTCGATCTACCTGCGCCAGCGCGGTTCCCCGGAGTCGAAGCCGGTCGGCGCGCCGCACTCGGCGACGGGCGTGGAGGGCTGAGGGCCTATCCGACCTAGGCCAGGCCCTCGGCCTCGTACTCGCGCAGGTAGCCCTCGAACAGCCGGCGGTGGCCCTCCTCGTCGCGCAGGATGGCGATGACCATGTCGTTGGTGACCGGATCGATCTGGTCGGTCTCGTTGATGATCCGGTTGTAGTGCTCGATGGCGCCCGTCTCGGCCTCGATGACGCCCTTGATGACGTGCACGATGTCGGTCTGGTGCGCGGGCGGCTGCAGGTAGGACTGCTCGGCCGTGAACTCGAGCGACCCGGGCACGACGCCGTAGAGCTCCTTGATGCGGGCCGCGAACTGCTGGGCGTGGCCGAGCTCCTCCTGGATGTCCTCCTGGAGGGACTCCACGATCTCCTGGGCGCGCACGCCGTCCGGGTTGATCGAGTTGGCGATGTAGCTCATCACCGTCTCGATCTCCATCCAGTAGGCCTTCTTCAGCAGCTCGACGATCTGCTCGCGCCGCTCGGTGTTCTCGTCGGCCAGGATGCCCTGGGCCGCGCTGCGTACGGTGGCCATCTCGCTCCTCGGGATCGGGTCGGTGGACACGGTGCACGCTACCCGGGGAGCGTGCCGCAAACCATCGCGCGAGGCGCAATTCGGCCTGCGCCGGGGGTCGGGGCGCGGCGGGTGCTACATACTGGAGGCATGGCCCGACCCATCTGGACCGGCACCATCAGCTTCGGCCTCGTCACCGTGCCGGTGAAGCTCTACAGCGCCGTCAGCCGCAAGACGGTGCGCTTCCACCAGCTGCACGAGAGCACCGGCGCCCGCATCCAGCAGAAGCGCGTGGACCCGCAGACCGGCGAGGAGGTGCCCTACGACGAGATCGTCAAGGGCTACGAGATCGCGCCGGACCGCTACGTGATCGTCAAGCCCGACGAGCTCGAGGCGCTGGACCCCAAGAAGACGCGGACCATCGACATCGAGGACTTCGTCGACCTCGACGACATCGACCCGATCTTCTACGACCACCCGTACTACCTGGCCCCGGGCCCGGGGGGCGCCAAGCCCTATCGGCTGCTGCTCGAGGCCATGCGCGAGACGAACAAGGTGGCGATCGCGCGCGTCGTCATCCGCTCCAAGGAGAACCTCGTCGCGATCCGGCCGATGGGCGACGTGCTGGGGATGACGACGATGATCTTCGCCGACGAGGTCGTCGACCCCGACCGCATCGACGACATGCCCGATCCCGACGAGGTCAGGGCGACCGACCGGGAGCTGGACATCGCCAAGCAGCTCGTCGAGTCGCTGGCGGGCGACTTCGAGCCGGACAAGTACCACGACTCCTATCGCGAGGAGGTCCTCTCCCTCATCGAGCGCAAGGCGGCGGGCGAGGAGATCTCCGTCCAGGCGCCGCCGGAGGAGGAGGAGGCGCCTGTGCCCGACCTCATGAGCGCGCTGAAGGCCAGCCTCGACGCCGTGCGTAAGGACGGCGGCGGCTCGGACGCCGCGCCGGCCAAGGGCAACGGCTCCGGCCAGGCCAAGAAGCCGGCGTCGCGCGCCAAGTCGTCATCCCGCGCGAAGTCCTCCTCATCCGCGAAGTCCTCGTCGTCGGCGAAGTCCTCCTCGGGCGCGAAGTCGCCCTCGCGCGCCAAGGCGAAGAAGTAGCCGCGCCGCGCCGCGCGCTCGACGGGCTTTCGGGGTAGGCCCTCCCGGTCATGCCCGCGACCGTCGAGAAGACCCGCCGTCCGCGCCTGAGACGCTCCGACCTGGCTGAGCCCGGCCTGCGCCGCGTCAAGCACGGCCGGGGCTTTCGCTACCTCATGCCCGACGGCGAGCCCGTGACCGACGCGGAGGTGCTGGCGCGCATCCACGAGCTGGTCATCCCGCCGGCCTGGCAGGACGTGTGGATCTGCCCGTACCCCGGCGGCCACATCCAGGCCACCGGCATCGACGCGGCCGGGCGCAAGCAGTACCTGTACCACTCGCGCTGGCGCCAGCGGCGCGACCTCGAGAAGTTCGACGACATGATCGAGTTCGCCCGCGCACTGCCCGCGCTGCGCGAGCACGTCGACGAGCAGCTGCGGCGCGGGGACCTCTCGCGCGAGCACGTCCTGGCCGCGGCGGTGCGGCTGCTCGACCGGGGCTTCTTCCGCATCGGCAGCGAGGACTACGCGGTGCGCAACGAGACCTACGGCCTGGCCACGATGAAGAAGCGCCACGTGCGCCTGCAGGACGGCGTCCTGTACTTCGACTACCCGGCCAAGCACGGCAAGCGCCGCATGCAGCAGCTCATCGACCCCGAGGTGGCCGAGGTCGTCGAGCGCCTCAAGAAGCGGCGCGGGGGCAAGGACGAGCTGCTGGCCCACATGGACGGGCGGCGCTGGGTCGACATCCGCTCCACCGACATCAACGACTTCCTCAAGGAGGCGACCGGCCTCGAGATCTCGGCCAAGGACTTCCGCACGTGGGGCGCCACGGTCCTGGCCGCGGTCGCGCTCGGCGTGTCGGGTCGCGCGCCCGAGACCAAGACGGGCCGCAAGCGCGCGATCACGCGGGCCGTCAAGGAGGTCGCGTACTACCTCGGCAACACCCCGGCCGTCGCGCGCGCCTCGTACATCGACCCGCGGGTGTTCGACCGCTTCGCCGACGGCGAGACGATCGACGCGCGGCTGGTGGCCGCCGGCGGCGACGGCGACGAGGCCACGGCGATCCAGGGGCCCGTCGAGCAGGCGTTGCTGGACCTGCTGGACCGCTAGGCCGTGGCCTCGTCCGCGTCGAGGGCCTCGATGGCCTCGCCGCGGGTCGGGCGGATCGTGAAGATCTGGTCCAGCCCGGTGATCTCGAAGGTCTTGGCGATGTTGCGGTCGGTGTTGACGATCGTCAGGACGCCGTCGCGCGTACGCAGGCGCTTGACCGCTCCGATCAGCACGCCGAGGGCGGTCGAGTCCAGGAACGAGGTCTCGGTGAGGTCGACGACGATCCGCGTGCGGCCGCCCTCGACCGCCGCGCCGAGGGCCGACTTGAGCTCGGGGGCTGTGAAGAGGTCGATCTCTCCGGCCACGGCGATGACGTGGCGCTGGTCGTCGAGGTGTTCCTCGTGGAGCGAGAACTGCGGAGGCATCGTGGCGTTAGCTTGACGCAGTTGAGCCCGAGGCGTCGTCAGACAGCGCGTCCACGCCCTGCGCGCGGCCATCGCCGCGCTCGAAGAAGTCCCACACCTCGACCACGTTGCCCTCGGGGTCCTCGACGTAGATCGAGCGATCGCCCCCGTCGTGCTCGAGCGGCCCGCGGTAGCCGACGCCGCGTCTGTCCAGGCGCTCGCACACCCTGTCGAGGCGGCCCGGGGTGGCCGCCAGCGCGAAGTGCACGTGGGCACCGCCCTCGTCGCCGAACTCCTTCTCGCCGGGCAGCCACAGGCCCAGGCGCGCCCGCTCGCCCGCCGCCAGCCACACGCGATCGTCCTCGCGGGCCAGCACCTCCAGCCCGAACGACCCGCGGTAGAAGCGCTCGAGCGCCTCGAGGTCGCGGACCTGGAGGGTGAGCTCGGAGAAGCCCGAGGTGAGGGCCTGGGTCGCGGCGTCGCTCACGCCGCGAAGCGCAGGCGCAGCACCAGCTCGTCGCCGTCGTCGTCGGCGTCCGGGCGGACCTCGTCGGCGACCCG
The DNA here is from genome assembly GCA_963840185.1 of uncultured Actinomycetes bacterium. Taxonomy (GTDB): domain Bacteria; phylum Actinomycetota; class Thermoleophilia; order Solirubrobacterales; family Solirubrobacteraceae; genus JAOPZW01. The sequence continues at coordinate 441,186 of CAWIXY010000001.1, read as the reverse complement.
CTCGAAGACGTTGCCGACGCCGGGCAGCTCGGCGTCGCTGATCATCGCCTGGGCGCCGTCGGGCCGCAGCCCCTGGACGCGCAGCTCCAGCTCGCTCTCCTGGGCCTCGACGATCACCAGCACGTGCTGGTCGCGGCTGTGCGCAGGGGCATGCGCGGCGACGGCGTCGGTGACCAGCAGCGCGTCGTCGAGGCGGTCGATCGGGCACTGCGCCCGGGCGGCGAGCATCCCGACGACACGACCGAGGACGGCGCCGGCCAGCGGTCCGCTGCGGACCCTGACCATCGTCGCGCTTGCGGTCGCGGCCATCATCAGTGTCCCGAGAACTCGCCGCCGGGGTCGGCGGCCCCGTCGAGGTCGAAGGTCATGCGCACCTCGGTCTGGTGGTTGTCGCCCGTGCCCAGCTCGAGCGACTCGGCCAGCGTCGCGATCAGGGGCAGGCCGAGGCCCAGGCCGGGGCTGTCGGCCCGCGGGAGCACGCCGCGGCCCTCGTCTGTCACGACGATCGTCAGGGTGCGCTCGTCGAGGGTCGCCTGCACCCCGAGCGGCCCGTCGTCGCGGTCGGGGTAGGCGTGCACGACCACGTTGGTGCAGGCCTCGGTGACGGCCAGCTTGATGTCCGACAGCGTCTGCTCGGGCAGCTCGAGGACGTCGCCCAGGCCACCGAAGGCGTGGCGGACCACCGCGACGTTCTCCGCTCGTGCGGGCAGGGACAGCAGGAGATCGGGCTCGCGGTGCTCCAACGGTGTGGACATGCGGCCCTCCCGGGTCGGTGGGGGAAGGCCCGGCGCCATTGTGCCCGATGAGGGGGCTGTTCAGTCGCGCGGTCCCCGGCGGATCGCCTCGGCGCGCATCACGGCGCGTCGCCGCCGAACGCGGCGGCCAGTCGCGCGCCCTCCAGACCTGCGCCGAGGCAGGCCAGGAGCTTCATGCGGGCGGCCTGTGCGGACAGCACGCCGGCCGGCAGGGCGCCGGTCGCCCGCAGATCCTCCTCGTTGCCCTCGAAGCCGTACGTGCCGGCCAGGAACGCCCCGCGCTGCGGGCGCACGGCGAGCACGACGGGCACCCGCTCGACGGCGGCACGCACGCGAGCGAGCACCATCGGGGAGACGTGACCCCCGCCGAGCGTCGCCAGCACGACGCCGTCGGCGCCGTCGCGCACCGCCGCGTCGAGGGGCAAGCCGTCGTCGCCCAGCGCGGTGGCCAGGATCGGCACGCGGAAGTCCAGGCGGCGCACGTCGAGCGCCTCGCGCCCGCGCACGGGACGCAGCTCGAGCGCGGGGCGGCCCTCGATCACCCGCCCCACCGGCCCGGCGGCGGGCGAGCCGAAGGCGACGGGGCTCGTCGAGTCGACCTTGCGCGCGTGGCGCGCGGCGTGGACCTCGCCGCCGAACACCACCAGCGCGCCGAAGCCCGCGGCCTCCGGCGCGGCGGCCACCGCGACGGCGTCCAGCAGGTTCGCCGGCCCGTCCGCGCCGGCCGCCGAGCCCGGGCGGATCGCGCCGGTGAGGACCACGGGCGCCTCGGCGTCGAGCACGAGGTCGCAGAGCATCGCCGTCTCCTCGAGCGTGTCGGTGCCGTGCGTGATGACCACGCCCACGCCTTCCCGGGCCGCCGCGGCCGCCTCGCGGGCGATGTGCAGGACCGCGTCGAGGGTCAGGTGGGCGCCGGGCGACGCGCCGAGCTCACGGGCGCGCAGGCCGGGCACCTCGCCCAGGCCGGGGACCGCGGCCACGAGCGCATCGGCGTCCAGGGCCGGCACGGCCCGCGAGCCGGACATCGCGATCGTGCCGCCCGTGGCCAGGACGAGGACCTCTCGGGCGGCGCGCATGAGGGGCAGACTTCCAGAAACGCGGCGTTCACCGAGGGCGGTCAGGTGGCGGGTGGGGCCGGAATCCGCGTCCGGGTCCGCTACGCTTCGCGTCCACCTCCGGTTGCCCGCGCCGACGAACGGGGCCCACATGACGACGAACGCGATCCAGCCTCCCCGGGCAGAGGGCCTCTACGACCCTCGATTCGAGCACGACGCCTGCGGCGTCGCGATGGTCGCGCGTCTGGACAACCGGCCCACGCACGAGGTGGTCGACCGCGCGCTGGAGGCCGTCGAGCATCTCGAGCACCGTGGCGCCGAGGGCGCCGACGTGCGCACCGGCGACGGCGCCGGCATCCTCGTCCAGCTGCCCCACGTGTTTCTGAAGGGCGCGGTCGACTTCGAGCTCCCCGAGCCGGGCCGCTACGGCGTGGGCGTGTGCTTCCTGCCCCAGGACCCCGTCCTGCGGGCCAAGCTCGAGGCGCTCCTCGAGCTGAACGTCCGCGTCGAGGGCCAGCACGTCCTGGGCTGGCGCGACGTCCCCGTCGCCGAGGCCCACGTCGGGGACACGGCCAACCGCACGCGCCCCTGCGTCAGGCAGCTGTTCGTGGAGGCCGGCCCGGGCTTCGCGGACGACCAGGACGCCTTCGAGCGCAAGCTCTACGTCATCCGGCGCATCGTCGAGCTGGCCGCGGGCCCCGACTTCTACGCGCCGAGCTTCTCCTCGCGCACGTGCGTGTACAAGGGGATGCTGATCGCCCACCAGCTGCGCGGCTTCTACCCCGACCTGCAGGACGAGCGCTTCGCCAGCGCGATGGCCGTCGTGCACTCGCGCTTCTCGACCAACACCTTCCCGAGCTGGGAGCTGGCCCACCCCTACCGCGTGATCGCCCACAACGGCGAGATCAACACGCTGATGGGCAACGTCAACTGGATGCGCGCCCGCGAGAGCCAGCTCGCCTCCGAGCTCTTCGGCCTGGACCTCCAGAAGGTCATGCCGATCGTGCGCCCGGGCGGGTCGGACTCCGCGACCTTCGACAACGTGCTCGAGCTGCTGATGCTCGCCGGGCGGTCGCTGCCCCACGCGGTGATGATGATGATCCCGGAGGCCTACCAGGACCGCGACGACCTCTCCGACGAGCTCAAGGGCTTCTACGCCTTCCACTCGTGCCTGATGGAGCCGTGGGACGGCCCCGCGGCGGTGTGCTTCACCAACGGGCGCGTCGTCGGCGCCACGCTGGACCGCAACGGCCTGCGGCCGGGCCGCTGGGTCGAGACCAAGGACGGCCACGTCATCCTCGGCTCCGAGGCGGGGATGCTCGGCATCCGGCCCGACAACGTCCTGCGCCTCGGCCGGCTGGCCCCGGGCAAGCTGTTCCTCGTCGACCTCGAGCAGGGCCGCATCGTCGACGACGCCGAGATCAAGCGCGAGGTCGCCACCCGGCGGCCCTACGACGCCTGGTACCGCGAGCACGTCGTGCACTTCGACGACCTCGAGCGCGCCGAGCTGACGCTGACCGGCATCCTGCCCACGCGCCGGCGCCAGCTCGCCTTCGGCTACACGCAGGAGGACCTGCGCGTGCTCATGGCGCCCATGGCCCAGCGCGGCGAGGAGCCGATCGGCTCCATGGGCAACGACGCGGCGCTCGCCGTCTTCTCCGACCGCCGGCCCCCGCTGTTCAGCTACTTCAAGCAGCTGTTCGCGCAGGTCACCAACCCGCCGATCGACCCCATCCGCGAGTCGCTGGTGATGTCGCTGGGCACGGGCGTGGGGGCCGAGGGCAACCTGCTGGCCGAGACGCCCCAGCACGCCCACCAGCTCGTGATGTCCCAGCCGGTCCTGCGCAACGGCGAGCTGGAGACCCTGCGCAAGGTCTCCACGGACATCTTCCGCTCGCACACGATCGACACCACCTGGCCCGTGGCCGACGGCCCCGAGGGGCTCCAGGCGCGCCTGGCCTCGGTCTGCGACCAGGCCCACGACGCGCTGGCCGCGGGCGTCAACATCCTCATCCTGTCCGACCGGCGCACCGGCCCCGAGCGGGCGCCGATCCCCTCGCTGCTGGCCGTCGCGGCCGTCCATCACCACCTCGTGCGCGAGGGCACGCGGCTGCGCGCCGGCCTCGTCCTCGAGTCGGGCGAGCCGCGCGAGGTGCACCACTTCGCGACGCTCATCGGCTACGGCGCCAGCGCCGTGAACCCCTACCTGATGCTCGACACCGTCGCCGAGCTGGCGGGCGAGGGTCGCCTGGGCGACGGCGCCGACCCTGACGAGGCCGAGCGCAAGGTCGTCAAGGCGCTGGGCAAGGGCCTGCTCAAGACGATCTCCAAGATGGGGATCTCGACGGTGCAGTCCTACTGCGGCGCGCAGATCTTCGAGGCCGTCGGCCTCGAGCAGCAGCTCGTCGACCGCCACTTCACCGGCACGGCCTCGCGGATCGGCGGCATCGGGCTCGACGTGCTGGGCCGCGAGACGCTCGACCGCCACGCCCAGGCCTGGCCCGGCGCCCACGACGACCTGCTGCCCGTCGGCGGCGTGTACGCCTGGCGCCGCGACGGCGAGCACCACATGTGGAACCCCGAGACGATCGCGCTGCTGCAGCACGCGGTGCGCTCGCAGAACGGGGGCGCCGAGGAGAAGTACGCCGAGTACGCGCGCATGGTCAACGAGGACTCCGCGCGGCGGGCCACGCTGCGCGGGCTGCTGGACTTCCGCGAGGACGTCGAGCCCGTGGCGCTCGACGAGGTGGAGCCGGCGAAGGAGATCGTGCGCAGGTTCGCCACCGGCGCGATGTCGCTGGGCTCGCTCTCGACCGAGGCCCACGAGACGCTCGCGGTGGCCATGAACCGCGTCGGCGGGCGCTCGAACACGGGCGAGGGCGGGGAGGACCCGCGGCGCTTCACGCCCGACCCCAACGGCGACAGCCGCCGCTCGGCCATCAAGCAGGTGGCCTCAGGGCGCTTCGGGGTGACGATCGACTACCTGGTCAACGCCGACCAGCTGCAGATCAAGATGGCCCAGGGGGCCAAGCCCGGCGAGGGCGGCCAGCTCCCCGGCCACAAGGTCGACAAGTACATCGGCTGGGTGCGCCACACGACCCCCGGCGTCGGCCTGATCTCGCCGCCGCCGCACCACGACATCTACTCGATCGAGGACCTCAAGCAGCTCATCTACGACCTGCGCTGCGCCAACCCGCGCGCGCAGGTGTCGGTGAAGCTCGTCGCCGAGGTGGGGGTGGGGACCGTGGCCGCCGGCGTGGCCAAGGCCAACGCCGACCACGTGCTCATCTCAGGGCACGACGGCGGCACCGGCGCGTCGCCGCTGAGCTCCATCCAGTGCGCGGGCGTTCCGTGGGAGATCGGCCTGGCCGAGACCCAGCAGACGCTGCTGCTCAACGACCTGCGCTCGCGCATCGTCGTGCAGACCGACGGCCAGCTCAAGACGGGCCGCGACGTGGCGATCGCGGCGATGCTCGGCGCCGACGAGTTCGGCTTCTCGACCGCCCCGCTGATCGCGACAGGCTGCATCATGATGCGCGCCTGCCACCTCAACACGTGCCCGGTGGGCATCGCGACGCAGGACCCCGAGCTGCGCAAGCGCTTCCAGGGCCAGCCGGAACACGTCGTGAACTTCTTCTTCTTCGTGGCCGAGGAGCTGCGCGGGATCATGGCCTCGCTCGGCGTGCGCACGGTCGACGAGCTCATCGGGCGCAGCGACCTGCTGGTCGCCGACCGCGCCGTCGAGCACTGGAAGGCGCGCGGCGTCGACCTGACCCACGTCCTGCACCGCCCGGAGCTGCCGGAGGGGACGCCGCTGCGGCGCCTCGGCCCGCCGCCCGCGGTGCTCGAGGACGCGCTGGACTGGGAGCTCATCCGCAGCGCCGAGCCCGCGCTCCAGCGCGGCGAGCGCGTCGAGATCAAGACCGAGGTGCGCAACGTCAACCGTTGCGTCGGCGGCCTGCTCTCCAGCCACATCGCGCGCGAGCGGGGCGCCGACGGCCTGCCCGAGGGCTCGATCCACGTGGAGCTGACCGGCTCGGCGGGGCAGAGCTTCGGCGGCTGGCTGGCTCCGGGCGTGAGCTTCCGCCTGCACGGCGACGCCAACGACTACACGGGCAAGGGGCTCAGCGGCGGCGTGCTGGCGGCCCTGCCGCCCGACGGCGTCACCTACGCGGCCGAGCACAACGTGATCGTCGGCAACACGGTGCTCTACGGCGCCACCAGCGGCAAGGCGTTCTTCCGTGGGCTGGCCGGCGAGCGCTTCGGCGTGCGCAACTCGGGCGCGAACGCGGTCGTCGAGGGCGTCGGCGACCACGGCTGCGAGTACATGACCGGCGGGCGCGTCGTCGTGCTGGGCCCCACCGGGCGCAACTTCGCCGCGGGCATGAGCGGCGGGCTGGCCTTCGTGCTCGACGAGGCCGGCACCTTCCGCGCGCGCGTGAACCCGGCGATGCTCGACCAGCTCGAGCCGCTCGACGAGGCCGACGCGATCGAGGTGCGCGAGCTCGTGGCAGAGCACGAGCGCCTGACCGGCTCGCCGGTGGCGCGTCGCGTGCTCGAGGACTGGGAGGAGCTCGAGGGCAGCTTCGTCAAGGTCTTCCCGACCGACTACAAGCGCGTGCTGGCCGAGCTCGAGGCTCAGGAGGCCGCCAACGCCCCCTCGGCCAACGGCGACGCCCCGCGCGCCGACGAGTTCGCCGGCGAGGCGGCCGATGTCGTCGGCGAGCCCCACGTGCGCACCGGGGACGGGGAGTAGATGGGCGAGCTCGGCGCCTTCCTGAAGATCGAGCGCGTCGGGGTCGCCTACGAGGACCCGGCCGAGCGCGTCGCGCAGCAGCCCTTCCGCGAGTTCCTGGCCCAGCGCTCCGAGGAGGAGCTGTCGGCGCAGGGCGCCCGCTGCATGGAGTGCGGCGTGCCGTTCTGCCACAACGGCTGCCCGCTGGGCAACCTCATCCCCGACTGGAACGACCTCGTGTACCGCGGGCGCTGGGAGGAGGCCATCCGCCAGCTCCACGCGACGAACAACTTCCCCGAGTTCACCGGCCGGCTGTGCCCGGCGCCGTGCGAGGCGTCGTGCGTGCTCGAGATCCGCGAGGGCGACGCCGTCTCGATCAAGCAGATCGAGAACGCGATCATCGACCGCGCCTGGGCGGAGGGCTGGGTCCGGCCCGCAGCCGCCGCGCCGCGAGACCGGCCGCAGCGTGGCTGTCGTGGGCGCCGGCCCCGCCGGCATGGCGGCCGCCCAGCAGCTGCGCCGCTCCGGGCATCGCGTCGTCCTCTTCGAGCGCGACGAGGCCGCCGGCGGCCTGTGCCGCTTCGGCGTGCCCGACTTCAAGATCGAGAAGCGCGTCGTCGAGCGCCGCGTGCAGCAGCTCGTGGCCGAGGGCGTGGAGCTGCGCTGCGGCGTGGACGTCGGCACCGACGTCACGGCCGACGAGCTGCGCGAGCAGTTCGACGCGCTCGTCGTGGCCACGGGCTCGCGCGTGCCGCGCGACCTGCCGGTCCCGGGCCGCGAGCTCGACGGCGTTCACTTCGCGATGGACTACCTGTACGTCCGCAACCGCTGGGTCGCGAGCGATGGCGCCAGCGGCGAGGCCGATCACCGCCGCGGGCAAGCACGTGATCGTCATCGGCGGCGGCGACACCGGCGCGGACTGCGTGGGCAACGCGGTGCGCGAGGGTGCGGCGTCGGTCACCCAGCTCGAGCTGCTGCCCGAGCCGCCCGCCAGACGGCCCGACGACCGCACGCCGTGGCCGCTGTGGCCGCAGAAGTTCCGCCTCTCCTACGCGATGGAGGAGGCCCGCACGCTGGGCCGCGGCGAGCAGGACTTCTCGATCGTCACGACGCACTTCGAGGGCGAGGACGGCCGCGTCGCGCGCCTGCACCACGCGCAGGCGCGAGGCGGCGCCGCCCTTCGGCCCGGTCGCCGGCACCGAGGGCGCGATGGACGCCCAGCTCGTGCTGCTGGCCATGGGCTTCCTGCACCCCGAGCACGAGGGGCTCGTCGAGCAGCTCGGCGTCGACCGCGACCAGCGCGGCAACGTCAAGGCCGGCGCCTACGGCACGTCCGTCGACGGCGTCTTCGCCGCCGGCGACGCCCGCCGCGGCCAGTCGCTCATCGTGTGGGCGATCAACGAGGGCCGCCAGTGCGCCCGCATGGTGGATCGCTACCTCGACCAGCTCGACGGCCGCGTCGACGACCCCGAGCCCGTGACCGCGGGCAACGTCGCCCCGGCGGACGACGGGCCCGGCCGGCCCGCCGCTGCACGCGGCGGGCGCGGTGCCCGCGGGCGAGCGGTAGCTCCCCCGCCGGTCGTCAGGGGTCAGCGCAGGCGGATCGTGAAGCGGTCCTCCGTGTCGGAGATGGTCTCGATGGTCATCTCGCCGTCGGCCTCGCGTAACGGCCCGTCCCGCCGGTGACCGCGACGGTGAACGGCTCGCTCTCGTCGGTGAACGTCGACGAGGCCCTGCACCGTGATCTGACCGCCGGGCAGCGACGAGCGTGGCGACGCAGTTGCGCCGTCGCGACGTCTCGCCGACGACGCGCGTGATCGTGCACTCGCCGCCGTCCTCGCCGACCTTCTCGTCGTCCCGGTACAGGTCGTCGGAGAAGACGAAGCGATCGCCGACGCCGAAGCCGGTCTCGCCGAGGTCGAGCTCCGCCTCCGGACGCTACCTTGCCACCAGGCGGATCGTCTGGCCGCCGTCGTCGTCGCCGTCGTCACCGGAGCCGGCGACGGCCATCGAGGCGCCGGTCGCGACGAGCACGGTGGCCAGGACGCCGACCATGAGCTTCCTGAGCATGCTGCTCCCTCCTTCGTTGCGGTCGAGGACCTCGAACCCATTTGACCGCGAAGTGGTGGGTCGTGCCGACACTACACCCGCCGACCGGGTAGCCGCACCCGCTCCGACCGCGTGCGGACGTAGCGTGCCGGCCATGACGCGCGCAGGCGATCTCTTCGAGAACGCGGTCACCCGCGAGCGCGTGCTCGTCCGCGTCGGGGGCGAGGACACCAGCGGGCGCTACCTGGCGGTCGACACCTGGGTGGGCCCGCACGCCATCGCCAACGAGCACGTCCATCCCCACGTCCGCGAGCGCGTGACCGTGCTCGAGGGGTGGGTCCGCGTCAGGGTCGACGGCGTCGAGCGCGACGCGCGCCCCGGCGAGGTCGTCGACGTCCCGCCCGGGACCGTCCACGACTACTGGAACCCGGGCGACGAGGAGGCCCACGTGCTCGTCGAGGTGTGGCCCGCGGCCCGCTTCGAGGAGATGATGGTCACGCTCTTCGGCCTTGCCCAGGAGGGCCGCGTCTCCGCGCGCGGGCTGCCCTCCCTGCTGCAGCTCGCCGTGCTGGCCCGCGAGTTCGACGACGTCGTGCTGTTCAGCTCACCCCCGCGTTGGGTGCAGCGCGCGGTGATCGCGGTGCTTGCGCCGGTCGCGCGGCTGTGCGGTGTCCGGGCGACCTACGCCCACCACGGCCCGCTCATGCGCCGCCACGCGCAGGACGCCGAGCACGCGACGCGGCGCGCGGCCTGACCGGTGCCACGGCGCGCGAAGCTCGAGCTTCCCGGCCGCACGGCGCTCGTGACCGGCGCGGCCCGCGGGATCGGGCTGGACACCGCGCGGCGGCTGGCAGCCCGCGGCTGCGCGGTCGCCCTGGTCGATCGCGACCGCGAGCTCGCCGCCCACGAGGCCGCCGCGCTCGGCCCGCGCGCGTTGGCGCTGGGCGCGGACGTCGCTGACCGGGCGGCGACGGAGGCGGTCGTCGCCGAGGCTGCGGAGCGCCTGGGCGGGCTCGACGTGGTGGTGGCCAACGCGGGCGTGTCGCCGCCGTCGCAGACGCTGCTGGCGATGGCGCCGGAGGAGTTCGACCGGGTGCTGGCCATCAACCTCGCGGGCGTCTGGCACACGACGAAGGCCGCACTGCCGCACGTCGTGGCCCGTCGCGGGCACGTGCTCCTCGTGGCCTCGGTGTACGCCGCCGTCAACGGCGTCCTGGCCGCGCCCTACGCGGTGAGCAAGGCCGCCGTCGAGGCGCTGGGCCGGGCGCTGCGCGTCGAGCTCGCCCCTCACGGCGCCAGCGCCGGCGTCGCCTACTTCGGCTTCATCGACACCGCGATGGTGCGCGAGGCCTTCGCGCGACCGGTCATCCAGGAGCTCATGCCCTCGCTGCCCGAGGCGCTGCGCCGGCCCGTGCCCGTGGGCCGCGCCGGCGAGGCGATCGTGCGCGGGATCGAGGGCCGCAGGGCGCGGGTCGTCGTGCCGGGGTGGGTGGTGCCGGTGCTGGCCCTGCGCGGGCTGTCACCCGCCTTCGACCGCCGGCTGCTGGGCGACCGGCACGTGCGCGCCGCGATCGCCCGCGCCGAGGGCTCCGGCGCGCGCCCCGAGTGAGGCGCGCGCCGGAGCCTGGATCCGATCAGGAGGGGCGCTCGAACAGCGGGCACACCAGGTCGCGGGACTCGAGGCTGGACACCGCCCTGTAGTCGGCGGCCTTGCGCAGCCTCGGCGCCGCGACCGACCGCATGCGCGCCGACGCGTGCGCCCCGCGCTTGAGCCGCAGGATCTCGATCCCCCTGTTCATGTCGAACAGGTAGATGCGGTTGCCGCGCCACGCGACGTCCCAGGAGAGCGAGTCGCTCTCGGCGCTGCCGGTGGCGACACGGAAGTAGCCGACCTGGCGCACGTCGCGCGCGTCCGACACGTCGATCACGCGCAGGCCCTGTGCGTACCAGGCCTGAGCCAGCGTCGACTTGCGCAGCTCGAAGTAGTGCGCGGAGCACTCCGTGCTCGTCCACCGCCGTCTCCGGCGTGTCCTGCGCCGGATGGAAGGTGTCCAGCGCCTTCATGCGGTACGGCGCCGCCGGCGTGGAGTTCACCGCCGGCTCGCCGCCCGCCGAGTCCGTGGTGTCGGACAGCACGAGGCGCCCCATCTGATCGCAGGTGCCGTCGAAGTCCTCCTCGGTGCCGATCAGGATGTTGCCCGTCGACACGCCCTCCGCCCGGACGCTGCCGTCCGTGGGCCGCCACGAGTTGTGCATGAACATCGTCTCGGGATGGTTCACGCCGCTCACGCCGCCGCCGGCGACGAGGATCGGGTCCCACGGGTGCGCGTCGCGCACCAGGTTCGTGAACGGATCGCGGTGGCGGCCCTCCGTCGTGTAGCCACGGATGCCGCCACGGCCGCTGACCCACGCGATGCCCTCGTCGTCGACCTGGACGTCGTGCGAGTAATCCGTCACCTGGTCGTTGCGCCACAGGTCGATGGGGTTGCCGAAGACCTTCGGCTTCGACGGGTTGCGCAGGTCGGTTACCCAGATCGGCCGCCCGTCGCCGCGGCCTCCCGGCGTGAACGGTCCGAGAAAGGCGAGGTCGTCGCGCCGGGCGGGCCCGCCCGTCCACACGAAGTTGCAGCGATCGATGCACGTCGCCGTGTGACCGGCGGGCAGCTCGACGAGGTCACCGACCTGCCTCAGGTTGCGCGGGTTGGCGTAGGAGATGACGTAGAAGCCGCTCCTGCAGCCCTCCGGGCGCGTCTTGCTCACGGGCGGATCGCCGGGCAGATCGTTGCCGATCCCGGGGCACAGGTCCTGGCGGACGTCGTCGTGGCGCGGGTCGAGCGCGCCGATGATCAGCTTGCGGCGCGTGTCGATGTCCATGTCCTCGTCCTGCCAGTAGCCGTTCTCCCCGAGGATCTCGGGCGGCTGGAAGGTGTCGAGCAGCCTCGGCTCGTCCGGGTCGCTCACGTCGTAGGTGCGAAAGCCGAACCGGCCGGTCGTGATGAGGATGCTGCGGCCCAAGACCCTGTCGAACTTGCCCTCGACGAGGCCGGGGCTCTCCACCCGCCCCCGGTACTCGAGGCTGTCGGAGATGGCCGCGCCCTCGGGCAGGGGCGCGGGCTTGTCGGCGGCAGACGCTGCGGCGGGGAACGCGGCGGCCGCCGCCAGCGCGAACAGCAGAAGGCGTCTCATGGCGCCGAGCTACCCCTCGCGTGCAGGGCCGGAACACGCCGCGGCGGCCCAACTTCAGCCGCGACGTCGGCCGGCCCGTCCAAGGCCAGTGGGGAGCCCGCCACCCCCGCGCGGTTCGGCTAGCCGTACCGGCCGCCCCCGCGGGGACGACTACCGTCTGCCCTCGACGGCGGAATGTGCCGCCGGCCCGGCGACTCTTGGGGGGCCGCCGGGCCGGCCGGCACGCACGACGTGTGGCCGGCGTCAGCGCGGCCGGTGCCCGTCGAACGAGATGACCTGCTGGATCCCGCTCGGGCGGTTGGTGTAGCGCATCGTGTAGGGCAGCAGGCCCGGCACGAACGGGATGCGCTCGCGCACCGCGTCGGACCGCCAGGCCGCGGGGTCGGCGCCCTGGGCCGCCTCCAGCGCGACGCCCGCGGCGTCCAGCGCCTCCCACAGCGCGGTCCGGCACGCCGCCAGGTCGCCGCCGCCGCAGTAGCGGTTGGCGAACGGGTCGGGGACGCGGTCGCCCAGCAGGCGGCGCAGGTCGCGGTCCAGGTAGGAGTGCCACCCGCCGGACTGGCCGCGCGGCGGCAGGTCGTAGCGCATGCCCAGCTCGGTGAGCTGCTCCAGGTCCGGGCCGAGCACGGGGGAGAGCGCCGCCTCGGCCAGGCGCGGCCAGGCGGCGTCCATGACCGCCGCCCCGGGCGAGTCGATCCTGCCGTCGAGGTCGCGGTCCAGCCGCGAGGAGCCCGCGCGCGTCCAGCCCTCCAGCAGCTCGAGCATCCGCGCCGCCCGTGGGCTGGGCGCGGGCCCGCCGCGCAGCACGCGGGCCAGGGTCGGCGTCAGCCTCACCGAGCGCAGGTCCTGGGTGGCGGCCGCGTTCATCGCGGCGGTCACCGAGGCCAGGTCGTGCCGGCGGCGCTTGGCCAGCTCGGTGGTGAGCAGGTCGACGCGGTGGATCGTGCCGTAGTTCCAGGCGTCGTCGGCGGCCTCGAAGCCGCGCGCCGTCTTGTTGTTCCAGTTGATCAGCGTCCCGCTGCGCGGGTTGATCTGCTGGGGGTGCCCCGCGTCCGACAGCCAGCCGCGCCACTCGTGCTCGCCGTCGCCTCGCGTCGGCAGTCCGGGGTCGACGTCGCGGGCGCGCAGCGGCAGCCGGCCCGTGGTGACCATGGCGATGTCGCGGTCGTCGGCGTAGAAGGCGTTGAACGTCTGGGGCGACTGCAGGAACGAGCGCACGAACGAGCGGGCGCTGTCCACCTTGCCGAGCGTCAGGTCCTGGAACGGGAGCTGGTCGAGCGTGTCGCGCCCGTAGCTCGCGCGCTTCTGGGAGATCGCCACGCGCCGGCCGTCGACCGTCGCGTAGCCGATGACCGGCCCGTGCTTGGTGCGGCGGAAGACGACGAGCTGCTCGGGCTGCGTCGCCGACGCCGCGATCGTGCCGGCCACGAACGTCGACATGGACCGGCAGCGCCCCTTGTAGCGGTAGCGGATGTCGCTGCCCTCGCACAGCTCCTCGACGTACTGGTCGATGTTGTCGGCGCCCGCCGACGTCAGCGTCCAAGCGAAGTCCGGCCCGCGGCCGATGAGCATGTAGCCGGGGAACGGCGCGGAGGTGACGCCGCGCGTGTCGACGCCCGGGGCGTGGAGGTCCATCTCGAGCGTCAGGCCCGGGTAGAAGTAGCCGATCTGCGGGCCGCCGACGAACAGCGGGCGCCCGGTCTGCGAGCGCTCTCCGTCCAGGATCAGGATGTTCGAGGCCGCGGGGGAGCCGGCCGGAGCGGCGGTGGCCGCGGCCGCCGTGGCGCCCGAGGCGGGCGGGCCGTAGACGACGCGCTCCAGCGACCCCGGGTCGACGAGCACGTTGCCCGCCCGGCTGCGGGGCACCTGGGCGTAGGGGAAGCGCCCCTCGATCGTCGCCGGGTGGCCGGCCGGGTCGCGCTGGCGCAGGTCGTCGAACACCGAGAAGCCGCGCGTCGTGCCCAGGCGCTGCGTGAGCGAGGCGAGCAACTGCGAGCGGCGCACCTCGTCGCCGCCGCCCTGACCCGAGGAACTGGCCCTTCAGCGCGTTGAGCGCGTAGACGTCGTTGCGCGTCCACGGGGCGTTCTCGCTGTCCTCGGCGCGCAGCTTGGCGTTGATGCCCTGCACGTAGACGTCGATGTCGTGCAGCAGCCTGCGGCCCTTGACCCCAGCGCGCACGCAGCACGCCCGTCTGCTTGGCGACCTCCCGCTCGGTGGCCGCGGTCGGGCGGAAGTTGCCAAGGCTGCTCGTCAGCCCGATGGCGGAGATGCCCGGTGCGTCGATCGCGGCGACGCGCGAGTTGTAGCGCGCCTGCTGGAGCAGCAGGCCGCGGTCGGTCGCGATGACCCAGCCGGTGGCGAAGGTCAGGGCGTCGCGCGTCTGCGCCGTGATGTGCGGCACGCCGTACTTGTCGCGCACGAGGCGCACGCCGCGGCGCGGGACCCGCTCGGTGCGGCACGGGCACTCGCCGGCCGTGCCGAAGCGCTCGCTCTTGAAGTAGCGGCGAAGGTCCGCGTCGCTGACCTTGTCGAACAGCGGCGTCAGCCCGTCGTACATCTGTGCCTGCGTGTCCGCGCCCACCGGCACGGGCACCGTCCCGTACTGCCCGGAGGGGACGATGTTCAGGGCGACGTCGGCGTCGTCGCGAGCGGCCGGGGCCCCCGGGGCGACGAGGGCGAGGGTGAGCGCGGCGAGCGGCGCGGCGCGGAGCAGCGTGCGGGACATGGCCGGCGACCCTATCCGCACGCCGCCGTTCACGTGACCACGGTGTCGTCCGGGTGCGAAGTTGACGCAGGCGTCACCTTCATCTAGCGTGCCGGGCATGCCGGCTTCCCCCACCGCTGCGATCATCGGCGCGGGCTCCTCCGGGATCGCCGCCGCCAAGGCCCTGCACGAGCGCGGCATCGCGTTCACCTGCTTCGAGGCCTCCGACCGCGTCGGCGGCAACTGGGTGTTCGGCAACCGCAACGGGATGTCGGCCGCCTACCGCGACCTGCACATCAACACCTCGCGCGACCGCATGGAGTACTCGGACTTCCCGATGCCGAAGTCCTATCCCGACTACCCGCACCACACGCAGATCGCGGCCTACTTCGACAGCTACGTCGACCACTTCGGCCTCCGCGACCGCATCCGCTTCCAGACGAGCGTCGAGCGCGCCGAGCGCGGCCCGCAGGGCGGCTGGACGCTGACGCTGCACGACGGCTCGGTCGAGCGCTTCGACGCGCTGCTGGTGGCCAACGGCCACCACTGGAACCCGCGCTGGCCCGAGCCCGCGTTCCCGGGCTCCGACACGTTCGCCGGCGAGCAGCTGCACGCGCACAGCTACGTCGACAACGAGCTGTTCAGGGGCCGCGACGCGCTCGTGCTGGGCATCGGCAACAGCGCGGTCGACATCGCGGTCGAGGCCTCCTACGTCGCCGACCGCACCTTCCTCGCGGCGCGGCGCGGGGCCTGGATCATCCCCAAGTACGTCTTCGGCAAGCCCACCGACCAGCTCCCGCAGGACCCGCGCGTGCCGTTCAAGATCCGCCAGCGGATCATCCACAGCATCATCAGGCTGAACGTCGGCGACCTCACGCGGTACGGGCTGCCGGAGCCCGACCACCGCTTCGGCGAGGCCCACCCGACGGTCTCCGGGCGCCTGCTGGACCGCATCCAGCACGGCACGATCACGCCCAAGCCGAACATCGCGCGCCTCGACGGCGAGTTCGTGGAGTTCGACGACGGCAGTCGCGAGCACGTCGACGTGGTCGTGTACTGCACCGGGTACAAGATCACGTTCCCGTTCTTCGACGAGGGCCTCATCTCCGCGCCCGACAACCACATCGAGCTGTTCCGCCGCGTCTTCCACCCCGAGCTCGACGACGTCTTCTTCGTCGGGCTGCTGCAGCCACTGGGCGCGATCATGCCGCTGTCCGAGGCGCAGGGGCAGTGGGTGGCCGACTACCTCAAGGGCGAGTACGCGCTGCCGGCGCCCGCCGAGCTGCGCGAGGACATCCGCCGCGACCAGACCGCGATGCGCAAGCGCTACGTGGCCTCCAAGCGTCACACGATCCAGGTCGACTTCGACGACTACCTGCACGCGCTGCAGCGCGAGCGCCGCGCCGGCGCGCAGCGCGCCCGGGCACGCGGCTTCCGCCTGCCCGTGTCCGGCCGCGCCGGCTCCGCGGCGCCGGAGGTGCCCGCGTGACCGTCGCCCCCTCCGCCGCCGACGGCGGCCGGCGCGAGGCCACGAAGCAGGCCAACCGCGCGGCGATCCTCGCCGCGGCGCAGGAGGTCTTCGGCGAGATCGGCTACGGCGCTGCCAGCGTGCGCGACATCGTCCGGCGCACCGACCTGGCCACCGGAACCTTCTACAACTACTTCCCCGACAAGGAGTCGGTGCTCCGCGCCCTCGTCGACGCCGTCGCCGTCGAGGCGCGCCGGCGCGTGCGCGCGGCCCGGCAGGACGCGACCTCGCTGCAGGAGTTCGTCGAAGAGGGCTTCCGCGCCTACTTCGCCTTCATCGTCGAGGATCCGGTCACGTTCGCGCTCATGCGCCGCAACGCGGGCACGATCCGCGCGATGTTCGACGAACCCGCGCTCGGCGCCGGCATCGACGAGCTGCGCGCCGACCTGCGACGCGGGCGTCGCCGCGGGGGCGATCCCGCCGCACGACACCGAGCTGATGGCCGCGGCGATGGTCGGCACGGGCATCGAGGTCGGCGTGCAAGATGGTCGAGGGCGATGGCGACGTCGAGGCCGCCGTGCGGTTCGTCACGAGCCTGTTCATCGGCGGGCTCGCCCGCCTGGGCGGCTGAACGGCGCCGCCGAACGGCGCCTTGCAACGCCGCAACTCGGGGGTGGCTAGCCTGTTGGGACTCCGACGCGCCGCATCACCTCCGCGCGCCGCTCGCGTTCCCCGAACGAACCCTGCGAAAGGAACGACCCCCTTCATGCGACGACTGCTGCTCCCGCTCGCCCTCGTGCTTGCCCTGCTCGCCGTGCCCTCCTCCGCTTCCGCAGCGTTCACGCTCGGCGTGAGCGACCAGCAGGCGGGCACGTTCGACAACCCGCTCTTCAAGCCGCTGAAGTTCCGCGCCGCGCGCTACATCGCCCCCTACGACGCGATGAGCTCGCCCGAGGACGAGGCGCGCCTGCGCGCCTGGATGGCCGGCGCGCGCCGCGCGAACCAGAGGATCCTGCTCTCCCTGGAGCGCTCCCGGCGCCCCGGGCGCGAACGCCGGCTGCCGTCGGTCGCCGAGTACACGCGCGAGCTGCGCAAGATCAAGCGCGCGTTCCCGTTCATCCGCGAGTTCTCTCCCTGGAACGAGGTCAACCGCTGCCAGTCGCGCACGCGCGTCGCCGGCCAGCCGACCTGCGGCAAGCAGAAGCGCCTGGCCGAGTACTACTCCGCGTCACGGCGCGTGTTCCCGCGGGCGACGATCGTGGGCCTCGACCTGCTCGACGAGCAGAACGTCAACAAGACGATCTCCTTCCTGCGCAAGTTCCTGCGCTTCGCGAAGCCACGCCCGAAGGTCCTCGGCTTCCACAACTACTCCGACACCAACCGCCAGTCCCAGACGCGCACGAAGCGCGTGCTGCGCGCCTGGCGCGGCGACATGTGGCTGACCGAGACCGGCGGCATCGTCAAGCTCGGCCGGGCGTTCCCGCGCAACGAGGCGCGTGCCGCGCGCGCCCTGGGCTGCATGTTCGACATCGCGCGCGACAACAAGCGCGTGAAGCGCCTGTACGTCTACCAGTTCAACGGCGACGTGCCCGCGGCCCCGTTCGACGCCGGCCTGGTGAGCGCCGACGGGACGCAGAAGCGCCCCGGCTACTCGGTGGTGCAGCGCAAGCGCGCGCGCAACTGCTGAGCGCCGTCCGCCTCGCGGGATCGCCCGCGTCTCGCATCGTTGGCCAAGGCCGCCCCCCGGGGCGGCCTTGGTCGTCCTAGAGTGTCGCCTCGTGCCCTCCTTCTGCCGTCACGGCCGCCTCGAGGCCAACTGCCCGATCTGCTCCAAGGGCCTCGAGCAGCGCCTCGCGCCGCCGCGCAAGCCGGCGCGCCGTGCCTCGCCCGCTCCGGGGTCCTCGCCGTCGGTCGCCGCGCGCCGGCGCGCCGCGCGCGGCGCCAGCAACCTGCGCGTGAGCCGCGTGGAGCGGGCCGCCGACGACGGCTACGAGCACGACCTCGTCCCCGGCCTGCGGGCCAGCGCCGACGCCGCTCGCCTGGCGGACGAGCTCGCGTTCTCGGCCGCGCGGCTCGACGAGCTGGGGTCGTCGCCGCCGGGCCTCTACGCCGAGGTCGCCTCCACCGCCGATCCGGAGGAGGCCGTCTGGCTGGCCTTCCAGATCGCCTACCTGTCGCCGCTGGAGGGCACCGACGACCCGTTCGCGTCGATCGCGGCGGTGCGCACCTCGTGGGCCGGCGGCGAGCTGCCCGACGCGGACGCCGCGTCCCCGGGTCCGCGCAGCGCCCACGCGGCGGGGCGCGGCACGCGCACGCTCGAGGCCTACCGCGCCTGGGCGCAGCGCGCCGGCTCGCAGTCCGCGGCGCTGACCGCCGACGCCTCATGGGGCCCCGAGCGCCGCTTCGAGCGCGCCTTCGAGCGCCTGGCCCTCCCGGGGTTCGGGCGCGGCCCGCGCTACGAGCTGCTCGTGCTGCTCGGCCACCTCGGCGCGGCCGACCTGCGCCCGACCTCCCTGCACGTCGGCGACGCGCTGGATCCCACGACGGGCGCGGCCAAGCGCGTCTTCGGCATCGGCGACGTGCATCAACCTGCGCCGCCGCTCGGCCGAGCTGGCGGCCGCGGCCGGCATCCCGATCGAGGCGCTCGACCTGGCGCTCGTGAACTGGGCCCGCCTGCCAGAGGACCGCATCACCGCGGCCGCGACCGTCGCGGCCGACCCGGCGCGCCGCGCCTCGATCGCCGCGCTGCTGGGCGTCGGCGAGCCGCAGGTCGCTCCGGCGGACTGAGGCGCTCGGGCGGCGCAGCCAGGTTGACCCGTGCCCCGGGGGGCTGCATCGTGGTGAGGTGACCCGGGGACCGGCCGAGCCGGAACGCATCACACCGCCGCGGCTGGGCGAGGGCGCGGGGGCGGACCTGTTCACGCGGCTGCCCATCATCGGGCGCCGTCTGCCGCCTCCGGGCAGCCCGCGCATGATCGCGCTGACCGCCGCCTCCATCCTCGCCCTGGTCGGCGTGGCCTGGCTGTTCCGCTCCGCCGGGGGCATCCTGCTGCTCGGCGGGATCGTCGGTGTCCTCGTGGTGGCGGGTGTCGCGAGCGCGCAAACCGCGCTCAGGCCGATCGCGGCGCTCGGCCGGGCCGCGTGCCCGCTCGGGCTCGCCGTCCTGGTCCTGATCGCCGCGGGCACCGTGCAGTCGCCGCCCCTGCTGCAGCTGGCGGTCGGCCTGGCAGGCCTGCTCGTCGGGTGGTACGGGCTGATCGAGCGCGAGTGGGACGCCCCCGACAACCCACTGCGCGACCAGGACGCGACGGCGGCACAGTCGCTGCGACAGGGACTGGCACAGGTCGCGCAGGTCGCGCTGCTGCCGGTCGTCCTGGCCGCGGCGCTCGTGTTCGCGGCCATCCCGCTGCTGGACGTCCTGGAGCAGACCAGCCAGATCTCGACGGTGCTGTTCGTCCTCGCGGTCCTGCTGCTGGCCTTCGCCGTGGTCCTGCGCCTGATCGGGTACGCGAGCTCGCGGCTGCGGGCGGTCGTGACGGTCGCGCTGGCCCTGGCGCTGGCCAGGCTCGGGATGGAGGCAGGGCTGTTCCCCGGTCACGACACCCTGGCGGACGCCGTGCCCTGGCTGACCGCGGACCTCCTGCTCCTGGTCGCGGGCGTCTCCCTCATCGTCGTGGCGCTGGCCGAGGTCGCCACGACCGCGGTGCTCGGTCGCGATGCGGCCGAGGGGAGCGTCTCCGGGTGGCGGACGCGTGTGGCGGTTCAGCTCGAAACGCCGGTCGTCAGGAGGTCGATCACGGACCGGCTCGGCGCGTACGGGCTTGTCGCCTCGGCCCTGGCAGCCCTCGCCCTGCTGCTCGCGGTCGTCGCGGCGACGACCGCGGGCGGCGCCAAGGAGCAGTTCGACGAGGCGACGCTGGAGCCGATCAGGCCCGACACGCCGGCGCGGGCGCCGGGCCAGGTGGCCGACGACCTGGAGCTCGCGCGGATGTACTCGCCGGTGCTGGTGTTCACCGAGGACCAGCGGTGGTCTCCCGTCAAGGTCGACGCCTACCTCGCGGCCGCCAAGATCAAGGACTGGGAGGGGAGGGTGTACGCCGCCCCGGCGGTCGACAAGCTGCCGCGCGAGTGCCCGGGCATCGTGCCCAAGCCGTGCTACAGCCTGACCATCGAGTGCGAGAGCGCATCCGACGACTGCGCGATGGGCAGGGACGCGACGGTCGGGGAGGCTCGGCAGGACGAGGCGGTGTACGTGCGCGTGGAGCGACGCGATGAGCGGGAGCGGCGGACGCGCTTCGACGCCGGCTCGCCGAACCCGTTCGACGACGTCGGCCCCTACGGGCGCAGGACGAGGTTCCTGGTGCAGTACTGGTACTTCTACCCCTACGACGAGTGGGTGGCCCCGGTCCTGGGCGGCCAGTTCAAGCAGCGCCACGAGGCGGACTGGGAAGCCGTGACGATCGGCCTGGACGATGCCGGCCCGGTGTTCGTGGCGTACTCCGAGCACTGCGGCGGCACGTGGTCGGAGTGGCACGACGTGCGCGTCGCGAACACCAGGCGACCCCGGCTTCGCCCGCTGGTCGCCGTCGCGGAGGGGTCGCAGGCCAACTACCGCGTCGCCGAGGACCGGCGCGCGCCGGACTGGGGCAAGTGCGCCGGGGTTCCGGCCGACACGCTGACGCTGGTGAGCTACGCCTCGAACATCCGCGACCGGACCGACTCGAAGTGGTCGTGGACGCCCGCCGACCATCTGCTGGTCACGTCCGAGACCCCGCCCATGAGCTTCCTCGGCCACTGGGCCCCGTACAGCCGCACCACGCTGGAGAACTTCCGCAAGGGGCAAGCGCTCGGCAGGGACCAGCGCGGGCCGGCCACGCCGACGCTGCAGTCGCTGTGGCGCGAGCCGATGCGGACGATCTTCGGCAACGCCAACTGGCGCCGGGAGTGAGCGCGCCCCGCGCCTAGGGCCAGGCCCGGTGCAGGACGCGCAGCGCGTTGGCTGACAGCATCAGCTCGGCGTCCTGCTTGTACTCGTCCCGCAGCGCTCGCTCGAGCGCCGGCAGATCCGCCATGCGCTCCAGCCCGCTGAGCGTGGGCTTGATGAAGCCGTCGAAGTCGGTTCCGATCGCCACGTACTCGTGGCTGCCGGTGATCTCGGCGATCTTGTCGATGTGGCGAAAGAGGACCTCCAGCGAGTCGTCGAAGGTCCTGGTCGGCTCGTCACGGAGCCCGTCGTTGAGCTGGTGCTGGGCCAGGATCAGCCCCACCACGCCCTTGCGCCGCTTGATCTGCAGGATGGTGGGCTTGTCGAGCATGTACTGCTGCTCGCCGAAGCGGTACCCCGCGTGCGTGGCCAGCACGGGGAACTCGCAGTCCGGGTCGAGGTCGCCGTCGAGCAGCGTGAACGTGTGGTCGAGCGCCTCCCGGCGCATGTGCGAGACGTCGAGGAGGACCCGGTGCTCGACCATCGCGCCGAGGGCGGCGACGCCGCGCTCGGTGAGGCCGAGGCCCGGCGGCTGCGGGAACACCTTGTCGTACCGCGCGTCGCTCAGGAACGGCAGCGCCGAGCAGTTCGTCGCCACGTGGCGGTAGAGCAGGTGCGCGAGCGTGACGTACACGACGCCGCGACGCCGCAGCTCGGCGACGTTGCGCTTGATCTCCTCGACGCCGTCGCCGAGGCTGAACCCGCCCTCGACGCCGTGCACGAGCGCGGTGGCGCCGTCGGCGAGCGCCCGGTCGAGCTCCTGGCGGTCGTGGACCAGCCGGATGACAGCGGGGTCGTGGCTCGCCACCTCGTCCTCGACCTGCTGCCAGTCGTCCAGGAGGCCCGCGAAGTAGTCCGACGAGGGCGGCGAGGGGTACGGCTTGCCGAGGGCCACCTCGTCGAAGGGCCGGGTGAGGACGGAGACGGCCACGCCGACGTCGCCCTCCCGCAGGCCCGGCACCGTGATGCGGTAGTCCGAGAACGCGTTGCGATGGCTGAAGAACGTGCTCGCGATGCGCAGGACGACCGCGCGGAGCCGGTCGCGAACGGTCGGTCGGCCGCGTGCGCGCCGCAGCTGCCGATAGGCGGTGTCCGGGAAGACATCGCCGATCACCCGCATCGGATAATGCGCGTGCAGATCGATCAGCATCCGGGCCAACCGTAGCCCACGCTCCACGGGCGCGGCGGTGGCGCGCTGGATCCGTGCTGACCTCGATCGGCGCACTGCCGGCCGTCAGCCAGCCACCCCGCACCTGCCCCTTTCGAGTGAGCTCCAACCTCGGTCGTTCGTCCAAGTAGACCCACGAAACGACCGCTAAGAGCGGAAATCCGGCGTATCGCGGCAGGGGCGAAGCTGGCGCGCTTGCCGACTAGGGCTGGGGACACGACGTCCCACCGCCCGACGCAGCCGAGACCCTCATGGATGAGACCCTCGCGGCCGCGGCACCCGCCGCGCGCCGCCCCCTGAACGCCCAGCAGGCCGAAGAGCTCGTGATCGCCGTGATCACGCGCCACGCCGACGCCGTCCTGCGCACGGCCCGGCGCCACTCGCTGTGCGCCGACGATGCCCAGGACGCCTACCAGCGCGCCCTGGAGATCCTCCTGCGTCACGCCCACCGCCTCGATCCCGAGCGCGCAGGGTCGTGGCTGCACACCGTCGTCAAGCACGAGGCGATGGCCGTCCGGCGGTCGCGGTCGCGCCTCGTCGGGATGGACGAGATGGACCTCGACGCCCTCGAGGCGAGCACGACGTCGTCTCCCGAGGAGCGCGCCCTGCAGTTCGAGCACACGATGCGCTCGGCCGAGGCGCTCAAGCGCCTCAAGCCCCAGGAGGTCCGCGCGCTGTGGCTGAAGGCCGCGGGGCACAGCTACCGCGACATCTGCGAGGTCACCGGCTGGACGTACACGAAGGTCAACCGCTGCCTGACCGAGGGGCGCCGCAGCTTCCTCGAGCGCTACGCGGGCATCGAGGCGGGGGAGGAGTGCGCGCGGTGGCAGCCGGTCCTCTCGGCGATGGTCGACGGCGAGGCGACCGGCGACCAGCTCGTCGAGCTTCGCCCGCACCTGCGCAACTGCGGGTCGTGCCGGGCGACGCTGCGCGCGCTCCACACGACCGGCACCCCGCTCGGAGCGCTCTTCCCGCCGGCGACGCTCGCGCTCGGCGCCGCCGACCTCGAGCACGCCGGAGGGTTCCTCACCCGCCTGTACGAGGCCGTCTCGATGACGATCCACGAGCGCACGGCCTCGACCGTCCTGCGCATCCACTCGGCCGTCGAGACCGCGACGGCCCACAAGGCGGCAGCCATCGCCGCGTCGGCCGTCGCGGTGGCGGGAGGCGGGCTCGCTGTCGAAGAGGCGAGGCGCCTGCCCGAGCCGGCGCGCGCCGTCGCCGAGCGCAGCACGCCTCGCGGGCCCGCCTCCGTCATACGCCCTTCGCGCGCGATCCCTCGTGCGACGCGCGGCTCCGCCCGGAGCGCACCCACGCCGCATGTCCGACAGCGAACGAGCGTGCCGCCGGTGACCTCGCAGCCGTCGCCCGCCGCGTCGCGGCCGGCCAGCGAGCCGCTCGTCGATCCCGTCGAGAGCCGGACGACGCCCGCCCCGGCGCCCGCCGTCGCGCGCCCGGCCCGTGCGCTCGCAAAGCCCCAGCCGGCAAGCCCTGCACCCCCCACCCGAACGCCGTCCTCGGAATTCGGGTTCGAGAACCCTTGAACAACAAAAGGAGAGAAACCCGATGACGACTCGACGCTCGCGTCAATTTCGAGTGCTGGTGATGTGTTTGGTGCTCGTCGCAGTAGCTTGCCCGGCCGCGCCGGCGTTGGCAGCCGACGGTACGTACACCCAGATAGTGTGCGCAAATCCCGACACCGGGACGGGCGTGGTCGCTGTTGACGGAGTCGTACCGTCGGGCTTCACGTCGAACATCCAGCGATCGCTTGGGCCTGCGCCGGGAGATGCGAAGTGCGGCCCGGGGCAAATGTCAGCGGGATCGAGGAGTCTTGCTTGCGGTCGGCGTGCCATTCACGACCAACGTCTCGGGCGAAGGCGCCAGTGCACTCACATTCTCTACACCACCGAACCTCAGCTTGACTCGAGCCGAGCTGTATCGCGCCGGCGATACCCGAGCCTGGGCAAATCACATGTCCTTTGCCATCCATAGCGGTGCCGTGGGACTACATCTACGGGCTGCCTGCAGCTGATCTTTGTGACTGGTGTGGGGCCCTGGGCAACCCGTCTAACCCGTGGGCAGCGAGTAATCGCGTCAATTTTGCTAATCCGTTGGCTAGCGGTGTGAGCGCGACACTTAGCTGCTCTTTGCCGGATTCGACGTGGACCTGCAACGTGGCGGGAGACGTGTACCTTCGCATCTACGGAGGCAAGCTGACGCTTCGTGACGAGACGAATCCGCAGATCTCGGGTGCCGCGAGTGGGCCATTGATGACCGAGGCGGTCGTTCGCGGGGAGCAAGACCTGACGGTGAACGCCACCGACACCGGCTCGGGCCTCTATCGAGTGCAGCTGCTCGTCGACAACGTGCCGGCGATGTCTCGGACAATCGACGGGAATGCGGGGAAGTGCGTCGGACGTGAACGCGGCGAACTCCGATCCGTACGAGTTCGCGCACCCGGTGCCGTGCCGGCTGTCAGCGGGCGGGACATACTGCGTTCGACACACGCCAGCTGCCCGAAGGCACGCACAACCTGAAGATCCTGCTTGAGGACGCCGCGGGGAACTCCGCGACGCTGTCGAATCGCAACGTCGTCGTGGACAACGTCCCCGACCCGTTGACGGGCGGCCAGGGGACCGACGGCTCGGGCTCCAGCGGGAGCGGCTCTGGTTCGACCACGACGGTGATCAACACCACGACATCGACCACGCCTGGCGCAACGCAGCCGGTGGATCGCGGAGCGCCGAACGGCATCAACGCGACCGACGAGGCGCGTCTCACTGCGTGGTGGGCGAGCAACCGCGGCACGGTATTGCGGTCGCGCTACGGCGTCCGCCACGTCATTCGCGGCAAGCTGACCGATCGCAACGGCAAGGGGATCCGCAACGCACGGGTTGAGCTCGCGGCGACGCCCGCCGCGAAGGGGGCCAAGGAGTCGCTCGACAAGGGCGGCGCGCGCACGCGGCCGGACGGAACTTGGACGCTGATCCTCCCCGTCGACGTCTCATCCCGGCTGCTCCGCTTCCGCTATCGCAGCCACGCCAACGACGTGACGCCGGCCGCGACGCGAACCCTTCGGCTCAAGGTGCGTGCCGGGCTCCGGCTGTCCGTGACCCCGCGGGTGGCCAGTCGCGGAAAGACCATCCGGCTCACAGGCCGGCTCCTGGGGCGGCCGGTGCCGCGAGTGGGGAAGGTGCTCGAGCTTCAGGCTCGTACGCCCGGGACCGCCTGGGTCACGTTCGCGACCGTTCGTGCGCGGCAGGGCGGCGCGTTCGCCTCGAAGTACACGTTCCGCCGCGGTGGCCCGGTGACCTACGAGCTGCGGGTCCGCGCCCGCGCGTCGGACGACTACCCGTTCGACATGGGCACCTCGCGCCCTGCGCGTGTTCGGGTGCGCTGAGCGCCGAGCCTGAAACGCCGACCCCGACCGCGTGGGCGGTCGGGGTCGGCCACGCGCGCGCGGTTGGGCTTCACTCCGTCCGACGGGGCCCCTACCTTGCCCGTCAAGTCCCGTCGTCTCCGAGCTCGAGGGAGCGCCGCACGGAAATGGCCCTCTGCTTCATCGAACCCAAGGACGCGATCCGCGTCATCTCCGAGTCCGTCGGCCGCGAGGCTCGGCGTCAGCTCCTCGGCGAGCTCGTCCGTGCCTGGGTCGACGAGATCCCCGACGGCGAGCTGCTTTCGCACTACGTCAAGGCCGTCGCTGATCTAGACGAGCACGATCTGTCGATGCTCGCCGCCTGGCACGCCTCGCTAGAGGTCGGCCAGCCGATCGCCAATCGCGAGTTCCTCGTCAATGCCTTCGGCTCGCTGGGCGAGAACCGCCGCGAAGCGCTGAAGATTGCCGCGGGCTTCCGCGGAGACGAGGCCTTCGACAACGGCGTGGCCGAGGAGCAAGCGCTGGAGACCGTGCTGCCGTTCCTCTCGCCTGAACGCGCGGTGCAACTCGCGCAAGAGTGCGTCGATCTGTACCTCTGGGACCGCCTGGGCTGCGACAACTAAGGGCGCGGCACTAGGCCGCTCAACCCCCGCCGCCGACGCCGCCCGCCGCACCACGTCGTACCGCCCCACGCCCTCCCGCCCGCGCATCCGCCAGCGGAAGAACGCGCAGTCCAGGCGCAGCCGGCCGAGGTCCAGCGACGTGCCGCACAGCGCCTCGCCTGCGATGTGGCGGGGCACGGGGTCGTCCTCGTCCCATCCACAGCTCCAGGCCCGCGTGGCGCTGGTGGCCCTCGCCGTCGTAGGTCGTCGAGAGGCGCGGGTCGTCGACGGCGAGCGCCACAGGGTCGCCGTCCTCGGGCTGCTCGAGCAGTGTCGCGGCCAGGTGCTCGCCGGCGTGGTCGGACGCGCGTGCGGGGCGGATGGCGACCGCTGACAGCGCGAGGTCCTCGCCCAGCCAGGCCGACAGCGTGCGCGCGACGGCGATGCGGTCCCAGTCGGGCGCGCCCCACGAGTGGCCGCGCTGGCCCAGCGCGCGGACGTCCAGGCGCCGGGCGCCGACGGTCGCCGTGCCCTCGACGCGCACGAGCTGCTCGTAGCCGGCCATCCCGCCGGCGCGCGCCGCGGGGTGGTCCGGGGGAAGCTCGGCGACCGCGCCGACGGCGGAGAGCGACAGGTCGAGGCTCGCGTCGTCGCCCGCGAACTGCAGCGTCCAGGTCCGCAGCGGGTCGACGACCGAGGTGTCGATGCCGGCCGCCGAGACGGTGTCCCAGGACGCGGGCTGGCCGTCGACCGCGACGGCGCCCTCGGCGACGACCGTGACCGGCTCGCCGCCGTGGAACAGCATCGCCAGGCCGCTGGCCGTGCCGCCGGCCAGGCCGAGGCGCACGACGCCGTAGAGGTCGGCGCGCTCGTCGCCGAAGGCGACGGTCACGGCATCGCTGAAGCCCTCGCCCGACGGCGGGCGCGGGGCCTCGTCGGCCGCGGTGACGCTCACCGCAGCGCCCGCGGGTCGACCTCGGTCGCCGTGCCCTCGATGTCGTCGCCAGGGCCCGGAGCGCCGGGCCGCCGCCCGCCGCCGGGCGGGGGCACGCGACCGCCGCCGGGAACCGCGACGACCATGCGCTTGGCCAGCCGCCGCACGAGCACACGGCGGATCACCGCACGCGTGGGCGGGACCAGCAGCAGCAGGCCGACGACGTCGGTGGTGAAGCCGGGCGTCAGCAGCAGCGCGCCGCCGAGGACGATGAGCACGCCGTCGAGCACCTCACGGGCGGGCGGGCGCCCCGCGCTGAGTGCCGCGTTGAAGCGCTGCCAGACGCTGCGGCCCTGCGCGCGCAGCAGCAGCGAACCCAGGATCGAGTCGGCCACGAGGATGGCGATCGTCCACAGCGCGCCGATCTCCTGGCCCACCTGGATGATCACGTACAGCTCCAGGATCGGCACCAGGATGAAGAGCAGGACGAGCGGCGCGAGCATCGCCCTCCAGGGTACGACCTCCTGCGCGCGCCGAGGCGGGCGGAACCGAAGCGAACGCTAGGCGAGCGCGGGCGAGCCGGCCGTCTGCACGGTGACCCCCGGCAGCCGGTGCAGCCCGACGAGCTCGATGAGCCGCCAGATCTGCGGCTGCGGCCCATGGAGCACCATGTGGTGCCCGCTCTTGCGCAGGCGCCCGGCGACCATGACGAGGTCGACCATGAGCGACGCGTCGGCGAAGTGCAGGTCGCGCAGGTCGACGTGGAGGTCGCGCTGCACGGTCAACGCGCGCGAGAGCGCGCTGCGCCGACAGCCCTGCGTGGCGAAGTCCTCGTCGCCGGAGCAGCACAGGGTCGCGGGCTGGGGCGTGAAGCGAACGATCGGGGCAACCTACCGAAACGCCGCGGCTACACTCAACCCATGCCGTCCGTGGAAGAGGTGGAGGACGCCCTCAGCAACGTGATCGACCCCGAGCTGGGCCTCGATTTCGTCGAGCTCGGGCTGATCTACGGGGTCGAGGTCAACGGCGGCGACGTGCACGTCACGTTCACGCTGACCTCGCCCGGATGCCCGATCGGCCCCCAGGTCTCCGAGCAGATCGAGGAGTTCGTCGGCGACCTGGAGGGCGTCGGGGACGTGACGTCCGCGATGACGTTCCAGCCCCCGTGGACGCCGGAGCGCATGAGCGAAGACGCGAAGTTCGCGTTGGGCTACTGACACCCGTCGCCTGACTGCGGCGAACCCCGCGCGAGCGGGCTAGGCTCGCCACAGATGCGACGGCTCCTCGCTCTCGCCGTCGTCGTGCCCCTCGCTCGTGCCCGCCGCGGCCTGGGCACGGCCCTCGACCACCACGGGCAGCCTCGTGGTGACGCTGCGCGCTGCCGGCGACCGCGGCGCAGCTCGGAGCGCGGCCGGGTGGCTACCGCGTCCCGCAGATCGGCCTGGTCACGGTGCGTCCGCGCGCCGGCGCGAGCGCCGCGGCGCTCGCACGCCGCCTGCGCGCCGACCCGCGCGTGGCCACCGTCGAGCCCGAGCGCCGCGCGCACCCGCGCTTCCTGCCCGACGACCCTGCGCTGCGCGCCGTCGAGGCCGCGCCGGGCACCGTGCCCGGTACCCCGGTGCAGTGGTGGGCGGCGCGCAGCGGCTTCGAGCGGGCCTGGGATCACGCGCGCGGCGAGAACACGCTGGTCGCCGTCATCGACACCGGCGTCGACGCGACCCATCCTGAGCTGGCCGACCGCATCGCCGGCGCCGCGAGCTTCGACCCCCAGCGGCCGGCGGCCGCCGTCGACGAGGTGGGCCACGGCACGCACGTCGCCTCGATCGCCTGCGGGGCGGGCAACAACGCCGTCGGTCTGGCGGGCGCCGGCCTGCGCTGCCGGCTGCTGGCCATCAAGACGAGCTTCAGCGACTCGAGCGTCGCCGCCGCGATCGTGTGGGCCGCCGACCGCGGCGCCGACGCGATCAACCTCAGCTTCGGCAGCCCGCCGGGCTCGCAGCCCTCCAGCGCCGTGCGCCGTGCGGTCACCTACGCAGCGCAGCGCGGCGCGGTGCTCGTCGCCGCCGCGGCCGACGATCCGATCGAGGATCAGGGCCATCCCGCCAACCTCGTGCAGCCGGCGGGCACCGCGCCCGATCTGACCGAGAACCGGGGCCTGTCGGTGACCGCTGCCACGCACGCCGACGTGCGCGCGAGCTTCGCGGGCTTCGGCCCGCAGGTCTCGATGGCCGCCTACGGCTCCTACGCCGTCGAGCAGGGCACCGGCCCGGCGGGCATCTTCGGCGCCTTCACCTCGGCCCCCAACGAGCTCGAGCGCGGCGGCGCGGGCAGCCCGCCGCGCCCGCCGTGCGCGTGCCGGACGACGTTCGGCGCCGACGCGCGCTACGCCTACCTCGAGGGCACGTCGATGGCGACGGCCATGGTCTCCGGGGCGGCCGCGCTCGTGCACGGCCTCAACCCCGATCTGCGCGCGCCCGACATCGTCCGCCTGCTCAAGGAGAGCGCGCGCCGGCTGCCGGGGACCGGCTGGGGGCCCGAGCTCGGCTGGGGCATCCTCGACGCGGGCGCCGCGGTCGAGCTCGCGCGGAGCATGGACCGCCGCGCGCCGCGCTCGCAGGTGGAGGGCCTGCCGGCACGCACGAGCGATCGGCGGGTGACGGTGCGCTGGGACGGCGCCGACCGCGCGCCGCGCGGCGTGCGCCGCGCCGGCGTGGCGCGCTACCTGCTGTACCTCGCGGTCGACGGCGGGCCGCGGCGGCGCGTGCTGACCACGGGCCGGACGAGCAGGCGCTTCGTCGTGCGGCCCGGCCGGCGCTACGCGTTCACGAGCGTCGCCGTCGACCGCGCGGGCAACCGCGAGCGGCTGCCGCGCCGGGCGGACGAGACGATCAGCGTGGCGTGAGCGCCGGCGTCTCGTCGGTCGGGGCGCCGTTGCCCGCGGCGCGCTCGGCCGCCCGGGCCTTGCGCTGGGACTCCTTGCGGGCCAGCGCCAGCAGCTCGGCCAGCGACGCCTCGATCCCGTCAGCCACGGTGCCGAGGTCGCCCATCGCGTCGTAGTCGCCGAGCAGGCCGAAGTTCATCTTGCCGTTGTAGGACATGATCGCCACGGCCAGCGCGTGGTTCTTGGGCAGGAACGCGACGGGGAAGACGTCCTGCAGCTCGCGCCCGCGCACGTACAGCGGGAACTGCGGTCCCGGCACGTTGGTCACGATCAGGTTGAACAGGCGGGTGGAGAAGTTCAGCCGCGAGGCCTGGGCCAGGATCGTCGGCGGGGCGAAGTTCTGGACGCTGGCCAGCACCTCGGCGCCGACCGCCTGCTTGGACTCCTTCAGGCTGCCCATGCCCTGCTTGACGGTCTGCAGCCGCGCGATGGGGTCCTCGACGTAGACCGGCAGCGGCCCGCGCATCGCGGCGATGCGGTTGCCCAGCGAGCCGCGATCGGACTCGCCGCGGATCGACACGGGCACGAGCGCACGCAGCTCGAGGCCCTCGACGCGGATGCCCCGCTTGCGCAGCCAGCCGCGCAGGGCGCCGGTGACCACCGCCAGCACGACGTCGTTGACCGTGCCTCCGAAGGCGTCCTTGATGCGCTTGAAGTCGCGCAGCTCGCTGCGGACGACCGCGAAGCGCCGGTGCGGGCCGATCTCGACGTTCAGCGGCGTGTCGGGCGCGGGGTTGAGCCCGGCCCAGACGACCTCGCCGAGGCCCTCGGCCGCCTCGCGGGCGGCGGCCAGCGTCTGCGCCGGCCTCGTGACCGTCGTCGCCGCGCGCACCGCGGTCGACACGCCCGTGCGCAGGGCGCCCAGGGCGCCGGCGGCGAGCAGCTCGACGGGGCTCGGCTCGGGCGCGGCCTGCCAGGCCGCGTCGGGGTGGGGGATCTCCGCCGGCACCGGCGAGACGTCGAACATCACCTGCGCGAGGTCGACGCCGGAGATCCCGTCGATCATCGCGTGGTGGCTCTTGGAGATCAGCGCGAAGCGACTGCCCTCGAGCCCTTCGATCATCCACAGCTCCCACAGCGGCCGCGAGCGGTCGAGCTGCTGGGAGAAGATCCGGCCGGCGAGCAGCAGCAGCTGTTCCTCGGACCCGGGGCTGGGCAGCGCGCTGTGGCGCACGTGGTACTCGATGTCGAACGTGTGGTCGTCGACCCACAGCGGCCGGCCGCTCTCCAGCGGCGGGACCGACAGCCGCTGGCGGTAGCGCGGCACGAGGTGCAGGCGCATGCGCAGCGAGTCGAGGAACTCCTCGAAGTTCGGCGGCGGCCCCTCGAAGATCGTGACCGCGCCGACGTGCATGTGCGACGCCGGGCCCTCCTGGTGGAGGAACGACGCGTCGATCGCGGTGAGTCGGTCGAAGTGGTCCTGGGCCATGGTCTCTCCCTGTGCAGGCGAGACCCGAGACTATCCGTCAGCGGCTCTGTCCGCCCACCCCGGAGAGGACCTCGCGCACGCGCGCCGGACCGCCGGTCGACGGGTCGAGCGGCGGAGTCGGCAGGCCCGCCCGGTCGCGCATCCCGTCGAACAGCTCGAGGAAGGCCTCCGTCGCGCTGCGCGCCGGCGTCCAGCCCAGCTCGCGCCGGGCCCGCCCGCAGTCCATGATCGGCGCGCCGAGCGCCAGGTCGACCCAGCCCGGCGGGGTCGGCTGCAGCCGGGCGCGCCAGGTCAGCGCCGCCGCGCCGCGGAGCACGGCGCCCGGGACCGGCGCGGTGCGCGCGCCGAGCAGGCGGGCCAGCGTCGGTCCGTCGAGCACCGGCTCGGCCGCGACGTTGTAGGGCCCGCGCGCGGTGTCGTCGAGGATCGCGCGGCGGTAGGCGTCGGCCACGTCGTCGGCGTGCACGCCCTGGACGCGCAGGCGCGGATGACGGGGGACGACGGGCACCAGCCCGCGGCGCACGAGCGGCGAGGGCAGCAGCGGGCCGGCGAACAGGCGGCGGATGCCCGAGGCGGCGTCGCGCTGGAAGATCAGGCCCGGACGCAGCCAGGCGACGCGCAGCTCGGGGTGGGCGTCCTGGAGGGTCATGATCTCGGCTTCGACGATCGCCTTGTGGCGCGAGTAGAACGACGCCGGGATGCCCGTCACCGGATGGGACTCGTCGACCGGGCGATCCTTGGGGCCGGGCGCGTACGCGCCGACGGAGGAGGCGTAGATCAGCGCGCCCACGCGCGCGGCGGCGACGGCGGCGAACACGCGGCGGCTGCCCTCGACGTTGGTGGCCCAGGTCGTCGCCTCGTCGCGCGAGGGCTGGATCAGCCAGGCGAGGTGGACGACGGCGTCGGCGCCGTCGAGCAGCGGCTCGAGCCGGTCGCGGCTGATGTCGGCCACCCGCCACGAGGTCTTCTCGATGCTCCATGCCGGCAGGCGCCGGGCGATGCCGACGATCTCGTCGACGCGCGGCTCGGCCGCCAGGCGGCGCACGAGCGCGCTGCCGGCGTTGCCGGTTGCTCCGGTGACGATGACGCGCATCACCGGGGGCTGCCCAGCGCGGACGCGCGATAATCGGGGTGTCCCGACCGCACGGAGGTAGGCGCGATGGCATGGGAGTTCTCGACAGAACCGGAGTTCCAGGCCAAGCTCGACTGGATGCGCGCCTTCGTGCGCGAGGAGATCTGGCCGCTCGAGACGCTCGTCGGCGAGCTCTCCCAGGACGACCTCGATCGTATCTACGCGCCGTTGCAGGCCGAGGTCCGGGCGCGCGGGCTGTGGGCGGCGCACCTCCCGCCCGAGCTGGGCGGGCAGGGCTTCGGCCAGGTCAAGCTCGGCCTGATGCACGAGATCCTCGGGACCTCGCCGTTCGCGCCCAACGCCTTCGGCAACCAGGCGCCCGACTCGGGCAACAGCGAGATCCTCGCGCTCGCCGGCACGCCCGAGCAGAAGGAGCGCTGGCTGCACCCGCTGCTGGCCGGCGACCTGCGCTCCGCGTTCTCGATGACCGAGCCCGACACCGCGGGCTCGGACCCCACGCTGCTGCGCACGCGGGCCGTCCGCGAGGGCGACGAGTACGTGATCGACGGCCACAAGTGGTTCTCGTCCAACGGCTCGATCGCGGACTTCCTGATCGTCATGGCCGTCACCGACCCCGACGCGCGCCCCCACCAGCGGGCGTCGATGCTCATCGTCCCGGCGGACACGCCCGGGGTGCGGATCCTGCGCGACGTGGCGACCATGGAGCACCCAGCCGAGGAGTTCGGCAAGCTCGGCGGGCATGCCGAGATCCGCTACGAGGGCGTGCGCGTGCCGGTCGAGAACCGCCTCGGCGGCGAGGGCGAGGGCTTCCTCATCGCCCAGCACCGCCTCGGGCCGGGGCGCATCCACCACTGCATGCGCTGGCTGGGCGTGTCCGCGCGCGCGTTCGACATGCTCTGCGAGCGGGCGGTCTCGCGCGTGGCCCACGGCGGGCCGCTGGCCGACAAGCAGACGGTGCAGAACTGGGTGGCCGACTCCGCCGCCCAGATGCAGGCCGCGCGCCTGATGACGCTGCACGCCGCCTGGAAGATGGACACGCACGGCGCGGGCGCGGCGCGCACGGACATCTCGATGATCAAGGTCTTCGGCGCGGGCGTGCTGCACGACGTCGTGGACCGCGCGCTGCAGGTGCACGGCTCGCTGGGCTACTCGACCGACCTCCCGCTCGAGCAGATGTACCGCTTCGCGCGGGGCGCGCGCTTCTACGACGGTCCCGACGAGGTGCATCGCCAGTCCGTCGCCCGGCGCATCCTGCGCGACTACGCGCCTCCGCCCGGCGGTGTTCCGAGCGAGCACGTCCCGACGCGGCGCGAGGAGGCACGGCGGCGCTTCGCAGGCCTGCTCGACGCCGTCACGGCCAACGACTGAGAGCCCGGCGTGCCCGTGCCCGCGCGTGTCGTCGTGACGCTGGTCGTCGGCGCCCTGCTGCTCGTCGCGGCCGGCTCGTGCGGCGGGGGCGACGGCGAGGCGGCGCCCGCCGCGCGCGCGGGGGACGACTTCGACGCGGAGCGGGCCATGACGCTGCTGCGCGCGCAGGTGCGCGTCGGCCCGCGGCCGGCGGGCTCCCGCGCCCTGCGGCGTCTCGCGGTGCGCCTGCGCGACCGCCTGCCGAACGGGCGCTTCGAAGCGGTGCGCGGCCATCCGGGCCTGCGCAACGTCGTCGGCGTCTTGCGCGGCCGGCAGCCGGCGGTCCTCGTGGCCGCCCACTACGACACGCAACCGGTCCCGCGCGGGTTCGTCGGCGCCAACGACGGCGCCGCGGGCACCGCGGCCGTCGTCGAGCTGGCCCGGGTCCTGCGCGCCGACCCGCGCGTCGCCGGTGGCCGCGAGGTGCGCTTCGTGCTGTTCGACGGGGAGGAGCTGCCCGTGGACAAGACGGGCTCCGCCAACTTCGAGGCCGACGCCCTGCGCGGCTCCAAGGCCTACGCGCGCGCCCACGCGCGCGAGATCGGCGACATGATCCTCCTGGACTACATCGCCAACGACGGCGTGCGCCTGCCGCGCGAGGGGACGTCGACGCGGGCGCTGTGGGACCGGCTGCGCGCGGCGTCGCAGCGCGTGGGGACGAGCGCGGTCTTCCCCGCGGGGACGGGGAGATCGATCACCGACGACCACTGGCCGTTCCTGCGCGCCGGCGTGCGCGCGATCGACCTGATCGACTGGGACTACGGCGCCAAGAACACGCTGCGCGACCGCCTGGACCAGATCTCGCCGGACAGCCTCGACGCCGTGGGGAAGACCGTGCTCGAGCTCGTGCGCGAGCTGCGCCGCCCCTGAGCGGGTGGGTGGCGGGTCGTACCATGGGGGGCATGGCCGCCCCCGAGAAGCTGCTCCTCGCCGCCCCGCGCGGGTACTGCGCCGGCGTCGACCGCGCGGTGCAGACCGTCGAGCGCGCCCTGACGCTCTACGGCGCGCCGGTCTACGTGCGCAAGGAGATCGTGCACAACAAGCACGTCGTGGAGCAGCTGCGCGAGCGTGGCGCGATCTTCGTCGAGGAGCTGGACGACACGATCCCCGAGGGCGCCGTCACCGTGTTCTCCGCCCACGGCGTCTCGCCGGCGGTGCACGCCGAGGCAGAGCGCCGCGGCCTGCAGACGATCGACGCGACCTGCCCGCTGGTCACCAAGGTGCACCGCGAGGCCCTCAAGTTCGCCGCCGACGGCTACACCATCGTGCTCATCGGGCACGGCGGCCATGAGGAGGTCGAGGGGACGATGGGCGAGGCGCCCGAGGCGATCGTGCTCGTCGAGACCGAGGCGGACGTCGACCGCCTCGAGGTGCCCGATCCCGAGAAGCTCGCCTACATCTCGCAGACGACGCTGTCGGTCGACGAGACCCGCGCGATCATCAACCGCCTGCGCGAGCGCTTCCCCGCCATCACCGGGCCGCGCACCGACGACATCTGCTACGCGACCACCAACCGCCAGGCGGCGGTCAAGCAGATGGCGCCCCACTGCGAGCTCGTGCTGGTCATCGGCTCGCGCAACTCGTCGAACTCCAACCGCCTGGTCGAGGTCGCCCGCGAGCACGGCGCCGCGTCGTACCTGATCGACAACGCGGCGCAGATCCAGGACGACTGGCTGGAGGGCGTGCGCACCGTGGGCATCAGCTCCGGCGCCAGCGCGCCCGAGGAGCTCGTCCAGCGCGTGGTGGATTTCTTCCGCACACGCGGCACGGCCGACGTGGCAGAGTTCGAGGTCGTGAAGGAGGACGTGCGGTTCATGCTCCCCAAGGTCATCCGGCAGGCCGTCGCCGCGCAGGCGTGATCACGCGCGGGCGCGCCCTGCGGTGCGCCCTCGCCGTCGGCGCCGCCGTCGCGCTTCCGGTCGCCTCCGCCTCGGCCGCCGACCCGGGTCGCTGGCGCCTGAGCGACGTCCGCGCGGTCCCGCTCGAGTACTTCCAGGGCCTGACGCACGCGCCCGACGGCTCGCGCTTCTTCTCCGGGCTCTTCGACGGGCTCTACCGCACCGACCTCGGGCTGTCCGAGCAGGCCCGCCGCACGCCTGTGCTGCCGCCGGCGGTGGCCGCCCAGGGGTTCAACCACGTGGGCGACATCACGTGGGACGCAGGCGAGGGCGGCCGCGTCCTGCTGCCGCTGGAGTGCTACGTGCCCGGCGGGCCCAACGGCGGCAACACCTGCGGGCGCGGCGCCATCGGCATCGCCGACCCCGCGACGCTGGCCTTCCGCCACCTGGTCCGGCTCGACCCGGCCGACATCCCCAAGGCGATGTGGGGCGAGGTCTCGCCCGACGGCGCGCTGTGGTGGACGTCCTCCCGCGCAGACCTGCTCGCCTACCGCACGGCGGACATCTCCACGCAGAACGCGACCACGGGCACGGCGATCCGCCCCGTGCGGCGCATCGCCGGCGGCGTGCCGCCCAGCGGCGTCACCGGTGGCGCCTTCCACCGCGGACGCCTGCTCATCCCGGGCCAGAACGGGCTGAACCCGCTGCAGGTGTGGTCGGTCGACGTCGACGGCGGGTCGCCGTCGCGCCTGGAGCTGGAGCTGCCGATCAACGGCGAGGCCGAGGGGGTCGACGTCATCGCCGACGGGTCGGGGGTCCTGCACTGGCTCATCTCTCCCTTCGGTCCCGGCGGGCGTCCGCCGACCTACGGCGGCGGGCGCAGCGCGCTCGTGTCGTTCGTCCCGGAGGCCAGCGCCAAGCTGCGCGTGCGGATGTACCCCAAGCGCATCGCGGCGGGCGTCAGGACGACCGTCGCGGCGAAGGTGACGATGCGGTTCGCCGGCCGGCGCCGGCCTGTCGCCAACGCGACGGTGGCCGGCGGCGGCGGCACGGGCATCACCGGCACGAACGGGATCGCGGCGCTCACCGTCGGCGCCCAGCCGCGCGGCCGGGTCCAGGTCCAGGCGACCAAGCAGCAGCTGCGCCCGGGGCGGGCGTGGCTGCGCGTTCGCTGAGCTTCCGGCGCTCCGCTCGAGGTCCCCTTGTGCCGGCTCGACGGGGTAGGTAGCTGACCCTGTTGCTCACCAGCCGCCGTTCACGAGCGCCTCGCTCACC
Organism: uncultured Actinomycetes bacterium; assembly: GCA_963840185.1. Classification (GTDB taxonomy): domain Bacteria; phylum Actinomycetota; class Thermoleophilia; order Solirubrobacterales; family Solirubrobacteraceae; genus JAOPZW01. The sequence continues at coordinate 404,183 of CAWIXY010000001.1, read as the reverse complement.
GGTCGGAGGATGCGTCGTCCGCCGCAAGCCACGCCCGCAGCTCGGCGTCGTGCTCGCCCAGTCGCGGCGGGCGGGTTCGCACGGTGGCCGGCGTGCCGGCCAGGCGCATCGGTGAGCGCACGGTGCGCACCCCCGCGGTCTCGTCGACGGGCTCCAGGCCGAGCTCCTCAGCCAGGGCGAACGCCTGGGCCACGTCGTTGATCTCACCCGCAGGGACACCCGCCTCGCGCAGCCGCGCCACCCAGTCGACGGCCGGCGCGGCCGCGAGGGCCGCCTCCAGCGCCGCGCCCAGCTCGTCGCGGTGGGCCAGGCGCCGCTCGTTGGTGGCGAAGCGCTCGTCGCCCGCCAGCTCGGGGCGGCCGAGCGCCGTGCACAGGCGGGCGAACAGGGCGTCGTTGCCCACGGCGACGGCCAGCTCGCGGTCGGCGGCGCGGAACGTCTCGTAGGGCGCGATGCTCGGATGGCGGTTGCCGAGCCGGCCCGCGACGACGCCCGCCAGCAGGTACGCCGATCCCTGGTTGAGCAGGCCGGCCAGCGCGCTGTCCATCAGCGACACCTCGACGCGCTGGCCGCGACCGCTGCCCTCGCGCGCCCGCAGGGCGGCGACGATGGCGGTGGTCGCGTAGAGGCCGCAGACCATGTCGATCAGCGCGGCGCCCACCTTCAGGGGCCGCCCCTCGTCGCCCGCCTCGCCGGTGACCGACATGAGGCCGCCCATGGCCTGCAGCAGCAGGTCGTAGCCGGGAAGGGCGGCGGCCCGCTCGCTCGAGCCGAAGGCGCTGATCGAGCAGAAGACCACGCCCGGGTTGCCCCGGCTGATCTCGTCATAGCCGAGCCCCAGGCGGTCGGCCGTCCCCGGCCGGAAGGACTCGACGACGACGTCCGCGCGCGCACACAGGCGCCGGGCGAGCGCGAGGTCCGCCGGGGCCTTGAGGTCGAGCGTCAGCGAGCGCTTGTTGCGGTTGAGCCCCAGGTAGTAGGCCGAGCCCTCCGGCGTGAACGGAGGCCCCCAGGCGCGCGTGTCGTCGCCGCCGTCGGGGCGCTCGACCTTCACGACGTCGGCGCCGAGGTCGCCGAGCGTCATCGTGCACAGCGGGCCGGCCAGCACCCGCGAGAGATCGGCCACGAGCAGGCCGTCGAGGGCGCCGGGCGGCATGGGCGGCAGGCTACCGTCCGTCTCCGTGCGCACCCTCGTGGTCTCCGACCTGCATCTCGGCTCGCGCAGCCGGGTCGACGTGCTGCGCCGGCCGGTTGCCCTGGACGCGCTGCTCCAGCGCGTCGAGGGCGTCGATCGCCTCGTGCTGCTCGGCGACGTGCTCGAGCTGCGCCACGGTCCCCTGCGCGACGCGATGGCCGCCGCCGAGCCGGTGCTCAGCGCCATCGGCGAGCGGCTCGGCGACGCGGAGGTCGTCCTCGTCGCCGGCAATCACGACCATCGCCTCGTCGCGCCATGGCTCGAGGCCCGCGGCCACGATGGCCCGCCGCCGCCCCTGGGCGTCGACGAGCGCGCCGGTCCCGACGCGACGGTCCACACCGAGCGCCTGGCCCGGATCCTGGCGCCGGCCTCGCTGACGGTCGCCTACCCAGGACTGTGGCTGGCCGACGGTGTCTACGCGACCCATGGCCACTACCTCGATCGCCACGTCACGGTGCCGAGCTTCGAGCGGCTCGCCGCGGGCGCGATCGCCCGGGCGCTGGGCACCCCGCCCGGCCAGGCGGCCACGCCCGACGACTACGAGCTCGTGCTGGCGCCGCTGTACGCGGGGCTCGACGCGCTCGCGGCCCGGGGCACGAACGGTGGCTCCTCGGTGCCGACCAGCGCCTCGGCGCGCGCGTGGCGCGCGCTGTCCAGCGACGGCCGGCGGCCCTGGCGCGCGCGGCTGATGGCGGGCGCCTTCCCGCTGGGCATCGGCGCGCTCAACGCCGCGGGCATCGGCCCCGTGCGGGCCGACCTGTCGGGCGAGGAGCTGCGCCGCGCGGGCCTGCGCGCGCTGCGCGAGGTCGTCGCCCACCTGGGCATCGGCGCCCGCCACGTCATCTTCGGCCACACCCACCGCGCCGGCCCGCTGCCGGCCGACGACCCGGGCGAGTGGTCCGGCGTGCTCAACAGCGGCTCCTGGGTGTTCGAGGAGATGTACCTCGGGCGCACGTGGGGCGGCCCGTACTGGCCGGGCGGCGCGGTGGAGCTCACCGACGGCGGTCCGCCGCGCCACGTGCGCCTGCTCGACGGCGTGCCGCGCGAGCGGCTGCGGCCCTGATGGCCGGCCGGCCCGTCGTCGTCGTCGTCGGGTCGGTCAACGTCGACCTGGTGGTGCGCGCCCCGCGGCTGCCGCGGCCGGGGGAGACCGTCCTTGGCTCCGACCTCGAGCGACACGGCGGCGGGAAGGGCGCCAACGCCGCGGTGGCCGCCGCGCGCCTGGGCGCCGAGGTGCGGCTCGTGGCCGCGGTCGGCCGCGACGACCTCGGTGCCGCGGCGCTCGCCGAGCTGGACGCGGAGGGCGTCGACACGCGCGAGGTCGCGCATGACGACGGCGCGCCGACCGGCGCGGCGCTGATCGTGGTCGACGCCGGCGGGGAGAACCAGATCACCGTCGCACCGGGCGCCAACCGGGCGGTCGGCGCGCAGATGGTCGGCCAGCACGCTGCGCGTGCGCTGACAGGCGCGGACCTGGCGCTGCTGGGCTGCGAGATCCCGCTGGACGGCGTGCTGCGGGCCGCCGAGCTGTGCAGCGCGGCCGGCGTGCCCGTCGTCCTGAATCCGGCCCCCGTGCTCGACGGCCTGCTCGACGGCGTCGCTGCGCTGAAGCCCCTGCTGACCCCCAACGCCGGCGAGGCGGCCGCCCTGGCCGGCACCGACGATCCGGTCCGCGCCGCCGAGACGCTCAGCGGCGCGACCGGCGCGCCGGTGGCGCTGACGCTCGGCGGCGACGGGGTGGTCGTCGCCGCGCCGGGAGCGCAGACGGTCCGCCTGCCGGCGGTCGCCGCACCCGCCGTGGTCGACACGACCGGCGCGGGCGACGCGTTCAACGGCGCGCTGGCCGTCGCGCTGGCGCGTGGCGAGGCGACGCTCGACGCGGTCGGGTACGCGATGACGGCCGCCGGGCACGCGGTCGGCGCGCGCGGCGCGCGGACGGGCATGCCGCGGGCGGAGCAGCTCGAGTGGCCGGCGGCGGGATCAAACGGCGGCAGGTGAGGGAGCAGGGGCCGCCACGCGTGGCTCGGTCCGACCGTCCTGACCAGGGGGCGCATAGCAACCACTGGGCAGGACAGCTGCCATCCGGGGCCGCAACGCTAGGGCGCAACCCCCGGCGAGAAGCACGTCGCGTGGCAGGTCACGCCCTCGCCGACGCGCAGGTCGAGCACGGCGGCGACGCTGTGGGGGTGCTCGACGACCAGGTGCGCGCCGGGACCGCGGACCGTGACCGGCGCGCCGTCGACGACGATCTCGCCCTCGCCCTCGAGCACCGCCCACACCGCACCGGCCTCGTAGGGCCCGCTGTACGCACCGGGCTGGTCCTCGGTCTGCACGACGATGCGGGCGTCCGGGTCGTCCTCCGGGCGCACGGGCGCGAGCGGCTCGCGCTCCACGCCCGAGGAGCTCCTGCACGGCGAGCTCCGTCTCGGCGTAGGCCCCCTCGCCGTAGTGGTAGTAGTCGAGGTGCCCCTCGCCGTTCCACAGGTAGCGGGCGGGCCAGCCGAGGTTGCGGTACCAGTTCCACACCTCAAGGCGCGAGTCCAGGCACACCGGGTGCTCGATCCCCAGGCGCGCGACGGCCGCGCGGACGGCGTCCTCGTCGAAGGACGGCGGGAAGCCCGGCGAGTGCACGCCGATCACGCGCAGCCCGGCGGACGCGTAGCGCTCGTGCCAGGCGGCGACGTAGGGCAGCGTGCGCAGCGAGCTGGGCCGGCAGAAGTCCCAGAACTCGACGAGGACCGGGCGCCCGCGCTGCTTGTCCATGCGCAGGGGCGCGACGTTGACCCATGCGAGGTCGCGCGGGAAGGGCGGCGCCGGGATGCTGTCGACCGGGGGCCGCATTGCGAGGGAGCGCGGACGGTAGCATCGCGGCCATGACCTTCTTCGATCGCCTCGAGGCCACCCGCGAGCGCTGGAACGTGCTCGAGCACCCCTTCTACCAGCGCTGGTCGGCCGGCGAGCTGACGCGCGACGAGCTCGCGGTGTACGCGGGCCAGTACCGCCACGCCGTGACCGCCCTCGCCGACGCGGCCGCCGGCGCCGCGCGCGCGGCGGAGCCCGAGCTGCGCGCCGAGCTCGAGCTGCACGCCGGCGAGGAGGCCTCGCACGTCGAGCTGTGGGACGACTTCGCGCGCGCGATGGGCGGGGCCACGGACGCGCCGGCCGCTCCCGAGACGGCGGCGTGCGCGCGAGCGTGGGCCGGCGACGGCGAGCGCCCGCTGCTGGCCTCGCTGGTCGCGCTGTACGCGATCGAGTCCGGCCAGCCGGCGATCGCGCAGACCAAGCGGGCCGGGCTCGCCGAGCACTACGGCGTCGCCGCCGGCCCGGCGACCGCCTACTTCGACCTGCACGCCGAGCTCGACGTCGAGCACGCGGCCGCCGAGCGCGCGCTGATCGAGCCCCGCCTCGACGGGGCCGACGCCGACGCGCTGCTCGCCGAGGCCGAGGGCGTCCTGCGCGCGAACTGGGAGCTGCTCGACGGCGTCGAGCGCCTCAACGACCGCGCCTGAGCGGCGCTGGGCCGCGCCTCCGCCGCGGGCGTTCTCCTACCCTGTCGGGGATGGCAGGCAGCGACGACCCGCCCCGCGGCGGGCTCTCCACGACGGCACGGGTGGCGCTTGTCGCCGTGACCGTCGCGGTGCTCGTCGCCGCCTTCTTCGTCGCGCGCGGCGGCGGCGAGGACGACGATCCGCCACCCGCGGCGCAGACGGCGCCCGAGGCCACGCAGCCGCCGTCCGGCGGCCAGGAGGCACCGGCGACGACCGATCCCGATCCGGAGTACGAGGATCCGATGCCGCGCAAGCCCGAGGCCAACCCCGTGCGCACCGTCCGCGTGCGCGGCGGCGGGCCGGTCGGGGAGGTCCGCACGCTGTCCTACCGCCGCGGTGATCAGATCCGCCTGCGCGTGACCGCCGACGCGCCCGACGAGGTCCACGTGCACGGGTTCGACGTCGAGAAGCCGGTCGGGCCCGGCAAGCCGGCGCGCTTCAACATCAAGGCTGACATCGAGGGGCGCTTCGAGGTCGAGCTGCACGGCAGCGGCACGCAGATCGCCACGCTCGAGGTCCGCCCGAAGACGTGAGCCGCCGGGCCCGCCTGACCGCGTGCGCCGCCGCGGTCGCGGGGTCTGTCGCGCTCGCGATTCCCGCCGCGGCGCAGGCGCACGGCCTCGTCGGGCGCCAGGACCTGCCGATCCCGCGCTGGCTGTTCGCGTGGGGGGCCGCGGTCGTGCTGGTGGCGTCGTTCGTCGCCCTCGCCGTGCTGTGGCGCGAGCCGCGGCTCGAGGGCGCCGGCGAGCGCCGCGTGCTGCGCGTGCCCCCGGCGCTGGACGTGCTCGCCGGCGTCCTGGGCATCGCCGCGTTCGTCGTGGTCGTGTGGGCGGGCCTGGCCGGCACGCAGACGGCCACCGCCAACCTCGCCCCGACGACGATCTACGTCATCTTCTGGGTCGGGATCCCGATCCTCAGCCTGCTGCTGGGCGACGTCTTCCGCGCGCTCAACCCCTGGCTGGCGGTCGCCCGCGCGGCGCGCTGGGCCGCGGGGCGCGTCCGCGGCGGCACGCTGCCCGAGCCGCTGTCGTACCCCGCGTGGCTGGGCCGCTGGCCGGCCGCGGCGGGCATCCTCGTCTTCACCTGGGTCGAGCTCGTCTCCGCCAGCCGCGACGACCCGAGCACGCTGGCCATCCTGGCCCTCGTCTACGCGGCGGTGCAGCTCGTCGGCATGAGCCTGTACGGGATCGAGACCTGGTCGCGCCGCGCCGACGCGTTCGGTGTGTACTTCTCGCTCTTCGCCAAGCTCTCGGCGCTGCACTGGCACGACCGCACGCTGGCCGTGCGCCGCCCGCTCAGCGGCCTGACCCGCCTGGACCCCGTCCCGGGGACCGTCGCCCTGCTGTGCGTGATGATCGGGTCGACGAGCTTCGACGGCCTGTCGCAGGGTGAGCTGTGGACCGGGCCGGACGGGCTGGCCGTGCGCATGCAGCGCTCGCTCGTCGACCTGGGCTTCAGCCAGCAGACCGCGCTCGAGATCGCCTTCACGATCGGCCTGCTGGTCATGGTGCTCGTCGTCGCGGGGCTCTACCGGATCGGCGTGCAGGGGATGCGGACCGTCGCCGCCGGCCACGACGCGACCGAGCTGTCGCGGCGCTTCGTGCACTCGCTCGTGCCGATCGCGCTGGCCTACGTCGTGGCCCACTACTTCTCGCTGCTGATCTACCAGGGCCAGGCCATGGCCTACCTGGCCTCCGACCCGCTCGGCGACGGCAGCGACCTGCTCGGCACCGCCACGCGCACGGTCGACTACGGGGTCATCAGCGCGACGGGCATCTGGTACGTCCAGGTGGCGGCGCTGGTGATCGGCCACGTGGCCGGCCTGACGCTCGCCCACGACCGTGCGCTGGTGGTCTACGACCGGATGCGCGACGCCACGCGCTCGCAGTACTGGATGCTCGGCGTGATGGTCGGCTTCACGAGCCTCGGGCTGTGGCTGCTGTCGGCCTCAGCGCAGTAGTCGACTCCGCCTCGCCTTCGGCCTCCAGCGCGCGGATGTCGTGCACCAGGCCCTCCGAGGTCAGCCTGGCGACGGGAAAGCTGACGCGCTGGCGCCCGGCGCGGTCGATGAGCAGCACGTAGGCGGAGTGCTCGAAGTGCTCGCCCTGCGGCCTGATGCCGTAGGCCTTCCACACCGGCGCCAGCTGCGCCCGGGCGCCGAGCAGGAAGCGCATGCGCCCACCCGACAGGCGCCGCTCGGAGAGGAAGCGCTGCGCGGAGCGCTCAGTGTCGTTGGCTGGGTCGACGCTCACGGCAAGCGCGGGGACGTCATGACCGAGGTCGTCAAGCGCGCCGCGGATCGTCGTCGCGGTCACCGGGCAGGTGTCCTCGCACGTCGTGTAGAGGAAGGTCAGCACCGTCACCTGCCCGCGAAAGTCGGCCAGCGACACCCGGCGCCCGGCCTCGTCGCGCAGGGTGAAGTCCTGCGGCGGGATCGCGGGGCGCAGCGAGCCGGCGAAGCCGCCCCCCTGCCCGGCGGGCCCGTCGTCGGGGCGCGTGAGCAGCACCACGCCCAGCGCGCCGGCCAGCACCAGCGTGCCGGCGACCATCAGGGCGAGGCGAAGGCGAGGCGCCATCGCCTCCAGGGTAGGTCGTCAGGCCGCCCTAGGCCTCGACCAGCCCGCGGCGGATCGCGTAGCGCACGAGCTCGACGCGGTCGCGCATGCCGAGCTTGCGCAGGATGTTGCCGCGGTGGGACTCGACCGTCTTCTCCGCCAGCCCGAGCAGCGCGCCGATCTCGCGGTTGGTGTGCGCCTCGGCGATCAGCTTGAGGACCTCCTGCTCGCGCGGGCTGAGCGGCTCGCGCGGGCCGGCCGAGCCGTCGGTCAGCCAGGCGCGCACCAGCGAGCGCTGCGCTGCGCTGGTCAGGAACGACTCGCCGCGCAGGACGGCACGGACGGCGTCGACGAGCTCCTGGTCGGCCTCGTGCTTGAGCACGTAGCCCGCGGCGCCGGCCTTCAGCGCCTCGAAGAGGTAGCGCTCGTCGTCGTGCATCGAGAGCATGAGCACGGTGACCTCGGGCGCCTGCATGCGGATCGAGCGGGCCGCCTGCAGGCCGGTGAGGCGCGGCATCGAGACGTCGAGGATGGCCAGGTCGGGACGCAAGGCGCAGAGCGGCGGCCACGGCCTCGCGCCCCGTCGGCCGCCTCGGCGACGACCTCCATGTCGGGCTGGCGGTCGAGCAGCAGCCGCAGGCCGCCGCGGACGATGCCGTGGTCGTCGGCGATGAGGACGCGCACGCTCATCCCTCGCCCAGCCGCAGCTCGACGGTCGTGCCCTTCCCCGGCGCGGACGCGACGGTCAGCCCGCCGCCCGCCAGGCCGGCGCGCTCGCGCATGCCGGTGAGGCCGAGGCCGGGCGCCGGGCGCTGCGGGTCGAAGCCGCGCCCGTCGTCGGCGATCCGCAGAACGGTCGCCGCGCCGTCGCGGTGCAGCGTGACGGCGACGCGCGCCGCGCGCGCGTGCTGGGCGACGTTCGACAGCCCCTCCTGCACGACGCGGTAGACGACGAGCTGCTCGTCGCCGTCGAGCTCGTCGACCGAGCCGGCGCCGACGTCGAGGTCGGTGCGGATCTGCGTGCCCCGGGCGAACTCGTCGGCCTTCGTGCGCAGGGCCGCGGCCAGGCCGAGGTCGTCGAGCGCGGCGGGGCGCAGCTCGCGCGACAGGCGCAGCAGCTCGCTCATCGCCTGCGTGGCGACCGCCTGGGTCTCGCGCAGCTCCTCGTGCAGCCTGGGCGGGGCGTCCTGCGTCGTGGCCTCCAGGCGCAGCAGCACGCCGGTCAGCGCCTGGTTGGCCTCGTCGTGCAGGTCGCGCGCCAGGCGGGCGCGCTCGGCCTCCTGGGCGCTGCAGGACGGCGCTCGCCGTGCGCGAGCGCTCGGCCTCGAGGCGGCGGAGCATGCGGTCGAAGGCCGAGTGCAGGCGCGCGACCTCGGCGCTGTCGGGCTCGGGCATCGTGGGCCGCGCGGAGCCGGGCAGGAAGTCGACGGCCTCCATGGCGTCGATGAGCTCGCTCCAGCGGGCGGAAGCGCCGGCGCAGGACCATCGCGTTGACGAGCACGGTGGCCAGGACGGCGGCCACGAGCACCAGGAAGCGCTCGCGGTCGACGCCGCCCGGGCGGGCGTCGAACCCCCAGGCGACCGACGAGGCCAGCACGGTCGCGCAGATGAGCGCCGCGTTGACGGCGAGGACCTGCGTGAGCAACGGCGGCTTGGCCAGACGCGACGCGGGGGTGCGGAACATGCCATCGTCCGATCGGCGTTCGGCGTCCCGCGATCCAGCCGGCGGCCACGTTCTGGACGGATCGGGCCTCGCTATACTTTTTGAAGCATGACTCCCTCAGGAAGCCGAGTACATCCGGCAGATCAAGAGCCAGGTCGACGAGGTCGATCCCGTCCGAGGTCCACGAGCTCGCTCGACGAGGGCGTCGCGATCATCGACGTCCGCGAGACCGAGGAGTTCGCCGCGGGCCACCTGCCCGGCGCCAAGCACGTGCCGCGCGGCTACCTCGAGTCGCGCATCGAGGGCGCCGTGCCCGATCGCTCGCAGCGCGTCATCCTCTACTGCGCCTCGGGCAACCGCTCCGCGCTCGCCGCCCACACGCTCGAGCACGAGCTCGGCTACGAGCACGTCGAGTCGATGACCGGCGGCTACACGCTGTGGAAGGACCGCGGCTACGAGGTCGAGGTCCCGCGCACGTTCACCCCCGAGCAGCGCGAGCGCTACTCGCGCCACTTCCTGCTGCCCGAGATCGGCGACGGAGGGCCAGCAGAAGCTGCTCGACGCCAAGGTGCTGCTGCTCGGCGCCGGCGGCCTCGGCTCGCCGACCGCGCTCTACCTCGCCGCCGCCGGCGTCGGCACGCTCGGCATCGTCGACGACGACGTCGTCGACGTCTCCAACCTCCAGCGCCAGGTCATCCACACGACCGACCGCGTCGGCGTCCCGAAGGTCGACTCGGCCGAGCAGGCGATCAACGCGCTCAACCCCGACGTCAAGGTCGTCAAGTACCAGACGCGCCTGGACGCCTCGAACATCATGGAGATCATCGAGGGCTACGACATCATCGTCGACGGCGTCGACAACTTCCCGACGCGCTACCTGCTCAACGACGCGTCGGTGCGGCTGCGGATCCCGGTCGTCAGCGCCGCGATCCTCGGCTTCGAGGGCCAGCTCAGCGTCTTCGCGCCCTACGAGGGCCCGTGCTACCGCTGCCTCTTCCGCGAGCCGCCGCCGGCCGAGCTCGCGCCGTCCTGCGGCGCCAACGGCGTGCTCGGCGTGCTGCCCGGGACGATGGGCCTGCTGCAGGCGACCGAGGTCATCAAGCTGATCATCGGCGCCGGCGAGCCGCTCATCGGCCGCCTGCTGCATGTACGACGCGCTGGGCGCGACGACGACCGAGCTCAAGGTCCGCCGCGACCCCGAGTGCCCGATCTGCTCGCGCGAGCCCGACGAGATCGCCGACGACGAGATGGGCGTCTTCCCCGACTACGAGGCGTTCTGCGCCGCAGCGGGCTAGCCTGGCTCGACGCCGATGGCCACGATCCGGATCCCGCCGGTCCTGCGCCCGTCCGTCGGCGGCGAGCGCGAGGTCGACCGCCGACGGCGACGAGCGTCGGCGACGTCCTGCGCGCGCTCGCCGACGCCCACCCCGACGACGCAGGGCCAGCTCTTCGGCGACGACGGCGACCTCAACCGCTACGTCAACGTCTACCTCAACGACGAGGACGTCCGCGTCCTCGACGGCCTCGACACGCCGGTCGGCGAGCGCGACACGCTCGTCATCCTGCCGGCCATGGCCGGCGGCGCGCGGTAGCCTGCAGCCTCATGAAGTGCCTCCCGCCCGCTCGAGAACCGGCCCTGCGGCGGTCGCTACGGCGACATCGTCCAGGCGATCGGCAACACGCCGCTGGTCGAGCTCAAGCGCCTCTCGCCCAAGCCGGGCGTGCGCATCTGGGCCAAGCTCGAGTCGCGCAACCCGACGGGCTCGGTCAAGGACCGCGTCGCGCGCGCGCTGATCGAGGACGCCGAGGAGCAAGGGCCTGATCGCGCCCGGGCCAGACGATCCTCGAGCCGACCTCGGGCAACACCGGCATCTCGCTGGCGATGATCTGCCCGCGCAAGGGCTACCCGCTGAAGGTCGTCATGCCCGACAACGTCACGCCCGAGCGCACGCAGCTGCTGCGAGATGTACGGCGCGGAGATCGTCTACTCGCCCGGCGACCAGGGCTCCAACGGCGCGGTCGCGATGGCGCTCGAGATGGCCGCGGCCGACGCCTCGTACTACATGCCCTACCAGTACGGCAACCAGGCCAACCCGCGCGCGCACTACAACGGCACGGCGCCGGAGATCCTCGAGGAGCTCGACGGCGAGGTCGACGCGTTCGTCGCCGGCCTGGGCACGGGCGGCACGCTCATGGGCAACGGCCGGCGCTTCAAGGAGGAGCTCGGCGACCGCGTGAAGATCGTCGCCGCCGAGCCGATGCAGGGCGAGCCGGTCCAGGGCCTGCGCTCGCTCGACGACGGCTTCATCCCGCCGATCATCGACCTGTAGCCTGCTCGACCGCAAGATCTTCGTCACCAACCGCGACGCGATCGTCTGGACGCGCAAGCTGCTCGACGAGGAGGGCCTGTTCGCCGGCGTCTCGTCGGGCGCGATCGCCGCGATCGCCGTGCGCATCGCCGACGAGATGGACGAGGGCAACGTCGTCTTCATCGTCTGCGACGACGGCTGGAAGTACCTCTCGTGCGGGATCTACACGCTGCCCGTCGACGAGATCGAGAACCTCGACTCGACCGTCTGGTGGTAGGAAGCCGCGATGCCCAACATCGGCCCCATGGAGCTCATCATCGTCCTGGTCATCGCGCTCATCGTGCTCGGGCCCGAAGAAGCTGCCCGAGGTCGGCCGCTCGATCGGCAACGGCATGCGCGAGTTCAAGGACTCGCTCTCGGGGCGACCGGCACCGCGACGACGACGACGATCGCCCCGCGCTCAAGTCCGAGTAGGGCAGCTGCCCGGTGATCATCGCCGCGCACGCTGCGCGATCAGATCGTCGAGCACGCCCGGCGCGACGCGCCGAACGAGTGCTGCGGCGCTCGTCGCCGTGCGCGACGGCGCGGGCGGTCAGCGTGCACGAGGCCGAGAACACCGCCGCGAGCCCGCTTCCGCTTCGAGGTCGACGGCATGGCGCTGCACCGCGAGCTGACCGACGATCGAGGACGCGCGGCGACGAGCTCGGCGCGATCTACCACTCGCACACGCGCTCGGAGCCCTACCCGTCGCAGACCGACGTCAACTTCGCGGCCGGCTGGCCCGGCGTGGAGTGGCTGATCGTCGGGCTGGCCGCCGGCGACGAGCCCGAGGTCCGCTGCTTCCGCATCGACGACGGCGTCGTCACCGAGGTCGGCGGTCGAGGTCGTCGATGCCTGAGGCGCTCGTCTGCCCGGGCTGCGGCGCACCGGGCGGCGCCGGGGACGAGCGCTTCTGCCCGGCCTGCGGGATGCCGCTCGTGCACGCCGACCGCAGCGGCGTCGAGCGAGCCGGTGACGGCCGCCCGCGAGCGCGCGCGCAAGATCAAGCCCGCAGTACACGCGAGGGCGCGCTCGTGACGGTCGCCGGCGGCGCGCAACCAGGCCGAGGCCGAGCTGATCCAGGGCCTCCTGCTCGAGGAGGGCGTCCCGAGCATGCTGCGCCGCACGCGCGGCTTCGACGTGCCCGACATGCTCGCCGCCGGCCCGCGCGACGTGCTCGTGCCCGTCTCGGGCGCGGCCGCCGCGCGCGAGGTCCTGCTCCAGGCCGACCTGCTCGACGACCAGACCGGAGGCGGCGAGCGCCCGGGCCGGCTGCTCGCGGGCCTGCTGGCCGTCTGCGCGCTGGTCGCCGTCGTGGCCTGGGTGGGGACCGAGCTGATCGCCTAGCGAACGCGTCCTCCGGCAACCGCGACTCGGGGCCTCTGCGCTCTGAGACGATGGCTCCTGTCCAGCCAGCGTCCCGGGAGGAGCACCGCGATGACCGAGATCCAGAAGTACCTGGCCGAGGAGGTCGCGGAGGACCTCGCCGACGGCATCATCACGCGCCGGGAGGCGATGCGGCGCCTGGGCCTCCTCGGGCTGGGCACGGCGGCCGCGTCGGCGCTGCTGGCGCGCTTCGCGAGCGCCCCGGCGGGTGCGTCGGCAGGTGCGCGCAGCGCTGACGACGACGCGGCTGCCGAGACCGTCTGGGCGCCGGTCGCGCCGGAGTCGATCACGTTCGCCGGCCCGCGCGGCGCGGGGACGTTGATGGGCGCCTGGGCGGCGGCGACCGAGCCGCGCGGCGGTGTCCTCGTGATCCACGAGAACCGCGGCCTCACCGAGCACATCCGCACGGTGGCCGGCCGCTTCGCCGCCAGCGGGTGGTCGGCGCTCGCCGTCGACCTGCTCTCCGAGGAGGGCGGCACGGGAGCGTTCCCCGGGGAGGCCGAGGTCGCGGCAGCGCTCAGCCGGACCCCGCCCGAGCGCTTCGTCGCCGACATGAAGGCCGGCGTCCGGGAGGTCCGCCGCCGCACTGGACGCGGGAAGCCGATCGCCGCGATCGGCTTCTGCTTCGGAGGCGGCATGGTCTGGCGCCTGCTCGCCTCCGGCGAGCGGCGGCTCGCCGCCGCGGCCCCGTTCTACGGCCCGTTCCCCGAAGGAGGCCGCCTCGACGGCTCGCGCGCGGCCGTGCTCGGCGTCTACGGCGGTCTCGACGACCGGGTCAACGCGTCACGGCCCGCGGCGAAGGCGGCGCTCGAGGCCGCCGACCTCACGTACGAGCTCCTCACCTTCAGCGAGGCCGACCACGCCTTCTTCAACGACACCGGAGCGCGCTTCGATCCGCACGCCGCGGCGGAGGCCTGGCGGCGCGTGCTGAACTGGTTCGACGACGCGGCCCGCGGCCGGCACGACGACGACGACGACCGGGACGGCGACGACTGACCCGCGTGGGCGCTCCGAGGTCCGCCTCGGTCAGAACCCGCTGCGCGACCGGCGTCGCACGGTCTCAGCCGCGCTGCGCGGAGCGGCTCGCGTCGCGCTCGTAGGCCAGCTCCGTGCGCACGCCCAGGCCGGCCAGGATCGCGTCGGCCTCCAGCAGGTCGGCGGCGTCGCGCACGGCGAAGGCCAGGCGCGCGGCCGACGCGAGCGCCGCGCCGGGCTCGTAGCAGGCGACCTGCCCGCCCTGCGGCGTCAGCTGCACCGTGCGCCGGCCCTCGCGGATCGTCGTGACGCCGGTCTCGCCGCGCGCGCAGCGCAGGGCCATCGCGCTGGCCTCGGTGGGGACGGCGGCGACGCCGGCGCCCAGCAGCTCGAGCGTGGGCTCGTCGGGCTCCAGCACGCCGAGCGCGCCGCCGGCGGCGGAGACCTCGTCGAGGCGCTCGGCGACCTCGGCGGGGGTGAGCTCGCCGTCGCAGCCGGCGCCGAACACGGCGCCCACGGCGCGCAGGCCCGCCTCCTCGACGCCGGGCGCCGCGGCGAGCAGGACGGCGTCGGCCAGCGGGCTCGCCAGCCCCGGCTCGTCGCCGTGGGCGAGCACGTCGCCGCCGACGTCCAGCAGGACGACGACGTCGCAGTCGCCGTGCCGGGCCGCGGCGACGATCCCGTCGGCGACGGCGGCGGGGCCGCCGGTCGGGTCGACGAGGATCGTCGGCTCGCCGAGCAGCTCGGCGACCCGCGCCTCGGCGAAGCGGAAGCCGCCCGGGCCCGTCGTGGCCGGCCCGGCGAGCGCGGCGGCCGGTGCCAGCGGCTCGGCGCCGCTCAACTCGCCGAGCGAGCGGGGCCCGGGCAGCGGGTCGATCGGGCGGCGCTCCCAGGTGAGGCCGCCGAGGACCGTCGGGGTCCCGTGCGCCGCGGCCAGGCCGCGGACGGCGAGGGCGCCGACGACGTCCCCGCCACCACCGATCCCCAGGGCGAGGACGCGCCGGGCGTCCCGCAGCAGGGCTTCGGCGGCGGAGAGGGGCAGCGCGGGCTAGACCAGCGCGGGCACGCCGCCGAGGCAGATCGACTGGATCTGCTCGGACACGCGACCGAACTCGTCGTCGGACAGGACCGGCGTGCCCTCGAAGGGCAGGTCGCGCGTGATCTGCAGCCACGACTTGCAGCCGTGGAAGTCCTCACGCACCTTGACCGTCACCGGGCGCGGGATGCGGTACGTGCGCAGCAGCAGCACGTGCAGCGGATGGCGGCGCTTCCAGGACAGGCGCTTCTCGGCGTAGTCCGTCGACCAGACGTAATACGGCGACAGCGCGTCCACGATGCGCGGGTCGGTGATCGTCCAGTGGTCGGCCACCTCGGCCCAGGCGCGGATCCGGACGCGGTCGGGCTGCGGGATCCCGCCGTCGCGCGTCAGCGCGCCGACCGGCGGCTCGGCATCCGGCCAGACCCCCTCCTCGAGCGCACGGCGCAGCTCGGGCTGATGTGAGGCGCGGATGACGTCGTTGCGCTGGTGCTCGAACGTGGGGTAGAGGAAGAAGCGCTCGTGGTCGAGCTCGAAGTGCTTGTTCTCTTCACGGATGCCGCCCTTGCGAAGGGTGACGAGCTGCTCGCCTTCGGCGAGCGCGCGGACGGTGACCGCCCATTCCTTGAAAGCAGTTGGCATATGGGGGAGGGGGACGACGACAGAGAAATCCCGGGCGAGGCCGCGGGGGCAGCCTGTGCTCCGGGACGGGCGCATTGTCGCAAACGACCCGCAAATCCCCAAATGTCCCTGCTCCTGGCGGGCTTTTACAGCCTGATCACGTGGCGCGTCGGCGCTCTGGGAGGTTCGTAGCGGCTAGCCGAGCGCCCGCAGGCGGCCGGACTGCACGAGCGGGAGATCGACGGCGATGCCCATGTCGAGCTGCCCGTAGGTGCCGCCGTTGTGAAGGTGCTCGGCCAGCAGATCCTCGAGCGGGAAGCGGCCCAGCAGCGCGTCGCACTCGACGCAGCCGTTGGCGATGTAGCCGCCGGCGACGCCCGGGCTGGAGCGGTGGCGGATCTCGCCGATGCGGCGCGCGGCCAGCGCGCGCGGGTCCAGCGTCTCGGCCAGGACCCCGGCGACCTCGTCGAACGGGATGAAGCCGCTGCCATCCGGGGTACGCGCCGGGTCGACGAGCACCCCGACGATCGCCCGCACCTTGCTGCGGCACTGCCAGCAGGCGTCCGTGATGGCCGCGACGCGCGCGCGGACCTGATCGGCGTGCTGGGAGCCCTGCGACGATTCCAGCCTCGGCCGGCCGCCCCCTGAGCGCGACCCGCCAGGCCGTGATGGCGGCGTCGAGCCACCGCTCGTGGCGACGAGGCTGAGTCGGCCTCCGGGTCGAGGGAAGGAATTCACCTGCACAGCACGGCTTGTAGGGGGGAACCCCCGGGCAGGGGGAGCCTAGTGCAGAATTGCGCACGCTTTGCGCCGAAACCTGCCAGAAGGTGCGCAGAAACCGCTGGACGGTTGATCGAGCGCGACGAAAGGCGTCCATCCGCTCATCGGGGCCCGGCGACCGCCCGGCGTCGTCACACGCCCTTCCGTCCCGTCCCGCGTCAGAGACGAACGCCGGCCAGCCCCTCGTAGGCCTCGAGCACGGCGGCGAAGTCGTCCTGGGCGTGCCCGCGGCCCATCGCGGCGACCAGGGCCTCGTGCGTCTCGGCCGCCGCGGGGAAGGGCACGCCCGCCTGCTGGCCGGCCTCGAGGCACAGGCGCACGTCCTTCAGCATGTGCTCGAGCTTGAACAGCGTCGTGTAGTCGTGCTCGAGCATCGGTCCGGCCTTCAGGTCGAGCATCGCGCTGCCGCCGCTGCCCGCCGCCATGACCTGCACGAGCGCCTTGATGTCCACGCCCGTCGCCCGGGCCACGACGAGCGCCTGGGCCAGCACGGAGGCGTTCGCCGCCGCCACCGCGTTGTTCACGAGCTTCGTCATCTGGCCCTGTCCGAGCTCGCCGACGTGGAGCACGAGGCTGCCCATGATCTCCAGCAGCGGGCGCGCGCGCTCGACGTCGGGCGCGGCGCCGCCGGCCATGATGGTCAGCGTGCCGGCCTCCGCCCGCGGGGAGGAGCCGGTGACCGGCGCGTCGACGAAGGCCAGCCCCTTCTCGGCCAGCGCGGCGCCGATAGCGCGAGCCTCGGCCGGGCCGATCGTCGACATGTCGACGCACAGCACACCCTCGCCGGCGCCCTCGGCGACGCCGCCGGGGCCGAGCAGCACCGCCTCGACCTGCGGCGCGTCGACGACCATCGTGATCACGATCTCCGCCGCCGCGCCGACGCCCGGCCGGCGTGTCCGCCACCGCGCCGCCGTGCTCGGCGACCCAGGCCGCGGCCCGCTCGCGGGTGCGGTTGTAGACCGTGAGCTCGTGGCCCGCGGCCGCGAGGTTGGCCGCCATCCGCGACCCCATGATGCCCAGCCCGATGAACCCGACGCTCGCCATGGGCGGATCCTACGTGGGCTGCGTGCCCGGATCCGCGGGCCCGTGGCCGCCGCCGCCGGGCGTCTCGATCGTCAGCCGTGAGCCCGCGCGCAGCGTGCCCGAGGCCTTCGCACCGAGCTCCTCGCCGTCGAGCAGGTTGCGCCCGCGCGCGCCCGGCGCCCCGCCCGCCGCGCCGGCGGGCGCGTGGCGGCGGCGCTCGGTGATGAGCGAGAAGGCCATCTCCTCGAGCGCCTGCACCTCGCGCACGAGGCCCTCGCCCCCGCGGTGGCGGCCGGCGCCGCCGGACCCGCGGCGCAGCGCGTGGCGCACGACGCGCAGCGGGAACTCGAGCTCGAGCGCCTCGACCGGTGTGTTCAGCGTGTTGCTCATCGCCACGTGCACGCCGCTTGGCCCGTCGGCGTCGGCGCACGCGCCCTGGCCGCCGCCCAGCGTCTCGTAGTAGGTGAAGCGCTCGTTGCCGAGCGTGAGGTTGTTCATCGTCCCCTGGCCCAGCGCGCGGCCGAAGGCGCCGAGCACGAGGTCGGCGACGCGCGAGGACGTCTCGACGTTGCCGGCGGCCACGGCGGCGCCGGGGCGCGCGTTGAGCAGGGAGCCCTCGGGCGCACGGACCGTCAGCGGCCGGTGGGCCCCGGCGCTCGGGGGGATGTCCGGGTCGGTGAGGACGCGCAGCGCGAACAGGCAGGCCGAGCGGGTCACCGCCAGCGGGCAGTTGAGGTTGCCCTCGTGCTGGTTCGCGCTGCCCGTGAAGTCCAGCAACAGCTCGTCGCCGGCGACGGTCGCGGCCAGGCGCAGGTCGAGGTCGCCCTCGCGCGCCTCGAGCACGTCGGTCGCCGATCGCGTGCCGTCCTCGAGCGCCGCCAGGCACGCGCGCGTGCGCCGCTCGGCGTAGTCGAGCACGGCCGCGGTCGCCTCGGCCAGCGCGGCGGCGCCGACACGCCGCGCCAGCTCGGTCAGGCGCAGCGCGCCCATCCGGTTGGCGGCGAGCTGCGCGCGCAGGTCGGCCCGCCGCTGGGCGGGCTGGCGCATCCGCCCGGTCAGCTCGGTGATGGCGGCCTCGTCGAGGCGACGCGGCGCGATGACGACCCCCTCCTCTTCCAGCGACGTGGAGTCGGCGGGCATCGAGCCGGGAGTGCGCCCGCCGACGTCCGCGTGGTGCGCGCGGCTGGCCGCGAAGCCCAGGGGCAAGCCCTCGTGCACCACCGGCGTGACGACGGTGATGTCGGGCAGGTGCGTGCCGCCTGCGAACGGGTCGTTGAGGACCCAGGAGGCGTCGTCGCCCGGCTCGACGCGGCCGCGCACCGCCTCGACCGCGGCCGGCATCGCACCGAGGTGCACAGGGATGTGCTCCGCCTGCATGACCATCTCGCCGCCCGGATCGAACAGCGCCGTCGAGCAGTCGCGGCGCTCCTTGATGTTGGCCGAGTGGGCCGAGCGCACGAGCACGGCGCCCATCTCCTCGCAGGTCGCGCGCAACGCTCCCGTGACGACCTGCAGGGCGATGGGATCCAGGCTCACGACGCGCGCTCCAGCACGAGCGTGCCCGTGGCGTCGGTGCGCCCGCGCCAGCCCTCGGGCACGACGAGCGTCGCCTCGGGCAGGCGGATGACCGACGGGCCCTCGACGTCCAGCGGCTCGCCGGCCGCGAAGTCGACCGCGGGGCCGGGTTCGGCGTGGCGGACGCGGATCGTGACCACCTCGATCTCCCCGTCGTCGTCGCGGAAGCCGTAGCGCTCCTCGTGGGCCGCCTCGAAGGCCTCGCGCACCGCCGCGGGATCCGGGCCGCAGCCGCGCACGGTCAGCTCGAAGGACTGCCCGCGGTAGCGCACGTCGTAGGCCGCCTCGCCGTCGCCGGACGTCGAGCGCCGCGCGCGTCAGCGCGGAGCCGTGCAGCAGCACCGTCTGCGCGTGGTCGTGCCGTCGCTCGGCGGCGGCGAGGCCCAGCGCGCTCAGGACGCCGGACGCGCGCGGGACGAGGATCCGGCGCATGCCGAGCTCGTCGGCGATCGCGGCGGCGTGCAGGGGACCGGCGCCGCCGAACGCCAGCAGCGCGAACGCGCGCGGGTCGACGCCGCGCTCGACGGTCATCACGCGCAGCGCGCGGACCATCTCGGCGTTCGCCACGCGGACGATCCCGGCGGCGCAGGCCTCCGCGTCGAGGCCGAGCTCGCGCGCGAGCGCGCCCACGGCGGCGCGCGCCGCCGCGGCGTCGAGGTCGACGCCGCCGGCCAGCGGGACGTCGGGATCGAGGTGCCCCAGGACGAGGTTGGCGTCGGTCACGGTCGGCTCGGTGCCCCCGCGCCCGTAGCAGGCCGGCCCCGGCTCCGCACCGGCCGAGCGCGGTCCGACGCGCAGCGCGCCGCCGGCGTCGCGCCACGCGACCGACCCGCCGCCGGCGCCGACCGTGTGGATGTCCACCATCGGCAGGGCCAGCGGACGGCCGCCGACCTCGCGGCCGGCCGCCTCCCGCACCGCGCCGCCCTCGACGACGCAGACGTCGCACGACGTCCCGCCCATGTCGAAGCACACGAGGTCTGGCTCCCCGCAGCGCTCGGCCAGCAGCGCGGCCGCGGCCGCGCCGCCGGCCGGGCCGCTGAGCACCGTGAGCGCCGCGTGGCCGGCGGCGGTCGCCGCGTCCGCCAGGCCGCCGCTGGACTGCATGATCGCCGGCTCCGGCAGCTCGGCCTCGGAGGCCCGCGCCAGCAGGCGGCGCAGGTAGGCGGCCAGCAGCGGCGAGAGCGCGGCGTCGACCTCGGTCGTCGCGGCGCGCTCGTACTCGCGGAACGTGCCGACGACCTCGTGCGAGAGCGACACGTGAACCGTGTCGCCCAGGCGCTCGCGCAGGGCCGCGCCCAGCGCCAGCTCGTGCGCGGGATCGCGGTAGGCGTGCAGCAGGCAGACGGCGACCGCCTCCGGCCCGCAGCCCGCGACGGCGCCGGCCACGGCGGCCGCACCCTCCGGCGTCAGCGCACGCAGGACGCCCTCCGGGCCCATGCGCTCGGGCGCGGCGAAGCGGCGCTCGCGCGGCACGAGCGGCGCCGGGTGCGCGGCGCACAGCCGGTAGAGCTCGGCGCGGGCCTGGCGGCCGAGCTCGACGACGTCGGTGAAGCCCTCGGTCGCCACGAGCGCCGTGCGCGCGCCATTCCCCTCGAGCAGCGCGTTGGTGGCGACGGTCATGCCGTGCGCGAACGCCTCGACGTCGCGCGGCGCGAGCCCGGCCGCCTCGAGCGCGGCGCCGACCGCGGCCATGACGCCGCGCGACTGGTCGCCGGGCGTCGTCGGGGCCTTCGCGGTGTGCAGGCGCCCGTCGGCCACGACGACCGCGTCGGTGAACGTGCCGCCGACGTCGACCCCGAGCAGCCCGCCCATCGGCGGGACGCTAGTGGACGGGTCCGCCGCTCAGGCGGCGATCGGGGTGCCCGCCGTCAGCTCCTCGGTCTCCGCGAGGTGCTGGTGCGACGGGCAGTAGCCGTTGTGGTGCAGCGGGACGCGCTGGCAGGGCGTCCCGCGGCGCGTGGTCGCGCGACACTGCAGCGGGTTCCCGTTGACGTCGTAGCCGTTCTTCGGCAGCCGCTCGATGGTCTCGAGCGCGAGCTTCACGTAGGCCTGGACGACGTTCCACGCCCGCCCCTGCGCGGTGAGCGCGATGTGCGGGCGCACGTCCTGGAACAGCGTCCGCGCGGGCCGGGAGAAGTAGTGGCGGTCGGACACCAGCCGCTCGATCGTGCACTCGCACGCGCGCACGACGTGGGCGTGGCCCTCGCGCCCACCGACGATGTCGGGCGCGAGGTCCCGGTAGATCGCCCTGCTGATCTGGTACATGAGCTGACCCGCACTCCTCTCGTGGATCCGAGCGCGGCAAGTATGGAAGGCGCGTGTGAAGCGCGGGATGCCTGGATTGTTGAGCTGGGATTAAGCTCGGCGATCGATCTGGCGCGCAGGGTTGGTCGCGCCATCCCTGTGGTCCCTTCCGGGTCCCTGCGGGCCCGCGCGATCCTCGGCCATACCCCGAGCCGGTGACCGATCCGGCTCGCAGCCCTCCGAAAGTGAGGCAGACGTGCGACTGCAGATGTCAGGTTTCCGCAGGGCGATGGTCGCTTTGGGCGCGGCGTTGGCCTTGACGCTCGCCCTCGCTTCGCTGGCGCCATCTCAGAGCAGCGCTCGACAGCCGGTCGATGGACCGATCCTTCGCGGTTGCTCGGGTCCGAGCGGCGAGACCATGGACCACGGCGCAACGGTCACGCGCGGCGGGATCGTCTACAAGTGCGTCGACGGAAAGCTGTGCTGGGACACCGCGACGAAGTGCACCTGCAAGGACTCCCCGATCGTGACGAGACTCCAACCGACGCGCGACCTGGCGCTGGTGGGTCCCTCCCGGGCCACCGCGGGCCAGCCCTAGCTCCGCGCTCGAAGCCGTAGGCGCCGCGCGAGGCCGATGCCCTCACGGGCCGAGTGCCCGTGGTTCCCGCTCGGCCTCTCCAGCCGGCTCAGGCCCACGGCTCGAACACCGGCTCCTGCGCGTCGGCGCGGGTGACCGTGTGCCGGCCGTCGAGCGCGGGGTCGGTCAGCGGGAAGTCCGAGCGCACGTGGGCGCCGCGGGTCTCCTCGCGCAGGAGGGCGTGGGCGGCGACGAGGCGGGCGAGCGGGTGCTCGTCGCCGGCCAGGCGCTGCAGTCCTTCGCGATCGCGCACGAGGCCCGCCTCGCGCCACACCGCGTGGCGGGTCTCGCGCGAGGGCATGACGACCACCCCGGCCGACGGCGCGTGGGTCCGCGGATGCGCCGACGGGCGCGGCTCGTCGAGCGCGGCGAGGCCCGCGCGCGCGCCGAGGACGAAGCACTCCGACAGGCTGTTGGAGGCCAGGCGGTTGGCGCCGTGCAGGCCCGTGCAGGCCGCCTCGCCGACCGCGTACAGGCCCGGCACGGTCGTCGCTCCGTCGAGGTCGGCGACGATCCCGCCCATCCCGTAGTGGGCCGCCGGCGCGACCGGCACGAGCTGCGTCGCCGGGTCCAGCCCCGCCTCGCGCAGCGCCTCGACGACGTTGGGGAAGTCGGCGCCGTCGACCGCGCGCATGTCGAGCGACACCGACGGCACGTCGTCACGGGCCATGCGCTCGAAGATCGCGCGCGCGACCTCGTCACGCGGTGCGAGCTCGTCCACGAAGCGCTCGCCGGCGGCGTCGAGCAGCACGGCGCCCTCGCCGCGGATCGCCTCGGTGACCAGGAAGCCCTCGCGTCCCTTGATGCCGGTGACCGCGGTGGGATGGAACTGCATGAGCTCCAGGTCGGCGAGCGCGGCGCCGATGCCGCGGGCGAGCATCAGTCCGATGCCGAGTGAGCCCGGCGGGTTCGTCGTGCGCCGCCACAGCGCGGCGCTGCCGCCCGTCGCCAGGATCACCGCGCGGGCGAGGACCGCGCGCCCGTCCTCGCAGACGACGCCCCGGCAGCGGCCGTCGTCGGCCCACAGCGCCGAGGCACGCGAGCCCTCCACGACGGTCACGCCGCCGTGCTCCACGACGAGCGCCGAGAGGTCGCGCACGACGCGCCGGCCGGTGGCGCTCCCGCCCGCGTGCGCGACGCGTCGCAGCGAGTGCCCGCCCTCGAGCCCCAGCGCGAGGTTGCCGTCGCGATCGGCGTCGAAGCGCACGCCCAGCGCCTCGAGGTCGCGGACGGCGCGCGGTGCCTCGCGGCAGAGGACCGTGGCCGCAGAACGCCGGGTCAGCCCGCGGCCGGCGCGCTCGGTGTCGCGGCGGTGCAGGTCGGGCGAGTCGTCGGGGCCGAGCGCCGCGGCGAGCCCGCCCTGGGCCCAGTAGCTCGCGGTCTGGGCCAGCGGGGTGGCGGAGATGAGGGTGACCCGCGCGCCGTCGCGGGCCGCGGTCAGCGCCGCGTAGAGGCCTGCCGCCCCCGCGCCGACGACGACGACGTCGACCCCGCTCGGGTTCCGGTCGACCGCCATGAGCGGGGTACGGTACCCGCATGCCGCAGGCCCTCTTGCTCCGCCATCCGTCGTCGCGCGAGCACGACACGGGCCCGCATCCAGAGCGCGTGGCGCGCATCGTCGCCGTCGAGCAGGCGCTGGAGCAGCGAGACTGGCTGGACTGGGACGTACGCCTGTCGCCGGCGGTCGAGCGCGAGCGCCTCGAGGCCGTCCACGACCCGGCCCATGTCGACCGCATCGAGCGCTTCTGCGCCGCCGGCGGCGGGATGATCGACGCCGACACGGTCGCCACGGCCGGCTCCTGGCCGGCGGCGCTGCACGCCGCAGGCGGGGCCGTGGCCATGGTCGACGCGCTGCTGGGGGGCGAGGCCCGTCGCGGGGCGTCGCTGCACCGCCCGCCGGGCCACCACGCGACGCGGTCGCGCGCGATGGGGTTCTGCCTGTTCAACGCGATCGCGGTCGCGGCTCAGCACGCGCTCGACGCCCACGGCCTGGACCGCGTCCTGATCCTCGACTGGGACGTGCACCACGGCAACGGCACGAACGACATCTTCCACGCGACCGATCGCGTCCTGTTCGTCTCGATCCACGAGTCGCCGCTGTACCCCGGCACCGGGCCGGCGAGCGACACCGGCTCGGGCCCGGGGGAGGGCTTCACCGTCAACCTCCCCGTCCCGGGCGGCTCGGGCGACGAGACCTGGTGCTCGCTCGTCGAGCACGCGGTCGTCCCGCTGGCCTGCGCGTACCGCCCCCAGCTCGTGCTCGTCTCGGCGGGCTTCGACGCCCACCTCGACGACCCGCTGGCGGGCTGCGCCGTCAGCGACGGAGGCTTCGCCGCGATGGCGGGCTCGGTGCGGCGGCTGGCCGACGACCTCGACGTGCCGCTCGGGCTGGTCCTCGAGGGCGGCTACGAGCTCGGTGCGCTGGCCCGCTCCGTGGTCGCGGTGCTCGAGGTCGTGGGGCGCGAGGATCCGCCGCCGGCGCCGGAGCTCGCGGTGCACCCGCTGGCCGCGCGCGCGGTCGAGCGGCTGGCCGGCGCCTGGCCCGCCTTGCGCTAGCCGACCGTCCCCTAGGGCTGGGCGGGCGCGGTCTGGGGGGCCGGGGAGTGCGCTTCGTCGCGGGTCAGCGCGACGAAGGCCCAGGTCAGCAGCAGCAGGGCCACCACGGCTGTCACCGCGGCGACCACGAGCGGCACCCGCCAGGCGGGGGTCCGCGCCAGGCGTGTCCTCGCGGCGGCCCCGCAGGACAGGCACCAGTCCTGGTCCCCCTGGACCGGCCGGCCGCAGTGCGGGCAGGCGATCGCGCCGGGATCGGTGGTGGTGCTCATCGGCCGGTGGGGATGCGGCTCACGACCGCGGGCGATTCGGCGGCCAGCTGACGACGGTCGGCTGCTCGTCGGCAGGCGCGGCGCGGCGCGGCGCCGGCAGCGGGGCGGTCGGCGCGGCGGCGGCGTCTGGCTGCGCGGGGGCGGCCTCGGGCGCGGCCGCGGCCGGGCCGCCCACCGCGGGGATCGCCCGCGCGCCACCGGCGGGCGCCCCGCAGGCCGAGCAGAAGCGGGCGTCGCTGGCGATCACCGCGCCGCAGCGCGCGCACGCCGAGATCCCCGGCTCGCGCAGCTCGGTGATCGGCACGTGGTCGTGCAGCGCGCGCTCGAGCGCCCGCAGCTCGGCGTCGACCGCGGCCAGGGCCGTGAGCTTGCCCCGGACGAGCTCGTCGTCGGGGCGGCCGAAGCGGTGCTGGTCGAACACCAGCCCGCCGAGGTCGCGGAAGCCCAGCTCGCGCAAGCGCCGCAGGAAGCGCAGGCGCCGGCGCAGCCGGCCTCGCTCGCGGAAGCTCGGCCCCGCCTCTGCGACGGCCGCCGGATCGACTCCGGCCGGCGCGGCCCCTCCCGCGGCCGCGGGAGCCGGCTCGGCGGCCGTGCTGGTCGGGGCCTCTGCGCCGGCGGGCGCCGCCGGGGCGGGCTGGCCGGCTGGGGCTGGGTGGGCCGGCTCGGTGTGGGCCGGGGCTTCGGGGGCGTGCGCACCCCGGTCGCGCCGGCGCAGGATGCGCTGCATCAGGCCGCTCATACGGAAAGGGCGCCGTCGAAGGGCGCCTCGGCGGCCGAGTATACCGGCGCGCCGGTGAGCTCAGACCAGGCTGCGACCACCCGCCGGGCCATGTGCTCGGCCGACCAGGAGGCCGCCCGCGCACGGCCCTCGACGCGTGGATCGGCGCTCGCCAGGTGGGGCGCGAGCGCCGCGCGCCACGTATCGCGGTCATAGGGGGCGCACAGCGTTCCCGCGATGCCCGCCAGCACCGCGGGGTGTGCCCCGACCGGCGTTGCGAGGACCGGCACGTCGCACGCCAGCGCCTCGAGGACGGCCAGCCCGAAGCCCTCGGCGTCGGAGGGCACGAGCACGGCGTTGGCCGCGTTGATCCACAGCGGCACGTCGGCGGGCTCGACCTGCCCGAGGGTGAGCAGCCGCGCCTCGCCCGCCGCCTCGCGGGCCCGGTCGGCCCGCTTGACCGGCCCGGGCGGGATCGGCGGGGAACAGGACACAGGGCTCGGCCGGGTCGAGGCCCAGGCGCTCGCGTGCCTGCGAGCGGGCGAGCGGCACGAAGCGGGTCGTGTCGACGCCGCACGGGAGCACCGCGCGCCGCGCCCGGGAGCGCCGGCGGGGCGCTCGGTCGTCGAGCTCCTGCGCCAGCGGGGCGCTGACCGTCGCGACGAGATCGACGAAGGGCAGCGCGGCCCGCGTGATGCGTCCCGACCGCGGGTGGCGGACGTCCGTGCCGTGCAGCGTGACCGCGTGCGGGGCTCCGCGCAGCGCCAGGGCGGGCCAGGCCGTCAGCCCGAAGTGCGCATGGACGACGTCGAAGTCCTCGCCCCGGTGACGGCGACGCAGTGCGAGCGCCGCCCGCGCGTAGCCGCCGGGCGGGAAGGCGAAGACCTCGACCTCGACGCCGGGCAACGCGCGCAGCGCCGCGACCTGGTCGCGGACGAAGGCGCCGCGGGCCGGAGCCTCGGGCGACGGCCACATGTTCGTCACGACGAGCGCGCGCATCCGTGGCTGATTCTCCACAGTCGGGCCGCTGCGCCGTGACGCGCCCCCGTCGAGCATCCGTCGCGATCGACATCGAGCCGCGAGGAGGAGCAGATGGGAAGGCCACACGTGGGAACCCGGGGGCGTGGCCACCGGGCGATGGGCAGGGCGCACGCCGAGCTGGTCTGGGCGGGCCGGCGGCTGGCCGGGGAACGGGGCCAGGGCACCGTCGAGTACGTCGCCCTGATCATCCTGATGGCGCTGCTGCTGGCCGCGGTGGTCAGCGCGGTGAAGGCCAAGGGCGATGCGGGGATCGCGACGACGATCGTCGACAAGCTCAAGGCCGCGATCGACGGCGTCGGCGATCCGCCGAGCCGTCGCTGAGCCGCGCGGTGAAGCGAGACGGCCGGTACGCCCGGGCGCCGGCTGCGCGGTCGGCAGGACTACCATGCCGTCGCGTGCCGAGCCGCTCGTCCGATCCCAGGACCAGGCCGATCGCCGTCTTCGACTCCGGTGTCGGCGGGCTGACCGTGCTGCACGAGCTGCTCGTGACGCTGCCCCAGGAGGACTTCCTCTACCTGGGCGACACGGCGCGCTTCCCCTACGGCGAGCGCACGCGCGGCGAGCTCGAGCGCTTCGGGCTGCAGATCGCCGAGGAGCTCCTGGCCCGCGGGGCGAAGCTCCTTGTCGTCGCGTGCAACTCGGCCACCGCCGCCGCGCTGCCCGCGCTGCGGCGGCGCATGATGGAGACCACGCTCGGCGTGGACGTCCTCGGCGTCGTGCGCCCCGAGGCCGTGCACGCCGTCACGGCCACGCGCAACGGGCGCATCGGCCTGCTCGCCACCCCGGCGACCGTGGCCAGCGGCGCCTACCCGCAGGCGATCGCCGCGGCCGATCCGCACGTGGACCTCGTGGCCGTCGCCTGCCCGGACCTGGCGCCGATCATCCAGCGCGGGTTCCCGTTCGACGAGAGCGTGGTGGAGACCGTCCGCGGCTACGTCGCGCCGCTGCGCGAGGCGGGCGTGGACACGGTCGTCCTGGGCTGCACGCACTACCCGCTGGTGCGCCCGCTCCTGCAGCGGATGCTCGGGCGCGACGTCGTGATCGTGACCTCCGGCGCCGCGCTCGCGAGGCAGGTCGAGCACGTCCTCGGCGCCCGGTCGCTGGCCAATCCGCGCGAGGCCGGGCATGAGGGCGAGTACCGCTTCCTGTGCACCGGTGATGTCGACACCTTCCGCCAGCTCGGCACGCGCTTCCTGCAGATGCCGCTCGGCCCGGTGGAGCACGTCGACGTCCGCACGGAGGCGGTGGCGTGAGCGGCGTGAGCCTCGCCCGCGCCGGCGGGCGACCTGCGAGCGGGCTGCGACCGACGACCATCGAGCCCGGCTTCGTGCGGCCGGCCACAGGCTCGGCCCTGATCTCGATGGGCGAGACCCGCGTCATCTGCACCGCCTCGGCCCAGGAGGGCGTGCCGCGATGGATGGCCGGCCGCGGCCGCGGCTGGGTGACCGCCGAGTACGGGATGCTCCCGGCGTCGACCGGCGAGCGAAAGCAGCGCGATGTCTCGAAGGGCCGTCCCGACGGTCGCACGGTGGAGATCCAGCGCCTCATCGGGCGGGCGCTGCGCGGGGTCGTCGACTTCGAGGCCCTCGGCGAGCACACGATCTACCTGGACTGCGACGTGCTGCAGGCCGACGGCGGCACGCGCTGCGCCTCGATCACCGGCGCCTACGTGGCGCTCGAGCTGGCGTGCGCGCGCCTGCGCACCGACGGCCTCATCGCGCGCAGCCCGCTGACGGGCTCGATCGCGGCGGTCTCCTGCGGCATGGTCGACGGGACGCCGCTGCTGGATCTCGACTACCTCGAGGACTCCAGGGCGGAGGTCGACGCGAACGTCGTCATGACCGGCGACGGCGGCCTGGTGGAGGTCCAGGCCACCGCCGAGCGCACCCCCCTGTCGCGCGCCCATCTCGACGACCTGCTCGCGCTGGCCGAGCGCGGGATCGTCGAGCTGCTCGCACTGCAGCGGGCCGCGGTGGCGGCGGGCACGGCCGGCGCGTCCAGCGCCGCGTGAGGCTGGTCCTCGCCACGCGCAACGCGCACAAGGTGCGCGAGCTCGGCGCGCTGCTCGCGCCGCACGACGTCGAGGCGCTGCCCGATGACGTCGTGCTGCCGCCCGAGGACGGCGACACCTTCGCCGACAACGCCCTCGGCAAGGCGCGCGCCGCGGCGCGCGCCGTGGGCACCGCCGTCATCGCCGACGACTCGGGGATCGAGGCGGCCGCGCTGGGCGGCGCGCCCGGCGTGCGGTCGGCGCGCTTCGCCGGCGAGGACGCGACCGACGAGCAGAACCTGGCCAGGCTGCTGCGCGAGGCGCCGGCCGGGAGCGCCCTGGCCTACGTGTGCGCGATCGCCCTCGTCGATCCCGTGCGCGGCGAGGAGCGTGTCTTCGAGGGGCGTTGCACCGGCACGCTGGCCGCCCGCCCGCGGGGCTCGGGCGGCTTCGGCTACGACCCCGCCTTCGTCCCGGACGACCTCGCCGACGGCCGCACCATGGCCGAGCTGGCGCCCGCCGAGAAGGCTGCGATCAGCCATCGGGGGCGCGCAGCCCGCGCGCTCCTGCACGCCCTCAGCGAACGTTGATCGTCGCCGACAGCCCGACGGCGAGCACGACCGCCGCATAGCCCTGGTAGCCCGAGAGGACGAGCACGAGGCTCGCGACGGCGCAGATCAGCACCGTCACGATCCAGGCCAGGCGGCGGAGGGACATGGCCGTAGTCTCCACGGCGGCGATGACGGCTGTCCTCACCCCCGGCGCGGCGCTGGCGCGGATCGCGACGCTGACCCCGGGACTGCGCGCCGCGGCCGTCCTCGACGCCGGCGGCGCGGTGCTGGCCGGCGATGCCGAGCTCGCCGCCCGTGCGCGAGAAGCCCTGCACAGCGCCGGCTCCGCGCCGCAGGTGCGCGCGCCGGACGGCCTGCACGCGGTCCGCGCGGGCGATCGCGCGATCGCCGCACAGGCCGGCCCGGAGGTGCTCGGCGGGCTGCTGCTGGCGGACCTGCGCGACGCGCTCGCACGGCTCGCAGGGCGGTGATCTCGCCCGACGCAGGCGCCATCCGTCCGCCTGGATCCGCACACTGCGCGACCGGGATGTCGCTCCGGCCGCTCGAAGAAGACTGCGTTTGGAGCATCGGTACCTGGGAAACGGCGTCGGAAAGCGGAATTCTGGGGCAAACCGTCCGGAACCGCTGATAGCGTCGGCCAACCACGACCTCACCAGGAGGAGCGAGACAAGTGACGAAGTCAGAGTTCGTCGATCAGGTCGCCAACCGAGCGAGCCTGGACAAGAAGCAGGCGGGCGAGGCGGTGGATGCCGTGCTCGAGACCATCCAGGAGGCTCTGGAGCGGGGCAGCGACGTCACCTTCTCCGGCTTCGGCAAGTTCAGCGTGGCCGAGCGCGGCGCGCGCCAGGGCGTGCATCCTCGGACGGGCGAGCCCATCGACATCGCCGCGTCGAAGGTCCCGCGCTTCTCGGCGGGCTCCGGCCTCAAGAAGGCCGTCAACGCCTGATCGTCGTCCCGGCTCGGGAGCGCCGGCCGTTCGCGTTGCACCGGCCGTGCCGGTCGGTGCCGGTCGGTGCCGCCGCGCCCGGCGCCGGCTGGGCCGTTCCGTGCCTGACGCCGTCGGCCCCGCGTGGCTGACGCCCGGGTGACCGCTGACCGGGGGGACGTCGCGACCGGCGGGTCGTCCGGGCGGCCGTCCTTCGCGGACCGTCTGGCCGTGCTCGTCGATCGCCGTGAGTCCCAGGTCGTCCTCGGCCTGGACCCCGACCCGATGCGGCTGTGGCCCGCGGCGGCCGGCGCGGCCGGCGCGGGCGGGCCCGCTGGCAGCGCCGCGCAGCGTGCGGGCATCGCGGTCGCCGCGCACTGCCGCGCGGTCATCGACGCCGCCGGGCCCGCGTGCGTGGCCGTCAAGCCGCAGGTCGCCTGCTTCGAGCGCCTGGGCGCACCCGGGTGGGCCGCGCTCGCGGACGTCGTCGCCCACGCGCAAGCGGCCGGGCTGCTCGTGCTCGCGGACGCCAAGCGGGGCGACATCGACGTGTCGGCGGCCGCCTACGGCCAGGCGCTCGTCGGGACGACCCCGACGCCCTTCGGCCCCGTCGAGGGGCTGGGAGCCGACGCGTTCACGGCAAGCCCCTACCTGGGACGCGACACCGTGGAAGTGCTCGCCCGTGCCGCCCGTTCGGCGGGCGCCGGCATCTTCGTCCTCGTGCGCACGTCCAACCCCGGCGCCGCCGACCTCCAGGACGCGACGCTCGCCGAGGGAGGGCCCGCGTGGGCTCGTGTCGCACGCCTGGTCGCGCAGCTGGGCGAGGCCGGCGGTGCCACGCGGTCCGGGCTCAGCGACGTCGGGGCCGTGGTCGGCGCCACCGCGCCCGAGCACCTCGGGCGGGCGCGGGAGCTCATGCCCAGAGCGGTGTTCCTCCTCCCCGGGATCGGTGCCCAGGGCGGGCGCGTGGAGGACCTCGCGCCCGCTGTCGCCCCCGGCAGGGCGGCTGCCCTCGTGACGGCCTCGCGCTCGATCGTGGCCGCCCACGAGCGCAGCGGCGGCGATCCCGCCACCGCAGCGCGAGCCGAGGCGGAGCGGCTGCGCACGGCGGCGTGGGCGCTTGCCTAGCGGCCCGGCCGTACGGGCGTCGGCTGGCCGCGCGCGCCGTATCCTCCCCAGGCGACCATGGCCGCTCGGAGCCCCGCACGCTGGCTGGCCCCGCTCGCGCTCGTGACCGTGTCGATCGCCGTCTACGCCGTGGTCTCGACGGGGCTGACCTCCGACGATGCGAGCACCGGCGAGCCGGCCAGGACGAGCCGGTCGCAGGGCAGGCCCGCGTCCCAGACCACCGAGAACGGCGGGCGGCGCGCGCGGACCTACGTGGTCAAGCCGGGCGACACCCTCTCCGGGATCGCCGCGACGACGGGCGTGCCGCTGGCCACCCTCAACCGGCTCAACGAGGACCTCGACAGCCAATCGCTGCAGGCCGGCCAGCGCATCAAGCTCCGGCCGTGACGGCACGGTTCCTCGCCGCAGCCCTCCTGGTCCTGATCGCGTCGCTGATCGTCGCGGCGGGCGCGCCGGCCGCCGCCCGCGCCGCGCCGCCGCAGGTCCGCGCGCCCTCCGCGATCCTCGTCGAGCCGGCGACGGGCGACGTGGTCTTCCAGCGCAGGGCGCGCGACCGCCGCGCGATCGCCTCCACCACCAAGCTCATGACCGCCCTCGTCGCGCGTGAGCGCACGAGGCTCTCGGCCACGATGCGTGCGGTGCGCTATCGCGCCAGCCCGATCGAGTCCCAGGCCGGGCTGCGCGCAGGCGAGCGCCTCACCGTGGCCGACCTCCTGCGCGCGCTGCTGGTCGCGAGCGCCAACGACGCCGCGGCGACGCTGGCCGAGCGGGTCGGCGGCTCGCGGGCTGGCTTCGTGCGGCTCATGAACCGCCGTGCCCGGGCCCTCGGCCTGCGCGACACGCGCTTCGCCAACCCCATCGGGCTCGACGAGGCGGGCAACCACTCCTCCGCGTCGGACCTCGTCAAGCTCGCGCTGATCCTGCGCCGCGACCCGTTCCTGCGCGCGGTGACCGACCGCCCGCGCGTGACGCTCACCAGCGGCGCGCGCCGCCGGACGCTCGTCAACCGCAACCGGCTGGTGCGCACCGTCCCCGCGGTGAACGGGGTGAAGACCGGCCGCACGCAGCAGGCGGGCTACGTGCTCGTGGGCTCGGCCACTCGCGATGGGGTGACCGTCGTCAGCGCCGTCCTCGGCGATCCGAGCGAGTCGGCCCGCGACGCAGACACGCTCGCGCTGCTGCGCTACGGCCTGGGGCGCTACCGGCGCTCGACACCGGTGCGCGCCGGCCGGCGCGTTGCGACGGCACGGCTGCGCCACCGCGAGTCCGAGCACGTCGACCTGGTGGCGACGCGCACCGTGACCCGCACCGTCCGGCGCGGCGAGCCGGCGACGATCCGGGTGGTCGGGGCGCCCGAGGAGCTCGACGGGCCGCTGCCCGCGCGGGCGCGGGTGGGCACGATCGAGGTCCGCTGGCGCGGGCGCACGGTCGATCGCGTGGCGCTCGTGACGGCGACCGCGGTGGACGAGGCGGGGTTCGGCCAGCGTCTGGACGACGTCCTGGGGCGGACGGTCCTGGTGCTGGGACTTGGCGCCTTCGCACTCGCTAGCCTGCAGGTTCTGCTTCTCCGCCGTCGCGCCCGCCGCCGGCGGTCCGCTCGCACCGGGGGCACCGAGGTCGCATGATCATCACCGTCACCCTCAACGCTGCGATCGACAAGTCCCTGTCGGTCCCCAACTTCCGCCTGGGGCGCCGCCACCGGACCGTCGAGCAGACGACGATGCCGGGCGGCAAGGGCGTCAACGTCGCCCGCACGCTGAAGACCCTCGGCCAGCCGGTCATCGCCACCGGCTTCGCGGGCGGGGCGACGGGCACGCGCATCGTCGAGGCGCTCACGGAGGAGTCGATCCTCAACGACTTCGTGCGCATCCGCGAGGAGTCGCGCACGAACACCGCCGTCCTGGACCCGACCAACGGCGAGCAGACCGAGATCAACGAGCGCGGCCCGGCCGTGTCGCCGAAGGAGGTCGAGCTCTTCCGGGACAAGCTGCTCTACCTCGCGCGCGGCGCGGACGTCGTCGTGTTCGCGGGCTCCCTGCCGCGCGGCGTCGACGCCGGCATCTACGCCGAGCTCATCCGCGAGCTGCACAAGCTCGACGTCACGACGATCATCGACGCCGACGGCGAGCCGATGCGCCAGGCGGTGCGCGCCGAGCCCGACGTGATCTCGCCGAACGTGCTCGAGGCCGAGGAGCTCGTGGGCCACGAGTTCAACGACGACGAGGATCGCGCGATCGCCGTGCGCGAGCTCGTCCAGCTCGGGCCCCGAGAGGCGATCATGACGCTGTCGGACGGCTGCATCGCCTCGGTGCTCGTCGACGGCCAGAGCGCGCTGCACCGCGTCTGGATCGAGCCGCGCGAGGCGGTCGCGCCGGTCGGCAGCGGCGACGCGTTCCTGGCGGGCTTCGTGGCCGCGCGCTACACCGGCGCGCCGCCCGGCGACTGCCTGAAGTTCGGCGTCGCGTGCGGGGCGGAGTCGACCCAGCGCCTGGGCGCGGGGCTCATCGACCCACGCGAGGTCGAGCGGCTGGTGGGCCAGATCGACGTCGAGCGCGTCGAGCTGCCGGCCGAGGTCCACTGACGGACTCGAGCCCGCCCGCCCGAGGCGATCGTCCGTGCGCGTCCCTAGGATGCAGTGATGGAGATCGAGATCGGGCGGGGCAAGAAGGCGCGGCGCGCCTACGGGTTCGACGACATCGCCATCGTGCCCTCGCGGCGCACCCGCGATCCCGACGACGTCGACATCTCCTGGAAGCTCGGCGACTACCGCTTCGAGCTGCCCCTGCTGGCCTCGGCGATGGACGGCGTGGTATCGCCCTCGACGGCGAAGATCGTCGGGCGCCTGGGCGGGCTGGCGGTGCTCAACCTCGAGGGCATCTTCACCCGCTACGAGGACGCCGAGGAGCAGCTCGCCCGGATCGCCCGGCTCCCCAAGGACCAGGCCACGCGTGAGATGCAGGCGATCTACCAGGAGCCGGTCAAGCCCGAGCTGATCCGCCGGCGCATCGAGGAGATCAAGGCCGAGCCGGGCGTCGTGGCCGCCGCCTCGCTGACCCCGCAGCGCGTGGCCAAGCACTACGAGCTGGCGCTCGACGCCGGCCTCGACATCCTCGTGATCCAGGGGACCGTCGTCTCGGCCGAGCACGTGTCGCAGTCGACGACGCCGCTGAACCTCAAGGAGTTCATCCGCGAGGTCGGCGTCCCCGTCGTCGTCGGCGGCTGTGCCAGCTACCACACGGGCCTGCACCTGATGCGCACCGGCGCCGCCGGGGTGCTCGTCGGCGTCGGTCCGGGCGCCGCGTGCACCACCCGCGGCGTCCTGGGCGTGGGCGTGCCCCAGGCCACGGCGATCGCCGACGTCGCGGGCGCCCGCTCCACGCACATGCTCGAGACCGGCGAGTACGTGCAGGTCATCGCCGACGGCGGGATGCGCACCGGCGGCGACGTGTCCAAGGCGATCGCCTGCGGCGCCGACGCGGTCATGATCGGCTCCCCGCTGGCCCGCGCCCACGAGGCGCCCGGCGGGGGCTACCACTGGGGAATGGCGACCTTCCACCCGTCGCTGCCGCGCGGCGCCCGCGTGCAGACCGTCCAGAACGGCACGCTGCAGGAGATCCTCACCGGTCCCGCCCACGAGAACGACGGCACGTTCAACCTCATGGGCGCGCTGCGCACGTCGATGGCGACCTGCGGCTACAAGGACCTGGCCGAGTTCAACCGGGCCGAGCTCATGATCGCCCCGTCGCTGCAGACCGAGGGCAAGCTGCTGCAGGCGGCGCAGGGCGTCGGCATGGGCAGCCGCGGCACCGCCGCCGCCAGGCCGGAGCCGCAGCCCGAGCCCGCCGGCGGGCGCGTGGGCGGTGACGTTCCCGGCGCGGTCGCGGACAAGGCGCCGGAGCTCGTCACGTCCTCGTGAGCAGGTGGCCCCCGTCATGAGTCCCGCCGCGCTTGGCGGGCGCCTCGCCGCCCGTGGCAGCGTCCTCGAACACTCACGTGCCGGGGGCACGCATCATGTTCTGCGTCCTCGCCACGGACGACGATCCGCACGCCAACCCCGACGCGACTCATGACGGCGACCACTAGGCACGGGATCGTCACCGAGGCCACGGCGGGCACCGAGCTCGCCGACGAGGCGGCCCCGGTCGAGGTCCCGCGCGCGGTCGACGAGGTCGTCGTCCTCGACTACGGCGGGCAGTACTCGCAGCTGATCGCGCGGCGCGTGCGCGAGTGCGGCGTGTTCTCCGAGCTGCTGCCCCACCACGTGGGCGCCGAGGAGGTGGCGCGGCGCAAGCCCAGGGGCCTGATCCTCTCCGGCGGGCCCGCCTCGGTGTACGCCGACGGCGCGCCCCGTCTCGAGCGCGAGCTGCTCGAGCTCGGGATCCCGGTGCTGGGCATCTGCTACGGGATGCAGCTCGTCGCGCTGGAGCTCGGCGGGCGCGTCGAGGGGGCCGAGGTGGGCGAGTTCGGTCGCTCGCAGCTCACCGTGCACGAGCCGGGCCGGCTGCTCGCCGGGCTGCCGTCCGAGCAGAGCTGCTGGATGTCGCACCGCGACACCGTCTTCGCGCCGCCGCCCGGCTTCACGGCGCTGGCCTCCTCGACGACCTCCCCGGTGGCCGCGCTGGAGTCCGTCGAGCGCGGCATCTACGGCATCCAGTTCCACCCCGAGGTGGTCCACACGCCGTTCGGGCAGGACATCCTCAAGACGTTCCTGGGCGACGTGTGCGGCTGCGACATGACCTGGTCGGCCGCCTCGATCGTGGAGGAGCAGATCGCGCGCATCCGCGAGCAGGTCGGCGACGGCCGCGTGATCTGCGGCCTCAGCGGCGGCGTGGACTCGTCGGTCGCGGCGCTGCTCGTGCATCGCGCCATCGGCGACCAGCTCACATGCGTGTTCGTCGATCACGGCCTGATGCGCAAGAACGAGGGCGAGCAGGTCATCTCCGCCTTTCGCGACACCTTCCGCGTGCCGCTCGTGGCCGTCGACGCGGAGGAGCGCTTCCTCGCCCGCCTGCACGGCGTCAGCGACCCGGAGACCAAGCGCAAGCGCATCGGCGCCGAGTTCATCCGGGTCTTCGAGGAGGAGGCCACACGGCTGGCGGGCGACGGGGCCGAGGACGCGCCGCACTTCCTCGTGCAGGGCACCCTCTACTCGGACGTCATCGAGTCGGGCGGCGGCACCGGCGCGGCGACGATCAAGTCCCACCACAACGTCGGCGGCCTGCCCGACGACCTCGACTTCGAGCTCGTCGAGCCGCTGCGCGCGCTCTTCAAGGACGAGGTCCGCGCCGTCGGGGCCGAGCTCGGGTTGCCCGAGCGCCTCGTGTGGCGCCAGCCGTTCCCCGGCCCGGGCCTCGCGATCCGGGTCGTGGGCGGCGAGGCGACCAAGCAGCGCCTGGACCTCCTGCGCGACGCGGACTTCATCCTGCAGGACGAGATCCGCCGCGCGGGGCTGTACCGCGAGCTGTGGCAGTCCTTCTGCGTGCTCCCCGACGTCCGGACCGTCGGCGTGCAGGGCGACGAGCGCACCTACGGCGCCGTCGTCGTGATCCGGGCCGTCACGAGCGACGACGCGATGACCGCCGACTGGGCCCGGCTGCCCTACGACCTGCTCGAGCAGATCGCCGCGCGGATGATCGGGGAGCTGCGCGACGTGAACCGGGTGGTGCTCGACATCACGTCGAAGCCGCCCGGCACCATCGAGTGGGAGTGATTCCGGCGGCCCGGCCGCGCTCAGCCGAGCACGAGGTCGGCCGCCTGGCGCAGCATCTCCGGGCTTCCCGAGACGAGCAGGGTGGTCGCGATCGAGTCGCGCCAGGCGTCGAGGTCGTGGCGGATCTTGTCGGGGGGGCCGATGAGCGCGAGCTCCTCGACGAGGCGCGTCGGGAGGGCCGCGGCGGCCTCGTCCTTGTGCCCGTCGAGGTAGAGGTCCTGGACGCGGCGGACCTCGTCCTCGTAGCCCATGCGCACCGGGACGTTCGTGTGGAAGTTCGCCTCGCGGGCGCCCATGCCGCCGAAGTAGAGGGCGTACATCGGACGCAGCATGTCCGCGGCGGCCTCGACGTCGTCGTGGACGATGAGCGGCACGGTGGCCGCGACCTCGAAGTCGTCGAACGAGCGCCGGGCGCCCTCGCGGGCGAAGCCCTCGGCCAGCGCGTCGCGGTAGAAGCCCGCGTGGTGGGGTGAGAAGAACAGGGCGAGCCAGCCGTCGCACAGCTCGCCGCACAGGGCGATGTTCTTGGGGCCCTCCGCGCCGAGGAAGATCGGGATCTCCTCGCGCAGCGGGTGGATCGTCGGCTTGAGCGCCTTGCCGAGGCCCGTCCCGTCCGGATAGGGCAACGGGTAGTGCGGGCCCGGCGCCGTGACCGGTCCTCCGCGGGCGAAGATCGCGCGCAGGATCGCGATGTACTCGCGCGTGCGGGCCAGCGGCTTGGCGAACGGCTGGCCGTACCAGCCCTCGACCACCTGCGGGCCCGAGACGCCGAGCCCGAGGATGAAGCGCCCGCCGGAGAGGTGGTCCATGGTCATCGCGGCCATCGCGGTCGCCGCCGGGGTGCGCGCCGAGAGCTGCACGATCGCCGTCCCCAGCCGCAGGCGCTGCGTCGCCGCGCCCCACCAGGCCAGCGGGGTGAGCACGTCCGACCCGTAGGCCTCGGCCGTCCACAGCGAGTCGAACCCCAGGCGCTCGGCCTCGGCGATCGTCTCCTGGATGCCGGGCGGTGGCCCGGCGGGCCAGTAGCCGGTGTTCAGGCCGAGCTTCAGGTCGCGCACCATGCCACCGACCTTCTCACACGTGGTCGCGATCCGCGGGGGCCCCAGGCGGGTACGTTGCCGACATGGCCGTCAAGGAGAAGCGCCTCGACAAGAAGGGCTACGCGAAGGAGCTGGCCAAGCTGCAGGGCGAGCTCGTCAAGCTGCAGGACTGGATCGCCCACGCCGGCCTGCGCGTCGTGGTCATCTTCGAGGGGCGAGACACCGCCGGCAAGGGCGGCACGATCAAGCGCATCACCGAGCGCACCAACCCGCGCGTCGTGCGCACGGTGGCGCTGGGGACGCCGACCGAGCGCGAGCGCACGCAGTGGTACTTCCAGCGCTACGTCGCGCACCTGCCCGCGGCCGGCGAGATGGTCCTGTTCGACCGCTCCTGGTACAACCGCGCCGGCGTCGAGCGGGTCATGGGCTTCTGCACCGAGGAGGAGCTCGCGGAGTTCATGCGCACCTGCCCGCAGTTCGAGCGCTCGCTCGTGCGCTCGGGGATCATCCTCGTCAAGTACTGGCTGTCGCTCAGCGACGAGGAGCAGGAGCGCCGCTTCCGGGCGCGCATCGACGACCCGTCCAAGGGCTGGAAGCTCAGCCCGATGGACCTCGAGGCCCGCGCCCGCTGGGTCGACTACGCCGAGGCCAAGGACGAGATGTTCGCCGTCACCGACACGAAGGAGTGCCCGTGGACGGTGGTCGACGCCGACGACAAGCGCTCGGCCCGGCTGAACCTCATCGCCCACCTGCTCGACACGATCCCCTACGAGGACGTCCCCCGGACCAAGCCCGAGCTGCCGCCGCGCCAGACCCGCCGCTACGAGCGCCCGCCCCGCGACGAGCAGACCTACGCGCCCCGCCGCTATACGGTCGGCTGAGGCGCACATATACTGCGCCTGCTTTGAGGGGGTTGCGTCGCGCGGCGAGGACCGCTGAGGTCGTTCGCGTCTCGCTCGAGGAGCCGCTCGACCGGCTCGCGCCGACCGAGCACGACGAGGTCCTGCTCGTCGCCTCGCTGGACGATGCCGTCATCGGGCACTGCTGGATCCCGTCGTCCTCGCGGCGTCCGGAGCAGCAGTGGGCCGCCCTGAACCGGACGGTGGGCTACGGCGCCGCGACCAATGCGCTGCGCCGGATGCTGGCCCGGGCCATCGGGAGCGACGAGGAGGGCGAAGGCCCGGCACCGGCCCGGGTGTCCGTCGTCGTCTGCACGCGCGACCGCCCCGACCGGCTCAAGGGCTGTCTGGAGCGGCTGCTCGCCCTCGACCCGCCGGCCGACGAGGTCATCGTCGTCGACAACGCGCCGTCGGATGACACGACGCGGACGCTGTGCGAGGGGTTCCCCGTCCGCTACGTCCGCGAGCCGATCCCGGGCGCGTCGCGGGCCCGCAACCGGGGCATCGCCGAGAGCCGCAGCCCGCTGATCGCGTTCACCGACGACGACTGCCTCCCGGCGCCGAGCTGGCTGCGAGGGCTCACCGGCCTCTTCGCCGACCCGATGGTGCACGCCGTCACCGGCTACGTCGGGCCGTGGGAGCTCTCGGCGCCTGCGCAGCGCGACTTCGAGCGCCACGGCGGCTTCGGGCGCCACAGCGAGCTGCGCCGCTTCCAGTCGGGCAACGTGTCTCCGGCGAGCCTCGCGGCCAGCGCGGGGGTGTCGGCCAACATGATCGTCCGGCGGGCGGCGTTCGCGGCCGTGGGTCCGTTCGCCGAGGAGTTCGGGCCGGGCACGCCGGCCCGCTCGTCGGAGGACAAGGAGCTGCTGTACCGCGTCCTCGCCGCCGGATACCGCGTCGTCTTCGACCCCTCGCGCATCGTGTGGCACCGCCACCGCAAGGACGCGAGCGGCCTGCGGCGGATCATGAACGACTACGGCGTCGCCGAGTTCGCCTGGTTCACGCAGCTGCTGCTGCGCCACCGTGAGCCCGCTGCCCTGCTCATGGCGCGCTGGTGGATGCGCCATTGGGTCTGGGACGCACGGCTGTGGGCACGACGGCGCCCCGATGCGGTTCCGCTGGCGGTCACGGGCGAGGAGGTGCGAGGCGCCCTCGCCGGCCCCGGTGCTCTGCGTGCCTCGCAGCGCTCGCGTGACGGCATCCCCGAGGTGGCCGTGCCCGCAGCGCCCGAGGAGGAGCCGTCGGTAACGGTGACGCGAGCGGAACCGCCCGCGATCACCGTGGCGCTCGCGTCGCACAACCGCTGCGCGAAGCTGCGGGAGACGCTCGGCGTCCTGGCCGCCCAGGACTACCCGCCCGACCGCTGGGAGGTGGTCCTCAACCTCGACGGCTGCACGGACGACAGCGCGCGCATGGCGGCCTCGCTGGCCTTCCGGTGCCCGCTGCGGGTGCTCGACGAGCCGAAGCGAGGGCTCGCCGCGGCTCGCAACCACGGCGCGCGGGCCGCGCAGCATCCGATCGTCCTGTTCTTCGACGACGACATCCACCCGGTTCCGGGGTTCCTGGCGGCGCACGCGGCGGCGCACGCGGACGCGCGCGAGGACCACCTCGCGCTGGGCTATTACCCGCCGGCCACGACGGCGCAGGACCTCAACGCGATCGCCGTGCGGCGCTGGTGGTCCGATCACTTCCGCCTGCTGGGCGAGCCCGGGCATCGCTGGCGCTTCACGGACATCTGCGACGGCAACTCCTCGATCCCGACACGGCTGTTCGCCACGCTCGGGGGCCTCGACGAGGACTTCACCGCGGGACGTCGGCAGGACTACGAGTTCGGCGTGCGGCTCCTGAGCGCGGGCGTCCCCGTCGCCTTCCACCCTGAGGCGAAGGCGTGGCACCACTTCGACCCGGACACCGCGACGACGCTGCGCAACAGCCGCCAGGAGGGGCGCTTCGACGTCATGCTGGCCACGAAGCACCCGGCGGCGACCTCGGGCCTCCCGCTGGCCGGGCTGGCGGCGCGCATCCAGCGCCTGCCCGCGGGCGGCGCCTGGCTGCCGCGCGCCACCGCGCTCGACGCCTGGCACCAGTGGGGCGTCGCGGCGCTCGCCGTGCTCGAGGCGGCGAACCTGCACAGCCGCTGGACGAGGCTCATGCGGCGCCTGCAGCTCGCGACGTACGCCGGCGGCGTGCTGGAGGCGCTTCCCGGCTCCGCCGCTCGCGCCGACCTGCTCGACCCGGAGCGCTGGCCGCGCCAGGAGCTCATCGTCGACCTGGAGGAGCCAGGCCCTCGCTTGCAGCCCGACCCCGTCCTCATGCCGCGGCTCAGCATCCGCCTCAAGGGACGGCGGATCGCGGCGGTCGACGCGGTCGCCCCCGGCGGGCAGTGGGATGCCGAAGCGCTCCTCGATCGACTCGTCGAGGTCGTGCTGGAGCAGGGCGCCCTGCCGTGGGTCTTGCCGCACGCCGTTGGCGACGCCGGGGTCAGCGACCCGCGGCAGCCGCCGGCACCCATGGCGGAATCGGCTCCCCCACGATCTTGAGCAGGGTGTCCTCCAGCAGCGGCGCGCGAGCCAGCCGGACGAGGCCCAGCGCGATCGTCCACGGCCGGGCGTAGCGCCACTGGTTGTGCACGTACCAGCGCGCGCCCAGCCGCCGCTGGTGTGCAGGGTGCTGGGCGGACGCCACCCACTGCCAGAACAGCTCGTCACCAAGTCCCATGCCGAGCCTGCGGAGCAGGGCCTCGTGCTTGGCGGCGAGCGCCCGCTGCTCGCGCAGGATGCCCGCCGTGTCGTTGTGCATGTTGTCCGCGTGGTTCGTGTAGCCGACCGTGAGCGCACGCGACACCCCGACCGGGCCACGGCCCGCGAGTCGGA
Organism: uncultured Actinomycetes bacterium; assembly: GCA_963840185.1. Classification (GTDB taxonomy): domain Bacteria; phylum Actinomycetota; class Thermoleophilia; order Solirubrobacterales; family Solirubrobacteraceae; genus JAOPZW01. Next base: position 362,876 of record CAWIXY010000001.1, on the reverse strand, counting down.
TCCACAGGTCCCAGTCGGCTGTGATCGAGAAGTCGGGATCGAAGCCGCCGACCGCGTCCAGGTGCTCACGGCGCGCCAGCACCGCTGAGGGGGTGACGACCGGGTTGCGGGCCACGATCTGCTCCAGCATGCGCTCCGGCGCGGGATCCACCCCCCGGCTGAGCACGTTGCCCTCGAGATCGACCACGTAGTGGCGGGCGAAGGCGAAGCTCCCGCCGGGCGGCGCGGCGCCGAGGAGCCCGCGCAGATGCTCGGGCGCCCAGAGGTCGTCGTCGTCGAGGAAGGCGACCCAGGTGCCCGTGGCCGCCTCGATGCCGCGATTGCGAGCGCGCGCGACCCCGCCGCTCCGGGACTGCCGGACGGAGCGGACCCTGGCGTCCGCCGCAGACGTGAGCCACTCGGGCGGCGCATCGGTCGACCCGTCGTCGACGACGACGACCTCCAGCGCGACCCCGGTCTGGCCCAGCGCACAGGCGAGCGCCCGCCGCAGGAGCGACCAGCGATCCTTCGTCGGGATGACGACGGTGACCGTGGGCGTCACTGGGCCTCGATCGTCCATACCTGCGGAGGCAGGAGCATCCCCTTGGCGCCCGATCCGCCCTCCACCCGCAGCGGGTAGGCGCTCGAGTGGTAGTCGTAGGCGTACTCCCAGTCGCGGTGGAAGACGCCTACGTCGAGCGCGTACTCGCCGCCTGGCAGGTCCAGACGGCCGATGCGCAGGCGCAGGCGCGCCTGTGCGACGCGCGGGCCGAGCGTCAGCCCGGCAGCCCGCGTCGAGCAGTCGAAGACCATCGCGCCGTCGGTCCGCCGCCGCAGCGACACGGCCACGATCGGATCCTCGACGGGACTCGAACGGGCGGTCAGCACGACCGAGAGCTCGAGCGGGTCACCGGTGCGGACGGCCGTCGGCCGCAGGGCTGGGGCGCCGTCGACGAGGATGTCCCCGAGCGTCATCTCCTGGGTCCCGAAGCGGTTCTCGCCGAGCGCGAGCCCGCGATCGTCGCGACCGGAGCCGACGGGCGTGACCGCCAGCGTCGCCGTGTGGACGGAGTCCTCGTACTCACCGATCACCGTCTCGACATCACCCTGCGCCCGGACGTTGCCGTGGTGCAGCCAGATCGCCTGGTCGCAGACGCGGGTGATCTCGTCGAACTCGTGGGAGGCCAGGACGACGCTCGTCCCCTCCTCGCGCAGCTCGTCGATGCGCTCCGCGCACTTCACCCGGAACGAGAGGTCCCCAACCGCCATGACCTCGTCGAGCACGAGCAACCGGGGGCGGAGCTGCGCGACCACGCCGAACGCCAGGCGCAGGCGCATCCCGTCGCTGTAGGTCCACAGCGGTGCGGCGGCGAACTCCTCGAGCTCCGCGAAGGCGAGGGCGCGTGGCAACGCCGCGGCGGCCTGGCGGCGTGACAGCCCGGCCACCATCGCGGCCGTGAAGGCGTTGTCGCGCCCCGTGAGCTGGGGATCGAAGGAGGTGCCGAGGTTGAGGACGGTGGCGGTGTCCTCGTGGACGTCGATCTGGCCGCGCGTGGGCCGGCCCAGGCGCGAGCTCAGGCGCAGGAACGTCGACTTGCCGGCCCCGTTGTGGCCGATGAGCCCCAGGCTGCGGCCCGCCGGCAGGTCCAGCGAGACGTCGCGCAGCGCCCAGCGCACGTCGCGTTTGCGCCGCCGCAGGGGTACGCGCCGGGCAAGCACCGCACGCGCCGTCCGCGGCTGTCCCGACCAGTCGGGATAGCCCTTCCAGACGCTGTCAAAGCGCAAGATGGACGTCATAGCTCGTCGACGAAGTTCGGTTCGAGGCGCCGGAACACCACGACGCCGGCCACGAGCGCGGCGACGGCCACAGGGCAGATGATGGCCAGGTCCTGCCAGCGCGGGAAGGTGCCGTCGAGGAGAACCGCCCGGACCGCGTTGATCAGCGGGGTCATCGGGTTGACGTGCAGCAGCCACCGGTACTCCTCGGGCACGTTCTTGGTGCCGTAGAAGATCGGCGTCAGGTAGAAGAAGAGCAGCAGACCGACGCCGACGACGTTCTGCACGTCGCGGACGTAGACGTTCAGCGCGGAGGCCATCAGGCTCAGACCGGCGGTGAGCGCGAACTGCACGAGGAGCAGGAACGGCAGCAGCAGGACGGTCCAGCTCAGCCGGCCCTGAACGGCGAGCGTGCCGAGCAGCACGGGCAGGACGATGAGCAGATCGACGAGCGGGACGGCCACGGCGACCAGCGGGATGACCATGTTGGGCAGGCGCGGGCTGTACACGAGGTGACGCTCCGACAAGAGCGCTGACGTCGCGATCGACAGCGCGGTGGAGAACCAGCTCCAGACGATCAGGCCGGCGAAGACGAACAGCGGGTAGTCGGGGATCCCGAGATCCAGCACCGACGTGAACACGACGACCAGCACCAGGAGCTGGGCGAGCTGGCGGATCAGCGGCCACAGCCACCCGAGCATCGTGAACCGGTGCTCGGACTCCAGCCGCCGGTGGGCCAGATGCAAGACCAGCGTCCGAAGCTGCGACGGGCGGCGGGCCGGCCCGGCCGGGAGGGCGGCTCAGGCCGAGCGAGCCGAGCCGCCGCCGCGCGTTGCTCCACGAAGAGGCCAGGGCGCGGGACGCTACCTCACGGATGGCGCGACGGCCGGGCCCATCCTCACTGCGGTCGCGCCTCCCCGGCCGCCGACACCTCGGCGCCCAACCGCCGGGCGCGATCGGGGCCCGGAAGCTCGTGCTCGATCGGTCGCTTGACCGCCTCGCAGATGAACGTCTGGGCCCAGGGCTCCGTGGCCCGGTAGACCGGGCGGAACCCGGCCGTCTCGAGGAGCGCGGCGAGGCACGAAGGCGTGAGTCCCCAGAACCAGTTCCCGTACCCCGCATCGACGTCGAACGGCGTCGTGATCCCGATCTGGGTGCCGGTGCCGAGGCGGTGATGGCTCCACGGACGCCGCTGACGCGCCGACAGCAGCGGCCAGTAGACGGCCATGTTGCGAACGCTCGGGACCTCGGGGACCGTCGACGTGCGCAGGATGAGCGTCTCCCGGCACATCAGGCGGAGCGCCACCAGGAGATCGAACGGGCTCGGGTGGTGATACAGGACCCCGGCGCAGAACACGACGTCCACCTCGCCCACCCGCCGGATCGTCTCGGAGGCGGTCGCGTCACCCAGGATGAACTCGACGCGAGAGCCGCGCGCCCTGTGCTCGGTCTCGAACTCGGGCGTCGGCCCGAAGACGTCCAGGCCCTTGACGTCCGTGGCGCCTGCCTCCTCGGCCAGGAACGCGTAGCGACCGTTGACGCCCCACATGCAGCCGACGTCGGCGAAGCTCTTCCCCGGCGCCAGGGCGCCGATGTACTCGGGCAGGCGCGCGTAGTTGCCGACGTCGGGCCCGCGTCCGAGCCGCTCCCGGACCAGCCCGCGCAGCCGCTGCGCGGCGTGCGCCCCACCGCGCGTGTTCAGAAGCGCGAGCTTCCAGCGGTAGAGCGTCGTCACGCGTTCAGCCTCATGGTGTGGTCGCTCTGTGTCGCCTGCTCTCAACACCGCCGACCACGGCGGCGACGGTACCGGCCGCCACGGATGTCCCTCGCTGTCGCGTACGCGACGTCCGCGGCCAGCCAGTCGGGTCGCGGCGGAAGCTCGGTGTCGGACAGGCGATTGCGCACCGCCAGCGCGAAGCGGTAGCCACCGACGAACGCGAGCGCGAGGGCCGCGTACCGCGGGCTGCGCGCACGCACGGCAGCCCGCAGGGCGGTGACGACCGCCCGCACGCGCCGGCCGGCACGGGCATGCCCGTAGGCCAGCGCCACGAGCATGCGGGCGACGTCCGGCTCGATGCCGAGGCGCGTTGGCCGCCCACGGTGCTTCTCGATCAGGTACTCGAGGTCGTCTGCCGCGACATCGGGGTGCTGCGTGAACATGCCGCCACGGTGGACGACGTAGCCGACGAGCATGGACTGGGAGTGCGCCGCCGGCCCGGCGTCCGCGAGACGTATCCAGAGGTCCCAGTCGGCCAGGACCGAGAGCCGCTCGTCGAACCCGCCGAGTCGTCGCAGGGCCTCCGCCTCGATCACGACGACGGACGGCCCGCCGATGTAGTTCCAGCTCTGCAGCGCGTGCCCGATGGCCTCGGCCGGCGGCGGCGTTGATCTTCCCGATGACGTCGAGGCGGCTCGTCGAGGACCACGGTGTCGCAGTAGGCGTACGACGCGCCCCGGCCGGACGCTGCGTCGAGTCTGGGTGCGCAGCATGGAGGGGCGCCCAGACGTCGTCGTCGTCCAGGAAGGCGACCCATCGTCCTCGCGCCTCGGCGATGCCCTGGTTGCGCGCTGCCGCGACGCCCTGCGAAACGTGCGTTGTGCAGCACGACGAGGCGCGGGATCCGCCAGCGCGGCCAGCGCAGCGCGGGTGTTGGTCGCGCGACCCGTCATCGACCACGATGACCTCCTGGTCGACGTGCACCTGGGCGAGGGCCGCAGCCACGGCGGCCACGACGTACTGCTCGCGATCGCGCGTCGGTATCACGACGCTGACCTCGGGCGACTCGGAGGCGGGCGCGCTCGGCTGCAAGGCGTCGCCGGCCATCGATCGACTGTAACCGGGAGTAATGGTCAGCGCCAGGCCAGTCTCGTGCCCCGGAGACCTGGACGATCGGAGAGGTGCTGCGCGGTGTGAGGCCTCAGATCCGGGTGGCGCGTCCGGCGGCTGCCCGTCTTCTGCGTCGGCCGCGGTCGGCCGGCGTATTGCCCTATCATCGGTCGTCGCGCCGCGCGCTCCCGCGTGGCGCTTTGCACGCCCCCACGCCGTGAAGACCTACGTCGCAAACGCCCAGAACCGCGAACGCAACTGGCTCGTCGTCGACGCCGAGGGGAAGACGCTCGGCCGCTTGTCGACCCAGATCGCCGTCGCGCTGCGCGGCAAGACCAAGCCCGAGTACACGCCACACGTGGACACCGGCGACTTCGTGGTGGTCGTCAACGCCGAGAAGGTCTCGGTCACCGGCAACAAGCGTGCCGACAAGCGCTACTACCGGCACACCGGCTACCCCGGCGGCATCAAGGAGCGCAGCCTCGAGGAGATGCTCCGCCGCCGGCCCGAGGAGGTCATCCGCCACGCGGTCAAGGGGATGCTTCCCCGGACGCGCCTCGGCCGCAAGCAGCTCACGAAGCTGAAGGTGTACGCCGGTCCCGAGCACCCGCACGTGGCACAGAAGCCCGTCCCGATGGAGATCAAGATCTGATGGCCGACACGCCCGAGCAGCCCGGCACCGAGCCGGAGCACGATCACGAGCTCCAGGAGGGCGTCGCCGAGGAGACCGAGCCGCGGTCCGAGGCCGCCGGCGAGGAGCAGCCCGAGGCGCCCGCCGTGGAGGAGCAGCCCGAGGCGCAGCCGGCCGCCGAGGAGCAGCCGGCCGCCGAGGAGCAGCCGGCCGCCGAGGCTGCCGCATCCGCCCCCGAGGACGCCGACGCCGACGAGGCCGACGAGGAGCCCGCCGCGCCGCGCGAGCGCCCGGCGATCCCGGGCATGGACCTCGAGGTGGACATCGTCGGCGAGGGCGCCGACCCGCTCGCCGGGGGCGAGGACGACGACGAGGACGCGGCGTCGTCCGACGAGGACGACACGCTCGACGACCAGCCGATCGCGGCGGTCACGATCGACCTCGCCGCGGGCGCCCGCTACGGCGCCACCGGCAAGCGCAAGACGGCCGTCGCCCGCGTGATCCTCAAGCCCGGCACCGGCGCGTACACGATCAACGGCCGCGACCTCGACGCCTTCTTCCCGCGCACCACCCTGCAGCGCACGATCCGCCAGCCGCTCGAGACGGTCGGCTACGAGTCGCGCATGGACGTCGTGGCGCGCATGCACGGCGGCGGCGTGTCGGCGCAGGCCGGCGCCCTGCGTCACGGCATCTCGCGCGCGCTGCTGGAGGCCGACCCGAACCTGCGCGGCGAGCTCAAGCGCCGCGGCTTCCTGACGCGCGACGCGCGCGCCAAGGAGCGCAAGAAGGCCGGCCTCAAGAAGGCCCGCAAGCGCCCGCAGTTCAGCAAGCGCTGACGCCACTCGCCGTGGCTCGCAAGCTGTTCGGGACCGACGGCGTCCGGGGCGTCGCCGGCGACCTGCTCACACCGGAGCTCGCGGTCGCGCTCGGCCGCGCGGCGACCGCGCAGGCTGCCGAGGGGGGCGCGGAGCGACCACAGGTGCTCGTCGTCCGCGACACGCGCGAGTCCGGCGAGATGCTCGAGGCCGCGCTGGCGGCCGGCGTCACCGCTGCCGGCGGCGACGTGCTGCTCGGTGGCGTGCTGCCGACGCCCGCCGTGCCGCTGCTCGTCGGGCGCTACGGCCTGCACCTCGGCGTCGTCCTGTCCGCGTCGCACAACCCCTACCAGGACAACGGCATCAAGTTCTTCGGAGCGGACGGCTTCAAGCTCAGCGACGCGACCGAGGCGCAGATCGAGCGCCGGCTCGAGGAGGCCCCGGGGCCCTCGGGGCGCATCGGCCGCGTTCGCGCGCTGCACGGGACGGCCGAGGACTACCTGCGAGAGCTCCACACGCGCTTCGCGGAGCTCGACCTCGACGGCCTCGACGTCCTGCTGGACTGCGCCAACGGCGCGACCCACCGCGTCGCGCCGGAGATCTTCCGGCGCCTGGGCGCCCGCGTCACGGTCGTCGGCGACAGCCCCGACGGGCGCAACATCAACGACGGCTGCGGCTCCACGCACGTCGACGCGCTGGCTGCCGCCGTCGTCTCCGGCGGCCACGCGCTCGGCTTCGCCTTCGACGGCGACGGCGACCGCGTCCTGGCCGTCGACCGCGAGGGCGTCGTCGTCGACGGCGACGAGCTGATCGCGCTCGCCGCCCTGCACCTCCGGGCCCACGGCCGGCTGCCGGGCGACGGGGTCGCGGTGACGGTCATGACCAACTACGGCTTCCACGCGGCGATGGCGTCCGCCGGCATCGAGGTCGCCACGACGAACGTCGGCGACCGCTACGTGCTCGAGGCGCTGCGCGAGCGCGGCTGGGCGCTCGGCGGCGAGCAGTCCGGCCACATCATCGACATGAACTTCGTGCCGTCGGGCGACGGCATCGCCGCAGCGCTGCTGTCGCTCGAGGCGCTCGCCGGCGGCGACCTCGCCGATCGCAGCGCGATGCAGAAGCTCCCGCAGAAGCTGGTCAACGTCCCCGTGGCCGACCGCGACGCCGCGATGCGCAGCGCGGCCCTCGCCGAGGCGAGCGAGCGCGAGGCGCGGGACGCTCGAGGGTCGCGGGCGCGTGCTGGTGCGCCCCAGCGGCACCGAGCAGCTCGTGCGGGTCATGGTCGAGGCCCCGACCAGGGCCGAGGCCGACGAGGCGTGTGAGCGGCTCGTCGCGGCCGTGCAGGGCGAGGGTTCCCGCCCGTTGGTACCGTAAGACGCCCGTTGCCGGGGCCGCCGATGGCGGCTCCGCGCCGTTCTACGACCGAAAGGACGCGGCCATGTGCGGCATCGTCGGCTACGTCGGCCATCGCCCCGTGCAGGAGCTCCTGCTGGACGGGCTGCACGAAGCTCGAGTACCGCGGCTACGACTCGGCCGGGATCTCGGTCATCGCCGGCGACCAGATCGACTCGGTGCGGGCGGTGGGCAACCTCGAGAACCTGCGCCGTGCCGTCGGCGGCGAGCAGGACGGCGCCGGGGGCGTCGCCGTCGCCGAGCGCACCGCCACGACCGGCATCGGCCACACCCGCTGGGCCACCCACGGGCGCGTCAACGAGGACAACGCCCACCCGCACTTCGACACGGCCGATCGCGTCCACGTCGTCGTCAACGGCATCGTCGAGAACTACATGGCGCTCAAGCGCCGCCTGACCGACATGGGCGCGGTCTTCACGTCCGAGACCGACGCCGAGGTCATCGCCCACCTCATCGCCCACCACTACGCGGCGGGCAGCCTCGTCGAGGCCGTCCGCGCGGCCTACGCCGAGCTCGAGGGCCACTACGCGTTCGTCGCGATGTCGCTCGACGAGCCCGACGTCCTCGTCGGCGCGCGCAAGGAGTGCCCGCTGATCGTCGGTCGCGGCGAGGGCGAGACCTTCCTGGCCTCCGCCATTCCCGCCTTCCTCGCGCGAGACGCGTCGCGTCCAGTACATCGAGAACGGCGAGATCGTCGTCGTGCGGCCCGGCGCCACGACGTTCCTGACCCCGGACGGCACGGAGCTCGACCGCGAGGTCACGGAGATCGACTGGGACGAGGAGACCGCCGAGAAGGGCGGCTTCGAGACGTTCATGCTCAAGGAGATCCACGAGCAGGCCGACGCCGTCGCCGAGACGATCGCCGACCGCACCGTGCGCGAGGACGGCGTGGACCTCGACGAGCCGGGCGCGCTGGACGAGAGCATCCTGCGCGACGTCCGGCGCATCGTCATCGTCGCCTGCGGCACCAGCTACCACGCCGGGCTCATCGGCCGCTACGCCCTGGAGCAGTGGGCGCGCATCCCCGTCGAGATGGACATCGCCTCGGAGTACCGCTACCGCGACCCGGTCGTCGGCCCCGGCGACCTCGTCATCGGCATCACGCAGTCGGGCGAGACGGCCGACACGCTCGCCGCGATGCGCATCGCCCGCGACCGCGGCGCGACGGTGCTCGCCATCACCAACATCATGGGCTCGCAGGCCACGCGCGACGCCGACGGCGTGCTCTACACGCGCGCCGGCCTGGAGGTGTCGCGTCGCCGCGACGAAGACCTTCGTCTGCCAGGTCGCGGTCATGTACCTGCTCGCGCTGCGCCTGGCCGAGCTGCGCGGCACGCTGCCGCGCGACGAGCGCGTCGAGCTGGTCGCGCGACCTCAAGCGCATCCCGCACTGCATCGAGGAGATGCTCGAGGACCTCGAGGAGCGCGTGGCCGTGATCGCCGACGCGCACTGGGCGTCGGACTTCTTCCTGTACCTCGGCCGCCACGTCGGCCTGCCGGTCGCGCTCGAGGGCGCGCTGAAGCTCAAGGAGATCTCCTACATCGCGACGGACGCCTACGCCGCCGGCGAGATGAAGCACGGCCCGATCGCCCTGCTCGACGAGAACACGCCGGTCGTGACCGTCGCGACGGACTCGCCGGTGCTCGACAAGGTCGTCTCGAACATGCAGGAGGTCCGCGCCCGCGGCGCGCACGTCATCGCGGTCGCCACCGAGGGCAACGAGGACATCGCCGAGCACGCCGAGCAGGTCCTGCGCGTCCCGCACACGACTGGATGCTGCAGCCGCTGCTGGCCGTCATCCCGCTGCAGCTCCTGGCCTACCGGATCGCGCGCAGGCGCGGGCTGAACGTCGACCAGCCGCGCAACCTGGCCAAGACGGTCACGGTCGAGTAGCCGCTGGCGGCGCCGCTGTTCGCGCTGCCGGGCGGGTAGCCTGCGCCGAGTGCACGGCGTCGGCGTCGACCTGCTCGAGATCGAGCGCCTGGAGCGGGCGCTGGCGCGGCGGCCCGCGCTCGCCGAGCGGCTGTTCACCGAGGCGGAGCGCGCCTACGCGGCGGGCAAGCGCGCGGCCGGCGCGCAGCACCTCGCCGCGCGCTTCTGCGCGAAGGAGGCGGTGAGCAAGGCGCTGGCCATGGACGTCTTCCGCCCGCGGGACATCGAGGTCGTGGGCACGGGCGGCGCGCCCGGCATCGCGCTGCACGGCGCGGTCGCCGCGCGCGCGGCCGAGCTCGGGGTCGAGGTCGCACGTCTCGCTGACCCACACGCGCGTCACGGCGGCGCGGTCGCGGTGGCGGTCGCGCCGTGCGATGACGCGCGCCTGCCGCGCCGCGACTGGCTGCGAGCCGGGCTGCCCGACGCCGAGCGCATGCGCGCGACCGACCGCTGGGCGATCGAGGAGCGCGGGATCGCGTCGACCGAGCTGATGGAGCGGGCCGGCGCCGGCCTGTCGCGCGCGGTCGCCGAGCTCGTGCCGGACGGACCGGTCGCCGTCGTCTGCGGCGGCGGGCAACAACGGCGGTGACGGCTACGTCGCGGCGCGCCTGCTGCGCGGTCTCGGGCGCGAGGTGCGCGTGCTGGCCGTCGTGCCGCGTCGAGCGCCTGCACGGCGATGCGCGCGTCAACGCCGAGCGGCTGCCCGGCGCCGGCGCCCGAGCCGTTCGCCGCGGACCGCCTGGAGGGCGCCGCCGTGGCCGTCGACGCCCTGCTCGGGACGGGCTTCAGCGGTGAGCCGCGCGAGGAGGCGCGCGCGGCGATCGTCGCCGCTCAACGCCGCAGGCGCGCCGGTCGTGGCCGCCGACGTGCCCAGCGGCGTGGACGCCTCCACGCGGCGCGATCGCCGGCGAGGCGGTGCGCGCCGCGCGGACGGCGACCTTCGCGGCCGCCAAGCCCGGCCTGTGGATCAACCCGGGCAAGGCCCACGCCGGCGAGGTGCGCGTCGTCGACATCGGCATCCCGCCGGGCGCGCCGGTGCCGGAGCCCGACGTCGGCCTCATCGACGACGAGCCGCTGCTGGCCGGCCTGCCGACGCGGATGGCGGGGTGGACGAAGTTCACCAGCGGCCACGTCATCGTCGCCGGCGGTGCCCGCGGGCTCACCGGCGCGCCGTGCCTGGCGGCCGAGGCGGCGATGCGCGCCGGCGCCGGCTACGTGACGGCCTGCGTGCCAGGGTCGGTGCAGCTCGTCTTCGAGCAGCGCCTGCTCGAGGTCATGACGCGCGGCCTGCCGGACGAGGACGGCGCCCACACCACGGGCGGCGTCGACGCCGTGCTCGAGGCCACTGGCCGCGGCGGGTCGCTCGTGCTCGGCCCCGGCCTGTCGCGCAACGCCGGCGCGCCGGCGTTCGCCCGCGAGGTCGCCGCGGGCGCCCGCGTGGCGCTCGTGCTCGACGCCGACGGCCTCAACGCGCACGCCGAGCGCCTCGGCGACCTCGCAGCGCGCGTCCGCGCCGACCGTCCTCACCCCGCACGCCGGCGAGCTGGGGCGCCTGCTCGGCGTCGACAGCGCCGAGATCGACGCCCAGCGCCTGCGCCACGCGCGCGCGGCCGCCGACGCCGCGGGAGCCATCGTCGTGCTCAAGGGCGACGACACGCTCGTCGCGCGGCCCGGCGGCCGCGGTCGCCGTCAGCCCGGGCGCCAGCCCGGCGCTGGCCACCGCCGGCACCGGCGACGTGCTCAGCGGCATCCTCGGCGCCGTCCTGGCGCGCGACGTCGAGCCGTTCGCCGGCGCCTGCGCGGCGGTGCGCCTGCACGCCCGCGCGGGCGTGCGCGCCGCCGCGCAGCGCGGTGCGGACGGGGTGATCGCGCGCGACGTGATCGAAGCCCTGCGCAGGTAGGCTCCCGTCCCCGTGGCCCTCGTCGTGCGCGACATCATGGACGCAGACCCCGTGACGGTCACGCCCGATGACGGCGTGGAGACGGTCGTCTCGCGCATGCGCGAGCACGAGCTGCCTGGCCTGCCGGTCGTCAACGACGGCGGTCGCTGCGTCGGGATCGTCACCGAGGAGGACCTCGTCATCGCCGACGAGGAGGGGCGCGACCTCCACATCCCGCACTACATCGAGCTGTTCGGCGGCGTGGTCTTCCTCGAGCCGATGCGGCACTTCGAGGAGCGCCTGCGCAAGGCGACCGCCATGACCGTGGCCGACCTCATGACCGAGGACCCGATCACCATCGGCCCCGACGCGAGCGTGCGCGAGGCCGGGCGCACGATCGCCGAGCGCGGCCACAACCGCCTGCCCGTCGTCGAGCACGGCCGCCTCGTCGGCGTCGTGACGCGGGTCGACGTGCTCGAGGCGCTCACCCGGGAGCCCTGAGTCGTATGCCGCCGCGGGCGGCGGCGCGGGTGAACGTCGCCGCGATCGAGCGCAACGCCGCCCGCCTGCGCGCGGGGCTGGCCGGCGGCGCCGAGCTGTGCGTCGTCGTCAAGGCCGACGGCTACGGACACGGCGCGGCGGCGGCCGCGCGCGCTGCCCAGGCGGGCGGCGCGACCTGGCTGGCGGTGGCCACCGCGGGCGAGGCGCGCGACCTGCGCGCGGCCGGCCTGGCCGGGCGCGTCGTGGTCCTGGGCGCGCTCTCAGGCGACGAGATCGACGTCGCGCTGGCCGCGGACGCCGAGGTCGTGGCCTGGCGCGAGGCGTTCGTCGCCGGCCTCGCGGCGCGGGCGGCCGGCCGGCCTGTGCGCGTGCACGTCAAGCTCGACACGGGCATGGGGCGCCTGGGCACGCGCGACCCGGCGGAGGCGACGGCGGTGGCCGAGGCCGTGGCCGCCGCCGACGGGCTCGAGCTGTCCGGCGCGATGACGCACTTCGCCACCGCCGACGACCGCGACGACGCGTTCTTCGACGAGCAGCTCGCGCGCTTCCGCGCCTGGGCGCAGCCGCTGCGCGACGCGTATCCCGGCATCGTCCTGCACGCGGCGAACAGCGCCGCGACCCTGCGCGACCCGACCGCCACTTCGACCTCGTGCGCGCCGGCATCGCCGTCTACGGCATGGACCCGTTCGGCAGCGATCCCGCCGAGCACGGGCTCGAGCCGGCGCTCGAGCTGGCCTCCTACGTGGCCGAGGTCAAGCGCTGCGCGGCGGGTGAGAGCGCCGGCTACGGCCGGCGCTTCATCGCCGCGCGCGACACCCTGATCGCGACGCTGCCGATCGGCTACGGCGACGGGGTCCGCCGCGGTCTGACCAACAACGCCGACGTGCTCGTGCGACGGGCGCCGCCGCCCGCTGGTCGGGACGGTGAGCATGGACAACGTGACCCTCGACCTGGGCGCCGACGGCGGCGGCGTCAGCCGCGGCGACGAGGCGGTCCTGATCGGTGCCGGTGACGGCGAGCGCATCCTCGCCGAGGAGGTCGCGCGGCGCCTGGACACGATCAACTACGAGGTCACGTGCGCGATCTCTGCGCGCGTGCCGCGCGTCCATCACCGCGACGGGGAGCGTGTCGCGGGGTGAGCCAGGCCGACGCGCTGCTCGCCGCGGTGCGGCAGGCCGCCGGTGAGCGCCGCGCCTGGCTCGTCGGTGGCGCGGTCCGCGACCGGCTGCTGGACCGGGTCGATCCCGTCGGACCGCCCGACCTCGACGTCGTGGTGGACCGCGACGTCCGCGGGGCGGCGCGCTCGCTGGCGCGGGCCGAGCGCGGAGCGGCCTTCGAGCTGTCCGAGGCGTTCGGTGCGTGGCGCGTCGTGGGCCGCGGCCAGGCCTGGCAGGTCGATCTCGCGCCGCTGCACGGCGGCTCCCTGGAGACCGACCTCGGGGCCCGCGACCTCACCGTCAACGCGCTGGCCGAGCCGCTGGACGGGGGGCCGCTGGTCGACCTGCACGGCGGCCTGCGCGACCTCGAGCGCCGGCGCCTGCGCATGGTGGCGCCGCAGGCCTTCGCCGCCGACCCGCTGCGCGCGCTGCGCCTGGCGCGCCTGGCCGTCGAGCTGCGCTTCGCGATCGACCCGGACACCGCCGCGGCCGCGCGCGCGCACGCCGCCGAGGTCGCGGGCGTCGCCCAGGAGCGGGTCTTCGCCGAGCTGAGGCGCATCGTCACCGCGCCGTCCGCCGTCGAGGGGATGGCGCTCCTGGACGACCTCGGGCTCACCGGGGCGGTGCTGCCCGAGGTCGATGCCCTGCGCGGCGTGCAGCAGAGCGACTACCACCACCGCGACGTCTACGGGCACACGCTCGAGGTGCTCGGCGCCACGGTGGACCTCGAGGCCGATCCCGCCGCGGCGGTGGGGGAGCAGCTCGCGCCGGCGACCCGCACGCTGCTCGCCGAGCCGCTGGCCGACGGCCTGACCCGCGGCGGCGCGTTGCGCTTCGGCGCGCTCCTGCACGACGCCGCCAAGCCGCAGACCCGCGTCGAGCTGCCGGGCGGCCGCGTCGGGTTCCCCGATCACGATCGCCTCGGCGCCGACGTGGCCCGCGCCGCGCTGGGCCGCCTGCGCGCCAGCGAGCGCCTGCGCGCCCACGTCGCCGGGCTGGCCCGCCATCACCTGCGCCTCGGCTTCCTGGTGCACGAGGCGCCCCTGGAGCGCCGCCGGCTGCACGCCTACCTGCGGGCCTGCGGCGACGTGGCCGCCGACGTCACGCTGCTGTCGGTGGCCGACCGGCTGGCCACCCGCGGGCGCAAGGCCGACGTCGCGATCGCCAGGCACCTCGACCTGGCCCGCGTGGTCCTGGCCGAGGCGCTCGCCGAGCGCGCGGCGGGGTCACGCCCCCGGCTCGTGCGCGGCGACGATCTCGCAGCGGAGCTCGGCCTGGCGCCTGGACCCCTGGTCGGCCGCCTGCTGGCCGAGCTCGACGCGGCGGCCTTCGCCGGCGAGGTGCGCACGCGCGAGCAGGCGATCGAGCACGCCCGGAGTGTCCTGCAGCGCGATCAGGCCGCGACGCGGCGCGACGTGACGTAGGCATGCGCCTCGTCCGCGCCCGCGAAGACGAGGCTGCGGACGATGCGCCGGCCGGCGAACTCCGTCAGCCAGGCGAACGACTGCTCGAAGCGCTGCTCGCCGCCGTAGTCGAACGCGATCGAGGTGCCGATGGCCACGACGCAGTCGTCGTCGAGCTCGTGCACGTCGTCGAGGACGACCGTGAGGCTCTTCCACTCGCGCGACAGCGCGGCGATCCAGCAGCGCGCCGCGCCCGGCCCGCGGAAGACCTCGTCGATCATCGCCGAGTGCCATTCCACGTGGGGATGCAGGTGCTCGGCGACGTCGTCGGCCCGGCCCTCGGAGAAGGCGACCCAGACGTCGTGGAAGACCTCGATGTTGCTCGCCACGGGCATGGCATCGGCCGCCGAGCGCCCGGGGCCGACGCTCACGGCGCGGCCGCGGCCGGATGTACGAGCGTCATGTGGCCCCGTTGACGCGATCGAGGAGCCAGCCGAAGGAGCCCTCGTCGCCGCAAACGTCCCGCCAGCCGGTCAGCGCGCGATCGATGGCCGCGGCGTCGAAGGCACCGCGGTGCACGAAGACCATCCCGCCTCCGCCGTCGGCCCGCCGGTGCTCGAAGACGTACAGCTCCCCGGTCGCCTCGACGAACGCGGCCCGGTACGTGCTGGCGCCGGCTCGCCAGTGCAGCCCGACGTCGCGCTCCCGCGACGGCCAGCGGCGCCCGTCGGCAGCGTAGAAGGCGGCGAGCGAGGGGTGGCTCTGACCGAACCCCGGGAGCGGATCGACGGTGACCGAGCGCATGGCGCGATGGTGGCGCCGCGGCGCCGCCCCTCGCATCGGCGAGATCGCCAGTCGCTGGTCCTAGGACGCTGCGCCGGTCAGCGTCGCGACCGGCTCGTCGGCGCCCAGCGGCATGCGCGCGAGCTGCGTGCGCGAGGTGACGTCGAGCTTGGCGAAGACGCTGCGCAGGTGGGCGTCGATCGTGCGCGGCGAGAGGAAGAGCTGCGCCGCGACCTCCTTGTTCGACAGGCCCTCGGCCACGAGCTGGGCCACCTGCAGCTCCTGCGGTGTGAGCTGATCGGCGGCGCCGGGCTCGCGCCTGCGGGCCGTCTCGCCCGAGGCCCGCAGCTCGGCCGTGGCGCGGTCCGCCCACGGGGCGGCGCCGAAGCGCTCGAAGGTCTCGAGCGCCGCACGCAGCTGCACGCGCGCGTCGACGCGCCGGCGCTCGCGGCGCAGGTGCTCCCCGAAGAGCAGCCGGATGCGGGCCAGGTCCAGCGGGCGCGCGTCGTCGTGCAGGGCGATCGCCGCCTCGAAGTGGGCGGTGGCCTCGGCGCCGGCGGTGAGCTGGGCCTTCAGGCTCGCGAGCACCGGCTGGGCCCACGGCGCGCCGGAATGGACGGCCCAGGCCTCGAAGGGCGCCAGCGAGGCCCGCGCCTCGTCGAGCAGGCCGGCGCGGACCGCGGCCTCGATGCGGTCGGCGGTCGACATGATCGCCACGAGCGGGCTGCCGAAGGGAGCGTCGGGCCGCGTGAGCGCGTCGAGGCGCTCGAAGCCCTCGGCCCAGCGGCCGCGGGCGAGGTCCACGGCCGCGAGGGCCCAGATCGCGGCGGCGGCCGGGGGGCCTCCGAGCCCGCGTGTCTGGGCCAGCTCGAGCACCTCCGCGGCGCGCTCGTGCGCCTCGTCGTCGCGGCCCCGGACCGCCGCGGTGGTCGCGAGCACGCTGAGCGACAGCGTCAGCAGGTTGTCCGCCCCGACCTCGCGCGCCAGCCCGAGCGCCTCGGTGGCGGTCATGGCGGCCTCGTCGAAGCGCTGCGCCAGGTACAGCTGCGGCCCGCGGAGGGCCAGGGTGCCCGCCAGCAGCGCCATGGCGCCGCGGGCGCGGGCGAGCGTCGCCGCGCGGCTGAGCAGCGCCGCCGACCGTTCATGATCCCCGAGCCAGATGGCGGCCGAGCCGGCCAGCAGCACCAGGCGCGGATCCTCCGAGACCGCGGCCGAGGCCATGCCGCGCTCGAGCAGCGGCGCCGCCCGGCCCGGGTCGCCCGAGGCGAGCGCCCCGATCCCGCCGAGCAGCTTGACCGCCTCCGCCGGCGCGCCGCCGGGCGGGAGGGCCAGCCCTTCGGCGAGGCGCGAGATCTCCACCAGGGCATCCATGTCCCCGCCGCTCTGGGCCGCGCCCAGCGCCTCGACGAGCAGCTCCAGCGCCTTTCCCGGGTCCTGCCCTGCGATCCCGGACGCGGCCTGCACGAGCAGGCGCCGGCCGTCCGCCGGCCGTCCGCGGGCGACCTCGTACACGCCGCGCACGCGCGCGATCTCCGCCTGCAGCAGCGGGTCGCCGACGAGGCCGAGCGCCTGCTCGGCGAGCGCCACGGCCTGCTCGTTGCGGCCCGCCAGGCTGGACGCGCGGGCCGCGCCCACCAGCCGCTCGCCCTTCGCCTCGGCATCGGCGCTCAGCTCCGCAGCGCGCTCGAGCGCCTTCGCGGCGGCCGCATACCCGGCGCGGCCCTCGGCCCGGGCGGCAGCCCGCTCCAGCGCGCGCACCACCTCCTCGTCGGGCTCGAGCGTCGCAGCGGCCAGGTGCCAGGCCGCCCGGTCGGCGTGCTGCTCGTCGTCGCCGAGCGCGTCGGCGAGCGCGCGGTGCGCGGCGCGGCGCTCGCCCGACGCCGCCGCGCCGTACACGGCGGAGCGCACGAGCGGGTGGCGGAACTCGAGACGCGTCCCCCGCACCTCGATCAGGCCGGCCTGCTCCGCAGGGGTGAGGGTGCCGGGCGCCAGCCCCTGGAGCTCGCCCGCACGCGCGACGGTGGCCATGGCGCCGCTGTCGTCCGCGGCGGCGATGAGCAACAGCCGCTGCGTCGGCTCGGGCAGCCGCCGCGCGCGGTCGCCGAACATCTGCTCCACGCGCTGGGTGAGCGGCAGCTCGTGCGGAAGCGGCTCGCTGCCGGCCATCTGCGCCTCCGTGAGCCCGGTGGGCAGCTCTAGCAGCGCGAGCGCGTTGCCGCCGGTGACCTCCAGGAGCCGCGCGCGGACGTGCGGCGAGGTGGCCGCACCGGCGCGCGCGTCCAGCAGCGCGGCGGAGGCCGCGGCGTCGAGACCGCCCACCACGAGCGAGGGCAGGTCGGCGGCGTCGAAGCGGCGGCCCTGGCGCTCGCGGGCGGCGAACAGCATCACGACGGCGTCGGCCGCGAGCCGTCGCGCCACGAAGAGCAGCGCGTCCGCCGACGGCCCGTCGAGCCAGTGCGCGTCGTCCACCAGGCACAGTACCGGCCGTTGCTCGGCGAGCTCGGAGAGCAGCGTGAGGCAGGCGGCCGACACGAGGAAGCGCTCGCTCCCGCCGCCCTCCCCGAGCCCGAGCGCCGCGCGCAGCGCGGCCGCCTGCGGGGCGGGCAGCCGGTCCGTGGCGCCGAGCGCGGGGCGCATGAGCTGGTGCAGGGCCGCGAACGGCAGCTCGGACTCGGACTCGACGCCGCGGGCCCACAGGACCTCCATGCCCGAGGCCCGCTCGCGCGCGTCCTGCAGGAGCGCCGACTTGCCCACGCCGGGCTCGCCCTGCAGCACCAGCACGCCCGCCTGCGAGTCGTGCGCAGCGCGCAGCAGCTCGCCTATCCGCGCACGCTCGGAGTCTCGCCCGTACAGCATGCTCGGCTGATCGTACGCCGTCGCCTACCTGCCGATTAGGCGATACCGCCGATGCGACGCCGGGGCCTTGCGGGCGATCGTGGTGACTCCGGTTCCCCACCCAGGAGAGACAGATGTCACCGCAGGACCCCAAGCCCTATCCCCGCCGCTGGCAGGCGCTGGTCGTGCTGGCGCTCAGCCTGCTCGTGGTGACCGTGGACAACACGATCCTCAACGTCGCGCTGCCCACGATCCGCGAGGAGCTCGATGCCAGCTCGAGCGAGCTGCAGTGGATCGTCGACAGCTACCTGCTCGTGTTCGCCGGCCTGCTGCTGGCCGCGGGCAGCCTCGGCGACCGCTTCGGCCGCAAGCGCGCGCTGTTCACGGGGCTCGGCATCTTCGGCGCCGGCTCTTTCCTGGCGGCGATCTCGAGCACGTCGACCGAGCTGATCGCCTCACGCGCCCTGATGGGCGTCGGCGCGGCGGCGATCATGCCGACGACGCTCTCGATCCTGACCAACATGTTCCCCAAGAACGAGCGGCCCAAGGCGATCGCCGTCTGGGCGGCCGTCGCGGGCATGGGCATCGCCATCGGCCCGATCTCGGGCGGCTTCCTCATCGAGAACTTCGCCTGGAGCAGCATCTTCCTGGTGAACCTGCCGATCGTCCTCGCCTGCCTGATCGCGGGCGCGATGCTGATCCCCGAGTCGCGCGACCCGGAGTCGCCACGGCTGGACCTGCCCGGCATCGGGCTGTCGGTCACCGCCCTGACGGCGATCGTCTGGGGCCTGATCGAGGCACCCGAGCGCGGCTGGACCAGCGTGACCATCACGGGCGCGTTCGCCGCCGGGCTCGCGACGCTGGCGGCGTTCGTGGTGTGGGAGCTGCGCACCCGGCAGCCCATGCTCGACGTGAGCGTCTTTCGCAACCTGCGCTTCAGCGCGGCGAGCGCCTCGATCACGTTCGTCTTCTTCGCGCTGATGGGCGTCATGTACTTCCTCACGACCTACCTGCAGACGGTGCTCGGCTACACCGCGCTCGAGGCGGGCGTCCGGATGCTGCCGATCGCGCTGGGCCTGATCCTCGCCTCGCGGATGTCCGTCCCGCTGACGGCGCGCTTCGGGACGAAGGTGGTCGTGGCCGGCGGCCTCACCGTCGTCGCCTTCTCGCTGGGCGCCTTCACGTCGACCGGCGTCGACACCGACTACCTCTGGCGGGTGTGCGGCGCGCTGACGACGATGGGCGTCGGCATGGGCCTCGCGATGGCGCCGACGACCGAGGCGATCATGGGGTCCCTCCCCAAGGCCAAGGCGGGCATCGGCTCGGCGATGAACGACGTCGTCCGTGAGCTGGGCGGCACGCTCGGCGTCGCCGTGCTCGGCAGCGTCGTCAGCACGACGTACGCCTCCGGCATGGACGATGCGACCGCCGGCATGCCGCACGCGGCCGCCGAGGCGGCGAGCGACAGCGTCGGCGGCGGCCACGAGGTCGCCGCGCAGCTCGGCGGGAGCGCCGGCGCGAAGCTCACCGCGCTCGCAGACCAGTCGTTCGTCGACGCGATGACGACGGCCGCGTCGGTTGCCGCCATCGTCGCCCTCGTCGGCGCCGCGATCGCCACCGCGTTCCTGCCCTCGCGCGCCCCCTCCGAGGCCGCGACCGCGGAGGACCCGCGCCTCGAGCCGGTCCCGGCCGGCTAGTCGTGCACCCGCTGTGCGAGGCGGCGCACGACCGCCTCGCACAGCGTCACGGCGTCACGCACGGTCGAGAAGTCGACGTTGTCGGGCACGTCGGTGGGCCAGTGGTAGTTGGCCGGGCGCTTGTAGCGGTCCATCGAGCACAGCGCCACGATCGGGAAGCCCGCGCGCAGCGGCAGCAGCGCGTCGGTGGCGTTGCGCAGCCGCAGCCCGCGGCGCAGATGGACGCCGGCCTCGCGCGCGCAGTCGGCGAGCAGGTCCTTGAAGGGCTCGGGGTAGTCGTGCATGCGCAGCATCCCCTCGCCCTCGAGCTGGATGAGCTCGGGCGACCCGACCGTGTCGACGCACACGACGTGCGTGCGGTCGCGGTCCAGCGTGCCGAAGTGCCGCCGCGCGAAGCCCTGCATGCCCTCCATGAACGACTCCTCCGAGCCGGTCGAGAGCAGCAGCACGCGCAGGCCCTCGACCGGCCGCTCCTGCAGCGCCCGCGCCACGCCCAGCAGCGCCGCGACGCCGGTGAGGTTGTCGTTGGCGCCGGGGACCGTGGAGCGCGAGCCGATCTCGGCGAAGGTCAGCGCCGAGCCCAGCGACATCACCGTGCCGGCGCGGCGGAGGGCGCTGAGGCCCAGGAGGCCGCCGAGGGCCAGGACGATCGGCCCGCCGACGACCGGCCACATGAGCGGCGGCGACGTGTCGGTGCGCTCCAGCGCCTCGGGGAAGCGATCGCCCAGATACTCGCCGACGGCGGGGTGGAAGAGCAGGCCCCAGTGCGCAGCGTCGTGGTGAGCGACGAACAGGACCGTGTCGGCGGCCTCGCGGTCGCCGGCCTCCGCGACGACGTTCCAGGTGCTGCGCATCGGCAGCACGCGGCGGCGGAAGAGCTGGCGCCCGCCGGTGATGTCGTCGGCGATCGCGGCGGCGGCGCCGACGCCGGCCGCCAGGGCGAGCGAGCGCCGGCCGGTCAGCCCCGCGAGCCCCGCGAGGCCGGTGAGCAGACCGAGCGGCCACCAGTACGTGCCGTGCGCGCGCTCCTCCTCGACCCGGGCCTCAGCGCCCAGCTCGCCGAGGCGCGCGGCGATCCAGTCCGCGGCACGGTGCTCGCCCTCCGACGCCGATGCGCGCTCGAAGCTCGCAAGGTGCCGGACTGCGGACTCGAGCTCGGTGACGGCCACCATCGGGGGCGCAGCGTAGCGGGCCATCGTGGGTAGGCTGTCCCGCCATGGCGGAGCCCGACCCCGACTGCCTGTTCTGCAAGATCGTCGCCGGCGAGCTGCCCGCGACGGTGATCGACGCCGACGAGCGGACGCTGGCGTTCATGGACATCAACCCGGCCACCCGCGGCCACGCGCTCGTGATCCCGCGCGCGCACACGCCCGACCTGCACGCGATCGATCGCGACGACCTCGCCGCCTGCGCTCGCACGGCCCAGCGGGTGGCGGGCCGGGCGCGCGATGTGCTCGGGGCCGACGGCGTCAACCTCCTGAACTCGACGGGGGCCGCGGCCTGGCAGACGGTCTTCCACTTCCACCTGCACGTCATCCCCCGCTACGACGACGATCCGCTGCGGCTGCCCTGGGTGCCAGGGCCCGGCGACCGCGACGAGATCGCCGCGGCCGGCGCCGCGCTGCAGGCCGAGTCGTGAGCGCACCGCCCACGGGCGGGCCGGTCCGCCTGGAGCGCGATGGCGCGCTCGCCGTCGTGACGTTCGACGCGCCCCCGCTGAACCTCTTCGACCGGGCGATGATCGACGGGCTGCGCGCCGCGGTCGACGCCGTTGCCGCCGACCAACCCCGCGCCCTGCTGTTCCGCGCCGAGGGCCGAGTGGTGAGCGGCGGCGTGAACGTCGAGCTGTTCGACGGCGTGTCACCCCAGGACGCCGCGCGGCTGTGGACCGAGCTCCTGGCCCTGATCCACACCGTCGAGGAGCTGCCCGTTCCCGACCGTCTTCGCCGCCCACGCACTGTGCCTGACCGCCGCCTTCGAGCTGTCCCTGGGCTGTGACCTGCTGCTGGCCGGCGAGTCGGCGCGGTTCGGCCTCGTCGAGATCGTGGTCGGGCTGACGCCGGCGATGGGCGGGACGCAGCGCCTGGCCGAGCGCGCCGGGCCCGCGCGTGCGCGCGAGCTCGTGATGACCGGCGAGCTGTTCGACGCTTCGACGCTCGAGCGCTGGAACGTGGTCAACCGCGTGCTGCCCGACGACGGCTTCGCCGAGGCCGCGCTTGCGTTCGCCCAGCGGCTGGCCGCGGGCCCGACGCTCGCCCACGCGGCGACGAAGCGCCTCGTGCGCGCCCAGGTCGAGGGCTCCGCGCGGGCCGCCGACGCCCTCGTGCCGGAGGTCGCCGGCGGCCTGTTCGCCACCGAGGATCTCCGGGCGGCCGTCCGGTCGTTCCTCGAGCAGGGGCCCGGCAAGGCCACCTTCGAGGGTCGCTGAGGCATGGCGGTCGCACGGCTCGTCACAATTCCCGCGTGCGGCGACACGCTCACGACCGACGCCGGGGCCGCGCCGTTCGCCGCATGACCGCACCGGTTGCGGCCCTGCTGGCCGCGGGCGCGCTGCTCCCGGGGTCCGCGACGGCGGCGGCGGGCGATCCGGTCGTGGTGCGCGAGGGTCGCGACGCGCGCGCCTCGGGCGCGCCGGACCTCACGCGCGTGCAGCTCGGCCGCGCCGCCGACGGGCGCCTGCGCGCGGCGCTCACGCTCGCCGAGGCCTGGACGGCGAGCACGCTGGTCGCGCAGGCCGACGCCGAGCAGCCCGCGCCGCCGGGCTCGATCTGCCTGCGGCTGTGGACGCGCAGCGCGACGCGCGGCGCGCCCGCCGACCACCTCGTCTGCCTGACGGCCGGCGCCGACGGCGAGAGCCTGCGCGGCAGCGTCCTGCAGGAGGGCGAGAACGGCCTGCTGCGCCCCGTCGGGCGAGCAATCGTGGCCCGTTCGAGCGCGCGCACGGCGACGCTGCGCTTCTCGCAGAGCGCGATCGGCCGCCCGCGCCGCGTCCGCTTCGCCGGCGAGGCGACCCGGGCCGGATGCCCGCGCACGAGCTGCGTCGACACGGCGCCGGATGCCCCGCAGACCGCCACCCTGGTCCTGCGGGCTTCGGCATGACCGCCAGGATTCCGCTGCTGCGCGGCGAAACTCGCACGGTGCAGCCGGGTTCGAGCACGAAGATGCGACGACACGTCACGCTGTCCCTCGCCCTCGCTGCGAGCGCCGTGCTGGCGCTGCCCGCGACGTCGGGGGCCCAGCTCATCGAGGTCGGCAAGGAGGGCACGGACCCCGTTCCGAGCTGCCCGGCGACGCCGTGCGTGGCCATCAGCCGCACGACCGGCTACCAGGCGAAGGTCGGCATGCGGCGCGGCCTCATGACCGTGCCCCAGAACGGCCGGCTCGTCGCCTGGTCGATCACGCTGTCGCGCCCGGGCCAGCGGCAGATCGCCTTCTTCAACGACCTGGCCGGCGGTGAGGCCAGCGCGCAGATCACGGTGCTGCGCCCCGGCAGCAAGCTGCGCGCCCGCGCGATCGCCCACGGCCCCGCGCAGCGCCTGACCCCCTACTTCGGCTCGACCGTCCAGTTCCCGCTCGTGCGCTCGATCCGCGTGCGGCGCAACCAGGTGATCGCCCTCACCGTCCCGACGTGGGCTCCCGCGCTCGCCGTCGGCCTCGGCGGGGACACGTCGTGGCGCGCCAGCCGCCCCCGCGGCAGCTGCGACGACAACCGCAGCCAGACCGCGCTCACGATGCCCAACCAGCTCGCGCAGTTCTTCTGCCTGTACCGCACGGCGCGCCTCGCCTACACGGCGACGATCGTCACGGATCCGCAGCGCCCGCGGGCCGCGGGCCGCTAGTCCGCCCCCGGGGCGAACCGCGCGCCGCGATCAGTTCCCTGGGCACGCCCCGGGGTTGTCCTGGCAGAACTGGTTGAACTCGCCGGGGGAGGTGCCGCCGGTCCCCGCTCCCGAGTCCTGCTCGGGCTGCGCCGGGGTCGTGGGCGTCGCCGCGCCGCCGGTGCCCGCGCCGGACGACGGCGCCGCCGGCTGCGTCGGCGCCGGAGCCGGGGTCGTCGCCGTGCCGGTGCCGCCCGTGCCGCCCGACGCCGACGGGGTCTCGTCGGTGGTCGTCTCGTCGGTCGACGTGGTCGAGCTCCCGTCCGCGTTGGCCTGGTCGCCGGCGAGGGCGTCGGCACCCGGGAGCGGAGTCAGCTCGGGGGTGGAGCGCGGGACGGTGTCGCCGTAGGAGTCGTCGCCGCCGCAGGCGCCGAGCGCCAGCGAGCAGGCGGCGAGCGATGCGAGCACGACGGCTCGGAGCGAGACGGGCATGGCGAGAGGGTAGGGGCGCGTCAGGACGCGAAGGGTGCCATGCGACGCCCGCACGTGGGGCAGTCGTTGAGGTCCTTCTGCGCGAGCTGGTCGCACCACGGGCAGAAGCGCAGGTTCTCGACCGCCCAGGGCAAGTGCGACGCGGTCGGGGCCAGCGGGATGACCTTGCCGAGCACCTCGAGCTCCTCGCCGGTCTCGCGGTCGCGATAGATGCGCCCGGGCTCCGCCTCGATGATCGTCTCGCGGCCGGTCGAGGGCGTGCGGAACCGATAGAGCTGACCGTCGGCCATGGGCGCGCACGATAGCGCGGCGCAGCGGTCGGTACGCTCGCGCGCCGCGATGCGCATCCTGATCTTCCACGGCTACCTGCTGCACGGCACGGGCTCGAACGTCTACAACGCCCGCCTGGCGCCGGCGCTGGCGCGCCCAGGGCCACGTCGTGGACCTCCTCTCGCCAGGAGCTGCGCGGCCGAGGAGCTCGACTTCGTGGACGCGGTCGGCACGTGGGAGGCCGGCGAGCCGCGTGTGCGCGTCCTGCGCGAGCCGGTGCGCGTCACCGCCTGGCGACCGGACATCGGCGCGCTGCTGCCCGTCTACGTCGCCGACCGCTACGAGGGCGTGACGGCCAGGCCCTACCTCGAGTGCAGCGACGAGGAGATCGAGCGCCTACGTCGCGGCCAACGTGGCCGCCGTGCGCAGCGTGGCCGCCCGGGCCCGGCCCGACGTGGCGCTGGCCAACCACCTGGTCATGGGGCCGCTGATCGTCGCGCGCGCCCTCGGCGGGGCGGCGCCCTACGCGGTGAAGATCCACGGCAGCGCGCTCGAGTACGTCGTCAAGCGCGACCCCGAGCGCTTCCTGCCGGCCGCCCGCGAGGGGCTCGCGGGCGCCTCGGCGATCCTCGTGCGGCTCGCGGCACACCGCCGAGAGCCTGTGGGCGGCGATGGACGACGACGAGCTGCCTGCGCGCACGCGCCTGGGCCCGCCCGGCGTCGACGTGCACGAGTTCCGCCCGCGGCCGCGCGCCGAGGCGGCCGCCGGCATGCCGCGAGCTCGCCGAGCGCCTGCAGGCGGCGGTCGCGCCGGACGGCCCGGCGCAGTCGGCGTTCAGCCGCGACGAGCCGGCCGCCGGGCGCGCGCTGGCCCGCCTGGACCTGGAGCGCGACCGCCACGTGGCCTTCGTCGGCAAGCTGATCGTCTCCAAGGGCGTCGACCTGCTCGTCGCCGCGTGGCCGCTCGTCCTGCGCGACGTGCCCGACGCACGCCTCGTCGTCGTCGGCTTCGGCGCGTTCCGCGATGCGCTCGAGCGCCTGCTGGGCGCCCTGGCCGGCCGGCGACCTCGCCGTCGCCCGCGAGATCGCGGACGCCGGCCGCGAGGCCGAGGGCGGCCCGCGCGCGCCGCTGCGCCACCTGCTCGCCTTCCTGGATCGGCTGGCCGCCGGCGACGAGGGCCTGGCGGCGCTACGGCGAGGCGGCAGCCGGCTGCGCGAGCGTGTCGTGCTGACCGGGCGCCTCGAGCACGACGAGCTCGCGCCGGTGCTGGCCGCCTGCGAGGCCCAGGTCGTGCCCAGCACGTTCCCCGAGGCGTTCGGGATGGTCGCCGCGGAGGCCGCCGCCTGCGGCGCGCTCCCGGTCAGCGCCGCCCACTCGGGGCTGGCCGAGGTCACCGCCCCGCTGCAGGCCGCGGTGCCGGCCGCGGCGCGCGACTGGCTGGCCTTCGACGGTCGACGACGGCGCGGTGGAGGCGATCGCCAGCCGCCTCGTGGCCTGGCTGCGCGCGCCCGCAGGACCTGCGCGCCGACGACCCGCGAGGCGCTGACCAGCGTCGCCCGCGAGCGCTACTCGTGGGAGGGCGTCGCCCGCTCGGTCGTGGCCGCGGCGCAGGGCCGGCTGGCGGAGCTGGCGCCCATCGCGTGACCCCTTCGAGAGGGGCGCACCGGTCCGCCCGAGCGGCTAGAGTTCGCGCGCCGATGAGGTGGGTCCTCTCCAGCAAGGGCGTGCGCGCCGCCGTCGCCGCCGTGCTCGTCGTCTGCGCAGGCCTCACCGTGAGCGCCTGCTCGGCGACCCAGGACGACGCCGACGTCGACGTCGTCGCGGGCAAGCGGCTGTTCGCCGAGCGCTGCGGCTCGTGCCACATCCTGAGCCGCGCGGAGACCAAGGGCGTCGCCGGGCCCAACCTCGACGAGGCCTTCCAGCAGTCCCTGAAGGACGGGCTGGGGCGCAGCGGCATCCGCGGCGCCGTGCGCGCGCAGATCAACGCGCCGTCCATCGGCAGCGGAATGCCGGCCGACCTCGTCGAGGGCGACCAGGCCGACCAGGTCGCCGCCTACGTCGCGCAGGTCGGTCGCCAGGACGGGCGAGGACAGCGGCCTGCTGGCCACGGCCATCCCGAAGGCGGGCGGTGGCGAGCCGGCCGTCGCCAAGGGCGGCACGCTCGACATCGCCGGCCGATCCCGGCGGGCAGCTCGCCTACGTGACCAACGAGGCCAGCGCCAAGGCGGGCACGCTGAACGTCCGCAGCGAGAACGAGTCGAGCACCCCGCACAACATCGTCATCGACGGCAAGGGCGAGGGCGAGGTCGTCCAGGACGGCGGCGTGTCGGAGTTCGAGGCCGACTTCGCCGCCGGCGACTACCAGTACTACTGCTCCGTGCCGGGCCATCGCGAGGCCGGCATGGAGGGCAAGCTCACCGTCGAGTAGGCCTGCCGGGCCCGCGCGGCCGGCCGCGCTCCTGCCATGCGCGCCTACTACGAGCAGCGCGCGAGCGAGTACGACGACTGGTGGCTGGGCACGGGCCTGTTCGCCGATCGCGACCGGCCGGGCTGGGAGGAGGACTTGGCCGCGCTCGTCGCGGTGCTGTCGTCGCTGGCGCCGTGCCGGTGCCTGGACGTCGCCTGCGGCACCGGCTTCCTGACGCGCCACCTGCCCGGGGACGTCACCGCGCTGGACCAGAGCGCTTCGATGGTCGCGATCGCCCGCGAGCGCCTGCCCGGCGCCGAGGTCGTGCAGGCCGACGCGCTGCCGCTGCCCTTCGCCGCCGGCGCGTTCGACCGGGTCGTCACGAGCCACTTCTACGGCCACCTGCTGGAGGGCGAGCGCGAGGCGTTCCTCGCCGACGCCCGCCGCGTGGCACCAGAGCTCGTGGTCATCGACTCGGCGCTGCGCGACGACGTCGAGGCCGAGGAATGGCAGGAGCGCGTCCTCGCCGACGGCTCGCGCCACCGCGTGTACAAGCGCTTCTTCACCGGCGCCGGCCTGGCCGCCGAGCTCGGCGGCGGCCGGGTGCTGCACGACGGGCGCTGGTTCGTGGTGGTCGCGGCCGGGTCCTGAGCAGGGCCGGGCGGCTCAGGCCGCCGGCTTCTCCCAGACCGACACGTGCTTGCGGCTGGTGCTCGTGAACGGCTCCCGCTCCCAGCTGCTCCAGCGCTCGCGCAGCCTCATCCCGGCGAGCTGTGCCATGAGATCGAGCTCGGCGGGCCACGTGTAGCGGAAGGGAACCGACAGGCGCTCGACTCCTCCGTCGACGATCTCGAAGTGATGGGACGTGAGGCCCTGTGTCGCGACGTCGTACTCGTCGATGCCCCATCTGCTCTCGCTCACGTGGAAGGCGAGGATCGTCTCGCCGGGCGGAAGTCGCTGGAGCTCGGGGAGCCCCACCTCGATGACGAAGCAGCCGCCGGGCTCGAGGTGTGCCGCGACGTTGCGAAAGCACTCGACCTGGGCCGCCTGCGTCGTCAGGTTCCCGATCGTGTTGAAGACGAGGTAGGCGACGGAGAACGTCCCGTCCACCGTCGTCGTCGCGAAGTCGCCGATCGTGACGGGGACGTCCTGGCCGCCGGGCTTCGCGCGCAGCCTCGCGACCATCGCCCGGGACAGCTCGATGCCGTGCACCGGCACGCCCCGCTGCGCGAGCGGAAGGGCGACCCGGCCCGTGCCGATCCCGAGCTCGAGCGCGCGCCCTGGTCCGGCCAGCTCCGCGAGGACGTCGACGACCGGGTCGACGACCGCTGGGGAGAACATGTCCGCAGCGGACTCGTCGTACCTGGCGGCGACACGCTCATCGAAGTAGCCGTCCTCGTCGTGCACCGCCCGAACCTACCGCCGCGCGGGCGGTGCTGGACGGCGATCGCCGCGCCCGCGCCGTC
Source organism: uncultured Actinomycetes bacterium (assembly GCA_963840185.1). Classification (GTDB taxonomy): domain Bacteria; phylum Actinomycetota; class Thermoleophilia; order Solirubrobacterales; family Solirubrobacteraceae; genus JAOPZW01. Next base: position 334,792 of record CAWIXY010000001.1, on the reverse strand, counting down.
GACGAACGGCCGTCGCCCTACGCGCGACCGATCGTCGACGCGTCGTCGCCCGTCGGCGGTCGGTCACCGTGGCCGTCGGCCGCCGATGCCGGCGGCGTCAGGACCTCTTCGCGGCTGTAGTGCCCGACCGCGTCGAACCAGCGCTTTGCGTGCAGGCCCGCGCGCAGGTCGCAGTCGTGCACGAGCATCCCTTCCTCGCCGTAGAGCGGGCCGGCGACGATCTCGCCCCAGGTCGGCTCCACGACGACGGCACCGCCGCGACCGTAGACCTCCCGATCGGGGAGGTCGGCGGGGAAGTCCTGCGGGAACGCCGAGCGCGGGATGAACTGCGGGGCGGCGACGACGAAGGCCCCGGACTCGATCGCTATCGCGCGCATGTGGGCGATCCAGCCGTCGGAGTCGTCGGCCGTCGGCGCCGCCCAGACCTGCGGCCCCTGCCGGTAGAGGGCGTAGCGGGCGAGCGGCATCCGGTTCTCCCAGCAGATGAGGCCGCCGACGCGGCCCGCAGGCGTGTCGACGACGCGCAGGTCGTCACCGGCGCCGATGCCGTGGAACAGCCGCTCGTGCTGCGTCGGCATGAGCTTGCGGTGCTTGTGCAGGAGACCTTCGGGGCCCAGCACCACCATCGTGTTGTAGAGCGTCCCGGGGCGATCCGACTCGCGCTCGTTGAGGCCGATCACGGCATGGATGCCGCGGGCCCGGCAGACGGCGGCGAGCTCGTCGACCAGCGGCCCGGGCACGTCCACCGAGCTCAGCCACATCCGCTCCCACAGCTGATCGGAGCCGCCGAACGACGCCGACGCCCCCGCCCAGGTGTTCGACGGGTACAGCGAGATGAAGCACTCCGGCAGCACCGCGAGCTCGGCCCCTGCGTCGGCCGCCTCGCCGAGCAGGCGCGCCGCCTTCGCCACGCTGCGCTCGGCGTCGAGGATCTCGGGCGTCGCCTGGATCGCGGCGACGCGGACGCTGCGCAGGACCGTCACGGGCCGAGCCTACCCGGAGGGCTGCTTGCGCGCCCGGCTCGGCGCCACACGCGGGGGCTCGTCGGGCATCTTGGGGTAGACCGGCGGCCACGGCGCGTCGAGCAGGCCGTTCGCGCGGTCGCGCTCGTACATCGCGAGCAGCGGCTCGAGCGACTGTGGATGGTCGTCGATGTCCGCCCACGGATCGCCGAGCCGGTCGAGGCGGTCGGGAACGGTGGCCAGGGTCAACTCGTCCGGATGGAGCTCGGAGACCTCATCCCAGCGAAGTGGTGTCGACACCTGGCCACCCGGACGGGCACGCACGGACCACGCGCCGAAGACCGTCTTGTGCGGCGCGTTCTGGTTGTAGTCGACGAAGACCCGCTCGCCCCGCTCCTCCTTCCACCACGCGGCCGTGATGACCTCGGGCCGGCGCCGCTCGAGCTCGCGGGCGACCGCCACCGCTGCGGCACGCACCGCGTAGGAGTCCCAGCGCGGCTGCAGGCGGACGTAGACGTGCAGCCCCCGGTTGCCCGTGGTCTTCGGGTATCCGGCGATCCCGAGCTCGTCGAGCAGCGCCTTGAGCTCCGCGGCCGCGCGGCGCACGTCGCTGAAGTCCGTGCCCGGCTGTGGGTCGAGATCCAGCCGCAGCTCGTCGCAGTGCTCCGGATCCTCGGCGCGGTACGGCCAGACGTGGAAGCCCAGGCACCCGAGGTCGACCGCCCAGGCCACGTGCGCGAGATCGGCGATGACGAGCGCGCGTGACGGCGTCCCGTTGACGGTCGTCACCGTCGTCGTCTGCAGCCAGGCGGGCGCGGTGTCGGGGACGCGCTTCTGGAAGAACGACCGTCCTCCCGCGCCGTTGGGGAAGCGCTGCATGAGGACCGGGCGGCCGCCCACGGTGCGCAGCAGCGGCTCGCGGGCGCGCACGTAGTACTCGACGAGCTCGCGCTTGGTCTCGCCGCGCTCGGCGAAGAACACCTTGCCCGGGCTGGTGACGCGGACCTCACGGCCGTCGAGCTCGAGGACCTCCGCGTCGTCCGCCACCGGCAGACCGTACCGGCGCCGATGATCGGGCGAGCTGGGACCGCCGGTCCCGCGTGGACGCGGTCCGGGACCGATGACGTCTCACGGTGTCCGCCAGGGCCCTCGGTCAGGTGCCGACGTAGGCCGCGAGGTGCTCGCCGGTGAGGGTTGAGCGGGCGGCGACGAGGTCGGCGGGTGTGCCCTCGAAGACGATCCGGCCGCCGTCGTGGCCGGCGCCGGGGCCGAGGTCGATGATCCAGTCGGCGTGCGCCATGACCGCCTGGTGGTGCTCGATGACGATGACCGACTTGCCGGCGTCGACGAGCCGGTCGAGCAGGCCGAGCAGCTGCTCGACGTCGGCGAGGTGCAGGCCGGCGGTCGGCTCGTCGAGGACGTAGACGCCGGTCTTCTCGGCCATGTGGGTCGCCAGCTTGAGCCGCTGCCGCTCGCCTCCGGACAGCGTGGTGAGCGGCTGGCCGAGGCTGAGGTAGCCGAGCCCGACGTCGGCGAGCCGGTCCAGGACGGCGTGCGCGGCCGGGGTGCGCGCCTCGCCGGCGCCGAAGAACTCCTCGGCCTCGGTCACCGACATCGCGAGCACCTCGCTGATGTCCTTGCCGCCGAGCTCGTATTCGAGCACCGCGGCCTGGAACCGCTTTCCCTCGCACTCCTCGCAGGTGGTGGCGACGCCGGCCATCATCGCCAGGTCGGTGTAGATGACGCCGGCGCCGTTGCAGGTGGGACAGGCGCCCTCGGAGTTGGCGCTGAAGAGCGCCGGCTTCACGTCGTTGGCCTTCGCGAACGCCTTGCGAATCGGGTCGAGCAGCTTGGTGTAGGTCGCCGGGTTGCTCCGTCGCGAGCCGCGGATCGCCCCCTGGTCGACCGCGACCACGCCCTTGTCGGCGGGGATGGACCCGTGTACGAGCGAGCTCTTGCCGGAGCCCGCGACGCCGGTGACCACGCAGAGCACCCCGAGCGGGATGTCGACGTCGACGTCGCGCAGGTTGTGCTGCGTTGCGCCGCGGATCTCCAGCGTGCCGGTAGGCGTGCGCAGCGTCTCCTTGAGGGCTGCCCGGTCGTCGAGATGGCGGCCGGTGACGGTGTCGCCGGCCCGCAGCGCCTGGACGGTCCCCTCGAAGCAGACGCTGCCGCCCGCCGTACCGGCGCCGGGGCCGAGGTCGACGACGTGGTCGGCGATCGCGATCGTGTCCGGCTCGTGCTCCACGACGAGCACCGTGTTGCCCTTGTCCCGCAGCCGCAGCAGCAGGTCGTTCATCCGCTCGACGTCATGGGGGTGCAGGCCGATGGTCGGCTCGTCGAAGACGTAGGTGACGTCGGTGAGCGACGACCCGAGGTGGCGGATCATCTTGGTGCGCTGCGCCTCGCCGCCCGAGAGGGTGCCCGACGGCCGGTCGAGCGAGAGGTAGCCCAGCCCGATCTCCACGAACGAGTCGACGGTGTGATGCAGCGCGGCGAGCAGCGGCGCCACCGACGGCTCGTCGAGGCCGCCGACCCATTCGGCCAGGTCGCTGATCTGCATCGCGCAGGCGTCCGCGATGCTGATCCCGTCGATCTTCGACGACCGGGCCGCCTCGCTGAGCCGGGTGCCGTCGCATTCGGGGCAGGTCGTGAACGTCACCGCACGCTCGACGAACGCGCGGACGTGCGGCTGCAGCGCGTCGACGTCCTTGGACAGGAACGACTTCTGGATCTGCGGGATCAGCCCCGCGTACGTCAGGTTGATCCCCTCGACCTTGATCTTCGTCGGCTCCCTGTGGAGCAGGTCGTGGAGCTCCCTCTTGTTGTACTTGCGGATCGGCTTGTCCGGGTCGAAGTACCCGCAGCCGCGGTAGATGCGGCCGTACCAGCCGTCCATGCTGTAGCCGGGGATCGTGAGCGCGCCCTCGTTGAGCGACTTGCCGTCGTCGTAGAGCGCGGACAGGTCGATGTCGGTGACCGACCCCCGGCCCTCGCAGCGCGGGCACATGCCACCGGTCCGGGTGAATGTCGCCTTCTCGGTCTTGGTCTTGGAGCCGCGTTCGACCGTGATCGCACCGCTCGCCCGGACCGAGGCGACGTTGAAGGCGAACGCGCTCGGCGAGCCGATGTGCGGCTGCCCGAGCCGGCTGAAGAGGATGCGCAGCATCGCGTTGGCGTCGGTGGCGGTGCCGACCGTGGAGCGGGCGTCGGCACCCATCCGCTCCTGGTCGACGATGATCGCGGTCGTCAGGCCATCCAGCACGTCGACCTCGGGCCGCGCCAGCGTCGGCATGAAGCCCTGCACGAAGGCGCTGTAGGTCTCGTTGATCAGCCGCTGCGACTCCGCGGCGATCGTGCCGAACACCAGCGAGCTCTTGCCCGAGCCGGAGACGCCGGTGAACACCGTCAGCCGGCGCTTCGGGAGCTCGATGCTGACGTCCTTGAGGTTGTTCACGCGCGCGCCGTGCACGCGGATCAGATCGTGGCTGTCGGCGTCATGCAGCGCAGGCGACGACTGCGTGTCCGTCCTCGTGGCCATTCAACGGTCCTGAAGCAGCCCGAGGACGTTGCCGTCGGGGTCGGTGACGGTGGCCACCAGGCGGCCGCCACCGACGTCGTGCACGGGCTCCTTCACGGTGGCACCGGCAGCGGTCACCTCGGCCAGCTTCGCCTCGATGTCCGGCACGTGCCAGTAGGCCACCGGCGAGGTCATGCCCTGGGGTCCACCGCCCGGCACCAGCCCGATGTGCTGGCCCTCGGCCTCGAAGCCGACGTAGTAGGCCCCGTCGGTCTGCGGCGATACGCCGAGCAGGGCGGCGTACACCGCCTTGGCCGTCGCCAGGTCGGACACGGGATGCAGCACGGTCTTGATTCCCTGGGTGGAAGAGCCGGTCATGTCGCTCCTGAGGTCGTGGGTCACACCGACCCGATGTGTCTCGTCGAGCTTAGAGACGAGCGGGAAGCCCCGAAATCGACGTGCCGGCCCGGTCGGCGGGACCGCTAGCTCGCCGGACCGCTCATCAGCGGGCCGAGGTCGGCGAAGGCGACGTCGTACTCGACGATCTCCTCCACCCGCACGCCCGCGATGGACGTCATGCGCTCGATGAACTGCATCCGCGCCTCGCGGTGCAGATCGGCCACGGCCTTGCTCTCCCAGACGGTGAGCCCGACCGTCGTGTCGTCCCCCGACAGCATCAGGAACCCGTGGTAGCCCTCGATGTCGCGAAGCCAGCGGTTCATCTCCTGAGCGACCATCGTCGCGTTCTCGGAGGGCTGGCCCGCGTTGTTCACCCGTGTGAGGCTGACGTACACGCCACCACTATCCCAAGGCACGGACGAGCAGGGTCAGCAGCACCACCGCCACCGCCGCGGCGACTACCCACAGCAGCAGCCGGAACGCCGCGTCCTCCGTCCGGAGGGGGTTGCGCACGGAGACGGCGCCTGTCAGATCACGTAGATCGTCGTGTACACGACGATCCACATGACGTCGACGAAGTGCCAGTAGATGCCCGGCACCTCGACGCCGCGGTGCTCCTCCGCGCTGAAGTGCCCGCGGAAGGAGCGCACGACGACCGTCAGCAGCAGGCACAGGCCGATGAAGACGTGCGCGCCGTGCAGCCCCGTCAGGCCGTAGAAGATCGAGCCCTGGGCGTTGTCGTGCGGCGCGAAGCCGACGTGGACGTACTCGTTGATCTGGATGAACAGGAACGTCGTCCCGAGCAGGAAGGTCGCGACGATGCCGGCCCGCAGGCCACGGCGGTTGCCGTGCTTGATCGAGGTCTGCGCCCAGTGCATCGTCACCGAGGACGACAGCAGGATCGCCGTGTTGACGCCGGCGATGGCGACCGGCAGCTCGGTGCCCTCCGCCGGCCACGTCTCCCCCTGCACGACCCGGATGAAGAAGTAGGCCGTGAAGAAGGCCCCGAAGACCATGACCTCGGAGATGATGAAAAGCAGCATCCCCAGCAGCTGGGGCTCGACCCGCGAGCTGCGGTTGGCCGGCGGGCGGGCCGTGGTGGTCGTCGTGCGCGACGGCGTGGGAGCTGACGGCGGCGGCTTCCATGGGCTCAGGCGGCCGTGCCGGCCTGCTCGGCGACGATGTGCTCGACGGGCTTGTTCGAGGCCTTGCGCACGCGCTCGATCAGGTCGGCGCGCAGCCAGCCCGACCGGGTCGCGGGCAGCGTCGAGATGACGATGTCGTCGACGCGGAACGAGGCCAGCGCGTTCATCGTCGCGGTGTAGGGATCGGGGTCGCCGATCATCCCGCCCGCGATCAGGCCGGACGCGCGCATCCGGTCGAGGAGCTGGCTCAGCCGCTGCGGGCCTGCCGGGCGGCGAGGCCCTCGCCGCCCTCCTGGGGGACGACGACGATGAACAGGTGGCGGTGGTCGCGCGCGTGCTCCTTGAGCGAGCTCGAGCAGGGCGTCGCTCGTCGTCGTGCGGTTGGCGACCGTCAGCGTGACGGGAAGGGCAGGCCCTCCGCGTCGATGTCGGCGACGACGTGGTGGACCGGGAGGCCGGACGCCTCGCTGACGCGCTCGATGAGGTCGCGGCGCAGCCAGCCCGAGGAGGTCGCCGGGAAGGTCGAGATGATGATCTCGTCGGGCGAGTGCTCGGCGACGGCGTCCATCGTGGCCGTGTAGGGGTCGGGGTCGCCGACCTCGCCGATGACGTCGATGCCCTCCTCGCGCAGGACCGCGCGGGCGAGGTCGATGCGCACCTGCGCGGTCTCGAAGACGGCGTCGTCGTAGATGATGTTGCCGTGCCGCGGCCGCGTGCGCGGGACGCAGACGACGAAGCGCGTCGGCTCCTCCGCGGCGCGCTGCTGGACCGCCTCGAGCAGCGGGCGCCCGCCGAGGGTCTCGTTGGCGACGACGAGGATCGTCCTCATGTCGTGGTCCTCTCCTCAGGACGGGCGGGAGCGCCCGCGGGCTGGGGCACCTCCGCGCCGCCCTTGAACACCCCGTGCACCGCGCCGGGCACGCCGTACTCGTAGGGCCCGCCGACGACCGTCGGGATCGCGTCGAAGTTGAAGATCGGCGGCGGGCGAGGAGACCTGCCACTCGAGCGTGAGCGCCCGCCACGGGTTCGCCACCGCGCGCGGGCCGCCGCGCCACGACACGATCATGTTGTAGGCGAAGATCAGCGTGCTCAGGCCGACCAGGAACGAGAAGATCGAGATCGCCAGGTTCCAGCCGGCGAACTTCTCGGCGTAGTCGGACACGCGGCGCGGCATGCCCTGGACGCCGATCAGGTGCATCGGCCCGAACGTCGCGTTGAAGAAGATGAACGTCGTCCAGAAGTGCAGCTTGCCGAGCTTCTCGTCGTACATCCGGCCCGTCATCTTCGGGAACCAGTAGTAGACGCCGGCGAAGATCGTGAACAGCGATCCGCCGAACAGCACGTAGTGGATGTGGGCGACGATGAAGTACGTGTCGCTGACGTGGATGGTCAGCGGGATCATCGCGAGCATCACGCCGGAGATCCCGCCGAGCGTGAACATCGTCAGGAAGCCGAGCGCGAACAGCATCGGCGTGTCGAGGTGCAGCACGCCGCGCCACAGCGTCGCCAGCCACGAGAAGATCTTGATGCCGGTCGGCACGGCGATGATCGCCGTGGTGACCATCATCGGCACGCGGATCCACTCCTGCATGCCGGAGACGAACATGTGGTGGGCCCACACGGTGAAGCCGAGCACGACGATCGCCAGCAGCGAGAAGGCCATCATCCGGTAGCCGAAGATCGGCTTGCGGGCCTTCACCGCCAGGATCTCGCTGACGATCCCGAAGCCGGGCAGCATCATGATGTAGACGGCCGGGTGCGAGTAGAACCAGAAGACGTGCTGGTACATGAGCACGTCGCCGCCGCCGTCGGGGTTGAAGAAGTTGAAGCCGAGCGCCCGGTCGAGCAGCACGAAGAACTGCGAGGCGGCGATGAACGGCGTGGCGATGACGACCAGCAGCGACGTCGAGAAGTTCGCCCACACCAGCAGCGGCATCCGGAAGAAGCTCATCCCGGGCGCGCGCATCGTGATGATCGTCACCAGGAAGTTCAGCGCGGTGGCGATCGACGACGCCCCCGCGAACTGCACCCCGATGGTGAAGAACACCTGGCCTATCGGCGCCGTCGTCGACAGCGGCGCGTAGGCCGTCCAGCCCGTGGCGAACGAGCCGCCGGGCGCGAAGAACGAGCCGAGCATCATCAGCCCGGCGATCGGCAGCAGCCAGTACGACAGCGCGTTCAGCCGCGGGAACGCCATGTCCGGCGCGCCGATCATCAGCGGCAGGACGTAGTTCGCCAGCCCCGCGAAGACCGGGATGATGAACAGGAAGATCAGCAGCGACGCGTGGACGCTGAACAGCCCGTTGTAGGCGTTGGCGTCGACGAACTGGCGCCCGGGCTGGGCCAGCTCGGCGCGCATGAGCATCGCCATCAGCCCGCCGACGAACAGGAAGAAGAACGAGGTCACGACGTACTGGATGCCGATGACCTTGTGGTCGGTGTTGGGCCGGAAGTAGTCCCGCCAGCTGTGGGCGCCGTGGCCCGAGTGGTCCTCCGGCACCGTCGGCTTGCCGGCGGCCCAGTACAACCAGTAGTCGAACGTGCCGAGGCCGAAGAGGAAGAACAGCGGCGCGGCGAGCAGCGCGATCTGCAGGATCGACTCGCTGTCGATCTCCGGCGAGTGCCCGGGGAGCAGCAGCCGCAGCCCCGCGCTGAGGCCGAACGAGAACGCGATGCCGATCAGCGTCCACAGGGCGGCGCGGTACCAGCCGGGTGCGCGCAGGGTCGCCACCATCACTTCGTCACCCTCCCGAGGTAGTCCACCAGCGCCTTGACCTGCTCAGGAGACAGGGTCTCTCCGTAGTTCGGCGGCATGATGCCCTCGCCGAAGCCCTTGGCGATGTCCGCGTTGGGCTCGACGATGGCGCGCTCGATGAAGGCGGCGTCCTTGCCGTCCAGCGACCTCGTCGAGGTTCGGCCCGGTCTGCGCGTTGGTGCCCGCGTCGGCCAGCGTGTGGCAGGCGCCGCAGGCCGTCGCGCCGGTCTGCTCGTTGCCCTCCGTGAAGAGCGCCTTGGCGTCGACCGCTTCGCCGCCGCCGCCGCCGCCCGCGCCGCCGCCGCCCGCACCGCCGCCGCCCGCCTGCTGCCCGGACCGCGAGGCGCGCCGCACCCACGCGTCGAAGTCCTCGCTCGCGAGCACGTGTGCGGTCTGGCGCATGTAGGCGTGGCCGAGGCCGCACAGCTCCGCGCAGACGACCGGGTAGTTGCCCAGGCGCTTCGGCGTCACGCGGTAGTTCGTCGTGATGCCCGGCACCGCGTCGATCTTCATGCGGAACGCCGGCACCCAGAAGTCGTGGATGACGTCACGCGAGGTGATGTCGAACTTCACCGACTGGCCCTCGGGCAGGTACAGCTGCGTCGAGTTGAACTTCCGCCCGCCCTCGTTGTAGGAGAACGTCCAGGCGAACTGCTGGCCGGTGACGCGCACGACGCGCTCCCGGTTGGCCGGCGCCTCCTCGATGTCGACGAGCACGACGTACGCGTAGACGCACAGGCCGACGATGAGCAGCGCCGGGAGCGCGGTCCAGATGATCTCCAGGCGGGTGTTGCCGTGGATCGGCGGGCCGTCGAGGTCGTCCTCGCCGGGGCGCATGCGGAAGTCGAGGACCGAGAAGCCCACGACGACCGTGACGAGCACGAACATCGGCACCGACGCGATGATCAGGACGTCCCACAGCGTGTCGATCTTCTCGGCCTGGGTCGAGCCCTGCTCCGGGAACCAGTCGATCAGGAGCCCGATGGCGATCCCGATGGCCGACGCGACGACGCCGACGACGACCATCTGGGCGGCGCTGCGCCCGCCACGGTCCGGCGCCTCGTCCGGCGATCGCGTCTCCTCCGGCGACATCGGGCCGGAATCCTATGGGTCGCGGCCGACGAGAGGCAACGACGTGGCGTCGCGCCGTCCGGCGCCGCCTGTATCAGGCTGCGGCGGGCGTGGCGATCGCCGTCACGCCGTCGAAGCGGCGGCGGCTGCGGAACGTCGAGGGGGACATGCCGTGGTGGCGGCGGAAGGCCTTCGCGAACTGCGCGGGCTGGCGGTAGCCGACGCGGTGGGCGACCTCGCGGACGGTCGGCCCGCGGCCCGCAAGCATCTCCCCGGCGCGCTCCATGCGCACCGCGGTGAGGTGCTCGCGGAAGGTCGTGCGGCCGATCTCGGCGTAGGCGCGCTGCAGCTGGCGGCGGGAGGACGCGACGCGCCGCGCGATGTCGTCGAGCGACAGCTCGGAGCCGAACTCGGCGTCGACGATGGCAGTGGCCTCCTCGAAGAGGCTCGTGCGGTGGCGGACGGTCGCTGGTCTCTGCATCGCTGGGGTTACGGCGCGCTCGGACCGGAGGATGAGCGAAGGTGCTTGCGCAGACAACTTGGCACGTCAACGCTATGACACGCGGGCGCGTGCGATAGATTGCAGCGTTCGTTGCAATCTCGGTTTCAGGAGGCGTCGAGCACGGCATGCGTGTACGCGAGGGGATGAGCGAGGTGGTCCTGTCGGTGGGGCCCGGCCACACGCTGCGCGAGGCCGCGCGCCTCATGGCCAAGCGCCGCGTGGGCGCCGCCGTGGTGGTCGATCCCGACTCGCCCGGGCTGGGGATCATCACCGAGCGCGACCTGCTCGAGTCGGTCGGCCGCGATGAGGACCCCGACACCGAGCGCGTCTGCGACCACCTCACCTCAGAGCTCGTCTTCGCGACCCCCGACTGGTCGCTGGAGGAGGCTGCGGTGGCCATGGTCCGCGGCGGCTTCCGTCACCTCGTCGTGTGCGAGGGCGCCGACGTCGCCGGCGTGCTCTCGGTCCGCGACATCGTGCGCGTCTGGACGGCGGACGGCTCGATCTGCGAGGTCCCGCCGGCGGTGAAGCTCGGCGCCTCGGCCTGAGCCCTCGGCTCACTGCCAGACGCTCACGATCACGGCCACCACGAGCAGCTTCACGAGCCAGTCGCCGGCGTGGATGGCGGCGAGCCTCCACGGCGTGCCCTCGTGGACGATGGCGCCCGTCCACAGCACGAGTGGGAACCCGATCCACAACGCCATCCCCAGCGCAAGGCCGCCGGTCCACTCGTGGACTTCCGCCCGGGAGGCCAGCCCGGCGACCACGACGACGAGGACCAGGCAGCGGGCGAGCTCGGCGGCGATCGTCCAGGGCGGCGGTTGCCCGCCCGCGGCGGCCGCCTCGCTGACCGTGACCAGCCGCTCGCCGAGCACGCCGTAGTACGTCGCCCCCAGGGCCAATGCGGCGACGGTGGCGACGAGCACCGCGAGGACGTCGACGTCAGGCATCGACGCCACCTCCCTCGAGCTCGGCCTTGAGCGCGCTCAACCGCTCACGCCAGAAGGCCTTGGCCTGCTCGGCCTCCGCGGCGCCGGCGAGCCGCGCGTGCTCGACCGTGGCCGTGCTCTTCCCCTCGCCCTTCGCGGCGACGGTCAGGTTGACCCGGCTCTCGCCGTCACCCCAGTCGAAACGGGCCGACGTCGGCCGCGTGGCGGTGCGCTCGCGGAGCGGGGTGCCGGGCAGCCAGCGCTCGCGCAGCGAGGCGTCGACGAAGGCCTCGTACAGCCGCTCGCCCGACACCGCGACGGTCCGCGAGGCGGTGATCGCGAAGCCGTCGGCGCGCTCGCCGATCGCGCGCAGGCCGCGCGCGCGCTCGTAGCTGACGGTGATCGCCTGCGCGGCCCAGCCCAGCGGCTCGATGCCCAGCTGCGCCGCGACCCAGCGTGCGACGTCCCTGTGCGGGCGCTCGTCCGCGCCCCACGCGTCGAGCAGGTCGAACCACTCCTCCCAACCTCGCCCGGTCCGCTGGCGGATCGCCTCGTCCGAGGTCGCGAGCCTCGGTGCCTCGGCTGCCGCCGGCTCCTGTGCCGCGAGCAGCATGGCGCGTGCCGCGGTGTAGCTCTCGCCCGTCTTCGCCATCCGCGCGCGGACGAGGAGCTTGAACGATCTGTGCCTGGTCATCCGGTGTCCTCCGTGGCGGCGGCCCGCGACTCACGCTCGTGGCGCCCCGCCTGAAGGGGAACACCGACCGGCGTCCCGAGGGCTCGAAGCCCCCTTTGCCCCGCTTCAGCCGACGGCGTGAGCGCCGGAACCGGGGTTGGGCGCGGGACTGCGCCCGAGAAGATCCTTGTGCACACTCTGACCCTGCGGCGCGGCGAAACTCATCGCCCGCTCGTGCAGGATCGCCACGGCCCCGAGCCGCGGCGAGAGGGTGATCGAGCGCCGGCGCCCCAGCTCGGCGCCCTCACGCGACGCGCGAACCTCGTTGCGCGCCAGCACCGCGCGCAGCACGATCCGCATCTCGAGCATCGCGAAGCTCGCGCCGAGGCAGCGGCGGCGGCCGCCGCCGAACGGGATCCACGTGTAGGTGCCCGGCGTCTCGGACAGAAAGCGCTCGGGGCGGAACGCGTAGGGGTCCGGGTAGATCGACGGGTCGTGGTGGATGAGGTAGCTGTTGGCCACCAGGCAGGCGCCGACCGGGTACGTCCAGCCGCCGATCCGCACCGGCTCCTTGACGAGCCGGGGGGCGGCGTTGGGCAGCACCGGGCGACGGCGCAGCGTCTCCTGGACGGTGGCGACCAGGTACTCCTCGTCGTCGCCGGCGTCGATCTCGGCCACGAGGCGGCGCAGGACGGCGGGGGTGCGGACCAGGCGCTCGAACGCCCACGCCAGCTCGGAGGCGGTCGTCTCGTGCCCGGCCACGAGCAGCGTCATGAGCTCGTCGCGCAGCTCCTCGGGTGACATCGGCGTCCCGTCCTCGTGGCGCGCCGCGAGGAGCATGGAGAGCACGTCGTCGCGGTCCTCGCCGCCGTCGTCCTCCGCGCGCCGCTCGTCGATGAGCTCGAAGATCAGGGCGTCGGTCTCGGCGCGCACCCGCACGAGCCGCGCCCACGCCCCGCGGCCGCCCAGCTCGCGCTGCAGGAACGGCAGCATGCCCATCGGCCGCGACCCGAGGTCGAGCAGCTCGGTCAGCCGGTCGCGCAGCGCGTCCAGCCGGCGCCCGGGGTCGAGCCCGAAGACCGCCCGCAGGATGACCTCGAGCGTCAGGGCCTGCAGGCGGGGGTGCAGCGCGACGCGCTCGTCGCGCGGCCAGCGGGCGACCTCGCGCTCGGCCACGTCGGCGACGAGCCCGGAGAGGCGCTGCATGCGCTCGCCGTGGAAGGCGGGCAGCATGAGCTTGCGCTGCCGCAGGTGGTCGGACCCGTCGAGCAGGATCACCGAGTTGCGGCCGACGACGGGCTCGAGGACGCGTGCGCCCTCGCCGGGATGCAGCACGTCGGGCGGCGACGCGAAGACCTCGCGCACCTCGTCGGGGTCCGAGAGCATCACGAACGGGGGCTGGCCGAGCAGCCGGATCGTGAAGCGCTTGCCGTGCTCCGCTCGGCAGCGCTCGATGAAGGCGGTCGGGCGGCTCCACCAGCCCAGCGTCTGCAGCGCAGACGGCAGGCGAGGACCAGGGGGAAGGCTCGGCGTCACGGTGACCTCTCTCACTCCGACCGCCGAGCCTAGACTGGACGGTGAGGCTCGTTCTGTGCCGATGCGCACACACCCGCCCACCCGCTACGCCCGCTCCGGCGACGCCCGCATCGCCTACCAGGCGACGGGCGAGGGCCCGGTCGACCTCGTCTTCGTGAACGGTCCCGCGTCGCACCTCGACCTCCAGTGGGAGGAGCCGACGACCGTGCGCAGGCTCGAGCACCTCGGGTCGTTCGCCCGGCTCGTGTGCTTCGACCGTCGTGGGACCGGCCTGTCGGACCCGGCCGACCGCGCGCCGACGCTCGAGCAGCACATGGACGACCTCGTGGCCGTCATGGACGCCGCCGGCCTCGAGCGTGCCGCGCTCGTAGGTGCGGTCGACGGCGGTCTCGCGGCCATGTTCGCCGCGACGCACCCCGAGCGGGTGACCCATCTCGTGCTGATCGGCGTGTCCCCGAGCGCGGCGGGCTTCGCGTCCTCCGACCAGCTCGAGCGGATGCTCGACGTCGTCGAGAACGCCTGGGGCGAGGGGCGGCTCATGCCGATCTTCGCCCCCAGCAGGGTCGGCGACCGACAGTTCGAGGACTGGTGGATCCGCTACGAACGGGCCTGCACGAGCCCCTCGATGGCCCGGAAGCTCATCGAGCTGAGCCGGCGGGTGGACCTCTCCGCCGTGATGCCGGCGATCCGGGTGCCCACGCTCGTCGTCCAGCGCGCGGGTGACCCGCTGGTCCCGATCGACCTCGGCCGCGAGGCGGCGGCGCTCATCCCGGGCGCCCGCTTCGTCCTGGTGCCGGGGACCGACGCCTACGGCTGGGGGGACGAGCAGGACGAGTCGGGCGAGGCGATCGAGGAGTTCCTCACCGGCCGTCGCGCACCGCGGGAGGCCGACCGGGTGCTCGCCACGGTCATGTTCACCGACATCGTGGGCTCGACCGACCGCGCGGCCGAGGTCGGCGACCGCGAGTGGGGCCGGCTCCTCGACCGCCACCACAGCCTCATACGCGCGGAGCTCGACCGCTGGCGCGGTGCGGAGGTCAAGACCGTCGGCGACGGCTTCCTGGCCACCTTCGACGGGCCGGCCCGGGCCGTGGGCTGCGCCGAGGCCATCGTCGCCGGCGTCCGCGACCTGAGCCTCGACCTGCGGGCTGGCGTGCACACCGGCGAGTGCGAGCGGGCCGACGGCGACGTCTCGGGCATCGCAGTCCACATCGCCGCGCGCGTGACCGCCCTGGCGGGGCCCGGCGAGGTGCTCGTGTCGAGCACCGTGCGCGACCTCGTGGTCGGGTCGAGCCTGCGCTTCGCCGACCGCGGAGCCCACCCGCTGCGCGGCGTGCCCGGCGAGTGGCGGCTCTACGCGCTCGAGCCCTAGGGGGGCCCCATGGAGCCGCGGCGTCCGGCGCCCTCGCCGGCGGGGACGCTGAGCGCCGTGAACAGCGGCTCGAGGGGATCAGCCGGGACCGCCGCGGTCAGGCGGCTCAACGTGAAGCGAGTCGCCGACGGCACCGCCCGTTGCACGTTGGGCCGCTCCTACCGGCCCAGCGTGAGACGCGTCGCGGCGAAGCGCGCTGCTGTCACGTTTGGCCGGTGCGCGCCGCGCGCCGCGGGATCCGGCGGCTAGTGGTCCGAGTGCAGCGGCAGCTCGTCGATGTCGCGCCGCGCGCCGGCGATCCAGCGGACGATGATGACGAGCGACAGCAGGCCGCCGGCGATGACCATGAGCAGCGACGTCGCGACGCCGACCAGGGCGATCGTGATGCCGACCGTCAGCAGTATCGGATCGGTGCTCGGGCCGGGGAGGTGGATCTCCTCGCCGGCCGGTGCGACCTCGCGCTCGAGCGGCGCTGTCACGAGATGTAGATCGCCGCGGCGACGAACGTCATGCCGAACATGAAGCAGCTGACGGCGGTGACGACGAGGCCGGAGCGGACGTTGCGGCGGGCGAGGTTGCGGTCCATGGGTCGGGAGTCTAAAGGCGGGCGTCGGCCACCATCGCCGCGAACAGGGCCGCGAGGTAGGCCAGCGAGAACAGGTAGAGGCGCAGCGCGCTGCGGCGGTCCGCCCGGCGGGCGAGCAGCACCGCGCCGCCGATGAACGCCGCGCCCAGCACCAGCGAGGCGACCAGGTAGGGCACGCCGAAGCCGCCGGCGCAGAACGGCAGCTGCGTGACCGCGTAGAGGAGCACGCTGTAGAGCACGATCTGGCGGCGCGTCTCGGCCTCGCCGCGCACGACCGGCAGCATCGGCACGCCGACCTTCGCGTACTCGTCCTTCATGAGCAGGCTCAGCGCCCAGAAGTGCGGCGGCGTCCAGAAGAAGACGATCGCGAACAGGTACAGCGACGTGCCCGACAGCGAGCCCTCGACCGCGGCCCAGCCGACCAGCGGCGGGATGGCGCCCGCGGCGCCGCCGATCACGATGTTCTGGGGCGTGCGGCGCTTGAGCCACACCGTGTAGACGAAGACGTACCCCAGGAAGCCGGCCAGCGCCAGCGACGCCGCGAGCAGGTTGACCGTGAGCGACAGCAGCGCGAAGGACAGCGCGGCGAGCGTGCACCCGAAGGCCAGCGCCGCCCACGGGGCCACCCGCCCTGAGGGCACCGGGCGCGAGGCGGTGCGCGCCATTCGCGCGTCGATGTCGCGGTCGTAGTAGTGGTTGACGGCCCCGGCGCCGCCGGCCGACAGGTAGCCGCCCAGGCACGTCAGCAGGATGAGCTGCACCGACGGGTCGCCGGCCACGAGCATCGCCGCCACCGTGGTGAGCAGCAGCAGCGACTGCACCTTCGGCTTGGTCAGCGCCAGGTAGTCGGCCGCGACCTGGCGCCGACGCGAGACGGGCAGCGCGTGGGCGACCTGCGTGGCGGGCTGGGCCATCGGCTACGCCTGCACGGCCGACTCGGCCACGGGCGCGGGCGCCTGCTCGGGGGCGCCGGTCTGGCGCTCGACCTGGCGGCGGATGTCCTTCATCGGCTCGACCGAGCGCACCAGCGGCACGATGTCGAAGTTGACCACCGGCGGGGGCGACGGGGTGAACCACTCGAGCGTGTTGCCCTTCCACGGGTCGGGCCCTGCGACGACGCCGCGCTTGACGCTGCGCACCACGTTGATCGCCGTCACGCCGACACCGGCGGCCAGGATGAACGAGCCGACGGTCGAGATCAGGTTGTACAGCTCGAGGTTGTTGACGTCGGGGTACTCGTAGATGCGCCGCGGCATGCCCGACGAGGCCGGCCGAGTGCTGGATCAGGAAGGTGACGTGGAAGCCGATCAGGATCAGCCAGAAGCTCAGCTTGCCCATGCCCTCGCTGAGCAGCCGCCCGGTGATCTTCGGGAACCAGTAGTAGATCCCGGAGAAGATCGCGAAGACCGCCCCGCCGACCATCACGTAGTGCATGTGGGCGACCACGAAGTACGTGTCCGTGAGCTGCCAGTCCACCGGGAAGACGGCCAGGAAGATGCCGGTGATCCCGCCGATCACGAACGTGCCCGAGGAACCCGGCGGCGAACAGCAGCGACGTGGTGAACTCGACGGTGCCGCGCCACAGCGTCGCGATCCAGTTGAAGATCTTCACGCCCGTGGGCACGGCGATCAGGAACGAGCCCATCATGAAGAAGATGAGCACGAACGTCGGACTCGGCGTCGCGAACATGTGGTGGGCCCAGACGAGCGTGCCCAGGAACGCGATCACGACCGTCGCCGCCGCGATCGCCTTGTAGCCGAAGATCGGCTTGCGGGCGAACACGGGCAGGACCTCGGAGATGATCCCGAAGCCCGGGCAGGACCAGGATGTAGACCTCCGGGTGGCCGAAGAACCAGAACAGGTGCTGGTACAGCAGCGGCGAGCCGCCCTCGGAGGCCTCGAAGAAGTTCGTGCCGAAGTGGCGGTCGGTCAGCAGCATCGTCACCGCGCCCGCGATGACCGGGATGCGCGACGATGAGCAGGATCGCGTAGACGAGGATCGCCCACACGAACAGCGGCAGGCGCCCCCAGCCCATGCCGCGGGCGCGCATGTTGGCGATCGTCGCGTAGAAGTTGACCGCGCCCACGAGCGAGCTCAGGCCGGTGAGGTGCACCAGGTAGATCCAGGCGTCGACGCCGCCGCTGGGCAGGTAGTCCTTGGAGGACAGCGGTGAGTAGCACGTCCAGCCGCACTCGGGCGGGCTGAAGAAGATCGACCCGTAGAAGATCAGGCCGCCCGCCACCAGCAGCCAGAACGACAGGGCGTTGAGCTTGGGGAACGCCATGTCCCGCGCGCCGATCATGAGCGGCACGAAGTAGTTCCCGAAGCCCGCCATCATCGGGACCACGAAGAGGAAGATCATCGTCGTCCCGTGCATCGTGAACAGCTGGTTGTACGTCTGGGGGTCCAGGAGCGTGTTGTCCGCCTGGGCCAGCTGCAGGCGCATCATCAGCGCCTCGACTCCTCCGAGGATGAAGAAGCCGAAGGTCAGGACCATGTACATGATCCCGATGCGCTTGTGGTCGGTCGTCGTGACCCAGCTCAGCCAGCCCGTGGGCTCGGGCTCGACGCGGTGCGGTGACGACCTGGGGGAGGGGCTGGGCGGAGGCGGAGGGTCGTGGCCATGGGGTCCGGTGTCAGGGGGTCGCCTGCGGAGCGTCAGGACCCTGCGGAGCGGTGCCCTCCTGGTCCTGGCGCTGCTCCGCCGCGGCCTCGTTCGGCCTGGCGGGTCGCCAGCTTGCGCTCCTCGATGTACTGCTCGTACTCCTGCGGGGTCACCGCGCGGACCGTCGCGCGCATGTTCGCGTGGTTGCGCCCGCACAGCTCGGCGCAGTTGCCCGTGAACTCGGTGCCGGCCTCGACCTGTCGCTGGGGATCTTGAACCAGGTGTAGTTCGTGTAGCCGGGGACGGCGTCGAACTTGCCGCCGAGCTTCGGGATCCACCAGGAGTGGGCGACGTCCTGCGCGCGGATCTCGAGCGTGACGGTCGTGTCGAGCGGCACGACCATCTCCTCGTAGGAGAAGGCGTTGTTGAGCGGGTTGCGGTCGCCGTCGGGGTAGGTGTAGCGCCAGATGTACTGCTGGCCGTTGACGCTCGATGTTCAGCGACCGGCCGTTGGGCGGCAGGCGCTGCTGGGGCCCGGCCGCCGTCAGGACGCCGTTGGCGATGTCGAGGCCGCTGCGGCCCGGAGTTCGGCGGGGTGCGGATGTCGCCGAGCTTGACGAAGGTGACGACGCTGAGGACGACGAGGATGGCGGCCGCGCCGACCGTCCAGCCGATCTCGAGGCGGGTGTTGCCGCGGATCTGCGCGGCGACGGCGCCCTTGCGCGCGCGGAACTTGAACAGCGAGTAGAAGAGCGCCGCCTCGACGCCGACGAAGACGATGACCGCGACGACGAGGATCGAGCTTGTAGAGCGTGTCGATGTCGTCGGCGTTCGGCGAGCCGCCCGACTCGGGCGTCAGCAGGTCGGCCGAGGCGGGGCCCGCGAACGCGAGCAGCAGGGCCAGCGCAGCCGGGACGGCGAGGCCGAGAAGACGCGCCCGGCGATGGGAGCAGGGGAAGGCGGTGCGCAAGGCGACGGGGATTCTATGCACGTACCCGCCGGACAGGCCGGAACGTGGCACCCGGCTAGTTTCCGCCGAAACGAGCTTGGCGCCTTTCCACGAAGGCGCTCACGCCCTCCAGGAAATCGCCGGAGTCGGCCATCTCCTGCTGGAGGTCGCGCCTCGAGCTCGAGCTGCTCCTCCATGCGCGTGTACAGCCAGTGGTTGAGCTGGCGCTTGGTGCCCGCGTAGGAGCGTGTCGGGCCGGCGGCCAGGCGCTCGACGAGACGCGCCGACCTCACCGTCGAACGCCTCGTCGGCGTAGACGCGGTTGATCAGGCCCCACTCCAGCGCCTGCGCGGCGCCGCGATGCGCTCGCCGAGCATCGCCATCTCGGTGGCCCGCGTCATCCCGATGCGGGTCGGGCACGAACAGCGACGAGCCGCCGTCGGGCACGAGGCCGATGTTCACGAAGGCCAGCAGGAAGTAGGCGCTCTCCTTGGCGACGACGAGGTCGGCCGCCAGCGCGAGCGACAGCCCGATGCCGACGCACGGCCCGTTGACGGCGCTGACCACCGGCTTGGGCATGGTGCGCACGGTGGTGATGATCGGGTGGTAGCGCTCGGTCAGCGCCTTGCGCACGTCGGGCCGGCCCTCGGGCGTGAGGTCCTCGCGCGCCTGCAGGTCCTTGAGGTCGGCGCCGGAGGAGAACGCGCGGCCGGCGCCGGTGATCAGCACGGCCGCGCACGTCGTCGTCGGCCGCGACGCCCTGCAGCGCGGCCGAGCAGGTCGAGGCCGAACTGCTTGTTCCAGGCGTTCAGCGCCTGCGGCCGGTTGAGCTCGAGCTTCGCGGCTCCGCCGGCACGCAACACCGAGACCGTGTCCAGCTCGCGCTCGAGCTCGAAGTCGATCATCCGGTGATCCTATGCTGGAGGCGTGGCACGGCCCGTCATCGGCATCTGCTCGGCGACCGAGCGCGCACGGTGGAGCGTCTGGGACCAGGAGGCGCTCATCACGCCGCGCAGCTACGTCGACGCCGTGCAGCGCGCGGGCGGCCTGGCGATCCTGCTGCCGCCCGACGAGCGCGCCCAGGTCGAGCCCGACGCGTGGCTGGACCTGATCGACGGCCTGATCCTGGCCGGCGGCACCGACATCGACCCGTCGGCCTACGGCGCCGACCGCCACACCGAGACGACGCACACCACGCCGCGCCGCGACCGCTTCGAGCTGGCGCTGGCGCGCCGGGCGCTGGAGCGCGAGCTGCCGCTGCTGGGCATCTGCCGCGGGATGCAGCTCATGAACGTCGCGCTGCGGCGGCACGCTCCTGCAGCACCTGCCCGAGAGCCACGGCCACCACGAGCACCGGCGGACCCCGGGGACCTTCGACGGCGCCGACCACGACGTGCGCCTGGCCGAGGGCTCGCTGGCCGCACGCGCCGCGGGCGAGGTCCTGCACAGCACGAAGTCCCACCACCACCAGGGCATCGACCGCCTCGGCGACGGCCTGCGGGTCTCGGGCTGGTCGACGCTCGACGAGCTGCCGGAGGCCGTCGAGGCGGCCGGCGGCGCCTACGCCCTCGGTGTGCAGTGGCACCCCGAGGCCGACGAGACGTCCCCGCTGGTCGCCTCGCTCGTGCGCGAGGCCGAGGCGGTCGCCGCGGCGCGCGCCGCGCCGGCGGCCGGCTCAGGCCGCGACGCGGGCGCGAGCGAGGCCGCCGCGCGCGCGTGACACGAGCGCCTTCGAGCCGCCCGCGGAGACGTGCAGCCGCCGGGCGATCGCCTCGTGCGAGGCCCCGCCCAGCTCGTGCATGACCAGCGCAGTGCGCTGACGCTCGGGCAGTGCGCGCAGGTCGCCGACGAGCGTGCGCAGCTCCTCGCGACGCACGACGCGGTCGTGCGGGTCGGCGCCGGCGTCGTGCAGGACGGCCGCGTGCGGCTCGAGGTCGGTCGTGCGCGACGGGCGGCGCAGGGCGTCCAGCGCGCGGTTGCGGGTGATCGTGAACAGCCAGGCGCGCAGCGCCATCTCGCGGTCGTCGGCGCGCAGGGCGGCCAGCGCGCGGACGAACGCGTCCTGGACGACCTCCTCGGCGTCGTGGTGGGCGCCGCCCAGGAGCTGGCGCGCGAAGGCGGTCAGGCGCGGCGCGTAGCGGTCATGGATGGCATCGAAGGCACGGGCGTCGCCGCTGCGGACCAGGTCGACGAGCTGCTCGTCGGTGGCGGTGCGGTAGGCGGTGGGATGCAGCAGGACGGTTGACATGGAAAGAGCATCGATCCGCGCGGGTCTCTGTCCCAGACCACCCGGGGTCACACCTCGCCACCCGAGGTGGCGGCGATCCACACCTAGGGTGCGCCCGCCCGCCCTGCGCTGTCGGGAAGGCGCTCTACGCTTGGCGCGTGCCGGAGTCACCGCTGCAGGCCCACGCCGCCTCGCCCGCCGAGCTGCGCGAGCGCATCGAGGCCGAGCGCACCGGCCGGCCGTTCCTCGTCCTGCGCGAGGGCGCAGGGCCCGCAGCGCATCGTCGAGCTCGAGCGCTTCGGAGACCGTCTCAGCGTGGGTCGTGCCGCCTCCAACGAGATCGCCCTGCCCTGGGACACGGAGGTCTCGCGGCTGCACGCCGAGCTCGAGTCGCATCGGCGGCGAGTGGACGGTCAGCGACGACGGCCTCTCGCGCAACGGCACCTACGTCAACGGCGGGCGCATCAGCGGGCGCCACCGGCTGCGCGACGGGGACGTCGTCCGCGTCGGGCGCACCGCGATCGCCTTCCGCCGCCCCGAGTCCGAGGACTCCAGCCCGACGAAGGTCGCCTCGGCGATGCCGGCCGTCGGCGACCTGCCCGCCACCCAGCGCCAGGTGCTGGTCGCGCTCGCGCGGCCCTACAAGCACGACGAGTTCGCCGTCCCGGCCACCAACCAGGCCATCGCCGACGAGCTGCACCTCAGCGTCGACGCCGTGAAGTCCCACCTGCGCTCGCTGTTCCAGCGCTTCGGCATCGAGCACCTGCCCCAGAACCAGAAGCGCTCGCGGCTGGTGGCCGAGGCGCTGCAGTCCGGCGTCCTCTCGACGCGCGACCTCTGATGCCGGCGCGTCAGAAGTCGATCCGCGTCACCGTCCCGCGGCCCAGGCTCGACACCCACACCTGGTTCCCGCGGACGTCGAGGGCGTAGGGGTTTCCCGGGACGCGGACCGAGCGGCCCGCGCGCTCGACGGTGCGCGGGTCGATGCGGCTCAGCGTGTTGGCGTCGCGGTTGGCCACCCACACGGCGCCGCCGCCCACCGCCACGCCGTAGGGCGTGCGCCCGACCAGAACGTTCTGCGTGGTGCGAGAGCCCGGGTCGATGCGGGTGACCGTGTCGTCCTCGCTGTTGGTCACCCACACGCCGTTCTCGCCGACGGCGATGCCTGCGGGCCCGTCGCCCACCTGGATGTCCTGCTGGGTCCCCTCGCGGATGTCCACCCGCGTGACCAGGCTGCGACGCCGCGCGATGACCCACACGCCGCCCGCGCCCACCGCCAGGTCCTGGACGCCGGCGGGCAGCCGGATGTCGCGCACCACCGAGCGTGTGCGCGGGTCGATGCGCAGGACGAAGCCCGGGTTGCCGCGGATCCCGACCCAGATCGCGTTCTCGCCCGCCGCGACGCCGACGACCTTGCCGCCGGCCGGCAGCGGGATCTCGCTGCCCACCCGGCGGCGCGTCTCCAGGTCGATCGAGACGAGCGCCGGGTCGCGCTGGCGGGCGACCCAGAGCCTCCCGAAGCCCGCGGCGGCCGCCGCGGGCAGCGCGCCCACGCGCGGGCTCTCCTCGCGGCGCGCGCCCGTCTCCGGATCGAGCACGGCGACCCGGTCGTTGCGGCTGCGCAGCACCCACACGCTGCCGCCGGCGACGACGACCTCGTTGGGCCGACCGCCGACCTCGGCCGTCTCCGCCACGGCGCCCGCCGCCTGCGGCGTCCCGTCGCCCGCGGCGCCGGGCGTGGCGTCCTGGCGCTGGGCGGCGTTGTCGTCGCCGCCGCCGACGAGGACGAGGGCGACGACCGCCAGCACGACGACCGGCACCAGCGCGGCGGCCCACGCCCACCGGGGTCGCGAGCGGGCGCCCGGCGGCTGGAGGGCGGGCGGGGCTGCGGCGGTCGGCGCCTGGCGCGTCGGCGCCTGGTCGGCCGAGGCGACGGTCTCCTGCTCGTCGGCGGGCGCGGCCGCGCCGACCGCCACGACGCGCTCGGGCCCGCCGGAGGACCGCTCGCCGGCGGCGGCGAGCGCCGCGCGGCCGAGGTCGCCGGCCGACGGGAAGCGATCCGCGGGGTCCTTGGCCAGCGCGCGGCGCAGGACGGCGTCGAAGCGCCCCGGGCACGCCCGGCGCATGCTCGGCGAGCGCGGGCGGCGGGTCGTTGAGGTGCGCCCACAGCGTCGCCTCGTCGCTGTCGCGCCGGTACGGCGGCGACGCCGGTCAGCGCGTGGTACAGGACGCAGCCGAGCGCGTAGACGTCCGTGCGCGCGTCGACGCGGCCGCCGCGGATCTGCTCCGGCGCGACGTAGCCGAGCGTCCCGACCCAGCCGCCCGCACGGGTCGGCGCGCCGCCGGACGAGTGCAGCCGCTTCGTGAGGCCGAAGTCGGTGAGGTAGGCGTGGTCCCCGGCGTCCAGCAGGACGTTGGCCGGCTTGACGTCGCGGTGCACCAGCCCGCGGGCGTGGGCGGCGTCGAGCGCGGCGCCCACCTGCGCCACGATCCGGGCCGCCCGGCCGGGGTCCAGGCGCCCCTCGGCCCGCACGGCCGTGCGCAGGTCGCTGCCCTCGACGTAGCGCATCACGATGTAGAGCCGGCCCTCGTGCTCTCCCGTGTAATAGATCGGGATGACGTTGGGGTGGTCGATCGACGCCGCGGCGCGCGACTCGGCCACGAAGCGCTCGCGGAACTCGTCGTCGCGGGCAAGCGCCGCCGGCGATGAGCTTCAGCGCGACCACGCGGTCGAGATCGAGCTGCACGGCGCGGTACACGACGCCCATGCCGCCGCGCCCGGCGATGCCCTCGACGCGGTGACCGGCGAACACGTCTCCGGGCTCGATGTCGGTCACCGCCGGAAGGTCCACCCCTGAACCTATACTCGCGCTGTCGCGTTCGTGTCGAACAGCCGGGCTGCCGCGCCCACGCCGTCCTGATGAGCCACACCGAGGAGCTCCGGCGGGGGGTCGCCCCGCACACGCAGCACGACGAGGACGAGGAATGGCCGCGCCAGCAGATGACGCGGCGCAACCTGCTGCTCGGGCTCTTCTGCATCGTGGCGGTCGCCGCCGTCCTGTACTACGTGCTGCCCCAGCTCGCGGGCCTCGACGAGACGTGGAGCCGCATCGAGACCGGTGACCCGTGGTGGCTGGCGCTGGCCGCCGCGTGCACCGTGCTGTCCTTCGGCGGCTACGTCCTGGTCTTCGAGGGCGTCTACGCGCGCGCGTGCACCCGCCGGATCGGCCTGCGCGAGAGCTACCAGATCACCATGGCCGGCCTGGCCGCGACGCGTGTGTTCGCCGCCGGCGGCGCCGGGGGCATCGCGCTCACGGCGTGGGCGCTACGGAGGGCGGGGATGCCGCCGCGCGAGGTGGCCGACCGCAGCGTCGCCTTCCTGGCCCTCACCTACGCCTTCTACATGGGCGCGCTCGTGGTCTGCGGCTTCGGGTTGCGCTGGGGGGTCTTCCCGGGCGAGTCGCCGTGGGGCGTAACGGTGGTCCCCGCGGTGTTCGGGCTGGTCGCGTTCGCCGTCTTCCTGCTCATGGCGCTCACGCCCACCGACCTCAGCCGGCGCCTGGAGGGCTTCGCCCGGCGCAGGGGACGCCTCGCGCGTCTGGCCCAGCGGGCCGCCGCGCTGCCCGCGGCCACCTCGGCCGGGGTGCGGATCGCGATCGACCTCGTGCGCCGGCGCGACGTGGCGGTGCTCGGCACGGTTGCCTACTGGGGCTTCAACATCGCCGTGCTGTGGGCGTCGTTCAGGGCCTTCGGGGAGGCCCCGCCGCTCGCGGTGCTCATCCAGGGCTACTTCGTGGGCATGCTCGGGAACCTGCTGCCGCTCCCTGGCGGCGTCGGCGGGGTCGACGGCGCCACGATCGGGGCGTTCCTGGCCTTCGGCGTCGACGACGGTCTGGCGGTCGTGGCGGTCCTGACCTACCGCGCCTTCGCCTTCTGGCTGCCGACGCTCCCCGGCGCCATCGCCTACTTCCAGCTGCGCAAGACGGTCGCCCGATGGCGCGACGAGCGCCGGACCGGGTACGCCACGGCGTAACGAAACGGGCCGTTGGCGGTACTATACAAAGTGAAGTAACCCCCCAGCAACGACAGGAACGTGATGTCAGAGGTCGAGAACGTCATCATCGTCGGCAGCGGGCCGGCCGGCTATACCGCCGCGCTGTACACGGCGCGCGCGAACCTGCACCCGCTCGTGATCGAGGGGTTCCTCTGGGGCGGCCTCCTGCAGCAGACGACCGACGTCGAGAACTACCCGGGCTTCCCCGGCGGCGGCATCGACGGCCCGCAGCTCATGCAGCGCTTCCGCGACCAGGCCGAGGAGTTCGGCGCGCGTTTCATCACCGATCTGGCCGAGCGGGTGGAGCTCGCCGACGAGCCCGGCGGCATCCACCGCGTGTGGGTCGGCGGCGAGGAGCACCGCGCGCGGACCGTCGTCCTGGCCATGGGCGCCGAGCACAAGAAGCTCTGCGTCCCCGGCGAGGAGGAGCTCGGCGGCCGCGGCGTGTCCTACTGCGCCACCTGCGACGCCGCGTTCTACAAGGACAAGCAGACCGTCATCGTCGGCGGCGGCGACAGCGCGATGGAGGAGGCCATCTTCCTGGCCAAGTTCGCCACCAAGGTGACCGTGGTCCATCGCCGCAGCGAGTTCCGCGCGTCGAAGATCATGCTCGAGCGCGCCAGGGCGACGCCCAACATCGAGTTCCTGACCCCGTACGTCGTCGAGCAGTTCCGGGCCGACGGGGACGGCACGCTGCCCTCCGTCGTGCTGCGCAACGTCGAGACCGGCGAGCAGCTGGAGCTGCCCGACGCCGGCACGTTCATCGCGATCGGGCACGAGCCGCAGTCGCATATCGTGGCCGGTCAGGTCCGCACCGACGACGAGGGCTACGTCATCACCGAGGGCCGCTCCACGCGGACCGGCCGCCCGGGGGTGTTCGCCGCGGGCGACCTCGTCGACCACACCTACCGCCAGGCGGTCACGGCGGCGGGGTCGGGCTGTCAGGCGGCGCTCGACGCCGAGTGGTACCTGCGCGACACGCCGGAGGTCCCCACGCCGGCCGGGATGCCCGAGGGCGACCTGGCCGAGGCGCAGTGGGCCCCGACGTCGCAGGGCGTCACGCAGCGCTAGCGGCGCCGCGAACCGCGGCAAGTGACAGAGAACGGGTCGACAGCACCCCCGCACGACGCCTGACGATCGCCGAGGTACCGAGCGGCGCTCACCCGCTCGCGACCAACGGCGTCACCACGGCCCCGCCCCCGGGCGCCCGCCGCACGCGGTAGGCGCTGCCCAGCCCGTGCACGCGCAGGTCGCCGGCGCCGGCGCCGTGCACCTCCAGGCACGTCCCCTCGTCGATCGCCACGCCCTCGGCCACGAGGCCGAGCGCGACGGCGTGGATGAGGCGGGTCAGCGTGCCCCACTGCGTAGCGTGCACGTCCACCGCGAAGGGCACCAGGCCGAGCCCGGGGCGCGGCTGGACGAGGTCGAGGTCCTCGCCCGCCTCCTCGCCGCACACGGCCAGCGGCGCGCCGCCGTCGCGGGCCACGCGCCAGCCGCCGACGACCGCCTCTGCGGCGGCGATCGCGGCGCCGGCCGAGAAGCCCGCGTAGGGGAGGCCCGCCGCGCGCAGCGCCTCGGGCCAGGCCTCCCCGGCGGCCGCGAAGGCCTCCTGGTAGCCGGGCGTCCAGCCGCCGGCCACGAACGCGCCGCCCGCGCCGTCGAGGTCGGCCGGTGCCGGCGGGCGGGCGGCCGAGACGACCACCGTGCGGGCGCCCGGCGTGCCCGCGGCGGCCAGCGCGGCGGTCCAGCGGCCGGGATCGGTGTCCTCGCCCTCGTCGAGCACGAACACGACCGGCGGCGCCCCGCGCGCGCTCGCGGCCGCGGCGAACGGGCGGTGGGAGGCCAGCACGCCGGCTTCGTCGCGTCCGCCGCCGATGAGGAACACCTGCACGGTTTCGCACGCTAGCCGCATGTGCGAGCGTTGCGGCCATGAGCGACTCCGCAACGTCCAGGGCCGTGCTCGTGACCGGCTCGTCCTCCGGCATCGGGCGCGCCACCGCCGAGCACCTGGCGCGTGCGGGCCACACCGTGTACGCCACCGCCCGCCGCGCCGAGGCGATCGCCGACCTGCAGGCGGCCGGCTGCCGGACGCTGGCCCTCGACGTGACCGACGAGGCCTCGATGGCTGCGGCCGTGGAGGCGGTCGAGGCGCGGGAGGGTGCGGTCGGCGCGCTGGTCAACAACGCGGGCTACAGCCAGTCCGGCGCGATCGAGCAGGTGCCGCTCGACGACGTGCGCCGCCAGTTCGAGACCAACGTGTTCGGCCTGGTGCGCATGTGCCAGCTCGTCCTGCCCGGCATGCGCCGCCAGGGCTTCGGCCGGATCGTGAACGTCTCCTCGATGGGCGCGAACTTCACGTTCCCGGGCGGCGGCTTCTACCACGCGACCAAGTACGCCGTGGAGGCGATCAGCGATGCGCTGCGCTTCGAGGTCAAGGGCTTCGGCGTGGACGTCGTGGTCGTGCAGCCGGGCATCATCCGCACCGGGTTCGCGGAGGCCGCGACCACGGCGCTGGACCAGGCCTCGCCCCAGGGCGACGGGCCCTACGCCGAGTTCGACGCCGCCGTGGCCAAGGGCACGCGCGACGTCTACGAGAAGGGCCCGGCGGCGCGCCTGGGCGGCGGCCCCGAGACGGTGGCCAAGGTCATCGAGAAGGCGATCACCGCCGAGCGGCCGCGAACCCGCTACCGCGTGACGCCCTCGGCGCACCTGCTCATCAGGCAGCGCGCGGTGATGTCCGACCGCATGTGGGACCGCTTCGTCGGCACGCAGTTCCCGCGGCCGGGACGGTAGCTCGTCCGAGCAGCGACGCGCGAGCGCCCCGGAGCCGGAGACGTGGGTCTCCGGCCCCGGGGCAGCGTTGCTCAGCCAGGCGCTGTCAGTCACAGCGCTCTGGACGATGGCGGTCGACGCCCAGGTACTCTCGCCGAGACCGTCTCGGCGCAGATCAGCTCGGGTCTTGCTCAGGATGTCGTCGACGAGGTTGACCAGGCTCCGGCCGCTTGCGGCTGCGCGCGGTCATGCCGGTGAGGGAGTCGACCATCGCCTTGGTCTCGGCCGTGCGGGCGTTGACGCCGTCGACCGTCGCGTTCAGCGCGTCGACCGCAGCGACTCGGGTCGCCCTGATCCGGTTGAGTGTCCGTGCGTCAGCGCCTCGCGCAGGGCCGCGGCGTTGACCTGGATCGCCTTGCCGCTGCAGGATCGCTGCGCGATCGACGGCGCCGGCACGTCGCGGCGTCAGCGCTGTCCGGGGCGGTGAAGCTGCCGGTGACTCCACCGGTCGGTGCCCCCGGCGAGGGCGGCGACGGCGATGAACGCGACGAGTGTGCGACGAGTGAACATGAGAGCTCCCTGGCTCGTGGGTGGAACGAGCGGCGATCTTGCGGGAGCCCAGCCGCGACACTTCCCATCCCCTGGGGTGGACGCGCCACCCCAGGACGGGATCTAGGCGCCCGGCAGCACGCCCTCGATCCGCAGCAGCGCCTCCTTGCGGTGCAGCCCGCCGGTGTAGCCGCCCAGCGCGCCGCCCGTGCGCAGCACGCGGTGGCAGGGCACGACGATCGGCACGGGGTTGGACGCCCAGCGCGTTGCCCGCCGCGCGCGAGCCGCGCGGACTGCCCGCGCTCGCGGCGACCTCGGCGTAGCTGGCCGTCGCGCCGAACGGGATGGCCGCCGTCGCCCGCAGGACGCGGCGGCCGAAGCGGCGCGACCAGCGACCAGTCGACCGGCAGGTCGAACGCGGTGCGCCGCCCCGCGAAGTACTCGTCGAGCTCGCGCGCGACCGGGTCCAGTCGCGCCGGCGCCTCGAGGATGCGCGGAGAGAGCCGTGCCGCCAGCGCGTCGAGGACGGCGTCGAGCCCGCCGTTGTCGTCGACGTAGGCCAGGCGGGCGAGGCCGCGGGGCGTGCCCGCCGCCACCAGCCGCCCGACGGGCGAGTCGAGCACGGCGTAGCTCACGTCGGCGCCGGCCGTCGCGGCGAAGCGGGCGGCCGCCGCCGCGGCGGCGTCGCTGTCCAGCGGGGGCGGGGTGAGGCGGTCGGGGTCGTCCACGGTCAGGTCGTACATGTCGTCAGCTCCAGTCGCAGCTTCTTCGAGTCCCTCGAAGGCCGACCGCCGCGCGGCCTCCTCCGAGCAGCCCAGCGCCGCGCGCGACCTCGGCGTGGCTGAGGTCGCCCGCGTAGCGCAGCAGCAGCGCGGCGCGCTGCCTGGCCGGCAGCGTCGGCGACGCGCGCCCACAGCTCGTCGCCGGTCCCGGCTCGGGATCCGGCGGCGCCGGGCCTGTCGGGCACGTCGCCCACCGGCACCGCCCGGCGCGCCGCGCGCGCGGTGGTGGTCCAGCGCCTTGCGGTGGGCGATCGTCAGCACCCACGCGCGCGGGTTCGAGTCGTCGCGCAGCCGCGGGTAGGCGCGCAGCGCGGCCAGGAACGTCTCCTGGAAGCAGTCGTCGGCCGCGTCGCGCCCGACGGCGGCCACCAGGAAGCGCCAGACCTCGTCGCGGTGGGCGTCGAGGAAGCGCTGGAACGGCGGCAGGGTCACGGTGATGGAACGCGGAGCGGGGCCGCGGCGTGAGATCCGCGGCTCACGCGTCGCCGAAGCGTGCTCCCTCGGCGACGAGGCGGCGCAGGAGCGGCGCGGCGCGGTAGCGCTCCTCGCGGTACGCGTCGTTGAGCGCGTCGAGGACGGCGAGGACGTGGTCGAGGCCGATCGCGTCGCCCCAGGCCAGCGGGCCGCGCGGGTGGTTGAGGCCGAGGACCAGGCCGGTGTCGACGTCCTGCGGCCGTGCCGACGCCCTCGCCCACGGCGAAGGCCGCCTCGTTGACGAGCTGGCAGACGATGCGCCCGAGCACGAGCCCGGGGGCGTCGCCGACCCAGGCGATCGCCTTGGCCAGGGCGGTGACCAGCTCCTCGGTGCGCTCGGCGGCCAGCGGGTCGGTGCGCGGGCTCCGCGTGAGCTCGACGAGCCCGCACGCGTCGAGCGGCGGCAGCGCGTAGAAGCCGACCTCGTCGCCGGTGACCGACAGCTCGGACAGCGCGCTCGGTGCACAGCACGCGCCGTGGGCGCCAGGCGGACGTCGTCGGGGTCGGCGTCGCAGTCGACCAGCAGCCATGGCGGCGCCGAGGCCTCGAACTGCTCGGCGACGGCGAAGCCGGCCGCCGCGGCGCCCTCGCGCAGCTGCGTCGGCGAGCGGCGCCGTCGCCGAGGACCACGACCTCCCGGCCGGCGCCGGGGTCGGCACGGGCGGCGGCGGGTCCTCGGCGCGATGGGGCGACCCGGCGTCGTAGGCGTACCAGCCGCGCCCCGTCTTGCGGCCGCAGCCGGCCCGCCGCGACCATCTGCGCGCTCAGCGGCGAGGGCCGCCAGCGCGGCTCGCCGAAGCTCAGCGCGGCGAACGACTTGGCCACCTCGAGGCCGACGTCGAGCCCGACGAGGTCCTGCAGCTCGAACGGCCCCATGCGGAAGCCGCCGCCCAGGCGGCAGATGCGGTCGATCTCCTCGACGCCGGCCACGCGCTCCTGCAGCAGGCGCAGCGCCTCGAGGCCGAACGGGCGCGTCGCAGCGGTTGACCAGGAAGCCGGGGCCGTCGGCGGCGTCGATGACCTGCTTGCCGATCGCCTCGGCGGTGGCGCGCGCCATGGCGAGCGCCTCGTCCGAGGAGTCCATCCCGGCGATGAGCTCCACGAGCGCCATGACCGGGGCCGGGTTGAAGAAGTGCAGGCCGACGACGCGGCCGGGATCGGCGGCCGCGGGGGCGATCGCGGTGATCGGGATCGACGACGTGTTGGAGGCCAGCACGGCCCGCGGCGCGACGCGCGACAGCTCGGCGAACAGCTCGCGCTTGAGCTCGAGCGACTCGGGCGCGGCCTCGACGATCAGCTCGCAGGGGGCGAGCTCGGCGACGGTGCCGACACCCTCCAGGCGATCGGCCGACGCCGCCTCGGCGCGGCCCTTCACCGCCCAGCGCTTGAGCCCGTCGCGGGCGCGGTCCAGGCCGCGCTGCAGGGCCAGCTCGTCGGGGTCGAGCAGCAGGACGCGGGCGCCCGAGGCGGCCGCGAGCTGCGCGATCCCCGAGCCCATCGTTCCCGCGCCGACGACGCCGACGACGCGGGCAGCGGGCATCGTCGTGGTCTCCGTGGCGGAGGCCACCTACGCGAGCGCGTTGATGCCGGTGAGCGAGCGCCCGATGATGAGCTTCTGGATCTGCGACGTCCCCTCGTAGAGCGTCGTCACGCGCGCGTCGCGGAAGTACCGCTCGACCGGGTGGTCGTCGACGTAGCCCGAGCCGCCGTGCACCTGGATCGCGCGGTCGGCGCACCAGCACGCCGCCTCCGTGGCGAAGTACTTGGCGATCGAGGTCTCCGTCGTGCTCGGCTTGCCCTCGTCCTTCAGCGTTCCCGCCCGCTAGACGAGCAGGCGCGCCGCGTCCGTGCGCACCTTCATGTCGGCGAGCATCGCCTGCACGAGCTGGAAGGCCGCGATCGGGCGGCCGAACTGCGTGCGCTCCTTCGCGTAGGCCACCGACGCGTCGAGGCTCGCCTCGCACAGCCCGACGCAGCCGGCGGCGACCGAGTAGCGCCCCGAGTCCAGCGCCGTCATCGCGACCTTGAAGCCGTCGCCGACCTGGCCGAGCATCGCGTCGGGGCCGGCGGTCACGTCGTCCAGGCCGATCTGCGCGGTGTCCGACGCGTGCAGGCCCATCTTCCCGTGGATCTCCGAGGGCTGGAAGCCGGGCTGGTCGGTCTCGACCAGGAAGCAGGCGAGGCCCTTGTGCTTCAGGTCGGGATCGGTCTGGGCGAAGATCAGCGCGAGCTTGCGCGTGGTTGCCCATCGAGATCCACATCTTCGCTCCGTTGATGCGCCACGAGCCGTCGTCCCTCAGGGTCGCGCGCGTCCTCTGGTTGGCCGCGTCGGAGCCGGTGTCCGGCTCGGTCAGCCCGAAGCAGCCCAGCCACTCGCCCGAGCACAGCACCGGCAGGTAGCGCTGCTTCTGCTCCTCGGTGCCCCACTTCAGGATCGTCGAGCAGACGAGCGAGGTCTGCACGGAGATGACCGTCCGCATGGCCGAGCAGCCGCGGCCGATCTCCTCGGCCAGGATGCCGTAGGTGATGTAGTCGAGGCCCGCCCCGCCGTACTCGCGCGGGACGATCGACGCCGAGGTAGCCCTGGTCGGCGATCTTGCGCGACGAGCTCGAGGTCGAAGTGCTGCTCGCGCGCGTTGCTGCGTGGCGCGTGGCGCGACCTCGCGGTCGGTGAAGGCGCGGGCCGTCTCGCGGATCAGGCGCTGCTCGTCGCTCAGGTCGAAGTCCATGCCCTGACGCTACCGCGTGCTCTCGCCGCCCAGCACGACGGTGCACTGGCTCGACAGCACCCCGCCGTTGCCGTGGGCCAGCACGACGGCGCGGCCCTCGTCGCGCACCTGGCGGACCGCCTCGACGAGCGCGAGCATCCCGTACATGCCGGGGTGGCCGTACGACAGGCCGCCGCCGTTGGTGTTCACCGGCAGTGCGCCGCCCGGCGCGATCCGACCGCCCTCGACGAACGGACCGCCCTCGCCCTTGGCGCAGAACCCGAGGTCCTCGAGGAACAGGATCGGCGTGATCGTGAAGGCGTCGTAGAGCTGAGCGGCGTCGACGTCCGCCGGGTCCGAGGCCGGCCTCGGCGAAGGCCCGCGCGCCGGACTGCGACCGCGGCTGTGGTGGTCAGGTCGGGCATCCCCGAGATGTGGCGGTGGCGCGTGCCGCCTCGCCGCAGCCGAGCACGTGGACCGGCGGCGCCGCGCAGCTCCGCGGCGCGCTCGGCCGCCACGACCACCAGCGCGCCGCCGCCGTCGGTGACCAGGCAGCAGTCGCGCACGCCGAGCGGGTCGCAGACACGCGGGGCGCGCAGCACGTCGGCGACGCTCAGCGGGTCGCGCGACCAGGCGCGCTCGTTGCGCTGCGCCCAGGCGCGCGCGGCGACCGCGACCTCGGCGAGCTGCTCGGGCGTCGTGCCGAACTCGTGCATGTGGCGCGCGGCGGCCAGCGCGTAGCCGGTGATCGGGCAGCAGCGGGCGGTAGGGCGCCTCGTAGGCGTCGATCTCCTGCACCGACGCGCTCGCGCGGCCGACCGAGCGCTGCGTGCTGCCGTAGGCGATCAGGGCGACGTCGCACAGGCCCGCGCCGATCGCCGCCCGCGCGTGGGCGACGTGGGCCATGGCCGACGACCCGCCGACCTGCGTGCCGTCGACGTAGCGCGGGCGCACGCCGAGCGCCTCGGCCGAGGTTCAGCGGCGCCATCGGCAGCTGCGTCGTCGCCGCGAACAGGCCGTCGACGTCGCCCACCGCGAGGCCGCAGTCCTCGAGCGCGCGCAGCGAGGCCTGCACCATGAGGTCGGTGGGGGTGAGGCCGGGGGCGACCTGGCCGAGGTCCGACTCGGCGGCGCCGGCGATGGCGACCCCGGCGCTCACGCGGCCACGAACACCGGCAGCTCGCCGTCGAAGCGCACGGCCACGCGCAGGCCGATGCGCACGTCCTCGGGCGCGAGCCCGTCGACGCGGCTCATCATGCGAAAGCCCTCGTCGAGGTCGACGAGCGCGACGTTCGCAGGCGGCTCGTCGCGGCGGCGCACGACGGTCGTGGCGTGCACCGCGCCGCGCCCGGCGCTCACCGCCCAGCGCAGCGGCGCGCCCGTCCCGGGCTGGGCCAGTCGCGGCGGGAAGACCGCCGTGCCGTCCGGTGCGACCTGGTAGGCCAGCTCGCCGCGACGGCAGTGCTCGGCGAAGACGGCGGCCGGCGACGTGGCGAGGTCCATGCGGCGGCGTAGACTCGCAGACGGTGGACCCGGTCACCATCGTCATGCTCGCCATCGCGGGCCTGTTCGTGCTCGCGATCCTGCTCCTCGGGCGCTTCTACCCCGGCTCCGGGGCCGAGCAGCTCGACTGGCACCCGACGCGCTCGCCCGAGCTCGAGGCCGCGAACGAGATCGACGACCTCGACCAGATGCGCGAGGCGGTCAACCGCCGCCGGCGCCGCCGCGGCGAGCCCGAGCTCACCGAGGACGAGCTGCACGAGACGGTGGCAGCCGACCTTCGACGGGCACTCGCGGGCGAGCCCGCGGCGCAGGGCTGCCGCGCGAGCCCCCGGCGTGAGGGCGCTGATCGTCGGCGGCGGCTGCCGCGGCCTCGAGCTCGCGCGCGGGCTGATCGGCCGAGGGCCACGCGGTGCGCGCCGTGACCCGCACCGAGGCGCGGCGGCCGGCGATCGAGGCCGCCGGCGCGGAGTGCTGGATCGGCGACCCCGACGTGATCGGCACGCTGCGCTACGCGCTGGACAACGTGACGGTGCTGCTGTGGCTGCTGGGCACGGCCACCGGCGACCGTGAGCGGGTCGCCGCCCTGCACGGCTCGCGGCTGCGCATGATGCTCGAGAAGACGACCGACACGACGGTGCGCGGCGTCGTCTACGAGGCCCGCGGCGCGGTCGGTGCGGACGTCCTGGCCGGCGGGGTCGACGAGCTGCGCCTGGCCCACCGCACGAACGAGATCCCGTTCGCGCTGCTCGACGCCGACCCGGCCGATCGCGGCCCGTGGCTGGAGGCCGCGGCGGGAGGCGATCGGGTCGCTGCTGGGCGCTCGGCGCTAGCGGTATCCTCGCCTTTCCCCCGAACGTCGACAGGGTTTCCCCAGTTCCCGCCAGGAGGCGCCTGCCATGGCCGACTACGCGAAGGACGTGCTCGTCGAGACCGACTGGGTCGAGGACCACCTCGACGACGACTCCATCCGCATCGTCGAGGTCGACGAGAACCCCGCGCTGTACGCCGAGGCCCACATCCCGGGCGCGATCGGGTTCGACTGGAAGACCGACCTGCAGGACCAGGTCAAGCGCGACTTCCTCGGGCCGGCGGAGTTCGGCGAGCTGTTCGGCAGTCGCGGGATCTCGAACGACCACACGATCGTGCTCTACGGCGACCGCAACAACTGGTTCGCCGCCTACACCTACTGGTACCTGAAGTACTACGGCCACGACAAGGTGCTGCTCGTCAACGGCCCGCGCGAGAAGTGGATCACCGAGGGCCGGCCGACGACGCACCGACGTGCCGTCGTACGCGCCGGCGACGTTCACCGCGCAGCCGGGCGACGAGGCGATCCGCGC
Source organism: uncultured Actinomycetes bacterium (assembly GCA_963840185.1). Taxonomy (GTDB): domain Bacteria; phylum Actinomycetota; class Thermoleophilia; order Solirubrobacterales; family Solirubrobacteraceae; genus JAOPZW01. The sequence continues at coordinate 299,377 of CAWIXY010000001.1, read as the reverse complement.
CATGCGCGACGAGGTCTTCGCGGCGCTGGACGCCGATCGCAAGCTCGTCGACGTGCGCTCGCCGCAGGAGTTCTCGGGCGAGCTCATCGCCATGGCCGGCTACGAGCAGGAGGGCGCGCAGCGCGGCGGGCCACATCCCCGGCGCCGCGTCGGTGCCGTGGGCGCAGGCGGTGCGCGAGGACGGCACGTTCAAGTCGGCCGACGAGCTCGAGAAGCTCTACGGCGGCAAGGGCGTCCTGTCCGGCGAGCCGATCATCGCCTACTGCCGGATCGGCGAGCGCTCGGCGCACACGTGGTTCGTGCTGCACGAGCTGCTCGGCCGCGACGACGTCAAGAACTACGACGGCTCGTGGACCGAGTGGGGCAACCTCGTCGACGTGCCGATCGAGAAGGGCGCCGGCTAGGCGGCGCGCTACGCGGCAGGCTGAGCGGCCGGGCCGTCCAGCCGGGCCAGCAGGTCGGCCAGGATCCGGGCGGTCGCGCCCCAGATGAGGTGGTCGCCGACGACGTAGACGTCGGTGCGGAAGGGCACGCCGCGGCGCAGGAGGCGCCGGCGGCCGTAGCCGGCGCGCAGGTCGCTGAGCGACAGCTCGAGCACCTCGTGCGACCTCGCGCGCCGACGGGCGCCACTCGTGGCCCGGCTCGATGAGGCCGACGAAGGGGTAGACGGCGTAGTTGGTCGCGATCGTCGGCGTCGGCTGCAGCGCGCCGACGAGCTCGACGGCGCTCGGGCGGCAGCCCGATCTCCTCCTCGGCCTCGCGCAGCGCGGTCAGCCGCAGGTCGCTCTCGTCGTCGTCCTGGCGCCCGCCGGGGAACGAGATCTCGCCGGCGTGGCGGCGCAGGTCCTCGCGGCGGCGGGTGAAGACGGCGTGCAGCTCGCCGTCGCCGTCGAGGTACAGCGGGACGAGGACGGCCGCGTCGATGCGGCCGTGGACGTCGAGCGCCGGCGGCCTCGGCGGGGTCGAGCAGGACGGCGCGCAGCCTGCGCGCCGCCGCGGCCCGGCTCACGGGGTCAGCGCGCGAGGGCGACGCGCTCGACACGCTCGTCGAACATGACCTCGCCGTCGAGCGTGCGGTGCACGGGGCACTTCGCGGCGATGACCCGCAGGCGCTCGACCTGCTCGTCGGTGATGTCGTCGGGCAGGCGCAGCGTGAGGCGGAAGCGGGTCGGGCAGCCGCGCTCGGCCGGCGTGTAGTCGCACGCGACCTCGACGTCGCCGAGGTCCCAGCCCTTGCGCTGGGCGTACATCTCCATCGTGATCGCGGTGCACGAGGCGAGGCTGGCGGCGAGCAGCTCCTGCGGGCTCGGGCCGGCGTCGTGTCCGCCGGAGTCGGCCGGCTCGTCGACCGTCACGTCGTGGCTGCGGACCTTGACGACGTGGCGGAATCCCTTCTCGCGGCGGGCGATGGCCTTCATGGCGATCCTCTTATAGCAATGGGTTGAAGAGCAATCCGGTCGGGACCTTCGGGAAGAAGAACGTCGACTTGGGAGGCATGTTCACGCCGGCGGCCGCGATCTCCCTGACCTGGCTCGACCGGGGTCGGCGCGCAGGAAGAACGCGACGTCGTACTCGCCGTCTCGCACGAGCGCCAGCGCCTCGTCGTCGGTCGCGCGAGTAGCCGAGGCCGTGCAGGTGCGAGATGTCGTCCTCGGTGAGCCCGAGCGGGCCCATGAGCAGCAGCGCCTCGAGGATCGCGGTGTCGAGGCGGCGGTAGGGCTCCGGCATGTCCGCGAGCGCGGCGTCGGCGATCGCCTGGTCCTTGAGCGTCAGGCGGAACGGCTGGCGAAAGTGGCTGTCGATGTAGCCGAGCTGCAGCGGCCCGTCGCCGTCGGGCGGGCGCAGCTCGTGCTCGTCGATGCGCTCGATCTCGAAGTGCTCGCGCAGCGTGGCCGTGAGCGCCTCGATGCGGGCGGGGTCGTCCTTCAGGCCGCTGACCAGGCGGTGCGTGGGGAAGACGGTGAGGCCCGGGTCCTCGAGCGCGACGAGGCACATGAGCACGTAGCGGTGGTCGCCCTCGCCGCCGACCTCCTCGGCGTAGACGCGCGCGGTCTCGTAGCGGTGGTGGCCGTCGGCGATCAGCAGCTCGGCGTCGCGCAGGGCCTCGGTCGCCGTCGCGATCGCGCCGGGGTCGGCGACGCGCCACAGGCGGTTGCGTCGTGCCGTCGTCGTCGGTGTGCTCGCCGTACGGGGCCGTTTGCGGTGTGCGGCTCGAGCGCGCCCCAGGCCGCGCCGGCCGGGTCGGAGTAGAGGCTGAAGATCGGCGAGAGGTTCGCGCGCGTGGCCCGCGTGAGGCGCAGCCGGTCCTCCTTCGGGCCGGGATGCGTGCGCTCGTGGGGGCGGATGCGCCCGGGGCCGTAGTCCTCGACCCGCACGCGCGCGAAGAACCCGCGCCGCGTGAGCCTGCGCCCGTCCGGCCCGGTGTAGTCCTGGGTCAGCGCCCACAGCGCCGGCTCGTCGTCGCGCACGAGCGCGCCCTCCTGCTGCCAGCGCTCGAGCAGCTGCGCCGCACCTGCGTACGGGTCGGGCTCGCCCTCGGGCAGGTCGACGCGCACGACGTTGTAGGGCGACCGCGCGGCCAGCTGCGCGCGCTGGGCGGGATCGATGACGTCGTAGGGCGGAGCGGCGACCGCGTCGAGCGACCCGACCACGTCGAGGTCGTAGTGGAGCGCGCGCAGCGGCTGGACCTCGGCCATGGCGGGCGACGCTAGCAGCGGCGCGGCGGCGGAGACCTATGATCCACCCGACGGGGCGTGGCGCAGCCTGGCAGCGCGCCTGCTTTGGGAGCAGGAGGTCGCCGGTTCGAATCCGGCCGCCCCGATATGCCGACGGTCGACCCCAACGAGCACGATCGCTTTCTCCTGCGCCAGCGCATCCGGCCGGTCGTCAACCAGTACGAGTTCTTCCTCCCCGACGGCGACGGTGCGCTCGGGCCGCCCATCTGCTTCGTCGAGCAGAAGCGCTTCAAGTTCAAGGAGGACATCCGCTTCTACGCCGACGAGTCCAAGACGCAGGAGCTGCTGCGCATCAAGGCGCACCAGCGCTTCGACCCGCGGGCCCGCTACGACGTCACGGACCCGGCGGGGACGAGCGTCGGCGAGATCCAGAAGGTCTTCGGCGCGAGCCTCCTGCGGTCGACGTACGGGCTCTTCGACGCCGGCGGCCAGGAGACCGCACGCGTGACGGAGATGAGCCTGGTCGTGGCGCTCTTCCGTCGGCTCGTCGGCCTCGTCCCCTTCATCGGGGATTTCGCCGACTGGCTGCCGATCCCCTACCACTTCGAGTTCCGCCGCGGCGACGAGGTCCTGGGCACCCACACCCGCCAGGCCTTCAAGTTCCGCGACACCTACACCATCGACATGTCGGGCGACCCGCAGCGGACGATCGACCGCCGCATGATCCTGGCCATCGCCGTCGGCATGGACGCGCTCCAGGCGCGCTGACGCGCGACTTAGACTGCGCCTCCGGGCCCCCGTAGCTCAGCCGGATGGAGCAGCGGACTTCTAACACCCCGATCAGCCCCCGTAGCTCAGTGGACAGAGCGGCGGCCTTCTAAGCCGTTGGTCCCAGGTTCGAATCCTGGCGGGGGCACTGTTTCTCCCTCCAACTGCGAACCTTCCGCGCGGTCGAGGCTCCGTTCTCGCGGCCGGTGACCGTCGCGTGCGGCGGCAGGGACGGGCATCTGGAGGGGCGTTCGAGGCCCTGGGTGAAGCGCCAGGTGAAAGGCACCCACGCCGCGGCGGGCGACGGCCCGTCATACGTCGCGGGCGGCAACGTCCACGTCCACGTCGAGTGGCACCGGAGCTGGTAACGGCGGCCTAGCGAAGGATGGAACGGCCCTCTTCGGAGGGTCGTTCTGTGTGAGCTATCGCTGCGGTCTACACCCCGGCGGGATGTTGTTGCGGTTCAGGATCGCGTGCATGATCCTGTTGGGGTTCCTGACGTGCTCCTTGCCGCGGAGGTGACCCCACTCGTGCACCATCGTGCCGCAGAGGCGGCTTGGCGACAGCTTCTTGTTCGTGATGGTGATGCGGCAGTTGCGGTACTTCTGCCACTCGCGCGGCCCGCCGTAGTACACCCAGTTCGCTTGTCCCAGCTGGTTGGGGTGCGAGAGCTTTCCTCGGCCGATCTGGACGTCGCCGTTGCAGACGGTCCCTTGGATGGCCCGGGCGACAGCTATGGGTCGGCGGGCTTGGGCTTGGGTCAAGCCTCTGTAGCCGATGACTCCGCCGCTGGCACCCTTCGGCACGTCAGCCACAGCGGGTGTGCCCTCGTCGCTCTGGTCGTCGGTACTGATGATGATGATGAGCACAGCGATCGCGGCTAGGGCGATGACGATCGCCCATAGACCCTTGTAATGACGGCGCTTCTTCGCTTCCACAGTACCTCCGAGCCGTAGTCTTTCCGGCATGCCTCAGACGCTTCGGGATCGCTCGACGACTCAGGATTCGCGTCTTGATGCATCGTCGAGTTCCACGAGCGTAGAGCGAGGCAGGCGCCGCTCACCGCGCACGGGTAGAACGACGCGTGGTGGACCGCCGAGCCCGAAGTTCGCGGCGATGAGCGCCGCGTAGACGACGGGGAACCGTCGCGCGGGGATGCCGTGCAACGGAGGGATCATCCGGGGTCACCCCCGCTCGCCGACCAGCTGAGCCGCAGCTCGAAGTCGACCCGTTCGCCGTCGGAGGTCAGATCGCGCCGCATGCGCAGCACGTCGCCGAGCGGCACGCTGAGCCGTTCGTGGTCGACGATGAGCTCGAGCGGCCCGCCGGCGGCGAGGGCATAGGCGAGGTCGGTCAGCCGCTCGGCCGCCTGCCGAGGCGACACGCGATCGCGATCCGTGCGCTTCAGGTCGCGCATGGCTAGGCGGTCGCGAGCTGGAGCGCAAGCGCTCCGGCGGACAGCACCAGCGCGAGCACCGCCGCGCGCGCCGCGTCGGGCGGGTCGTGCAGCTTGACGTGGGCGGCGCAGGCGCCCAAGGCCATCAGCACGAGCCCGGTGAGAGCGGCGATGCCGAGCGGCCGGAACGCCAGGCCGACCAGCGCACCGGCAGCGCCGGCGACCTCGAAGCCGCCGATCAGCGCGTAGGCCGCGGGTCGGATGGCGAGGCGGTCGCGCGTCTGCATCGCATGCTCGTCCTCGGCGAACTTGACCCCGGCGGCGGCGACGAAGACGAGCGCGGTCAGGGTGGTGAAGAGAATGGTCAGAGCAGTCATGCCCCGATTACCGCGCACGGCCGGGTGAGCGGTCGTCACGCGTTCTATGTGATCGGGCGTCGGCCCGAGCGCCGGTCAGCGGGGGTTGCGCGCGGGCGCGAGCAGCCCGAGCTCCCGCGCGCGGGCGACCGCTTCGCTGCGGTTGTGCGCGTCGAGCTTGGCGTAGATGTGGCGCATATGGGTGCGCACCGTGTTGGACGAGACGTACAGCTCGTTGGCGATCTCGGGCGCCTTGAGGTTGCTCGGCAGATAGCGGACGACGCGCAACTCGGCCTCGCTGAGCTCGTCGCGCAGCGGAGCGACCGCGTCGCGGGGCCGGGCTGAAGCGCCGGAGAGCAGGTCGAGGATCTCGACGAGCAGCGTCGCGTGGGCCGTGCGGTGCCGGGGGTGGCGCTCCAGCAGCTGCCGGACCGGGAACAGGACGAAGGGCAGGAGCACGCCTTCGGGCTCGGCCATCTCGAGCGCTCGCTCGATCGACGTCTCGGCACCAGCGTGGTCGCCGAGCTGATCGCGGGCCAGGGCGTCGAGCAGAGAGGCGTCGATCGCGCCCCAGCTCGCCTTGACAGCTCGCTCGTGGCGCTCGATGACGGGAACCAGGACCTCCACCGCCTGCTGCGCGTCGCCCTCCGTCAGGTGGATCGCGGCCTTCGCGATCCGCACGCCCACGAGGTCGACCTGTTCGTCCGCCATCTCGGCGAGCGTCGCCCGCGCCGCGTCCAGCTCGCCGCGCCGGGCCCGCATCTGCACGATCCGGCTGCGCCGCTCGCCGCTGAAGATGTGCTCGCCGACGAGCCGTGACTGCATCCTCTTCGCCGCCTCGAAGCAGATGAACGCGTCGTCGAAGCGGCCGCGGGCCATGCACAGCAGCCCTGTGGCGTGTTGCAGCACGAGCTCGGTGCCCGGTTCGGCGTCGGGGCGGATTGCGTGGCGGGCCTGCGCGAGGCGGCTCTCCGCCTCGTCGAACCGCCCGAGCCACACGAGGATCAAGGCCCCCGCGGCCAGGCCGGCCGCGGTCACCGGGTCCTCCGTCCATCCGTGTTCACCGGCGAGCGACATCGCCTGCTCGAAGAGCGTGAGGGCGGCGGAGGCGGGCTGCTCGATGAGCGGAGCGACGATAACGAGGTGCCCGAGGCAGCCGAGCTGCAGGTACGGCCGTCCGATGCTCCGCGCGAGCTCGAGCGCCTGCTCGAGGTGCCCGCGTGCCTCCTCCGTCCGCGACGCCCAGAGTTCGGCGATGCCGAGGTTCATGAGCGCAGCGGCCCGCAGGTCGTTGCCGAGCTCGAGCGCGCTCGAGGCCTGTGCGGACAGCGCCGTCTCGACCGAGCGCATGGACTCGACCACGGTGGGCAGGTCGCCGCGACGGCGCGCGAGCGCGAGCGTCGTCTCCGCGTGCTGGAGCGCGAAACGCTCCCGGCGGTCGGCAGGGACGGTCTGCAGCAGCTGCTCCGCCATCGACAGGTGGCGGGCGCTGTCCTCGAGGTGTCCGTCGTAGAGCCGCACCTTGGCGAAGGCGACCGCGAGCTCGGGATCCGTGTCGGCGGCGCCCTTGGGGAAGGCCGCGAGCAGCGCGTGGAGCGTCGCTGAGGCGGCCGTCGAAGACGAGGCTGACGTAGTTGTCGGCGACCATCCGTGTCGCGTTCGGCCAGTCGCCGGCCGCCTGCGCATGGCGGATGGCACCGACGATGTGCCCGTGCTGCTCGTGCCACTCGGCGGCGGCGCGATGCAGCGGCCCGATGGCCGCCGGGGCGAGCCGGCGCAGCTCCAGCCGCAGAAGGTCGGCGAACAGGTGGTGGTAGCGAAACCACGTTCGGCCGGCGTCGATCGACGACACGAAGGCGTTGGCGTCCTCGAGCTCCTGCAGGATCCGCTCGGACCCCGCGGCCCCGGTGAGGAAGTCGGCCAGGGGACCGCTGACGCGGTCCACGATCGACGTCCGCAGCAGCAGGTCGCGAACCTCGGCCGGCTGGCGCTCGAGCACCTCGGCCAGGAGGTACGCCGCCACGGTCCGTTCGCTGCCGGAGAACTCGCTGACGAAGCGCTCGCGGTCCGGATGGGCCGCGAGCGAGATCGCCGCCAGCCGGAGTCCGGCCGCCCAGCCTTCCGTGTGCTCGTGAAGTTGCGCCACAGTCGCGTCCGCCAGCGCGATCCCATCGGCCTTCAGCAGCCCGCGCGTCTCCTCGAGCGAGAAACGCAGATCGGCGCCGCGGATCTCGACCAGATCGCCCGTGAGGCGCAGGCGATGGAGGGCGAGATCTGGGTCAGCTCGCGTCGACAGCACCACGCGGAGCGTCGGCGGGATCCGGGCGAGGAAGCGCTCCAGCAGCCGCAGCGCGTCGGGCGAGCGCAGCTCGTGGAGGTCGTCGATCATCAGTACGACGGGCTCCTCGAGCCCGTCGAGGCTGGACAGCAGCGGCTCGATGACGCCGTCCCCGCGGAAGGCGGGGGTCGCGCTGACGCGCTCGACCAGGCCCTCCTCGTGCACCGCGCCGGCCAGCGCATCGATCACGGACAGCCAGAAGTGCTGCGCGTCCTCCTCGTCGCGCTCGACCGACACCCAGGCCACGGGATCGGGCCCGGCGCCGGACCGCATCCACGACCGCAGCACCACCGTCTTGCCGCTGCCCGCAGGGGCGCAGAGCAGGACCACCTGGCCGCCTCTGACGCTCGAAAGAGCGTCGAAGAGCGCTCGGCGCGGGACCAGCCGCTCCATGGCGGGCAGCCGCTCCGCGGGCACGGCGGGGGCGAGACCGAGGCGCTCCATGACGGTCGCGGAGGTGTCCGCATGTCGACCCTAACGGGCACGGGAGCGGGCGGCCAGTGAGTCTGGTCGGGGCGCCCGCGCAGGGTTGCCTGCGCGGGCGCTCGCGGACCTGTCAGGACGCCGCGACGGGCGTCGACGCCTCGCGCGTCGCCGGGCCGTTGTGGCCGCGGACGCCGTACGTGTCGTCGACGTGGTGCGGGAGGCGCTTGATCTCGAACGACAGCACGACCCGCAGGACCCCGACCGAGACGGCCCAGATGCCGCCGACGGTGATGATCGCGGCGAGCGTCGCGCCCGGGTCGGCCAGCGCGAGCACGCCGAGCGGGATCTCGAGGAGGCCGACGAGCAGCCCCATCCACCAGTACGGCAGGATGCGCCGGGCGGCGAACGCGGCGGTGATGGTCACGGTCCCCGTGACGATCAGCCACGAGCCGAGGAACACCGCGAGGACCACGAGCCCGGGCGAGGGCCACACGATGATCGCGACGCCGGCGGCGATCGAGGCGAGCCCGGCGACGACGTTGGTCCGGCGGGTCGTCCGGTCGACGCCGTCGCTCATCGCGCCGACGGCGCCTTCGAAGATGAACAGCGCGCCGATGAACGCGGCCAGGCTGTCGCGGTCCCAGTCGATGCTGAAGATCAGCACCCCGGCGACGATCAGCGCCAGGCCGTTGAGCAGCACGAGCCACCAGTAGCGAGACAGCCGCTCGGCGACGCTGCGGCTCAGGCCGTAGGAGATGGGAGGAGGTGTGGTGAGTGAGTTGGTCATGGGGCGAGCTTGCGCCGCGCCCGTGTGACCGGTCGTCGTCCGGACTTGGTGATTCGGCGCGGGTCGGGCGACGGCAGCTGGGCGGACGCCGGCGCGCGAGGTCCGAGCGCCTCGCGCACGGTGGCCAGCAGCGTGCGCAATCGTGCGTCGCGCCACCCCTCGCGCCGGACCGCGTCGCCGTAGAACCCGAGTCACGTTGTCGACGAACGGGCGCCCGGCCGCTCGGGCCGCGGGACGGGCCGCCGGCCCATCGCCTCCCGCAACGTCAGCTCTGGGTGATCGAGGCGCGGCGACGGCGTCGCGCCGCCACGGCGAGCGGCGCGAGGGCAGCACCCGTCACGGCTCCGACGACGACGTCGGCCGGGTAGTGCACGCCGGTGTGGACCCGCGAGTAGGCGACCACGGCGGCCGCGGCGTTCAGCGGGAAGCCGAGGGCAGGCACGGCGTATGCCGCGCCCGCGGCGAAGGCGAAGCCCGATGCCGCGTGACCGGACGGGAAGGACGTGCTCTCGGGCATTGCGACCTGCCGCGCGACCGGCACGTGGTGCGTGTCGCGGTTCGGGCGGCGCCGGCCGCCGAGCGGCTTGAGGACGAGGTTGACGGTCGCCGAGGCGCTTCGGAGGGCGGCGCCGCGGCGCTCACGGGTCGGGGCTCTCGACTGATGACGTCGTCGGACATGTGAGCGCAGCGTGCCGCCGACTTCGGTGAGCGCGCGTCACCCGACCTGCGTGAGGAGGTCGGCGCGAGATCGTCAAAACTATGTGATGACCGCTCACCCAGCTGGCCTCGAGGCTGCGCGTCATGACCAACACCACATCACAACACAACGGCGGGGACGCCCAGTCGGCGAGCGCGTACAACGTGATCGCCGTCTCGTTCGACCCCGACACCAACGCCTACGCGGCGCTGACCATGCTGAAGGACCTGGACGCCCAGCAGCGGCTGAGCCTCCAGGCGGCCGCTGTCGTGGTCCGCGGTGAGGACGGCAAGATCGTCGTCAAGGACCAGGTCGGCGAGGACGAGTTCGCGGGGACGGCCGGCGGAGGGCTCATCGGCGTGCTGGTGGGGATCCTCGGCGGTCCCCTCGGCGTGCTCCTCGGAGGCTCGTACGGGCTGCTGGTCGGCTCGCTGGTCGACGCCGGCGAGGTCGAGCGCAACGAGTCGGTCCTCAGCCAGATCTCGACGTCGGTCAAGGCGGGGCACACCGCGCTGCTGGCGGAGGTCACCGAGCAGAGCCCCGAGGTCGTCGACACCGCCATGGCGCAGCTCCGCGGCACGATGATCCGGCGGCCGGTGTTCGAGGTGGAAGCCGAGATCGCGGCTGCCGAGGAGGCCGAGCGCGAAGCGCAGCGCAAGGCGACCAAGGAGCTCGTCGACGGCAAGCGCCAGCGCACCAAGCAGGAGGTCCACGCCAAGGTCGCGCAGCTCAAGGCGAAGCTGCCGCACGGCGAGCAGACGGCGAGCGCATAGCGCGGACACCGTCACGTCGCCCACCGACGACGCCGCCACGGCCGGGCTCTCCGGAGCCGGGCCGTGGCGTCGGGCTCCGAGGCTGCCCGCCATGCTCAGGGATCCGCGCGCGTACGCGGCCGAGGGCCGATCAGCGGCGTCTCGGCTGCCGCTCGTCGTCGAACAGAAACGGCCGTACCAGAAGACGCCACGACAGGACGCCCGTCGCGATGGGGATCCCGAGGCCCAGTAGCCAGAAGGCCAGCGGGCTGTCGATCCGATCCACCATCCAACCGAAGTTCATCCCGAAGTAGCCCGTGATCAACGTGAGCGGGACGAAGATCGTGGCCAGGACGCTCACGACATAGGCCCGCTCGTTCAACTGCAGATCGAGCAGCATCCCCATCCCGTTGGCCGCGGCATCGATCGAGGCCAGCAGGCGATCCACCTGGTCGCCGAGACGGTCGAAGTACGGCTCCGCGTCCGGCCCGAAGCCGGGCAGGGCACCGACCTCCACACCGGCGCGCTCGAAGGCCGCTTGCTCGGCCGTCACCGAGCGGCGCATTGCCGCGAGCGTGGCCACTGTATCCCGCAGCGTTGCCCGCGATACGCGGCCGCCGCGCCCGTCGGTCAAGCTCGCGGCAAGGGCATCCAGGCTGAGTCCGACCTCCTCGAGTGCGGAGAACGCGCTCGCGACCATCATGTCCAGCACGGAGTAGACGAGGTATCCCTTGCTGCGTTCCTCCAGCGGCTGCAGACCCAGGACGGAGGGCAGTGCGACTCGTTCCTCGTGCAGCGTGAGCAGGTAGTCGCCGGTGACGACGGCGTGGACCCTGACGGGGCGGAGGCGGTGGCTCGCCGCGGGGGGAGCGGCTGCCGGCTCGACGTAGCAGACGAGATGGAAGACGACGGACTCCGAATCGGCGACCGCTCGTGAGGTGTAGGTGTCGCCGGAGCGCCCGAGTGTCTGAAGCGCTCGCTCGGGGACCCCCAGCGCGTCGCGCAGATCCTCGCGACTCGTTTCGCTCAGCGAGACGTCGAGCCAGAAGAATCGCCCTTGCGCTCGGAGCGCGGCGACTCGCTCTCGTTGCTGCACATGCTCGAGCCCGTAGAGGACGTCGGTCACGGCCGCTCAGATCAGGCTCGGCCGCGCTCGGACCGTGGGAGCCTCGAACACGTGGTGGAGTGTCGCATGGGACCGTGCGAGCAGGTACGAACCGCCCGTATCTGAGCCAGCTCCCAGGCCGCGAGCGCAGACAGCAGCGTGGCGACGCGCTAGGCCGGTGCCGCCGTCTGTTCCGCGAGTGCCACGGGCAGCTCCTTGCGGGACCGGATGGCGAGTTTGGTGAACACCTTGTGCAGGTGGTATTCGACGGTGCGTGGGCTGATGAACAGCTCGGCGCCGATCTCCGGGTTCGTGTGCCCCTTCTGCGCGAGCCGGGCCACCTGCGCCTCCTGCGGGGTGAGCACGTCACGCGTCTCGACCGTGAGCCTGCGCACGGTCTCGCCCGTGGCCGTCAGCTCGCGTCGGGCCCGCTCGGCGAACGCCTCGGCGCCGATCCGGCTGAGGGTGTCGTGCGCGGCGCGAAGCTGGCGGCGGGCGTCGAGCCGCCGGTCCTGGCGACGAAGCCATTCGCCATAGACGAGCTGCGCGCGCGCCAGGTAAGGCGGGACGGGCGCGCGAGCCAGGCGTTGCAGCGCCTCTTGGTAGAGGGACTCGGCGGCCGGACCTGGTGTCACGAGAGCGCGAGACCGCGCCTCCAGACCGAGCGCCCAGTCGCTGCCGCTTGCCTGGGTTCGATCGGCGAGGCGATCCAGCCCCGCAGCCGCGGACTGCGGTTGGTCGCTTCGGACTGCAGCCTCGATGAGCTCGACCAGGACGTTCGCGTACAGGGAATGCTCGCCGTGGGCGCAGGCCCGCTCTGCTGCGGCGAGCGCTTCCTCGTAACGGCCGAGACCGTTCATCAGCACCGCGTGCGCGTTGTCGATCATGCTGAGCGCCATTCCTTGGCCACGGGCCGCGGCTAGCCGTCGACCGCCTTCGATGAGCGCGAGCGCCTCCTCCTCGTGGCCGCGCCAGGCGGCAACGATCGGCTTGGCTTGGACGAGCGGCGTGGTGCCGGTCGCCTCTGTCACCGCTGACGATTCCTCCAGCAGAGCCCACGCCGCGCGGTACTGGCCGGCGTGGACGTGGACCCCGGCGCGGTAGCTGCCCGCCATGGGAAGGATGCCGAGCGCGCCGGACTCACGCGCGAGCCGCAGCCCGCGGGTCGCGAGCGCTTCCCATGTTGCGTGGTCCCAGAGATCGGCGGCGATGCGGCATGCCACCCAGAGCCAGCGGCTGTCTGCAGTGTCGGCGTCATCTGCCTGGCTGAAGGCCTCCAGCGCCTCGCGAAGGGGTGCAACGGCCGCGGCGTAGCCTTCCGTGACCCGCGTGGCCAAGCCGTCCAGGAGCAGGTCGTGCGGTTCTGGCGGTTGTGCTGCGGGCGCTGTGGCACGAGCGATGCCGAGGACGTCCCGCGTGCTCTCCAGCCCATCGGCGAACATCGCGGCCGCGAGCGCTTCGAGGCAGGCCTCCCGGGCCAGCGCTGCGTCGAGTGGGGCCAGGCGCCGGGCGGCGTCGAGCAGCAGCGACGGTGCGTCGCCGCCGTGACGGACGGCGAAGCCGATCCGGGCCCTGAGCAGCTGCAGACGCGCGCGCTGGAGCTCGTCGAGAGGCGCGAGCTCGGCGGTCGAGAGCAGCGCCTCCGCCGCTTCGGGCGCCCCCGCCTGCAGCTTCGCCTGCGCGGCCGCGAGCGCGCGTGCACCTCGGTCCGCGGGGTCGGGGCTGAGCTCGGCGGCGCGCTCCAGGAACGCGGCCGCCGCCGCCAGGCCCCCCCGTCCCTTCGCCCGGTCGGCCGACAGCTCCAGATCACGGGCCACCTCCTCGTCGAGGCCCGCGGTCGCGTGGGCGCGATGCCACGCACGGCGATCGGGATCGGCTTCTGGATCGGTCGCCTCGGCCAGGGCGTCGATGGACCTCGCTGGCGGTCGGCAGCGGCCGCTGCCCGGTAGATCGCCGAGCGTACGAGCGGATGGCGAAACCGCACTCGTGCGCCGAGTTCGAACAGCCCGGCGGCTTCCGCGGGGCCGACCGCTCCCGGCGCGATCCCGAGTCGGTCGCGCGCGCGCCAGAGCAGGGCGACATCGCCAACCGGCTCGGCAGCGGCCGTGAGCAGCAGCCGCTGCGAGTCCGGCGGAAGCGAGTCGAACCTGCGCAGGAAGCTCCGTTCGATGCGCCCCGACAGCGCCCCGGTGTCGGGCAACCCGAATCCGCCGGCGAGCTCACCCGGCGTCAGGCCGCGCGGCAGTTCCAACAGCGCCAACGGGTTGCCGCGCGTCTCCGCGATGATCCGGTCACGGACACGCTCGTCCAGGCGCCCGCCGACACCGGCGCCCAGCAGCCCTCGTGCGTCGCCGTCTGCGAGTCCTTCGACGGTCATCTCGGGCAGGCCGTCGAAGTGCGGTTCGTCGTTGGGCTCGCGGACGGCGAACACCATGGCGATCCGTTCCGCCAGCAGACGTCGCGCGACGAAGGCGAGCGCTTGGCGCGGAAGCTCGATCGAGCCATTGCGCATCGTCGATCAGGCACACGAGCGGACGCTCCTCCGCCGCGTCGGCGAGCAGGCTCAAGACCGCGAGCGCCACGAGGAAGTGATCCGGGGCACCGCCGTCCTCGAGCCCGAACGCCTCGCGCAACGCGTCCCGTTGCGGGCCGGGAAGCCCACCCAGCCCGTCGAGCATCGGGCCGCAGAGCTGATGCACGCCGGCGAACGGGAGCTCCATCTCGGACTGCACGCCGGCGGCGCGAGCGACGCGCCAGCCGGATGCCCGCTCGACGACGTACTCCAGCAGCGCGGTCTTGCCGATGCCCGCCTCGCCGCGCACGACCAGCACCTGGCTCTGACCCGACCGCACGCTTCGCAGCAGCCGATCCAGCGCCTCGCACTCGCTGCGTCGACCAAGCAGTCCGCGCGGACGCTCGCGATTGGTCATTGCCAACGCCGAGCCTACGAGAGCGCCCACGGGCATCGCAAGCTCGCCCACTGGGGGACCGACTGGGGTCTTCCACGGACGCGCGGGGCACGTGCGGTGGGCGATCTTCGACGCCTCCGACAACAACAGGAGGGAACGTCATGAAGATCGTGGTCATCGGTGGGAGCGGGCGCGTCGGCAGCAACGTCGTCCGCCGGCTGGCCGCGCAGGGGCATGATGCAGTGCCGGCGTCGCCCGACACGGGCGTCGACACGATCACCGGCGAGGGCCTCGCCGACGTGATGGCGGGCGCCGACGTCGTCGTCGACGTCGTCCAACGCGCCGGTCTGGGACGACGACGCGGTGCGGGAGTTCTTCACCACCTCGACGCGCAACCTGCTGGCGGCCGAGCGCGACGCCGGCGTCGGCCACCACCTCGCGGTGACGATCGTCGGAGCCGACCGCCTGCCCGACAGCGGCTACCTGCGCGCCAAGGTCGCCCAGGAGGCCGAGATCGAGGCCGGGAACGTCCCGTACACGATCCTGCGCTCCACGCAGTTCTTCGAGTTCCTCCCGCAGATCGCCGAAGCCGGCGCCGAGGGCGACAGCGTCCGGCTCTCGAACGGGCTGATGCAGCTCGTCGCCGCCGACGACGTCGCGGCGACCGTGGCCGAGCTGGCGACGGGCGCGCCGGTCGGTGGTCGCGTCGAGCTCGGCGGGCCCGGAGGCGCTGGGCATCGACGCGTGGGCGCGGCGCCTGTTCGCTGCCACCGGTGACGAGCGGACGGTCGTCTCGGACCCGCACGCGCGCTACTTCGGCACGGAGCTCGAGGGCGGCGAGCTGACGCCGGGCGACGGCGCCCGCATCGGGGCGACCGACTTCGACACGTGGTTCGCCACCCAGCCGCAGGGAACCGCACGATGAAGGAGATCGGCTGGATGGCCCGACGAGCGGTCGGTCGGCGCCGCGCTCGTGGATCCCGTCGAGCCGATCGTCGTGAGCCGACGAGGGGCCGCGTCAGGTGGCCGGAACCCCCACCAAGTGGGTCGACATCTCCTGGTTGTCGAGCTGCCCGCCGCCGAACGGATCGCTCGCCCCGTCCGCGAAGGCGTCGAGGTTGAAGCGGCGCGAGCTCGGCCTGGGGTCCCAGTAGAAGCGGGCAACCTGCTGGGACGCGCCGGAATGCGTCCCGAGCCAGTAGTTGCCGGGGGCCAGGGACAGCGGCGAGGAGAACGCGAAGTCGACCCAGCCGGGCGATCGGCCCGCGGTGATCGTGACCGCGGCGGTGCTCCTCAGCAGCGCGCCGGGGACGCCGCCGGCGTCGGCGTAGACCACGCCCCTGACGTTCTGCGAGCCGGTCGTGCGGCCGCGCCCGTCGAGGTAGGCGCGCAACCGGGTCGCCCGCACCGCGCTCGACAGGCCGAAGCGGTTCGCGCGCTTCGTCTCGATGGTCATCACGTTGACGTTCGCCCCGACGGTCGTCTTGCCGAGCACGGGCCTCGCGCACGCGTCGTCGAGGTCCAGCAGCCGCCTCGCGCCGCGGGCGACGGTGATCGCCTGGAACGTCCTGGGCGTGCCCTCCGGCGACTCGCAGACGAGGGCCCAGCTCTCCGTGCGGGCGGCCTGCGGCGGCTCGGGTCCCTCGAAGTCCACGGTCCCGTCGTACGGCTCGGTCGCCGCGAAGTTGACGACGCGGACGACGTACCTGCCCGGGGTCAGCTGGGCCTCGCCGATCGTCACCTGCTCGAAGTCGGTCGTGCCCTGGGTCGAGGTGCCGACCACCTGCGTCTCGCCCACGGAGCTGCCGTCCCCGTTCGCGTCGCGGAACACCTTCATGTCCCAGTCGGACACCGGCGTCGCCCACTCGATGCGCACGGTCGCCTTCGCGTTGTCCACGCCCGGGCCGTTGGCCGGGACGATGAAGCCGTGGTCGTTGAAGCAGGTGGGGTCCTCGGTGTCGGCGTTCGCGCACGGGGTCGCGGTGGTCGCGGCCCCGGTGAACGTCACCGTCGGGCTCGGCGGGCCGGTCGCGGCGCGGCCGCGGCTCTGGGCGACCAGCGGGCGCGTCGAGGGGTTGATGTGCCAGTCGAAGATGCCCGAGGAGGGCACCACCAACGAGGTGTTCAGCTGGTCGGTGAAGGTCTGGAACGAGCCGTCAGGGTTGCGACGCGAGGTCGGGGTCTCGAACGTCTTCTGCAGCCGCAGGACGGCGCCGGCGGGCGCGCGGCCGCCGATGACCGAGTGCTTCGACGCGTCCGCGGTGTTCTCGGCCGCCTTGAAGTACGCCTCGCGGTTGCCGCCCCCGGCGCCGGCGGCCGGTGTGGTGCCGTCGTACTCGGCCACGACGTCCTGGTAGGGCGGGTGGAAGTTCTGGGGGCCGATCTCGAAGGTGAACCCGAGGCCGCCCGTCGAGTAGTAGCTCCAGTCCTCGGTCGTCCCGGTGGTGTCGTAGAGCTGGAAGCCGAACTGGCTGGCGTACCCGTTCTCGGCCGCCATCGCGTCCCCGAGCGCCTTGTAGATGGCCTCGTCGACCGTCGGCCCCTGCGAGGCGATCCCGGGCGGGCGCAGCACGAGGTTGGAGAAGGTGTGGTTGGTGATCAGCGTGGTGACGTGCCGCGCCGAGACGAGCGCGCGGATGTTCCGGGTCTCGGGCTCGGAGAACGGGCCCGGCCCGTGGTACGTCTCGTTCGTCACGTCGGCGCTCGCACCGGGCCCGCCCCAGAAGGCGCCGTAGTTGCGGTTGGGGTCGACGCCTCCCGACGCCACGCCGAAGGCGGGCTGGGCGCAGTTCCCGGCCGGGCTGTCGTCGGGCAGACGGCAGTTCTTGCGCCGGTACTCGTTCGGGTGAGCCACGATGTTCGCGGTCTCGTTGCCGCCTCGGCCCCCGCCGCCGCCCTGGAGCTCGCCCGCCTCGCGCGAGGCGTTGAAGCCGTCGGGGTTGACGATCGGGATGACGATCGTCCGCGTCGTCTGGACGAGCCGCCGCACGCGGGCGTCGCCCGCCTGGTAGCCCCGGATCAGCTCGAACGCCCACTCGAGGGCGTGCTCGCCCGAGGGCCACTCGCGCGCGTGGTGGACGCCGAGCTGCAGGAAGACGGGCTTGCCGTCGCGCGCGTTCGGGCTCGTCGTGATCTCGAGGCCCTCGACCGGCCGGCCCTCGTAGGTGCGGAACGGCAGGGTGATCGGCTTGACGATGTCCGTATGGGCGGCGGCGAGGAACTTCATCTCGTTCGTGTAGTCCGGCAGCCGCCGGTACGTCGTGCGCCCGCTCGGCAGCGCCGACGCGCGCACGCTCTGCGCGTAGGCGGCCTCGGACCGCCGGTCGCGGAGGCTCTGCTCGGCGAGGTCCGCGACCTCGATCCGGTAGCGGAAGCCGGCGGCCCGGAGCTTCTGGGCGTCCGCCGGGCTGTGCAGCACGACGTCGAGGTGGCCGCGATGCCCGTGCTCGGTGAGATCGAGGCCGAGGCGGCGAAGCTTCTCGGCGGCCGCCCGGGTCGGCGTCCTGACGCTGACGAGCTGTGCCGGCACGCGCTTGCCGGTCCTGATGGCGTCGAAGGAGACGGACACCTGCGCGGTGGTGGCCCGGCCCGAGCGGCGGCAGGCTCGCACGACGAGGCGCTGGCCTCGGGTCACGAACCCCTCGGCGAGCTCGCGGGCGCGGAAGTGCGTCGACGCGGCGACGGTCCGGCCGGTCCGGGCGTCGAGCACCGCGAGGTCCCAGTCGCCGCGCGCCGCCGCAAGGCGGGCCTGCAACAGCCCGAACGAGGGGGCGCGGAGGGAGCGCGACGCGGTTCCTGCGGCCGGCGACAGCGAGCGCGCGAGGCAGCTTCGCTCGGACGCTTGGGTCACGGTCACGTCCGTCGTGAGCAGCGAACGAGCCGAAGCGGGTGCGACGAGTCCCAGCAGCAGCAGCGTGGTCACGCTGAGCGCGGCGGTCGAGATGCGCCACATGGGAAGCAGCCTCCTCAGGTCTGCGAGCCCCGACCGGGGCGGCGAGGCCGCATTACCCTATCCAACTCGTTCCGGTGCATCACCCCACGAACTCGCGGTCGCCGAAGCGCACGCGGCCGGCCTTCCAGTCGGCGCCCATGCGCCGCACGAGGTCGCGCACGAGCGCGAAGTCCGCGACGTCCGCGACGAGCAGGAGCCGCCGGTCGAGGGTGACCGAGCCGCCGGAGAGCTTCCTGAGCGCCACGGGATCGGCGAGCAGGGCCCTGCGCAGGTCCTGTGCGCCGACGCCCGGGACCTCGACTTCGATGGCGTCGACCCTCGGTGACAGCGCGGGGAGGTAGTCGAAGGTCAGCACCGTCTGCTGCTTGAAGCGCCGGCGGACGCGCTCGGCGATGTCGTGCAGCTCCCGGGTGGTGACACCGTCGATGTCGAAGTCACGGGAGCGCTCGAAGGTCGTCGTGCCGAGCAGGGAGGAGAAGAAGACCCCGTCGAGGAGGGTCGAGCCGCGGGGGACCCCGCCGCCCTGGGCGATGAGGCGCCGGACCGTGCGGCCGAACGCTGTCAGGCGGTGCTCGAGGCGAGGATCGCCGGGATCGGTGACGAGCGCCCTGTTGCTCGTGGCGAACATCTCGGCGTCGGGCGGCCGGCTGCCGCGATCGCGGCCGTCGGCCTGCGCGGCGGGCGCGGCGCCGGCGGTCGCCGCGGTGGCGAGGGTGAGGATCACGGCCAGGCGGGGATGGCGCATCGCGTCTCGCTTTCGGTTGCCTGCGCGAGCCAGTATCCCGCCGCATCCAGCAGGCCGTCGTCGCGGTACGATCGCCCCGAGGCAAGGCCCCATCTCCTCGTCCCTGCTGGAGGACGCCATGCGGATCGACGTCCGGCTCGGATCCGGCCTCGCGCGCGTCGCGGGCGGCTCGCGGCTGGGCGTCGACGTCGAGGACGGCGCGACCGTCGGCGACGTGCTCCGCCGCGTCGCCGAGGACCGTCCTGCCCTGGCCGGCGGGTTGCCCGGCGCGCTGACCGTCGTTCGCGGCAGCCAGGTCGGCGGCGACCGCGTCCTGCGGGAGGGCGACGAGGTGGCGGTGCTGACGCCGGTGGCGGGCGGGTGATCGACCGGCCCGCGAGACCTCCGAAGGGAGAAGAGAGATGGCGACAGTCCAGGCGAAGGCTCCGGTCCACGAGGGACACCCGACCGTGTTCGTGGACACGTTCACCAACGGCGTGCTCGGACCCAGCCAGGAGATGCTCGGCCCGGTCGAGGACGGCGGCCACATCGTCGTCAACACGGCGCCCGGGTGCTGGGGGCCGATGATCACGCCCCGGTTGCGCGGGGGCCACGAGGTCGCGCGACCCGTTGCCGTCGCGGGCGCTGAGCCCGGCGACGCAGTCGTCATCCGCATCAAGGACATCGTGGTGACGTCGATCGCCACCGCATCGGGCAACGACCGCTGGATCGAGGGTCGCTACAAGGGCGACCCGTACTGCGCGCGCGTCTGCGCGCAGTGCGGCACGGAGTACCCCGAGACGCGGCTGGACGGCATCGGCCAGGACGCGGTGCGGTGCGTCACGTGCGGCGCGGACGCAACGCCCTTCAAGTTCACCAACGGCTACACGATCGCCTTCGACGAGGGCCGGCGACTGGGCGTGACGCTGCCGCGCGACGCGGCCGAGGAGATCGCCAACGACGCCGCGCACCACGCGGCGCTGCCGGAGCACTCCGAGCAGCACCCGATCCTCGCGTTCGCTCCGCACGACCTCGTCGGCGTCGTGGCCCGCTGCCGGCCGTTCATGGGACAGCTCGGGACGTCGCCGTCGACCGACATGCCCGACTCGCACAACGCGGGCGACTTCGGCTCGTTCCTGGTCGGCGCGCCGCATGACTTCGCGCTGACCGCGCAGCAGCTCGTCGAGCACAAGACCGACGGTCACATGGATGTCGATGCCGTGCGCGCCGGCGCGATCCTGATCTGCCCGGCGAAGCTCCCGGGCGCCGGCGTGTACCTCGGCGACATGCACGCCCTCCAGGGCGACGGCGAGATCGCCGGCCACACCTGCGACGTCGCCGGGACCGTGACGCTGCAGGTCGAGGTGATGAAGGGCGGCCTCGGGATCGACGGGCCGCTGCTGCTGCCGACGGCGGAGGACCTGCCGTACCTGGCGCGGCCGTTGAGCCAGCAGGAGCGCATGCGGGCTCGCGGCCTGGCTGCCCGCTGGGGGCTGGCCGACGTGGAGGAGTCGGCCCCGATCTCGGTCATCGGCACCGGGCCCGACCTCAACGCGGCGACCGACAACGGCCTGGAGCGCGCGGCCGCGCTGCTGGACATGAGCGTGCCCGAGGTCAAGAACCGGGCGACGATCACCGGCGCGATCGAGATCGGGCGCCACCCGGGCGTCGTGCAGGTCACGTTCCGCGCGCCGATGGACGCCCTCGAGCGTCGCGGGCTCGCGGGCTACGTGCGCGAGCAGTACGGGATGGCCTGAGAGAGCTGTGCTCGGCGCCTTCGCGGTTCCGGCGGCGCTGCTCGCGCTCGCGCCGTTTCACTCCTCGATCGAGCCGCTGCCGCGGCCCGTCCAGGCGCAGCTCAAGGCGGCCGGCGCCTGGCAGAAGGGCTGCCCCGTCCCGCTCTCCGAGCTGCGGCTGCTGACCGTCTCGCACCGCGGCTGGCGCGGGAAGACCCGCACCGGGCAGCTCATCGTCAACGAGCGGGCCGCGCGCCCGCTGGCGCGCGTGTTCCGCCAGCTCTACGCGCTGCACTTCCCGATCCACCACATGCGCCTCGCGGACGCGTACGGGCCGCGCCGCGACCGCCCCCGCGATGGCGACGTCAGCGGCTCGTTCGAGTGCCGCCAGGCGGTCCCGTCGCCTTGCACGGGCGGTCGCGGCACGGGCTCGTGGTCGATGCACGCCTACGGCCTCGCGGTGGACCTGAACCCCGTCGAGAACCCCTACGTCGGGTGCGGCCAGAGCCGGGACCCCAAGGCCAGGCGGTACCGCGACCGCTCGAAGCACCGCCGCGGGATGGTGACCCGACGGGTGGTCGGAGCCTTCCGTTCGATCGGCTGGGGCTGGGGTGGCTCCTGGACCGGGAACACGAAGGACTACATGCACTTCTCGTCGTCTGGGCGGTAGGTGTCCCAGGACTTCTCAGACCACTTCGACGGCCCCGACCTCGACACGGCGGTGTGGGTCCCGCACTACCTGCCGATGTGGAGCTCCCGGGCGCAGAGCGCGGCGACGTATGCCGTCGCCGGGTCCGAGCTGCGGCTCACCATCCCACCCGACCAGGGCCTGTGGTGCCCCGGCGAGCACGACCCCCTCAGGGTCTCGGGCATCCAGTCCGGGGTGTTCTCGGGCGACGTCGGCAGCACGATCGGACAGCAGCCGTTTCGCGACGGCGCGGTCGTGCGCGAGTTCCAGCCGGCCCACTGGGGGTGGACGCCACACCACGGGCTGCTCGAGATCCGCGCGAGGATGGACCTGAGCCCGCGGTCGATGGCCGCGGTGTGGATGGTCGGCCTGGAGGACGAGCCGGCGCGCAGCGCCGAGATCTGCGTCTTCGAGGTCTTCGGCGACGCCCTGGAGGCCGATGGCGGCAGGCCGACGGCAGCGGTGGGGATGGGCGTGCATCCGTTTCGCGATCCGGCGATCACCGACGAGTTCGCCGCGCCGCGGGTCGGGATCGACGTCGCCGAGTTCCACGTGTACGCCGCGGAATGGCGGCCGGGAGGGGTGGACTTCCTCATCGACGGTGTGCGCGTCAGGACCGTGCACCAGGCCCCGGACTACCCCATGCAGATGATGGTCGCGGTGTTCGACTTCCCCGGCAAGGCAACCTCGGGCGCGCAGCCCGATCATGTGCCGGAGCTTGCCGTCGACTACGTCCGCGGCCCTCTCACAGCACGGGCTTGAGGTCGACGATCGGCGTGCCGTCGAGCGCCTCCAGGTCCGTCACCAGGAGGCGGTTGCCCTCGACCGCGACGATCTCGACCTCGTGCAGGCCGATCGGGTTCGGGCGCTCCGCTGAGCGCGTGCTGAACACGCCGCGCTGCGGCGTGGCCGGATCGTCGCGCGGGTGCACGCGCAGGACGTCACGGCGCGCGCGATCCAGCCACGTCAGGACGAGCATCCGGTCGCCGGGCCGGATCTCCCGCAGCGCGTCGAGCACGCTCAGCTCGAACACGAGCCAGGCTCGGGGCGCGCCTTCGGTGCCCTGCTTGGGTGCGGCGGCCGGATCGGTCAGCGGCGACTCGACCACCCCGATCGGATCCAGCTCGGGTCGCTGCTGGCCGGCCACCGGACCCGGCGTCACGGCTGCGCCGCGGCGCTCGGGCGGACCTCCACGTAGACCTGCGGCCCCGATGGGACCACGCGCTCGTACACCCGCCGCTTGCGTCCGTACTTCGCGTCCAGGGCGCGCTCGGCAGCCGCCTCCTCGTCGACCGCGAGCACGCGCGCGACGCCGGCCCGCGGCGGCCCGGCCGGCTTACCGCGGGCGTCGCACGGCGCGACGCGCACCTCGGGGCGGTTGCGCAGCCGGCGCAGCTTCGGCGAGCCGTCCTCCGTGCTCAAGACGAGACGCTCGCCGTCGCGAGCGCCCCAGACCGGCGTCGGCACCCCGCGGCCGTCGCGCCGGAAGGTGACCAGCAGCGTGTACTCGGCGTCCGGCAGGGGCTCGGCGACGAGCGGTGCGTCGACCGCGCGCATCGCCTCGCGATGGCGCATGCGCTGGTAGAGCGGGTCCAGCAGGGCCACGGGACGATCGTCGCCGCCGGAGCGCGGCCGGTCAAGCGAGGCCGGAGCCGGCGCGGGTACGCTGCGCTGCCTCACATGACCGCCGTCCGTCTCACCCACATCGGCGGGCCGACGATGCTCATCGAGGTGGGCGGCTGGCGCCTGCTGAGCGATCCGACGTTCGACGCCCCCGGCGGCAGGTACTCCTTCGGCTGGGGCGCGTTCTCGCGCAAGCTGGCCGGCCCGGCGATCGCCGCCGACGACGTCGGGCCGATCGACGCCGTCCTGCTCAGCCACGATCATCACGGCGACAACCTCGACCACGCCGGACGCGCCCTGCTGCCGTCAGCCGGCGCGGTCCTCACCACGGTCTCGGGCGCGCGGCGCCTCGGCGGCTCGGCGCTCGGGCTCGAGCCGTGGCAGACCACCGTGCTCGAGGCACCGGACCGGCCGGCGATCGAGATCACCGCCACGCCGTGCCGGCACGGTCCCGCGGGCATCCCGTTCATCATCGGCGACGTCGTCGGCTTCGCCCTGCGCTGGGCCGGTCAGGAGCACGGCGTGCTGTGGATCTCCGGCGACACCGTCCTCTACGACGGCGTGCGCGACGTGGCCGGGCGGCTGTCCGTGAGCACCGCGCTGCTGCACGTCGGCGCCGTCCGGTTCCCGATCACGGGACCCGTGCGCTACACGCTGAGCGCCCGCGAGGCCGCCGAGCTGTGCGCCCTCATCCGCCCGCGGACGGCGATCCCGATCCACTACGAGGGCTGGAAGCACTTCAGGCAGGGCCGCGAGGACGTCGAGCGCGCGTTCGCTGCGGCGCCGGAGGACGTGCGCCGCAGCATCCGCTGGCTGCCGATCGGCAGCGCGGTGGAGGTCGCCGTGTGAGCGGGAGGGCGAGACCGAGCGCGCATCACGCATGCGCGGGAGCCGTGTCGCGATCGGGACATGTCCTCCACGAGCCGGGGCGAAGGAGCGAGCCGCGCATGCTCAGCGTGATCGCGAGCGTGACCAGCCCGCACAGGAGCCCCGCCGCGTCGACCAGGACGAGCGGCACGCTCCCGATGCTGAGGCCGTACAGCAGCCAGACCCCGTAGCCGCCGGCGTAGGTGGCGAAGAAGCGCGCCGAGACCTCGCAGGAGCTTCCGCGTCGCAGGACCTGACGCGCTTGGAGCAGCGCGGTTCCGGCGGCGCCGATCCCGTAGAGGGTGGCGATCGTTCCCAGCAGCTGTGGCTCGAACACGGGCGGCGAGTCAGCTCGGTCCGAGGGACGGGGTGTCGGTGCGGGGTTCCATCGGTAAACAGACTGGTTGGTCTGTTTGTACCATACAGACTAGTCGGTCTGCAAGCCTGCTAGGCTGACGATCGTGCCGCGCGACGGAACAGCCACCCGCGAGCGGATCCTCGACGCCGCCCAGCGGATCGCGCTCGAACGCGGCTTTGCCGCCACGAGCGTCGACGCGGTCCTCGCGGAGGCCCCGGCCACGAAGGGCGCGTTCTTCCACCACTTCCCGTCCAAGAGCGACCTCGGACGCGCCCTCCTCGCCCGTTACGCCGCCGCCGATGAGCGCATGCTCGACGACTTCATGGCCCGTGCCGAGGCCGAGACCGAAGACCCGGCCGAACAGCTGGTGGCCTTCATCCGGCACTTCGAGCACGCCGCCGACGAGCTCGCCCCAGTGCAACCGGGCTGCCTCTTCGTCTCGTTCATCCACGACCGCCAGCTCGTCGGCGATGGAGACGACGACCTCATCGCCTCATCCATCCGCCACTGGCGCGCCCGCCTGGTGGAGAAGCTCGAAGCGGCCGCCCGCGTCCATCCGCCGGCCCTCGCGGTCGACACGGCCTCCCTCGCCGACCAGGTCTTCACGACCTTCGAGGGCGGGTTCATCCTCGCCCGGGCCATGCACGACCCGAGGCACCTGCGCGCGCAGCTGGCCCACCTGCGCCACTACCTGGAGCTGCTCTTCCGGCTGTCGCCGGGTGACGGAGACGCCTAGTGGCGGGGCTCGAGGTCGTCGATCGGGGGCGGCGCATCGCGTTCACCTTCGCCGACGTCCTGGACTACCACGGTCCGGGCTCGCCGGGCGGAGCGGCGCTCGCCTTCAAGGTCCTCGAGCGCGGTCTCCCGCTGCTCGCGCCGGACGGCCCCTGCGAGCGCCGCGACATCGTCATCGAGACGGCGTTCGGCGGGCCCGGCGCGCGCGACGCCTTCGAGCTCGTCACGCGGGCGGTGACGGGCGACCGCTTCCGCGTCGACCCCGCGCTCGCGCGCCCCGGCCGCGGCCGCACGCTCGAGCGCTTCGTCTTCCGGCTGAGCTATCGCGACCGCCGGGTGACGCTGCTGCTCCGCGAGGGGCTCGTGACGGACGAGTTCATCGACCTCGCGCGCACCGAGGGCCGCGACGCCGGCCAGGAGCGGCGCCTGGTCACGCTCAAGGCGCAGCTGGCAGAGCGCGTGATGGCCCGGCCCGCGGGCGAGGTGTACGACGTGGCCTCGTAGGTCAAGGTGGCGCGGGGACGGCCGATAGACTGTCACAAGGTTGTTACAAAGTCCGTCGGGCTCTGTAGTGACCTGATGAGACCCACGACAGGAAGGACGTTCCCATGACCCGCAGGATCATCGCCGCGATCGTCGGCTCGCTGAAGGACGAGCGGACCGACGAGGACGTGCACTTCCACGCGCACGGCGGGGAGCCGTACGTGTGCTACGACCGTCGTTGCCCGAACCCGCGCTTCGACGCCGGCTAGGTCGTGGCGGCGGAGCGGCGCGAGCCGCTCCGCCGCCGGCCGTTTCGGAATCGCCTCCGGCGCGGTGGCGAGCACGGGCGTACGATGACGGTGAAGCTGCGAGGAGGTCTGAGCATGCCTGGCCGACGCCCCACCGCGGAGCTCCACGGCATCGACGCCGTGACCCGCGTGCTCGAGCGCTTCGGAGTGTCCTACGAGATCGTCGAGCACGACGCCACGTACTCGGCGGCGGCCGAGGCCGAGGCGGCCGCCACGAACCCCGAGGCGACGGCCAAGACGGTTGCGCTTCACGACCGTCACGGGTACCGGCTCGCCGTCGTCCCGGCGTCCGAACGCGTCGACCTGCGGCGAGCGCGCGAGCTCCTCGGCGCCACGCGCCATCTGCGGCTCGCCACCGAGGAGGAGCTCCGGCACGACTTCCCCGCCTTCGACCTCGGCGCGATGCCGCCGTTCGCGACGGCGCCGCTCCCCGAGGTCGTCGACGTCAACCTCCTCCGTCACAGGCGTGTCCTCTGTGCTGGGGGCGAGCACCGGCGCTCGGTGGTGATGGACGTGCTCGATCTGCTGCGCATCACGCAGCCCCGGGTGGCGGACATCTGCGAGCGCTCGGAGGAGCGCGAGCTGGCCGCCGAGCTGCCGTCCTACTGAGCGGGAGCGGCGGATGCTCGGCGCGGTGTCTGTCGTGCTCGCCCTCGTCGCGTTGCTGCTCGCGCTCCTCTGGACGCTCCAGCGGCGTCTGATCTACCTGCCGTTCCCCAGGGCCGTGCCGCCGGCCGCGCGGGTGCTGCCCGGCGCGCGGGACGTGACGCTGCAGACGGACGATGGGCTGCGGCTCGGCGCGTGGTTCATCGCGCCGCGCGGGCCGGACAGCCACTTGGCGGTGCTTGTGGCCGCCGGCAACGCCGGGAACCGGTCGATGCGAGCGCCGCTCGCGGCCGCGCTGGCGCGCCACGGTCTCGCCGTGCTCCTGTTCGACTACCGCGGCTACGGCGGCAATCGCGGCCATCCGACCGAGGCCGGCCTCGCGCTCGATGTCCGGGCCGCGCTGCGGTTCCTCGGCAACGACGCCGGCCTGCCGCTCGACCGGCTCCTGTACTACGGCGAGAGCCTGGGCTCCGCGGTGGTCGCCGAGCTCGCGACCGAGCATCCGCCCGCCGGGATCGTGCTGCGCTCGCCGTTCACCGATCTCGCGTCGGTGGGACGCGTTCACTACCCGTTCCTGCCGGTGAGGGCCCTGCTGAGGGATCGCTACCCGGTGGCCGAGCAGGTCGCGCGTCTCACCGTCCCGACGACGGTCGTGTACGGGTCCGACGACCTGATCGTGCCGCCCGGCCAGAGCCGCGCGGTCGCCGCGGCCGCGGCCGGCCCGACGCGTGTCGTCGAGATCGAGGGTGCCGGCCACAACGACCGCGTCCTGCTCGACGGCGCCGTATTGATCGCGGCGATCGTCAGCCTCGCCGAGCGGGTCACGGCTGACGCCGATGCTGCCAACGTGCGGGCCATGGCGACCGCTGAGGCCAGTACCGGCGACGTCGTTCCGCCGGACCTGGCCACCTAGCGCCCGGCCGTGCGTGACGCATCTCACACGCCGGGCGCTCGTCATCGCCCGACCCCGGGAATACCTTGACCACGATGGGCGCTGTGAGCACGGCCGTCCCGCTGGCCGCCGGCGCACCGAGCCGCGGCGAGCGGCTCGCGCGCCGGACGAGCGTGCGCGTCGCGCTCGCCGAGATGCTCGCCAGCGGCCTGGGCGCGGTGGACGTCTTCCTGCTGCTCTGGTTGGTGCTGCCCAAGCCGCCGCACGACGCCGACCAGCAGACGCTGCTCGCCGTCAACGCCGCGGCCTGCGTTGTCTACATACTCCTCGCCGGCATCGCCGGGGTCGTGTGGGGCAACCGGTCGTTCGCGGCGGCGACGGGCTGGCTGCGCGAGGACCGGGCGCCGACCGAGGCCGAGCGCGCGGCGGTCCTGCGCCAGCCCGCCGTGTGCGCGGCGCTCGAGGCCCTCGGCTGGGCGGTCGCGGCGGTCGTCTTCGCCCTCATCAACCTCCCGGCGTCGCCCGACCTGGCGTTCCACGTCGGCTCGACGATCCTCATGGGCGGGCTCACGTGCACGGCCCTCGGCTACCTGCTCGTCGAGCGCGCGATGCGGCCGGTCACCGCCGAGGCGCTCGCCGTGGGGCCGGTGCGGCGGCCCAGGGGGCCGGGCGTCGTCGCGCGGCTGCTCCTCGCGTGGGTCTTCGCGACCGGCGTGCCGCTCGCCGGCCTGCTCATGCTCGGGGGTCAGATGCTCAAGGACCCCGGCGACGCGACCCTCCACAAGGTGTCGCTGAGCGTCGTCGTGCTCGCCGGCCTCGGCGCGGCTGCCGGCCTGTTCGCGACGTGGCTCGTCGCGCGCTCGCTCGCCGACCCGCTCACCAGCGTCCAGCGGGCCCTCAAGCGCTTCGAGGAGGGTGACCTCAGCGCGCGCGTGACGGTGGACGACGGGTCCGAGGTCGGCCTGCTGCAGAGCGGCTTCAACGCGATGGCGGCCGGCGTGGCCGAGCGCGAGCAGCTCCGCGACGCCTTCGGCCGGCACGTCGGCGAGGACGTCGCGCGCCGCGCGCTCGACGGCGACGGCCCGCGCCTCGGCGGTGAGGTGCGCGAGGTCGCGGTGCTGTTCGTCGACCTGGTCGGGTCGACGTCGCTGGCGGCTCGGCTCAAGCCCGACGACGTCGTGCGGGTCCTCAACGACTTCTTCGGCGTGGTCGTGGACGTCGTCGGCCGTCACGGGGGATGGGTCAACAAGTTCGAGGGCGACGCCGCGATGGCGGTCTTCGGAGCGCCGGGCGGCCACGAGGATCCGGCGGGCGCGGCGCTGGCGGCCGGCCGCGAGCTTCGCCGGCGGCTGCACGTCGTGCCGCGCGTCGACGCCGGCATCGGGCTCTCGGCCGGCCCGGCCGTCGCCGGCTACGTCGGTGCGGAGCAGCGCTTCGAGTACACCGTCATCGGCGACCCGGTCAACGAGGCCTCGCGGCTGTGCGAGCTCGCCAAGCGGCGCAACGAGCGGCTGCTCGCCTCCAGCGGGGTCCTCGAGCGCGCGCGCAGCGCCGAGGCCGAGCGGTGGACGCAGTGCGACGAGGTCCTGCTCAGGGGCCGGCGGACGTCCACGCGGGTGGCGAGGCCGCTTGGCGCCGGCACCGCGGCGTCCGCCACCGGGCCCAAGGTCGCCCGCGCGCGCGAGTAGTCAGCGCGATCGCGCGGCGTCGGCGCGGGCCACGACCTGCTCGGCGAGCCTGCCGCTGGCCTCGTCGATCATCTCCCCGTCGAGCTTCGCCGCGCCCCGGCCGGCGTCGCGCAGCGCGCCGAGCACCGCGCGGGCGCGCTCCACCTCGCCGGGCGCGGGCGAGAAGAGCTCGTTGAGCACGTCGATCTGGCTGGGGTGGATGGCCCACTTGCCGTCGTAGCCGAGCTCGCGCGCGAGCTCGGCCTCCTCGCGCAGCCCGCCGGCGTCGTCCACGCGCAGGTCGGGGCCGTCGATGGCCTGCACGCCCGCGGCCCGCGCGGCGACGAGCACGGTCGCGCGCGCGTGGTGCCAGCGCTCGCCGCCGCCCGCCGGCTGCGCGGGCATCCCGAGCGACGCGCTGAGGTCGGCGAAGCCGATGATCAGAGCCTCGAGCCGCGGTGACGCGCGCGCGATGTCGGCGGCGCGCGCGAGGCCTGCGGCCGTCTCGATGAGGGCCTCGAGACCGATCGGCCGCGCGTCGGCGCGCTGCTCGACCCCATCCAGCAGGCGGTCGACGAACGCGACGTCCCCCGGGCTCTCGACCTTCGGGATGGTGAGGCAGTCGAGCGACCCGCCGGCGGCCTCGACCAGCTCGACGACGTCACGGTCGCACCAGCGCGTCCCGACGGCGTTGATGCGCACGCTGACCGTGTGCTCACCCAGCCCCTCGCGCAGCGCCGCCGCGAGCGCCGCGCGCGCCTCGTCCTTGGCGTCGGGGAGGACGGAGTCCTCGAGGTCGAGCACGAGCTCGTCAGCCGGCAGCGCGCGCGCCTTGGCGAGCATCCCGGGGGAGGAGGCCGGCACCGACAGGCAGGAGCGCCGCGCCCGCATCAGGCCCGCGAGCATATCCACACGTGGGCGGCCGCTCTCGTCAGACTGCCCCGGTTGAGCGCGCCCCGTCACATCGCGGTGCAGGGCCCGTACTTCGAGGACTTCGAGGTCGGCCAGGTCTTCGCCGACGCCCCCGGCCTCACGCTCACCGAGGGCCACGCCGCGCTGCATCAGGCGATCGCGGGCGATCGCCTGCGCCTGGCACTCGACGGCCCGCTGTGTGAGGCCGTCACCGGCGAGCCGCGGATCCTGGCCCACCCGAACCTCGTCTGCGACGTGGCCATCGGCCAGTCGACGGGCCCGACGCAGCGGGTGCGCGGCAACCTCTTCTACCGCGGGCTCGTCCTGCTGGTGCCGGTCTTCATCGGCGACACGCTGAGCACGCGGACGGAGGTGATCGGACTCAAGGAGAACCGCAACGGCACGGGTCTCGTCGCGCTGCGCATCACGACCGAGAACCAGCGCTCGGAGCCGGTGCTCGACTTCTGGCGCTGCCCGATGATCCCGCTGCGTGACGCGGGCGGGGGCACCGGTCACGCCGATCGCTTCGAGGGCATCCCCGAGGAGCTCGACCTCGACCGCGTGCGCGCGGCGGTCCCGCGCCGGTGGGACCTCGACACCCTGGCGGCGCGCACCGGCGTGGCCGAGCGCTTCGCCGATCTGGCTCCCGGCAGCGTGTACGCGATCGAGGGCCGTGACACGGTGACCTCGGCGCCTGAGCTCGCACGCCTCACGCTCAACCTCGCCCGAGCGCACACGGACGCCGGCGGCAGCGTCCACGGCCGCCGCCTGGTGTACGGCGGGCACACGATCTCGATCGCCGCCGCGCACGCGACGCGCGCCCTCCCCGGGCTGGCGACGTTCCTCGCCTGGCGTCGCTGCGACCACGTGGGGCCGGTGTTCGAGGGGGACGTGCTCAGCACCGAGCTGACCGTCGACGGCACCCATGCGCTGGCGGGCACGGCGGCGGGCCTGGCCGACCTGCGCGCCGTCGTCCACGCCGAGCGCGAGGGGGACGACTCCCCGTCCGCGGTGCTCGATTGGCGCTTCGTGGCGCTCATGGCATAGGGAGGGGCGAAGCGGTGAACGGCATCCTGGACGGCATGCGGGTGGTCGAGGGCTCGGCGTTCGTCGCGGCGCCACTCGGCGGCATGACGCTGGCCCAGCTCGGCGCCGACGTCATCCGCTTCGACCCCATCGGCGGCGGTCTCGACCGGTCGCGCTGGCCGGTCACCGAGGACGGCGACAGCCTCTTCTGGGCTGGGCTCAACAAGGGCAAGCGCTCCGTCCAGGTCGACCTGCGCTCAGCCCGCGGGCAGGAGCTGCTCACTGCTCTCGTCGCCGCCCCGGGCGAGGACGCCGGCCTGTTCCTCACGAACTTCCCCGCCCGCGGCTGGCTGGACTACGACGCCCTGCGGGCTCACCGCGACGACCTGATCATGGTGAGCATCTCGGGCAACCACGACCAGTCGTCGGCCGTGGACTACACGGTGAACCCGGCGTCCGGCTTCCCGTGGGCGACGGGCCCGCGCAACCTCTCGGTGCCCTTCAACCACCTGCTCCCCGCGTGGGACGCGATCACTGGCACGCTCGCGGCGACCGCGCTGCTCGCAGCCGAGCGTCATCGCGCGCGGACCGGAGCGGGCCAGCTCGTGCGGCTGGCGCTGTCCGACGTCGCCTTCGCGATGGTCGGCAACCTCGGCAAGATCGCCGAGGTCCAGATCACCGCCCACGAGCGTCAGAAGGACGGCAACTACCTCTACGGCGCCTTCGGCCGGGACTTCCTCACCAAGGAGGGCCGGCGGATCATGATCGTGGCCCTCACGCTGCGCCAGTGGCAGAGCCTCGTGGAGGCCACCGAGCTCCACGACGCGTTCGCGACGCTCGAGACGATGATGGACGTCGACCTCTCCCGGGAGGGCGACCGCTTCGTTGCTCGCGAGGTGATCGGCAGCGTGCTGAAGCCCTGGACCGTGAGCCGCACGCTGGACGAGATCCGGGCGACCTTCGACGCCCACGGCGTCTGCTGGGGGCCCTACCAGACCTTCCGCGAGCTCGTGGAGGAGGACCCCCGGTGCTCGCCGGCCAACCCCATGTTCGCGTCGGTGCACCAGCCGGGCATCGGCGAGTACCTCATGCCCGGCTCGCCGCTGGACTTCGGCGACGTCGAGCGGCTCCCGGTCCGTCGCGCCCCCCTTCTGGGCGAGCACACCGACGAGGTGCTCTCCGGCCTGCTGGGGCTGGCCGAGCACGAGATCGCGCGCCTGCACGACGACGGTGTCGTCGCGGGGCCCGCGGCCGTCAGCTCCGGCGCACGTCGAAGGTCATGACGCCCAGCACCCCGTCGCCGTCGTCGGTGAGGCTGAGCTCCAGGCCGTCCTCGTAGATCGAGTCGGTGTCGTTGTAGGTGTCGCGGCCCGTGTCCTCGGAGTAGGGCGCGCCGGCGTAGACCTTGTCGTCGAACTCGCGCGTCGTGAAGAGCTGGGTGGTGAGCAGCGTCGTCCTGTCCAGGTGCACCTTGCAGTGGATGTGCACCGTCCGGCCGCGGTACCAGCCCGGGTAGATGGTCTTGAACTGCACGATCCCGTCGCTGTTGGTCGCCTGCGCGCCGCGCAGGTAGGTCTCGTCGTCGGTCGGCCCGGAGCCGCCGCCCGGACCGCCGCCGCCGGACCGCCGCCCTGCGAGGCGGACTCGAACCCCGAGTACAGCCCGGTGGCGTCGCAGTGCCAGACGTCGACGATGGCGTTCGCGATCGGCTCGCACGAGGCGGCGTCGCGCACGCGCAGCGCCAGGCGCAGCGGCGTGCCCTCGCGGTCCTCGGTGATGTCGCTGCGGATGGAGTCCACGTCGAAGTAGTAGGGCCCCTCGGTCAGCTCGGTCGTGAGCTCGCAGCTCGTGGACTCGTCGAAGAGCTCGGCGGTCGCGCTGGACGGCGAGGACTTCTTCTGGACGGTGCTCGACTCGCCCTCGGTCGTGGTGACCGTCCCGGTCTCCTCGTCGTCGCTGCCGCAGGCGGCCAGCAGGCCGCTCAGGCTCACCGCGCCCAGGGCGCCCAGTGCCTGGCGGCGGTCGATCCTCGGGTTCGGGTTCATGACTGCCCTCTCATGTCGGGTGTGGGGGTTGGTGTGCGGGGCAGGAGCGCGATCGCCACGAGCGCCAGGAACCAGGCCTGGCCGGCGTCCGTCCCCTGGCCGAGCGCGTGGGCCACGCCCATGATCCAGGCCAGCGCGGTGAAGCGATGCGCCTTGCGCCAGCGCGCGGCGCCGATGCGCTTGCGGGCGTAGAACGACAGGCCGACGCGACCAGGATCGCGCCGGCCAGCAGCACCGGCAGGCCGAGGAGACGGAGGCGGCTCACGCCGTCGCCGCTTGGGGCTCAGCGGTGGGGCCGGGCCTCGTGCTCCTCGACGGCCGTGACGGCGAAGGCCTTGTCGACCTTGACCTCGACCTCCGTGCCGTCGGCCTTGCGCACGTGGGCCTCGTAGACGCCACCGCGGTCGGTCTCGACACGCAGCACCGTCCCGTCGACCTTCGCCAGCGCGGCAGCCTTCACCTTCGCTGCCGTCTCGCCGGTCAGGGCGCGCTCGCCGGCGCCGGGGCCGCCGCCGCGGCGTCTGCCGTCGCCGCGTCCGTGCTCCTGCACGGCGGTGACGGCGAAGGACTTGTCGACCTTGACCTCCACCTCGGTGCCGTCGGCCCTGCGCACATGAGCCTCGTACACGCCGCCGTCGTCGGTCTCGACGCGCAGCACGGTGCCGCTGACCTTGGCCAGCGCGGCCGCCTTGACCTTCGCGGCCGTCTCGCCCGTCAGCGGCGTCTCGTTGGGCCGCTCAGCAGCGGTGCGGTTGGTGGAGCCGCCGGTGCTCGATGAGGAGCCGTTGTCGCTGGTGCCGCTCTGCGCGGCCCCTGCGATCGCGGAGCCTCCGAGCCCTGCGGCGGCGATCGCGGCCAGGGTGGTGACTGCCTTCTTCTTCATCATCGGAGTGCCTTTCGGTCGGGGACAGTTCTCTGTCCGGTGCCGAGAGGATCGGCGCGCCGGCTGGGCGACCGGTGCGCTGGGGCTGAGGATCGCCTGAGAGCGGCGCTCAGGCCACGGCCCGGTCCAGCTCCGCGCCGACGAGCGACAGCACGTGTGGTGCAGCAGGTGCCCGACCGGCGTCGCGCGGCGCGTAAGGGGCGTCCCGCAGGAAGAGGCTCCATCCTCCCGATGTGCGTCGCCCCTGCGCGCGCGAGCATCCTGCGCATGCTGAGCACAGGGTCTGGACGTGCCGATGCCGAGCGCGCGTTCGCGAGGGTCGCCGGTGCCCGCCGGCGCGCCGCGGTGGCGAGCCGGCTGCGCCGCCGCCCCGCAGCGTGCACCCGGCTGGCGGTCGCCGACGAGCGGGCGGCCGCCCGGCCTGTCGCGCCTGGCGCGTACGGGATCCGCCCGATTCCGGTCGAGGCCATCAGCGCGACGGTCGAGCCCGCCCGGGCGCGGCTCTTCGACCAGTGCTTCCGCCCGCGCGCCGCCGCCCGCGAGCGCTGGGAGCGGCTGTGGCTGGCCGAGCACCGCGGCGCCGCGCTCCCGCCGATCTCGGTGGTGGCCGTGGGCGACGGCGCGTACGCCGTCCGCGACGGCCACCACCGGGTGTCCGTCGCCCGCGCGCGGGGCGCGCTGACGATCGACGCCGTGGTCGACGGCGCCGGCGCCTGGTGAGGCCACAACGACCGGCGCCCGCCGTGAGGGCGGGCGCCGGGACACTGCGTCGGGGGTGATCCCGGGGCCTAGGCCTGGGCCGGGCGCCGCCTCGCCCTCGGCGGCGACCTTCGGCAGCCAGTGCAGCCGCTTGCGGCAGCCACCAGTTGCGCTCGCCGAGGAGCTTCATGCTCGCCGGCAGCAGCACGCCGCGGATGAGCGTGGCGTCGAGCAGGACGGCGAAGGCCAGGCCGACGCCCATCTGCTTGAACATCATCGAACGACAGCGTCCCGAAGATGGCGAACACGCCGACCATCACGAACGCGGCGCTCGTCACGACGCCGGCCGTGCTCTTGATCGCGTGCGACACCGCGTCCTCGGTCTTCATGCCGCGGTCGACGAGCCTCGCGGACCCGGCTGAGGATGAACACGTGGTAGTCCATCGACAGGCCGAACAGGACCACGAACAGGAACAGCGGCAGCCAGGACGTCGATCGGGCCGGTCTCGGAGAAGCCGAGCAGGCTCTTGAACCAGCCGTGCTGGAAGACCAGCACCAGCACGCCGTAGGCGCGCGCCGACCGACAGCAGGTTCAGCACGATCGCCTTGATCGGCACGACGATCGAGCGGAACGTGACCAGCAGCAGCAGGAACGCCGCGAGGATCACGAACCCGAACACGAGCGGCAGGTGCGACTTCATCGTGTCGTTGAAGTCGCGGTCCTGCGCGGTCGCGCCGTCGACGTACGTCTCGACGCCGGTCGACCTGGCCGAGCGTCGCCGGGACGAGGTCGTCGCGCAGTGACGTCGAGCGCCCGGTTGGACTGCTCGTCGGTGCCGTCGCCGGCGATCTCGAGCTCGAGCGTCGCGACCGTCTTGTCCGGGTTGACGTCGACCTCGACGTCGCTCGCCCGGGAACGAGCTCTTGTCCTGCGGCGGCCGCCTGCTCGAGCTTCGCCGATGGCGTCCTGGACGGCCGGGGACGTGACGTCCTCGCCCTTGACGACGACGCGAGACGCCGACTGTTCTCGGCCGGGAACGCGTCCTGGAGGTGGTTGAACGTCTGCACGACCGGATCGTCCTTGCGGCAGCGTGTCGATGCCCGGCGTGCCGGTGTCCATGCCGCAGCGCCGGGATCGGCCAGGGCGACCAGCAGCGCGACCGACAGGCCGGCCGACAGCGGCGGGCGGCGCATGACGCGGTCGACGATCGCGCGACCAGAGGCCGAACGCGGCCATGCGGCGCCTTCAGGCGGCCGAGCCCGGGGATGCGGCCCTTGTCGACGCGGTCGCCGAGCAGCGACAGCAGCGCGGGCAGCACGGTGAGCGAGCCGAGCATCGCGACGGCGACGACGACGATCGTGCCGGTCGCGAACGACGTGAACGTCGGCGGCGCCGCCGAAGTACATGCCGGCCATCGCGATCATGACCGTGATGCCGGAGATGAGCACGGCGCGGCCCGAGGTCGCGGCGGCGGCCTCGATCGCGGCCTCGTTGCTGCGGCCGGCGGCGCGCTCCTCGCGCACGCGGCGCAGGTAGAACAGCGCGTAGTCGACGCCGACGGCCAGGCCGATCAGCAGGATCACGTGGTTGATCGACTCGCTCGACCGGCGAGAGCTGGCTGAGCGGGCCGACGAGGCCCATCGTCGCCGACGACGCCGGTGATCGCCAGCAGCAGCGGGATGCCGGCGGCGACGAGCGTCGCCGAAGGCGATCAGCAGGATGATCAGCGTGAGCGGCAGCGACAGTCGTGCGCCGCCTTCTGCGAGGTCCGTCGTCGAAGATCTCCTTGAACTCCTCCTCGGAGCTGCCGTCGCCGAACTGCTCGACGCTGCAGCTCGGGGTGCGCCTTCGCGGCGGCGTCGATCGGCGGCGACGCGTCGCGTCGATCTTCGACGACCTCGACGGCGTCGTCTCGCTGTCGCCGGGGATCTCGAACGGCGACCAGCGCCGAGTGGCCGTCGTCGGAGATCGGCGCCGTCGCGTCGTCGCCGTACGGGTCGATGATCGTCGCTCGACGCCGTCGATCCGCTCGCAGGCGGCTGCGTGACGTCGGCGACGGCGGCCCGGAACTCGGGATCGTCCGACTTCGAGCGTGTCGCTCTGAGACGAGGACCATCTCGCTCGACGCTCTCGGGGTAGGCGCTCGGCGACGATCC
Organism: uncultured Actinomycetes bacterium; assembly: GCA_963840185.1. Classification (GTDB taxonomy): domain Bacteria; phylum Actinomycetota; class Thermoleophilia; order Solirubrobacterales; family Solirubrobacteraceae; genus JAOPZW01. The sequence continues at coordinate 262,807 of CAWIXY010000001.1, read as the reverse complement.
GGGTCGGCCGGCCGGACTCGCCGACGCCGGACTCGCTCGGTCGTGAGCGTGTTCGTGCCGACCTTGCCGCCGACCATGAAGGCGAGGACGACGAAGACGAGCCAGCCGATGATGGCGGTCTTGCGGTGCCGGGCGCTCCAGCGCCCGGCGCGTGCTGCGATGTTGCGCGACGGTTGCATGTGCTGCCTTTCGGTAGGGTGGACTGCATGCCGGCAGCCTGCTCGACGCGGCGCCCCCGGAACATCGGGGGCGCACCCTGAACCGGATCCCTGAACCGGCCGCAGGTAGGCTCGCCGCCACGGTGGCCGTCGACCCCAGCGCCGGCCCGACTCGTCGGGCGCGAGCGCGAGCTCGCCGCAGCTCGACGCGGCGCTCGACGCGCTCGACGAGCGGCGCGCCGGGCTGCGTGGCGCGTCGAGGGCGAGCCGGGGATCGGCAAGACGCGGCTGCTGGGCGAGCTGCGCCGCGCGCGCCGAGGAGCGCGGCCACCTCGTGCTCGCCGGCGTCGGCCGCGGAGTTCGAGCGCGACCTGCCGTTCAGCGTCTGGGTCGACGCGCTCGACGCCTACGTCGCCGTCGCAGGAGCTCGACCTGCGAGGCGCTGGACGCCGAGCTGGTCGACGAGCTCGGCCGACGATCCTGCCCTCGCTGCGCCGCGCCGGCGCGGCGGCGCGAGCCGCGTCGCCGACGAGCGCTACCGCGCGCACCGCGCGGTGCGCGGCGCTGCTCGAGCGTGCTCGTCCGACGACCGGCCGCTCGTGCTCGTGCTCGACGACCTGCACTGGAGCGACGGCGCGTCGATCGAGCTGATCGCCGCGCTGCTGCGCCGCGGCACCGAGCGCGCCGGTGCTGCTCGCGCTCGCCTTCCGCCCGGGCCAGGCGCCGCGCGCGGCTGGCGGCCGCGCTCGCGGCGCCCGGCCGTCGACGCGGATCGCGCTCGAGCCGCTCGGCGAGGCCGAGGCCGGCGAGCTGCTCGGCGAGCGTCGACGCCGCGGCGGCCGCGGCGATCTACCGCCACGGCGGCGGCAACCCGTTCTACCTCGAGCAGCTCGCGCGCGCGAGCGGCGGCGCGCCGGCGCGCGGCGCCGGCGGCGACGGCGCGGCGCGCGGCGTGCCCGCCGCGGTCGCGGCGTCGCTGGCCGAGGAGCTCGCGGCGCTGTCGCCGGCCGAGCGCGCGCTGCTCGAGGGCGCGGCGGTCGCCGGCGAGCCGTTCGAGCCCGACCTCGCGGCCGCGATCGCCGAGCTGCCGACGCCGACGACGGCCTCGCCGCGCTCGACGCGCTGCTCGCGCGTCGACCTCGTGCGCCCGACGACGGTGCCGCGGCGCTTCGTCTTCCGCCACCCGCTCGTGCGCCGCGCGGTCTACGAGTCGACGCCGCGGCGGCTGGCGGCTGGCCGCGCACGCGCCGCGCGGCGGCCGCGCTGGCCGAGCGCGGGCGCCGGCGCCGCCGAGCGCGCCCACCACGTCGAGCAGTCCGCGGCGCAGGGCGACGAGGACGGCGATCGCGCTGCTGCTCGAGGCCGGCGCCGACGACCGCGGCGCGCGCGCCCGGCCGCGGCGGCGCGCTGGTTCGAGGCGGCGCTGCGCCTGCTGCCCGCGCGCCGACCGCGACGCGCCAGGTCGAGGTGCGCGTGGCGCTCGCGTCGGCGCGCGCGCTCGCTCGGCGAGCTCGAGCGCTGCCGCGCGACGCTGCTCGAGGCGATCGAGCTGCTGCCCGCCGACGACGGCCGCGCGGCGCGTCGAGCTGACCGCGCTGTGCGCCGCGGTCGAGCACTGGCTCGGGCGCCACGAGGACGCGCACCGCGCGGCTCGACGCGGGCGTGGGAGGAGCTGCCCGACCGCGACGACGCCGGCGGCCGCGGCGCTGCAGATCGAGCTCGCGGTCGACGGCCTCTACGAGCTCGACTTCGAGCAGACGCTCGCGCATGGGCCGCGGCGCGCTCGAGACCGCGCGCGCGGCTCGGCGACCGCGCGCTGCATCGCCGCGGCGGCGTCGGCGCTCGCGCTCGGCGAGGCCGCCGCCGGGCGAGATCGACGACGCGCGCGAGCACCGCGACGAGGCGCGTCGCGCTCGTCGACGCGGCTCCCGACGCCGAGCTCGCGCCGCGCCTGGAGGCGCTCTACTACCTCGGCTGGGCCGAGAACTACCTCGAGCACTACGACGAGGCGATCGCGCACGTCGACCGCGGCATCGCGATCGCGCGCGCGACCGGCGAGGGCCGGCTGCTCGTCCCGATGATGCTCGTCAAGGGCTACCCGTTCGAGATGCAGGGCCGCCTGCGCCGAGGCGATCGAGGCTGTGCGAGGCGGCGGTCGAGGCCGCGCGGCTGTCGGCCAACCCGCACTACCTCTTCTGGGCGCTGTTCGAGCTCGGCTGGGCGCGCTACTTCGCCGGCGACCTCGACGGCGCGATCGCCGCGGGCGAGGAGAGCGCGCGGGTCGGCGGCCGGCTGACCGGCGGCACGATGCCCGTCGGCCGGCGGCGGGCCCGGGCTGGCTGCTCGGCGGTCGCGCGCTTCGAGGCCGGCGAGGTCGAGCGCGCGCGCGAGATGATGCGCGCGCTCGGCAGCGACGAGCTCGAGCACAAGATCCCGGTCGAGCGCTGCTTCGACTGGGAGATCCTCGCGCTCGTCGAGCTCGCGCTCGGGCGACGTCGACGGCCGCCGAGGCCTACGTCGCGCCGCGCCGAGGAGCACGCCGCGCGAGCTCGGCCTGCACCTGCCGCGCCGCGCTCGCGCTGCGCGCGCGCGCGCCGCGGTGCTGCTCGCGCGCGGCGACGCCGCCGAGGCCGCGCGAGCGGCCGCAGGCGTCGGCCGACGCCGCCGACGCGCGTCGGCGCGCGCGCTGCAGGCGGCCTTCGCGCGCGGCCTGCGCGGGCCGCGCGCTCGCGGCGGCGGGCGAGCGCGACGACGGCGGTCGCGGCGCTGCGCGAGGCCGAGCCCGAGCTCGACGCGCTGCGGCTCGCGTGCGCGTGCGCGACGAGATGCGCCGCGAGCTGCGCAAGCTCGGCGCGCGCGCCGAGGCGCGCGGCCCGGCGGCGGCCGGCGACTCCGGCGTCGCGTCGCTGACCAAGCGCGAGCTGCGAGATCGCCGAGCTCGTCACCGACCGCAAGACGAACCGCGAGATCGCCGCCGACGCTCTTCCTCAGCGAGAAGACGATCGAGTCGCACCTGCGCAACATCTTCGTCAAGCTCGGCGTCTCCTCGCGCGTCGAGGTCGCGCGCGCCGTCGAGCGCGAGCGCGCGCGAGCGACGCGCGCGCGTGACGCGGCCGCCGCGCCGCCGCGCCGACGCCGACGCCGCGCGGCTGCGCGAGCTCGGCTACCCGCAGGAGCTCGACGCGCCGGCTGCGCGTCGTCGACAACGTCGCGATCGGGCTTCGCCGGCGATCTCGCCGGTCGTCGGGCTCTACGCGCGTCGTGTTCGTCGGCACCGCCGTCGCCGGGCCCGGCGTGGGTGTGGGTGCTGCCGGTCGCGCTCGCCGGCCAGTGCCTGCTGCTCGCCGTCTACGCCGAGCTGGCGTCGGAGTTCCCGATCGCCGGCGGCGCCTACCAGTGGAGCCGGCGGCTGATGGGCGGCGCGTACGGCTGGTTCAGCGGCTGGGTGGCGATCTGCGCGTACGCGGTCGCGAACACGACGATCGCCTACCTCGGCGCGCCGTGGGCGCTGACGCTGCTCGGCGTCGAGCCGACGCCGAACGCGGATCGTCGTCGACCGGGATGGTGCTCGTCGTCGTCTGCGCGCTGGCCGGCGCGCTCGGCGTCGGCGTGCTCGGCCGGGTCGTGAAGGCCGGGCATCGCCGCCGAGGTCGTCGCGTCGGTCGGCATCGGCCTCGCGCTGCTGCTCGTCTTCCGCGAGCAGGACCTCTCGCTGCTGACGCGAGACGCTCGGCGCCGAGGCGCTGTCGGGCGGCTCGGCGGCCGCCGGGCTGCTCGCCGCGCTGGCCGTCGGCGGCTGGGTGTTCATCGGCTTCGACGCCTGCGTCGGCGCCGCCGAGGAGACGCGCGACGCGGCGCGCCACGTCCCGCGCGCGATCTGGATCGCGCTGCTCAGCGTCGGCGCGCTCGTGATCCTCAACGCCGTCGCGGTCACGCTCGCCCACCCCGACCCGGCGGCGGTCGTCGCCGGCGCGCGACGTCGACCCGGTCGACGACCGCGGTCGTCGCGTCGTTCGGCTCGTGGTCGGACAAGCCGTTCGCCGCGGTCGTGCTCGTCGCGTTCCTGGCCTGCGGCATGGCCGCGCAGGCGCTGACCGCGCGCACGATCTTCTCGGTCGCGCGCGACGGCGTGCTGCCCGCGCTCGCGGCTCCTGCGCCGCGTCGACCGGCGCGGCCGCCGATCGGCGCGATCGTCGTGACCGCCGTCGTCGCCTGCCTCGGCCTGCTGCTCGGCCTGCACTCGGCCGCGGTCGGCAGCCTGATCGCGTTCGGCACCGCGGCGATCTACGTCGCGTTCCTGCTCATCGCGCTCGCCGCGCTGATCGCGCGCGTGCGCGGGACGCTGGGTGCCCGCCGGGCGCGTCCGCCTCGGCCGCGCCGGCGTGCGCGATCAACGCGCTGGCCGTCGCCTGGCTGGCGTTCGAGACGGTCAACATCGCCTGGCCGCGCGAGTCGCTCGCCCCGCCCGGCGCGCCGGTCTACCAGGTGTGGGCGGCGCCGCTCGTGCTGGCGCTGATCGCCGTCGGTGGGCCTGGCCTACCTCGTGCTTGGCGCGGCCGGACCGGCGCGTCTGACGCGCGGCCGCGAACAGGTTCAGGGTCCCGGTTCAGGGGGGTCCCCCGATGTCCTGAAAGCGCTGCGAGAGCAGGCTTCGGTTCATGGCCTCCACCTCTTTCCTCTACGTCGAGAGCGATGTCCCCGACGGCATGACGCTCACCGCCTGGCGCCGCGAGCGCATCGCGCAGGCCGAGCCCCGTCCGGCGCGGCGGGTGTTGCGCCGGCACGCCGCGCGCGGTCAGTCCGGCGCCGCGGGCCGGTAGTTCCCGACGCTCCAGACCTGGCCCTCCGGGTCGCGGACGGCGTACTCGCGTGAGCCGTAGTCGGTGTCGCGCGGTGGGTAGACGACGTCGGCGCCCGCAGCGCGGGCTCGCTCGAAGTGCCCGTCGACGTCGTCGACGGCGAGGTACGGGGCCAGCGGGCCCTGGAGGCGATCGGTGTCGCCGTCCGCGGGCGTGCTCCCGAGCATGACGTGCTGGCCACCGAAGGCCAGCTCGGCGTGGGCGACGTCCTGGCCCTCGGGCGGATGCACCGACGTGGGCTCGAAGCCGAGCACGTCGTGCAGGAAGGCGATCGCGCCGCGGGCGTCGCGGTAGCGCAGGACGGGGAAGATCGACTGGCTCATGGGCGGGACGCTAGGCCAAAGCCGCGCTCGCGTCTTGGACGAATGGGACCAGCTCCGGCCGGACCCCGCCGTCGTCGTCGGGAAGCAGGCGGGCGCGCAGCTCGCCAGGCGTGGCGCCCGCCAGGTCGCGGAACTCCCGGTTGAGGTGCGGCTGGTCGTAGTAGCCGCACGCCTGCGCGATCCGCGCCCAGTCGCTCCCTTGCCGGATGAGCCCGAGCGCTCGCTGGAAGCGCAGCACGCGCGCCAGCGCCTTCGGCGGCAGGCCGAGCTCTTCGCGGAAGCGCGCGCTGAGATGGCGCCGGCTGCACTGCAGGTCGGCGGCGAGCTCGTCGACGCGCAGGCCGCCGCCGCTGCGCTCCAGCCTCGTCCACGCCCGCTCGACGTCCGGTGAGGCCGGCCGGCCGGCGACGATGCGGCGCGTCACGGCGGCGTCGAGCAGGTCGAAGCGCGCCTCCCAGCCGCCGGCGAGCGCGAGCGCCTCGACGAGCCGGTCCGCCTCGGCCCCGAGCAGGTCCGACAGCTCGACGCTGCGGTGGGCGAGCTCGCCCAGCGGCATCCCCAGGAAGCGCCGCGCGCCCAGCGGCGTCAGGTCGACCTGGACCGCGTCGCCCTCGCCTTCGTGGCCGACGCTGACCGCCCGCGCGTAGAGCCCCGCCGCGAACGAAGTAACGCGCGCGGGTGTGGCCTCGGGGCGCAGGCTGTCGTGTACCAGCGTCGGCGGCCCGAAGGACAGGATCAGCGGGACCTCGGCGACCGGCACCTCGGTACGGCGCACGGGCTGCGCCGTGCGCTCCCACCAGCCCGTGTAGCGCGCGACGAACGGGCGCAGGTGCGGCGCGGGCTCGGCGCGGGCGAGCTTCCAGCTCCCCCAGCCGGCGGCGTGCTCCTCGCGGGTGACCCGGCGCGCGGGCATGCCCCCGAGGGTATCCCTCGCGCATGCCGCGTTCGTACGCTGGGGAAAGACAACGCACCCCGACGAAGGAGCCCCGACGCATGACCGCCGTTCCCACGATCGACCTCAACGACGGTCGCACGATCCCGCAGCTCGGGTTCGGCGTCTTCCAGATCGAGCCGGCCGAGACCGCAAAGGCGGTGAGCAACGCGCTGGAGGTCGGGTACCGGCACATCGACACGGCCGAGATGTACGGCAACGAGCAGGGAGTGGGCGAGGCCGTTGCTGCCTCCGCGCTCGACCGCGACGACGTCTACATCACCAGCAAGCTCAACAACGGCTTCCACCAGCCCGACGACGCGCGCAAGGCGTTCGAGGGAACGCTGAAAGCGCTGGGAACAGACCACGTCGACCTCTTCCTGATCCACTGGCCGCTGCCGAAGCTCTACGACGGCGACTACGTGTCGACGTGGAAGACGCTCGAGGAGTTCCACGCCGACGGGCGTGCACGCTCGATCGGCGTCTCGAACTTCCAGGTCGCCCATCTCGAGCGCCTCGCGGCCGAGTGCGACGTCGTGCCCGCGATCAACCAGATCGAGCTGCACCCCTACCTCCTCAACGCCGAGGTCCGCGCCTACGACGAAGCGCACCGCATCGCCACGCAGGCGTGGTCGCCGATCGCGCAGGGCGGCGTCCTCGACGACCCCGTGATCACGGCCATCGCCGAGCGCCTCGGCCGGACCCCGGCGCAGGTCGTGCTGCGCTGGCACATCCAGCGCGGCAACATCGTCTTCCCCAAGTCGACGACGCCCTCACGGATCAAGGAGAACTTCGAGCTCTTCGACTTCGAGTTGACGCCCGGCGACCTGGACGAGATCGACGGGCTCGACCGCGGCGAGGCCGGGCGCACCGGCCCGAACCCGGACGTGTTCGCGTACATCCCGTCCTGAGGCGCGCCGCAGTGCGAGACTCGCCCCATGAGGGCGCGTCTTGTGACGATCCCGATCAGCCACTTCTGCGAGAAGGCGCGCTGGGGGCTGGACCGCGCCCGCGTGGACTATGTCGAGCAGCCGCATCTGCAGCTCGTGCACATGGTGGCTGCGCGCCGTGCCGGCGGCGGGCGGACGGTCCCGGTGCTGGTCACGGCCACGGGCGAGGTGCTGGGCGAGTCGGCGGACATCCTGCGCTGGGCCGACACCCAGGTCGTCTCCGAGAGGCGGCTTTACCCGGAGGGCGACCTGGGCGCCGAGGCCGTCGCGCTCGAGGCGTGGCTGGACGGCGGCTTCGGTCCCGACGGCCGCCTGGTGATGTACCACGAGACGCTGCCTGTGGTGCACGATCTGGCTCCGTGGGCGCTGGCCGGCGTCCCGCGCTGGGAGAGCGCCTTCTTCCGCGTCGCCGGCCGCGTCGTGGACCCGGCGATCCGCCGCCTGCTCGGCGTGGATGCGACCGCGGCGGCCGCGGCACGGACGCGGGTCGACGCCGTCTTCGACGACATCGCCGGGCGCCTGTCGGACGGGCGCCGCTTCCTGCTCGGCGACCGCTTCACCGCCGCCGACCTCGCCTTCGGCGCGCTCGCCGCGCCGATGCTGCTGCCGGCGGGCTACGGCTCCCCACTGCCGCCGCCGGAAGCGATGCCCGACACCTACGCCCGCGACGTGCGACGCCGGCGCGCCCACCCTGCGGGCGTGTTCGCCGACCGGCTGTACGCGCAGGAGCGCCGCCCCTGAGCGCCGGCCGCGCGCGAAGGCGCGCGCGGCCGGCACGCCCCCGTCAGTTCACCCGGAAGCCGCGCGCCATGCCGAGCGTCGAGTGCGGGCGGTTCTGGGACTCGCGGTCGCCGTAGAAGCAGACCAGCACGTAGCGGCCGGGCTGGAAGCGCACCTCGACGTCGTTGACGGTGTCGCCCGACACGAGGCCGAGCGGCTCCGTCGCCTGCCCGAGGCCCGCGATCTCGTCCTCGCCCTGGCGCAGCTGGCGCAGCACGCGAGCTGGTGCTCGTGCCGCGCCTGAGGCGCAGGGCCAGCGCGAAGTGCAGCTCGTCGCCGCGGTTGGCGAAGCGCACGACGCCGCGGCGCGGCAGCGTGGCCGGCATGTCGAAGCGGTACTCGCGCAGGCGCACGGTCCGGTCGGGCTCGGGTGCGACGGCCGTGCCCCGCTCGTCGCCCACGGTGAACTCGGCGCGGACGGCGGGCTGCTGGGTCGTGTCGACGAGCAGGTACGTGGCCTCCTTCGCCTCGAACGTCGTCGTGTAGGAGGCCCCTCGGGCGACCGCGCCGCCGGCGACGAGCGTGCCGTAGCGCTCCGCCGCGTCGGCTGAGCGGATACCCCTGAGCCCGCGGCGCGCGTCGTCGGTGTCTACGCCCTCCTTCACCTCGAAGACCGTGAAGTCGCGAGCCCGGCGGCCGGGCGACTCGAAGGCCACGCGCAGCGGCCCGGGCTGCAGCGTCTCGGCGCCGCTGACGGTCATCTTCGACGGGGTCACGGTCACGGTGACAGTCGGCGCGGGCTCCTGGGCGTCCACGACGACGGCACCCGTCCCGGCGAGCGCCACGGCGGCGACGCCTGCGGCGACGAATCGGCCCTTCATGGTGATCCTCTTTCTTCCGGTCACGGGAGGGCACGACGCTATGCGCAACGGCCCACCCGGTGCGACGGTCATGTGGACGATCCCACGCCGTCCTCGAGGACGACGCCGCGTCGTCCTTCGGGCGGAGACCTACAGGCGTGCGCGCCAGCGCAGCCCGGCGAGCACGCCGCCGGCCAGCAGCACGAAGCCCGCGCCCGCGAAGCCCGCGGTGATCTCGCGGCGCTCGGACTTCGTGCCGACCTGCGAGCCGACCTTCTCGTAGATGCGGTCGAGCTCGTCGCGGTCGTCGACGGAGAACGCCTCGCCGCCGGTGATGCGCGAGATCCGCCGCAGCGTCTCGGGGTCCGGCGGGACGGGCAGGCGCTGGCCGAACGGGCCGCCGGGCACGGTGCCGTCCGGCGTGCCGAGCGCGACGGTGTAGACCGGGACGCGCTCGGCGGCGGCGCGGCGCGCGACCTCGATCGGGTCCTTGCCCTCGGTCGTCTTGCCGTCGGAGAGCAGCACGATCGCGGCCGGCGGGCGCCGCTTCGTGCGGCCCTGGCGGCGGTCGCCGATCGTGTCCAGCGCCACGTCGAGCGCGTCGCCGGTCGCGGTGCTGCCGTCGGCCACGAGCGAGCCCGAGGACGTCGTCCAGCGTTGTCGCGGTCGCGCGTCGGGCGCTCGACCGTGTGCGGGGTGGAGGAGAAGGCGACGAGGCCGACGCGCAGCTCGTCGGGCACCTGGTCCAGGAAGCGCCGCGCGGCGCCGCGGGCGGCCTCCATGCGGCTGGGGTCGACGTCCTCGGCGCCCATCGAGCGCGAGCGTGTCGGTGATCAGGACGACGGTCGCCTCCTCGACCGGCACGGCGACCGTCGGCTGCGGGCCGCGCCAGCGCGACGGCCAGCGCCGCGACGGCCAGCGCCAGCAGCGTCGCCGGGATGCGCCGCCGCCAGCGCGGGGTGCGGGCGAGCACGGCGGCGACCGTGCCCGTCGCCGGGAAGCGCACGGCGTAGCGGCGCCGGCGCCGGCGCGCGGCCACCGAGGCGGCGATGCCGAGCGGGACCAGCAGCAGCGCCAGCAGGAAGATCGGGGCGGCGAAGCTCATCCGAGGCCCCGGCCCAGGCCGCGCAGCCAGTCGCCGTCGGTCGAGCACGGTCGACGTGGCGGGCGCCGGCGCGCCGCAGGTCGTCGCGCAGCGCGCTCGCGGCGCTCGCGCTCGGCGGCGGCGAAGGCGTCGCGCGTGCTCTTCGCGCGGGTGTCGACCTCGACGTGGCTGCCGTCCTCGGGGTCGACGAGGACCATCAGGCCCGGCGTCGACCAGCTCGGTCTCGCGCGGGTCGAGCACCTCGACGCCCAGCACGCGGTGGCGCGCCGCCGAGCGCGCGCAGCTGGCGCTGCCAGTCGGAGGGGTCGCGGAAGTCCGAGACGATGGCACGAGGCCGGGCTGGCGCGCCATGCTGCGCAGCCGCCGCAGCGCGTCGGCCAGGCCGTCGTCGCCGGCGCGCGCCGTCGGTCGCGACGCCGTCGGCGAGCGCGCGCTCGACGGTGCCGATCGCGCGGCGGCCGCCGCGCGGCGGCAGCACGCGCACGATGGGCGCGCCGCAGGTCAGCAGCGCGACGCGCCCGCCGCGCCGCACGCCCAGGCGCGCCATCACGCGCACGACGCCCTCGGCGACGTCGCTCTTCAGGCGCTCGGCGGTGCCGAAGGCCATCGACGGCGAGATGTCGAGCACGACCCACGTCGTGAGCGCGCGCTCGGGGATCTGCTGGCGGACGTGCGGCACGCCGGTGCGCGCGCTGGCCGCGGGGTCGAGCTGGCGCACGTCGTCGCCGACCTGGTAGGGGCGCAGCTGCGCGAGCTCCGTGCCCAGGCCCGACGCCCAGGCCGCGGTGCTCGCCGGGCAGCGCGCCGGCCGGTGCGGCGCACGAGCGCGAGGTCGAGCGCGGCGACCGCGGGCCCGGGCATCGGCCCGGGCCCCTGGCGAGCCGGGCGGTGCGACGAGCGGGCGGACCGCCGGGACGGCCGTCAGTGGGCGGCGCCACTCAGGCCGGCCTCCGGACCGCCCGGGCACCTCGACGGCGCCCAGGACCTGCGATCGACGACGTCGTCGGGCTCGATGCCGTCGGCGAGCGCGTCGTAGGAGAGCACCATGCGGTGGCGCAGCACGTCGGGCGCGAGGTCGCGGATGTCCTTGACCGTCACGTGGGTGCGGCCGCGCAGCAGCGCCAGCGCCTGGCCGGCCTGCACGAGGCCGATCGGCCCGCGCGGGCTGGCGCCGACCTCGATGGCGCCCTCCAGGTGAGCGAGGCCGTAGCGCTCCGGGTGGCGCGTGGCGTCGGCGAGCTGCACGGCGTAGGCCATGACGCGACGGTCGGCGTACACGTCGCGCACGACCGAGCGCGCCTCCTCGAGCTGCGCGATGTCCATCACCTGGCGCACCTCGGGATCGCCGGCGACGACGCGCGCGACGACCGACGTCTCGTCGCCGAGCGCCCGGGTAGTCGACGAGCACCTTGAGCAGGAAGCGGTCGACCTGCGCCTCGGGCAGCGGGTAGGTGCCCTCGGACTCGATCGGGTTCTGGGTGGCGAGCACGAGGAACGGCCGCGGGACCGGGTAGGTCTCGCCGCCGAGCGTGACCTGGCGCTCCTGCATGACCTCCAGCAGCGCGGACTGGACCTTGGCGGGCGCGCGGTTGACCTCGTCGGCCAGCAGCAGGTTGCCGAACACCGGGCCGAGCTCGGTGGCGAACGTGCCGGTGTCGGGGCGCCAGATGCGCGTGCCGACGAGGTCGGCCGGCACGAGGTCGGGCGTGAACTGCACGCGGCGGAAGCTGCCGCCCAGCGCTCCGGCCAGCGTGCGGACGGTCAGCGTCTTGGCCAGGCCGGGCACGCCCTCGAGCAGCACGTGGCCGCCGGCGAGCAGCGCGACGAGCACGCGCTCGAGCATCGCGTCCTGGCCGACGACGACGCGCTTGGCCTCGTACAGCACCGCCTCGAGCGACTGGGCCACGCCCATCGCGTCGGCGCCGGGCTGCTCGCGGCCGACAGCCGCCAGGCGGGAGGTGTGGGCGCTCATCGGATCGGGACTCCTCTGGGGATCGGTCGGGAAGGCGATGCGACCACGGTAGGGGCCCGATCCGTCAGATATCGATAAGCCGGTGTAGTCCGGTACGCCGGTGTGGTCCGCGCCGGGGTGGCCCCCGGCGCGGACCCCCGCGTCAGGCCTCGGTCGCGAGCGCCACGTCCCGGCGCCCGCCGACGACCCCGGTCAGCGCGACGAGCAGGCCGAGCACGGCGACGCCCGTGACGACGCCGAGCGCCGGGCGCAGCACGTCGAGGAAGTCGCCGCCCGCCTGGCTGCTGACGACCGCGCTGACGACGGCGAGCACGACGGCCCCGCCCACCTGGAACGAGGTCTGGACCAGGCCGGAGGCCAGCCCCTGCTCGTGGTCGCCGACGCCCATCGTGGCCTGCATGTTGAGGGCCGGGAAGGTCAGCGCGAACCCGAGGCCGATCAGGACCATCGTGGGCAGGATCGCCAGCCCGTAGGCCGGCGAGCTGTCGATGGGCAGGAACAGGGCGTAGCCGGCGACGAAAGCCGCGAAGCCCGCGGCGATGACCCGCTCCGTCCCGTAGCGATCGACCAGCCCGCCGACGCGCACCGATCCGAAGGCCACGATCAGGCCGGCGGGCAGGAAGGCCAGCGCCGTCTCGAGCGCCGACCAGCCGAGCGTCGACTGCAGGAACAGCGTCGCCACGAACTGGAAGCCGACGTAGCACCCGAACGTCGCCATCGCCGCGATGTTGGCGCGCGCGATGTTGCCCGAGCGCAGGATCCCCAGCCGCACGAGCGGCTGGGGCGTGCGCTGCTCGATCGCCACGAAGAGCGCGAGCAGCGCGACGGCGACGGCGAACGACCCTATGGTCACGAGCGACGCCCAGCCCGCCTCGGGCGCCTCGACGACGGTGCGGACGAAGAGCAGCATCGCGGCGGTGACGGTCACCGCGCCGGGGATGTCGAAGCCGCGCCGTGCGCTCAGCGCCGGAGGGTCGGGGCGGATGACGCGCGGTGCGACCGCGAGGATCGCCAGCGCGATCGGGACGGGCAGCAGGAACGTCCAGCGCCACCCGACCTCGGTCATGAGGCCGCCGAGGATGAGCCCGAACGAGAAGCCGCTGGCGCCGCAGGCGGTGTAGATGGCGAGCGCCTTGTTGCGCGCACGGCCCTCGGGGAACGTGGTCGTGATGATCGAGAGGCCGGCGGGCGCGGTGAAGGCGGCGGCCATGCCCTTGATGAAGCGGGTGGCGACGAGCAGCGCCGGATCGCTGACCAGCCCACCGACGAGCGAGGCCGCGGTGAACACGGCGAGCGCCCACAGCAGCACCCGTCGCCGGCCCAGGAGGTCGGCGACGCGGCCGCCGAGGAGCAGCAGGCCGCCGTAGCCGAGCACGTAGCCGCTGACGATCCATTGCAGCTGGGAGGTGGTCAGGTCGAGGTCCTCGCTGATCGACGGCAGCGCGACGCCGACCATGGAGACGTCGAGCCCGTCGAGGAAGAGGACGCCGCAGAGGACGATGAGCGCGCCCCACAGGCGCGCGTCCCACCGGAGATCGGCGGGCGGGGAAGAGCTTGAAGCGTGAGCCATCGCAGTAAGATACATGCACGTGCAAACAATGCGTATGCAACTTATGTGAACGCAAAATATGCGCGAGTGTGCTACCGTGCGCGCCGCGTGAGCACCGGGGTCGAGTCCTCATCCGAGCTCGTCGGCGCGTTTCGCGACCTGCTCGACCGTCACGCGCGCATCACCTGCGCGCTCGAGCGCCGTCTGCAGGACGAGCACCGCCTCGGCATGAGCGAGTTCGAGGTGCTCGAGCGCCTCGCGACCGCGGATGGGGGCCAGAGCCGCATGCAGGAGATCGCCGACGCCGTGCACCTCAGCCAGAGCGCGCTGTCCCGCGTGGTCGGGCGCCTCGAGGCGGACGGCCTCGTCGACCGCTGCATGTGCCCGACGGACCGTCGCGGCATCCAGGCCGGGATCACCGAGGCCGGCCGCGAGCGCTACGAGGCCGCGCTGCCCACGCACCGCGCGGTCATCGCGACGGTCCTGGGCGAGGGCACCTAGCCGCTCGGCGCGTCAGCCCCGCGCCGGCAGCTCGACCGTCACGTCGAGCCCGCCGTCCGGCGGGGCGGCGATGTGCACGGTGCCGCCGTGCGCCTCGGCGACGGCGCGCACGATCGAGAGGCCCAGGCCCGCGCCGTGGCCGTCCGCGCTGCGGCCCAGGCGCTCGAACGGCTCGGTGAGCCGCTCGACCGCGTCCTCGGGCACGCGCGGACCCGTGTTGGTGACGCGCACGTGGGCGCTGCCGTTCTCCCTGCCCGTGGCCACGTCGACGCTCCCGCCGCCGGCGTTGAAGCGCACGGCGTTGTCGACGAGGTTGCCGACCAGGCGCACGAGCAGCGGGTCGTCGCCGACGACCGGGGCCTCGCGCGCCTGCACGCGCAGGTCGACGCCCGCGGCACGCGCGGCGGCGGAGGCCTCGCCGGCCGCCCGCTGCGCCGCCGCGGCCAGGTCGACCGGGCGGCGCCGCACGAGCCCGCGCTGGCTGCGGGCCAGCACCATCAGCCCGTCGAGCAGCGCCTCGGTGCGGTCGGTTGCCTCGAGCACGGTCTCGCCCATGCGCCGCAGCTCGGCCACGTCGGCGTCCGGGTTCGCCAGCGCCACGTCAGCCTCGGTGCGGATGACGGTCAGCGGGCTGCGCAGCTCGTGGCTGGCGTTGGCCACGAAGCGCCGCTGGGACTCCATCGACTCCTGCAGGCGCTCGAGCATGGCGTCGAACGTGTCGGCCAGCTCGCGCAGCTCGTCGTGGGGGCCGCCCAGCTCGATGCGCTCGCCCAGGCGCTCGTCGGACACGCGGCGCGCGGTCGCGGTGATCGTGGTCAGCGGGCGCAGCAGCCTGCCGGCCGCCGCCCAGCCGACGGCGACGGCGAGCAGCGTGGTCCCGACGATGGCGATCCCGTACTGGCTGGCCAGCCGCGACAGCACGTCGTCGGCGGCCGCGCTGGGCAGCGTCGCTCGCAGGTGGTCGGCCAGCAGGCCGTAGCTGACGCCCAGCACGGCGGCCGTCGCGGCCACCAGCACGACCACGTACAGCGCGGTCAGGCGGGCGCGGACCGTCATCCAGGGGCGCCTCACACGCGGTAGCCCGCCCCCTGGACCGTGTGGAGGACCGCGGGCTCGCCGAGCTTGCGCCGCAGCGTCATGACGACCATGCGCACCGTGTTGGTGAACGGGTCGGCGTTCTCGTCCCAGACGCGCTCGAGCAGCTCCTCGGGGCTCACCACCGCGCCCTCGGCGCCGAGCAGCACCTCGAGGACGCCGAACTCCTTCGGCGTCAGCCCGAGGTCGCGGCCGGCGCGCGTGGCCGTCCGCCGCGCGGGGTCGAGCTCCACGTCGCCGCGGGCCAGGACGGGGGTGCGCGCCTGCCCGTTGCGGCGCGCCAGCGCGTTGACGCGCGCGACCAGCTCGGCGAACCGAAACGGCTTGGGCAGGTAGTCGTCGGCTCCGAGCGACAGGCCGTCGATCATGTCGTCGAGGCTGCGGGCCGCGGTCAGCATCAGGATCTTGATCTCGGGGCGCTCGAGCACGAGCGTGCGACAGACGTCGTCGCCGTGCAGCTCGGGCAGGTCGCGGTCCAGCACGACCACGTCGTAGGGGTGCACCCGCGCCTTGAAGAGCGCGTCGGCGCCGTCGTTGGCGACGTCCACGGCCAGACCCTCGCGGCGCAGCCCGCGGGCGACGGCGTCGGCCACGCGCCGTTCGTCCTCGGCGACGAGCACGCGCACGGGTCAGAGCTCCGTGGCCGGGCCGGAGGTCGGCGCCGGCGATGGGGCGTCGTGGTGACGCGGGCAGTCCCGGCGGTCGAGCTCGACGTCCTCGTAGACGACCGGCGCCGCGGGCCGCGCGGCGGCGTCGATGCGCTGGTCGAGGCCCGCCATCCCGGCGAGCGACAGCGCGAGCAGGGCCAGGCCGGTCGCCGCGACGGCGCCGGCGCCGAGCCGGTCCATCAGCTTGCGGATCATGGTTGTCCAGTCAACAAGCGCTTCGTGAACTTGGCCTAAATCTACCTGGACCTACGCGCCCGGTCGCCGGTCTTGTGGCGGGGCCACTTACGGCACGCGGCCGAACCAGCGCAGCGACATGCCGGCCGCCGACAGCACCAGCAGGAGCGCGCCGGCCGCGGCGGCGGCGGTCACCTCGCGCCGCTCGTCGCGCGTGGTCACCTGCGAGCCCAGGCGCTCGTAGACGGCGTCGAGCTGCTCGGTGTCGGCCGCCTCGAAGTAGCGCCCGCCGGTGATCCGCGCGATCTGGCGCATGCTGTCGCGGTCGGGCGGGACCCGCTCGACGCGCACGTTCCCGTTGCGCTCGCGGACGCGGATGGTGCCCCCGTCGGTGCCCAGCGCGACGGTGTAGACGGGCACCTTGGCGCGCGCGGCCTCGCGCGCGACCTGCAGCGGGTCCTCGCCGCGCACGGACGTGCCGTCGGAGAGCAGGATGATCGCGGCCGGCGGAGGCCTGCCGCCCGGACGCACGGGGCGCTGCGCCGCCCGCAGGGCGAGCTCCAGCGCATCGCCGGTGGCCGTGCCCCCGCTGGGGCGAAGGCCGGCGAGCCCGGCGCGCAGCGCGTCGCGGTCGGTCGTCGGGGACTGCACGAGGCGCGCGCGGTGGTTGAAGGCGACCGCCCCGACCCGCACCTCGTCAGGGACGCGGTCCAGGAAGCGCTCGGCGGCCTGCTCGGCGGCGGCCAGCCGCGACGGGCTGACGTCCTGCGGCCTGCATGGAGCCGGAGTAGTCGGTGGTCAGGACCACGGTGGCCTGCTCGGCGGGCACGGCGACGGTCGCCTGGGGCCGCGCGAGGGCGATGACGAGGCCGGCGAGCGCCAGCGCGTACAACGCCGGGGGCGCGTGGCGCCGCCACCCGGCGCGCGCGGGCGCCACCGCGGGCATCAGCGCCGGACGCGCGAAGGCCTCGCGGCTGCCGCGCGCGCCCCGCTCGGAGCGGACGTAGAGCACGACGGCCAGCGGGATGAGCAGGAGGCCGAGCAGCAGCCCCGGCGAGGCGAAGCTGACGGCGACCATCACGGCGTGCGCGCGGGGCGCTCTCCGAGCTCGATCGGCACCGTGCGGCGGTCGCCGTCGCGCGTGACCACGACGTCGACCTCGTCGCCGGGCTCGCGGCCGCTGATGGCGCTGGCCACGTCGTCGGGCGTGCGCACGGTCCTGCCGTCGACCGACACGATGATGTCGCCGCCCGCCCCGTCGGGCGCCGAGCTCGACTTCAGGCCCGCGCGGTCGGCAGGCCCGCCGGAGGTGACCTCGCGGACGATCGCGCCGCTCGCGCCGCTGGGGCTCGCGCCGGTGGAGACGCCGAGGTACGGCCGGCGAACCTGCTGGCCCTGCTGGAGCTGGGGCACGACCTCGCGCACGGTGTTGGAGGGCACCGCGAAGCCGATGCCGACGTTGCCCTGGCTGCCCGCCGTGGCGATCTGCGAGTTGACGCCGATCACGCGCCCGCGCTCGTCCAGCAGCGGGCCGCCCGAGTTGCCGGGGTTGATCGGAGCGTCGGTCTGGATGACCTTGTCGATGCTGAAGCCGTTGGGCGCCTGGATCTCGCGCCCGAGCCCCGAGACGATCCCCGAGGTGGCCGTGCGGTCCAGCCCGAGCGGGTAGCCGACGGCGACGGCGAGGTCGCCGACCTCGACCTTGTCGGAGTCGCCCAGCGGCAGCGGCTTCAGGCGTGCCGACGTCGGACGGGTCGACGCGCAGGACCGCGAGGTCCGAGCTGGGGTCGGTGCCGCGCACGTCGGCTCGGATCCCGGGGCCGTTGTCGTCGAAGCGCACGCGCACCTCCG
Organism: uncultured Actinomycetes bacterium; assembly: GCA_963840185.1. Lineage (GTDB taxonomy): Bacteria > Actinomycetota > Thermoleophilia > Solirubrobacterales > Solirubrobacteraceae > JAOPZW01. Next base: position 245,091 of record CAWIXY010000001.1, on the reverse strand, counting down.
AGGCGTCGCCGACGACGTGGGCGTTGGTGACGATCGAGCCGTTGGCATCGATCACGAAGCCGGTGCCCGAGCCCGAGCCGGCGCGGACCTGCACGACGCCCTGCTCGACGGCCGCGTAGATCTGGTTGACCTTGTTGTCGGCGACGCGCCCGCCCGCGACCGTCGGCAGCGCCTGGGGCCGGGACGCCTCGTCGTCCCCGCCGAGCACGGCGACGCCGGCGACGCCGGTCGCCAGGACGGCCGCGCAGGCGGCGACGACCGCGGCACGGCGCGCCCGGCGCGTGCTCGAGCCGCCCGACGGGGGCTCGGCGCCGGGTGGGGGCGACTGCTCGTCGCGCCGGCGCGGCGGGGTCGGGGTCGACAGCCAGGCGTGATCGGGGTCGTGAGCGTCGGCCTTGCGGCCGGACCACAGCGGGGGCGGGGTGGCGGGCATCTCACCAAGGAGGGTGGCAGGGCTCCCGTCAGATGTGGATAAGTCGGCGTGACGGCCACGTGCCCGCGGCGCGCCGTGCGTCTCAGCCGCGGGCCAGGTCGCGCAGCGCGACGCGGGCCGCGCGCGTCATCTCGGTCAGCAGCGCCCGGTCGACGTTCGCCGCCGTGTCGCAGCGGCGGTGGTAGCAGCGGTCGGTGCCGGTGAAGAGCCCGCCCACCGGGATCCCGGCGCCGGCGAACGGTGCGTGGTCCGAGGCTCCGCCGAGCTGCTCGGGGCGGATCCGCCCGCCGAGCGCCCGGCGCAGCAGGCGCTCGATGCGCCGGCCGGCCTCGTCGCGACCCTGGTAGACGCCGCGCGAGCCGTCGGGGGTGCCGACCATGTCGAGGTTCACGTAGGCCGCATGGGCACGCCGCTCGCCTGCGTCCAGCCGCCCGACGTAGTGGCGCGAGCCGTAGAGCCCGAGCTCCTCCGCACCCCAGAAGCCGAAGCGCAGCTGCGTGCCCTCGGGGAGCTGCCCGGCGTCGGCGGCGAGGTCTTCGGCGACCTCCAGCACGGCCGACACCCCGCTGCCGTTGTCGTTGAGGCCGGGGCCCTCGGCGACCGAGTCGAGGTGGGCGCCCGCCATGACGATGCGCCTGGGGTCACGGGCGCCGGTCTCGGCGATGACGTTGCTGGTGGTGCGCGTCTCGGAGATGGTGCGCACGACCACGCGCAGGCGCGGGCGCGCGGCGCGGGCGAGGTCGGCGCCCACGGCGCTGCTCAGGGCCAGCACGGGCACGCGCAGGCCGGGCCGCTGCAGCGAGCCGCCGAACGTCGCCGTGCGCCCGGGGCGCCCGTCGTTGAGGATCAGGACGGCGCCCGCCCCGGCCCGCTGGGCGTTGAGCGCCTTGCGCCGCAGGGTGCACGCGCCGCGTTGCAGCAGGGCGATCTCACCGCGCCGCAGCGCGGACAGGCTGCCGGGGTCACAGCCCGACGACGACGCGGCGCCCGGCCGCACGGCGATCGCCCGCACGGCGGCCGTGACGTCGCCCGGCGGCGAGTACTGCATCGTGCGCACGTCGCGCGGCGCACGCAGCCGCCGAGCGCCGCCGTCCAGGCGCGTGACGCGCGGCGCGGCGCGCTGCTCGTAGAACGGGAAGCGCACGCGCTGGGTGCTGACGCGCAGGCCCGTGGCGCGCAGGCGACCGGCGATGTACTCGGCGGTCGCGGTGTCGCCCGGCGTGCCCGCGGCGCGCGTCCCTCCGTTGGCCGAGGCGATGCGCTGCAGGGCGGTGAGGTGGTCGTTCAGGGAGGCCTCGGGCGCCGGCGCCGCCTGGGCCCGGGGGGTGGGACGTGCCGCCGTGGCGCTCGCCGGCTCCTGGTCGTCCTCGCCCAGCAGGAGCGTGACGGCGACCCCGGCGCCGAGCAGGAGCACGACGAGCAGCGCGACGACACGGCCCGGGGACATGGGCGGATGGTCGCAACCGGCATGTCCGCTGCGCGTCAGCTCGCCGCGGGGCCTGCGGCTAGACTCCCCCGGGCTCGGTGGGTGTAGCTCAGCTGGTAGAGCTCCTGGTTGTGGTCCAGGCGGTCGCGGGTTCGAGTCCCGTCACTCACCCCTCGGAGATGCCGAAGGAAACGGCGCTTCGGCCGTGCTCACGCCGCGGCCGAGGCATCAATCAGGCGGACGATCACGCGAGCTACGAGTCGCTCTTGTCGAGCAGCGGCTTCGTGAACCACCGGTCGGCGAACGGCTCGTTGTTGAACGGCGGGACTTCGACGTAGCCCGACGACCGGTACAGCGAGATCGCCTCCGGCAGCACGTCGCTGGTCTCGAGGTGCGCTTCGCTTGATCCGTGCTCACGGGCGAGGTGCTCGAGATGCTCGAGGAGCCGGCGACCGAGCCCCAGGCCTCGCGCTGATTCCGCAACCCACATTCGCTTGATGTCCGTCACCTTGTCCGGTTGGTGCTTGACGGCGCCGCAGCCCATGGCTTCGCTGCCCACGTAGGCGAGAACGAAGGCTCCGCTCGGTGGCCGCACCTCATGCGGGTGGGCGGTCGCCCCCTCACTCGGGTCGAACCCTCGCTCGGGTGCCCGCCGATTGAGTTCCGCCACGTACGCGCGCAAACAGCGCTGCGCGTCAAGGCTTGCGGGATCGACCTGGCGCAACTCGATGCGGGATGTCGCGAGGAGCCGTTCGACAGTCCGCATCGCGCCCACGAGCTCGGCGCGCTGCGCGTCGTCGAGCGGGCTGAGGGTCGAGGCAGCCAGCTGGTCGCTGCGTTCGTCGAGAATGGCCCGTTCGGTGAGTCCCTTGGGGGTGAGGCGCGCAATGCGAATGCGGGCGTCGACGGCGCTCGGCGTCACAGTGACGAGCTCGTCGCTCTCGAGCGCGCGGAGCATGCGGCTCATCTGCCCTGAGTCCATGCCGAGGCGCGAGCGCAGCATGACGATCTCGCCACCCTCCGTTCCGATCTCCCACAGCAGCCGCGACATGGCAAGCGGCCGATCGCGCGAGAGGAAGCGGTCGTTCAGGGCGCCGGTGCGCTGGGTGATCGTGCGGTTGAAGCGGCGGACCTGCGCGACATCCCAAGCCATCCTCTGATCTTAGTCAGAGGATTCGCCAGCGTCAGTCGCTCATGCCGCACGCGGATCCCCCAGCGGGTTGCACGCCTCGGGTGTAGGCGACGCATCCCGTTACCGACAAGGACGTTCTGCCAGACTCGCCCAATGGCTGTGCGACGCATCATGCCCTACCACGAATCGCCGGATTTCGAGGCCACACGGGCCTTCTATTCACGGGTGCTGGGTCTCGAGGAGGGCACGTTCGGCGGCGGTTACATCGGCTTTGGGTCCGGGCAGGCGCAGGTCGTGTTCGCGCCGCCAGGCGTGGAGCCTGTGCTGCCCGACATGGGTGTGGACGTCGGTTCGCGCCGAGCCGTCGATGCGGCACACGCTGAGGCAGTACGGGGCGGGCACGACGTGATGTACGGCCCGGTTGACGAGCCCTGGGGCGTCCGTCGCTTCTTCGTTCGCGATCCGCACGGCGTCGTGATCAGCGTGCTGGCCCACGAGTAAGCACCAGCCCAGCCCGCTGCCCCGCGCGGCTAGGTCGAGCACCCCGTCGTGCGGTGCGTCCACCCCCGCGCCCGCGCCAGGGCCGTCACTGCATCAGTTGCAGTCGTTCAGGTTGGCGGCACGGTTGCAGGTGATCGTGTCGACCAACGTGCCTGCGGAGAACAGGCGGATGCGAACCTGGTTGAAGTTTCCTGCACCTGAGAGCCTGTTCACGAGCTTGTTGCTCCCGTTGTTCCCCCAGAAGTCGTGCACGGTTTCCGTCCCCGCAACCCCGTTGTTGAAGAACGTGACCCTCGCGGCTGTGAGGGTGATCACGTTCCCGGAGTCGGCGAACACGCGACCCACGAGGGCAACCCTGCCGTTGTCGCCCCAGCATGCGACGGCGTCTCCCAGCGGCACGCCGAACCAGTGGTTGTGATCGCCGAAGTCGACCTTGCCCGCGCTCCCGGTGTCGGCCTTGAAGCGGTCGACGGCGGAGTTGCCGACCCCGAAGATCCCATCGCAGGTGCCCTTGTCAAACGCCTGGGCCGGGCCGGCCAGGGACGCCAGCGACGCGGCGGTCACGACCATCGCGGTCAGCGACCCCGCCATCCACTTCTTGATTCCCGACATCTGTCTGCTCCTGTCCGTGGTGCCGGGCGCGGGCTCGGCGTTCGTCCTGCCTGAGGGACGCATGCTCCGTCCAGGTCGACGCGGGCACAGGAGACCCTAGGGATGGAGTCTTGGCACCTCGAACGCGGCGGAGAGCGACGGTGCTGAGCCAGGGCAATGCCGGCGCCAACACCGCGCCGACTACATTCGAGGGCCAGCTCTGCGGAATGCCACGACCGTGTGGGTGGCTTCTCTGAGGCCTAAGTCGCGGTTGACACGGGACATCCAGAGTTGTACGGCTATGGCACGCTCGGTTGTGACGCTCTGGTTCGATCAGGCAACCGCGAGGGGTCGTTGTGATTCACGCAGACGCGAGATCCCGGTGGCAGAACTGTGAGGCATCCGTATGACGGCGTCGCAGGTTCCCGCTGCAACGGTGATCAGCGATGTCGCCAGCTTGGTCTCCGCGGTGGTTTGGCCGCTTGTCATTGTGGGCGTGTTGTGGTTTCTGCGTGAACCTCTCCGCGCTCTCGCCCATCGGATCGGCTCGTCGGCCCAGAGTGTCTCGATCGGAGCACAGGGGCTGACGGTGGAACTTGGGTCAGCGGTTGAACCTGTGCCGAGTCAAGCCACGACGGCCCTTGCCGGCGTACGGCGTCCGGAACAGGCACCTCGGGTCGTCGACAGCGCCGCACTGACGATGTTCGCGCAGCTTGAGAGCGAAGCGCCGGCGCCGTACCTCGTCGTCGATCTTGCGGACGGCCGTGACTGGCTCACCAGCCGGCTCTACATCTTCGCCATCCTGCTGCGTGCCATGCGCCAGACAGGAGCGTTGGTGTTCGTCGAGAGCGTCGGGGGGGTTCGCGGTCGCTTCGTAGGGCTGGCCGCACCCGAGCGCATTCGATGGGCGCTCGCGCACGCTTACCCCTGGCTCGAGGCCGATTACGCATCCGCCTACGCCCAAGCGACGAGCACGCGTCAGACCTCCAATGCAAACGCTGAGCCGTTCGTGCTCGACGAGGATGGCAGGCTGCTCCAGGACGTCGCCCACGCGGTGGCGACCAACTTCGTGTTCGCCGTCCAGCGAGTACCGGCGGGCGCGGCCGTGCCGACCACGAGCGACCAGTGGGTGGTCGAGGATCGCCCCGAGGGCAAGTTCATCGAGCACGCCCAGTGGCTGAGCGGCGCGGAGCTGGAGCGGGTGCTGGGATCGGCGTTACACCGCTTCGCATACTTGCCCGAGACCGTGCCGCGCAGTCCCGCCGAGGTAGCCAGGGAAGCGGTCCGCGTGCCCGGCGAGGACGTCGTCGCGCTGGTCGACGACCAACACCGCTTCCGCGGCGTGGTCGTCAACAGGCGTGAAGTACTCGAGGCGCTTGCGATCAACGCCGCCGCGGACGCCGGCACCGAGCGCCAGTCGCAGTGAGCGCTTGGCTCCGCAGACCGACTGCCGTGCGCAGCACCACTCCCGGACGCGCACGGCCACCTGATCTGCCGGCGGCGGACGGCCACGGAGGCGGAGAGGTAGCACGATGGCATCGAAGGCCCGCACGCTCGTGCCCCGCTCGCCGCATCTGCGCGGCGAGGACATCGGCATCGTCCAGCACGACCCCAACTGCCGGTCCGGGGCGTGGCGGATCAAGTGCCAGAACCCCGAGCTGCCGGGCGAGCTTCGACATGAGCCGGCGCCAGCACCATCAGTGTTGCGGCCAGCCGTGCAGCAGCACAGTCTCGGCCACGTGCAGGCGCACGCCGCCGATGTCGACGTCGTGGTGTGACACGCGGGGGACGTGCGGCTATCCTTTGAGGTCCTGACGCGGGAGGAACTCGATGGCACCACTCACGCGGTTCGACGTTCGGCTGGTCACCGCTGCTAGGCCCGGCGCGGAGTCGCCGGGAGCCGCCGTCTTCGTAAGCCTATGCGGACGGGAATTCGGTGTGAACCACGGTGACCTGGACTTCTCGAGAGGTCATGACTTTACCTATATATTCGGGGAGCAGGCGAACGTCGCCGAGTCTCAGGACAACGACCCGCGCGGCCCCATGCCGTTGGACACTGCGGATCTCACCAGATTCCCGATCTACATTCGCTATGAACCACCAGACCAGCCGCAGGATGTGCGAGGCTGGAACCTTGAGGCGGTCCGGATCGTTCTGAACCCCGGTCCAAACGAAATTAGGCTACCCACTGGCTTGCCCGGGGTAGCCCAAGACCTGTGGCTAGGCCAGACGAGCGGGAAGGTTCTGTATCTGCGTGCCCCTTAGCCATCGAGCAGGCGCGAAGATCAACGTTCGCCACGGATTCGGTTGGTTCGGGTTCAACAGGCAGACCCAGACACGGATGAGACCAACGTGAGGTGCAGTCCCTGACAGGCGTCGGGGGGCACAGCCCAGGTGCTGATTGTTTCCGCCGGGAAGTCGAGCCCGAGCACGACTCTTCATCCGCTCGAGTGCCTCGCCGGTCATATGCGGTAGGTGACCGGTGATGTCACCCCGGCCCATCGCTTTCGCGCTGCATTGATACCCCTGCCACGCGCCCCCGGCGCCTTTGCGACGTCTCGCGGCGCTCGTGTTGGGTGCGCAGCGCCGATTAACCCGTGGGTTGGGGTGGTGGACGGACCTCAGTCGAGGTGTCGCCGGTCGCGTCGACCAAGCGCAGGTACTCGCGACCTACCTCGGTGATCTCGAAGTGGTTCCGGACGTCACCGCGCTCATTGCGCATCGATCCGATCCCCTTGTCCGGAAGGCCGCGAATGAACTCGAGGGCTCGGAGATGGTGCATTTCGTCGAAGAACGGCTCGGGGACATCGTCCCAGACGGGGAACCGCGCACGGGCGGCAAGTTTCTCCAGGTGCTCGCGCTCAGCTCCCGTCAGGAGATGCGTCATGAGGAACTGCAACGCGCGGATCTCTTCGGCCTGTCGCTGCTGTCTATCGACCAACTGCCGGAACCGGATGCTGCCGCCTGGGAAAGCCACGCTTTCGATGACCTCCCAGAACCACGGAAGAGCCGCGAACGCCAGGAGAGCGACGGTCCACCCGTCGACGTGGCCGCGGTCGGCCAACTGAAAGATCATGAGCCCGATGGCGACCGCCGAAACGACGAGACTCGGGATGAACCGGCGCCGCACCCTGAATACCGCCTTGAACATGCGTCGACTCTCGCGACCGGTGTGGCGTGCCGGCCGCGAGCCTGATCATGATCGCCCAAGTGTAGGCGGACGCGCGACGAGGGGCTGCGCGAGCCGTTTGCCAGCCGGGGCGTGTCGATGGTCGGCACAAGCTACGCGGAGCCATTGGCGCTGGAATGTGCACTACATCAGTCTTCTTTCCCCGCTGTCACGAACTGAAGTCGTCGACGTAGCCTTTGGCTGGGATGCACCCACCCTCCTGAGGTTCCTGAAGACAGGCGCTAGTCGCTGGGCCTGAGGGAGGCTCCGACGCGCTATTCAGGTGGCAGTGGCGAGGATCTCTGTATCGGGGCGAGATACGAATACAGAGGTCAGTGTGGCTCTTTCACCATGGTCCCACGCCACCGCGGCAACGGCACCGTCACGATCGGCGAGGGCGCGAACACGGCGACGCGCGGCTTGCGGGGCGAGCGATTCGTCGTGCACGGCGGCGATGTCGTCGCGCCATCGCGAGCGTGCGGCGCGCGTGGCAGTCGCCCAGGGGGTTACGCGAGCCCGGATCGTCCGTGGATATCCGGTGATCGCGGCCGAGCTGTCAGCGGTCCCGGCAGGTCACGGGATCTGCGGGGCGGGATCCTCGTTGCCGACGGGCTCAGGCGGCACCGGCCCGTCGCCGACCCACTCGACATCGGCGTCGAGCGGCGCGGCGCCCGGCTCGATCATGTCGGTGTCGTCCGGCGGGTTGTCGGCCTGCGCGACGCCGAGCGGGGCCGCCGTGCCGGTCGGGACCGGCGGCGCCGGCGGCAGCGGACGGGGCGGGACGGCGTCGAGCGCGTCGGCCACATGCCGGTCGCCGTCGATGACGGGAATGCCCATGCGCACCAGCTGGGTGCGCTCGAGCGCCTCGGCGACGGCGAGGGCCGCGTCGTCGCGGCTCAGCCTCAGCGGGACGCCGCGGGTGATCGCGGTCGCGATGCGTCCCGTTCCGGGCGCGTCGGTGAGCGCGCCGAACCTCAGGACCGACCACGGCATGTCCAGCCGGGCGAGCCGGCGCTCGGCGTGGTGCTTCGCGGCCAGGAACTCGCCCGCCGCGCCCTCACGGCGCCCGGGCCGGTCTGCGCCGATGACGCTGCACAGGACGAAGCGCGCGTGCTCGTAGCGGTACGCGGCGTCGGCGAGCTTCGCCGCGCCGCCGCCGTCGACGGCGCCGAGGTCCCCCCGGTGCCGAGCCCCCGCCGCGAAGACGGCGGCATCGCAGGCCTCGGCGGTCCACTCGACGTCGCCGCGCAGGTCGCCGACGATCGCCTCCACGCCCGCGCCCCGCAGCGCGCCGGCCTGAGCCTCCGTCCGCACGAGCGCACGCACGGTGTGGCCGCGATCGCGCAACAGGGCGACGATGCGGCTGCCGAGCCGACCGCTGGCTCCTGCGACCAGGACGATCATGCGGACAGTGTCCCGTACGCGGGCGCGCGAGGCTTCCGGGTGGCGCCGGGAAGCCTCAGGGCTGGGGTGCGCGCTCCGGCTGGGGGCCGGGACTCGGCGGCGCCCTGTAGGAGTCGACGTGCCGAACCACGCGCTCGCAGCCCGCTTCGGCCGCCGTGGCGTTGTTGTTCGTCGCTCCGACGTAGAACGTGTCGTTCAGGTCGACGTGCGCCGTGTCCATGCCGGGGCCGCAGTTGAGGAGGTCGCGGGCGCCGCCGTCGCCGAAGGCGGACAGCGTGTCGTTGCTGGCGCCGCCCGACAGCTGGTCGCCGTCGGGGCCGCCCCGCAACGAGTCCGGCCCGCCCTGGCCCAGGAGCCAGTCGCCGCCGCCCTCGCCGTACAGGAAGTCGCCCTCGTCCCCGCCTTCCAGCTGGTCGTTCCAGTCGCCACCGTGGAGCCGGTCGACGCCCGGACCGCCGAAGAGGGAGTCGATGTCCGGAAGCACGGCGGGTCCGACGCCCGGCTCGTTGCCGTACAGCCTGTCGTCGCCGTGGCTTCCGATCAGCTGGTCGTTGCCGGTCCCGCCGTAGATCTCGTCGTTGCCGTCGGGCCCGTGGTCCACGACCTCCCCGTCGACGATCTCGAACGGCGAGCAGTCGCCGCACAGGGTGTCGTCGTCCGCCTGGCCCCAGATGCGGTCGTCTCCGCCGTAGCCGTCGACGTAGTCCTCGCCGGCCCCCGCGAGGATCTCGTCGGGCCCCGGGGTGCCGTTGAGGTCGTAGTCGTCGCTCTCGCTGCCGGTGATCGGCGGGTCGGCGAGCGCGACGCCGACGACGACGGGCGAGCCGAGCGCGACCACCAACAGCAGCAGACCGGCCGTGCGTGAGATTCGCTTGACCACGATGGCTCCCTTCGGTTCGGCGGTGGTCAGCGGACAAATGGTGCGCTCGACCAGCGCGGCCGTCGACACGCCTAGGGATGGTCGCGCCACCCCTCACGCGCCTAGGCGCGGTGATCCGCCGCGCCGCGTGGCGCGAAAGCACTCGCCATGACTACTCCAACCGTGCTCGACGTCGCCGCGCTGGGCGTCCGCGTCGAGATCCGCAAGAGCGCCGCGCAGACCGATGGTGAGCTCGTCGAGTTCGACGTCGTCGGTCGCGCGCGGGGGTTCATCGCGCAGGCCCACGTGCACGCCGCCCAGTCCGAGCGCCACGAGGTGATCGAGGGCACCATGCGGCTCGTCGTCGGCGGCCGCGAGCACCTCCTGGGCCCGGGCCAGGCCATGGAGGTGCCGGCCGGAACGTCGCACCGCCAACTGCCCGGCGACGAGGGGCACGGCCGCGTGCGCGTGCAGCTGCGCCCGGCCGGCCGGACCGAGGAGTTCCTTCAGCGCCTCGCCCAGCTCTCGGCCTCGGGGGCGTTCAACCGCTGGGGCTACCCGCGGCCGCTGGCCGGCGCGGCGCTCGTGCGCGACTTCGGCGACGTCGGCCACGCCTCGCGGCCGCCGGTCGCGGTGCAGCGCGCCGTCGCGGGGGCGCTCCTGCGCCTCGCGTCGAGCGAGTACCTCTTCGTCGACGAGTGGGACGTCGCCGCGCCTCCGGACGCTGTCTTCGCGGCGCTCGCCGACGCTCGCAGCTACCCGGCCTGGTGGCGGCCGGTCTACCTGGACGTCGAGGCGGAGGGCCCGCCCGCGGTCGGCATGCGCTCGCGCCAGCACTTCAAGGGCCGCCTGCCCTACCACCTGCACACCAGCTCGCGGGTCGTCGCGTACGAGCCGCCGCGCGTGCTCGAGGTCGACGTCGACGGCGATCTTCGCGGTCACGGCCGCTGGACGCTGACCGCGGTCCCACGTGGCACGCACGTGCGCTTCGACTGGCGCGTGCACGCCGACCGGCCGCTGCTGCGCGTCCTCACACCGCTCCTGCGGCCGGCCTTCCGCTGGAACCACGACTGGGCGATCGCCCGGGCGCAGGAGGGGCTCGAGCCGTACGCCCAGGGCCTCGCACCGGCACCGCCTGTCCAGCCGGCTCACGGTGAGCGCCGGCGGCCGCAACTCTCGATCGCCCCGCGCAGGGAGCGCTCGCAGCAGCCGGGCTAGGCGGTCGCAACGACGCTCAGGTGGCGAGCCCCGGCTCGCCCCGCGCGACCCGCACCCGCACCGGCTCGAGCCGTCGCGTCGAGCGCTCGCGCACGGTGGCCACGCGCTGCAGCGTGGCGCGGAAGGAGCTCGGCCCGGCCTCGCACACGACGTAGCCGTGGTGGTCGCCGTCGAGGAAGCGCCACTCGGGGTTGTTCTGCAGGCGGCCGGCTCGTGAGGCCTCCGGCTCCCGGGCGTTGGCGAAGTCCGGGCCGAACGCCGTGTCGCCCGCCAGGACCGCGGTCTCCGGGAGGTTGAGCGACGAGATCGAGGAACCGACGATCTCGGCGGCGACGGTCCGGCCGCGCGCGTCGCGCACGTCACCCGCGATGAACTCGTGCACGTCGCCGGTGATGAAGACGACGTCGCCGGCCGAGCGCGCCGCGCCGAGCAGGGCCTCGCGCTCGCTCAGGTAACCCTGCCAGGAGTCGGTGTCCTCGAGCCGCCCGTCGGCCGTGCGGCGGCTCATGATCTGCATCGCGTTGGCCACGACCTTCCAGCGCGCCTGCGAGGCGCGCAGGCCGCGACCGGCCCACGCGAGCTGGCGCGCGCCGAGGAAGGCGCGCGGCGCGCTCGCCTCAGGGCAGTCGGGCACCGTCCCGCCGCCGCAGGGCTGGCTCTCGCGGTACTGGCGCTCGTCGAGCACGAACAGGTCCACCATCTGGCCGAACCTCGCCCGGTGGTACAGCCGCGAGCTGCCGCCATAGGAGAAGGTCGGCATCTGCTCGAAGAACGCGCGGTAGGCCGCGCGACGCCGGGCGGCAGAGTGGCCGCCCGCCACCGACTCGCCGTCGCCCGCCCTGCCGGCGTAGTTGTTCTGCACCTCGTGATCGTCCCAGCACGAGATCATCGGGAACTTCGCGTGCATGGCCTGCAGGTCGCGGTCCGAGCGGTAGGTCGCGTACTTGCGCCGGTACTCGCCGACCGTCTCCGCGCTGCTGACCGGATCGGCGCGCACACCGATCGGGGCGGGCAGCGCGATGTCGCCGTAGATGTAGTCGCCCAGGTTGACGACGAAGTCGACGTCCTCGCGCGCCAGCAGCGCGTGGGCGTTGTAGTAGCCGAAGGTGAACTCCTGGCAGGAGATGAAGGCGAAGCGCAGGGTCTCGCGTGAGCCGGGCGCCGGCGCCGTGCGGAAGCGCCCGACCCGTGACTGCTCGCTCGCGGTCGAGAAGCGGAAGAAGTACTCCTCGTGGGGCGAGAGGCGCTCGACGCGAGCCTTCGCGGTGTGGTCGCCCCCCTCGGACGTCGCCACCCGCCGGCGCGCCACCACGCGGCGGAAGCCACGGTCGCGCGCGACCTCGAGCTCGACCGCGCCCGATCCCTCGACGTCGCCCACGTGCGTCCACAGCGTGATGCCGCGGGCCGTCGGGTCGCCCGACATGACCCCCTGGTCGAAGCGCCCGCCGCGCAGCAGGCGCCGCGCGCGTGCGCCGCCCGCGCCGGCACTCGGCGCAGGCACGAGCACGATCGCCGCAGCCGCGGTCGCCCCGCGGATGAACTGACGCCGCGTCTCCACCTGACCCTCCTCGCGTGAACGGACTGTGAAAGCTCGGAGGACCCTACCCGAGGCCGGAGCGCCGGCCGCCGCCTTACAGCGCCCCGCCGGCCACCGGGGGCGCCGTCGGGTCCTCGCCGTCGTCGCCAAGGCCCTCGCGGGCGAGGTACTCCTCGGCGCGCAGCGGGTCTTGGCGGGCGCGCTCGACGATGCGCAGGAGGTCGGACATCGTCGCGACCTCCTCGACCTGCTCCTTGATGAACCACTGCATGAACTGCTCGCTGGTGTAGTCGCCGTGCTCGCGCGCGAGCGCGGCCAGCGCGTTGATCTGCTCGGTCACGCGGCGCTCCTGGGCGAGCGCGAGCGTGACCGGGGCGACGACGTCCTCGAAGGCGTGCTGCGGCGCGTCCACGCCGGGAACGACCGGGTCGATGCCCGCGTCGAGCAGGTAGCGGACCATCATCAGCGCGTGGTTGCGCTCCTCGAGCGCCTGCGCGTAGAAGAAGGCCGCGAGCCGCGGGAGGGTCTCGGCGTCGTAGTGCACCGCGATGGCGACGTACTGCTGGCTGGCCGCGAACTCGCTGGCCACCTGGGCGTTGAGCTGCTCGACGAAGGCAGGCGCGGCCATGGCTCAGGCCGCCCGGGCGCGGAACGGCTTGAGGTCGCGCTTGGTCAGGTCGTCGGGCAGCCGGTAGGCGCCCTTCTTCGTCCGCCCGGCGATGCCCGCCTTCTCGAGGCGCTCGAGCACGACGGGGCAGCGCTTGCAGCGCGGCCTGTCCTTGCAGCACTTCGCCTTGGCTGTGACCTTCACGGCGGCCATCTTAGGCACGTAGCGTTACGGGCCATGCGCCCGCTCGGCGCGGGCATCCTCGGCAAGGGGCGCGTCGAGCCGCGCCTGCGCGAGGTGATGATCCACCGCACGTGCGCGCTGTGCGGAGCCGAGTACGAATGGGGCGTCCACGCCGTCGCCTTCGGCCGGCCGCTCGGCTTCACCGACGCGCAGCTGGCCTCGACCGTGCACGGCTCGGCGGCCGACCCCGTGTGGTCGGCGGACGAGGCGGCCGTGTTGCGCCTCGCCGACGAGCTCCACGCGACGAGCGGCGTGAGCGACGAGCTCTACGCCGAGCTGTCCGCGCGCCTGCGCGCCGACCAGATCCTCGAGCTGGTCATCACCTCGGGCTGGTACCACACGATCTCGTTCGTCATCAACGCCGCGGGCGTGCAGCACGAGGAGTGGGCGGCGCGCTTCCCGAGCGCGCCGTGAGCGCGCCGCCACCCGTCCGGACGGTCGGGGATGCTCCGGCTCCTTGGACCTCGCGACGTACGAGCGCCGCTTCCGGCGCGCCGGCCTGCCGACGCTCATCGAGGATCAGTCGGCGCGCGAGGACGTGTGGACGCGTGCGGCTCCGGCGCTGGCGCTCGTGCTCGTCGTCGAGGTCGTGCTGGCCGGCAACCGCGACTGGGCGTGGTGGCTCAACGGCCTGGCGCTCGTCGCGGGTGTCGCGGCGCTCGTCGGCGGCGTCGTTCTCGTCAACCGCCTGCGGGGCCGGCCCGCGTTCGCGCTTCCGGACGACGTCGGGCCCGTCGAGCTGACCGCGTTCGTCCTCGTCGGCGGGGCCATCCAGTTCATCGGCGGACAGCCCACGAGCGCCGCCGTGGTGGTCGGCGTCAACCTCCTCGTGCTCGTCGTGCTGCACGTCTGGATCGTCTACGGCGTCGTCTGGATCCTCGGCTTCACCGGTCGCCGCGTCGGGACACAGCTGGCGGCCGCCGTCGATCTGCTCGCCCGGGCCATCCCGCTGCTGCTGCTGTTCAGCGTCGTCCTGTTCGTCAACACGGAGATGTGGCAGGTCTTCTCGGGCATGGACGATCCCACGCTCGCCGCCGCGATCGGGCTGGTCATCGTCGTAGGCGCGGCGTTCCTCGCCGTTCGCCTTCCGCGCGAGGTCCGGCGGCTCGAGGCGCAGGTCGGGGCCCAGCCGCGCCTCGACCGCCGCCAGCGCACGAACGTCGGGCTGGTGCTGCTCGTCTCGCAGGCGCTGCAGGTCGTCGTCGTGGCCGCAGCCGTCGGCAGCTTCTTCGTCGCCTTCGGCGCGCTGGCCATCGGGCCGGAGGTGATCGAGTCGTGGGTCGGCGATCGCGGCTCCTCGCTGCTGGCCTTCGAGCTCGCCGGCGTCGACGTCCGCATCACGGAGGAGCTGCTGCGCGTGGCCGGCGGCATCGCCACGCTGAGCGGCCTCTACTACTCGGTCGCTGTGCTGACCGACGCCGTCTACCGCGAGGAGTTCCTGCAGGAGCTCACCGAGGACCTCCAGGCCGTCTTCGCCGACCGTGCGCGGTACCTGGCGCTCCGCAGGTAGGCCGGGCTCAGTCGAGGCGCTCGGGCAGCCCGAAGCGCCCGAAGGCGGCCAGCAGCCGCCGCGGGTCCGCGGGCTGCTCCGGGAAGCGCTCGTAGTCCCGCGGCTCGGTGCTCTGCGTCGAGCGGGCGATGAAGGCCGTGACGTCGCTGATCTGCGAGCCGCTGAAGGTGAGCACGTTCAGGGCGAAGGGCAGGTACGCACGCTCGTCGTCGTCCCAGCAGTAGAAGGCGAGCGCAGGCTGGCCGTTGGCGCGGGTGCGGACCGGGCGCCAGCGCCAGGCCCCGGACAGCGGCCAGCCCGTGAGGAACGCGGCGATCTCGTCGCGGCCGCCGTACCAGGTCGCCAGCGGCGGCATCGCGAAGGTCGCGTCCTGGGCGAGCATCGCGACGACGGCGTCGACGTCGGCCCGCTCCCAGGCGTCCATGTAGCGGTCGATGATCCCGCGCAGCTCGTCGTCGTCGAGCGCGCGCAGCGTGGCCTGCTGGCTGCGCTCGGGCAGGCGCGCGTCGAGCGAGGCCCGCGCGCGCTGCAGCGCGCTGTTCACCGATGCCACCGTCGTCTCGAGTGCCTCGGCCGTCTCCTTCGCCGAGAAGCCGAGGACCTCGCGGAGGATCAGCACCGCGCGCTGGGTGGCCGGCAGGTGCTGGAGGGCGACGATGAAGGCCAGCTCGACGCTCTCGCGCACCTCGTAGCGGGCGTCGGGCGCCGCGAACCCGTCCTCGAGGCCGAGCTGCTCGTCGGGGTAGGGGTCCACCCACACCGACTCGACGAGCGGCTCACCCGGCCCGCGGTGGGGATCGGTCGGCGGCCCGTAGTCGACCGGCAGCACGCGCTTGGGGCGCTTTTCGATCTGGGTCAGGCAGGTGTTCGTCGCGATCGTGTACAGCCAGGAGCGCAGCGAGCTGCGGCCCTCGAAGCGAGCGAGCCCGCGCCAGGCCCGCAGCGACGCGTCCTGCATCGCGTCCTCGGCGTCGTGAACCGAGCCGAGCATCCGGTAGCAGTGGGCGTGCAGCTCCCCGGAGTAGGGCTCCACGAGGCGCCGGTAGGCATCCTCGTCGCCGCGGCGAGCGGCCTCCAGCAGCTCTCGCTCGGGGGCCGTCGCGCTGGTGGGCGGGGGAGTCATGCCTCGCAGGCATTGAACCAGACGGCGTGGCGCCGGGCGGGCCGCTCCCGCCGGTTCACGTGCGCTCGAACAGGAGCGCGGTGACCACCGGGCGCGACTCGGGGGCGGGCTGGTCCTGGTCGGAGTAGGGGCGGTTGAGGAGGTGGCCGCGGTGCACGAGCGTGGCCGAGCCGCCGCCGTCGAGGTTGATCGCGTCACGGGCGCCGAAGGAGATCATCAGCCGCGCCAGCTCGCCGAGGTCGAGCCCGCCGTCCACGCCCGAGCGGCGGCCGTCGCAGCAGACGGCCATCAGCTCGCTCTCGCTGACGCCCAGCGCGCAGCGCGGGTAGCGCCCGACGGTGATGTCGGAGTCGAACTGGGCCGCGCCGGCCGAGAAGCCCTCGCGGTCCGCGCCGTCGATGACCGAGCGCCCTTCCGCGACGAGCAGCGGGCCGGCCTGGACGAGGTCGCCGTCGGGGTCGGCGCCGAGCTCGGCGCGGCGGGCCAGGCGCAGCGCGCCGTCGGCGTGCAGGCAGCCGCGCTCGGCCGCCCATGGCGCCTGCACCGGCTCGTGCGGCACCGGCTCGCCCGCGACGCGCACCTCGCCCAGCGGGCGGTAGGGGTCGCGCAGGAAGAAGCCGCCGACCATCGCCTCGGGGTGGCCGTGGGTCGCGCACCACACGTCGAGCCGGGTGGGCGGCGCGAAGCACGCGACCCGCACGCGCGTGTGGCCGAGCGGGTGGCGGACGAGGTAGACGGTCGTCTCCTGGCCGTCGCCCAGGCGCGCGCGCAGCAGGTCGTAGGCGATGCCGTCGGACACGACGGGGGCGAAGGCTACGCCGCGTCGCGGCGGGGTCGCTCTGCGTCAGGTGCGCTACCTCTGAGGGGTGCGCGCACACCTCGGCGTCCTGCGCCGCCCCGCCTTCCGCAACCTGTGGCTGTCCCAGGCGAGCAGCGTGCTCGGCGACCGCCTCGTGGTCGTCGCGCTCGCCCTGTTCGTCACGGACCTGACCGGCAGCGCGACCGACGTCGGGCTCGTGCTCGGGGCCGGGACGATCCCGCTCGTCCTGTTCCTGCTCATCGGCGGCGTCTGGGCCGATCGCCTGCCGCGCGCGCCGCTCATGATCGCCACCGACGTCGTGCGCGCGGTGCTGCACGGGGCGCTGGCGCTGCTGATCTTCACCGACCTGGTCGAGGTCTGGCACATCGTGGTCATCGAGGCGCTGTTCGGCACGGCCGAGGCCTTCTTCCGCCCCGCCTACACCGGGCTGCTGCCGAGAACGGTCCCCGAGGAGGAGATCCAGGAGGCCCAGGCGCTCACCAACATGACCAACAACCTCGCCGAGCTGCTCGGGCCGGCGCTGGCCACCGCGCTCGTCCTGGGCCTGGGGGCGGGCTGGGCGTTCCTGCTCGACGCCCTGACGTTCGTGGTCAGCGCCCTGTTCCTCGCCCGGGTGCGCGTGGAGGGGGCGCGCCGCGCAGCCGGCCGATCGCCGCACCCTGCTGGCCGAGCTGGCCGAGGGCTTCGGCCACGTCCGCTCGCGGCCGTGGGTGTGGGTGACGGTCGCCGTCTTCTCGCTGGCCGTGCCGCTCGGGTACGCGCCGCTGTTCGTGCTCGGCCCGAGCGTGGCCGAGGACGCCTACGGCTCGGCGGCGCTGTTCGGGGTGGTGACGACGCTGTTCGGCGTCGGGGCGCTGGCGGGCGCGCTGGCCGGCCTGCGCTGGCGCCCGCGGCACCCGATGCGCGCGGCGTTCGTCGTGCTGGCCGGCTGGCCGGTGCTGCTGATCGCGTTCGGCGCGGTCGCGCCGGTCGTGGTCGTCTGCGTCCTGGCCGCGGCCACCGGCTTCGGGTTCTCGCTGTTCGACGTGTGGTGGAACACGGCGATGGCCGAGCGCATCCCGCCCGAGGCGCTGTCACGCGTGAGCTCCTACGACTGGATGGGCTCGCTGGCGCTGCTGCCGGTCGGCTTCCTCGTGGCGGGCCCGGTGGCCGACGCGACGAGCCCCGAGGGCGTGCTCGTCGCCGGCGGGGTCCTGACCGCGCTCGTGCTGGCGCTGGGGCTGATCCCGCGCGACACGCGCACGCTGCGCCGCATCGAGCGGGTCCCCGCGGCGAGGTAAGTTGCCGCGATGCGCCTGTCCCTCGCCCTGTGCGTCGCGTACCTCGCCGTGCTCGTGGCCCCCTCCGGCGCGGGCGCGGCGGCTGCCGAGGGCTTCCCCGCCGGCTTCCTGTGGGGCACGGCGACGGCCGGCTTCCAGGTCGAGGCGGGCGGGTCGCCGCCGTTCGCCGACCGTGCCAGCGACTGGTGGGCGTTCACCCACGACGCGGCGCTGATCCGCGAGGGCGCCGTCAGCGGCGATCGTGTCGAGCGCGGGGCGGGCTCGTGGCGGCGCTACCGCGAGGACCTCGACCTGGCGAGCAGCGGGCTGCGCAACAACGCCATCCGCCTGGGGATCGAGTGGAGCCGCATCTTCCCGCGCTCGACGGCGGGGGTCCGCACCGGCACATCGGTGTCCACGGCCGAGCTGCGCCGCCTGGACCGCCTGGCCAACCGGACGGCCGTGCGCCACTACCGCAAGGTCCTGCGTGGCGCGCGCAGCCGCGGGCTGCGGCCGATGCTCACGCTCAACCACTTCACGCTGCCGCTGTGGATCCACGACACGCTGGCCGTGCGCGCCGCGTTCGCCGGTCGCGGCCCCGACGAGCCCGTGCCCGCCGGGCTGCGCCGCGCGGGCTGGCTCGACGCCGGCACCGTCGCCGAGTTCCGCAAGTACGCGGCATACGCCGCGTGGAGGTTCGGCGACCTGGTCGACCTGTGGGCGACGCTCAACGAGCCGATCGTCCAGGCCTCGCAGGGCTACGTGAGCATCCCGGGGATCACGGGCTCCAAGGCGCCGGGCGTGCTCAACTACGGTGCGGCGGTCACGGTCGTGCGCAACCTGGGGCTGGGCAACGCCGCCGCCTACGACGCCATCCGCGCCCGCGACCGCCGCGCGCGCGTGGGCTTCGTCACGAACCTCCTGGACTGGCGTCCGCAGGATCCGTCCAGCGCGGCGGACGCGCGCGGTGCCCGCCACGCTGACCAGGTCTTCAACCGCCTGTTCCTCGACGCGGCGATCCGCGGCGTCTACGACAACGACGCCGACGGCGTCGTCGACCCCGGCGAGCGCCGGCGGCGGCTGCGCGACAAGGCCGACTGGGTGGGCGTGAACTACTACTCGCCCGCCCGCGCCACGGGGATGGCGGCCCCGATCACGCCGAGGATCCCGCTCTTCGACTTCACCCCGCAGACCACGTTCCGCGGGACCGGCAACCCGGGCGGGCCGCCGTGCCCGACGACGTGCAGCGACTTCGGCTGGGAGATCGACCCCGACGGCCTGCGGCGCGTCCTGCGGCTGGCCGACTCGTACGGCAAGCCGCTGTACGTCACCGAGAACGGCATCGACGACCGCGACGACGACCAGCGCCCGGGGTTCCTGCTCGGACACCTGCGCGCGGTGCGCCAGGCGATCGCCGACGGCGCCGACGTCCGCGGCTACTTCCACTGGTCGCTGCTGGACAACTTCGAGTGGGCCGAGGGCTTCGACGCCCGCTTCGGGCTCTACAGCTTCGACGCGGACACGCTCGCGCGCCGCGCCCGGCCGAGTGCCCGCCTGTACCGGCGGATCGCCGACGCGAACGCGCTGCCGGCCCGGTGACCGTGCGACGCGCCCGTCACGCCGCGCGGGCCGTCGTCATCGTCGCGCTGGCGGCGCTCCCGGCACCGGCCTTCGCCGACGTGCGCATCACCCGCGAGCGCGTCGTGGTCGACGCCGGCGAGGCGCAGGCGGTCGTCGGCCGCGCGCCGTTCCGCCTGGCCTTCCGCGACGGCCGCGGGCGCACGGTCCTCACCGAGGTCCCCAACCGGCGCCCCGCGCCCCTGGCCGAGCCGCCGACCGTCGACCCCGAGCCGTTCGGCGTGGACAACGAGCCCGAGACCACGCAGTACGCGCCGCTCACGTTCACCGTCGGCAGCGAGCGGGTCGCCCAGGACCCGGGGCCCGGCCCGACCGTGGCGACCCTGCGCAGCGCCGAGCGCTCGGGCGTGCAGTACGCGGCGCTCGACGTCCTGGACGCGCGGCGCGAGGGCGGCGGGGTGCGCCTCGTCGTCTCGACGAGCGACCCGTCCGGCCGCCGGCTCGTGGTGCGCGTGCGCCCGCAGGGACGCCGCGCGGTGCGCGTGTCGGCCCGGCCCACGCCGGGCGACGGCGTGGCCGTCGTGGCCGACTCGTTCGCCAGCGGCGCCGACGAGGCGTTCCGCGGCTTCGGCGGTCGCCACAACGCGCTCGACCAGCGCGGGCAGCAGCTCGAGAGCTTCCTGAACCAGACGAACCTCTCGGTGGGACCGTTGGCGATGCCGCCGGCCGGGCTGCCGGGCACCGGCAGCGACCGCTACCTGTACCCGAACGGGCCGACGGGCGCGTACTTCGTGCAGTCCTCGTTCGTCTCCTCGCGGGCCTACGGCTTCCTGTCGCTGCGCGACGAGCTCACCCGTTGGCGCATGGCCTCCGACCGCGCCGACGCGTGGCAGGTCGCCGCGTCTGCGCGCGGGCTCGACTACATCGTCGCGCCGGGCGGCCCGCGGCGGGCGATCCGCACCCTGACCGCGCTGACCGGGCGCCAGCGCGTGCCGCCCGCCTGGGCGCTGCGGCCCCAGCTCGACCGGCTCGTGCGCTTTCCCGCGCAGAGCCCGCGCGCCTACCTGCGCGACGTCGAGCGCGACCTGCGCGACATCCGCCGCCACCGCGTCGAGTCGGTGCGTACCGCATCGAGGCCTGGGAGTTCCTGAGCCGCGGGACGCTGCGCACCCTGATCCGGCGCTTCCGCGCGCGCGGCATCCGCGTGCTCCTGTACTTCCGTCCGTTCGTCGGACGCGATGAGATCGGCACCGACAGCCCGGCGCTGTTCGACGAGGCGCTGGCGCGCGGGTACGTCGCCACCCGGGCCGACGGCTCGCCGTACGTCTTCGACTCGAACTTCTTCGCGCCCGCGGCGATGATCGACTTCACCGACCCGGCAGCCCTGCGCTGGTGGACCGGCCGGATCCACGAGGCGCTTGACCTCGGGGCCGACGGCTTCATGCAGGACTTCGGCGAGCAGGTCTTCAGCGACATGCGCTTCGCACGACGGCTCGACCGGCGCGACGATGCACAACCGCCTGCCGGTGCTGTTCCACCGCGCCACGCGGCGGGCCATCGACGCCTACCGCCGCGCGCACCCGCGGCACGGCGACGTCTTCTTCTACACGCGCTCCGGCTACTCCGGGCTGCCCGGCTCCGTGGCCTACGAGAGCGCGACCTGGCCGGGCGACGAGACCACCGACTTCTCGCGCTCGGCCGGGCTCGCCTCGCAGGCGCCCGACATGCTGAACCGCGCGATCTCCGGCGCCTACGGCTTCGGGACCGACATCGGCGGCTACTTCGACGTCGCGCGGCGGCCCACGACGAAGGAGCTCTTCCTGCGCTGGGCCGCGTGGGCGGCGCTGACGCCGATCTTCCGCGTCCACGGCTCGGTCGCAGCCGGCACGCACACGCCGTGGAGCTACGACGCGCAGACGCTGCGCGCCTTCCGGCGGCTCGCGCGCCTGCACGTCGCCGCGGCGCCGCTGATTCGCCGCCTGTGGCGCGAGGCCGCGCGAACGGGGATGCCGATCACGCGGCCGCTGTGGCTGGCCGCGCCCGAGGCGCCCGGGGCGCGCACGGAGGACCAGCAGTGGCTGCTGGGCGACGACGTGCTCGTCGCGCCGGTGGTGACCCAGGGCGCGCGGACCCGCCGGGTGAGCTTCCCGCGCGGCTGCTGGCGGCGCGCGGGCAGCGGCCGCCGCTACCGCGGGCCGCGCCGGGCGAGCGTCCCCGCGCCGCTGGGGTCGCTGCCGTGGTTCACGCGCTGCGGCACGGCGCCGCTCCCAGCAAGCTCCCAGGCTGCGCTGAGGTCGCGTTGATGGCGCGGGCCGATCATCGGCCGATGCTCACTCCCGCGACGACACCCCTCAGCCCCCGCACCCAGCGCCACGCCGCCGTCAGGCTGTCGATGCCGCCGCCCGGGCGCTTCCTGGCGGTCGAGCACGGCCCCGAGCTGCTCCTGCTGCCGCTGGCGGGCCCCGTCACGACGATCGGCCGCTCGCCCGGCGGCCGACGTCGAGCTCGACGACCACCGCGTGGCGGCCCGCCACGCCGCGGTGGTCGTCCGCGACGCGCGCGTCGTGCTCGTCGGTCGCGGTGCGCCGGTCGAGGTCAACGGCGCCGCCGTCGACGAGGCCGAGCTGCGCGACGGCGACCACATCACGATCGGCGCGACGCGGCTCATCCTCGTCGACACGCGCCGCCGGCCTAGTCGGCGCCGTAGGCGTCGCCGGCGGCCGCGCCGGATCGAGCGTCGCCTGCGCGCACGACGATGACGCTGTTGGGCTGTGTCCCCGGCCTGGGCGCGTCGCGCTGGGTCCAGACCCCCGTGTACTGCCAGGCGCCGAGGATCCTCCCGCGGTGCTCGGGCGAGGCCATCCATGAGGCGACGATCCGCCGCGGGGTCGACTCGGGCCCGGTGCCCGTGGCGAGGTTCTCGGCGACGCGCGCCCGGCGGCTCCGTGACGCCAGCACGAAGGGGAAGCGCCTGGCCCGGCGCGCGAGGTCGCCGTGCGTGAAGGTCGAGCTGCGGCTCAGCGCGCGCGCCCACGCCCGCGCGGAGAGGCTCAGGCTGTGGGCGTGGCGCAGCCGCGGCAGCGTGCGCGCCCGGCGCTCGTCGTTCACCAGGGCGAACACCGCACGGCGATGGCGCCGGCGGCCGATCGCGCTGATGGGCAGGTCGGCGTCGCTCACCGACTACACCGCCGCCAGCAGCGGCGGCACGACCTGCTTCTTGCGGCTCATGACGTTCGGCAGCTCGAGCACGCCGTCGGTCATCGGCCGCCCGAAGGCGCGCTCCACCGGCGCGCGATCGCCCGCGACGAGCAGGTCCGTGCTCCTGGTCAGGATGTCGGTGACCATCAGCGCGGACAGCACGTGGCCGCGGGCCGCGCGCTGGCTCTCGAGCTCGGACAGCAGCTCCTCCGTGCGCTCGCGCAGCCCCTTGCCCACGATCTCGATCTGGGCCACCGACAGCGTCCGCTCGCCCGCGTGGTACTCCTTGGCGTCGCGCGTGACGACCGCCTGCGCGGGCAGCCCCGACACGTCGGACGTGCTCTGGAACATCTCGCGCCCGAACTCGGTCGCGTCGAGGGCGAGGACGCGCTCGAGGTAGGCGACGACGGCGCGGTCGCGCTCGGTCGTGGTCGGCGAGTTGAGGATGACCGTGTCCGAGAGGACGGCGCCGAGCAGCATCGTCGCGGCGGCGCGGCTGGGCTCCATGCCGTTGTGGCGGAAACGCTCGATCACGAGCGTCGCGGTCGAGCCGACGGGGTCGAAGGTGGCGAGCACCGGGATGCGCGTCTCGATCGAGCCGATGTTGTGGTGGTCGAGGATCTCGAGGATCTCGGCCTCCTCGACGCCCGGCACGCTCTGGGCCTGCTCGGCGTGGTCGACGAGCACGACCCGGCGCGGCGTCGGGTTGACCAGGTCCGAGCGCGTGACCAGCCCGACCGGGCGGCGTGAGCCGCCGTCGAGCGCCACCGCGGCGCGGTAGTCGACGTCGATCACCTGCTCGGCCACGTCGGCCAGCAGGTCGTCGGGGCCCACGGTCAGCGGCTCGCGGTCCATGAGCGCGCGGCACGGCGCCGACAGGGTGATCATGCGGCTGGTCACGTAGCTGTCCAGCGGCGACACGACGACGGCCGTTTCGCGCTCCTCGGCCAGCGCGAGCACCTCGTCGGGTGGCCGCGCGGCGTTGCTCGTGACCAGCAGCCCCGCGCCGAGGTCGATCGCGTAGCGCTGCGCGTCGGGCCGGTCGCCCGTGACGACGACGTCGCCCGCGCCGATCTTGCTCGGCTGCCGGCCGACGTCCATGGCGTAGACCCAGACGCGGCCGGCGAGCTCCCTGTCCTCGCCGACGAGCAGCTCGCCCTCCAGGACGGTGACGATCGCGCTGAGGCGTGCGGCGGCGTCGGCCAGGCTCGTGGCCTCGCGTGACTCGCGCACGTAGCGGCGGGCGAGCGCGCGCTCGGTCATCACCCCGGCGAGCGTCCCGGCGTCGTCCAGGATGGGGATCAGATCGCGGTCCTCGCGGGCCATCGTCATGCCGACCTCGCGGATCGGCTCGGCGTGGTTGGCGGTCGGGAAGGACTCCTGCATCACGTCGCGCACGCGCAGCATGATGTGGGCCATGAACGCCGGCTCCTGCGCGCCGCTGCGCTCGAGCACCCAGCGCGTCTGCGCGTTGAGCTCGCCCAGGCGCACCGCGACGTAGTCGTTGCCCGGGTCGATGCGCCGCTTGAGCTCCGCGTAGCCGATCGCCGAGGCGATCGAGTCCGTGTCGGGGTTGCGGTGACCCGTGACGTAGATGCGCGCCATGCCACGCGCATCATGCCGGACCGCCGCTGCTTGGACGGGCCGGGAGCGGGCAGCCCGCGAGCCATGACGATGAACACCATGCTCACCGGCGCGTCCCCGGTCGACGACGGCCGCGCGCCGTCCGCTGCGCTGGCCGGCGTCAAGGGCAAGGGCAACCCGCAGCACTTCCTCGTGGGCGGGCAGGGCTCGCTGCCCCGGGACTCGGCGCCGCAGGACGACCAAGAAGCGCAAGCCCTAGCGCTGCGGCACACTGCGGCGCGTGTCGCGTCCGTGGTGCCCGCTCCTGCTCGTCTGTGCCGCGTCGCTCGGCGTGCTCGCAGGCGCTGGGCCGGGAATCGCGCAGGCCTCCGGCCCGGCCGCGGAGATCCTGCGCGTGCGCGAGGACGCGAAGGTGCGCCTGCACAGCCGGCCGGGGGGCCGCGTCATCGGGAGCGTGGATGACCGAACGGAGTACGGCCGGCGGACGATCCTGGCGGTCACCGGCCGGCGCGGGCGCTGGGCGGCGGTGACGACGGCGCTCGTGCCCAACGGCCGGCGCGCGTGGGTGCGCGTCGAGCGCCGGGCCTTCGCGCGGCGGCGCACGCGCTGGCGCCTGACCGTCGACCTCACCGACCGAGAGGTGACCGTGCTCCACGACGGCCGCGTGCGCAGCCGCTTCGCCGTGACGATCGGGGCGCGCGGCACGGAGACGCCCACCGGCCGCTTCGCCATCACCGACAAGCTGCGCGGCCGCCCCTTCGGGCGCACCTACGGCTGCTGCATCATCGCGCTGTCGGCGCGCCAGCCGAAGGTGCGCAGCGGCGGGTTCGACGGCCGCATGGCGATCCACGGCACGACGCGACCCGACCTGATCGGGAGCCGCGGCTCGCTGGGCTGCCTGCGCACGACCGACGCGACGCTGCGCCGCCTCGCCCGCACCGTCCCTGTGGGCACGCCCGTCGTGATCACCCGCTGAGCGCGTGGCCACGAGCGCCGTCGCCGAGGGCTTCTCGTTCGGTGGCCCGTTCTACCTCGGGCTGCTCGTCGCCGGCCTCGCCGTCATGGCCGCGGTCGGTGCGCTGTCGCACCAGCACGCCCAC
The DNA here is from genome assembly GCA_963840185.1 of uncultured Actinomycetes bacterium. GTDB lineage: Bacteria > Actinomycetota > Thermoleophilia > Solirubrobacterales > Solirubrobacteraceae > JAOPZW01. The sequence continues at coordinate 219,799 of CAWIXY010000001.1, read as the reverse complement.
GCCTTCTCGGCGAGCGTCATCTACCTGGTCATCGGGCTCGGCGCGGCGCTGATCGTCGAGGCGGTGGGGATCGACTGGCTGAAGCCCAGCGAGGACAGCCGGCTCCTGGAGCACCTCTCCGAGCTGGCGCTGATCATCGCGCTGTTCGGGACGGGCCTGAAGCTCGACCGCGCGCTCACGGTGCGCGAGTGGTCGGGCGTCGGGAGGCTGCTGCTCGTCGCGATGCCGCTGACCATCGGGGCCGTCGCGCTGTTCGGCTCGCTCGTCATGGGCCTCGGCGCCGGCGCGGCGATCATGCTCGGGGCCTGCCTGGCACCCACCGACCCGGTGCTCGCCGGCGACATCGGCGTCGGGCCGCCCGGCGACGAGGAGGAGCGCGAGCCGAACTTCTCGATCACCGGCGAGGCCGGCCTCAACGACGGGCTGGCCATCCCGTTCCTGCTGCTCGGCGCGTTCGTGGCCGGCGAGGAGGGCTCGGGCTGGGTGATCGAGTGGCTGGCGGCAGACGTCGTGTACGCGATCGGGCTCGCGGTCGCCCTCGGCGCCGGCGTGGGCTACGGCCTGGCCGCGATGGCCGTGCGCCTGCGCGACCGCCGGCTGTTCGACCCGCGCTACGACGGCTGGCTGGCGGTCGCCGCCGTGCTGGTCATCTACGGGCTGACCGAGCTGGCCTCGGCCGACGGGTTCGTGGCCGCGTTCGCCGGCGGGGTGGCGTTCCGGCGCTACGAGCACGGCCACGAGTACAACGCGCGCGTGCACGACGGCGCCGACATGGTCGAGAAGTTCGCCGAGCTGGCCCTCGTGCTGCTGATCGGCAGCCTGGTGACGCTCGACGGGCTCCAGGCGCCCGGGCTCGACGGCTGGCTGCTCGTGCCGCTCCTGCTGCTCGTGCTGCGTCCGACGAGCGTGGCGGTCGCGCTGCTGCGCTCGGGCCTGCCCGCCGCCGAACGTGCGTGGATCGGCTGGTTCGGCGTGCGCGGGGTCGGCTCGGTCAACTACGCCGCGGTCACGCTCGGCCTCGGGGTCCTGTCCGCGCAGGAGGGCGCGGCCGTCTTCTGGACCACGATCGTCGCGGTGATCGTGTCGATCGTCGTGCACGGGGTCACGGCCACCTCGCTGAGCCGCCGCTGGCTGGAGGGGCACAAGCAGCCCCGCGATACTTGAGCGGCGGTGCCGCCGGAGACGCACTACGCCCGCAACGGGCGCACGAACCTGGCCTACTCGATCTCGGGGGAGGGGACGATCGACGTGCTGTTCGTCCCCGGCTCGACGTCGCACCTCGAGCAGCTCTGGGAGGAGCCGGGGATGGCGTCCTTCTTCGAGCGCCTGGGCTCCTTCGCCCGGGTGATGATCATGGACCGCCGCGGCGTCGGCCTGTCGGATCCGCTCGACGGCTCGGTCACGCTCGACGACGAGGTCGAGGACGTCGCGGCGGTGCTCGAGGCGGCGGGCAGCGAGCGCGTCGTGCTGCTCGGGTACGCCTCGGGCGGGATCCCCTGCATCCGCCTGGCGCGGCGCCGCCCCGAGCGCGTGCGCGCGCTCGTGCTGTACGCGGGCATGGCCTCGGCGCGCGCGCGGGTGGACTACGACTGGGCGCGCAGCGCGGAGGAGCTCGAGCCCGCGATCGAGGAGCTCGTCGCGGGGTGGGGGACGGGTGCGAACATCGACGTCGTCGCGCCCTCGCAGAGCGCGGACCCGCGCATGCGCAGCTGGATGGCGCGCATGGAGCGGCTCGCCTCGAGCCCGGGGGCGATGCGCCTGATCCTGGAGGTGATCTCGCGCTACGACGCGCGCGAGGACCTCGCCCACCTGCGCGTCCCCACCCTCATCATGCACCGCGCAGGCGACCAGCTCATCGACGTGCGCCATTCCCGCTACATGGCGCAGCGCATCCCGGGCGCGCGCTACGTCGAGCTCGAGGGCGTCGACAACCTGCCGAGCGCCGGCGACTCGGCGGCGGTGCTCGGCGAGACCGAGGAGTTCCTCACCGGCGGGCGGTCGCGATCGATCGAGCGCGAGCTGCTGACCGTGCTGTTCACCGACATCGTCGACTCCACCGGCCACGCGCGGCGGCTCGGCGACGAGCAGTGGCGCCACCTGCTCGCCGCCCACGACGCGGCGGTGCGCCGCGAGCTCGACCGCTTCGGCGGGCTGGAGATCAAGACGATCGGCGACGCCTTCCTCGCCACCTTCGCCGGCGCGCCGTCCCGGGCGCTGCGCGCGGCGCGGGCGATCGCCGACGTCGTCGACGACCTCGGGCTGAAGCTGCGCGTGGGGCTGCACACGGGCGAGTGCGAGGTCATCGGCGACGACGTCGGGCGGGATGGCGGTCCACGTCGCCGCGCGCGTGGCGGGCCTCGCCGCCCCCGGCGAGGTGCTCGTATCGGGCACGACGTGCGGGACGGTGCTCGGCGCTGGGATCCACTTCGAGGACCGCGGGACGCAACAGCTGCGCGGCGTGCCCGGGCGCTGGCCGGTCTACGCCATGGCCTCCTGAAACATCGTGTGCAGACCGCAACTCGCGCCGTCCGTGGCCTGTTGCGATGCACATGCACCACATCATCAACCGCCTGCGCGGCGGCGCCCGGGGTCCGTGGATCCTCGCCAGCTCCGTCGTCGTCGCGCTCCTGGTCACCCCCTTCGCCCTCGCCGCCGGCGAGGGCCGCCCGCTGCTGGCGGGCAAGCGCAACCCGAGCCCCAACCAGTCGGTGGCGCTCAGCACGGAGACGCAGATCATCACGAACTCCTCGACCTACGGCACGCGCCAGTCCAACAAGTCCGACAACGGCGGCGGCGCCGTCTACGGCTGCCGCTCGAAGGCCGGGGGCATCGAGCGCGGCAACGAGCCGTGCCTGCGTGCGCGCAATCTGGTCGACGGCCGCGCCTTCGAGTTCGAGAACACGGGCGGCAGCGAGGTCGGCGTCATCCGCTCCTCCAACGCGAACGCCGCGCCGTTCACGACGAACGCCCGCGGGGTCGCCAGCGGCCTCAACGCCGACCAGGTCGACGGCCGCTCGGCCGACGAGATCGTCGCCGCCGCGCAGGCGCTGACGCGCTTCGCCGCGGTCACCGGCGACACGGGCGCGCTGGCCGCCGGCCGCGGGGCGAGCGCCGCGTCGCGCACCGCCACGGGCACCTACACGGTGACCTTCGCCGAGGACGTCTCGAGGTGCGCGTACAGCGCCACCGTCATCGGCGGCGACACGCAGCTGGGCTTCGCCACGATCGAGCCGGTCGACGCGACCACGCTGCGGGTGCGCACGCGCCAGGCGGCCGGGGACAGCCCCGCGGCCGACCGCTCGTTTCACCTGATCGCGACCTGCTGAACGGCGCACCGCGGTGATGAGGGTCAGTGGGTGGGCGGAGCCGAGCGCCTCGCCCACCCGCGCGCCCTCCCCGAGGCGCGCCGAAGGCGCCGCCACCGCGAGCCCGGCGTGGTCGGCGCCGGCGAACGGCGGCGATGAGGGGACCGGTCCCGACCGCCTGGCCAACCGGCTCATCGTGCAATGCGTCGCCGGTCCAGCCGCCCGCCCCACGATCTGCCGGTCTGACCGGCTCAACGTGCGCCGCGCCGCGCGAACGCTCAGGGCTTGTACGTTTGGCCGGTTCGGGACGCCGCTCGCACCGGCCCGACGTCACACTCGTGCGCCTGAGCGCGACCGGTGTGACGTTGTGCCCCTATGACGGGTCGAACGTCACACCCGTGCGCGCGGATGCGACGAGCGTGACGCTGAGCCGGCTGATCGGGCCTCGCGGCGGCCACCCACGCAGGGACCGTCCTCCCTCACCGCCGCTGTTCGTCCCGCCGGCGGCGGGAAGCGCCCGGCGCGTCAGCGCCGAGCCCAGCCGCGCGCCCGCGCCCATCCGAGGCGCGCCAAGAGCACGGCCCAGTCGGCCACGCCCGCGTACAGGTGGCCGGCCGGCCCGGTGACCAGCGCGGCGGCGATCCGGTCGCGCCTCGAGAGGGGATGTCCGCGGCCGTGCGCCACGGACCGGACGCTATCGTTGCCCCGCCATGGCCACCGCCGTCAAGACGTCGCTCACCGAACTGCCCGAGTCGCGCGTGCGCCTCGAGGCCGAGGTGCCGGCGGAGGAGGTCAGGCGCTCCATGGAGCAGACCGCGCGCCAGCTCGGGCGCGACCTGCGCATGCCCGGCTTCCGCAAGGGCAAGGTGCCCCCGCCGGTCGTCATCCAGCGCATGGGCCGCGAGGCGATCCTCGACGAGGCGGTGCGCGGCACGCTGGGCCGCTGGTACCTCGACGCCATCGACGACGCGGGCATCCACCCGGTCGGCGAGCCCGACCTCAACCTCGGCGACCTGCCGGGCGAGGGCGAGCCGCTCACCTTCACCGTCGAGATCGGCGTGCGCCCGACCGCCACCCTGGGCGAGTACCGCGGCGTCGAGGTCGGCCGGCGCGAGCCCGCGGCCGACGACGAGGCCGTGCAGGCCGAGGTCGACGCGCTGCGCGAGCGCAGCGCGCGGCTGGACACCGTCGACGAGCCCGCCGCCAGCGGCGACTACGTCGTCATGGACTTCGAGGGCACCCTCGACGGCGACCCGTTCGCCGGCGGCTCGGGGCGCGACCAGCTCGTCGAGCTGGGCTCGGGCCGCCTGGTGCCCGGCTTCGAGGAGCAGCTCGAGGGCGCGAAGGCGGGCGACGAGCGCACCGTCACGATCACCTTCCCCGACGACTACGGGGCCGAGAACCTGGCCGGCAAGACGGCCGCCTTCGCCGTGACGGTCAAGGAGGTCAAGCGCAAGCACCTGCCCGAGCTCGACGACGACTTCGCGGCCGACGCCGCCGGCTTCGACACGCTCGAGGAGCTGCGCGACGACGTACGCGGCCGCCTGCGCGAGGCCGACGAGCAGCGGGTCGACGCCGAGTTCCGCGAGGCGGTGCTCGACGCGGTCGCCCGCGACGCGCGGGTGGAGGTCCCCGACGCGCTGGTCGAGGCGCGCTCGCGCGAGCTGTGGGAGCGCATGCTGCACTCGCTCTCCCACCAGGGCATCACGCGCGAGACGTACCTGCAGATCTCGGGCAAGGACGAGGACGAGGTGCTCGCCGAGGCGCGGCCCGACGCCGAGCGCGCGCTGCGCCGCGAGGCGGTCATCCAGGCCGTCGTCGAGGCCGAGGGCATCGAGCCCTCCGACGGCGACGTGCTCGACGCGCTGCAGTCCACGGCCGCCCGCGAGAACACCACGCCGGAGAAGCTGCGCAAGCGCCTGGACAAGGCCGGCCGCCTCGACGACCTGCGCGAGGATCTCGCCCAGCGCCGCGCGGTCGAGCTGCTCGCCGAGGCGGCCGTGCCGATCACCGTCGAGCAGGCGCAGGCGCGCGACAAGCTGTGGACGCCCGGCCGCGAGGGCGCCGGGGCCCCCGCCGACGCCGGGAACCCGGCGCCGCCCGCCCGGCTGTGGACGCCTGGGCAGTGACTCAAGCTCCCCTCCCGCGGCGCCGACAGACGTCTGGTGGGCCAGGGGCCCGTTGCTAGGCTGCGGCAGGAAACCGGACCCACCTGCGAAACAAGACCGAGGATCAATGAGCCCACTTGTCCCCATGGTGGTCGAGCAGACGTCGCGAGGCGAGCGGGCCTTCGACATCTACAGCCGGCTGCTGAACGAGCGCATCGTCTTCCTGGGGACCCCTGTGGACGACCAGATCGCCAACCTGATCGTGGCCCAGCTCCTGCACCTCGAGTCCGAGGACCCCGACAAGGACATCTCGATCTACGTCAACTCGCCCGGCGGCTCGGTGTACGCCGGCCTGGCGATCTACGACACCATGCAGTTCATCAAGCCCGACGTGTCGACCATCTGCGTCGGCATCGCGATGTCGATGGGCGCGCTGCTGCTCGCCGGCGGCGCGGCCGGCAAGCGCATGGCGCTGCCCAACGCGAAGATCCTGATCCACCAGGTGTCGTCGGGCTTCCAGGGGCAGGCGACGGACATCGAGATCCACGCCAAGGAGATCATCGACATCCGCCAGCGGCTGGATCACATCATCGCCCAGCACACCGGGCAGGACTACGAGAAGGTCAGCCGTGACACCGAGCGCGACTACTTCATGTCTTCGGATGAGGCCAAGGACTACGGCATCATCGATCGGGTGATCTCCGAGCACTAAGCTCAGGGGTCACCGGGCAAACTTGGAGAGGGTATGGCCCGACCGACCGATTCGAACGAACAGCTCCTCTGCAGCTTCTGCGGGAAGTCGCAGCGCCAGGTCAAGAAGCTCATCGCCGGGCCCGGCGTCTACATCTGCGACGAGTGCATCGATCTCTGCAACGAGATCATCGACGAGGAGCTGACCGCCCCCCCGACGTTCGACATCGAGAACCTCCCCAAGCCGCGGGAGATCTACGACGTCCTCGACGAGTACGTCGTCGGGCAGGAGGAGTCCAAGCGCACGCTGTCGGTGGCGGTCTACAACCACTACAAGCGCGTGCAGATGATGCAGTCCGACGAGACGGACATCGAGCTGCAGAAGTCGAACATCCTGCTGCTCGGCCCGACGGGCTGCGGCAAGACGCTGCTCGCCCAGACGCTCGCGCGGATCCTCAACGTGCCCTTCGCGATCGCCGACGCCACCGCGCTGACCGAGGCCGGCTACGTCGGCGAGGACGTCGAGAACATCCTGCTGAAGCTCATCCAGGCCGCCGACTACGACGTCAAGAAGGCCGAGACGGGGATCATCTACATCGACGAGGTCGACAAGATCGCCCGCAAGGCCGACAACCCGTCGATCACGCGCGACGTGTCCGGCGAGGGCGTCCAGCAGGCGCTCCTGAAGATCCTCGAGGGAACGACCGCCAGCGTGCCGCCGCAGGGTGGGCGCAAGCATCCCCACCAGGAGTTCCTGACCATCGACACGACGAACGTGCTGTTCGTCTGCGGCGGGGCGTTCGCCAACCTCGACAAGGTCATCGAGCGGCGCATCGGGCACAACGGCGTCGGCTTCGGCGCCTCCATGCAGACGCGCGCCGAGAAGGACACGGGCGACACCTTCGAGCGCTGCCTGCCCGAGGACCTCGTCAACTACGGGCTCATCCCGGAGTTCATCGGCCGCCTGCCGGTCGTGAGCGCCGTGCACCAGCTCTCGCGCGACGACCTCATCACGATCCTGACCGAGCCGCGCAACGCGCTCGTCAAGCAGTTCCAGCGCTTCTTCCAGTTCGACGGGATCGAGCTCGTCTTCTCCGACGACGCCCTCGTGTCGGTCGCCGACAAGGCGCTCGTCCGCGAGACCGGCGCCCGCGGCCTGCGCTCGATCATCGAGGAGGTCCTGCTCGAGGTCCAGTTCGAGCTGCCCTCGCGCCGCGACGTCAAGAAGTGCGTCGTGACCAAGGAGACGATCGAGCGGGGCCAGGCCCCGACGCTCGTCACCGAGGCCGCGCCCGAGGACGACCAGGCCCGCGCCGCCGAGTCGGCCTAGCGGCCTCCGCGCAGCCGCAGGATCGCTTCGAGCTCCGCGACGTCCTGGACGTCCTTGGCCCGGCCGGCTGCCTGCTTCATCGCGATCAGGTCCTCGACCGATGCGACGAGCACGGCGAAGCCGCCGAGGTCGAAGCGCTCGGCCCGCCGGCGCAGCGCCGCGTAGCCGGGTGCGCCCGACGGCCGTGCCACCACGTCGAGGTCTCCGGCGACCGTCGCGAGCGTGAGCACCTCGATGCGCCTGAGCGTCCGGGTGTCAGGCGTGAAGGGCACGTCGTCGGGGACGCCGCGCAGCCGGGCGCCCAGCTCGACGAGGACATCCCCCAGCGCGTGGAGGTTGACGTCGTCGGTGGCGAAGCAGACGTCGAGGTCGAACGTGTTGCGGGCCGACCCGTGGAGCACCGCCGCGATCCCGCCGATGACGACGAAGTCGACGCCCCTCGCGACGAGCGCGCGCAGGATGCGCTCGGCGTCGAGCTCAACGGGGGACACGCCGGGCCGTGCGGGTGAGCCGCGCGACCGCGCGGTGCGACGCCTGGAAGACGGCAAGGCGCTCCGCCGGTGTCAGCTGCAGCCGCTCGCGCAGTTGCGACTCGTCGACGCTCCCGAGGTGCTCGGGGGCACGCGCTTCGAGGCGGTGGCCCGTCGCGCGCAGCGCGCGGTCGAGGGTCGCGTAGCGCGGGTTGGCACCGGTTCGCTCGAGCCGGGCGACGACGGACTGGGACGTGCCCATGCGCCGGGCGACCTCGACCTGGGTGAGGCCCGCGGCGGCACGGGCTCCGCGAAGGAGGGCGTCTGGGGTCATAGCGGATGTGTAGTATAGCGATAGTGCTATAGAGATGCGTGGCTCGCGTGCCCGCGGACCATGCCGGGTAGCGTCCGGCCGATGCCCGTCCGTCGCCTGTTCGCCCGCCGCGCGATCCCGTGGCTCCTGCTCCTCGAGATCCTCCGCGCCGGCAAGGCGCACTGGGACGAGCTCGACCCGCGTGACCGCACGCGGCTCGTCGAGCTCCTGCGGCGCTCGAAGGGCCGGGCCTCCGGCCTCTCGCCGAAGGAGCGGCGCGAGCTGGGCGAGATCGCGCGCCGGCTCGAGCTGCTGCGCTTCGGGCGCAGGGCCGCGACGGCCGCGATGATGGGCCAGCGCCACAGGCGTCGCGGGCGCCGCTAGCCACCCTCCCGCTCGTCGCGGGCGAGGATCCGCGGGCTGTCGATCACGATGCGCCGGCGGCGCAGGCCCGCCAGGGGAGACTCGCCGCCGGCCAGCTCGGCGATCGTGGCGACGCCGGGCCGGGCGACGAGCTCGAAGTGCGCCTCGGCGGGCGGCTCGAGCGCGCCACGGGCCTGCCCGTCGAGCTCGAGGCGCGCGCCGCCGTACCCGGGCTCGAGCGTGACGCCCACCACCTGGGCGGGCGTCGTGACGAGCGGCGGGCAGCAGCCTCCGTGGGGCGCGAGCGGCGTGATCACCGCACCGCCGGTGCCGGGCGCGAGCAGTGGACCGCCCGACGCGAGCGTGTACCCGCTGGAGCCCAGCGGCGTGGCGACGACGAGCCCGTCGCCGGCGAAGCGCACGAAGCGGTCGCCGTCGACGGTCACCTCGACGATGACCTGGCCCGCGCCGCGGCGCACGAGCACGACGTCGTTGACCGCGGCCAGCGGCGGGTCGCCGGCGCGGCGCAGCTCCAGTCCCGCCAGGCGGCGGGCCGTCCAGCGCCCCTCGGCGACGTCCTCGAGCGCGCGCTCCAGCCGGCTCGCCGGGGTGGCGGTCAGCGCGCCGAGGCTGCCGCACGCCACGCCGAGCACGGGCCGGTCGACCGGCCCGGCCAGATGCAGCGCTGCCAGCGCCGTGCCGTCGCCGCCCAGCGCGACGACGAGGTCGCAGGCCGCGACGTCGGCGGCGAGGCTGTCGGCCGTGAGCGTCACCAGCTCGGTCTGGCGGCGTCGCGCCCACGCCTCGAGCGTGGCGATCGCGCCGCGCACGTCGCGGCTCGGGTGCACGATCAGGCCGACGCGGGCGAGGGGGGCGTCCATGCCGGTCCGTCAGCCGCCGGGCCGGAGCGGGGTCGGGTGCGCCATCGGCGTCATCGGGCCGATCCGCTCGTCCTTGGCGAGCAGCACCGCATGTACTCCGTCGATCACCGCCGTCACCTCCAGGGGCTCGCCTCGGGGCGGGCTCCGGTCCGTTTGGCGCAACAGCCTCTTACACTCAGCCGCCCGATGTCCCTGCAGGACCGCACCCGCTTCGATCCGGCCGAGGTCGAGCCTCGGATCATGGCCCGCTGGCTCGAGTCGGGGATCTTCCACGCCGAGCCCGACGGCACGGCGCAGGAGAACTTCTCGATCGCCGTGCCCCCGCCGAACGTCACCGGCGTCCTGCACATGGGTCACGCGCTCAACGGCTCCGTGCAGGACGTCCTCGTGCGCTACCACCGGATGCTGGGGCGCCGCGCGAAGTGGACCTTCGGCACGGATCATGCGGGCATCGCCACCCAGAAGCAGGTCGAGCGCCAGCTCCTCAGCGAGGGCACCAGCCGGGAGGAGATCGGGCGCGGGGCGTTCGTCGAGCGCGTCTGGCGCTGGCGCCGGCAGTACGGGGGGACGATCACCGAGCAGTTCCAGCGCCTGGGCGCCTCGCTGGACTACGCCGACGAGCGCTTCACGCTCGACGAGCGCTACGCGATGGCGGTCCAGAAGGTGTTCGTCGACCTGTACGCCAAGGGCGCGATCTACCGCGACAACTACCTCGTCAACTGGGATCCGGGCAGCCGCTCGGCCATCTCCGAGCTCGAGGTCGAGGAGCGCGAGGTCGAGGACACGCTCTTCCACATCGCCTACCCGCTGGAGGACGGGTCCGGAGAGGTGGTCGTCGCCACCGTGCGCCCCGAGACGATGCTGGCGGACACCGCCATCGCCGTGCATCCCGGCGACGACCGCCACCGTCACCTCATCGGCCGGGCGGCGATCCTGCCGCTCGTGGGCCGGCGCCTGCCGATCATCGCCGACGAGCACGTCAAGCCCGAGTTCGGCACCGGCTGCCTGAAGATCACCCCCGGCCACGATCCCACCGACTTCGAGATCGGCCGTCGCCACGGCCTCGATGAGATCACGGTCATCGGCGAGGACGGCCGCATGACGGCTGCGGCGGGGGTGTACGCGGGCCTGAGCGTGCTCGAGGCGCGCGAGCGCGTCGTCGCCGACCTCGCCGACGCGATCCGCCACGCCGAGCCCCACCGCCACACCGTGCCCTTCTCGCACCGCTCGGGCGAGCGCATCGAGCCGCTCATCTCGCTGCAGTGGTTCATGCGCATGGACGAGCTCGCCCCGCCGGCGCTGGAGGTCGTGCGCGACGGGCGCGTGCGCATCCATCCCGACAGCCAGCGCCGCCGCTACGAGCACTGGCTGGAGAACATCCGCCCCTGGTGCGTCTCCCGCCAGCTGTGGTGGGGCCACCAGCTGCCGGTCTGGTACCGCGGTGACGAGACGTACGTCGGCATGGAGGCCCCGCAGGGCGAGGGCTGGGAGCGCGACCCCGACGTCCTCGACACGTGGTTCAGCTCGGCCCTGTGGCCGTTCGCGACGCTGGGCTGGCCCGAGGACACCGCCGAGCTGCGCGCCTTCTACCCGACCGACGTGCTCTCGACGGCGCGCGACATCCTCTTCCTGTGGGTGGCGCGCATGGTGATGATCGGGCTCGAGTTCGCCGGCGACGTCCCCTTCGACCGCGTCTACGTGCACTCGGTGATCCAGGCCCCGGACGGGCGGCGCATGAGCAAGTCGCTGGGCACGGGGATCGACCCGCTCGACGAGATCGACCGCCACGGGGCGGACGCCGTGCGCTTCGGCCTGCTGGCGATGTCCTCGACCCAGGACGTGCGCTACAGCGCCGAGAAGGTCGAGCAGGGCCAGGCGCTGGCCAACAAGCTGTTCAACGCGTCGCGCTACGTGCTGCTCACCGTCGGCGAGGGCGTCGCGCCCGCGCCGCGGCCGCGAACGGTCGAGGACCGCTGGATCCTGTCGCGCCTGCAGCGCATCACGGCCGACACCGCCGCGCGCATCGAGGCCTTCGACTTCGCCAAGGCCGCGCTCGGGCTCTACGACTTCGTCTACGGCGAGCTGTGCGACTGGTACCTGGAGCTGATCAAGGGCCGCGAGACCGACGAGGACCTCTCGGCCACGCTCCTGCACGTGCTGCGCGAGACGCTGGCGCTCGCCCACCCGCTGATCCCGTTCGTGACCGAGGAGCTGTGGGCGGAGGTGCCCGGGGCCGAAGGCCTGCTGGCCGCCGGCCGCTACCCCAAGCCCGACGACGCGCTGCTCGACGAGCAGGCCGAGCGCGAGATCGCGGCGGTCGTCGGCGCGGTGACCGCGGTGCGCTCGTTCCGCAACGACGCCGGCGTCAAGCCCGGGCAGCGCCTGCCCGCGCGGCTGGCCGCCGACGGCTACGCCCAGACGGCGCCGCTCGTCGCCCGGCTCGCGCGTCTGGACCTGGAGGCGGCGTCCACCAACGGTGCCGACCCCGCCGCGGTCGTGCCGATCCCCGGCGGCGCGATCGAGGTGCTGCCCGCCGAGGGCGTCGACCTGGCCGAGGCCGAGCGCCGGCGCGCCGCCGAGCGCGAGCGCGTGCTCGCGGAGATCGCGCGCGCCGAGAGCAAGCTGGCCAACGAGGGCTTCGTCGCGAAGGCGCCCGACGCGGTCGTGCAGGCCGAGCGCGACAAGCTCGAGCGGCTGCGGCGCGAGCTCGAGGCGCTGTGAGCGGCGGCAGGGCCTGGACGCTGGAGGACGCCGAGCGCCACCTGCTGTCGCTCGAGCTGTTCGGCATGCGCTTCGGGCTGGACCGCATGCGCCGGCTGATGACCGCGCTCGGATCGCCCCAGGAGCGCTTCGGCTCGATCCACGTCGTCGGCACCAACGGCAAGTCGTCGACCGCGCGGATGGCGGCCGCGATCCTCGAGGCCGAGGGCGTGCGGACCGGGACCTACCTCTCGCCGCACCTGGTCTCGTTCACCGAGCGCGTGCGCATCGGCGACGCGACTCCGAGCCCGCGCGCTTCGCGGCCGCGGTGCAGCGCGCCGCCCGCGCCGCCGACAAGGTCGACCGCACGCTAGCAGGCCGGCGACCGCGTCACGCAGTTCGAGGTCCTCACCGCCGCGGCGTACGCCGCGTTCGCGGATGCCGGCGTGGAGGTCGCCGTCGTCGAGGCCGGCCTGGGCGGGCGCTACGACGCGACGAACGTGATCCCCTCGACCGTCCAGGTGCTCACCAACGTCGGGCTCGAGCACACGCGCTGGCTCGGGCCCGACGATCGCCGACATCGCCGCCGAGAAGCTCGCCGTCGTGCGCGACGGCGCGACGCTCGTCGTCGGCGCCGACCTGCACCCCGACGCCGCCGGCGCTGGCCGGCGAGGTCTGCAGCGCCCGCGGGGCGCGGCTGGTCGTCGCGCCGCGCGACGCGGGCGTGGCGCTGAGCGCGGCCGGCGCCTTCCAGCGGCGCAACTTCGCCGTGGCCCTGGAGGCCGCCGCGGCGTGGCTCGGCCGCCGCCCGCGCGGCGAGGCCGTCCGCGCCGCCGCCGCGTCGACGCTCGTGCCCGGGCGCTTCGAGGTCGTCGGGACACGACCCGCTCACGATCGTCGACGGCGCGCACAACCCGGGCGGCATGGTGGCGCTGGCCGACGCGCTGCGCGCGATGCTCGACGGCCGGCGTCTCGTCGCGGCGATCTCGATCCTCGACGACAAGGACGCGGCCGAGATGCTGCGCGCGCTGCTGCCGCTGTGCGCGGAGGTGATCACGTGCGCCAACGCCAACCCGCGCGCGCTCTCGCCGGCGACGCTGCAGTCGCTGGTCACCCAGCTCGGCGGCCCGGCGGTGCGCACGATCGCCGACCCGCACGCGGCGCTCGAGCGCGGCGCGGGCGGCGGCCGGCCCCGGCGGCGTCGCGCTGGCCACCGGCTCGATCTACCTGGTGGCCGACCTGCGCGCGACGAGGTCGGCCGCCCGCCCGGGCGGGCCGTACTCGGGTGAGGTCGACCCTGTGAGCGACGACGGCCCCTCGGTGGCGGCGATGATGCTCGTGGTCGCGGCGGTCGTCGCGGTCGTGATCCTCGTGTTCTTCGCCCTCGGCTACGTCTTCGGGCGCCTCTTCCTGTGACGAAGTGAGGATCCTCCGTCGGTACGGCCGGGTAGCCTTCCCGCGGACATGGTGACCCCCGCCGTCTTCGGCATCGAGAGCGATGCGCTCGACACGGCCATCAAGCTCCTGATCCTGGTGCTGGTCGTCGTCTGGCTGGCGCTCGTCTACTACACGTTCTCCGACGCGCGCCGGCGCATCGCCGACCCGATGCTCGTCGGCTGCGCGACGGCGGCGTCGCTGTTCCCGTTCGTGGGGACGATCGTCTACATGATCGTGCGCCCGCCGGAGTACCTCGACGACGTGCGCGAGCGCGAGCTCGAGATGCAGGCCGCCGAGGCGCGGCTGCACTCGATCGACTACTTCCTGTGCCCGCACTGCGACTACGAGCTCGAGAAGTCGTTCCTGCGCTGCCCGTCGTGCCTGCGCAAGCTGAAGGACCCGTGCGGGCGCTGCGGCAAGCCGCTGGACCCCGAGTGGAAGATCTGCCCGTACTGCGAGGCGGAGATCCCGGGGAAGACCCCGGCCCCGCGGCGCCGCCGCCGGCGCCGCGCCGAGCCGGAGCCGACGGCGCCCGTCGAGGCGCCGCCGGGCTAGCCGCATCCGACCCCTCAGCAAGGAGACCCCGTGGACCGGACCCTCATCCTGGTCAAGCCCGACGCGTTCGCGCGCAACCTGACCGGCGAGATCATCGCGCCGCTTCGAGCGCAAGGGCCTGCGCATCGTCGCGCTCAAGCACATGACGGTGACCGAGGAGCTCGCCGCGCGAGCACTACGCCGAGCACGAGGGCAAGCCGTTCTTCGGCGAGCTCGTCGACGTTCATCACCTCGGCGCCGCTCGTCGCGATGGTGCTCGAGGGCGAGGAGGCCGTGAAGGCCGCCCGCCAGGTCATCGGCGCCACGAACCCGCTCGAGGCGACGACCGGCTCGATCCGCGGCGACTTCGCCGTCGAGGTCGGCCAGAACATGGTCCACGGCTCGGACTCGGCGCGAGTCGGCCGCGCGCGAGACGGCGATCTTCTTCCCCGAGCTCGGGGCGTAGCGCTGGCCGAGCGGCTCGTCCTGGCCTCGCGCTCGCCCCAGCGCCGCGCGATCCTCGAGCAGCTCGGGATCCGCTTCGAGGTCCGCCCGGCCGACGTCGACGAGGAGGTCGCGGGCGAGCCCGAGGCGGTCGCCTCGGAGAACGCCCTGCGCAAGGCGCCGCGCCGCCCGTGCGTCCGCCGGCGAGGTGGTCCTCGGCGTCGACACGCTCGTGGCGCTCGACCGCGAGATCTGGGGCAAGCCGCCCGACGCCGAGGCCGCGCGCGCGACCCTGCGCCGCCTGTCGGGCCGCGACCCACCGCGTGGTCAGCGGCCTCGCGCTGCTGCGCGGCGGCGAGGCGCAGGCCGCGACGGCCGTCACCGAGGTCACCTTCCGCACGCTGGACGAGGCCTCGATCGACTGGTACCTGGCGGCCGGCGAGTGGCGCGACCGGGCCGGCGGCTACGCGATCCAGGGGCGCGCGGCGCGCGCTCGTCGACGGCAATCGACGGCGACTACCTCAACGTCGTCGGGCTGCCCGTGGCGACGCTGCTGGACCTGTGGCCCGGGCTGCTCGAGCTGGCCCGATAGTCCCTGCAATCGCGCTGTCCGCGCCTGCCGGCGTCGGCCACCGGGCCGCTACACTGGCCCCGGGATGCGGCGCCTGCGCGCACGCGCCGCGCGCTGTCGGCTGCCGGCCGTCGCTCCTCCTCTCCGCATGGGCTTCTTCAGCTACCTCACCGGGTTCGGTGGCCGCGACATGGCGGTCGACCTCGGCACGGCGAACACGCTCGTCTACGTGCGTGGGCGCGGCATCGTGCTGTCCGAGCCGAGCGTGGTCGCGATCGACTCGCGCACCGGCGAGGTGCACGCCGTCGGCATCGAGGCCAAGCGCATGCTCGGCCGCACGCCCGGCACGATCTCGGCCATCCGTCCGCTCAAGGACGGCGTCATCGCCGACTTCGACGTGACCGAGGAGATGCTGCGCCACTTCATCCAGAAGGTGCACCAGAACCGCTGGGCGCACCCGCGCGTCGTGGTCTGCGTGCCCTCCGGCGTCACCGGCGTCGAGAAGCGCGCCGTCGAGGAGGCGTGCCTGTCGGCCGGCGCGCGCCAGGCCTACCTCATCGAGGAGCCGATGGCCGCCGCGATCGGCGCCGGGCTGCCGGTCGGCGAGCCGACGGGCTCGATGGTCGTCGACATCGGCGGCGGCACGAGCGAGGTCGCCGTGATCTCGCTCGGCGGGATCGTCGTCTCCCAGTCGATCCGCATCGGCGGCGACGAGCTCGACGAGGCGATCATCAACTACGCCAAGCGCGAGTACAAGCTGCTCATCGGCCAGCAGACGGCCGAGGAGGTCAAGCTGGAGATCGGCTCGGCGTACCCGATGGAGGAGGAGGTGCAGGCCGAGATCCGCGGGCGCGACATGGTCTGCGGCCTGCCCAAGACCGTCGTGCTCACCAGCGAGGAGATCCGCCAGGCGCTCGAGGAGCCGCTGTTGCAGATCATCGACGCGGTCAAGGAGACCCTCGACCGCACGCCGCCGGAGCTGGCGTCCGACATCATGGACCGCGGCATCATGCTCGCCGGCGGCGGCTCGCTGCTGCAGGGCCTCGACGAGCGCCTGCGCGAGGAGACGCAGATGCCCGCGCACCTCGCCGAGTCGCCCGCTGACGTGCGTCGCGGTCGGCTCGGGCCGCTCCCTGGAGGAGTTCGAGGTCATCCACCGCACGAACAAGAACTCGAGGTCCAACCGCAACCGGCGCCGGTACTAGGCGACGTGCGCAGAGACCACACCACGACTTTGGAGTACCTCACCACGTGTACGACAAGACGGTCCGCCGCCGGCGGGCAGTCCTCGGGCTGCTCGTCGCCAGCTCCCTGATCCTGCTGACCGCCTACTTCGGCGAGTCGGCCGGAGGCGGCCTGCACGCGCGTGCAGCGCGGCGTGCTCGAGGTCGTCTCCCCGATCCAGGAGGGAGCGAGCCGCGCGCTGAAGCCCTTCCGCGACCTGGCCGGCTGGGTCGGCGACACGCTGGACGCCAAGGGCGAGGTCGAGGGCCTGCGCGCCGAGCGCGACCAGCTGCGTGCGAGCGCCGTCGCCGGCGCCGCCGCGCGGCGCGAGAACGCCCAGCTCAAGCAGCTCCTGCGCATGAACGAGAGCGCGGGCCTCGCGGCAGCCGGACCGGTCGGCGCGCGCGTCATCGGGCAGGACCCGAGCCTCTGGTACGGGCAGGTCACGATCAACAAGGGCACCGCCGACGGCGTGCGCGCCGACCAGCCGGTCGTCACCGGCGAGGGCCTCATCGGGCGCGTCAGCGTCGCCTCGCCGCGCGCCGCGATCGTGCGCGCTCATCACCGACCACACCACGAACGTGTCGGCGCGCGCATCAACGCCAGCGGCGTGACCGGCGTCGTGCGCCGTCGAGGCGGGCCGGCCCACCGAGCTGGTGCTGCGACTACACCACGCCGCGACGACGAGGTGCGGCCCGGTCAGGCCGTCGTGACCGCGGGCACGCAGTCGCGCCTCGGACAGCCTGAGGTCGCTGTTCCCGCCGAACATCCCGATCGGCACCGTCACTCGCGTCGACGAGCCGGGCACCGACGACCAGGAGGTCCACGTGCGGCCGTACGCCGACCTGCGCCGCCTGGAGTTCGTCCAGGTGCTCACCCGCGCCCCAACCGCAACCGGCCCGCCGCGTGAGCCCCTCCGTCGTCCAGCTCGTCGCTGCGCCTGACGGCCCTCGGCGTCGCCACGGTCATCCTGCAGGTCGCCGCGGTCTCGCAGATCGAGCTGTTCGGGACCAACGCCGACCTCTCGCCGCTGGTCGTCGCGGCGGTCGGCCTGCTGTGCGGCGCCGTGCCCGGCGCCGTCTTCGGCTTCGGCGCCGGGCTGTTCCTCGACCTCGCGCTCGTGCAGACGGTCGGGCTCTCGTCGCTCGTGCTGCTCGGGGTCGGCTACGGCGCCGGGCGCCTGCGCGAGCTGCGCGACCCGGAGGGCGCGCTCGCCGCCGATCCTGGTCGGCGCCGCCGCGACCGCCGGCGTGACCGTCGGCTACTCGCTCATGCAGTTCCTGCTCGGCGTCGACGCGCCGGTCAGCCTGCTGCTGGTCCGTCAGATCCTGGCCACGATCCTGCTCAACGCCATCATCGCCGCGCCGCTGTACGCGCTCGTGCGCCGCTTGCTGCTGCCCGCCCTGCCCGAGGACCCGCGCCGGCGCCGGCGCCGCGCCTACACGACCGGCGGGCTGTCCCCGCTCTCGCGCGCGTGATACGACCCCGTCCAGGAGCGCCGCTCGCCGATCTCGCCGCAGCTCGCGGTGCGCGTCGCCACGCTCGGGTTCGTCGCCTTCGCGCTGTTCGGGATCATCTTCTTCCGCCTGTGGTACCTGCAGGTGCTGTCGGGCGACGACTACCAGCGCCAGGCCGCCGACAACCGCGTGCGCCTCGAGCGCGTGCAGGCGCCGCGCGGCGCGATCGTCGACCGCCAGGGCCGCACGCTCGTCGACAACAAGGTGGCGACCGTCGTGCAGCTCGACCCGAGCGCCTGCCCCAGGCCGAGCGCGACCTCGCCGCCGATGGGGCCAGGCGATGACGGCACGCGCGAAGCGACCGAGAGGGCAAGCGCGGCGAGGTCGTCGCGATCCCGGCCGCCGCCCACCCCGGAGCTGGCGGAGCGCCTGCGCCGGCTGGCCGCGCGTGCTCGGCATGAGCCCGCAGACGATCCAGCAGCGCATCGTGCGCTCGCTGGCGCTCGTGCCCTACGCGCGCATCACCGTGCGCACCGACGTGCCGGAGACGATCCGCAACTACCTGCTCGAGCGCAAGGCCGCCTTCCCCGGCGTC
This sequence comes from uncultured Actinomycetes bacterium, assembly GCA_963840185.1. GTDB lineage: Bacteria > Actinomycetota > Thermoleophilia > Solirubrobacterales > Solirubrobacteraceae > JAOPZW01. The sequence goes on along the minus strand of CAWIXY010000001.1, from coordinate 201,377 downwards.
GACGTCGACAAGACCTACCTGCGCCGCTACCCCGAGCGCGAGCTGGCCGCCCAGCTCGTCGGCACGGTCGCCGAGATCAGCCCCGAGGAGCTCGAGCTCAAGCGCTTCCGCGGGGTCGTGCAGGGCACGATCGTCGGCAAGGAGGGCCTCGAGCGCACCTACGACCGCTTCCTGCGCGGCGTCGACGGCTCCACCCGCATCACCGTCGACGCGCTCGGGCGACCGAAGGGGACGGCCGCCGCCGACGAGCCGGTGCCCGGGCGCTCGGTGCGCCTGTCGCTGGACCTCGACCTGCAGGAGGCGGGCGAGGAGGCGCTGCAGCGGGCGATCGACGCGACGCCCGGCGTCGCCGGCGCCTTCGTCGCGCATGGACCCGCGCGACGGCGAGGTGCTGGCCATGGGCTCCAACCCGACCTACGACCCGTCGGTGCTCTCGCGGCCGATCACCGAGGAGCGCTACGAGGCGCTGTTCGGGGAGGAGGCCGGCTCGCCGCGCTTCAACCGCGCGATCAGCGGCCAGTACCCGACGGGCTCGACGTTCAAGCCGGTCACCGCGCTCGCCGGCCTCGCCGAGGGGCTGCGCACGCCCGACACGCCGATCGTCGACGACGCCTGCGTGCAGATCGGCGAGCAGAAGCGCTGCAACGCGCGCGAGCACGGCCTACGGGACGATCGCGCTGCGGCGCGCGCTGCAGGTCTCCTCCGACGTCTACTTCTACACGCTGGGACGCGACCTCAACCCGCTGGAGGGCCAGCCGCTGCAGCGCTGGGCGCGGCGCCTGGGCTTCGACCGCCGGACGGGCATCGACCTGCCCAGCGAGTTCGCGGGCACCGTGCCCGACCGCGAGTGGCGCGACGAGCGCAACCGCCTGGAAGCCGAGTGCCGGCGCGAGGAGGGCGCGCCGTGCGGGATCGCCGACGGCACGAACCGGCCGTGGACCGTGGGCGACAACGTCAACCTCTCGGTCGGCCAGGGCGACGTGCAGGCCACGCCGCTGCAGATGGCGGTCGCCTACGGCGACGATCGCCAACGGCGGCCGCGTCGTGCGCCCGCACCTGGGCGCGTTCGTCGAGGACGCCAACGGGCGCATCATCCAGGAGATCGACGCGCCGCCCTCGCGGCGCGTGAAGCTCGACCCCGCCGCGCGACAGGCCATCATGGACGGCCTGCACCTCTCGACCCAGGACGACGGGACCTCCGCCGGCGTGTTCGACGACTGGAACCAGGACGCCTACCCCGTCTACGGCAAGACCGGCACGGCCGAGACGTCCAAGGGCGACCAGTCCTGGTACGTGGCCTGGGTGCCCGCACGCCAGCCGGCCGATCGTCGTCGCCGCCACCGTCGAGCAGGGCGGCTTCGGCGCCGAGGCCGCCGCGCCGGCCGTGCGCTACGTGCTGGGCCAGTGGTTCGGCCAGAAGAAGACGTTCACCGCGAAGGCCTCGAGGAACGCCGAGTGAGCTCGGCCGTCACCACCCCGCTGCGCGACGTCGAGGACGCGCCGCCCCAGGGGCGGCCGGCCTCGCGCAGCCTCGGGGCGCTGCTCCCCTTCGACGGCATCCTCGTGCTCGCGCTGCTCGGGCTGTGCGCCGGCTCGCTGGTGACGATCGCCTACGCCACCCAGGACGACGTCGCGGGCAACCCCAGCTACTACGTCGAGCGCCAGGCGATCTACTTCGCGCGTCGGGGCGCTCGTCGCCCTCGTGCTGTCGCGCGTCGACTACTCGCGCCTGCGCGACTGGCGCGTGGGCATCTACGCGCGTGCTCATCGCCGGGATCGTGGCCACACAGCTGCTGGGCTCGGACACGCGCGGCTCGCGCCGCGCGATCGAGCTGCCGCTCTTCGAGGTGCAGTTCTCCGAGCTCGGCAAGGTGCTGCTCGTCGTCGCGCTTGCCGGCTTCGTCGTGGAGCGCGTTCGCGCGCTGCGCGACCGCGACACCACCGCGCGCATCATGCTGCTCACGCTCCTGCCGGCCGTCCTGGTCATCGTCCAGGACCTCGGCTCGGGCCTCGTCTACGTCGTCATCGGGCTCGCCGTGCTGTTCGTGGCGGGCACGTCGGCCCGCCACTTCGCCGGGCTGCTCGCGCTGTTCGCGGCGGCCATCGCGCTCGTGCTCGTCGCCGCGCCGGCGGTGGGCGTGAGCGTGCTCGAGGACTACCAGAAGGACCGTCTGACGGCGTTCCTCAACCCGTCGGACAACCCCGCCAACCAGGGCTACCAGCAGAACCAGTCGCGGATCGCGATCGGCTCCGGTGAGAAGACCGGCCGCGGCGACCGCGCGACGCAGACGCAGCTCGACTTCCTCCCCGAGCACCACACGGACTTCGTGTTCGCGGTGGTCGGGGAGCGCTGGGGCTTCGTCGGCGCCGCGTTCGTGCTGTCGATGTACGCCCTGCTCATCTGGCGAGGACTGCGCATCCTGACCATGGCGAAGAACCTCTTCGGCGCGCTGATCGCCGGCGGCATCGTCGCGATGCTGCTCTTCGAGGTCTTCGTCAACGTCGGGATGAACATCGGGATCATGCCCATCACGGGCATCCCGCTGCCGCTGATCAGCTACGGCGGCTCCTCGGTCCTCGCCACATTCCTGGCCGTCGGCCTGCTCCAGTCGATCTACGCGCAAGGGCGCGAGGCGGCGGGCAGCAAGGGCCGCGTGCTCAACCTCTGAAGGATCGGAAGCGAACCAACGTGAAGAAGCAAGTGCTCGTCAGCGTCGACCGCGGGGAGACCCGCGTCGCGCTGCTGGAGGCGACCGGGACACCGGCCGCCGCGAAGTCCACGCGCGGCCGAGGCCGCGCGGCGCGAAGACTCCCGCCAACCCGGCCGCCGGCTACCGCGTCGCCGAGCTCTACTTCGAGCGCCGCGGCAACCGGTCGATCGTCGGCAACATCTACAAGGGCCAGGTCGACAACGTCCTGCCCGGCCTCGAGGCCGCGTTCGTCGACATCGGCCTCGACAAGAACGGCTTCCTGCACGTCGACGAGATCGTGCTGCCCGGCGTCGAGATCCCGCGCCGCGGGCGCGGCCGCGGCGAGGGCGGCGGCAAGAAGATCACCGACCTGCTCAAGCCCGGCCAGGAGGTCGTCGTGCAGGTCGTCAAGGACCCGCTCAAGACCAAGGGCGCGCGGCTGTCGATGGAGCTCACGATCGCCGGGCGCTACATGGTCTACACGCCGACCGGCGAGGGCATCGGCGTCTCCAAGCGCCTGGAGGACAAGGAGCGCGAGCGCCTGCGCAAGGAGGCCAAGGCGCTGGACCTGCACGGGCGGCGGCGCGATCATCCGCACCGCGGCCCACGGCGCCAAGCGCGAGGACTTCGAGCGCGAGCTGCAGTACCTGTTCAAGCTCCACGAGGTCCTGGAGAAGCGCGTCGCGGAGGCCACCGCCCCCGCGCTGGTCTTCCAGGAGGCCGACCTGTCGGTGCGCGTCGTGCGCGACATCTTCTCGGCCGACTTCGAGCGCGCGGTCGTCGACGACGAGCAGCAGCACCAGCGGCTCGTCTCGTTCTTCACGCGCACGGCGCCCGAGCTCGTCGACCGCGTCGAGCTCTACCAGGAGTCCAAGCCGCTGTTCGAGGCCTACGGCGTCGAGGAGGTCATCGACGGCCTCGTCTCGCGCCGCGTCGACCTGCCCTCGGGCGGCTACCTGATGATCGACTACGCCGAGGCGCTGACCGTCATCGACGTCAACTCCGGCTCGTTCGTCGGCCGCGGCAAGCAGGCGCGCCTGGAGGACACGATCACGCGCACGAACCTCGAGGCCGCCGAGGAGGTCGTCAACGAGCTGCGCCTGCGCGACATCGGCGGCATCATCGTCATCGACTTCATCGACATGGCCCGCGCGCGCAACCGCGACGCGGTGCTCAAGACGCTGCGCAAGTCGCCCTGGACGAGGACCGCACGAAGACCTTCACGGCCGAGATCTCCCAGCTCGGGCTGGTCGAGATGACGCGCCAGAACGTCACCGAGGGCGTGCGCGAGATCATGACCCGGCCGTGCCCGACCTGCGACGGCGACGGCGTCGTCCTGTCCGAGGAGACGATCGCCATCGAGTTCGAGCGCCGGCTGCGCGAGCTCGCCGCGCGCGCGCCGCGCACGGTCGAGGCCTTCCTCGTGCAGATGAACCCGCAGGTCTCCAGCCAGTTCACCGGCCAGGGCGCGCGCGTCCTGCACGCGCTGGAGGAGGAGACCGGCAAGCACTTCCACTTCACCGGCTCCGAGGGGCTGCCGCTCGACCACTTCGACGTCGTCCGCGAGGGCCCGCTCGACGAGATCCGCGAGGAGGCCGTGCCCTTCCGCGAGGGCGACGAGGTGCTCGTCGACGATCGTCGAGCCGCACATGTACGAGGTCGACGACGCCGTGGCCAAGATCGACGGCTACATCGTCTCGGTGCGCGGCGGCGGGCGCGCACGTGGGCGAGAAGCGCCTCGTGCGCATCGAGGAGGCCGGGCGCACCTCGGCGACCGCCATCATCGTGGCCAACGGCTCCGGCCCGGCGCAGGAGGGCGGCCCCACCGGGGACGGGGACGAGGATGTCGTAGAATCCAAGCCTCGGCGCCGTGGCCGCAGAGGCGGACGGCGCCGTTCCGCTGCTGCGGAACCCAAGCGCATCCGAGTAGGGATCACCATGTACGCGATCGTCAAGACCGGCGGCAAGCAGTACCGCGTCGAGGAGGGGCAGACCCTCCTCGTCGAGCGCCTGCCCGACGAGGCGGGGGCCACCGTCGCGCTGGAGCCGGTGCTGTTCCGCTCCGACGACACGGTGTTCGACGCCGACGGCCTGGCCAAGGTCAACGTCGACGCGAAGGTCGTCGAGCACCTGCGCGGCCCGAAGCTGCGCGTCTTCAAGTTCAAGCCCAAGCGCGGCTACAAGCGCCGCACCGGCCACCGCCAGGAGCTCACGCGCCTCGAGGTGACCGACGATCAAGGGCCCGGGGCGCAAGCGCGCCGCCGCGAAGGCCTCCGAGAAGTCCGAGGAGGCGAAGAGCCTAATGGCACACAAGAAGGGGCTCGGCTCCTCCCGCAACGGCCGCGACTCCAACGCCCAGCGCCTGGGCGTGAAGATCTTCGCCGGCCAGGTCGTGACCGGCGGCGAGATCATCGTGCGCCAGCGCGGCACCCGCTTCAAGCCCGGCGACGGCGTCGGCATCGGCAAGGACGACACGCTCTTCGCCCGCGCGCCGGGCACCGTGTCGTTCACGACCGGCCGCCGCGGCCGCGTCGTGTCGGTGCAGCCGGACGCCGCCGCCGGCGAGTAGCCGGGCCGTGCCGTCGCAAACCGCGATCGCGCGGGCGGCCCGTGCACTCGCGCTCGGGCGCGTCGGCTTCGGGGTCGCCCTGCTCGCAACCCCCGGCCTCGTCGGGCGGCCGTGGATCGGCGAGGTCGCCGGCACGCCCAGCGGCAGGGTCGCGCTGCGCGCGCTGGGCGTCCGCGACCTCCTGCTGGGTGCGATCGCCGCCCACGTGGTCGACCGCGGCCCGGTCGCCGCCCGCGCGGCGCAGGCCAACGCGCTGGCCGACCTGGTCGACTTCACGGCCACCCTGGCCGCACGCCGGTCGCTGCCGCCCACGGCCGCCGGCGCGCTGGCGGTGGCGGGCGGCGGCGCGGTCGCCGGCCTCGTCGTGTCGCGGCTGCTCGCCGCCTCGGCTCGCTAGTCCGTCCGTCCAGCGCCGCGTGCCGCCGGTGTCCGGCACGCGACCGCTCGCCGACGCCAGTATGGTGAGCGGCTCGCGCGACGACCTCGACTTCCGGGTCAGCACGGTCCGCACCGGCACGAGGCTGTCCCTGGTCTGCATCGGCGCGTTCGCGCCCTACCTGCTGCTCACCTGGGAGCGCCCGCACCGCACGCTCTCGCTGATCCTGCTGCTGGCATGCGTGCCGGCCACGCTCGCAGTCGCGGCGCTGCCGCTCCGGCGGATCGTCGCCTCGCGCTGGCGAGAGCCCTTCTTCCTGGCCTGGAGCGGGATGCTCGTCTTCAACTGCGTGCTGGGGGCGGTGCTCGACGGCGGCGTCGAGAGCCCGGTCGTGTGGGCGCTCGTCCTACCCCTGAGCTTCGCGGCGCTCTCCTACCCGCTGAGCTCCACGATCGCGGTCGGCGTCATGGTGGTCGTTGGGTACGACGTGGCCGCCCTCACGAGCCCGGAGCGGGAGATCGCCGACACGCTCTTCGTGTCGCTCGTCCTCGCGCTCGTCACCTGGATGTGCGCATGGCAGGCGCGCAACCACCATGACGGCCGCCGGGCGCTGGCCGAGGACTCGCGCACCGACGCGCTCACGGGCTGCCTGAACCGCCGCGGGTTCGACGAGCGCCTGGCCGGCGAGCTCTCGCGGGCGCGGCGCGGCGGGAGCTGTGTCGGGCTGGTGCTCATCGACCTCGACCGCTTCAAGGTGGTCAACGACACGCTGGGCCACGCGGCCGGCGACGAGCTGCTGCGCAGGGTCGCGCGCGCCGTGTGCGAGCAGCTGCGCCCGGTCGACGCGCTCGGGCGCCTCGGCGGCGACGAGTTCGCGGTCGTCGTGCCGGGCGCCGGCGAGCTGGCCACGGAGGCGGTCGCCGGCCGCATCCAGGACGCCCTGGACGAGCACGCGCCGGCCTCGCTGGGAACGGCGAGCCATCCGGTCCACGGCGACGACGCCATCGCGCTCGAGGAGCGCGCCGACGCCGCCCTGTACGCGGCGAAGGCCGCGCGGCGCGAGGCCGGTGCCCGGGAGGCCGCCGCCTCCGCGTAGCCGGCGAAGCGATCGGCCCGGGCCACGCGTGGCGCACCTGCGAACCTCTGTGGCATGACGGAGGCGCTCCGGGACGCCGATGAGGACGCCTTCGCCGAGCTCATCGAGCCGCACCGCCGCGAGCTCCACGCCCACTGCTATCGGATGCTGGGCTCCGTCCATGACGCCGACGATGCGCTCCAGGAGGCGCTGCTGGGGGCGTGGAAGGGGCTGTCCGGGTTCGAGGGGCGCAGCTCGCTGCGCTCCTGGCTCTACACGATCGCCACCAACGCCTCACTGCGCATCCTCGACGGGCGCAAGCGGCGCGTGCTGGCGGGTGGCACCGGCACCGGGGACGACCCACGCGCACCGCTCGCCGAGCCGCTCGCCGAGTCGGCCTGGATCGAGCCCTATCCGGACGAGCTCCTGCGCTACGAGGACCGGGAGGGGGTCGAGCTCGCCTACGTCGCCGCCCTCCAGCTCCTGCCGCCCAACCAGCGCGCCGCGCTGATCCTGCGCGAGGCGCTCGGCTTCAGCGCCCGGGAGACCGCCGAGATCCTCGAGACCTCGGTCGCCTCGGTGAACAGCGCTCTGCAGCGGGCCCGCGCGAAGCTCGAGCGGGAGCTCCCGGCCCGTTCGCAACAGGAGACCCTGCGGGCGCTGGGGGACGAGCGCTCCCGCGAGCTCGTCGCCCGCTTCGTCGACGCCTGGAACCGCGCCGACGTCCCGGCGATCGTCGCGATGCTGAGTGACGACGCGAGCTTCTCGATGCCGCCGCTGCCGACCTGGTTCCGCGGCAAGGACGACATCGCGGCCTTCATCACCGCGCGCGTCTTCCGCTCGACCTGGCGGTTCGAGGTGACGAGCGCCGGCGGACAGCCCGCGATGGTCGGCCGCCGGCGAAATCCCGACAGCGGGCGCTACGAGCTCGGTGCGCTCACGGTGTTCACGTTCGAGGGTGAGCTGGTCGCGGCGATCACCGCGTTCCTCGGCCCAGGCGTGCTCGCTCGCTTCCGCCCGGGAGAGATCCTGCGCTCCACCGATGACTTCCGTGCCTGACACGGCTCTCAATCGGTAGTCCCAGTTCGCACTATCGAAGGAGATCGAGATGATGCTCGAGGGCAAGGTCGCAGTGATCTACGGCGGCGGCGGGGCGATCGGCGGCGCCGTCGCGCGTGCGTTTGCCGGTGCCGGCGCCCACGTCTACCTCGCCGGGCGCACGAGGGCCCGGCTCGAGGCGGTGGCGAACGACATCGGCGATGCAGCCGAGCTGGCGGAGGTCGACGTGCTCGACGAGCGCGCCGTCGTCGAGCACGCCGACACCGTGGCGGCCGACGCGGGCGGAATCGACATCGCATTGAACGCCGTGTCCTTCCCGCACGTGTCGGCCACGCTCCTGGCCGAGCTGGCCGTCGACGAGGTCATGCATCCGATCGAGTCCTACCTGCGGGCCAACCTGATCACCGCCAAGGCCGCGGCGCGGCACATGACGGCGCGCCGGTCGGGAGCGATCCTGACGCTCTCGACGGCCGGCTCCCGGTTCGCGCGGCCCGGCAATCTCGGCTACGGCACGACCTGCGCGGCGATCGAGCAGATGACCCAACGGCTCGCGGTCGAGCTCGGGCCGAGCGGCGTCCGCGTCGTCTGCCTGCGACCGACGGCGATCGCAGACGCTGCCACCCACGGCTCCTACACCGGCGAGCTGTTCGCGCCGTTGGCCGCGGCGGCGGGCGTCAGCGTCGAGCAGATGCTGGCGCAGTGGGGCGAGGACCAGACGCTGCTGGGGCGGCTGCCGACGCTGGCGCAGGTGGCCGATGCGGCGGTGTTCCTGGCATCGGACCGCGCTGGAGCCATCACCGGAGCGGTGGCCGACCTGACCTCCGGCAACGCGGTGCGGGCGCATCAGTTCGGACAGGCGCTGGTTGGCGTGCTCGACTAGGAGGACGCCCGCCGACGCTGCGGCTACCGTCGACGCCGTGCAGCGTGCGCTGGCCTGCCTGTCCTCCGTCCTCGCCGACCCGGCCGCTCCCGGCGCCGCGGCGGCGCTCGACGCGTTGCGCGGCCGCTGGTCGCAGCTCGAACCGGCCGAGCGGGAAGCGCTGACGCCGCTGGCCAGGCTGGCCGCCGAGCGCGTGCGGGCGGCCCAGGGCGCTCCAGCCGGCGACCCGGACGATCACCTCGCCTACCTCGACTCGCTGGCGCGCGAGCCGCAGGAGGAGATGGCGCCACCCGCCCCGCCGGCTCCGGCGCCGCCGCCGCCACCGCGAACCGCTGCGCGCGCGGGCCGCTCCGGCGCCGACCCCGAGGCGCTGCTGCGCCTCCTGGGCCTCAGCACGTTCCGCCCCGGTCAGCGCGAGGCCGTCCAGGCGGCGCTCGACGGGCGCGACGTGCTGGTCGTCATGCCCACCGGCGGCGGCAAGAGCCTCTGCTACCAGCTCCCCGCGCTCGCCGGCGACGACCTCACGGTCATCGTCTCCCCGCTGATCGCGCTGATGCGCGACCAGTGCGCGCGGCTGACCGACCTCGGCCACCCCGCGGTGATGCTGGCCTCGGGCGGCGACGGGGAGGCCAACCGCGCCGCGCTCGATCGGATCCGCGACGGGACGGCGACGGTCTGCTTCGCGGCACCCGAGCGCTTCGCGTCGGAGGCCTTCCGGGCGGCGCTCGCTCGCCGCGCGATCGCGCTGTTCGTCGTCGACGAGGCGCACTGCGTCAGCGAGTGGGGCCACGACTTCCGCCCGGACTACCTGCGCCTCGCCTCGGTCATCGCGCAGCTCGGCCACCCGCCGGTCATGGCCTGCACGGCGACGGCGACCCCGAAGGTGGCCGAGGAGATCGTCGCCCAGCTCGGGCTGCGCGAGCCCGAGCGCGTGCGCTCCGGCTTCGACCGCCCCAACCTCTCGTTCGACGTGCTCCCGTTCGACGGGGAGGGCTCCGTCGCGCGCAAGCGCGCGACGCTGGTGGCGGGGATCGGCATGCCCGAGAACCGCCCGGCGGTGGTCTACTGCGGCACGCGCAAGTCGACGGAGGAGGTCGCAGGGCTGCTGGCCGCCGAGGGCCGGGAGGTGGCGGCCTACCACGCCGGGATGGCCGCTCCCCAGCGCTCGCGCGCGCAGGACGCGTTCATGCGCGGCGAGGTGGACGTCGTCGTGGCGACCAACGCCTTCGGCATGGGCGTCGACAAGGCCGACGTGCGCTCGGTCTGGCACTGGGCGCTGCCCTCCAGCCTCGAGGCCTACTACCAGGAGGCCGGGCGCGCCGGGCGCGACGGGCTGCCCGGGCGCGCCGTGCTGCTCGCCTCCCGCTCGGACCTCGGCCGGCTCGTGCGCTTCATCCGCGAGGCGCAGGTGAGCGTCGAGCAGGTCGGCGCGCTTGTCGGCGCGATGCGCGCACGGGCGGGCGACGACGGGGCAGTCGAGCTCGACGCGGGCGGGGACGACCGCGACCGGATCGCGCTGGCGATCGCCGAGCGCGCCGGCGCGCTGCGCCTGGCGCCCGGCGCCGGCGGTCGCATCCGCGTCGAGCTGTCGGCGGGCAGGCTCGACACGGCCGCGGCGGGACGCCTGTGCCGCGCCGCGACGGATCGCCGCTGGCAGTCCTACCGCACGATCGAGCGCTACGCGACGGGCGGCGAGCGCTGCCGGCGACGGCAACTGCTCGACCACTTCGGCGACCCGGCGCCAGGCGCCCCGCTCGGGCGCTGCTGCGACGTGCACGATCCGGTCGCGTGGCTGCCGCCGATCGCCGAGCCGGCCGGGCGCGCGCGCTCACGCGGCGCACGCGGCGCCGCCGAGGTCGACGACGGCCCGCCGGTCGCCGACGCCGAGCTCGAGCCGCTCAAGGCCTGGCGGCGCCGGCGCGCGGACGGCAAGCCCGCGTACACGGTCGCCACCGACGCGACGCTGCGCGAGGTCGTCCGCCGCCGCCCGGCGACGCCGGGGGAGCTGCTCGCCATCAAGGGCATCGGCCCCTCGTTCGTCGAGAAGCACGCCGACTCGCTGCTCGAGCTGCTGCGCGGCGGCTGAGCGCGGCCCTCAGTCCAGGCGCACGATCAGGCCCTCGTGCGCCCCGAGCGCCAGCCGGCCGAGGTCGATCGTCCCCTCGCGGTCGAGGCCCGTCGCGCACAGCACCTCGCCGGAGGCACCCTGGTCGGACACGTCCACGGTCGTCGCGTGGGCGCCGAGGTGCAGCGCTACCAGCAGGCGCCGGCCGTCGTGCTCGCGCACGTAGGCCAGCACGTCCTCGTCCTCGCCGGCCGCCAGCAGGCGCACGCTGCCGAGCACCAGCGCCACCTGCTCGCGGCGCAGCGCGACGAGCCGGCGGAACAGCGACAGCACGGAGCGAGGCTCGGCGTCCTGCGTGGCCACGTTGTGCTGCTCGTGGCCGGCCGCGAGCGGCAGCCACGGCTCGGCGCCCGGGGGCGAGAAGCCGGCGTTGGGCCCCGGCGTCCACGGCATGGGCGTGCGCGCCGGGTCGCGCGTGCGGCCGGCCGCCGCCTGCGGGTCGACCACGCGCTCGGGTGGGATCTCGCCGTCGGCCAGCCCGAGCTCGTCGCCGTAGTAGCACGTCGGCGTGCCGCGCAGCGTCAGCAGCAGCATCTGCGCCACGCGGACGCTGCCCGGCCCGCCGCGCGTCGCGATCCGCGAGATGTCGTGGTTGCCCAGCACCCAGTTGGGCCACGCGCCCTCGGGCAGCGCCGCCTCGTAGGCCTCGATCAGGCGACGGATGGTCGGCGCGTCCCGAAGCCGGCGCCGGTGACCAGGCCGAAGTTGAAGGGCAGGTGCACGCCGTCGAGCTGCTCGCCGTAGTAGCGCACGAGCCGCTCCAGCGGCAGGTAGATCTCGCCGATCAGCACGCGCTCGTCGTAGGCGTCGACCAGGCGGCGCATCTCGCGAACGACCTCGTGGGTCTCCGGGCGGTCCTCGAAGCCCGGGTGGTCGTGACGGCTGACGTCGAGCTCGTGCTCGGGCGGGCCCACCGGCGGGCTGTCGGCGAACTGCTCGTCCTTGACCAGCAGCCACAGCACGTCGATGCGGAAGCCGTCGATCCCGCGGTCCAGCCAGAAGCGCATGACGTCGTACATGGCCTCGCGCACCGCAGGGTTGCGCCAGTTGAGGTCGGGCTGCCCGACGTCGAAGAGGTGCAGGTAGTACTGGCCGCTGGCCTCGTCGAGCTCCCACGCCGAGCCGCCGAAGAAGCTCGGCCAGTTGTTGGGCTCGGAGCCGTCCGGGCGCGGGTCGCGCCACACGTACCAGTCGCGCTTGGGGTTGTCGCGCGACGAGCGGGACTCGACGAACCACGGGTGCTCGTCGGAGGTGTGGTTGGGGACGAGGTCGAGGATCACCCGCAGGCCGCGGGCGTGCGCTTCCGCGACGAGGTCGTCGAGGTCGGCCAGCGTCCCGAACAGCGGGTCGACGTCGCGGTAGTCGCTGATGTCGTAGCCGAAGTCCGCCATCGGCGAGCGGAACACCGGGGACAGCCAGACCGCGTCGACGCCCAGGCCCGCGACGTAGTCCAGGCGGGCGGTGATGCCGGGCAGGTCGCCGACACCGTCGCCGTCGCCGTCCGCGAACGACCGGGGGTAGATCTGGTAGATCACCCCCGTCTGCCACCAGGGCGCCCTCATGTCGGCTGGGCCGTCGGGCGGATGAGGATCTCGTTGACGTCCACGTGCGGCGGCTGGGCGACGGCGAACACCACGGCGCGCGCGATGTCGTCGGCCTGCAGCGCGCCCGAGACGGGGTTGTCGAAGAACGGCGTGTCGACCATGCCCGGCTCGATGAGGGTCACGCGGATGCCCGTGTCGTTGACGTCCTGGCGCAGCGCCTCGCCCATGGCGGTCGTCGCATGCTTGGTCGCCGAGTACAGCGACCCCGACAGCGCGCGGCGACCCGCCACCGAGCTCGTGATGAGGACGTGACCCTGGCTCTCCTTCAGCGCGGGCAGCGTCGCGCGAATCGTGTAGGCCACGCCGAGGACGTTCGTCAGCACCATCGACCGCCAGTGCTCAGGGGTCTCCTCCAGGAAGCCGCGGCGCGCGCCGAACCCGGCGTTGGCGAACACGACGTCCAGGCGCCCGAAGGCGTCGAGGGCCGCCTGCACCATGCGCTCCTGGTCCTCCCACTCGGTCACGTCGCAGCGCACGGCGAGCGCGCGGCCCTCGCCGCCGAGGTCATCGGCAAGCTCGGCGAGCTTGTCGGCGCTGCGCGCGGCGAGCACCACGCGATGGCCGGCCTCGGCCGCCCGGCGGGCCGTCGCGGCGCCGATGCCGGTCGAGGCGCCGGTGATGAGGAAGACCTTGTCGTCGTCAGCCATGGAGTCCTTTGCTTCGATGGGGGCTACCGATGCTCTACGACAAGGCTCGCATCTTCGTTCAGGCGGGGCCCGGCGGGAACGGCTGCCTGTCCTTCCGCCGCGAGGCCCACGTGCCGCGCGGCGGCCCCGACGGCGGCGACGGCGGCCACGGCGGCGCCGTCGTGCTGCTGTGCGACGACTCCCTGCGCGACCTGCAGTCGTTCAAGCGCCGCGCGCACTTCAAGGCACCCCGCGGGCGCAACGGCGAGGGCGCCCAGCGCCACGGCGCCGACGGCGACGACCTCGTCGTGCGCGTGCCGCCGGGCACGCAGGTGACGGCGGAGGACGGCACGCTGCACGACCTGGTCGTCCCCGGGCGGCGCGTCGTGGTCGCCCGCGGCGGCACCGGCGGCAGGGGCAACAAGCGCTTCGCCGGGGCCACCCGCCAGGCCCCGCGCTTCGCCGAGCGCGGGCTGCCCGGCAGCGAGGGCTGGCTCGACCTGCGCCTCAAGCTGCTGGCCGACGTCGGGCTCGTCGGGCTGCCCAACGCCGGCAAGTCCTCGCTGCTGGGCCGCCTGACCCGGGCGGCGCCGAAGGTCGCCGGCTACCCCTTCACGACGCTCGAGCCGGTGCTGGGCACGCTCGAGGGGGAGGACCGCCAGCTCGTGCTGGCCGACATCCCGGGCCTCATCGAGGGCGCCTCGCAGGGGGCGGGGCTCGGGCACGAGTTCCTGGCCCACGTCGAGCGCACGCGCCTGCTGGTCCACGTGCTGGACCTTGCGCCATTGGACGGTTCGGACCCTCACGCCAGCCACGAGGTCGTCGAGCGCGAGCTTGCGCTGCACGAGCCGCGCCTGGCCCGGCTGCCCCGGGTGCTCGCCCTGTCCAAGGCAGACCTCGTGCCGGCCGAGGCCGTCGAGGAGGCCGTCGCCGCCTGGCGGGAGCGGCTGGGCGCCGAGATCCCGGTGCTCGCGACCTCGGCCGCGACCGGGTACGGCCTCCAGGAGCTGGCGGCCGAGCTGCTACGCCGCGTCCCGCTGGAGGCGCCGCGCCCCGAGGCCGACCTCGCCGACGCGGCCGAGCTGGCCGAGCACCGCGTCTTCCGGCCCGCCCAGCGCCGCAGCTTCCGGGTGGAGCGCACGGGCGAGGGGGCCTACCGCGTGGCCGGCGAGCCGGTCGAGCGGCTGATCGCCCGCCACGACCTCGGCAACGAGGACGCGCTGGCCCACGTCGAGCGCCGCCTGCAGCGGATGGGGGTCATCCGCGCGCTGGAGGCGGCCGGCTTCGAGCCCGGCGACGACGTGGAGATCGGCGGTGTGGTGTTCGAGCTCGACCCGGGGTAGCACCGCGCACCATGAACGCGATCATCCTCAACGGAACGCTCAAGCCCTCCCCCGAGAGCTCGAGCGCCGAGGCCCTGGCGGGCGTCGTGGCGCGCGCGCTGCAGGACCGTGGCGTGGCCGACGTCGAGCACGTCCGGCTCGTCGACCACGACGTCAAGCCCGGGGTCGAGACCGACATGGGCGACGGCGACGCCTGGCCGCAGATCCACGACAAGATCCTCGCAGCGGACATCCTCGTCGTCGCCACGCCCACGTGGCTGGGGCAGATCTCCAGCGTCACCAAGCGAGCGCTGGAGCGCATGGACGCGATGCTCTCCGAGACGGACGACGACGGCGTGCCGGTCGCCTACAACAAGGTCGCCGGCGCGGTCGTCGTGGGCAACGAGGACGGCGCGCACGCCTGCATCGCGAACATCGCCCAGGCGCTCATCGACATCGGCTTCACCTTCCCCGGCCAGGCCTGGACCTACTGGAACAAGGGCCCGGGCCCGGGCGACGAGGTGTACCTCACGACCGGCGAGAAGGACTGGACGCAACGCGACGGGCGAGGCGGCCGCCCACAACCTCGTCGCGGTGGCCAGGGCGCTGCACGCCAACCCGATCGCCAAGCCGCCGAACGCCTGAGGGCGCTGGCGCCCGCAACCGGTCAAACGTCACACTCGTGCGCTTCGGCGCGACGCGTGTGACGTTGAGCCGCCTGCTCGCCGCGCCGGTCTACCCTCCACGCCATGGCCCGCACGGTCATCAAGCTCGGGTCGAGCATCGTCGCGGAGGACTCCGGCGAGCTGCGCGCCGACGTGCTCGGCGCCGTCTGCGACGAGGTCGCCGCCCGCCACGCCGCGGGCGACGACGTCGTCGTGGTGACCAGCGGCGCGATCGCGCGCGGGGCACGGGTGATGGGACTTGTCACGCGCCCGAGCGCCATCGAGGACCTCCAGGCCGCGTCGGCCGTCGGCCAGGGGAAGCTCTACCGCGTCTACGACGAGCTGCTGCGCGACCGCGGCGTGACGAGCGCCCAGGTGCTGCTGACCTTCTTCGACATGAGCGCGCGCACGCACTACCTCAACGCGCGCCAGACGCTGCACCGGCTGCTCGAGTGGCGCGTCGTGCCGGTCATCAACGAGAACGACACGACCACGACCGACGACATCTCCTTCGGCGACAACGACTTCCTCGCCGCGCAGGTGGCGATCCTGATCGGAGCCGGCCGCCTCGTCCTGCTGACCGACACGGACGGGCTCTACACGGCCGACCCGCGCACGGACCCCGAGGCCCGGCTGGTGGGCGAGGTGACCGACTTCGAGGGGCTCACGAGCCTGGAGATCGGGCACGGCGACCTCGCCGCTCGGCTCGGGCGGGATGCGCTCGAAGGTGGTCGCGGCCGAGATGGCCACGGCCGCCGGCATCCCGGCCGTCATCGCCAACGGCCGGCGTCCGGGCACGCTGCGGGCCGTGCTCGACGGGGAGGCCGAGGGCACGCGCTTTCCGGCGCAGCAGGCGCGCTACTCGAGCTTCAAGCTGTGGCTGCGCTACGCCAAGCCGTCGCACGGCACCGTCGTGGTCGACGCCGGCGCCGCTCGCGCGCTGCGCGAGGGCGGCACGTCGCTGCTGCCGGTCGGCATCGTCGAGGTGCGCGGCGGCTTCGACGCCGGTGACGCCGTCCACGTCAGCGAGGGCCACCACGTCATCGGCAAGGGCATCTGCAACTACTCCGCGCAGGAGCTGCGCCGCGTCATCGGCCTCAAGAGCCACGCGGTGCGCGAGGTCCTGCCGCGCGCGACCGACGAGGCCGTGCATCGCGACTACTTCGTGCTCGTGTGAGCGCGGGCGACGGTGGCTTCACCGCGCTCGTCTCGTCCCCGCTGCTGATCGCGCACGTGCGCAGCGCGGGCGGCGCCGGAGGGCGGCGGATCCACGCGGGGCTCGACGCGCAGGGCGCTTTCGCGGTCAGCGTGGAGGACGGGCACGGCGCCGGGGCACCGCGGGCCTACGGCTCGGCGCTGGCCGCCGCGCAGGCCTACAACGCCGAGCTCGACCGTGCCCGGCGCGACGGCCTGGCGTCCGATCCCGAGCCGGCGCGGCTCGGCGAGGCGGCGCTGCTGGCCGCCCGGCGGGCGGGCGACGGATAGGTTTGCGGCCATGACGACCCCAGCCGCCACGACGCGCCGCCGCTTCATCGGGACCGCGGCAGCGACCACGACGAGCATCTGGCTGGGCGCCGGGGCGGCCCACGCCGGCCGCGGGCGGCGCACGCGCAGGGCGGACGTGGCGATCGTGGGCGCCGGGCTGGCCGGCCTCACGGCGGCGCGCGCGCTGACCGCGGCCGGGCGCTCGGTGATCGTGCTCGAGGCGCGCGACCGGGTCGGCGGTCGCACGCTCAACGAGGAGATCCGCGGCGGCAACATCACCGAGGTCGGCGGCGAGTACGCCGGCCCGACGCAGGGCCGGATCCTCGCCCTGGCGCGCGCCGTCGGCGTCGGGACGTTCCCGACCTACAACACGGGCAGCAACGTGCTGCTGGCGGCGGGGCAGCGCACCACCTATGACGCCGCGGGCTTCCCGAGCGGCCCCGACGCCGACGACTTCCTGGGCGTCCTGCCGCGGCTCGACGCCCTGGCCCGCGAGGTCCCCGCGGCCCGGCCCTGGACGGCGCGGCGGGCGGCCGAGCTGGACCGTCAGACGCTCGCCGACTTCGCCGCGGACGTGCTCAGCCGGCCGGTTGCCAAGAGCATCTTCGACGCCGCCATCGAGTCGATCTTCGGCGCCGGCCCCGACGAGGTGTCGCTGCTGGCCGCCGCCGCGTACGTCGCGGGAGCGGGCGACGAGCAGAACCCCGGGTCGTTCCTGCGGCTCATCACGACCGGCAACGGCGCCCAGGAGCAGCGCTTCACCGGTGGCTCGCAGGTGATCTCCGAGCGCGTCGCCGAGCGCCTCGGCCGCCGGGTGCGCCTGCGCGAGGCGGTCAGCCGCATCGCCAGCAGCGGCGACGGCGTGCGTGTCGTCGCGCGCGACGTGACCGTCGATGCGCGCGCCGTCATCGTCGCGGTCCCGCCGATCCTCGCCGGCGCCATCCGCTACGCGCCCGCGCTCCCCGGCACCGCACGGGCGCTGCTGCGCTCGGCCCCGCCCGGCAAGCTCATCAAGGTCGAGGCCGTCTACCCGCGCCCGTTCTGGCGCGACGCCGGCCTGACCGGGCAGGCGGTCAGCGACACCGGGCCGTGCACCACGACGTTCGACAACAGCCCGCCCGACGGGAGCATCGGCGTGCTGTTCGGGTTCGCGGGCGGCGACCGGGCGCGGCGCTTCGCCCGCCGCCCGGCGGCGGAGCGGCGCGCGGCGGCGCTCGCGAACTTCGTCGCCTACTTCGGCGAGGGGGCCGCGCAGCCGGAGGAGTACTTCGAGAAGAACTGGGAACGCGAGCGCTGGACCAAGGGCTGCCCGACGGCCGTCTTCGGCCCGCGCGTGCTGAGCCGGTACGGGCGCGCTCTCGGGCGCCCGGTCGGGCGGATCCACTTCGCCGGCACCGAGACGGCGGAGCTCTGGCAGGGCTACATGGACGGCGCGGTGCGCTCCGGCGAGCGGGCGGCCCGCGACGTCGCCGCGGCGCTGCGGCGCGGCTGACGCGCGCCGCTGGGCGTACCCTCTGGACATGGCCACCACCACCCCGTCGGTCGCGGACGTCTGCCGCTCGGCGCGCGAGGCCGCGCGCGCCCTGGCGACGCTCGACACGGCCACGAAGGACGCCGCGCTGCACGCGATCGCCAACGCGCTGGTGGCCCGCGCGCCCGAGATCCTCGAGGCCAACGCGCGCGACGTCGACCAGGGGCGCGAGAGCGGCCTGTCGGACGCGCTGCTCGACCGCCTGGCGCTGGACCCGGCCCGCCTGCTGGCGATCGCCGAGGGCGTGCGCCAGGTCGCCGCGCTGCCCGATCCGGTGGGCGAGCTGGTCGACGGCTCGCGGCTGCCCAACGGCCTGCAGGTGCGCAAGGTGCGCGTGCCGCTCGGCGTCGTCGCGGTCGTCTACGAGGCCCGGCCGAACGTCACGATCGACGCCACCGCGCTGTGCCTGAAGTCCGGCAACGCGATCGTCCTGCGCGGCTCGTCCTCGGCCGCGCACTCCAACGCGATCCTGGCCGCGGTCGCGGCGGAGGCCGCCGAGGGCGCCGGCGTCCCGGCGGGGGCGGTCGCCCTCGTCGCCGGCGGCAGGGAGGAGCTCGCCGAGCTCGCCACCCAGGAGGGCGTCGTCGACCTCATCGTCCCGCGCGGCGGCGAGGGCCTGAAGGCCGCACTCAAGGGCGTGGCGACCGTGCCGGTCATCTACGCCGCGTCGGGCAACTGCCACGTCTTCGTGGACGCCAGCGCCGATCCCGCCACCGCCCTGCGCATCGTCCTCAACGCCAAGACCCAGCGCCCCGGCGTGTGCAACGCCGCCGAGACGCTGCTCGTGCACGCCGGCGCGGCGAGCGCGTTCCTGCCCGTCGCCCTGCGCGCGCTGCGCGAGGCCGGCGTCGAGCTGCGCGTGGACGGCCGCGCCCGCGCGCTGGCCGGCGGCGAGCTCGCGGGCGAGCTCGCCGAGGCCGACGATGACGACTGGGCGACCGAGTACCTCGCCATGGTGCTCGCGGTCAAGGTGGTCGACTCGGTGGGCGAGGCGATCGAGCACATCGGCGCGTACGGCAGCGGCCACTCCGAGGCGATCGTCACGCGCGACGTGCCCTCGGCGCGGGCGTTCGAGCTGGGCGTCGACGCCGCCTGCGTCTACATCAACGCGTCGACGCGCTTCACCGACGGTGGCGAGTTCGGCATGGGCGCCGAGATCGGCAACTCGACCCAGAAGCTCCACGCCCGCGGGCCGATCGGCCTGCGCGAGCTGTGCACCACGAAGTACGTCGTGCACGGCGACGGCCACACGCGCCCTTGAGCTCTTGACCTCGGTCGGCATCCTCGGGGGCACCTTCAACCCGCCCCACCTGGGCCACCTGATCATGGCCCAGGAGGCGCACGACCAGCTCGGCCTGGACCGGGTCGTCCTCATGCCGGTGAGCGCGCCGCCGCACAAGGAGCTGGCCGCCGCCGACGAACCCGGAGCCCAGGCCCGGCTGGAGCTCTGCCGCCTGGCCGTCGACGGCGACGAGCGCCTCGCCGTCTCCGACCTCGAGGTGCGCCGGGGCGGGCCGTCGTTCACCGTCGATACCCTGAAGGAGCTGCATGAGCGTGACCCGGAGCACGAGCTGACCTTCATCCTCGGGGGCGACATGGCCCACCGACTGCCGAGCTGGCGCGAGCCCGAGGCCGTGCTGTCGCTCGCCCGCCTGGCCGTCGCCGAGCGCAAGGGGATCCGTCGCGAGGACCTCGTCGCCCGCCTGCGCGGCCTGCGCGGGGCCGAGCGCCTGGTCTTCTTCGACATGCCGCGCATCGACCTGTCGTCGTCGGGGATCCGCGAGCGGGTCGCCGAGGGCCGCCCGATCCGCTATCTGGTCCCCGAGCCCGTCGAGGCCGAGATCGCCGCCCGCGGCTACTACCGGGCGGTCGCCGGGAGCCCGGCACGATGACGCTGTCACCCGACGAGCTGGTCGAGGTCGCCGCCGGCCTGGCCGCCGACAAGAAGGCCATCGACGTCGTCTCGCTCGACCTCCGGGGCGTCGCGGGCTACACGGACTTCTTCCTGGTCTGCTCCGGCAACACCGACCGCCAGACCAAGGCGATCCACGACGGCATCCACCTCGGCCTGAAGAACGACCACGGCCTGCTGCCCCGCCGCGTGGAGGGCACGCAGGAGGCGCGCTGGATCCTCATGGACTACCTCGACATCGTCGTCCACGTGTTCACGCCCGAGACGCGCGACTTCTACCGGCTCGAGGCGCTGTGGGGCGACGTGCCGCGCCGCGTGTTCGACCCCGCAGCCGCCTGACGCCGGCGGCCGCTTCCCGACCGCGGGGCGAAGCCCACGGCGCCCGGGCTTCGCCCTGCGTACAGGGACGGCGCCGCCCGCCTGCGCCAAGCTGCACGGTGATGCTCGCCGACGAGCCCCAGCTGACCGGCGCCGGGCGGACCTTCGCCGCCGACGAGGAGCTGCTCGCCGGCGTCCTGGCCGAGGTCGTGCGGGCCAGCGAGGGCGAGGCCGTGCTGGCGCTGCACGAGCACGCCGTCGCGCTGGCGCGCACCGCCCGCGAGGGCGATCACGCGGCCGCCGACCGGCTTGCTGCCCTGGTGGGCGGGCTGCGCCTCGACGAGGCCGAGGTGCTGGTGCGCTCGCTGACGCGCTGGTTCCAGCTCGTGAACCTCGCCGAGGACAACGAGCGCGTGCGCCGGCTGCACGCGCGCGAGCTGCGCGAGGCGCCGGCCCCGCTGCCCGGATCCCTGCGCGACGCCGTGCAGCACCTGGCGCGGCAGGGCACGAGCGCCGCGCAGCTGGGCGTGCTGCTGCGGCGCGCCGAGCTGCGGCTCGTCCTCACCGCCCATCCCACGGAGGCGCGCCGTCGCACGACGCTGGAGAAGCTCGCGCGCGTCTTCGCCGTCCTGCGCGAGCTCGACGAGCGCCCGGGGCTGCCCGGCGCCGTGGCCCGGGCGCGCGGGCGGCTGCTGCCGACCGTGCAGGAGCTGTGGGGCTCGGACGAGCTGCGCGCCGTGTCGCCCACCGTCCTCGACGAGGTGCGCGGTGGGCTCGTCCTCTTCCAGTCGACGCTCGCCGACGAGGTGCCCGCCTTCTACCGCGACCTCGAGGCGGCTGTCGCGGAGGCCTACCCGGACGAGGCGCCGATCGTGCCGCCGCTGCTGACCTTCGGCTCGTGGATCGGCGGCGACCGCGACGGCAACCCGCACGTGACGCCCGCCATGACGCTCGAGGCGCTGCGCCTCATGCGCGAGCAGTGCCTGCGCTTCCTCGAGGAGCGCATCGGCATCCTCGCCCAGCGGGTCTCGCTCTCCCAGCGCATCGCCGGTCCCGCGGAGGGGCTGGCGGGACTGCTCGCAGCGGGCGCCGAGCGCTTCCCGGAGCTCGCCGAGCAGCTGCACGAGCTCAACCCCGAGGAGCCCTACCGGCGGGCGTTCACGTTCCTGCGCGAGCGCGTCCGGGCGACCCGCGACCATGCGCCCGAGGGCTACGGCTCGCCGGCCGAGCTGCTCGCCGACCTGCGGCGGGCCGAGCGCAGCCTGTGCGCGCGCGGCGGCGGGCTGACCGCCGCGGGGGACCTGCGCGACGTCATCCGCCAGGTCGAGGTCTTCGGCTTCCACTTCGCGCGGCTCGACGTCCGCGAGCACGCCCGCGTCCATCGGCATGCGCTCGACGAGATCCTCGGCGCCCTCGGGATGGCGGCCGGCTACGCGGGGCTCCCCGAGGCCGAGCGCGTCGAGCTGCTGTCGCGGGCGATCGACGACCCGCGGCCGGTGATCCCCGCCGACCTGAGCGGCTTCTCCGCGGCGACGCGCGAGGCGGTCGAGACCTTCCGGATGCTGCGCTCCGCGCTCACGGGCGAGCACCGCGGCGCCGTCGAGGCCTACGTCGTCTCGGGCACCGAGGGCCCGGCCGACATCCTCGAGGTGCTGCTGCTCATGAAGGAGGCGGGCCTCGCGCGGGCCTCGGGGCATGACGCCGCGCTGCGCATCGTGCCGCTCTTCGAGGCCGGCGCGACGCTCGAAGCCGCGCCGCAGACCATGGGGATGCTGCTGGACCAGCCCTGCTACCGCACCGCGCTGCGCGCGGTCGGCGACGAGCAGGAGGTGATGATCGGCTACTCGGACTCCAACAAGGACGTCGGCTACGTCGCCTCCGGCTGGGCGGCCTACCGCGCCCAGGTCCGCACGGCCGACGTGCTGCGCCGCCACGCGGCGACGTGGGTGTTCTTCCACGGTCGCGGCGGGGCCGTCGGGCGCGGCGGCGGGCCGACGAACGTCGCGATCCTCGCCCTGCCCCCGGGGACGGTGGAGGCGCGGCTGAAGATGACCGAGCAGGGCGAGGTCCTGGGCGCCAAGTACGCGATCCCGGCGATCGCCCACCGCGAGCTCGAGCTGGCCGCGAGCGCGACGCTGGTCACGACCCAGCACGGCGCGCCGCGGATCGACCCGGCCCGCCGGGCCCGCTACGAGGAGGTCATGGAGCGCATGGCGGAGCGCTCGGCGCGGGCCTACCGGGCGCTCGTGCACGAGGACCCGCGAGTTCGCCGCGTTCTTCAGCGCGGTCACCCCGGTCGACGAGATCTCCCGCCTGAGATTGGGATCGAGGCCCGCACGGCGCCGGGCCGACACCGGCATCGACGACCTCCGGGCCATCCCATGGGTGTTCTCGTGGACTCAGGCGCGCATCGTGCTTCCCGCCTGGCTCGGCCTGGGGACCGCGCTGCGCGACGCCCGCGAGGCGCACGGCCTCGAGCTCCTGCGTGAGATGGAGGCGAGCTGGCCGTTCTTCGCCGGGCTCCTGTCCAACGCGGAGATGGCCTGCGCGAAGGCGGACGCCGAGATCGCGCGGCGCTACGTCGAGCTGTGGGACGACGCAGAGCCGCGTGAGCGGATCTGGAGCGCGCTCGCCGCGGAGCTGCAGCGCACGACGGCGGAGCTGACCCTGATCTGCGGCGAGGCGCGCCT
The DNA here is from genome assembly GCA_963840185.1 of uncultured Actinomycetes bacterium. Lineage (GTDB taxonomy): Bacteria > Actinomycetota > Thermoleophilia > Solirubrobacterales > Solirubrobacteraceae > JAOPZW01. The sequence goes on along the minus strand of CAWIXY010000001.1, from coordinate 178,450 downwards.
GCTCGACCGCGAGCCGGTGCTGCAGGCCTCGATCGACCGCCGCAACCCCTTCGTCGACCCGCTGTCCTACGTGCAGATCGAGCTGCTGCGCCGCCTGCGCGCGGCCTCCGACGCCGGCGTCGCCGGAGCGGACGAGGCGCTCGGCCGCGTGAGCCTGCTGACGGTCAACGGCATCGCCAGCGGGCTGCGCAACACGGGCTGAGCCTCAGAACAGCGGCGGCGCGATCGTGCGCACGCCGTCGACGGCCAGGTAGCGCGCGACGCGCTCGCTGACCAGGGCGATCGAGTCGGTGTCGCGGGGCAGGCGCCGTCGCCCCTCGATGACGCTCACCGGTGCCGACCTGAGCCGGCTCGTCGTGAAGACGCGCGGGCCGGCGTCGTCCTCCGCGAACAGCAGCCAGCTCGCGCGGTAGCGGCTGAGCACGATGCTGCGCGGCACCTGCGCCCTGCGGGCGGCGAGCGTCAGGACAGGGCCCTCGCCGGAGGCGAGGCGCACGGCGAGGCCACCGCCGCGGCCGGAGCGGTACGCGTAGGCCACACGGCTGCCGTTCGTCGCCGTCTCGCGCGCGATCTGGGGGCTGATGCGCCGAGGGCTGGCCCCTGGCCGGCCCAGGCTCACGGCGTACACGCCCTTGCCGGACACACCCTCGCCGCGCCGCACGAAGGCGAGGACGCCGCGGGCGAGGCTGGGGGCCGTTTCGCTCGCCGCGCGCGTCGAGGCCGCGCTGACGCGCTCCTCGGCGCCAGCACGCAGGTCGTAGGCGTGGACGTCGCAGCCGATCCGCGAGGAGCGGCCCTCGCAGCGCGAGTACACGGCGAGCAGGCGCCCGCCGGTCAGCCGGTCCGAGCCGATCGACGGGTTGGGCGGGAAGCCGAAGTCGGCGATCGCCGGCTGCGACACGGCGCCACCGGGCGCTCGGAGCGTCAGCCGCCAGCGTCCCTCGGGCGTCGGGGCGGCCCACGCCTGCCAGCCACCCGCCGCCGCGAGGTCGGTCGCGCGCGGCGCGGGCGTCTCGAGCTCGTCGGCCCCGGCTGGAGCGGCGACGGCGAGGAGGGCGGCGACCACGGCGATGCCGCCGGCGATGGAGCACGGGCGCATGCGAGCACAACGCCGGCCGGCGGCCGAAGGTTGCGTGAAGGGCGATGGAGCTAGTCGGGCTCGAACCGACGACCTCTTGCATGCCATGCAAGCGCTCTCCCAGCTGAGCTATAGCCCCGAGCTCGTCTCTGCGCAGCCAGTTTACACCGACCGCCTGGATGCTCCGGGCCTCCCTCTCGAGGATGAGCACACCCGACCCTCGTCCCCCGGACGGAGGCGGGCGCGCCCGTGATCCGCGACGATCGGCGGCGTGACCCCTCGACGCGTCGGGCGCTTCGCGCCGATCGGCGCGCTGACCACGGCCCTGTCGGGCATCCCGCCCGAGGACGCGGGGATGGGCGATGTCGACCTGCTCGCGCCGGGGCTCGCCCTGCTCGCCTGCGCGCGCGCGACGTGGACTGACCGCGAAGCGCTGCGGGCGCGGTCGCGAACGGCGCGGACTCTATCCTTCGCCTCCCTCATGGCTCCTCAGCGCTACGACCCCAAGGCGATCGAGCCGCGCTGGCAGCGCCTGTGGGAGCAGGAGCGCACGTGGTACGTCGACAACGCGCCCGACGAGGCCATGTCCTACGTGCTGGAGATGCTGCCGTACACCTCGCGGCGAGCCGCACCTGGGTCACCTCAAGAACTACGCCGTCGGCGACGCGGTCGCGCACTTCCACCGCCGCACGGGCCGGCGGGTGCTGCACCCGATGGGCTACGACGCGTTCGGGCTGCCGGCCGAGAACCACGCCATCAAGACGGGCCAGCACCCGCGCGACAGCACGAACGAGTCCATCGCGCAGTTCGGGCGCCAGTTCCGCACGTGGGGCATCTCGATCGACTGGTCGCGCGAGTTCGGCACCCACGAGCCGCGCTACTACCGCTGGACGCAGTGGATCTTCCTGCAGCTCTTCCAGCGCGGCCTGGCCTACCGCAAGGAGGCGGCGGTCAAGTGGTGCCCCAACGACCAGACGGTGCTCGCCAACGAGCAGGTGATCGACGGGCGCTGCGAGCGCTGCGGTCACGAGGTCGAGGTCCGCCAGCTCGAGCAGTGGTTCTTCCGCATCACCGACTACGCCGACCGGCTGCTCGACGACCTCGACACGATCGAGTGGCCGCAGCACGTCAAGACGATGCAGCGCAACTGGATCGGGCGCTCGGAGGGGGCCGAGGTCGTGTTCCGCTGCGAGGAGCTCGACGTCGACTACCCGGTGTTCACGACGCGCCCGGACACGCTGTTCGGCGCGACCTTCTTCGTGCTCGCCCCGGAGCACCCCGACGTGTTCCGCCTCGCCGAGGGCACCGGGCAGGAGCAGGCGGTCCACGAGTACGTCAACCACGCGCTGACCGAGGGCAGCGCCGAGCGCGGCTCCGCCGAAGCGCCCAAGACGGGCGTCCCGCTCGGCCGTCACGTCGTCAATCCGGTCAACGGCGAGCACATGCCGATGTACGTCGCCGACTACGTGCTCATGGAGTACGGGACCGGCGCGCTGATGGCGGTGCCCGCCCACGACGAGCGCGACTTCGCCTTCGCCACGGCCCACGGGCTGCCGATCAGGCGCGTGGTCTCCGATCCGGCCGGCGGCGACCTGCCCTACCTCGGCGACGGCCCGCTGGTGAACTCCCACCCCGACTTCGACGGACTGAACAACCGTGAGGCGCTCGACCGGATCGTGGTCTGGCTGGATCGCATGGGCAAGGGCCACGCGAGCGTGAGCTACCGCCTGCGCGACTGGCTGCTCTCGCGCCAGCGCTACTGGGGCTGCCCGATCCCGATCGTGCACTGCGAGCGCTGCGGGATCGTGCCGGTGCCCGAGGACCAGCTCCCGGTCGTGCTGCCCGACGTCGAGGACTACGCGCCGCGCGGGCGCTCCCCGCTCGCCGCCGCCGAGGACTGGGTCAACGTCGGCTGCCCGTCGTGCGGCGGGCCGGCGCGCCGCGAGACGGACACGATGGACACGTTCGTCGACTCGTCCTGGTACTTCCTGCGCTACTGCGACGCCCGCAACGACGAGGCGGCGTGGGACCGGGCGGTCGTCGACGCCTGGATGCCGGTCGACCAGTACATCGGCGGCGTCGAGCACGCGATCCTGCACCTGATGTACGCGCGCTTCTTCACGAAGGCGCTCGCCGACCTCGGCCACCTCGGCTTCCAGGAGCCGTTCGCGCAGGCTCTTCACGCAGGGGATGATCACGCGCGACGGGGCCAAGATGTCCAAGTCGCGCGGGAACGTCATCTCGCCGCAGGCCTACGTCGACCGCTACGGAGCCGACACCGCGCGGGCGTACATCCTGTTCATCGGCCCGCCCGACCACGACGCCGACTGGTCCGACGAGGGCGTCGAGGGCGTGTACCGCTTCCTCAGCCGGCTGTGGCGCCTGAGCGCCGAGGCGGCGGACACGCTGCCCGACCATCCGGTGCCCGACGATCCCAGCGCCGCCGACCTCGCCCTGCTGCGCAAGGCGCACTGGGCGATCGAGAAGGTCACCGCTGACATGGCCGGGCGCTTCGCGTTCAACACGGCGATCGCCGCGATCATGGAGCTGACCAACGAGTGCTCGCGCCTGCGCGAGGAGGCCGGCCCGGGCGCGATGCGCTTCGCGCTCGGCACCGCGGCGTCGCTGCTCTTCGGCTTCGCTCCCGCACGCCGCGGCCGACGCCTACGAGCGGCTGACCGGCCGGCGCGTCTGGGAGGAGCCGTGGCCGGCCGCCGACCCGGCCTACCTGGAGCGCGACACCTACGAGCTCGTCTGCCAGGTCAACGGCAAGGTGCGCGACCGCGTCGAGGCGCCCTCGGGAGCGCCGCGCGACGAGCTCGAGCGGCTGTGCATGGCGGCGCCGAACGTCGCGGTCCACACCGACGGCCGCGACGTGGTGAAGGTGGTCGTCGTGCCCGACAAGCTCGTCAACGTCGTCGTGCGGTGAGGGCCGTGGCCGTGGCCGGCGGCGGGGCGTGACCGCGTACGTCGCCGTCGCCGGTCCGGGCGACGGCGCCGAGGGCGAGCTCGCCGTCGCCGAGGAGGTCGGCGCGGGGCTGGCGGCGGCCGGCGCCGTCGTGGTGACCGGTGGCCTCGGCGGCGTCATGGAGGCGGCGTGCCGGGGCGCGCGCTCGCGGCTCGGCGTCACCGTCGGGCTGCTGCCCGGCGACGATCGCTCGACGGCCAACGGCTGGGTCTCGGTGGCGATCCCGACCGGGCTCGGCGAGCTGCGCAACGGCCTGATCGTCCGGGCGAGCGACGCGATCGTGGCGATCGGCGGCGGCGAGGGGACGCTGTCGGAGATCGCGCTGGCGCTGAAGGCCGGGCGCGGCGGTGGTCGGGCTGGGGACGTGGGAGGTCCCCGGTGTCACGGCGGCGGCATCCGCCGCCGAGGCGGTGACGCTGGCGCTCGACCTCGCGCGGCGGCGCTCCGCAACTTCGGCACGACCCTCCGCACCGCCGCCGTAGCAGCGCGCCTAGCGTCGGGCGCATGCCCGAGCTCACGCGCGCGCAGGTGGTCCTCGGCGCGCTCGCGCTCGTGGTCGTCGTCGCGCTCGGGGTGCGCTGGATGCAGGGCCAGGCGGCGCGCGGCGGTGCCGCGGGCGCCGCTGCCACGAGCGCCGCGGGCGCGGCCCCGGACGCGCCGGCGGTCCGGCTCGAGCCTGCGCGCGGGCGCCGCGCGCTCGTGCACGTCGCGGGCGCGGTGCGCCGGCCCGGCGTCTACCGGCTCGCGGACGGCGCCCGCGTGCAGGACGCGGTCCGCCGCGCCGGCGGGGCGACGTCGCGTGCGGACACCGGCGCGATCAACCTCGCGGCGCAGGTCGGCCGACGGCCAGCAGGTCGTCGTGCCCCGCCGGGTGGGCGGTGCGGGCGCCGGCGCGGCGACGGGCGGCGCCGGCGGCGGCGGTGCGGCCGGTGCCGGGGCCGGCGGCGCCGCCGCACCGCCGATCAGCCTGAGCACGGCGACCCTCGAGCAGCTCGACACCCTCGACGGCGTCGGCCCGGCCACCGCCCGCAAGATCCTCGACTGGCGCCGGCAGCACGGAGGGTTCCGAAGCGTCGACGACCTCGGCCAGGTGCCCGGCATCGGCCCGAAGCGCCTCGCAGCGCTGCGCGAGCGGGTGCAGCCGTGAGCGCGCCGCCGCGCACACGCGGCGGCCAGGCCGCGCCCGCCTCGCCCACGGCCGCGCCCGCTCCGCCCCGTGCCGCCGCCACGCTCGCCTCCATGCGGGCGCGGCCGGTCGAAGCCGCGACCGCGTTCGCGCTCGGTGGCCTGCTCGCCGGGCCGCGGTCGGCGGCGGCCGTCGGAGTGCTGCTGCTCGCCGCCGTGGCGCTCGGCGGCCCGCGGCGTCCGACGCTCGGCCTCGTCCTCGCGGCGGCCGTGCTCGGTGGTGCGACGGTGGCCGACGTGCGGCTCGCCGCGCTCGACCGCTCCGCGCTCGGGCCCGACCTCGGCCACGCCGTGCGCGGCGAGGCGACGCTGCTCGAGCCGGTGCGGCGCCAGGCCTTCGGCCGTCGCGCGGCGATCGTCGGCTGGCGCGGTGAGCGGGTCCTGCTGCGCGCCGCCCGCGGGGTCGCGGTGCCGGCGGTGCAGGTCGGCGAGGCCCTCTCCGTGCGCGGCGCACTGGAGCGGCTCGGCCCGCACGACGCATGGCTGCGACCGCGCTCGGTGCACGCCGTGCTCGACGCTGCGCTCGTCCGGTCGACCGGCCGGCGCCGGGGCGGGGCGGCCGGCGCGGTCGACGCGCTGCGCCGCCGCGCGGAGGCGGCGCTGAGCGCCGGCGTCCCGCGCGCGCAGGCCGCGCTGCTGCGCGGCATGGCGCTCGGCCAGGACGAGGCGCTGGGCGAGGCCGAGCGCGAGGACTTCCGGCGCTCCGGCCTCGCGCACCTGCTCGCGGCGTCGGGCCAGAACGTGCTGCTGCTGTCGGCGCTCGCGCTGGCGCTGGCGGCCGTGCTGGGCGTTCCGCTGCACGCCCGGCTGGCGCTCGTGCTCGCGCTCATCGCGGTCTATGTCCCGCTGGCCGGTGCGGGCCCGTCGATCCAGCGGGCCGGGATCATGGGCGCGGCGGCGACGGTCGCGCTGCTCGCCGGGCGCCCCGCCCGCCGCCGTCACGCCGTGCTCCTCGCGGCGGCGCTGACGCTCGTGCTGAACCCGCGCGCCGTCGAGGAGCCCGGTTGGCAGCTCAGCTTCGCCGCCGTGGTCGCCATCCTCGTGCTCGCGCCCGGGCTGCGCACCCGGTTGGTCGCCGCCCGCGTGCCGCGCGGGCTGGCCGACGCGACCGCCCTCGCGCTTGCAGCGACGCTCGGCACCGCTCCGCTGATCGCCCTGCACTTCGAGACGACGTCGCTCGCCGCGCTGCCGGCCAACGTCCTGGCCACGCCCGCCGTGGCGCCCGCGATGTGGCTGAGCCTCCTCGCCGCGGCGGCCGGCCAGCTCTGGCCGGCGGCCGCGGCCATCCCCGCCGCGCTGGCCGCCTTCCCGGCCGCCTACGTCTCGTGGCTCGCCCACGCCGCGGCGCGCGCGCCACTCGCCGACGTGCGGGCCGGGCCGCTCGAGGTGCTTGCCACCGCGCTCGCCGCGGCGGGGGCGCTCGCCGCGTGGACGATGCCGCCGACCGCGCGGTTCCGGGCTCCGCTCCGGATCGCTGCGGCGGTGACCGCGAGCGTCGTGGTGCTGAGCGCGGTCGCGAGCGCGGCGACGCGCGCCGGCACGCCGCCCGCGCCGCCGGGGGTCCGGATCAGCATCCTCGACGTGGGGCAGGGCGACGCGACGCTGGTGCAGCACCGCGACACGGCGATCCTCGTGGACGCCGGCCCGGCGGACGGTGGCGTGGTGGCCCGCCTGCGCGAGGCGGGGGTCCGGCGACTGGCCGCGCTCGTCGTCACCCACGCCCAGGCCGACCATGCGGGAGGCGCCGCCGCGGTCATGGGCGCGTTCGAGGTCGGCCTCGTCCTCGACGGGCGCGACGGCGTTCGCGAGCCCACCGGCTCGGCGATGGCCGCGGCCGCGCGACGCCACGGCGTGCGCATCGTGCCGGCCCTCGCCGGGCGGCGGCTGCGCGCCGGCCCGCTGGACCTGCGGCTGCTGTGGCCCGAGCCGCGCGCAGCGGCGGCGGGCGGGGAGGCGCAGGGCGCGCGCACGGCGGAGGTCGCCGGGGACGACGACCCGAACCTGCGCGCGGTCGTCGCCGAGCTGCGCGCCGGGCCCGTCACGGCGCTGCTCGCCGCCGACGCCGAGTCCGAGGTGCTGTCGAGGCTCGAGCTCGCGCCGGTCGACGTGCTCAAGGTCTCCCACCACGGCTCGGCCGACCCCGGACTGCCCGCCGTGCTGGCGCGCCTGCGCCCGCGCGTGGCGACGATCTCGGTCGGGGCGGGCAACCGCTACGGCCATCCGGCGCGTGCGACGCTGCGCGCGCTGGGCGCCGCCGGCGCGCAGGTCGTCCGGACCGATCGCGACGGAACGGTCCGTCTCGTGCCGGCGGCGGGCGGTCGGCTGGCCGTCCAGCCCCGGTGCCTAGACTCGCCTCGTGGCCGCGTTCAAGCCCGCCTACCTGCTGCACGGCGACGACCACGGCCGCCTGGCCGAGCGGCGTGCGCGGCTGCGGGCCGTCGCCGAGCGCGAGTCGGGGGCCGGAGGCGTCGAGTGCTTCGAGGGCGACGCCGCGACGCCGGAGGCGGTGGCCGCCGCGCTCAGCGCGATGACCTTCGCGATCGGCCGGCGCTTCCTCATCGTCGACGGCGTCGAGCGCTGGAAGGACGGCGACGTCGAGCAGGCCATCGGGCCGGCGCTGGCGGCGTCTGGCCGACGACACGACCGTCGCCTTCTTCGCCCGCGAGGAGGGCCGCGCGAAGGCGCCGGCCGCGCTGGCCGCCGCGGTGCAGGCCGCCGGTGGCGACGTCGTCGCCGAGAACGCGCTGCGAGGCACGCGACCTGCCGCGCTGGGTCGGCGCAGAGGCCGCGCGCCTGGGGCTGACCCTCGAGAGCGGCGCCGCCCAGGCGCTCATCGGCCATGTCGGCGACCGCCAGCAGCGGCTGCTGCGCGAGCTCGAGAAGCTCGCGCTCGAGCACGGCGACGGGGCGCGCCTCGGCGTCGAGGAGATCGACGCCGCCGCGGCGCCCTCCGCCGAGCGCCAGATCTGGGGGCTCGTCGACGCGCTCGTGGCGCGCGACGCCCACGCGGCGACGCGCACCTACCTGCAGCTGCGCTCCCAGGGCGAGGCGATCGCCCGCCTCGTGCCCGCGATCGCGCGCCGCCTGCGCGAGGTGCTGGCCATCGCCGTGCGGCTCGAGGCCGGCGAGGCGCCCGCGGCGATCACGTCCTCGCTGCGGATGGCCCCCTACGCGGCCAAGATGCGAATGCGCGAGGCCCGCGGCACCGACGCCGAGAGCCTGCGCCGCGCGCTCGAGGCGCTCAGCGCCCTCGAGCTGGACAGCCGCGGCGAGAGCGAGCTGTCCGACGACACGCTCGCGCTGCGCACGATCGTCGCGATCGCGGCCTGAGCGCCGCGCCAGCGCTTCGGGCGCCGCTTACGACGCGTCGGCGCCGGCGCGCAGCCGGGCCGCGCGCGCCTTCTTGCGCGCGCCGGTGTTGCGGTGCAGCGCGCCGCGCTTGACGGCCTTGTCGATCGTCGACACGAGGTGCCGGTGCTCGGCGTCGGCGGCGGCGTCGTCGCCGGCGGCGACGGCGGCCTCGAGGCGCCGGAAGTACGTCTTGATCGTCGACGTGTACCGGCGGTTCTCCAGGCGCTCGCGCTCGGCCCGGAGGATGCGCTTCTTCTGTGACGGGATGTTGGCCATGAGGCGGCGGCAGAGGATAGCGGGCCGATGGCTTTGACATTCTCGCCGCGTGCGCCCCGAGCCATCCACCGCTGCCGGCCCGTCGGAGGAGCCCGACGCGCCGGTGCCGCGCCGCACGGGGCGCGGCATGGCGCGCAACACCGCGATCTTCTCGATCCTGACGGGCCTCTCGCGGATCGCCGGCCTGGTGCGCGAGATCGTGGCGTCCAGCTACTTCGCCACGAGCGGGGCGTTCTCGGCGTTCACGATCGCCTTCCAGGTGCCCAACCTCGTGCGCAGCCTGTTCGCCGACGCGGCGCTCAGCGCGGCGTTCGTCCCGGTCTTCACCGAGCTGCTCGAGCACAAGCGCCGGCAGGAGGCCTTCCGCCTGGCGTCCGCGCTCGTGCTGCTGATCGTGACCGTGCTCGGCGCGATCACCGTCCTGTTCGTCGTCGCCGCGGGGGTCGTCGTGCCGCTGTTCGTCGGCGACCGCCTGGCGCCGGTCGAGGACCTCACGGTCGGGCTCTCGCGCGTGCTGTTCCCCGTCGTCCTGATCCTCGGCCTCAACGGCCTGCTCGTCGGGATCCTCAACGCCTACGACCACTTCTCGATCCCGGCGCTGAGCCCGCTGGTCTGGAACGCGGTCATCATCGCGTTCCTCGTCGCCTCCCATCAATTGCTCGAAGGGGACGACGAGCTCTACGGCTACGCGATCGGCGTGCTGGTCGGCACGGTCGTGCAGCTGGCCATGGCCGTCCCGGTGCTGCGTCGCCTCGGCTTTCGCTTCACCTTCGACGGCGCGCTCGGGGAGCTCCGCGACCGGCGCGTGCGCCGGGTCCTCGCGCTGATGCTCCCCGTGACGATCGGCCTCGGGCTCATCAACCTCAACCTGCTGGTCAACTCGGTCCTCGGCGGGCTGGTCTCCGAGGCGGCGCCGCGCGCCATCGACGCCGCCTTTCGCATCTACATGCTCCCGCAGGGCATCTTCAGCGTGGCGATCGCCACCGTGCTGTTCCCGACCCTGAGCCGGCTGGCCGCCCGGCGCGACTTCGACGCGCTGCGGGGGCTCGTCGGCAACGGCATGCGCCAGGTGCTGCTGCTGCTCGTGCCGGCGGCCGCGGCGACGCTCGCGCTGGCCACGCCGATCACGCGGCTCATCTACGAGCACGGCGCGTTCGGGCCCGACTCGACGGAGCTCGTGGCCGAGGCCCTGCTGTGGTTCTCCTTCAGCCTGCCCATCAGCGGCGTGAACCTGCTGCTGACGCGGACGTTCTTCTCGCTGCAGCGGCCGTGGATCACGACGGGGGTCGCGGCGCTCAACCTGGCCGTGAACGCCGCCGTGTCGATCGCGCTGTACGAGCCGTTCGGGATCGCCGGCATCGTCGTGGGCACCGCTGCGGGCAGCCTCGCGATGACGCTCGGCCAGGCCTACTTCCTGCGTCGCGAGCTCGCCGGCCGCCTCGAGGCGCGCGAGACGCTGGTCGCGCTGGCCGGCATGCTGGTGGCCGCGGCGGCGCTCGCCGGCGTCGCCTACGCGGTGTGGTGGGGGTTCGACGAGCTGCTCGGGCGCGGCCTCGCGGCGCAGGTCGTGTCGGTCTGCGGCGGCTTGGCGGCGGGGGGCGCGGCGTACGTCGGTCTGGTGCTCGCCATGCGCATCCCCGAGGCCCATCAGATCCTGAACCTGGTCGGTGGACGGCTGCGTCGGCGCGACGAACGGCGCCCCTAGCCGGACGAGCGGAAATTTTCACTCAAGTCGTCGCGCGCAGCTGCCGATACTCGAGCGGAGATGGCGCGCAACGGATTGCGGGAGCCTCGACTCGACGAGTTCCACGACGTGGGCGACGCCTGCCGTGTCGTGGTCGAGCGACTGGCCATGGAGGAGGGCCTGCTGCCCAGCGTCTACCTGGCGCGGGGCGGCCGGCTGCGCTGTGAGGCGCTGAGCGGCTACTGGCAGGCGCGCGACGGCATGCCGCCGACGGCGGGCGTGATCGGCCGCGCCTTCACCACGGGCCGCGAGATCGTGGTCCAGGACGTGCGGGAGCACGCCGACTACCTCGAGGCCTCGCCTGGTGTCACGTCGGAGGCCTCGGTGCCGCTGCGCACCGGCCGCCAGATCGTCGGCGTCCTGAACGTCGAGAGCCGCGCGCCGCTGTCCGACCACGCGCTGAGCCTGATCCGCCGCTGCGCCGCGGACCTGGGCGCGCGCATCGCCGAGCTCGGCGGCCCGCCGGCGGAGTCCGAGGCCCAGCGCCTGCTGCGCCACATCGCCGGCCTCGCCGCCCTCGAGGACGTCGCCGAGATCGAGCGCGAGCTGCTGCAGGCCGCGCTGGACCTCGTCGAGCTCGACTCCGCCATGCTCGTGCGCGCCGGCGAGGACGGCCACTGGCACGCGAGGTGCACGACGGGGCCGCTGGCCGACGTCCTGCGCGGCGCGCCGCAGACCGCGCTGGGGACCATCGCCGAGTGGCTGCAGGGCGGCACGTCGTGCTTCACGGTCGGCCGGCCGCACGACGAGGGGCCCGAGGCGCTGGGGCCGCTGCGCGCGGGAGGGGTCGGAGCGCTGGCCGCGCTCACGCTCGCCGTCCCGGACGGCCAGGGGATGCTCGTGCTCGGCGGTGGCCAACCGGCGGCGCTGGCCACGGACCGGCTGGAGCTGCTCGAGCTGCTGGCCGCGCACGCGGCGAGCGTGCTGCGCACGGCCGAGGCCCTCCGGACCCTGCGCGAGCGCGCCGCCACCGACCCGCTCACCGGCCTCGGTCACCACGCCACCTTCCACGAGGCGCTGGCCTCCTCGCACCGCCGCCCGCGCACGGCCGTCCTCGTCTGCGACATCGACGGCTTCAAGGAGCTCAACGACACGTACGGCCACCAGCACGGCGACGAGATCCTGCGCCGCACGGCCGTCGCGCTCGGCTCCGCGCTGCGCCGCGGTGACCGCCTGTTCCGCATCGGCGGCGACGAGTTCGCCGCGCTGCTCGCGGTCGACGACGACGCCGAGGCGCTCGAGGCCGGCGGCCGCCTGCGCGCGGCGGTCCACGCCGCCGGCCTCGGCCTGACCGTCTCGATCGGCGTGGCGGTCCCGCGCGAGGGCGAGAGCGACGCGGTGGTCCTGGGCCGCGCCGACCGCGCGCTCTACCGGGTCAAGGCGGCCGGCCGCGACGGCGTCGCGCTGGCCGACGACGGCCCGCCGAGCCGCGCCGGCGACGCCGCGCCCGCCTAGGGCCCGCGGAGCCCCGGCGCGCGGGGCCGCCTCTACCCTGTCGGCAGGCATGGATCAGGCCCGCATCCGCAACTTCTCGATCATCGCGCACATCGACCACGGCAAGTCGACGCTGGCCGATCGCATCCTCGAGATGACGAGCACCGTCGACGCGCGATCGATGCGTGCGCAGGTGCTCGACTCGATGGAGCTCGAGCGCGAGCGCGGCATCACGATCAAGGCGCAGGCCGTCCGCGTGCTCTACGACGCGCGCGACGGCGAGACCTACCAGCTGCACCTCATCGACACGCCCGGCCACGTCGACTTCACCTACGAGGTCTCGCGCTCGCTGGAGGCCTGCGAGGGCGCGCTGCTGGTCGTCGACGCCTCGCAGGGCGTCGAGGCGCAGACGCTGGCCAACACCTACCTGGCGGTCGACGCCGGCCTCGAGCTGATCCCGACGCTCAACAAGATCGACCTGCCCGGCGCGGATCCCGAGCGGGTGGCCGAGGAGGTCTCGGACCTGCTGGGCGAGCCCGCCGACGCGATCCGGCGCATCTCGGGCAAGACGGGGGAGGGGGTCGAGGACGTCCTGGAGGAGCTCGTGGCCCGCGTGCCGCCGCCGTCGGGCGACCCGGACGCGCCGCCGCGAGCGCTGATCTTCGACTCGGACTTCGACCAGTACCGCGGCGTCGTGGCCTACGTGCGCGTCGTCGACGGCGTCCTGCGCAAGGGCGAGGCGATCCGCGCGATGGCGGCCGGGACGGAGGCCGACATCGACGAGATCGGCTTCTTCACGCCGGCGATGATCGCCACCGAGGAGCTGCGCGCGGGCGAGGTCGGCTTCGTCATCACCGGCATCAAGGACGTCACGCGCCTGCGCGTGGGCGACACGCTCACGACGCGTGTCCGCGGGGCAGCCGAGGCGCTGCCCGGCTACCGCGAGGTCAAGCCGATGGTGTTCTGCGGCCTCTTCCCGATCGACGCCGACGACTACGCCGACCTGCGCGACGCGCTTGGAGAAGCTGTCGCTGAACGACGCTGCGCTGACCTGGGAGCCGGAGAACTCGGACGCGCTGGGCTTCGGCTTTCGCATCGGCTTCCTGGGCCTGCTGCACATGGACATCATCCGCGAGCGCCTGGAGCGCGAGTACGACCTCGACCTCATGGCCACGATGCCCTCGGTCGGCTTCGAGGTGCAGCTCACCAACGGCGAGCTGCTCGAGGTCCACAACCCGTCGGACTTCCCCGACCCGGCACGTGTCGCCGAGGTCCGCGAGCCGTTCGTCAAGGCGAGCATCCTGACCCCGAAGGAGTACGTCGGGCCGATCATGGAGCTCTGCCAGGACCGCCGCGGCGAGAGCACCGGGATGCACTACCTGTCCTCGGACCGCGTGCAGATCACCTACGACCTGCCGCTGGTCGAGATCGTGCTGGACTTCTTCGACCAGCTCAAGTCGCGCACGCGGGGCTACGCCTCGCTGGACTACGAGATCGCCGACCGCAGGCCGTCGGATCTCGTGCGCCTCGACGTGCTGCTGGCGGGCGAGCCCGTCGACGCGCTGTCGATGCTCGTGCACCGCGACAAGGCCTACGCCATCGGCCGCACGCTCACCGAGAAGCTGCGGGCGAAGATCCCGCGCCAGCAGTACGACGTCCCGATCCAGGCGGCCATCGGCTCGCACGTCGTCGCGCGCGAGACCGTCAAGGCCTTTCGCAAGGACGTGACGGCCAAGTGCTACGGCGGTGACATCTCGCGCAAGCGCAAGCTGCTCGAGAAGCAGCGCGAGGGCAAGCGGCGCATGAAGCAGGTCGGCCGCGTCGAGATCCCCCAGGAGGCGTTCCTGGCGGTCCTCGAGCTCGGCGACTAGGCGGGCGGCGGCCGCCGGGCCCGACTCAGTCCTCGAGCGTCGCGTCGACCTCGATCGCGAGGCTGCCGCGCAGCGCGGCCGACACGGGGCAGTTCTGCCCGGCGTCGCGGGCGGCGGCCTCGAACGTCGCCTGGTCCATCCCGGGCACGCGCCCACGCACGGTGAGCTGCGACGCGGAGATGCGCGGCCCCGAGCCCTCGGTGTCGAGGGTCACGGTGGCCTGCACCTGCAGGCTGTCGGGCGGGTTGCCGCCCTCGGTCAGCCCGTGCGCGAGGGCCATCGAGAAGCACGACGCGTGCGCCGCGGCGATCAGCTCCTCGGGGCTGGTCTTGCCGTCCGAGCGCTCCGTGCGCGACGCCCAGGTGACGGGCAGGTCGCCCGTCGCGCCGCTGGTGAAGCTGAGGGTCCCGGCACCGTGGGCAAGGTCGCCCTCCCACGTGGTGCTCGCCGTCCGTTGTGCCGACATGGCCTTGACGCTACCGCGGGACGGCGGTTCTCACACGCGGCCCGGCGCCACGAGCCCGGTCTCGTAGGCGAAGATCACCGCCTGGACGCGGTCGCGCACGCCGAGCTTCATCAGCACGTGCGCGACGTGCGTCTTGACCGTCGCCTCGCTGACGACGAGGTCGGCGGCGATCTCCGCGTTCGAGCGCCCGCGGGTGAGCAGCACGAGGACCTCGCGCTCGCGCTCGGTCAGCTCGTCGAGGCGCGGCGAGCCCTCGGCCGCCGCGGCCGGCGAGCGGCGCGCGAACTCCGCGATGACCGCGCGCGTGACCGCGGGCGCGAGCAGCGCCGAGCCGCCGGCGACGACGCGGATCGCGTCGAGCAGCTCCTCCGGCGGCGCGTCCTTGAGCATGAAGCCGCTGGCGCCGGCGCGCAGCGCGTCGAAGACGTAGTCGTCGAGGCCGAACGTGGTCAGCATCAGCACGCGGACGTCGTCGCCGAGCGCCGCGACGATGCGGCGCGTCGCCTCGATCCCGTCGAGGTGCGGCATGCGGATGTCGAGGACGGCGACGTCCGGCTTGCTCGCGCGGGCGGCGTCGACCGCCTGCAGGCCGTCGGCGGCCTCGGCGACGACGGTCATGTCGGGCTCGGTGTCGACGATCTTGCGCAGGCCGCCGCGGACGAGCGCCTGGTCGTCGGCGAGCAGCACCCGGATCACGGCGCTCCTCCCGCGAGCGGCAGCCGCGCGCGCACGGCGTAGCCGCCGCCGCGCCGCCGGCCGGCGGCGAGGTCGCCGCCGAACAGCGCGACGCGCTCGCGCATGCCCGACGAGGCCGTGCCCGCCGCGCTGCGGCGCCTCCTCGACGGCGCCCGCGCCGTCGTCGGCGATCTCGATGTCGAGCTCGTTGTCGCCGTAGCGGACGGTCACGCGGGCGCGCGCCGGGCCCGGCGTGCTTGAGCGCGTTGGTGAGCGCCTCCTGGACGATGCGGTACGCGGAGAGGTCGATCCCCGGCGCGATCGGGCGCGGCGTCGCCCTCGATCCGCAGGTCGACCGGCATGCCCGCCTCGCGCACCTGCTCGACGAGATCGACGAGGTGGCGCAGGCTCGGCTGCGGCGCGAGCGCCAGCTCGTCGTCGGAGCGGCGCAGCATGCCGAGCAGGCGGCGCATCTCGGCCAGCGCCGCGCGACCGGTCGCCTCGATCGTCGCGAGGACCTCGGTCGTGGCTCGGGCCGCTCGGCGCCGATCGCGCGCCGCTCGGCGCCCGCCTGCACGACCATGATCGAGACGTTGTGCGCGACGACGTCGTGCAGCTCGCGCGCGATCCGCGCCCGCTCCTCGGCGACGGCGAGCCTGGCGTTCTCCTCGCGCTCGTGCTCGAGCTCCACGGTGCGCGCGGCGAGCGCCGCCGGCGAGCTCCTGGCGGCTGCGCACGACGGTGGCCGCGCCCCAGACGGCGAACAGGATGCCGCCGATGAAGACGATGTCGCCGACGACGTCCTCGCCGATCGCGACCGCCATGAGCACGGCCGTCAGCGGCGATGATCCCGGCGGCGATCCGCCCGTCGCGGCGGCTCGTGTAGGCGCCGCCGGCGTAGGCCGCGAAGAGGACCCCGGCGAACGGCGCGCGCGCGTTGTCGGCGATCCCGTACGCGGCGTCGCGCGATCGCGAGGCTCGCCAGCACGACGACGAGCACGACGAGCGGTGCACGCCGCCGCCAGACCAACGGCAGCGTGGTGCCGAGGGCGAACAGCGCGGCGACCGGCCACGGAGCGTCGATGTCGCTCGCTCGTCGCGACCTCGACCACCGCGATTGCCGGCCAGGACGAGCGCGAGACCGACGTCGATCACCTGCCGTCGTGTCACGCCCGCGACGGTACACCGGCGCGCGCAGTGCTTCCTCACCCGTATGGATGAGACGCGGATCGCCTGTTCGGCCGATGTGCCGGATTCCGCCGCGCCATAGCTTCGCCGCCATGTCCACCACCACCCTCCATCGCATGCAGGACGAGCGGCTGGCCGGCGCGCTGGCCCTGCTCATCACCGTCGGCGCGCTGGCCGTGCGCCAACTTCGCCGGCGACGGCGACAACGGCGGCGCTCGGGCGCGTACGCGGCGTGCGTCGGCGCTGTGCGCCGTCGTCGCCGCCGTGCTGTTCGGCCGCGTGCTCCCGAACGCCGACGACCCGGCGCGGGCCGGCTGGATCCTCGCCGCGCTCGCGCTCGCGACGCTGCGTCGTCTTCTGGAGCGGTCTGCCGTTCGTGCTCGGCATGGGCGCCGTCTACAGCGGCGGCCGGGCCGAGCGCAGCGGACCGGTCGCGCTCGGCGCCCTGGCGATCGCGCTCGGCATCGTCGGCTGCCTCGTCGGCTGAGTGGTCGCGCGGATGCGTGCGGCGGGCCGCTAGCCTGGCGCGCCGTGCGCATCCTGTTCGTCTGCATGGGCAACATCTGCCGCTCCCCGACCGCCGAGGGCGTGCTGCGGGCCATGGTCCGCGAGGCGGGGCTGGAGGACCGTGTCGAGATCGAAAGCGCGGGGACGGGCGGGTGGCACGCCGGCTCGCCGCCCGACGAGCGCTCGGCCGCGGCCGCCCTGCGTCGCGGGATCACGCTCGACGGCACGGCGCGCCAGGTGACGGCGGACGACCTCTCCGCCTTCGACCTCGTGCTCGCCATGGACCGCGAGAACCTGCGCGCGCTGCGGGCCGTCGCGCCCGCGGGGACGGAGGACCGGATCCGGCTGCTGCGCGAGTACGACCCGGCGGCCGTGGCCTCGGGTGACCTCGACGTGCCCGACCCCTACTACGGCGGCGAGCGCGGCTTCGACGACGTGCTCGACCTCGTCGAGGCCGCCTGCCGCGGCCTCGTCGACGAGCTGCGCGCGGCGCAGCGGTGAGCGACGCCGTCGCCGCGGGCGTCGCGGCCGCGACGGGCCGCGCCGTCGCCGCGCTGCGGCCGGTGGGCGGCGGCGACATCAACGAGGCGTATGCGGTTGCGTTCGAGGACGGTGGCGAGGCGTTCGTCAAGACGCGGCCCGACGCTGCGGCCGGCGAGTACGCGACGGAGGCCGCCGGCCTCGCATGGCTGGCGGCGGCCGACGGAGCGCCGCGCGTGCCGCGGGTGCTCGCGGTGCGCGACCCCGACGCGGCGGGCAGCCCCGGCCGCCGCCTGCTGGTGCTCGAGTGGATCGCCGAGGGCCGCCTCGGCGCCGGGGGCGCGGAGGCGCTCGGGCGCGGGCTCGCCTCGCTGCACGCGGCCGGCGCGCCCGCCTTCGGCGCGCTCGCGCCGGGGGCCCGGCCGCCCCTGCGCATCGGGCCCCTCGAGCTTCCGGCGGACACGCGCGAGAGCTGGGCGGCGCTGTACGCGGAGCAGCGCCTGGCCCCGCTGATCGGTCCCGCCCGCGAGCGCGGAGCGCTGTCGGCGCCGGGCGCGCGGGCGGTGGAGGCGGTCTGCACCCGCATGGACGCACTGGCGGGTCCCGCGGAGGCGCCCGCGCGCCTGCACGGCGACCTGTGGAGCGGCAACGTCATGGCCGACGCGCACGGCGCGCCGGTGCTGATCGACCCCGCCGCGCACGGCGGGCATCGCGAGGTGGACCTCGCGATGCTCGCGCTGTTCGGCGGCCCGCGGCCGCGCGTGCTCGCGGCCTACGACGAGGCGCTGCCGCTGGCCGCCGGGCACGAGGAGCGCGTCGAGCTGTGGCAGCTCTTCCCCCTGCTGGTGCACGCGGTTCTCTTCGGCGGCAGCTACGGCTCGGCGGTCGAGACGATCGCGCGCCGGCTCACCGGCTGAGCGCCGCGGTCGCCGCCGCGCCCTGCGGCATGATGCGCGCATGGACCTCGAGCTGCGCGACCGGGTGTGCGTCGTCACCGGGGCCAGCCGCGGCATCGGCCTCGCCACCGCGCGGAAGCTGTGCGCCGAGGGGGCGCGCGTCCTCTTCGTCGCGCGCGACGGGGACCGCCTCGCGGAGGTGACCGCCGGCTGCGGCGACACCGCGGAGTACCTCGCCGCCGACGTGACCGACCCCGACGCCGACGAGCGGATCATCGCGACCTGCGCCGAGCAGATGGGCGGCATCGACGTCCTCGTCAACAACGCCGGCACCAGCTACGCGCGCTCGCTGGCCGCGCTCACGGACGATGACTGGCGCGCGCAGTACGACCTCCACGTGCTGGCCCCGATGCGGCTCATGCGCGCGGCGGCCCCGCGGATGGCCGAGCGCGGGGGCGGGCGCGTCGTCAACGTGTGCTCCAGCGCGGGCAAGCGCCCGTCGCTGACGAACGCCGCCTACTCGGTCACCAAGGCGGCGCAGCTCTCGCTCTCGCGCGTGTTCGCCGACGCCTTCGCCGGCGATGGCGTGCTGGTCAACGCCGTCGCGCCCGGCCCCGTGGCCTCGGAGCTGTGGACGGCCCCCGGCGGCCTGGCCGAGCAGACGGCCGAGGCCGCGGGCATCAGCCGCGACGACGCGATCCGCGTGCAGGAGGGCAAGGTCCCGCTGGGGCGCTTCGCCCACCCCGACGAGGTGGCCGACGTGATCGTCTTCCTGTGCTCAGCGCGAGCCAGCACCGTCACCGGCGCCGCCTGGTCGGCCGACGGCGGCGCCGTGGCGATCATCATCTGAGCCAGCGCCTACGGTTGTCGCATGACGCCGTCCTACGTGGTGACGGGAGGCGCGCAGGGTGTCGGCCGGGCGCTGGTCGAGCGCCTCGCCGAGGACGGTCACGTGGTCGCGCTGGACCTCGACGACGAGGCGCTGGCCTGGACGCGGGAGCACCCGCGCGTGAGCCCCGTGACCGGCGACGCGGGAGACGAAGGCGCCGTCGCGCGCGCGGCCGACGTCGCCGAGAGCTCCGGTCCGCTCGCCGGGTGGGTCAACAACGCGGCGGTCTTCCGGGACGCGTCGCTGCACGCGGCCCCGCCGACGGAGGTGCTGAACCTCATCACGCTGAACCTCGGGCTCGCCGTGACCGGCTGCGCGATCGCGATCCGGCGCTTCATCGCCGCCGGCGGCCCGGGGGCGATCGTCAACGTCTCGTCCCACCAGGCGCAGCGTCCCGTGGCGGGCGCCCTGCCCTACGCCGTCGCGAAGGCCGCGATCGAGGGGCTTACCCGTGCGCTCGCCGTCGACTACGGGCCGCGCGGGATCCGGACCAACGCCGTGGCGCTCGGCTCGATCGCGACCGATCGCTACGAGGAGCTCCGCGGCGGGCGCGACGGTGTCGAGGCGCAGATGCGCCGCCTGCATCCACTGGGCCGGGTCGGGCGGCCGGCCGAGGTCGCCGCGGTGGTGGCGCACCTCCTGTCCGCCGGCGCGAGCTACGTCAACGGCGCCGTCGTCCCCGTCGACGGCGGGCGCGCGGTCCTCGGCCAGGACCCGGAGGCCCGCGACGCCGGCGCCGGCCCCGGCGCCTAGCGTCCCGTCGAGGAGTCGTCCCGCGACCCCGGACCGGGATGCTTCGCCCCGACCGCGGCCGCGAGGCGGCGCACGCCCTCGGCCAGCGCGTCGGGCGGCGCGCCCGCGAAGGTGAGGCGCAGGTGGGCCGCGGGCGCCTCGGCGGGGAACCAGTGGCGGCCGGGGCTGACGACCACGCCGCGCGCGGCCGCCGCGGCGGTCACGGCCACGTCGTCGGCGCCGTCGGGCAGCGCGACGAACAGGTGCAGGCCGCCGGCGGGGACGGCCGCGGGGGCCGATGCCGGCAGATCGCTGCGCAGCGCCGCCACCAGCGCGTCGCGGCGCTCCCGCAGGGCGACGCGCAGCGCGCGGCGATGGCGGCGCCAGGCGGGGGAGGAGACGAGGTCCAGCGCCGCCTCCTGCAGCGGGCCGGCCACGAAGAAGTCGTCGACCACGCGGGCCGCGCGCAGCCGCGCCCCCGCGGCGCCGCGCGCGCCGATGGCCGCCACGCGCAGGCCCGGCGCGGCGACCTTGGTCAGCGAGCGCAGGTAGACGACGTGTCCGTCGGGGTCGGCCGTGGCCAGCGGCGGTGGCGGGTCGCCGTCGATGCCGAGGTCGCGTGCCCAGTCGTCCTCGACCAGGAACGCGCCGGCCGCGCGTACGGCGTCCATGACGGCCGCACGGCGCGCGGGCGCCAGCGTCGCGCCGTGCGGGTTGGCGAAGGCGGGCTGGCAGTAGAAGAGCCGCGCGCCGGTGCGCGCGAAGGCCTCGGCCAGGAGCTCGGGGCGCACGCCGTCGGCGTCGCTGGGCACCGGCACCACCCGCAGACCGGCCGCACGGCCCGCCGCGATCGCGCCGAGGTAGGTCGGCGACTCGACGAGCAGCGGCGCGCCGGGCTCGGCCAGCGCGCGGAAGGCGGTGCTCAGCGCGGGCTGGCCGCCCGGGCAGACCACCATGTCGTGGGCGGCGAACGCGCCGCCGGCCTCGCGGGCGAACCACGCGCGCAGCGGCTCGCGACCCTCGACCGGCCCGCGCTCCCACGCCCCCGGTCGCCGCGCGGCGCGCGCGAGCGCCGCGCCGAGCGCGCCGGCGGGCTGCAGCTCCGCCTGCGGGTAGCCGCCCGACAGCGCGATCGCCCCGGCGGGCGGGACGGCGAGCAGGTCCTGCAGCGCCTCGTCGCCGCCGGCCGCGCGTGCGCCGAGCGCGACCGCCTGCCACGAGAGGTCCGGTGCACGCGTGGCGCTCGGCGCCGCGGCCCCCCGCGGCGACCGCGAACGTCCCGCTGCCCGGCCGCGCCTCGACCAGCCCCTCGGCCGCCAGGCGCGCGACGGCGCGCTGCACGGTCAGCGGCGACGCGCGATGGCGGGCCATGAGCTCGCGCACCGACGGCAGCCGCGTGCCGGGCGCCGCGTCGCGCGCGGCCGAGCGCAGCTCTTGGATGACAGCGGACGCTGTGTTACCGTCGGGCATGAGTGATACGAGTAACGCTATCGCGGCGCGCGCGGTAACGCCAACCGCCCGCCGGGAGCTGCCACCCGGGCTGCTGCTCGGCTCGCTCGCGATCCTCGGCTTCAGCTTCTCGCTGCCCGCCACGCGGCTGGCCGTCGCCGACCTCGACCCGTGGTTCGTGGCCTTCGGTCGGGCGGCCGTCGCGGGCGTGCTGGCCGCACTGCTGCTGCGGGTGACCGGCGCCCCGCGGCCGACGCGCGCGCAGACGCGCCGGCTGGCCGTCGTCGCGCTCGGCGTGATCGTCGGCTTCCCGCTCTTCACCTCGCTCGCCCTCGACGTGCTGCCCTCGGCGCACGGCGCCGTGGTCATCGCCGTCCTGCCCGGCGGCGACCGCCGTGTTCGCCGTGCTGCGCGCGGGCGAGCGCCCCTCGCCGGCGTTCTGGGCGGCCAGCGCGGCCGGCCTCGCCGCCGTGCTGGGCTTCTGGCGTTCGGCGGCGCCGGCCTGGGCGGGGGCCCGCAGCTCGGCGACGCTTACCTGCTGGTCGGCGTCGCGCTGTGCGCGCTGGGCTACGCCGAGGGCGGCGCCCTGTCGCGCGAGCTCGGCGGCGCGCGGACGATCTGCTGGGCGCTGGTCCTGTCGCTGCCGCTGAGCCTCGCGGTGTCGGCGCTCGTCATGGCCACCGACGGGGCTCCGCGGGCACGACCGCCTGGCTGGGCTTCGCCTACGTCTCGGTCATCTCGATGTTCCTGGGCTTCTTCGCCTGGTACGCCGGGCTGGCCCGCGGCGGCGTGGCGCGCATCGGCCAGGTCCAGCTCGCCCAGCCGGTGCTCACGCTCGTGTGGGCCGCGGCCCTGCTCGGCGAGGCGGTCGGCGCGGCGACCGTGGCGACCTCGCTGCTCGTGCTGGCCTGCGTCGCGGCGACGCAGCGCGCTCGAGTCGACCTTGCGTAGTGGCGACGGCTTAGGATCCGCCGATGGCCGTGAGCACCGCCGCCGTCGGCAAGCGCTATCGAGCCCGTGGTCTACGCCGTGGGGCGCGAGAAGGTCAGGGAGTACGCGCTCGCCGTCGGCGAGACCGATCCGCTGTACCTCGACCCGTCGCGGCCGCGCGCGCCGCCGGCCACCGCGACGTCGTCGCGCCGCCGATGTTCGCCGTCGTCTACAGCTGCGCCGGCGATGGCGCCCGCCATCTTCGACCCGGACGTCGGCATGGACTTCGCGCTGATGGTGCACGGCGTGCCAGGAGTTCCGCTGGGGGCCGCTCGTCGTCGCGGGCGACGAGATCACGACGACCGTGACCGTCAAGGACGATCGCCGAGCGCGCGGGCAACGGCTTCTACGTCTTCGAGTCGGTGTCCGTGAACCAGGACGGCGACGACGGTCTGCGTCGGCACGTGGACCAACATCGTGCGGGGAGGCTGATCGTGGCGAGCTGCAGCCCGGCGAGGAGATCGACGAGCTCAAGGTCACGCCGGACAAGTACCTGACCGTCCGCTACGCGGGCGCGTCGGGCGACTTCAACCCGATCCACATCGACGAGGAGTTCGCGCGCGCCGGTCGGGCTGCCCGGGCGCATCCTCCACGGCCTGTGGACGATGGCGCAGGTCGCGCGCGCGCAGACCGAGGCCGGCGGCGGGCCGCACGCGCTGGCGCGCCTCAGCGTCCAGTTCCGCGGCATGGGCCTGCCCGAGCAGCGAGATGACCGTCAGCGGCACGGTCCAGGAGGTCCGCGACGACGGGACGGCGGTCGTCCACACCGTCGCCGAGCAGGACGGCAAGGCGATCATCCGCAACGCCGAGGCCGAGCTGCGGACCTGATCGGGGCGTCGCGGGAGGGCGCGGCCCGGCCTTCCTACAATCGGCGCGTGATCTCCCCGCGCCAGGAGCTCATCCTGCGCAAGGTCGTCGAGGCGCACACGGCCACGGGCCTGCCGGTCGGGTCCAAGGCGCTCGCCGCCGACCCCGACCTCGACTACGGCCCCTCGACGATCCGCAACGAGCTGGCCATGCTCGAGGAGCACGGGCTGCTCGCCCACCCGCACACCTCCGCGGGCCGCGTGCCCACCGACGCCGGCCACCGCTTCTACGTCGACCGGCTGCTCCCGGCGGAGCCCGCGCGGCCGGGCCGCGCGCTGGAGCTGCAGCTCATGCGCCGCGAGGTCGACGAGGCGATGCGCGTGACCACCGAGACGCTGTCGCAGGTCACGAGCCTGCTCGCGATCGTCACCGCGCCGCCGCTCGACACCGCCACGATCCGCCACGTCGAGGTGCTGCTGCTGCAGCCGCAGGTCCTGATGGTCGTCGTCATCACGTCGACCGGCGGCGTGACGAAGCGCGATCCTCACCTTCGAGCGAGCCCGTCGACCCGGGCCTGGCCGCGTGGGCCGCCGACGAGCTCAACGGCCGCCTGGCCGGCATCGGGCCTGGGCGCGCGCACGCTGCACTCGCGCCTGACCGACCCGTCGCTGGGCGCCACCGAGCAGGCCTTCCTCGACGCGGCTGCTGCCCGCCTTCACCGAGCTGGCCGCCACGGCCGAGGACACCCTGTACGTCGACGGCGCCGCGCGGCTGCTCGCCGAGCACCGCTTCCACGACCTCTCGCAGATCAACGAGCTCGATGCCAGGTGCTCGAGCGGCGCGTCGACGCTGCTCGGCGTGCTGCGCGCGGCGCTCAGCGAGCAGCGACGTGCTCGTGCGCATCGGCGCGCGAGAACGAGCTGCCCGCGCTGCACGTCGCTCGCGCTCGTCGCGGCCGGCTACGGGCTGCCGTCGCAGCAAGCTCGGGACCGTGTCGCTGATCGGCCCGGTGCGCATGGACTACGCGGGCGCGATCCGCACCGTTCGCGAGGCGGCGCGTGCAGCTCTCGCGCTTCGTCGAGGACGTCTACGACCCGAGCTGACCATGGCGAGCACCCGTCCCCGAGACCCCTACGAGGTCCTCGGCGTCTCCCGCGACGCCGACGAGACCCAGATCAAGAAGGCCTTCCGCAAGCTGGCGCGCGAGCTGCACCCCGACGTCAACGCGCACGATCCGGGGGCCGAGGAGAAGTTCAAGGAGGCCGCCGAGGCCTACGAGATCCTCAGCGACGCCGAGCGCCGCGCGACCTACGACCGCTACGGCCACGAGGGCCTGCGCTCGGGCGGCATGGGGCCGAACTTCGAGGGCTTCGGCTCGATCTCCGACCTCTTCGACGCCTTCTTCGGCGGCGGAGGCTTCGGCGCCGCGTCGCGCACCGGCCCGGCCCAGGGCGCGGACATCGCGGTCAGCGCCGACGTCGAGCTCGCGCAGGCGGCGAGCGGCGCGTCGGTCGAGCTGAACTTCGAGGCGATCGACGCCTGCGAGCGCTGCCACGGCAACGGCGCCGAGCCGGGCACGCCGATCACGACGTGCGAGCGCTGCGGTGGCGCGGGGCTGCTGCAGGCGGTCAGCCGCTCGCCCTTCGGCCAGGTCGTGCGCCAGGTGGCCTGCGACGTCTGCGGCGGCGACGGGCGCGTGCCCGAGACGCCGTGCGACGCGCTGCGAGGGCCGCGGGCGCGTGGTGCGGCGGCGCACCGTCGCGGTGGACGTGCCCGCCGGCATCGCCGACGGGCAGCGCATCCGGCTGTCGGGCCACGGGCACGCGGGCGAGCGCGGCGGCCCGGCCGGCGACCTCTACGTGCGGGTGCAGGTGCGCCCGGACGAGCGCTTCGTCCGCGACGGCGACGACCTCGTGACGGTGCTCGACGTGTCGGCGCCGCTGGCGGCGCTCGGCGCCGAGCTGCACGTGCCCGCCGCTCGACGGCGACCAGCGCGTCGAGCTGCCCGCGGGCACCCAGCCGGGCGAGATCCTGCGCGTGCGCGGCCACGGGATGCCGGTGCTGCGGCGCCCGGGCCGGCGCGGCGACCTGCGCGTCGTCGTCAACGTCGTCATGCCGCGGCGGCTCAGCCGCGAGCAGCGCGACCTCATGGAGCGTCTGGCCGACACGATGGGCCCCGAGGACCTGCGCTCCGACGAGTCGGTCCTCGGCCGGCTCAAGCGCCTGCTCGGCGGATGATCCGCCTCGCCCTGCGCGTCCGGCGCGAGGACGCGGAGGTCGCGCTCGCCGAGCTGCTCGAGCTGGCGCCGCACGGGGTGGAGGAGCTCGACCTCGGCGACCTCGTCGAGTACGCGGTCTACGGGGCGCCCGGCGAGCTGCCCGGCGCTGCCCGACCTGCGCGCGGCGGCGGGCGAGGCGCTCGTCGAGGTCAGCACGCAGGAGATCGCCGACGACTGGCACGAGCGCTGGCGCGACTTCCACCGCCCGGTCGACTGGTCGGCGCATCCGCGGCCGCGGCTGCACGTGCGCCCGCCGTGGACCGGAGCCCCGCCGCTGGGCGGCGGCGTCCTGGACATCGTCATCGACCCCGGCCAGGCCTTCGGCACCGGCGCCCACGACACGACGCGGCTGTGCCTCGAGCTGCTGCTGGAGCTCGAGCCCGGCGGTCCGCTCGTCGACCTCGGCTGCGGCTCCGGCGTGCTGGCCATCGCCGCCGCGCGGCTCGGCTGGTCCCCCGTCGCCGGGGTCGACCACGAGCGCGAGTCGGTCCAGGCGACGCTCGACAACGCGGCGGTCAACGGCGTCGAGGTCCTCGCCCGCCGCCACGACCTCGTCCACGACGGTCCTGCGCCGGCCGCGCCGACCGTCCTGGCCAACCTCCTGCGCCCGCTGCTGCTGCGCGTCGCCGCCGACGGCCTGGCCGGCGACGCCGGCCCGCGGACGCTCATCGCCGGCGGTCTGCTGCGCGAGGAGGCCGACGAGGTGTCGGCCGCGCTGCGCGCGCGCTTCGGCCTGCGCGAGTCGCAGCGCCGCCACGAGGGGCCGTGGGCGGCGCTGCTCCTCGTTGCCCCCCGGGCTAGCGGGTGTCGTCGCCGGTCTCGATGCGCTCCTTGCGGACGTCTTCGGAGATCTGGCGCTCGTCGGTGACGACGTCGGTGTCCATGCGCACGCGCTCCTTGGCCACCACGTCCTTCTGGACGACCGGCTCCTCGGCGTGCAGCGTCACCTCGTGCTCCTCCTCGGTGATGTCGCCGCCGCTCAGCGCCGCATCGCGGTTGGCGTCGGTGATCGGCTCGCGCTCGACGCGGACCTCCTCACGCTGCACCGGCACCGTCGTCTCCACCTGCTCGGTCACCACGAACTTGCTTCAACCGCGCGCGACCCGTCTCACGGCGCTCCGTGCCGACCCGCAGCTCCTCCTCCGAACGCGTCATCGCGTCATCGGTCTCGGGCCCGGACGTGTCGCGGCCGACCGTCTCGCCGGCCGCCGTTGCGGTCGCCGTCGCCGGCGCTGTCGTACTCCCGCCCGTAGTGGTCGTACAGCTGCGCTCCTCCTCGGGGACAGCTCGCCGTCGGCCTCCACGTTCGGCGCGTCCTTGATCGTGGCCTTGTCGTAGGCGAGGCGCACCTCGTCCCCGGCTGCCGAGGCGCCTTCGAGCGGCACGAAGCTGACCTTCGTCCCGAAGAGGCCGGTCTTGACGGCGGCCCACTCGGGCTCGCCGCTCTGGCGGTCGAGGTAGATGTCCTTGATCGCGCCCACCTTGTCGCCGTCGTTGTCGACCGCGTCGCGGCCGCTCCAGGTCTGCACATCGTTGATCGTTGGCATGTCAGGGGCGTTCCGCGATCGCGCAGCTCCGACGCAGGACTTGCCGCAGGACGTCAGCTTGCGTACGTCAGCCGCAGTCCGACGGACAGCTCGCGGGGGAAGAAGCAGCCGCGCCGGCGCACCATCCGCCGGCGGCCGGTCGCGGGGTCGCGCCGCCCGGTCGCCCGCCTCACGACGCCACAGAAGCGCCCCGTGCCGAACGAGCCCGCGGAGAAGTCCTCGAACGGGCGGCGCACCTCGGCGATCGCGATCAGCGTGCCCGCCGGCAGCCCGGCGGCCGCGGCCGTGATCCTCGCGGTCCGGACCGCCGCCGCCAGCGCGGCCGGCGCGGCCGCGTCCTGCGCGGCCGCCTGCGCGCGCAGGATCGACGGGCTGCTGCGCCGGTCCTCCGGGAGCACGGGCACGGTCGCGATGCCGGGCACGACGAGCGCGCGCCCCGTGGCCACGGCGCCCGAGGTCTGCGCGGTGGCGAAGGTGACCGAGACCGTCACAGCCGTCATCCGCGGCGCGCTGCAGCGCAGCCGTGTCGCGCCGCGCCGCGAGCGCGCGCAGTAGCGCTCCCGCCCGATGAAGCCCTGCTCGACCCCTTGGTCGCGCACGGTCACGGCGACCGCCCGGCCCACGGTGAGGCGTGCGGCGGCGGCGAGCGAGGCGGCGCGCGCCCGCGCCCGCCGCACGGCCCGGCCGATGGCGGCCGGCCGGGCGGCGGCGACCGCCCGCTCGATGGCCGCCTGCGTCGGCCGGCCGCTCACGCGGACGTCGGCGATGCCGGTGCCCGAGAGCGTCAGCCCGCGCGGGTCGGGCCCGTCGTCGGGCTCACGCGGCGGCCCCTTGGCCGCCGCGGCCGCGGGCAGGGCGGCGAGCAGGACTGTGCACAGGAGGACGGGCAGCGCGCGCGACATGCCACCCATACGCCCGGAGGGGTCCCGGAGGTTCCGCGCTCGTCAGGCGGCCGTCGCCATCCGCTCGCGCAGTCGCCGCACGGCGGCGGACGCGCGGTCGACAGCGAGCGCCAGCCCGTCACGCCAGGCGGCTGACGAGCAGGCGCAGCTGCTGGTCCACGTGCTCGAGGTACTCGGGTGAGGAGGGATCGAGGCCCATCAGGCGCTTGACGTCGCCGGGGAACACGACCCCGGAGATGACCGTGGCCTGGAGCATCATCAGCACGAAAGCGGGGTCGAGCTCCTGCGCGATCTCGCCGGCGGCCTGGCGGGCGCGCAGATCCTGAAGCTCCTGGGCCCCGGGCTCATGCGCGATCTCGCCGGGGTCCTGGTCCATGCTCTCGCGGATGAAGAGCCGCTGGAGGTCGGGCTGGCGGTGCCCGACCTCGAGGTAGCGCGACGCGAGCTCGGCGAGGCTGATGCCCGGCTCGGCGAGCTGCTCCTCCAGTTCGTGCCAGCGGTCGATGATCGCCTGGTAGAGGCCCTCCTTGCCGCCGAAGTAGTAGGAGATCAGCTGCTTGTTGACCCCGGCCCGCGCCGCGATCTCGCTCACGCGGGCGCCGGCCAGGCCCTTCGCGGCGAACTCGGCCTGGGCGGCGTCGAGCAGCGCCTCGCGCGTGCGCTGGGCGTCGCGCTGGCGCTCGCCGGGGGCGGGGGAGCGACGGGGAGCCTTGGCCACGCGGTGAGCCTAACGCTGTTGTCGGACACAATCAATCAAACGTATGGTTGACAAAACCAGACGAATGGCGGACACTGCGTGCATGCAACCCATCGTCGAGGCCCAGGGCCTCACCAAGCGCTACGGCGAGGTCCAGGCCCTCGCCGGCCTCGATCTCGTCGTGCCGGCCGGCAGGGTGCTTGCGCTGCTCGGCCCCAACGGCGCCGGCAAGACCACCTTCGTCCGGGCGATCGCGACGCTCGCACGCCCCGACGCGGGCAGTCTGCGCGTCGCCGGGATCGACGTCGCCCGCCATCCCGACCGCGTGCGGCGCGTCATCGGCCTCGCCGGCCAGTACGCCGCCGTCGAGCCGGCGATGAGCGGCCGCGAGAACGTGCGCATGGTCGCCCGGCTCTTCGGCCACGGGCGCCGCCAGAGCCGGCTCGCCGCCGACGCCGTGCTCGACCAGCTGGGGCTCGCCCACGCTGCGGACCGGCTCGTTCGCACGTACTCCGGCGGCATGCGCCGGCGGCTGGACCTGGGCGCGAGCCTCGTCGGCGCCCCGCGCCTGCTGCTGCTCGACGAGCCGACCACCGGGCTGGACCCGCGCAGCCGCCAGGAGCTCTGGCGGGCGATCGAGACGCTTGCGGCCCGGGGCACCGACGTCGTGCTGACGACCCAGTACCTCGACGAGGCCGATCGGCCTCGCCGACCACATCGCCATCATCGACCACGGTCGGCTCGTCGCCGAGGGCACCCCCGGCGAGCTCAAGCGGCGTGCCGGCCGCGACGTCATCGACGTCCGCGTGCGCGACGCGCAGCAGCTCGGGCACGCGGCCGAGGCGATCGGCGGCGAGGCGACGGTCGACGCGCCGCGCTCGCGCGTCGCCGTGCCCGTCACGGCCGGACCCGACGAGCTGATCGCCACGGTCCGCGCGCTGGACGTCGCGGGCGTCGCGCTCGACGACATCGCGCTGCGCCGGCCGACGCTCGACGACGTGTTCCTCGCCCTCACCGGGCACACCGCTGACGCCGACGCCCACGAGGAGGTCCTCGCATGAGCCCGACCGGTACCGCCGGCCCGCTGACCACGGCCATGACCGTCGCGGCCCGAACCGGCCTGCAGCTCGCGCGCACGCCGCAGGTGCTGGGCATCGCCGTCGTCCAGAGCGTCCTGTTCCTGCTCATGTTCCGCTACGTGATCGGCGGCGCGATCGGCGTGCAGGGCGTCTCCTACGTCGACTTCCTCGTGCCCGGCTTCGTCGTCTCGGGCCTGATCTTCACCGCCGGGGGCAGCGCGGTGGCCGTCGCCGAGGACGCCGCCTCGGGCCTGTACGACCGCCTGCGCTCGCTGCCGATCCCCGGGGTCGCGGTGCTCGCCGGGCGCGCCCTGGCCGACGCGGCGCTGATGTGCTTCGTCGCGCTCGTGACGCTGCTCGTCGGCGTGGCCGTCGGCTTTCGCTTCGGCGGCGGTGGGGCCGGGGCGCTTGCGGCGATGGGCCTGGTCGCCGTCTGCTCGCTGGCCTTCGCCTGGGTCTTCGTGTGGCTGGGGCTCGTCAGCGGCAGCGCCCAGGCCGCGCAGGGGCTCGGGATCCTCGGCGTGCCGTTCTCGTTCCTGTCGAGCGCCTTCGTCCCCGTGGACTCGATGCCAGCGGTCCTCGAGGCCTTCGCCGACCACCAGCCGCTCACCTTCATGGTGGACGCGGTGCGCGGGCTGCTGCTCGGTGAGGCCGCGACGTCGACGTTCGAGCACGGCCTGTCCTACTACGTCGCCGGCTCGCTGCTGTGGTCGCTCGCGCTCGTGCTGGTCTTCGCGCCGCTCGCGCTGCGCGCCTACCGCCGCGGATAATCGAGCCGGTGCGCGACGCGGTGGTCATCGGGGCGGGCCACAACGGGCTGGTCGCCGCCGCCTACCTGGCGCGCGGCGGGCTCGACGTGGAGGTGCTCGAGCGCCGTGACATCGTCGGCGGGGCGTGCGTCACCGAGGAGCTGTGGCCCGGCGTGCGGGCCTCGCCAGGCGCCTACACGCTGTCGCTGCTGCGCCGCCGCATCATGGACGACCTGGACCTGGCCGGCCACGGGCTGCGCGTCGAGGTGCACGAGCCCTACCTGTTCGCGCCGCAGCCCGCCGGCGACGACCGCAAGGTCGTCACCTGGTCCTCGCGCGAGCGCACCCACGCGCAGCTGCGGCGCGACTGGTCGCCGGCGGACGCCGACGGCTACGCGGCGTGGGCCGGGCGCTGGGAAGCGGCGGCCGCGCGCGCCCGGCCGCTGCTGCTGCAGTCCCCCGACCGCGAGCGCTGGCTGGCCGCCGTCGGCCCGGAGATCCTCGACGGTGCGATCGCCGACGACCTCGCCGGCATCCCCTCGGAGGCCGTGCGCGTGCCCTTCGCGCTGCAGGGGCTGATCGGCACGCTGGCCGGACCGCAGGACCCGGGCACCGCCTTCGTCGGCTTCTACCACGACCTCGGCGAGGCGACCGAGCCGCACGGCGCCTGGGGCTTCGCCCAGGGAGGCATGGGCGCCGTGACGCAGGCGCTGCGTGCCGCCGCGCAGGCGGCGGGCGCCCGCGTGCGCACCGAGGCGCCGGTGCAGCGCGTGCTGCGCGACGGGCCCGACGGCGCGGCCGGCGGCGTCGTGCTCGAGGACGGCGAGGAGCTGACCGCGCGCGTCGTGCTGTCCAACGCCGACCCGC
The DNA here is from genome assembly GCA_963840185.1 of uncultured Actinomycetes bacterium. Classification (GTDB taxonomy): domain Bacteria; phylum Actinomycetota; class Thermoleophilia; order Solirubrobacterales; family Solirubrobacteraceae; genus JAOPZW01. Next base: position 147,344 of record CAWIXY010000001.1, on the reverse strand, counting down.
TGCGCACCGCCGCGCTGGCCGGCGAGCCCGCTCCTGCCGGCTGGCGCCAGGCCGGGCCGGTCGTCAAGGTCATGGTGCTGCTCGACGGCCTGCCCGACTTCCCCTCGTGGCCGGGGCCCGAGCCGTGGGCGGGGACGATCGACATCGGCTTCACGCTCGACGACCTCGCCGCGGCCGCGGCCGACGCGCGCGCCGGCAGGCCGGCGGCCCGGCCCTGGATCGAGGCTGCTTGCCAGACCGCAGCCGACCCCAGCCTGGCTCCGGAGGGCCGTCACGTCCTCTCGCTGTTCTGCCAGTGCTTCCCCGCGGACGTGGACGCCGAGGCCGCGGCGGACACGGCGATCGCCCGCTTCGCCGAGGCCTGCCCCGGCCTGCCCGACCGCGTCGTCGACCGGCTCGCGCTCGGCCCGCGCGAGCTGGAGGCGCGTTTCGGCATCACCGGCGGGCACATCTTCCACGGCGAGATGCTCGGCGACCAGATCCTCACCCGGCGCTTCGCGCCGCGCGCGTTCGCGGGCGTTCCCGGCCTCTACCTGGCGGGCTCGGGCGCCCATCCGGGCGGCGCGGTGACCGGCGCGCCGGGCTTCCTCGCCGCACGAGCCGTGCTCGATGACCTGGCTGGCCGCGAGCGCCCCTATCATCGGGGTGGATGACGCTGGCCGACACGGTGAAGCATGACCTCACCGCCGCGATGAAGGCGGGGGAGAAGGATCGCGTCGGGATCCTGCGCTTCGTCCTCTCCGAGCTGCAGAAGGCCGCCAAGGACGGCCAGGACGACGAGCTGGCCGTGCTGCGCCGCGAGCGCAAGCGCCGCCACGAGTCGGCCGGCGCCTTCCGCGACGCGGGTCGTGACGACCTCGCCGACGCCGAGGAGGCGGAGGCCGCGCTGATCGAGGCCTACCTCCCGGCCGAGCTGTCGGACGCGGAGCTCCGCGAGATCGTGCGCGACGCGGTGGCCGAGACCGGCGCCACCTCGCCCAAGGACATGGGCAGCGTCATGCGCGTCGCGATGGAGAAGGCCGGCGGGCGCGCCGACGGGCGGCGCGTGTCGGCCGTCGCGCGGGAGGCGCTGCAGGGAGCGCCTCGCTGATGCGCCGCCAGATCGAGCTCTCCAACGAGGTCGCGGCCGCGCTGAGCGGGTCGAGCGACCACATCCTGCGCGCGCTCGAGGGGCACGTCGCGTGCGACCTCTTCCTGCGCGGCAACGTCGTCACGCTCGACGGCGACGCCGAGGCGGTGGCCTCCGCGGCGCTCGTCGTCCGCGAGCTGTCCGAGCTCATCGAGCAGGGCCACGAGATCGCCGAGGGCACGATCGCGGCCGTCACCAGCGCGCTCGACCAGCACCACTCGCCGGCCGAGATCCTGGAGGACGTCGTCTGGCGCCACCGCGCGCGCAAGGTGGCGCCCAAGACGGTCAACCAGAAGCGCTACGTCGACTCGATCCGCACCAACACGGTGACGTTCGGCATCGGCCCGGCCGGCACCGGCAAGACCTTCCTGGCCGTCGCGCTGGCCGCAGCCGCGCTCGCGCGCCGCGACGTCAACCGCATCATCCTCACCCGCCCCGCGGTCGAGGCCGGCGAGCGCCTGGGCTTCCTGCCCGGCGACCTGATGGCCAAGATCGACCCGTACCTGCGCCCGCTGTTCGACGCGCTGCACGACATGCTCGACCCCGAGAAGGTGGCCGGCCACCTCGAGCGCGGCGTGATCGAGGTGGCGCCGCTGGCCTTCATGCGTGGGCGCACCCTCAACGACTCGTTCGTGATCCTCGACGAGGCCCAGAACACGACGCCCGAGCAGATGAAGATGTTCCTCACCCGCCTGGGCTTCAACTCGAAGATGGTGATCACGGGCGACATCACCCAGGTCGACCTCCCGCGCGACCAGCGCTCCGGCCTCGTCGTCGTGGGCGACATCCTCGAGGAGGTCGAGGGCATCGAGTTCGTGCGCTTCGGCGGCGACGACGTCGTGCGCCACCGCCTCGTCCAGCGGATCGTCGAGGCCTACGACGAGCACGCCGAGCGCCAGGCGCCCGAGCTGCGCCCGGCGGATCGCAAGCGCGCCTAGCGCGCCGTGCTCGACGTCGACGTCATCACCGACATCGATGTCGCCGGCGCCGGCGGCCTGCCGGCCCGCGCGGAGGTCGAGCGCCTGCTCGCGCTGGCGCTCGGCTCGGCCGGCATCGACGACGGCCACGTCGCCGTCGAGTTCGTCGCGGCCGAGCGCATCGCCGCGCTGAACGCCGAGCATCGCGACACGCCCGGCCCGACCGACGTGCTCTCCTTCCCGGTCGACGGCGCCGACGACCTCGGCGGCGGCGGTGCGCCGCGCGAGCTCGGCGACATCGTCATCTGCCCGGCGCACACCGCCGACCTGCGCGAGGCGATCGTTCACGGGGCGCTGCACCTCACCGGCATGGACCACGAGACCGACGACGGCGAGATGCTCGCCCTCCAGGCGGAGATCCTGTCCTGGTGAGCCAGCGCGCCGGCTTCATCGCGCTCGCCGGCCGGCCGAACGTCGGCAAGTCGACGCTCGTCAACGCGATGGTGGGGCGCAAGGTCGCGATCGTGTCCGACAAGCCGCAGACCACGCGCCGGGCGATCCGCGGCGTGGCGGTCCACGGCGACGCGCAGCTCGTGCTCGTCGACCTGCCCGGCGTCCAGCGCCCGCGCGACGCGCTCACCGAGCGGATGCAGCGCCGCGTCGAGCACGAGCTCGGCGAGTCCGACGCCGCGCTGCACGTCGTCAACGGCGAGCAGGGCGTCGGCCCCGGCGACCGCTTCATCGCCGGCGCGCTGCGCGCGGCGGGGCTGCCCGTCGTCGTCGCGGTCAACAAGCTCGACCGCGTGGACCGCGCGCGCACGGTCGAGGTCCTGCAGGCCGCCGCCGCGCTGGAGGCGGGTGACGACGTGTTCCCGATCTCGGCCCGCACCGGCGCGGGGGTGCCCGCGCTCGTCGACCACCTCGCCGGCCTCGTGCCCGAGGGCCCGTTCCTGTTCGCGGCCGGCGACACGTCCGACCAGCCGGCCCACGTCCTGCTCGCCGAGCTGATCCGCGAGCAGATCCTGCGCCGCACCTTCCAGGAGATCCCGCACGCCGTCGAGGTCGTGGTGGAGGACGTCGAGGAGCGCGAGGACGGGCTGCGCGTCGTGCACGCGCTGGCCTGGGTGGAGGCCGAGTCCCAGAAGGGCATCCTGATCGGCGCGGGCGGCAGCATGGTCAAGGCGATCGGGACGGCCGCCCGCCGCGAGCTCGAGCGCGAGCTGGGCACGCGCGTGCACCTCGACCTCTCGGTCCGCGTGCGGCGCGGCTGGCGCGCGGACGAGGGACTGCTCGACCGGCTGGGGATAGAGTGAGCCGTCACCGCGCCCGAAGGAGGTCCGATGCGAAGGCTGCTGCTCGCCACTCTCCTCGCGGTCTCGCTCGCGCTCGCCGCCTGCACGGGCAGCACCCAACCGGCGACGAAGGTCACCAACGTCAGCGCGCAGCTCAACGCCCGCGGCTACACGGACGACGGCCCGGCCACCTGGTGGTGGGAGTACGACACCGTGCGGTCGGACCTGGGGACGGCCAACGACACGGAGATCTGCGGCAGCCCGCCTGAGCCGGACCGCCGGTGCGGGCCGGCGAGCGGCGGCTCGCAGTCCAACCAGATCCCTCTCTCCGTCACCGTCACGGGGCTGGCGCCGGGCACCACCTACCACTTCCGTGCCTGCGGCCAGGACTCAGGCGACACCCAGCCGACGTGCGCGAACGTCCACAGCTTCAGGACGCTGGCGGGGACGCGCTATGCCCTCGACCGCACGTGGGGTACTCGAGGCAGCGGCGACGGGCAGTTCGTCGTGCCGGTCTACGTCGCGACGGACGCGCGGGGCGACGTCTACGTCGCGGACGGCGGCAACGACCGGGTGCAGAAGTTCACCTCCACCGGGGGCTTCATCACCAAGTGGGGCAGCGGGGGAGCGGGCAACGGGCAGTTCGCCGACGAGGGCCCGAGGGGCGTGGCCACCGATGCCGCGGGCAACGTCTACGTCGCCGACCACGGCAGCCCCCTCACGCCCGTCAACTTCCGCATCCAGAAGTTCAGCTCGACCGGGGGCTTCATCACCACGTGGGGCACCAATGGCAGCGGTGACACCCAGTTCCTGGGTCCCAAGGGCCTGGCGACCGATCGCGCGGGCAGCGTCTACGTGGCGGACTACCCCATCAACAGCTTCGACTTCCACCGCGTCAAGAAGTACGGCTCCACCGGTGCCTTCATCACGAAGTGGGGCAGCTTCGGCATCGGCGACGGGCAGTTCAGGGAGCCCAACGGCGTGGCAACGGACGCTGCCGGCAACGTCTACGTCGCCGACAGCGGCAACGACCGCGTCCAGAAGTTCTCCTCCACCGGCGCATTCATCACGAAATGGGGAAGCTCGGGAGCCGGCAACGGCGCCTTCCAGTCCCCATGTGGCGTGGCCGCGGACTCCGCCGGCGGCGTCTACGTCGCCGACAGCGGCAACGACAACCTCCAGAAGTTCACCTCCGCGGGAGGCTTCATCACGACGTGGGGAGGCAGCGGTTCGGCCGCCGGCCAGTTCAGCGATCCCTGCGGCGTCGCCACCGACGCCGTCGGCAGCGTCTACGTCGCCGACGTCTCCAACCACCGCATCCAGAAGTTCACGCCGATCGAGTGACCCGCCGCTACGCGGCCAGCCGCCGGCCGAGCTGCGTGGCCAGCTCGCGCACGTCCTCGAGGCCCAGGCGCGGCGCCGGACGGAAGGGCAGCGTATGGACCTCGGCGCCGGCGCCGGCCCGCAGGCGCCGCAGCTGTGACTGCTGCGCGGCAGCCTGCCCGTGGTGCAGGCGCACGGCCGCCAGCGCGCCCGCGGGCAGCGCGCCATCGGCCCCTGCGACGCGCTCCAGCTCCTCGGCGCTGAAGCGGCGGGGCAGCACGGCGTTGACGACGATCGCGTCGAGCTCGCGCCGCAGGCTGTGCCGCACGCGGTGCTCGAGGTCCAGCGTCTCGCTGACCGGCAGCTCGGCCGGCAGGGCGACGACCAGGAGGGCGCTGCGGGTGGGGTCGACGAGCAGCTCCTGCACCTGGCGGGCCTGGGTCGCGATCGGGCCGACGCGCGCGATCTCCGCGAACGTGCGCGGCGTGCTGAGCATGCCAAGCCCGTGGCCCGAGGCGGGGCCGTCGACCACGACCAGGTCGTAGCCGCGGGCGCGCCGGTCCCATCGCTCGGCGCGCCCGAGCTCCCAGGCCTTGGTGATGGTCACGAGCTCGCGGGCGCCCGGCGCCGCGTGCATGAAGGCCGAGAAGGCGTTGGAGCGCGCCAGGACGCCGACGAGCCGGCGCGAGCCGACGACGCGCGCGGCCCACTCCTCGAGCGCGCACAGCGGATCGATGGTGGTCGCCCACAGCCCGTCCTCGAGGCGCGTCTCGCCGCCGCGCGGGCTGGCCTCGACCCCGAAGACCGCGGGCGCGCGCGCCTGCCCGCTGGCCTCGGCGAGCATCACGCGGCGTCCCGCGCGGGCCGCGGCCATCGCCGTGGCGAGCGCCACCGTGGTCTTGCCGACGCCGCCCTTGCCGGTGACGAAGACGAGCTCGCGATGCAGGAGCGATGACATCCGTGCTTCCGGCTAGCGCGTAGTGTGCGTCATCGTGGTGGCCATGGAGAGGCGGGGGCTTCAGGAGTCCTACAGGACGTGCCGGCGCCTGCAACGCCGCCACGATCCCACGTTCTACGTCGCGACCGGGTGCCTGCCGCGCTCGGTGCGACCGGCCGTGCATGCCCTGTACGGCTACGTGCGCTGTGCGGACGAGATCGTCGACGACCCGCGCCGGCCGGGCGGGCCCGAGGCCCGGCGGGCCGCGCTCGACGCCTGGCAGGCCGCGCTGGAGCGCGGAATCGCCACCGGGCGGGCCGAGCACCCCGTGGTCGATGGCGCTCGTCGACGCCGGTCGCCGCCACGACCTGCCGCTGCACCTGCTGTCGCGCTACATGGACTCCATGCGGCTGGACTGCTCTCCCGTGCGCATCAGCTCGCGCCGGCAGCTCGACCACTACATGGAGGGCAGCGCGGCCACCGTGGGCCGCATCATGGCGCCGCTGCTGGGCGCCCCCGCCGGGCGCCACGAGGCCGTCGCGCGCCTCGGCGTCGCCTTCCAGCTGGCCAACTTCGTGCGCGACGTGCGCGTCGACTGGACGCTCGACCGCATCTACCTGCCCGGCCTCGACGAGCAGGACCTGCGTGCCGGCCACGCCACGGAGCGCACCCGCGAGCACGTGGCCCGCGAGGTGGCCAGGGCCCGCGCCCTCTTCGCCGAGACGGCGGGCGTCGCGGCGATGCTGGCCCCGTCGATGCGCACCGGCGTGCACCTGGCCCGCGCGGTCTACGGCCGTGTCCTGGACCGCGTCGAGCGCAACGACTTCGACGTCCTGGGCCGCCGCGCGCGCCTGGCGCCCTGGGAGGCGACCGGGGTGATGGCCGCCGTGCTGGTCGCGGCGGCGCGGTGACCGTCCGCGCGACCAAGCGCGGCCCCGAGCGCACGTCGCTCGACGGCCGCCGGGCCGACGTGCTGATCTGCGGGGCGAGCTTCGCGGGCCTGGCCGTCGCCCGCGAGCTGGCGCGCGGCGCCGTGGGGGATGGCGCGCCTCGCGACGTGGTGGTCGTCGACCGCTACGAGATCGGCGAGCGCGCGACCTCGGCCTGCGCCGCGCCGACGCCGTGGCTGCACGCGATGGGCGTCGCGTCGGCCATCCGGCGCGAGCTGCCCTACATGACGTTCACGACGCCCCACGGCAGCGTGCGCTACCGGCTGCCGTGGAGCTGGTCGGCCTTCGACTACCGCGAGCTGTGCCTGGCGCTGTGGGCCCAGTGCGGCGACGCCCGCTTCGAGACGGCGAAGGTGGAGGGCCGCGACCCGGCGCCCGGCCCGGAGGTCGCGGTGCGCACCGACCGCGGCACGCTGCGCGCCCCGCTGGTCGTGGACGCGCTGGGCTGGCGGCGCGTGCTCGCCTCGCCGCACTACCAGCCGCCCGAGGCGCCGCTGTCGCGGGGCCTCGAGGTCCACCCGCATGCGCGGGGCGACGGTGACGCCCTCGACGTCTGGGTCGAGCGCTCGCTCGTGCGCCGCGGCTACGGCTGGCGCGTGCCGGCGGGCGACGAGGCGCGCATCGGCGTCGGCTCCTACGAGCCCGCGCGACCACGTGAAGGAGCCGACGGTCGCGCTGGCCGGCCGCCTCGACGCCGAGCCCGAGCGCTTCCAGGGCAACTGGTTCCCCCACCGCCTGCGCCGGGCGGTCGAGGACGGCGTCTTCTGCGTCGGCGACAGCGCCGGCCACTGCTTCCCGCTGTCGGGCGAGGGCATCCGCACGGCGCTGTACTTCGGCGTCGCCTGCGGCCGCGAGCTCGACGCCGTGCTCGCCGGGCGCCAGGACCGCGACGATGCCCTGCGCCGCTACGCGGCGTTCCACGACGGCCACGCGCGCGCCTTCCGCCGCGCCCTGCGCCTGCAGCGCCTCGTCCCGGCGCTGCCGCCGCGCGCCCTCGACGCGCTCCTGCGCGCGCTCGCGCCCCAGCCGCTCGTCGACCGCGCGTTCGGCTGGTACCTGAACCAGGCGCACCCGGCCTACGCCGCCTAGGGAACCGGGACGGACCCGCTCAAGTCCCCACGCGCGCCCGTCGATGCGTGCCTGGTGGAGACGCCCCTGCGAACCCTCGTGATCGCCCGCTCGCCGGCCGAGGGCAGCCGCCTGACCTACCCGCTGCTGCGGGCGGGGCTGAAGGTCGGCGCGCGGCGCGTGGCCGAGGTCGACGAGCTCGTCGAGGCGTTGCGCCGCGGGGCGCCGGCCGGCCTGGACTGGGAGCTCGTCGTCTGCCCCGCCGACGGAGGCCCCGGCGTCGCCGCGGTCGGCGACGCCGTGCGCCGCAGCGACCGCGAGGCCTCGATCGTCGCCGTCGAGCTGCCGGGCGCCGCCTACGCCGGCGACGGGCCGCACGCGGACCCGGCCGCTCCCGACGCGATCGTGCTCACCGCCGACGCCTCGGGCGAGGAGATCACGCAGCGGGTGCGCCGCGAGGTCGAGATCGGCGCCATGCGTCGCAGCGCCCGGGCCTCGGCGGCCGGCGGCGACCTGCGCGACCGGGCGCTGGCCTCGGTCAACGACGCGATCGTGATCGCCGACGCCGCGCAGAACGGCTTCCCAACCGTCTACGTCAACCCCGCCTTCGAGCGCATGACCGGCTGGACGCAGCGCCAGATCCTCGGGCAGAGCTGCGCCGTCCTGCAGGGGCCGCGGACCGATCCGGACGCGATCGCCGAGCTGTCGAGCGCGCTGGCCGAGGGCCGCGAGGTGACGGTCACGCTGCTCAACCATCGCCGGGACGGCTCCAGCTTCTGGAACCGCGTGTCGCTGTCGCCGGTGCGCGAGCCCGACGGCTCGCTGCGCAACGTCATCGCCGTGCTCGCCGACGTGACCGCGGAGGTCACGGCGCGCCAGCGCCTCGACGCGGCCAAGCGCGACAACGCCCGCCTGCGCGAGGGCCTGTCGGAGGCCGAGATCCGCTACCGCGAGCTGGTCGAGCGCATCCCCGCCGTCAGCTACGTCGCCGAGTTCGACGAGATCGGGACCGTGCGCTACATGAGCCCGCAGGTCGAGCAGCTGCTCGGCTACCCGCCCGAGGCCTTCGCGCCGCCCTCCGAGCTCTGGTACGACCTCGTGCACCCCGACGACCGCGACCGCGTCCTGGCCGAGGCCGCGCGCGTCTTCCGTGAGGGCCGCGAGTACGAGTGCGAGTTCCGCATGATCGCCGCCGACGGGCGCGAGGTGCACGTCTGGGAGCGCGACACGATCATCCGCGACGACGCAGGCGAGCCGCTGTTCACCCAGGGCGTCGTCGTCGACATCTCCGAGCTGCGCGGCGCGGAGACCGCGCTGCGCGACGAGCGCGACCGCGCGCAGCGCTACCTGGACGTCGCGGGCACGATCATCGTCGTGCTCGATCGCGAGGAGCGCGTCGCGCTCCTCAACCGCACCGGGCACGACCTCCTGCGCTTCGTCGAGGGCGAGCCGGTGGGCCAGAACTGGTTCGACCTCTGCGTGCCCGAGCGTGACCGCGAGGGCGCGCGCGCCACCTTCCGGGAGCTGATCGCGGGCCGCCTGGCGCCCACCACGGAGTCCTACGAGAACGCGGTCGTCACCCAGGACGGCGAGGAGCGCGTGATCATGTGGCACAACACCGTGCTGCGTGACGACGACGGCGAGATCACGGCCACCCTCAGCTCGGGCGTCGACATCACGGAGCGCCGCCGCGCCGAGGACCGGATCGCCCACCTCGCCTACCACGACAGCCTCACCGGCCTGCCCAACCGCTCCCTGCTGGCCGAGCACCTCGAGCTCGCGATCGCCCGCGCGCGCAGGGCGGACCGCTCGATCGCGCTGCTGTACCTCGACCTCGACGACTTCAAGCTGGTCAACGACTCCTTCGGGCATGCCGCCGGCGACGAGCTGCTGCGCGAGGTGTGCGCGCGGCTCGAGCGCCGCCGGCGGGCGAGCGACCTGCTCGCGCGCCAGGGCGGCGACGAGTTCCTGCTGCTGATCGCCGACGTGGACGGCGACGCCAACGACGTCGCGCGCGCCGCGGCCGGCGGCCTGCTCGACACGCTGGCCGAGCCGTTCTCGGTGCAGGGCAGCGAGTTCCACCTGCGCGCCTCGGTCGGCATCAGCGTCTTCCCGCGCGACGCCGACGACGCCGAGACGCTGCTGCGCCACGCCGACGCCGCCATGTACCAGGCCAAGACCGCCGGCCGCGGCGGGGTGCGCACCTGGAGCGGGGAGGAGCGCCACCCGTTCGAGCGCCTGTCCATGACCACGCGGCTGCGCCGTGCGCTCGATCGCGACGAGCTCGTCCTGCACTGGCAGCCGATCGTCGTGCCGGCGACCGGCGTCGTCGAGGGGCTCGAGGCACTCGTCCGCTGGGAGGACCCCGACCGCGGCCTCGTGCCGCCCGCCGACTTCATCGCCGTCGCCGAGGAGACGGGCCTGATCGACCAGCTCGGGCGCTGGGTCCTCGACGCGGTCTGCCGCCAGCGCCTCGCGTGGCGCTCGGAGGGCCTGGACCCCGTCCTGTCCTTCAACGTCTCGCCGCACGAGCTGCGCCGCGGCGACTTCGCGCGCGACGTCCTGGATTGCCTGCGTCGCCACGAGCTCGAGCCGGACGGGCTGGTGATGGAGATCACCGAGAGCGCCGCGATGGCGGGCGGCGTCAGGACCGAGGCGCAGCTTCGCGAGCTCGCCGAGGCCGGCCTGCGCATCGCCGTCGACGACTTCGGCGCCGGCGCCTCGTCGCTCGGGCGCCTGCAGCAGCTCCCGGTGCAGATCCTCAAGCTCGACCGCTCCTTCCTGACCGGCGTGCCCTCCAGCGCGCAGGCCTCGGGCCTCGTGCGCGCGATCCTGGACCTCGGCGCCGCGCTCGGCGCGCGGCTGGTGGTCGAGGGCGTCGAGACCGAGGCCCAGCGCGAGTTCCTCGTCGCCAGCGGCTGCGCGCTGGCCCAGGGGTTCCTGCTCGGCCGCCCGGCTCCCGCCGCCGAGCTCGACGGCCTCCTGCGCGCCGGGGCCGCGCCCCGAGACACCGCCGGCGGACCGCACGACGGCGCGTGAGAGTGTGAGGGTGCCCGGCGCGACGGGCGCGCGCGCCGGCCACCGGCCAAACGTCACACCCCTGCGCCCTCGGCGCAACGCGCTTGACGTTGTGCCGCCTGCCCCGCCGGCCGGACCATCTCCGTCACCAGCCGCCGTACACAAGCGCGGAGCGGACGGCCGACGGCGGCGCACTCGCCGGGCCGCACCGCCGGTGGCCACGGCCCGCCTCAGTAGTTCCCGGAGATCAGGTCCCAGGCCCGGCGCAGCTTGTCGCGCAGGCCCTCGGGCTCCGCGTCCTCCGGGTCGGCGTCCATGACGGCCGGGTTGGCGCTGGGCTCGGGCAGGCGCCGCACCTGCTCGGCGTCGAGCCCCAGCACGACGCCACGCTCGTGGATCTCGGCCACCTGCGGGGCGTCGGCGAACCGGAGCCCTCCCGGCCCCGTCCTGATGTCCACCACGAGGCCGTCGAACACGTCTGCCTCGGCGTCGGCGAGCACGTGCTCGACGCGGCCGACCTCCTCACCGTCGCTGGCCAGCACCCGCGTGCCGGGCTCGAGGACGAGGTACGAGATCGGCGCGCCGAGGTCCATGGTCGGCAGGTTGGCAGAATCACGGGCGTGGACATCGCCTTCGACGAGCGCGGCCTCGTCCCGGTCGTCGTGCAGGACTGGCGCACGGGGGAGGTCCTGACCCTGGCCTACGCCAACCGCGAGGCGGTCGCGCGCACCCGCGAGACCGGGGAGCTGCACCTGTGGAGTCGCTCGCGCGGCGAGCTGTGGCACAAGGGCGCCACCTCGGGCAACACCCAGCGCGTCCACGCCCTGCGCCTCGACTGCGACGGCGACGCGCTGCTGGCGCTCGTCGAGCCGGCCGGTCCCGCCTGCCACACGGGCGAGCGCACGTGCTTCCACAACGGCGACCTCGAGCCGCAGGCGCCCCACGAGGCGCTGCCCGCGCTGGAGCGCACGCTGGCCGATCGCGCCCGCGAGCGCCCGGAGGGCTCGTACACGGCGCAGCTGCTCGCCGACCCGCCGCTGATCGGCGGCCAAGGTGCGCGAGGAGGCCGAGGAGGTCACGCGCGCGGCGCGCGAGGAGAGCGACGACCGCGTCGACGAGGAGGCCGCCGACGTGCTCTACCACCTGGCGGTCCTGCTGCGCAGCCGCGGCCGGTCGCTGGCCGACGCCGAGGAGGTGCTCGGTGGCCGTCGCCGCTGAGCCGGGTGCGCCTCCGGTCACCCCCTCGCTCGACGAGGTCCGCGCCCTCGCGCGCGAGCACAACCTCGTCCCGCTGCGCCACACGTTCATCGACGACTGCGAGACGCCGGTCTCCGCCTTCCTCAAGCTGCGCGGCGCGCGGCCCGAGCACCCCGCCTTCCTGCTGGAGTCCGCCGAGCAGGGCCAGCGCGTCGGCCGCTGGTCGTTCATCGGCATGCGCCCGCGCCGCGTCCTGCGCTGGTCGCTGCGCGACGGCGGCGATCCCTACGCGATCGCCGCCGAGGCCGTCGCCCGCCACCGCCAGGCCCCGCTGCCGGGGCTGCCGCCCTTCGCGGGCGGCGCGGTCGGCTTCTTCGGCTACGACCTCGTGCGCACCGTCGAGCCGCTCGGCGAGCCCAACCCGGACCCGGTCGGCCTGCCGGACATGGCGCTCATGCTGTCCGACGTGCTCGTGGCCTTCGACCACCTCAAGCACACGGTCACGATCCTGGTCAACGTCTACGCCGAGGGCGAGGACGAGGTCGAGTCCGCCTACGCCGACGCGCTGGCCACCATCGCCAAGGCGCGCCGGCTGCTGGCCGGCCCGCTGCCCGAGGTCCGCCCGACCCCCGCGCGCGAGCGTCCCGCCTTCAGCTCGAACATGCCGCGCGAGGCGTTCGAGGGCATGGTCGCCCGCATCGTCGAGTACGTCCACGCCGGCGATGCCTTCCAGGTGGTGCCGTCCCAGCGCTGGAGCGCGGAGCTCGACGCCGACCCGTTCTCGGTCTATCGCGGCCTGCGGGTGGTCAACCCGAGCCCGTACATGTACTTCCTGGACTTCCTGGACTTCCAGGTCGCCGGCGCCAGCCCCGAGCCGCTGCTCACGGTCACCGGTCGCCACGTGTCGACCCGCCCGATCGCCGGGACGCGGCCGCGCGGCGCCGACGCGGCCGAGGACGCCGGCATCGCCGAGGGGCTGCTGGCCGACGAGAAGGAGCGCGCCGAGCACGTGATGCTCGTCGACCTCGGCCGCAACGACCTGGGGCGCGTGTGCGAGTACGGCAGCGTCGCCGTCGACACGTTCATGGCCGTGGAGACCTACAGCCACGTGATGCACATCGTCTCGAGCGTCTCGGGTCGCCTGCGCGAGGACGTGGGCGCGATGGACGCGCTGCGCTCGCTGCTGCCGGCAGGCACGCTGTCGGGAGCCCCGAAGGTGCGGGCCATGCAGATCATCGACGAGCTCGAGCCGGTCAAGCGCGGCGGCTACGGCGGCGCCATCGGCTACCTGAGCTACACGGGCGACCTCGACACCTGCATCCACATCCGCACCGTCGTGATCAAGGACGGCGTCGCCCACGTCCAGGCGGGCGGCGGCACGGTGGCCGACGCGCAGCCCGCCTACGAGTTCCGCGAGTCCGAGGCCAAGGCGCGCGCCGTGCTCGGCGCCATCGAGCTGGCCCTGGAGCAGCCCGACTGGCCATGACGCGCGTCCTCGTCATCGACAACTACGACTCGTTCACCTACAACCTCGTCCAGGTCCTCGGCGAGCTCGGTGCGCAGGTCGACGTCGTGCGCAACGACGTCGCGGCGGTCGGCGAGCTGCTGGAGCGGCGCTCCCGACCGCGTCGTCGTCTCGCCCGGGCCGTGCACGCCCGACGAGGCGGGCATCTCGGTCGAGGCGATGCGCCGCTTCCCCGAGGCGGGCGTGCGGACGCTGGGCGTCTGCCTGGGCCACCAGTCGCTGGCCCAGGCCTTCGGCGGACGCGTGATCCGCCACGTGCCCGTGCACGGCAAGACGACCACGATCGAGCACGACGGCCGCACGATCTTCGCGGGCCTCGACTCGCCGCTCGTGGTCGGGCGCTACCACTCGCTCGTCGTCGACGACGACGTGCCCGACGCGTTCGAGGTGTCGGCCACCGGCGGCGGCGTGGTCATGGGCCTGCGCCACCGCGAGCTGCCCGCCGAGGGCGTGCAGTTCCACCCCGAGTCCGTGCTGACGCCCGACGGCAGGGAGCTCATGCGCAACTTCCTCGACGCGTAGGCCCCGTGCCCAACGACCTGCTCACCGCCGCGATCGACGGCCTCGCCTCGGGCCGCGACCTCAGTCGCGAGGAGGCCGCCGGCGTCCTGCGCGAGATCATGGCCGGCGAGCGTCTCGGAGGCCCAGATCGCCGGCGTTCCTCGTCGCCCTGCGCACGAAGGGCGAGACGGAGGAGGAGATCGCCGGGCTGGCCGGGACGATGCGCGCGCTGGCCGCGCCGGTCGCGCACCGGCCGCGACGACCTGCTGGACACCGCGGGCACGGGCGGCGGGCGCCCCACGTTCAACGTGTCGACGACCGCCGCGCTGATCGCCGCCGGCGCAGGCTGCGCGCTGGCCAAGCACGGCAACCGCTCGGCCACCGGCCTGAGCGGCTCCGCCGACCTGCTCGAGGCGCTGGGCGCGCGGATCGACCTCGGTCCCGAGGCCGTGGCGCGCTGCATCGACGAGGTCGGCTTCGGCTTCATGTTCGCCCCGGCCCACCACCAGGCCACGCGCTTCGTCGTGCCCGTGCGCAAGGAGCTGGCGGTGCGCACGATCTTCAACTTCCTGGGTCCCGCTGACCAACCCGGCGGGCGCCCGGCGCCAGCTCGTCGGCGTGTCGGACCCCGCGTTCCTCGACCGTGCTGGCGGGCGCGCTGGCGCGACTGGGCGTCGATCGTGCGTTGGTAGTGTCCAGCGACGATGGGCTTGACGAGATGAGCACGTCGGCGCCGACGCACGTCGTCGAGGTCAACGGGTCGGCGCTCCGGACGCTACGTGCTGTCCCCGGCCGACGCCGGCCTGGCCACGTCGAGCCCCGAGGACGTCCGCGGCGGCACGCCGGACGACAACGCGGCGACGACCCGCGCGATCCTCGACGGCGAGCCGGGCCCGCGCCGCGACCTCGCCGTGCTCAACGCGGGCGCCGCGATCTACGCGGCCGGCCGCGCCGAGTCGGTGCGCGGACGGCGTGCGGGTCGCTGCGCAGGCCGTCGACTCGGGCGCCGCGCGGACGCACGCTCGACGCCTACGTGGCGCTCAGCGGGAGCTCGCCCGCGTCGTGAGCGTGCTCGACCGGATCGTCGACGCCACCCGCAGCGACGTCGAGCGCCGGCGCCGCGAGGTGCCGCTCGCCGAGCTCGAGCGCCGCCTGGGCGGCCGCGACGACCGGCCCGTTCTCCGAGGCGCTGCTGCTGCCCGGGCGTGTCGGTGATCGCCGAGCACAAGCGCCGCTCGCCGAGCGCGGGCGAGATCCGCGCGGGCGCGACGGTCGAGCCGAGATCGTCCGCGCCTACGAGCGCGGCGGCGCGGCCGCCCTCTCGATCCTCACCGAGGGCCCGCACTTCGGCGGCGGCGCTCGCGGACCTGCGCGAGGCGCGGGCGGCCAGCATGCTGCCGATCCTGCGCAAGGACTTCATCGTCGACGCCTACCAGGTGTTCGAGTCCGCCGCCGCCGGCGCCGACGCGATCCTGCTGATCGTCGCCGCGCTCAGCCGACGCGAGCTCGCCGCGCTGCTACGCCGAGGCCACCGGCGCTGGACCTCGACGTGCTCGTGGAGGTCCACGACGAGCAGGAGCTCGAGACCGCGCTGGAGGTCGTCGACGCCGACGTGATCGGCATCAACAACCGCGACCTGCAGACCTTCGAGGTCGACGTCGAGCGCACCTACGAGCTGCTCTCCGACGTGCCGGCGGGCAAGACGGTCGTGTCGGAGTCCGGGCTTCCACACGCGCGAGCAGATCGACGACCTCGAGCGCGTCGGCGTCGACGCCGTCCTGATCGGCGAGAGCCTGATGCGCGCGCCCGACCCCGAGGTCGCCTGCCGCGAGCTGACGGGCGCCGTCGGCGACGCGCCCGACCGCCTTTAGGAAGCTTCATCTTCGGTTGAAGCGGCCTTCAGCCCGCGCCCGCATCCTGCAGGCCATGAAGCGAGCCCTCGTTCCCGTCGTGGTCGTCTCGGCGCTGCTCGGCGCGGCCCTCGCCGTCGGCGCCGTCGAGCTGCTGGACCTGGGCGGCGGCGACGAGGGCGGCGGCACGACCACCGTCGTCCAGCAGGCGCCGCTGAGCACGGACCAGCCGGCCGGCGACGGCGAGGGCGACGCGCTCACGGCGCGCGACATCTACAAGCGCGACGCGCCGGGCGTCGTGTTCATCCGCGCGGAGATCGTCCAGCAGCAGGACTCGCCGTTCGGTCTGCCCACCGAGCAGCGCGGCGAGGCCACGGGCTCGGGCTTCGTGATCGATCGCGACGGCACGATCCTGACCAACGCCCACGTCGTGCAGGGCGCGCGCGAGGTGCGGGTCACCTTCCAGGACAAGCGCGTCGTCGACGCCAAGGTGCTCGGCCAGCGACCCGTCGACGGACCTGGCCGTGCTGAAGGTCGACCCGGAGGGCCTGGACCTGCGGCCGCTGACGCTCGGGTCGTCCAAGGACGTGCAGGTCGGCGACCCGACGATCGCCATCGGCAACCCGTTCGGCCTGGAGCGCACGCTGACGACCGGCGTGGTGTCGGCGACCAAGCGCACGATCCTCGGGCTCGACGGCTTCCAGATCGACAACGTCATCCAGACCGACGCGGCGATCAACCCCGGCAACTCGGGCGGCCCGCTGCTCGACGCCGCCGGCCGCGTCATCGGCATCAACTCGCAGATCCGCACCGGCGACGGCCGAGCGGCAGCGGGCAGCGTCGGCATCGGCTTCGCGGTGCCGATCGACACGGCCAAGCGGATCGTCCCCCAGCTCAAGAGCGCCGGGCGCGTCGACCGCGGCTACCTCGGGGTCGAGACCCGCACGATCGACCGCTCGCTCGACGACCTCGACCTCCCCGTCGAGCTCCGGCGCGCTCGTGCAGCGCGTCACCCCCGGCGGGCCCGGCCGAGCGAGGCCGGCATCCGCGGCGGCGACGATGACCGCCGAGCTCGACGGCGAGCCGATCGCCGTCGGCGGCGACGTCATCACCGCGATCGATGGCAAGCGGGTGCGCACGAGCCAGGACGTCGCCGCCGCGGTCACCGGCAGGCGCGCCGGCGACCGCGTGAAGGTGGAGCTCCTGCGCGACGGCAAGAAGCGCACCGTCGAGGTCCGGCTCGATCAGCGCCCGGCGTCCGGCCTCGGTGCAGCAGCAGCCCTAGCCCAGCTACGATCGGGGCGTGGACGGCGCGCCCCGCTTCAAGATCTGCGGCCTCACCGGCGCTCGACGACGCGCGGCTGGCCGTCGAGGTCGGCGCCTGGGCGCTCGGGGTCATCCTCTGGGAGGGCTCGCGAGCGCCGCTGCGAGCCGGCCGAGGCGCAGCGCATCGCCCGCACGCTGCGCCGCCAGGCCGAGGTCTGCGGCGTCTTCGTCAACGCGCCGCTCGACGAGGTGGCCGGCCTGGCCGACGGGATCGGCCTGACGATGGTGCAGCTCCACGGCGACGAGGGCCCGGCCTACTGCGCCGAGGTCGCCCGCCGGACCGGCGCGAAGGTGATGAAGGCGGTGCGCGTGCGCACGGGCGCCGACGTCGAGGCCTCACGCGCTTCCACACCGACTTCCACCTGCTCGACACGTTCCACCCCGAGCGCTGGCGGCGGCACGGGCGAGTCCTTCGACTGGACGCTCGCCGCTCGCCGCCGCACGCCGCGTGCCGCTCGTCCTCAGCGGCGGGCTGACGCCCGGAGAACGTCGTCGAGGCGATCGGCGCGGTCCGGCCGTTCGCCGTCGACGTGGCCAGCGGCACCGAGGCGTCGCCCGGGGTCAAGGATCCCGAGCGAGCTGCGCGCGTTCGCCGCGGCCGTGCGGTCGACGGCGGCGGAGCCGGTGGCGTGAGCGGGCATCGGACCCCGCCCGGGCCGGTCTCCCTCGAGCACCGCTACGGCCCCTACGGCGGCCAGTACGTCCCCGAGACGCTCATGCCGGCGCTCGGCGAGCTCGAGACGGCGTGGCTCGCCGCCCGGCGCGACCCGGCCTACGGCGAGGAGCTCGCGCGCCTGCTGCGCGACTACGCCGGGCGCCCGACGCCGCTGTACCTGGCCGAGCGCCTCAGCGAGGCCGCCGGCCGCGAGGTCTGGCTCAAGCGCGAGGACCTCATGCACACCGGCTCGCACAAGCTCAACAACGCGCTCGGCCAGGCGCTGCTGGCCCGGCGCATGGGCAAGCGCGCGCATCATCGCCGAGACCGGCGCGGGCCAGCACGGCGTCGCGAGCGCCACCGCCTGCGCGCTGCTGGACCTCGAGTGCATCGTCTACATGGGCGCCGAGGACATCCGCCGCCAGCAGCCCAACGTGCAGCGCATGGAGCTGCTGGGCGCGCGCGTCGTCGCCGTCGAGGCCGGCGCGCGCACGCTCAAGGAGGCCGTGTCCGAGGCGATCCGCGACTGGGTCACCAACGTCGCCACGACGCACTACATCATCGGCTCGGCCGTCGGCCCGGCGCCCGTACCCGGCGATCGTGCGCGACCTGCAGCGGGTCATCGGCGACGAGGCCCGCGCGCAGCTGCTCGAGCGCGCCGGGCGGCTGCCCGACCGCGTCATCGCCTGCGTCGGCGGCGGCTCCAACGCGATCGGCACGTTCGCCGGCTTCGTCGACGACGCCGGCGTGGCGCTCGTCGGCGTCGAGGCGGCGGGGGAGGGGCTCGACACGGGCCGCCACGGCGCGCCGCTCACCGTCGGTGGGCGCCCGGGCGTGCTGCACGGCTCGCTGAGCGCGATCATGCAGGACGACGACGGTCAGATCACCGAGGCGCACTCGGTGTCGGCCGGCCTCGACTACCCGGGCTCCGGCCCCGAGCACGCGTGGCTGCGCGACAGCGGCCGCGCGCGCTACGTCGCCGTCGACGACGAGCAGGCGCTGGCCGCCTTCCGGCGGGTCGCCCGCCTGGAGGGGATCATCCCGGCGCTCGAGACCGCCCACGCCCTGCACTTCGCGCTGCAGCCGGATCCCAGCACGCTCGACCTGGTGTGCCTGTCCGGACGCGGCGACAAGGACCTCGCGGAGGTCCTGGGGCGCGGCGCCGCGCCGCCAGCCGACGCCGGCCCGCCCGCCCGGTGAGCGACGGCGAGGAGCGGATCGCCGCCGCCTTCGCGGGCGCGCGCGCCGCCGGCCGGCGCGCAGCGCTCATGCCCTACCTCATGGGCGGCTTCCCCGACCTGCCGACCTCGCGCGCGATCGGCGAGGCCTACGCCGACGGCGGCGCCGACCTCGTCGAGCTGGGCGTCCCGTTCAGCGACCCGCTCGCCGACGGTCCCGTCATCCACGCGGCGGGCACCCGGGCGCTGGCCGGCGGTGCCACGCTCGACGGCGTCCTGGACGTGGCGCGCGCGCTCGCGCCGCGCGTGGCCGTGGTCGTCATGTGCTATGCCAACCTCGTGCTGGCGCGCGGGCCCGAGGCCTTCGCCCGGGCGCTCGCGGACGCCGGCGCGTGCGGCCTGATCGTTCCCGACCTCCCGCTCGAGGAGGCGCGCCTTGCCCCTGGCCGCCTGCGACGCCGCCGGCATCGCGCTCGTTCCGCTCGTCGCCCCGACCACGCCGGACGAGCGCCTTGCGCGCATCGGCGAGCGCGCCCGCGGCTTCCTCTACACCGTCTCGGTCACCGGGACCACCGGCGAGCGCGCGGCGCTGGCGGACAGCTTCGCCCGCGTGGTCGTCGCGCGCCCGCGCCAGCACCGCGGTGCCCGTCGCCCTGGGCTTCGGCATCGCCACACCCGACCAGGCCGCCGCCGCCGCCGCGGCCGGCGCCGACGGCGTCATCGTCGGCAGCCGCCTCGTCCGCGCGGCCGCAGAGGCCGACGACCCGCCCGCCGCCGTGCGCGAGCTCGTCGCCGGGCTCGCCGCCGGGCTTCGGTAGAGTCCCGCCGCGCATGGGCCTCGCCGTCGCCACCACGACCGGCCTCGTGATCTGGATCGTCCTCTGGTCGCTCGGGATCAAGTCGGTCGACGCGTTCATGATCACGATCCTCATCGTGCTGGTCGCGGCGACCGCCCAGATCGCCGCGCGCTACCTGCCCGGCGGCAGGCGCACGCTAACGCCGCCGCGGCGTAGTAGGATCCCCGGCCTTCGGTTTCGCGTCTCTGAGGAGGGACCAACTTGCAAGTACGTTCACTGGCAGCCTCGAGCTGCCTGGTGGCCGCGTTGTCGTTCGGTGTCGCCGCGTGCGGTAGCGACGACGAGGGCGGCGGCGGTTCCGGCAGCACCGGTTCCGACACCCTGACCATCTACTCGAGCCTCCCGTTGCAGGGCGACTCCCGGCCGCAGTCGGAGTCCGTCGTCAACGGCGAGAAGCTCGCTCTGGAGGAGGCCGGCGGCAAGGTCGGCAAGTACACGATCAAGTACGTCTCGCTCGACGACGCGACGGCGGCGGCGGGCAAGTGGGAGCCGGGCCAGGTCTCGACCAACGCCCGCAAGGCGGCGCAGGACAAGTCGACCATCGCCTACCTCGGCGAGTTCAACTCGGGCGCCTCGGCGATCTCGATCCCGGTCATCAACGAGGCCGGCATCCTGCAGATCTCCCCGTCCAACACCTACGTCGGCCTGACCCGCTCGCAGGGCGCCGACAAGGGCGAGCCCGACAAGTACTACCCCTCGGGCGTGCGCACGTACGGGCGCGTCGTCCCTGCGGACCACATCCAGGCCGCAGCGCAGGTCTCCTACCAGAAGGAGGAGGGCTGCACGAAGACGTACATCCTCAACGACAAGGAGGTCTACGGCAAGGGCCTCGCCGACCAGGTGCGAGGGCCTCGGCAAGGGCCAGGGCCTGCAGATCGTCGCCAACGAGGGCATCGACACCAAGGCCGCGAACTTCCGCTCCGTGGCCCAGAAGATCAAGGCCTCCGGCGCCGACTGCATGTTCTTCGGCGGCATCACCCAGAACAAGGGCGTGCAGGTCTGGAAGGACGTCAACGCAGTCAACCCGGACATCAAGCTCTTCGGGCCAGACGGCGTGGCCGAGTCGGCGTTCAGCGAGAAGATCGGATCGGCTGTGGAGAAGCAGGCCTACATCACCAACCCGACCCTCGACCCGAAGCTCTACCCGCCGGCCGCGCAGGAGTTCTTCAAGACGTACGAGGAGAAGTTCGGCAAGGCGCCGGAGCCCTACGCGATCTACGGCTACGAGGCCATGAAGCTCGCGCTGCTGGCGATCCAGAACGCCGGTGACAAGGGCAACGACCGCCAGGCGGTGATCGACGCGTTCTTCCAGATCAAGGACCGCGACTCCGTGCTCGGGAAGTACTCGATCGACGAGAACGGCGACACGACGCTCTCCGACTACGGTGCGAACCGGATCGAGGGCGGCGCGCTGACGTTCGACAAGGTCATCAAGGCCCAGACCTGACCGACGCTGATGGAGCGGGTGACCGCCGGGGGCCGAGTCGGCCCCCGGCAGTCCGCTTCTTCTGGTAGGACACGCTAGATGGAGGCCGCCTCCCTTCCCGAGCAGGCAGCTCCGCCCGCGCCGGTCACCCGGGCAGGTCGTCAACGAGAACCTCCTGTGGCTCCTGCTGGGCGGAGCGCTGCTGTACTACTTCGTCCAGGACCCGACGCAGACGCTCGAGGACGTCAAGACCGGGCTGTCCAACGGCACGATCTGGGCGCTCATCGCCCTGGGGTACACGCTCGTCTACGGCATCATCGAGCTGATCAACTTCGCCCACGGCGAGGTGTTCATGATCGGCTCGTTCGTCTGCGTGTCGATCTGGGCGCACGCTCGGTGCCACCGGCGAGACGAGCACGATCGGCGCCATCGGCGCGATCGTCGTCGGCCTGGTCGTCGCGATGCTGGCCAGCGGCACGCTCAACGTGATGATCGAGCGCGTGGCCTACAAGCCGTTGCGCAACGCGCCCAAGCTGGCGCCGCTGATCACGGCGATCGGCATGAGCTTCATCCTGCAGAACGTCGGGCTGCTGTGGCGCCCCACGCCCGACAGCGTCCCTGACCTCATCCGCTCCCAGCGCGAGGTCTTCACGATCTTCGACGTCGCGGTCCTGCGCTCGGACATCTTCGCGGTGATCGTCACCGTGCCGCTGCTGATCGCGCTGCTGTACTTCGTCGGCCAGACGAAGTACGGCAAGGGCATGCGCGCCACCGCGCAGGACCCCGACGCCGCACGGCTCATGGGCATCAACGTCGACCGCACGATCTCCCTGACCTTCCTGCTCGGCGGCCTGCTGGCCGGCGCCGCGGGGCTGATCTACGCGCTCTACAACGGCACGATCCAGTTCAACCAGGGGTTCACGGCCGGCCTGATCGCCTTTACCGCGGCCGTCATGGGCGGCATCGGCAACCTCAAGGGCGCTGTCGTCGGCGGCCTGATCATCGGCGTCATCCAGGCCATCAGCGACACCCACTTCGGCCAGATCTGGACCAACGCGGTGGTCTTCGCGATCCTCATCCTGGTCATGGTCTTCCGCCCGCAGGGGCTCTTCGGCGAGGAGACGCGCGAGGGATGAGCACCGGATGAGCACCGCCGCGAGGACACTGGGCGGCAACGTCACGGGCGTCGTGCGCCTGCTGCCCAACTGGGCGTGGGCGATCGTGTTCCTGGCGCTCGCAATCTTCTGGCCGCAGATCTGCGAGGCGACGTTCGGGCTGGACCTGCTGGACGCGTCGATCAACTCGCTGGGCTACATCATCATGGCCCTTGGGCTGAACATCGTCGTGGGCTTCGCCGGCCTGCTCGACCTCGGCTACGTGGCCTTCTTCGCCATCGGCGCCTTCGTCATGGGATGGCTGGGCTCGGCCCACTTCGCCGACGCCGACATCCACATCGGGGCCTCGGAGTTCGCCAACCGGCTGCCCGGGATCCACCTGTGGTTCCCGCTGATCCTGATCTCGGCCGCGCTGTTCACGGCGCTGTGGGGCGCCATCCTCGGCGCCCCGACGCTGCGCCTGCGCGGCGACTACCTGGCGATCGTCACGCTCGCCTTCGGCGAGATCGTCCCGCGCGTGTTCGAGAACTCGACGAGCGGCTTCCTCGGCATCGGCTCGACGGACTTCTCCAACGGCCGGCAGGGCATCACGCCGGTCGACAAGATCGCGTTGCTGCCGGGCGAGACGCCGCTGCGCTACCCGCTGGAGCTGGAGCCCGTCTACTACGTACGCGCTGGCGATGGTGCTGCTCGTGCTGTTCGTCAACTTCCGCCTGCGGGACTCGCGCCTGGGCCGTGCGTGGATCGCGGTGCGCGAGGACGAGGTCGCGGCGGCGGCGATGGGCGTCAACCTCGTGCGCACGAAGCTGTGGGCCTACGCGATCGGCGCGGCCCTGGGCGGCTTCGCCGGCGCCTTCCTGGCCACCTACAAGAACACGGTCAACGTCGACCAGTTCGAGTTCGGCTTCTCGGTGTTCATCCTGTCCATGGTCATCCTCGGCGGCATGGGCAACATCTGGGGGGTCGTCCTGGGCGCCGTGGTTCTGTCGATGATCGACCGCTTCCTGCTCAAGGAGCTCAACGGGGTGCCTGACTCGGTCGGGCTGGACTTCGACTTGACGTCGATCAACTTCGGCATCTTCGGGTTCCTGCTGCTCACGATGATGGTGCTGCGGCCCGAGGGCTTGATCCCGTCCGGCAGACGCAAGCTCGAGCTGCACGGCGCGGGCGCCGATCCCAGCGATCCGATCGCCACGTCGGGCGACGACGAGCTCTACGAGGTCCGCAATGACTGAGGGCAACGGCCGCGGGACGTTGCTGGAGGCCGCCGGAATCTCGAAGGTCTTCGGTGGCCTGGTCGCCGTCAACGACGTGACCTTCACCGTGCCCGAGCAGGCGATCGTCTCGCTCATCGGGCCCAACGGCGCGGGCAAGACGACCTTCTTCAACTGCCTGACGGGCCTGTACCCGCCGACCACGGGCCGGGTGAGCTTCCTGGGCAAGGACATCACCGGCAAGCGCCCCGACCTCGTCACCGCGGCCGGCATCGCGCGCACCTTCCAGAACATCAAGCTGTTCCGCACGATGACCGCGCTGGAGAACGTGCAGGTCGGGATGCACACGACGCTGCGCACGCGGCTGACGGGGATGCTGCTGCACACCCCGTTCAACCGCAGGGAGGAGAAGTCCTCGCGCGAGACGGCGGCGGAGCTGCTGGACGTCGTCGGCCTCAAGCGCCGCGACGAGCTGGCCATGAACCTGCCCTACGGCGACCAGCGCCGGCTGGAGATCGCGCGCGCCCTGGGCGCCAAGCCCAGGCTGCTGCTGCTCGACGAGCCGACGGCGGGCATGAACCCGCAGGAGTCCGAGGAGCTGCGGCGCCTCATGGAGAAGCTGCGCGCCGAGCGCGACATCTCCGTGCTGCTCATCGAGCACGACATGAAGGTGGTCATGAACGTGTCGGACCACATCACCGTCCTCGACCACGGCGAGCGCATCGCCGAGGGCTCGCCCGCAGGAGATCCGCAAGGACCCGCGCGTCATCGAGGCCTACCTGGGGAGCCAGGCGTGACCGACGCCGAGGAAGTCCGCGCGGCCGCCGAGGCCGCCAACGGCGACCAGCCGCTGCTGCGCGTCGACGACATCCACACCTTCTACGGCTCGATCGAGGCGCTGAAGGGGATCACGCTCGAGGTCCACGAGGGCGAGATCGTCACGCTCATCGGGTCCAACGGCGCGGGCAAGTCCACGACGCTGCGCTCGATCTCGGGGATCGTGCCGCCGAAGACCGGGCACATCGCCTTCCAGGGCGTGGAGATCACCGGCCTGCCCGGCCACGAGGTCGCCGCGCTGGGCATCGCGCAGTCGCCCGAGGGCCGGCGCATCTTCCCGCGCATGACCGTGCGCGAGAACCTCGAGATGGGCGCCTTCACGCGCAGGGACAAGCAGGCGATCGGCGAGGACATCGACCGCGTCTACGCGCTGTTCCCGCGCCTGCAGGAGCGCGAGAAGCAGAAGGGCGGGACGATGTCCGGCGGCGAGCAGCAGATGCTCGCCATGGGCCGCGCGCTCATGGCCCAGCCCAAGCTGCTGCTCCTCGACGAGCCGTCGCTGGGGCTCGCGCCGGTGATCGTCGACAAGATCTACGAGATCATCCGCGAGATCAACGACCAGGGGACGACGATCCTGCTCGTCGAGCAGAACGCCAACTACGCGCTCGACGTCTCCTCGCGCGGCTACGTCCTCGAGACGGGCACGGTCGCGCTCACCGACAACTCCGACGCGCTGCGCACCGACGAGCGCGTCATGGCTGCTTACCTGGGGGGATGATGACCGCCACGCTCGTGCTCGCCGCCGTCGGTGCCAAGGCCTTCTACCTGCTGCTGGTGTGGCTCGCCTCGGCGATCGCCGCCAGCGAGCTGTCCAAGCGCAAGGGCTACGGCGAGAAGGTCGGCCTCGGCACCGGTCTGCTCCTGAGCCTGCTGGGAGCGATCATCTGGCTCGTCATCCCGCCGAAGGCCGACTCGCCCTGGAAGCAGCGCCAGGCGCGCATCGAGAGCGCGCGCCGGCTGGCCGAGAAGCGCTAGTCACCGTCGAGCTCGCGCTCGACCTCGTCGACCCAGTCGCGGTGCAGCTCGAGCGTGCGACGGACGAGGCCGTAGGCGAGCAGCAGGTACTTGCGCCGGTGGGGCAGCGTCTCGGCCGCCGCCTCGGCGACGTCGAGGCGGGCGAGCAGGTCGGTGATCTCGTCGCGCAGCGCGGCGATGCTCTGTGCCGTGAGCGTCTCGCCCACCAGGTCGGCGACGAGCAGGCGGACGAGCGGCTCGTGCTTGAGCCGCGGGAACTGCGCCGGGGTCTCGGCCCAGTCGCGTAGCGCCTGCCGCCCCTTGCCGGTCAGCCGGTAGACGGTGCGCTCGCGGGTCTTGCCCGGCTCCTTGCGGGCCTCGAGGTACCCGAGCGCGGCGAGCCGCTTGGGCTCCACGTAGTACTGGCTCTCGCCCGCCCAGTCGAGCACGCGGCCCTGGCGCGCCATCCGCCGCAGGTCGTGCGGGGCCGCCCCGTCCCTGCCCGACCAGCCCGAGGACCATGTAGGAGAACAGGCTGAGCTCGCTTGCAGGACTATGGGCCATAGTCTACCCTCTCGCACTATGAGCCATAGTTTAGTGATGACGGGTACGGGCCGGGAGCAGGGCGAGCTCTGGGGGACGCGGGCCGCTGATTGGGCCGAGCACGAGATCCAGTACCTGCCCGTGTACGAGGACGCGATCCGGCGCCTGGGGATCACGGCGGGCACCGACGTGCTCGACGTGGGGTGCGGTTCCGGCGTGTTCCTGCGCGCAGCGGCGGACGCCGGCGCGCGGGTGTCGGGGCTCGACGCGAGCGAGCGGCTGCTCGAGCTCGCCCGCACGCGCGTCCCGGAGGCCGACCTGCTGCTCGGCGACCTGCAGTTCCTGCCCCACGAGGCCAACGCGTTCGACGCCGTCACGAGCTTCAACTCGTTCTGGTTCGCGGCCGATCCGATCGAGGCGCTGCGTGAGGCCGGCCGCGTGGCCAGGCCGGGCGCGCCGGTCCTGGCGCTGGTGTTCGGGCGGCCCGAGCGCTGCGAGGTGGCCCCGATGCTCGAGGCCGTGGCCGCGCTCTCCCCGCCGCCGGGCGCGGGCGGCGCGCCACGCGGCAAGTTCGGGCTGCACGAGCCCGGAGTGCTGGAGGAGATGGCGACCGCCGCCGGGCTCGCCCCGCAGACGGCCGGCGACCTCGTGAGCGTGCTCGAGTTCGAGGACGACGCGACCCTGGCGCGCCAGCTCATGTCGCCCGGATCGGTCGTCGTCGCGGCCGGCGCCTCCGGCGAGCGGCCCGTCCGCGACGCGATCCTCGCGTCGCTTGCGCCGTTTCGCACGCCGGCCGGCGGTTACCGGCTCGAGAACGAGTGGCGCTACCTGATCGCGTCGGCGCCGGTCACCCGCTGAACGTCACCGTGAGGGTGTCGCGCTCACCGCTGCCGGTCCGGGCGATCGCGCCCGCCGCGCCCGCGTAGGCGCCCGTCCCGCCGGTGATCGCGTACTGCTCGGTTGTCCGGCCGACGCCGGGGACGGGCTTGGACGTCCCGGCGCCCTTGGCGGTGAGAAGGCCGTCGCGCAGGATGAGGGTCAGGCCGCAGTCGAGCGCCTCGTAGCGGGCGTCGAGGCCGACGCAGTCGCCCTCGAGGCGACCGGCGAGGGCGCCGGAGCGCCGCAGGGTCGACGAGATCATGAAGCGGTCGCCCACGGACTCACCCCTGGGCGCGGCGTCGACGTAGACCTCGTCGCCCTTGCCCTGGGTCGTGGTGAAGATGAGCGTGCCCGCCGGCTTGGCGTCATGGCCGGCGGCGGGGAGGGCGGTGATCGCGGCCGCGGCGGCCGCGGCGGCGAGGGTTGCGGTGATGAGGGTGCGGTGCGGTGTCATGGGCGGCACCGTCGCAGCGCGAGGGCGACCGCGCATCGGCCCGCCGAGCGGTCTGGGGTCGCTCGCGCGAGCGGTCGTGATCTCGCTCGCGCGGGCGATGGCGCGGCGCCCAGCGCCGGGCTACTGTCGGCCGGTGGGCACGCGGCCACCGATCCCCCGCCGTGGCGACATCGCCCTCGCCGCGGCGCTGCTGGCGTTCTTCCTCGCCGAGATCGCCGCCGAGCAGCGCTTCGACGGCGACCGTGCCGTCAGCGTCGTCGCCGCGGTGGCGCTCTGTGCCGCGCTGCTGTGGCGCCGCCAGGCCCCGCTGCTCGCCGTCGGCGCGGGCGTCGGCGTCATCGTGGCCTCCAACGCGGCGGCGCCCGCGCTCGGCGACACCGGAGCCTTCCTCCTCGCGTTCGTCGTGGCGCTGTACTCGCTCGGGCGCCACGCGCGCGGTCGCGCCGCCCAGGCCGGCGGCCTGCTGCTCGCCGCGGCGGTGCCGCTCGCCGCGACCGAGCCGGGCGAGGACTTCCTGGTCGGCGACCTCGCGTTCATCGGCCTGCTCTTCGCCGGGCCGTGGACGGCGGGCGTCGTCCTGCGCCACCGCCACGACCAGGAGCACGCCCTCGCGGACAGGGCCGCCGCGCGAGCCGTGGCCGACGAGCGCGCTCGCATCGCCCGCGAGCTGCACGACGTCGTCTCGCACGCGATCAGCCTGATCGTGCTGCAGGCGCGCGGCGGGCGGCGCGTGCTCGAGACGCGTCCCGGCGAGACGCGCGCCGCGCTCGACGCCATCGAGCACGCCGGTGCGCAGGCGCTCGGCGAGATGCGGCGGATGCTCGAGCTCCTGCGCGAGCAGGGCGACGACGTCACGCTCGCGCCGCGCCCGAGCCTGCGTGACCTCGACGACGTCGTCGCGCGGGTCCGCGCGACGGGGCTGCACGTGGACGTCGACGTGCAGGGCGAGCCGGTCGACCTGCCGCCCGGGATCGACATCTCGGCCTATCGCATCGTCCAGGAGGGGCTGACCAACGCGCTCAAGCACGCGGGGCCGGCGCACGCCCGGCTCGTCGTGCGCTACGCCCCCGACGCGCTCGAGGTCCAGGTGGTCGACGACGGCGCGGGCGGCGGCAACGGGGACGGATCCGGCCTGGGCCTGGCCGGCCTGCGCGAACGCGTCGCCGTCTACGGAGGCGTCCTCGAAGCCGGAGCACGCCCGCAGGGCGGGTATGCGCTGCGGGCGCGGTTGCCGCTCGGGACGCCGCGATGATCCGCGTCCTGCTGGCCGACGACGAGCGCCTCGTGCGCACGGGCCTGCGCATGATCCTCTCCGCCGAGCCCGACCTGGAGGTCGTGGGGGAGGCGGCCGACGGCCACGAGGCGATCGCCGGCGCCGCGCGCTGGCGCCCCGACGTCGTCGTCATGGACATCCGGATGCCCGGGCTCGACGGCATCGAGGCCACGCGCCGCATCGTGGAGGGCGACGCCGGCCCGCGGGTGCTCGTCCTGACCACGTTCGACCTCGACGCGTACGTCTACGAGGCGCTGAGCGCGGGCGCCGGCGGGTTCCTGCTCAAGGACGCGCCCGAGGACCAGCTGCTCGCCGCGGTGCGCGTCGTCGCGGGCGGCGGGGCGCTGTTCGCGCCGGCGGTCACCCGGCGCCTGATCGAGCGCTTCGCGCAGCAGGCCGCGCCGCGCGTCGCCCGGACGGCCGCGCTCGACGAGCTCACGGGGCGCGAGCGCGACGTGCTCGGGCTGCTGGCCCGTGGCCTGTCCAACGCGGAGATCGCCGCCGAGCTGGTCGTCAGCGAGCACACGGTCAAGACGCACGTGGCCAGCGTGCTGCTGAAGCTCGGCCTGCGCAATCGCGTCCAGGCCGTCGTGCTCGCCTACGAGTCGGGCGTCGTACGACCGGGCGGATGAGCTACTCGGGCGCTCGGTTCACCTGTTCGCAGGTGTGAACCCCGAAAGCCACGAGGAGGAAGTCGCGGTCGTTGGTGCCGACGTTCGCGACGTCGAGCCCGTTGCCGCAGAGGAAGTCGTCCTGGGCGCCGTTCCGCGTCTCGAAGGTGTCGTTCCCGCCGCCGTCGAAGGGGAGCACCTCCTCGCCGCCGACGGCGAGGTCCCCGCCGGGGCCGGTGATGATCGTGTCGTCGGCGTTGTCGCCGCCCCGCAGGCGATCCTGCCCCGCGCCGCCGTCGAGCGTCGAGGGGACGGTCACGGAGTCGTCGGTCGTGGCCCGGTCGTTGCCGTCGGCGAGCAGCGCCCTGATCCTCGTGACGCCGGCGACCGGGCACGTCACGGCGTCGTCGATCGGGCGTCTGGGGATGCTCGAGCAGCCCGCTCCGGGCACGATGCTCGTGCCCGCGGCGCGGTCCTCGGACACGAGGTCCTCGAGCTGGTACCTGGCCACGCCGCCGGTGTCGATGAAGCGACGGGAGGCGAAGGCGTTGGTCGGCGACGCGGTCGGCGGCGCCGTGAAGGTGAGGACGCCGCCGGCCACGGTGGCCGTCGAGTCCGCGCGGGTCGTCCTGAAGCTGAGGATGGTGGCGCAGGTCGGCGACGCGTCGTTGGTGTCCTGGCCGCAGGCGCGGAAGTAGTAGGTGGTATCCGGGGTGAGCCCGGTGACGAGCGTGCTCAGGTTGACCTGCGCCGCCGAGCTGGCGGGCCCGCAGCGCCCGTCGGGCTCGGTGCCGCAGACCCTCGTGCCACCGCCCGACTGCAGCGCCGGTCGCGAGGACGAGTACTCCCACCACCACTCGGCGGGTCCGTCGTTGGTGTTGCCGTGGGCGTGCAGCCGCGCCTGGGTCGCCCTGACGTTGGTGGCGGGATCGGTGCCGCCGACGCACGCCGTGAGCCCGCTCGTCGCGAGGACGATCATGAACGCCGCGCCGGCTCGCCTGATGAACGCGATGCGCATGCTCACTCCGGACCGACGTTGATCTGCTCGCACGTCAGGTCGGCGGGGAGGTCGCTGCTGAAGGGGCCCGTGTTCGCGACGTCGAACCCGGCGCCGCAGCCGTACCGGTCCTCGGCGCCGTTGCGTGTCTCGAAGGTGTCGTTGCCGCCCCAGAAGGTGCCGGTCCCGAAGAACGGCGGGGAGACGTCACCGCCGAATGCCTCGACCCCGTCGGGACCCGTGATGAGCAGGTCGGCGGCGTTGTCGCCACCCCATAGGCGGTCCCGTCCGGCGCCGCCGTCGAGGGTCGAGGGGACGGTGACGGAGTCGTCGGTGGTGGCCCAGTCGTCGCCGTCGTTGAGCAGCGCCCTGATGCGCGTGATCCCGGCGGCCGGGCAGTTCACCGTGTCGTCGACCGGGCGTCCCGGGATGCTCGAGCAGCCCGCGCCCGGCACGATGCTCAGCCTGCCGCCCTGGAAATCGGGGCCGAGATCCTCGAGCCGGTACTTGACGATGCCGTCGGTGTCGGTGAAGCGCCGTGAGGCGAGCACGTTGGCGGTCGCCGCGCCCGCCGTCGCGGTGAAGGTCAGGACGCCGCCGCTGACGGCGGCCGTCGAGTCGGCCATGGTCGTCGTGAAGCTGAGGATCGCCGCGCAGCTCCGCGGGCCGTTGGTGTCCTGGCCGCAGGCGCGGAAGTAGTACGTGGTGTTCGGGAGCAGGCCGGTGACGACGGTGCTCAGCCTGACCTCGGTCGGCGAGCTGGCCGGGCCGCAGCGCCCGTCGGGCTCGGTGCCGCAGCGCTTGGCGCCGCGGCCGGTCTCCACGATCCGCTGGGAGACCGAGATCTCCCACCACCACTCCGCGGGGCCGGCGTTCGTGTAGCCGTGGGCGTGCAGCCGCGCCTGGGTCGACCTGACGTTCGTGGCGGGATCGGTGCCGCCGACGCACGCGGCGAGCCCGGTCGTCGCGAGGACGATCATGAACGCCGCGCCGGCTCGCCTGACGAACGCCATGTCTTGGGCCTCCGGGTGACTGTCTCACCCGGCGGCGAGCGCCGTCAACCCAGCGCGTCGCGCAGCGCCTCGTCCAGGTCGGCGTGCCGGAAGGCGTAGCCGAGCTCGAGCGGGCGCTTGGGGACGGCGCGCTGGCCCTCGGTCACGATCTCGGCCATGTCGCCGTAGAGCAGGCGCACCGCGAAGCCGGGCACCGGCGCGAAGGCCGGGCGGTGCAACGCCTTGCCCAGGCGCCGCGAGAACTCCCTGTTGGTGACCGGCTCGGGCGCCGAGCCGTTGACCGCGCCGGTCCAGGCGTCGCGGTCCAGCGCGGCGATGTACAGCCCGACGACGTCGTCGATGTGGATCCACGGCATCCACTGGGCGCCGCCCGCCACGGGGCCTCCGACGCCGAGCTTGAAGAAGGGCAGCATCTTCTCGAGCGCGCCGCCGTCGGGGCTGAGGACGACGCCGGTGCGGATGATCGTGACGCGCACGCCCAGCTCGGCGGCGGCCTGCGCCTCGCGCTCCCAGGCCACGCACACGCGAGCCAGGAAGTCGTCGCCGGGGCCGAAGGACTCGTCGACGACCTCGTCGCCGTGCTTGCCGTAGTAGCCCACCGCCGACGAGGAGACCAGGACGCCGGGGCGCCGATCGTGACCGAGCTGACGCAGTCCTTCGACGAGGTTGCGCGTCCCCGTCTCGCGGCTGGCGTGGATGCGTGCGCGCGTCTCGTCGTTCCAGCGCTGCGCGACGGTCTCGCCGGCCAGGTGCACGACGCCGTCGCGCCCGGCCAGCGCCTCGGCGGGCGCGGGGCCGGTCATGGGGTCCCAGCCGACGGCCTCGACGCCCTCGAGCGCGTCGCGCGCCTTCGCGGGGTCGCGCGTCAGCACGGTCACGTCGTCGCCGCGACGGCGCAGGATGGCCACGAGCCGCGCGCCGATGGGACCCGTGGCCCCGGTCAGGGTCACCTTCATGTCATGGCTACGGCTGGGCGCCCCGCGCGGCCCACCGGCGGCGCGCCTGCCCCTCAGCCACTTCCGACGCCCGATCCCTCGGCACGGCTGAAGCGCGGGCCGGCGTCGATCGCGGCGAAGCCGATCGTGTTCTGCTCGCCGGTCGCGGCGCCCGAGCGCGCGCGCCTCCTCGGCGACCGCCTCGGGCGACCGCGGGGGCGACGTCGCGGTTGAACACCGACGGGATGATGTAGTCCTCGCGCAGCTCGCTCTCCGGGACGATCGTCCGCGATCGCCCGCGCGGCCGCGACCTTCATCTCGCTCGGTGATGCTGCGTGGCGCGGACGTCGAGCGCGCCGCGGAAGATGCCGGGGAAGGCCAGGACGTTGTTGATCTGGTTGGGGTAGTCCGAGCGGCCCGTGGCCATGATGCGCACGTACGGGCGCGGCCTCCTCGGGCGAGACCTCCGGGGTTCGGGTTGGCCATCGCGAAGACCATCGCGTCGGGGGCCATGCGCGCCAGCGCCTCGGCCGGCATGACGCGCGCGCCGCGACAGCCCGATGAAGAGGTCCATGCCGTCGATGACGTCGGCCGGCCGGCCGGTGAGCTGCTCGGGGTTGGAGACCTCCGCGTACCAGCGCTTGACCGCGTTCATCGAGCCGTCGAGGTAGTCCTCGCGCTCGGTGCTGACCACGCCGCGCGAGTCGGCGCCGATGACGTGGCGCACGCCGGCGTCGAGCAGGATCTTCGTCACGGCGACGCCGGCCGCGCCGAGCCCGATGACCAGCACGCGCAGGTCGCGCAGCTCGCGGCCGGTCAGCTTGCAGCGCGTTGAGCAGCGCGGCGAGCACGACGATCGCCGTGCCGTGCTGGTCGTCGTGGAAGACGGGGATGTCGAGCTCGCGCCTTCAGGCGGTCCTCGATCTCGAAGCAGCGCGGCGCCGAGATGTCCTCGAGGTTGATGCCGCCGAAGCCGGCGGCGATGCGCTTGACGGTCTCGACGATCTCGTCGGGGTCCTTCGTGTCCAGGCAGATCGGGAACGCGTCGACGCCGGCGAACTCCTTGAAGAGCATCGCCTTGCCCTCCATGACCGGCATCGCCGCCTCCGGGCCGATGTCGCCGAGGCCGAGCACCGCGGTGCCGTCGGTGACGACGGCCACCGTGTTGCGCTTGATCGTGTACTGGAAGGCCTTGTCGCGGATCCTCGGCGATCGCCTCGCAGACGCGCGCGACGCCGGGCGTGTAGGCCATCGAGAGGTCGTCGCGCGTGCTTGCAGCGGGATGCTTGTTGTGCTGCTCGATCTTGCCGCCGACGTGCAGCAGGAAGGTGCGGTCGGTCGTGTCGATGACGCGCGCGCCCTCGACGGCGTCGATCGCGGCGACGATCGCGGCCCAGTGCTCCTGGCCGGCGGCGTCGACCGTGATGTCGCGGAGCAGGCGCTCGCCGACCTCGACGAGGTCGACCGCGCCGATCACGCCGCCGGCCTCGCCGATCGCGGTCGCGACCTGGCCGAGCATGCCCGGGCTTGTGGTCGATCTCGACGCGGATGGTCAGGCAGTACTGGGCGGACGGCGTCGTGCTCATGGGGCCGCCTGAGCATATCGGCGGCCCTCGGCACGGCCTCGCGGATCACTAGTGTGGCCGGCGTGGCCGAGGACGGAGCCGCCAACCGACAGCTCTTCCTGATCGACGGCAACTGCCTCGCCTACCGGGCGTTCTTCGCGCTGCCCGAGTCGATCGCGACGTCGACGGGCTTCCCGACCAACGCGATCTTCGGCTTCGCGTCGATGCTCGTGAAGATCCTGACCGAGCACGGGCAGCAGCCGACGATCGTCGTCTGGGACGCCGGGGCGTCCGGCCGCAAGGAGGTCTACGCCGACTACAAGGCCCAGCGCACGTCGCGGCCCGACCTGCTGCGCGAGCAGTGGCCGCACCTCGAGCCGCTCGTCGAGGCCTTCGGCTACCGCAACGTGAAGGTCGACGGCTACGAGGCCGACGACGTCATCGCGTCGATCGCCGAGCGGGCGCGCGCGCAGGGCGTCGCCGGTGATGATCGTCACCGGCGACCGCGACGCCTTCCAGCTCATCGATCCGGACTCGCGCGTGAAGGTCATGGCCACCTCGCGCGGGATCACCGAGACGAAGCTCTACGACCACCAGGCGGTGGTCGACCGCTACGGGATCCCGCCCGAGCTGATCCCCGACTTCTACGGGCTCAAGGGCGACACGTCGGACAACATCCCGGGCGTCCCGGGCATCGGCGACAAGACGGCGTCCCAGCTCCTGCAGCAGTTCGGCGCGCTCGAGGACGTCCTGGCCAGCGTCGACCAGATCTCCGGCGCCAAGCGCAAGGAGAACCTCGTCCAGCACGCGGACGACGCGCGCGTCTCCAAGCGGCTGGCCACCGTCCAGCGCGACGTGACGGTGGACGTCGACCCCGCGCACGAGGCGGCCCGCGAGCCCGACCGCTCGCGCCTGCGCGAGGTCTTCCGCGAGTTCGAGCTGCGCGACCCGCTGCGCCGCCTCGAGGAGGCGCTGGGCAGCGCCGACGCGGCGGCGCCCGCGCCGGTCGCGACGACCTCCATCGCGGCGCGCGTGCGCGAGGGCCCGTGCGCGACGCGCCGACCTTCGGCGGGCGCGACACCGAGGCCTCGCTGGCGGTGCTCGCGCCGGAGGTGCCCGAGGGCGAGCTGCTGCCGCCCGAGCAGGAGCCGCGCTTCGGGCTGGCCGCCGGCGAGGCGGTGCTGGTCGGGGTCTGCGCCCGGGGCCGACGAGCTCGTCCGGCGCGATCGGCGAGCGGCCGGTCGATCGCCCACGACGCCAAGGCGCTGGGCGCGGTGCCGCCGGTCCTCGCCCACGACACGCTGCTCGGCGCCTACCTGCTCGAGCCCGCCCGGCGCGGCTTCCCGTTCCGCGAGATCTGCGAGGAGCGCGGGCTCGAGGCCGACGTCGAGGACCCGGCGGGCCGCGACGCCGTGCTCGTCCAGGCGCTGACCGCCTGGCAGCGCGAGCAGATCGCGCGAGCGCGAGCTGCAGTTCGTGCTGGAGGACATCGAGCTGCCGCTCGTGCACGTGCTGCGCGCGATGGAGGTCGCGGGGGTGCGGCTCAACGTGCAGCGCCTGGCCGCCATCAACGAGCGCGTGCGCGAGGAGGTCGCCCGCCTGGAGCGCGAGATCTGGGATCTGGCCGGCGACGAGTTCGTCATCGGCTCGCCCCAGCAGCTCGGCGCCGTCCTGTTCGAGCAGCCTCGGCCTGTCGCGCAAGCGCCGCGGCAAGACCGGCTTCTCGACCGACGCCCGCGTGCTGCAGGCGATCCGCGACGAGCATCCGATCATCCCGATGATCGAGCGCTGGCGCGAGCTCAACCAGCTCGCCAAGACCTACCTCGACGTGCTGCCCCAGCTCGTCGACGGCGAGAGCCGCATCCACACCACGTTCGACCAGGCGGTGGCCACCACCGGGCGGATCTCCTCGACCAACCCGAACATGCAGAACGTGCCCGTGCGCACCGAGCTGGGCCGCGAGATCCGCGGCTGCTTCGAGGCGGCGCCGGGCCACGTGCTGACCTCGCGCCGACTACTCGCAGGTCGAGCTGCGGGTGCTGGCCCACATCGCCGACGAGCCGGTGCTCAAGGAGATCTTCCTGCGCGGCGAGGACGTGCACACGGCGACGGCCTCGCAGGTCTTCGAGAAGGACCCGTCGGAGCTGACGCCGATGGACCGCTCGAAGTCCAAGATGATCAACTACGGGATCGTCTACGGCCTCAGCGACTTCGGCCTGGCCGACCGCCTGAACATCGCGCGCGAGGAGGCCAAGGCCTTCATCGACGCCTACCTCGAGCGCTTCCCGCGCGTGGCGGCGTTCATGGCGGCGACGATCGAGCAGGCCACCGAGCAGGGCTACGTCACGACGCTCTACGGGCGGCGCCGGCAGATCCCCGAGCTCAAGGCGCGCAACTGGCAGGTGCGCACGCTGGGCGAGCGCCTGGCCGTCAACACCGTGATCCAGGGCACCGCGGCCGACGTGCATCAAGCTGGCCATGATCGGCTGCCACCGCGCGCTGGCCGGCGGGAGCCTGCAGACGCGGCTCATCCTGCACCATCCACGACGAGCTGCTGTTCGAGGGGCCCGAGGACGAGGCGGCCGCGGTGCGCGAGCTCGTGGCCCGCGAGATGGTCGCGCCGTGGGAGCCGCGCGAGCCGCCGCTGGCGGTCGACGTCGGCGTCGGGCGCACCTGGCTGGAGGCGAAGTAGCGATGGACCGCGGGGCGGCCGTCGTGCTGACCGCTGCCGCGGGCGGGCTGATCGCGCTGCAGGCGCCGATCAACTCGACGCTCGGCCGCAGCGTGGGCACCTTCCAGGCCGCGTTCCTGTCGTTCGCGATCGGGACCGTGGCGCTCACGATCATCGCCGCGCTGGCCAAGGGCGGGCTGGCCCAGATCGGCGAGGCGCGCAGCCTCGCCTGGTACTACCTGGTCGGCGGGCTGCTGGGCGCCGTCTACGTGACCACCGTGCTCGTCGCGGTGCGCTCGCTGGGCGCCGGCGGCGTGACCGCGGCGACGATCGCGGGCCAGCTCTCGCTCTCGGTGGCCGTCGACCACTTCGGGTGGCTGGGCGTCGACCGCTCGCCGGTCACGGCCGTCAAGGTCGCCGGCATCGTGCTGCTGGCTGCGGGGGTGTTTCTGGTGGTGCGCGACTGAACGCTGCGTTACGATCGGCACATGTCCCGTGTGGCCCGCTTCGTGCGCGAGGCGTTCTGGGTCATCGCGTTGAGCGTGATCCTCGCCTACCTGTTCTTCATGGTGCTCGGGGCGTTCGACCCGGGCGACGCCGCCGGGGTGTCGATCGCGGTGCTCGTGCTCGCGGTGCTGTGGGTGCTGCACGCCTGGGCCGGCCGGCGCCACGCCGACGACCAGCGCGACCCGCGCATCGTCGAGGCGCGCGAGCGCCGCGGGTTCTGACCCGGCCGCAGGCTCGCGGCGGCGGTTGACGGCCCGCGTACTGTCGGGGGCGTGGACCGGTCCAAGCGCCTCACGCTCGCCGCGGCGATCATGGGCTCGTTCGTCGTCGGCGTGGACGCGACGGTCGTCAACGTCGCGCTGCCCGCCATCGAGGAGGACCTCGGCGGCGGGCTGGCCGGCCAGCAGTGGGTGGTCAACGCCTACCTGCTGTTCCTCGCCTCGCTGATCCTGGTCGGCGGCTCGCTGGGCGACCTCTACGGCGAGCAGCGCATCTTCCGCATCGGCGTGGCCGGCTTCGGCGCGGTCTCGGCGCTGTGCGCGATCGCGCCCACCATCGAGGTGCTGGTGGTGGCCCGGGCCCTGCAGGGCGTCTCCGGGGCACTGCTGACGCCGGCGGCGCTGGCGATCATCGTCGCGACCTTCCCGCCGGCCGAGCGGGGCATGGCGATCGGGTCGTGGACGGCGTGGAGCGGCATCGCGACCGTCGTCGGGCCGCTCGTCGGCGGCCAGCTCGTGGACTCGGTGTCCTGGCGGGCGATCTTCGCGATCAACGTGCCCTTCGTGCTGATCACGCTGGCGATGTCGACGAAGATCCCGGCGGCGCGGGTGCACCGCCCCGACGCTCACGTCGACGGCGTGGGGGCGACGCTCGCGGCGCTCGGCCTGGCCGGCCCGACGTTCGCCCTGATCCAGCAGCCGGAGCACGGCTGGGACGCCCCGATGGTGTGGCTCCCCGGCCTCGGCGGCCTTGCCCTGCTCGCCGCCTTCGTCGCCTGGGAGCGCCGCCACAAGGACCCCATGCTGCCGCTGGACATGTTCCGCGTGCGCAACTTCAGCGCCGGCAACGTCGAGACCTTCGCCATGTACGGCGGGCTGGGCGTCGTCTTCTTCGTGCTGGTGATCTACCTGCAGCAGGTTGCGGGCTACAGCGCGCTCGAGGCGGGCCTGGCGACGACGCCTTCGACGATCATCATGTTCCTGCTGTCGCGGCGCTTCGGCGGGCTCGCCGACCGCTACGGGCCGCGCATGTTCATGGGCTTCGGGCCGCTGGTCTCGGCGGCCGGCATCCTGCTGTTCATGCGCGTCGACGCCGACGCCGACTTCGTCGCCGACGTGCTGCCGCCCCTGATCGTCTTCTCGCTGGGGCTGTCGATCACGGTCGCGCCGCTGACCGCGACGGTGCTGGCCGCCGCCGACGAGTCCAACGCGGGGATCGCCTCGGCGGTCAACAACGCGATCGCGCGCGTGGCGGGCCTGCTGGCCACCGCCGCGGTCGGCGCGATCATCGCCGCCCAGTTCGGCTCGACGCTCGACGAGCGCCTCGCCGGACAAGAGCTCAGCCCCGCCGCGCGCGAGGCTGTCGAGGTCGCGCGCGAGCGCTCGCTGGGCGTCGTCGACGCGCCGGGCGCGCCGCCGGACGAGCGCGCCGTGCTGCGCGAGGCGAGCCGCGACGCCTCGACGACCGCGTTCCACGTCGCGATGGGCATCTCCGCCGTGCTCGTCGCCGCCGGCGGTCTGATCGGCCTCGTCGGCATCCAGGACCCCCGGAAGATCGTGTGCCGCGATGTGTCGGCCGCCGACTGCGCCGGCGGCCAGCTCGCGGGCCACCCGGTCGACGCTGCGCGCGAGCGCCGGCTGCCCGAGGTGCGCGTCCCGGGCCGCGAGGCGCCGGCGCGGGCGTAGGCCTACGCCGCTGCTGCGGCCGGCGCGCGCCCGGCCTGCGGCGCGAAGTCCGGCGGGGCGATGTCGAGGTAGTGGCCGAAGGACCAGGCCAGGAAGCGCTCGGACGACATCGCGCGGACGACGGGGGTCATGAGCGGCGTCGGGTTCACGCGCCCGACGAGGTGCTGGACGCGCAGCAGCCAGTCGAAGGCGGTGCGCTTCTCCTCGCAGAAGGCGGCGTAGCAGGCGAGCGCCTGCTCGCGCGTTCGGCGGCCCTCGACGACGGCGCGCAGCTCGCGCCCGCAGGCCAGGCCGAAGTAGAAGGCGGGGCGGATGCCCTCGGCCGTCGTCGGCAGGCAGTGCCCGGCGCTGTCGCCGGCGAAGAAGACGCCGTCCTCGACCGGGTCGCGCATCTGGTGCGGGATCCAGTTGCCCTGGTAGCCCTCGGGCGGCAAGCCGAGGTCCCCGGCCAGGCGCACGGTCGGCTCCTTGACGTGGTCGCGCGGGTCGAAGGAGCCGACGCCGACGCGCAGCTCGTCGCTGCGCCGGGAAGCTCCACGAGTACCCCGCGCGCACGTAGCGACGGGTCGAGCCACAGCTCGAGGTCGGGGGTGGGCGGGGACGGATCCCGCGGGTGGACCTCCAGGCCGCGCGACAGGCGCGCCTCGGGCGGCTGGATCGCCGG
The DNA here is from genome assembly GCA_963840185.1 of uncultured Actinomycetes bacterium. Classification (GTDB taxonomy): domain Bacteria; phylum Actinomycetota; class Thermoleophilia; order Solirubrobacterales; family Solirubrobacteraceae; genus JAOPZW01. The sequence goes on along the minus strand of CAWIXY010000001.1, from coordinate 108,059 downwards.
GGGCCCGCCGAGCACGCGGCGCCAGCCCAGCGCGTCGACGATCAGCGGCGCGCGCAGGTCGCCGCGGTCGGTGTGCACGGTGTGGCCCGACGCGGCCGTCGACCTTCGCGGTCTCGAACTCGGCGTCGCCCTGCCCCGCCAGCAGCGCGCACAGCGCGCGGTAGTCGAACGTCGAGAAGGTCCACGGCAGCCGCCAGCGCATGCGTGCGCCGCGGCGTGTGGATGACGAGGTCGCGGAACGTCTGCCGGATCGTGGCCTGCAGGCCGAGCCGCTCGAGCCACTCCGTCGGCGCGGCGCAGGCCGAGGTCTGGCGCTCGCCGATCTCGTAGCGGTCGACCATGAGCGACGCGCGCGCCGGAGCCGGCGAGCTCGCGAGCGACCGCCAGCCCGGCGAAGCTCGCGCCGCAGATGAGGACGTCGTAGTCGCCGTCGAGCGGGGTGCGCTCGGCGCCGCGTTTCGTGGCTCGAACGGGCATCGCGGGGGCATGATAGGCGAGCCGGATGAGCTACCCTCTGGCGTTCATGACCCAGACCATCACCCCTACGACCGACGCCAAGGTCGTCGAAGGCTCCGACGGCCTGCTGCTCGAGATCGACGGGCAGATCGTCCCGAACTACGACGCCACGTTCGCCCCCTTCGAGGAGGGCGAGGTCGTCACCGGCCGCGTCGTCCGCATCGACAACGACGAGGTCCTCGTCGACATCGGCTACAAGAGCGAGGGGGTCATCCCCTCCAACGAGCTCTCCATCCGCAAGTCCGTCGACCCGCACGACGAGGTCGAGATGGGCGAGGAGGTCGACGCCCTCGTCCTCACCAAGGAGGACCAGGACGGCCGCCTCATCATGTCCAAGAAGCGCGCCCGCTTCGAGAAGGCGTGGCGGCGCATCGAGGCGGCGGCCGAGTCCGGCGAGCCGGTCGAGGGCACGGTCATCGAGGTCGTCAAGGGCGGCCTGATCATCGACCTCGGCGTGCGCGGCTTCCTGCCCGCGTCGCTGGTCGACATCCGCCGCGTGCCGAACCTCGACGAGTACATGGGCACGAAGATCGAGTGCAAGGTCATCGAGCTCAACCGCTCGCGCAACAACGTCGTGCTCTCGCGCCGCGCCGTGCTCGAGGAGGAGCGCAAGGAGCAGCGCCAGGAGATCCTCGACCGCCTGCAGCCCGGCCTCGTCGTCGAGGGCCAGATCTCGAACATCGTCGACTTCGGCGCGTTCGTCGACCTCAACGGCATCGACGGCCTCATCCACATCTCCGAGCTGTCGTGGTCGCACGTCAACCACCCGTCGCGAGATCCTCAACATCGGCGACACCGTGCAGGTCAAGGTGCTCGACATCGACCGCGACCGCCAGCGCATCTCGCTGGGTCTCAAGCAGACCCAGGAGGACCCGTGGCAGCGCGTCGTCGACACCTACAACGTCGGCGACGAGCTCGAGGGCACGGTCACGAAGGTCGTCACCTTCGGCGCCTTCGTCGAGATCCTCGACGGCGTCGAGGGCCTCGTGCACATCTCCGAGCTGGCCAACCACCACGTCGAGAACCCGCGCGAGGTCGTGCAGCCCGGCGACGACGTGCGCGTGAAGATCCTCGAGATCGACTCCGAGCGCCGGCGCCTGTCGCTGTCGGTCAAGCGCGTCGAGGGCCAGATCCTCCCGCGCCGCGGACCTGCAGGCCGAGCCCGAGGGCGCGGGCGACCTCGACGACGTGCCCGAGCTCGGGCTGAGCGAGGACGTGTTCGCCGGCGGCGGGCAGCGCCGCGCCCGCCGAGCCGGAGGCCGCGACGGCGCGCCGAGGCCGCGCCGAGGCCGCGACGAGGCCGCCGGGGCCGCCGAGCGCCGCGCCGAGGAGGCCGAGCCGCGGAGGCGGCGCCGCCGAGGAGCCCGAGGCGGCGGCCGAGCCGCGAGGCCGACGCCGACGGAGCCGCGAGGCCGCGCGGCGCCGAGGCCGGCCGCCGAGCGAGGCCGGCCGCCCGAGGCCGAGCGCGGCCGCCGAGCCGACGCCGCCGAGCCCGAGGCGCCGCCGACGAGCCGCGCCGAGCAGACGCCGACCGCCTGACGGCGACGCTGGCCCGCGTCCCGTTCGTCGGCCTGACCGGCGGCCTGGGCGCGGGCAAGTCGACGGCGCTCGCCGCGCTCGAGCGCCTCGGCGCGGCGACGCTGTCGACCGACGCCGTCGTGCACGAGCTCTACGCCGTCGCCCGAGGTGCGCGACGCCGTCGTCGCGCGCTGGGGCGCCGACGTCGCGCCCGGCGGCGTCGTCGACCGCGCGGCGGTCGCCCGCCACGCCTTCGCCGACGCCGGAGGAGCGCGCGTGGCTCGAGGGCCTGCTGTGGCCGCTGCGTCGGCGCGCGCGTGGTCGCGTGGCGCGCGAGCAGGAGCTGCCGGCGAGCCGCCGCCGCGCGGCCGCCGTCGTCGAGACGCCGCTGCTGTTCGAGGCCGGCATGGACGGCGCCTACGACGCGACGATCGCGGTCGTCGCCGACGAGGAGGTCCGCGCCGCGCGCGCCGCCGCCCGCGGCCACGCACGCCGTCGACGAGCGCGCAGCGCGTCAGCTCACGCCAGGAGGAGAAGGCCGCGCGCGCGACCTACGTCGTCGAGAACGCCGGCACCGTGCGAGGAGCTCGAGACGCGCGCTGGCCGCCGTCCTTGCCAAGCTGGTGGGGTCGTGAGCACCCGGACGCGGACACGCCCCCCGACGCGGCCCGAGCCGCGCGCCGCCGCCCGCCGCCGCGCCGCTCGCCGTGCGCCGGCCGGCGCCGCCGCGCGGTGCGCCGGCGCCGGATCGGCGCCATCCTCGGCGTCGCGGCGCTCGTCGGGATCGGCGTCGCGCTGCTGACGCCGTTCGCCGACAAGGCGGTGCGCGAGATCACGCTGCCGCTGCGCCACGAGGACATCATCCGCCAGCAGGCCGCCGACAAGGACCTCGACCCGGCGCTGATCGCCGCCGTCATCTACGCCGAGTCGCGCTTCCGCGACGGCAGACCTCGCACCGCGGGCGCGCAGGGCCTGATGCAGATCACGCCCGGCCACCGCGCGCGACATCGCCCGCAAGTCGGGCGGCACCGCGCTTCGAGGTCGAGGACCTCGCACGACCCGCAGGTCAACATCGCCTACGGCGCCTACTACCTGCGCTACCTGCTCGACCGCTACGGCGGCGAACGAGACGCTCGCGCTCGCCGCCTACAACGGCGGGCGAGGGCAACGTCGACCGCTGGATCGGCGAGGCGGCGCAGCGCGGCGAGCCGTTCCGGGCTCGGCGACATCCCGTTCCCCGAGACGCGCGCCTACGTCGGCGCGAGTCGCGCGAGTACGCGCGCGAGCTACGGGCCGCAGCTACCAGCCGCGAGTCCTCGCCGCGCTGCAGCCGCGAGTGGCTGCGGCCGTAGCGGAGGTCGACGAGCAGGCCGGCCGCGCATCCGAGACCGACGCGGAACCAGGTCACGGCGGGCTGCTGGACCATGAGGCAGAGGCAGAGCGCCGCGCCGATGCGCGGCAGCAGCGGCACGTGCTGGCACCGGAACCGGCGCTCGAGGTCGGGCTGGCTGCGTCGGAGCAGGATCACGCCGAGGTTCGACGATCGGAACGCGAACGGGTCGCCGATGGACTCGAGCTCCGCGGTCGCGCTGAGCCGGCGAGGCGGCGATGAGCGCGATGACGAGCCTGAGGCCGCGCGTCAGCCGGTCGGGACCGCTGCGCGCTGAGCTGCGTGCAGCTGCGCGGACAGCCCGTCGCGGGCCATCGTGAGTGATCCGTGTCGCCGTAGCGACGTCGCACGACGCTGGTGTGGCCCGAGCGCGCCGAGGGAGCGCAGGTCGCCGGCCCACGACCGATGCTCGAGCCGGCGCGCAGCGCATCGGTCGAGCGGCGCGTCGGAGCTGCGAGCACGTTCTGCGGCGCCAGCCCGACGCCGTCAGCGCGACCGCGATGTAGAGGACGGTGGCGATCACGAGCGACCTGCTCGTGGGCTCCAGCCGCCGGCGCTCGGGCTTCGACGACGGCGTCGAGGCCGAGGTGGGCGAGGCGATGGTCGCGCGCGCCGCGCGCCTGCTGCCCGTCGTGAGCGAGCTGCCCGCCCGGCGCGCCTGGTCGGGGCTGCGGCCGTGGCTGCCCGACCATCTCCCGGCCGTCGGGCCTTCGGCGGCGGCCGACGGCCTGTGGGTGGCCACGGGGCACGAGGGCGCCGGCGTCGCGCTCGGCCCGATCACGGGCCGGCTCATCGCCCAGGCCCTGTGCGGCGAGCCCCCCGACCTGGCGCTCGGACCCTTCGCCCCCGACCGGTTCGAGCGGGCCGGACGGCTACCGTAGGGCGACGATGCCGGAGTTCCGCCTCGACCCGATCTTCACCCCCGCCGCCGACCAGCCGAAGGCGATCGACGGCATCGCCCAGAGCGTGTCGAGCGGCGATCGCTTCACGACGCTGCTCGGCGCCACGGGCACCGGCAAGACGATGACGATGGCCGGCACGATCGAGCGGCTGCAGAAGCCCGCGCTCGTGATGGCCCACAACAAGACGCTCGCGGCGCAGCTGTGCAACGAGTTCCGCACGTTCTTCCCCGACAACGCGGTCGAGTACTTCGTCTCCTACTACGACTACTACCAGCCCGAGGCCTACGTCCCGTCGAAGGACCTCTACATCGAGAAGGACTCGGCGATCAACCAGGAGGTCGACCGCCTGCGCCACGCGGCGACGGCGGCGCTGTTCGCCCGGCGCGACGTGATCATCGTCGCCTCGGTCTCGGCGATCTTCGGCATGGGCTCGCCGGAGACCTACGACATGAACATGCAGGTCCTGCGCCGCGGCGACGACGTCGACCGCGACGAGCTGCTGCGCAAGCTCGTCTCGATCCAGTACACGCGCAACGACACCGCGCTGGGCCGCGGCACCTTCCGCGTGCGCGGCGAGTCGCTCGAGATCTTCCCGGCCTACGCCGAGACCGCCTACCGCGCGACGTTCTTCGGCGACGAGGTCGAGCGCCTGCAGCACTTCGACCCGCTCACCGGCGAGCTGATCGAGGACGACCTCGAGCACGTCGCGATCTGGCCGGCCACGCACTACAACGTCAAGGACGGGACGATCGAGGGCGCCGTCGCGGAGATCGGGCGCGAGCTCAACGAGCGCTGCGCCGAGCTCGAGGCCGAGGGCAAGCTGCTGGAGTCCCACCGCCTGCGCCAGCGCACGCAGTACGACATGGAGATGCTGCGCGAGATGGGCTTCTGCAACGGCATCGAGAACTACTCGCGGATCCTCGACGGCCGCAGGCCCGGCGACCGGCCGTACTGCCTGATCGACTACTTCCCCGACGACTTCGTCTGCTTCCTCGACGAGTCCCACCAGACCGTGCCGCAGATCGGCGGCATGTACGAGGGCGACCGCTCGCGCAAGCAGACGCTCGTCGACTACGGCTTCCGGCTGCCCAGCGCGATGGACAACCGCCCGCAGACCTTCGACGAGTTCCTGTCGATCACGCCGCAGATCGTCTTCGTGTCGGCGACGCCGGGCGACTTCGAGCGCTCGCACGCCTCGCGCGTCGATCGAGCAGATCGTGCGCCCGACGGGCATCGTCGACCCGGCGGTCGAGGTGCGCGAGACGCGCAACCAGATCGACGACCTGATGAACGAGATCCGCGTGCGCGTCGACCGCAACGAGCGCGTGCTGGTCACCACGCTCACCAAGAAGATGAGCGAGGACCTGACCGACTACCTGCTCGAGATGGGCTTCAAGGTCCGCTACCTGCACTCCGAGGTCGACACGCTCGAGCGCATCCAGATCATCCGCGACCTGCGGCTGGGCGAGTACGACGTGCTCGTCGGCGTCAACCTGCTGCGCGAGGGCCTCGACCTGCCCGAGGTCTCGCTCGTCGGCGATCCTCGACGCCGACAAGGAGGGCTTCCTGCGCGGGGAGACCTCGCTGATCCAGACGATCGGCCGCGCGGCGCGCAACGTCGACGGCACCGTGCTGATGTACGCCGACAAGGAGACGGCGGCGATGCGCGCGGCGATCGACGAGACCGACCGCCGCCGCGCGATCCAGGTCGCCTACAACGAGGAGCACGGCATCACCGCCGCGACGATCGTCAAGGGCATCAGCGACATCGCCGAGTTCCTGCAGGCCGAGGGCAAGACGCCGAAGGGCCGCCGGCGCTCCGAGCGCCGCCGCGGGCCAAGGCGGAGGCGATGTCGATGAGCGACCTCGAGCGCACGATCGTCGAGCTCGAGGAGGAGATGCTCGCCGCGGCCGACGACCTGCGCTTCGAGTACGCCGCGCGGCTGCGCGACGAGATCCGCGACCTGCAGCGCACGCGCAACGAGCTGCAGGCCAACGAGGCGCCGGCCTGATCGAGGCGCTGCTGGGCTGGTACGGCCGGGCCGGGCGCGACCTGCCCTGGCGGCGCACCCGGGACCCCTACGCGATCCTCGTCAGCGAGGTGATGCTCCAGCAGACGCAGGTGGCGCGGGTCGTCCCGCGCTACGAGGCGTGGCTGGCGCGCTGGCCGACGGCCGCCGCGCTGGCCGCGGCGGCGCCGGCCGAGGTGCTGCGCGAGTGGGTCGGACTGGGCTACAACCGCCGGGCACTGCGGCTGCGCGAGGCGTGCGCGGTCGTGGCACGCGACGGGCTGGCCCGCCGACCTGCGGACGCTGCCCGGCGTCGGGCCGTACACCGCAGCGGCGGTCGGCGCCTTCGCCTTCGGGCGCGACGAGGCGGCGGTCGACGTGAACGTGGCGCGCGTGTGCGCACGGCTCGGCCGTGGCTCGCCGTCGTCGTTGCTGCCGCCGGGGCGCGCGGGCGCCTTCAACCAGGCGTTGATGGACCTGGGGGCGACGCGTGTGCCGCGCGCGGGCGCCGCGGTGCGCGGAGTGCCCGGTGGCCGGATGGTGTGCGTCCCGCGGGGCGGTGACGCCGCGCGCCGGGGCGAGCGCCGGCGCCGGCCCGGCGCCGCTCGCGAGCGCTTCGAGGACACGAACCGGTGGGCGCGGGGTCGGGTCGTGGCGTCGCTGGCGGCGGGCGAGGGACTGCCCCCCGACGTGTCGCCGGCGCGGCTCGCGCGTGCGCTCGCCGGGCTCGAGCGCGACGGGCTCGTCGTGCGCGACGCCTCGGGCCGCGCGGCGCTGCCGGAGTGAGCGCGGGCGGGCCTCCGCTACCCTGGCCCACCGTGACCCTGGACCGCGACGCGATCGTGCGCTCGGACTTCCCGGCCGCCCGCCGCGGCCTGGACCCCGAGGCGGTGCGCGCCCACCTCGAGGCGGTCGCCGACGAGGTCGAGGCGCTGCGGACCGCGCTCGCGTCAGCGACCGCCGCGGCGCGGGCCGCATCGCCGAGCGCCGCCAGCGCCGCGAGCGAGCGCGTCGCGACGATCGTCGCCGCCGCCGAGCAGAGCGCCGCCGAGATCGAGCGCTCGGCCCGCGAGGATGCCGAGCGGGTCCGAGCCGCCGCCGCGGGCGAGAGCCGCGAGCTCGTCGAGGAGGTGCGCGCCGCCTCTGCCGAGCTTCGCGTGCGCATCGCGGCGCTGGACGAGGGGCTGGCGTCACTTGACGGAGCGGGTGGACGAGGTCGTGCCCGAGGAGGCCGCTGCGCCGGAGGCGGCCGGGCCGGAGCCGACCGCGCCGGAGCCCGCTGCGCCCGAACCCGCGGCGCAGGAGCCCGCCGCGGCCGAGCCCGCCGGGCCGGAGCCCACGGCTGCGACCGCGCCAGCCGCCCAGCCGGCGCGCCGGCCGCCAACGGCACGACGGGCGACGTCGAGGGCGCGCGCCTCGTCGCGCTCAACATGGCCCTCTCGGGTGCCTCGCGCGAGGAGGCCGACCGCTACGTCGCCGAGCACTTCGACGTGCCCGACCGCGCGGCGCTGCTCGACGACGTCTTCGCGACCGTCGAGCTGCCCGAGCGCCGACGTCAGTCCCAGGCGGTGCTACGCGCGGGTCGCGACGAGCCGGCACTGAGGCACCGAGGCGCACGGCACCTCCTCGACCTCGCCGAGCGCCACGACCCGCTGCCAGCCGCGCGGCGGTGAGCTCCTGCCAGCCGCCGTCGGCGTGGACGAGCAGGCGGGCGCGGCCGCTGTCCGCGACGGTCCCGAGGCGCAACCGGCTCAGCGGCCAGCGGCGGGCCGTCGTCGCGCAGCCGGGCTACGGCGCGGCGGACCTCCGGACGGCGCAGCCCGCGGTCGAGCAGCGTCCGCACGATCGCGGCCTCGACGACGTCCTCGACGGCGTACACCCGGGGCTCACGGCGGCGCTGCGAGGAGTCGATGTACCCGCGCCGCGCCCACTGTCCGATGGTCGTGCCGGACACGCCGACGAGCGCCGCGACGTCGGCGGCTGACAGACGCCCGTGGGCGACCATCGCGGACACGCATCGAGGGTACCGCCGTGGTCCGGCGCACCGGGTTCGCATGACGAGCGCTATCGAGAGGCCCGTGCGCCCGCGAGCATCGGGATCTCCGAAACCCGCTCGCCGATCATCGCGAAGGCGCGAACATTCGACGCGGAGGCGAGGCCCTTACCGGCCTCGAGCTGCCTCTCGATGGTGAAGCCGACGACCCTCGCGCCTCCACGAAGGTGCTTCGGGAGGTGATCCGCCACGTCCTTCCGGAAGTGCGACGGCGTGACCACGGCGACGGGCCGGGCATCGACGAACACGACCACCCGATCGGCGGCGCCAAGCTGCTTGTCGGCGGCCCACCCGCTCACCTCGAGCATCCCCTGTCGTAGGCTGACCTTCTCGACGTAGCCGGACACGAGGTCGGGCACGACCGGCATCCTGGATGCGGCAACCCGCACGAGCGGCACGAATCGGCGGCATGCACCCGTGCCCTCGCAGACGTCGACCCGCCCCGAGGAGCTCGCGATCACCTCGCGGCCGCCGCTTCGAAGCAGCTCGTAGCTTCCACGAGCCGCGACCTGCACACGCCACGGAGTCGGCGCCCGGCCGATCGGCACCGACAGGAACCGGGGTGTGCGACGGATCGTGGCGACCGCGTGCTTCGGAAAGGCCGTCGCGAACCGGCGCAGGCGGATCTCCGCTGCGACGCCGCGGGTCGCGCGAAGGATGACGCCGGCCGCGGGAAGCGGCCCCTCAACGCGATCGGCCCGCGGGCGGCCGGGGTCGAGGGAGGACGCCTCCGTGCGCGATGCCGCCACCTTCTGGCGAGCGACCTCAATCAGCGGCCGGGCCGCACCGACGAACGAAAGCAGGTCAAGGTCGGCCGCGCGCAGCATGACGCCGTCCGCCGACGCGCGGACGTGCTCCGCGCTGGCCGCGATCTCGCTCGGGCTCATGGCCGGGGAACCGAGCTGGTCTGTGGCGCGGAAGTAAGCCTCGGCGGTGATGACCCGGGTCCGCGGCCACGTATCGGGATAGAAGGACGGCTTGACGAAGTCCCGGCTGATCTCAAGCGCGCCCATCTGCGCCGCGGCACGCGCCGAGTCGTCTCGCAGCACGCGGGCGTTGCGCTCGAGCCAGACCAGGTTCAGCGCACCCGCGGCGCACGCTACGACCGCTGACGCGCGGAGCACGCGTGGCCTGATCGAGACGTCGCGCGCCAGTTCGAGCGCGACCAGCACGATCAGGAACGCCCCCACGTAGATGTACCGGCTCGACCAGGGATCCGCGATCGAGGCGCGCGTGACGGCCAGGAGCGTCCAGTTCGAGAGCATCGTCACGACGAGCATCGCCAGACGGGCGGAAACACGCCTGCGGACGACGACGAGCCACGCGAAGATCAGCGCGCTCAGCGCGGTGATCAGGTAGACGGTGGCGAGAATCACGCGATGCGTGCGCCCGGTCGTCTCGCCCCCGATCGGAAGTCCGAGAAGGCCACCCATCGCGCCGGCCACGGCGTCGAACATGTAGCGGACGCTGGGTGGGAACTGACGCGCGCCCTGGTAGTTGGGATCGCTGTTGTAGGTGAAGAACCACAGCGCGTAGAGCGCTATGGGCAGCGCCGGAATCCAGATGCGCGACCACCGATCCGGATGCCAGAGCACGTGGACGACAACGCCGGCGGCGATCGACACGCCGAGGCTCGAGCTCGCGAACGCCAGGATCACCAGCATCGAGCACGCGACCCCCGAGCGGACATCGCGCCGGTCGAGGAGCAGGAGCAGACCGAGCAGCGCTGCGATCGAGACGCACCACTGCATCTCGCTGAGCGGGATAAGGACCACCTCCCACGCCGCACCGATGAACACCAGTGGAAGGAGGACGAGGACGGCCGAGCTGCGGCCGACGATTGGGCGGGCAACGACGTACAGAAGCACCAGGCAGGCGAGGTGCGTCAGGACGCCCACGGCAAGGTACGGCCAGAAATGCTCGATGCCGGCGGTCACGAACAGCGCCTTGTGAAGCGCGACCGGGACGAGCACGAGGTGCTCGTTGGCCGGCTCCAGGTAAGTGTCGAAACCGCCGCCGAGGCGAAACTGGACGAAGACCAACGCGTCCTGCAGGAACGTCAGGCCGTCTCCGATTAGCAGGATGACGAGACCCGCCACCACGAGTCCCGCTCCGGCGACCGCGATCATAGGTGCCGACGCGCCCGCTCGCTCTGCATCGGGCGCATCATAGGTCGCCGCTCGATCCCGCCTGGTGGAGATCGCAGACGAGAGCGCCCCGTGCGTCCTCGACTTGCGTCGAGCACGAACGCGCCAGTAGGTTGCTGGTCTGCACAGAGGACGATGGATCGACGGGCCGGACGCCCAGCTGACGCGCTGACGATGCAGGGGATCATCGGGAGCGACCCGTCCAGGGTGGGCTGCAAGCGGCCTGAGCCGGGTCTCGTGAGCGTCGTCGCGCCGGTTTTCAACGAGATGGACTTGATCGATGAGTTCCACCGCCGCGTGGCCTCGGCGCTGGACGGCATCGCTTTCGAGCTGGTCCTCGTCGACGATGGGAGCAGCGACGGGACGGGTGAGGCGCTCGCCAGGCTGGCCGCGCTCGACCGTCGCGTGCGCGTCGTCTCCCTGTCGCGCAACTTCGGTCACCAGGTCGCGCTCACCGCTGGTCTGGACCATGCTCGTGGCGATCCAGTGGTGATGCTCGACGCCGACCTGCAGGATCCGCCCGAGCTGATCCCCGAGATGCTCGAGCGTTGGCGCGATGGCAACGACGTCGTCTACGCCGTGCGCCGCAGCCGCGCGGGTGAGACGGCGTTCAAGCGCGGTACCGCTCAGGCTCTTCTACCGGCTGTTCGGCCGCCTGGCCTCGGTCGGCCTGGAGCCCCAGTCCGGTGACTTCCGGCTGCTCGACCGCCAGCCTCTCGAAGCGCTGTTGAGCATGCGCGAGCGCAGTCGCTTCCTGCGGGGAATGACCGTCTGGGTCGGGTTCAGCCAATGCGCGATCGCCTATGACCGCGATCCGCGCTATGCGGGCGAAACGAAGTACACGCTGGCACGCATGCTGCGGTTCTCATTCGACGCGATGACGTCCTTCTCACGCGCGCCGCTGCAACTGGCGACCTACGTGGGGTTCGCGATCTCGCTCTTCGCCTTCCTGGCGATCCCCGTGATCGTCGCGCTGCGGCTAGCCGGCAACTACCTGGCCGGGTTCTCGACGATCACGATCATCGTGCTCATCCTCGGCGGGATCCAGCTCGTAGCGATCGGGATCCTCGGGGAGTACCTCGCCCGGATCTTCGACGAGGTCAAGGGTCGGCCGCTGTACGTCGTCCGCCAGGGGCGCGACCAGCAGAAGGACGACGATGCCGCGCATGCGGTGGCGCTCCCCGATCAGGTGTTCGTTCCCCCCCGCGATTGACCTCGGCGTGCGCGAGTCGGAGTTCCACGCCATGCTGGAGGCGGACGAGCACCACTGGTGGTACCGCGGGCGGCGCCACGTGCTCGCCGCCGAGCTGGGCCACCTCAGGCTGCCGCAAACGGCGCGTATCCTCGACGCGGGATGCGGTTCGGGACGGACGCTCGATGACCTCGCAACACTCGGCGCGGTCAGCGGGGTCGACATGAGCGTCGCGGCCGTCGAGAGGGCTCGCGCGCGCGGCCACGCGGACGTCCACGTGGCGGCGGTGGAGCGCCTGCCCTGGCTGGACGCGACCTTCGACCTCGTCACCTGCCTCGACGTCATCGAGCACACCGATGACGACCACACCGCCCTGGCCGAGCTTCATCGAGTGAGCCGCCCGCAGGCCTGCCTCGTGCTGACCGTCCCGGCCTATCCGCTCTTGTGGTCCTCCCACGACGTCGCCAACCAGCACCGCCGCCGCTACCTGCCGCAGACGCTGATCGCCGCCGCCGAGGAGGCCGGCTGGGCGCACCTGCGCGACACATTCTTCAACAGCCTCCTGCTGCCGGCTGCCGCCGCCGTCCGGCTGGCGGAGCGGCTGACGAATCGGCGCGAGCGAACGCAGTCGCACCTCGCCCTGACGGCGCCGCGGCTCAACCGCGTGCTTGAGCTGCCGATGCGCGCCGAGGCGCAGCTCTTGGGCCGCGGCGCACGCCTTCGCGCGGGACTGTCCCTCCTCGCCGTTTTCCGCCGAGACTAGGGCAGCTCGGCCGGCGCGGGTCCGCTCTCGTGAGGATGCGCTGGCCTGGTAGGCTCGAACGCATGGCGACCCGCGCTCGGCTCGGCTAGTTCTGCTCTGATAGGCCTGCGCCGCCGGATCATCGAGCTTGTCCGTCGCCACCGATGGCTGGTGCTGGTTTTGCTGCTCGGCGTGGCCGTACGGTTGGCGGTCGCCGTCGCCTACGGCCCGGCGCTGTTCTGGAGCGATTCCTGGGCGTACGTGCTGGCGGCATACACCGGCGATCCGCTCGGCTTCCTCGTCGACAGGCCGAGCGGCTATCCGGGCCTGATGCGCATCCTCGGGACGCCCGGCCGCAGCCTGACCGCCATCACCTCCCTTCAGCACGTCGCGGGCCTCGTTGGAGGCGTGCTCGTGTACGCCCTCCTTCGCGGGCGAGGGGTTCGCAGCTTCCTGGCGGCGGCGGCAGCGGGCGTCGTGCTGCTCGACAGCTTCGCGATCGCGCTCGAACACCACATCCTCGCCGAGGCGTTCTTCACGCTGGCCCTGGTTCTCTGGGCGTTCATGACGGTGCAGCGGGGCCACACTACGAGCGGGGTGGCCCTCGCCGGGCTCGCGCTCGCGACGGCGGTCACGATCCGTGCGGTCGCGCTGTTCGTCATTCCCGTGTGGCTCGTGTACTGCCTGTGGTCGTATCCCGACCTGCGACGGCGGGTGGTCGCCACCGTCTCCGTGGCCACTCCTCTGCTCTGCTACGCGGTCGTCCACCAGGCGAGCGTGGGCGGATTCGCGCTCACGCAGATGAACGGCTATCTCCTCTACGCCCGGGTGGGCCAGATCGCGGACTGCCGTGGGCTGAACATTAGCCCGGACCTTCGCTCGCTCTGCCCGCGCGGGCGCTTCGACAAGTTCGAGATCCACGGGCCCCGCTACAACGGCGACCACGAGTACTTCTATCTCCTCGCGGGAGCCCGTCTCGCAGGTGACCCGGGCGGCTACGACGACAAGGAGGGCCAGCTGTCCTCGGCTCAACTGGCCGATGCCAGCGATCGGCTGGCCGAGTTCTCGCTCGAGGTGATTAAGGGCCGGCCCCTCGAGTTCGCGCGTCTCGTCGGCGCCACCACGCTCAAGTTCGTCACGCCGGGCGCGATGTCGCCGCTCGCCGACTTCGACCGGCCGATCCTCTTCCCGGCCAGTCCCCGGCCGGTCGCCCCGCATCATCAGCCACGTCTCGAGCAGTACTTCCCGGGCTACGTTGCTCGCACCGAGCGGCCCTCCGAAGTGCTGCAGGAGTACCAGCAGTGGGTGCATACCCCGCGGTGGCTGCTCGCCGGGCTGATCCTCGTGGCGTTCGCGGAGATGGTCGCGCTTCTCTCCGGCTCGTGGCGGAGTCGGCTGGCACACCGGCGCGAGGTCTTCGTGCTCGTGGGAGGCGGGGTCGCCCTGCTCCTCGGAGCGGCGCTGAACCGCTTCGAGCCGCGCTACCTTATCCCGGCAGTGCCCCTCATCATGTCCGGCGGAGTGCTCGCGGTCAGCGACCTCGCAGCCGCGATAGCGCGGTCGCGGCGGCCGGGCGGGGAGCACGCCCGGGTGTCGTCGCACGCGGAGGCGACGGACACTCCGGCGCAGCGTGAGACGCGGGTGTAGTAGGTGCTCAGGACGGACGTCGCCGCGCAACCTCCGCGCGGTCGCGAGCGATGCGGGCCGCGGGCGAGCCTGCGTGCCAGCGCCCTCGCCGCGGGCCGGGCGGGAGGTCCGGGCGGCGGTAGTCGCCGCGGCTGAGGTGGTACTCGAAGAACACGTAGAGCGCGATGAAGAGGTAGCGGCTGCCCATCTCCTGGAGCTTGAGCTTGGACTCGCCCGGTCGCCCGGTTGCGCCAGCCGATCGGCACGATCGCGTAGGAGTGGCCGCGCACGACGGCCTTCAGGGGGATCTCGACGGTCAGGTTGAAGTGCTGGGACAGCAGCGGCTGGACGTTGTCGATGACCTCGCGGCGGTAGGCCTTGAAGGCGTTGGTGGTGTCGTTGTAGCCGTGGCCGAAGAGCAGCCGGATGCCCGCGTTGACCAGCCGGTTGAGGATCAGCTTGGGCAGCGGGTAGTCCGTCGCGCGGCCGCCGCGGATGAAGCGCGACCCGAACGCGCAGTCATAGCCGGCCTCCAGCAGGCGGTGGTAGGCCACGAGGTCGTCGGGATCGTCGGAGAGGTCGGCCATGACGATCGCCACGCCGTCGCCGGTGAACGCCTCCAGGCCGGCGCGCACCGCGAACCCGAAGCCGTTGGGGTAGGGCGACAGCAGGTAGCGGACGTTGGCGTCGGCCTCGGCCAGCCGTGCGACGACCTGCCGCCGTCGTGTCGGTCGAGGCGTCGTCGACGACGAGCGACCTCGTGGTCGATGCCGCGCGTCGCGCAGCGTCGCGGTGATCGCCTGCGACGGTCGTCGCGACCGAGCCTTCCTCGTTGTGGGCGGGGATGACGACCGAGAGCTTCACGACAGCGCGGTGGAGGTCCAGCGCTCGGCGTTGTGGTCGTGGATGTCGCGCAGGACGTCCTCGATGCCGTAGGTCAGCCGCCAGTCGGGGTAGTCGCGCTGGAACGCGCCGAGGTCGCTGATCCACCAGCGGTGATCGCCGATCCGGGCCTGGTCGGACAGCGTGTAGTCGAGCCGGCGGCCGGTGATCTGCTCGCACATGCGCGATCGCCTCGAGCATCGACACGTTGCTCTGCCGGCCGCCGCCGAGGTTGTAGACCGCCGCCGGGCGCGGGGTCGGCGTGGAAGGCGCGCGAACGCGCGTCACGACGTCGGCGGCGTGGATGTTGTCGCGCACCTGCTTGCCGCCGTAGCCGAAGATCGTGTACGGCTGGCCGGTCACCGTGCAGCTTCATCAGGTAGGCCAG
Source organism: uncultured Actinomycetes bacterium (assembly GCA_963840185.1). GTDB lineage: Bacteria > Actinomycetota > Thermoleophilia > Solirubrobacterales > Solirubrobacteraceae > JAOPZW01. Next base: position 92,694 of record CAWIXY010000001.1, on the reverse strand, counting down.
GAAGCCGTGCAGCTGCGCGCCCGGCGTGCTGGGGCCCGGTCAGGCAGCCGCCCCGGAAGCAGACCGTCGGCATGTCGAAGTAGCGCCCGTACTCCTGGACCATCAGGTCGGCGGCGGCCTTGGACACCCCGAAGATCGAGTGCGTGCACGTGTCGATCGGCATCTCCAGGTCGATCCCGCCGAACCAGCGGTGATCCTCGGGCAGCTCCAGCCGGGTGTCGGTCTCGACCAGCGGCAGGAAGTTGGGCCGGTCGCCGTAGACCTTGTTGGTCGAGGTGAAGATGAACGTGGCATCCGGCGTGTGCTCGCGCGCGGCCTGCAGCAGGTTCAGCGTCCCGACGGCATTGACCCCGAAGTCGGTATGCGGATCGGACGCCGCCCAGTCGTGCGACGGCTGGGCCGCCGTGTGCACGATCAGCTCGATCTCGCGGGCGTGACGGGCGAACAGGCCCTCCACGCCCTCGCGGTCGCGGATGTCCAGCTCCACGTGCCGAAAGCCCTCCACCTGCGCCCGCAACTGCTCGGTGACCGACGCCGTCGACGCCTCGGCCCCGAAGAACCGCGCCCGCATGTCGTTCTCCACCCCGACCACGTCGAAGCCCTCGCCCGGCGAAGAACCGGACCGACTCCGACCCGATCAACCCGCTGGACCCCGTGATGAGCGCGATTGGCATGACGGCGCGCGAGTCTAACCGCATCGTGCGGCATTCAGGCCGACCGAACGTCTGTTCGGTCGCCTACAATGGAGCCACATGCCGCCGAAGAACGCGATCGTCATCTCGGGCGCTCGCGAGCACAACCTCAAGGACGTCTCGCTGACGCTCCCGCGCGACGCGCTCGTGGTCCTGACCGGCCTGTCCGGCTCGGGCAAGTCGTCGCTGGCCTTCGACACGATCTACGCCGAGGGGCAGCGGCGCTACGTCGAGTCGCTGAGCGCCTACGCGCGCCAGTTCCTCGGCCAGATGGACAAGCCCGACGTCGACTCGATCGAGGGGCTCTCGCCGGCGATCTCGATCGACCAGAAGACCACGTCGCGCAATCCCGCGCTCGACGGTCGGCACGGTCACCGAGATCTACGACTACCTGCGCCTGCTGTGGGCGCGCATCGGCCATCCGCACTGCCACATCTGCGGCAAGCCGGTCGCCGGCCAGTCGGCCGAGCAGATCATCGACCAGGTCATGGAGCTCGAGGAGGGCACCCGCTTCATGGTGATGGCGCCCATCGTCCGCGGGCGCAAGGGCGAGTACGGGCGCGTGCTCGAGGAGCTGCGCGCCGAGGGCTTCCAGCGCGTGAAGGTCGACGGCGAGCTGCGCCAGCTCGAGGCCGGCACCGCCGGCGAAGCCGGTGGTGGAATAGCGCTCGACAAGAAGTTCAAGCACGACATCTCCGTCGTCGTCGACCGCCTGGTCATGCGCCCCGACCTGCGCAAGCGCCTGGCCGACTCCATCGAGACCGCGGTCGCGCTGGCCGACGGCATGATCGAGATCGAGACGGTCCCCCGCGAGGGTTCGGCCGACCCACCCACGGTCACGCTGTACTCCGAGAAGTTCGCCTGCCCCGACCACGGCCCCGTGATCCCCGAGCTCGAGCCGCGGATCTTCTCCTTCAACTCACCCCACGGCGCCTGCCCGCGCTGCACGGGCCTGGGCTCGCAGATGGAGATCGACCCCGACCTCGTCGTGCCCGACGGGTCGCTGTCGCTGGGCGAGGGGGCGCTGGCCCCGTGGGCCGGCAGCGCATCGCAGTACTACGACCAGATCCAGCAGGCGATCGCCGAGCGCTACGGGGTCGACGTCGAGACCCCGTGGGACGAGCTGCCCGCCGACGCCCAGGAGCTCTTCCTGCACGGCACGAACGGCGAGCGCGTCCAGGTCACCTACCGCAACCGCTACGGGCGCAAGCGCTCCTACGCGACGCGCTTCGAGGGCATCATCCCGGGCCTCGAGCGCCGCTACCGCGAGACCGAGTCCGATCTCTCGCGCGAGAAGATCGAGGAGTTCATGTCGGTCCGGCCGTGCCCGTCGTGCAAGGGCTCGCGGCTCAAGCCCGAGTCGCGCGCGGTGCTCGTCGGCGGCATCGCGATCCACGAGCTGACCGCGATGTCGGTGCGCCGCGCGCTCGCCTGGCTGGACGAGGTCCAGCTCACCGAGACCGAGCGCCACATCGCCCGGCTCATCGTGCGCGAGATCGAGGAGCGGCTGCGCTTCCTGGAGAACGTGGGCATCGGCTACCTGTCGATGGACCGCGCCGCCGCGACGCTGTCGGGCGGCGAGGCCCAGCGCATCCGGCTGGCCACGCAGATCGGGTCGGCGCTGGTCGGCGTGCTGTACGTGCTCGACGAGCCGTCGATCGGCCTGCACCAGCGCGACAACGCCAAGCTCATCGGCACGCTCGAGCGGCTGCGCGACCTCGGCAACACCGTGCTGGTCGTCGAGCACGACGAGCAGACGATGCGCGCGGCCGACCACCTCGTCGACCTCGGGCCCGGCGCCGGCGAGCACGGCGGCCGCGTGATCGCGGCGGGCACGCGCGGAGGAGGTCGAGCGCGTGGAGGAGTCGCTCACCGGCCAGTTCCTGTCCGGGGCGCGCGAGATCCCGCTGCCCGAGAAGCGCCGCACGCCCTCGGGCTACGTCGAGATCCGCGGCGCCAAGCAGCACAACCTGCGCGGCATCGACGTCAGGGTGCCGCTCGGCCTGCTGACCTGCGTCACGGGCGTCTCGGGCTCGGGCAAGTCGACGCTGGTCAACGAGGTGCTCTACAAGGCGGTCAGCAACCGCCTGCACCGCGCGCGCCAGCGGGCCGGGGCGCACACGGCGGTGCTGGGGCTCGACCAGCTCGACAAGATCATCCAGGTCGACCAGTCGCCGATCGGGCGCACGCCGCGCTCGAACCCCGCGACCTACACCGGGCTGTTCGACGTCATCCGCGACCTCTTCGCCAAGACGCCCGAGGCGCGTGCGCGCGGCTACAAGCCGGGCCGCTTCTCCTTCAACGTCAAGGGCGGGCGCTGCGAGGTCTGCCGCGGCGACGGCCAGATCAAGATCGAGATGCACTTCCTGCCCGACGTGTACGTCCCGTGCGAGCAGTGCCACGGCAAGCGCTACAACCGCGAGACGCTCGACATCCGCTTCAAGGGCAAGACGATCTCCGACGTGCTCGAGATGCCGGTCGAGGAGGCCGTCGAGTTCTTCGTCAACATCCCGAAGATCCGCCGCCGGCTGGAGACGCTCAACGCCGTCGGGCTCGGCTACATCCGCCTCGGCCAGCCGGCGACGACGCTGTCGGGCGGCGAGGCGCAGCGCGTCAAGCTCGCCACCGAGCTGAGCAAGGTGGCGACCGGCCGCACCCTCTACATCCTCGACGAGCCGACGACCGGCCTGCACTTCGCCGACGTCGAGCGCCTGCTCGAGGTGCTGCAGCGCCTCGTGGACGCCGGGCAACTCCGTCGTGGTGATCGAGCACAACCTCGACGTCATCAAGAGCGCCGACCGGCTGATCGACATGGGCCCGGAGGGCGGCGAGGACGGTGGCACGGTGGTCGGCTGGGGCACGCCGGAGGAGGTCGCCGCGGTCGAGGGCTCGGCGACCGGCGCGTTCCTGCGCGCGCTGGTGACGCCGGCGGAGCCGAAGCGCGCGCGGCGCGGCGGCGGCGGCCGGCGCGCCAAGGTCGCCGCGGCGGCCTGAGCGCCGCCGGCTCGCGACACCGCGAACAGCGGCAGGTGAGGGAACGGCGCCCCGCCGGCAGGGGGTGGGCTGCATCTCGCACGTATGCCATGCGGATTGTCGCCCACCCCGACCGAGCGCCGCCCGTGCTCGGCTCAGCCGCCGAAGCGACTGCGCAGCGCCAGCACGTTCGCCACGTAGCGGCGGGTCTCGGGCAGCATCCCGATGCGCCGAACCGAGGCCAGGCCCTGGTAGTAGCCGGCGGCCGCGAGGGCAGGGTCGCCCCTCGTCTCGCGCAGGAGCTGACCCAGGTACAGCGAGCCGGCGCGGACGTTGTCGGTAGCCGAGCCGGGGTCGAGGCGGCGGTTGCGCGACAGGTTGGCCTGCACCCAGTCCCAGGTCCCCGGCATCACCTGCATCACACCGCGCGCGTTGGCGCTCGAGACCATCGCGTTGTTGAAGCCGCTCTCCTGCCAGCCGATCGCCGCCGCCAGCGAGCCGGGCACGCCGTGCTCCGCGGCGATCTGGCTGACCTGCGAACCGGTGACCCGCCCGGGGGTGGGGGCGGGGGAGGCGGCGGGGGCCGCGGCCGGCGCGGGCGCGGCGGCCTGGGCCCCCTGCAGCACGGGCGAGCCGGTCGGCAGCTTCAGCGGCGTGCCCGCGATCAGCATGGCGTCGTGCTTGAGCCCGTTCATGTACGCCATCTGGGCCAGCGGCACGCGGCTGCGCGCGGCCAGGCCGCTGAGGGTGTCGCCGGGCCGCACCGTGTAGCCACCCATGGGCGCGGGGGCGGAGCCGCCCCCGGCGGCGCCGGACCCGGTCGCCTCGGTCGGCGCGCCGGAGACCGGGATGCGCAGGCGCGAGCCGGCCAGCACGAAGGAGGTCGGGCTGAGGCCGTTGGCGGCGGCCAGCGCCGCGGTGCTCACGCCGTTGGCGACGGCGATGCCCGAGAGCGTCTCGCCCGGCTGCACGAGACGGCCACCGCCACCGGCGGTCGTCGCGGCGGACGGCGCAGCGGTCACCGGGGTCGCCGAGCCGGCGCCCGGCGCCGGGATCTGCAGGGTGGTGCCGGACACGACGAAGGCGGTGGGCGAGAGGCCGTTGGCGGCGGCCAGCGCGCCGGTCGGCAGGCCGTTGGCGGCGGCGATCCCCGACAGCGTCTCCCCGGGGACGACCGTGTGCGCGGCGCCGAGGGCGGTCGCCGCGGGGGCCAGGGCGCACGCCAGGGCGGCCGCGGCGAGCACGTGAGCGATTCGAGCCATGCCTGCACCTAACCACCGACGGTCGCCCCGGATTCCTGCTCTCGTGCGGGATTCCGTCGCCTTGCATGGGATCCTGCGAGGGCGATGACGGCCGCCCAGGCGAAGCTGTGGCTGCAGAAGTGGCGCTGGTACGAGCGCAACACGCTGCCCTGGAACCGTGCGCGCATCCACCTCGAGCTGGCCCGGCGCGAGGCGTTCGCGCGCTGGCCGGTGCACGGCAACGTGCTCGAGGCGCTGCGCGAGGGCCGCCTGGAGATCGGCGCGGGCACGCTGCTCGAGCCGGACGTGTGGATCACGGCTCCCGGCGACGCGCGCGTGCGCATCGGCGAGGGCACGTTCCTGAACATCGGCGTCATGGTCGCCGCGGTCGAGCTCGTCGAGATCGGCAGCCACTGCATGTTCGCCAACGGCTGCTTCGTCACCGACGGCAACCATCGCTTCGACGACCCGGACAAGCCGGTCACCTGGCAGGGCTTCAGCACGAAGGGGCCCGACGCGCGTCGGCGACAACGTGTGGTGCGGCGCCAACGTCGTCATCACCAGCGGCGTGACGATCGGCGAGCGCTGCGTGATCGGCGCCAACAGCGTCGTCACCGACCGACCTGCCGCCCCGCTCGATCGCCGCCGGGGCCCCCGCGCGCGTCCTGCGCGAGATCGAGTACGCCTAGCGCCGGGGCGCTACTTCGAGACGATGACCGTCAGGCCGAAGCCGACAGCGGCGACGCAGGCCAGGCCCGCGGCGACAGACACCCCGAGCAGCAGGCCGGCCGCGGCCGGTCGCTCCGCCTTGCGCAGGTCGGTCGCCCGCGTCGCGCCCACGATCAGCACGGCGAACAGGACGCTGACCGCCACGCCCGCCAGCAGCGCGGCCCAGACGAGCTCGAGCAGCTTGCCGGTGTCGACGGCCGCGATCATGCCTCGGCCGTGATCGCAGGGCCGTGCGACACGCGCTTGCCGAAGAGGCCGGCGATGAGCATGACCACGCAGACGAAGACCAGGATCGGGCCCAGCGCCCCGGAGCCGAAGATGCTGCTGATGCCGTAGACGATCGCGCCGATCGCGGCGGCGGCGGGCAGCGTGAGCACCCAGGCCAGGACGATGTTGCCGGCCAGGCCCCAGCGCACGGCGGAAAGGCGCTTGGCCGCCCCGGCGCCCATGACCGCGCCGGAGATCACGTGCGTCGTCGACAGCGGGTAGCCGAGGTGCGAGGCGGTGAGCACCACCGCGGCGCCGGCGCCCTGCGCCGAGAAGCCCTGCGCCGGGTCCATCTTGATGATGCGGCTGCCCATCGTGCGGATGATCCGCCAGCCGCCCGAGTACGTGCCCAGCGCGATCGCCGTGGCCGACGAGACGATCACCCAGAAGGGCACGTCGAAGCTGTCGGCCGGGAGGTCGCCGTGGGCGATGAGCGCGAGCGTGATGATGCCCATCGTCTTCTGGGCGTCGTTCGTGCCGTGGGCCAGCGAGAACATCGATCCGCTGGCGAGCTGGCCGAGGCGGTACCCGCGGTTCACCGGGCCGGGGCGCAGGCGCCCGACGAGCCGGTAGGCGATCAGGATGGAGATGCCGGCGACGCTGAAGGCCAGCAGCGGGGCGACGATGCCGGGCACGAGCACCTTCTCGACGAGCCCGTCGCCGATGACGGCGTCGGGACCGGACGCGGCGAAGGCCGCGCCGACGACGCCGCCGATCAGCGCGTGGGACGAGCTCGAGGGCAGCCCGAAGTACCACGTGGCCAGGTTCCACGCGATCGCACCGATGAGCCCCGCGAAGACGACGGTCGTCGTCACCGCGTCGGACTCGACGATGCCCTGTGCCACGGTCGCGGCGACCGCGAGCGAGATGAAGGCGCCGGCGAAGTTGAGCGCGGCCGCGAGCGCGACGGCGAAGCGCGGGGACATCGCGCGGGTCGAGATCGACGTCGCCACGGCGTTGGCCGTGTCGTGGAAGCCGTTGGTGAAGTCGAAGGCCAGCGCGGTGGCCACGACGATGACGAGGATGATGTCGCTGTCCATCAGCGGGCCGGCGCGGGCGCGAGCCGCCTCACGAGTTCTTGATCACGATGCCGGCGAGCGTGTTGGCCACGTGCTCGCAGGCGTCGATGGCCTCCTCGAGACGCTCGAAGATGTCCTTCCAGCGGATCACCACCATCGGGTCGATGCCGCCGTGGAAGAGCGAGGCGATCGCGTCGCGGCTGATGCGGTCGCCGTCGTTCTCCAGGCGGTTGACCTCGACCGTGAAGTGCGAGAGGTCCTGGAAGCTGCGCAGGCGCGGCATGGCCTGGGCGATCTCGCGGGTGGCCTGCAGGAGGATGTGGGCCAGGCGCTGGGCCTGCTCCATCGGCGCCTCGATCTGGTAGAGGCCGAGGTAGTCGGCGACCTCGTCGATGAGGTCGACGACGTCGTCGAGCGCGGAGGTCAGCTCGAGGATGTCCTCGCGGTCGATCGGCGTGACGAACGTCGCGTTGAGCCGCTGGTGGATGTCGTGCGTGATGCGGTCGCCCTCGTGCTCGCAGACGACGATGTCGCGGGCCAGGTGCGAGCGGTCGGGCCAATCCGCGAGCATCTCGTCCAGCAGGTCGGCGCCGCGCACGGCGTTGGCCGTGGCCTCCTCGAAGAGGTCGAAGAACTCGCGGTCCTTCGGTGCGAAGACGTGGGACAGGCGGGCCATCGGCTTGGCCACTGTAGCCGTGAAAGCTGTGTGAAAGCGGACGCGCCCGCCGAACGGGCGGGCACGTCTGGTCCTTCGGTCAGGCAGCCTCGACTACAACGCCGCGCGCAGCTCCTCCAGCTCGGCGGCGTCGATCGAGTAGCCGTGCTCGGGGGCCGGGTAGCGGCGCGTGCGCACGTCGGCCGCGAACTGGGCGACGCCCGCGACCATCTCGTCCTGGAGGTTGGCGTAGCGCTTGACGAAGCGCGCGCCGAGGCCCTCGCGGATGCCCAGCAGGTCGTGGAAGACGAGCACCTGGCCGTCGGTCGACGGGCCGGCGCCGATGCCGATGACGACCGCCTCCATGCGCGGCATGAGCAGCTCGGCCACGGCCGAGGGGATCGCCTCGAAGACCACGGCGAAGCAGCCCGCCTCCTGCAGCGCGACGGCCTCGCGCGCGATCCGCTCGGCGGCGACCGCGTTGCGCCCCTGGGCCTTGTAGCCGCCCAGCGCCGTGGAGGTCTGCGGGGTCAGGCCGACGTGGCCCATGACCGGGATGCCCGCCGCGGCGATGGCGCGGGCGCGGGCCACGGACGTCGGGCCGCCGCCCTCGAGCTTGACCGCGTCGCAGCCGGCCTCCTTGACGAAGCGCAGCGCGGTGGTCAGCGCCTGCTCGTCGCTGATCTCGTACGAGCCGAAGGGCAGGTCGCCGACCAGGAACGGCGTCCTCAGGCCGCGGCGCGCGGCCTTGGCCAGCATGAGCAGCTCCTCGAGCTCGACGGGGACCGTCGAGGGGTACCCGAGCACCGTCATGGCGCCCGAGTCGCCCACGAGGACGAGGTCGACGCCGGCGGCCTCGGCCGCGCGGGCGCTGGGGTAGTCGTAGGCGGTGACCATGACGATCGGCTCGCCGAGGCGCTTCTTCTCGGCCAGCCGGGGGAGGGTCATCGGCAGGCGCGAAGCGTCGGCCGGGATGTTGACGTTGGATGGCATCGTTGACATGACGTGTGCTCCTTGTCCGGGTTGACGCGCTCAGCCGGCGAGCGTCGCCACCGCGTTGTCGACGTCGATGATGTGGTTCGTGCGGGCCTGCACGTGCACGACCCGCGGCTCGTAGCGCTCCAGGTCCTCGCGGTCGTAGGCCGCGTAGGAGATGACGATGATGGTGTCGCCGCGGTGCACGAGCCGGGCGGCGGCGCCGTTGACCTTGACCATGCCCGTGCCACGCTCGCCGGCGATCGTGTAGGTCTCGAAGCGGGCGCCGTTGTCGACGTCCACGACATGGACCTGCTCGTGCTCGAGCATGTCGGCCGCCTCCAGCAGGTCGGCGTCGATCGTGATCGAGCCGACGTAGTGCAGGTCGGAGTCGGTGATCGTGGCGCGGTGGATCTTGGACTTCAGCATCGTGCGCTGCATGGTCAGTGGCTCCTGAGGAGGGTGTTGTCGATGAGGCGCGTGGGGCCGACACGGGCCGCCACGGCGAGCAGGGTCTCGCCGTTGAGCGTGGTCACCGGAGCGAGCGTGTCCGGGTGCACGAGCGCGAGGTACTCGGGCTCGACGGCGAAGGGCACCATGGCCTCGCGCGCCGCGTGCTCCACGGCGGCGGCGTCGCGCTCGCCGGCCGCCACGGCGGCCTCGGCCGCCTCCAGGGCGCGGCGCAGGGCGAGCGCGCGCTCGCGGTCGGCCCCGCGCAGGTGGGCGTTGCGGCTGGAGAGGGCGAGGCCGTCTGCCTCGCGGACGGTCGGCCCTATCTCGATGCGGACGGGCATGTCGAGGTCGGCCACCAGGCGACGGACGACGAGCGCCTGCTGGGCGTCCTTCTGGCCGAAGAAGGCGACCTGCGGCCCGACCATGTTCAGCAGCTTGGTGACGACCGTGGCCACCGCGTCGAAGTGCGCGGTGCCGCGGTGCTCGCCCTCGAGCGGCTCGGTGAGCCCGGCGACGCGGACGGTGGTGGCGAAGCCGGGCGGGTAGACGGCCTCGGGCGGAGGCGCGAAGAGGAGGTCGGCGCCGGCCTCCGCGGCCAGCTCGGCGTCGCGCGCCTCGTCGCGCGGATACGCGTCGAGGTCGGCGGCGTCGTCGAACTGCGAGGGGTTGACGAACAGCGACACGACGACGACGTCGCAGCGCTCGCGGGCTGCCCGGATCAGCGACAGATGGCCGTCGTGCAGCGCCCCCATCGTGGGCACCAGGCCGATCGAGCGCTCCTGGCGGCGGGCGGGGCGCAGCGCCTCGCGCACCTCGGCGACCGAGCGGACGGTCCTCATGACGGCGCTCCGACGGGCGTGGCGCGCGGTGTGGCGGGCGTGGCGCGCGGTGTGGCGGGCGCCGGGGGCGGGGTTGCGGACGCCGCGGCCAGCTCGCGCGTCGCCGCCGCGAGGGCGTCGAACAGCTCGAGCAGCTCGGGGGCGCGCTCCTGCAACGGCCTCGCGCTGGCGGGCCACGGTCGCCTCGTCGCCGCGGGCGATCGGGCCGGTCAGCGCGCGCTGCGCGCCGCCGGCCGCCCAGTTCTCGACCGTCGCGCGCACGAGCGGCGCCAGCAGCTCGCGCGGCACGCCGGCCGAGCCGGCCAGGCGCTCGGCCGCGGCCTCGAGCGTCACGAGGAAGTTCGAAGCGATCGAGGCGGCCGCGTGGTAGGCGGCGCGGTCGGCCTCGTCCACGCGGGCGCTGACCATGCCCAGCGCGTCGGCAAGGCCCTCGGCGGCGCGCAGCGCGCGTGGCGTCACGCCCGCGATGGCGCAGCCCGCGCCCGCGAAGCGCGCGCCCTCGCGGGGGACGGTCATCAGCGGATGCAGCGAGAAGGCCTCGTGGGGCGCGAGGACCGCGAGGCCGGTCGCGCCCGAGCAGTGGCCGACCAGCAGGCCGCCGCGCGGCGCGACCGCGGCCGCGGCGACGGCGATCTCCGCGTCGGGCACGCACAGCAGGACGAGGCCGGCGCCCGCGGCGTCCGCGCCGCGGCCCAGGGGGCCGTCAACGCGCAGCCCGGCGCCGCGCAGCGCTCCGGCCAGCGCCGTGCCGAGACGCCCGCGGCCGATGACCACGATGGCGCGAGACCCAGTGAAGGTGTCCATGTCGGTGTCCGGTCCAGCTCCCCGAGGGGATGCCGGTCGCGTGTCGATGTCGGTGTGGTGCTGCGTGTCCGTCCCCGAAGGTGACGGCCTGTACATCTTACACCCCGGCTAGGATCGCCCTGGTGCCCGCGTCGACCTCCCAGGCGCGCCGCGAGGAGCTCAAGGCCGTCTTCCACGAGGCCAGGAGCTGCACGCGCTGCCCCCAACTCGCTGCCACCCGCACGACGGTCGTCTTCGGGTCGGGCAACGCCGACGCCGACCTGATGTTCGTGGGCGAGGCGCCCGGCCGCCACGAGGACGAGCAGGGGATCCCGTTCGTCGGCCGGGCCGGAAAGCTGCTGGACACGCTGCTCGGCGACATCGGGCTGGAGCGCAGCGATGTCTTCGTCGCGAACGTGCTCAAGTGCCTGCGGTACACCGCCATGGTCCAGCTCGGGGACGGGTCCTGGGAGCGGATCGGGCGGCTCGTGCGCACGGGCTACGCGGGCAGCGTGATGTCGGTCGACGAGGCCGGACGCCTCGTGCCGCGTCGCGTGACCGGATGGCACGCCACGCCCAGAGGGGACAGGTCGATCCATCGCCTGACCTACCGATCCGCCAAGGGCGCCGGGGCGTCCCGATCCTGCATCGAGCTGACGGGCGACCACCCGGTCATGACCGAGCGCGGGTACGTCCCGGTCCAGGACCTCCGGCCCGGCGATCGCGTCGCCACCGGCCAGGGCCTCAGCGAGGTCGCGCGTGACGTCGTCTGCGGCACCCTGCTGGGCGACGGCTCGATCAACGCAGGAAGGGCGAGCCTGGCCATGGCCCATTCGGCGCGGCAGGCCGACTACGCCCGCTTCAAGATGGCCGCCCTGGGCGAGCTGAGGCCCGGCCTGCAGGAGCTCGCGGTCACCGCGGTCGCGGGCGGCGAGCGTCGCTATGACGCGGTGCACGTGCGGACACCCGCCCACCGGGCTCTCGGTGTGCTGCGCAGCGAGTTCTACCGGCCGAAGAAGGTCGTGCCCACGTGGATCGCCGATGCGCTGAACCCGAGGATGCTGGCCATCTGGTTCATGGATGACGGCTACTGCGCCATCGCCCGCCCAACCGGCAGCCGCTGGCCGAGATCGCGACGGTCTCGTTCTCCGACGGAGACCTCCAGGTGCTGCTGCGCGGCCTCCAGCGGCTGGGGATCCCTGCGAAGGCGAGCCGCCGAAGGCTGTACTTCGACGTCCCGGCGTCGCGCCGGCTGTCCGAGCTGATCGCACCGCACGTGCCGCCGAGCATGCGCTACAAGCTCCACCCGGCCGTCGAGACGGCCGTGCCGTTCGACCCGGGCGGATTGCAGGCGGGCGCGCCGCACGTGCTCTTCGACGAGGTCGACGTCGAGGACGTCACGCACCGTCCGCATCCGGATCAGACCTTGTTCTGCATCGACGTGGAGGGCACGCACAACTTCGTGACGGCCGGCGGTGTCGTGCACAACTGCAGACCCCCCGGCAACCGCGACCCGCACCCCCAGGAGATCGAGAACTGCCAGGACTACCTGTTGCGCCAGGTGGACCTGATCGAGCCACGCGTGGTGTGCACGCTGGGCAACTTCGCCACGAAGCTGCTGCGCGGCGACCCGACGGGGATCACGCGGCTGCACGGGCGCGAGGAGGTCCTGGTCATGGGCCATCGCGCCGTGCGCCTGTACCCGCTCTTCCATCCGGCGGCGGCGCTGTACACGCCCAAGAACGTCGAGGTCCTGCAGGCCGACTTCCGCCGCCTGCCCGAGCTCCTGGCGATGGAGCCGCCGCCGCAGCCCGCGCCGCCCGAGCCCGTGCGGCCGGCGCCTCCGATCCCCGCACCGAAGCCCGAGCCCCAGCCCGAGGACCCCGTGCGGCAGCCGGCTGACCAGCTCGGGTTGTTCTAGTCCAGCGTGCGCCCCGTGTAGGGTCGCACGATGCCGGACGGCTCCGGAGGCGCGCGCGTCGCGCTGGTCCATGACTTCCTGCTCGACCTGCGCGGTGCCGAGCGCGTGTTCCTGTCGTTGTGTGACGCGTTCCCCGGCGCCGACGTCTTCACGGCGGTCTACGACGAGGAGGGCACCGAGGGCCGCTTCGCCGGGCGCCGCGTGCACACGTCGTTCCTGCAGGCGCTTCGCCCGACGGCACGGACGTTCCGAGCGCTTCTGCCGCTGTACCCGGCGGCCATGGAGTCGATGGATCTGCGCGGCTACGACGTCGTGCTGTCGAGCTCGAGCGCGTGGGCGCACGGCGTCATCCCCGAGGAGTCGGCGGTCCACGTCTGCTACTGCCACAACCCGTTCCGCTACGCCTGGAACGCGCGCGACGAGACGCTGGCCCGCCGCGATCCGCTGAGCCGTGCCGCGCTGCGGGTCATCTTCCAGCGCTGGCGCCAGTGGGACTGGATCGCGGCCCAGCGGGTCGACGCCTACGTGGCCAACTCGGCGACGACGCGGCTGCGCATCGAGCGGTTCTTCAACCGCGAGGCCGAGGTGCTGCACCCGCCCGTGCAGACCTCCCGCTTCGCGCCCGGCCCGAGCGGCGACGCCTACGTGATCCTGTCCGAGCTGGTCCCGCACAAGCACATCGACGTGGCCGTCCGGGCCTTCAACAGCCTCGGCCGGCCGCTGCTGGTGGTCGGGGACGGCCCGGACGAGCGACGCCTGCGCCGCATGGCGGGCCCGACCATCAGCTTCGCCGGGCGGCTCAGCGACGCGGAGGTGGCGGCCACGCTGGGCTCGGCCCGGGCGCTCGTCGTCACCGCGAAGGAGGAGTTCGGCATCGCCGCCGTCGAGGCCCAGGCCTCCGGGCGGCCCGTGATCGCGCTCGACGAGGGCGGCCTGCGCGAGACGATCCTCGACGGGCTCACCGGCACGTTCTTCAGCGGGCGCGACCCGGCCGCGCTGGCCGACGCGGTGCGCGCCTTCGACGCCACGGCCGTCGACCCCCAGGTCTGCGTGGACAACGCCGAGCGCTTCGACGAGGCGCACTTCCGCCACGGCATCCGGTCGATGGTCGAGCGCGCGCGTGAGGGCGACCGGCCGCTGCGCGGCGAGCGCCGCCGCCCGCCGCTGCGGGCGCGCGGGCTGGCCGGCCAGGCCTGAGCGCCGCGCGGCCCGCGGCGCGCGTCAGCGGGCGAGGCGCAGGGTCAGGCGGACCGTGCGCGCGTTGCCCGAGCGGTCGCGCACGACGATCACCAGCGTCGCGCGCACCGAGGGCAGCCGCCCGAGCCGGCGAGCGGCCGGTCCCGAGGTGCGCAGCGTCACCGTCGTGCTGCGCCCCCCGGCCAGCGTGCGGCTGGCGCGGCCCAGGACGACGGTCGCCGCGCTGCGGGCGCGCAGGCCGAGGCGGCGCGCGGTCGCGGGGCTGACGCTGAGCGTCGCCTCGATGCGGCAGGCCTCCGAGCAGGTCAGCCGGCTGCGCAGGCCGCGGCGGCGCATGGTGCTCAGGCGCTGGCGCCGGGCGAGGGCCGCGCGCAGCGCGGGAGCCGCGGTGTCGGCGGCCGGGGCCGGCGCGGGTGCCGGTGCAGGCGGCGGGGGCGCGGCCGCGGCGACGGGCGGCGCGGGTGGCGGCGGGGGCGCGTCGGCCGGCCCGGCGCCGAGCGCGCTCGCGGCGTTGAGGCGGCCGCCGGTGACCGTCTTGCCCGCGAGCGCGGGCACCGGGTCGACGGTCGACAGGAGCGCCTGGCGCACGTCGGCCACCGCAGCGCCGGGCGCGCGCGCGAACAGGAGCGCCGCAGCGCCGGCGACGTGCGGCGCGGCCATCGAGGTGCCGCTCAGGTAGCCGGTGGCGCCCGAGCGGATGGTGCTCAGGATGTCGACGCCGGGAGCGCCGAGGTCGACGCTGGCCGCGCCGCGGTTCGCGAAGGCGGGCAGCGCATCGGTGGGGCTCGTGGCCGTCACGCAGACGATGTTGGGCAGCTCGTGGTTGCAGGGGTAGTCGGCGATCGCGTCGTTGTCGGTGCCGCGGTTCCCGGCCGCGACGGCGAACAGGGTGCGTGGCGCCGTCGCGATCGCGTCGCGCTCGATGCGCGAGAGCCCGGGTCCGCCGAGGCTCAGGTTCACGATCCGCGCCCCGGCGCCGGCCGCGTAGCGATAGGCGGCCGCGACGTCGGCGACCGGGCCGCTCCCGTTGGCGTCCAGCACGCGCAACGGCATCAGCGTCGCGGCGGGCGCGACGCCCGCGACGCCGATGGCGTTGTCGGCACGGGCCAGCACCGTGCCCGCGACGTGCGTCCCGTGCCCGTTCTCGTCGCTCGGGTCGGCGTCGTCGGCCACCCAGTCCCAGCCGCCGGTGTCGTCGGCGTAGCCGTTGCGGTCGTCGTCGAGGCCGTTGGCGATCTCGCGCGGGTTGCTCCACCGCGCGCCGGCCAGGTCGGGGTGGGCGAGCGCCACGCCCGTGTCGACCACCGCGACGACTGCCCCGGCGCCGCGCGTGATGTCGTAGGCCTCGCTGCCGTCGATGTCCGCGTCGGCTGTCGCGGGCTTGGAGCGCACGGGGGCGCCCGTGTTGGCCAGCCCCCAGAGCAGCCCGAACTGGGGGTCGTCGGGCGTGGCCGCGATGCGCCTGATGACGTTCGGCTCGGCGTACAGCACGTCGTCGTCGCGCTCCAGGGCGGCCACCGCCCCCGCGATCGTGGCGCCCGGCTCGAGGCTCAGGAGCTGCGCCCCGGCAACCGGCAGGGAACGGTCGACGCGCGCGTCGGCCGCCGCGCGCGCGGCGATCCGCTCGGCGGGTGTGGCCGCGTCCGCGAAGCGCACGATGACCTCGCCGGGCACGACGGTGCGCTCGGCCGCGCCGGCGGACACGGGCAGGGCCAGCGCGAGCGCGGCGAGCGGGAGGACGGTTCGAAGGATCGGCATGGGATCGGTGCATACGGGGCGGTGCCCGCGACGGCCCGAGTGCGCCGCGCCCGTGGACGCATGATCGACCATCCGCCGTCCTGCGCGCCACCATCGTCGCTCTGGACGGGTGTCGGGTTTGCCCGCGGCCGTCCAGCGGCGATAGGAAGGCATGCCCACTCGCATCCTCCCGCTCCTGACGGCGCTGCTCCTCCTGGCCCTCGGCGCCTCCGCGGCCCACGCCGTCACTCGCGACGGCGGCAACCTCGCCGACCGCCTGCTCGGCACGAGCGGCAACGACGTCCTGCGCGGCAAGGGGTCACGCGACGTGCTCTCGGGTCGCGACGGCAACGACGTGCTGTCGGGCGGCACCGCGAACGACCTGCTCGACGGCGGGCTCGGCGACGACGACCTGTTCGGGGCCAGCGGTGCCGACAGGCTCTTCGGGCGCGCCGGCAACGACGTCCTGCTCGGCGAGACCGGCGACGACCAGCTCGACGCCGGCGAGGGCGACGACCGCTTGGACGGCTACGACGGCGACGACGTGCTGCGCGCCGGGGAGGGCAACGACTTCGTCGTGGAGTCGCGCTTCGGCGACGACCGTCTGCTCGACGGCGGGCCGGGCGACGACTTCCTCTCTTCGAACGCCGGCAACGACGCGGCGGTGCTCGGTGGCGAGGGCGACGACATCCTCTTCGGCGGCTCGGGCAACGACGGCCTCGACGGCGGGCCGGGCAACGACCGGCTGGACGCCGGTCGCGGCCAGCAGACGAGCCGCACGGTCCACGGCGGCGACGGCGACGACGTGATCGTGGCCGGCGACGGCTCGGAGACGATCGACGCGGGGCCGGGCAACGACCGCGTGGTCAGCGCCGGCGGCGAGGACCGCGTCGACGCGGGGGAGGGCGACGACGTCGTGATCCCGGGCGCCGGCACCGACCGGGTGGACTGCGGGCCGGGGACCGACACGGCCTACTTCGCTGCCGACAGCGAGGGCGCCGCCTTCTCGGGCTGCGAGCAGCTCGTCAAGGGCGATCCGACGCAGGAGCGCAGCGGCGCGCAGATCTCCGAGCAGGAGACGGCCGGCTGGGACAACCCGGGCCGCGCGGCCGGCGGGCGCGCCGGGGCACAGCTGCTCGAGGCGATCAAGGCCGACGAGCAGCGTGTGATCTGCTCGCGCTCGCAGCGCGCCTGCCCGGGGACCGCCGGCGACGAGCGCCTGGTGGGCACGCGGCGCGGCGACCGCCTGAACGGCCGGGGCGGCTCTGACCAGCTCGAGGGCGCCGGCGGCGACGACCACCTGGTCGGCGGCACGGGCCCCGACTCGCTGTTCGGCCGGACCGGCGACGACGACCTCTTCGGCGGCGAGGGCAACGACGAGCTCGAGGGCGGCCGCGGCGTCGACCGCCTCGAGGGCGGTCCCGGCGACGACCAGCTCAACGGCGGCTTCGGCGTCGACCGGGTGCTCGCGGGCCCCGGCAACGACACGGTCCGCGCGGTCGGCGGCGGCGGTGACCTGATCGACTGCGGACCCGGTCGCGACCGCGTGGAGAAGGACCGCAAGGACCGCGTGCGCAACTGCGAGATCGTGCTGTAGGGCGCGCTTGCGCGGGCGCCGCCGCTCGGGTACGGCGGCATCGAGGGGAAGCGGGTCCGTTTGCTTCGGCGAACCGGCTCAACGTCACACCCGTCGCCGAAATCCCGACGGGCGTGACGAAGTGCCCCTCTGGCCGGCTCAACGTAACGCGCGTGGCCGAAAGCGCGATGAGTGTGACGTTCTGCCGGTGCGTGCCGGGCGGGTCCGCTTCCCTCATCGCCGCTGTTCGCGGTGCCACGCGGCTCGCACCCGCACGGCCCGCGCCCGCCGAGCGCCGCGATAACAGAGCGCCGCTCTCACAGGTCGCGGCGCGCGAACGCCACCGCGGCGAGCGCTCCGACCGCGGCCACGTAGGCCGCCGCGAAGGGCAGCAGCAGCGGCCCCGCGTCGTGCGAGCCGCCGAGCGGGCCGAGCTGGACGATCGCCCCGGTCACGCCGCCGACGTCCGCCACGAGCATCCGCAGCGCGTCGCGGTACAGGCCCTCGAAGGGCAGCAGCCACGAGGCCGTGTTGGCGACGTCCTGCAGCGTGCTGGACTCCAGGGCGTCCCCGATCGAGCCCAGCAGCCCGGCGAGCAGGCCGGCGCCGAAGACCATGAGGACGGCGATGCCGTTGGCCGTGGCGGAGAGGAACACCGAGCCCAGCAGCGAGAGCGCCGTCACCACGACGACCGCCGCCACGAGCCGCAGCCCGGCTCCGGCGACGTCGGACGGCCACCAGTCGCCGGTGAGGCCCGTGATGACGACCGCGCCGGTGAAGCAGGCGGCGACGTAGGCGACGCTGACGCCCGCCGCGGCCAGGAAGCGCCCGAGCAGGTACTGGCTGCGGCCCAGCGGGCGCACGATCAGCGGTTGCAGCAGGCCGCGCTCTGCGTCGCCGCGCGCGGCGCCGAGGGTGAGGAAGACGGCGAGCACGACCCCGAGGAACAGCGTCCCGAACATCGCCAGCCCCAGGATCGTCGCGCCGGCCAGCGCGGTCGCGTCGATCCCCGCCTCGTTGAAGGCGAAGCCGGACACGTCCTCGAACAGCTCCGAGCAGCCCCACCAGTACAGCGCTCCGAAGGCGAGGGTCAGCGCGACCACGACGGCGAAGACGCGCCGGCGCAGGCTCTCGCGCAGCGCCTGGCCGGCGATGACCAGCGCGTCAGCCACGGGAGCCGTCCCCGCCGGCGGGCGCAGCGCGGTCCCCGGCCCCGGCCGCCGGCGCGGCCCCGTCCTGCTCGCCGTCCGCCTGGCCGAGCGCCTCGAGGTAGGCGTCCTCGAGGCTCGAGCGCACGACCCGCACGCCGTAGACGCGCTCGCCCTCGGCCACCAGCCGCGCGACCAGGTCAGGCACGTCCTCGCGCGAGGCTGCCGTGAAGTGCCGCACGCCGCCGGCCGTCTCGATGTCGACGCCCTGCGCGCCGCTCAGCTCGTCGGGCGTGCCCGCGGCGACGAGCCGCCCCTTGTCGATGATGGCCACGCGGTCGCACACGCGCTCCACCTCGCTGAGCAGGTGCGTGTTGAGCAGCACCGCGACGCCCCGGCCGCGCAGCTCCTCCAGGAGCGCGCGCACCGTGTGGCGCCCCGCGGGGTCCAGCGCGCTCGTGGGCTCGTCGAGCAGCAGCAGTCGCGGCTCGCCGACCAGCGCCTGCGCGATCCCCAGGCGCTGCTGCATGCCCTTGGACATCGTCTCGATGCGCCGGTCGCGCGCCGCCGACAGGCCGACCAGCCGCAGCAGCTCCGTTCGCTCGCCGGTCCCGCCGGCCGAGCCCGCGAGGCGCTGGTGCAGCGCGAGCAGCTCGTCGGCCGTCGCCCAGCCCGGGAAGCGGAACAGCTCGGCCAGGTAGCCCATCGCCCGGCGTGCGGCCGCCGACCCCGCCGGCGCGCCGCAGACGCGCACCTCGCCGCCGCTGGGGCGCACCAGCCCGCACGCGATCTTGACCAGCGTCGACTTGCCCGCGCCGTTGGGGCCGAGCAGGCCGAAGAGCTCGCCCTCGCCCACGTCGAGGTCGACGCCGCGCAGGGCGTCGGTCGCGCCGTAGCGCTTGCTGACCGCGGTGGCCGCCAGAGCCGGCACCGGGCGAGTGTAGGCACGCACGGTGGATCGCAGGGCAGGTCGCTGCTCCGCGTGGGCCAGGCCACCTCTCTAGAATCGGGCAGCGTGCTTCCCACGCGACGCTTCGCCGCGCCCATCGCGGCCCTGATCCTCGCCCTGACCCCCACCGCCGCCTACGCCCAGAGCGCGGGCGACGACCAGTACACCGATCCGTTCGGCGACGAGCAGAGCCAGAGCTCGGGCGGCTCGGGCTCGTCGGGCTCCGGTGGCTCCGGCACCGCGCCGAGCACGAGCAGCGGCTCGGCCGCGCAGGCCGCCCCGTCGGCCGCCGCTCCGGCCACGGCGGCCGCGTCGGCCGAGAGCGGCGTGCTGCCCCGCACCGGCCTCGACGCAGGCGTGGTCGCCGCGATCGGCGCCGGCCTGCTGGGCATGGGCCTCGTGCTGCGGCGGCGCACCGCCGATGCGCGCCGCTGAGCAGGCCACCTTCCAGACAACAGGGCCCCACGAGACCGAGGCCGTTGCCGCCGAGCTGGCGGCGACGCTGCGCCCGGGTGACGTCGTGCTGGTGTCGGGCGACCTCGGCGCAGGCAAGACGACGTTCGTGCGCGGCGCCTGCCGCGCGCTCGGCGTCGGCGTGCCCGTGACGAGCCCCACGTTCACGATCGGCCGGCGCTACGACGACGGGCGCGTGCCCGTGTCGCACCTGGACCTGCACCGGCTCGGCGATCTGGGCGACGAGGACCCGGCCCTGCTCGACGACTACGTCACGCCGGACCGGGTCAGCTTCGTCGAGTGGCCCGAGGTCGCCGAGCCCGAGCTCGGGGCGCGGCGCGTGGTCGCGCGCGTGCGGCTCGAGCACGCCGGCGGGGACCGGCGGCGGATCGAGCTGCGCCGGTGATCGCCGGCGGCGCCGTGCTCGGGCTGGACACCGCCACGCCGGCCACCGTGGTCGGTGTCTCGGTCGCGGGGGCCGAGACCGTCGAGCGCCGCCACGACCCGGCCCCCGGGGCCCGCCCCGAGCATGCGGCCCGCCTGCTGGCGCTGGCGCAGGAGGCGCTCGAGGCGGCCGGCGCCGGCTGGCCCGACGTGCGGCGCATCGGCGTCGGCGTCGGTCCTGGGACGCTTCACCGGGCTGCGCATCGGCGTGGCCACGGCGCGCGCCCTGGCCCAGGCCTCGGGCGCGGAGCTCGCGGCGGTCTCGACGCTCGAGGCGCTCGCCCTCGGCGCCGGCGACACCGAGGGCCACGGCGCGCTGGCCGTCCTCGACGCCCGGCGCGGCGAGGCGTTCGTGGCCGCGTGGCTGGGCGGCGAGCGCGTCCTGGCGCCGGCCGCGCTGGGCCCCGAGGCCCTGGCCCGGACCGCTCGGGACCTGGCGCGGAGCTGGCCGTCGCCGTGGCTGGCGGTGGGGGACGGGGCGCTACGATTTCGCGCTCAGATCGAGCCGGCGGCCGTCTCGGTCCCGGCGGACGGCTCACCGCTGCATCGCGTCAGCGCGCGCGAGATCTGCCGCCTGGCCGCGACGGCGCCGGTGGTGGCGATCGAGGCGCTGGTCCCGGAGTACGTGCGCGTGCCGGACGCCGACCTCGTCCGCCGGCGGCCCGGAGGGCATGAGCGATCACCTCGACATCCGCCGCCTCACCTACGCGGACCTGCCGCAGGTCATCGCGATCGAGCGCCGCGCCTTCCCGACGCCGTGGTCGCTGGCCATGTTCGTCCTCGAGCTGTCGAAGCCCAGCGGCGTCTGCCTCGCGGCCCGGCGCGACGAGCGCCTGGTCGGGTACCTCGTCTGCTCGCGCTACGACAGCGTCTGGCACATCATGAACGTGGCCGTCGATCCCGACGACCGGCGGGCCGGCGTGGCGAGCGCCCTGCTCGTCGAGCTGCTGGAGCGCGTCGACGACGGCGCGGCGCGCTACACGCTGGAGGTGCGGCGCTCCAACGCGCCCGCGATCGCGCTCTACGAGCGCTTCGGCTTCCGCTCTGCCGGCATGCGGCGGCGCTACTACCAGGACAACGGCGAGGACGCGCTCATCATGTGGCGCACCCCGGCGACGCTCAACGGCTCGCTCGACGACATCCCGGATCACGGTCCCACCCACCCGGTCACGCCGACCTCGCACCTGTGACCGCGGGGACGATCCTCGCGATCGAGACGAGCTGCGACGACACGTGCGCCGCGGTCGTGACGCAGGACGGCGAGATCCGCTCCAACGTCATCTCCTCGCAGGGCGTGCACGACCGCTACGGCGGCGTCGTGCCCGAGGTCGCCGCGCGCCACCACCTCGAGCTGGCGACCACCGTCGTCGAGCGACGCGCTCGGCGCGGGCGGGCGCCCGCTCGACGACGTCGGCCTCGTCGCGGTCACGCAGGGCCCGGGTCTGGTCGGCGCGCTGCTGGTCGGCGTCGCCACCGCCAAGGGCATCGCGGCGGCCCGCGGCCTGCCGCTGGCGCGGCGTCGACCACCTCCAGGGCCACGTCGCCGCGAACTTCCTGGGGCCCGAGCCGTTCGCGCCGCCGTTCCTGTGCCTGGTCGCCAGCGGCGGGCACACGTTCCTCGCGCATGGTCCGCGAGCACGACGGCTTCGAGGTGCTCGGGCGCACGCTCGACGACGCCGCCGGCGAGGCGTTCGACAAGGGCGCGCGCCTGCTCGGGCTGCCCTACCCCGGCGGGCCCGCCCTCGAGCGGCTGGCCGCCGGCGGTGACCACACGGCCTTCCGCTTCCCGATCGCGTCGCGGGTGGCGGGGCTCGACTTCTCCTTCGCCGGGCTGAAGACGGCGCTGCTCTACGCGGTGCGCGACCTGGGCGAGGAGACCGCTCGCGCGCGGCGCGCGGACCTCGCGGCCTCCTACCAGCACGCGATCGTCGAGGCGCTCGCGCTGCGCGTGCAGCGTGGCCTGCAGCAGACCGGCATGACGAGGCTGGCGATCGGCGGCGGCGTCGCGGCCAACGGCCCGCTGCGCGCGCGCATGGCCGGGCTGGGGGTGGAGCTGCGCGTCCCGCCGCGCGAGCTGTGCACCGACAACGCGGCGATGATCGCCAGCGCCGCCAGGTTCACGGCGCCGCTGACGGGCAGCGCCGCGCTCGCGCTCGACGCCTACGCGACCGGCGAGCGCGGCCTGTGAGGACGCTCACGGTCCTCGGCCGCCCCGGCTGCCACCTCTGCGAGGAGGCTGTCGCGGTGCTCGAGCGGCTGCGGGCCGACCCGGCCCTCGGCGACGTGATCCTCGAGCAGGTCGACATCGAGGCCGACGAGGCCCTGCTGCGCACCTACCTGGAGCGCATCCCGGTCATCGCGCTGGACGGCGACGAGCTCTACGACTTCGCCGTCGACGAGGCCGATCTGCGCGCGCGCCTCGACCGGGGTGGGGAAGGCGCCCGCTAGCATGGCCCAACCGATGACCATCGGCGAGATCGCCCACTCCGACGGCCCCGACGGCACCACGCCCGAGCGCCTCTCGCTCGGCGTCGCCGCGCGCCTGTCGCGCTACCTGCAGGTGCTCACGCAGGCCAAGAAGATGGGCAAGGAGACGATCTCCTCCCAGGAGCTCAGCGACTACACGCACGTCAACTCGACGCAGATCCGCCGCGACCTCTCCGGCTTCGGCAAGTTCGGCAAGCGCGGCGTCGGCTACAACGTCGACTCGCTCGTCTCGCAGATCCGCAAGATCCTGCGGACCGCCGGCCAGCACAACATCGCGCTGTTCGGCGCCGGCCACCTGGGCAAGGCGATCGCCTCGTCGGACATCTTCGCCGACCACGGCTTCCGCGTCGTGGCGATCTTCGACGCCGACCCCGCCAAGGTCGGCGAGCGCGTCGGCAACACCACCGTCCGCCACGTGGACGACCTCCAGCAGGTCGTCGAGGAGGAGGACATCGTCGTCGGCGTCCTCGCGGTGCCCACCGCGGCGGCCCAGGGCCTGGCCGACGACCTCGTCGCGGCGGGCGTGAAGATCATCTTCAACTACTCCGAGGCGCTGCTGCAGGTGCCGCCGGAGGTCACGGTCCACACCTCGAGCCCGGCCGTGGACCTGCTCTACGCGCTCTACTTCTACCTGACATGAGCCTGGATATCGCGGGCGTCCCCGACGTGTTCGCGGCCTCGGTCGACGGCACGGTGGGCCTCGAGGAGGAGTTCGCCGTCCTCGATCCCGGACACGCTCGACCTCGCGCCGCGCTTCGAGGAGCTGCGCGACGCCGCGCAGGCGGGCGACCCGCCGCTCGCGCGACGCGATCGCCGGCGAGCTCATCTCCTCGGAGATCGAGATCCGCTCGGGCCGCGGGGAGGACCTCGCCGACGCGATCGCCCGCCAGCGCGAGCTCCGCGGCCGGCTGTTCGCGCTCGCGGCGGCGCGCGGCGTCGCGCTCGGGCGCGACGGGCACCCACCCGTGGGCCGACTACCGCCACCAGCGCAACATCGACACCGAGCACTACCGCCGCGTCGTCGAGGGGCTGCAGTACGTCGCCCGGCGCAACAACACCTTCTCGCTGCACGTCCACGTCGGCGTCCGCGACATCGACCGCGCCGTGCGCGTCTGCGACCGGCTGCGCCCGGTGCTGCCGCTGCTGCTGGCGGTCAGCGCCAGCTCGCCGTTCCTCGACGGGCTCGACTCGCGGCCTGCACTCCGCCCGCACGCAGACCTTCACGCGCAGCTTCCCGCGCTGCGGCATCCCCGACGCCTACGGCTCCTGGGCGGCCTACCGCGACTACATCGACTTCCTCGTGGCCACGCGCTCGATCGTCGAGTACACGCAGGTCTGGTGGTCGATCCGGCCGCACTTCGCCTTCGGCACGGTCGAGGTGCGCATCTGCGACGCCCAGCCGACGGCGGCCGAGAGCGAGGCGCTGTCGGGCCTGATCGTCGCCTGCGTGCTGCAGGCCGCGCGCGACGACGACGAGGGCGTCCCGTTCCGCGACCCGCGCGCCGCGCTTCGTCGAGGAGAACCTCTGGCGCGCGATCCGCTTCGGGCTGGACGGCGAGCTGATCGACCTCGACACGCGCGAGGAGTACCCCGCCGCGAGCGCCGCGGAGCGGCTGCTGGCCTGGACCGAGCCGGTGCGCCGCGAGCTCGGCATCGAGCTCGCCCTGCCCGAGCGCAACGGCGCCCAGCGCCAGCGCGCGCTCGTCGCAGGAGGGCGCCACGCTGCAGGAGGTGTACGCCGCGACTGTTGCGCGAGACCGCCGAGACCTACTCCCAGCCCAGGAGGTGCCAGCCCCATGAGCAGCCAGAACCCCGCCAACCCGCCGCACCAGCCCACCGAGGAGGAGCTGCGGGCCGCCTACGAGGCCGAGCTCAAGCGCTCCGCGTCGAGGACGTGCTCGTCCAGACGGTCGTCTCCCTGCTGAACCTCGGCGGCCGCCGGGCCGGGCTGGCCCCGGGAGCCGAGGACGAGCGCGACCTCGACCAGGTCCGCGCTGGCGATCGAGGGCGTGCGGGCGCTGCTGCCGCTCGTCGAGCCGAGGCTCGGCCCCGACGCCGCCCAGCTGCGCGAGGCGCTGTCCCAGCTCCAGCTGGCCTACGCCCGGGGCGCCGGCGGCCAGCCGGGCGGTGAGCCGACGGAGGGCGGGGGCGCCCCGAACGAGCCCCAGCCCGCAGGCGGCCAGGGAGGCACCGGGCCGGCGCAGAGCAGCGGCCGGCTCTGGGTGCCGGGCCAGTAGCGAGAGCGCCCGCCCGCCCACCGCAGCGCGTCCCCGCCGCCGCGAACGCTACGATGCCCGCGCTTCTGAGCGGGCACGGCGTCCTCGCGGGCGCCTTTTGCCGTTTCGCTCGCGCGTCCTCGTGCCGACTGGCCGTGACGCGTCCAACGAGACCTAGAGGACCGAACCCTTGACTGACTTTCTGACCGACAACGGGGTCGTCGTCGCGCTCGTCTGCGCGGCGCTCGCCGTCGTCTACGGCCTGCTGACCACCCGCTCGCTGCTGGCGCTCTCGCCGGGCAACGAGGAGATGCAGCGCATCTCCGGCGCCGTGCAGGAGGGCGCCAGGGCCTACCTGAACCGCCAGTACACGATGATCGCCGTCGTCGGCGTCGTCCTCTTCGTCGTCCTGATCTTCGTCCAGGACGTCTACGTCGCCGTCGGCTTCGCCGTCGGCGGCGTCCTCTCCGGCGCCGCCGGCTACATCGGCATGAACGTCTCGGTGCGCGCCAACGCCGCGTCGCCGAGGCGGCGCGCGGCGGCGTCTCGCCGGCGCTCGCCGTCGCCTTCCGCGGCGGCGCCATCACCGGCATGCTCGTCGTCGGCCTCGCCCTGTTCGGCGTCGCCGGCTACTACGGCCTGCTGACCTCGGTCTTCGACCGCACCGAGAAGGAGGCGGTCGACGCGCTCATCGGCCTCGGCTTCGGCGGCTCGCTGATCTCGGTCTTCGCCCGTCTGGGCGGCGGCATCTTCACCAAGGCCGCCGACGTCGGCGCCGACCTCGTCGGCAAGGTCGAGGCCGGCATCCCCGAGGACGACCCGCGCAACCCGGCGGTCATCGCCGACAACGTGGGCGACAACGTCGGCGACTGCGCCGGCATGGCCGCCGACCTGTTCGAGACCTACGCGGTCACCGCCGTCGCGGTCATGCTGCTCGGCGTCCTGACCTTCCAGGAGGCCAGCGCCGTCGCGCTCTACCCGCTCGTGCTCGGCGGCGTGGCGATCATCGCCTCGATCATCGGCACCTTCGCCGTGCGCTCGGCCGCCGGCAACGTCGAGCGCGCGCTCTACCAGGGCCTGATCGTCTCGGGCGCTGATCGCGGCGGTCGCCTTCTACCCGGTCACCGCCTGGATGATGGACGACCTGAGCTTCCGCTCGACCGAGGGCAACGTCGACGTCCCGGGCGTCACGGAGCTCTACCTCTGCGCGCTCGTCGGCATCGGCGTCACCGCGCTGCTGTTCGTGATCACCGACTACTACACGTCGACGCGCTTCGGCCCGGTCAAGAAGACCGCCGCGGCCTCGCAGACCGGCCACGCGACGAACATCATCCAGGGCCTCGCTCAGGGCCTGCAGGCCACCGCGCTGCCCGCGCTCGTGCTCGTGCTCGGCATCCTCGCCTCCTGGAAGCTCGCCGGCGGCGGCACGGAGGGCATCTACGGCATCGGCGTCGCGGTCATGGGCCAGCTCTCGCTGACCGGCCTGATCGTCGCGCTCGACGCGTTCGGCCCGATCACCGACAACGCCGGCGGCATCGCCGAGATGGCCGACCTGCCCGAGGAGGTGCGCAACGTCACCGATCCGCTCGACGCGGTCGGCAACACGACGAAGGCCGTCACCAAGGGCTACGCGATCGGCTCGGCGGTGCTCGCCGCGGTCGTGCTGTTCGCCGGCTTCAAGTTCGAGCTGCGCGACGAGGGGCTGAGTCCCGAGGAGCTGACGTTCGACATCGACGACCCGGCGGTGCTCATGGGCCTGCTGCTCGGCGGCCTGATGGTCTGCCTGTTCGCGGCGCTCTCGATGGAGGCCGTCGGCCGCGCCGGCGGCGCCGTCGTCGAGGAGGTGCGCCGCCAGTTCCGCGAGAAGCCGGGGATCATGGAGGGCACCGAGGAGCCCGACTACGCGCACGTGCGTCGACCTCGTCACGAAGTCCGCCCAGCGCGAGATGATCATCCCGTCGCTGATCCCGATCGTGATCACGTTCATCGTCGGCCTGATCGACGTCAAGGCGCTCGGCGGGCTGCTGATCGGCGTCATCGTCGTCGGCTTCTTCTTCGCCGTCCTCATGACCGCCGGCGGCGGCGCGTGGGACAACGCGAAGAAGCTCATCGAGGACGGCGCGTTCGGCGGCAAGGGCTCGGAGGCCCACGCCGCCTCGGTCACCGGCGACACGGTCGGCGACCCGTTCAAGGACACCGCCGGCCCGGCGATCAACCCGATGATCAAGGTCGCGAACATCGTCGCCATCCTGATCATCCCGATCATCGCCTAGTACCCGCGGGTAGACGCGCCGACGATGGCCGAGAACAAGAAGGACCCGATGGACGTGGACGGCGCGGTGGCGGCGCTCAACGCCGCCCTGCGCCTGCAGTTCCGCTCGGCGCTGGCCTTCACGATCGTGGCCGGGCGGATGACGGGCTACGCCTACCACGGCCTGGCCGTCGACATGAAGCGCTTCGCGATCTCCGACCTGGAGGATGCCCGCCACCTCGTCGAGAAGGTCGCGACGCTCGGCGGCGAGGCCCAGGTGGAGGTCGCCGAGCTCGTCGACCACGAGCGGCCGGAGGACGCCGTGACGTGGCTGATCGAGGCGGAGACCGAGACGATCGAGGCACTGCAGGACTGCATCCCCTACACCGGCCAGGAAGGCCGCTCCGAGGCGCTCGAGCACCGGCTGGAGCACATCATCATGCGCAAGCAGGAGCAGGTCGACGCCCTCATCCGGGCCAGCCGCGCGGGCTGAGCGCAGCCCTGCAGGGGCGCCCGGCGGCACGCCCTAGAATCAGCGCCGCTCCATGGCCGAACGTCGCCTCCACGGGCTCCAGCGCGTCCTCGGCGTCAACGCGCTGTTCTCGACCGCCTACGGCAACGTCGGCTCGTCGATCTACTACGCGCTCGGCCTCGTCGCGTCGTTCGCGCTCGGCCTCACGCCGGTCGTGTTCGTCATCACCGGCGTCATCTTCTACCTGACCGCCGCCACCTACGCCGAGGCGACGGCGATGTACCCCGAGGCGGGCGGCTCGTCGAGCTTCGCGCGGCACGCGTTCAACGAGTTCTGGTCCTTCTTCGCCGCCTGGGCCCAGATGCTCAACTACATGATCACGATCGCCATCTCGGCGTTCTTCGTGCCCCACTACATCGGCGGGCTGTTCTGGGAGCCGCTGCGCTCGCGGGCCCGGGCGACATCGTCTTCGGCATCCGTGGTCGTCGGCGGTGCTCAGCGCCGTCAACGTCGTCGGCGTCAAGGAGTCGGCCGGGCGTCAACGTCGCGCTGGCCGTCGATCGACTTCCTCACCCAGCTGCTGCTGGTGCTCGTCGGCGCGATCCTCGTCCTCTCGCCCGACACGCTGGTCGACAACGTCGACCTCGGCGTCGCGCCGACGTGGAAGGACTTCCTCCTGGCGATCCCGATCGGGCATGATCGCCTACACCGGGATCGAGACGATCTCGAACATGGCCGAGGAGGCGCGCGACGAGCGCACGACGATCCCGGCCGCGATCAAGCGCGTGCGTCATCGCCGTCTTCGCGATCTACGTCGCGCTGCCGGCCGTCGCGCTCTCCGCGCTGCCGGTGTTCCGCGACGAGAACGGCGACTACGTCACGCTGCTCGGCCTGCCCGAGGAGGAGGGCGGCTTCGCCGGCGACCCGATCCTCGGCGTCGTCAAGCAGATCGACCTCGGGGCGTTCCAGGGCGCCGGCGAGATCTACGTCGGCCTGCTCGCCGCGACGATCCTCTTCATCGCCACGAACGCGGGCATCATCGGCGTCTCGCGGCTCGTCTACTCGATGGGCCTGCACCGCCAGGTGCCCGACCGCCTGCGCCAGCTGCACCCGAAGTTCGGCACGCCGTGGATCGGGATCCTGATCTTCGGCGCCATCGCCTGCGTGGCGATGATCCCCGGGCAGGCCGACTTCCTGGGCAACATGTACGCGTTCGGCGCGATGCTGTCGTTCACGATCGCCCACCTCGCGGTCATCCGCCTGCGCTTCAACCGCGCCGGACGTGCGAGCGGCCCTACCGCGGGCCGGGCAACGTGCGCGTCCGCGGCCGCGACCTGCCGCTGTTCGCCGTCTTCGGCGGGCTGGGCACGGCCCTGGCCTTCGTCGTCGTCACCGCGCTGCACCTCGACGTCGCGCGTGGCCGGCGTCGGCTGGCTGGCGCTCGGCTGCCTGATCTACCCGATCTACCGCCGCCGCCAGGGCCTCGACCTGACCACGACGACGAAGGTCGCGGTGCCCAGGCCGGTCGTCGACCACGAGGCCGAGTACGAGTCGGTGCTGGTCGCCCTCGACGGCACCGAGTACTCGCGGGCGGCGATGGCGACGGCGGTCAAGGTCGCCGCGCGGCGCCGGCGCGGCATCCACGTGCTCGTGACGATCACCGTGCCGGCGTCCTCGCCGATCGACGCCGAGCTGCCCGAGCAGGAGCTCGCCGCCCAGGCGCTCATCGAGCAGGCCAAGCTGCAGGGCGGGCGGCGCGTGTCCGGGCACTGGGAGAAGGTCCGCGCCGGCCAGGCCGGGCGGCTGATCGTCAACGAGGCGCAAGGAGATGCGCGCGCAGGCGATCGTGATGCCGCTGCCGCCGCGCACCGGCGGCACGCTGTTCGGCAAGACGATCGAGACGGTCCTGGCCGAGCGCCCGTGCCGCGTCGTCATGCAGGCCGAGCCCGCGGCGCAGCGGCGACGGCGCCGGCGCGCACCGCGCGGTCCCGCCGACGCGTGCGAGCGCGTGACGTGCACGGCGATCGCGACGCGCGTGCTGTCGGTCGTGATGGTCGTCCTCGGCGTCGCGATCCTCGTGTCGACGATCGCGCGCGGCGGCGGCCCGCTGGCCGTCGGGGTGCTGCTCGGCGTGCTGTTCGTGGCGGCCGGCGCCGGGCGGCTGTACGTGGAGCGCGCGCGGGGCCGGGAGGAGCCGTGACGCAGACCGACCGTGAGCGCCGCCGGGAGCCGTTCCGCCGCGGGCTCGGCTCGCCCGCGCTGTTCGCGATCGTCTACACGTCGGTCGCCAGCGCGATCTACTTCTCGCTCGGCGTCGTCGCCGACCACGCGCTCGGGCTGACGCCGCTCGTCTTCCTCGCCGCCGGCGTCTTCTTCGTGCTGGCGGCGATGACCTACGTCGAGGGCGCGTCGCTGCACCAGGACCGCGCCGGCTCGACGGTCTTCGCGCGCTACGCGTTCAACGAGCTCGTGAGCTTCGTCGCGGGCTGGGCGATCCTCCTCGACTACATGATCCTGATCGCGGTCACCGCGCTCTCGGCGACGCACTACCTGGCCGCGTTCTGGGCGCCGCTCGGGCGACGGGACGAGCTCGAGCTGCTCGTCTCGATCGGCGATCATCCTCTACGTCGCCGTGCGCAACGTGCGCGGCTTCTCGAAGACGCGCGTCAACCGGATCGCGGCGCTCGTCGTCGCCGACCTCGTGCTGCAGGTGCTGCTCATCGTCCTCGGTCTCGTGGCCTTCTTCGACCTCGACGTGCTGCTGGACCCGATCGAGCTGGGCACCAACCCCGACGTGGAGCGAGGTCGTCTTCGCGCTCGGCGTCGCCACCGTCGTGTTCACGGGCCTCGAGTCGGCGTCCGGCCTGTCGGGCGAGGTGGCCGTCGGGCGGGCCGGGCTCAAGCGGCTGATGACCGCGGCGACGGCGACGGTGATGACCGTCTACGTCGGCATCGCGCTCGTGGCGATGACCGCGCTGCCCGTCGTCGGCAACGACACGTCGCTGGCGCGCAACTACCTCGAGGCGCCCGTGCTCGGGATCACGGCCGAGCTTCGACCAGGACTGGCTGGCCGACGGGCTGACGTACGTCGTCGCGGTCGGCGGCCGCGATGACGCTGATCGCCGCGGCCAACTCGGCGATGCTCGGCCTCTCGCGGCTGGCCTACTCGCTGGCGACCAACCGCCAGATCCCGAGCTGGATCGGGCGTCTGCACCCGACGCGCTCGACGCCGTTCGTGGTCATCGGCATGGCCGCGCTGCTCGCCGCGGCCCTCGTGGCGCCGCTCGACGTCGAGTTCCTGGTCGGCATCTTCGCCTTCGGCGCGCTGCTCGGGCTGACGATCGCGCACCTGTCGATCGTCGTCCTGCGCTTCCGCGAGCCGACGCGGCCGCGGCCGTTCACGATGCCGGTCAACGTGACGGTCCGCGGGGCGTCGATCCCGCTGCCCGCGGTGGTCGGCGCGATCTTCGGCGCGCTGGCCTGGGTCGGCGTCGTCGTCACGCACGACGGCGCGCGCTACGTCGGCTTCGCGTGGCTGGCCGGCGGGCTGCTCCTCTACGTCGTCTACCGCACGACGCAGGGCAAGTCGCTGCGTGCGCCGGGTCGTCGTGCCGGCCGCCGCGCTGCGGCCCGAGCGCGGCCGGCCCGACGCGCTGCAGTACGGCTCGATCCTCGTCCCCATCCTCGGCACCCCGCTCGACGACGACATCATCCAGACCGCCGGGCGGCTCGCCGCCGAGGAGGACGAGGACGCCTACGACGCGCACCGGGGCGCGACGATCGAGGCGCTCTGGGTCTTCGAGGTCCCGATGTCGCTGCCGATCGACGCCGCGCTGCCCGAGGAGCAGCTCAAGCCGCGCGCGCGCCGCGCTGGCGCGCGCCAAGGCGGTGGGGGAGGAGTACGAGGGCGTCGAGGTCGCCACGGCGACCGTCCGCGCGCGGCGCGCGGGCGCCGCGATCGTCGAGGAGGCGCGCCGGCGCGGCGTGCAGGCGATCGTGCTGGCCGCCGAGGAGCCGTCGCGGATCCGCGGCGGCGCGCTGCTCGGCGGGCGCGGCAGGCCCGCGCGAGAACTTCGTCGGCGACGTGACGAAGTACGTCGTGGCCAAGGCGCCGTGCCAGGTGATCCTCACGGCCCCGCCCGCGTCCGCGATGCCGGCGATGGCGCCCGCGGCCGGCGTGGGCGACCGTGCCACGCCGGGCGCGCCCGGCCGCTAGAGTCCGCGCGCGATGAGCTTCATCCTGATCGTCGGGGCCGGACGGGTCGGCTCGGCGTCGCGCGCGACGATGCTGGCCGCCGGCCACGAGGTCTCGGTGCTCGACGAGGACCCGCTGTCCCACGAGCGCCTCGACGCCGGCCAGCCGACCACCTGGGAGGACGCCGGCGGGCGCTTCACCGTCGGTCACGGGCTCGAGATCGACGCGCTGCGCGAGGCGGGGATCGAGGAGGCCGACGTCTTCATCGCCTCGACCGACGGCGACAACACCAACCTGACGATCGCGCAGATCGCCATCCGCCAGTTCGAGGTGCCCAAGGTGATCTGCCGCGTCATGGACCCGGCCCGCGCCGAGTGGTACGCCGAGCAGGGGATGCACACGATCTGCCCGACGCGCTACGCGATCGAGATGTTCGAGCAGGCGCTGGGCGTGTCGGGGTGACGCCGTGTACGTGATCATCGCCGGCGGCGGCAAGGTGGGCTGGAACCTCGCGCGCGAGCTCATCGCCAAGGACCACGAGGTCACGCTGATCGAGGGCGACCGCGGGCGCTACCTGACGGTCGAGCAGGAGCTCGAGCACGCCATCCAGTACGGCGACGCCACCGAGCTGTGGGTGCTCGAGCGCGCCGGCATCCAGCGCGCCGACCTCGTGATCGCGGTGACCGGCGACGACGAGGACAACCTCCTCATCTGCCAGATCGCCAAGGAGAAGTACCTCTGCGACCGGATCATCGCCCGCGTCAACAACCCGCGCAACCGGCAGTACTTCGAGCTGCTGGGCATCCAGCCGGTGGTGTCGGCGCACCGACCTGATCCTGCGCCTGATCGAGCACGAGGTCCCCTCCTACGGCCTCGTGCACCTGCTCGACCTGCGCGACGAGCAGCTCGAGATCATCGAGATCGAGGTGTCGCCGGGTGCGCCCGCGGCGGGCAAGCAGGTGCAGGAGGTCGACCTGCCCGACGGCGTCCTGATCATCTCGGTGCTGCGCAACGGGCGCGGCTTCGTGCCCAAGGCGGACACGGTCATCGAGGCCGGCGACGAGGTGCTGCTCGTGCTCGACCCGGGCCTCGAGGACCGCATCACCGCGCAGTTCGCGGGCAACGGCGCGCGCTAGGCGCCGCGCGGCGTCCGGCCTAGCCGCGTGCGAGGGCGCGCAGGCGCGTGCGCAGCACGTAGCGCACCCGCCGGTCGGCCGCGCGCATCGTGACCGTGGCGGCGCCGCTGAGGCGCTTGCCCCTCCGGTCGGCGCTCAGCGCGCAGGTGACGCGGCGGTCGGCGAGGCGCCGGCAGCGCAGGCGCGACACCGGGTAGCCGCGGCGGCGCAGCGCGGCGCGCACCGTGCGCTGGGCGGTCAGCACGGCCAGCCGGGGCAGCGGGGACGCGACGCTCGTGCCCGCGACGGTGATGGCCGGCGGCTGCTCCTCCGGGCGCCGGCGGCGCGGGCGGGCCGGGGGTCTCCGGCGACGGGCGGCGGCGCGGGCGGCGGCTCGGCGGCGATCGCGATGCTGAACGTGCGCGCCGCGCCGCCCGTGAACCCGAACGGCAGGTCGTGGACGCCGGCCTCCAGGCGCCCGAGCCGCAGGCGAGCGGTGACGGGGACGTCGCCGGCGACGTGACGCACGCCCCAGAAGTCCTCGGGCACGCGCTCCTCGCCGCGGAACGAGTCGGTCTGCTCGACGGTCAGCGTCGCGTTGCGGACGCTGACGTCGGCGATGTAGTCGCCGGCCTGCGCGACGCTGAAGCCCAGCACGACCGGGGCGTTGCGCCCGTCGCCGCTGGCCGTCGGGTCGGAGAAGGTGAAGGGCGCGACCGGGCGGTCGAAGAGCTCGATCGTGGCCGCGTACGCCGATCCGGGCAGCCCGCCGCCACAGTCCGTCCCGACGGCGGGCCGCTGGCCGGCGCGGACGGTGTCCTCGACGTACCACGTCCGCTGGCCCGGGTACGCGGCGCGGCCGGGGTAGTGGTCGATGATCGGGTCCACCCCGAGGTCGAGGTCCCCGCCGACCGGCGACGTCGCGTCGATCGACGCGCGCACGAGCGGGTGGACGTGGTCGGCGGTCACCGCCGGGCCGACCTGGAGGGTGCCGGGCGGGCACGCGACGCGGAAGGTCGAGAACGGCTCGCCGATCCCGGCGACCGGCGCAGCGGCGGCAGCGCCGGCGCCCAGCGCGGAACACGCCACCGCTGCGACCACGACCACGCATGCTCGAACGACCGACACGCCCGCCTCCCAGGATCCGAGGACGGCCGCGCCCCCGCGGCCAGGCCGGGCACGCTAGCGCACGGCCCGGCGATCGCCGACCTGGGTGGTCGGCGGGCGAGGCGGATCGCTATCCTGCGCCCTGCCGGTGCGGGGTCGTCTAATGGAAAGACTCCTGCCTCTGGAGCAGGCTATCGGGGTTCGAATCCCTGCCCCGCAGTTCGGGCCTTCACGCGTCGGTGGCGGTCGTCGTCGTACCCGGTAGCGCCTGACTTCTGCGATCCTCGCGCGTTGCCGATACATGGGGGGTGGGGGTGACGCGCGCAATGACGACTGGAGGCCTCGGCGCGGCGATCGCGCTGCGGCGCGAGCCGGTGCTGCGGTCGCGGGCCGCGAAGGGCGATGCCCGGGCGTTCGCGGACCTGTACGAGCGTCATCACCAGGCCCTGTACCGCTATTGCCGGTCGATCCTCCAGCACGACGAGGACGCGCGCGACGCGGTGCAGAGCGCCATGATGCGCGCCTTCGCCGCCCTTCGCGACGAGCAGCGCGACTTCGAGCTGCGCCCCTGGCTGTTCCGCATAGCGCACAACGAGGCGATCTCGGCGCTGCGGCGGCGCAGACCGACCGAGGAGCTCGATCGTGCCGCGGGGCTCGGTGGCGACGACCTGGCCGAGCACGTGCTGCACCGCGAGCGCCTGGCGCAGCTGCGCGTCGATCTCGGCGACCTGCCCGAGCGCCAGCGCGCCGCACTCGTGCTGCGCGAGCTCAGCGGGCTGTCGCACGGCGAGATCGCGGTGGTGCTGGACTGCTCGCCGCGCTCGGTCAAGCAGACGATCTTCGAGGCCCGGACGGCGCTCGGGGAGTGCGCCGAGGGGCGGGCAATGTCGTGTGACGAGGTCCAGCGGCGTCTGTCCGACGCCGACCGGCGCGTGCTGAGGGGCAGGCGCGTGCGCAGTCACCTGCGCTCCTGCCGGTCTTGCACGGCGTTCCAGGCGGCGCTCGCACAACGGCCCGCCGAGCTCGCCGCCCTCGCGCCGCCGCTGCCCGTGGCCGCGGGCGGGGCGCTGCTGGCCCAGCTCCTTGCGGGGACGCACGCCGGTGCGGGCGCTGCGGCGATCACCGGGACGAAGACCGTCGCCGTGATCGCCGTGAGCGCGGCGATGGCCGGCGGGGCTGGGACCGCCGCCACACAGGTCCTGCGAGACGACGGTGCGACCGCCGCACGAGCGCCTGCAAGCGAGCGGCCCGGCGCGGCCGACCCCGCGGCGCGCCGAGCCGCCGGAACGCCATCCTGGAGCCCGCCCGCGAGGGCGGGGCTCGGGACCTCGTCACGGGCGCTGGACCAGGCGCAGGGCGGGACCGGCCGCAGCCAGGCCGGGCGCCGCGCCGGCGGCGGCGCGAGCGTGGCGCAGGATGGCCGCGCGATCCCCGGCCCAGGTGCCGCGGCCGGGCACCAGCCCGGTGGCGGCGCGGGCACCGCCTCGGAAAACGCCAAGCACGCTCGAACCCCGGCGGCGGCAACGTCCCAGCGAGGGCGGCGACCCGCCCGTACGCCGGCCTCGAGCACGTCCCGGGGAAGCGGCAAGCCCGCCACGAGCACGACCTCCGCCCGGCGCAGGCCCGGCCGGCACGCCGACCGGGCCCGCCGCGGCGGCCAAGCGTGAGCGGCCCGCCGCGCGCGGCGGCGGCGCGGCGGCCACCGGCTCACCGGGGACGGCGCAGCGTTCCGCGTCGAGAGGTGGCGAGCCGGCTGCGCAGCCGCAGGCGCCGCAGGCGCACGGCGCCGGACCGGCGGTCCCCGCGAGCGCAGGACGCCCCGGGGATCCCGCGGCCGTGCCAGCCGCCTCCGGCGTGCCGTCCGGGCCGCCCGCGGCCGGCGGCCGGCCCAAGTAGCGCCTGACCGTCGCGCCCCCGGCGCGTTGTCGTCTCAGAGGCACCGCCTCGCGAACCCCCCACGCCAGGAGACAGGACGATCACCATGCGCACCAGGACCCTTGCCGCGACCGGCGCCGCCGTCGCACTGCTCGCCGCGCCCACCGCGGCACCGGCCGCCGGCCCGCCGGCCGAGCCCGGCGCCGGCCATGCCAGCGCCCAGGGCCAGGCCAAGCGCTCGAACGCACCCGGCGCGGAGCGCCGCCGCGCACCCGCTGAAGCAGTCGCGCAGGCCGGCACGCAGGGTGCGACAACCCCGGCCGGCCCACAGGGCCCGACGCCCACCGGCTCCCAGGCCGCGCCCGGCCCGGACGCTTCCAAGGCCGCGAAGGCCAGGGCCTACGGCAAGTACTGCAAGGGGGAGAGCAAGAAGCACGTCGAGGGCCAGAAGGGCACCGCGTTCAGCCGCTGCGTCACCGCGATGGCCAAGCTCGGCAGCGGCAAGGCGTCGAACCCCGCGCGCGCCTGCAAGGGCCTCAGCAAGAAGCACACCAAGGGCGAGAAGGGCACCCCCTTCAGCCGCTGCGTCCGCGCGGCCGCCAAGCTGCGCAGCGCCCAGCGCCGGTCGGACCCCTCGCGCTACACCGACCCCTTCGACAAGGACTGACCGGACGGGCGGCTCGCCCGCCCGAGAGCTCAGGCCGGCTCCGTGTGCACCACGACCTCGTGCAGCTCGGGCGCCTCGCTGCGCACGCGGCGCTCGATCTGGGCCGCGGTGTCGTGGACCGCGCCGAGCGGGCGGTCGCCGGGGAGGGCGACGGTGATCCGGGCGACGAGGCCGTTGGGCCCCCGGCGGATGCGGACGGCGCGGGGCTCGGTGCCCGTCAGGTGCGTGACCACACGGCGGATCGCGCGCCGCACGTGGCTCACCTCCATGCCGCTCGGCAGCTCGGCCGCCGCCGACGTGTCCGCCAGCGGCTCCAGGTGGATGAGGACGTCGCCGATCTCGGGGGCCGCCGCGAGGATCGCCTCCTCGACCTCGTCCGCGACGTCGTGGGCCTCCTCGAGGGTGATGTCGGGCGGCAGCTTGAGGTGCAGCGTCAGCTCCTGGCGGCCATCGACGAGAAGCGTCGACACGTTGTGGACCTCGCGCACGCCGGGCACGCTCAGCGCCGCCCCGCTGGCGCGCTCGCGCAGGCCGGCGGTGGCCTGGTTGGGCTCGACGTGCACGACGACGTCGCTCTCGGGCAGCGCCTCGCGGACGGCCTCCTCGACCGCGTCGGCGAGCGCGTGGCCCTGGCCGGCGGCCGCGTCGGGCGTGATGCCGACGACAGCGTCGACGAAGTGGCGCCCGGCGGCCTCGCGCACCCGCAGGCGCCTCAGGTCGACACGCGGCTCGACGGCCAGGATCGCGCCGCGTGCACCCGCCTCGGCGGCCGCCGGCGTGCGGTCCATCAGCACCTCGACGTTCTGGCGCATCAGGCGCGCGGCGGCCCCCACGACCAGCACGGCGACCACGAGCGCGGCGATCGCGTCGGCCTCGTGATAGCCCGCGCGCACGAACAGGAGCCCCGCGAGCACCGCGCTGGTGCCGAGCAGGTCCGAGCCGAAGTGCAGCGCGTTGGAGGCCAGCGCCGGGCTGTTGTAGCGCCGGGCGGAGCGCCACGAGATCGCCGCGCGCGCCGCGTCGATGGCCATCACGACGACGAGCACGGCGATCGCGTACCAGGCTGCGTCGACCTCGGCCTCGCTGCCGCTCGTCAGCCGGCCGATCGAGGCCGCCACGATCACGCCGCTGACCACGATCAGGAACGCGCCCTCGCCGAGTGCCGTCAGGTGCTCGGCCTTGCCGTGGCCGTAGGGATGGTCGCGGTCGGCCGGGCGGCCCGAGACGCGGACGGCGTAGAAGGTGAGCAGCGCGGCCACCAGGTCGGTGCCCGAGTGCAGCGCCTCGGCGAGCAGGCCGAGCGACCCGGTGATCAGGCCGGTGACGAGCTTGATCGCCACGAGCCCCGCGGCGGCGACCACGGAGACCAGGGCGGTGCGCTGCTGGGCCGACATGGCGGCCCGGGACGGTAGCGGTGCCGGGACGCCCGCGCTCAGGCGGTGGCCTGCTGCGCCCAGTCCCGGTAGAGGCCGAAGTAGGCGCCCTCCGCCGCGATGAGCTCCTCGTGCGTGCCCTGCTCCACCACGCGCCCGTGCTCGAGCACGACGATTCGGCCGGCCTGGCGGATCGTCGACAGGCGGTGGGCGATGACGATCGCCGTGCGCCCGGCGAGCAGCCGGCGCAGGCCGTGCTCGATGCGGCTCTCCGTGTGCAGGTCCACGTTGGAGGTCGCCTCGTCGAGCACGAGCACGCGAGGGTCCGCGACGAGCGCCCGCGCGAAGGCGACGAGCTGGCGCTGGCCCGCCGAGAGCTGGACGCCGCGCTCGCCGATCTCGGTCCGCAGGCCGTGCGGCAGGCGCTCGATGAAGCTCCATGCGCCGACAGCGCGCGCGGCCGCCTCGAGCTCTTCCTCGGTCGCGTCGGCTTTCGCGAAGCCGATGTTCTCGGCGAGCGTCCCGCTGAACAGGAACGCCTCCTGCGGGACGATCCCCATCTGCGAGCGCAATGCGGTGCTGCTCACGTCGCGCAGGTCGTGCCCGTCGACCAGCACCCGTCCCGACGTCGGGTCGTAGAAGCGCGCGACGAGCTTGGCGAACGTCGACTTGCCCGCGCCCGTCGGCCCGACGAGCGCCACGGTCTGGCCCGGGGGCACGTGCAGCGACACGTCGTCGAGCGCCAGCAGGACGGCATCGCCGGTGCGGTAGCGGAAGGAGACGTGGTCGAACTCGATCTCGCCGCGCAGCCGGTCGAGCTCGATGGCGCCGGGGCGGTCGGTGAGGTCAGGCTCCTCGTCGAGCAGCTCGAAGATCTTGTCGAGCGCCGCCATGCCGGATTGGTAGGTCGTGTAGACCTGCGAGAGCTGGCCGATCGGGTCGAAGAAGCCGTTGAGCGCGGCGATGAAGCCGACGAGCACGCCGACGGTGAGGTCGCCCTCGATGACCCGCAGCCCACCCAGCAGCAGGATGCCGACCGTCGCCAGCGCGCTCACCATCTCGACGCCCGGGAAGTAGGCGGCGTTGAGGTTGACCGTGACCAGGTTGGCGCGGCGGTTCTCCTCGTTGAGCTCGTCGAAGCGGCGCAGGTGGCGGGGCTCCTGGGCGAACGCGCGCACGACGCGGATGCCCGACAGCGTCTCCTGCAGGTAGGCCGTGATCGCGCCGATCGTCTCGCGCGTGCGCCGGTACGCGTCGGCGCTGGCGATCCGGAACGCCAGCGACGCGATGGCCATGACCGGGAAGATCAGGAACGTCAGCAGGGCCAGCTCGACGTCGAACAGCAGCAGGATCACGACCGACCCGAGCAGCGTGAGCGTCGCCTGGAAGAGCGTGATGACCGTGTCGGTGACCAGCGAGTTCAGCGCGTCGACGTCGTTGGTCATGCGCGAGATCAGCACGCCCGCGGGGCGGCGCTCGTAGAACGAGACGGGCATCTCCTGCAGGTGGCGGAAGATCTGCGTGCGCAGGTCGGCCAGTGCGCGCTGGCCCACCCAGTTGACCAGCCACGTCTGCAGGAAGCCGGTGCCCCACACGATGAGCGCGCTGGCGACGAAGGCCGCGACGATGAGGTTCAGCGCGCCCACGTCGCCCGCGAGGATGCCGTCGTCGATGGCCGCGGCGGCCAGCGGCGCGGGGGCGAGGGCGGCGGCCGTCCCGACGACGAGCGCGGCGAACATGAGCGCGACGCGCCCGCGGTAGGGCTTCAGCAGCACGGTGAGGCCGCGCAGCTTGCGCCCGCGGCCGCCGGTGCCGCGCAGGCGCCGGCGGATCTCGTCGCGCCGGGTCGCGGCCCGCGCCACCTCGTCGCCCGTGCCCACCGGGTCGGCCGGGCTCATAGGCCCGCCACCTCGCGGTCGGGCTCGTTGCGGGTGAGGAAGACCTGGTCGGGCAGGCCCTTCTCGACGATCTCGCGGTACAGGTCGCTGCGGTCCAGCAGCTCGTCGTGGGAGCCCTCGGCGGCGATCGCGCCGTCCTCGAGCACGACGATGCGCTCGGCCAGCGCGATCGTCGAGAGGCGGTGGGCGATGATGAAGGTCGTGCGCCCGCGCATCGCCTCGCGCAGCGCGTCCTTGATCTGACCCTCGGTGGAGGCGTCCACGCTCGAGGTCGCGTCGTCGAGGACGAGGATCCGCGGGTCGGCGAGCAGCGCGCGGGCGATGGCGACGCGCTGGCGCTGGCCGCCGCTCAGGGTCAGCCCGCGCTCCCCGACGCGCGTCGCGTACCCCTCGGGCAGCTCCTGGATGAAGTCGTGGGCCTGCGCGCGCCTCGCCGCCTCCTCGATCTCCTCGCGCGTGGCGTCCGCGCGCGCGTAGGCGATGTTCTCGGCGACGGTCGCCGAGAACAGGAAGGGCGCGTCGTCGACGATCGCGACGGCGTGGCGCAGCGAGGCGACGTCGACGTCGCGCACGTCCTCGCCGTCGACCAGCACGGCGCCCGCGGCGACGTCGTAGAGGCGCGGGATGAGCTGCGACGAGGCTCGTCTTGCCCGAGCCGGTCGCACCGACGAGCGCGACCGTGCTGCCCGCCTCCACGTCGAGCGAGGCGCCGAGCAGCGCCGGCTCGGGCGCGCCTTCGTACTGCAGCGTGACGTCGCGCAGCTCGACGTGCCCCGACCCCGGCGGCAGCGGGATCGCGTCCGGCGGCGAGACGATCCGCGGCTCGCGGTCGAGGATCTCGAAGAGCCGCGCGCCCGAGGCCGTCGCGCGCTGGGCCATGCCCAGCGAGATGCCCAGCGTCCGCATCGGCGACAGCAGCATGAGCAGGTAGGTGTAGAAGGCCGCGAAGTCGCCGACGCTGAGGCGCCCGTCGATGACCTGGCGGCCGCCGTAGAACAGGATCGTGGCCAGCCCGAGCTGGGGCAGGAAGCCGATCAGCGGGTTGTAGAACGCCTGCAGCCGGGTGCTGACCATCGCCTGGTCGAACACCCGCCCGACGCGCCGGCGAAAGCGCTCGAGCTGGCGCTCCTCGCCCGCGAAGGACTTGACGACGCGCACGCCCGAGACGTTCTCCTCGACCTCCGCCGTCAGCTCGGCGATCCGCTGCTGCACCTCCTGCAGCGCGGGCCTGCGCGCGGCGCCCGTAGCGCTGGGCCACGAGCACGACGAACGGCACCGGCAGCAGCGACACGGCCGCCAGGCGCCAGTCGACCACGAACATGGCGACGGAGGCCAGCACGATGGTCAGCGCGGACTGCATCATGAAGATCAGCCCGTAGCCCAGGAAGAAGCGCACCGATGACAGGTCGACCGTCGCGCGCGACATGAGCTGGCCGGTCTGCTGGCGGTCGAAGAAGCTCAGCTCGAGCTGCTGCAGGTGGCCGTAGAGGCGGCCGCGCAGGTCCAGCTCGACGCCCAGCGAGACGCGCCCGGCGACGAGGCGCCGCGCGACGGTCAGCGAGAGGCGCAGCACGCCCGCGACGGCGACCGCGATGGCGAGGGCCTGCAGGTCGGCGCGGTCGCCGTCGCGCACCTGGTCGATCGCCCGGCCGGTCAGCCACGGGATCGCGACGGTGGCCACCATGGCCAGCGCCGCGAGCACGCCGCTGACGATGACACCGCGGCGGTAGGGAGCCAGGAACTGCAGCAGGCGGCGGAACGTCTCCACCCGTCTGATGCTAGTTGCCGGCTCAACGACTCCGGGGCGCCATACTCCGTTGCGATGGGCCCGCCGCGCTTCGGCCTCTGCGAGACGTGCGTGCACCAGCAGCTCGTCCACACGACGCGCGGCTCGACGTTCAGCCTGTGCCGGCGGTCGCGCACCGATCCGTCCTACCCGCGCTATCCGCGGGTGCCCGTGCTCGCGTGCCCTGGGTACGAGTCGCGATGCGAGCCGGGCGGCGACCAAGGCTGACGGCCGTGGTCGCGGCGCTCGCGGCGCTCGGCGTCGCGGCGGCCGTGGCGCTCGGCGGGTCGTCGGGCGCGGGCGGCGGTCGCGGCGACCCGCGCTGGGAGCGTCTGCGCCCGTCGCTGCTGGCGCGCACCGAGGTCGCCGCGGCGCGCGCGGGTGACCGGGTCTACGTCGTCGGTGGCTTCGCGGGCGCGGAGGGCACGGCGCTCGGCGTCACCACGGCGGCCGTGGAGCGCTACGACCCGCGCCGCGACCGCTGGAGCCGCGCGCGGTCGATGCCGCTCGCGCTCAACCATCCCGCCGCCGCGAGCTGGCGGGGGAGGCTGTACGTCGTGGGCGGCTACACCGCACCCGCCGGGCTGACCGGCGACAGCGCCGCGCTCCTGCGCTACGACCCGCGCCGCGACCGCTGGACCCGGCTGGCCGACATGCCGACCGCCCGCGGCGCGCTCGCGGTCGGCGTGATCGGCGACCGCCTGTACGCGGCCGGCGGCGCGGCGGGCGGCAGGGCGCTGCGGACGCTCGAGGTCTACGACCTGCGCCGCGACCGCTGGCGCCGGGGGCCGCCGATGCCGACGGCGCGCGAGCACCTGGCCGGCGCGGTGCACGGCGGCGCCTTCCACGTGCTGGCCGGGCGCACGGCCGAGCAGGGCAACCTCGCCGTGGTCGAGCGCTTCGTGCCCGCCCGCGGCCGCTGGGAGCGCCTCCCGGCGATGCGCAAGCCCCGCGGCGGCATCGCGGCGGCCGTCGCCGGCGGCCGCATCGTCGTGGTCGGCGGCGAGGAGGCGGCCGGGACGATCGCCGAGGTCGAGGCCTACGACCCGGTCCGCCGTCGCTGGCGCGCGCTGCCCGACCTGCCCACGCCGCGCCACGGCCTCGGCGCCGTCGCCTTCGGCGGTCGCGTGCTCGTGCTCGAGGGCGGCGTGACGCCGGGCTTCAGCTTCTCCCGCTCGAGCGAGGCGCTGGCGCTGGGGTAGCGCTCGCCGCCGGCAGCGGGTCGAGCACGATGAACCCGCGGTTGTCGGTGTTGGCCTGGGTGAGGCTGAAGCTGAAGAGGTTGGGCAGCGTGAGGCGCTGGACGAGCGGGACGTCCGGCGACAGCGTGATGTCGCGCGTGGTCGGCGCGCGCGGCGCGAGCGAGGCGGTGAGCGGGCGGTCGAGCTCCGCGCCGACGTCGCCCTTGCGGATGAAGAACGCCTGGTTGGGCTTCTGGCCCTTGCGCGGTGGCATGAAGACCACGATCTGCTCGATGCCGTCGAGGTAGTGGAAGCTGTAGAGCGCGACCTCGAGCGCCTCGCGACGCAGCAGCAGGTGGCGCTCCCTCGTCGCCTTGCCCGCGCTGATCGCGCAGTTGGGCCCGAGCCCGCAGAAGCGGAAGATCAGCCCGTCGCCGTCGAAGACCTCGATGTCCCCGCCCTGCGCCTGGCCCTCGCGCAGCGCCACGGCCAGCGGAACGCCGTTGATCCGCAACGGCGAGGCCTCGACGTTGACGATCTGGCGGCCGTTGCCGAAGCGGTACTGCACGGCCACGTGCTGGGCGATCTGGCGGGCACCCTCCACGCCCGAGGCGGTCGGCTTCCAGCGCGACCAGCCGTCCTTGCTGCGGTCGTCGCCGCCGCCGGCGCCGATGGCGAGCACGAGCGCAGTGACGGCGGCCGCGCCGAGCGCGGCCAGCGCGCCGAACAGGAAGTGGAACCGCGGCGCGAACGGGGCCTCGCGGGCGGCGGCCGCGCCCGACGGAGCCGCCGGGCGCCCGGCGCTCGGGCAGCAGGTCGGAGTCGCCGTCCTCGACGGCGGTCGAGTCCACGGTGTCGTGCGCCGGCGCGACGCGCCGGGCGGGCAGCAGCGACTCGGGCTCGTGGCGCGGCCGGGTGCCCGCGGGGTCGGCCGGGCGCTCGCGGGCCCCCGGGCGCCGGTCCTCGCGCTCGGCGCTGTCGCCCGCCTCGCTCACACCTT
Source organism: uncultured Actinomycetes bacterium (assembly GCA_963840185.1). Lineage (GTDB taxonomy): Bacteria > Actinomycetota > Thermoleophilia > Solirubrobacterales > Solirubrobacteraceae > JAOPZW01. The sequence continues at coordinate 49,020 of CAWIXY010000001.1, read as the reverse complement.
CGGCCAGATCGAGCGGTCGGTCACGTCGATTGCGGGCGCCTGCGGCTGCGCCGCCTCGAGGAGGTCGATGACCTCGTCGCCGTAGAGCTCGCGGGACTGCACGAGCGCATCGGCCACCGCGGCGACGGCCTCGCGGTTGTGGCGCATGCAGCACAGGGCGGTGAGGTAGGCCTGCCCCAGGATCTGCGCGGCGGCCGCCTGCTTGGCCGGATCCGACAGCACGGCGGCGATCGGGTCGTTCGTCATCGCGTTGTCGCTGCGGGCGCGGTTCATGATCTGCACGCCGATGCGCTGGAAGCGCTCCATGATGTCGCGCTCGGCGTCGTGCAGCGAGGCCTCGTCGGGGAAGTCGTCGGGTTCGAGGCTGATCGGCTCGGGGCCCATGCCGCTCTGTGCCGACCATCCGCGCGACGCTCCACGTCGCGCTGCGGATGTCGCCGCCCACGCCGATCCCGTTCTCGCCGTAGAAGACGTGCTCGGCGGCCATCGCGCCGAGCGTCCACACGAGCTTGCCGACCTCCTCGTGACGCCAGGACGAGAAGCGCTCCTCCTTCTCGATCGCCTGGTGGTGGCCGAGCGAGTTGCCGCGCATGCGGATCGACAGGCGCGTGGACATCACGTCCTGCATGTAGACGTGGCTGGCCACGGCGTGCCCGGCCTCGTGGATCGCGACCGCGCGCGACTCCTCGTCCACGTAGGTGACGCCGACGGCCGTGCCCGACTCGATCGTCGTCATGGCCTCGACGATGTCCGCCCGGTCGAAGGCCTGGCGCCCGTCGGAGTGCGCGTAGGTCAGCGCCATCGAGCAGACCTGCTCGATCATCGCCGGGGAGTAGCCGTTGGTCATGCGGGCGAGCTCGTCGCGGCGCTCGGGCGTGTCGAGGGCGTCGTCATGCTCCACCTTGCCCAGGTAGAGGTCGAAGATGTCCTGGCGGTCGTCCTTGGTGGGGGTGCGGAACCAGATGTGGCGCCCCATGCGCCCGGGGCGGATGAGCGCGGGGTCCAGCGCGTCGATCGGGACGTTCGTGGCCCCGATGAAGTAGATCTGCTCCGAGCGCGGCTTCGGCGGGCGGATGCGCAGGCGCGCCCTCCCGATGCGCTGGGGCACGAGGTACGTCGCGTCGAGGAACGTGTTGAAGCGCTTGGTGAAGACCTTGCGCAGGAACGGCGGCTCGTCGACGCCGTCCATCTGCACGAGCAGCTGGTTCAGCGCCATGCCGCCGCCCATGCCGCCCATGCCGGGGAACATGAAGCCGTTGACGCGATCGCGCACGCGCGCGACGAAGGCGGGGTAGGCGTCGGCGGGCGCCTCGGCTCGCGCGGCGAACAGGCGATCGCGCCACGCGCGGTTCTCGAGGATCAGGTCGCCCGACGGGTTGAGCGCGCCCCACGAGCCGTACAGCGGCGGCGAGTCGAACGGGCTCTCGGTCGGCTCGAGGCCCATCCCCATCCCACCGCCGAGCGCACGGCGGCGCATGCCGACGGCGTCGATCTCGTCGATGAAGATCATGCACTGCCCACCCCACTTGGCGGCGAGCTTGCGCGCCTTGCGGATCAGGAACATGACGATGATCACGTCCATGCCGATGAAGGTCTGCGCGAAGCCCGAGCCCGGCATGGTCACGATCGGCGAGTTGAACGACGTCGCGATGCCCTTCGACAGCATCGTCTTGCCGGTGCCGGGCGCGCCGAGGAACAGCAGGCCCCGCTCGGGCTTGCCGCCGGCCTTGCGGAACTCCTCGCCCGACTGCCACAGCGAGATGACGCGCGTGACCTCTTCCTTGGGCTCCTTCTGGCCACGGACGTCGGAGAGCTTGACGCCCCAGTCCGCGTCGCCCGGCTCGTAGCCCTTCATCTGCTTGAGGCCGAAGAACAGCATCGGCCCGAAGATGATCAGGAGGTTCGCCAGGAACAGCAGCGGGATCTGGATGCCGAGGATGAGGATCAGCGGCAGGGCGCTGACGGCCCAGTCGCCGATCTCCGAGGCGGTGACGCCGGTGAGCGACATCGCCGTGAGCACGAAGGTCACCAGCAGCACCAGGACGAACGCCACGCGGTACTTGTGACGCCAGTACCACACGCGCCGGCGCGCGACGACGTCCTCGGCGAGCAGCTCGCGGCCTGCGCCGAACAGGCTCGCGCGCGGGATGAGCTTGTGGGCGAGGACGTCGATGCCGCCGCGGAACGCGATGACGAACAGGAACGTCGCCAGCAGCGACCAGCCCAGCTGCCAGTCCTGCACCGCGTAGAAGACGGTGAAGGTGGCGGGGCTCGTGAGGACGGCGACGACGGTCGCCGCGCGCGTGAGCTTGCGCCACTCGCGCGCGAGGGCGATGCGCTCCTCGTCCCGGGCCACCCCGCCCAGGATCATGCGCTCCTCGGTCGCCATTCGCGGAGGGTACTGCGCCGTTCGCGCCTGTCCAGATCAGCGAGGTTCGAGCGGGGCGCGGCTCGGTGCGCCCGCCGGTCCGTCTACTCTCGGCGCCTCGATGGTCCAGCGCCACCGCCTCCTCACCGCGCTGCTCGGCTGCGTCGCCGCGCTGCTCCTGGCCGCGCTGCTGGGCGCGCCCGCCGCCTCGGCCGCGCCGCGGCTGACCGCCTGCCCCGACGGCGACCGGGACTTCCGCTGCGGCACGCTCAGCGTGCCGCTCGACCACGCGGCGGCGCCGGGCGCCTCGCCGCGCCTGCGGCTGCGCTTTGCGGCCCAGCGCCGCCCCCGGCCGGGCGGGCGGCTGCTGATCGCGCTCTCGGGCGGCCCTGGACAGGGGTCGGTGGACGCCGCCTCGTCCTTCGCGGCGAGCCTCGAGCCCGCGCTGCGGCGCTACCGCCTCGTCGTGCTCGACCAGCGCGGGACCGGGCGGTCGGGTGCGCTGAACTGCCCGAACATGCAGGGCCTGCGCTCGCTCGACCCGTTCCGGCCGGCGGCGCTCGAAGCGTGCGCGCGGCGCATCGGGCCCCGGCGCGCGTTCTACTCCACGGCGGACACCGTGCTCGATCTCGAACGCCTCCGCGCCACCTTCGGCGCGAGCGAGGTCGCGCTGATGGGCATCTCCTACGGCACGCACGTCGCGCTGCAGTACGCGCGGGCCTTCCCGCAGCGCGTGGACCGGCTCATCCTCGACTCGATCGTCGGGCCCGACGGCCCCCAGGCGTTCTTGCTCGACACGTTCAAGGCGCTGCCGCGCGTGCTGCGCGAGCAGTGCGCCGGCGACCGCTGCCGTGGCGTGACGGGGGACCCGGTGGCCGACGTCGGCGCGCTCGCCGCGCGACTGGCGAGCGCCCCGCTGCGCGGCCGCGCCTTCGACCGGCGCGGACGCCGGCGCACCGTCAGCTACGCCGACGCCGACGCGCTGCTCTTCCTGCTCATCGCGGGCGACCTCAACCCCTACCTCCAGGCGGCGCTGCCCGCGGCGCTGTCGGCCGCGCGGCGCGGGGACCCCGCGCTCCTGCTGCGCCTGCGGGCGATCGGCGCGGGCGCGCGCACGAAGCTCTCGGAGCTGAGCTTCGGGTTGAACGTGACGACGGGGTGCCTGGACGTGCCGCTGCCCTACGGGCTTGCGACCCCGCGCGGAGAGCGGGGGCCGCTGGCCCTGGCCGCCGCCGGGGCGATCGCGCCGGCCGACTACGCGCCCTTCGACGCCGGCACGCTGCTGCGCACCACCTACGTGGACGACTGCCTGCGCTGGCCGCACGACGCGCCGAAGCCGGCCTTCACCGGCCCGCTGCCCGACGTGCCGGCGCTGCTGCTCGGCGGTCGCCTGGACATCCGCACCCCGGCGGAGAACGCGCAGGCCACGGTCGCGGTCCTGCCGCGCGCGTCGGTCGTCACCGTCGGCGGCACCGGCCACGACGTCGTCGACAGCGACCTCACCGGCTGCGTGGCGCGTGCGCTCGATCGCTTCACCCGCTCACGCGAGGTGGGGAGGCCGTGCGCCGGCCGCACGAACGCGGTGCGGCCCTTCCCGCGCCCGCCGACGTCGCTGCGCGACTTCCGCTCGGCGCCCGGGGTGGGCGGCACGCGCGGGCGCGCCCTGTTCGCGGTGCTCGACACCGCCCTCGACGCGCGCGTCAGCTCGCTGCAGGCGCTGCTCGCCGGCCTTCCGACCCGCGGCGGCGGCCTGCGCGGCGGGACCTACGCCGCCGGCGATGCGCTGGGTGGCGACCTGCGCCTGCGCGGCTACGCCTACCTGGGGGGGCTCCGCGTCACGGGCTCGATCGACGACGGCAACGGCGCTCCGCGCGGCACCGTCCGGGTCGACGGCCCGCCGGGCACGAGCGGCTACCTGCGCCTGGACGGGCGCGGCGGCGTCAGCGGCCGCCTCGGCGGGCGCCCCGTGCGCTATCGCGACGGCGGCTCGGCCGCCGCGCGCGCCGCGGGCACGGGGGCGTCGTCGCGGCGGGCCGACGGGCCGTCGCTGCCGCGCCCGCCGGCCCGGGTCCCGGCGGCCCGCCTGCGCTCGCGCTGAGCCCCAAAGCCGCGCCGGCGGCCCGGCGGACCGTCCAGCAGCGCCAGGTCCGCCGCGACCGCGGGCGGGATCACGCGGCGCGCGCGTGTGACCCAGCCCACCCCGCGCAGCGCTGCGGGCAACCCCCGCGCCGCCGCCGCGGGCGTCGCGCCGCGAAGGGCGGCGGCGGTCTCGTGCAGCGCGCTGGCGGCGGGACGCCGAAGCCAGGCGGCCCACAGGCGGTTGCGCAGCACGGTCGCCTCACGTCGGTCACGCGAAGCGTCGGGGCGCGGGTGGTGATGGGCGACGACGTCCTCGCGGTAGGCGAGCCGCCAGCCCGCGGCGGCGAGGTCGAGGGCCAGCAGCGACTCCTCGCCGCCGACCATGAGGCGGGGATGGAACCCGCCGGCGGCCAGGTACGCGCTGCGCCGCACGGCGGCGCCGCAGGCGACGAAGCCGAGGACGCGCGTTCCCGGCCGCCCCGGCGCCTGCGCCAGCGGGCTGGCCGCCATCGCCGCGCACGTCGGGTCGATGCGTCCCTCCTCGGCGACGAGGATGCGCCCCGCGACGAGGCCCAGGCCCGGGTCGGCGTCGAAGGCCGCGGTGATGCGTCCAAGGGCGCCCGGCGCCCACCACGAGTCGTCGTCGCTGAAGGCCACGACCGGCGTCTGCAGGAGACGCACGCCCACCGTGCGCGCCGCGGCTCCGCGGTTCTCAGCCAGCGCGACGACCTCGACGTCCGGGTGGCCGGCCCGCACGGCAGCCGGGCTTCCGTCGGTCGAGGCGTTGTCGACGACGACGATGGGCGCGCGCTCCGGAGCGGCTGCGTGGCGCTCGAGCGCGCGCAGCAGGTCGGCTCGCCGGTTTCGCGTCGCCACGACGATGCCGATCGGAGCGGCCACACGGGTGGGCTCACCCACCGCGCGGGCGGTCAAACGCGGCGGGACCGGGAGGGCCTCAGCGACTTGCACGCTGCCTGACGGGTAGCGTGCTGCGCATGGAGCGCGACCCCGACCAGCACAGCGACGACAGCCTCGTGGACGAGGAGGAGGCCGCCGCGGCCGCCGAGGCCGCGGGCATCGGCGGCGTCGCCGGCGACGAGGACCTCGACCCGGCCGAGCGACCGGTCCGTGAGGCCGGCGGCGGCGAGGCCGAGGGCTTCGAGATGGCCGAGGACGACCTCATCGAGCACGCCTCGCATGGGGACCAGCACTCGGGGCGCATGGCGCTCTACCACGCCGGCCAGGACGAGGAGGAGGGCGTCACCGGCGTCCCTGGCGAGGCCGACAGCGCGTCGCTGGAGGAGGAGGACGACAGCGGCACGGACTGAGCGGTGTCCCGGTCCGGCTCGTGCCTCGGCGCCGCGCTCGGCGTCACGGCCGTCGGGCTCGCGTCGGTGCCCGCCCACGCCGCCATGCTCGGTGCGCCGCCGCTGCGCGTCCAGGTCGACGACACGACGGGGCGCATCGAGGTCCGCCAGGTCGGGCCGGGTGATCCTGCGCGAGGACGCCGGCACCGGCACGGGCGCCACGGGGCGCCTCGGCTTCCGCGCGCGCGGGCGCTGGTATCGCGCTCGGCGCGTCGTCGCCGGGCGCGGCACCCGCAGCGTGCGGCTGTCGACGACCGATCCGGCCGGCCGGCGCATCGCGCTGGCGGTCGCGAGCGACGGTCGCGGGGCCGTGCGGCTGCGGGCCGGCGTCACCGGTGGCGCGACGGGCGACGTCGAGGCCGTGGGGCTGGCCGCGGCGATCACCCGTGGCGAGCGCTACCTCGGCTTCGGCGAGCGCTCCGACGCCGTCGACCAGCGCGGACGCGAGGTGCAGAGCTTCGTCGCCGAGGGGCCCTATCCGGCGAGCGACTACCCGGCGGTGCTCGCGTCGATCCCGCCCTGGGCGCTGCGCCGGCGCCGCGATGCCAGCTCCTTCCCGATGCCGTGGCTGCTGTCGACCCGCGGCTACGGCGTACTCGTCGACGATACGACCGAGAGCCGCTTCCGGCTCGGCAGCGACCGCCGTGACGCCTGGAGCGTCGAGGTCGACGGGGCGGCCATGTCGCTGCGCGTGCTCGGCGGCCCGGGCGTCCCCGCGGTGCTGCGGCGCCTCGTGCAGCGCACAGGCCGCCAGCCGGCGCCGAAGGCGCCGTGGCAGCTCGGCCCGTGGTTCCAGACCGGCCACGCCAACGAGGTCTCCGGCGAGCAGGGGCTCGTCCGGCGCCTGCGCGCGGCCGATGCGCCGGTCTCGGCCGTCGAGACGCACATGCGCTACATGCCCTGTGGCGCCGACCGCGGCCGCGACGGAGCCGAGCGCGCGCGCACCACGGCGTTCCACGCTCAGGGGCTGGCTGCCCTCACGTACATGCGCGAGGCGGTGTGCGCCGAGGACCGGCTCGCGTTCGACGACGGCGTGGCGCGCGGCGCCTTCATCCGCCGCGCCGACGGCACGACGCCCTACACCTACGAGGCGTTCGTCGGCGGGCGCACCGCGCAGGTCGCCCAGATCGACTTCACGACCGCGGCCGGCGAGCCGTTCCACGCGTCGTTGCTCGACCGCGCGGTCGCCAACGGCTACGACGGCTGGATGGAGGACTACGGCGAGTACACGCCGCCCGACGCTGTCGCTGCCGACGGGACGCCGGGCACGGTCCTGCACAACCTCTACCCGGTCCAGTACCACCGCTCGGGCAGGCGCTTCGCCGACGCCCAGAAGCGGCCGATCGTGCGCTTCGTGCGCTCCGGGTGGACCGGCGTGCATCCCCATGCGCAGGTCGTGTGGGGCGGTGACCCGACGACCGGATGGGGCTTCGACGGCCTGCGCTCGTCGGTGACCCAGGCCCTGAGCATGGGCCTCTCCGGCATCACCCACTGGGGCTCGGACGTCGGCGGCTTCTTCACCCTGGGTGACCAGCGCCTGACGCCCGAGCTGCTGGCGCGCTGGATCCAGTTCGGCGCCGTCTCGGGGGTGATGCGCACGAAGGCCGAGGGCATCGGCGTCGGAGCGCAGGACCGCCCGCAGATCTGGGAGCGGCCGGCGCTCGCGGTCTGGCGGCGCTACGCCAAGCTGCGCACGCAGCTGTACCCCTACCTCGTCGCGACCGACCGCGAGTACCGGCGCACGGGCATGCCGCTGATGCGCCACCACGCGCTCACGGACGCCGCGGACCGCACGGCCACCGCGCGCGAGGACCAGTTCGGCGTCGGCCCCGCGCTGCTGGCCGCCCCGGTCACGCGGCCCGGGCAGCGCCGGCGGCGCGTGTACCTGCCGGCCGGTCGCTGGCTCGACCTCGGGCGGGCCACGACGTTCGACCGCCGTTCCGGCGGGCTGCGCCCGGTCGCGGCGCAGACGCTGCGCGGCGGGCGCTTCGTGACCGTGCCCGCGCCCGTCGGCGAGCTTCCGCTCTTCGCCCGGGCCGGGGCGCTGCTGGGGCTGCTGCCGCCGGAGGTCGACACGCTCGCTGACGTGCCCGGCGCCGCGCGCTCGCTCGTGCGCCTGCGCGACCGCCGCGACCGCCTCGAGGTGCTCGCCTTCCCGCGCGGGCGGTCCAGCGGGCGCTTCGACGCCGACGGGCGCCTGACGTCGTCCGAGGGTCGTGGCCGCTGGACCCTGCGGCTCGAGGCGCGGCGGCCGCGGACCGTCGTCCTGCGAGCCTCCCTGCTCACGCTGGAACGGCCCTTCCGGCCCCGCAGCGTCGAGGTCGGCGGGCGGCGGCTGCGCCGCGGCGCATGGCGCTACGACGACCGCACGGGCGTGCTGCGCGCCGCCTTCAGAGGACGGCGCGCGGTGGTCGTCGTGCGCTAGCGGCGCAGGCGCGCTCAGGCGGCCGCGCGCAACCCGAGCTCGTCGAGCAGCAGCGTGTCGCCCCCCAGGCGGTCGCGCAGGCGCTGCAGCGCGGCGCGCTGGCGACGCGAGACGGTCATCTGCGAGACGCCGAGCTCGCGGCCGATCTCCTCCTGTGTCCAGTCTGCGGCGAAGCGCAGGTGCAGGAGCGTCCAGTCGTCGTCGGCCAGCTCGTCGCGCAGGCTGTCGATCAGGTCCGCCTGCTCCGTGCGGTCGTAGCCGCCATCGACGACGCCCATCGAGTCGCCGAGCGTCGCGGCGCCGTCGTCCTCGCGCTTGAAGGCGGGCGCGTCGAGCGAGTCGGCCAGGTAGGAGCGGCCGGCGACGAGCGCCTCGACGACCGCCTCGGGGGTCTCGCCGAGGTCGGCGGCGACCTCCTCGGGCGACGGCGACCGACCGGTCTGCGTGGTCAGGCGCTCGACGCAGCGCGTGACCTTCAGGATCAGCTCCTGCAGCGTGCGCGGCGGGCGCACCGCCCAGCAGTGGTCGCGCCGGTAGCGGCGGATCTCGCCGGTGATGGTGGGGACCGCGTACCCGCGCAGCGGGACGCCGCGCGCCGGGTCGTAGCGGTCGATCGCCTTGGCCAGGCCGAGCGCGGCGACCTGCACCATGTCGTCGGCGTGCTCGTGGGCGGGATAGGCGCGGGCCAGGCGATGGACCAGCGGCATCAGACGGCGCACCAGCTCCTCACCGGCGTGCTGGTCGCCGGCGCGGAGGCGGCGCACGAGGAGGTCGTCGATGCGCTCCTCGGTGCTGAAGGGTCGGCGCTGGCGCTGCGCGTTGGAATCGGGCACGGGCAATCTCCGTCTCTCAGGGGTGAGCCGTGGATGGGGCAGCTCCGGCGCCCTGACCACTGGTCTGACCAGGCGCGTCGCTGAACCGAGAGGTGACCCGCCGCCTCACCGGACCCTCGCCGGCGCCGCGTCGTGCCTGTGCTACTCGTACCCGTAGTACGCCGCAGCACCTCGATTGTCCAGTGTGCGTCAGCGTGCTGACACGGAAAGGTGCGGCATGGCGCGCCGGCGCTCGCCGTCGAGCGCGTCCAGCTCAGCCTGCGCCATCTCGACGCTGATTCCCAGCAGGCCCGCGTCCACGCGCCCGGCGTGCGGGTCGCCGGGCCGTCCGGTCCACAGCACCCGGTGTCGTGCCCGCAGGGTGGCCGGCGGGCCCCAGTGCGCGGGCGGGGTGGGGCCGAAGAGCACGACGGAGGGCGTGCCGAAGGCCGTCGCGAGGTGCGCCACGCCGGTGTCGCCGCAGACCACGCGACCCGCCGCCGGCGACGATCCCGGCCAGCTCCGCGAGCGTCGTGCGCCCGGCGAGCACCGCGTCGTCGCCGAGGTCGGCGGCGGCGGCGACGCGCCGTCGCCAGGCCGCGCTCGGAGGCCGACCCGGTGATGACGACCCGCCGGCCGGCGCAGCGCTCGGCGCGGGCGACGGCCGCGAAGCGCGCGGCGGGCCAGCGACGAGCCGCGCTGGCCGCCCCGGGGTGCACGACGGTGGCGCCCGCCAGCGGCCCGTCGCCGGCGCCCGGCGGCGGCCGCAGCGTCAGCCGGCGCGGGATCGGCGGGGAGGCCCGCGGCCTGCACGAGGCGACACCAGCGCGCCACCTCGTGCTCGCCGGCGCGCCACGGCGGCCCGCCGTCCGACGCGGCCACCTGCGGGTGGGCGAAGGCGACCAGCCGGCGGGCGCGGCCGGCGAGCAGCAGCCGGTGGCTCTGCGGGCCGCGGCCGTGCAGGTTCACGGCCAGCTCGGCGCCGTGCGCCGCGGCCGGCAGGCCGCGCAGCCCGTCGGCTCCCGTGAGCTCGAAGCGCGCCCCCTCAGGGCCCATGAGCGCGACGAGCGGCGTCCAGCGAGCGGGGTGCGACGAGCAGCAGCCGCCGGCCCGGCACTCCCGCGGCGATCCCGCGCAGCGCGGGGACGGCGGTGAGCAGGTCGCCCAGGCCGAGCGCGCGCAGCACGACGACCGGCCGCCTCGCCACGGGCCGGGCGCGCGGCGTGCCGGCTAGGGCCAGGACGGCTCCTGCGAGACGGTGACGATCAGCTCGCGGACCTCGACGCCCGCCGGCATCCCGAGCGCGAAGACGACGGCCCCGGCGACGTCGTGGCGGGATGAGAGCTGCGCGTCAGGCCCGGGCGGTACTGCTCGGGCCGGCCGTCGAAGAAGGGCGTGCTCATCCCGCCGGGGACGAGCAGCGTGACGCCGACCTCGCCGGCGCACTCGAGGGTGAGGGCCCGCGTGAAGCCGACGACGCCGAACTTGCTGGCGCAGTAGGCGCTCGCGTCGCTGAGCGCCCGCAGGCCCAGGGTCGATGCGACGGTGACGACGCGGCCGCGGCGCTCGCGCAGCGCCGGCAGCGCGGCGCGCACGACGGCCGCGGTGCCCAGCAGGTTCACTGCCACGACGCGCTCCCAGGCGGCCGCGCGGCGACCTCGTCCAGGCGTCCGCACGCGTCGATGCCCGCAGCCGTGACCACCGCGTCGAGGCCGCCGTGGCGCTCGACGACGCGGGCGACGGCGGCCTCCGTGGCGGCTGTGTCGGCCAGGTCGACCAGCTCGTGGTCGACGCCGTCGGCGGGCTCGGCGAGGTCCAGCGCGACGGGCGTCCCTCCGGCGGCCGCCACCGCGTCGGCGACCGCGGCGCCGAGACCGGACGCGGCACCGGTGACGAGCACGGTGCCGAGGATCGGGCCGCCGGTGCCCGCGCGGTCGGGCTCGGCGTCCGCGCGGGCCTGCTCGGCCCCCGCGCGGACGTGGGTGGGCGGTGTCGCGGTGTCAGCTGACGGCACGGGTCATGGCCTCCTCGAGGATGGCGGTGGTGGAGTGGCCCTGAAGCGTCGGGACCACGACGGCGCGCCCGCCCCAGCGGGCCAGCGCAGCGGATTCGGGCAGCTCGCGGCCGGCGTAGTCGCCGCCCTTGACCCAGACGTCGGGTCGCAGGCGCTCGAGCGCGGCGATCGGCGTGTCCTCGCCGAAGAGCTCGACGGCGTCCACGCAGCCCAGCGCGGCGAGCACCGCGGCGCGCTCGGCCTGGCCGACGACCGGCCGGCCCGCTCCCTTCAGGCTTCGCACGGAGGCGTCGTCGTTGAGCAGCACGACGAGGCAGTCGCCGAGGCTGCGGGCGGTCTGCAGCGTCTGCACGTGCCCGGGGTGCAGGAGGTCGAAGCAGCCGCCGGTGGCGACCACGGTGCCGCCGCGGGCGCGGACGGCCGCCGCGACGCCGGCGGCGCCGCCGGCGGCGGCGGGCGCCGGGATGCCGGCCGCGCCCGGCCCGCCGGTCCTGTGCGTGCCGCGGCCGACCGCGCCGGCTCCGCCGGCCGCCACGAAGGCGGAGGCCGCGCTCACCGCAGCCCGTGCGGCTGCGGGGGCCGCGTCGCCGGCGGCCAGCGCCGCGGCGGCCCGCGAGGCGAAGCGGTCACCGGCCCCGCACGGGTCGCCGCCGGCGACGGGGGCCGCCGGGAGCAGCACCGCGGGCCGGTCTCGCCCTGCGAGCACCGCGCCCAGCGGCCCGCACGTGACGCACACGTGCTGTGCCTCCCACCGGGCGGTGAGCGCCTCGGCGCAGGTCAGCGCCCCCGGCAGGTCGTCGGCGGCCGCCACCGCCGCGAAGCGCCGTGCCTCGCTGACGTTGGGGGTGACGAGCGTCGCGCCGGCGACCGGCACGGGTCCGTTCGGGTGGGGGTCCCAGACGACGGGACGCCGGTCGCGACCCGCGACCGCCGCCGCCTCGCGCACCGCGTCGAGCGCGGCGACGCCTCGCCCGTAGTCGGCCACGAGCAGCGCGTCGCCGCCGGCCAGCATGCGCCGCACGGCCGCGCCGGCGGCCCGGGGGGCACCGCCTCCGCGATCGAGGCGCAGGAGCGGGCGGCCGCCGGCGCGCAGACGGATCTTCTCCGGCGTGCTGCCGTCGAGCCTCAGGTCGGCGAGGGCGACGCCGGCCGCGGCGAGCAGCGCGGCGAGCTCGCGGCCGGGCGCGTCGTCGCCGAGCGCGGTCACGAGCGTCACGTCGAGGCCGTCGCCTGCCGCGAGCAGCGCGGCCAGCGCGGCGCCGCCCGGGCGCGCGCGCCTGGTGCGCTCGTCGAGCACGGGCACGGGCGCGTCGGGGCACAGCCGCTCGACGTTCCCGTCGACGTCGCGGTCCAGCAGCGCGTCGCCGGCGACGACCAGCGTGGCGGTCATCAGCGGCGCACCCCTGCGGTGGGTGGCGCGCACGTCATCCGCCGCCCACCTCCGCCCGGGCCGGGTGGCTCCGCCGGCCGCGCGTCGCCGCGGCGACCGCCCGGTCCAGCGCGCCGCAGACGGCGTGCAGCGCCGACCAGGTGCAGCTCCTGGACGGTGGCCGTGGTCGGGCCGTCGACCTCGAGCGTCTCGTCGCAGCGCTCGGCAAGCGCGGTCGGCCCCGGGCCGGTGAGGCCCCACACCGTCAGGCCGCGGTCGCGCGCTGCGTCGGCGGCGGCCAGCACGTTGGCGCTGGCGCCCGACGTGCTCAGCGCGACGAGCACGTCTCCGTGGCGCCCGTGGGCGTGCACCTGCCGGGCGAAGGCCTCCTCTGGCCCGTAGTCGTTGGCGATCGCGGTGAGCGCCGCGGCGTCGGCGTGCAGGCAGATCGCGCTCAGGGGCGTGCGCTCGGTCGACGTAGCGGCCGACGAGCTCGGCGGTGAAGTGCTCGGCCTGGGCGGCGCTGCCGCCGTTGCCGACCGCCAGCACGCCGGCCACCGGCGAGGAGGCGCTCGGCCAGCTCGCGGCCCCAGCGCTCGAGCCTGCCTGCCTCGGCCTCCAGCCCCGCGAGCGCACCGCCCAGCGCGGCGAGGTGCTCGCCCGCGGTCGGGACGCGGGCGAAGCGCCGGCCGCCGCGGGCACCTGCCGGCCGGGCGGTGCGCGCGGCGACGAGCTCGCGGTAGACGTCGTGGGTCGCGGCGGCCACGCGCTCCCAGTCGAAGAGCTGGCGGGCCCGCCGCACGCCCGCGCCGCCGAGCAGGGCGGCGCGCTGCTCGGAGGCCAGCAGCCGCGCGAGGACGGCCGCCAGCCGATCGGGGTCGCGAGGCGGGCACGTGCAGCCCGGTGACGCCGTCGACGACGGTGTCGATCATGCCGCCGACGGCCGAGGCCACCACCGGCACGCCGCACGCCATGGCCTCCAGCGGCACGATGCCGAACGGCTCGTACCAGGGCACGCACACCACCACGTCGGCCGAGCGGATGAGGGCGGGCAGGTCCGCGCGCGACACGCGGCCGAGCAGCACCACGCGGTCGGCGACGCCCGCGCGCTCGCGCCAGCGCCCGCAGGCGCTGCGCCTCCGGGTCGGTCGCCGAGCTCGGCGGCGTCGGGTCCGCCGGCGACCACCAGCTCGGCGCCGGGGACGCTCGGCCAGCGCGGTGATGACGTTGCCGACGCCCTTGCGCTCCACGAGCCGGCCGACGCACAGCAGCGCGGCGCAGGCCCGCGCGCCGCTCGGCGACCGGCCCGTCCGGGCGGAAGCGCGACAGGTCGACGCCGCACGGCACGACGGTGAGCCGCTCGCGATCGGCGCCGAGGCGCATCAGCTCGAAGACCTCGTCGGTGCACGTGGCGACGATGTGGTCGGCTCGGCGGACGATGCGCCGCTCGATCTCCAGGCGCTCGGGCGGGCTCGTGTCCTGGTCGCCCTGGTAGCGGCGCTTGACGACGCCCAGCGCGTGGAAGGTCTGGACCACCGGGACGCCGAGCCGCCCGGCGGCGGCCAGCGACGCGAGCCCCGACATCCAGAAGTGGGCGTGGACGACGTCGGGCGCGCTGCTCGCGCCAGGCCGCGCGCAGCTCGCGCGCGAACGCGTCCATGTGCGGCGAGCAGCTCGTCCTTGGGGATCGCGGCGCGGCGGCCCGGCGTCGACGTGGTGCACGGAGACGCCGGGCGCCAGCGCGACGCGCTCGGGCAGCGCCGGGTCGTCGCGACGGGTGTGGACGACGACCTCGGTGCCGCGACGGGCCAGGGTCCGGCGAGCGCGGCCACGTGCACGTTCTGACCGCCGGCGTCGACGCCGCCGAGCACCGCGAGCGGGCTGGCGTGCTCGGACACCATCGCGATCCTCATCGGCTCGCCACCTCCTCCAGCAGGTCGTCCCAGTCGGCCAGGAAGCGCTCCAGCCCGTAGCGCTCGAGCGCCGCGTCGCGGGCCGCGAGCCCGGCCTCGCGCGCGCGGTCGGGCTCGGCGACGAAGGCCCGGACCGCCGTCGGCCAGGACGTCGACGCGCGTCGAGACCACGCCCGCGCCGGCGGGGACGGCGTCGGGCGCCTCGGTGGTGGCCAGGGCGACGACCGGCATGCCCAGGTGCATGGCCTCGATCAGCGACAGCCCCAGCGAGGTCCAGCGGATCGGGTGCAGGTACACGCGACGGCGGGCCATCTCGTCGTGCAGGCGCGCCTGCGGCACGTCGTCGAAGGCATGCACGGCGGCGCCGTCGGTGCGCTCCCGGACGCCCGCCGCATCCATCCCGAAGAGGTCGATCGGCGCGGCGCCGGCCAGGCCGGCAAGCAGGTCGGTGCCCGTGACCCGGCCGCGCCGGCGCGCCTCGTTGATGACGACGGCAGCGCGCGGCCAGCTCGCCGCGTGTAGCGGTAGCCGGGGTCGACGACGCCGTGCTCGACGACGCGCGTCGGCGTCGTGCCGGTGTCCCAGAAGAGGTCGTTGAAGTGGGTGACGTGGCAGATCACGCAGGTCGGCACGGTCGGCCGCCGGGTGGCGCATCTCGGCGATCCGGCCCTGCGGGGCGTTGTGCTCGACGTACACGGCGGGCACGTCACGCCCGGGCTTGCGCCCGCCCAGCCAGTCCTGCGGCGAGGTGCTCCAGCTCGTGCGGGCGCTGCAGCACGACGACGTCGACGTCGGCCGCGGCGGCCTCCTGCGGCGTCACCTCGGTCGCCGACGCGGGCCAGTCCCATGTCCGCGCCCGCCCGCGGCCGTCGGGCCCGCGGTCGGGCAGCACCGGCACCAGGTACTCGTGGCCGCCCTGCACGAAGGACGTCGTCCAGGAGCCGTGGACGTGCCAGAGCAGCACCCTCATGCCGCCACGACCTCGCGCTCGGCGCTCCCGGCCAGGCGGTCGAGCGCCGCGACGACCTCGCCGGCGCTCGACGCCCGCGAGGCACGGATGGCCCTCCACCGGGCACACGCGCGCGCGGCAGCCCGCGCACGGGACGCGGGCGGTGCAGCAGCTCGTGCGCGACGGCCCAGGGACGCCAGCGCGCGGCCGGCACCGTCGGGGCGAACAGCGAGACGACCGGCGTGCCGACCGCCGCGGCGAGGTGGGCCGGGCCCGTGTTGCCGACGACGACGGCGTCGGCGCGCGCGAGCACGCCGGCGAGGCCGGCGAGCGTGGTGGCGCCGCCGAGGTCGACCACCGCGGGGTGCCCGGGGCCGGCGACGGCGGCGGTGAGCGCGCCTCGGCGGGCGACGCCGGTGACGGCGACGTTGCGCCCACCGGCGGCGAGCGCAGCGACGAGCGCGCGGTGGCGCTCGGCGCCCCAGGCCGCGCGCGGGCACGGACGTGCCGGGGTGCACGACCACGTACCGCTCGCCGGCGAAGGGCACCGGCTCGGCGGGCACATCGCTGACGGCGAGCGCGCCGTCGTCGCCCGCCGGCAGCGCGAAGCCCATGGCCGCCGGCCAGCGACAGCGCGCGCACCACCTCGTGGACGTCGTCGGCGACGGCGTGACGGACGTCGAGCAGCGAGCCGGGGTAGTCCACCGAGATCGCGCCGGCGCGCGGCACGCCGGCCATGCGCAGCAGCAGCGCCAGCGGCAGCGGGCTCTGGTGGAAGGAGGTCAGGATCACGGCGACGTCGGCGCGCAGGCGCGCTGACGCGATCGACGAAGGCGTCCTCCGCGTCGTCGCTCGACCGGGCGCGGCTGCGCGTCGATCCAGGCGGCTTCGTGCACGATCACGCGGTCGACGCCGGGCAGCAGCCCGGCGGCCTGCTCGCCGCGCGGGCCGCACAGGAGCGTCACCTCGCGCGCGCCGGCGGCGACCGCGCGCACCGCCGGACCGGCGAGCAGGACGTCGCCGTCGTTGTCCTGGCGCGCGACGAGCACGTGGGGCCTCATGCCGGCGCCCCGCCCAGCAGGAGGTCGACGGCCGCGCCGAGGTCGGGGGCCAGCTCGGGGGCCGCCGCCACCTCCTCCGGTCGCGTCGCCGGCGTCGGGACGAGGATCGCCCGCGCGCCGGCCGCGTGCGCGGCCTGCACGTCGGCGCCGATGTCGCCGACGACGACGCACCGCTGCGGCTCGACGCCCAGCGCGCGCGGCCGCCTGCAGCACGAGCCCGGGCGCCGGCTTGCGGCAGGCGCAGCCGCTCGTCCGGCCCGTGCGGGCACACGGCCCAGGCGTCGAGCGGTCCGAGCAGCGCCTGCACCCGGGCGTTGACCGCGTCCACGTGCCGCGATGGTGAGGAGCCCGCGAGCGATCCCGCTCTGGTTGGACACGACGCCGAGCGGGACGCCCGCGGCGCGCAGGCGGTCGAGGCCTGCGCGCGCGCCCGGCATCGGCACCACGCGACCGGGGTCGCCGTTGTAGGGGACGTCGACGACCAGCGTGCCGTCGCGGTCGAGGAGCACGGCATCGGGAAGGGCGGTCGCGCGGCCCGCGCGGCCGGCGGGCCCGCAGCGGCGCGGTCGAGCTCGCCGCGCAGGCGCTCGGCGACCGCGACGGCGGGCAGCAGCGGCGCTGGTGGCGAGCATCGTCGCGATCTCGCGCCGATCGCGCGGGTCCGCCGGCGATCGCGCGCGCGGGCCAGCTCGGCGGTGCCGGCCAGCCACAGCAGGCCGGCCGCCCGTGCGGCCCGTGTGCGGCCGGTGGCGGCGGCGCCGGCCGCGACGGCGGCGGCCGCGGTCGACCGCGGCGTGGCGCGCGATGCGCCCGCGCGGCGCACGCGCGCGCTCGCGCCAGCCGCGCGCCGTGCAGGCGGTGCATGAGCGGGTCGTCGCGGTTGCCGGCCTGCTTGCGCAGGCTGACCGTGCGCCGCGCCGCGGGGACGGGGTGCACGATCGCGCCTGCGGCCGCGGACGATGCGCCAGGCCGCGGCCGGTGAGCCGCAGCCCGAGGTCGGCGTCCTCGCGGTAGGCGCGGGGGAAGCGCTCGTCGAAGCCCCCCGCGGCGGCCAGTGCGGAGCGCCGGTAGGCGAGGTCGGCGGTCGCCCACGTCGCGGACTCCAGGCCGATGACGTTGCGCTCCCAGTCCGTCGGGCGCCGGCCGGCCGGGCGCGGCACCGTGATCGCGCCCTGGCTGCCCGCGACGGCGGCCGGCAGCGCGCGGAGGTCGGAGGCGAGCCGGCGCGTCCAGTCGGCCGGCACGAGGACGTCGTCGTCGAGGAAGGCGACCCACGGCGCGCGGGCCGCGCGCCAGCCGGCGTTGCGCGCGGCGGCCGGCCCGCGGCCGCCCGAGCGCAGCACGAGCGTGCGCGGCCGCAGCGCTCCGGGCACGACGCCGCCGAGCCCGTCGCCCGTCGTGCCGGGGCGGTCGTCCACGAGCACGACGCGCCCGGGCAGCGGCCCGTCCTGGCCGGCGAGCCCGTCCAGCAGGGCGCGCAGCGAGGGGCGCCCGGTCGTCGGCACGACGACGTCGGCCGGGAGGCGGGCCGCTGTCACCCGGCCACCGCCTCCGCGGGCTGGCCGGTCCCGCGGGCCCGGGTCGCCACCGGCCGGCGCACGACGAACGGCCCGATGGCCAGCAGGTCGATCGGCGCCGAGCCGAAGCACTCCAGCGCGTCGCGCGGGTCGTCCACCATCGGACGCCCGGCGGTGTTGAGGCTCGTGTTCACGACGACCGGTACGCCGGTGCGCCGCTCGAAGCTCTCGAGCATCCGCGCCACGAGCGGCTCGTCGCGCGCGTCGACCGTCTGGATGCGGGCCGTCCCGTCGACGTGCACGACGGCGGGGATGCGCTCGCTCCAGCCCGGCTTCACGCGGTGGGTGAACAGCATGAACGGGCTCGGCAGCGGACCGGCGTCGAAGAGGTCGGCCGCGCGCTCGGCGCGCACCATCGGCGCGACCGGGCGGAACTGCTCGCGCCCCTTGACGTCGTTGAGCCGCTCCGTGTTGGCCGGGTCGCGCGGGTCGGCGAGCAGGCTGCGATGCCCGAGCGCGCGCGGCCCGAACTCGCTGCGCCCCTGGAACCAGGCGACGACGCCGTTGGTGGCCAGCGTCTCGGCGACGACCTCGGCCACGTCCCCGGGCCGTTCGTAGGGGACCGCGGCGCGGTCGAGCCACGCCGCGAGCTCAGCGTCGCTCCACCCCCGGCCGAGGGCGGCCGTGCGCATGGCGGCGGGCCGATCGCCGAGCTCCGCCGCGACCTCGAGGGCGGCCCCCAGGGCGGTCCCCGAGTCGCCGGCGGCCGGCTGCACCCAGAGCTCGTCGAACGGGCCCTCGCGCCAGATGCGCGAGTTGGCCACGCAGTTCAGCGCGACCCCGCCGGCCAGCGCAAGGCGCGTCTCGCCCGTCTGCTCGTGCAGCCTGCCGGCCAGCTCGACGAGGACCTCCTCGAGCCGGCGCTGGACGCTGCAGGCGAGGTCCGCGTGGGCGGGCAGCCACTCCTCGCCGTCGGTCAGCGCGGGCGCGAAGCGCGCCCAGTCGATCGCCTCGGTCACGAAGCCGCCGCGCCCGTCGGCGCGGATCAGCTCGCGCAGCTCGTCGAGGTGCGCCGGCCTCCCGTAGGAGGCCATGGCCATGACCTTGTACTCGTCCGAGGAGCGGCGGAAGCCGAGGTGGGCGGTGAGCTCCTCGTAGCGCAGGCCGAGCGAGTGGGGGAGCGGCGTCGTGGCCAGCGTCTCGAGCGTGCCGCCACGCCGCAGCCGTCCGGCGAGGTGCGAGCCACGCTCACCGCGGCCGTCGACGACCAGGACGGCGCAGCTCTCCCAGCCCGCGGCGCGCGCCGCGGAGGCGGCGTGCGCCACGTGGTGGGCGACGAAGCGCACCCTGCCGGCGTCGAGCCCGGCGAGCGCCGTGGCCAGGAACCGCGGCGCGCGCTGGGCGTAGAGCGTGCGCAGGCCCTCCCAGTCGTCCGCGGTCACGTCGCCGTTGCTCGGCGGCGCCAGCGCGGGGTCGTAGGAGTAGGCGACGCGCGTCGAGGTCCGCGGGACGCAGGCCGGCCTCGGCCAGGCAGAAGCGGATCGCCTGCTCGGGGAGCTCCCAGGTCGAGAACGGGACCGGGCTCTTGCCGTGCTTGCGTCGCGTGAAGCGCTCCTCCTCCGCGGCGGCGACGATCTCTCCGTCCACGACCAGGGCGGCGGCGGGGTCGTGGAAGACGGCGTTGACTCCGAGCACGCGCACGCTCGGCGGCTCCTCTCCGTGGGGGGTACTGACCACCGGCGCGCTTCCCCTGAGAAGCGCTTCTCAGTGCGCGAGGTCCGCCTACGGACATCGCGGCGCTCTGGCGCCGGTGGCGAGCTAGGCCGGCGACCGCACGTCGCGGCGGGCGCCGTTGGGCGACCCGGCGTCGTCGACCTCGTCGCGCTCGGCCTCGAGCCCGGCGAGGTGGTCCTGGGGATCGCCGTGCAGCACCCATCCGCCGCGGACCCGCGTGACCATGTTCAAGCGGTTGAGGCGGCCGAGGCCCGTCGTCACCGACGGGCGCCGCGCCCCGACGAGCCGCGCGAGCGTGTCGTGGGTCACCGCGAGCGGCACGTGCACGCCGTCGGAGCGCACGCGGCCCCAGCGCTCGGCGAGCTGCCACAGGATGATCAGCAGGCGCTCGTCGACGCGCGTCACCCGGCTGACCGTGAGCTGCACGGCCAGGCGCCGGGTGCGCACCGAGGCGCGCAGGAAGAGCGCATCGATCAGCTCGGGCCAGCGTCCGGCGACCGCCGTGAAGCGCTGATCCAGCACCGCGACCCGGACCGGCTCGCAGATGTGCCATTCGGTGTGCACCGGCACGGCGTCCAGGTCGCTGCTCTCGTCGACAGGGCGGAACAGGTCGCCTGGGCCGAGCAGCTCGCCGGTCTGGCGGCCGGCCAGCGCAACCTCGCGCAGCAGCAGGCCGTCGACCACGAGCAGGCCGAGGCCATGACGGCCGATGAGCTCGTCGGGACGCCATGTCCCGCGCTCCAGGCGCTCGATCCGCGCCAGTGCGTGGCGGTGGGCGAGCGCTCTGCGCTCGGGCTCGATGGCGTCGCCGAGCTCCGAATCGACGTCGAGGACGGACATGATCTCGCGGCGCTCCATGGGTGCCATCAGCCTTCCCTGCCGGTAGCGCCGGCAATCGGTCGTGTTGGAGCCGCTCAGGCTGTCGCGTAAGGCACGTCCGGCCCGGCGTCAAGCGTTGTGCGCAGACGCCGCGCGACGCTGCGCAGCGCGCGGACGTCGTCGTCGCCGAGATCGGGGCGCGCCTCGCGTGCCAGGCAGCAGAGCAGGTACAGGCGTGCGTCGGCCGCGGTCAGGGGGACGCCGAGGTAGGCGCCGACCCCGTACTCGGTCACCGCGGGCAGCTCGCGCAGCTCGGGTTCGGCCCCCAGGTCGGGCACGAGGTTCGGGATGCGGCCCTGCAGCAGCAGACGGCAGATCGTGTCCTGCAGCGGTGCGGCCACCCCGGCGGCGAGGGCGGGGAAGGCGCCCTCCTGGACGACGTGTCGCACCACCTCCTGGTCGTCGCGGACCTCGGTGAGCAGCGCCGCGTCGACCCCGGTCTGCTCGCGGGCCAGGCGCAGCGCCCGGCCGATCGGACCGCTTGACCGTGTCCGCGGCAGCGGTCCGTTGGCCGCGCCGCCTGCGTCGAGCAGCGTGCCGCACAGCGGGCACTCCTCTTGGGTCACGCAGTAGGTGGTGACCGAGCACCGGGGGCAGGAGATGTAAGGCATCGCGCTTGGTACCGCTCCTCGGCCTCAAGCCCCCGCTCGGCGAGGCTTCGTGCCGATCGTAGCAAGAGGCGGGTTCACCCGCGACAGGATCCGTGCATAGGCACGAGGTGGACATGCAAGTTCCCGCACGCCGCGTCGTTGTTGGTTGCCATGAGCAGCTCCCCGCACGTCCCCTCGACCCCGATCGGCGCTCGCGGGCCGCTGCCCCAGGTGACGCGCGACGACCGACAGGCGCTGGTGCGGCGCGAGTGGCGCGAGGGCGACGTCCAGCACAACCTCGCGGTCGCGGCCATGGCCGGCATGACGTTCGAGCAGGCTCGGCAGGTCGCTGTCGCGGCGACGCCGGCCGAGCGCCCGCTCCTCTGAGCGCGCACGGCGCGGGCTACGCCGCGTCGCGCAGTCGCCGCCCCTCGGGGAGGCGGCGCAGGACCGCCAGTGCCTCCTCCTCGATGAGGCGCGCCCGCTCGCGCGACACGCCGAGCTCGCGGGCCACCTCGGTCGTCGTGTGCGGCGCGTGGCCCTCGAGCCCGAAGCGCAGCACGAGGACGCGCCGCTTCATCGGGGTCAGCTGCTCCAGCGCCTCGCGTACATAGCCGGCGGTCAGCTCGTCGAAGACCTCCTCCTGCGGCGGACGGCCGGGGTCGGCGACGAACGATCCGATCGAGGCGTCCTCGCCGACGGGCGTCTCCAGCGACACCGGTGGCCGGGCGGCCCGGCGCAGGTCGTGGATGTCCTGCTCGGGCAGGCGCGTCACGACCGCCAGCTCCTGCGTCTCGGGATCGCGTCCCAGCCGCAGCCCGAGGTCGTGCTCGGCACGCCTGATGCGCCGTACGTGGTCGGAGATGTGGGCGGGCAGGCGGATGGTGCGCGCCTTGTCGGCGAACGCGCGCTGGATCGACTGCCGGATCCACAGCGTCGCGTAGGTCGAGAACTTGAAGCCCTTGCGCCAGTCGAACTTCTCGGCGGCGCGCACGAGGCCGAGCGTCCCTTCCTGGATGAGGTCGGCGAAGGTCAGCGCCCCGGCGTCGTCGACGCCGCGGTAGCGCTTGGCGTTGTGGACGACCAGGCGCAGATTGGCCTCGATGAGCCGGTTCTTGGCCTCGAGGTCGCCCTTCTCGATCCGCTTGGCCAGCTCGATCTCCTCGGCGTGGGTCAGCAGCGGCACGCGGCCGATGGCGTTCATGTAGGAGGAGAGGTCGCCCGTGTCGAGGTCGAGGCGGGAGTCGTGATCGTTGTGCATCGCGCACACAGGCTGGGGTACCGACCCCAAGCGGGCCTCAAGGCCCGATCAAGGGAGGCTGAAGAGGCGGGGCCTCAGCGCGCGTAGCGGCGCACGGCGGCGCGCAGCGCGCCGAGCGCGGGCTTGTCCACGATCGTGCCGTCGGGACGGATCCGTCGCAGGCCCGACCACTCGAACGGCGTCTCGGAGTTGCCGTCCTGGGTCACCCAGGTGTGCCAGTAGATGCGCTCCAGGCGCAGCCTGCGGGCGTTGCGGACGTACAGGCCGTAGGCCACGCGCAGGCGGTCGGCCTGGCCGGACGGAGTCACCTCCCAGCCCACGAGGTTGTCGCGCAGCTGGCCCTGCGCCGAGGGCCACGTGAGCTCGGTGATCCAGATCGGCGTGCGGCGCCCGCCGAAGCGGTTGACGACCTGGCGGTTGAGGCGCGTGATCTTCAGGCTGTTGGACGGGCGCGCGCTGAACGGATGGACGGCGGCGACGTCGTAGCACCCGCGCACGCCGGCCTCGTGCAGGCGCCGCATCGCCCGCCACGAGTCGTTGGCCAGCCCGGCCATGACGACCTTCGCGCCGGGGTCGGCCCGATGGATGGCGCGGTGCGCCGCGCACAGCACGCGGCGGTAAGTCCGGGGGTACGGTCGCGCTGACCAGTAGCGCGACAGGTTGGGCTCGTTGTAGATCTGCCAGGCGCGGACCGGGCGCTTCGGCAGCTCCGGGCGCTCGGCCCACAGCGTGCCCCGCGGTCCGTAGCGGGCGATGAGCAGGCGCAGCAACGCAGCGACGTCGCGCGGGTCCCGCGGCGACGAGAACAGGGTGGAGCGGTCGGCGGCCGCCCAGCGCGGGGTCTGCTCCACGAGGACGAGCAGGTCGAGCCCGTTCTGCGCCGCGACGGCGACCTGCGCGTCGAGCGTCGTCAGCTGCAGCGGCCCGCGCTCGGGCTGGACGACCCACCAGCGGACGGGCAGGCGGACGGTGCGCACGCCGGCCTGGATCATGAGCGGCGCCTCCTGGCCGAACGCGGCGGCGTCGTCGAGCACGCCGTCGGCCTTGCTGCCGAAGAACGTCTGGGGCACCGAGGCGGCGGAGGCGGGCGAGGCGCCCGCGAGCGCGAGCGCGAGCAGGCAGAGGGCGGCGAGCAGCGGCATCGAGGGAAGAACCCTAGAGGCCGCCGCGCGATGCGGCGGACGCCCGGAAGGCCCGCACCGCGATGCGCCGGGCGCCCGGGGGCGCCCGCCGCACCGGGGACCGGTGTGCTACCGCTTGAGCTTCAGGTCCTTCGTGCTGATCCAGACCGTCCGGTTGACGTGGCCGTAGGCCATGCCGCGGGCCCACTTGCCGGACTTCGAGATCCGCGTGACCTTGAACGTCTCGCCCTTGAACATCGTCCCGCTGAAGCCGACGCCGGCGTTGACGTAGACGTACGTCGACTTCGGGATGACGGTGTGCTTGCCGGGCCTCTCTGCCTTGGCCGAGGCTGCGGTGGGCGCGGCCCCACCGACGGCGAGGGCCGCGGTGATGCCGAGGGCGGTGAGTCGTGATGCGCGCATGTCAGGTGTTTCCTTGTGGTGTCGGTGAGGACGTTCTGATCCCCTAACGAGACGTCGGCCGAGAGGTGCCGCGGGATAACCACACTCCTGTTGCCCATGCAATACTTAGGCAAGTGAGGGATCTGACGCTCGGAGAGGCGGCCCGCGCGATCGGCGTGAGCGTCGACACGCTGCGCCGCTGGGACCAGGTCGGCAGGCTGCAGACGACACGCGACGAGCGCAACCGCCGCCGGGTGCCGCCTCACGAGGTCGAGCGCCTGACCGCCGGCGCGCCGCGTCACGAGACGGGCGACGGCCTCTCCGCCCGCAACCGCTTCCCGGGCGTCGTGCGCTCGGTCGAGGTCGACGGCGTGATGGCGCTGGTCGAGATCGAGGCGGGCCCGCACCGCGTGACGGCCGCGATCACGCGCGACGCGGTCACCGAGCTCGGCCTGACCGTGGGCATGCGGGTGACGGCCGCCGTGAAGGCGACGTCCGTGATGGTGGAGCGCGACGACAGGTGAGGCGCTCGGTGCTCGGCGTGCTGCTCGCGACCGCGCTGCTGGCGGGCGCCTGCGGCGACAGTGGCAGCGGGAGCGACGGCGACACGAGCGCCGCCAGGCCGACGCTCACCGTCTCGGCCGCCGCCTCGCTCAAGGCGGCCTTCACCGCCTACGGCAGGGAGTTCCAGGACGCGACGGCGCGGTTCTCCTTCGCGGGCTCGGACGAGCTGGCGGCCCAGATCCAGCAGGGCGTCAAGCCCGACGTCTTCGCGGCGGCCAACACCAAGCTGCCCGACGAGCTCTACGAGAAGGGCCTCGTCGAGCAGCCGACCGTCTTCGCCGGCAACCGCCTCGTCCTCGCGGTGCCGGCCGACGGCGCCGAGGTGAGCTCGCTGAAGGACGTCGAGCGCGACGGCGTCGATCTCGCCGTCGGCTCCGAATCGGTGCCGATCGGCTCGTACACGCGCACCGTGCTCGACAAGCTGCCGGAGACGCAGAGCGAGGCGATCCTCGCCAACGTGCGCTCCGAGGAGCCCGACGTGGCCGGCATCGTCGGCAAGCTCACCCAGGGCGCGGTCGACGCAGGCTTCGTCTACGTCAGCGACGTCGCCGGCACCGACGGGAAGCTGGAGGCGATCGAGCTGCCCGACGACGCTGCAACCCTCCGTCGCCTACGGCGTGGCCGTGGTCAAGGGCGCCAAGCGTCCCGAGGAGGCGCAGGCGTTCATCGACGGGCTGCTCTCCGGCGCCGGCCAGCAGGCGCTCGAGGCCGCGGGCTTCGAGCCCCCGCCAGGGGAGTGAGCCGCCCGCGCTGGTTCCCGGTGCTGCTGGTCGCGGCGCTGACGGCCGTCCTGTGCTTTCTGACGCTGCCGATCGTCGCCATCTTCGTCGACACGTCGCCGCTGGACCTGATCTCGAGCCTCGGCGAGGAGGGCGCGCTGGAGGCGCTGCGGCTGAGCCTGGCCTGCAGCGCGATCGCCGTCGGCATCATCGTCGTGGTCGGCACGCCCGCCGCCTACCTGCTGGCCACCCGGCGCTTCCGCGGGCGCGCGACGGTCGTGACGCTGATCGAGCTGCCGCTCGTGCTGCCGCCGGCCGTGGCCGGGATCGGCCTGCTCGCCGCGCTCGGCCCCAACGGGATCCTCGGCGGCGTCGTCGAGGACGCACGGGCCTCGAGCTCGTGCTGACCACGGCCGGCGTCATCGTCGCGCTGACCTTCGTCGCCGCCCCGTTCTACCTGCGCCAGGCGCAGTCGGCCTTCGAGGCGCTGGACCGCACGTGGCTGGACGCCTCGCGCACGCTCGGGGCGGGCGAGGCGCGCACCTTCGTGGCCGTCGCGATCCCGACCGCGGGCCCGGGCCTGATCTCCGGCCTGGCGCTGGCGTGGGGGCGGGCGCTGGGCGAGTTCGGCGCGACGCTGATGTTCGCCGGGTCCTTTCGGGGCATCACCCAGACCGTGCCGCTGGCCATCTACGAGCGCTTCTCCACCGACTTCACGGGCGCCCTCGCGCTCTCGGCGGTGCTCGTCGCCGTCTCCGGCGGCGCTGCTGCTGTCGGTGAAGCTGCTGAGCGGGTCGGTGTGGCTCGGCGGTGCTGCGCGATTGAGGCCGCCACGCGGCTGGGTGCGTTCGCGCTCGACGTCGCGCTCGAGGTCCCGGCCGGCGAGTGCCTTGCGCTCGCCGGGCCCTCCGGCGCCGGGCAAGACGTCGGTGCTGCGGATCGTCGCCGGCCTGGTGCGCCCCGACACCGGTCGCGTCAGCTGCGGCGAGGAGACATGGCTCGACACCGCGCGAGGCATCGACGTCGCCCCCGAGCACCGGCGCTGCGGCTACGTGTTCCAGGAGTACGCGCTCTTCCCCCACCTGACGGCGCGCCAGAACGTCGCCTACCCGTTGCGCGGCGCGGCCGCGCGCCGAGCGCCACCGGCGTGCCCTCGATCTGCTCGAGCGCTTCGGCGTCGCCGCATCTCGCCGACGTGCGCCCGCGCACCATGTCCGGCGGCGAGCGCCAGAGCGTGGCGCTCGCCCGCGCGCTGGCCCGCCGGCCCGAGGCGCTGCTGCTCGACGAGCCGCTCTCCGCGCTGGACGCCCGCACGCGCGCGTCGGCGAGCCGCGAGCTGGGCGCCGTGCTGCGCGAGGCCGGCGTCCCTGCGCTGCTGGTCACCCACGACTTCACCGAGGCGGCGCTGCTCGGCGACCGCGTCGGCGTCGTCGACGGGGGCCGGGTCGTCCAGCGGGGCACCGCCGCCGAGCTGGCCGCCTCGCCGGCGTCAGCCTTCGTGGCCGACTTCACCGGCGCCGTCGTGCTCACCGGCACCGCCCGCACGGGGTCGGACGGGCTCACCCATGTCGCCCTCGACGGCGGGGGCGACGGTGGCCAGCACGCAGCGAGGCGACGGGCCCGTCGCGGTCAGCGTCTACCCGTGGGAGATCATCATCGAGCCCGCCGGAGCGACCAACGCGGGGTCGGCGCAGAACCACCTCGACGTCGAGATCATCTCGATCACCGCCGTCGGCAACCGCGTCCGCGTGGGCCTCGCGGCCCCGCAACCGCTCACCGCCGAGATCACCGACGCCTCCGCGCAGCGCATGCACCTCGCGCCCGGCGCCAGGGCCGTCGCGACCTGGAAGGCCGCCAGCACACGGCTGCTTCGCCGCTGACCTCGCGTAGGCTCCCGGCCCCATGAAGCTCAGCGCCCGTAACCAGCTCGCCGCCACCGTCACCGCCGTGCAGGAAGGCGCCGCCATCGCCAACGTCGCGCTCGACGTGAACGGACAACGGCTCGTCGCGTCGATCACCGTGGAAGCCGCGCGGGAGCTCGGCCTGCAGGAGGGCAGCCGTGTGACGGCGATCGTCAAGGCCTCCGACGTCATCCTCGCGACCGAGGATTCCTGACCGCAGCACTGATGCCGGCGTCGCCTGGCGCATAGGCTCCGGCCATGCGCCAGCTCACGAGCCTCGACGCGCAGTTCCTCGCCCTGGAGAACGCACCGGCAGACCGGGCACGTCGCGGGGCTGGCGATCCTCGACCCGTCGACGGCGCCCGGCGGGACGCTCGAGGTGCGCCGACATCGAGCGGCTGCTGACCGAGCGCCTGCCGCTGCTGCCGCCGCTGCGCTGGCGCCTGGCCGAGGTGCCGCTCGGCCTCGACTACCCCTACTGGGTCGACGACCACGACTTCGACCTCGACTACCACGTGCGCGAGCTCGCCCTCGCCCGGCCCGGCTCCGACGCGCAGCTCGCCGCGCAGG
This sequence comes from uncultured Actinomycetes bacterium, assembly GCA_963840185.1. GTDB lineage: Bacteria > Actinomycetota > Thermoleophilia > Solirubrobacterales > Solirubrobacteraceae > JAOPZW01. The sequence goes on along the minus strand of CAWIXY010000001.1, from coordinate 21,405 downwards.
TCGCGCGCATCGTCGCCCGGCCGCTGGACCGCGCGCGGCCGCTGTGGGAGCTGTACCTCATCCACGGCCTGCGCTCCGGGCACACGGCGATGCTCACGAAGATCCACCACGCCGTCGTCGACGGGCTGTCGGGCGCGGAGATCATGGGCCTGCTGCTCGACCTCACGCCGGAGGGCCGCGAGCTGCCCGCCGCAGGACGGGACCGACGGGCGACGGCGCGGCCGGCGACGCCGGCGGCGCGGAGATGCTCGCCCGCGGCGTGCTCGGCGCCACCGCGCTACCCGCTGCGTGTCCTGCGCTCGCTGCCCTCGGCGATCCCCAACATCGAGGACACGCCGCTGGTCAACCTGCCGGGCGCCGGGACCGTCGGACGGGTGGCCGGGCGCCTGCAGGACGCCATCGTGCGCAACGGGCCGCGGCCGCGCGGCAGCCTGGCGGCGCCGCGCACGTCGTTCAACGGGCCGCATCTCGCCGCACCGGCGCTTCGCGTTCGGGCAGCTGTCGCTCGACGAGGTCAAGGCGGTCAAGAACGCCCACGGCTGCACGGTCAACGACGTCGTCGTCGCGATCTGCGCCGGCGCCGTGCGGCGCTGGCTGCTCGAGCACGACGAGCTGCCCGACGAGCCGCTCGTCGACGCAGATCCCGGTGTCGGTGCGCACGAGCGAGCAGATCGGCACCTACGGCAACCGCATCCTGCTCATGAGCGCGCCGCTGTTCACCGACGAGCCCGACCCGGTCGACGCGCCTGCTGCGCACGCACGACGCGATGGCCGTCGATGAAGGAGCGCCACCGCGCGCTGCCCGCCGAGCTGCTGCAGGACGCCAACCACTTCATCCCGCCGGCGGTCTTCGCGCGCGCCGCGCGGCTCACGTTCCGCCTGAACTCGACGACCGCGTCGCGGCCGATGTGGAACCTCGTGATCTCGAACGTCCCCGGCCCGCAGTTCCCGCTGTACTGCGCGGGCGCGCAGGCTCGAGGCCAACTACCCGGTCTCGGTCATCACCGACGGCATGGGCCTCAACATCACGGTCATGAGCTACTGCGGCCACCTCGACTTCGGGCTCGTCGCCGACCGCGACCAGATGCCCGACCTCGACAAGCTCATCGGCTGGCTCGGCGAGTCGCTGGACGAGCTGAAGCCGTGAGCACCATCGTCGCCGGCTACGACGGCTCGCCCTCATCGCGCGCGGCGATCGCCCATGCGGTCACGCTGGCCGCCGGCGGCCGCGTGGTCGTGGTGCACGCCCACGAGGCCGCGCCCGAGCACCTGAGCGCGCGCTGGCGCGAGGTCCTCGACGCCGAGCACCTCGAGCGCGCCCGCGAGGTGCTGGACGAGATCCTGCTCGACGACAACCAGGAGCTCGGCGGCGCCCGCTGGGAGGGCCGCCTGGAGCCCGGCGACCCCGCTGACGCGATCCTGCGCGTCGCGGAAGAGGTCGAGGCGGAGGCGCTCGTCGTCGGCTCGCACGGCTACGGCCCGCTCGCCTCGCTGCTGGGCAGCGTCTCGCACGAGCTCGTGCGCCGGGCGGACCGGCCCGTCACGGTCATCCCGATCGGGGCCGTCCGCCGGGAAGGGCGCTGAGCGAAGCACCTCGACTCTCGCCGGCAGCGCGAACGGCGGCCCGAGCTACGCCGCGCGGCGCTCCTCGTCGGCCGCCACGGGCTGCACGTTGTGGTTGCCGTGGAACAGGTTGCCCGGGTCCCACGTGGCCTTGAGCGCGGCCAGGCGGTCGTGGTTGGCCGCGCCGAAGCCGGCCCGCACGCGCGCGTCGCCCTCGTCGCCGTGGAAGTTGCCGTAGGCCTCGCCGGTGGCGAACGGGCGCACGGCGTCGCGCAGCGCCCGGCCGAAGCCGATCATCTGCTCGTCGGCGGCGGGGTCGTCCCACATCATCAGCGGGTGCACGACGTAGCGCGTGTCGCGGCCTGCCAGCGGTGAGCTGCCGCGCGCCACGCGCGCGATCTCGCCGCCCCAGGCCGCGATGAACAGCTGTGACGGCGACGCCGGCACGGCCTCCCAGCGGGTGACCATGGCGTCGATCGCCGCGTCGGGCAGCTCGATCACGTTCTCCGCGGTCCACCAGTTGCGGAAGCCGGGCGGGTCGTCGATCGAGCACTGGAAGTCGGCGTAGGACGTGGGGCCGAAGAAGTCCACGGCCGGCGGCCCGAAGGTGCGGATCGCGGCGAGGGCCGCCTCGCCCTCCTCGAGCGGCCCCGCGTACATGCCGACCACTGCCGCGGCGGCCCGGCCGCGCAGCTCCGCCGGGATCTCGGGCTCGTCGGGCGCGGTGAGGCTCATGTAGGCCAGCGACAGGCCCTCCGGCGCGTCGCGCATGACGTCGCGCCACAGCGTGAGCAGCTCGCGCGCGCGAGTCGGCCGGGTGCAGCACCAGCCCGCCGAGCACCTCGTCCTCGATCGGGTGCAGCGCCAGGTCCAGCGAGCAGACGACGCCGAAGTTGCCACCGCCGCCGCGCAGCCCCCAGAGCAGCTCGGGGTTCTCGTGCGCCGATGCGCGCACGAGCCGTCCGTCGGCGGTCACGAGCTCGGCGCCGACGAGGTTGTCGCAGGCGAGGCCGTGCTTGCGCTCCAGCCAGCCCGAGCCGCCGCCGAGGGTGAGGCCGGCGACGCCGGTGGTCGACACGCGCCCTCCGGTGGTTGCCAGGCCATGCGCGGTCGTCGCGCGGTCGAACTCGGCCCAGGTGGCGCCGCCGCCGACGCGGGCCACGCGGCGCTGGGCGTCGACGGCGACGTCGGCCATGTCGCGCATGTCGAGCACGAGCCCATCGTCGACCAGCGACCAGCCCGCGACCGAGTGCCCGCCGCCGCGCACCGCGACGGGGAGGCCCTGCTCGCGGGCGAAGGCCAGCGCCGCGATCACGTCGTCGGGCGCCGCGCAGCGCGCGACGAACGCCGGCCGGCGGTCGATCATCGCGTTGGTGAGCGTGCAGGCGTCGACGTAGGCGGCGTCGCCGGGCTCGTGCAGGCCGCCGCGCAGGCGGAAGCGCAGCTCGGCGACGGCGATGGAAGCGGGGTTCGTGCTCATGGCCCCGAAGCTACGGTCGGGCGGGCTCGGGCTCTTCGCCGCTTCGGGCCATCCGGGCGAGATGGCCGGATGCGGCCAGCGCGCCCTACAGCAGGCCCGAGCGCGCCGCGTAGCCGACCGCCGCCGCGCGCGAGGGCAGGCACAGCTTCGTGCGCACGTTGGCGACGTGACGGTGGACGGTGTGCGGGCTGACGATCAGCCGCTCGGCGATCTCGGCGTCGCTGAGGCCCTGGGCGACGAGGCGCAGGACGTCGAGCTCGCGCGGGGTGAGCTCGCTCGCTTCAGCCGGTGCGCGCCGCTCGCCGGCGGCGTCGCCGCCCGCCGCGGCCGCCACGTCGTCGCACCCCGCCGTGGCCGCCCGGGCCAGCTCGACGTCGCGCTGGGCGCCGAGCGCGGTCAGCACCGCGATCGCCGCCCGTGCCTCGTCCTGGGCGGTGCGTTCGCGGCCCAGCCGGGCCAGGACGCGCGCGAGCGCCACGCGCGCCAGCGCGGCGTCGTAGGGCGCCGCGCAGGCCGCGAAGCCGTCGGCCGCGTCCTCGCAGGCGTGGCGCGCCGCCTCGAGGTCGCCGCGCGCTGCGTTCAGCTCGCCGGCGGCGAGATCCGCGTGACCACGCAGGTACGGCGTCCCCAGGTCGGTCGCGGCGCGCTCCAGCTCGGCATGGGCCGTCGCGGCGGCGTCGAGCTCGCCGAGCGCCGCTCGCGCGCGCACGAGCAGCCGCAGCGCCGGGACGCGGTCGAGGTGCCGCCCGGAGCCGTCGCGGCGCAGGACGCGCTCGGCCGCATCCGCCGCCGCCGCCGCGTCGCCGGCGTCCAGCGCCAGCGCGCCCAGGCCGACGAGCGCCAGCGGATGGGGCCGGGCGCGCTCGAACAGGCTGCGCGCCTCCTCGAGGCGGCCCTGGCGGGCGCGCAGCTCGCCGAGGCGCACGAGCCCGGCCGCGGCCAGGGCCGGGCGGGCGGCCTGCAGGTCGCCGACGGCCGCCTCGAGCTCCGCCTCGGCCGCGGGCCAGTCGCCGCGGGCGGCGAGCACGTTGCCGTAGGCGGTGCGGCAGAAGCCGAGCAGGCTCCGCCCACCCCAGCGCTCGGAGAGCGAGCGCATGGCCACGCACCACTGCGCCGCGCGCGTGAAGTCGCCCATGCCCTCGCACGCCGAGACGACCATGCACAGCGTCCAGAAGGGGGAGACCGGCAGCTCGAAGTCCTCGCCCGAGGCGACGGCGGATGCGGCGTCGAGGCGCTGCAGGCCCTCCTCGGCCCTGCCGAGCGCGATCAGCGCCATGCCCTCGAGGCCGAGGCCGACGGCCTCGAGGTCGGTGATGCCGAGCCGGCGGCCGAGATCGACGGCCGTGGCCGCGTGCGCCGCGGCCGCGTCGGGGGCGCCGAGCCACTTGAGCGCGTGTGTGGCCTCCATGACCGACACCCAGCCGTGCTCGGCCGACGGTGCCTCGCCGGCGAGCAGGTGGCGCGCCCGCTGCAGCCAGCCGCCGGCGACGGCGTCGTCGCCGCGGAAGTCCATGGCGTCGGACGCCAGCCAGACGGCGAGGCGCGCCGCGCTGCGCGGATCGCCGTCGGCGCGGTACGCGCGGTAGGCGCGCTCGCGCGCGCTGAACGTGAGCTCCTCGTCGTCCAGCCACCAGGCGGCCCAGCTCAGGCCCTCCCACGCGACGGCGGTCTCCCCGTGCTCGAGCGCGGCGGTGAAGCCCTCGCGGGCGGTAGCCCAGTCGCCTCGGGCGAGCGCGGCGCGGGCAGCCGGGAGATCTGGTGCCACGCCGAGGTTCACCGCCATGGCGCGAGCCTAGAGCGGTGGCCCTCCCGCGTCGGTACGGCTTCCTCCACCGAGGACGAGCGGGCCAGTACGCCGCCGGCGAGCGCGGCGATGACGACGAACGCCGCCAGCCAGGGCCAGCGCGTCGTCTCGTCGAGGTCGCCGAAGCTGCGCAGCCCGGCGCCGAGCCCGCCGAGCGCGTAGGCCAGCAGCCCGACGAGCGGAAGCCGGGCCTCGTCGCGCCCGCCCGCAGCGGCGGGCCAGGCGGCGAGCACGGCGAGGAACAGCGACCACGCCCCGAGGAACTTCGCGCCCATCGGGGCCAGCGCGAACGGCACGAGCTCCGCGGCCGCCGTCCGGTCTACCCAGGTCAGCACGCCGAAGGCCGCGAGCGCCACGGCGAGCACGCCGAGCGCCAGCCGTGCCCCGGTGTCCAGCGGCGGCCCGCCGCTGACGCGCTCGCCCCAGCGCAGCACGAGGATCGACCCGTAGGTGAGTGGGCTGGCCACGAACAGGATCAGCCAGATCACCGCGACGGCACGCGAGAAGTCGAAGACCTCGCTGTGGATGAGCGTCGCCGCCAGCGTCGGCAGGGTCAGCGCCAGCACGCCGGCCACCAGCCCGCGCACGGCGCCCCACGACCGGCCGATGGCAAGCCCGAAGACGACCGTTGACGCGACGTACAGGCCGCCGACGAGGCTCGCGAGCGGCGGCGGGCCCAGCTCCCAGGAGAAGTAGTCGCCCGTCGAGCCGGGCGATACGAGCATGACGACGCCCACGATGCCCGCCACCACGGCGACGATCGCGAAGGCGATGTCGAGGACCCGGTCGACGGTCCTGCGACGTGAGGCCATGACGGGCGATCCTATCCGCCGGGTCGCGGGCCGATGCGAGAGGATCGGCGCATGTCCTCCGCCTCCTCCGACTACGTGATCGTGGGCGCCGGCTCTGCGGGCTGCGTCCTGGCCAACCGCCTCAGCGAGGACCCCGACGTGCGGGTGACGCTGCTGGAGGCCGGCGGCCGCGGCCTGCACCCGAACATCGCGATACCGGCCGCCTTCGCCAAGCAGTTCCACACCAAGCTCGACTGGGACTACGCGACCGAGCCCGAGCCGCACTGCGAGGGCCGCTCGCTGTACCTGCCCCGCGGCAAGGGCCTGGGCGGCTCCAGCGGGATGAACGCGATGCTCTACGTCCGTGGGCGCCCGCTGGACTACGACCTCTGGGACGTCCCCGGCTGGAGCTGGAGCGACGTGCGGCCCTACTTCCTGCGCGCGGAGGACAACGCGCGCGGCGCCTCGGAGCACCACGCGACCGGCGGGCCGCTGCGCGTCGCGGACGAGCGCTCGCCGCGTCCGCTGACCGCGGCGCTTCCTGGCCGCCGCGCAGGAGGCCGGGATCCCGCGCGTGGACGACTACAACGGGCCCGAGCAGGACGGCGTCGCGCCGGTGCAGGTCACCCAGCACAGGGGGCGGCGCTGGAGCGCGAACGACGCGTACCTGCGGCCGGTGCGCAAGCGCGAGAACCTCGAGGTCGTGACCGGCGCCGCCGTGCAGCGGGTGGACGTCGCCGGCGGGCGGGCGACGGGCGTGCGCTTCCGCGACCGGCGCGGCCGCCAGCACGTCGCGACGGCGGAGCGCGAGGTGATCCTCGCCGCGGGGGCGTTCGGGTCGCCGCAGCTGCTGATGCTGTCGGGCGTCGGCCCGGCCGAGCACCTGCGCGACCTCGGCATCGCGCTCGCGGTCGACGCTCCCGAGGTCGGCGCGAACCTGCAGGACCACCCCTACCACGGGTGCGTGTGGGAGGTCACCGAGGGCTCGCTGGCCGACGCCGAGCATCCGCGCCACCTCGCCGAGTGGCTGCTGCGCCGCAGCGGCCCGCTGACCTCATCGGTCGCCGAGGCGTTCGCCTTCGTGCGCAGCCGCCCCGGGCTGCCGGCCGCCGACCTGCAGTTCCACTTCGCGCCCGCCTACTTCGTCGACCACGGCGCGGGGACGTTCGACGGGCACGCGCTGACGCTGGCTCCGGTGCTCATCACCCCCCGCAGCCGGGGGTCGCTGCGCCTGCGCACGGCCGACCCGCGCGTCAAGCCGCGGATCACCACGAACACGCTGTCCGAGCCGGAGGACCTGGCGGCGCTGGTGGCCGGCGTGAAGCTCGCCCGCGAGATCGTGGGCGCCGAGCCGCTGCGCTCGGTGCGCGTGCGCGAGCTGTTCCCGGGTGCCGGCATCCAGGACGACGACGAGCTGGCCGCCGACGTGCGCCGCCGCGTCGAGCTGCTGTACCACCCGGCGGGCACGTGCCGGATGGGCACCGACGACGCCGCGGTCGTCGACGCCGAGCTGCGCGTGCGCGGCGTCGACGGGCTGCGCGTGGTCGACGCCTCGATCATGCCGCTGATCCCCGGCGGCAACACGAACGCGCCGACGGTCATGATCGCCGAACGGGCCTCGGACCTGATCCGGGGCCGGGCAGCGCAGCGCGCCGACGGCGCCGGCGCTGGCGCCGCGAGCGCCGCCAGCGCCGCGGCGTCCTGACCGTGCGCGGCCGGTAGGCTCGCCGGTAGTGTCCGGCCCCCGGCTCAGCGCGCCCGTCGCGGCCGTGGCCGTGGCCGTGGTCGCCGCCGCCGCGGCCGCCACGCCCGCGCCCGCCTCCGTCAGCGCCCAGCGCGCTCCCTTCGCGGTGAGCGTGGCGCTCGGCGACTCGGCGGCGCTGCGCACCTCCGGGGCGCCGCTGGTCAGGCTCGCGGACGGACGGGCGGTGCGGCTCACGCGCGTGACCTCCCTGCGGCGACGCGGCGGCCGGCTCGTCGCCGAGCTGGCGGCGCCGGCGCCCTCGCGCGTGCGCGCGCGCCTCACCGCCGGGCCGACGCGCGCGGGGATCACGCCGCTGCGCCTGCAGGCGCGCGGTGGCGCAGCGGCCGCCACCGGGCTGGCGTTCGCCACCGGCCGCGGAGAGCGCTTCCTGGGCTTCGGCGAGCGCTCCGACGCCGTCCTGCGCACTCGCGGCGAGGTCGAGTCGTTCGTGTCCGACGGCCCGTGGGCGCCCGAGGACCGCGCGCTGGTCGGCGCGTTCGTGCCCCCCGCGGGCTTCCGCTTGCGCGACGATGCCACGTACTTCCCCGTCCCGTGGCTGCTGTCCTCCCGCGGGCATGGTGTGCTCGCCCTGGGCGACGAGACGCACCGCCACACGTTGGGCACACGGCGCTGGCGCGTCGAAGCCGACGGGGCCGTGCTGGACCTTCGCGTCGTCTCGGGGCCGCGGCCGGCCGATGCGCTGCGGCGCTTCACGGCGCTCGTCGGCCGCCAGCCGCGCGTGGCGGACGAGGCGGTGCTCGGGCCGTGGCTGCAGGCCTCCGGCGACGAGGCCGAGGCGCTGCGGACGACCGAGGCGGCGGGCGCCCCGCTGTCGCTGCTGCAGACCTACACGCACTACCTGCCCTGCGGCGACGAGCGCGACGACCGTGCCGGCGAGCAGGCCCGCACCGAGCGCGCCCACGCGGCCGGAGTGTCGATCACGACCTACGTCAACCCGATGGTCTGCACCGGCTACACCGAGGCCTACGACGCAGCGGCGGCAGCGGGCGCGCTGGGCGGGGCGCCCGGCGGCGGGCCCTACCGCTACCGCTACGTCGGCTCGACCCAGTTCGAGGTCTCCCAGTACGACTTCACCGCGCCGCCCGGCGACCGAGCCTTCCAGGACGTGCTGAGCCGCGCGGTCGCCGATGGCCACGACGGGTGGATGGAGGACTTCGGCGAGTACACGCCGGCGGACCTCGTCTCGGCCGACGGGCGGCCCGGGCACCGCGTTCACAACGACTACCCGGTCCTCTACCACCGCGCCGCGCAGCGGCTGGCGGACAGCGAGGGCACGCCGCCGCTCGTGCGCTTCGTGCGGTCGGGCTGGACCGGCGCCGCGCGCCACGCACCGGTGGTGTGGGGCGGTGACCCGACGGTCGACTGGGGCTACGACGGGCTGCGCTCTGCGGTCCGCCAGGGTCTGTCGATCGGTCTGAGCGGGGTGGGCCTATGGGGCTCGGACGTCGGCGGCTTCTTCGCGCTGGGCGAGCGGCGCCTCACGCGCGAGCTGCTCGAGCGCTGGATCGAGCTCGGCGCCCTGTCGGGCGTCATGCGCACCCAGGCCAACGGGTTCGGCCGGCCACGCGGCGAGCGCCCGCAGCCGCTGGACCCCGAGACCCTGCCGCTCTGGCGCGAGATGACCAGGCTGCGCACGCGCTTGTGGCCCTACCTCGCCGGGGCGCGCGACCAGTACCGCCGGACCGGCCTGCCGCTCATGCGCCACCACGCGCTCACCCATCCCGCCGATCGCGTGCTGAGCGCTCGCGACGACCAGTACCTGCTCGGCGGCGACCTGCTCGCCGCGCCGGTGCTCGAGCCCGGCGCGACCACCCGCACGTTGCGCCTGCCGGCCGGCGCCTGGGTGCATCTCTGGCCGCGACGCACGCTGCGCGGGCCGCGCACGGTCACCGTTCGTGCGCCGATCGGCGAGCCGCCGCTGCTGGTGCGCGCGGGCGCCGTGCTCCCGCTGCTGCCCGACGACGTCCGGTCGCTCTCGCGCCACGCTGACCGGCCCGGCGGTGTCGTCGGACGCGCCGAGCGTGCGCACCTGCGCGAGCTGCTCGCCGTCCCGCGCGGGCGCTCGACGTCGCGACTCGGGCCCGACGGCACGGGCACCGCCCGCTCGGTCGAGGACGCCGGCGGCTGGACGCTGCACCTGCGCTCGCGCACCGTGCGCCGCGTCACCGTCGACGCACTGCTCGGCGCGCTGCGCCGGCCGTTCCGGCCGTGCGCGATCCGCGGGGCGGCGAGCGCGCGGCGGACCGGCGGAGGCCTGCGGGCGACGGTCGTCCTGCGCCGCGGCCGCGCCACGCTGCGCGCCCTGCGAAGCTGCTGACGGTGGACACCGAGAACGGCATCTTCGCCGCTGTCGCGCTGCCCGTGGCGCTCTCGTTCATCATGGCCAGCCTCGGCCTCGCGCTGACGCCCGCCGACTTCAAGCGCGTCGTCGTGGTGCCCAAGGGCGTGGCGATCGGCCTGGGCAACCTGCTGCTGATCTCGCCGCTGCTGGCCTTCGCGGTCGCCGAGCTCTACGGGCTCGCGGCCGCGTTCGCCGTCGGGCTCGTGCTGCTGGGCGCCTCGCCCGGCGGCACGATGGCCAACCTGCTCACGCACCTGGCCCGCGGCAACACGGCGCTCTCGATCACGATGACAGCGATCTCGAGCGTGGCCGCGGTGGTCACCGTGCCGCTCTTCCTGACGCTCGCCACCGACCACTTCGGCGCCGACGAGTTCGCCGAGGACGTCGAGATGGTCCCGATCGTCGTGCGCGTGTTCCTCATCACGGTCGTGCCGCTGGCCATCGGCATGGTCGTCCGCGCCCGCGCCCCGCGCTGGACGGCCGCCCACGAGCAGCAGGCCAAGCGCTTCGCGCTCGGCATGTTCCTGCTCGTCGTCACCGGCGCCGTCGTCGAGGGCTGGAGCGAGGCGACCGAGCACCTCGGCGAGCTGGCCGCCGCGGCCATCACCCTGAACGTCCTTGCCATGGGGGTGAGCTTCGCCATCGCGCGGCTGGCCCGCCTCGACGACCCGAGCTCCACCGCGATCGCGATGGAGCTCGGGATCCACAACGCGACCCTGGCCATCGCCATCGGCGCGACCGTGGCCACGGAGCTGACGATCCCAGCCGCGGTCTACAGCGCATTCATGTTCGTGACCGCGGGCCTCTTCGCCCGGATCATGGCCGCGCGCAACGCGCGCGAAGGCGCCCCGTCGCGCCCGCTCCCCGAGCCGGCCTGACGCACCGCCCGGCGGCGGCTCAGAAGTCCTCGGGCAGGACCTGGTCGAGCGCGAGCGCGTGCGCGAACCGCTCGACCTCGCACTCCATCTCGCTGTGCTGCATCGCCTGCAGCAGCCCCGTCAGCGCGTCGCGCGCGGCCTGCAGCTGCTCGTCCAGGTGCGCGACCGCGCTCTCGGTCACGAGGTCGGCGCCCGTCCACTGGCACTCGGGGCAGCGCCGCTCGACGTGCCACCAGCGCGAGTCGAAGCGGCGTACGGCGATCGGCTCCACCAGCTGCGACGAGCAGCGCCCGCAGGCGTGGAGCTCTTGCTCCGGCGCCTGGTAGCGCTCATCGACCTCGACTGTCCGCGGCAGCTCCATCGACCTCGTCCTCCTTCTTTCCCGAACCAGCTCCGTCGCACGCGGAACCTAGGCGCGGTGGCTGAGAGGAGGATGAGAGCGGCGGAGCTGCCGCGCAGCGTCAGGCGGTGGCTGCCTGGGCGGAGGCCGCCCGCCGCTCCTTCCGGCTCTTGCCGAAGCGCAGGTAGAGCGCCGGCAGGACGAACAGGTTGATGAGCGTCGCCGTCACCAGGCCGCCGAGGATCACGAGCGCCATGGGGTGCTCGATCTCATGGCCGGGCTTGCTGCCGGCGATGGCCAGCGGCACGAGCGCCAGTCCCGTGGCGCAGGCCGTCATGAGGATCGGCGCGAGGCGCTCCTTGGCCCCTCGCATCACGAGCTCGGGCCCGAAGGCCATCCCCTCGTGGCGCTCGAGGTGCTGGAAGTGGCTGATCATCAGGATTCCGTTGCGCGCGGCGATGCCGAACACGGTCAGGAAGCCGATCAGCGAGCCGAGCGACAGGATCCCGTCGCCGAGCTTGACGGCGAGCACGCCGCCCACCAGCGCCATCGGCAGCAGGATGAACGTCATCGCCGCCAGTCGCAGGCTGCTGAACGCGGCCTGCAGCAGCAGGAGGATGACGATCGCGGCGCCGATGCCGAACAGGCTCAGGCGGTCCTGCGCGGCGTTGAGCTCGGTCGACTCGCCCAGCACCTCGGCGTGGTAGGCCGTGGAGAACTTGACGCCCTCCAGGCGATCCTCGACCTGCTCGACGATCTCGGCCAGGGCGTAGCCCTCCTTGACGTTCGCGCCAACGTCGATGCGCCGCGACTGGTTCTCGCGCTCGATGTTGTTGGGCGTCGGCGCGACCTTGATGTCGGCGACCTGCTCGAGGCGGACGCGGCCACCGCCCGGGGTGTCGATCGGCAGGTTCTGGACGTCGGTCAGGCTGTTGCGGGCCGACGGGATGCTCCACACGTGAACGTCGTAGGCCTTGCCGCCGTGGAAGAGGTCGGAGACCTCCTCGCTGGCGAGCATGCGTGGACGACTGCCGGCGCACGTCACCCGGCTTGAGGTCGTACTTGCGTGCCTTGGCGAGGTTGACCTCCACCTGGATGTGCGGGAGGTCCTCCGAGAAGCTGGGCGACACGTCGGTGATGCCCTCGATGCCCTCGATCGCCTTCGCGATCTCCTCGGACTTCGCCCGTAGCGTCTTGAGCTCGGGCCCGTAGGTCCGCACCACGATCGACTCGCCCGTCCCGCTGAGCACCTCCTTGATGCGCTCGCGCAGGTAGGTCTGGACGTCGCGGTACAGGCCCGGGTATCCCTCGACCGTGCGGTGGACGGCGGCGAGCGTGTCGTCGTAGTCGACGTTCTTGTCCACGCTGATCCAGTTCTCGCCGAAGTAGGGGCCGTAGACCTCGTCGCCCTCGAGCGCCTGACCGATGTGCGAGCCGCAGTTGCGCACGCCCGGGATCTCGCGCAGGTCCTTGCACGCACGCACCGAGATCCGCGTCTCCTCCGGCTGGGAGGTCGCGGGCTCGGTCAGCCAGTGCATCAGGAAGTCGCGCTCCTTGAAGTTCGGCAGGAGCTGATTGCCGAGCGTCGGGTAGATCAGCGCACCGACGAGTCCCAGCGCGGCGACGATCCCGACCGCCGGGCTCGCGCGGCGCACCAGCAGCGCGAGGACCGCGCCGTAGGCGCGCTTGAGCACCCGCAGCAGCGGCGACTCGCGCTTGTCGAGCTTTCCGCGCGACAGCAGGATCAGGCACAGCGCGGGCGTCACCGTCAGGGCGACGAGCATCGACACGAGCACCGCAAGGCCGTAGGCGAGCACCAGCGGCTTGAAGAACGCGCCCGAGAGCCCCTCCAGGAAGAACACCGGGACGATCGCCACGACGTTGATGACCGTCGCGTAGGTGATCGCGCTTCGCACCTCGACCGAGGCGTCGAGCACGATCCTGAACGTCGAGACGTCGCTGCCCTCGCTGCGGGCCTGGCGCAGGCGTCTGACGATGTTCTCCACGTCGATGATGGCGTCGTCGACCACCACCCCGATCGCCACCACCAACCCGGCGAGGACCATCACGTTGATGGTGGCCCCCTGGAGGTCGAGGGCGATCACGGCGGCGAGCAGCGACAGCGGGATCGCGATCAGGCTGATGAACGCCGTGCGGAAGGCGAACAGGAAGGCGGCGATGATCAGCACGACGAGCCCGACGCCGATGATCAGCGCGGTCTTGAGGTTGTCGAGCGACTGCTCGACGAACGTGGCCGGCCGGAAGATCGTCGCGTCGATCTCCATGCCGGGCAGGCCCGGGCGCAGCTCCTCGATCGCCTTGTCGATCCCCTCGGTGACCTCCATCGTGTTGGCCCCGCGGAACTTCTGCACGATGAGCATGAGGCCGGGGCCGTCGTTGATGACGCCGTCGCCCCACAGCGGCTGGAAGTCCTCCTTGACCCTGGCGACGTCCGAGATGCGCAGCACCTTGCCGTCGCGCCGGGCCACCGGGACCTTGCCGAGCTCCTCGGGCTCCTGGATCGCCTGGACGTTCTGCACGTTCAGCCGCTGCGAGCCGTTCTCGACGAAGCCGCCGGTGCCGGGCAGGAAGCTCTCGGCGTACGCCAGCACGCCGGCGTCCGTCGCGTTCGCCGTGGTCTCCATCACGCGTTCGAGCGACACGCCGTTCTCGGCCAGCTTGGCCGGGTCCACCTGGACGTGGCGCTGCTGCAGGCGCTCGCCGAAGATGTTGACCTGCGCCACGCCGGACACGCGCAGCAGCCGCTGGCGGATCTTCCAGTAGGCGACCGACGACATCTCGACCAGGTTGAGCCCCTTCGGCTCCAGGCCGATCTTCAGGATGCGGCTGGTCGCAGAGAGCGGCGGCATCATCCACGGAGGCGCGGCCCAGGTCGGCAGGTCCGACGTCACCTGGGCGAGGCGCTCCTGCACGAGCTGGCGCGCCCGCATCTCATCGGTCCCGCGCTCGAAGATGAGGCGGATCGACGAGAGCTGGGAGACCGACTTCGAGCGCAGGTCCTGCAGCCCCGGGAGGCCGTTGAGGCGCTCCTCGATGGGGACGGTGATGAACTCCTCGACCTCGTTGGACGAGTTGCCGAGCGCGATCGTCTGGATCTCGACCTGTGCGGGCGAGAACTCAGGGAAGACGTCGACCTTCGTGTTCGGGATCTGGGCAACGCCGTAGGCGATCAGCCCGGCGGCCGCGAACAGGACCAGCCAGCGGAACCGCAGGCTGCGAGAGACGATCCAGCGCATCAGTGGCTCCCCGCGATCTCGAGCTCGGCGCCGTAGACCTCGGCCGCACCCACCGTCACGACGGGTGTGCCGACGGCCGGGCCCTTGGTGAGCACGACGCGGTTCCCGTCGATGTGGTCGACCTCGACCTCCTGCGCGCAGGTAGGTCAGCTTGCCGGTGGACGTGTAGACCCACGTGCCGCCGTCGGCGTCGTAGAGAAGCGCCTCGTAGGGCAGGACCGCGTGCCCGCCGTCCTGGCGGACGGGTGCGGTCTTCAGGCCGGTGCGCTGCGCGCCCTCTGCCGTGAAGACGACGCGCTTGAGCTCGTCGCCGGCCCCCTTGACCTCTTCGAGCTTGGAGGGCTCGTAGCCGTGGGACGCCTCGGTCTCGACCTCCTTGCATCCGGAGACGGCGACCGCGGCTGCCGCCAGGGCGGCGGCAGCGATGGTGACTGGACGTGGCATCTCGCTACTCCACGCCGCTCTTCTCGGCGCCGCTCTTCTCGGGTGCCGCGGGTGGCGGTGCGGCAGGCCTGGCCACGCCGCTGCGGTCGCCCGCGGTGACGGGCGCCGGCTGGGTGCCCGGGGCCACGCCGGCCCAGCGGTGGAGCAGGTCCTCCTCGTCCTCGGCGGCCGCCTCGCTCGGCGTCGCGACCCGCGTGTACAGCGCAGGCAGCACGAACAGGCTCACGAAGGTCGTCGTGATGAGCCCGCCGAGGAGGACGACGGCCATCGGGTGCAGGACCTCCAGCCCCGGCCGCTCGCCCATGACCACCACGGTCAGGGCCACGATCGCCAGCACCGCGCTGCTCGCCAGGATCGCGGTCAGCCGCTCGCCGGCTCCGCGCCGCACGAGCTCCAGCCCGAAGGCCACGCCGTCGCGGCGCTCGAGCTCCTGCAGGTGGCGGATGAGCAGCACGCCGTTGCGCGCCGCGATGGCGAACAGGGCGAGGAAGGCCGCGCCGGCGCCGAGCGTGACGTCGGCCCCGTCGATCAGCGCAGCGACCGCGCCGCCCGTCAGCGCGACGGGCAGCGACGCGAACGCCAGGCCGCCAGGCGCCAGCTGCGGAACGCCGCCTGCAGCAGCAGGAGGATCGCGATCGCGCAGCCGATGGCGAACGCCGCGATCTTCATCGCGCCGATCTCCTCGCCGGTCGAGTCGGTCAGCACCTGTGCGTGGTACTCGAGCGGGAACCTGGTGTCGGCCAGGCCGTCCTCGATGTCGGCGGCGACGTCGTCGGCGCTGCGGCCGTCGACGCCGGCCTCGATGTCGACGTGGCGAGAAACGGCCTCGCGCTGGATGACCGCCGGCGTCGGTGCCACGCGCACGTCGGCCACCTGGCTCATGCGCACATGGCCGCCTTCCGGCCGGTCGATCAGCAGGTTGCGCACCGCCGCCACGCTCTCGCGGGTCGACGGGACGCCCTGGACGACGACCTGGAAGACCTTCTGGTCCTGGAAGACGCTGCCGACCTGGATGCCGTGCAGCAGGGTGCCTGCGGCGCGGCGGACGTCACCGGGCTTGACGCCCAGCGCGCGCCCCTTCGTCGAGGTCGGCCTCGATCTGCAGCGTCGGCTGCGCGGCCGGCAGCTCGATGCGCGGGTCCACGACCCCGTCGACGTTGGCGACCATGTCGCGGACCTTGGTCGCCTCGGTGCGCAGCGTGTCCGGGTCCTGGCCGTAGACGCGCACCACCACGGGCTTGTCGGAGCCCGTCAGCACGTTGAGCCCGCTGCCGCTGTTCGGGTTGTCGCCCTCGTTGAGCGCGCCGACGTCGCTGATCGTCTGCGACGAGGCGGTCACGACCTGGTGGTCGACGCCCCTGGATGCGGTCGACGACCTCGCGGATCGACGCCATGGTCTTGTCGTAGTCGGCGCCGGAGTCGACGCTCACCCAGACCTCGCCGGAGTTGACGTCCACGACCTGGTCGCCGGTCACGGCGCGGCCGACGTGGGCGCCGACGTTGTCGACGCCCGGGATCGCGCGCAGCTCGCGGCTCACCGAGGTGGCGATCTGCGTCATGCGCGGGTTGGAGGTCCCGGGGTCGCCGTCGAGGCGCACCAGGACGTCGCGGTCCTTGAACGTCGGGATCGGGGAGGTGCCGAGCAGCGGGAGCACCGCCAGGCCCACCAGCGCGCAGGCGCCGGCGGCGATCAGCGCCGTCCGCGGCCGCTTCATGAAGCCCGCAAAGCGCGCCGTCGTAGCGCGGGCGCAGGCGGTCGACCAGCGGCGAGGCGCCGCCGGGCCGCCCGCGGGAGGCCAGCAGCAGGCTGAGCGCGGGCGTCAGCGTCAGCGCGACGACCATCGCGGCGACGACCGCCAGCGCGTACGCCAGCGCGAGCGGCTCGAAGAACGCCCCGGGCCGGCCCTCCATCACGGCGACCGGCACGATCGCCAGCAGGGCGATGAGCGTCGCCGTAGGCGAGCGGGCTGCGCACCTCGTGCGTCGCCTCGACCACGACCGAGGCGACGGAGCCGTCGGCGCCCGACTCGCGGTGCTCGCGCAGGCGCCGCGACACGTTCTCCGCGCCGGCGACGGCGTCGTCGACGACCACGGCGAGGCCGATGGCCAGGCCGGCGAACGAGATCGCGTTGAGGCTCTCGCCGAGCAGGTCCAGCACGACCGCGGCCGCCACGAGCGAGACCGGGATGGTCACGAGCGCGACGAGCACGGTGCGCCAGTGGAACAGGAAGGCGGCGAGCATCAGCGCGGCGAGCACCGCGGCGATCGTCACCGTGAGCGCGATGTTGTCGACGGCGTCCTCGATGAACGTGGCCGGGCGGAAGACCGACGTGTCGACCTCCATGCCGCGCAGGCCGGGGCTGAGCTTCTCGAGCGCGTCCTCGACGCCCTCGGTCACCTCGGCCGTGTTGGCGCCCGGGAACTTCTCGACGACGAGCAGCAGGCCGTCGGCGTCGTTGACCACGGCGTCGCCGATGAGCGGCTGGTGGTCGACCTTGATGTCCGACACGTCGGACAGGCGCAGCTTGCCGCCGGTGCCCTCCACCGGGACCTTGCCGAGCTCCTTCGGGTCGGCGATCTTCTCGAGCACGTTGCGGACCTGCAGGCGCTGCTGGGGCGTCTCGATGAAGCCGCCGCTGCCCGGGCGTCGAGCGCCTCGAGGAAGCTCAGCGGCGAGACGACCTGGGCGTTGCCCGAGGTGCTGATGACCTGGCTCAGCGTGACGTCGCGGTCGCGCAGGCGCTCGGGATCGACCTGGACCTGGAGCTGCTGGTCGCGCATGCCCCAGACGGCGACGTTGGCCACGCCGGGCACGCCCATGAGGCGCGGTTGCACGGTCCAGCGGGCGATCACCGACTTGTCGATCGGCGAGATGTCCTTCGAGGACATCCCGATCATCATCACGCGGCTCGACGAGGACAGCGGCTGCAGCAGGGTCGGCGGCGCCGACACGTTGGGCAGCGCGTGCGCCTGCGTGAGGCGCTCCTCGATCAGCTGGCGGGCCCGGTAGATGTCGGTGCCGGGCTCGAAGACCATCGTGATCGACGACAGGCTCGGGACGGACTCCGAGCGGATGACGTCGACGCCCTGGACGCCGTTGAGCAGGTCGGCCTCCAGGGGCACGGTGATGAGCTGCTCGACCTCCTGGGCCGACAGGCCGAGCGCCTCGGTCTGGACCTCGGCGTAGGGCGGCGTGAACTCGGGAAGGACGTCCACCGGGGCATCGTTCAGCTGCGTGATGCCCACGCCGATGATGCCGGCCGCGATGGCCACGACGAGGAGCCTGAACCGCAGGCTCGCGTTGATGATCGAGCGAAGCATCGCTAGCGTCGTCCTCCGTGCGTGGTTGACCGGTCGCGGACGTCGCCGCGCCTGCTCTTCGAGCCCATTACTGCCCCCCAGACTTCCGTCGAGGCCGCGTGGTCAGGAACCCCCCGAAACGCGGCCTTAGAGTTCTCTTAGGCTAACCACGACGGTCACCAGAATGCAAACGGGAAATTCCTCACCCCCCGCCGTGACGATGCGATTGCTCGTCGTGGAGGACGACCGCAAGCTGTCGCGGGCGCTGCGGCGCGGCCTGGAGCAGGAGGGCTACGAGGTCGACATCGCGGACAACGGCGACACGGCGCTCGAGCTGGCCACTGAGCACGAGTACGACGCCGTCGTGCTCGACGTGATGCTGCCCGGCCGCGACGGGTTCGCGGTCTGCCGGGCGTTGCGCGAGAGCGAGCGCTGGGTGCCCGTGATCATGCTCACCGCCCGCGCCGACGTGACCGACCGCATCCGCGGCCTGGACGAGGGCGCCGACGACTACCTCGTCAAGCCGTTCGACTTCGGCGAGCTGCTCGCCCGCCTGCGTGCGCTCATCCGCCGCGAGCCGCCCGAGCGCGGCGCGCTGATCGAGGCCGGCGACCTGGAGGTCGACCCGGAGACGCGGATCGCCAGGCGCGACGGCGACGAGATCGAGCTCACCGCCCGCGAGCTGGCGGTGCTCGAGGTCCTGGCCCGCAACGCCGGGCATGTGGTCACGCGGGAGGAGCTGCTGGGCCAGGTCTGGGACGAGGACTACGACGGGTCGCCCAACGTCGTGGACGTCTACGTCGGCTACCTGCGCAAGAAGCTCGAGCGGCCGTCCGGCCCGCGCCTCATCCGCACCGTCCGCGGCATCGGGTTCGTGCTGGAGACGCCGTGACCGCCCCGATCCGGGTCCGTCTCACCGCCTGGTACGCGATCCTGCTCGCAGCGATCGTGATCGGCCTCGGCGCGTTCCTCGTGCTCCAGCTGCGCGGCGACCTGCGCGGGCGGATCGAGAGCGAGGTGCGGCTCGGCTCCAACCAGATCGGACGCGGCTACGAGGAGGAGGGGCCCGAGGACTTCGTCGACGTCAGCCGCACTGTGCTGCCGCCCGGCCGCGCTGCCGCGCAGATCATCAACCCGAGCGGTCGTGTGATGTACGCGTACGGGCCGCTGGCCGGCGCGCGGCCGATGGTCGGCGCCGACGTGCGGGCGGCCGCGCTGGGCGACCAGTCGCGCCTCCTGGACGTGGACCTCGGGCCCGGCCGCGACGAGCACTACCTCGCGCTGGTCACCGCCGTAGAGCGCGACGGCCGGCGCCAGGTGCTCGTCGTCGCCGAGTCGCTCGAGGAGGTCGAGGAGTCCGTCGATCGGGTGCTTGCGCTGCTCCTGCTGGCCGGTCCGGCAGCGCTGGCGGCGACCGCGCTGGGCGGCTGGTGGCTGGCCCGCAAGGCGCTGCGACCCGTGGAGCGAATGACCGCGCAGGCCGCGGAGATCGGCATCGACCGTCTCGACGAGCGCATCGTCGTGCCGCGCACCGCCGACGAGATCGGCAAGCTCGCCGTGACCCTCAACGCGATGCTCGACCGCCTCCAGCGCGGGGTCGAGGAGAAGCACCGGCTGGTCGCAGACGCCTCGCACGAGCTGCGCACGCCGCTGGCCGTGATGCGCACCGAGCTGGACGTGAGCCTGCGCGAGCGCGATCTCGGCCCGCGGGCCCGCGAGGTGCTGGAGAGCACGCGCGAGGAGGTCGACCACATGAGCCGCACGGTCGACAACCTGCTCACGCTCGCCCAGGTCGACGAGGGTCGCCTCGAGCTGCTGCGCGGCCGCGTGCGCCTCGACGAGGCCATCGAGGCGGTGGTCGGCCCCCTCCTGCCGCTCGCGGCGGCGAAGGGCGTCCGCGTCGAGGTGGGCGGCGTGGCAGCGGAGGCCGAGGCCGATCCTCGTCGCCTGCACCAGGTGCTGGCCAACTACGTCGACAACGCGATCAAGTACACGCGGTCGGGCGGCGAGGTCCACGTCACGGCCTGGCAGCGGAACGGCGAGGTGGGGGTGACCGTCACCGACGACGGCCCCGGCATCCCGGCGCACGACCGCCTCCACGTCTTCGATCGCTTCTTCCGCGTCGACCGCGCCCGCGGCCGCGAGGTCGGCGGCAGCGGCCTCGGACTGGCCATCTGCCGCGAGATCGCGGCCGCCCACGGCGGCCGCGTGTGGGTCGAGAGCGAGGAGGGCCGCGGCAGCGCCTTCTCGGTGGCCCTTCCGGACCGAGTGAAGATCTTGCCCCCCGCGCTCGGGCCGGCCCCCGTAGCCTGACGCTTCGCATTCGGGGAACCACAACTGGGGAGTTGTATGCGTCGCTTGAGAGAGCGCCTGACGTTCGCGAACGTCACGGCCAGCCTTGCCCTGTTCATCGCGCTGGGCGGCACGTCCTACGCCGCGATAACGCTGCCACGCAACAGCGTCGGCACCAACCAGCTGCGCACCGGCGCGATCCGCTCGGCTGAGATCAAGGACCGCTCGCTGGAGGCGCGCGACCTGAGCCTCGGAGGCTCGGCGGTTCCTGAAGGGCCAGAAGGGCGAGCCCAGGGCGAGCGCGGGCCGGAGGGCCCGGCAGGGCGACCGCGGGGTGCCGGGTCCATCACCGGGCCCGGCGGCGGGCACTGCGACCATCACGATCAAGACCGCCTCGTTCAGCGCGGCCGGCGACTCGGACCCCGACTCGGTTCCGACGACCCCCGGCACCGCGACCTGCGACGCCGGGCAGAAGGTGACCGGGGGCGGCGTCAACGTCTCGAACCCCGAGGTCCTCGACGTCCACGACACGCATCCGGTGGGCGCCTCGACGTGGAGCGCCGTCCGTCGGCAACGACGCGACGAGCGCGCAGGGCTTCACCGTCTACGCCATCTGCGCGAGCTGAGGAGGCCTTTCACGTCTCAGCCCCACCTCAGCCGCGGCCGGTAGACCTCCGGCCATGAGACTCAGGCGACGCACGATGATCGCCGGTGGCGCAGCGCTCGCGCTCGCCGCCGGCGGAGCTGGGGCTGCGGTCGCCGTCGGTGGTGGTGACGACGGCGAGGGCGGCGTCAGTGGACCCGGCGCGGACCGCGCCCGGGATGCGGCGCTCGCGCTGTACCCGGGCGCGCGGGCCAACTCGGTCGAGCGCGACGGTGAGAACGGCGCGACGTGGGAGGTCGAGGTCACGACGGCCGGCGGCGACACGATCGACGTGCGCCTGGACGAGGCGCTGAAGCTGGTGGTCGCCGAGGGCGACTCGGAGGCCGGCGACAACCGCTGAGGCCGAGCGTCCCATCGGGGGGTCGCTCCGCGATCCTCGGATGAGACGCTTGCGCCGGGTGGCGGGCGTGTCTTGCGCGGGCGTACAGTGACGTCGGGCTGATCACCGCCGCCCGCCAGCTCGACACCGCCCGAGGAGGCATCGCA